>CAVSEN010000001.1:0-58777 GCA_963727055.1 uncultured Chloroflexia bacterium
ACGGAAAATCTCTGAAGTTCCGGTGGTATCCGCCCCAACCACGGGTGTCCCAACAGAGAGCGCCTCAATGGTCACAAAACCAAAGGCTTCTGGCCAGGCGGGCATGAGCAGGACGTCAGATTCCGCCAGGATCTGAGTACGTCGTCCCGGTGACCCAGCATCTCCACGTGTTCGTCCAGCCCGTGTGTCCGACATAGCGTTTGACAGTGCCTCCGTATGAACCTTGGCCACCGCCAACCACCGTCAGCCGAACGGCCGGATAGGAAACTCGGAGGATCTCCACGGCCCTCACGGCGTCCAGGGTCCTCTTCACAGGAGACAGCGTCCCGACGACCGCCAGTCGGATTGCTCCCGCCTTCATCGCCCAGCGCGGTTCTGATCCTGGTCCCACTCTTCCGACTGCTTGACGCCGTCGTAGATGCATGCGGCTGGACCGCGTTGCCATCAAACATGTTCCCCGAGCTCTCAGACACGACGAGGACGCGTGATGAGAATCGTTCGACCAGATCTAGAACGAAGTCGCGCGACAACGGGGTATTGAGTGTGGAGTTCGGCAGGACCTCGGAAGCGGCAGATGTGGGGGCACCCAGACAATCTTCCGAGGAGAGCACCTTGAGGGACCACGAGCGAGTTCGTATAGATGACGTCTGGCATCGCCCTTCTCGCAGAACGGACCAGCGCCGGCAAATTCAGGACGCTCCACCAAAATCGGGCGAGAAAAGCCGCCAGGCCGTTCGGTTAGCAAGCCACCAGGAAGAGTGGGCACGGACCGTGGGCACACCTATGTCCTGCAGACGCTCTTCGAATGGGCCCCGTCCCGGCACGAACACCGTTGGCTCAAACCGATCGCGGTCAAGCTACTCGTCAGTCGTCTTAGAAGGCTCCCTGCTCGGGCCCCGGCCAGCTCGGCCGAGTGGGCTACGAACAGCACTCGAACGCGCGCGGGGATGTGTCTCTCAGGCGCCGAGTCGATCCTACTGTGGGTCGGTAGCCCGGTCCGGCCGCGGTGGGCATCGAGCATGCCCCCAACAAAGCTCTAGCTTGCACCAAAGGGGCCGGGGATCTTTCTAATGCACGCGCAAGGTAGTCGAGCGCCAAGCGGGGACGGTAAACCAGGGTGTGCGCACCCCCCGACCATAAAGGTGGCGCTCCAAACGTAGTTGGTTGCGGACCGCATATACGTGCTTCGGGTGTCCGAAGGGCGAGCGAACCTCCTCGCGCGTGCCATATCCGGGAGCCGCAGGCCAGAACGCTCGTCCATCCGGCTAGATTGGCCCGCTCGCACAGGTCGACCTCTCCGAGTAGTGGAAGTAGCTCTCGTCGAACCGCCCCACCTGCCGAAGCATGTCTGATCGAGCAGCAGCCCAGCCCCCGAGACGAAGTCCACTCATGGCCTCCGGGGTGCGGTGGCTCGTCGGTGCAGACCACCATCTCGTCACGAGTCCGTGGTGGCGTGCCGCCGTCGGGTAGGGGCGACGAATCCGCCCATGGCGTTGCCGAAAGCACCTCGGCGGTCGAGCCAACCACGCCGACGCGTGAACGGCTAAATGACCGAGACGCTCATCCCAAGGGCGTCTGGGCGAACAACAATGTCGTTGTTGAGAGCCCAAACGTAATCAGCACCAAGCTCGGAGCGCTGTGCTATCCCTATGTTCATTCCCGCGGCGTAGCCGCCGTTGCGGCTCGCGACCAGGAGCTCGACATCGGGACGCGCTTCCAGAAGCACGGCGACCGAGTCGTCAGTGGAGTGGTTGTCGACGACGAGGACGCCGAACTCGGGGTATAGCACTCCGTCCAAGGAGTCGAGGCAGCGCAGGGTATCGGCGAACCGTTCCAGTTCAGCACGACTGCTACGACGGGGTGTAACTCAGACCGCGGCGTATCCATGATCAACTTGCTACAAGTCCAGGACGTATGCCGAGGATAGCATTTGGCACATAAGCCCTGACTTAAGCCCAAGTTGCAGCGAAGGAAGCCGGCAGGGTCGTCGCTCGGCCTGCTTCTGACGCTCCATCCCAGACACTACGGGTTTGTGCGACGGCCGTCCGTACGGCCTCCGAGCCGGCACGCTCGACTCCGATGCTACAAAGCACTACGCTGAGTGTGACCGTCGTGCTTCGGCATGAACGGACGCTCGAGCGAAGAGACAAGGCGCGACGTCGCACTCGAGGAGGCAACTCCATGGCGATCAGCCCTTTGGCCCAATTTCGCCCGCGGCGACGATTGGACGGGATGTCGACATCGGCCCCTGGACGATTGTCCACGACAATGTGGTGATCTTGGACAGAGTGACCATCGAAAGCCATTGCGTGATCGGCCATCCCACGCCGCTGGCCGAGTCTGAGCCGCTTGTGATCGGCGAAGACTCCTTGATCCGTTCGCACTCGATCTTCTACGAAGGCTCGCGGTTTGGGCCGGGCCTCTTAACAGGCCACGCGTGACGGTCAGGGAGAAGTTTGTGGCGGGAGTGGGCCTCCAAATCGGCACCCTTTGTGACTTCCAAGGTCATGCCGTGGTTGGCGATTACGTGCGCACGCACAGTAGTGTTCACATTGGCCAGAGAACCCAAATCGGCAGTTACGTTTGGTGTTCCCATACACTGTGTTCACGAACGATCCGCATCCGCCCAGCGATGGATACCTGTCCGGGGTTACTGTTGAGGACTACGTGGTCATCGCGACGATGGTCTGTTTGCTGCCCGGCGTGCAAATCGGCACCCGAGCTCTAGTCGCGGCTCACAGCCTGGTTACCAAGGATGTCGACCGCGACACTGTCGTGGGCGGCGTGCCGGCCAAGAGACTCGCTGCGACCAGCGACATTCTGCTAAAGGACGGGTCGGGACGTTCCGCTTACCCGTGGATGCGCCATTTCCACCGGGGTTACCCGGCCGACGTCGTTCGAATGTGGGCGGAGCAATTCGGGAACCTCGAGGACCCGCCGCCGCCCGCCTGAGCGTTGAGCAACTCAATGAGCTCAACGCGTCTATAGCCGCACGGCTTCCGGGGTCAGGTCGTGTCGCCCTCATGTTGGGCGAGCCATAGCGTAGGGGGTGGCGCCGAGACGGATAGTCCGCACGGCCACAACGAGCGAAATGGCCGTTGCTGCAAGAAGCAAGATGGTAACGACGGGACGCGGGATGCTCGGACCGGCGATCTGGACCAGCGTGAGCGAAGCCGCAAGAACAATGCCGGCCACCACGTCCGAGGTCACGGGGCAGACGAACGATCGGACGGACGGCGACCCAGACGACCCCCAGGTAGATTGCGTAGGTGATTGCGTATCCATTCCGACGCCAGCCACGCCAACGGCACTCCCTGCGACGACCGTGGTGACGATCAGGCAGACCCCGCCGATCAACTCGATGAGGAAGTATCTGCCTGGGCCACCACGGGCCAGGATAACGAACGACCCGGTGAAGCTGAGAAGCTTCAGGACGTCACCCACGAGCATCCACTGGAGCACCGACGCTGCCGGGGAGAACGCATCGGAGTACAGGATTGCGATCATCGTCGGAGCTAGCGCCGAGGTCACCAGAATGAGCGGCGCGCTCAGCGCGAGCGAGGAGTCGTCCCTGGTCGGCCACGAGGCGGCGCAGCGCCGGCTCGGTGGCACTCGGCAGCCGCTGCTCGTGGGTAGTAGTCGCGGGCCATCGTCGACTAGCAGAATACTGAGATAGCCGATCGCAACTGCAGACGCAGCTCGGACGTAGCCGACCGAGTCGTGACCGAGGAGCGAAAGAACGATCACGGGGATGAGGAACTGCGCACCCGGTCCCGACAAGCTGGCTTAGCGTGTAGGTCCCACCAAAACCGACCAGCCAGCGGACCGCTTCGCCTCAACCGGGCCTGACTCACCGCGCGGCGAGCTACACCGACTGATCGGTGGCGGGCCGCGGCGGTGATCAGTAGAGAGACCGCAGACGTCGCGACCAGCGCAAACGGCAGGGCATCCGTGCCCCACCGCGCCACCAGCGGCACGACGACGGTGGCGCCGAGAACGCTCGAGCCGGCAGTCACGATGGCCATCGCCGGACCCGATGGTGCCCGTTGAGGTAGCCGAACTCCACGGCGATCGCGAGCTGCAGGAGAAGCGCTGGAGCCAGCACGACGACCGCCCATGCATAGGCGGCCCCGCCGAGGAACACCGTGGCGATCGAATCCCGGAACAGGATGAGGAGGAGGCCGCCGAGAGAGTCCCCGACGATCGCGAGCAGCATCGCCGGCGCCGCGGAGTGCGGCCCGACGGTCCTCGTCGTCGTCGGCCACGGCACGGGCCGTCGCCCGGACGATCCCGGTCCCGACCCCGAGCCCAAAGACGATCCCCGCCAATCCGAGCAGGGACTGGAGGAGTCCGTACAGGCCGACGCCCTCGGGCCCCGTGAGGATCGCCAGGGCCTTCGAGATGATGACCCCGGCTAGCAGCGACGCCGCGTGCCGATGGCGAGGATGCCCGTGGCCCGGGCTGGCGACATCACTGGTCGAACGAGCGAATGGCGTCGATGACTGTCGCGACCTGACGTCGGTGAGGTGGGGGCCGATCGGGAGACTAAGGCACTCACGATGGATCCGTTCCGCGATCGGAAACGTACCGACCGCATAGCCGAGATCCGCGTAGGCGGCCTGCCGGTGCGGCGGGATCGGATAGTGGATCAGCGTCTGGACGCCGTTCCTCGTCAGGTGTTCCTGGAGCCGGTCGCGGGCGTCGGATCTGACGACGAACAGGTGCCAGACCGGGTCGACCTCCGGCGCCGTCGACGGGAAGCCTCAGAGCGGTGCCTCGGAGGTCGTCCAGGTAGCGTGCCGCGACTGCGGCGGCGGCGGTCGTTCCATTCGTCGAGGAGCGGGAGCTTGACCCGCAGGACCGCGGCCTGCAGCTCGTCCAGGCGGCTGTTGACACCCGCGGATCTCGTTGACGTACTTCGTCCGCGAGCCGTAGTTGCGCAAGACCCGCACGCGATCGGCGAGGTCGGCGTCGTTCGTGGTGACGGCGCCGCCGTCGCCCGAGCGCGCCGAGATTCTTGGCCGGGTAGAAGCTCCAGGCGGCAGCGTCGCCAAGGCAGCCGGCCCGCCGGCCCTTGTAGCTGGCGCCGTGCGCCTGAGCGGCGTCTTCGACGACCCTGAGCCCGCGCGCGCTGGCAACGCTCGAGATCGCGTCCATGTCGGCCGGCTGCCCGTAGAGGTGGACGGCCACGATCGCCCGGGTGCGCGGCGTGATCGCCGCCTCGACGCGGCTCGGGTCGATGTTGTACGTCTCGGGATCCGGCTCGACCGGCACGCGACGCGCGCCGACCGCGTGACCGCGAGCCAGGTCGCGATGTAGGTGTTCGACGGGACGATCACCTCGTCGCCGGCACCGACGCCCAGCGCCCGCAGGGCCAGCTCGATCGCGTCCAGCCCGTTGCCGACGCCAACGCAGTGGTCCGCCCCGACGAACGCGGCGAACTCGCGCTCGAACGCCTCGACCTCCTGGCCCAGGACGTACCAGCCGCTCGCCAAGACGCGCCCGATGGCCTCGTCGAGTTCGACGCGGACCTCGGCGGTTGCCGCGACCGAGGTCGAGGAAGGGGACCATCAGGCCGGGCTTCGGACGGCACTCCGAAGAAGTCGTCGTAGTCGCGGATGTAGTCGGCCTCGTCGTAGTGGTCCGAGGCCAGCACGAGGCAGACCGAGCCCGACGAGAAGTTAGCCAGCTCGCGCCAGACCATCGGCGGCACGTAGAGGCCGTAGTAGGAGCGGTTCAGGAAGAAGCTGGCCTGCTCGATGCCGTCGTCCAGGACGACGTCGAAGCTGCCGCTGACGGCGATGATGAACTGGTGGAGGTGCACGTGGGCGTGTCCGCCACGTATCTCGCCGCCAGGGACATCGTAGATGTAGTAGACCCGCCGGATGTCGAACGGGATGTCGGCGCCGCCCTCGATCGGCGTGAGGTTTCCCTTCGGGTCCGACACCTTCCTGAGGTTGATGATCCGAGCCAATTCGAATTCCCATCTCGCGAAACTCGTGCCCCCCTCTCGCCGATCGACGCCGTCGCTTCGTGTCGAATGCCGTCACCAACATACCCCCGGCGCCGACGACGGCGCTGCGCATGCACCCCTTTCAGGAACGATCGTGCCGATCGTCGTCGGGCTGACGTCCGCATCCTGTGAGCGATGGACAAGCGAATGCCGAGGGCTAGGCTGCGAGCGGCCGGGCACTGCAGCCTGGGCTCCTGTCGTCGTCTGGGCGCCGCTGATCTTCGCCCTCTCCGCGACCCCGAACCTGCGCTTCGCGTCGGATGCGGGGCTCGACTTCGTCATCCGCAAGCTCGGGCACATGGGGGTGTTCGGGATCCTGGCGCTGCTGCTCTGGCGTGCCCTGGCGGAGACGACCGCCTGGCGCTGGCCATGGGCCTGGGCGTTCGTGCTCACCGTGCTGTACGCGGCCAGCGACGAGTTCCACCAGGAGTTCGTGGCCGGTCGCCATCCGTCCGTTGTTGACGTCGGCATCGACGCCGCCGGTGCCCTGATCGCGCTCGTGGCCGTGCGGTCATTCGGTCCCGCCGCGCCTGAGCCGCCGGTCGGCCAGGCTACCTCCCGGCGTGGACGAACACGGCCGGGATCGTCCGCGCCAGGATCTTGACGTCGAGCCAGAGCGACCAGTGGTCGATGTAGGCGCATGTCGAGTTGCGCCCGGTCGTCGAACTGATCGTCGAACCGCGCCTCCACCTGCCACAGGCCGGTGATCCCGGGCGCGACGCTCAGTCGGCGGCGGTGCCAGATGTCGTAGTCGTCGACCTCCCGCGGAGGGGCGGGCGCGGTCCGACGAGGCTCATCTCGCCGCGGAGCACATTCCACAGCTGGGGAAGCTCGTCCAGGCTCGACTGTCCTGAGAAACGATCCGAGCCGCGTGATCCTCGGGTCGTTGGTCGATCTTGAACGCGGGCCCCTTGCGTGTTGAGATAGCTCGGCGACCTCGTCGAATAGCGGGCTTCGGCGTCGGCGACCATCGTCCGGAACTTGTAGATCCTGAAACGCCGGCCATGGAGCCCTACCCGGACCTGCGAGAAGAGGATCGGACGGCCGTCCCGGACGAGGATCACCAGTGCCACCCCGAGGAGGACGGGGCTCAGGACGACGAGCCCGATCGCCGCGCCCAGGACGTCGATCAGCCGCTTGACCGCCAGCCCGAGGATCCGCTCCGGGCCGGTGACGTAGGAGCGAACCAGGAGGTCCTCGAACGGCTCCGATCGGGCATCGGGCAGGGGCACGATCGCCGGCTCGAACGGAACCCGGACGATCTTGCCTTCGTCGGCGGCGATCCGGACGATCGGGTCGACGAACGCCTCGGCGGCAGTCGGCAGGCAGATCGCCACCTCGTCCACGACGCGCTCATGGAAGACCCGGCCGAGATCGGCCGTCGTCCCGAGGACGGGCCGGGTGACGACCAGGAGATCCTCGGCCCGCGCCCGCAGGTGGCCGATCACCTCGATGCCGAGCTGGGGGTTTGCTTCCACCCGGTCGGCGAACCGCTGGGCGAACTCGCCCACGCCAACCACGATCATGTAGCGGCGGTTGTAGCCACGGATCCTGAGCCGGCCAAAGACCATCCGGAGCGCCATCCGCTCGCCGAACGTCAGGAACGGCTGGACGAGGAAGAGGCTGAGCAGGAAGAGCCGGCTGACGTCCTCGAGCTTGACGAGGTACAGGAAGGCCATCGTCGCGAAGGCCAGCACGAACGCCGCCACGGCCAGGTCGTCGATCTCGCTCGATCTGGACCAGCGGACACGGAGCCGGTAGAGGCCCAGGTACCACAGGAGCGCCACCCAGGCCAGCGCGTACAGGGCGGCGCCCAGGCGGCCGTCGACGCCCAGGGCGCCCCACACCGTTGTCCATTGGGAATCGTTGAAGCGGATGGCGCTGATCAGGGCGAAGACGACCGCCGCCGTGATGGCGTCGGTTGCCATGAGGCCCAGCCGCAACGCGAACAGGTGGCCTCGGATCACGCCGTACCCCCTGCGTGTCCCTTCCCCCGCCCCTGTCCACCTCACGCTGGACAACAGCACCGGACACGAGTCGCATCCGATGCGAGGCTCGTTGAAGCCTACTCCTGTCAGGTTCTCCGCTGGCCCGTCGTCAGGGACCTCAGCCAGGGTGCGTCGTGGTCCGCCGCGCTCACAAGCCGCCGCTCGTGGGAAGATGGGCGGCAAGCCGGCAGATGCCTGAAGCCGAGGTCGAGGAGCCCGCGATGACCACCAGCCAGCGTGTTGCCCCTGCCAGCGGACTGCCGTGGGCATCGGTGGCAGAGGTCGACCCCGACGTCTGGGCGGCGATCGAGGACGAGCGGGCGCGCCAGCACGACAAGATCGAGCTGATCGCCAGCGAGAACTACGTCTACCAGGCGGTGCTCGAGGCCCAGGGCTCGTGGCTCACGAACAAGTACGCCGAGGGCCTGCCGGGCAAGCGCTACTACGGTGGCTGCGAGTACGTCGACGTGGTCGAGCGGCTCGCCCAGGAGCGGGCCCTCGAGCTCTTCCCGGGCTCGGAGCACGTCAACGTCCAGCCCCACTCGGGCGCGCAGGCCAACATGGCGGCCTACATGAGCTCGGTCAATCCCGGTGACCGCGTCCTGGGCATGAACCTCGCCCACGGCGGCCACCTGACCCACGGGATGGCCCTCAACTTCAGCGGCCGCTACTTCGAGATCCACGCCTACGGCGTCCGCGAAGACGACCAGCGGATCGACTACGACGCGCTCGAGGTCCAGGCCGGCGAGGTCCGCCCGAAGCTGATCGTGGCCGGCGCCTCGGCCTATCCCCGGATCATCGACTTCGAGCGGATGGCCGACATCGCCCACTCGGTCGGGGCCCTGCTGTGGGTCGACATGGCCCACGTCGCCGGGCTGGTCGCGGCGGGCCTCCACCCGAGCCCCTTCCCGCACGCGGACATCGTCACGACCACGAACCACAAGACGCTCCGCGGCTCGCGCGGCGGGATGATCTTCGGCCGGCGGGAGCTGCCCGAGAGCGTCGACCCGGCCGACTACCCGATGGTCAAGCCCAACCTCGCGGCCACGATCGACCGGAGCGTCTTCCCCGGCGTCCAGGGCGGCCCGCTGATGCACATCATCGCCGGCAAGGCGGTCTCCCTGAAGCTGGCCCTGACCCAGGAGTTCCGCGACTACCAGGGCCGGGTCGTCGCCAACGCCCGGGTCATGGGCGAGACGCTCCAGGGCCTCGGCGCCCGGCTGATGACCGGTGGCACGGACAACCACCTGATCCTGGTCGACGTCACGCCGCTGGGCGTGACCGGCCGCGAGGCGGAGCGCCTCCTCGACGGGATCGGGATCACGGTCAACAAGAACGCGATCCCGTTCGACGTGAATCCTCCGAACATCGCCTCCGGGATCCGGATCGGCACGCCGGCCACCACCACCCGTGGCTTCGGCGAGGACGAGATGCGGACGATCGCGAACCTGATCGTCGAAGCGATCGCCGCCCGCGACGAGCCGGCCAAGCTGGCCCGACTGGCGGCCACCGCGCGCGAGATCGCCGATCGCTTCCCGGTACCTGGCCTGCCCGAGGCGTGATGCTCGAGCCCTCATGCGGCTGATCGCCGGCCTGTCCGCGCTCGTTCCGGCGTTCGTCGCTGCGTTCGTCGTGGCGGCCCTGATCAGCTTCCTGCTGACGCCCGTCGTCCGGCACCTCGCCGTCCTGCTCAACGTGGTCGACGAGCCGAACCATCGCCGGGTCAATACCAAGCCGATCGCCCGGGGCGGTGGCGTGGCGGTGGGGATCGCCTTCCTCGGCGTGGCGATCGTCCTCACCCTGCTGGTGTCGAGCGGCAACCTGCCGGGCTTCTCGCTCTTCGCGATCGACAACGACGAGATGGCGGCCCTGCTGCTCGGGGCAACGTTCGCGATCGTCATCGGCCTGCTCGACGACGTCCTCAACCTGCGCGCTCGCTGGCAGCTGGTCAGCCAGCTCGCCCTGGCCGTCGGGGCGGTGCTCCTGGGGATCAACATCAGCTCGATCGCCAACCCGTTCGGGCCGGGCCAGATCAACCTCGACGGCGCCTGGGGCGTCGCCTTCACGATCTTCTGGATCGTCGGGATGATCAACAGCATCAACTGGATCGACGGCCTCGACGGCCTGTCGAGCGGGATCGGCCTGATCGCGGCCTTCACCCTGGGCCTGATCAGCCTGACCTTCGGCGCGGGACTGTTCGGCCAGCCCTATGTCGCCCTGCTGTGCTTCGCCCTGGCCGGCGCATTGCTGGGCTTCCTGCGCTGGAACTTCCACCCGGCCTCGATCTTCGTCGGCACGAGCGGGGTGATGCTGATCGGCTACTCGCTGGCGATCCTGTCGATCCTCGGCTCGGCCAAGGTCGCCGTCGCCCTGCTCGTCCTGGGCGTGCCGATCATCGATACGTTCTGGAACATCGTCCGCCGGCTGGCGACCGGCAACTCACCGTTCACCCCCGATCGCGGTCACGTCCACCACCGGCTGATGGACCTGGGCCTGAGCCAGACCAAGGCCGTCCTGGTGATCTACGCGATCTCGATCGCCCTGGCGGTCCTGTCGTTCGTCCTGTCGGGGGCCGGCCAGCTGTACGGCTTCCTGGGCGTCGTCGTGGCGTCGGGCTTCCTGCTCCTGGTCCTGACCCGCCGCTCGCTCGTGATGAACGAGTTCCAGGCCGACTCGTATTCCGACGACGACGCGAGCGAGCCTTCGGACGAGTCCTGAGCGGGCGACGCTCAGCAGCCGGCGGGCAGCAGCCCCGCGGCGCCCTTGGCCTGCAGGACGAGCAGCGCCGCGTCCTGGACGGTGGCGGCAAAGGTGGTGTCGCTCGCCGCACGGGCCCGGACGGCGGCGACCATCGCGACCGCGTCAGGACTGCTCCGGGCGACGACGACATCGCCTCCGGCGAGCAGGAAGTCGATCGCCCGCTGGCCGGGCGGGATCGCCGAGACGGCCGCCGCGGTCAGCGAGTCGGACACGACCACGCCCCGGAAGCCGAGCTTGCCCCGCAGGAGGGTGCCGATGACCGCCGGCGAGAAGGCGGCCAGGTGGTCGGGATCGATCTGGGTGTAGGTGGCCAGGGCGATCATCACGAACGGCACCCCGGCGCTGATCGTCGCTTCGAACGAGCCGAGGTACGGGTCCGTCGCCGTCGTGACGGTATCCACGACACCGGCCGAGAAGTCGGTGTTGGCGCCGACCCGGCCGAGCCCCGGGAAGTGCTTGGCGGTGGTGGCGATGCCGGCCGCGGCCATCCCGGCGATGAACGCCGCCGCGTGACCGCCGGCCCGGGCCGGATCGTGGCCGTACTCGCGGTCGAGGACGCCGATCGGCTGGTTCGTGGCGTCGGTCCCCGGCGGGACCACGTCGGCCACCGGCGCGAAGTCGAGGTTCACCCCGGCGGCCACCAGTTGATTGCCCCATAGCTGCGCGCTGGCCTTGAGCCGGGCGATCGACCAGGTGCCCTGGATGACGGCGCTGGGCATCAGGGTGAACCCGGGCCCGCGCAGGGCCTGGACCTGGCCGCCCTCCTGGTTGGCGGCCACGAACATCCCGACCCCGGCCGTGGCGGCCTTCGTGGCGTGGGCCTGGACGGCGTCGGTCACGACCCGGAGTGCCGCGGCGCCGGCGGTGGTCGTTGCCGTGAACCAGAACGAGCCGACGTGATCGTTGCTGATCGCGCTCAGCTCGCCGGAGCCCAGCCGATCGTTGACCAGGCCGAGCGAGAACAGCTGGCCGACCCGCTGGTCGAGGGTCATCCCGATCGAGGACGTGCTGGGCGCACGACGCCAGGGCCGACGGCGTCGGCCGAGGCGTGGGGGTCGGGGTTGGGCCGGACGGTGTGGGGCTCGTGCCGGCGCTCTGGCTCGGCGACGCCGAGGCGGTCGGCTGGGTCGTGGGGATCACGGTCGGGGACGGAGCCGCGGTCGGCGGATTCGTCGGGGCCGGGCTGGCGCACGCCCCGGCAACGAGGAGGATCGAGACGATCAGGGCGAGCCGGCCACGGTCGACCTGAGATCGGCGCTCAGGGGGATGCACCGGGCCATTCTGAGGACATCTGGCATCTCGCGCTGGCACGCGAAAAGGCGTAGAACTACCACGGACCCCTGCTCAACCCTCCCGCTCCGAACCACCCGGTCGTTCGACGGCAATCGGCACTCTTCCTAATCCTCAGTTCGACAGGCGAGTGCTAGCATCGGCCCCCGACCTACTTCCGGGAGTCCCGCGCAACACGTCCATGAGCCTGCCCATCATCCTCGCGATCGTGCTCACGGCGGCGATCCTCGCCTGGGTCGTCGTGTATGTGGTCGTCCGCCACCAGCGCGAAGTCGCCGCCAACAAGATGTTCCAGACCGATCCGATGGACGCCGAGATCGGGCGCGAGGCGCTCCGGCGGGTGTTCGGGATCCTGGCCGACGAGGATCCGGCACCGACGGTCACCCCGGCCGCCGCGCGTCATCGATCCCAGCGGCCCCGGGCGCCCTGCCGGCCCAGGCGTCGATGGCCGCCAGCCAGGCCAACCCCGTCGCCCTTGGCCCGCTTGCTCTTGGCCCCGCGGGCGCAGCGCTCGGCTCGGCCGATCGGAGCGCCGCCGTGGCGCCGCCGACATTGACGGAGGTCGAACCCGACAACCCGCCATCGCCCGCACCGGCGACGGCCGCCGCCCTGGGTGTGGCCGCCGCCGCGGCGTTGGCGCCGCCGTTGGTCGAGCCAGCTCCTGTGGCGCCGCCACCGACGGTCCCCGCCGCCCCGGCGAAGGGCGGCTTCCGGCTGTTCGCCCCCGACGACACCGACAAGGCCGCTGCAACCGCGGCCGGCGCGTCCCTCCTGGTGACCGCGCCCGTGGTGGCGGCCCCGGCAGGCGGCGCGGCCAAGGGCTCCGATGTTCCCCGGACGTCGGCCGCCGGCGGCGGGCGGCGAGCTCGCGGCAGCCAGCGACCACGGTTCATCCGCGACAGCCTTGGGGCGCTCCTCGTGACGGGCGGGATCGTGATCGTGGCCGTGGCGATCCTCCACCCCCAGCTCTCGATCTTCCAGGGCGGCGTCTCGCCCGCGACCGCGACGGCGCCGGCGATCGGCGACGTGACGTTCGTGCCGCTGGCCACGCCGACGCCCGTGCCCACGCCCAGCCCGACGCCGTTCGTGACCCCCAGTCCGTCGCCGTCCGACAGCCCGAGCCCCTCCCCGTCGCCATCGCCGACGCTCGCGCCGACGCCGGTCCCGACCCCCGTCCCGACTCCGCGGCCCACCCCAGTCCCGACGCCCGTGCCGACGCCAACGCCGAGGCCCACGCCGAAGCCGACGCCCACGCCGACACCGGCCCAGCCCATCGTGCTGAGCTTCTCGGCTACCGCGAGCGGACTATCGGTCACCTTCAGCGGCACGTACGCGAACGGCACGAGTTGGACGATCAACGATCCCGGTGATCGGAACCGCCCTGCACAATGGGAGTGGCCCAGTGACCTGGAACCACCTTTACCCAAACGGTGGCACGTGGTATCCGACGCTGACGATCCATGAGAAGGTGGGCAACAGGACGTTCAATTCAACCGCTCAGCCGTTCACGCTCCATCTCTAAGTCAGGTGACCGCCATGCGATACGCTGCCAGGCTCCTCGTCTGCGTTTTCCTCGTCTCGATGTACCTGCCGGTCGCCGTGGTCCACGCCGGCGGTGTCGAGACAATTGTCTTGAGCGGTCTGAACGCACTCGAAACGCCGGGCCAGCCAGACAACAACATCGTCGTTTCGGCATTCATGGACGGGAATCCCGACCCGAATTACACGGGCACGGTTCACTTCGACAGCTCTGACTCGGCGGCGGTCCTGCCTGGCGACCAGCAGTTCACAGTCGGCGACGCCGGCGTCGTCTCATTCAGCGTCACCTTCAATACACTCGGATCTCAGTCCCTGACCGTCACGGACGCCGGCAATTCGCTTTCCGACACCGGGAACACAGTCGTCGACACCAACCCCGTCGCCAACACGGACACGCTGACCGTGAATGAGAATGCCGCCAGCACCCAGGTCAATGTCCTGGCCAACGACACCGACGTCGATCCCGGTGACACCGCGCTCCTGACGGTCACGAACGTTTCGAACCCAGGCCACGGGACGGCCACGGTCACCCCCGGCGGTGGCTCCGTCCACTACCTGCCCGATCCCAACTTCTCGGGCACCGACTCGTTCACCTACGACATCAGCGACACCCACGGCGGGACCGCCACCGGCACGGTCAACGTGACCGTGACCCACGTGAACCAGAACCCCGTCGCCAACACGGACACGCTGACCGTGAATGAGAATGCCGCCAGCACCCAGGTCAATGTCCTGGCCAACGACACCGACGTCGATCCCGGTGACACCGCGCTCCTGACGGTCACGAACGTTTCGAACCCAGGCCACGGGACGGCCACGGTCACCCCCGGCGGTGGCTCCGTCCACTACCTGCCCGATCCCAACTTCTCGGGCACCGACTCGTTCACCTACGACATCAGCGACACCCACGGCGGGACCGCCACCGGCACGGTCAACGTGACCGTGACCCACGTGAACCAGAACCCCGTCGCCAACACGGACACGCTGACCGTGAATGAGAATGCCGCCAGCACCCAGGTCAATGTCCTGGCCAACGACACCGACGTCGATCCCGGTGACACCGCGCTCCTGACGGTCACGAACGTTTCGAACCCAGGCCACGGGACGGCCACGGTCACCCCCGGCGGTGGCTCCGTCCACTACCTGCCCGATCCAACTTCTCGGGCACCGACTCGTTCACCTACGACATCAGCGACACCCACGGCGGACCGCCACCGGCACGGTCAACGTGACCGTGACCCACGTGAACCAGAACCCCGTCGCCAACACGGACACGCTGACCGTGATGAGAATGCCGCCAGCACCCAGGTCAATGTCCTGGCCAACGACACCGACGTCGATCCCGGTGACACCGCGCTCCTGACGGTCACGAACGTTTCGAACCCAGGCCACGGGACGGCCACGGTCACCCCCGGCGGTGGCTCCGTCCACTACCTGCCCGATCCCAACTTCTCGGGCACCGACTCGTTCACCTACGACATCAGCGACACCCACGGCGGGACCGCCACCGGCACGGTCAACGTGACCGTGACCCACGTGAACCAGAACCCCGTCGCCAACACGGACACGCTGACCGTGAATGAGAATGCCGCCAGCACCCAGGTCAATGTCCTGGCCAACGACACCGACGTCGATCCCGGTGACACCGCGCTCCTGACGGTCACGAACGTTTCGAACCCAGGCCACGGGACGGCCACGGTCACCCCCGGCGGTGGCTCCGTCCACTACCTGCCCGATCCCAACTTCTCGGGCACCGACTCGTTCACCTACGACATCAGCGACACCCACGGCGGGACCGCCACCGGCACGGTCAACGTGACCGTGACCCACGTGAACCAGAACCCCGTCGCGGTCACCGACACCCCGACCCTCACCGAGAAGCGGCGGCAGCCAGGCGATCAATGTCCTGGCCAACGACACCGACGTCGATCCCGGTGACCAGGCCGCCCTGATCGTCACCGGCCACTCGAGCGCGGCTCATGGGACGGTCACGACCGACAGTGGTGGGGCCGGCGTCCACTACACCCCGGCCACCAACTACTTCGGTTCGGACACGTTCACCTACAACATCAGCGACGGCAATGGCGGGACCGCCACCGGCACGGTCAACGTGACCGTCACCCACGTGAACCAGAACCCCGTCGCGGTCACCGACGGCGCCACCGTCAACGAGAATGCGGCCAGCGCCGCGATCGACGTCCTGGCCAACGACACCGACGTCGATCCCGGTGACACCGCGCTCCTGATCGTGACACTGGTCTCGAACCCACCCCACGGCACCGCGTCGGTGACGGTGGGCGGCGGGAGCGTCATGTACCAGCCAGACCACAACTACTCAGGTTCGGACACCTTCACCTACACCGTCAGCGACGGCCATGGCGGGACGGCTACCGGCACGGTCAACGTCACCGTCACCGCCACCGGCCTGAATAACCCTCCAGTTATTTTCAATGCCTTCCCTACGGTGGTCCAGGGCAGCGGCCCGGTCCGGATCGACGTCCTGACCCTGGCCGGCGACTTCGACCCCGACGGTGACCCGCTGACGATGGCCGGCTTCCGCCAGGGCACGAGCGGCAAGGTCGCGATCACCAGCGACCACAAGGCCCTGACGTACGACCCGAACGGCTCGTTCGTCGGCACCGATTCGTTCGCCTACGCCGTGATCGGATGGCCGCGGCCAGGCTCTCCTTCGCCACCGTCCAGGTATCAGTGGTGAAGGACAAGGTCGGACCGGTCACGAGCGTGCCGAGGGCCTGGCTGATGACCCTGCCGGTCACCTCGTGGGCGACGATCGCCCTGACCTGGAGTGGCACCGACCAGGGCTTCGGAGTGAGCTACTACCAGGTCCAGGAGAGCCGCAACAACACCGCCTGGGCCTGGGTGCCCGTGTCCAAGGGCGCCGCGTTCATCCACCGCGGGATCGCGGTCGGCAGCACGTACCAATACCGGGTCCGGGGCGTCGACAAGGTCGGCAACGTGGGCGCCTGGAGCTACCTGCCCAACTTCACCACGACCCTCAGCCAGGAATCGGCGGCCACCTACCTCGGCACCTGGACCGGCGCCACGCTGGCCGGCGCCTCGGGCGGCCATGTCTCGTATGCCTCGACCCACGGCTCCGTCGCCTCGTTCACGTGCACCTGCTCGTCGCTCATGTGGATCGGTCCCAAGAGCGCGACGCGGAGCACCGCCCGGGTCTACATCGACGGAGTCCTGATCGGGATCTACAGCGAGAAGAACGCCACGACCCTCGCCTCGCAGGGCATCTTCGCCAGGACCTGGGGCGTCGTCGGAACCCACCGGATCGACATCTCGGTGACCGGCGGCGGACGGGTCGACGTGGACGCCTTCCTGGCCCTTCACTGACCTTCGGATCGGCGCCCGGCGGGGCGCCCGAGGTTTGCCGCTGCGAGTTGGCAGCTGCTACACTCCGGGCGCCTTGTCGGGTCAAACCGGAGCCTATTTCGCCCTCTTTTCCGAGATCGGCTTTCTCCTGCTGGTGACCACCCTGTGTGGTGCGCTGGCCGGGCACTGGCTGGACCTGCAGGTTGGTTCCTCGCCGATTCTCTTGCTCATCGGGTTCATCGGCGGGGCCGGGATCGGCACGTACGGGATCTATCGACTGATCTCCCGGTTCCTGGCCCAGTTCGACTGACGCGGGGCGGAGACCCGAACAACAATTCGAGCGCACGGTTCGGTTGCCGTGCCCAGTCTGTGGAGCAAACGTGTCGAGCGACGTGGTCGAGACTCCCGCGCCTGCGCCCGCCCCTGCCGGGCGAGACCGCACCGTGCGCCGGCTCGGCCTGCTCGCCCTGGCGGTCATCGTCATCGACATCCTGGCGGTCGTCTTCCTGCCGCCGTTCCCGCTCGGCGGCTCCCAGGGCCAGGCCTGCGCCTACCCGACCTGCTTCATCAACGGCACCCTCGAGCTGCCCCCGCCGCACACCGTGATCGACCTCGATCCGGCCCACCCGCTGGCGACGGGCTCGGTCGTGATCGGCTTCCACCCGAGCATCACCTCCACGATCCTGACGATGTGGATCGTGATGGCCGTCCTGCTCCTGCTGACCTTCCTCGCGACGCGGGGCATGCAAGCTGGTGCCCAACCGGCTCCAGAACCTGATCGAGTTCGTCTACGAGTCGCTGGAGAGACTTCGGGGTCGGGCATGGGCGGCAAGCCGGCCAAGCCGTACATCCCGCTGTTCGCCGCCTTCTTCCTGCTCATCCTGTTCTGCAACTGGAGCGGCCTGGTCCCGCCGGTCGGCAAGATCGAGGAGCTCCGCGCCCCGACCTCGCGACGTCAACATCACGATCGGCCTGGCCCTGGTCAGCTTCGCCTACTTCGAGTTCCAGGGCTTCCGGCGGCTCGGCGTCCGGGGCTACCTCGGCAAGTTCTTCCCGCTCTACGAGTTCCGCAACGGGCATCGGCGCCGGGGTCATCGCGATGTTCGTCGGCCTGATCGAGCTGATGCTCGAGTTCGTCAAGCCGGTCACGCTGTCGATGCGACTCTTCGGCAACATCTACGGCGGCGAGGTGGCGCTGGCGTCGATCACCGCCCTGACCCTCGTTCATCGCCCCGGTCATGCTCGTCGGCCTGGAGTTCATGCTCAACTTCATCCAGGCGCTCATCTTCAGCGTCCTGACGCTCATGTTCATCGTCCTCGCCATCGAGAGCCACGACGAGGAAGAGGGCAGAGCTCGGTCACGAGGCGATCGAAAGCCTCGAGCAAGCGAGTCCGCGGCGGCCAGCCGGCCGCAGCCTCAGCCCACATCAGACCCGAGCCGCTGGCCGGGAAGCAGGAGGAACAACTCGATGGAGCACATCGGCGCCGGACTCGCCGCCCTCGGGGTCTTCGGCCCCGGCATCGGCATCGGCATCCTCGCCGGCCTGGCCTCGCCGCGCGATCGGGCGCAACCCTGAAGCGGCCGGCCAGATCCGCGGCCTCGCGATCATCCTCGCGGCGTTCGCCGAAGGCCTCGGCGTCCTGGCGATCGTCGTCGGCATGCTCGCGATCTTCATCTAGCCACCAGGCGGAGATCCAACCGTGGCCTCTGCTGGCCGTCGCCGGTGCCGCCGCCCACGCGGCCCTCCGCCTGACGGCCGATGCCACGCCCACCGGCGGGCTGACGATCAACCTGTTCTGGGTCATCGTCAGCGCGCTCAACTTCATCCTGTTCTTCGCCCTGTTCTGGGCCTTCGGCTCCGAGCCCGTGATCGAAGATGCTCAACGACCGGCGGGAGCGGATCGAGCAGGGCCTGGCCGACGCCGAGCAGGCGCGCCATGACCGCGAGGCGAGCGTCGCCGAGCGCGCAGGCAACCCTCCAGGAGGCTCGGCGCGAGGCGAAGGAGATCATCGACCGGGCCCAGAAGGTGGCCCAGGAGACCCGCGACGCCGACATCGCGGCGACCCGCGAGGAGCTCGAGCGGCTGCGCGTCCGGGCCGCCGCCGAGATCGAGGCCGAGAAGCAGCGGGCGATGCCGACCTGCGCGGCCGAGGTCGCCGACCTGGCCCTGTCCGCCGCCGGCCAGGTCGTCGGCGAGACGATGAGCGACGCCCGCCAGCGACGCCTCGTCGAGGAGTTCCTGGCCAAGGCCGGCAGCAGCGAGCCCGCCAAGTGACGGATCGCAGCTGATGGCCCGTTCCGCCACGGCCGCCCGGCGCTACGCCGAGGCGGCCTTCGAGATCGCCGGCCGTGACGGCACGGTCGATGCCTGGCGGGCCGACCTCGACGGCGCGGCCGACGGTCGCTGGCCGATCCCGCCGTCGCCCGTGGGCTCGAGCAACCCGGCTGTCCCGCTCGAGCCGCGAGGCAGCTGGTCGTGGCCGGCTTCGGCAAGACGGTCAGCGGACCCGTGCTCAACCTCGTGCGGCTGCTGGTCCGGCGCGGCCGGATTCGACGTCGCTGCCCGCGATCGCCGCCGAGTTCCGGCGGCTCGACAACCGCTCGCCAGGGCATCGCCCCGGCCACGCGTCACCAGCGCCGCGCCGCTCGAGCCGGCCGAGGTCAAGGCCCTCATCGCCCGGCTCGAGCAGATGACCGGCGGCCAGGTCGAGCTGGACCAGGAGGTCGACCCGAGCCTGCTCGGCGGCCTCGTCGTCCGGATCGGCGACCGCCTGATCGACGGGAGCGTCCGGGGCCGCCTCGAGCGACTGCGGAACCAGCTCGTCTCGGGCGCCCTCTAGGAGATCAGTACAGATGGCCATTCGTTCCGACGAGATCATCAGCATCATCAAGTCGGCGATCGACAAGTTCGATCGCGGGGCCGAGACCCGCAGCGTCGGGACCGTCGTCGAGGTCGGCGACGGCATCGCCCAGATCTACGGCCTGGCCGGCGCCCTGTCGTCCGAGCTGCTCGAGTTCCCGGGCGGGGTCATGGGCATGGCCCTCAACCTCGAGGAGGAGACGGTCGGCGCGGTCATCCTCGGCGACGCCACGGAGATCAAGGAAGGCGACACGGTCAAGACGACCGGCCGCGTCGTCGAGGTGCCGGTCGGCCAGGCGCTCCTCGGCCGCGTCGTCGACCCGCTCGGGCGGCCGCTCGACGACAAGGGCCCGATCGACGACGAAGAAGACCCGCCCGGTCGAGCGGATCGCCCCGGGCGTCATCGTCCGCCAGTCGGTCGACACGCCGGTCCAGACCGGCATCAAGGCGATCGACGCGCTGATCCCGATCGGCCGCGGCCAGCGCGAGCTGATCATCGGCGACCGCCAGACCGGCAAGACCGCCATCGCGATCGACACGATCATCAACCAGAAGGGCAAGGGCCTCGTCTGCATCTACGTGGCGATCGGCCAGAAGCTCTCGACGGTCGCCAACACCGTGGCGATCCTCGAGGAGTACGGCGCGATGGAGCACACGATCGTCGTCGTCGCCGGCGCCGAGGATCCCGCCCCGCTCCAGTACCTCGCGCCGTACTCCGGCGTGGCGATGGGCGAGGAGGTCATGGAGGTCGGCGTCGAGGTCGCCCGGCACGACGGCCTGGTCAAGGACGCCCTGTGCGTCTACGACGACCTGCAGCAAGCACGCCTGGGCCTACCGCGAGATGTCCCTCCTGCTGCGCCGCCCGCCGGGCCGCGAGGCGTACCCGGGCGACGTCTTCTACCTCCACAGCCGGCTCCTCGAGCGCGCCGCGCGCCTGAACGAGCGAGAACGGCGGCGGCTCGATCACGGCCCTGCCGATCATCGAGACCCAGGCCGGCGACGTGTCGCGCCTACATCCCGACCAACGTGATCTCGATCACCGACGGCCAGATCTTCCTCGAGACCGACCTGTTCAACTGCCGGCCAGCGGCCGGCCCTCAACATCGGCATCTCGGTCTCCCGCGTCGGCTCGGCCGCCCAGACCAAGGCGATGAAGAAGGTCGCCGGCCCGCTCAAGCTGGACCTCGCCCAGTACCGCGCCCTGGCGGCCTTCGCCCAGTTCGCGTCGGACCTGGACAAGGCCACCCGCGACCAGCTGACCCGCGGCGAGAAGCTGTCCGAGGTCGTCAAGCAGCCCCAGTACCAGCCGCTCGGCGTCGAGAAGCAGGTCGCGATCCTGTACGCCGCCACGAAGGGCGCCCTCGACGACATCCCGCTCGAACCGCGTCAAGGAGTTCGAGACCGGCTTCTACCGGTTCCTCGAGACCGAGCGGCCGACGATCCTGACCGAGCTCGCCGACGACCCGATGGCCGCTGCACGCGACGAGCTCGGCCTCCGCGCTTCGACGAGGCGATCGGCGGTCTATCCGCCACGACGCTTCCTGGCGCTAGGCGGCGCGACGTCCGGAGCGACGCACGACGCGTGGCGAGCCAGCGGGACATCCGGCGGCGGATCGGCGCCGTCGAGAACATCAAGCAGATCACCCGGGCGATGCAGTTCGTCGCCGCGTCCAAGCTCAAGCGCGCCCAGGACGCGACGCTCGCGTCCCGGCCGTACAGCGAGAAGCTCGACGAGGTCCTGGCCGACCTCGCGGCCGTCCTCGAGCGGCGACGAGCACCCGCTCCTGGCCAAGGCCGATCCGGCCGGCAAGCGCCTCGTCGTCCTGATCACCACCGACCGGCCGCTGGCCGGGCCGCTCAACACCGAACACCGTCCGGTTCGCCGCCGCGCGAGATCGTCGAGCATGCCGGCGACATGACGGTCGTCACCGTCGGGCGCAAGGGCCGCGACGCGATGCGGCGCGGCCGGCGTCCCGATCGAGGCCCACTTCGCCGGCTTCGGCGACCGGCCCTCGTTCGCCGACGTCATCCCGCTCGCCCGGCTCGTCACCGACGACTACCTGTCGGGCACGTACGCCCGGATCGACATCGATCTATCCCCACTTCGTCTCGACCCTGACCCAGCGCCCGACCCTCGACCAGCTCCTGCCGATCGCGGCCAGCGAGGACACCGAGGGCATCCCCGGCAACCAGTTCATCTTCGAGCCGAGCCCGTCGACGGTCCTCGAGCAGCTCCTGCCGCGCTACGTCGCGACCCGCCTCTTCCAGGCGGTCCTCGAGGCGAAGGCGAGCGAGGAGTCGAGCCGGATGGTCGCGATGAAGAACGCGACCGAGAACGCCGAAGAGCTGATCGAGGACCTGACCCTCAGCTACAACAAGGTTCGCCAGGCGAACATCACCCGCGAGATGATCGAGATCGCGTCGGGCGCCCAGGCGCCGACGCAAGGAGGCACTCACGAGCATGGCGACCGCCACCAAGACCGCGACCGGCCGGGTGATCCAGATCACCGGCGCCGTCGTGGACATCGAGTTCCCGGCCGGCCAGCTGCCGGCGATCTACAACGCCGTCGAGATCCAGCGCAAGGGCCAGGAGCCGCTCGTCTGCGAGGTCCAGCAGCACCTCGGCAACAACTGGGTCCGGACCGTGGCGATGACCACCACCGACGGCCTGGCCCGCGGCGTCGACGCGGTCGACACCGGCGCCGCGATCACGGTGCCGGTCGGCGAGGTGACCCTCGGCCGGGTCTTCGACGTCCTCGGCCACCCGATCGACGACAAGGGGCCGGTCAGCGCGCCGGTCAGCCTGCCGATCCACCGCGAGCCGCCGGCCTTCGACCAGCAGACGACCGACGTCGAGGTGTTCGAGACCGGCATCAAGGTCATCGACCTGATCTGCCCGTTCAAGAAGGGCGGCAAGATCGGCATCTTCGGCGGCGCCGGCGTGGGCAAGACGGTCATCATCCAGGAGCTGATCCGGAACGTCGCCCAGGAGCACTCCGGCTACTCCGTCTTCGCCGGCGTCGGCGAGCGCAGCCGCGAGGGCAACGACCTGATCGCCGAGATGACCGAGTCGGGCGTCATCGCCAAGACCGCCTTCGTCTTCGGCCAGATGAACGAGCCGCCCGGCGCCCGCCAGCGGGTCGGCCTGACCGCGCTGACGATGGCCGAGTACTTCCGCGACGAGGAGGGCCGCGACGTCCTCCTGTTCATCGACAACATCTTCCGCTTCACCCAGGCCGGCTCGGAGGTCTCCGCCCTCCTCGGCCGGATGCCGTCAGCGCGGTCGGCTACCAGCCCAACCTGGCGACCGAGATGGCCGCCCTCCAGGAGCGGATCACCTCGACCAAGAAGGGCTCGATCACCACCCTCCAGGCGGTCTTCGTGCCGGCCGACGACTACACCGACCCGGCCCCGGCCACCACCTTCGGCCACCTCGACTCGACGATCCGCCTGGAGCGCTACATCGCCGAGCTCGGCATCTACCCGGCGGTCGACCCGCTGACCTCGACCTCGCGCGTCCTCGACCCGCTCGTCGTCGGGCCAGGAGCACTACGACATGGCCCGCGAGACGCAGCGCGTCCTGCAGCGCTACCGCGACCTCCAGGACATCATCGCCATCCTGGGCATCGACGAGCTGTCCGAGGAGGACAAGTCGACCGTCGCCCGGGCTCGCCGCCTCCAGCGGTTCATGAGCCAGCCGTTCTTCGTCGGCGAGGTCTTCACCGGCCGCCCCGGCAAGTACGTCCCGATCAAGGACACGGTCGCCTCGTTCAAGGAGATCCTCGAGGGCAAGACCGACACCCTGCCCGAGCAGGCGTTCTTCCTGGCCGGCACGATCGACGACGTCCGGGAGAACGCGGCGAAGCTCGAGCAGGCATGACCCTCCACCTCGAGATCGTGACCCCCGAGCGGCTCGTCTACAGCGACGACGTCGACGGGGTCAAGGTGCCCGGCAGCGACGGCGAGCTGGGCATCCTGCCCCACCACGCGCCGCTGGTCGCGACCCTCGGCGTCGGCGAGCTGCGGATCCGGAAGGGCGGCAGCGAGGAGTCGATCGCGATGATCGGCGGCTTCCTCCAGGTCCGCCCGGACAAGGTCGTGGTCATGGCCGAGAGCGGCCGACCTCGCTTCGGAGATCGACCTCGAGCGGGCCCAGCAGGCCCGGCGCGACGCCGAGAAGGCGCTCGAAGGCGGCTCCCGGCGGGGTGCCCGACCTGTCGGCGGCCCGGGCCGAGCTCCAGCGGGCCCTCCTCCGACATCCGGGTCGCCGAGCGGCGCCACCGCGAGGGTCCCCGGCAGCCGCGGGTAGCGGCCGTGGCCGACGCACGCCCGTTCCACTGGGAGTTCACCCCCGAGCCGGTGGCCCGCGAGGTGTTCCGGATCGAGGGCGGGCGGCCGCTGCACGGCACGGTCGCGGTCAGCGGCTCGAAGAACGCCGCGCTCAAGCTCCTGGCCGCGGCGACCCTGACCGGCGAGCGCTGCCGGTTCACGAACGTGCCCGAGATCGAGGACGTGCGGGTCATGGCCGACACGCTGCGCGACCTGGGCGTCGTCGTCGACCATCCCGCCCCGAACGTCTACGAGGTCGCCTCGGGCGACGTCGACTGGCTGTTCGTGCCGCTCGAGGCGGCCGCCAAGATGCGGGCCATCGTTCATCCTCCTCGGCCCGCTCCTGACCCGCTTCGGCCGGGTGATCATCAGCAACCCCGGCGGCGACCGGATCGGCCGCCGGCCGGTCAACCTCCACGTCGACGCGATGCGCGCGCTGGGGGCCGAGATCGAGTACCGCAACGGCTACTACTTCGCCCGCTCGCCGGGCCGCCTGCGGGGCACCGACCTCGTCTTCCCGTTCGTGTCGGTGATGGGCACCGAGAACGCGATGCTGGCCGCGGTCCTGGCCGACGGCCGGACGACGATCCGGCCGGCGGCGGCCGGAGCCCGAGGTCGACGACCTGATCGCGTTCCTCCAGACGATGGGCGCCGACGTCGCCCGGACGGCGCCGGACACGATCGAGATCAAGGGCCGCAAGCGCCTGCGGGGCGGCGAGCACCGGGTGATCCCCGACCGGATCGAGGCCGGCACGTTCGTCGTGGGGGCGGCGGTGACCGGCGGCCAGGTGACCCTCCAGGGGGCGCCCTGCGCCCACCTCGAGGCGTTCGTCGAGGTCCTCGGCCGGATCGGCGTGGCGATCAGCTGCGGGGTCGACACGATCGAGGTGTCGGGCGTCGATCGCGACCAGTTCCGGGCGGTCGACGTCGCGACCGCGCCCTATCCCGGCCTGGCCACCGACCTCCAGCCGCCGACCTGCGTCCTGCTGACCCAGGCCCAGGGCAAGAGCCACGTCCACGAGACGATCTTCGAGGACCGCCTCGAGTTCCTGGCCGGCTTGACCCGGATGGGCGCCCGGATCCGGGTCCAGGATGCCCACCACGCGACGATCACCGGGATCGCCCCGCTCCACGGCGCGGAGACCGAGATCGGCGACCTGCGCGCCGGCGCGTCGATGATCCTGGCCGCCCTGGCGGCCGAGGGCACCTCGATGATTCACGGCGCTCACCACGTTCACCGGGGGTATGAGAACATCGGCCGTAAGTTCCAGGACCTCGGCGCGTCGATCACGAGCGTCGCCGAAGCGCCTGCGCCCAGACGCCGGGCGAGCAAGGGGTAGTCCACGAGCGCATGAAGATCGGCATCGACCTGGGCACCGCCAACATCCTCGTGTACGTCCAGGGCAAGGGCATCGTCATCCAGGAGCCGTCGGTGGTCGCCGTCGACGACCAGAACCGGATCGTCGCCGTGGGCGAGGACGCCCGCGAGATGATCGGCCGGACGCCCGGCAACATCAGCGCCATCCGGCCGATGAAGGACGGCGTGATCGCCGACTACGTGATCACCGAGGCGATGCTCAGCCACTTCATCGGCAAGGTGAAGCGCGGCTCGATCGGCTTCCGCCGGCCCGACGTGATGATCAGCGTGCCGGCCGGGGTGACCAGCGTCGAGAAGCGCGCCGTGCGCGACGCGGCGCTCAAGGCCGGGGCCGGGGCCGCCTACCTGATCGAGGAGCCGCTGGCTGCCGCGATCGGGGCCAACGTCCCGATCAGCCGGGCCGTCGGGCAACATGGTCATCGACATCGGCGGCGGGACGAGCGAGATCGCGGTGATCGCCCTGGGCGGGATCGTCGTGTCGACCAGCCTGCGGGTCGGCGGCAACAAGTTCGACGAGGCGATCGCGACCTACATCCGCAAGAAGTACAACCTGATGGTCGGCGAGCGGACCGCCGAGGAGGTCAAGATCGCGATCGGGACGGCCCTGCCCCTCGAGCGCGAGCTGAGCATGGATGTCCGCGGCCGCGACCTGATCGCCGGCCTGCCCCGGACGATCCCGATCACCAGCTCCGAGGTGATGGAGGCGATCGAGGCGCCCCTCCAGCAGCTCGTGGCGGCCGTCCGCAACGTCCTCGAGCAGACCCCACCCGAGCTCAGCTCGGACATCATCGACAAGGGGATGGTGATGTCCGGCGGCGGGGCGCTGCTGCGCAACATCGACAAGCTGCTGACCCAGGTCACGGGCGTGCCCTGCCACGTGGCCGAGAATCCGCTGAACTGCGTGGCGATGGGGACCGGGCTCGCCCTGGAGCACTTCGACTTCTTCAAGAAGTCGCTCGTCCAGCAGATCTGACGGGGCGCCAGCATGGCGGTTGAGGCCGCAGCCCAGGTCGCGTTCTTCGACCTCCACTGCCATACGTCGTACAGCTTCGACTCCCTGGCCCGGCCGCGCGACCAGGTCCGGGCGGCGGCGGCCCGCGGCCTGACCCACCTGGCGATCACCGACCACGATCGGATCGACGGCGCGCTCGAGGCCCGCGATCACGCCCCCGCGGGCCTGACCGTGATCGTGGGCGAGGAGGTCAAGACCGCCGACGGCGACCTGATCTGCCTGTTCCTCGAGCGGCCCCTTGCCCCCGGCCGGCCGGTCGCCGACACCATCGCCGCGGCCCGCGAGCAGGGCGCCCTGGTCGGCATGCCGCACCCCTTCGACCGGCATCGCAACTCGCTCCTGCGGGCGGCCAGCCTGGCCTCGCTGGCCGGCCTGGTCGACTGGATCGAGACCTGGAACGCGCGGATCGTCGGTCGCAACGGCAACGACCACGCCGCCCAGTTCGCCCTCGACCACGGCCTGCCCGGGGTGGCCGTGTCCGATGCCCACTCGACGCTCGAGGTGGGCGTCGCCTACAACACCGTTGCGGGCATCGACCCGGCGACGGCCGACGGCCTGCTGGCCGCCCTGCACCACCACGAGCTGGTGACCGGCCGGGCGTCGTACTTCGTCCGGGCGATCACCCCGATCGCCAAGGGTGTCAACCGGGCCCGGGGCAATCCCCGGATCCGGCCGGCAGCCGGCTCGTGACCGGCGGCGAGCGGCCGGGCGAGGTCCCGGAGACGGCAGCGGGCGGCGCAGCTGAGCCAGGGGAGGACCATCGTTCGATGGCGAGCGCCCCGGCCGAGCGCCTACCGTCGCCTCCGATGGATATTGCTGCCCCGCTGCCCGGCGCCGGCGCGCCGGAGGGCGAGATCACCGCCGAACAGATCTCGCTCGGCCGCCGCCTGCGCCAGCCGCGCACGATCCTGTCGCTCGTCCTGCCGATCGTCCTCCTGGTCCTCTTCGCCCGCAGCCTGCCCGGGTTCAACCTGTCCGAGCTGCCGGGCAAGATCCTGGCCGCGAACCCGCTCCTGCTGCTGCTCGCCTTCGGCATCTTCTACGCCGGCTTTCCGATCCGGGGCCTGCGCTGGGCGATCCTGGTCCGGGCCACCGGCTACCAGCTCAAGGTGCGCGATTCGACCGAGATCATCTTCATCTCGTGGCTGGTCAACTGCCTCGTGCCGGCCAAGCTGGGCGACCTGTACCGGGCGTACCTGCTCAAGCTGAACGCCGCCGTGTCCCTCAGCCGGACATTCGGGACCGTGTTCATCGAGCGGATCCTCGACCTGTTCGCGATCGTGGTCCTGGGCCTGGCCGCCGGCTTCGTGTCGTTCCGGGGCCGGCTGCCGACCGACGTCCAGGTCGTCTTCGCGATCGGCGTCGGGCTGGTCATCGTGCTGGCCTTCCTGCTCCTCTCGCTGCGCAACTTCGGCCGGCGGCTGATGGTCCGGCTGCCGATCCCGGCCCGGATCGTCGAGCTGTACGACCGCTTCGAGGAGGGCGTCTTCTCGGCGATCGGCCTGCGCCAGATCCCGATCCTGTTGCTGATCACCGGTGTGATCTGGTCGACCGAGGCGTTCCGGCTCCTGTTCGTCGTCGAGGCGCTCGGCTTCCCCGACGTCCACCTGGGGATCAGCGGGGCGTTCTTCGTGGCCCTGACCGGGTCGCTGCTGACGGCCGTGCCGTTCACGCCGGCCGGCCTGGGGATCGTCGAAGCGGGCATCGTTGGCGTCCTCACCCTGGTCTACAACGTGCCCCAGACCGAGGCGCTCACGATCGTCCTGGTCGATCGCGCCATCAGCGTCCTGTCGATCATCGTCCTGGGCAGCGTCACCTACGCTGTCTCGCCGATGCGCCGGGGGACCGGGATCGCGCCCGTCGTGGCGCCGCCGGGGCACAGCCTGCCGACCTGACGGCGCAGCGGGCCGCCTTGCGCACCTGATGTACAGTCGAGCGCCCGACGGGGGGACGCTCCAATCAGGATCCCGGTTCGACTCACGACCGATCGCGGATGCCGCTGCGCACACGCTCGTGCGCCTGCCGGCCTGTGCCTCCGCGCACCACCGCGCACCGGGCATCGGCAGAGGTACCAATGGGGGACCCTCCCCGGATTCGTCCGGACCACACCGGACCGGCGCGAGGCGACCCGCAGAAGCGTTGAGCCACGAGTACGAACGGGTGATAACAGCGCAACGGGCAGGGTGGGATCGTCAGGGCAGTTCGGTAGCGGACCGATCGTCGCCCAACGGAGACCCAGCGAGCTGATATGACGACCCAGAACGGACGAGCCTTCAACGAGTGGCTCCGAGCCCAGCTCAAGGCCAAGAAGATGTCCCAGCGCCAGCTCGCCCAGCAGTCGGGCGTCGATCACTCCACGATCTCGCGCCTGATTCGTGGCGATCGGATGCCGTCCCTGGGAACCGCGACCAAGCTGGCTCGCGGCCTGCGCGAGCTGCGCGACGACGCCGACACGCCGCAGTACCTCGGCCTGATGTCGTCCGGTGCCGCGAATCCCACGGCCCGGGTCGAGTACGCCCTCCGCTCGGACGAGGTCCTGAGCGAGCCCCAGGTCCGCCAGATCATGGAGTACTACCTCGCGGTTCGGATGCGCCGCCTCGGCCGCGCCTACCAGGGCGGCGAGGCCGCCCGGCCGACCCAGAGCCCCTACCTGCGCGGGACGCCGTCCGTCGGCAGCCCGATCGGGGCAGGCATCGGCCTCGCGACCCAGACCCGGATCAGCCAGGGCCGGCCGGCCCTGCGGCCGACCTCGAACCGGCCGACCAACCGCTACTAGGCAGCCGGCGGCTGCCGGCCCAGCGCGACGGGCCACGGCGCGCGATCCAATGCCGAATGACACGACCCGGAATTCCCTCCACTTCCGGGTCTCGGGGACAGCGAACGCCGGGCTCTGGGGGCCCGGCGTTCGCGATTCAGGTGGCGCTGCCGGGACGGTTGCTGCCGGGATGGTTGCTCCCGGCTCCGCGATAGCCCATCGTTGGCGGGTGGCCAGCTCGTGAATCGCCAGCTGAACATGGAAGCGACGATGCGCGGTCGACTGGCCGCACTCGACAGCGGCTGGTCGAAGGCCCTCCTCGACGTGCTCGCGCTGGCCGGCGGCGCCGTCACGATCGGGGTGATGGCCTGGGGCATCTCGACCGGGCGCTTCGGTGTGCCCGGCGGGGACGTCGCCAACTACCTCGCCGCCGGAGCCCGCCTCGCGCACGGCGACGTGGTCTACGCCGGCAGCTGGAACGTGCCCGGCACCGTCTATTACGCACCCCCGATCATCGTCGCCTTCCGGGGCCTGACCCTGCTCCCCGACACCCTCGTGTGGATCGCCCTGTGCCTGCTCGACCTGGCCGGCCTGCGCTACCTCGCCGGGTCGTGGCGGGCGGCCGGCCTGTGGGGCCTCGTGCCGCTGACCGGCTTCGAGCTCGTCGGTGGCAATCCCGTCTTCGCGATCACGGCCGCGATCCTGCTGGCCGCCCGGGCGACCTCCGGCCCGCTGGCGATCGCGACCCTGGTCAAGCTCGGACCGGTCTTCGCCCTGCCCAGGCGCGGGATTCGGTCATTCGCGCTGTGGCTGGGGGTCGCCCTCGTGATCACGATCCCGTGGCTCGGGCTCTGGCCGCAGTGGATCGCGTTCCTGCTCACGGCACCGATCGGTGGAGCGTGGCCGGTCATCGTGCCGCTCATCGTCCGGGCGCCGATCGCCGTGGCGCTCCTCGCCCTGCGCCGGGATGGGCCGCGGATGCTGGCGGCCTGCCTGCTCACGCCTGGCTTCTACATCGTCACTGCGTACGCCACGATCATCCTCGTCGCCCGGCTCGGGCGGGATGCCCTGGGATCCAGGCCGGCGAGCCGAGCCGGGCTGACCCGGTTCGTGCCTCGATGCCCCGGTTCGTGCCTTCAACGGCACTCAGGGGACCGGCACGAACACCGTGACCGTCCGGCCGGGGGCCGCCAGGAACTGATCGACCTGGCGGAAGCCGCTGGCGGGCACCGCGGCGGCCTCGGCCTGACCACCGCAGTCGCCGATGAACAGTGCGTCGCAGATCGTCACGATCGCGCTCGTCGAGGCCAGGGCCTGTGCGGAGACGTCGCCGGCGACGGCGCCCGTGCCGCCCGGCGAGGCCGCCGCGGCAGCCGTCCAGGCGGTCGGTGCCTGGAGGGTGCCGGTCACGACGGCGTGGAGGTAGGTCAGCGGGAAGCCGTAGGCATCGGCGGCCTTGAACGCGGGCAGGCCGCGCAGCTCGATCGGCCGGCCGGCGGTTGCCGTCAGGATCCGCTCGGCGGCAAGCTCGGCCCCCGCCCAGCCACCGTCGGGTGACGGTGACGGCGGCGCGATCGCCAGGTTGAACGCGACGAGCGCCGCCGTGGCCAGCACGATCCCCGCCCGCCCGATCAGCCCGGGACCGGGCCGCGTGGCCGCGGGGTCGGCGGTCGGGCGCCCAGCCAGGCGCCACAGGCCGGCGGCGCCCAGTCCCGCCCCGACGAACACGATCGGGTCCAGGAAGGCGTGGTAGTGATCGACCGGCAAGGCCGTCACGCTGGTCAGGGCCGCGACCCCGGCGCCGAGGACGAGCCACGAGAAGAGCAGGATCGCCCCGAGGAACCGGGCGGCGCCTCGTTCCGGCTCGGGCGCGGATCGTGCCCGCCAGGCGAACCCGGCGATGACCGCCACCCCGACGACGACGCCGAGCGCCAGGTGGTCGGTCAGCAGGCCGCCCAGCGGCCAGGCCACGATCCGCAGGCCCACGAACAGCAGCCGCGCGGGCAGGCTGAGGGCAACCGACCCGCCGCCCGCCGCCAGGAACGCCAGCGCGGAGCGGGTCTCCGAGAAGTCGTTGCCGACCTCGTGGAGGATCAGCGGCAGGTAGCCGACGATCGCGACGCCGACCGCCGCCAGGCCGGCCTGCAGGAGCCGTCGCCGGGCCGGCCCGGGTGGCGCTCGGCGGACGTCGACCAGGTAGAGCACCAGGATCGGCGGGGCGAGCGCGACGCCCAGCAGGTGGCACTCCATCGTCACGACCAGGCCCACCGCCGCGCCGACCCACCACCGGGCTCGCCCGGTGCGGTGGGCCTGCCAGGCGGCGGCCAGGGTGACGGACGACGACAGGGCGATCAGGTTCGGGTTCCAGATCGAGATCGACTCGGTGATCGCGCTGGCCGAGACGGCCATCAGCAGGCCGGCGACGAGCCCCGCAACCGGGCCGCCGATCGATCGGGCGAGCCACCAGGTCACCCCGACCGCGAGCACCCCGCCGACGGCGATCGCCGTTGTGACGACGACCGGGTCGACGCCCGACAGCCAGGCGAACGGGGCGAGGATGAAGTAGTAGAGGGCCCCGTGATGGAGGTCGCCGATCGAGGTCGGCGGCCCCACGAGGGGCACGACGTGGTCGTAGACCAGGCGCCACAGGATCAGCATGTCGCGGCCCTGGTCGGCGTCCCAGCCGGCCCGCGACCCGAGGCCGGGCAGGCGCAGGATCGCGGCGATCGCCACGAGCCCGATGAGCACGATGAGGTCCGCCCGCCGGCTTCCGCCGACGGACGCCCGGCCCGGCCCGGCCGGACCGCTGGCCGGACCGCTGCCGGCCCTCGGCCGCTGGCCTGGGGAACCGTCTCGGTCACCCCGCCGGCTCGCCGGCCGCGGCCTCGACCGGCGGCTCGACGCTCGGCCCGGTCCGGGCCCGCGAGCCGGGCAGGTTCATGGCCTCGGGCGGCAGGACGGCGAGCGGCCGGCCGGCGACGAGATCGTGGGCCCGGCCGGCGTTGACGGCGTCGTAGCCCTCGTCCATGCCCGGCGTCTCGAGGTAGTAGGTCACGTGACGAAGGCCCGGGTGGGTGAGGATCCGGCGCAGCCCGTCGGGGCCGATCGCACCGGCGCCGAGGTGCTCGTGGCGGTCCATCCGCGAACCGAGCTCGGCCTTCGAGTCGTTCAGGTGGATCATCGCCAGGCGGTCGAGGCCGATCCGCTCGTCGAACTCGGCGACGAGGCCGTCGACCCCGGCGGCCGTGTCGATCGGGTGACCGGCGCCCCACAGGTGGGCCGTGTCGAGGCAGATCGCCACCCGGTCGGGCGGTACGCCGTGGGCTGCGATCGCCTGCAGGACGGCCAGGATCTCGCCCACGTCGAGGCCGATGCCGCCCCCGCCGCCGGCCGAGTTCTCGAGGACGAGGACCGCCGCGTCGGGCCCATCCGGGAGGTCGGCCAGGGCCGCCGCGATCCCCTCGGCGATCCGCTCGATCCCGAGCTCGAGGCCGCTGCCCTTGTGCGAGCCGGTGTGGGCATTGACGAAGCGCGCCCCGAACGTCGGGGCGACGTTCAGCTCGTGGTGCAGGACCTCGATCGATTTCAAGCGGAATTCCTCGTCGGGGCCGGCCAGGTTGACGAGGTACGGCGCATGGATCGCGATCGGACCCAGGCCCAGCTCGACGAGCCGCGCCCGGAACGCGGCGAGCTCGCGGCGGCGGCTCGCTGCGGCGGCGCCAGGCCGTCGGGTTGTCGCTGAAGATCTGGAGGGTGTCGAGGCCGATCGCCTGGGCCCGGTCGACGGCGGCGACCATCCCGCCGCCCAGCGGCAGGTGGGCACCGAGCCGGCGGCCGTCGGGAAGCATGGCCGCATCGTAGCCGCTAGGCTCTGGCGATGGACCCCGATCAGCCGTCGTCGACCGCCGCTCGGCCGGCCAGCCAGCCGGCCGAGCTGGTGCTCGACCCGGCGGCCAAGCGGGTGATCGATGCCTTCTTCCGTGACGGCCGGCTGGTGTCGATCCCGGCCCGGCAGGGCAAGCGCCTGTTCGTCCTGCGCGAGCTCCGCGAGCGCTGCTTCGCCGAGGATCGCGAGTACCCGGAGAAGGAGGTCAACATGCGCCTGGCGCTCGTCCATCCGGACGTTGCCGCCCTCCGCCGCTATCTCGTCGATGCCGGCCTGCTGACCCGTGCGAACGGGATCTACCGGCGGGCGCCGGAACAGGGCTGAGGCCCGGGTCGAGGCGGCCACGGCTGAGGCGGCCACGGCTGAGGCGCGCCAGGGCTCGCGGCCGCTCATCGCTCGCGAGCCACGGTCAGGGCGGACACGCCCAGCGCGCCGGCCTCGAGGAGCGTCGCGGCGCAGGCGACGAGCGTTGCGCCGGTCGTCACCACATCGTCGACCAGGAGGACCCAGCGCCCCGCGAGCGGGCGTCCGGCGGGCGCGCCGTCGGCCAGCCGGAACGCCCCATGCAGGTTGCCGGCGCGAGCGGCCCGGTCGAGGTCGAACTGGCGCGCCGTCGGCCGCCGGCGGACGAGCACCTCGGCGCAGGGCAGCTCGAGCTCGCGAGCCACGACCCTCGCCAGCAGGACGGCCTGGTCGTAGCCCCGCTCGCGCAGCCGGCCGGCGTGGATCGGGACGGGCACGACCAGGTCGCCACCGGCCCCCGCGTGCCGCCAGCGGGCCGCCAGGGCGCCGCCGAGCGGCTCGGCCAGGCGTCGCTCGCCGGCGTACTTCAGCGCGTGGAGGGCGGCCCGCAGCGGACCGCTGAACGCGCCGCACCACTCGAGCTGGAGGAGCGGCGCCGGGATCTCGGCGAGAAGCCCGATCGCCACGCCGCCCGGTTGCCCGAGGCGCGCCTCGAGCGCCGGCCGGCAAGCCGGGCAGAACAGTGCGCCCTCGATCCCGCAGCCGGCGCAGGTCGGCGGCAGGGCAAGATCGAGCGCCCGATCGACGGCCGTTCGCAAGCTGGCTGCCATCGGCCGATCATGGCGATCGGCCCTTATCCGCCGATTATCGGAACGGCAGGCCGGCCTCGAGTTGGGCAAGCCCGGCATCGACGTCGGCCAGGAGCGTCTCCATCCGATGCGTACCGCTCGTCAGCCAGGCCGACAGCGAGACGCCGATCACCGCCCCGGCCAGGGTTCGCACGGCGAGGTCTGTCGCCGGCCGCCCCGTCCGCTCGGCGAGCAGCTCGATCATCAGCCCGAGCGTCCGGACGAACTCCTGGAGCATCCGGGTCTGGAGCTCGGGCACGGCCCGGATGAGGTCCTCGCGCTCGGCCTGCCGCTCCAGCTCCCGGGCCGGGATGTTGGCAAACGCGCCGGTCATCGCCCGCCGGAGGGCGGCCAGCGGGGCGAGGTCGGCCGGCTGGGCGCGGAACACCTCGATCAGCACCGGATCGAAGGTGTCGTACATCACGACGTCCTCTTTCGTCGGGAAGTAGCGGAAGAACGTGCTGGGCGAGACTTCGGCCGCCTCGGCGATCTGCTCGACGGTCGTCGCGTCGTAGCCGCGCTCCCGGAAGAGGCGCAGGGCGTGGTCCTGGATCGCGGCCCGGGTCCGCGCCTTCTTGCGTTGGCGCAGGCCCGGGATCTGGGCTAACGGGGCCGGGCCGGCGTCAACCGCCGACGATGACGTCATGGCCCAATTCTGCGCCCTGCGCGCCGGGTCCGGTCGGCTCCTCGGCAGACGCCGATCGCGAGGCCAGGCCGGGCAGGAAGGCCAGGGCCAGCAGGATCCCGACGATCGCGATCGCGGCGGCCACCCGGAACGCATCATCGACCCCGGCGGTGAAGGCGGCCCGGACCGATGCGACGACCTCCGCCGAGCCGAGCTGGCGGGCCGCGGCGAGTCCCGCGAAGACGCTCGTCCGCATCGACTCGACGACCGACGCCGGCAGGCCGGCGACCTGGAGGTGGGCCAGGTAGGTGGCGTTCACGACACTGCCCAGGATTGCCGCACCGAACGGAGCGCCGACCTTCTGGACGGCCTGGAGGAGGGCCGCCCCGCCACCGGCTCGATCGGCCGGCACAGCGCCGAGCGCGCTCGAGGCCGACGTCGCCAGGGTCAGGCCCATCCCGATCCCGGTGATCGCGACCCACAGGGCCAGGAAGCCATCGCCGCTCGTGGGGCTGGTCTGGCTGCCGAGCAGCAGGCCGCCGGCGAGCACCCCGAACCCGAGCGCCACGGTCAGCTTCGAGCCGACCCGGACGGCCAGCTTGTCGGCCGGCACGGCGCCCACGACCAGGCCCCCGATCAGCGGCAGGAGGCGCAGGCCCGCGCCCATCGCATCGGTGCCCAGCACGGCCTGGAAGAACTGGGGCAGCCCGAACAGGATCCCGATCATCGACAGGATCGCCACCGCGGTCAGGAGCACGCCCCAGGTGAACGCCCGCGAACGGAACAGGCGCAGGTCCGTCAGCGGCTGGCCGCCGGGCCGCCGGCCGAGGATCGCCTGCCAGCCGATGAACGCGACAAGGACCACGATCCCGGCCACGATCGACACGACCGTCGACTGGGCACCCCAGCCGTGGACGCCGGCCTCGATGAAGCCGTACGTCAGGAGGACCAGGCCGCCGCTCGACAGGACGATCCCGAGCACGTCGATCCCGGGCCGAATGGGCGCCCGCGACTCGGGCACCAGGACCAGGACCGCGATGAGCCCGACGAGGGCCACCGGCACGTTCAGCAGGAAGACCCAGCCCCACCAGGCGTTCGTCAGGAGCCAGCCACCGAGGATCGGCCCGATCGGGAGGGCCAGGAAGTTGGCTGCCGCCCAGATGCCGACCGCCCGCGGGCGCTCCGCCTCCGAGAACAGGACGGCCATCAGGGACAGGGCGGTCACGATCAGGCCGGCTCCAGCGATGCCCAGCACGAAGCGGGCCGCGATGAACACGGCGGGCGTGGGCGACAGGGCGCAGGCGACCGAGCCGAGCCCGAACAGCACGAGCGAGCCGACCATCAGCGCCTTGCGGCCGTAGCGATCGGCGAGCAGGCCGGCGGGCAGCATCCCGGCCGCCAGGACCAGGGCGTAGCCGGACGAGAACCACTGGAGGTCCAATTCGCTGGCATGCAGGGCGCCCGCGAGCGTGGGCAGGGCCACGCTCAGGACCGTTCCATCGAGCCCGACCGCGAGCACGGCCAGGGTGATCGCCGCCATCGCCCACCAGCGGCGGGGAACCGGTGGAGTATTCATGACAGAAGCCTCTAAGTGAGTGTCGACACTTTATGCGTGTGACTCTTACTATAAAGAGGCTGTCAAGATCCTGCGTTCGCAGGCGCGCCCGTTGGGCAGTGGCTTCGGGCCGCGGCGGGTCGCCTCGGCCCGCGGGGAGTGGCCTCGGCCCGCGGGGAGTGGCCTCGGCCCGGGATCGCGGTGGCCCGCGGGGAGTGGCCCCGGCCCGGGGGGAGTGACCCCGGCTCGGCGAGTGGCCTCGGCCCGCGGGAGTGGCTTCGACCCGTGGGGAGTGACCGCGCTCCGTGGGAGTGGCGCCGGTCGGCGTCGGCCCGGCTTCGGCCCGGCTGTCGGCCCGGCTTCGGCCAAATGCCGCTGGCAGACGCGGTATGGCCGAGATTCGCAAGCTTTGGGCGGATCCGGGATGCGTTGCGGTCCTGGTCCCGCACGAATTTCCGGCCCTGCCTGCTCCGAGGGCCCGGATCCGGCCCGCGATCGACCGTAGTGCGGCTGGTGGCGACGTTTGTCCCAACTCGTGCGCGGGGTGCGGGGCGCACTGCGGCGAAACGGGCGCCGCGGTGGGCCCGGAGCCCACGATCCCCAGCGTGGGGGCTCGTTACTTCAGGGCGCCGGCCGAGATCGCCCGAACGAGGTAGCGCTGGAAGACGACGTAGACCACGACCATCGGGACGGACGTGATCAGCATCCCGGCCAGGAGCGCCGGATAGTCGAAGAAGAACTTGCCGACGAGCTGGTTCACGCCGACCGTCAGGGTTCGCACGCTGTCGTCGTGGAGCAGGAGCAGGGCGAAGACGAACTCGTTCCAGACGTACAGCGCGTTGAAGATGACCAGCGTCGCGATCGCCGGGATCGACAGCGGCAGCATGATCCGGACGAAGATCAGGTTGACGCTCGCCCCGTCGACCCGGGCCGCCTCGAGCAGCTCGCGCGGGACCGCCCGGAAGAACGCGGTCATCAGGTACATGTTGAACGGCAGGTTCAGGGCGCTGTAGAGGAGGATCACCGACCAGTACGTGTCGACCAGGCCGAGGTCGGTCATCTCGACGTAGATCGGGACCATCAGCAGCAGCGGCGGGATGGCCATCCAGGCCAGGATGAAGAAGTAGGCGAACGTCCGGCCCCGCCACTGGATCGCCGAGAAGGCGTAGCCCGCGGTGGCGGCCAGGGCGACCGACAGCGACACGGCGCCGACGGTCACGATCACCGAGTTGACGAAGTACGTCCCGATGCTGGCCTGGACCCAGGCCCGGGCGAACGCGTCGAGCGACAGCGTCGTGGGCAGGCCGATCTTCGAGCTGGCCCAGTCGAGCTGGCTCCGGAACGCTGCCTGGAGCATGAACAGGAGCGGGAAGACGGCCGTCGCCGCAAGGGCGCTCATGCCCGCGATCAGGACCCAGCGGAGCGGAGCGGGGCGGACGACGCTGTTCCTCATGCGCCGTTCCTCATTCGCGGCCGCCGGTCAGGGCCCGGATCTGGAGGAAGCCGAGGCCCGAGATGAGGACCGTGATCGCGAGGCCCATCGCACAGGCGTAGCCCAGCTTCTGGAACGCGAAGGCATTGTTGTAGATGTCGAACTCGACGACGAAGGTGGAGAAGCCCGGCCCGCCGTTGGTGATCGTGAAGACGTAGGTGAACATGTAGGCAAAGGCGTTGATCGTGCTCGTCACCAGGACGATCTCCATCACCCGCCGCAGGCCGGGCACGTAGACGTGGCGCAGGACCTGGAGCTGGCTGGCCCCGTCGATCCGGGCCGCCTCGGGCAGCTGCGGGTCGATCGAGCTCATCCCGGCCAGGTACAGCACGACGTTGTAGCCGAAGTTGGCCCACACGAAGATCGCCAGGATCGAGGGCATCGCGGTCGAGGCGTCACCGAGCCAGTTGCGACTCAGGCCGCCCAGGCCGATCGTGGTCAGGACCTGGTTGAGCGGGCCGTCGACCTGCAGGGCGAGCCGGGCCAGGACGCCCAGGACGACGGTCGAGTAGATCGCCGGCAGGAAGTAGGTCCAGCGGAACACCCGCCAGCCCCGGATCCGCTGGTGGATCAGGAAGGCCAGGCCCAGGGGCAGGGCCAGCTGGATCGGCACCGACAGGGCGAAGTAGATGTTGTTGCGCAGGGCGCTGATGAAGGTCTGGTCCTGGAGCAGGAACTGGAAGTTGCGCAGCCCGATGAACGTCGGGTCGGTGAACCCGTCCCAGCGGGTGAAGGCGTGGACGATGATCGAGGCAAACGGATAGATGACGAAGACGGACAGGACAACGACCGCCGGCAGGGCGTAGATGACGCCCCACTTCGCCTCGGACCGGAGCGGGTTCCGGCGGCGCGGCGTCGCCAGCTGAGCGGCGAGGGTCGGCTCCGGCATCGTCGCCATTGGTCGTCGCTCCGCCGAGTCCAGTCCGCCTAGATCTGGCTCGTCGGGCGGAGGGCGATCTCGAAGACCAGGACCGAGGCGGGCTGGTCGACGGCGAAGACGATCGCCCGGGCGACATCGGCCGCGGTCAGCGGGGTGACGCCGACGACCAGGTCGTCCGACCCCTCCCAGACGTGGATCAGCGGGGTCTCGACGAGGCCCGGCTCGATCACCGAGACCCGCACCCCATGGGGCGCGGCCTCCATCCGCAGGCAATCGGCGAAGGCCACCGTGGCGTGCTTGCTGGCGACGTAGGCCGGCTCGCCGACGTACGTGCTCCGCCCGGACCCGGACGAGACGATCACGACGTGGCCGCTGCCCCGCTCGTACATCGCCGGCAGGACGGCCCGGGCACCGTACAGGACGCCCAGGACATTGGTGGTGATGACATCGTGGAACATGGCCGGGTCGGCCTGGTCGACCGGACCGAAGTCGGCGACCGCCGCGTTGGCGACGAAGATGTCGATCTGCCCGAAGTGCTCGAGGGTCGTCGCGACGACCCGGGCCTGGTCGGCGAACTCGCGCACGTCGGCCACGACCGGCAGCGCCTCGACCCCGGTCGCCTCGAGCCGCTCGGCCACGGCCCGGATCAGCGCCTCGCGGCGACCGACCAGGACGAGGCGCAGCCCGAGCCGGCCGAGCGCCTCGGCCGTCGCCTCACCGATCCCGGAGCCGGCTCCGGTGATGATCGCGACTCGACCGCCGAGCGTCGTGTTCACGGCGTGTTCCTCCACAGCTGGACGGGTTCCGGCGCGGCGTCCGGTCCCGCTCGCGCCGGGCGCGGGTCGAAGGTGGATCAGCGGCCGGCGTCGATCGGGGGAGGTCGTCGCCGGCCGCTGATCTCGGGGATTACGGGCCGGCCTGGTCCTGGGCCTGCTGGACCGCCGCGAGCGCGTCCTGGATCGAGATCTTGCCGGCGAACGCCTGCTGCAGCTCACGATACCAGTCGAGGGCGACGGCATTGTTCATGACCGAGTCGAGGACGGCCATGCCCGTGTCCTGGTCCTGCTTGGCCATGTAGGCGACCAGCGGATTGACGATCTTGGAGGCGGCCTCCTTGTTCGCCGGCGGGGTGCCGACGAGGCTGACCCACTCGCTGTCGCCCTGGGCGGTCGCGTCGGTGGCCAGCTTGATGAAGCTCCAGCCGAGGTCCGCGTGGGCCGCGTTCAGGGGGATCACCCAGTTGCCGTTGGAGAACGTCGACAGCTTGCTCGAGAGAGGCCCGGTGCCGAAGTACGGGATCCGGGCGACACCGATCTTGTCGCCCAGGGGGGCGAACTCGGGCACGTAGCCCGGGGCACCTTCCATGTAGGCGACCTTGCCGTTGAGCAGGTCGCTGGCGGCGTCGAGCTGCTCGCGGGTCGACGACGACGCCGCGACGCAGTGGTGGGTGTTGAGCTGGTTGATCGCGTTGAACGCCGTGACGAACTTGGGATCGGTGTACTTGAGGTCGCCGCTGAGGACCTTCTGGACATCACCCGCGTCGAAGGTCGAGGTGATCTCGGTGGTCATCATGTTCGACGTCGTGTAGCCGTCCCGGTCGCCGTAGACCCAGGGCGTGATCCCGGCAGCGACCAGCTTGTCGCACTGGGCGATCATCTCGTCCCAGGTCGTCGGCGGGTCGGTGATGCCGGCCTTGGCCAGGACGTCCTTGCGGTACCACAGGTAGAAGGCGAAGTTGTCGGCGGGCACGCCCAGGATCTTGCCGCTGCCGCCCTGGCAGTCGAAGTTCAGGCACGAGCCGTCCCAGCCGCTGAGCGCGTCATACAGCCCGGGCGTGGCGTTGACCATGTCGTTGAGCTGCATCAGGCCGGCCTGGTAGGCCGTGGTGTACGAGCCGGAGTAGAGGAGCATGACGTCCGGCACCTTCTTCGAGGCGAAGGCCGCCTGGACCTGGGCCGCCAGCTGGCCGTTGTCGGCGGGCAGCAGGCTGACCTTGACGTCGGAGCCCGGATTGGCCGCCTTGAACCGGGTGATCACGTGCTGGACCCAGTTGTCGTAGGGGCTGCCGGGCGTCGACGTGGTCAGGATGCCGCCGAGCCACAGGTTGATCGTCGCCGGAGCGAGCGGGGTCGAGCTGGGTGCGGCGGCCGAGGCCGGGGCGCTGCCCGGCGCGTTCGACGGAGCGACGCCGCTCGAGGCCGAGGGAGCGGTCGTCGCGGCCGTGCCACTGCAGGCCATGGCAACGACGGCCGCGGCCATGCCCAGGGCGAGCATTCGGCGCAAGCCACGGATCCCCCCAGGTCGAGGAACGTGCATCAGAACACCTCGAGCTTGCCAGCCTGCGGCTGGGCACGGTGACCCGGCCGTTGTTCACGATCCATGAACTGTAGTGAACAGTAGTCCACCACCGTGGTGCGCGTCAATGGATTGATGACGAGCGGGGCCGTCCACGGGTGCTGAACATCGGGCCGGTTCGGTGCCTGGCCCGGGGTGCCGTGGCGTGGCCTTGGCCGGGCCGGGCCGGGCCGAGCGCGGCACGGGCGGGGAGCTGGCCCGCCGCGCTGGGGCATGGCTGGCCCGCTGGGCCGCTGCCGAGCGCGGCACGGGCGGGGAGCTGGCCCGCCGGGCCGGGGCGGGCGCGCTGGGCCGTGGCGTGGCCCGCCGGGCCGGCGCGGGCACCTGGGCCGTGCCGAGCGCGGCAGGGGCGGGGAGCTGGCCCGCCGGGCCGGGGCGAGCGCGCTGGACCGTGCGCTTGGCCTTGGCCGCTGGGCCGGGGCGGGGAGGCGGTCCCGATGCCACGAACCCCGGCCAGGTTCGGCCAGGTTCGGCCAAATGTCGCTGGGAGACGCGTTACGGACGGGATTCGTGCGATCCGGGCCCGGGCGGGGCGCTCTCAGGCCCCCGACCCGCACGAATCCAGGCTCCAGGCGTTCCATCGCGACCAAAGGAGGCCGGCGATCGGCCGTAGTGCGTCTGGTGGCGGAATTTGGCCGAACTCCGACCTCGGACCCGGCCGTGGTCTTCGCCACGCACCAAATCGGCTGGCGAAACGACGGCAGGACCACGGCTCGGACCCGAATTCGCTCGGGCCACGCTCACCGCGGGACAAACGCGAGCGCCATCTCGTGCCTGGGCGGCGGCTCGGCGCGCTCGACGCCCCAAATGGGCTGGAATCTGTCCATTTGGTGCGTGAGGCAGACGCCCGGTCGAGCGAGCGATGTTCGCCGCGGGCGACGCGCCGCGACGGGGCACCCAGCCCGGGCCCGGCGTTCCCAGCCCAGGCCCGGCGACGCGCCGCGACGGGCACCCAGCCCAGCCCGGGCCCGGCGTACCCAGCCCGGGCCCGGCGTACCCAGCCCGGGCCCGGCGCAGCCCGGCGCGAGCCCGACGCTCCAGCACGATGTTGACGCGCCGAGAAGGATATTGCACGATCTGATCTCGCACTGGTTCGGAGGATGGTCAGATGCCGTTCGACCTGTTGATCAAGGGCGGCCACGTCGTCGATCCCGCATCGGGGGTCAGCGCGCCGCGCGACATCGGGATCAGTGGCGATCGGATCGCTGCGGTCGAGGACTCGATCGCGGCGGATTCGGCGGCCCGGGTGATCGACGCCCAGGGCAGCTTCGTGACGCCGGGCCTGATCGACATGCACACCCACGTCAACTGGGGCGCGAGCATCGGCGGGGTCGACGCCGACAGCATCGCCTGGCGCACGGGGGTCACGACCTGGATCGACGCCGGTTCGGCCGGGGCATTCGCGATGCCGGCCTTCCGCAAGCACGTGATCGAGCCGGCCGAGGCCCGGATCCTGGCCTACATCAACATCTCGTACCTGGGCCTGGTCGGGCTCAACTACGACGAGTACTGCAATCCGGCCTCGTGCAACCTGGAGATCCTGGGCCGGGTCGCCGACCAGAGCCGGGATATCGTCGTCGGGATCAAGGTCCGGATGGGCAAGGAGGGCTTCTGCTGGCCGGACCTGGGCATCCTGCGCCGGGCGGTCGAGGCCTCGAAGGCGACCGGCCTGCGCCTGATGTGCCACCTCAGCGGCACGCCGCCGGAGCTCCGGGACATCCTCGCCGAGCTGCGCCCGGGCGACATCATCACCCATGCCTTCACCGGTGCCGGCGAGCGGATGATCGACCGGCGCGGCCGGATCCTGCCCGCCGTCGAGCGGGCCCGCGAGCGGGGAATCCTGTTCGACACCGGCCACGGCGCCGGGTCGTTCTCATTCGAGTCGAGCGAGGCCCTCGCCCGCTACGGCTTCTGGCCCGACACGATCTCGACCGACCTCCACCAGGGCAGCATGGCCGGCCCGAACCTCGTCGCCGACCAGGAGCTGATCCAGCGCGTCCGGGGCGACGGATCACCGCACTTCACCCTGCTGACGGTGATGACCAAGTTCCTCTTCCTCGGGATGAGCCTCGACGCGGTCATCCGGGCGACGACCGCCCGGCCCGCCGAGCTGATCGGGATGGCCGGCGAGATCGGCACGCTGCGGCCCGGGGCCGTGGCCGACGTCGCGATCCTCAAGCTCGAGCCGGGCGCCCACGAGCTGTACGACATCCACGGCCTGAAGCGGATGACCAACGAGCGCCTGGTGTGCACGGAGACGATCCGGGCCGGCCGGCCGATGACCCGCAAGCCGATGCCCGCCCCGCCGCCCTGGATCCGGCTGGTCGACCTCGAGCCGAAATCCGCCCACGCCGGGCACTGACCGCCGAGCCGGCGAACGCCCCGTCATGGCCGGCCAGCAATCCGCCACGAGCCGCTCGCTCAGCCGCCATGAGCGCTGGTACGGCCGCGACGAGCCGCCGGCCCGGATCCGGCGATTCGCGGCGGGGCCGCTGTCGTTCGAGCTGGTGGGGGTCGACGTCAGGGCGATCCGCTGGGGGTCGGTCGAGCTCCTCGACCGGCTGTACATGTCGGTGCGCGACCAGAACTGGGACACGATCGGGGCGTCGATCTCGAAGCTGCGCGTCGAGCAGCCGCCGGACGGGCCGCTGACGATCACGTTCCGGGCGCGCAACCGGGCTGCCGCGATCGATCTCGAGTGGCAGGGCACGATCACGGCGAGCAGCTCGGGCACGATCAGCTACGCGATGCGGGGCACGGCGCGATCGGCCTTCCGCTACTGCCGGATCGGGTTCTGCCTGCTCCATTCCGAGGCCGCCGCGGCCGGCCGTGCGTACCGGGCCGAGACCCCGGGCGGGGTCGTCGCCGGCGTCCTGCCCCGGCTCATCGGCCCCCAAACGATCGTCGACGGCGTCGAGCTGCCCCTCTTCCCGGCCTGCTCGTCGCTGTCGGTCGAGACCGCGGGCGCGACCGCGACGGCAACCTTCGAGGGCAGCCTGTTCGTGATGGAGGACCAGCGCAACTGGACCGACGCCTCGTTCAAGACCTGCTGCACGGGCGGCGCGGGCTATCCGTACCCGGCCGCCGCAGGCCAGGCGTTCGCCCAGCGAGTCACGATCACCGCCGACGCAGCCCAACCGCCGGCGCGCCCGGCGACGGCCGGGCGGGGAGCGACCCGGATCCATCGCCTCGAGCTCGACGAACAGCCGGACGGTGCCTGGCCGGCGATCGGCCTGGGCCTGCCCGGCGCAGGATCGCCGAGGCTGACGCCGCGCCAGCTGGCCCGCCTGGCCGACCTGGGCCTCGACCACCTCCGGCTCGACCTCCACCTCGCCGCGCCGGACTGGCCCGGGCAGCTGGCCGCCGCCGTCGCCACGGCGCGAGCGGCGGGCACGAACCTGGAGCTGGCCCTGTTCGCCGATCCCGGCACGCTCCAATGGCTCGACCGCCTGGCCAGGCTGCTGTCCGAGCTGCCCGGCGACGATGGTCCGCGCCTGGCCCGGATCCTGGCCCTCGAGGAGGGGCGGGCAGGCAACCACGCCACCTCGCCGGCCTGGCTGGCCGGGGTCAAGGCCCGCCTCGAGCCGTTCCTGGGCCCGGTTCCGATGGCCGGCGGCACCGACGGCGACTTCGCCGAGCTGAACCGCGAGCGACCGGCCTACCCGGCCGGCGACGGGACGTCGTACTCGATCAACCCCCAGGTCCATGCCTTCGACGAGGCCTCGCTGGCCGAGACCCTGGCGACCCAGGCGACGACGGTCCGGACGGCCCGCGAGTTCGCGGCCGGGCCGCTGATCGTCAGCCCGATCAGCCTGCGCCAGCGGTTCAATCCGTCCGCGACCGAGGCCCCGCCCCGCCCGGCGCCGGGGACGCTGCCGGCCTCGGTCGACCGGCGCCAGATGTCGCTCTTCGGGGCGGGCTGGACCCTGGGCAGCATCGCCTCGCTGACTGCCGCCGGCGGGTCGAGCCTGACCTACTACGAGGCGGCCGGCTGGCGGGGCGTCATGGGCGCGGGCAACGGGCCGCCGGCGCCGTGGCCGTTCCGGGCCCTGGGCAGCGGTGTCTTCCCGCTGTTCCACGTCCTGGCCGACCTGGCCGGCCGAACGGTATCGCTGCCGGTCCGGCTCGTGTCCGACGCGCCGGCGGAGGTGGTCGGCCTCGCCATCCGGCACGGGCCGGCGGTCCGGGTCCTGGTCGCCAACCTCGGCCCGTCCATGGCCGAGGTGAGCGTCGGGGCCCTGGGCGGGCGGAGCGCTCGAATCAGGGTCCTCGACGAGCGCTCGTTCCCGGTGGCGACGAGATCACCGGCGGTCTTCCGGCGTGGATCGGCCCGCGTGCCGCTCCGGCGTGGCCAGGTTCGGCTCAGCCTCCGGCCGTTCGCCTACGTCCGGCTGGACGGCGCCGCGACCTAGTCGAAGCGCAGGAAGTCGCCGACCGCCGTCTGGGTCCGGTCGATCGTGCCGACCGGCAGCTCGAGCGTGCCGTTGGCCCCGCGAACCAGCCAGACGATCCCGCGCCACGGCGGCAGGGCCCGGCGCAGCGCCAGGACCTCGCGACTGCCGTCCGCCTCGGGCTTGCCGACGAAGACGGCGTCGATCGCGAAGCGCATGAACATCATGTGGATCCCGTTGCTGCCGGCCAGCCACAGCCCGGCCCCGTCGGCCAGCGACGGCCGGCCCATCAGGCCGCAGAACTTGGCCCACAGCGAATCGGCCGACTCGACCTGCTCGGCCAGGATCGTCTGCCGTTCGACGTTGCGGATGCGGGTCATCGTGGGCGGCTCAGCAGGGCACGGGGCGTCGAGCGCGGCCCGCGGCCGGAGACCGGCCGGGCCGCGCGGTCGCGCTGGTCAGACCTTGAGGTTCTTGACGATCAGGATGATCGCCGGTCCGAGGATGACGATGAACAGCGACGGGAAGATGCAGCCGACGAGCGGGAAGAGCATCTTGATCGGCGCCTTGGCGGCCTGTTCCTCGGCGCGCTGGCGACGCTCGATCCGGAGCTGCTCGGACTGGACCTGGAGGACCTTCGAGATCGAGACACCGAGGGTCTCGGCCTGGATGATCGCGCCGATGAAGTTGGTCAGCGGCGGGACCTCGGTCCGGGGGATGATGTCGCGCAGCGCCTCGCGCCGGGTCTTGCCGACCCGGACCTCGGCCAGCGCCCGGCGGAACTCGTCGGACAGCGGCCCCTTCAGCTTCTCGACGACCTTGCCCAGCGCGGCATCGAAGCCGAGGCCGGCCCGGACGGAGATCGTCAGCAGGTCGAGGGTGTCCGGGATCATCAGCAGGATCGCCTTCTGGCGCGCCCGGACCCGCCGGCCGAGCCAGAACTCGGGGGCGATGTAGCCGATCACGACGCCCAGGACGGCCAGGCCGATCCCGATCACGAAGCCCGTCCCGAGGATGTCGAGGATCGCGAAGAGCAGGAAGAAGATGATCCCGAAGATGATCGCCACGACGGCCTTGATGCCCAGCCAGTCGGCTACGCGCAGGTCGCCGGGATTGCCGGCCAGGGCGAGGTTCTTCTCGGTCCGGTCGGAGAACGAGGTGCTGGTGATCCGGGCGACCGACCCCGACAGGCGGGCGGCGAGCGGCCGCATCGTCCGTTCGAGGAACGGCTGCTGGAGCTCGAGCTCCTCCAGGTTCTTGGCCTGCATCGTGCCGAGCTGGGTGAGCCGGGCCTGGACGGGGTCGACGGCTCGACCGCCCGACAGGCCGGCGATGATGAGCAGGATGGCCCCCGCGGCGGCCGCGGCGACCAGGACGACAGGCAGTTCCATCAGACTTCGATGTCGACGATCTTGCGGATGAACATGAAGCCCATGAACATCATGAATCCCCCGAAGATGAGGATGATGACACCGGCCGGCAGGCCTGCGATGTTGACCGAGTCGTCGAACATCGGGGCCATGAAGCCGGGTGCGGCGATGAACAGGAAGCCGGCCAGGCCGATCGGCAGGAAGCCGACCACGTAGCCCGACAGGCGCTGCTGGGCGGTCAGGGTGCGAATCTCGCCCTTGATCCGGACCCGCTCGCGGATCGTGTAGGCAATCGAGTCGAGGATCTCGGCCAGGTTGCCGCCGACGTTGTGCTGGATCGAGATGGCCGTGGCCATCAGCTCGAGGTCGTCCGACCGGACCCGGCGGACCATGTTCTCGAGGGCTTCGTCGAAGGCGAGGCCAAGGTTGACCTCGCGGATGACCCGGCCGAACTCGGTCGAGACCGGTGGCCGCGCCTCGCGGACGACCAGCTCGATCGCCTGGAGGAACGACGACCCGGCGCGCAGGCCGTTGGCGATCAGGGTGATCGTGTCGGGCAGCTGCTTGTTGAACTGGTTGAGCCGGCCGTTCTTGCGCCGGCCGAGCCACAGGCGGGGGATCATGAACCCGATCAGCCCGCCGATCAGGAGGACGAACGGGTTGCCCAGGGCGGGCAGGACGATCGACAGGGCGAGCATGACCACCGGGACCCCGAGGGTGGTCCCGACCCAGATCATCAGGTACTCGCTGATCTTGAGCTTCAGGTCGGCCCGGGCGATGTCGCGGGCCAGGTTGGCCCCGAAGTCGCGCTGCTCGACGGCCCGGTTCAGGCTGGTGATCGCGACGCTCTGGTTGATCATCTCGGACAGGCCGCTGGCGCCGCCTGCTCCGGTCTTCGGGTCGGGCTTGCCGGAGGCATAGCGCTCCAGCCGGGCGCTGACGCCCGAGCCCCCGCCGGACGTCGCCAGGCCGAGGGCAATCAGGATGACTGCCCCGGCCGCGACGATCGCGACGATCAGACTGGTCTGCATCGTGTCTCTCCTGTGCCCGGCTAGTACGAGAAGCCGAACAGGCCGGCCGGCAGGGCGATCCCCATGACCTCGAACTTCTCGACGAACTTCGGCCGGATCCCGGTCGGCTTCAGCCGGCCCATGATCTTGCCTTCGACGACGCCGGTCTGCTCGAACACGAAGACATCCTGCATGACGATCACGTCACCTTCCATGCCCTGGATCTCGGTGATGTTGACGATCTTGCGGGTGCCGTCCTTGAGCCGGCTCTGCTGGACGATCAGGTCGACGGCCGAGGCGACCTGCTCGCGGATCGCCCGCAGGGGCAGGTCGACGCCGGCCATCAGGACCATCGTCTCGAGGCGGGACAGCATGTCCCGGGGGGAGTTGGCGTGGCCGGTCGACATCGAGCCGTCGTGGCCGGTGTTCATGGCCTGGAGCATGTCGAGCGCCTCGCCCGAGCGGCACTCCCCGACGATGATCCGGTCGGGCCGCATCCGGAGGGCGTTGCGGACGAGCTCCCGGATCGGGACCGCGCCCTTGCCCTCGATGTTCGGGGGCCGCGACTCGAGGGTGACGACGTGCTCCTGGCGGAGCTGGAGCTCGGCCGCATCCTCGATCGTCACGATCCGCTCATCGTTGGGGATGAACGACGACAGGACGTTGAGGGTCGTGGTCTTGCCCGAGCCGGTGCCGCCCGACACGAAGATGTTCAGGCGGGCTTCGACGCAGGCCTTGAGGAAGTCGAACATCTCCGGCGTGGCGGTGCCGAACCGGACGAGGTCGTCGACCGTGAACGGCGACGCCGAGAACTTCCGGATCGTGATCACCGGCCCGACGAGCGACAGGGGCGGGATGATCGCGTTGACCCGCGAGCCGTCGGTCAGCCGGGCGTCGACCATCGGCGACGACTCGTCGACCCGCCGGCCGATCGGGGCGATGATCCGGTCGATGATCCGCATCACGTGGTCGTCGTTCTGGAAGACGACGTTGGTCAGCTCGAGCTTGCCCGACCGCTCGATGTAGACCTGGCGCGGGCCGTTGACCATGATCTCGGTGATGCTCTCGTCGCGCAGGAGCGGCTCGAGCGGCCCGAGGCCGATGATCTCGTCGGTGATCTGCTCGAGCATCCGGACGCGCTCGGCGCGGGTCAGGGCGAGGCCTTCCTCGTCGATGACCTTGCCGAAGATCTCCTCGATCTGGCGCCGGACCTCGACCTGGTTGGACAGGTCGAGCTTGGGGTCCAGGTCCTGGATCACCCGGCTCTGGATCCGGAACTTGACGTCCCGGAACGATTCCCGAACCGGGCCCTGCGACGACATCAGTCGCTGGGTCGGCGCGGCCGCCGGCGGCTGCCCGGAGGCACCACCGGCCGGCACCGGGGCGTTGCCCGGCGCTGCCCCAGGACCACTCGTCCCGGGTCGAGCACTCTCGATCCGCTTCAGCAGGGACATCCCCTACACCCCTTCCCGCCCAATCGGGCCGATGATTGCTGCGTGCCCAATCGGGCCGATGAATGCTAGCGCCATGCGAACAGGCTCTTCTTGGCGGGCGTTGCCTTGCGGGCGCCCTCGGTTGCTGTCTTGCGCTCATCCCCGGTCAGGGACGTTGCCAGCCGCAGGATGTCCTGGGACACCTGGGCCTCCCGATTGCTCATGAAGAACGGGATGCCCCGGTTCAGAGCGTAAACCACGCTCCGGCCGTCACTCACGATCGTATGGTCCACCTTCCGGCCGATCGACTGTTCGACATCACCGACCCGGATCCCGAGGGTCGAGTCGGCCCGGTTCAGGAGCAGCTTGATCGAGCTGGACTCGTAGCCCAGCTGGTCGGTGACTTCCAGGAAGAGGCGCATGTTCTTGATGCTCGTGATTTCGAGGGTGAGCATCGTCAGGATCACATCGGCCTGGTCGAGAATCGCGAGGGTCGTGTCGGTCATCGACGACGAGCAGTCGACGATGATCAGGTCGTTCGTCCGGCGGAGCATCTCGAGGACCTTGCGGACGCCGACGGCGGTGACCAGCTCGGCCATCTCCGGTGAGGGCGGGGCGAGGAGGACCTTGACGCCCGACGAGTGGATCGTCAGGAACGGATCGATCGATTCGAGCTCGAGGCCGGCCTCCAGGTCGGGGGCCAGGTCGGCGATCGACTTGTTCTTGGGGTTGAGGTTGAGCAGGACGCCGACGTCACCGAACTGGAACGAGCCGTCGACGAGGGCGGTCCGCTGGCCGAGCTCGGACGCCGCGGCGACGGCCAGGTTGACGGCGATCGTCGTGCGCCCAATGCCACCCTTCGGGCCGAAGACGGCCACCACCCGGCCGAGGTCGGCCTCGGGCACGGCGGCCGCGGCGGCGACCGGGGCCGGGAAGCGCTCGAGCTTCTCCCGCTCCCGGGCGTAGATCTGGCGGATGGAGGAGGTCAGCTCGTCGGAGCTGAAGGGCTTGACCAGGAACTCGCGGGCGCCGGCCAGCATCGATCGGCGAAGGTAGTCCGCCTCGCCCTGGACCGACATCATCACGACCGACGCACCCGGCACCTGGGCCGACAGCTGTTCGGTCGCCTCGATCCCGTCCATGTCGGGCATGTTGATGTCCATCAGGACGATGTCCGGCTTGAGGGCGATCGCCAGCTCGATGGCGCGCCGACCCGACTCCGCCAGGCCCGCGATCTCCATGTCACTTTCGAAGCCAAGCAGCCTCGCCAGGTGGTCGCGGGTCTCGGTGATGTCGTCGACGATGAGGACGCGGATCTTGTCTGCCATTTGAGCGCTTCGTCGGCCTTCGTGCGGATCGGTCAGTCGAGGAGTTGCCGCCGGAGCGTGCGACGGGCGCGGGATCCGTGAAGGATCGGTCGCGCCCGTCCGGCCGCGGAGGCTGGGAGAGAGCCCGAAGGTCGCTCCGACCCTCGGGCTCCTGAGCGGTCTACTTCTTGGGCAGGACCACCTGGATGATCTGGGGCGGCAGGACGCCGTACTGATCGACCAGGGTCTTGAGGATCACACCGGTTGTCGGGTCGAGCGGCGGCACCACCGGGTTCGGAGGCGTCGAGGCGTCGACGTAGTCCTTGGGCGAGCGGAGGACGAGGCTGAGGCAGCCGTCCACCTGGCCGTAGCGAATGACTTCGGCCTGCTGGGCGGTGACCTCGAGGAGCACGATCTCCTGCTGCCCGTTCAGGCTGGTGCCTGCCGGGGCGGCACTGGCGGCAGCGCCGTTGTTGGCGGCAGCGACCGGCGGGGGCAGGAGCGTCCCGACGACCTTGCTGCTCTGGACGACCATCTTGATGCTCGAGCCGCCGAGGGCGGAGACGGGGGTGATGACCCCGGTCTTCGGGTCGACGTTGTCCAGCTGGAAGCCGGTCCCGCAGGTATTGCCCGCGGTCGAGCCGCCGAAGCCGATGATCACGTCGACGTGGTCGCCGGTCTGGATCAGGGTTCCGGCACCGGTCACCTGGTCGACCTGGACCGACATCGCGCGCATGCCCTTATCAAGGTTCGGGGTGACCGAGGCCACGATTCCGCTCGAGGCGAACATCGTCGCATTCAGGTCGGTGTTGGCCACCACCGTCGTGCGCATGACCTGTCCGACCACGTCGTTGACGCTGGCGAAGGCCGTTGCCGGACGGGTCGTCACGTCGACCTTGTGGGTCGCGACCATGTCCGAGGTGACCTGCGTCCCGAGCGGGATGTCGACGGTCGCATAGACCGTGTCGAGCTGCGTCACCGGCGGCGGGTTGTTGTTGTTCCCGGTGCCGGTCGTCCCATTCGAAAACAACAGGATGATCAGGACGAAAACGATGATGGCGAGGATGATCCCACCCAGCAGGAACACCCGACTCGTTCGCTTCAAATTACTCTCCCCAGCCGTGTGACAAGTGGCACCACTGTAGCACCGCCCAAAGGCCGCGCGACTATACCAAAGGGCTAGGACCATTAGGAAGAAATGGCCGGAAATCGAGCGGAGCGCAAGCTCGGTGCAAGGTCATCTCCGCGGAATTCCGCGACGCCCGCGGCTGGTGCGTCGCCACCCTGGAGCCCGACGAAATCGACGAGCGGCACGTCCCATGGGAACGATGCCGCTCGTCGGTTTGACGTTGACTCAGCCGGCCACGCTGGCCGGCGGGGCTTCGGTCCTAGACCGAATTGCCAACATTGCTGAGGATCTTCGAAACCTGGCCGCCCAGGAAGATCAGGGCGATGATCGCGACGATCGCGATAAGGGCGAGGATCAGGGCGTACTCGGCCAGACCCTGGCCCTCGTCGTCGGAGCGGAACGAAGCAATCAGTGCAGAGATGTAGTTCATCATTTTGAGCGTTACCTCCTTTCCTTCGAAGTCCCTCGGCCAGCGGACCGAGGGCGAGCTGCGTTGGCGTCGTGAGCCATACGGCTCAGGATGCCGGACCGCGGGTAGGCTATTGAACGCCTGCCCGGGTGTCAATGGCCTGGTCAGTGATTTCGGTGACGCTGAGCGGGGCCGGCGAGGCCGGCCGCCGGGCTAGACCGAGTTGCCGACGTTGCTCAGGATCTTGGAGACCTGGCCGCCCAGGAAGATCAGGGCGATGATCGCGACGATCGCGATGAGGGCGAGGATCAGGGCGTACTCGGCCAGACCCTGGCCCTCGTCGTCGGAGCGGAATGAAGAGATAAGTGCAGAGACGTAGTTCAACATGTGGGCTTCACCTCCTTCCCTCGGAAGTCCCGTCGCCGCCACGGCGCGGGCTGGACTGCGGTCGGGATCAGGTCCAGGGGCAATCACGGCCCTGAACGAGAGACGCCGGACCGAAGAGTCGGTCCGGCGCTCGTCTTTGCCGTCTCAGCCCGAATTGGACCGGGCCGAGCTGCGGTCCTAGACCGAGTTGCCGACCTGGCTCAGGATCTTGGAGACCTGGCCGCCCAGGAAGATGAGGGCGATGATCGCGACGATCGCGATGAGGGCGAGGATCAGGGCGTACTCCGCCAGGCCCTGCCCTTCCTCGTCGCGGTGCAACCACGCGAGGAACGAGTTGACGAGCTGCATCTGAAGATGCCTCCTGGAATGATTCCACCCCCGATCGAGGGCCGTCTGAACCATACGTCCCGTGATTGCGGGCCGTCGATTGGGTCATTGGTACCAGGCGGGGTGACCCGTTCAGCCGATCAGGCCGGTGATCCAGGCCAGGATCGTCGCGACCTGGTCGCGGAAGAAGACGAGCAGGATCACGATCAGGGCTCCGGTCAGCAGCCCGATCAACAGGTAATCCAGCAGCGTGCCGGTCCGCTGGGGGGTGTTGCGCCCAGCCACCGCGGCCGGCCGCGAGCCGGGCTCAGGCATCGCCGGCATCGAGCGGGTCGCGGTCGCCGGGCGCGGGCGGCAGGCTGGCCACCAGGCGGACCTCGGTCCCGTCGGCGAGCAGCTCGGCCAGGACGCCGAGGGTCGCCGCCCGCTCGACGATGTCGCGCCAGGCCTTGGCCGGCAGGGCGTGGCCCGGGCCGGCGTCGGCGATCGCACTGGCGGCCGCGCTGCGCCGCTCGTCCATCATCTGGGCCAGCGCCGCCGGCGTCGACGCATCGGGCGCCGGGGCGGCCTCGGCGTGGGCCGCCGGGGCCTCGCCATGAGCGGCGATCCGGGCCTCGACCTGGTCACCCCAGTCGAGCCGGATCACGACCCGCCGGGGCGTCGTCGAGAGGTAGCCGGCCAGCGCCTGGTCGATCATCCGGAACAGGCCGCTCTCGATCTCCATCGCCAGGCGGCGATCCGTGCCGAGAGAATCGAAATCGACCACCACCTGGGCGCGCCGGCCGCGCTCGCGGGCCGCCCGCCGGATCGTGGGCACCAGGCCGAGGTCGTCGAGGACCATCGGCCGGACGTCGAAGATGAACGATTTCGTCGCCTCGAGGGTGGTCTGGACCATGGCGATCAGGGCCTTGACCTCGGATCGGGCCAGGACCGGGTCGCGATCGACCAGGCGGTCGACGATCTGGGCCTGGAGGACGATGTTGGTCAGGCTCTGGGCCGGTCCGTCGTGCATCGCCCGGGCGATGTCCCGGCGGAGGTCCTCCTGGGCGGTGTGGACCAGGCGCGATGCTGCAGCGGGCAGGTCGTCGCCGTCGGCACCGACGGCTGTCCCGCTCGGCAGGGGTGCGCCGGCCGGCCCGATGGGGGTCGCCCAGCCGCCGCTGGCCGCCAGGCCGCGCATCTCGCCCCCGTAGCGCTCGAGCGCCTCGCGGTAGCGTCCGAGCGCCTTCTGCTTGCCCAGCAGGACGTCGACCTGCGACTCCATCATCACCGCCCGTCGGGTGAGCTGGACGAGCTGGGCGGTGGCCTCGGCCAGGTCGACCGGGTTGGGCGTGGCCGCACCGCGCAGCGTCGCCACCCGTTCGGCGGTCTGGCTGCGCTTCATCTCGTGGCGCTCGGCCTCCGAGCGAGCCTGCTGGATCAGCAGCTCGATCTCGGCCAGCTCCGAATCGAGGGTGGCCAGCTCGCTCCCGATCCGATCGGCGAACTCGCCGGGATGCGTGGCGGCCGGCAGCTCAGGCTTGGTCAATCCTCGGGCATCCTGATCCAGCCCTGGCGCATCGCATACACCACGGCCTGGGTGCGGTCGTTCACGCTGAGCTTCCGGAGGATGCTCGACATGTGGTTCTTGACCGTCTGCTCGCTGATCGACAGCGCATAGGCGACCTGCTTGTTGGTCATCCCCTGGGCGATGTTGTCCAGGATCTCGACCTCGCGCGGTGACAGCGGGGCAAAGATCGGAGCCGCTTCCTGGCCGTAGACGGCCAGCTCACGGAACTCCTTCAGGACCCGGCTGGCGACAGCCGGCTTGGCGAACACCTTGTCGTTGATCAGGTATTCACCGGCGGTCACCCGGCGGATGATCGTGACCAGGTCGTCAGGGCCGACATCCTTGAGGATGAAGGCGGCGGCGCCGGCCTTGATCGCGTCGAACAGGGCGTCCTCGTCCTCGCTGACGGCCAGGACGATGATCCCGACCGAGGGCAGCTCGCGCTTGATCCGCTGGGTCGTCTCGATCCCACCGGGAGGCGGCAGGGAGAGGTCCATCAGGACGATGTCGGGCGACATTTCCATGGCCAGGTCGACGGCGCCCCGGCTGTCCTGGGCCTCGCCGACGATCTCGAAGTCCGGCTCGTGCTCGAGCAGGCCGCGCATGCCCATCCGGAACAGGGCATGGTCATCGACCAGCAGGATCTTGGTGATCTCGCCCACCGTTCGACGATCGGGGCCACCCCGTCGTCGATCTGGGCCCAGGTAGTCCATCGCACTCATTCGATCTCCTTCTGGAGCGGGATTGCCAACGTGACCACGGTTCCGCCGTTGGGCCGGGAACCGACTTCGAAGCGGGCACCGATCAACTCGGCCCGCTCGCGCATGAATTGGAGCCCGAAGTTGCGCCGCCCGCGGGCGGCCATCGAGCCGACGTCGAAGCCGCGCCCATCGTCGCGAACCTCGAGGACCCACTCGCCGCCGTCGATCCGGGTCACGATCGAGGCGGAGCTCGCCGAGGCGTGCTTGCGAATGTTCTGGAGCGCCTCCTGGACGATCCGCAGGGCGACGGTCTGGGCCTGCTCACCGAACTGCTCGCCGCCCGCCCCGATGTCGGCCACGACCGGGATCGCGGTCATCGCCGTGAAGCTCTCGAGCGCGTCGCGGATCGAGCCCTCCAGGCCGAGCTCGGCCAGCAGCGGCGGTCGGAGCTGGCTCAGGAACGCCCGCGCGTCGGTCAGCTCCCGCCGCAGGCGGACCCCGAGCAGCTCGATCTCCTGGGCCGCCGCCGTGGGATCCTCGGCAATCACCCGGCGGACGTAGTCGACCTGGAAGATCGCATTGGACAGCGCCTGGGCCGGCCCGTCGTGGACCTCGCGGACGAGGCGCAGCCGCTCGGATTCCTGGGCCTCGACGATGCGCATGTTGATCTCGGTCGCGTTGCCGGTCGCCGCCGAGTCGTTGACCAGCGAGGAATCCTCGCGTTCCAGGAACAGCCAGATCCGCTCCAGGCCGCGCAGGGCGATCTCCAGCCGGTTGATCTCGGCGTCGTGCAGGCCGACCACGCGGGTCAGGCTCTCGGCGTCGTCCGAGACCCGCCGCCGGCGCCCGTCCTCGGCGCCGGCCTCGGCGGCGGTCGCCGCCGCATCGCTGGGCGGGGTCACGACGGCCCCCACGGCCAGGCCGCGATGCTCGTCGGAGCGCACGTCGTCGTTCAGGCCCTGGAGCCGGACGAGCTCGTCGTGCTGGACCAGGCGGTAGCGGTTCGTGATTCGGCGGAGCGAATCCGCAGCGTAGCCAACTGCAGCCTTGGCCTCGGCATGCAGCTCGTCGATTCGCCCGTCCCAACCCTCGGCGCGCGTGCCGTCCATGTCTGGCGAGTATAGAGGGCCGCTCACGGCGCACACCCGATCTCGAACAGCCGGGTCCCGGCCAGGGCCGTGGCGGCGGCCGGATCGGCCGGCGTGCCGAGGGCGACCTCGTGGAAGCAGGCCGCGTCGGCCTCGCCCCCGGACAGGATCGCCGGCCAGCTGCCGTGATCCTCGCTGATCACCAGGTAGCGGGTACCGGGAAAGTGGGCCGCGAGGTCGACAATCGAGCTGGGCGGCTCGTCGGGCAGGGCCAGCGTGTGAATCCCCGTTGAGTAGGCCAGCCAGATCGGGAAGTCGCTGATCACCGGCCCGGCAGCGTCGAGCGGTCGCCCGATCACGCTCATCTGGGCATCGAGGGCGGCATAGCGGTTGGCAATGTCGGCGCTCTGGCGGCCGTAGCCGGCCAGGGTCAGGCTGAACAGGACGGCCGTCGCCACGGTCAGGGTTGCGCCCAGCCAGGCGACCGGGTTGGTCCAGCCCCGCCAGGCGCTGATCCGCACGAACAGCGCATCGAGCGCGAGCAGGCAGGCCACGATCAGCAGGACGTGGACGGGGCCCGCGGCGTGCAGGAAGGTGCCCCAGGTGGTCGCCACCGGGAAGGCCAGGGTGGTGACCCAGAACGTCAGCAGCGAGACGACGAGGAGCGCCCGGAGGGATCGGATCCGGGCTGTCCACGGCAGGCGGAGGAGGCCGATCAGGCCGATCGGGAAGCTCGGGACGAGCAGGACGCTGAGCAGGTTGTGGCTGAAGCCGTCGATCCGCATCTGGACCAGCGTCCCGGCTCCCACAGCGAGGTAGCGGGCAAGGGTCGGCGGGTCGCTCCAGGCGAAGATGTCGAAGCCGGTCACCGACAGCGCGTTGGCCGCCGCCTGGCCCGGCAGCGGGTTGCCGAACACGAGCCAGTCGCGGATCAGCCAGGGCGTGAAGACCAGGATGGCGACGATCGCCGGGATCGCGACCAGCCGCAGGCGCTCCGCTCGGGCCAGCCGGCTGCCGGCCGCGTCCCGGGCGGTGAACCAGGCCAGGGCGGCCCAGGCCAGGGCCAGCCACAGGGCCTCGTTCCGGGCAAGGGCCGCCAGGCCGATCAGCACGCCCAGGCCCAGCAGGCGCGGGTCGCCCGGCCGGGCCGCGGCGGGCGAGCGGAGGAGCCGGGTGATCAGCAGGCAGGCCGCCAGGACGAGCGCGGCGAAGATCCCCGTCGAATCGGGCAGGGCGCTGAACAGGACGAGCGGCAGCTCAACCGCAGCCGTCAGGCCGACGCCCAGGGCCAGCGTCCGGGCCCGGCCTTCCGGCAGGCCCAGCTCGGCGGCCACGTCGGCCCCCAGGCGCCAGGCGAGGACCGGGATCAGGGCGCCGACGACCAGGGCCGGCAGCTGGGCCACCGCGAACGAGGTGCCCAGGATGGCCATCGGCAGCGCGGCGAGGAGCGATGGCAGCGGCAGCCAGACCTCGAACGCCGGCCGGGGAAACGCGAGCGGCGGGGTCTGGAAGCTCCACAGGGCGTCGCTCGTCAGGCCGTGGCCGGTCACCAGGTTGCGGGCGACCATGACGTAGTAGGCCGTGTCCTCGGGCGTCGGGAACGGCACCGTCCGGGCGAAGGCCGCCCGGACGAGGAGGGCAAAGGCGAAGAGCAGGGCGGCCGTGCCCCACGCCTCGCGCCGGCTCGGCATCCAGCTCACGAGACGGCCCGGTTCATGCGCCGTGCCCGTCACGAGCCTTGCCCGCCGGCGGCCAGCACGGCGCAGCGCGGATCACCGGTGGTGAAGCAGACCGGGTAGAGGCCGGCGTCGACCGTCGCGCTCGTGCCGGTCACGCTCCAGACCGGGGCGCCCACCCAGCCCGGACGACCGCTGCCGTCGAGGATCGGGCCCAGGGCGGGGACCGCGTCGGAGCGTTCGACATACAGCCAGCGGACGCCATAGGCCCGGGCGACCGACGCGATCGTGTCGATCGGGTCGTTCGGCGCGACGACGCCCGGGTGGCCGGTCCAGTACTTGATCGCGCCCGTGTCGAGGCTCATGACCACGTCCGAGGCCGGCGCGTGCTGGACGTTGAGGGCGGTCCCGACGGCCTGGTCGAGGTCCCGCTCGTGGGCCCAGGTGTCGTGGACGCTGGCCGTGAAGTAGACGGCGCCGACGAGGGTGATCCCGATCATCCCGCCGATGAAGACCCGGCTGGCCAATTCGGCATTCCAGGCCGGGCGGCGGCGGGCGATCCAGGCGACGGCCGCGACCACCGCCTCGAGGGCCAGCAGGTAGGCCTGCGGCGCCAGCGCAGCGCCGGAGTGGATGAACGTCCCGTTCGGGACGTGGACGGCCGAGACGAGCCCGGAGAAGGCGAACAGCAGGCCGCCGTACAGCAGGAACGGCAGGAAGTCGGCGGAGTGGCGCCGGAGCCAGGCCCCGACGACCATGAACGGGGCGAGGAGGATCCCGCCGATCAGGACGCTGAAGATCGTGATCGCCTCGACGAAGCCGGTGATCCGGCTGGCGATCAGGGGACC
>CAVSEN010000002.1:0-1081306 GCA_963727055.1 uncultured Chloroflexia bacterium
ACATCGACGCCCTCCTGGGTGCCGACGGCAGCCGCCTCGCGACCCTCGCTGGTAGCTCGTTTGGCTGGCTCACCCCCGACCTCCACGGCGATGTCGCGGGGGCCAGTAGCGCATCCTTCGCCACGATCAGCGATGCCCTCCGCTACGACGCGTTCGGCACGCTCGCCGCTTCGACCACGAGTGCCCTGCCGACCCCCTGGCGCTACCAGGGCCAGCTTCTCGTCGACCCATCTGGCGCGAGCGACCTGTATGTCGATGGCGCCCGCTACTACTCCCCAGGTCTGGGGGCCTTCACCCAGCTCGACACGACCCAAGGGGCCGCCCTCAACCCCTTGAGCCTGAACCGCTACCTCTATGCCGAGGCAAACCCCGCGACGTTCACCGACCCGTCGGGTCACGTGACGATCCTGGTCGACGACGCTGCCGGGACAACGATCACCACGGATGCCACCCACAAGCACGTCGTCCGTCATGCGTTCACCGCGGCACAAGTCAAGGGCTATGCGGCTGCCGAGGCCCGGTTCAAGGCCAAGGCGGCCCTCCAGGCTCGGGTCCAGCGTCGAACCGGCGAGGCCGGGATCGCGGCCCAGGACGCGGCGACGGCGGGGGTCAGCGCCGGAGATTGGAGCTGGCAGACCGCGGGCGATCTGAACGCTAGCAGCGCAGTTTCACCGCAGGACGAACCGATTGGTTTCCAAAAGGCGAGCGACGCCGTTGACGCCTATGCAACGATGGCTGAACAGTTCGGCAAGAGCTATGGGCAGAAGGCCTCACTGCTCGAAAACGAAGTCAAGCACATGGACCCTGCCATGGAAGTTGGCCAGGGGGCGAAGGCCGCGAAGGCGGAGTGGGACGAGGACGTGGCCGGCAACTTAGGCAAACTGGCCCGAGGAGCCGAAGCTGTCTCGGTCGGCCTTGTGATCGGTAGCGTCGCCGGCGATGAGATCCGAGAGGGCGTCGCGAAGGGCAGTTCGCTCCCTGTCATCTTCGGGCGCGTGCTTGGTCGCACTAGCTTGAATGTCGCTGTAGGCCTTGGAGGCTCGGCCCTGGGGGGACTCCTCGGAACCGCGGTGGGCGCCGCATCGGAACCCGCGGGCGGCGAGGTACCAGGAGCAATCATCGGGGCGATTTGGTTCGGCCAATTGGGTCAACAGGCGGGTGATGCGATCTTTCACGCGATAGCTGGGAACTGAGGAAAAGGCGTGGCCCTCGCTTGAGTCAATCGCCAATGTCAGCATTCCTGTTTCTTGCCGCAATTGGGCTCGTCGGATTGCTCCTCCGGCCGTATGCGGCAAGGTCTGAGCGCGGACGGGGTCTGCTGCGAGCGAGCTATAGCAACAGCACCAACCTCATTTGGCTCCGGACCGGCATGATCACCGCGCCGCTGTGGGGCCTTGGGGCGCTGATGTTCGCGTCCGTGCTCCTATTCCCACGCCCTTGGGGCGCTTGGCTCGTACTGCCAGGTGTTGGCCTGATCGGGTCGGCGTTCCTCGCCGCGTACCGCGTCCCGCCGCCGTTCCTCCCGGCTTGGCTGCGCGATGAGTTCACGGCCGGCTCGATCCGGCTAGCCAGGCCAACGAAGTCGGATTGGCTGGTCTTCTGGATGGTCGTCCCGCTATTCGCCCTGTCAATCCCAGCCTTGGTTGCCATTATCGTGATGTTCCATCCACTCAATTGAGCCAGTTGGGCACGAACCTTCTCTCCGACTGACGCGTCATCGGTTGACCACAATCGTTTGCTAAGATCGGAGCCTCCCGAGCGGGAGTAACTCAGTTGGCAGAGTGTCTGCTTCCCAAGCAGAATGTCGCGGGTTCGAATCCCGTCTCCCGCTCCACCTCCCTTCCTCGCAGCGCCGCGTCGATCGTCAACTACACGACCGAGCGCCCCCTACCGCGACGAGTGGGGCCTGGACCGCGCGGGCGCCGGCCATAGGTACGGGCGCGACCTACTGTGTCGTTGGTTCAGATGGTTCGACTGGTTCCGCGGAGAACCTGACGCAGTTGCGCCCCGCCGCCTTGGCTTCGTACAGGGCTCGGTCGGCCCTCGCGAGCCAACTCTTTTCGCCCGCCAACAGGTACTCGCGGCCGAGCCGCGTCGCCCCGATCGACACGGTCACGTTGGGGCTCGCCGGGTTGTCGGGATGGACGATGCCAAGACGCTCGACCGCGACACGGAGACGCTCGGCGAGCGCGACGGCGTGGGCGTCCGTCGTGACGCGGGCGATGACGATGAACTCCTCGCCGCCGCACCGGTAGGCTGTGTCCGATCCGCGGAGGGTCGCGCTCAGGGCCGCCGCGACGGCTCGCAGGATCGTGTCGCCCCCGGGATGGCCGAGCGTGTCGTTGATCCACTTGAAGCGATCGAGATCGAGCTCGAGGAGTGTGACCCGCCACCTCTCGGGCAAGCAGATGTACCCGGGGCTCAACTGGAAGAAGATCTACGCCCAGCGGGCCATCGAGCGCAGGGCCCAACTTGCCGGCGACGAGGCCCATGCCCGCCAGGTTCGGCACACCGGCGAGGCCGCGATCGAGGCCCAGGACGCGGCGACGGCCCAGGTAGGTGTCGCCGATTGGGGCAGCCAGGCGGCTGGCGATCTTGGTTCGGCGGGATCGGAGGCGCCTGCAGCGGCCTCAGACACGCCGGATCCCTACGCCGATTCGGTACCGTTCATTTGCAGAGGGGCACCGGACCAATCGCGGTGTATGCAAGTCGTGTCTGGGGAGACGAAGGCACCGCCGTTCGACCTCGGTTACCACGACATCAACGTCCATAACCTCCTTAAGAACGTTAGCGCGGCTAGTGCGGCTGGAGCCTTGACATTGACGATCGCAACGCTGACAGGCCTCGAACTCGGTCCCTTGGATGCGATCCCAGCGTCTGCTGCTGTCTCGCTGGAGGCCGTTTCCATCGCAACTGACGCGATTGCTACCGCTCAGGACTGCGTCGGCGGGCGAACCGCCGACTGTGAAATCGGCATCGCTTCGGGCGCATTTGGTCTCGCCGGACCTGTTGGCTACGCGGTCAATGTCGTTGAGGACGTCAGATCGGCCGTCGACTTCGCGACGCCACTTGCTCCGGCAGGCTTTGGGGCATTTGAGTGGCTGCAATCTAACTTCGGACGAGGGAAGTAGGTGAACGTGGGCAGTGCACCTGATAGCGAGGATCGACCGCCACTTCTTCTTCCAGGGCCGGCGGCGAGTGACCTGCTAAGGGGCGCGGCGTTGAATCTCCTTGCAGCAGGATTGTTCCTGGTATCAATGGCGCCATCGCCTTTTCTCTCGGACCCGCCGCGTAGCGCGTTGGTTCTTCTGGCTGTTCTTGGCGTACTCACTTTCGGCGTTCGAGCGATTCGAGCTGCGGCGAGGTCCGCCCGTGTCGAGGGTCAGGAGAAGAGAGCGGGGTATACGACGCTACAGGGAAGGAAGTACCGGCACTACTGGCAGTTGGATCCGAAGACCGGACGCGTCATTCGGCGACCACAAAGTTCGCCTGATTGATCCAGAGTGCGTCAGGCGCTTGAAGCGGATCGCCACCGAGACGGTCGGCTCGACGACGACGACCCTGTCCTACGTCGGGACGAGCAAGACCGCCAGCCGCCTCTCGGTCGGGGCGACGAACATCGACGCCCTCCTGGGTGCCGACGGCTCGAGGCTCGCGACCCTCGTCTGGTAGCTCGTTTGGCTGGCTCACGCCCGACCTCCACGGCGATGTCGCGGGGGCCAGTAGCGCATCCTTCGCCACGATCAGCGATGCCCTCCGCTACGACGCGTTCGGCACGCTCGCCGCTTCGACCACGAGTGCCCTGCCGACCCCCTGGCGCTACCAGGGCCAGCTTCTCGTCGACCCATCCGGCGCGAGCGACCTCTATGTCGATGGCGCCCGCTACTACGCCCCAGGTCTGGGGGCCTTCACCCAGCTCGACACGACCCAGGGGGCGGCCCTCAACCCCTTGAGCCTGAACCGCTACCTCTATGCCGAGGCGAACCCCGCGACGTTCACCGACCCGTCGGGTCACGTCACGATCGATGAGGGCGATGCCTACAACAGCACCCTCACGATCGATGCGACCCACCACCACAGCGTCCATCGGCATCTCTCGACCGCGCAGATGTATCCCGGGCTCAACTGGAAGAAGATCAACGCCGAGCGGGCGGTCGAGCGCAAGGCGCAGCTTGCTGGCGATGCGGCTCAGCGCGCGAGAGACGCGGCTCATGCTCGGCAATTGGGGCACACCGGCGAAGCAGCCATAGAAGCCCAGGACGCAGCCACTGCCCAAGTCGCCGCAGACAGAACCCTTGATGCGTACAGTGAAATCGTCCGCGACCTGAACAACTCCAGTAACCCGCCGCAGCCGACTGACTTGCCCGGGCACGGGAAACCTCCGATCAGTGCCCGCCCGGAAGCCCCATCTCGAAAGCCTGCGGACCTCGGGAAAGCGGCAAACAAAGGGGCCGCCTGCGCTGTTGGTTTTGTTGGTAGTGCCCTGATCTCTGATGCTGCAGCTGGAGTCGGCATCGTTGGCGTCTGGCTTACGACAGGTGGTGCGTTCTCGCTAGGCGCAACCTTGGGCACGGACGCACCCGTTGGTGTCCCGGCGGTCGTTGGTGGCATCATGCTCGATGGTGTCGGGATTGCCGGAGAAGCAGCTGCTTATCTTCTGGTGACTCGTACGTGCGGATGACACATAAATGATGGAACTTACCCCGTTGAGCGTGATTTTCTGGCTCTCTGTCGCTGTGTGGCTGGCAGGCGTCTTGTGGGCTGCGGCGGCGGTAGGACGCGGAAGAAGCAAGCCACCGCGTCGAGCCAATGTCACGATTCTATTGGGACTCGGAGCAGCCACGCTCTCTTTGACGGCCATCCTCGTGTCCGATGTTGCGAATACGAACGATCCGGGTCTGATTATTCTGGTGGCGCCAGCTGCCATTATTGGGATCGGCGCGTTGGTCGCAGCAAGGCGCGTGTGGCGGGGCCCTTCGTAAACCTGATGTCCGCCCAGCGAAATGCTCTGGACGGTTCTAAGTACATGAACGCCAGGAGGCATTCCTGCACGGACAGCAGCTGGTTGCCTCGTTGCGCGGGGTCACTCTGGCGGACGGCGCGGGTACGTCTCGAAGAGCAGGGCGAGGTCTCCCGAACCGTTCGGCGTAAGGGACGAACCAGAGTCGTCTGCACCGCTTATGCGCTGCGCTCTACCCCACTCGCATGGCGCCTCGCACGGGTGACCATGAGGAAGCCAGCGGGGCGGTGAGTTAAGGAGGCGCTATCCCTCTCGCCCCGACCAAACATACCTCATCACTTTTGGCCGGGCGTCCGCATTGTCAAGCGGCCGATTTGAGCGGTCTCGTTCGCCCTCAGACGCCCCAGCCCTCGAGAGTGAACCAACTCTCGAGGTTGAGGCATGCGATGTCCTCGGCGTGGCAGGCGTCAGGGATTGCGATCCGACCCGGGCCATGCGCCTTCTCATTTGTCACCACGATTGGAGTTGACCCGGTTTGGTGGACACCCTGAGAGTACGGGGCGTTACGTCCCGATGGGAGTCCAACATGCCGAATTCGAAGCCGCCGTACGGGGCGGAGTTCTGGGCAGAGGCCGTCCGCCTGGTCGGTCAGCCGGGCAACACGTTGAGCTCGGTCGCTCGTGATCTTGGCGTGTCGTTGGAAAGCCTCCGCCGCCACGTCCGCCAGAGCGAGGTCGACCACGGTCAACGAGCCGGCCTGACCAGCGATGACCAGGCCGAGCTCGTCCGCTTGCGGCGCGAGAACCGGACCCTGCGGATCGAGCGCGAGATCCTGAAAAAAGCCGCGGCCTTCTTCGCCCGGGAGACCGACGGGACCCCGTGAGGGTGTTCCGCTTCGTCGAGCGAGAGAGGGCCGCCTTCCCGGTGACCACGATGTGCCGCGTCCTGGGCGTCTCCCCGAGCGGTTACTGGGCCTGGTCACACCGTCCACCTTCGGCGCGGGCCCGGGCCGATGCCGTCCTCTCCGCCCGGATCAGCCAGATCCATCTGCGCAGCCGGGGCACCTACGGCGCGCCCCGGGTCCAGGCCGAGCTGCGCTTCGAGGACGACCTGCGGGTCGGCCGCAAGCGGGTCGCGAGGCTGATGCGAGCAGCCCAGCTCGAGGGCGTCCATCGTCGGCGCTTCGTGCGCACGACGGTTCGCGACGAGACCAAGGCACCGGCCCCCGATCTCGTCCGGCGCAGCTTCAACGCGACCGCGCCAGATCGGCTGTGGGTGGCCGACATCACCTACCTGCCGACCTGGCAGGGCTTCCTAGTAGCCAGCGGCCTCTCGGTCGGGGCGACAAAGATCGACGTCCTCCTGGGCGCCGAGGGCAATCCCTGGGCCGGACGCCCGGACTTGGCATGCCACGACAATGGTATCGTTCCTGCCATGAAGACGACCATCGACCGGGCAGGGCGCCTCGTCATTCCGCGTCGGCTCCGGGACCAGGTCGGGCTTGCCGGCGGCGGCGATGTGGAGCTCGAGCTCGACGGGTCCGCAATCCGGGTCCAGCCGGTCGGCGGCAGCGGGTTGCGCGAGGATGGCGACCTTCTGCTCATCCCGGCCTCGGGAAGTCCGCTGACGGCTGCCGCCGTGCGGGGGCTGATCGACGCCGGTCGGCATGGACGCTGAGGACGCCGAGGTCCTGCTCCTAGACACGAGCGCGGCCGTCGCCCTCGTCGTCGAGGACCACGAGGCCCATGATGCGACCTTCAAGGCCGTCAAGGGCCACCGACTGGGCCTCGCGGGCCACGCCTGGTTCGAGACCTACTCGGTCCTCACGCGACTGCCGGGCAAGCTCCGGCGATCGCCGGCCGACGTCGCAATCCTGCTCGCCCACGACTTCCCGGCGACAGCGTTCCTCGCCGAGAAGGCGGCTGCCGCCCTCGGCCCCGAGCTTGCGACCATGGGCACCTCGGGTGGCGCCGTCTACGACGCGCTCGTCGGGGCGGCCGCTCGTCAGCACGACCGGCCACTCGTATCCGGCGATGCCAGGGCCCGCCCGGTCTACGAGGCGCTCCGCGTGCGCGTTCGGCTGACCGGCTGAGCGTCGTCGGGCCTCCCCGGCGCGCAAGCGTCGCGGTCGCAGGCCTACGCGCCGGCTCTGCCGACGGCGATCGCCTCGAGGGCGCCGAGGAGGCGGTCGATCTCCTCGGGCGTGTTGTAGTGGACGATCCCCAGGCGCAGGACGCCGCCGGTCGGGGCCAGGCCGAGGCGCTCGATCAGGCCCTGGGCGTAGAAGTCGCCGTCCCAGGTCGTGATCCCGCGCCGGCCGAGCTGCTCGGACGCGGAGCGGGGGGAGACCGCCTCGAGAGTCACCGCGGCCGTCGGCGTTCGCTCGGCGAGATGGGCCCGGTCGGTGATCCCCCACACGCGCAGGCCGGGGATCCGCTCGAGGCCGTCGAGCAGCTGGGCGAACAGCTCGCGCTCGTGGGCCCGGACCGCCTCCATGCCGGCAACGAGCTTCGCCCGCCGGGTCGCCGCGCCGGCGATCGTCCCGAAGCGCTCGCCGATCGAGGCGATGTAGTCGACCGCGGCCCCGGCCCCGGCGATCGACTCGAAGCTCTGGGTCCCGGTCTCGAACCGGTCGTGGGCGGGCCGGACCTTGTACGCCGGCAGCCCGGCGAGGACCTCGGCCCGGCCGTACAGCACGCCGAGGTGCGGGCCGAAGAACTTGTACGTCGAGCAGGCGAGGAAGTCGGTCCCGAGGACCTGGACGTCGATCGGAGCGTGCGGCGCGTAGTGGACCGCATCGACGTAGGCCAGGGCGCCCGCGGCGTGGGCGAGGCGGACGACCTCGGCGACCGGGTTGATCGTGCCGACCGCATTGCTCGCGTAGCCGACGGCAACGAGCTTCGTCCGCGGCCCGAGCTGGCGCTCGAGGTCGGCCAGGTCGAGGGTCACGTCGTCCGGTCGGATGTCGACGGTCCGGACGGTCACGCCCCGGTCGGCGGCCATCGCCCGCCACGGGCCGACGTTCGCCTCGTGGTCGAGGGTCGTGACGATGATCTCGTCGCCCGGCTGGAGGGTCGCCCCGATCGAGCGGCTGATATGGAACGTGAGCGAGGTCATGTTCTGGCCGAACTTGATCTCGTCGGGCGACGCGGCACCAAGGAAGTCGGCGATCGCGGCGCGGGCCGCGCGGACGACCGCGTCGCTCCGCTCGCTGGTCAGGAACGCGCCCCCGTCGTTCGCGTTCGAGCTCGCGTAGTAGCCGGTGATGGCGTCGATCACCCGCTGCGGGACCTGGGTCCCGCCCGGCCCGTCGAAGTAGGCGAGGGGGCGGCCGTCCTGCTCGACGGCCAGGGCCGGGAACTCGCGCCGGAGCGCGGCGACATCGAAGCTGGGCATCGACGAATCCTAGCGCCGCGGCTCCGGGCCGATTGCGGCCACTCGAAGGCGTCCATGATCGTTGCGACGTCAACGAGTTGCGTTTCAGGGTAGAATGCGGCCCATGGCTGCCATCAGGCTTGACGACGAGCCGCAATCGAGGCTCACCGCCCACGATCCACGCCTCGAGACGTGGCGGGCATTCCTGCGCGCCCATGCCCTGCTGACCCGCCGTCTCGACGAGGACCTGCGCAGCGAGCAGGGCCTCACCCTCGGCGAATACTCGGCCCTCCTCCAGGTCGCCGAGGCGCCCGGCCGGTCGCTCCGGATGAACCAACTGGCGACCGGCATCTTCCTGAGCCGGAGCGGCGTCACCCGGCTGATCGACCGGCTCGAGGCCGACGGCCTGATCACGCGCTCGACCTGCACCGACGACGGTCGCGGTGCGCTGGCCGTCCTGACCGATGCCGGCCTGGCCCGCCTCCGGGCTGCGGCCCGGACCCACCTCGACGGGATCGCCCAGTACTTCCTCGACGTCGTGCCTGACGGAGACCTCGAGGCGCTGACCGCGACCCTCCGGGCGATCGGCGAACGCGTCCGGGCGGACGGCGAGCCGGCCTGCGCCCCGACCGAGTAGCGGCCTGACCGCTGCCGGCCGGCTCCTCGTCGGGACGAGTGGCTTCGCCTACCGCGACTGGTCGCCGCGCTTCTACCCCGCCGGGCTACCCGACCGCGACCTGCTCCGGGCATACGCCGCCCGCCTGCCGGCCTGCGAGCTGAACAACACGTTCTATCGCAGCCCGACCGAGGCCGCGATCGACGGCTGGCTGGCGGCCACGCCGGCCTCGTTCCGGTTCGCGGTCAAGGCCCAACGGGGCGGCAGCCTGCGGGCCCTGACCGTCGATCCGGCGACTTCCGTGCCCTGGCTGACCGGCCCGTACCGGCGCTTCGGGCAACGGCTGGGCACGGTCCTCTTCCGGGTTCCCGAGGAGATCAAGCGCGACGACGGCCGGCTGGCCGCGCTGATCGAGCAGTGGCCGCGGGACCTTCCGTTGACCTTCGAGTTCCAGGACCCCTCGTGGCACGTCGACGAGACGTTCGCCAGCCTGGCGTCGATCGGGGCCGCCCTGTGCGCGACCGACCTCGACGAGCTGGCCGAGCCGCCGACGGTCCGCCGGACGGGGCGCTTCCTCTACCTCCGCCTGCGCCGCACCGCCTATGACGAAACGGGCCTGGAGGCCTGGGCGGCCAGGATCGAGCCGTTCCTGGCCGCCGGCGACGATGCCTTCGTCTTCTTCCGCCACGACGCAGACGGGACGTCCGCGCTCCGGGCGCTCCGCCTGGCCGAGCTGCTCGGCGGAGGTCAGCCTGCCGACGTCCGCTGACCGGCGGCGAGCGAGCCCTCGGCCGGGGCGAAGACGACGAGCAGGGTCAGCCGCTCGGTGATGTCGTGGAAGTGGTGGGGCACGGCCGTCGCGACGTAGATCACCGCGCCCGGCCCGACGGGCCGGACCTCGTCGCCGACCGTGATCCGGGCCCGACCCTCGACCACGTAGTAGATCTCGTCCTCGGTGTGGGGCGACTGGCGGTCGGGCTCGCCCGGCTCGAGGACGTACAGGCCGACGCTCAGGGCCGGGTGGCGGAGGAACTCCAGCCACGGATCGCCGGCGGCGGCCCGGGCGGCGGCGACATCGTTCAGCTGGTGGACTTCCATGGCGGCGGGACCTCATCTCGATCGGCGTTCGGGCCATCATGCCCGGCCCGGGAACCAATCGCCGGGCGCCGCCGTCTCGGGAGCAGACCGGCAAGCACCGCCGGCAATCCGACAGGAGCACAGCCGAGATGTCCACCACCCTGACGATCCCGACCCCCGGTCCACGCGCCCGGCTGATCGCCGCCGGGATCGGGGTCAGCCTGTTCCTCGTCGCCACCTCGATGCCGGCCCTGACCCCGCGCCCGGCCGCGGCCGTCGACCCGACGACCACGACGCCCGAGCACACGATCAGCGTCTCGGGCACCGGCACGGTCACCCTCAAGCCGGACGTCGCCGACCTCCACCTCGGCGTGCTCGTCAACCGGACCACGGTCAAGGCCGCCCGGGCCGACGCGGCGACGGCGATGACCAAGGTCCTCGCCGCGATCAAGGCCCTGGGCATCGACGACAAGGACGTCCAGACCTCGAACGTCTCGCTCCAGCCGACCTATGACTACTCGAACGGCACGAACCCGCCCCGGATCACCGGCTTCCAGATGTCGAACAGCGTGACCGTCACGGTCCGCGACCTGGCCAAGCTGGGTGACGCGATCGACAACGGCCTGGCGGCCGGCGCGACCTCGCTCGACGGCGTCACCTTCCGGGTGAACGACGAGACGGCGGCCGAGGCCCAGGCGCGCCAGGCGGCGATGGCCGAGGCCAAGGCGAAGGCCGACACGCTGGCCGCCGCGGCCGGCGTCTCGGTCGGTGGCGTGGCCTCGATCAGCGAGACCTCGGCCCCGATCCCCTACCCGATCACCTACGGCTACGCCGCCGGGGCGCCGGCCGTCGACGGCAGCAAGGTCTCGACGCCGATCCAGGCCGGCACGACCGACGTGACGATCACCGTCGCGGTCGTCTACCTGATCAAGTAGGCCGGATCCGGCCGGCTCGAGCCGACCTCGGGCCTAGAGGGCCGTCGGGTCGAGCTTGTCCGGGTCGAGGCCCAGCTCCGCGAACGCGCTGACGGCTCGCCTGGCCGTCAGCGCGCCGCAGCGTGCGAGCTGGGCGACGGCGGCTCCGGCGATCGCCGGCGGATCGATCTCGAACAGGGCGCGCAGGTTCTCGCGGGTGTCGCTCCGGCCGAAGCCCTCGGTCCCCAGCGAGACGTAGTCACGGGGCAGCCAGCGGCCGACGAGGTCGGGCACCGCCTTGAGCCAGTCCGATGCGATCACGACTGGGCCACCGTCGGGACCGAGGACCTGGCTGACGTACGGCACCCGGGCCTTATCGCCCGGATGGAGCCGGTTCCAGCGCTCGACCTCGAGGGCCTCGTGGCGGAGCTGCTGGAACGACGGCGCGCTGTAGACCTCGGCCGCGATCCCGAGCTTCTCGGCCAGGATCGCCTGGGCGGCGACGACCTGCTGGAGGATCGCCCCGCTGCCGACCAGCCGGACCCGGTGCGCCCTGGGGTCCGCGCCGACTGGCTCGGGCGGCCCGCTGAAGCGGTAGATCCCGCGGATGATCCCCTCGCCGGCGCCGTCGGGCATCGGCGCCATCGGGTAGTTCTCGTTGTACAGCGTGACGTAGTAGTAGACGTCCTCGCCCTTGACGTACATCCGCTCGATCCCGTCCCGGATCACGGCCGCCAGCTCATAGGCGTAGGCCGGGTCGTAGGCGTGCATGTTGGGGATCGTCGAGGCGAGCAGGTGGGAGTGCCCGTCGTCGTGCTGGAGGCCCTCGCCAGTGAGCGTCGTCCGGCCGGCCGTGGCGCCCATCATGAACCCCCGGCCCCGGGCGTCGGCGAAGGCCCAGGCCTGGTCGCCGGTCCGCTGGAAGCCGAACATCGAGTAGAAGATGTAGAACGGGATCATCGCCAGGCCGTGGCTGGCGTAGGCCGTGCCGGCCGCCTGGAAGCTGGCCATCGAGCCCGATTCGGTGATCCCCTCCTCGAGGACCTGGCCGTCGGTCGCCTCGCGGTAGGACAGCAGCAGCTCCGAGTCGACCGGGTCGTAGCGCTGGCCCTGGGCCGCGTAGATCCCGACCTCCTTGAACAGCGGATCGAGGCCGAACGTGCGCGCCTCGTCGGGGATGATCGGCACGATCCGCGCGCCGAGCTCCGGATCGCGGATCAGGTTGCGAAGCAGCTTGGCGAAGACCATCGTGGTGCTGACCGGGGTCGGGCTGCCCGCGGCGAACTCGGCGTCGACCGCCGGCGCCACCGCGCTGAACAGCTTGGCCCGGACGACCCGCCGGGGCAACGAGCCGCCGAGCTGGTGGCGTCGCTCGAGGAGGTACTCGACCTCCTCGGAGTGCGGCCCGGGATGGTAGTACGGGGCGTCCTTGAGGCGCTCGTCGGGGATCGGCAGCTCGAGCCGGTCGCGGAAGACGTGGAGCTCCTGCTCCGAGAGCTTCTTGGCCTGGTGGGTGATGTTGCGGGCCTCGACGCCGGAGCCGAGGGTCCAGCCCTTGATCGTGTGGACGAGGATCGCCGTCGGAGCCCCGCTGAACTCGGTCGCGGCCTTGTAGGCGGCGTACACCTTGCGGTAGTCGTGGCCGCCCCGGCGCAGCTTGGCGAGGTCGTCGTCGGTCAGGTGCTCGACCAGCCGGGCCAGGCGCGGGTCGGGCCCGAAGAAGTGCTCCCGGATGTAGGCGCCGCCGGAGACCGAGTACTTCTGGAACTCCCCGTCGACGGTCTCGTTCATCTTGTTGACCAGGGCTCCGTCGGTATCTCGCGCCAGCAGGTCGTCCCACTCCCGGCCCCAGATCACCTTGATCACGTTCCAGCCGGCGCCCCGGAAGACCGACTCGAGCTCCTGGATGATCTTGCCGTTGCCGCGGACCGGCCCGTCGAGGCGCTGCAGGTTGCAGTTGACGACGAAGGTCAGGTTGTCGAGGCCTTCGCGGGCCGCGATCGACAGCGCCCCGAGCGACTCGGGCTCATCGGTCTCGCCGTCGCCCAGGAACGCCCACACCCGAGAGCGGGACGTGTCGGCCAGGCCCCGGTTGGCGAGGTAGCGGTTGAACCGGGCCTGGTAGATCGCGCTGATCGGGCCGAGGCCCATCGAGACGGTCGGGAACTCCCAGAAGTCGGGCATCAGCCGCGGATGGGGGTAGGACGACAGCCCCTCGCCGGGCACCGACTCGCGCCGGAAGTGGTCGAGCTGGTCCTCGCTCAGGCGGCCTTCGAGGTAGGCCCGGGCGTACATGCCAGGGGCGGCATGGCCCTGGTAGAAGACCTGGTCGCCGGCGCCCTCGCCGTCCTTGCCCCGGAAGAAGTGGTTGAAGCCGACCTCGTACAGGCTGGCCGCCGAGGCGTAGGTCGAGAGGTGGCCGCCGATGCCCGGGAAGCGGTTGTTCGCCCGGAGGACCATCGCCACCGCGTTCCAGCGGACGATCCGCCGGATCCGGTGCTCGATCACCTCGTCGCCCGGGAAGAACGGCTCCTGCTCGGGGCTGATCGTGTTGATGTACCGGGTCTGGGTCAGCGGCGGCAGCCCGACCCGCAGCTGGCGCGCCCGCTTGAGCAGCTTGAACATGAGGAAGCGGGCGCGGTTCTGCCCTTCCTCGCCGACGACCTGGTCGAGCGACTCCAGCCACTCGGCGGTCTCGCGCTCGTCGATATCGGGCAGTTGATGCTTGAACTCGTCGAAGTACATCTCATCGGAGCGTACCGGATCGCGCCCGAATGCGTGGTTGCAGATCGGTCGCAAACGCGGCCGGTGCGAACCGGATCGCCGGTCTGGGGTAGCCTCCGCGGATGACGCCCGCACCGCCCGGTCCCGGCTACGACCCGACCACCGCCCTCCTGCTGATCGACGTCCAGAACGACTTCGCCGATCGCGGCGGCGCACTCGCCGTCGACGGTGCGGCCGGCATCGTGCCCTATCTCAACGCCCAGGTCGCGGCCGCCCGCGGCGCTGGAGCGCTTGTCGCCTACACCCAGGACTGGCACCCCGAGTCGACGCCCCACTTCGCCCGCGACGGCGGGATCTGGCCGGTCCACTGCGTCCACGACACGTGGGGCGCTGAGCTCCATCCGGGCCTCGTCGTGGCCGGTTCGATCGTGCGCAAGGGGACCAACGGCGAGGACGGCTACTCCGGCTTCACGATGCGCGATCCGGTCAGCGGGCGGGAGGTCCCGACCGAGCTCGACGGACGGCTTCGGGCGGCCGGCATCGAGCGGGTCGTGATCGCCGGCCTGGCCACCGACTACTGCGTCAAGGCAACCGCCCTCGACGCCGTCCGGCTGGGCTACCGGACGGCCGTGCTGACCGACGGGATCCGGCCGGTCGACCTGGCCCCCGGCGACGGGCAGCGCGCCCTGGCTGAGCTCGCCGCGGCCGGGGTCGAGCTGCTGGGCGCGTCGCCGGTGGCCGCCCGATGATGCGGTCCATCGTCCGGCTGGCCGCCCTGGTCGCGGCGGGCGTCGGCCTGGCCTGGGCCGTCGATCGCTGGCTCGGCGGCCGGCGCCGGCCGGACGACGGCGAGCTGGTCGTCGATCCGATCCGGAGCAGCGTCGAGATCGGCGTCCCGATCGAGCAGGTCTGGGTCCGGCTGGCCGAGGTCGAGCGCCAGCCCGAGTGGATGCACGACCTGAAGTGGGTTCGCCTGTCGAGCGACGGACCGATCGGCGTCGGCACCCGGGCCGAGGGCCGGGTCCGGATCCTGGGCATCGGCGTGACCGACCCGATCGAGATCACCGACTTCCTGCCGCCGCACGATTACGCCATCCGCCACGAGGGCCTGTTCCGCGGCTCGGGCGTCTTCCGGCTCGAGGCGCTTGACGGCGGCGGCACCCGGCTGACCTGGGACGAGACACTCATCCCGCCGGTCCTGCCCAACCTGCTCGGCCTGATCCAGGCGCCGCTCCTGGGGCGGGTCTTCCAGGCCGATCTCGAGCGCCTCCGCGAGCAGCTCGAGATCGAAGCCGTCACGATCCCGGTCTAGCAGGCCGCCGGACGTTGGAGCTCCACCTGGTCGACGCGACCTACGAGCTCTTCCGAGCCCATTTCGCCCCGCGGCCGGCGGTCACGGGCCGGGATGGCGTCGTCCTGTCCGGGGTGGCTGGCCTGGTCGAGCAACTGCTCTACCTGCTTCGCGAGGAGGGCGCGACCCACGTCGGGTGCGCCACTGATCGGGTGATCGCCTCCTTCCGGAACGACCTCTACCCGGGCTACAAGACCGAGGCCGGCATGCCGCCCGAGCTGCTCAGCCAGTTCCCGGTCGCCGAGCGGGCGATCGAGGCGCTCGGCCTGACCCTCTGGTCGATGCTCGAGTTCGAGGCCGACGACGCGATCGCCGCGGCGGTCGAGCGCTTCGGCGAGCGGCCGGAGGTCGACCGGATCCTCGTCTGCACCCCGGACAAGGACCTCGCCCAGTGCGTCCGGGGCACCCGGATCGTGCTCTGGGACCGGCGCCGGCGGATCATCTACGACGACGCCGGGGTGCGCGCGAAGTGGGGCGTCGGGCCGGCCTCGATCCCCGACTGGCTGGCCCTCGTCGGCGACGCGGCGGATGGCTACCCGGGCCTGCCCGGCTGGGGGGCCAAGTCGGCCGCGCTCGTCCTGGAGCGCTTCGGCTCGCTCGAGGCGATCCCCGCCAGCAGCGCCGACTGGAACCTGCCCGTGCGCAGCGCCAACGTGCTGGCGGCAACCCTCCGGGAGCAGATGCCCGACGTCCTCCTCTACCGGACCCTCGCCCGGCTGCGGACGGACGCCCCGATCGCCCAGACGGACCCCGACCAACTGCGCTGGCGGGGCACGCCGCGGGCCGGTTGGGAGGCGTTCTGCGACGAGACCGGCCTCGACCGGCTGCGCTCGCGGCCCCACCGCTGGGCCGAGGGCTGAGCGTCCAGTCCCGGGCGGTTCCTCAGCCGGCGAGCCGGCGCAGCTCCGCGACGTGGGCCGGCGGCCCGGCGATCACCCCGTAACGGCCCGAGCCGAGGGCAAGGTCGAGGTACGGGCCGCCGTCGAATCGGCGGACCTCGGCTCCGCCGCGCTCGGCGATCAGCCCCGCGGCCGCCACGTCCCAGGCCGACAGGTTGAAGCTCTGGACGAACGCGTCGAACCGGCCGCAGCCGACCCAGGCCAGGGCCAGCGCCGAGGATCCCAGCCGGCGGTTGACCCGGACCGCGGCCGACAGCCCGGGTCCATGGCCGACGAGCCGTTCGGCGTCGAGAGTCAGCGCGATGACGCAGTCCTCGAGGCGCTCCTTCGAGCTGCAGGCGATCGGTCGGCCGTTCAGGCGGGCCGAGCCCCCGGCACTGGCGCTGAACGTCTCGCCCCGGACCGGATCGTGGACGACGCCGACGACCGGGCGGCCGTCGGCTACCAGCGCGATCGAGACGCAGTAGATCGGAATCTGGTTGGCGTAGTTGATCGTCCCGTCGAGCGGGTCGACGACCCACGTCCGCCCGCCGCTGCCCGCCGCGCCCGACTCCTCGGCCAGGACCGCGTCGCCCGGGTAGTGGCGGCGGAGCTCGCCCAGGATCAGCGCCTCCGAGCGGTGGTCGACGTCGGTCACCACGTCCCGCGCGCCCTTGGCGTCGATTCGCTCGATTCGCTCGGCGCGCTCGACGATCAGCCGGCCGGCCCGTTCGGCGACCTCGATCGCCAGGCCGAGCTCCGGCGCGAACGGGTTGCCGGGCTCCGATCCGTCAGGCCTCACGGACTGCTGCAGGAGACGGCCAGGGGCCGGACGACCGTCCCCAGCGTCGTCACCTGCTTGGAGAACGAGACCGTCCGGCCGGGCGGCACCTGGGGACTGTCGGCGTAGGTCGACTCGGGCCCGATGCCCTGGATCGTCGGATCGTAGATCCGGCAGGTCGTGCTGCCCGTCGTCGTGCCCTGGTTGGTGACCGAGATCGTGACCGCCAGGCCGGGCGGCGCCGAGATCACCCCGGCAACCACGCCCTGGAACGGCCCGACGCCGTGGATCGAGATCTTGGCCAGGGCGAACAGGACGATCACCGCGGCGATGATCCCGACGACGACCGTGCCGTGGGCCTGCGACGCCGCCGGCTGCTTGAGCCCGAGCGGGTTGCACCGCTCGCACATCCCGTCGGCGATCGGGATCGGCGCTCCGCAGCGGACGCAGCCGTGGGTCGGCTCGGGAACGGCGGCCTGGATCGAGGGCATCGTCCGCTCAGCCCAGGCCCGTCTCGAAGATCCGGATGTCCTCGTCCGACGCGGCGTGGCCGTCGCCCCGGGTGAACTTCAGCATCCCGGCCGCGCCGAGCGCGTCGAGGTCGGCCGGGAACCGGCGGATCATCTCGAGGACGACCTTCTGGATCCGGGCGGCGTTGGTCGTGAACACCTCCAGGACGTCGTGGGCGGTGACCGCCTCGGTCCCCTCCAGGACGCCCGCGTCGTAATCGGTGATCAGGCTGATGTTGACGACGGCCATGCCCAGCTCGCGGCACAGGTAGGCCTCCGGGTACTGGGTCATGTTGATGACTTCCCAGCCGGCGTCCGAGAACCACTTCGAATTCGGCCTTGGTCGAGAAGCGAGGGCCCTGGATGACGACGACCGTGCCGTGCTCGTGGACCGTGATCCCGTGCTCGCGGATCACCTCGATCGCGATCCGGCGAAGGGTGGGGTCGTAGATCTCGGCGGCGCTCACGTGGCTCACGATCGGCCCGTCGAAGAACGTGTCGGCGCGCCCGTTGGTCCGGTCCACGAACTGGTCGCAGACGACGAAGTGGCCCGGCTCGACCGCCTTCTGGAGCGAGCCCGCGGCGCACGGGCTGATGACCGCCTTGACCCCCAGGGCGCGCATCGCCCAGACGTTCGCCCGGTAGTTGACCTTGTGCGGCGGCAGCGTGTGGCGCCGGCCATGGCGGGGCAGGAAGGCGACGTGGCGGCCCGCGACCTCGGCCAGGAAGAAGCTGTCCGACGGGGCGCCGTAGGGCGTGTCGACCTTGACTTCGCTGACATCGTCGAGGAGCGAGTAGAAGCCCGAGCCGCCGAACACGCCGATCTCCGCCCTGTCAGTCACACCGACTCCCTCATCCCGTCACTGCTCTTCCTGCGCTCCGTTGCCCTGCCGCCGCGCAGCCTGCCAATTCTAGCCACTCTCGGTTTGGGCGCCTCGGCGCGGCGCGGCTGGGCGCGGCGGCGGCGCGGCGCGGCTGGGCGCGGCCCGGCCCCGGCGCGGCGTGGCGCGTCGGCCCGGCGTGGCGCGTCGGCCGTGCCCGCGGCACGCCAGACTTCGTCGAAATTCCGCCGGGAGCGGCCTTGCGGACAACTTCCGGCGATCTGGACCCGACGGGGAGGCTTCGGCGCGCCCATTCGTGCATGGCCCGCGCGACCGAGCCGACGCCGAAGGGCGCCGCGGGGCGCGACTCAGCGGTAACGCGTCTGGGGGCGGAATTCCAGCGAAGTCCGAGGCCCGGGCCCGCCGCCAGGACGGCCGTCGCGAGCCACGAGCCCCGCCACGCTCCGTCGAGGATGGACGCCGCCCGCGACGCTCCCCGATACTGCCGGAATGAGCGTCGATGCCGGAACCGAGCTGCTGCTGGCCGACTGGCGGCGGCAGGTCAGCGACCTGTACGCGGAGGTCCGGCGGCTGGGGGTCGGCGACCCGGTGGGCGCCCTGACCGTCTGGCGGGCGGAGCGCGAGCGCCTGTATCGCGACCACCCGATGAGCCCGGTGCCCGCCGCCCGGCGCCGCAATTTCAGCGCCCGGCACTTCGACTACGACCCGTCCCTGCGCTTCGAGGTCGTCGTCCAGGCGGCCGCTCCGGCGGCGCCCGCCGCAACGCCAGCCGCTACGCCCCTCGCCATCGTGCCCGACCCGACCCCTGGCCAAGCGCCGCTCGCGCCGGCACCGCCGCTCGGGACCCCGGCGCTCGGGGCTCCGACGCCGCTCGGAGCTCCGCTCAGCCTGCCCAACAGCGGCGGCGACAGCCTCTCGTTCCGGCGGATCGGTTCGGTCGAGATCCCGTTCGCCAGCCACGGACCCCGGACGCTCTCGCTGTTCTGGATGGAGGGCTACTCAGGCGGGCTGTTCCTGCCCTTCCGCGACGGGACGAGCGGGATCGAGACGTACGCGGCCGGCCGCTACTTGCTCGACACGGCCAAGAGCGCCGACCTGGGCGGCGACCGGGAGCGCGGCAGCCTGATCCTGGACTTCAATTTCGCCTATCAGCCGTCGTGCGCCTTCGACCCGCGCTGGGCCTGTCCGCTTGCCCCGCCCGAGAACCGGCTCGACCTCGCGATCCGGGCCGGCGAGCGGATCGCCTGAGGCGCCGCCGACCCGCCGCCGACCCGCCGCCGACCCGCCCGCCAACCCGCCGCCGACCAGCCGCCGACCCGCCGACCGACCCGCCGCCGAGGCCACCGCGGATCGGGCCCAGGGCCGTGCCGGTACGATCGGCTGGCCGCTCGCTGGTACGGCTGGAGCCCCCGCAATCGCGCTCCCCCAAGCGCATGATTGGCGCGGACCGCGACTTCGCGGGGGGCGGCCGGTCGAACGGCCGATTCAGATCGCTCAACCAGGGCGGGCCGTGCGCTTCTTCGGGAACCAGCATCGCGATGAACGCCTGATCTGGTCGCGCGATACTCGGTATCTCCACCGACTGCGCGAACGTGTCCCCGAGGGCCGGCTGATCGAGCTGGCCACCGGTGCCATCCTGATCGCCTCGAGCGACATCCTGACCGAGGCCCTGGCGACGGAGATCGCCGGTCCGAGCGGCGGACCCGATTTCGGCCTTGTCCCGGTCGACGCCAGCCTGCCCGAGTCCGAGAAGTACCTCCACGCCCTGACGGCGGCCGTCCAGCTGTCGGGGATCGCCGACCGGATCGGGATGAGCCAGACCGTCCAGGCCATCCAGTCGAAGATGCTCGACCTGTTCTTCGCGATCCGGACCCACGACGTCCATTTCCAGCCGATCGTCGAGCTGTCGACCGGCACCCTGCACGAATACGAATGCCTCTTCCGCCCGAACATGCCCCGCCATCCGGCGTCGATCAGCGCCGTCGTCGATGCCGCGATCGCGACCGGCCGCTCGATCGAGCTCGACACGTTCATCGTCCGGTTGATCCTCGAGCGGATCGGCGAGCTCGTCGCGACCAATGCGGTGCCCGACGGGATCCACTTCGCCGTGGCGATCAACACCACGCCGGCCAGCCTCCTCGATCCCCACTTCGAGGCCAGGGCGATGGCCCGCATGGTCCGCCTCGCCGGCCTGCTGCCCCGCCAGGTGACCCTCGAGTGCACCGAGCAGCAGGCGGTCCACGACATCGTCCCGCTCCAGCGCCAGGTCAAGGCCCTGCGCAAGCTGGGCTTCGGGTTCGCGATCGACGATGCCGGGGCCGGGTACGCCAGCTTCACCCTGATCGCCGCCCTGCGCCCGACGATCATCAAGATCGATCGCGAGATCGTCCACGGCTGCGCTGCCAACGATGCCAAGAAGGCTCTCGTCGAGGCCTTCGTGTCCTTCGGCCGGCGGATCAATGCCCGCCTGATCGCCGAGGGCATCGAGAACCACCGCGAGCTCGAGACGCTCCGCTCGCTCGGCGTCGAATACGGCCAGGGCTACCTGCTCGGCCGGCCGAATGCCGATCCCCAGCCACCGCGCTCGCTCGAGCCGCGGCCCGCCCGCCACCGCCGGATCCGGCCCATCGCCCTGCCGCCGGGCTGATCCCCGGGGCCTCGCGGTCCGAGCGCCCTAGCCGGCCAGGCTGATCGCGCCGGTCGCCGGATCGATCCGGATCGGCAGCGCCGCAAGCGGCTGGTCGGTCGGTCCCGACAGGACCCGGGCGCCGTGGGCCGGGTCGAAGATCGCGCCATGGCAGGGGCACAACAGGTGGCCCGACAACCGGTCGAAGTTGACCGTGCAGGCGGCGTGGGTGCAGACCGCGTCGAAGGCCACGATCGTGCCGTCGGCCAGGGCGACGAGGACCGCCGGATCGCCCGAGACCGGATCGACGAACATCCGCGACCGGGTCGCCCGGACAGCGGCCACGGTTGCGATCTCGCCCGGGGCGAGGCTCGTCCCCGGGCTGCCCGCGGGACCGCCCGAGCCGGCGGCAATGGGGCTGGCCGCCGGCCCGGGCTCCGAGCCGAAGGCCGGGCCCAGCGCGCTGAGCATGCCGGTGATCCCGGCCACGGACAGCGAGCCGGCCGCCAGGACGATCAGCTGGAGCAGGCCCCGCCGGGTCTTGTCGGCGGCCGACAAATCGACGCCGGGCTCGGACGGCGGCAGGCTGAACGCCCGCTCGACCCCCGGCCCGATCACGTAGCGGCCGCCGTGGCCGGCCAGGCCGAGGGTGATCCAGGCGAACAGGTAGGGCAGGTCGGCGCCCAGGTAGTAGGGCCGGATCACCCACGACGCAGTCAGGAAGAACGTGCCGGCCAGGACCGCCCCGACGACGGCACTCAGGCGATAGGCAAGGCCGGTCAGGGCGCCCAGCCCGGCGCCGATCTCGAGGCCGGCAACGATCACCCCGATGAGCAGTGGAGCGGGCAGGGCGAACGCCGTGATCAGCGGGGCAAGGGGCGAGATCCGGCTGTACGTCGCCAGCTGGTCGCCGATCGAGCCCGGCCCGCTGGCCTGCAGGAAGGATGGGTCGAGGAGCTTGTCGACGCCGGCGAACAGGAACGTCCCGCCGACGAAGAAGCGCAGCGGCAGCAGGGCGAGCTGGACGGGTCGCTGGGGGTCCGACGGCATGCCGGCCAGTTTGACATCGTGCTCCGGAACCGGCCGCCCGAGCATCCGCGGGGCCGTTCGAACGTCCTTCGACTACCATCGGCCCATGGCCCAGTCGATCTCCGCGAACCCGCCCGCGAGCCCGTCCCCGACCCCAGCCCCGAGCCTCGCCCCGGACGCCCGAGCGCTGCTCCTTGACGACCTCCGGTTCGCGACGATCGCGACGCTGAATCCGGACGGCAGCCCGCAGCAGGCCGTCGTCTGGTTCCGGGTCGATGGCGACGACCTGGTCGTCAACAGCGCCGACGGGCGGGTCTGGCCCGCCAACCTGCGCCGCGATCCGCGGATCAGCCTGACGATCGAGGACGGCTACCGCTGGCTCTCGATCGCGGGGGCCGTGACGGTCGTCGACGCGATCGGCCCGGCCCAGGCCGACATTGCCGAGATGGCCCGCCGCTATCACGCCGACGAGCCGGAGCGGGCCGAGGCGATGATCCGGGATCGCTTCCAGCGCCAGTCGCGGGTCAGCTTCCGGTTGCCGCTGGCGACGAGCAAATCCACCTACCACGAGGACTGACGATGGCCCAGGCGAAGATCGGCTACGCGGCGGCGCTCGAGCAGTTCGGGCCCCAGGAGGTCGTCGGCTACTCGGCGGCGGCCGAGGCGGCCGGCTTCCGGGGCGTGATGGCCGCCGACCATTTCCAGCCGTGGGTCCCCCAGCAAGGCCAGGCCGCCTTCGTCTGGAACGTCCTGACCGCGATCGGCGAACGGACGACGGGCGATCTCGGGCCGGGCGTTGCCTGCCCCTCGTTCCGGATGCATCCGGCGGTCGTCGCCCAGGCGTCGGCCACCCTGGCCGCGATGTACCCCGGCCGGCACTGGCTGGGGCTCGGCTCCGGCGAGGCGCTCAACGAGCACGTCCTGGGCGGCTACTGGCCGGAGACCCCCGAGCGGATCGCCCGGATGTTCGAGGCGATCGAGATCATCCGCAAGCTGTTCACCGGCAAGGATGTCAAGCACAGCGGACCGTTCTACAAGATGGAGACGACCCGGCTGTGGACGATGCCCGAGGTCGTCCCGCCGATCTATATCGCGACGGCCGGACCGATCACGGCCAGGAAGACGGGGGCCCTGGCCGACGGGCTAATCACCGTCGGCGCCCCGGAGGGCAAGCTCGAGATGATCTTCGAGAAGTGCCGCGAGGGCTGCCGCGAGGCAGGCAACGACCCGACCCGCTTCCAGTTCATCCTCCAGCTCCACCTGTCCTGGGCGCCGACCGATGAGCAGGCGCTGGCCAACGCGCTGACCGAGTGGCCGAACGGCGGCATGAAGTTCCCCAAGCAGGACATCCGCAGCCCGCACGACCTGGAGCAGATGGCGAAGATGGTCCGGCCGGAGGACTACGCCGGCCGGATGCTGATCAGCTCCGACCTCGAGCGTCATCGCGCCGAGATCCAGAAGTTCCTGGACATGGGCTTCCACCAGGTCTACCTCCACAACGTCGGCCGCAACCAGGCGGAGTGGATCGAGGCCTTCGGTCGGGACGTGCTGCCCAAGCTCCATTCGTGAACGGGCCACTCGTGACAGGCCAGTCGTGAACCGGCCCTCGATGCGCTTCGGCGCCCAGGCCTGGTCGCAGGCGACGGACTGGCCCGGCCTGCGCGACGTGGCCGTCACGGCTGAAACCGCCGGCTGGGACGCGGTCTACACCTGGGACCACCTGATGGCGATCCAGGGCTCCTGGCGCCAGCCCATCTTCGAAGGCTGGACCGTGCTCGCCGCGTGGGCCGCCCTGACCAGCCGGATCCGGATCGGCCTGATGGTCGGCGCCAACACGTTCCGCAACCCCGGCCTGACCGCCAAGCTGGGCACGACGCTCGACCACATCAGCAACGGCCGGGCGATCCTGGCCATCGGCGGCGCCTGGTTCGAGCGCGAGCACGAGGCCCACGGCATCGACTTCGGGGCGAGCGTCGGGGAGCGCCTCGACCGGCTCGACGAGGCGGTCATGCTGATCCGCCGGCTGCTCGACGGCGAGACGATCGACCATGCCGGCCGGTTCTACACGTTCAAGGACGCCGTCCACGCGCCGGCCCCGGTCCAGGCCCACCTGCCGATCCTGATCGGCGGCTCGGGGCCGCGGAAGACCCTCCGGACGGTGGCGGCCTACGCCGACGCCTGGAACATGAACGGGACGCCCGAGGCGTTCGCGGCCAAGGACGCGATCCTGACCGCCCACTGCTCGGCCGTCGGTCGCGATCCCGGCCTGATCGACCGGACGGTCAGCTTCCACGTCCTGGTCCGTGACGATCCGGCCGAGGCGAGCCGTGCCCTCGACGCCCAGCTCGCCCACAACGGGATCGCCGACCTCGCCGGCGCGCCCACCCTGCTCGGCCCGCCCGGCCTGATCGCCGACCACCTCCGCCCGTATCGCGACCTGGGCATGGCCGAGGTCGTCGTCCGGCTGCCCGCCCCGTACGACGCCGAGACGATCGAGCAAATCGGCGAGGTCCGCAGCGCGCTGGACGCCCTGCCGTGAGCCTCGCAGCCGGCCCCGTGGTCGAGCTCGCCGGCGGGGTGGGCGGGGCGCGGCTCGCCCACGGGCTGCAGGCGATCATCGGGGCCGAGCTCACCGTCGTGGTCAACACGGCCGACGACGTCGAGCGCCACGGGCTGCTCGTCTGTCCCGACCACGACACCGTCCTGTACACCCTGGCCGGGATCGAAGGGCCGTTCGGCTGGGGCATCGCCGGCGACACGGCGGCCACCATGGGCCAGCTCGGGGCCTACGGCGAGCCGACCTGGTTCGAGCTCGGGGACCGCGATCTGGCCGCCCACATCGTGCGCACGGCGCGCCTCCGGGCCGGCGCCCGGCTGACCGAGGCGAACCTCGGCCTCCAGCGCTCGCTCGGGCTGGCCGCCAGGATCCTGCCGATGACCGACGCGCCGATCCGGACCGAGGTCCGCTCGGCCGACGGCTGGCTCGAGTTCCAGGAGTACTTCGTCCACCGGCGCCAGGAGCCGACCGTCCTCGAGGTCCGTTTCGTCGGAGTCGAGGCGGCCGCCCCGACGCCCGAGGTGCTGGCCGCGATCGGAGGGGCCGGCCTGATCGTGGTCGCACCGTCGAACCCGATCGTGTCGGTCGGGCCGATCCTGGCCGTGGCCGGCATCCGCGCGGCGATCCTGGCGGCCCGGGCCGCCGGCACGCCGGTCGTGGCGATCTCGGGGATCATCGGCGGACGGGCGCTCAAGGGTCCGGCCGATCGGATGCTGGCCTCGCTCGGCCACGAGTCGAGCGCGCTCGGCGTTGCCCGCCTGTACGCCGGCCTGGCGACCGCCTTCGTGCTCGATCCGGTCGACGCCCCGCTCGTGCCGGCGGTCGAAGAGCTCGGCATGCGGGCCCTCGTGGCCGACACGTTGATGGTCGACGACGCGAGCCGGGCCCGGGTCGCCGGCGAGGTGCTGGCCTTTGCCCGCGGCCTCGCCCCGGTCCCGGGGCTGAGCCGATGACCGGGCTCGTCGCCCGCCCGTCCGGGGCCGACCTCGGCCGGCTCGTCGCGATCGTCCCGGTGCGCACGCTCGAGGGCGCCAAGAGCCGGCTGGGCGGCTCGCTCGACGCGGAGGAACGCCAGGACCTCGTCCGGCTCCTGCTCGGCCGGACGCTCGACGCGGTGCACGAGGTGGCGGCGATCGCTGCCGTCCTGGTGGTCAGCCCCGACCCGGCAATCCTCGAGATCGCCCGGCAGGGCGGGGCCGAGGCACTCCAGCAGTCGGGCGAAGGACTGAACGAGGGCCTCGACCAGGCAGTCGCCCGGGCGATCGCCGACGGCGCGACGGCCGTGCTGGTCATCGCCGGTGACCTGCCCTCGGTCAGCCAGGCGGCGATCGGCGAGATCGTGGCGACCGCCACCGCGGCGGCGTCGCCGACCCGGGCGATCGTCGTCGTCGTCCCGGATCGCCATGGGCGAGGCACGAACGCACTGCTCCTCAGCCCGCCCGACGCGATCCCCTTCGCGTTCGGGGTCGACAGCCGGGTCGCCCACGAGGCGGCCGCCCGGTCGGCCGGCGCGCTCAGCCTCGAGGTGGACGGCCCGCTGGCCATCGACCTCGACCTGCCCGAGGACCTGACCCTGGCCGAGGAGCTCGGCCTGCTCGACCCGGCCCATGGCGGCTGAGCCGGAGCCCGGGGCAGCGGCGATGCCAACGGCCCAGCCCAGCCCGGCGGGTCGCCTGACCGTCGTCGCCCTCGAAGGGCTGCCCGAGGTCCGGCCCGGCGATGACCTCGTCGGCCTGATCGGTGCCGCGCTCGAGCGCTGGCTGGCGGCCGAGCCGTCCGCCGCTCCGCTCCGCCCCGACGACGTCCTGGTCGTCACCCAGAAGGTCGTCTCCAAGGCCGAGGGCGCGATCGTCGACCTGACGGCGATCGAGCCCCGGCCCGAGGCGATCGAGTTCGCCGAACGCTGGCAGCGCGATCCGCGCCAGGTCGAGGTCGTCCTGCGCGAGGCGCGCCGGGTCGTGCGGATGGCCAATGGGGTGCTGATCACCGAGACCCGTCATGGCTTCGTGTGCGCCAACGGCGGCGTCGACGCGTCGAACGTCGGGCCCGAGTCGGGCTCGATCGTGACCCTCCTGCCGGCCGACCCCGATCGCTCGGCGGCGGCCCTGCGCGACGGGCTCCGGGCACGCACCGGGGTCGACCTGCCGGTGATCGTCTCGGACAGCTTCGGCCGGCCCTGGCGCTGGGGCATCGTCGACGTCGCGATCGGCATCGCCGGGATGCTGCCCCTCGACGACCTGCGCGGCACGGTCGATGCCGATGGCCGGACGATGAGCTCGACGGTCCGGGCGGTCGCCGACGAGATCGCCTCGGCCGCCGAGCTGAGCCTGGGCAAGGTCGCCGGCCGCCCGGTGGCGATCGTGCGCGGCGCCCAGCCGGTGCGCGGCGAGGCGACGATCCGCGAGGCGCTGATCCCCTCCGAGTGGGACCTGTTCCGCTAGGTTCGCGCCGCGACGGTACCCTTGGCGCTCGATGGCGGGCGAGCGTCCGCCGGGAGGGAGCTCAGGCGTGAAGATCGGCCTCCAGATCGATTCGTTCAACTGGCCGGGCGGGCCGGCCGAGATCGGGCCGACCCTGGCCCGGATCGCCCGGACCGCCGAGGACGCGGGCTTCGACTCGATCTGGGTGATGGACCATTTCTTCCAGATCCGGGGCGTCGGCCCGGCCACCGATCCGATGCTCGAAGGCTGGACGACGCTCGGCTTCCTGGCCGGCCTGACCCAGCGAGCGCGGCTGGGGCTGATGGTCGGCGGGATCCACTACCGGACCGCCGGGCTGTGGGCCAAGACCGCCACGACCCTCGACGTCCTGTCCGGCGGTCGGGCCTGGCTGGGCATCGGGGCGGCCTGGAACGAGGAGGAGAGCCGGGGCCTGGGCTTCCCGATGCCGCCCCTCGGGATCCGCTTCGAGATGCTCGAGGAGATGCTCCAGATCACCCATGCCCTGTGGACCGGCGAGCGCGGCACGGAAGGCGCGTTCAACGGCCGCCACTACCAGGCGACGCGCCTCCTGAACTCACCCCAGAACCTGACCCGGCCCCATCCGCCGATCATGATCGGGGGCGGCGGCGAGCAGAAGACGCTCCGCCTGGTGGCCCAGTACGCCGACGGGACCAACGTCTTCGGCGACGGGCCGCGGGTCGCCCACAAGTACGCCGTCCTGCGCGAGCACTGCGAGCGGATCGGCCGGAACTACGACGAGATCGAGCGCTCGAACCTGATCGACATCACCCTCCGGCGGGACGGAGCCAGCGGTGGCACGTCGCCGGCCCGGATCGTCGCCCAGATCGGCGAGCTGGCCGACGCCGGCGTCCAGCACGTCATCATGAGCCTGGCCGGCCTCGAGGAGCTGACCCCGCTCGAGACGATCGGCGCGGCGGTGATCCCCCAGGTGCGCGGCCTTTGAATACCCCCAGGGAGTATCCCGGCCATGCTAGAATGAGCCGATGACCGACGACAACAACGGCGCGCCCAAGCCGGCGCCGCGGCCGGCCGGCGGCCCGATCCTCTTCGCCCCGGCCGCGCCGATCGACTTCGGCAGCGCCCCGATCGCCTTGCCCCCGCCCGCCGTCCCGCTGGCCGGTGGCCCGGACGACGGCGCCGAGGCGTCGGGCGGCCCCGTCTCGGGCAAGGTCGTGATCATCGGCTCGGGCCCGGCCGGCCTGACCGCGGCGATCTACGCGGCCCGGGCCAACCTCGAGCCGATCGTCCTGGCCGGCTCGACGCCCGGCGGCCAGCTGATGATCACCAGCGACGTCGAGAACTATCCGGGCTTCCCCGAGGGGATCCAGGGGCCCGAGCTGATGGCCGCCTTCCGGGCCCAGGCCGAGCGCTTCGGCAGCCGGATCGTCGACGTCGACATTGACCGGGTCGACTTCTCCAGCCGGCCGTTCCGGGTCTGGGCCCGGGGGATCGAGTACCGCGGCGACGCGGTGATCGTGGCGACCGGCGCATCAGCGCTGTGGCTCGGCCTCGACAACGAGACGCGCCTGCGGGGGCGGGGCGTGAGCGCCTGCGCCACGTGCGACGGGTTCTTCTTCCGGGACAAGGAGATCGCGGTCGTGGGCGGCGGCGACACCGCCCTCGAGGAGGCGATCTTCCTGACCCGCTTCGCGACGAAGGTCCACCTGCTCCACCGGCGCGAGACCCTGCGCGGCAGCCGGATCATGATCGATCGCGCGTTCGGCAACCCCAAGATCGAGGTCCACCTCAACACCGCGATCGACGACGTCCTGGGCGAGAGCCACGTCGAGGGCCTCCGGCTGCGGAGCACGACCGGCGGCGAGGGGCGCGACCTGGCCCTCGACGGCCTGTTCGTGGCGATCGGCTACAAGCCGAACACGGACCTGTTCCGGGACATCCTCGATGTCGACGAGCTGGGCTACCTCACCGTCCGCGACGAGACCGGGTCGCGGATCGAGGGGGTGTTCATCGCCGGCGACGTCCACGACCATCGCTACCGTCAGGCGATCACCGCCGCGGGCGAGGGCTGCAAGGCGGCCATCGACGCCGAGCGCTGGCTCGAGGTCAACTCGAGCGAGCTCGCCGCGCGCACCACGGCCGTCCAGGGGTGACCACGGGCCCGGGTCGCGGCTGATGGCGTTCGGCGCCCGCGGGGCGTTTCGCCGGGGCGAGGAGCCGCCGGCCCGGTTGGCGCCCGAGCGGCGCAACCGGACGCTCCGCCGGATCACGGTCTTCTTCGCGCCATACAAGGCCCAGGTCACGATCGTGACTGGGGCGATCCTGCTGACCAGCCTGCTCGGAATCGTCAACCCGCTCCTGCTCGGCCGGCTGATCGACGACGCGATCCCCCACCGCGACTTCTTCAAGCTGAACCTGTACGTGGGGCTGATGATCGTGATCCCGATCGTCTCGGGCCTGATCGGGGTCGGCCAGGCCTACCTCAACAACAAGGTCGGCCAGAGCGTGATGCAGGACCTGCGCGGGGCGCTGTACGCCCACCTCCAGCGCCTGCCGCTGCGCTTCTTCACCGAGACCCGGACCGGCGAGATCCAGAGCCGCCTGGCCAACGATGTCGGCGGGATCCAGTCGGTCCTGACCGACACCGCGGCGAACCTGACCAGCAATGTCGCGACGGCGGTCAGCACGCTCGTGGCCATGGTCCTCGTCGACTGGCGGCTGACGATCCTGTCGGTCGGTGTCCTGCCCTTCTTCCTGTACCTCACCTACCGGGTCGGCAAGGTCCGCCGGACGGTCAGCAGCGCGACCCAGAAGTCGATGGCCGACCTGTCGGCCGCGACCGAGGAGACGCTGAGCGTCAGCGGCATGCTCCTGTCCAAGACGTTCGGCCAGCAGGCCGCGTCGATCGAGCGCTACAACGGCCTGAACCGCAAGCTGGCCGTGCTCCAGATCCGCCAGGCGATGGTCGGCCGCTGGTTCTTCATGATCATCGGCACGATCTTCAGCATCACCCCGGCCTTCGTCTACTGCCTGGCCGGGATCCTGATCATCAACCACGATCCGAGCGCACCGACGGTCGGCCAGATCGTGGCCTTCACGACGCTCCAGAGCCGGCTCTTCTTCCCGCTCGGGGCGCTCCTCAACGTGCAGGTCGAGATCCAGGGCTCGCTGGCCCTGTTCGACCGGATCTTCGAGTATCTCGACCTCGACCCGGAGATCGTCGACGCACCCGACGCGATCGCCCTCGACCCGCGGACCGCGGCGGGCGGGGTCCGCTTCCGGGACGTCTCGTTCCGCTACCCCGCCACGGCGGCGCCCGCGCGGCCGACGATCGCGGACACGGCCCGCGACCCCGACGAGCCAGGGGCTGGACCGGCCGCGGGCCTGCGCGAGGAGGCCCTGCCGGAGGTCGATCTCCAGCCGGGCGGCTTCGGCCTCGAGGGCATCGACTTCGAGGCCCGGCCGGGCGAGCTGGTCGCCCTCGTCGGGCCGTCCGGCTCGGGCAAGACGACGACCACCTACCTGATCCCCCGGCTGTACGACGTCGACTCGGGCTCGATCGAGATCGACGGCCGGGACATCCGCCGGATCACCCTCGCCTCGCTCGGTGAGACGATCGGCTTCGTCACCCAGGAGACGTACCTGTTCCACGCCTCGATCCGCGACAACCTGCGCTACGCCCGGCCCTCGGCCACCGACGACGAGCTGATCGCGGCGGCGTCGGCGGCCGCGATCCACGAACGGATCGCCGAGCTGCCCGACGGCTACGACACGATGGTCGGCGAGCGCGGCTACAAGCTGTCGGGCGGCGAGAAGCAGCGGATCGCGATCGCCCGGGTCCTGCTCAAGGACCCCCGCATCCTGATCCTCGACGAGGCGACCTCGGCCCTCGACACGGTGTCGCGAGCGGCTGATCCAGGCCGCCCTCGAGCGATTGATGGAGGGCCGCACGACGATCGCGATCGCCCACCGCCTGTCGACGATCCTGCGCGCCGACCGGATCCTCGTCTACCAGCGCGGCCGGATCGTCGAGCGGGGCACCCATGCCGAGCTCGTCGCCCACGGCGGCCTCTACGCCCAGCTCTACCGCGAGCAGTTCCTGGGCGACCAGCCCGATGGAGAATCCGCCGCATGACGATCAAGAACGTCGTGGTCCGCAACGAGGCGGGCATGCACTTTGCCGCGACCACCGGGAGCGGCTTCCCGGTCCATCTCGACAGCGGCGACGGCCAGACCGCGCCCGGTCCGACCGAGGTCCTGCTGGCCGCCCTGGCGACCTGCTCGGCGATGGACGTCGTCTCGATCCTGGCCAAGAAGCGCCAGGCCTTCGACCGCTACGAGATCCACGTCCGGGGCGACCAGCGCGACGAGTACCCCCAGGTCTTCACCCGGATCGACATCGTCCACGAGCTGGCCGGGTCGACGCTCGAGGTCGAGGCGCTCCGCCGCTCGATCGAGCTGTCGGCGACGAAGTACTGCCCGATCAGCGCGATGCTGTCGGCCGGGGCGACCGAGATCCATCACGGCTACCACCTGCTGCGGACCGGCGACCTGCCGCTCGACGAGACCGGCGAGGTGATCGTCACGGGGCCCTACCAGCGCCCCGACAAGCTCGAGCCGGGCGCCGGATAACACCGGCGCGCGGCCGTTTCCGGGCCCTGGCTCGGCGGTGGTCTCCTGCCCTGTGGCGCCGGAGTGGCGCCGGAGTGGCGCCGGCTTAGACGGAGCGATCGGATCGCTCGTCGACGCCGTCCGGAACGCGAGACCCTCTCTGACGGAAGGATCGCGACCGCCGCGCCCACACGGCGCCGCACCGGGTTGCATGACTATGCGTTGGCGTGTATAGTCATGCAGTCATGGCGGCGATCCATCCTGGTTCTCGTTCGGCCTCGGGTCGGCCTCCCGTGAGGGGCGGAGCGCGCCCGTGAGCGCGGGCATCGAGGCAGCGGAGACGATGGCCGGGACGGGTCGCCGGCAGGGCGCGCCCGACGAGCGGATTCGGGTCGCCGTCGTTGGCGCCACTGGCTACGCCGGGGCCGAGCTGGTCCGCATCCTGGCTCGGCATCCAGCCGTGGAGTTGGTCGGTCTCGCCGGGCGGGGCAGGAGCGCGAGCCCGTCGAGGCCGTCCACCCCCACCTCGCCACCACCGGCCTGGCGATCGACGAGGCGTGCCCGAGGCCGACGCCGTGTTCCTCGCCCTGCCCCACGGGATCGCGGTCGGGCAGGTCCCGGCGATCGTCGAGTCCGGCGCCACCGTCATCGACATCGGGCCGGACTTCCGGCTGCGCGACCCGGCCGACTACCCGCGCTGGTACCGCTTCGAGCACGGCCGCCCGGATCTCCTGGCGCGGGCCGTCTACGGGCTGCCGGAGCTCCACCGGGCCGAGCTGATCGCCCTGTCCGGCCAGCCCGTCCGGATCGTCGGCTCGCCGGGCTGCTTCGCGACGGCGGCAATCCTGGCCCTGGCGCCGCTCGCCCGGGCCGGGCTGCTGGGCGACGTCGTCGTCGACGCCAAGAGCGGCGTGTCGGGCGCGGGCCGCGACACGAAGCCCGAGTCGATGTTCAGCGAGGTCAACGAGAGCGTCCGGGCCTACGGCATCGGCGGCCACCGCCACGTCGCCGAGATCGAGCAGGAGCTGGACCTGGCCGGCGCGGGTGCCGACAACCCCGGCGCCCGCGGGGTCGACTTCCTGCCCCACCTGATCCCGATGACCCGAGGGATCCTGTCGGCGGCCCACGTCCGGCCGGCCCGGCCGACGGACCAGGCCGAGCTCGATGCCCTCTTCGCCCGGGCGTACGGCGACGAGCCGTTCGTGTCGGTGGTCGCCGACCCGCCGGCGACCAAGCACGTGATGGGCAGCAACGAGGCCCGCCTCCACGTGACGTACGACGAGCGGACCGGCCGGATCCTGGTGATCGCGGTCCTCGACAACCTGGTCAAGGGCGCGGCCGGCCAGGCCGTCCAGGCCTTCAACCTCGTCCACGGCCTGGCCGAGACGGCCGGCCTCGAGCAGCTCCCGCTCGCGCCATGACCCTCGCCAGCGACGATCTCGTTGCCGGGACCAGTCGAGCGGCTCACGGCCGACCTGCCCGGCGTCGATCGACTGCCGGTCCTGCCGGCCGGCTTCCTGGCCGGGGCATGGCCGCCGGGATCAAGGCCAGCGGCCGGCCGGACCTGGCCGTCATCCGCACGACGAGCGGGCCGGCCGCGGCGGCCGCCGTCTTCACCCCGCACCCGTTCGCCGCCGCGCCGGTCCAGCTCAGCCGCGCCAACCTCCAGGCGTCGGCCGGCGCGGGGACGGCGGGCCGGACGCCGGCGGGCAGCCCGACGGCGGCTACGGCTGGTCCGAGGCGATCGTCGCGACGTCGGGCTGCGCCAACGCCGCGACCGGCGAGCCCGGCCGGGCCGACCAGCTCGAGATCGCCGAGCTCGTCGCCCGGGCGGCCGGCGTGCCGGCGGGCCATACCCTCCACCTCTCGACCGGGATCATCGGCACTCGCCTGCCGGTCGCGACCGTGGCCGGCGGCCTGGCCGCCCTGGTGCCGAGCGGGCTGGCCCCGACCGACGCCGCCTGGAGGCCGTGGCGGACGCCCTGCGGACGACCGACTCGCGGACGAAGCTGGCGACCACCGTGATCGCGCTGCCCGAGGCCGATGGCCACGCCGTCCGGCCGGTGACGGTCAGCGGCTGTGCCAAGGGTGTCGGGATGATCCACCCGGGGATGGCCACGATGCTGTCGGTGATCCTGACCGACGCCGCGATCGAGCCACGCCTCCTGCGTGACCTGCTCCGGCCGGCCGCGGCACGGACCTGGAACCAGCTCACCGTCGACGGCGACACGAGCACGAACGACACCGTCTTCGTGCTCGCCTCGGGCGCCAGCGGAACGGCCCCGATCCGGGCCGGCTCGGATGCCGCCCGGCAGCTCGGCCGCGCGATCCAGGCGATCGCCCGCGACCTGGCCCGCCAGCAGGCGGCCGACGGCGAGGGCGCCACGACCCTCCTCACCTGCCAGGTCACCGGCGCGCTCGACGACGCCGACGCCCGGGCCGTCGCCCGCTCGGTCGTGGGCAGCTCACTGGTCAAGGCGGCCGCCCACGGCCGCGACCCGAACTGGGGCCGCATCGCGGCGGCGGCCGGCAATGGCCGGCTGGCCGATGCCGCCGTCCTCGAGGCGGCCGGCCTGCCGCCCGAGGCCGCGCGCGCCCGGGCCGGGACGCCGGTCAACGTCGATCCCGGTCGGCTCCGGATCGCGATCGCCGGCTATCCCGTCTTCGACGGCCCGGCCGGCGGCCCGCTCGCCTTCGATCGGGCGGCGGCGCGGGCGGCGATGGCCGCGCCCGAGATCCTCATCCGGCTCGACCTCGGCCTGGGTGACGGTGCCGGCGAGGCCTTCGGCTGCGACCTCACCGAGGACTACGTGATCGAGAACTCGGAGTACACGACATGAGCGACCGGGCATGAGCGAGATCCTCGTGATCAAGCTGGGCGGCACGACGATCGCCGACCAGGGCCAGGTCTCGCCGAGGTCGCCGCGGTCGCCCGGCGCCGGCCGGTCGTCCTCGTCCACGGCGGCGGCAAGCGGATCACCGAATGGCTCGAGCGGCTCGGCGTCCCCAGCCGATTCGAGGGCGGCCTGCGGGTGACCGACGCGGCCGCGCTCGAGGTGGCCGCGGCCGTCCTGCGCGGCGTGGTCAACAGCGAGCTCGTCGCCGGCCTGCGCGACCTGGGCGTCGATGCCGTCGGCCTGTCGGGCGTCGACGGCGGCCTGCTCATCGCCGAGCGCGTGCCGGGGATGGGCCTCGTGGCCCACGTCGTCGGGCTCCGGCGCGACCTGCTCGACGCGATCCTGGTCGGCGGCCAGGTGCCGGTCGTCGCGCCGCTCGCCCGCGACGAGGACGGCATCGTCTGCAACGTCAACGCCGACGACGTCGCGGCCGGGATCGCCGCCGGCCTCGGTGCCCGCCAGCTCGTGCTGCTGACCGACGTCGACGGGGTCCGCGATGCCGACGGCCGCCGCCTCGACTCGCTCACGAGCGGGCGAGGCCGAGGCGCTCATCGCCGAGCGGCGTGATCGCCGGCGGCATGGTCCCCAAGGTCCGCGCGGCGCGTGGCGCGCTCGGCTGGGACGGCGCCGAGGCGATCATCGCCGACGCGGCGGCGCCCCATGCGCTGGCCCGCGCCCTCGACGACCCGACCTTCGGGACGCGGCTGACCGCCGTGCGCTCGGCCACGGCCGGAGCCGCGTCGTGAACGGCCGCAAGCTCACGCCTCGAGGCCGGCGCGGCCGACCGCCAGCGGGCGATCCGCGAGCTCGTCGCCAGCCGGCCGGTCGGCAGCCAGGACGAGCTGGCCGAGATCCTCCGCGACCGCGGCCTCGCCGTCACCCAGGCCACGGTCAGCCGCGACATCGCCGAGCTCGGCCTGGTCAAGGTCGCCCGCGGCGATCGCCACGTCTACATCTCGCCCGAGGACCTCGCTCCGCGCCCGGCCCCCCGCCTGGTACCGACGAGCGCCTGCGCCGGATCCTGGCCGACATCCCGGTCCGGGTCGGCCGGAGCGGCCTGATCCTGCTCCTGACCGGCACCCCCGGGCACGGCCAGCGTCGATCGCCCAGGCGATCGACGAGTCGACCCTGACCGAGCAGGAGGGCACGCTGGCCGGCGACAATACCCTGCTCGTCCTGTTCGCCGACGAGGCCCGCCTCGAACGCTGGCTGGCCCGCTTCCAGGCCATCCAGGCACAGTCCAGCGCGGAGGTCTCGCCATGAAGAAGGTCGTCCTCGCCTACTCGGGCGGGCTCGACACCTCGGTCGCCGTGGCCTGGCTGCGCGAGCAGTTCGACGTCGAGGTCGTGACCCTGACCGTCGACCTGGGCGGCGGCTCGCTGCGGCCAGGGCGTCGAGGCGCGGGCGATGAGCGCCGGCGCCTCGCGGGCCTACGTCGTCGACGCCCGGGAGCGGTTCGTGACGGACTTCGTCTGGCCGCACCTCCAGGCCAACGCGCTGTACCAGGGCGCCTATCCGCTGGCGACGGCCCTCGCCCGGCCGCTGATCGCCCAGCTCCTGGTGCGAGGTCGCGGCCCGCGAAGGCGCCGACGCGGTGGCCCACGGCTGCACCGGCAAGGGCAACGACCAGGTCCGCTTCGACGTCGCCGTCCACGCCCTGGACCCGGGCCTGGAGGTCGTCGCGCCGATGCGGGTCGGGATGGGCCTCTCGCGCGAGCAGGAGATCGACTACGCCGCCGAGCGCGGGATCGAGATCCCGATCACCAAGGCCTCGCCCTACTCGATCGACGTCAACCTGTGGGGCCGCTCGATCGAGACCGGCGTCCTCGAGGATCCCTGGGCGGCGCCGCCGGCCGACGTCTACGAATGGACGGTCGAGCCCGGCGCGGCCCCCGCTCCGGTCGAGGTCACGGTCGACGTTCGAGGGCGGCGTGCCGGTCGCGCTCGACGGGGAGCGCCTCCACCCGGTCGAGCTGGTCGAGCGGCTCCACGCCCTGGCCGGCGCCCATGGCGTCGGCCGGATCGACCACGTCGAGGATCGCCTCGTCGGGATCAAGAGCCGCGAGATCTACGAGGCGCCGGCCGCGACCGTCCTGCACACCGCCCATCGGGCGCTGGAGGGCCTGGCCCTGTCGAAGGACACGCTGCGCTTCAACCGGCTGGTCGCCGACGAGCTGGCCCGGCTGACCTACGACGGCCTGTGGTTCAGCGCCCTCCATCGCGACCTGCGCGGCTACGTGGCGTCCTCGCAGCGGGTCGTCAGCGGCGACGCCCGGATCCGGCTCGATCACGGCACGGCCGTCCTGGTCGGCCGCCGCTCACCGCTGTCGCTCTACGATAGGACGCCTGGCGACCTACGAGGCGGGCGACGCGTTCGACCACGCCGCGGCCGTCGGCTTCATCGAGATCTTCGGCCTGCCGCTGCGGGTCGAGGCCGCCCGTCACGGGGCGGTCGGCAAGCACCACGGCGCGGCCTGGTCGTGGACCGAGCCGCTCCTCGACGCCCTGCCGACGACCGTGGCCGATCCGACCGGGGCGGCCGCCGGGTAGCTCCGGAGCGAGGGATCGGCCGGCGGCGGGGCATCGGCCGGAGCGGCCAGGTCGGCCGGCTCGACGAGCAGGAACCGGGCGAGCGCCGCTCTCCAGTCGCGCAGCAGCCCGTGGGCTGTCGCGCTGCCGGCCTCGGCATGGTCGGCCACGAGCTCGCGCAGCTCGAGGACCGCTGCCGCGCCCTCGGGGCCCGAGCCACCGACGTCCGCCGCCGGCCGGGCGCTGACGCTGCCCCGGTTGATCCGGGTCCGGGCCCGGCCATCCTCGTCGAGCAGCCACAGCCGCCCGCCGGTCATCCCCGCCCCGGCGTTCCGCCCGACCGGGCCGAGGACGACGATCGTGCCCCCGGTCATGTACTCGGCGCCGTGGGCGCCCATCCCCTCGATGACTGCCGTCGCGCCCGAGTTGCGGACGCCGAAGCGCATCCCCGCCGCCCCGACGAGGTGGAGCCGGCCGGACGTCGCGCCGTACAGGCAGGTGTTGCCGGCGATCGCGTCGGCTCGTCCCGGAGCACCGCCGGACCCGGCCCCGTAGGTGTCCGGCCGGATGATCAGGGTCCCGCCCGACAGGCCCTTGCCGGCGTAGTCGTTGGCCAGGCCCGTCAGCTCGATCCGGACGCCGCGGGCAAGGAACGCGCCGAGGCCCTGGCCGGCGGCCCCGGTCAGGCGCAGGTGAACCGCCGCCGGATGCGGCAGGCCCCCGTCGCGGGCTCGCTCGATGGCGCCGCTGATCCCGGCCCCGAGGGCCCGGTCGGCCGTCGTCACCACGGCGGCCAGGTCCACGACCCGCCCGAACCTGCCCGCCAAGAACGCGGTCACGACACCCGCCTCCAGCTCCGAGGCGGGTCGCAGCGTGCGCCGGATCGGCCGCCGGCGGGCGCCTGCCGCACGCCGCTCGGCGGGCACGCTCCAGGCCGGTCCGGCCAGGACCGGGCCAAGGTCGAGTGCCGAATCGGCGACCGGCGCCAGCCGGTCGACCCGGCCGATCGCCTCGTCGAGCGAGGCGAACCCGGCCCGGGCGAGCTCGGCCCGGACGTCCTCGGCGATCGCCGTGAAGAAGGCCACGACCTGCTCGGGCGTCCCGCTGAACTTCGCCCGGAGGTCGTCGCGCTGGGTGGCGATCCCGGTCGGACACGTGTCGAGGTGGCACTGGCGGGCCATGTCGCAGCCGATCGCGACCAGCGCCGCGGTGCCGAAGCCGTACTCCTCCGCTCCCAGGAGCGCGGCGATCAGCACGTCCCGGCCGGTCTGCAGCCCGCCGTCGGTCCGGACCACGATCCGGTCGCGCAACCGCTGGCGGACGAGGACCTGGTGGGTCTCGGCCAGGCCGATCTCCCAGGGCAGGCCGACCGACTTGATCGACGACAGCGGGCTCGCCCCCGTCCCCCCGGCATGGCCCGAGATCAGGACGTAGTCGGCGTGCGCCTTGGCCACCCCGGCGGCGATCGTCCCGACGCCGCTCCCGGCCACCAGCTTGACCCCGATCCGGGCGGCCGGGTTGATCGCCCGCAGGTCGGCGATCAGCTGGGCCAGGTCCTCGATCGAGTAGATGTCGTGATGGGGCGGCGGGCTGATCATCGTCGCGCCCGGCCGGCCGCGGCGGAGGGCGGCGATGAAGGCGGTGGCCTTGGCCGCCGGGAGCTGGCCGCCCTCGCCGGGCTTCGAGCCCTGGGCGATCTTGATCTCGAGCTGCTCGGCCCGGGCGAGGTAGCGGGCGGTCACCCCGAAGCGGGCCGAGGCAACCTGCTTGATCGCCGACTCGGCCAGCTCGCCGTTCGCGTCGGGCAGGTACCACGACTCGTCCTCGCCGCCCTCGCCCGTGTTCGACGCGGCCCCCAGCCGGCGCATCCCGATCGCGATCGTCCGGTGGGCCTCCGGGGACAGGGCCCCGAGGCTCATTGCCGAGGTGACGAAACGGGCCGCGATCGCCGACACGGGCTCGACGGCAGCGTGGTCGAGGGGCACGGCGGCCGGCCGGACGTCGAGGAGATCGCGGACCAGCGCCGGCTCGCCCCGGGCAACGATCGCCCGGTAGGCCGGCAGTCGGGCGGCGGGCGGCGCCTCACCCGGCGCAGCCAGGGCCTGGATCGCCCGGACGGTCGTCGGGGCGAACGTGTGGAGCTCGCCCTCGGCCCGGAACCGGGCAAAGCCGGGATCGGGCAGGGCCGCGGCACGCTCGGGATCCCAGGCCGCGCCATGGCGGGCGTCGAGCTCGGCGGCCAGCCGCTCGAAGCCGGCTGCCCCGACGACCGCTGGCGCCGCCGGGAAGCACCGCCGGGCAACGTCCGGGGCAAGCCCGAGGACCTCGAACAGGTGCCCGCCGCGGTAGGCCGCGAGGGTGCTGATCCCCATCCGGGCGAGGACCTTGCGCAGCCCGCCGTCGAGCGCCGCGATCAGCTGGGCCTCGGCGGTCGCGGCCTCGAGCCGCTCATGGCCGCGCGTCCCCGCCTGCTCGCGGGCGGCGGCCAGCGCCTCCCGGGGGTGGACGGCCGATGCGCCGCAGGCGAGGAGCATCGCCACGGCATGGATGTCGAAGGCGTCCCCGGCATCGGCCAGGAGGTCCGTCCGGTTCCGCCGGCCGGCCGCGGTCAGGGCGGCGTTCAGGGCCCCGACGGCGAGCAGGCTGGGGATCGGGATCCGCCGCGGCCCCAGCGCGGCGTCGCTCACGACCAGCAGGTCGGCGCCACCCCGGGCGGCGCGCAGCCCGCGGGCGACGAGGCGGTCCACGGCCGCGCCGAGGTCGAGCGGGCGCGCGGTGCGGGCGACGGTGGCGTCGAGGATCACGATCCGCCAGTCGGGCCCGGCCGGGCCGACGATCGCGGCCAGGCCGGCCGAGTCGATCAGGGGCGGCTCGAGCAGGACGGTGGCCGGGCCGTGATGATCGATCGGGTCGAGGAGCGCCGGGCGCGGGCCCAGGGGAACGGCCAGCGACATCACGAGCCGCTCGCGCTCGGGATCGATCGGCGGGTTGGTGACCTGGGCAAAGGATTGGCGGAGGTAGGCGGCAACGTTGCGCGCCCGCCGGCCGAGGATCGCCGGGGGCGCGTCGTCGCCCATGCTCCAGGTCGGCTCGCGGCCGGTGGTCGCCATCGCCGCCACGGTCAGCCGAAGCTGCTCGGCGTCGAGGCCGAGGGCCAGCCGGCGGCGGCGGGTCGCGTCGGGATCGTCCCCCGGCGACGGCGCCCGGGACGGGGAGACAGACCCAAGCCCGGCCGAGGTCCGGCGGCGGCGTGGCGGCCGATCGGCCGGCAGTCCAGCTCCGCCGGGATCCAGCCCGAAGGCGATCGCCACCGCCTTCGCCTCGGCATCCTCGAGGAGGCGGCATGCGGCCGGTTCGACGACGAGGATCGCACCCGGGCCGAGCCGTGCCCGGCGGACCACGTCGCCCGGCCGCGCCGTGAGCAGGCCGGCCTCCGAGGCGAGCACGACGAGGCCATCCCGGCGGACCTCGTAGGCCGCCGGTCGCAGGCCGTTCCGGTCGAGGAGTGCCCCGACCTGCCGTCCGTCGCTGAAGATCAGCGCCGCCGGCCCATCCCAGGGCTCGAGCCGGTCGGCCAGCCGGCGCTGCCACGCCTCGAGGCCGGGCACCGGCCGATCGCGCAGCGCGGACGCCTCGGGGACGAGCGCGAGCAGCGCCGCGGGGAGCGACCAACCGGCCATGACGAGCAGCTCGAGGGCTTCGTCGAGCGACGCCGAATCCGACCCGTCGGGGTCGAGGATCGGGCGGCCCGCCGCGGCCTCGGCGGCCAGCCTCGCCCCCAGCCGCCCGGCGCCGAGGCCGGCCGATCGACCGGCCATCGCCAGGCGGTTCGCCCGGACCGTATTGATCTCGCCGTTGTGGGCCAGGTAACGGAATGGCTGGGCCAGCCGCCACGAGGGGCGGGTGTTGGTCGAGAATCGCTGGTGGAACGTGGCGTGGTCGACGGCCAGGCCCGGCGTGCCGAGATCGGGGTAGAAGCGGCCCAGGTCCGCGCCCCGGACGAGGCCCTTGTAGACGATCGTCCGGCTCGAGAGCGACGGCAGGTGGAGCGCGCCGAGCCCGGGCAGGGCGGCGGCGGTGCGCTCGATCCCGCGCCGGGCGAGGAAGAGGCGCCGTTCGAACTCGGCCGCGGCCATCCCGGCCGGCCGGGCCACGATCACCTGGCGGATCACGGGCAGCGATGCGGCGGCCTGGTCGCCCAGGACGGATGGCTCGACCGGCACCGGCCGCCAGCCGAGCGGCCGGAGCCGTTCGGCGTCGAGGGTCCGCTCCACGAGGGCCAGGGCCGAGCCCCGGGCCGCCGCGGTCTCGGGCAGGAAGACGGTGCCGACCGCCAGGTCCCCGGCCGGCCGGTCGCTGCCGGCGAGCCGGGCGGTCAGCTGCCGGAGGAGGCTGGCGGACAGCGGCAGGGCGACGCCCGAGCCGTCGCTCGTCCGGGCATCGGCCGCCGTCGCGCCGCGATGGGCCATCGCCCCGAGGGCCTCGAGCGCGAGCGGGACCACCCGCTCGCTGGGCCCGAGCCGGCTCTCGGCCACGAACCCGACGCCGCACGCGTCGTGCTCGGAGCGTGGGTCGTACAGCGGGGCATCTGGGACGACCTCATCCCGGTATCGGGTGGTGCGGCCTGGGTCGTCCATCTTGGGCGGTCCTCGGGAGCTCGCGGCGGCTGGGAGATGACCGTAGCCACGCCCCGGGCCGACTTCGGTAGCGGCCACGCTGCCGTTCGACGCCGGGCCGGTCGCGCGGAGGTTGCAAGTTGAGGACGGAACCGGAGCGTCGACTGCTGTAACCAATCGGCAACCGGCCCTCCGCCACGCCGACTGCGACCAGACGCTATCGTCGTGGCGTGCCTGAGCCCGGTTCCCGGTTGCCGCCCGCCCGGCTGCGCGCGCTCGTCGCCGCGCCCGACCCGGCCGACCTCGGCGTGATCGCCGGCGCCATCGGAACCGCCGGCCACGAGATCGTGGCCGCCTACCGGGTCGAGACGGCCCTTGCCCGGCTCGTGGACGAGACGCCCGACTACGTCGTCGTCTTCCTCGCTGCGTCCGACCCCGACCTGGCCACGCTCGTTGCCCGCCTCCATGCGCGGAGCGATGCCCCGATCCTGGTCGTCGCCGACACCCGCGACGAGGACCGGGTGGTGGCGGCCCTCGACGCCGGAGCGGCCGACGTCATCCCGCTCCCGGTCCGACCCCTGGAGCTCATCGCCCGGGTCCAGTCCGCGCTCCGGCGCCGGCCGCCGCTGACGGCGGGCAGCGAAGGCAACCTCGACGGCTTGAAGGTGGACGCCGGACGGCGCGAGGCGACCGTCGCCGGGCGGCGGCTGGCCCTCACGCCGACCGAGTTCGAGCTGCTCGCGGTCGTCGCGGCGCGGCGGGGTGAGATCGTCGACCACTGGAAGCTCCTGCGGGCCGGCTGGGTCGACCACCGCGAGGTGGACCTCGAGACGCTCCGGACCCACCTCAACCACCTGAACCAGAAGCTCGTGGCCGAGGGCCACCCCGGCCTGCGCAACGTCCGCGGCCGGGGCTACGGGCTGCGCATCGCCGCCGGCCAGCTGGGGTCCACCGCTCAGGACTGATAGGCGGCCTCGCCATGGACGGCGAGGTCGAGGCCGGCTTCCTCCTGGATCGATGGGACCCTGATCCCGAGGAGCACGTCGACGAGCTTGACGATGATCAGGGTCCCGACGACCGCGTAGGCGAGCGTCGCAGCGACGGCCAGGAGCTGGACCAGGACCTGCCGGGGATTGCCGTCAACCAGGCCCCGGAAGCCGGCCTGGACGGCCGACGTCGCGAACACCCCGGTCGCCACGGCGCCGAAGATGCCGCCGATCCCGTGGACGGCGAAGACGTCGAGGGCGTCGTCGACGTTGACCCTCGCCCGGAGCAACGTCGCGCTGTAGCACAGGCCGCCGACGGCCAGCCCGATCGCCAGCGCGCCGCCGGGCGTGACGAAGCCCGACGCGGGGGTGATCGCGACGAGCCCGGCCACCGCCCCGCAAGCAGCGCCGACCACGCTGACCTTGCGCTTGTGGATGTAGCTCGCGCCGACCCAGGTGATCGTGGCCGCTGCCGCCGCGGTGTTCGTCACGACGAAGGCGCTGGCCGCCAGGCCGCCCGCCGAGAGGGCCGAACCGGCGTTGAACCCGAACCAGCCGAACCACAGCAGGCCGGCCCCCAGGATGGTCATCGGCACGTCGTGGGGCTCGACGCTTTCGCCGTTGAAGACCCGCCGGCCGATCAGGATCGCGACGACCAGGGCCGAGACGCCGGAGCTGATGTGGACGACGGTCCCGCCGGCGAAGTCGAGCGCCCCGGCCTTCAGCAGCCAGCCGTTCGCCGACCAGACCCAGTGGGCAATCGGCGAGTAGATGAGGATCGACCACAGGATCGTGAACAGGACGAAGGCGCCGAAGCGCTTCCGCTCGGCGAACGCGCCGCTGATCAGGGCCGGGGTGATCGCCGCGAACATCAGCTGGAAGGCGGCGAACAGGAGGAACGGGATCGTCGGTGCGTAGACCGGGCTCGGTTGCAGCCCGACGTTCATGAAGCCCGCGTAATCGAGGTTGCCGATCAGCCCCAGGCCCGCGACGTCCGGCCCGAACGCCAGGCTGAACCCGATCAGGACCCAGACGACGCTGACCAGGGCCAGCCCGAAGAAACTGTGGATGATCGTCGACAGGACATTCTTGCGCCGGACCAGGCCGCCGTAGAACAGGGCCAGGCCGGGCAGCATGATCATCACCAGCGCGCTCGACGCGAGCATCCAGGCCGTGTCTCCCAAATCGACCTTGCCGCCGTCGGCGCCGAGGACGGTCGACGGCAGGCCAAGGAGCAGGATCCCGGCGGCTGCGCCGACCTTGGCCAGCCGGTTCAGGCGGTGACGCACGATCTGGTCCCTCCGGGTTGAGTCAACGAGTGGGCAGACCCACCGTAGGCACGCCGGAGCGGGACCTCCATGGGCGCCGGGGAGCCGTTCGGTTGCGACCGGGGCCGGGCGCCGGACCCGCAACCGCAACCCGGACGGAACGGCGGGCCGGCGTCAGCGACCTGGCGTCAGCGACCTCGCGTCAGCGACCCTGGGTCAGCTCCTGGCGGAGCGCCGCGAAACCGGGCTTGATCACGTCGCTGATCAGCACCAGGCGCTCGTCGAACGGCAGGAACGCGCTCTTGATCGCGTTGAGGGTCAGCCATTCGATCTCGTCGAGGCCCAGCCCGAACGTCGCGTCGAGGACCGCCAGCTCGCTCGACAGGCTGACGTCGCTCATCAGCCGGTTGTCGGTGTTGACGGTCACCCGGAACCGCAGCCGGCGGAGCAGGTCGATCGGATGCTCGGCGATCGAAGCGGCCGCGCCGGAATGGACGTTCGAGGTCGGGCACAGCTCGAGCGGGATCCGCCGGTCGCGGACATAGCCGGCGAGCCGCCCGAGGACCGGCCGGCCGTCGGCATCGAGGCTGATGTCGTCGACGATCCGGACGCCGTGGCCGAGGCGTTCGGCGCCCAGGTCGAGCGCCTCCCGGATCGACGGCAGCCCGTAGCCCTCGCCGGCGTGGAGGGTCAGGTGGAAGCTGGCATGGACGAGCCGCTCGAAGACGTCCGCGAAGCGGCCCGGCGGGTAGCCGGCCTCCGGCCCGGCGATGTCGAAGCCCACGACTCCGGCGTCGCGGTGGCGCAGGGCGAGGTCGGCGATCTCGCCCGCCCGGTCGGCCTGGCGCATCGCCGTCGCCAGGAAGCGGATGACGATCGGCCGGCCGGGCCGCCGGCCGGCGCCGATCCGGAAGCCTTCGAGGATCGCCTCGACGACCTCGTCGAGCGACAGCCCGCCGCGGGTCGACAGCTCGGGTGCATGGCGGACCTCGGCGTAGACGACGCCGTCGGCGGCCAGGTCCTCGGCGCACTCGGCCGCGACCCGGACCAGGGCCGCCCGGGTCTGGAGTACGGCGACCGTCTGCTCGAACGTCTCGAGGTAGAGCTCGAGCGAGCCCTGGCTGGCGCCGGCCCGGAACCATGCTCCGAGCTCGTCGGGGTCGGTCGACGGCAGGCCCTCGTAGCCCTGCTCGGCCGCCAGCTCGATGATCGTCTGCGGCCGCAGCCCGCCGTCGAGGTGATCGTGGAGGAGCACCTTCGGCGCGCGCCGGATCAGGTCGATGTCGAGCGGCGCCGTGTTCACGCTTCGAGTCGCCGGCGGGCGGTGGCGATCGCCGCGGAGACGCGCTCGGGGGCCGTGCCGCCGATCACGTCACAGGCCGCCAGGGCCGCCTCGACGTCGGCCGCGGCCCGGACCCGGCCGGGCGTCGCCGGGTCGGCGGCCAGCGCACCGGCCGCCAGGTCGTGGGCGGCGGCCAGCGCGTCGCTGATCGCCCGATCGTCGAGCTCGGCCAGCCCGATCCCGGCCGCCTCGGCCACGGCCACCAGCCCGCCGACGACCCGATGGGCGACCCGGAAGGGCAGCCCGAGGCGGACCAGGGCGTCGGCCGTCGCCGTGGCGGTGATGTAGCCCTCGTCGGCTGCAGCGCGCATCGCCGCCCGATCGACGGCGAGCGTGTCGAGCAGCCCGGCCAGGATCCGGAGCGAGGCACCGAACGTGGCCACGCTCTCGAACAGGGGCGGCTTGTCCTCCTGGAGGTCACGCTGATAGGCGAGCGGCAGGCCCTTGAGCAGGACCAGCACACCGGCCAGCGCGCCGATGACCCGCCCGGTCCGGCCCCGGACGAGCTCGGCCGGGTCGGGGTTCTTCTTGTTGGGCATCATCGAGCTGCCGGTCGAGAAGGCGTCGGACAGCCGGACGAAGCCGAATCGCGGGTTCGACCACCAGGTCAGCTCCTCGGCCAGCCGGCTGAGGTGGACCATGCCCAGGGCGACGGCGGCCAGCAGCTCGACCACGAAGTCGCGGTCGCTGACCGCGTCGAGCGAGTTGGCGGTCGGGCCATCGAAGCCGAGCTCGACCGCCACCGCTGCCCGGTCGATCGGGAAGCCGGCGCCGGCCAGCGCGCCGGAGCCGAGGGGCGAGCGGTTGAGCCGCCGCCGGGCGTCGGCCAGCCGGCCCCGGTCGCGCTCCAGCATCTCGACGTAGGCCAGCAGGTGATGGCCGAACAGGATCGGCTGGGCGGGCTGGATGTGGGTCGTCCCGGGCAGGATCGCGCTGCCCTCCCGCTCGGCCAGGCTGACCAGGCTGCGCTCCATGCCCAGGAGCGCTTCGTCGAGCTCATCGACCGCGCGCCGCGACCACAGCCGCAGGTCGGTCGCCACCTGGTCGTTGCGCGACCGACCGGTATGGAGCCGGGCGGCGACCGGCCCGATCCGCTCGGCGAGAGCCGCCTCCAGGTTGAGGTGGACGTCCTCGAGGGCCGGATTCCAGGCGACCGTGCCCTCGGCGACCTCGCCTCGCAGTCGCTCGAGGCCGGCCACCAGGGTCGCCGCGTCCTCGTCGGTCAGGAGGCCGGCCCGGGCCAGGCCGTGGACGTGGGCGATCGACCCCACCAGGTCGTCGTCGGCAAGGGCAGCGTCGACCTCGATCGAACGCGAGAAGTCGGCCAGGCGCGCATCGCTCGCCTCCCGGAACCGGCCACCCCAGAGCTCCAACCTGCCTCCCGAGCTGCGCGGATCGCCCGCGTCGAGCGCCATCGTAGCCCGCCGACCCTGGGCGACGCCGATCGACCGGGCGGGATGGCCGGGTCGAGCGTCCGCTCCGCTGGTAGGCTGGCGCCTGGAACGGTCTGGAGCCCTGGGGATCGGCTCCGGCCCCGCCGCACCGCGAGGAGGCTCGATGCGCCGCACTACTCTCCCCCGCCGGCTCGCCACCCTCGGCGCAGCGGCCCTCCTCCTGTCCGGGCTCGCCGGCGCGGCGTCGCCGCTCGGCGTCCTGGCCGCCGATCGCCCGGTCGCCCACCCGATCCCGCTCGGACGCGTCGCCCGGCCGGCCACCTCCTCGGCGCCGGCCAGCCGCGGCCGGATCGACCTGGCCCGCCTCGTGGCCCGGCCCGGCGCGGCGGTGCCGTTCTCTCGGTCCCGGGCGGCTGGCGCCCTCACCCAGGTCCGGGTCCGGGCGGCTGACGCCCTCCACGCCCGCTCCGCCAGTCCGTCGCCCAACGTGACCCTGCCGCCGCCGCCCGCACCGGACCTCGCCCAGAGCAGCGGCCGGCCGCCGGCCGCGGTCGAGTCGCCGGGCGTCGGCGGCCGGCAGCCCGGGGAGGGAATCGAGCCAGCCGACGCATCGACGGCGATCGGGCCCGACCAGGCAATCGAGGGGATCACCGGCACGATCTTCATCGCCGATCGGACCGGGGCCCTGCTCGACGACCAGGCGGTCCCCACGACGGCCTTCTTCAACCTGCCCGAGACCAGCAACGGGTCATCGTTCGACACCTTCGACGGGGAGCCGCAGGTCGTCTTCGACGCGACCTCCCGGCGCTGGGTCGCCTCCGAGCTCAGCTGGAACTGCGCCACCGACTCCTTCCCTGGTGACACTGCCCAGTTCGGCCACGGCGCGATCGAGTTCGCGATCTCGGACGGCCCGGATGCCCTGGGCCACTGGACCCTGGGCACGATCCCGTTCACGGACCAGCTCCCCGACCAGCCGACCTTCGCCCTGACGACCGACAAGATCGCGTTCACCGCAAACCTCAGCGCCCTCCAGGCCGGCGGCGGACCGACCGATCCGGGCTGCACCGGCGGCGCCCCGACCGGCGTCGCCGTCCAGGCGATCGACCTGGTCGAGCTGCGGCCCGGCTTCACGACCTGGCATCCGTTCGCGGCAACGCTGCCCGATCCCTTCACCTGGCTCCGACCGGTCCTCCAGGAGCCGGCCAGCTCGCCCGACCTGCGCCTGATCGGTGCGGCCTCCTCGGGCGGTCCGCTCGACCTGATCTACATCGATGTCAATGGCTCGGCCCGCGGGCAGACCCTCAACGGCCAGTTCTACGACCTCTCGAGCGACGGCATCGTCGCCCCGTTCGTTGACCCCGGCCAGCCGACCCAGCCCGGCCCGGCGACGATCGCCGACGCCGTCGACGGCCGCCCGACCGCCCAGGTCTGGCAGAACGGCCTGCTGGCGATCAGCTCGACCTACCCGTGCACGCCGGACGGCGACACGCTCCAGCGCGACTGCGTCCGGATCATCGGCCTGGCGGAGTCGCCGGGCTACCTCGAGCCGACCCGCTTCGGCGACGTCCTCCTCGGCACGAACGGCGTCGACCAGTACCTGGCGGGGATCGCCTTCACCGGCTCGGGCACCCTCCATGCCGCCTTTACGGCGTCGTCGGAGGCGCTCAACCCGTCGGGCGAGGCGTCGTACCATGCCCGGTCCGATTCGTGGCTGGCGTGGAGCGACCCCCAGGTCGTCGCCGCTGGCGGCGGGCCCTACAGCGGAACGCGCTGGGGTGACTACTCGATCGCCGGCCAGGATCCACAGGACCCGAACCGGATCTGGGTCAGTCCCGAGTTCAGCACCGACACCGGCGACTGGGCGACGAGCTTCAGCAGCATCGCCGCGACCCAGGGCGCCGGGCTGACCACCCTCGATCCGGTGCGGGTCGTGGACACCCGCCTGGGCGAAGGCCTGGCCGGCCCGCTCCACGCCGGGATCCCCCAGCTCCTGCGCCTGAACACCGACGACTCGACGGTCGCGATCGCCGGCAACCTGACCGTGACCGGAGCGACGGCCGCCGGATTCGTGACCCTGTCGTCCGACCCGAACTCGGGTAGCTCGACAATCAACTTCAAGGCGGGCGATACCCGAGCGAACAACTTCGTCGTGCCCGGCGGGCCGGCCGGCTCGCTGTGGGCGACGTACCACGCAGTCGCCGGGGCAACCGTCCAGCTGACCCTCGACGTGACCGGCGAGTTCATCGACGGGCAGGGCGCCGACTTCCACCCGCTCAGCCCGGTCCGCCTGGTCGACTCCCGGAGCGGGATCGGCACGGGCACCCTGGCGGCCAACCATGCTCATTCGTTCCTGGTCGCCGGCACCGCGGACATCCCTTCGGACGCCACGGCGATCACCGCCAACCTGACCGTGACCAACCAGACGATGGCCGGTTACGTGGCGGTCACTCCCGACCCCACGAACAGCCCGTCGATCTCGACGATCAACTTCCCGGTCGGCGACATCCGCTCCAACGGGCTGACGATTCCGATCGGCACGGGCGGCAAGGTGTCGGCGGTCTACAAGGCGCCCGGGGGAACGGCCGACGTGATCCTCGACGTGACCGGCTACTACGGCCCCGAGGCGGGCGGCCTCCTGTTCCACCCGCTCGTCCCGGGCCGCTACATCGACACCCGCCAACCGCTCGGCACCGACGGCTACGTCAACGGCCTGACCGGCGCCCAGGGCACGACCCCGAGGAGCGTCCGGGTCGACGGCCATGACGGCGTCGCCTTCGACGCCCAGGCGGTCACCGGCAACCTGACGGTCGTCGGCCAGACCGCCGCCGGCTTCGTCACGGTCAGTGATTCGCCGGCGGCCCTGCCCTCGACCTCCACGATCAACTTCCCGCTGGGCGACATCCGGGCGAACGGGATCAACGTGCCGGTCGACGACACCGGCCACCTGTGGTTCGTCGACCGGACCGCGGCCTCGGGCTCGGTCCAGCTCGTGCTCGACCTGACCGGCTACTTCGCGGCTCCCCCGCCCTGATCGCGATGAGGGTTCGACGCGTGGGACGGAGGGGGCTTCGGTCTCGAGCCGGCGCCGCGATCGGCGCGCTGGCACTGGCGTTCGGGCTGATCGCGGCTCCGACCAGCGCGGCCACGCCGATGCCGGTCGTCGCGGCCAACGGCCTGCCGGCCGGGCTGCACATCGGGCCCGGGGTTGCCCTCCGGCCGGGCGCCACGGTCGAACCGGCCGCGTCGTCGACGGCCGACGAGCACCGGGCCGTCGAACCGCGGGTCGACTCCCGGGCTCGAACGGCACCCACCGCCGCCCAGCCTGCCGATGGCGGGTCGACCCCACCCGATCCGGTCCCCTACACGCCGACCTCGGCGCCGCCCGTCGCCCTGCCCGGCTTCCAGGGCCTGGCTGAGGGCGGGCCGAACACGACCTCGGAACCGCCGGATCCGTGGCTCGCCGTCGGACCGAACGACCTCATCCAGGTCGTCAACAGTGCCGTGCGGATCACGGACCGGAGCGGCGCGCCGCGCCTGGCCGACATCCCGATGGGGACATTCTTCGCCGCGCCGTACCCCGATGTGGCGACCGCCCATATCGTGTTCGATGCCCGCCACGGCGTGTGGATCGGGACCGAGCTGAGCTACAGCTGCAGCGGCGGGACGGACGACGACCATGACGGCAGCCCGGCCGCGTTCGGCCACAGCTCGATCGACCTGGCCGTCTCGACGTCGATCGACCCGACCCGGCCCTGGCGGACGTACCACGTGGTCAGCGATGACGTCCTGGCCGACTATCCCGGGCTGGGACTGTCGACCGACAAGCTGGCGTTCAGTGCCGACCAATACCCGTTCACCGGCCCCGGCTGCACGTTCGGGCCGGATGGCGGCGGCATCCTGGGGGTCGCCGACCTCGACACGCTGGTCGGGGCCCATGTCCTCGTCTACCACGAGATGGGCGGGTCCTCGGTCGAGCTCTACCGGGTGGCCAACCAGGTCCCGGCGACGAGCGAGGTCCTGGACGTGATCGGGATCGGCACCGGGGCCGCACCATCGAACGTGGCCGAGGGCGTGGCCTACTTCCGATTCTCGGGCCCGGTGACCCTGGAGACGCTGCCCAATCCCGACGCGTTCGACCTGACCGCCCTGGGGATCTCCCAGTCGTTCTCGCTGCCGCCCCCGCCCCGCCAGCCCGGCTCGCCGGCCACGATCGCGGAGGCAGTCGACGACCGGGCGACCGACGCGCTGTGGCAGGGCGGCCGGCTGGTGTTCGTGTCAACCTACCCGTGCGTACCCAGCGGCGACCTGTCGACCCGCGACTGCGTCCGGGTGACCGAGCTCGACACGAGGCTGGTAACGTCGGTCACGCCGCCGACCGAGGTCCAGGACATGCTGGTCGGCGAGAACGGCGAGGACCTCTACCTGGGCGGAATCGGCCTGTCCGGCGACGGGACCCTGCACGTCGTGTTCAGCCGATCGTCGAGCGCCCCGGGCGACGGGCCGTCGATCGAGGCGGCCTACCAGCGGCGGACCGATGGGGCCGGCAGCCTGAGTGTGCCGGCGCCGATCGAGACGAGCGCCGCGACGTACGGCGGCAGCCGCTGGGGTGGCTACGTCGGGGTGGCCCAGGATCCCCAGGTGCCGAGCGCCGTGTGGCAGGCCGACGAATACGCCAACGCCGATGGCGGCTGGTCCACGTTCGTCAACCAGCTCCAGACCGGGGGCACGACGTACGTCCCGATCACGCCGCTCCGGATCGTCGACAGCCGGGACGGCTCGGGCCTCTCGGGCCTGGCCGGCAAGTTCAGCGCCGGGCAGGCCCGCTCGTTCGCGGTGGCCGGGCTGGGCGGGGTCAACGGGATCGCCCCCGACGCGGTGGCGGTCACCGGCAACCTGACGGTGACCAACCAGACCAAGCCCGGCTTCCTCGCCCTGACCCCCGACCCGACCGATACGCCGGGATCCTCGACCCTCAACTTCCCGGTCGGCGACAACCGGGCGAACAACGTGACGATCCCGCTCAACGCCACGGGCCAGCTGGCCGCGGTCTACAAGGCGAGCCCGGGCGCGACGGCCGACGTCGTGTTCGACGTGACCGGCTTCTTCGTCGCCGGCACGGGCCAGGCGACGTACGTCCCGATCAGCCCGACCCGGGTCCTCGACACCCGCACGACGAGCCGCCTCGTCGCCTCGAGCCCGCTCGTCGTGCCGGTCGGGCTGCCGTCCGACGCGATCGCGGTGACAGCCAACCTGACCGTCGTCAACCAGACCCGGGCGGGCTTCCTGGCGGTCACCCCGACGGCCGATCCCAACCCGGCCACCTCGACCCTCAACTTCCCGGCCGGCGACATCCGGGCCAACGGCCTGGCCGTCTCGTTGAGCTCGGGCTCGCTGGCGATCGTGTACAAGGCGGTGGCCGGGGCGACGACCGACGTCGCCCTCGACATCACCGGCTACTTCACGACCAAGCCGGCCACCGGCCTGGCGTTCTACCCGCTCAACCCGAGCCGGATCATGGACAGCCGGGGCGCACCGCGGAGCCTGTTGACCGGCCCGTTCAAGAGCAGCACGCCGCGCAGCCTGCCGGTGACCGGGGAGTGGGGGGTGCCCGCCGGGGCGGCCGCAGTCACCGGCAACCTGACCGTGGTCGGCCAGACCTCCGCCGGCTTCGTCGCGGCGACCGACGCGGCGCTGCCGAATCCCTCACTTCCACCCTCAACGTGCCGCTCGGCGACATCCGGGCGAACGGGATCACGACCCGGCTCGACGGCTCGGGCGCGAGCTGGTTCGTGTTCAAGGGCACGTCGGCAACCAGGACGACCAACCTGGTCCTGGACCTGACGGGCTACTTCCGGTAGCCGATCGGACCGCTGCCCGGTCGGATCCGGGCGGCGTACAGTCTGGCCGCTGCCCTACTCGAAGCGCCTGGCAATGGGAGATGCGTGACCAGATGAACCGCACCATCCGGATCCGGCTGGCCGCCATCGTCGCGGCGTCGTTGGTCGCGCTGTCGGGCGGCCTGCCGGCCGTCGAGGCGCGCAGCGCTGCGGCGGCGTTCGTTCCGGGCGCCGGCGCGACCGCCGCCAGCGGCCGGGTCAGCTCGCCCTTCAGCCGGGTCGCCGCCCGGGCTGGCACCCGCTACGGCAGCGTTCGGGCGACGGCCGGCTCCACGATCCGGGCCCACGAAGCCAGCGGAGGGCCGGTGGCCGCGGCCCGAACCGCCACGAGCCCGGCGGCGACTGCGACACCCCGCCTCCACGCGGATGGTGCGCCACCGGCGCCCGTCCTGGCGACGGCAACCGGCGCGCCCGACAACCACGCGGCCGGCTTCGCCGGCCTCGGCGCGGCCGACCAGGCCAGCCCGGCCACCGAGCCCGCCGACTCGACCGTCGCGGTCGGGCCCGATGAGATCGTCCAGATTGCGGGCCTCAAGCTCCGGATCACCGATCGGGCAGGAACGGCGCAGGTCGCCGACCGGACCATCGCCAGCTTCTTCCTGCTGCCCTCCGGCTTCTTCGACCGCGACCCGCGGGTGATCTACGACAGCCTCCACGGCCGGTTCGTGGCGACCGAGATGAGCTGGGACTGCACTCCCGACAGCCAGGCAGCGTTCGGCCATGGCTACATCGACCTGGCGGTGTCCGAGACGACCGACCCCACGGGCACCTGGGACCTCTACTTCTGGGGCTACAACGACCTCGTGCCCGACAACCTGTCGATCGGCACCTCGACCGACAAGCTGGCGATCACGAGCGAGCTGGGCCTGATGGCGCAACCGGGCGGCGTGAGCGGCGCGGACTGCGGCGATGCGGCGTCACTCACCTCGTACGGTGGCGACATCGTCGTCGCCAACTGGGCCGACGCCGTCGCCAACAAGTTCTCGACCCTGCCCTCGTCCGAGTTCACCGCCCACGACAGCGTCAGCGACGGCCCCGCGGCCGTCGGCGTCCGGGCGGCCCTCCAGGAGCCCGCCAGCTCGGCCACCCTGTACGTCCTGGCCCGCTCCGTGATCAACGATCCCGGCAACAACATCCAGGTCAACGACGTCGAGGTCACCACGCTCGTCGGGACAACGACGAGGACGACCACGGTCGGTGTCGCCGGCAGCTGGACGTTGACCGGCGACGGCGTCGTCGCGCCGTTCGTGACGCCCGCCCCGCCGGCCCCCCACCAGCCGGGCTCGCCGGCCACGATCGCCAATGCCGGTGGAATCGACGCCCAGGATGCCCTGTGGCAGGCCAACAAGCTGACCTGGACCACGACCTATCCATGTATCCCGGCCGGCGACGGCAGCACTCGCGACTGCGTCCGGGTAAGCCAGGTCACGACCCCGGCCGCGGCGACGGGCGAGCCGGCCGCGAGCCAGGACTTCGTCATCGGCCGGAACGGCTTCGACAGCTACCTGCCCGGGATCGGGCTGGCCGGCGACGGCACGCTCGAGATCGTCTACTCGCAGTCGAGCTCGAGCGCCTCGAACTACCCATCGTCGTACCAGCAGTACCAGCGATCGACCGACCCGGCCAACAGCGTCAGCCCACCGGTCCGGCTGGCGGCCGGGACGGGCACCTATCCGGGGACAACGTGGGGCGCCTACGTCGGGCTCGCCCAGGACCCGCAGGTCAGCAGCGCGGTCTGGCAGGCCAACGAGTACAGCGTCGGCAGCAACTACTGGGCGACCTTCGTCGACCGGCTGGGGACGGCGACCGGCACGACCTACACCCCGATCACCCCGGTCCGGGTCGTCGACAGCCGCGACGGCACGGGCAAGTCCGGGCTGATCGGCAAGTTCGTCTCGTCGGTCGCCCGGACGTTCCAGGTCGCCGGACTCCCGTCGGTCCCCTCGATTCCCGCGAACGCCGTCGCCGTGACCGGCAACGTCACGGTCACCCGCCAGAACGCCGCCGGATTCGTGGCCGTGACCCCGACCGCCCAGAACAACCCCCCGTCGTCGACCCTCAACTTCCCGCTCGGCGACACCCGGGCGAACAACGTGACCGTCCCGCTGTCGAGCCTGGGCACGCTGTCGATGACCTACAAGGCGACGGCGGGCAGGACGACCGATCTCGTCTTCGACGTGACGGGTGTCTTCCTCCCGGACGACAGCGCGGCGACCTACCATCCGGTCACGCCGACCCGGCTCCTCGACTCGGTGACGGGCACCGGCCAGCCGGGCGGAACCCCCGCCCGCTTCGTCGCCGGCCAGCCCCAGACGTTCACGCTCGGCGGCGAGGACCCTGTCCCACCCGGCGCGACGGCGATCACCGGCAACCTGACCGTGACCAACCAGACGAAGGCCGGCTTCCTGGCGATCACCCCGACCCCGACATCGGCGCCCACGACGTCGAACCTGAACTTCCCGCTCGGTGACAACCGGGCGAACGGGTTCACCGCCCCGCTCAGCGGGAACCAGCTGTCGATCGTCTACATGGCTGTCGACGGACGCGACGACCGACGTGATCGTCGACGTGACCGGCTACTACCTCGACGACCTGAGCGGCCTCCACTTCTATCCCCTGACCCCCGGCCGCCTGCTCGATTCCCGGACGGGCGCCGCCGATTCGGGGTTGACCGGACTGTTCGCCTCGTCGACGCCGCGCAGCCTGGCCACGAGCGGCCACTGGGGCGTGCCGGCGACGGCCCTGGCGGTGACCGGCAACCTGACGGTCGTCAACCAGACGACCCGCGGCTATGCCGCGATCACCCCCGATCCCGATCCGAACCCGACCACCTCGACCCTCAACTTCCCGCTGGGCGACATCCGGGCCAACGGGGTCACGGTGCCGCTCAACGGGTCGGGCGCGATGGCCCTCGTCTACAAGGGCACGAGCAGCGCGGCGCGCACGAACCTGATCTTCGACGTGAGCGGCTACTTCCAGTGAGCTGACCACGATCGGCGTCCAGGCCTGCGGACCGGCTCTCTGCCGGTCCGTGGCGTACCCTGCTCGAAACGTGGCCGCCGGGACCGGCCGCCCAGGAGGATCGTGATGCGCCTCGACCTGCCTCGTCGCCTCGGCAGCCTGGCGGCCTGCCTCCTGATCGGCGCATCGGCGCTGGCCGCCGGCCCGGCCGCAGTCGCTGCTCGCCAGCCGGCCGCCCGGCCACGCGCCGTCGCGACCCCCCACCGGATCGCCGGCCCGGCGGCGTTCGCGGTCAACGTCCGGCACGCCGTGCGGGGGACGATCTCGACGAGCGGGTCCCGCACCGGCGCCCTGCCCGCACCGGCGGCCCGCCCGGCTCACCCGGCGATCGTGCCCCTCGACGGCGGCCCGCCCCCACCCCAGCTGGCCACCACGACCGCCGCCCCGGCGATCGGCGAGCCGGGCGTCGCCGGCCTCGTCGCCGGCGGTCCGCTGACGAGCCTCCAGCCGTCCAATTCGTCGGTCGCGGTCGGGCCCGAGAACGTCGTCCAGGTCGCGAACGCGGCGATCCGGTTCACGAACCGGCAGGGCGCCCCGAGCGCACCCGACCTCGGGCTGGCCACGTTCTTCCATGCCGGCGGCCGGACGGTCTCCTCGCCGCGGGTGATCTTCGACGCCGTGCATGGTCGCTGGCTGGCGGTCGAGGAAAGCTGGGACTGCGTCAGCGACCCGAACGCGACGTACGGCCACGGATACATCGACCTGGCCGTCTCGCGGACGATCGATCCGACCGGGACCTGGGACGTCTACCCGTTCGCGTTCGACGACCAGCTGCCGGACATGCCCACGATCGGGGTCTCGAGCGACAAGGTCGGCCTGACGGCCAACATGTACCCGTTCATCAGCCAATGCACGTTCGGCGGCTTCGCCGGCAGCTACGTCGCCGGCCTCGACTGGTCGGGCCTGACCGCCAGCCCCGGTTCGATCGTCGGCTACGCCACGACGGACTCGACTCGTTTCGGGGCGCAGGTCGCGGATCAGCTGCCGGCGGTCAGCACCGCCCTCCAGTTCCTCGACCAGGCCAACGACGGATCGGGCGATATCGAGTATTTCGACGCCGACGGCACGGCCACCGGCGGGACCTTCACCCTGAACCCCAGCTTTGACCTCGCCGTCTACGGCATCGCCGGCCCGTCGCTGCCCCTTGGCGGCCTGCTGCCCCAGCAGCCCGGCCCCGACCCGATCACGGCCCACATCGACAACCGGCTGATCGACGCCGTCTGGCAGAACAACCAGCTCGCGGCAAGCTCGACGTACCCGTGCCATCCGACGGGCGACAGCGCCGACCGCCTGTGCGTCCGGGTGACCGAGCTGAATACCGTGAACGTCGACGCCGCCACCCCGCCCAGCCTGACCCAGGACTTCCTGCTCAACGCGGTCGGCCGCGACACCTATGTCGGCGGCCTGACCCTGTCCGGCGACGGGACCCTGCACGTCGTGTTCAACCAGTCATCGGGCACGCCCGGCGACTTCGCCTCGAGCTACGACGTCTACCAGCTGCCCACCGACCCACACGCTGCGACGAGCGCCCCGGCCCTGATCGGGGCCGGCCAGGCGACCTACTCCGGCACGGAATGGGGCAATTACACGACCGTCGCCCAGGATCCCCAGGTGCCCGGTGCGGTCTGGCAGGCGGCGGCCTTCGTCAATGCCGCCCAGCAGTGGTCCACGTTCGTCAACCAGCTCCAGACCGGGGGCACGACGTACGTCCCGATCACGCCGCTCCGGATCGTCGACAGCCGGGACGGCTCGGGCCTCTCGGGCCTGGCCGGCAAGTTCAGCGCCGGGCAGGCCCGCTCGTTCGCGGTGGCCGGGCTGGGCGGGGTCAACGGGATCGCCCCCGACGCGGTGGCGGTCACCGGCAACCTGACGGTGACCAACCAGACCAAGCCCGGCTTCCTCGCCCTGACCCCCGACCCGACCGATACGCCGGGATCCTCGACCCTCAACTTCCCGGTCGGCGACAACCGGGCGAACAACGTGACGATCCCGCTCAACGCCACGGGCCAGCTGGCCGCGGTCTACAAGGCGAGCCCGGGCGCGACGGCCGACGTCGTGTTCGACGTGACCGGCTTCTTCGTCGCCGGCACGGGCCAGGCGACGTACGTCCCGATCAGCCCGACCCGGGTCCTCGACACCCGCACGACGAGCCGCCTCGTCGCCTCGAGCCCGCTCGTCGTGCCGGTCGGGCTGCCGTCCGACGCGATCGCGGTGACAGCCAACCTGACCGTCGTCAACCAGACCCGGGCGGGCTTCCTGGCGGTCACCCCGACGGCCGATCCCAACCCGGCCACCTCGACCCTCAACTTCCCGGCCGGCGACATCCGGGCCAACGGCCTGGCCGTCTCGTTGAGCTCGGGCTCGCTGGCGATCGTGTACAAGGCGGTGGCCGGGGCGACGACCGACGTCGCCCTCGACATCACCGGCTACTTCACGACCAAGCCGGCCACCGGCCTGGCGTTCTACCCGCTCAACCCGAGCCGGATCATGGACAGCCGGACGACGGTCGACAGCGGGCTGAGCGGTGTCTTCCACGCCAACATCGCCCGGACGCTGGCGGTCGGCGGGCACTGGGGCGTGCCGACCGACGCCGGCGCCGTCACCGGCAACCTGACCGTGGTCGGCCAGACGGCGGCGGGCTTCGCCGCGATGACCCCTGATCCCCAGAACAACCCAACCACCTCCACCCTCAACGTCCCGCTCGGCGACATCCGGGCGAACGGCCTGTTCGGGCCGCTGAACGGCAGCGGCCAGGCCTCGTTCGTGTACCGCGCGCTGGCGGGCAGGACGACCAACCTGGTCCTGGACCTGACCGGCTACTTCCGCTGAGGCGCGCCGCCCGGCGAGGCTCGCCGGTCCGGGCTTCAGCCCTCGGCGGCGAGCAGGACGGCGCCCAGGACGACGAGCAGGGCAAGGCCGATCCTGGCGGCGCCGTCGCGCCCGCTGCGGGCCTCCTTGAGGCGGAATGATCCCCAGCCGCTGATGATCACGATCGCCGACTCGCGGAGCGGCGCGACCGCGGTCAGCGGCGCGTAGCGGTAGGCGATCAGGACGAAGAGGTAGGCGGCGACCGTGATCAGCCCGCCGACCCCCGCCCGGACCCAGGTCCGGGCCAGCAGCCGGGCGACCAGGCCGCCGCCCAGGCCGGCCGGCAAGCCGTCCGCCGGCCGGCCTTCGTCGGGCGGCTGCGCGACCTGGCCGGCCGCCCGCCGACGATCACGCTGGACGGCGAGGCCGATCCAGGCCAGCAGGAAGATCGTCGTGAACGTCCACAGCTGGGCCGCGTAGAAGAGCGGGTTGATCAGCCGGGCGCCCTCCCGGTCGACGGCCGAGTACGAGGCGATCGTGACGCCGGTCAGCAGGGCGAAGGCCGCCGCCTCGCGGACGTGGCGGGGCAGGTCGCTGCCCCGCCGGAAGACCGCCCACGGCTTCTGGAGCGACAGGATGCCGACGAGCAGCAGGCCGACCCCGACCCAGCCCGCCGGCTCGAGGCGCTCGCCGAGGACGATCACGCCGACGCCGACCGACAGGACCGGCGCGGTGCCGCGCGCGATCGGGTAGACGAGCGACAGGTCGCCCCGGCGGTAGGCCGCCGACAGGAAGATGAAGTAGGCCGCCTCGAGCAGGCCCGACAGGATCGCCAGCCGCCAGGCATCGTCCGGGATCGGCGGCTCGCCGCTGAGCACCCAGCCGACCAGGGCGATGGGCACCAGGAACCCGGCCCCGACGAGCATTCCCCGGCCGGCCGTCCTGAGCGGATCGCTGGCCGTCTTGAGCAGGATGTTCCAGGTCGCGTGCATCAGGGCCGCGATCGAGCAGGAGGACCAGGATCCCGGGCGGCACGCCCTAGCGCTCGGCCGGCGCCCGGCGCGCCTTGTCGGGCATCGGCCGGCTGCCCTCGGCCATCTCCTTGAGGTTGCGCAGGTGGGTCTCGACCAGGCCCGCCACCGAGCCGCGGCCGACGGCGATCAACGGGCCGGTCCAGCGGCCGCTCGTGGTCAGGCCGGCCGTCGCGGCCACCCGCGTGCCGCCGGCTGCCTCGTCGAGGTACCAGGCCCGGACGAGACGGACCCCGTCGCCGACGAGGATCAGCTGGAAGCGCCCGCTGGGCCGCGCCTCGAGGCTCTCGAGCCGGACGTTGGCGACCAGCAGGCCCAGCCGGAGGCGGGCCGGGCGGGTGGCGCCGGCCGCCGGCCAGCTCGGGGCCGGGGGCCCGAGGCGGAGCTCGGGGAAGAGCACCTCCTGGGCGGCTGGGTCATGGAGCGTCGCCCAGACCGTGCGGGGCGGTGCCTGGATGTAGGTCAGCCGTTCGAGGACGCCGGGCGGTGGCGCGGGACGCGGAACCGGCATCGAGGGCCAGGAACGCCGGCCTCAGGCGCCGATCGGGTGCCAGACCGTCTTCATCTCGAGGAAGGCGGCGATCCACTCCGGGCGCTGGGCGGCGCGATCATCGGTCCAGTCGAAGGCGGCGTCGCTGACGCCTCGCGGCCGGCGGGCGAGGCGCTTGATCAATTCCGCGGCGGAGACCTCCACGGCGGCCTGCTGCTCAGGCGCGACGCCCCAGGTGTCCAGGGCGTCGACGTCGACATGGGCGGCGAGGACCGGCACGAGCTCGGTCTTGAGGCCGGTCAGGATGTTGACGACGCCGCCCGGGACGTCGCTCGTGGCGAGCACCTCGCCGAGCGTGACGGCGGGCAGCGGGCGCGACTCGGACGCCAGGACGACGGTCGCGTTGCCGGCGACCAGGATCGGGGCCAGGCGGCTGACCAGGCCGAGGAGCGAGCTCGATTCGGGCGCGACCAGGCCGACCACGCCGGTCGCCTCGGGGATCGTGAAGTTGAAGTAGGGCGCCGCGACCGGGTTCGTCGATCCGAGGACCTGGCTGATCTTGTCGGCCCAGCCGGCGTACCAGACCCAGCGGTCGATCGCCTGGTCGACGAGGGCGGCGGCCCGCCGGCTCGAGACGCCCTCGGCCGCCACCACCTCGGCCGTGAACTGGTCGCGCCGGCCCTCCATCAGCTCGGCCACCCGGTACAGGACCTGGCCCCGGTTCATGGCCGTCCGGCCGGCCCACGGCTCGAACGCCTTGCGAGCGGCCCGGACCGCATCGCGCAGGTCCTTGCGCGACGCCCGGGCGGCGTTGGCCAGCTCGTCGCCCTTCGGGCTCGAGACGAGGTAGGTCCGGCCCGACTCCGAGCGCGGGAACGCCCCGCCGATGTACAGCTTGTAGGTCTTGCGGACGTCGATCCGGTCCGTCCCGCCGATCCGCACGCCAGGCATCTCAGCGGTCCTCGAGCCGCAGGTAGGCCTGCAGCCCCGGCAGGCCGCCTTCGCGACCGTAGCCCGACTCCTTGTAACCGCCGAAGGGCGAAGTCGGATCGAACTTGTTGAACGTGTTCGCCCAGACCACCCCGGCCTTCATCCGCTGGACCATCATCAGGATCCGCGAGCCCTTGTCGGTCCAGATCCCCGCCGACAGGCCGTAGGGCGTGTTGTTCGCCTTCTCGATCGCCTCCTCCGGTGTCCGGAAGGTGATCGTCGAGAGGACCGGCCCGAAGATCTCCTCGCGGGCGATGCGGTAGCTCTGGGCGACGTTGGTGAACAGGGTCGGCCGGAAGAAGAAGCCCCGCCCGGGCAGCTCGCAGGCCGGCTGGTAGAGCTCGGCGCCCTCGGCCACGCCGGCCGCCACGAGCTCCGTGATCTTGTCCAGCTGGGCCCGGCTGTTGATCGCCCCGACGTCGGTGTTCTTGTCGAGTGGATCGCCCACCCGGATCGTCGACAGGCGGTCCTTGAGCTTGGCGATCAGCAGCTCGGCGATCGACTCCTGGACGAGCAGGCGGCTGCCCGCGCAGCACACCTCGCCCTGGTTGAAGTAGATCCCGTTGACGATCCCCTCGACGGCCTGGTCGAGCGGGGCGTCGTCGAAGACGATGTTGGCCGCCTTGCCGCCGAGCTCCAGGGTCAGCGCCTTGCCCTGGCCGGCGATCCCCTGGGCGATCTTGCGGCCGACCGAGGTCGAGCCGGTGAAGGCGACCTTGTCGACATCGGGGTGGGTGACGAGGGACATCCCGATCTCGCCGGGGCCGGTGATGATGTTGACCACGCCGGGCGGCAGGTCGGCCTGCCGGCAGAGCTCGGCGAAGAGCAGGGCGCTTAGCGGCGTCGTGCTGGCCGGCTTGAGCACGACGGTGTTGCCGGCGGCCAGGGCCGGGGCGATCTTCCAGGCGAGCATCAGCAGCGGGAAGTTCCAGGGGATCACCTGGGCCGCCACGCCGAGCGGCCGGGCGACCCGGCCCGGGAAGGCGTAATCGAGCTTGTCGGCCCAGCCCGCGTAGTACCAGAAGTGGGCGGCTGCCAGGGGCACGTCGACGTCGCGCGACTCCTTGATCGGCTTGCCCGAGTCGATGGTCTCGAGGACGGCGAACTCGCGCGAGCGCTCCTGGAGGAGGCGGGCGATCCGGAAGAGGTACTTGGCCCGCTCGCGACCGGGCAGCTTGCCCCAGACCTTCGTCTGGGCCTGGCGCGCGGCGCGGACGGCCGTGTCGACGTCGGCCTCGGTCGCCCGGGCGATCTCGGCCAGCGGCTCCTCGGTCGCCGGGTTGATCGTGGTGAACGTCGCGCCGTCCGAGGCGGCGACCTCCTTGCCGCCGATGATCAGCCCGTAGCGCTCGCGGATCGTGACGATCTCGCGCGACTCGGGGGCCGGGGCGTACTCCCAGGGGATCGCCTGGCCGTCGCCCAGCCCCCAGCTGTTCGGGGCTCCCCCGTCCCTCGCGATCGGTGCCGGGACCGGCGCGCTCGGTTTCGTCTCGGTGGCCATCCCCGCCATTATGGCATCCGCCCCGTGGCCGACCGGTTGAGGGGCACCGGCCCCGGGGCGGCCGGCGGCGCGGGGCGGCGGGTTCGGGGCGGGGCGGCGGGTTCGGTCCCGTGGCGGGGGTTCGGGGCGGGGCGGCCGGTGCGGGGCGGGGCGAAGGGTTCGGGGCGGCGGGTTCGGTCCCGTGGCGGCCGGCGGCGCGGGCGGGGCGGGAGGTTCGGGGCGATGGCGGCGGGTTCGGGGCGGCGGTCCGCCGCCCTGGCTGGCGTTTGTCACGCCCGGTGGGACAAATCGGCCTTCCGACGCGGAATTCGATCAGTGGGATGCTGATCCGAACCCCGCGTCAAGCCGACCCACGCTCGGGCCGAGCGTGTCCGAGCCGTCGCGCAGCTCTCGCGGGCCAGGAGCCGGCGCGAATTCCTGCTGTTTGTCCCACCGGATGCGACATTGGCCTACCCCGCGCGCGGGTAGGCCCGCCTGGGGGTCTGGCCGGCGTGCGTGGCTAGCCCGTCGTGCATGGGGGCTCGCGCGAGGCCTACGTCACGGGGGCATCGCGACCCAGCCGTTCGCCTCACGCGAACACACGGCCCGAACGGCCCTGTCCATGGAGCGATCCTCTCCCGATCGACCGACCTTCTCGTCGATCCGTTCGCACCCGGCGAACGTTCCGGCCGAAATCGGCGTCTACGCGCAGGATTCGACCTGGGCACGCCCGTCCAACACGGCGTCCTGTTCGCCTCCCGCGAACACCGGGTCTCGCTGCCTCGAAGCGGGCACGCCGGTCGCGGCGACGGCGTGCCAACCGGTGACTCTATCTCCGTGGGAGATGGAAAGGGCCAAATGGCCGCTGCTGGATCTGCGATCAACGGCTGTTCCCGCAATTCGATCTTCCCCGGAGATCGAATCGAGCGAATCGAGGCTTCAGCCCGGCGGCGGACCGGAGGATTCCCGCGTTTTGATCTCCCGCGGAGATAACCGGGCGGGAGCCGCTCGGGGGCCGGCGCGGGAACCGCTCGGGGGCCGGGCGCGGGAGCCGCTCGGGGGCCGGCGCGGGAGCCGCTCGGGGGCCGGCGCGGGAGCCGCTCGGGGGCCGGCGCGGGAACCGCTCGGGGGCCGGCGCGGGAACCGCTCGGGGGCCGGCGCGGGAACCGGCAAGAGGCGCCTGGCGCGAACGGTTGTAAGATCGGCCCAATTGCATACGCCTCCGGGGAGCGCCAGCGCGCTGAGAGTGTGGTCCGACCACAGACCCGCCGAACCTGATCCGGCTGACACCGGCGTAGGGAGCAGGCCAACCGTCGACTCGACGCCGTCCCGTTCAGACCCGGGGCGGCGTTCATCGTTCCAGCGAGGAGTCACGGTCATCATGTCCGCCCATTCACGCCGGCTGTGGTCGCTCGCGGCCGTCATCGCCCTGATTACCGGCGCCTGCTCGAGCAGCCCGAGCCCGCTGCCGACGATCGGTCCCACTGCGCCCGGCAATCTCGGCTCGCCAGCGGCGTCTCCGGTTCCCTCGGCCGCCACCCCGTCGCCCACGCCGAAGCCGGCCACGGCGACGGTGACCCTGGCCCTCGACTGGACGCCGAACACGAACCACACCGGCTTCTACGTCGCCCAGCAGAACGGCTGGTACGCCGACGAGGCGATCAACCTCGAGTTCATCCCCTATGCCAGCGCGAACCCCGAGACCCTCGTCGGCGCCGGCCAGGCAAATTGCGGGATCAGCACCGAGGAAGGCGCGACGTTCGCGATCGCGGCCGGCGAGAAGGAGCAGTCGGTCATGGCGATCCTGCAGCACATGGCCAGCGAGATTGCGGTCCTGGCCAGCGGCCCGATCACCCGGCCGCGGGACATGGACGGCAAGGTCTACGCCGGCTTCGGGTCGCCGCAGGAGGGTCCCCTCCTGACCGCGGTGATCAAGGCCGACGGCGGCAAGGGCGTCTTCACCACGGTGACCCTCGACACGGCGGCCTACGAGGCGCTCTACTCGGGCAAGGCGGACATGGCGATCACCTTCAGCGCTTGGGAGGCGATCGAGGCGCACGAGCGCGGGATCGCCCTCCGTACGTTCGCCTTCACGGACTACGGGCTGCCCGACGAGTATGCCGTCGTGCTCGTCTGCAACGACGCCTGGCTGGCCGCCAACGGCGACGTCGCCCGCCGGTTCCTGGCCGCCACCGTCCGCGGCTTCGAGCTCGCGGCGAGCGACCCGACGAAGGCCGCCGACGAGCTGATCGCCGCCAATCCGGGCGTCTTCGACGCGAACCCGGCCCTGCCCCGCGACAGTGCCAACTTCCTCGCCGCCCAGAAGCTGTACGTCGACGCAGCGGGGGTCGTCGGGCCGCAGACGCTGACGACCTGGGCTGCATCCTCGGGCTACCTCTACGACCTGGGCGTCCTGGCCGGGCCGGACGGCAAGCCACTGGCCAGCCGACCCGACTTCTCGACCTACTTCACGAACGCCTACCTGCCGTGATCGAGGCTCCGCGACGGGGAGGCGGCCCGAGGCGGGGAGGCGGCCCGAGGCGGGGAGGCGGCCCGTGACGACCGTGCGGCGTGGCCTGCCGAGCCTGCTCCTCGTCGGCGGGCTGGTCGCGCTGTGGGAGCTCGTCGCCCGGGTCTTCTCGATCGACCCGATCGTGCTGCCCGCTCCGAGCCGGATCCTGGGCGCGCTGTGGGACGCCCGGGGGGTCGCCGCCGGCCACGCCCTGGCGACCCTGGCCGAGACCGCCGTCGGCTTCTCGGTCTCGGTCGTCTTCGCCGTGCTCGCCGCCCTGGCCATGGACTCGATCGGCTGGATCCGCCGGGCGATCTATCCCCTGCTCGTCGCCAGCCAGACGATCCCGATCGTGGCCGTCGCGCCGCTCCTCGTGATCTGGTTCGGGCTGGGCCTCGCGCCCAAGGTCCTGGTGGTCGTGCTGGTCACGTTCTTCCCGGTGACCGTGGCCCTCCTCGACGGCCTGGCCAGCACCCCGCGCGACGCCACCAGCCTGCTCGAGACGATGGGCGCCTCGCGGGCCCAGATCCTGCTCAAGCTGCGCCTGCCCGGTGCCCTGCCGTCGTTCTTCACGGGGCTCCGGATCGCCGTGACCTACGCCATGATCGGGGCGATCTTCGGCGAGCAGGTCGGGGCCGTGAACGGCCTCGGGATCTGGATGATCCTGAGCAAGAACCTGTTCCGGACCGACCTCGTGTTCGGGGCGATCCTGGTCACCGCGGTCCTGACCCTCGGGCTTTGGCTGCTGGTGGGCGTGGCCGAGCGATTGACGATTCCCTGGTATCGCGCATCGCGCCGGGCCGAAGGCTGACGGCGCCAGCTGGCCGGCGCGACGACTTCGTCGGAATTCCGCCCCCAGGCGCCTTGCGGCGAGCCTGAACCGGGTGGCCGTCGAAACAGCCGTTCAAGCGCCTCGACTCGTGCAGGGCGGGACGAGCCGTGCTGGCCATGACGTCCAGGCGGACGCGGAACTCGACGATACGGCAGCTGCGGGCGGAATTCCTGCGAAGTCTGGGTCAGTCGAAGCCGGCCGGTCGCGACACTGGGCCCGGTGCCGCCCGGAACAGACCCTCAGTCGAGGCTGAAGTGGTCGGGGCCCTGGTAGCGGCCGGTACGCTGCTTCTCGATCTGCATCAGGACATCGTTGAGCAGGCTCGAGGCACCGAAGCGGAACCGCTCGGGGGTCATCCAGCGTGGGCCGAGCGTCTCGTACAGGACGACGAGGTACTGGATCGCCTCCTTGGCGACCCGGATCCCACCGGCCGGCTTCATGCCCACTGCTCGGCCGGTCGCCCGCTCGAAGTCGCGAATCGCCTCGAGCATGACCAGGGTCACCGGGAGGGTCGCGGCCGGCGTCACCTTGCCGGTCGAGGTCTTGATGAAGTCGGCGCCGGCGGCCATGGCCAGTACGCTCGCCCGGCGGACGTTGTCGTACGTCTCGAGCTCGCCCGTCTCGAGGATGACCTTGAGGTGGGTCTCGCCGCAGGCCTCCTTGATCGCCACGATCTCTTCGAAAACGGTCGCGTAGTCGCCGGCCAGGAATGCCCCGCGGTCGATCACCATGTCGATCTCGTCGGCGCCGGCCTCGATCGCCTGGCGGGTCTCGGCCAGCTTCAGGTCGAGGAAGGTCTGGCCCGATGGAAAGCCGGTCGCGACGCTGGCCACCCGGACACCCGAGGCGCCGAGGGCGGCCTTCGCCTCGGCCACCAGGGCGGGATAGATGCAGATCGCCGCGACATGGGGGATCGACGGATCGCCGGGCAGGGGCTGGATCGCCTTGGCGCACAGGGCCCGGATCTTGCCCGGCGTGTCCTTGCCCTCGAGCGTCGTCAGGTCGATCATCCGGATCGCGAGGTCGAGCGCCCAGAGCTTGGCACTGGTCTTGATCGAGCGGCGCTTGAGCGCGTCGACCCGTTCCTCCACGCCGACCTGGTCAACCGGGGTGACCCGCCCGAGGAGGTTGCCGAGCGATCCGGCCCGGGCGTCGAACGAGCGGATCAGCTCGGTCGCCTTATCCCGGGCAGCCGAATCGGGCCGGGTGCGAACCGTGGTCACGGGCTACAGCCCGGCCCGGTTGCGGGGCAGGGGCGGCAGGTCGCGTCGGCCGCGGACGAGGAAGTGCGCGAACCAGGCCCGGATCTGGTCGGCGTTCTCGACCCGCCGGAACGGCGTCCCCGAGCGGGTCAGGTCATGCAATTCGTCGGGCACCCGCATCATCCGGACGGGCCGGCGAAGGGAGCGCAGGACGGTGAACAGCTCCTCGGCCTGGCCGATCGGCGTCCGGAGGTCGCGTTCCGAGTGCTGGATCAGGAGCGGTGTCCGGATCCGGCTGGCGTAGGTCAGCGGCGATTGGGCGCGGTAGAGGTCGGGGTCCTCCCACGGCGCGGCGCCGAACTCGAGCCGGCCGAAGCTCGGCCCGGCGATGTCGCCGGTCGACATCTGGCTGGTCAGGTCGTTGACCGAGCGACAGGTGATCGCGGCCCGGAAGCGGTCGGTGTGGCCGACGATCCAGCTCGTCAGGTAGCCGCCATACGAGCCGCCGGTCACGCCCAGCCGCTCGGGATCGGCCCGGTCCTCGGCGATCAGGCTGTCGACGCCGGCCATGATGTCGCGCATCGGGCCGTCGCCCCAGTCCTTGAAGTTCGCCCCGTTGAATGCCTCGCCGTAGCCCTGCGAGCCCCGCGGGTTGGCGGCCCACACGCCGATCCCGGCCGCGGCCAGGACCTGCCACTCCCACATCGGGCTGAAGCCATAGAGCGTGTGCGGCCCGCCGTGGATCTCGACGACGAGCGGGGCGGGATCGCGCGGCGCTCCGGGCCCGACCGGGTTGGGCGGGAAGTACCAGCCCTGGATTCGCCGCCCGTCGACCTCGTTCCAGCGGGCCTCTGGGGCGACCAGGGTGACGTCGTTGCGAATCTCGGCGTTGAGGTCGGTCAGCGTCCGGTGGTCGATCGAGCCACGCAGCCGCCCGGCGGGCAGCTCGAGCCCGACCACGTCGGGCAGCTCGGTCGGGGCGGAGCGGATCGCGGCGATTCGCACGCTGCCCCGGGGCCCGGCCCCGATGGTGAACGCCGAGTAGTACTGCCGGCCGGTGGTCAGCCGCTCGACCCGGCCGCCGTCGACCGGCACCCGCCACAGCTCGAACGATCCCTCGACCGGGGCGCTGAAGTAAACCGATCGGCCGTCCGGGCCGACCTGGATCCGGTTCGCCTCACCGATCGTGACGTCGCTGTTCATCCCCGAATCGATCACGAGGTCGGCGGCGGCGGTCAGGTTGCGGCCACCCTGCGGCCCGGAATCCGAGCCGTCGGCGGCCATCAGCCAGACATCGGCCCGGCTGCCGGAGCCGGCCGGCCAGCGATGACCGAGGACGGCCAGGGTCGTCCCGTCCGGCAGCCAGGCCGGCGAGCCGAAGACGCCCCGGCCGGCCACCCGGGTCGTGGTGCTGCCCGTAATCCGTACGGCCCGGCCGCCACTGGCCTCGATGACCCAGATGTCGCCGCCGTAGCCCAGGTCGTCATCCCGCCCGCGGTCGGCGCTGAACGCGATCCGGCTGCCGTCCGGCGACCAGACCGGCTCGCCGACCGGCGCCCGGCCGGCGTGGACGAGCTTCGCGGCCCCGGTCGCCACGTCGACGACCCATAGCCGGGTGACCCGGTGGTAGACCCAGCCCGCGCCGTTCGACTGGGTCCGCAGCCGATCGACGTAGTGGAAGTCGGACAGCGGGGCATCGCCGGGGGCCGGCGGATGAGCCGGACGGCCGCGCCGGCGGGCGTCCTCGACGAGCGTCGCGCCATGGGACGAGCTGACCACGGCCAATCGCTTGCCATCGGGCGACCAGGCCAGCTCCTCGACGCCCCGCGGCAGGTCCGTCAGGCGGTGAGCCTCGCCCGGCCGGTCGAGCGGCAGGAGGTGGACCTGGACGCCGTCTTCGCGATCCTTGGCCGCCGCCGGTTCCTCCTCGACGGCCAGCCGCCGATCGGACAGGAAGGCGAGCGTCCGGCCGTCCGGCGCGAAGCGGGGCGAGGTGTCGTGCTTGCTGCCGATCGTCAGCGGCTCACCGGGTCCCGAGCCGTCGAACGGCGCCGACCAGATCGCGTGGCGATAGCCGTCGCGGCCGGGGGCCACGGACTGGACCGTGAACGCGACCCGCTCGCCGCCGGGCGATAGCTGCGGGTCGAACGGGATCCGGAAGCGGTAGTAGTCGTCGGGTCGAGGGATACGCGCCATCGAACGAGTCTACCGCTACCATCGGGCGGATGGCCGATCAGCTCTCGCTGCGCCTCGAGCCCGATCCGGCCGGCTGGCCGGCTCCGCTCCGACCGATGTTTGCCCAGCCGGCCGACGCGCCCTTCGACGATCCCGAGGTCCTGTTCGAACCATGGTGGGGCGGCGAGCGGGTGCTCGCCTACGTCGGGCGCGACACAGCCGAGGCCGGCGCCAGGGACGATCCATCCAGGGACGATCCATCGGCATCCGATCCGCTCGAGCTGCGCCTGCTCAGCGCCGACGGTGTCGTGCTGACCGAGCTCGTGCCTGAGATCGCCGACCTGCCTGAGCGCCTTGGCAGCCGGCCGGCGATCCTCGACGGCACGCTCGTGGCAGTCGACGACGCAGGTCGACTCGACGAGGCCGGCCTCGCTGCCCGGCTCGCCGGCCGGCCCGGACCGGGCCTCGCGTTCCTGGTCTACGACCTGCTCTGGCTGGATGGCCGCTCGCTCGAGGCCGAGCCGCTCGAGCGCCGCCGCTCGCGGCTGGGGCGCCTGCTGAAGCCGTCGCTGTCGGTCGTGCCCGTGCCCCAGATCGCCGGCGAGGGTCGAGCCCTGTGCGCGGCCGCTGCCGACCAGGGCGTCGCCTGGGTCCTGGCCCGCGACCGACGCAGCCCGTACCTCGCCGGGGTCAGGAGCAGCCTGTGGCGGCTGATCGCCATCCGGCCCGGAGCCAACCAGGCCGGGCGCGAGGCGCCCGAGGGCGGTGAGGCGTCGAGCAGCCCGATCCTGGCCCTGATCCGCCGCCTGCCCCTCGACGATCCCGGACCCTAGCCGCCGGGCCGGATCGCCGTCCGCAGGAACGTCCGAAAGCCCGGCCGCTGCCCGTAGAGCAGGACGCCGGCGCCGTAGATCCGGGCCGCGATCCAGATCGAGGCGGCGATCGCCGCCAGCAGGAGCAGGAGCGCCAGGGCGATCTCCCAGGGATCGACGTGACCGAGCATCACCCGCGACAGCATCACGTACGGGCTGAAGAACGGGATGTACGACAGGACGACCACCAGCCGCGAGTTGATCGCCGTCATCCCGAAGATCGCCGCGAAGTAGCCGGCCATCGACACGAAGCTGAGCGGCATGGCCAGCTGCTGGATGTCCTCCGGGCGGCTGACGAGCGAGCCGGCCGCTGCGTAGACGAACGCGTACAGCAGGAATCCCAGCAGGAAGAACGCGCCGAACGCGAGCAGGATCGGCAGGGTCAGCCCGACCAGCGGCGCCTCGCCCGGATCGGCCGGTCCGATCAGGGCGGTCGCGATCGGGTCCTGCAGGGCGAGCACGATCGTCGCCGGCACGAGGATCGCCAGGTACTGGGTCAGGCCGGCCGCCCCGACCCCGACGACCTTGCCCACGAGCAGCTGGCGCGGGGTTGCCGCGCTGATCAGGAGCTCCATCACCCGGCTCGCCTTCTCCGACGCCACGCTCGTCGCGACCCACATCCCGTAGACGGTCAGGGTGATGAAGATCAGGACCACGAGGATCGAGGCCAGCAGGGTCCGGCTGCCGATCAGGCTGGGGTCGACGGCGGCGACGCTGGGGCCCAGGTCGGTCGGTTCGACGGCGAACGACGGCACGTGGAAGGCCGGACCGGCGCCGGTGTGGGGCAGGGCCTGCGAGTACTCGACAACCGCTGCTCCGAACGTCGCGACCTGGAGCCGCTGGATCGTGGCGCTGGTCGGACCATCGTTGCCATGGAACGTGAAGTCGAGGCCGCCGCCGGCCGCCGCCGCCACCTCGAGCACACTCTCGAGGTGGCCGGCATGGACGTCCGTGAGGCCGGCGGCCAGGCTCGGCTCTTCGCTCAGGACGTAGTGCGGCCGGACGGTCCCCGGATCGGCCCCGGGCGGGACGGGATTGAGATAGGCGGAGACCAGCCCGATCACCCGGCCGGTGACCGCCGGGTCGCCGGACACGACCCCGATCCGGGTGGTCTGGCCGCGATCGATCGCGCGCAGGCCGATCGGGACGAGGGCCGCACCGACGGCAACAGCCATCAGGATCAGGGTGGCGACCGCAAAGGCGCGGCTGCGAAGCTTCTCGACGTACTCGCGCCGGGCAACGAGCCGGGCGTTGGGCAGCAACCCGCCGCCCGGGTGGCCGGTCGTCACGCCGTGCGCTCCCGGCTCATGCCGCGGAGGCGGCCGGTCGCGGCGCCTCGACCTGGCTCGTCCCGGCGTCGGCCGGCCGTCCGATGAGCTCGATGAAGACGTCCTCGAGCGAAGCGTCGGCGATCTCGAAGCAGGTCACCCGCGCGCCGCGGGCGAGCGCCGCCTGGAGGATCTGCTGCGGATCCGTGCCCGGCTCGAGGGACAGCTCGCTGGCGCTCGGCCCGGGACGCACGCGGCTCACGCCCGGCAGCGCGGCCGCCCAGGCCAGCTCCGGGTCGCCTTCGATCCCGAGCCGGACGACGGGCCGACCGGCGCGCCGGCGCACGTCGCGGGTCGGCCCGCCGGTCACGACCCGGCCGCGATCGATGATCGCGATCACGTCGGCCAGCGACTCGACCACCTCCATCTGGTGGGTCGAGAAGACGAGCGTCCGGCCCCGTGCGGCGAGCTCCAGGAACGCGGCCCGCAGGAGCGAGACGTTGACCGGATCGAGGCCCGTGAACGGCTCGTCCATCAGGACCACCTCCGGGTCGTGGAGGATCGCCGCGATGAACTGGATCTTCTGCTGGTTGCCCTTGCTCAACTCGTCGGCCCGGCGACCGGCCAGGTCGGTCACCCGGAACCGCTCGAGCCAGTCGAGGGCGGTCCGCCGGGCCTCCGCGTACGGGACGCCATACAGCCCGGCGAAGAAGACGAGCTGGTCGAGGACCCGCATCCGGGGATAGAGGCCGCGCTCCTCCGGCAGGTAGCCAAACGTCCGGCGCGGCAGCTCCGTGTTCGGCCGGCCGCGCCAGGAGACGCTGCCGCTGTCGGCGCGCAGGATGTCGACGACGATCCGCATCGTCGTCGTCTTGCCCGCCCCATTGGCGCCCAGGAAGCCGAAGACCTCGCCCGGCTCCACCCGGAAGCCGACCCGGTCGAGCGCCACGACCTGGCCATAGCGCTTCGACAGGCCGTCGATCAGCAGGGTCATCCGGGCGAGGATCGCACATGCGGCGATCCGCCGACCGCAGTACAGAGGTCCCAGCGTGGGCCCCGCCCGAGCCGGGCCCGGGCTTCCGTCGCGGGGCGCGTACCATCAGGGCATGCCAGCTGCCACCGACCCGGCCCGGATCCACGCCGACCGCGCTGCCGGCACGCTCACGATCGAGTGGCGCGACGGTCACGGCACGATCTATCCCACGACGATGCTGCGCTGGCTCTGCCCATGCGCCTACTGCCGGGGGGAGGCGGGCATGCCCGGCTGGCTCGATTCGGCGCCGACCCTCACGCCGGACCAGGTCCGCCTCGTCGACATCGCCCTGGTCGGCCAGTACGCCGTGGCCCCGACCTGGGGCGACGGCCATCAAACCGGGTTCTACGCCTTCACCAGCCTGCGCGAGATGTGCCCCTGCGCCGAGTGCACGGCCGGCCGGCTGGCCGCCGGGCAGCCCAGCCTGGGAGCCACCGATCACGCCAGTCATGAGCGCGCCCCGGCCGGCCGGCCGGAAGCGGAACGAGGAGGTCGATCGTGATCATCGCCACAACCCCCACCGTCGGCGGATTCCGGGTCGCCGAGACGAAGGGCCATGTCTTCGGCCTCGTCGTCCGCAGCCGGGGCCTGGCTGGCAACCTCGCGGCCGGCCTGCGCTCGCTGGTCGGCGGCGAGATCCACGAGTACACCACGCTGCTCGAGGACACCCGCCGCCAGGCGATCGACCGGATGGTCCAGAACGCCACGCTGATGGGCGCCAACGCCGTCCTGTCGATGCGCTTCGACAGCTCCGAGATCGGCCAGACCATGTCCGAGATCGTGGCCTACGGGACGGCCGTGGTCCTCGTCCCCGACGCCGCGGCCACGCCGACCGCCGAGTAGCCCGACCGATGATGATCGCCGCCGCCCGGGTGATCCTTGCCTTCGCCGGGGCGATCACGATCCTGCTCGGCCTCGGCCTGATCCTGACCGACGGCGATCGCTCGGCGGGCCTGATCACGATCCTGGCCGGCGCCGCGATCCTGCTGGCCGTGCTCTACGAACGCTCCCGCTATCGATCGGTCGACGCCGATCGTCGCAACGAGGCCCCGGGCCCCGGCGGCGGCGAGCCGGCCGGGGCGCTCGCACCAGGATTCCGGGCCACGACCGAGGTCTTCGTCGACCCCACCACCGGGCTCCGGATGCGGGTCTACCTCCAGCCGGCGACCGGCGACCGGCGCTACGTGGCCGAAGGCCACGTCGACTCGCCCCACGGCTGATCCGGGAGCCCCCGGCCGATCAGCGGTCCCGGGCCGGGGACTGACATCCGGGTGGTTCCGGAGCGAGGTGGAGCCCGTGCTACGCTTGGCATGCCGGCCCGCTGGGCCGGCATGTCCCGTCAGCTCGCCACCACGGAGACGCCCTACCAATGACCGCCGTTCGACCCGAGCGGGTCGCTCGCGCTCACCGCGCACGCCGGTCCATGAGCCGTCCCGCCCTGCCCTACCTCAACCGCGAGCTGTCCTGGCTTGACTGGAACGCGCGGGTCCTGCACGAGGCCAAGGACGACCGCAACCCGATCCTCGAGCGGGTCAAGTTCCTGGCGATCTTCGCCTCCAACCTGGATGAGTTCTTCCAGGTCCGGGTCGCCGGGTTGCGCCAGCAGGTCGCGGCCTCGGCCGTTCGCAGCTCGCCCGACGGCCGGACGCCGGAGGAGCAGCTGGCGGCGATCCGCCCGCGGGTCCAGGCGCTGGTCGAGGAGCAGGGCGCTGCCTACGCCCTGATCCGGGCGCAGCTGGCCGAGGCCGAGGTCAGGATCGTCGACTACGCCGCCGTGCCCGAGCACCACGCCCGGCTCCGGGAGCGGTTCATCGAAGAGGTCTTCCCGGTCCTCACCCCGCTGGCGGTCGATCCGGGCCACCCGTTCCCGTACATCTCAACCCTGAGCCTGTCGATCGCGGTCGGCCTGCGTGACCCGGAGACCGGCGAGCGCCGCTTCGCCCGGGTCAAGGTGCCGCCCGTCCTGCCCCGGTTGATGGACGTCGACTCGACGACGTTCGTCCTGCTCGACCAGGTGATCGCCAACAACCTCGACATCCTGTTCACCGGCCTGGAGATCATCGAGGCTCATCTCTTCCGGGTGACCCGCAACGCGGACCTGGCGATCGAGGAGGACGAGGCCGACGACCTGCTGATGGCCATCGAGGAGGAGCTCCGCCGGCGCCGCTTCGGCGAGGCGGTCCGGCTCGAGGTCGAACGGAGCATGCCGGCCGCGACCCGCCGGCTGCTGCTCAACGGGATCGGCCTGACCGAGGACGATGCCTACGACATCAGCGGGATGGTCGACCTGACCGGCTTGTGGCAGATCGCCGACCTTGACCTGCCCGACCTCCAGCGCCGGACCTGGACCCCGGTCACGCCACCCCGGCTCATGCCGCCCGACGACGACGAGCCGGTCGACGTGTTCGCCGCGATCCGGGCCGGCGACATCCTGGTCCACCACCCGTACGAGTCGTTCGCCGCCTCGACCGAGCGGTTCATCGCCCAGGCCACGGCCGACCCCGACGTCCTGACGATCAAGCAGACCCTCTACCGGACCTCGGGTGATTCGCCGATCGTGCGCGACCTGATCCGGGCGGCCGAGCGGGGCAAGCAGGTCGTCGTCCTGGTCGAGATCAAGGCCCGCTTCGACGAGGAGCAGAACATCGTCTGGGCGCGCAAGCTCGAGCGCGCCGGGGCCCACGTCGTGTACGGCCTGGTCGGCCTCAAGACCCACTCGAAGGTCGCCCTCGTCGTCCGGCGCGAGGGCAACCTGCTCCGCCGCTACGTCCACATCGGCACTGGCAACTACAACCCCAAGACAGCCCGCCTGTACGTCGACATCGGCCTGCTCACCTGCCGGCCGGAGATCGGGGCGGACGTCACCGACCTGTTCAACGTCCTGACCGGACTCTCCCGCCAGCGCACGTTCCGGCGCCTGATCGTCGCGCCGCACGGCGTGCGCACCCGGGTGATCGAGATGATCGAGCGCGAGATCGGCCACGCCGCCGCGGGCCGGCCGGCCCGGATCGTCCTGAAGGTCAACGCGATCGTCGACCCGGCCTGCATCGAGGCCCTCTATCGGGCCAGCAGCGCGGGCGTCGACGTCGAGCTGATCGTGCGCGGGATCTGCTCGATCCAGCCCGGCCTGCCCGGCGTCTCGGACCGGATCCGGGTCCGCTCGATCGTCGGCGAGTTCCTGGAGCACTCCCGGATCTTCGGCTTCAGCAACGACGGCGCGGACGAGTGGTACATCGGCTCGGCCGACCTGATGGAGCGCAACCTCGATCGGCGGATCGAGGCGGTGGTGCCGGTCGAGGACGCCGAGGCACGGGCCCGGCTGGCCGAGGTGATCGCCACCATGCTGGCCGACGACCGCCGCTCCTGGCAGCTCGGCGACGATGCCGTCTGGCGCCGGACGGAGGACATCAATCACGCCGCGGGCACGATCGACACGTTCGAGGCGATGAAGGAGCGGACCCTGATCTACAGCGCCGTGGCCAGCCAGCCCCACCGTCCCGGGCTGGGCACCGGATCGCTGGATCCAAGGGCGTGACCGCCGCCCGGCCGGTCGAGGTCGAGCTGAAGTACCAGGTCGCCGACCTGGCGATCGGCGAGCGACTGCTGGCTGCCGAGCGACTGGCCGGCTTCGTGCCGCTGGGCGAGGTCCGAATCGCCGAGCACGACGACACCTACCTCGACACGGCCGACGGGCGACTCGAGGCCCAGCGGATCGGGGTCCGGCTGCGGGCCGAGGCCGGCGAGGTGACGCTCACCGTCAAGTCGCCCGGCTCGGTCAATGGCGCCGTTCGGCGGCGCGAGGAGCTCGAGGGCCCGGCCGATCCCGCAACGCCGCCGTCCGACTGGCCGCCGTCGGCCGCCCGCGATCGGCTGATCCAGCTCATCGGCGACCTGCCATTGCTCGAGGTCGTGACGATCCGCCAGTTCCGGCGCAAGCGCGACTTCGCCAACGACGAGGCCGCGGTCGAGCTGAGCCTCGACGAAGCCCGGATCGTCGTCGACGGCCACACGGTCGAGCGCTTCACCGAGCTCGAAGCCGAGCTGACCCGCGGGCCGGAGTCGGCCCTCGGTCCCCTGCTCGGGCTGCTCGACGGCCGGCCGGGCCTCTCGCCGACGGTCGATTCGAAGCTCGCCCGGGCGATGGCCGCCGCGGCGCGGGTTCGGGCGGCGACGGCTGCTCGGACCGCAGCTGGCGCGCCGCGCCCGATCACGCCGCCGGCGCCGGTCGTGCCACGCTCGGAACCGGCCCTGCCACCGGCTGAGGCACCGGTACCGGCAACGGCTGCCCCGCAGCCGGTCGTGCCGCCGCCAGCGACGACCGAGGCTCGGGTCGCTCCGGCACCGCCTCGTCCGCCGAAGCCGCGTGCCCGCCCGCGAACCGCGGCAGCCCGGTCGACCTCCGTCCCGAAGACGGTCGCCGCCCCGATCGTGGCCGACCCCGTGGTCCAGCCCCGCACGGCCGCCTCCGGGGCGCCAGCCGTGCCCGCGCCGGAGGTGCCCGCGCCGGAGGTGCCCGCGCCGGAGGTGCCCGAGGCCGCGGCGGCAGCGATCGTCGCCGAGCCCGGAGCGGTTGACGAAGCTGCGGCCGACGAGCCGGAGCTGGACGAGCCGGCGGCGGTGGATCCGGACGACGAGGTCGACGACGAGCTGCTGCCGATCCTCGACCTGCCGCGGGCATCCGACGATCCGCTCGAATTCCCCGAACCGGAGCTCGAACCCCGGCCGGGGCGGCGGTCGGCCAAGGTCGCGCCCGCCGAGCCGGGCGCCGGCGGCGAGCGCCTGCCGACCCTCAAGAACCCGGGGGTGACCGCCGAGGATCTCCACGCCGAGGCTGGTCGCAAGGTGCTCCGCTTCCACCTCGCCCGGATGCTGGCGCGCGAGCCCGGGACGCGCGATGGCGCAGATCCCGAGGAGCTCCACGGGATGCGGGTCGCCACGCGCCGGATGCGGGCCGCCTGGCGGGTGTTCGGCGATGCCTATGAACCGCCTCGGACGAGGACGTTCCGACGCCGGCTGCGGGAGCTCGCCGCGCTCCTGGGCGGCGTGCGCGATCTCGACGTCCTGATCGAGGCAACCGAGGCCTACGGCGCGGCGATCGGCTCACCCGACCAGGCCGGCCTGGCGCCCCTGATCGCGGCCTGGCGCGCGGATCGGGACCTGGCCCGGGTACGGCTCGTCGCCGAGCTCGATTCGAAGGGCCATCGCCGGTTCGTCGACGACTACGTCGACTTCGTGACCACGCCCGGGCGCGACGTCAGCCCGGTCGAGACGACGCTCCCCCACCGTGTCCGCGACACGGCCGCGTCCCGGATCTGGACCGCCTACGAGCACGTCCGGGCCTACGAGGCCGTCCTGCGCTGGGCCGACGTGCCCACCCTCCACCAGCTCCGGATCGCCTCCAAGCGGCTGCGCTACACCCTCGAGTTCGTGCGCGAGCCGCTGGGCGAGGATGCCGCGCCGCTGATCGCCCGGGTCGTGGCCCTCCAGGACCACCTCGGCTTCATGAACGATGCCGAGGTCGCGGCGACGCTGGCCCGCACGTTCCTGGTCGAGCGGGGCAACGAGCTGAGCGAGGCCGAGGCCCAGGCCATCGGCCGCTATCTCGTCTCACGGGAGCGCGAGGTCGCCCGCCTGAAGCGGACGGTGGGCACGGCCTGGCGTGGCGTCGCCGGGCTGACCTTCCGGCGGGGATTGGGCCGGACGGTCGCCGTCCTCTAGACCGTGCCCGGCAGCTCGCCCTGGAGCGGCAGCTCGTGGGCTGGGTCATCTGCCGGGCGCCCGCACCGGGCGCAGCGGTCCTCGCGGCCGGTGGCCACCGTGTCGGGCGTGAGGAGGCCGCGAATCGCCGCTCCGCCGCCGCTGAACGGGCCGATCGGGACGTAGGTATCGGCCGCGAGGAACTCGTGCGGCTCGTTCGGGTCGGTCGCGTCATCGCCGTGATGGTCGTGGTGCCGGAACATGTCCAATGGTCTGCCCCCTTCGGCTGTGACTCGGCGAATGTAGCACCCGGCGCCGGGCCCGCCCGCCGCCCGAATTCGTGGTCCCGTTGGGGATGGGACCATCGTGGGGTGGTCCGGTGCGGTCCGAACGGCCATCCTCGGCCGATGAAGACGATCCGCCTACCTTTCCTGGCCGGACTCGCGCTGGCGGTCATGCTGCCCTTCGTCGGGGTGACCGGAGCGGACGCCGCGAGCGCTAAGGCGCCTGTCCTCCGACCGTTGACCGCGAAGCAGGTCGCCCATCGGCTGACCGGCGAGGTGTACGGCTTCCTGCCCTACTGGCTCGAGGGGCAGCAGACGGCCGGCGCCCTGCGCTACGACCTGTTGACGACCGTCGCGTTCTTCGACGTCGGCCTCGAGGCCGACGGCAGCGTCGACCGGACGTGGCCCGGCTACCGCGGCCTGACCAGCCCGGCCGCCAACCAGGTCATCACGGCCGCTCACGCCGCCGGCGACCGGGTCGACCTGACCCTGGCCAGCTTCGGCTTCGCCCAGAACCGGGCATTCCTGCGCAGCCGGACGGCCCAGGCCCGGGCGATCCGCCAGATCGTCCAGATCATGGCGGTCCGCGGGCTGGACGGGATCGCGGTCGACTTCGAGAGCGTCTACCGGCGCGACCTGCCCGATTTCAGCCGGTTCGTCGATGCGCTCGGGCGAGCCGTTCGCGCTCACAACCGGATCGGCCGGGTGACCGTGGCCGTGGGCGCCTCCCAGGCCGGCGCGGCGATGGCCGCCGCGGCATTCGCCGGCCACGCCGACCGGGTCCTGATCATGGGCTACGACTATCGCAGCGCGAATTCGACGACGATCGGGAGCACCGACCCGCTCGTCCGGCGGGGCGGAGGGATGAGCCTGACCTGGACCCTCAACGTGTTCGCGGCTGCCCGACTGCCGATGAACCGGATCGTCCTGGCCCTGCCGTACTACGGCCTGAGCTGGCCCACGTCGACGGCCCGTCCGGGGGTCGCCCCGGCCCGCTCGGCCTACGGCCGCTCACCGGTCTACGCGATCCGGGTCAGCAAGGTCGCCGTGCCGGCCGGCGCGCGACGCGGCTACGACCCGGTCGAGGCCAGCGCCTGGGTCGCCGTCTACGACCCGCACCTCCATGTCTGGCGCCAGACCTACTACGACTCGCCCAAGGCCCTGGCCGCCAAGGTCGCCCTCGCCCGCAGTCGCGGGCTGGCCGGGGTCGGCCTGTGGGCGCTCGGCTACGACAACGGCGCGGCCGCCGACTGGCAGGTGCTGGCCAAGGCGTTCCAGCCCCCGCCCAAGCCCCACGTCAAGCCGAAGCCGAAGACCCACGTCAAGCCCAAGCCCAAGCCGAAGCCGAAGCCGGCGACCAAGCCCAGGGCCAAGGCAACGACCGCGGCGAAGCCGCCGACGAGCGAACCCGGCAAGCCCAAGCTGGACTAGCCGACGACGGGGATCCGGCTACGGGTCCCCGTCTCGGTCTGCCCAGCCGCGCGCCAGGGCGACAAGTCGGTCGCGCCAGGCGAAGCCGGCGTGCGCCTGGGCCAGGACCGTTCCTTCGCGGACGCCGGCCTCGGAGACCGTCAGCTCGTCGATTCCGAGGTGGCCGAGGATCGCCTCGATGATCAGCGAGCCGGCCGGCAGGAGCCTGGCCCGGGTCGGGTTGATCGCGTGGCGCTCGGCTGCCGACGACGACGGCTCGCTGCGCAGGACTTCGAGGGCGGCCTCCAGGCGGGGCCGGTCGAGCCGGCGATCGAGGGCCGCCGCGGGGAGGACCTTGACCAGGTTCGAGGCCGTGCCCCCGACCGCGATCAGCTCGGCTGCCTCAACCTGCGGGGCGGCGCCGATGACCCGGACGGCCTCGGAGCGCATCGCGTCGATCTCGGCGGAAGTCGGAGGATCGCTGCCCCCGAACGCCGCGGTCAGCCGAGCCCCGCCCAGCCGGATCCCGATCGAGATCGGCGGATGGTCCGGCCCGACCCGCACGATCTGGCTGCTGCCGCCGCCGACATCCACGATCACCAGCTCGCGGGTCATCGGCCGGCCGCCGGTCACGCCGACGAGGGTGAGCTCGGCCTCCTCGCGCGGGTCGAGCACGAACAGGGGGACACCCGCCGCCTCCTCGACTTCCTGCACGGCCGAGGCGCCGTCCCCCGCCCGGCGCATCGGCTCCGTGCCGACGAACGCGATTCGGTCGGCGCCCAGCCGGCGCGCCGTCTGGGCGTAGCGAACGAGGACCGCCGCGAGCTCGGCGCGCTTCGTCGGCCCCAGCGTACCGACGGAATCGACCCGGTCGCCGAGACCCAGGAAGACGGATTCGTCGACGAGCGGCTCGAGGCGATGGCCGGTCACCACCGCCACGAGGAGATGAACCGAGTTGGCGCCGATGTCGACGGCCGCCAGCACCTGGGCGCCGGGTCCGAGGACCGGCGGGGCCGGCTCCGCCCCGAGCAGCGGCTCGACCGCCGGCGCGTCGCCGACCGGCTCAGCCGGGGTTGTCGTCGGGATCGGGCTGGCCGGGTTGAAGGGACCTCCGGGTGCGCGGACGCGCCGGCGTGGCCGCCCGGGGCGTGGCGGCCCGGCGCCGGGCACGCGCCGGCGTGGAACCGGTGGCCGGGGCAGCGGCCGCGTCCTGAGCGGTCGACCCGGACTCGACCGCCGGCTTGCCCGTTGACCGGCGTGGCATCCCGGTTCCGGCCGGCTTCGGCGCGGCCGTCCGAGCGCGGGTCGGGCGCCCCTGGGGCCTGGCCGGCTTGCTTGCCGGCTTCGGCGCTGCCGCCAGGGCTGCGTTCCTGGCCGCGGTCCGTGCCTGCTCCTCGGCCTTGACCGCCTGGGCCGCATCGTGGGCGACGTCGATGACGATCTGGCCGGCCTGCGCCCGGGCATTGGCCGCGATCAGCTCGGACAGCTCGGTGAGGAGCGCCGCGGCCCGCTCGGCGGCGGCGACCGCGGCATCGAGCTGGGCCTGGCGCCGAGCGACGTCGGGGCCGGTCGCCTCGGCCAGCTGGCGCCGGCGGCGGGCCTCATCGGCACGCGCGGCCGTCAACCGGTCCTCGAGCCGGCCGAGGAGCTTCCAGGCCCGTTCGAATGCCTTCGTCGCCGCCCGCTTCGACGGCTTCCGTTGCTTGGCTTCGGTCTTCGCCATCGTCGTCGTTCTCCTCCGTTGGCGGCACCGGCCGCAGGCAGGGCTTCGATCCGGATCAGGCCCGGCGGCCCGAGCTGAAGAGCGGGCTGGCCACACCGGTCGCGACCGATCGGCGGCGAACCTCCAGTCTGCCACCCTCGACGAGGATCTCGTTGAAGCTCGCGTCACGACGGCCGTCGTTGACCAGGGCTCCGGCACTGGCCACGACCGTTTGGTGGTGCCCGTCGGAAACGAGCCAGGCGTGGGCCCGATGGATATGCCCGTGAAGGACCAGGTCCACCCGCAGCTCGAGCAGCAGCGCGAGCAGGTCGCCGGCCCGGTTGGCGAGATCGCCCTCGCGCAGCTTGCGGCCCGGCACGGGCAGCAGGCCGTGATGGAGGGCGAAGACCCGCAGGGCGCCGGCCGGCGCGCGGCGCAGCCGGTGGGCGGCCCGCTCGAGCTCGGCCGGGCGCAGGCGCGGGGTTGAGTTCACCGCGACCAGCTGGATCCGTGCGTCGGCGTAGCGGCCGTCGAGCCGCCCGAACCGGCTCGAGAAGCGGCGGTCCGGGTCGGCGTCGGGCCCCGACGGTCGCCCTGCGGGCGGGTCGTCGAAGCCGAAGCCGAGCGCCGGCTCGAGGGCCAGGAAGAAGTCGAGGTCGGAATCGGCCGGCAGCGGTCGGGCCTCACCGGGCGGACCGACCGACGGCACGAGATCGCGATTGCCGGGCGTCACGACCCGCGGGATCGGTCCGAACCGCTCCAGCTCGGCGGCCACCGCATCGAGCTCGGCCGGCCGGCCGTCGGCACTGAGGTCACCGGTCACCACGACGAGATCCGGATCGCAGTCGATCGCCCGGTCGACCAGCCGGGCGAGGGCCGCCCGCAGCTCGGGGCTGCCGTCGCAGTGGAAGTCGGACAGGTGGACGATCCGGAACGGCTTCATCGGCCGGGGAGCCGCTCGAAGAGCGCGTCGACCGCGGGCTCGATCCGGGCGCCGACGGCGTCCGGCGTACCCCGGGCGTCAATCCGTTCGAAGCCGTAGCGCTCGATCCTGGCCTCGAACCAGCGATGGAGCCGGTCCTGGAACAGGCGGAAGCTCACGAGCGCGTCGGTCGACAGGCCGAGGTCCATGCCCGCCTCGTAGCGATCCAGGCCGTGCCGCCGTTGGCGGGCGAGGGCCGTGGCCGGGTCGACGTCGAGGAGCACGGCCAGGTCCGGTGGCGGAGCGAACCCGAACAGGCGGTCGAGCCAGTCCGGGTCGACGCCCCGGATCTCGGCTCGGGCCATCGGCGTGTAGACGTAGCGGTCGGCGAGGACGACGAGGCCGGCCTGGAGCGAGGGCAGGATCACCTGCTCGATCCGCTCGGCCAGGTCGGCGGCGTAGAGCAGGACTGCCTCGGCCGGGTCCAGCCGGCGCGCGTGCTTCGCAGCCCGGATCGGTTCGGCGGCGAGGACCGAGGTCGCCAGGCTCGTCCGGGTCACGCCCCGACCCTGGTAGCGCAGGTGCTGCTCGAGCCGCCGGACATGGGTCGAGCGGCCGGCTCGGTCGGTGCCCTCGAGCACGATGAATACGCCGGGCAGCCCGTGGCCGCCGGGGGCGGCGACCGGCGCCCGAATCGGAGCGACGATTGGCGGCTGCGCGGTCGCGGCGATCACGACCGTCCTCCGGCGGCCTCGATCGCCAGGCGCGTCGCGTCGCGGGCGAGGCGGATGTTGGCGGCCGGGTCGGCCAGCGCGTCGAGCTCGACGACGCGGGTCGGCCAGGGGGTCCCGACGTCCGCGCCGGCCCGGGCGGCCAGGGCTTCGAGCGCCGCGAGGAGACGCTCGACGAAGCTGCCGTAGGCGGCCCCGACCGCCGCCGACCGGACGGACGGCGGCCGGCCCGCCAGCGCCCGCTCGACCGCCGAGCCGGCCTCGGCTCGGTGGTACAGGACGAGGTCCGGGGCGGGCAGCGTCCGGTGGAGGTTGATCGACCAGTCGAGGTCGAGGCCTCGGGCGGCCTCGCGGGCGATCGCCGTCCAGGCGTAGCGATCGGCCAGCACGACCTCACCCCGCGCCAGGCGGCGAGCGATCCGCAGCCCGATCCGGCGCTGGGCGTCGGCGGCGGCCAGCAGGGCGGCCACCCGCGGGGTCAGGCTGGGACGCGAGCGGGGATCGGCGGCCGCCCGGCCCACGCGCCCGGACGGCTCCCAGGTGACGACTTTGACCCGCCGCTCACGCCGTTCGAGCCAGGCTGCCAGGCCGTCCACGGTGGCCGACTTGCCCGACCCGTCGAGGCCCTCGGCGGCGATCAGCAACCCGCTTCGGCGGACGGGCACCAGCATCGCGGCCGGATCGGCAGGCATGCTCGAATCATAGGCCCGGAACCCCTGCTCCCGACTGTTAACAAAGCGGCAACCGACCGTTGACGGCGCTCCGCGAGGCTCGTACGTGGAGGCCCAAGACTGGGGCGCCCATGCCGCGCCCCCACGAGGAGGAATTACGTTGACGATCGGGAATTGACGATTCGGCGCGCTCGCCATCGCCGCCACGCTGGCGATTGCTGCGTGCACGAGCAGCGCGACAACGGCGCCGAGCACTGCGCCGGCCCAGTCTTCCGCCCCGGCTGCGAGCTCGGCCACTGGATCGACCGCGCCGACCGCACCGTCATCATCCGCCCCCGTCAGCTATCGCTGCACCAAGGGCGATGGAACGCTGAGCGGGGCCGGTTCAACGTTCATCAACCCCTTGCTCCTGAAAATGGCTGGCGACTACAACACGAAGTGCGGCGTACAGGTGAACTACCAGTCCGTGGGCTCAGGCGCTGGCGTCAAGGACTGGCAGCAGAACACGGTTGACTTCGGTGCATCGGATGCCTTCCTGTCCGACGCGGATATGTCCGTGGCTGCGGCCAACGGGGCGCCAGTCGAGGTTCCGACGACCTTCGGGGCCGTGGTGGTGGCCTACAACCTGACGGGCCTCGCGGCCCCGATCAAGATGACCCCCGACATCATCGCCGGCATCTTCCTGGGCACGATCTCGACCTGGAACGATCCGGCGCTGGCCGCCGCCAACCCCGGCGTGACGCTGCCAAGCACCGCGATCAGCGTCGTCCACCGATCTGACGGCTCCGGGACGACCAGCATCTTCACGAACTACCTGACCGCAGTCAGCCCTGCCTGGGTGACCGGGGTCGGACAGGGTGATCCCACGAAGTCTGCCGGAAAGACGGTCACCTGGCCGGTGGGCCAGGGTGCCAGCGGCAACGAGGGCGTAACCCAGGGAATCAAGGGCACCGATGGCGGCGTTGGCTACATTGACATCGCCTACGCCATCCAGAACCAGATTCCCTTCGCCGATGTCCAGAACAAGAGCGGCAACTTCATCACCCCATCGCTGGCGTCGATCGCGGCTGCGGCGAACCTGCCGTCGTACCCGCCCGATCTTCGGTTTAACCTTGTCAACACCGCTGCGGCCCAGGGCTATCCGATCGCCGGAACGACCTGGATCATCGTCTACAAGGATCTCTCCAAGGTCATGAAGAGCCAGGATCGGGCGAATGCCCTCGTCGACTTCATCTGGTGGGCGATCCACGACGGCCAGGCGGACTCTGCGCCGCTCGACTACGGCGCCTTGCCAGCCAACCTCGTCGCACAGGACGAGGCGGTCGTCAAGTCGATCAACTGGGCCGGGGCGCCGCTCCTCCCCTAGTCAGCTCGGCAGGCAGCGCCCGGGATCCACGTCCCGGGCGCTGTTCCACATCGAGGGCACCGAATTGCAATGACTGAATTGGCAGGAATGCCGGACACAGGGCTGGGCCTTGGTGGGCTTCATCGCCGGCGCTGGACGGGCGACCTGACGTTCCGGGCCATCCTCCTGGCGCTGACCGCGGGGATCACGGCGATCCTCGCGATCATGATGGTCGAGAGCTTCATCAGCGCCTCGCCCGTCTACCAGAAGTTCGGGATCATCGGCTTCGTCACCGGCGTGACCTGGGCGCCGTCGTTCACGGTCTATGGCGCCTGGGCCTTCATTTACGGGACGTTCCTCACGAGCCTCGTGGCCCTCGCGATTGCGGTGCCTGTCTCGGTGCTGATCGCCCTCCTTCTGACGGAGCTGGCACCAGCCCGACTGCGCGCGCCGCTCGGGATCGCGGTCGATCTCCTGGCGGCGGTGCCGTCCGTGGTCTATGGCCTGTGGGGCCTCCTTGTGCTCGTCCCGGCGATGCGGCCGCTCGAGCAGGGCATCGCGGCAACGCTCGGCCGGGTGGTGCCATTCTTCGGTCCACCCACTCCGGGGGCCAGCTATTTCGCGGCGGGCGTGATCCTGGCCGTGATGATCGTGCCGATCGTCTCCGCGGTCACCCGGAGGTATTCGCCTCAACGCCTCGCCTCCAGCGAGAGGCGGTCCTCGCCCTGGGCGGGACCCGCTGGGATGTTGCCCGGACCGTGACGCTGCCGATCGGCCGGGCGGGGCTGCTGGCCGCGGTTGTCCTCGGGCTCGGCAGAGCGATGGGCGAAACGATCGCCGTCACGATGGTGATCGGCAACTCGGACAACATCGGCAAATCGATCTTCTCCCCGGGCTTCACCCTGGCGAGCGTCATCGCCAACGAGTTCAACGAAGCGACCGAGACACTCCACCCGGAAGCACTCATCGCGCTCGGTACGGTCCTGCTCGTGATGTCAGTGATCGTCAACGGTGCTGCCATCGCAATCCGCAACCGGTTCACTGGGGGCTCGCGGAGTGGTTTCTGATCCGGTGGAGGTCTTTGCGCCGACCAGCGCGGCCCGGCGTCGCAAGGCAGGCCTTTTCGTGATCCTGGCGTCGGGCGCATTCGTCGTGGCCCTGATCCCCCTGCTTGCCGTGTTCGGCTATATCTTCGTGAACGGGATTCACTCCCTCCTGAGCGTCGACTTCCTGATCCAGGACCCGCCCGCGGATCTGAGCGCGACCGGGGGCGGCGTGCGGAATGCCCTGATCGGTACGCTGGAGATGACCGGGTTGGCGACGCTGATCGCGGTCCCGCTTGGACTTGGCGTTGCGATCTTCGCCATCGAGGTCGGCGGCGGTTTGGCCCGGGGTGCGCGGTTTCTGATCGATGTCCTGGCGGGCCTGCCATCGATCGTGGTCGGCATCTTCGTGTACGCCAGCGTCGTCGTCACCCAGGGCCACTTCTCCGGGCTTGCCGGCTCCCTCGCGCTGGCGATCGTCATGCTGCCGGTGGTGACCGTCTCGGCCGAGGAGATCCTGCGACTAACCCCGCGTCCGATCGCCGAGGGCGCCCGGGCACTGGGCCTCGCGCGCTGGCGAGCAATCCTGTCCGTCTTCGTCCCGATCGGGATGTCGGGGATCGTCACCGGGATCCTGCTCGGAGTCTCACGCGCGATCGGCGAGACCGCGCCGCTCATCTTCACGTCGCTCGGGAACAACTTCTTCACCCTCGACCTGAACCAGCCGATGCAGGCCCTGCCCCTGTTGATCTACAGGAACGCCCTGAACTCCGGTTTCGCGACCGCGCGCGAACGGGCATTCGGAGCGGCACTGCTCCTCATCATCATTGTCTTTGGGTTCAATCTGGTGGGCCGCTGGCTTACCGCCCGCAGACGCCTAGCCGGGAGCTCGCGATGACCACGCGTTCAGACCAGACGTCCAACACCGTGGGCCTGTCGCCGGAGGCGCTCATGGGCCTCGAGGCCCAGTCGCCCGCCATCGCGGGCGAGGTCGCAGCGCCGCTCGAGGAAGAGGACCTGGCGATCACCATCCGAGACCTGAACGCCTGGTACGGCCCGCGGCGCGTCGTTCGGGATGTTTCCATGGACGTCCGGGCGAACGCAATCACAGCGATCATCGGGCCGTCAGGAAGCGGAAAGTCCACGCTCCTGCGCTGCCTTGACCGGATGCATGAGGTTGTGCCGGGAGCGCGAAGCTCGGGCACGGTGACCTACGAGGGCGTCGACATCTATGGTCCCCAGGTTGAACCGGCTGCCGTCCGGCGCACGATCGGCATGGTGTTCCAGCAGCCCAACCCGTTTCCGACCATGTCGATCTACGACAACGTGGCGGCTCCGGCTCGGTTCAATGGCCTCGTCAGGGGCAAGTCCGCGCAGGACGAGCTGGTCGAACAGTGCCTCCGTCAGGCAGCCCTGTGGGACGAGGTCAAGGACAAGCTCGGCCACGGCGGCACGTCCCTGTCGGGCGGGCAGCAGCAACGGCTGTGCATCGCCCGCACACTGGCGTTGCGTCCGAAGGTCCTCCTGATGGACGAGCCGTGTTCGGCGCTCGACCCCGTTGCAACGCTCCAGGTCGAGCAGCTGATGTCGAGCCTGAAAGCCGAATACACGATCATCATCGTCACCCACAACATGCAGCAGGCCGCCCGGGTCAGCGACCGGACGGCATTCTTCAACATGGGGGACGACAGGGCTGGATACCTCGTCGAGATCGGCGACACCGGGACGCTGTTCACCAACCCGAAGAACCAGTTGACCGAGGACTACGTGTCCGGGCGGTTCGGATGAGCCCTGAGGAGGGGACGATGGCTAGCCACGACGAGATCCTCGAAGGCTCCCGGCCAACAGGCTCACCCACGAGCATGGTTCCCCATCCATCGCGTGACGGCCTCGACCGGGAGCTGCGCGAGATCAAGGACAACATCCTGCGGATGGGGGCGATGGTCGAAGAGCAGATCCGGGCCTCGCTCGATGCCCTGGTTCGCCACGACGCGGAAGCCGCCGCGGCGGTGATCCGGGGCGATGCCCGGATCAACGAGATGCAGCGCAAGCTGACGACGATGGTCGCCACCACGATCGCGACCCAGTCGCCGGTCGCCCGCGACCTGCGCTTCCTGATCGCCCTCGACCACGTCTCGTACGAGCTCGAACGGATGGGCGACCACGCCGGGTCGGTCGCCAAGCAGGCCCGCAAGCTGGCCCCCGAGCCGCCATTGCGCAACTACGTCGACCTGCCCGAGATCGGCGAGCGGGCCGCGCTCCAGGTCCACGGCATCCTGCGGGCGCTGGTCGACATCGACGAGGCTGCCGCTCGTGAGGTGGCCAAGGGCGACGACCCGATCGACGACCTGTACCACCACACGTTCGACCAGGTCCTCGAGCTGATGCGGGCCGATCCGGTCAACGTCGACCGCGGGGCCCGGATCCTGTTCGCCGCCCATTACCTCGAGCGGATCGGCGACCGGGTCACGAACATCGCCGAGGACGTCGTCTTCCTGGCAACCGGCGAGATCGAGGACCTCAACCCGTAGCTCCGGCCGGCCCGCCGGGCCGCGGCGGCTGGTTGGCCCTGGTCTCCAGCTACGCCACGCCGAGCCAGGCAGCGACCTGCTCCCGGGTCGGGATGCGCCCGGCACTGACCACGACGCCGTCGATGACCAGGCCCGGCGTGGACAGCACGCCGCGCGACGCGATCTCGGCATCGTCGGTCACGTGCCGGACGTCGGCCGTGAGCCCGGCCGCCGTGATGACCTCGCGGACGATCCGCTCGGTGTACTGGCACTTCTGGCAACCGGATCCGAGGACCTCGATGACCCGCATGACGTTCTCCTTCAGGTGAGGAACAGGTTGAAGCCGTAGCCGACGAGCAGGATCCCGGACGCGACGATCGCCACGAACAGGGCGATCAGCCGGGGCTTCATCACCCGGCGCAGGATCACGAGCTCGGGGATCGAGAGGGCAGTGACGGCCATCATGAACGCGAGCGCCGAGCCCAGCGGCAGGCCCTTGCCGAGGAGCGCCTCGACGATCGGGATCGTCCCCGCCGCGTTGCTGTAGAGCGGAACGCCCAGCGCCACGAGCGCCGGCACGGCCAGCGGGTTGGCGCGACCGCCGACCGAGACGACGAGGTCGGTCGGGACGAAGCCGTGGACGAACGCCCCGACGGCGATGCCCGCCACGACGTAGGGCAGGACGCGTCGAACGATGTCGGTCGTCGAGCGCCAGGCGTCGCGAACGCGATCCTCAAGGGTCGGCTTGAACTCGATCGTGCCGCCCCCGGCCCGGATCTGCCAGACGTAGTCCTCGACGTAGCGCTCCATCCCCAGCCGCCCGATGAGCAGGCCGGAGACGATCGCGACCGTCAGGCCGGCGGCCAGGTAGAGCAACGCGACGCCCGGGCCGAACAGGCCGAACAGGAGGACGAGCGCCACCTCGTTGACCATCGGTGATGCCACGAGGAAGGCGAACGTGACGCCCAGCGGCACGCCGGCTTCGACGAAGCCGATGAACAAGGGGACGGCCGAGCACGAGCAGAACGGGGTGAGGACGCCGAAGCCGGCGGCCGCGGCGGTCCCGGGCAGCGTGCCCCGACCCGCGAGGGCCGTCCGAACGCGCTCCGGTGAGACGAACGAGCGCAGGAACGAGACGAGGGTCACGATCCCGGTCAGGAGCAGGAGCACCTTGGGGACATCGAGCAGGAAGAACGCGACCGAGTCGCCGAACTGCGAGCCGCGCTCGAGGCCGAGCAGGTCGTAGGCGGCCCACTCCGAGGCGGGCAGGTTCACCAACCAGGCGACGAGCCAGGCGGCTGTTCCCAGGCCGACGATGGCCCACAGCGGAACCTCGCGACGACGGAGCGCGAGCGTGGTCATCGGAGGACGTCGAGCAGGGCGGTCCGGGCGCGAGCAACAGCGTCCTCGTCGCGCTCGTAGTACAGGAACCGCGCATTCGCCTCATGCCGGCTGGCGCGGACCAGTCCGGCGTCGCGCAGCCGGGCGAGGTGGTTGCTCACGTTGTTCTCGCGCTCGCCCAAGGCCGAGGCCAGCTCGCACACACAGTGCGGACCATCGGCCAACAGGCGCAGGATCCCGGCCCGGGTCTTGTCGGCGAGGAGCACCGAAACGGCGGTAGCAACGGCGACGTCGGGCGCCGGCAGATCGAGGCGGGGAACGACAAGTAACGGCCGCTGTGGTTGCATGGTCCTCGAAGGTCCCTGGGCCGGCGTCTGATGCGTCAGCGTGAACTGAGCATCTCAGCAATTGCTGAGGTGTCCCAGGGCCGAAGGTCACGAATTGCGGGCGAACCAGGTTCGCCAACTTCCTTGCCACCTCCAGCCGCGCCGGCCTGAGTCAACCGCTGGCGCTCAGTGGCTGGCGATCAGCTCGGGCGGGATGAGGAAGGCGAGGACCCCGCCGCCCGCCTCGATCGGGCGGCCGATGTCGATCCGGGCGAAGGCGCCCTTGCGCATCGGGACCTGCTCCGCGCCGGCCAGGCTCGCGACGAGCTCGCTGAAGTCCGGATCGTGGCCAACGAGTATCGGCCGGGCCGGGTTGCCGTGGTCGGCCAGGAGGGCCTCGAGCCCGGCCACGCCCAGCCCGCCCGCGAGACGCTCGTCGACCACGACCGCCAGGCCGAGCCGCTCGCCGACGAGCTCGGCGGTCTGCCGGGCCCGGACGAGGGGGAGCTGACGAGCAGGTCGAACTGCTGGCCGAGGCCGTCGAGGTGGCGGCCGAGCGATTCGGCCTGGTGGCGGCCGCGGGCGCTCAGTGGCCGGAGCTCGTCCGGCCCGTGCCACTTCGCGGGATCACCGGCATGGGCGTGGCGCAGGAGGTGGAGCTGGACGCTGGCCATCGCCTCAGGATAGCCGCGCCGATCCCGGTTGGCCCCGAACTCCGGCTCGCTGGCCGTTCACAGGGCATTTCGGAGACTTGACGTCGCGGTCGTTGTGTACGACCCTGTCCGAGGCATTTGGAAGAGAGGAACACAAAACCGGTGCCAGTCGGACTCAGAGCGGTTGGACAGCGAAGCGAGACGGTGCGGCGCGCCAATCTCAGCTCGATCTTGCGCGAGCTTCACACGGACGGTCCGGCGTCCAGGTCGGCGCTGGTCGTCCGCACGGGCCTCACCCGCAGCGCAATCGGTCACCTGATCCGCGAATTCGTGGCAGCCGGGCTGATGTCCGAAGAGCGTGCCGCGCCGCTCGGAACACCCGGACGCCCTTCGCCGCTCGTCCGGCTCGAGCCGAACCGGGTCGGCGTCATCGCCGTCGAGATCGAGGTCGATACGATGGCCGTAGCCTTCGTGGGCCTGGGCGGGCAGGTCCTGGACCTCCTGCGAGTCGATCGCGAGCGGACCGACGTCTCGGTCGAGGACACTGCGGCATCCGTGGCCGAGCTCGTGTCGACGCTCATTGGCCGGCCGACCGCGCCCGAGGCAATCCTCGGCGTTGGTGTCGCCGTCGCGGGGGTCGTCCGGCGCACCGACGGCTTCGTGTCGATGGCACCGAACCTCGGCTGGCGGGACGTCCCGCTTGGCCAGCGGCTGGTCGAGGCGCTCGGGCGGTCATTGCCGATTACCGTCGCCAACGAAGCAGATCTCGGTGCCCTCGCCGAGCATCGTCGGGGTGCCGCGATCGGGGTCAGTGACCTCCTCTATATCTCCGGCGAGGTAGGGGTCGGCGGCGGCATCATCACCGGCGGGAACCAGCTGACGGGCGCGGCCGGATATGCCGGCGAGGTCGGTCACATGCCGATCAATCCGCAGGGAATTGCCTGCCATTGTGGATCGGTCGGCTGCTGGGAGACCGAGGTAGGCCTGGATGCGCTCCTCGTCCGGGCGGGCCGGCAAGCCGGTGGCGGTCGATCCGAGGCAGAAGCGGTCCTGCGCGAAGCCACGGCGGGAGCTCCGCTCGCGCTGCACGCGATCGACGAAGTCGGACGCTGGCTCGGCTCCGGGCTGGCCGGCCTCGTCAATATCTTCAATCCCTCGCTGATCGTGCTGGGTGGCTCGTTCGCCCGGATCTACCCGTTCGTCAACGACGTCCTTGAGCACCAGCTCGACCATCTCGCCTTGCCCGCTCCGCGCGTCGCTGTCCGGGTGGTCCCGGCCACGCTAGGCGCCGATGCCTCGCTCATTGGAGCGGCCGAGCTGGCCTTCGAGCCCTTCCTGGCCGACCCAGCTCGCTGGCTCCGATCTCGGGCGGCCAGCAGCGCGCTCGCGAGCGCCTGAAATGCCAAGGATCGGGACGTTCTCCGCGAAGTTCCGGGCCGGCGGGAGCGCCGACCGCCCAGTCACCACCGCGCGGGTTGCGGAACCGTGTACGATCAGCACGCCCTTGACGGGCGGAGTCCGCCTCTCCGACGTCGCGCCGCTGTTGTCTGTCCCGCTGGGGATGGAACCTCCGCGGCGGAGCGCACCGGTTCGCTCAGGTGGTGGCGCACAGGATCGGGTCAGACCGACGCGACGTCCGCGACGACGGGCCTTGTTCCGGAGTGCGCTGAGGGGAGGCGCGTAGGCTGAACCCGAGAACACGCACAATCCGGGAACGAAGTTGGAGGAGAGAATCGAATGTTCTATCGGCGAATGGCAGTGGTCATGGCGATCGTCGCAATGGCCGCCGCCGCCTGTTCGAGCACGGCGACCACGGCGCCAGGCACCTCGACCGCACCGGGCGGCTCGGGCCTGATGGCGACCGGCTGCGTCGTGGGTGTCTCGTGGAACAACTACCAGGAAGAGCGCTGGGGGAAGTGGGACGAGCCGGCGATCAAGAAGGCCCTGGCCGACGCCGGCGCCGTGTACGTCTCGAACTGACGCCAAGTCGTCCGCCACGCAGCAGACGTCCGACATCGAAAACCTGATCTCCCAGAAGGCCAAGGTGCTGATCGTCCTGGCCCAGGACGGCACCGCCATCAAGTCGTCCGTGGCAACGGCCAAGGCCGCCGGCATCCCGGTGATCGCCTATGACCGCCTGATCGAGGATCCGTCGGTCCTCTACCAGTCATTCGACAACGTCGAAGTTGGCCGGATGCAGGCGCGGGCCGTCTTCGCCGCGGTGCCCAAGGGCAACTATGCGTTCATCAAGGGCAACAAGGCCGACGCCAACGCCGACTTCCTGAAGTCCGGCCAGGACGAGATCCTCAAGGCCGCCGTGGCGTCCGGTGACATCAAGAACGTCGGCGAGACGTACACCGACAACTGGGACGGCGGCAAGGCCCAGACCGAGATGGAGCAGATCCTGACCACCAACAACAACAAGGTGGACGCGGTTCTGTCCGAGAATGACGGCATGGCCACCGGCGTTGCTGCCGCACTGACCGCGCAGGGTCTCATCGGCAAGGTTGCGCTCTCCGGCCAGGACGGCGATGCCGCCGCCCTCAACCGGGTCGCCCTCGGCCAGCAGACCGTGGACGTCTGGAAGGACTCCCGACTCCTGGGCGCGGCCGCCGGCGCCGCCGCGATCCAGCTCTGCAACGGCACCACCGTCGACAAGGTCAGCGGCGCCACGCCGTTCACCACGCCGGGTGGCAACACGGTCAGCTCGATCCTGCTCAAGCCGGACCCGATCACCAAGACCAACCTCAACGACGTCCTGTCGGCGGGCTGGATCACCAAGGACGTCCTGTGCAAGGGCGTCACGGCCGGCTCGGTTCCCGGCTGCTAGCACCCTCGCCCTAGGTTCGTAGCCTAAAGCGCCCAACGCTCGCGGATCACCCGCGGCGTCGGGGCGCTTTTCCTATCCTGAAGCGCATTCGGGGAGGCGTGGTCATGACTGAGGCTCGCGCGACTCAGGAGGCCGCCCGGCAGGGCAGCCCACGATCGCCGCGTAAGCTGCTCGCGAGCACCACAGGCGCGCTGCGCAAGGTGCTCACGGCCACCGAGATCGACACCCGACTGCTCGGCATGATCGTGGCCCTGGCCGTCATCTGGATCGGCTTCAACATCATCTCGGGCGGCCTCTTCCTGACGGCACGTAACCTGTGGAACCTGTCGGTCCAGAGCTCGTCGATCGCGATCATGGCGACCGGCATGACCCTCCTGATCGTGTCGCGCAACATCGACCTGTCGGTGGGTTCGCTCCTGGGCTTCCTGGGCTACACGATGGCGATGGTCCAGGTCGTCTGGTTCCCGAGCAATCCATTCTCGTGGCTGATTGCCATCGTGCTCGGCTTCGTGTTGGGCGCGTTGATCGGAGGCCTGCAGGGGATCATCGTCGCCTACGGCAAGGTCCCGGCGTTCATCGTCACCCTGGGCGGATACCTGGTCTGGCGTGGCCTCCTGTTCGAGTATTACCAGGGCCAGACACTGGCACCGATGAACACCACGTTCCAGCTGCTGGGCGGAGGTCCGACCGGCTCGCTCGGCGAGTGGCCAAGCTGGATCCTCGGCGCGATCGCCTGCGTCGCCGTCGTGTACAGCCTGATCAACAGCCGCCGCAAGCGCCGGGGCTACGGCTTCCCGCTGCGTCCCATGTGGGCCGAGATCACCGTCGCGGTGGCAGGCTGTGCCGCGGTTCTCGGCGTGGTGGCCATCGCCAATGCCTACCTATGGCCGGAATTGCTGGCGCACCAGTACGCCGTCGCCCACGCCATCACCGAGCCGCCCGGCGGCCTGTCGATCCCGACGGGCATTGCCATTCCGGTCCTGATCATGATCGTGGTCACGATCGTGATGACGATCATTGCCACGCGCCGACGCTTCGGGCGTTACGTGTTTGCCATCGGCGGCAATCCCGAGGCGGCCGAGCTCGGGGGCATCAACGTGCGGCGGACGATCGTCGGAACCTATGTCCTGATCGGCATCCTGGTCGCAGTCAGCGCGACAATCTCGACGGCCCGCCTGAACGCTGCGGTGACCAGCCTGGGCGTGCAGAACGAGCTCGACGTGATCGCCGCGTCGGTGATCGGCGGAACATCCTTCTCCGGTGGCGTCGGCACGATCCCCGGAGCGATCCTGGGTGCCGTCGTCATGCAGTCCCTGCGATCCGGCATGCTGCTCCTGCGGGTCGATTCGCCGGTCCAGGACATCGTCGTCGGCTGTGTCCTCGTGGGTGCCGTCTTCCTCGACGGCCTGCTCACCCGACGATCGGCCCGTTAGGCTCAGGAGGGACACGAGATGACGGCCCCAGAAACGGCACCGACGGCCATGCCCGAGGCGGCACCATCGTCCACCCAGTTGGTGGCGATGGAGCACATCAGCGTCGCATTCGGCGGCGTCCACGCGGTCCAGGACGTGACGATCGATCTCCACGCCGGCGAGGTCGTCGGCCTCGTCGGGGGCAACGGGGCCGGCAAGTCCACCCTGATGCGCGTCCTCTCGGGCGCGCACGTGGCCGACTCCGGGCAGATCCTGATCGACGGCAAGCCGGCCACGATCACCAACCCACGTGAAGCCAAGGCGTACGGCATCGAGACCATCTACCAGACGCTGGCCCTGGCCGACAACATCGACGCGACCGCCAACATGTTCCTCGGTCGCGAGCTGACCACGAGCCTGGGATCACTCGACGACGGGGCGATGGAGTCCGCCACCCGGAAGGTGATGCACCGGCTGAACCCGAACTTCCGGAACTTCAAGGCACCGGTCAAGTCCCTGTCCGGCGGCCAGCGTCAATCCGTGGCGATCGCCCGGGCCGTCCACTTCAACGCCCGAATCCTCATCATGGACGAGCCGACGGCAGCCCTCGGGCCGGCCGAGACGGCCCAGGTCCGCGATCTGATCCGCCAGCTCAAGGCCGAAGGCATCGGGATCTTCCTGATCAGCCACGACATCCACGACGTGTTCGACCTGTCGGACCGCGTCAGCGTGATGTACCACGGCCGGATCGTGGGCACGGTCGAGAAGGTCGGGATCACGGCCGACGAGATCCTGGCAATGATCATCATGGGCAAGCTGCCCCACGAAGTGACGACCGAGGAGCTTGCCCAGCTCCACGTCTGATCCGCCCGATCAGGCCCGGTGGAAGCTCGGGGCGAGGGCCGGATACAGCTCGCGATACGCGTCGTGCAGCTCGGCGTAGCGTTCCGTGTCGGGGCCCGGGCCGGCCACCGGCGTGGCCGTCACCAGCGCCGAGGTCGCCGCCTGGACGTCGGGGAACCAACGGACGCCAACGGCCGCCAGCAGGGCCGCGCCGTACGCGGCACCCTCCGTCGTCGCGACGGTGGCGATCTCCGCGTCCAGGACGTCGGCCAGGATCTGGCGCCAGAGCGGGCTTGCCGTCCCGCCGCCAGATGCCCGGATCTGGGCCGGCGCGGGCATCCCGGCGGCCTGCATCAGGTCGAGGCCGTCGCGCAGGCCGAACGCCACGCCCTCCAGCACGGCGCGGGTGAGGTGCCGACGATCGTGGGCCAGCGTCAGCCCGACGAAAGCCCCGCGGGCACGCGGATCCGGATGGGGACTCCGCTCTCCCGACAGGTAGGGCAGGAAGAGCAGTCCCTGGCTGCCTGCCGGCACGCTGGACGCAGCCGCGACGAGGTCGCCGAACTCCATCCCCGGCGCGAGCGTGTCCCGGAACCAGCGCAGGCTGCCGGCCGCGGAGAGCATCACCGACATCAGGTGCCAGCGTCCCGGAACGGCGTGGCAGAACGCGTGGACCCGCCCGAGCGGATCGAAGATCGGCCGGTCGGTCGGTGCGAAGACGACCCCCGAGGTCCCCAGCGAGAGGGCCATCGTGCCCGCCGCGACGGCACCCACCCCGACCCCGTTCGCCGCCTGGTCGCCCCCGCCGGCGACGACCGGGGTGCCGGCCTGCAGCCCGGTCGCGGCGGCGGCCCAGCTCGACACAGAGCCGGTGATCGCGGGCCCCTCGAAGGTCGACGGCAGCCACTCCGGGTCGATGTTGAGGGCCGCCAGGACCTCCGGGGACCAGGTCCGGGCGGCGAGGTCGAACAGGAGGGTACCTGCTCCGTCGGCGACGTCGACCGCGTAGTCGCCGGTCAGCCGGAGGCGGACATAGTCCTTTGGCAGCAGCACGTGGGCGATTCGCCGCCAGACGTCGGGTTCATGGTCCCGGACCCACACAAGCTTGGGGGCCGTGAAGCCGGTGAGGGCGTCATTGCCGGTGATCTCGACCAACCGCTGTGGCCCGACGGCCCGGCGGATCACGTCGCATTCGACGCTCGTGCGCTGGTCGTTCCACAGGATCGCCGGGCGAAGGACGTCATTCGCCGCGTCGAGCAGGACGGCCCCGTGCATCTGGCCGGTCAGTCCGATGGCTGCCACGTCCTCGCCGCGGATCCCGCCGGAGGCGAGGACCGACCGGATCGCGGCCTGAGCCCCGTCCCACCACAGCCGTGGCTCCTGCTCGCTCCACAACGGCTGGGGACTGACGAAGTCGTACCCGGACGTGCCGATCGCCCGGACGACGCCCCGCTCGTCGACGAGGACGGCCTTCGTGGCCGTGGTCGAGACGTCGATCCCAAGCACGAACGCCATCGGCGTCAGCCCCGGTTGGACGCCCAGATCTGTTGGTTGACCACGTTCTCCAGGCGCTCCTGGCGGCCGGAGACCGGCTTCGGATCGATCTCGCCGGCCAGGACTCGGCCGGCGAGCACCTCGAAGAGGGCGTCGCCGCTCAGGATCGATCGACCCAGGTCCCCCGTCCAGCCGGCGTAGCGCGCGGTACGCAGCCGTTCGAGCTCGCCCGACTCGATCATGGCCGCTGCAGCGAGGAGCGACTGGGCGAGTGTGTCGATACCGCCGATATGGGCGTGGAACAGGTCGTCGTGATCCATGCTCTGGCGGCGCAGCTTCGTATCGAAGTTGAAGCCGCCCGTCGTGAACCCTCCGGCCCGAACGATCTCGTACACGGCAAGCGAGAGCTCGTCGACCGAGTTCGGGAACTGGTCCGTGTCCCAGCCGTTCTGCACGTCGCCCCGGTTGGCATCGACGCTGCCCAGCATCCCGTGGGCGAGCGCGAGCGCGACTTCGTGGTGGAAGCTGTGGCCGGCGAGCGTGGCGTGGTTGACTTCGAGGTTGAGCCGATACTCGCCTTCCAGCTTGTGGCGCTCCAGGAAGTCCCAGGACCGTTGCCACGTCATAGTCGTACTGGTGCTTCGTGGGCTCCTGGGGCTTGGGTTCGATCAGGAGCGTGCCCTGGAACCCGATCCGGTGCTTGTGCTCCGCGACCATGTGCAGGAACCGGGCAAGCTGCGCCTCCTCGCGGGCCAGGTCCGTGTTGAGCAGCGTCTCGTAGCCTTCGCGGCCACCCCACAGGACGTAGTTCTGGCCCCCCAGCCGATGGGTGGCCTCGAGCATCGACTTGACTTGGGCCGCGGCGAAAGCGAAGACCTCCGGATCCGGGTTCGTGGCGGCGCCCGCCGCGTAGCGCGGATGGCCGAACAGGTTGGCGGTTCCCCACAGCAGCTTGAGGCCCGTTCGGGCCATGTGGCCCTCGATGGCCGCCACCGTTTCGTCCAGGTACGCCTGCGTCTCGGCAAACGTCCGGCCCTCTGGCGAGACGTCACGGTCGTGGAAGCAGAAGAACGGGACGCCCAGCTTGCTCAGGAACTCGAAGGCGGCATCCAGCCTGCCCCGGGCCGCGAGCATCGGGTCGAGGCGGGCATCGAGCCACGGTCGATCGAACGTTCCGGAGCCGAAGACGTCCGAACCCGGCCAGCTGAAGGAATGCCACAGGCAGACCGCGATCCGGAGGTGGTCCTCCATTCGCTTGCCCAGGACCAGCCGGTCCGGCTGGTAGACCTTGAATGCGAACGGGTCGGTGGAATCGAGACCGCCGAATGGAATCCGCCCGGGGACATCCGGAAAGAACTCACCCTCCACGCCGCACCTCCCTGGGCTGACTCCGCCCCTTCCGCGCGGCGGGCGGTTCTGTTACCACGCAACGAGTCTACCACGCACATTTGTACAAGACGAGCACAAACCTGCGTCGGCCGTATACAGGCTCAGTTGTTCGGGGGCAGCCAGCGCTGGGCAGCCGTGGCCCCCTTCTGGATGAGGTCGAACGTGTTCGGCCCGACGTCGATCCAGGGCCCGGTACTGCCGTCGGGCCACTGCACCCGAACCTGGGCGGCGCTCGCAGAACCAATCCCGAAATGGACCCAGCCGAGCTCGCCGCTGATGTGGCCACCCCCGATCGTCAGCTCCCGACGCATCGTCGTGTCCCCGCTCTTGAGCTCGATCCAGGCGCCGATCGCGTCGCGGTTGGAGCCTGGCTGCTGCAGCTGGAGGGCCACGAAGTTGCCCATCGGGGCCGGGCTCGAAGCGTCGCCCCCGCCCGCATTCCGCCACAGCTCCACGGGTGCGCCGAGGTTGACCTCGACAAGGTCGAGCAGCCCGTCAAGATTGAAGTCGGCCAGGGCCGCACCCCGCCCCCGATCGAAGCTGACGATGCCGGCAGCGTCGGCGGCCTCGGCCAGGGTGCCATCCGGCTGACCCAGGAACAGGTCGCTGGGGTCCTTCTGGGCGAAGTCAGGCTGGGCGGCCACGTTGCCCTTCGAGATGAACAGGTCGATGAGGCCGTCGTTGTTCACGTCCTGGAACTCGGGATGCCAGGCCGTCGATGGCAGGACGTCGCCACCGGTGAACGGCCGGGTAGCCGTCACGCCGCGCTTGAGAGCAATGTCTCGATAGGTCGGCTGGCTCGGTCCCGCAGCGAGCGTCTGGAGCTTGTTGTCGGCCTGGCTCGTCAGGAACACGTCGGGATAGCCATCGCCCGTCAGGTCGTAGCTGGCGATGCCCATCCCGAAGATCTGCATGCTCACCCAGCCTTCGTCGGCCGTGTACAGGCGCGGCGGCTTGCCCGGCTCCACGCGCCACAGCTGTTCCTGGCCGTCGATGTAGTAATTGCGATCGTTGCTGACCCGGAGGTCCGGCCGACCGGATCGGTTCCAGTCGCTGAACAGCATCGACAGGGCACAGTAGCCAGGGGTGAGGGCAACGGGCGGGCTGTAGCCGGTGCCCGCGGCGTCGGGGCGGAGCAACTCGTTGGCGGCGCAGTCGTTCGTCGGCGACCCACTCGGGTCGAGGGCAAGGTAGTGGCCGAGAGCGAGCGTCGGGAAGGTGCCCGCGCCCTCCCATTTCGCGCTGAAGGCGGTCGTCCAGGCCGTCCCGGCAGCGAATGACCAGGCCTCATTGGCCCGCGCAAAGCGACAGTCGCCCAGCCCTTTCAGCAGCACGGTTTCGCCGAAGCGGAGCACGGCCAAATCCACGTTGCCGTCCCCGTCGATGTCGATCGGGTAGGCACCGACGACATCGACCAGGTCGGTCGCCGCGTCGCCGACCTGGCTGAAGCGAAGCGCGCCCCCGACTGGACTGTCGTTGCGGTAGAGCGCCGCAGGCCCGCTGCCGCCGGCAAGATACAGGTCGGGCTTGCCGTCGCCGTTGCAGTCGAGCACGGCGACTCCGCCACCCACCGAGAAGTTCGGGCCGCCGTCATATGTTTGGTGGATTCCGGCAGCGGCGGCCTCCTCGTGGAAGTGCGGTGCGCCCAGCGAACCAGAGCCAGGACTCCGGCCGAGGCTGGCCAGGCTGGCCCCGATCGCAGCAACGGTCACGACCACGATCACGCAGGCTGACACGGCCGCAACTGACCGACGGTTCACGTTAGTTGAGCGCCTGGCCAGCGTAGAGCAGCTGCGCCTTGGCCCAGGCGGCCCGACCGCATTGCGAACCGATCACCCGCCCCGTGAAATCGTCAGCTCTGGACGTGGATCCCCCCGTACAGGCGCGACTGACCGGCCTGGTCGGAAGCATCGTAGTAGGTCGCCCACTCGAGCCGGATATCGGTTGTGGGCCCCTTCTCGAACTTGAGCGAGCCGGCCTTGATCGTGTAGCCGCTCACGCCGCCAGGAAAGTACTCGCTACCGGTGAAGCCGGTCAGCACTTCGGCGGCGGCCCGGCTGAATGAACTGTGGCCCGAGACGTAGCCCTGGAAGGCGGGCGTCACGAAGGTCGGGAGCTGGTACGGGACCCAGGTGCTGGCGAGGATCCACTTGACCCCGCCCGTCTGCGTCTTTGGGTCCGTCGGATTGCCGGCCCACGCCTTGATCGCGATCTCCCCGATGTGCCCTGCCAGCTCCGCATGGCGCTGTCCGGGAGCGCTCAATTCCTTGGTAACGAGCTCGATCAGGCCCGGGACGAGGGGCAGGCCCTCGGCGTTGTACGAGGGCCCGGACGATTGGCTCGACTGGCCCAGGCCGCCCATATAGCGGATCATCGAGATCGGGCGCGTCCCGTCGTATTCGCCCTTCAGGCCCCAGGCCGCGATCGCCGCGTCGTGAACGGCGCCGTTGAGGGCCAGGTAGAGCTTGACGTCCCACTGCAGGCGATCCACCGCGGCGCCGTGGCCGCCGATCTCGAGGTTCGGTGAGAGCTCATCGGAGACGAGATTGGCGAGCACGTTCCAGTGCCCCGGAGGTGTCTCGGAATTCGGTCCATCGGCCCAGAACTCGGCCATCACGCGGGCGAAGTCGCCTTCGTTGACCACGTCCGGCGGGTATGGCTGGCCGGTCGTCGGGTTGACCGCGTGACCGTGACCATCGTTCGTGCCCAGGGTGTCATTGCCGCGCGCACCAGGCGAGATGTCGATCGTGAGCCCCTCATTCGGGTCCATCAGGCTGCTGTCGCGGATCAGCTCGACCGCCTGGTCCTTGAATGCCTGGTCGGTCGCCGGGTCGCCCAGGCGGGGTTGCGGGCCGGGGTCGATCGGTGTCCCCTTCGGGCCGGCCGGTGGCAGGGCGAAGCTCTTGACGCCGCCCCAGTGCGGGCCGACCGCCACCTGCACCCCATTCGTCACCGGGATGCCATTCTGCGAGATCATGTGCTCGATCTGGAGCGGCTGCCAGCGATTCGGGTCGACCATCGTTGTCCCCGGCTTGCTGACGACCAGGGGCGCGTTCACGGGCTTGTAGCTCGGGTCGGCGTACTTGCCCGCCTCGTTCGACCCGTCCGTCTTGCCGAAGGCGATGAGCGCGGCGCCGATCCGGTTGCCCAGGGCGGCCGGCGAGTCACCCGTCGTCGTCGTTACGGTGATCGGATAGCACAATGAGTCCATGACATCGTCGAACTCGCCCGTCGACACGTCTCCGCCGACCGCCCCGATGTAGCGCTCCGACAGGACCCGAAATGCGGCGTAGCTGATCGCCTCGTCCCGCGCGGCGGCGACATCGGACGCGGTCGCTTTCGCGTTGACGATGTAGCCCGTGGCCTTCGGATCATAGGCAGCCCAGGCGTCCCACATGGCGACCGAGGTATGGAAGAGATTCCGGGCGTGGAGCGGTGGATTCGGGAGCGCCCGGCGGATCGCGTCCAGGAGCGCTTCGTCCCAACGGCGGGCGACCGACCATTCGGGATGGTTGGCAACCGGCGCACATCTCGCCGCCTGCCAGGGCCGGACAACGACGACGAAGCCGGCCACGACGACCGCGAGCGCCGCGATGATGGCGATGAGGGCCGTCCGTCGGGAACCGCGCATATGCCTCTTCTCCGCGATGCATGGGCCCGGGTTCGAGCTTGACCAGGGTCGCGTTGTTCCCGCGACTGAAGTCCAGGTCGATCCGTGGGGGCGTACCGTCGAGGATGGCGGCCGTACGGTCCTCTACCTCCGCATGGTAGTGATCCACGGACTTCACGTCGATCGTCGTTGCTTCGCGGCCGTGCCACAGGGTCAGTTCTGGCGGCAGACCGTCGGGGGCGGCCCGATGATCCCCCACCGAAGGACCTCCGCGGTTACATGATCATCGGAACCTCTGCTCGTCGCGGGCCGGCCCTGGGCTGGCGCGCATCCGATCAGTCGTCGTCGGCGCTCAGCGGGAAGGGCAGCGCGATGGGGTCCGCGGCCAGCCGGCTCCGGCCCTCGGCGTCGAAGCGATCGAGGCCGAGGTCGGCCACGTCGAGCAGGTCGGTCCGGCCCTCGACGGCCAGGTCGGCCGCAACCCGGGCGACAGCCGGGCCCCACATCATCCCGTGGCCACCCGGCGAGGCGACCGTGACGCCGCCCAGCCGGTCGCCGGCCGGCGTGATCGCCGGCCCGAGGATCGGCTGATGGTCGGGGGTGAAGTCGATCGTCGCGCACCACGCCTTGCGCAGGCCGAGGCCCCGCACCGCGGGCACGAGCCGTTCGAGGCGGCGCTGCATCCGGCGCAGGTAGGGCCAATCGATCTCCCGGGCGACCCCCGGCTTCTCCTCGGGATTGCTCATCCCGAACAGCAGGCCGCCTTCCTCGAGCCGCCAGTAGAGACCCCGGCCGAGATCGAAGACCATCGGCTGGCGCTCGACCTCGAAGGCCGGATGCGGCTCGGTCACGGCGATCTGGTGGCGGGCACCGCCGGCGGCAATCCTGAGCCCGGCGAGCTTGCCGACCGAGCGCAGGGTAGGTCCGCCCGTGAGCAGGACCCGTTCGGTGGCGATCGGGCCGGCGGCGGTCTCGACTCCGACGACCTGGCCACGCTCGAGGCGCAGGCCCTGGAATGCCGTCCGCTCGCGCAGCTCGACACCGGCCCGCTGCATCGCCAGGGAGTAGGCCAGGACGTTGCGCGGCGGATCGATCGCGCCGTCGGTGGCGGCGTAGCTGCCGCCCCGGTGGACGCCGGCAGCGAGGGTCGGATTCACGGCGCAGGCTTCGGCTGCGCTCAGCCAGCGGACGTCGAGGCCGGCCTGGCGCTGCATCGCGACCCGGGCCCGGCCATCGCGCTCATCCCGGGCAGTGACCGCAAGGATCAGGTAGCCGAGCTCGCGAAAGCCCGAAATCGGTCCCGTAGCGGGACTGCTGGCCGCGGTAGAAGTCGATCGTCCAGCGACCGAGGGCAACCGTCGCGGGCGTACCGCCCTGGGCCCGCACGATGCCCGCGGCGCGGCTGCTGGCCCCGCCACCCACCACGCCCCGCTCCAGGAGGACGACCCGCTTCAGGCCGGCCTCGGCGGCGAATGTCGCGGCCCAGCCGCCGATCGTGCCCGCGCCCACGACGACCAGGTCTGCCGACTGCCGGTTTGCCATCCCACGCTCCTCTCGGCCCCGAGGATAGGAGCCGCTCGATCCGGCGCGGCAACCTGTCGCGCTGCCCGGGTCAGCGCCCGAACGCGCGGCCCTCGACACACATGGCCACCACCCCGCTCGCCTCGAGGCGGCGGCTCACGCGCGGATCGCGGACCGTCCAGGCGGCGACCTCGAGGTCGGCGGCCCAGGCGCGAGCCAGGCCGGCCGCGTCGATCGCGTGCCACTCGACGGAGATCCCGCTGCAGCCCAGCTCGGCCGCGACCCGCACGTCGCGCGGCCGGAGGTGGTCGCTGTTCAGCCACAGCGGCCAGGCCGGCGCCAGGCTCCGGATCCGCTCGAGCGCACCGACCTCGAACGACGAGACGACGGCCCGCTGGAGGTCGGCCCCGCGACCCGCCGCGAGGACCTCGACGACGGCCCGGCCCAGGTCGGCCTTGAGCTCGACGTCAAGGAAGGCCCGACGAGGCACCCCGGCGAGGACGTCAGCCAGGCGCGGCACGCCGTACTCGGCAAGCTCCGCCGCGGTCAGCTCGGCGACGTCCCGGGCCACGCCCTGGACGCGAGCCAGCGACTCGTCGTGGAGCAGGACCGGGACCCCGTCGAGCGAGGCCCGGACATCGAACTCCAGGCCGTCGCAGGCCGGCACGGCCATCGCGGCGACCATCGCGCCGAGGCTGTTCTCGGGCTGGCTCCGATGATCGCCGCGATGGGCGAGGTGGAGCGTCCGAGGCGCCTGCCGGGCCGGTGGCCGGGGAACGGCGGGTGGATCGATCACCGGGCGGCGCCGAAGGTGACCAGGGCGCTCAGCCCGAAGTGGTCGCTGGGATAGAGTCCCGGGTCGTCGACCGCCGGCCGGTCGAAGACGACCCGGGCGGCCTCGACCGCGACGTTGCCGCGCAGCCAGATGTAGTCGAGGCAGCTCGGCTCGCCATCGGTGTCGATCGCCGGCCCCTGGAGGCCCGACGGCCAGGTGACGGCCGGCTCCTGTCCGTTGGCATCGAGGCAGGCCGAGCGGAAGCCGGCGGCCGTCATCCGGGCATAGGCCGGCTCCGCCGGGTCGGCGTTGAAGTCGCCGACGACGACCTGGACGTCGGACGGCGAGGCGCTCGCCAGCCAGTCGAGGACCACCTGCGCCTGTTCGTCGCGGACGGCGTCGTCCGGCACCTCGTGGTGGAGGTGCAGGTTGACGAACAGGACCCTCACGCCATCGCGCTCGATCACCAGGCGACCCGCCGAGCGGCCGTGGCTGAGCTCGAGGCGGTCGGCCTCCGATGTCGGCAGCTCGACCCGGGTCAGGATCGAGTTGCCATACTCGGGCCGGCCGGCCCAGGCCCGCGATGCGGCGTAGTGGCCGGCGCCGGCGGCGCCGATCAGGCGATCCTGCTCGAGCACAAAGACCACTTCCTGGAGACCGAGGACGTCCGGCTGGAGGGCCGCGAAGTCACGCAACAGGAGGGGCAGCCGCTCGTTCCAGCGATCGGCCAGGTTGCGGATGTTCAGGCTGGCGACGTGGAGGCTGGTCACCCGGGCGATCCCCCCGACGATGCGATCGGCAGGGCGAAGGAGAAGGTCGAACCGCGACCCTCCTCCGACGCGACCCAGATCCGGCCGCCGTGACCCTGGACGACGTGCCGGGCGATCGCCAGGCCGAGGCCCGTGCCGCCACCCCGGACCCGCGCCCGGTCGACCTTGTAGAAGCGCTCGAAGACGCGGTCGAGTGAGCCGCGTGGGATCCCGATCCCGTGGTCCTCGACCGAGACGACGATGTCCGGCGGCTGCTCCACCACCCGGATCGTCACGTCACCGCCGTCCGGGCTGAACTTCACGGCGTTGTGGACGAGGTTGACCAGGACCTGGCCGAGGCGCTCCTCGGCGCCGCTCACGGCCGGCAACCCGGGCGGCGGCGGCTCGACGATCAGCTGGACGCCCTGCCGCTCGGCGAACAGGCGCAGCCGATCGGCCGAGGCAACGGCCAGGCGACCCAGGTCGACCCGATCGAGGAGGAGCATCGGCCGGCCCAATTCGATCCGGGCGAGGTCGAGCAGCTCGCTGACCATCTGGACAAGGTGGCCGGTCTCGACCTCGATCTTGTTGATCCGGTCGCGCATCCGGGCCGGGATCTGCTCGCCGGCTGCCTCGGATTCGCGGACAAGGGTCTCGGCCAGGAGGCTGACGTTGGTCAGCGGCGTGCGCAGCTCGTGGGACAGGTTGTCGACGAACTCGCTCCGGATCCGCTGGAGCCGGCGGAGCTCCGAGACGTCCTCCAGGGTCAACCAGGTGGCCTGGCCGTCGGCCGTCCGCCGGGCGCGGACGACCAGCGAAAGGCCGGTTGCCGAGCGAAGGGTCAGCTCGGCACTGGCCGCCCCGGACTGGCGGGCTGCCTCGGCCAGCTCCTCGATCCGCCGGTCGATGAACGCCTCCATCAGGCTCCGCCCGACGAGCCCGCCGGCCGGGCGCCCGGCAAAGACATGGGCGGCGGGATTCGCGTAGCGCACGACCAGCTCGAGGTCGAGCCGGATGACCCCGACCGAGAGCCCGTCGGCGAGGAGCCGGGTGTCATCATCCAGGCTGGCCATGGTCAGGAGCTCCTGGGCGTCACCCCCAGAGGATTGCACAGGACGCCCTGCCGGACACGGCCGGCGGAGCGCTCACCCGGCCCTACAGGAGCTGGGCGACCAGGGCCTCGACCTGGGCCAGCGATGCCGGCGTCGCGGTCGCCGTGACATCCACCAGCGCCCGGCCCTTGGTCGCCACGACACCCTCGTTGTTCTTGCCGGCGTTCAGCGCCTGGCGGAACGAACGAGCCTGGTCGCCGACGCCGGACACGGTCGTGAACGCGACCGGGAAGCGAGCGCTGAAGCTCGAGATCGCCGACGGGTCGATGTTCGCGATCAGCTCGATGATCACGTTGAGGGTCGCCCCGTGATATTCGCAGGCCACGCCGGTCGCGCCGGCGGGCAGCGGGGTGCCGCCTCCGCCGGGAACCGAGACGGGCTCCGGCAGGCTGACGCCGAGCGCCGCGTTGACGGTCGCCGCGCTCGGGCAGCTGGCGGCCGCCGGCGCGCCTGAAGGGGCGGACCCGGCCGGGGTCGGCGTGGCGGCCACCGTCGTCGCCGCGGGCGCGGTGGGGACGCTCGTCGGGGCCGGCGTCGACGACCCGCCACAGGCGGCCAGGAGCGCTCCGATCACCAGCGTGGCGAGGCTCAACCGGCACGAATGGCTGCGTGGCACGTGGGTCCCCTCCGAGCGGGGCGGCCGCGGCCTGCTTGGCCGAACGCGGATGGCCGCGGCTCGCCGGCAGCGACAGGGTACCGCTGGACCAGCGAGCTTCCAAGAGTCCGCAGGGGCCGGGGCCTTGTCCGTGCCCGTGCTCGCTCCAAGAGCATTCCGGGGGTTACGGACGCGCCAAGGCTGGCAAACCGGCCCACAGCCGGGCCGAGAGCCATCGGAATGAGCCGCGCCAGCGGCAGATTCGTGCTCAGGCTCCGCTCGTCCGCCAAGTCCCAACGTGTCGTGATGCGCCTTGTCGCCGTCGTTCCCCCTGGAATGCTCATGCAGCGAGCACGCCGATGGCCAAGGCTCGCCTCGGCCCAGGGATCCCACCAAATCCGCACGACCGGGCGGCGGAAGCATCGACTGGACGAGGGACCCGCCGCACGGTGGGATTGAACGATTCGGCGCCGGCCGGCTCCATACTTGATGAGGCGGCCCGACAGGCGCCGATTCACGGTGGTGCCGGCATGCAGGGGGATCTCGTGGAGCAGGCGCGCCGAGGCGACCAGGCCGCCTTCGCCCAGCTCGCCGCCGAGAGCGTCGATCGCTGCTACGCCATCGCCTTCCGCATCCTGCGAGATCCGCAGCGGGCCCAGGGACCAGATGCAGACTGCGTCGTGACCAGCCTGCCCCTGCCCTGACGCACCGCAATCAACGCTCGCCCATTGACGGCCGATGAGGCACGCCCGATCCTGTCGCGATGGGCCTTCTGGACAAAGCCAGGGAAGCTGCCGAGCATGCGGGCGACAAGGCCCGCAGCGCTGCCGAGCAGGCCGCCGAGCGCGCCTCCGGCCTCGCCGACCGGGCCTCGAGCCAGGTCCAGGGCCAGGTCCAGAGTGACGCCTTCCGGTCGGCTGCCGGCCAGGCCCGGGTCGCAGCCGGCCAGCTCGGCAAGGCGACCGGCGAGGCCGTCAGCAATGCTGCGACGGCGGTCGCCGACCCGAAGAACCAGGCCCACGCCAAGGAGGCGGCGACGCGCAGCCTGAAACGGGCGAAATCGGGCGTGGTCTCGATGCTGGACCGGATCGATCCGGGCCTGCTGGCCGATGTCGTGATCAAGGCCACGTCGCTCCAGGAGAGTGCCAACCGCCGCCTCCGGGCGAAGCACTCGCCCTACCGGATCAACGAGATCACCATCACCGCCGGGCTGCCACCGGACGTGGCCTTCACGATCGGCCGGATCGAGGTCGAGGAGGAGGACCTGCCGACCGCAGCCGAAGCCCTTGCCGAGGACGAGGCTGATGGGCCGGTGGCGATCGGCGATCCGGCAGATGTCGGCCTCATCGATCCCGACCTGGTCGCCGGTGGCGACCTGACCGAGGCAAGCGCGGCGGCGCCCGCAAGCGGACCCGAGCACGAGGTCGGCGTGCCGGTGATGGACGCCGATGCCGTTCGAGCTCCCGAGGCCACGTCAGCCCGCAGCTAGCGGCCCACCGGCCCGATCACGAGTCCCTCGCCGACGCTGGACCGTCGGATTCCGTCTCGCCCGTCATCGATGCTCTCCCTTGGTGCCTCGAGGCTGGCTGGCTGCCCTCGTGGCGACCCCACGTACGAGGCGCCCATGCCAAGCCGCGGCGAACTGCTCCTGCGAGCCTTGCCCGGGTCGGTTCTTGGTGGATGGTCGCTGTGGGCAGATGGCCGCCGGACAAGGGGTCGGCGGACCTCCCGGACGGAGGTGCACCTCCGTGCGAGTCGAGCTGAGCCCACGCTCGCGAGGCGCTCGAGCGGTGGCCCGACCGAGTGGATCCGGGGGCCGACCGGGCGCTATGGACAGGCCCTGTGCTCACAGCGACCATCCACGAAGAACCGGCGGCCTTAGCGTCCGAACACTGGGGCCGAACGGGGCCCGCCCCGGGACGCCGGTCCGCTGGCCGACCCGTGCGAAGCCGGCTGGCCGGCCGGGGCGCGCCAGGCGGTCGTCAGGCGCTGAGCGGGGGCGGAGCGCCGTCGCCGGTCAGCCAGGCCCGGGCCTCGTCCAGGCCGAAGACCCGGCGCTCCCCCGTCGCCCGGCGGGTCACCTCGACGCCGCCGGCCGCCAGGGATCGCGGGCTGATCGTCACGATCCAGGGCATGCCGAGCAGCTCGGCATCGGTGAATTTCACCCCGGGCGATTCCTCGCGATCGTCCCACAGGATCTCCCGACCGGCGGCGGCCGCGCCGTCATGGAGCTCGGCGGCCAGCTCGGCGACCCGGGGCTCCTTGTTCGCCCCGATCGACACCAGGTGGACCGGGTAGGGCGCCACCTCGTCGGGCCAGGCGATCCCCTTGTCGTCGTGGTGGGCTTCGACGATGCAGGCGACATTGCGCCCCAGGCCGATCCCGTACGAGCCCATGATGATCGGGTGGGCCTGGCCGTCCTCGCCCAGGTAGGTCGCCCCGAGGGCCGCGCTGTAGCGCGTCCCGAGCTTGAAGATGTTGCCGACCTCGATCCCGTTGCGCAGGATCAGGTGATGACCGCAGACCGGGCAGGCGTCCCCCTCCCGAGCGTTGTCGATGTCGGTGACGATGTCCGCCTGGAAGTCACGACCGACGTTGACGTTGCGCAGGTGGTAGCCAACCCGGTTCGCCCCGGCAACGAGGTTCGGGCTGCGGGCGGCCAGCTCGTCGACCACGACGAACGTGTCGTGGGCGCCGACGGCCGAGCCATAGCCAGGCTCCATCCCGGCCGCGTGGATCTCATCGACGGTCGCCGGCCTCAGCCCGCCCTCGACCTTCGCCGCGTTGGCCAGCTTGGTCTCGTTGACCTCCCGGTCGCCGCGCACGATCGCCGTCAGCAGGCGCCCGTCGCCGGCGGTGAAGAAGGCGGCCTTGGCCGTGGCCGCCGGGTCGATCGCCAGGAACGCGGCGAGCTCGGCGATCGTCGTCGTGTTCGGGGTTTCGATCTCCTCGACGGGCAGCAGGTCGGCGGCGGGAACGGCCGCGTGGCGGACCGCGGCGACCTGGCGGTTGGCCGAGAAGCCACACAATTCGCACAGGACCAGGACGTCCTCGCCGGCCGGGTTGAGGACCATGAACTCGTGGGCGATGCTGCCGCCCATCATCCCCGGGTCGGAGGCGACGGGGATCGCCTGGAGCCCGAGCCGCTCGAAGATCCGGACGTAGGCGCCGTGATGGGCCCAGTAGCTCGCGTCCAGCCCGTCCTCGTCCCGGTCGCAGCTGTACGAGTCCTTCATCACGAACTCGCGGACGCGGATCAGGCCGCCCCGCGAGCGCGGCTCGTCCCGGAACTTCGTCTGGAAGTGGTAGAGCCGGACGGGCAGCTGGCGGTACGAGCGGACGATGTCCCGGAGCAGGTCGGTGACGACCTCCTCGTGGGTCATCGCGATCACCATGTCGCGGTCGCCGCGATCCTTGAAGCGGGCCATCTCCGGCCCGATCTGGTCGTAGCGGCCGGACTCGCGCCACAAGTCGGCCGGGTGGATCACCGGCATCTCGAGCTCCTGGCAGCCGATCGCGTTCATCTCCTCGCGGATCACCTGCTCCACTCGCTTCGTCACCCGGAAACCGAGCGGCAACAGGGAGTACAGGCCGGATCCGAGCTGGCGCAGGTAGCCGGCCCGCAGGAGGAGTCGGTGGGACGGCATCTCGGCGTCGGCCGGGTCGTCGCGGAGCGTGGCGAAGAAGAGCTTGCTCAGGCGCATGGCGCCTAGGATACCGGCGGTCGGAGGCCGGAGTTGGCCGGGCCCCGGTCAGGACGGCCGGCGGAAGACGTAGCCCGTGCCGCGGACCGTGTGCAGGAACTCGGGGTTGGCCGGGTCCGCCTCGATCCGCGAGCGCAGCCAGTGGACGTGGACGTCGACCGTCCGGGTCTCACCGGCGTAGTCGTAGCCCCAGACGTGCTCGAGGAGCTGGTCCCGGGTGAAGACCTGGCCGGGGTTGCGGACGAGGAAGGCGAGCAGCTCGAAGGCCTTTGGCTTGAGTGGCACGGTCACGCCGTCGCGCAGCAGGCGATGGCCGGCCAGGTCGACCTTCACGTCCCCGACGTCGACCAGGTTCGGCTGGCCGCCGGTCACGACCTGCTGCTCGGTTCGCCGGAACTGGGCCCGGACCCGGGCGATCAGCTCGCGCAGGCTGAACGGCTTGGTGACGTAGTCGTCGGCACCGAGCTCGAGGCCGACGACCTTGTCGAGCTCCGAATCCTTGGCCGTCAGCATCAGGATCGGCACGCCCGACTCGGCCCGGATGATCCGGCAGACCTCGATCCCGGAGAGCTCGGGCAGCATCAGGTCGAGCAGGATGAGGTCGGGCTTCGCCTCGCGGAACTTGAGCAGGGCGGCCCGGCCGTCGGCAGCGGTCACGATCGTGAATCCCTCGGCCTCGAGGGCTTCGGCCAGCATCTCGCGCTGGGTCGGCTCGTCGTCGACGACCAGGATCGTGCGTGCCATGTGGGGCACAGGCTGGTGCATCGCCGTCAACGGGTCGTGAACACGACGTTAACCGACCACGGCCGTGCCGGCGTCGATCGGATCGGGGCGGTCAACCGGTCGCCGCATCCCGGCGCTGGAGGTTGTAGTACTCGACGAAGGACCGGCAGCGACCTTCCGCGTCGAATTCGAGCAGCCAGCAGTTGAAGTAGCGCCGGGCCGGCCGGTCGCCCGTCGCGTCGTAGTCGCTCGTGCCGATCGCCACGGCCCGCGACCCCTCGACGAGCCACGGCTCGTAGTGCCAGCGGAACGAGCCGGGCTGGTCGCGTTCGCCGGGATCCCCGTCCGGGCTCAGCCAGTCGGCGACGATCGCCTCGCGACCGACGAGCGGCTCGTCCCAGGCGTGGTAGCGGTACTCGGCGTCGGCGCTGAACAGGTCCCGGATCGCGTCCGGCTCGTACGTCTGCCAGGCCTCGCCGTAGCGTACGAGCCAGGCCTGAACCTCCTCGTCGTTCATCCCCGCCCTCCTTCAGCCGGCTCGGACAGCCGGGCGATCGCCGCAGCGAGGCGGGCCAGGACCCGTTCCCGGCCGAGCGCCGCGAGCGTCTGGAACAGGGGTGGGGTCGCGGTCCGACCCGTGACCGCCACCCGGATCGCCATGAACAGGTCACCGGCCTTCCAGCCGCGGGCCTCGGCCAGGGCGCGGAGCGGCGGCTTCGAGCTGGTCGGCCTCGAACCCGCCTGGCCCGAGGGCGCCGATCGTCGTCCGGGCGGCGCCCAGGCCATCGAGCGCCGTGGCCGGCTCCCAGCGCTTCGGGACGAGCAAGGCGGGGTCGACGTCGAGCCGCTCGGCGAACAGGAAGTCGACGAGGTCGCCGATCGCGCCGAGGACCGGCAGCCGCTCCTGGACGAGGGGCACGAGCGCCTCGATCTCGGCGATCGGCCGGCATCCGGTCGATCCGGCCGGCCTCGCGCCTCGCGCTCGAGGAATGGGCGGAGGCGGTCGACGAGCTCGGCCGGCGCCAGGCGCCGGATCCACTGGCCGTTCAGCCATTCGAGGCGTTCCCGGTCGAAGACCGCGCCGCCCTTCTGGACGTGCTCCAGGCTGAAGCGCGACGCGATCTCGTCGAGAGCGAGGATCTCCTCCTCGGTGCCGGTCGACCAGCCGAGCAGGGCGAGGTAGTTGACCAGGCCCTCGCGGATGAAGCCCTCGTGCGATGTAGTCGTCGACCGCGGTCTGGCTCTTGCGCTTGCTCATCTTGGTCCGGTCGGGGTTGAGGATGAGCGGCAGGTGGGCGAACTGGGGCACCGCCTCGCCCAGGGCCCGGAACAGGAGGATGTGCTTGGGCGTGTTGCTCAGGTGATCCTCGCCCCGGATGACGTGGCTGATCCGCATCGCCGCGTCGTCGACGACGACGCAGAAGTGATAGAGCGGCGTGCCGTCGGCCCGGACGATCACGAGGTCGCCGCCGAGGGCCGATGCATCGATCTCGACGTGGCCGCGGACGAGATCGTCGAAGGCGACCAGGCCGGGCTCGATCCGGAAGCGGATCGCGCGGCCGGCGACCCTCGGCCTCGAACGCCGCCCGCTGGGCGTCGCTCAGGTGGGCGCAGCGCCCGCTGTAGCGCGGCGGCAGGTGGGCGGCCTCGAGCCGCTTGCGCTCGGCGTCCAGCTCGGCCGCGGTGCAATAGCAGTAGTACGCCTGGTCCTGGGCCAGGAGGCGGTCGCTGATCGCCGCGTAACGGGCCAGGCGCTCCATCTGGCGATAGGGGCCATACGGCGCCGTGGTCGGGCTGACCGGGCAGGCCCGGCCCCTCGTCCCAGCCCAGGCCCAGCCAGCGCAGGCCGTCGAGGATGTCGCTGCTCGAAGGCCGGCGTCGATCGCTCGACGTCGGTGTCCTCGAGGCGCAGCACGAACGTTCCGCCGGTATGCCGGGCGAACAGGTAGTTGAACAGGGCCGTGCGCGCGGTGCCGATGTGGAGCGGCCCGGTCGGGCTGGGCGCGATCCGGACGCGGACCACCTCGGGCGCGCCGTCCGAGGTCACCGGCGCTCCTGGGCTGGCACGTGGTGGAACAGCGCCGGGTCCGCTTCGCCGGGCAGGACCCGGATCAGGGCTGCCGGCCGGAGGCCCAGCGTCGCCCGCCCGCGGGGGCCTTCGAGGGTCAGCGAGTCGAGCGATTCGGAGCGGGCCAGGACGTGGACCACGGCGCCCGGGGTGAGCGCCCGGGCCTCGAGGTACGACAGCAGGCCGGCATCCTCCTCGGCCTCCTCGGTGATCCGGTAGATCGTCGCCCGGCTGCCGGCCTCGACCCGGTCGAGGGGCGTCCCCGACGGCCGGCGGCGGGCCGTGGCCGCATCGATCGGATTGCCGTGCGGGACACGTCTCGGGGTGGCCGAGCATCTCGTCGAGGCGGGCCTCGACCCGGGGCGAGATCGCGCCCTGGAGGCGGGCGGCCTCCTCGTCGGACTCCGCCCAGCCGAGCCCGACGACCGAGGTCAGCAGCCACTCGAGCAGGGCGTGGCGGCGGAAGATCGCGTCGGCGGCCGCCCGGCCGGGCTCGGTCAGGATCAGCTCGCGGCCGCCGGACTGCGGCACGAGGCCATCGGCGGTCAAGTCGCCGGAACATCTCGCTCGCGGCCTGGGTCGTCACGCCGAGGTGCCGGCCCGACCTGGGCCGCGGTGACCTTCGAGCCGTCGACGGCCATCACCCGGAGCGCCAGCAGGTACTCCTGGGCCGCGCTCGAGATCGCATTCGCGATGTGGGGTCGGGTCACCGCCTCATCGTACGCGAGTGGCGCGCCAGGGCGGCAGCGGGATCCGCCCGGACAGGGCAATCCCGACACCGATCAGCCAGCCGACGGCCATCACGACCAGGAGGAGCTGGGTCTCCGCCGGCGTCGCCGGCCGGCCGCCGCTGCCGGTGGTCAGGACCGCGGCAACGGGCAAGGTCAGGGCCAGCAGGAGGACGCTCCCGCTGGCCGCGATCCAGGCCAGGCGGGGCGAGGCAAGCAGGGCCGCGAAAGCGACCAGCTGCGGGATCCAGACGCTCCAGGCGACCGGTTCGGAGCAGCTGGCGAGAAACCTCGAGCAGCCAGTGACCTCGCCGTGGACGCCAAAGACCGCCAGGCCGATCGGGAACCAGGCGAGAGCAGCGAGCAGGAGCCGGCCCCGCCAGGTCGACGCGACCCGACCGGGCGCCAGTGCGCCGAACCGGGCGCCGGTGAAGAACGGCGTGGGCCCGGTTTCCGGGCCGGCTGGGGTGCCGGCCGCGCCGTCCGTCGGCGCCGGCTGGAAGGTCGCGCGAGGCACGTCTCCGGGCTGCGTTCGGGCGGATGGCCGCCCATCCCCGGGCGCGGGTCGGGCCGGCCGGTGGTGTCCAGCGGGTCCTGGCGAAGCGTCCCCAGCCGCCTGGCTCCGATTGGCTCCGGCCGAGGCGGCCGGGCCGTCATCGTCGGCCCGGGGCCCGCTCGCCGCCGCAGGCTCGGCCTGGGCATCCTCCCCGCCCCGGCCACGTCCGCGACGGGCCCGGGCGAGGTACTCCGGACCGTGCTTGCGCGGGTCGGCGTATTCCTTGGGGTTGATCGTCCAGTACGTGCCGCTCGCCGCCCCGTACCAGCCCGCGCCGCCCCAGCCGGGCTCGAACGGCTCGTTCTCGGCGCCGTCGTACGACGTCGAGCCGATCGTTGCCTTCGGCCGGCCGCGCCGGCCCGAGCCACGTCCGGCCCCGGCCGGCCGGGGCCCCGTACCCGCTTCGCCGGCAGTGCGCCCCGCTGCCCCGGGGCCGGTGCTGCGTCCCGCCGACGAGCCCCCGGCCGCCGAGCTTCCGGCCGCCGAGCTTCCGGCCGCCCCACCCGGCGCACCGGCGGAACCCGCGGATCGCGCGCCGGATCGGGTGCTCCGCTGGCGAAACCCCTCCCGTGCCGCCCGCGCCCGCTCGGCTTCGGCGCTCCACGGCCGGCTCGCGGGCGGGGGGGTCGGCGGGGCACCGCGACGACTGGCCGATCCGTCACGGCCGGCAACGGTCTTGCCGCCGGGACCGGCCCCGGTCAGCCGCTCGTAGGCGGCCTGGATCGCCAGGAATCGCGGCAACGCTCGTTCGCCCGCGCTGTCGGGGTGGTAGGCCTTGGCCAGCTGGCGGTAGGCGCGCTTGATCTCGGCGGGCGTCGCACCGGGACTGAGCCCGAGCGATCCGATATGGGTCGGTGGCAGGTGTCATGCGTCCCTTGGGCGGTCCCCGTCGGCCTACCCGATCAGCTCGCCCACCGGCGCGAGCTCGAACTCGGCGATCGCCTCGGCGACCACTCGTCCGCGCGGATCGAGCGAGGCCGGCCGGTGGTAGCGGGCCAGCTGGCGCAGCGGTGCGGCGTCGAGGATCCCGGCCTGGCGGAGGGCCTCGACGGTTGCCGCCCATGTTGCGCGCTGCTGTCCATCTCCATCTTCGATCTTGAGGGCCAGTCCGGATGCCGCGCCGTCGACCCGAGCCCAGGATCGCCACCCCGCGCAAGGCTTCCATCCCGCCCTTGCTCACGACCCGGCCGGGGACCGCCTTCATCAGCGAGGTGTCGAGCCGCTCGCGCGACCCGGCGACCATCTCGGGATGCTCGAGCATCGCGTCGCGAATGCGGGTCAGCGAGGCCGCCAGGCGCGTCCGCGGGTCGCCGGCCGGGATGCCGGCCGGGTCGGCCAGGAACGCATAGGCGCCGGCGACCTCGGCCAGGCTGAACGCGTACGTCTCGATCCCGCAGCCGTCGATCGCCCGAACGAGTCGCTCCGGTGTCGTCCGGAAGACGGCCGCGACGGCCGCCCGAAAGGCCTCCTGGCTGGGGTGCTCGGGCTGCCAGTAGTCCTCGAGCGGCCAGCCCTTGATCCGGGCGAGCAGGATCATCGAGCTGTGCTGGCCGGAGCACATGTGGCGGATCGGGCCGGCGCGCTCACCGTCGCGGGCCAGGCGGGCGGCCGTCAGCGCGTCGAGGGGCACGCCGATATTGCCGCAGGCCAGGACGGTCTGGCTCACATTCGCCCGGCGGTAGACCGCCTGGAGCGTCCGGACGTGGACGTCCTCGCCGGAATGCGAGGAGGCCATGATCGCCAGCTCGGCCGGCGACAGGTCGAGCGCCTCGATCCCGCCGGCCTCGACCAGGGCCAGCAGCCCGAACGGCTTGACGCATGACCGCAGGCTGACGATGCGTTCCGGGTCACCGATCGAGCGGATCAGCCGGCCGGCGACGTCGACCTCGACCACGTCGCCGCGATGGACCGACTCGACGATGCCGTTCCGGATCTGGCGGACGAGGATCGGAGCGACCGACCGCCCGTTCGTCCGGCCGGCCCCGTTGCGCGCGACGGGGCGCTCGCGGGCGGCCGGCGATGGGGTTCGGGCACGGCTGCTGGACACGGCCCGAGGATACCGCGCGGCGATGCTAGGATGCCCAGCGTGTCATCGCCCGAGCCGGGATCTGCCGCCTTCCCCACCCTCCACGTGTCGAGCCATCCGGCCGTGCTCCACAAGCTGGCGATCCTGCGCAGCACGACGACCGAGCCCAAGAAGTTCCGGGAGGTCGTCCGCGAGCTGTCGTGGCTGCTGGGCTACGAGGCGCTGGCCGACATCGCGGTCCGCCCGATCGACGTCCAGACCCCGCTCGAGACGATGGTCGGCCGCGAGCTCGCCGATCGGATCGGGCTGGTTCCGATCCTGCGCGCCGGGCTGGGCATGGTCGACGCCATGCTCGAGCTGATGCCCACCGCCCAGGTCTGGCATCTCGGCCTGTTCCGCGACGAACGGACGCTCCGACCGGTCGAGTACTACAACAAGCTGCCCGACTCGGCGACCGTCGACCTGTCCCTGATCCTCGACCCGATGCTGGCCACGGGCGGCTCGGCGACGGCAGCGATCGAAGTCCTCAAGCGCTGGGGCGCGGTCCGGATCAAGCTGATCAACCTGATCGCGGCACCCGAGGGCGTGGCCGCGGTGAGCGCCGCCCACCCCGACGTCGAGATCTATTGCGCGGCGCTCGACCGGCAGCTGAACGAGAAGGGCTACATCATGCCCGGGCTCGGCGACGCCGGCGACCGTCAGTTCGGGACGGGCCACTAGGCGCTCCGTCGCGCCCTCCCGGCAGGTGTCAGCGCGGGTTGAGGCGCAGGGTCGCGCGCTCCGCTTCCGGGGTCACGACGCTGCCAACGGGTCCCGGTCCATATCGGTCGTACTTGGCGCGGTACTCGCGACTGAGTCCGTTATCTGGGCCACCGGAGACGCCCGGCGCAACGAGCTCGAAGGCGACATCTCGCTCCACCCCTCCGGCACGAATTCGCCCGTTACCCGCGGCCAGGGCCCGCACGAACCAGGGATTGTCGGGCCCGTGCGCCGAGCGAACGTAGATGTCGGCCCCCAGCCGCACGCCCCAGATCGTGACGAACGGCCGGAGGCCGCCGTCCGGCCGCCGTGATGAGACCTGGAATTCGGTCGCACAACCGATGCTGGCCAGCTCCTCCGGCGTCCAGCCGCTCATCGCTTTGTCAGGTTGGATATCCATCAGATATCTCCTTGTTCGAGATCAATTGGCCGCGCAGGACTGCGGGAGAGCCGCTCGCCGGGATGAGCGCTGTTCTCATTCCGGGATCGGGCGATCGAAGGTCCGGAAGTCGAGCTCGCTGCGCGAGCTGGAAGCCTGGAGCAACGCCCGAACGCGGCTGTCGTCTGCCCGCTCCGATTCCGGGGCTGACCCGGCCGTCGAGCCTCAGGCCTTCGGGTGGGCCGCGAAGAACGCCCAGATCACGGCGGTCGCGTCGAGCGCGGTTGACGGCTGGTCGAGGCCGAGCAGGGCGGCGATCACCGGGGTGCTGGGCTTGCCGCCCGGCCACTGGTGGCCGGCGCCGTCGATCGTGACGAGCTCGACCGAGGGGCCCCCGGGGCAGGCAGCCAGGGAGGTCGTGACCGATCCGGCGACAACCGATTGCGGCGCGGCGCACTGGTCGATCGTCCGCCAGCGGGCGAGCACGTCGGGAACGGCCGGCCCGTCCACGTGGGCCGTGCCCGAGCCGACCCCGCCCTGGTAGGGGATGTTGTGATCGGCCGTTCCGTGGATCGCGATCACCGAGGTCATCGGGGGCGCCGCACAGGGCACGAGCATCGTGGCCGAGTCCGGGCCGATCGCCGCGAACAGGTTGGTCTCGCAGGCGAGGCGGTAGGCCATGATTCCGCCGTTGCTGATGCCCGTCGCGTAGACCCGGCTCGGGTCGATCGCGGCCTCGGCCTCGATCCGGGCGACCACGTCCCTGATGAAGCCGACGTCGTCGACCCCCTGGCTCATCGGCAGGCCGCAGCATGTCCCGCCGTTCCAGGCCTTCGACACGCCGTCCGGGTAGACGACGATGAACGAGCCGGCGTCGGCGGCCGGGTCCCAGCCATAGCTGCTCTCCGCCTGCTGGCCGTCGCCGAAGCCGCCGTGCAGGAAGACGACGAGCGGCACGGCCCGGTCACCCGTGACGGACGCCGGCCGGTAGACGCGATACGTGCGCTGGCGTCCGCCGCTCGCGATCGATTGGCTCGATGAGCCGACGGGGATCGGCGATCCGGCGCGGGTCCCGGCGCTGGTCCCGGCGCTCGCCGGGGTGGCGGGCTGACGCGCTCCGCAGGCGGCCACGACGAGGGTCATGACGACGAGGCAGGCCCAAGTCCGTGCGGCGTCCCGGTGCATGGCCGAATGATGCCGTGGGCCGTGTCAGCGACGAATGATCCAAAGGTCAGGGCCGTGCAAGGAGGGTGGCCGCTCGGCTCGCCAACCGGCCCCCTCACTCGGGCCGTTCAGCACTCGCCAGACGGCTCCGGCCGACCTAGCGTTCGGCTCGAGGTGATCGATGGTCGTCGCGGTCAAGGCTTCAGCGATTCCGCTCGAATCTTCCCTGGCGTTCGAGCCCCTGGTGATCGCCGCTGATCGGTGCAAGGGCTGCGGGCTGTGCGTCGACGCCTGCCCGAAACACGTCCTCGCCCTGACCGAGGGCGCGGTCAACGATCTCGGCTACCACCCCGTCCGCCTCCTCGATGCCGTCGGCTGCACGAGCTGTGCCCTGTGCGCCCGCGTCTGCCCCGATGCCGTCTTCGACGTCTACGCACGCCCAAAGGGGTCCTGAGATGGTCTCCGCCGAAGCAATCCCGCTGACGGTCGACGAGCCGGTCGTCCGACCGCTCCTGATGAAGGGCAATGAGGCGATGGCCGAGGCCGCGATCCAGGCCGGCTGTGACGCCTACTTCGGCTATCCGATCACGCCCCAGGCCGAGCTCCTTGAATGGATGGCCCGCCGGATGCCGGAGCTCGGCCGGGTCTTCGTCCAGGCCGAAAGCGAGCTGGCGGCGATCAATATGGGCCTCGGCGCGGCTGCCACCGGGGCCCGGGTCCTGGTCTCCTCGTCGAGCCCTGGGATCAGCCTGATGGCCGAGGCGATGAGCTACCTGGCCGGCTCGGAAGTGCCCCTCGTCCTGATCAACGTGATGCGCGGGGGGCCCGGCCTGGGCAGCATCGGGCCGTCCCAGTCCGACTACTTCCAGGCGACGAAGGGTCACGGCCACGGCGACTACCGGGTCCCCGTCCTGGCTCCGTCGTCGATCGCCGAGGCGGTCGCCCTGGTCGCCGACTCATTCGAGCTGGCCGAGCGCTACCGGACCCCGGTGATGATCCTCGCCGACGGCGTGATCGGCCAGGCGATGGAGCCCGTCACCGCGGCCTACCGGCTGCCCGATCGAACGCCGGCCGGCTGGGAGCTGACCGGGGCCGTCGACCGGCCGCCGCGGGTCGTGCGCTCGCTCCATCTCCTGCCCGAAGAGCTCGAGAAGCACAACCAGCGCCTGCAGGCGAAGTTCGAGCGGATCGCCGAGCACGAGGTCCGCTGGGCGGCCGAGGACCTCGACGACGCCGAGATCGCGATCGTTGCCTACGGCACGTCGGCTCGGATCGCCCGAACGGCGATCGAGCGGGCTCGCGGGCTCGGGATGAAGGTCGGCCTGTTCCGCCCGATCACCTTGTGGCCCTTCCCGTCGGCCGCGCTGGCGGAGCTGGCGCCGCGCCTGCGGGCAGTGGTCGTGGTCGAGCTGTCCGCCGGCCAGATGATCGAAGACGTGCGGCTGGCGATCGAGGGCCGGACCTCGGTCTTCTTCCACGGCCGGACCGGGGGCATGCTCCCCACGCCGGGCGAGGTGGTCGAGGTCCTTCGCCGGGCCTGGGCCCTGTCGGCCCCGCGATCCGGCCTGAGTGGACTGCGAGGCGAGCACGATGACCGCTGAACCGACCGTCGCTCCCGTCGACCCGCGGCGGCGCATCTACGGCCGGCCCGACGCGCTCACCGACCGCTCGAGCCACTACTGTCCGGGTTGCGGCCACGGGATCATCCATCGCCTGGTCGCCGAGCTGATCGACGAGATGGCGCTCGCACCGCGGACGATCGGCGTCGCCTCGGTCGGCTGCAGCGTCTTCGCCTACGACTACCTCCAGGTCGATTTCGTCGAATCGCCCCATGGCCGCGCGCCGGCGGTCGCCACCGGCGTCCGCCGCGTCCGGCCCGACGCGTTCGTCTTCACCTACCAGGGCGATGGCGACCTGGCCGCGATCGGGACCGCCGAGATCATCCATGCCGCCGCCCGGGGCGAGCGCTTCAGCGTGATCTTCGTGAACAACGGGATCTACGGCATGACCGGCGGCCAGATGGCACCGACGACACTCCTCGGCCAGAAGACCACCTCGAGCCCGCTCGGCCGGGAGGCCGGCCTGGCCGGCTACCCGATCCCGATCACCGAGATGCTGGCCCTGATGCCCGGGGTGACCTATGCCGCCCGCGGCTCGATCGCCGATCCGCAGCTGATCGGCCGGACGAAGGCCATGCTCCGGCGCGCCTTCCAGGTCCAGCTCGATGGCGGTGGCTTCTCGATCGTCGAGGTCCTGTCGACCTGTCCGATCGGCTGGGGGATGACGCCGGTCGCGGCGATGGAGCACCTGGCCAACGAGGTCGTCGAGACATACCCCCTCGGGGTGATCGTCGACCGACGGACCGAAGCGCCGGTCACCGGCGGGCGAGGCTGACAATGCAGCACGCAGTGATCCTGGGTGGATTCGGGGGCCAGGGCCTCCTGTTCGCGGGCCACGTCCTGGCCGAGGCCGGGGTGATCGAAGGACGGAACGTCTCGTGGATGCCGTCGTACGGCCCGGAGATGCGCGGCGGCACGGCGTCCTGCACGGTGATCATCGCCGACGGGCCGATCGGCTCGCCGGTGGTCGACGCAGCCGATAGCGTGGTCGCCCTCAACCTGCCGTCGCTGGTCAAGTACGGGCCGCTCCTCGTGCCGGGCGGACTGCTGGTCCTGAATGCGTCGCTGATCGAGGACGAGACGGACCGGGCCGGGATCGAGACGCTGCGCCTGCCCTGCACGGCCCTGGCCCGGACCGCGGGCGACGACCGCCTGGTCAGCGTGGTCGCGCTCGGCGGGCTCCTTGCCCGGCGCCCGATCGTCCAGCCGGATTCGATCCGGACGGCGCTGATCGAGCTGATCGGGCCTCGCCACGCCAAACTGATCGGCGCCGACCTGGCCGCCTTCAGCGCCGCCTACGAGCAGGCCCGCATCGCGGAGCCGGCCGCCGGCTAATCCGGCGGGTCAGGCTCGGGCCTCTCCTCGCGCGGTGCCCTGATCCTGTGGCCGCGATCGTCCTCAGCCGGCGATCGATGCTGGCCGGCCAGCCGCCGGTTCCACGAGCGGCAGGACCCATGCGTCGTTCCGGATGATCGGGATCACGGCCCCGTCCGCGGTCAGTCCGTCCACGTCGACCTCCGGGCCGCCGATCGTGATGTCGGTGTGGGACCGGGCGACATTGAGGCCTGCCGCAATCCGGCCGTCGGGCGTGAGCTCGGCCAGGTCGTCGCGCACATCGACGAAACCCGTCCCGAAGGCGATGTGACAGGCGACGTTCTCGTCGTACAGCGTGTCATGGAAGACGATTCCCGCCTGGCGGACCCGGGATTCGCCATCGACGAGGGCGACCTCGCCCAGGTACCGGGCTCGTTCGTCTGATTCCAGGAGCGCCTGGACGACGCCGGCCTGCTCGTCGGCATCGACCTCGACGATCCGGCCGGCCTCCAGGCGCAGGCGCAACCCGGTCACCAGGGTCGACGACAGGACGAGCGGTGCCGTCGTCCGGACCACGCCCTCGGCTCGTCGCCAGTCGGGCGAGGTGAACACCTCCTCGGTCGGGATGTTGGGCAGGTACTCGACGCCGGCTGCGGTCGTGCCCGAGCCGCCCAGCCAGGTCGCGCCGGGGATGAGGCCGATCGTCAGGTCCGTGCCGCCGCCGTGATAGCGGATCGAGTCCAGCCCGGCCGCCGAGATCGCCTGCGTCCGCGCCCTGAGCTTGGCCAGGTGGGTGCGCCAGGCGCCGATCGGGTCGGGTTCATCAAGCCGCGTCGCCACGGCAACGGCCGCCCACAGGCGGTCCATGTCCGGCTCACCGAAGACCTGCCGCGCCCAGCCTGGGTTCGGCGCGGCGACCACCGTCCAGGGAATATGCGGCAGCATTTCGCCGTACTCGGCCTGGAGCGTCTTCGACGGCAACGCGGCGATCCGGGCCGGGTCCAGCCCGGCATACAGGTGCGGTTCGGCGTCTCCGGTCAGAGCGATCAGCGCGACGCCGCGCTCGCGCCACAGACGAAGCTTCTCCAACTCGTAGGCGTAGTTGGTCCCGAGCCCCGAATCGGGAGCGTGGCGGATCGCCGAGCGCCGGACATGCGGGTCGGTGTACTCGACCACCACCCGCCGGGCACCGGCGAGATAGGCCTGCTCGGCCACTGCCCGGGCCAGGTCGAGGTGCTCCGGCTGAGCATTGACGAAGACGTCCTGGCCGGGCTGGACGTTGACCCCCACCCGGACCACGAACTCCGCATAGCGATCGATGAGGTCCATCAGCGCAATTCTACGGCGACCGGCCCGCGTGGGGCCGCTCCCTCATGGAGCGCGCCGCGAACCTCCGTAACGAGCCCGAAATAGCGTTCCAATTCTCGCGTCGCGGCAGTCCGCGGCTGGGGCAGGTCGACGGCCACGATCCGGCTGATCCGGCCCGGCCGGGCGGTCATCACCGCGATCCGGGTCGACAGGAACACCGCCTCCGGGATCGAATGGGTGACGAAGACGACCGTCGTGCCGGTTTGCGCCCAGATCCGGATCAGCTCGAGGTTCAGCCGTTCGCGGGTCATCTCGTCGAGGGCCCCGAACGGCTCGTCCATCAACAGCAGGCTCGGCCGGCTGGCCAGCGCGCGGGCAATCGCCACCCGCTGCTGCATGCCGCCGGAGAGCTGCCAGGGATGGCGCCCGGCGAGCCCGTCGAGCTCGACCAGGTGGAGCAGCTCGGCCGAGCGCTCGACCCGCTCGCGGCGGGGCACGCCCATCAGCTCGAGCGGCAGCTCGATGTTCCCGGCGATCGTCCGCCAGTCCATCAGGACCGGCGCCTGGAAGACCATCCCGTATTCGCGGTCGAGTCGAGCCCGGGCCGGCGGCTTGCCGTTGACCAGGACCTCACCCCGGCTCGGCTCGATCAGGTCGCCGATGATCCGGAGCAGGGTCGACTTGCCGCAGCCCGACGGCCCGATCAGGCTGACGAACTCACCCGGCTCGACCCGCAGGTCGATCCCGTCGAGGGCCGTCAGCGCGGCCGCGTCGGTGCCGAAGACCTTGCCGACGTCCCGGGCGTCGATCACGGCAGCCCCCCGCCGAACCCCGGCTCGACTACGAGCGGACCGCCTGGTCGGCGATCTCGAGAGCCCCGTCGATGATCACGAATCCCTCGGCCAGCTCGTCCTCGCTGATGCACAGCGGCGGGTTGGTGTGGATCGAGTTGTTGGAGACCATCGTGTACAGGTGGTGCTCGCGCAGGTAGGCGCTGATCGCCTTCATCTCGTCGGAGGTCCCGTTGAACGGGGTCAGCGGCACGTACGGATCCCGGCTGCGGACGAGATCGAGGATCCCGAACAGGCCGAGGTTGCGGATCGAGCCGACGCTCGGGTGGCGAGCCTGGAGCGCCTCGTGGTGCTTGCGCAGGACCGACCCCATCCGGGTCGTCCGCTCGAGCAGGCCATCTTCTTCGTAGACCGAGATCGTGGCCAGCGCCGCGGCCAGGCTGACCGGGTGGCTGCTGTAGGTCAGCCCGCCGTAGTAGTAGTTCTTCTCGAAGTGCTCGGCGATCCCGTGGCGCATCGCGACGGCACCGAGGGGCAGGTAGCTGCTGGTCAGGCCCTTGGCCATCGTCATCAGGTCGGGCACCGTGTCCCAGTGGTCGATCGCGAACCAGCGCCCGGTTCGCCCGAAGCCGGCCATCACCTCGTCGGCGACCATCAGGATGTTGTTCCGGGTGCAGATCTCGCGGACGCCCTGGATGTAGCCGTCGGGCGGGATCAGGATCCCGTTCGTGCCCACGATCGTCTCGAGGAAGACGGCGGCGATCGTGTGGGCGCCCTCGTAGCGGATCACGTCCTCCAGGCCCTGCAGCGATTCGGCCACCGGCCGGGGCTCCTTCTCGCCCCAGCGATGGGTGTCCGGGTAGCGGACGACGCCGACGATGCCCGGCTCGTTCGCCCAGCGGCGCGGGTCGCCGGTCAGGGTCATCGCCCCGAGGGTGGCGCCGTGGTAGCTCCGGTAGCGGGCGAGGATCTTCGTCCGGCCGGTCACGTGGCGGGCGATCTTGATCGCGTTCTCGATCGCCTCGGCGCCGCCCAGGGTGAAGAAGACCTTGTCCATGTCGCCGGGCAGGATCTCGGCCAGCTTCTGGCCGAGGCGGGCTCGCGGCTCGGTCGCGAAGGCCGGCTGGACGTACTGGAGCTTGAGTGCCTGGGCGGTGATTGCGTCGATCACCCGGCGATCGCCGTGGCCGATGTTGACCGACATCAGCTGGCTGTTGAAATCGAGGATCCGGGTCCCCTCCGGGGTGTACAGCCAGACGCCTTCGGCATGGTCGATCGCGATCGGATCGAGGGCCCCCTGGGTGGACCAGGAGAAGAGGGTGTGCTTGCGGCTGAGGCGGACGATCTCCTCGGCGGTCATGCCGGGGGCTGTCGCGATACCCATCGTGAACCTCGGGTCGGCTGCGGCGTTCGGGAAAGCCGCCCATTCGGGAAGGCCGCCCAACTATACCGACCGTCGTCGGCGGTGCGCCACGCCGGCGACCCCCGTCGTGCCCGCGCCGGACTCGTATGATCAGCGCCAATGGCTCGGTACCCGACGAATCGGCCGGTCGCTTCGTGCCTTCGGTCGCTGCCGGCGGTCGGGCTGATCGGGATCAGCGGCCTGCTGGCCGGCTGTGGCGCGTCGTCGGGCAGCACGCTTCCGTCGCACCCCGCCTTCGGCGGCGATCCGTGCAGCCTGCTCACGAGCGCCGAGCTCGAGGCGGCGATCGGCGGTGGGAGCGCGGCCGAGAGCCCCGAGGCCGATCGCGAGTCCAGCTCCGACGCGGCCTGCTCGTGGACCCTCGACCTGCCCGGCGACCCGGTCGGCGACAACGTCAACCTGTCCGATCAAGTCGCCCGGCGGGGCGGCCGATTTCGCCTCGACCCGGGCGTTCCTGGTCGGGCTCCAGGCGTCGAGCTCACCGGGGCTGTCCGGTGCGCCGGCCACGACCAGCGCCGAGCCCGGGGCGACCGACCTCGAGATCTCGCTCAAGAGCCTGCCCGGCGTGGGCGATGATGCGTTCATCGGCGCCGCCGGCACGATCTACGCGATCAAGGGCGACACCGAGCTCGAGCTCCAGCTGATCAGCGCCGACGACCCGACCGCCCAACAGGACACAATCGACCTGCTCAAGAAGGCCCTTGCCCGGCTGCCGTAGCCTGCCACCACAGGCGTTGACGAAGGAGGATGACATGCCCCGGATCGTGCGCGGTGCCCTGCTCCAGGCGACCTGGACCGGCGACAAGGAATCGATGATCCAGAAGCACGAGGCGGCCGCCCACGAGGCGTCAAAGCAGGGCGCCGGGGTGATGCTCTTCCAGGAGCTCTTCTACGGGCCGTACTTCTGCCAGGTCCAGGACGCCCAGTACTACTCGTACACCGAGCTGATCCCCGACGGCCCGACGACGAAGCGGATGCAGGACCTGGCGAAGCAGACCGGCATGGTCCTCGTCGTCCCGATGTACGAGGAAGACGAGCAGGCCTCCGGGATCTACTACAACACCGCCGCCGTGATCGATGCCGACGGGCGCTACCTGGGCAAGTACCGCAAGACGCACATCCCCCACGTCAAGGGCTTCTGGGAGAAGTTCTACTTCCGCCCGGGCAACCTGGGCTACCCGGTCTTCGAGACCGCCGTGGGCAAGGTCGGGGTGTACATCTGCTACGACCGCCACTTCCCCGAGGGTGCCCGGGCGCTCGGCCTCAACGGCGCCGAGATCGTCCTCATCCCCAGCGCCACGAGCCGCGGCCTGTCCGAATACCTGTGGCGGATCGAGCAGGTCAGCCACGCGGTCGCCAACGGCTATTTCGTCGGGACCATCAACCGGGTCGGGATCGAGAAGGACCTCGGCGACGACGACTTCTATGGCCAGAGCTACTTCGTCAACCCCCGCGGCCAGTTCATCGGCGAGGTCGGCAGCGCCCACGACGAGGAGCTCCTCGTGCGGGACATGGACCTCGACCTGATCACCGAGGTCCGCCAGACCTGGCAGTTCTTCCGGGATCGGCGGCCCGACGCCTATGCCGACCTGACCCGGCCCTAGGCCGGCCCCGGCCCACCCCCGTCGCGAGGCTGCCCAGCATGCAGTTCGGGTTCACCCTCAAGCCGGACCACACGATCGAGCGGACGCTCGACCTGACCCGCCGGGCGGAAGCCGCCGGCTTCGACTACGGCTGGCTGTTCGACTCGCACGTCCTGTGGCGCGAGCCGTATCCCCTGCTGACCCTGATGGCCGGGGCGACGACCCGGTTGCGCCTGGGGACCTGCGTCACGAATCCGGCGACGCGCGAGCCGTCGGTCACCGCCTCGGCCCTGGCCACCCTCGACGAGATCAGCGGTGGCCGGATGGATCTCGGCATCGGCCGCGGCGATTCGGCCCGGCGGGTGCTGGGCAAGCCGCCGACCACGCTCGCCAACCTCGAGGAGGCCGTGGACGTCATCCGCAACCTGGTCGAGGGCCGCTCGGTGGAGTACGAGGGCGCCAGCCTGGCGCTGCCCTGGGTCGGCGGCTGGCGGCTGCCGGTCTGGATCGCCGGCTATGGCCCGCAGGCGCTCAGGCTCACCGGCCGGATCGCCGACGGGGTGATCCTCCAGCTGGCCGACCCCGACCTGATCGCCTGGTTCGTCGGGCAGGTCCGGGCGGCGGCGGTCGCGGCCGGGCGCTCGCCGGATTCCGTCTCGGTGCAGGCCGCCGCGCCCGCCCACTTCGGCAGCCTGGCCGAGTGCCGCGAGCGGACCCGCTGGTTCCCGGCCCTGGTCAGCAACCACGTCGTCGACCTCGTAAATCGCTACCCGCGCGAGGAGCTGCCGGCCAGCCTGACCGGCTACGTCCAGGACCGGACCGGCTACGACTACCTCCATCACGCCGAGGTCGGCTCGTCGAACGCCGCCTTCGTCGGCGACGAGGTGACCGACCGGTTCTGCGTCCTGGGCTCGGTCGCCGACCACGTCGCCAAGCTGCGCGAGCTGGCCGCCGCGGGCGTCGACCAGTTCAACATCTACCTGATGAACGGCGATGAGGAAGAGGTCCTCGAGACCTACGGTCGAGAGGTGATCCCGGCCCTGCGCGGGACCGCGCCGGGGCGAGCCTGAGGAGAGCCAGATGCGCACCTTGATCACGAACGGGACGGTCGTCGGGGCCGGCGGCTCGCAGCAGGCCGACGTGCTGGTCGACGGCGAGACGATCGCGGCGATCGGCCACGACCTGGCCGGCGCCGGGCTGACCGCCGACGAGACGATCGACGCCGGCGGCAAGTACGTGCTGCCGGGCGCGATCGACGTCCACACCCACATGGAGCTGCCCTTCGGCGGCACCTTCGCCAAGGACACCTTCGAGACGGGCACCCGGGCGGCGGCCTTCGGCGGAACGACGACGATCGTCGACTTCGCCGTCCAGTCCCGCGGTCGCTCCCTGCGCGACGGGCTCGACACCTGGCACGCCAAGGCCGAGGGCCACGCCCTGGTCGACTACGGCTTCCACATGATCATGAGCGACGTCAACGCCGAGACGCTCAAGGAGATGGACACCCTCGTCGCGGAGGGGATCCCCGACTTCAAGCTGTTCACGGCCTACCCGGGCGTGTTCTACAGCGACGACGGCCAGATCTACCGGGCGATGCAGCGCACTGCGCTGAACGGCGGCCTGATCATGATCCATGCCGAGAACGGGATGGCGATCGACGTCGTGGCCGAGGACGAGGTACGGGCCGGGCACACCGATCCCTACTACCACGGCGTCGCCCGCTACCCGATCTTCGAGGGCGAGGCGACGAACCGGACGATCCGCCTGGCCGAGGCTGCCGGCGTGCCCCTGTACATCGTCCACCTGTCGGCCCGCGAGGCGCTCAACGAGGTCCGGGCGGCCCGCGATCGGGGCAGCCGGGTCTTCGCCGAGACCTGTCCGCAGTACCTGTTCCTGTCGCTCGACGACATGGGCGACGGCTTCAACGGGGCGAAGTTCGTCTGCTCGCCGCCCCTCCGGACGGCCGACCACCAGGCCGAGCTGTGGACCGGGCTGGTCAAGGACGACCTCCAGCTCGTCGCGACCGACCACTGCCCGTTCGACTTCCACGGCCAGAAGGAGCTCGGCCGGGGCGACTTCCGGAAGATCCCCAACGGCCTGCCCGGGGTCGAGGACCGGGTCGACCTGCTCCACGACGGCGGCGTGCTCGGCGGCCATCTGACCCTCGAACGGTGGGTCGAGGTGATCTCGACGGCCCCGGCCCGGATGTTCGGGCTGTTCCCGCGCAAGGGTGTCGTGGCGGTCGGCTCGGATGCCGATCTGGTGATCTACGACCCCGCTGCGAAGCACACGATCAGCGCTGCGACCCACCACATGGATGTCGACTACTCGTGCTACGAGGGCCGTTCCGTGACCGGCCGCTCGGACGTGGTCATGTCGCGCGGCTCGGTCATCGTCCGCGACGGAGCGTTCTCCGGGACCCCCGGCCGGGGCAAGTTCCTGCGCCGCTCGCCGTCGACCTACGCCCGGGAGAACTGAGCGCCAGGGGCGCGGCCGGGCCAGGCGCCGCGGCCAGGCGCCGCGGCCAGGCGCCGCGGCCGGTCGTAGCCGGCCCCTGCGCTCGCCCGCGCTCGTTGCATGAGCATTTCGTCCCGGATTCCGGCCTTGGCGCTCGCCGCGCTCGCTGCATGAGCAATCCGGGGCCTGCAGCGCCTTAAGGCTCGACCACCCCGCCGCAGGTCAGGCGAGCCGACGCAATCTGAGCTCGGGCCACGCACGAACACCGGCAGAAGCTAGATCCTGGTGACGTCACCGCCGGCCTTGACGACCTCGCTGCCCAAGGAATGCTCACGAGTGAGCACGCTCGGAGCGAGCGTGGACCGACGGAGCCCCGTCAGCGGCCGAGACGGCTCGGAAGGCGTCCTGCTCGCGTCACCGACCACGCCGCCAAGCGAAGAGGCGGGTCGCCCGGGCGTCGCACCAGACCAGGCCGAGGTTGGTAGGTGGGTCCAGCCGTCCGGTTCGTCTGACAGGCTCGGTGAGCGCCCTGACCCAGAGCGCCGACGAGCCCGGGAAGGTGGAGGCGAAGAGCTCCGGGTACCGAGCGACGAGCCGGCGGTTGCGTTCGACATCTCGAACGACCCAGCAGCTGAACACCCGATGTGGGCGGTCCCCGCCAATCGCGATCGCGAGCTCGGCGGCCTCGGCGAGCTTGCGCTTCGTGCTGCGGATCGCGGCACCGAGGTCGCCGAACGTGTTCCAGCACTCGACCAGGATCAGGATCCCTGCCTGATCGTCGCGCAGCCCGACGTCGGTCGAACGGCTCGGATCCACGGACCGGCTTCGAAGCTCGAAGCTGCCCCGATAGCCGATGCGCCGGCCGAGGCGAAGCACGAGCTCCTGGATCGCGAGGTGGCCGGCATCTGCCGGCTCCTCCCGGGCATCGCGGCGCAGCTCGATCCGCATCGGTCGGTCCACAGCCAGGGCGAGCCGCTGCCACGTGTCGAGGGTATGGTTGCCGCCTCGTCCACGCTCGAGGTCACTGACGGTTGAGCGGGCCAGCCCGACCCGGGATCCGAGCTGTGCCTGCGTTAGGCGCCTTCCCGCTCGAGCCGCCCGGAGCTCGCCGCCCAGCCGGGCGAGCTGCTCGAGGTTGATTCGAGTTGCCTCTGCCGCCAGTTCCGGGCGCCTGAGCTTTGCCATTCCGGGTGCATGGTCGCGCCAGGCGCTTAGCTGGGCGTTAGCCGCAGATTGGGCCGCCGATGACGCGGGATTCGACCGTCGCCGCTTCGGCGCACGCACGAGGCATTGACTCGGGGCCCGCGGGCCTGGGGCTGACAGACCTAGAACGCTGCGCTGTGCACCCGGCGTCCGTGCACCCGGAGCGCCAGGCTTCAAGGCCCGACCTGGCGCCCGAACGGACGACGCGGCCGCGACAACAACGCTCCGGGCCCGGCCGAAGGGCCGCCACCCAGGCTTGAAACGCCGCAGGAGGCCTACCGCGTCCGGGGGAATCCCAGGTCGACGCTCGAGGTCCCGGGATCCGGCCACCTGGCCGTCACCACCTTGGCCCGCGTGTAGAAGTTGATCCCCTCGGGGCCGTACATGTGCGTGTCGCCGAAGAGCGAGGCCTTCCAGCCGCCGAACGAGTAGTAGGCGACCGGGACCGGGATCGGCACGTTGATCCCGACCATCCCGACCTGGCAGTCGAACTGGAACTGGCGGGCCGCGCCGCCGTCGCGGGTGAAGATCGCGGTGCCGTTGCCGTACGGGTTGTCGTTGACCAGGGCCAGCGCCTCGGCGTACGTGCCGACCCGGACGACGCCCAGGACCGGCCCGAAGATCTCATCGCGATAGCAGTCCATCTCGGGTCGCACGCCGTCGATCAGCGATGCCCCGAGGAAGAACCCGTCGCCCCCGAACGCGGGGTCGCGCCGCCCGTCGACGACGACCCGGGCGCCCTGGGCCGCGCCGCTGTCCAGGTAGCCGGCGACCCGATCGCGATGCTCGCGGGTGATCAGCGGGCCCATCTCGGTCGCCTCGTCGGAGCCCGGCCCGACCTTGATCTTGGGCAGGCGGGCCGAGATCGCCGCCACGAGCGGATCGGCCACCTCTCCGACGGCCACGACGACCGAGATCGCCATGCAGCGCTCGCCGGCCGAGCCGTAGCCGGCCGAGACGGCCGCATCGGCCGCCATCTCGATGTCCGCGTCGGGCAGCACGACCATGTGGTTCTTCGCCCCGCCCAGGGCCTGGACGCGCTTGCCGTGGCGGGTGCCGGTTTCGTAGATGTAGCGGGCGATCGGGGTCGAGCCGACGAAGCTCAGCGCCGCGACGTCGGGATGCTCGAGCAGCCGATCCACGGCGACCTTGTCGCCCTGGACGACGTTGAACACGCCGGCGGGCACGCCGGCCTCGGCCAGCAGCTCGGCCAGCAGGAGCGAGGCCGAGGGGTCCTTCTCTGACGGCTTGAGCACGAACGTGTTGCCACAGGCCAGGGCGTTGCCGAACATCCACATCGGGACCATCGCCGGGAAGTTGAACGGCGTGATCCCGGCCACGACGCCCAGCGGCTGGCGGATCTGGTAGACGTCGACGCCGGTCGAGACCTGCTCGCTGAAGCCACCCTTGAGGAGCTGGGGCACGCCACAGGCAAACTCGAGGTTCTCGATCCCCCGGGCGACCTCGCCCAGGGCATCGGCCGGGACCTTGCCGTGCTCGGCGGTCAGCAGGCCGGCCAGGTCGCGCCGGTGGGCGTCGACCATGTTCCGGATCCGGAACAGGATCTCGGTCCGCCTCGAAAGCGACAGCGCCCGCCAGGCCGGGAAGGCGGCCGACGCCGCCCCGACGGCCCGATCGACGTCGGCCACCGACGCGAACTCGACCTGCCGGGCCAGGGCGCCGGTGGCCGGATTCCAGATCGGGCCGGAGCGCCCTGAGGTGGCCCCGGAGCGCGCTCCGGCGATCCAGTGGACGACCGGTTCGGCGGAAGGCGCGGCGGGCGTTTGACGGGGCTCGGCAACCTGCGTCATGGGGCGTCCTCTCGTGGGCTGGTCGGGCGCTAGAGGCCCGGCGGGCCGGCCGGCGAAGCGGCACGGGGCGTGATTTCGGCGATGGTAGCAGGGCGGCGGGCCAGCACCAGCAGGGTCAGCAGGGCGACCACCAGGAGGCCCAGGTCGAGGAGCTGCTCGGCGCGCAACGGCCCCGCAACGAGCGCATCACGCCACCAGGTCGCGACGATCAGCCGGACGACGGCCCAGCCGCCGAGCGCGACGACAGAATCGCCGGCCGTCGCCGCGCCGGAACGGCCCGAGCCGGCCGAGGACGAGCAGGGCAACGAGCAGCAGGCCATCGCCGAGCGACTCGTAGACCTGGGCCGGGTGGGCCGGCAGCTCGGGTCCCAGGACGCCCCACGGGCCCGGGCCGACGTAGGCGGTGGCCCAGCTCACGGTCGAGAGGACGCCCTGGCCGCTGCCGCCCAGGACCTGGGCCAGCTTGCCCAGCCCGAGGGCCAGCACGAGCGCAGGCGCCGCGACGTCGAGCCAGCGCCCGATCGGCGCTTCGAGGAGGCTGGCGACGAAGAGGCCGGTGATGGTGCCCAGGACGACCGCGCCGGTCAGCCCGAGGCTGCCGCTCGACGGATCGACGGCAAGCGTCGGGTTGGCCTGGTAGTAGTCGAGATGGACGAGGAGGTAGTCGAGGCGCCCGCCGATCACGGCGCCGGGCACGATGCCGAGGACGATGAACAGCAGATCGTCGCGCCGGAGCGGCCGTCCATCGCCCGGATCCATCCGGTAACGCCCGGCGGCCAGGCCGGCCACCACCAGCGCCAGGAAGCCCGCGGCGGCAACGGCCAGGGCATCCCAGCGCACCGCCTGGCCCCCGATCCGCAGGTAGGGATCGAAGTTCAGCAGGATGACGGCGGGCGGCACAGCAGTGTCAGCGTACCAAAGGCTCGCCCGGCCAAGGCCTGCCGGGCGGAGGCTGGTCGATCAAGGGCCCGCCTGGCTGTCGGCCAGCCGACAGCCCGCCTGTCAACTGGTTGCTCGCACAATCCCCGACCGGGCGCGAACCTCCCCTACGGGGAAAGCGTTGACGAATCGGCGGACGACTCCATCGGGGGACGGGTCGAGCGCCGGTTCGTCAGCGCTGTTCAGAGCGCGGCCAGCTTGTCGACCAGCTCCCGGACCGCCGCCGCGGAATGATCGAAGGCGGCCTGCTCGTCGGGCCGCAGCTCGATCTCCAGGACGCGCTCCAGCCCGCGCGCACCGAGGATCGGCGGGCACGCCCACGTACAGCCCGGTCGTGCGGAACTCGCCCTGGAGCAGGATGGCGCAGGGCAGGACCCGCCGGCGGTCGCCCAGGATCGCATCGACCATCTCGAACGTCGACGCGGCAGGGGCATAGAAGGCCGAGCCGGTCTTGAGCAGGGCGACGATCTCGGCGCCGCCGTTGGCCGTCCGCTCGCACAGCGCCGCCACCCGCTCGGGGCTGAGCAGCTCCGTGATCGGCACGCCGGCCACCGTCGAGTACCGCGGCCAGGGGGACCATCGTGTCGCCGTGGCCGCCCAGCACGAACGCCGTGGGTGTCCGCGACCGAAACCCCCAGCTCGGCCGCGATGAACGACCGGAAGCGGGCCGAATCGAGGACGCCGGCCATGCCCAGGACCCGCTCGCGGGGAAAGCCCGACGCCTCGTAGGCGACGTGGCACATCGCGTCGAGCGGATTGGTGACGATGATCAGGATCGCGTCCGGGGAGTGGGCCAGCCGCCTGCTGGACGACGGCCCGGACGATCCCCGCGTTCTTGGCGAGCAGGTCGTCGCGGCTCATGCCCGGCTGGCGGGCAAGGCCCGAGGTGACGATCACGATGTCCGAATCGGCCGTGTCCGCGTAGTCATTCGTGCCGATGATCCGGGCGTCATGGCCGACGACCGGGGCCGCCTCGGCCAGGTCGAGCGCCTTGCCCTGGGGCAGGCCCTCGACAATGTCGACCAAGACCACGTCGGCCAGGCCGGCCTCCGCGATGCGCTGGGCGGTCGTGGCCCCGACGTTGCCGGCCCCGACGACCGTGACCTTGCGGCGACGCATCCAGTCCTCGTTCATTGCCTGCTCTCCCTGGCTGTCCGACCGTCTCAGGGCTCGACCCGCGGGCCGGCGGCCCGGATGGTGGGCGCCACCTGCTCGGCGTACGCCTCGAAGTTCGCCGCGAACATCCGGGCCAGATTGGCGGCGGCCTGATCGTACGCGGCCGGATCGGCCCAGGTCGCGCGCGGCTGGAGGAAGCGGGCCGGCACGTCCGGGCAGCTGGTCGGCACGGCGAACCCGAAGCGCGGGTCGACGACGGTGGCGACGTTCGCGAGGTGGCCGTTGAGCGCGGCCCGGACCATCGCCCGGGTGTGATCGATGTTCATCCGCACGCCGGTCCCGTAGGGCCCGCCCGTCCAGCCGGTATTGACCAGCCAGACCGGCACGTCCCAGCGGGCGAGGCGCTCGACGAGGAGGGCCGCGTACTCGGCCGGCGGGCGGGGCATGAACGGCGCCCCGAAGCAGGTCGAGAAGGTCGCCTTGGGCTCCTTCACCCCGATCTCGGTCCCGGCCAGCTTGGCCGTGTAGCCGGACAGGAAGTGATAGGCCGCCTGGTCGTGGCTGAGACGGGCGATCGGGGGCAGGACGCCGAACGCGTCGGCGGTCAGCAGGATCACGTTGCGTGGCTGGCCGGCGATCCCGGTCGGGTCGGCGTTGCCGATGAACTCGAGCGGATAGGCGCCCCGGGTGTTCTCGGTGAGGCGCTCCGAATCGAGGTTCAGCTCGCGGCTGGCCGGATCAAGGTCGACGTTCTCCAGGATCGTCCCGAAGCGGCGCGTCGTGGCGAAGATGTCGGGCTCGTACATCGGCGAGAGGCGGATCGTCTTGGCGTAGCAGCCGCCCTCGAAGTTGAACACCCCGTTCGCTCCCCAGCCGTGCTCGTCGTCGCCGATCAGGCTCCGCTCGGGATCGGCCGACAGGGTCGTCTTGCCGGTCCCCGACAGGCCGAAGAAGATCGCCGGATCGCCGGCCCGGCCGACGTTGATCGCCGAGTGCATCGGCAGGATCCCCTCGTCGGGCAGCAGGTAGTTCATCACGGTGAAGGCGCTCTTCTTGATCTCGCCGGCGTACTCGGTCCCGACGATGATCACCTCCATCCTCCGGAGGTGGACCAGGATCGCGGTCTCGGTCCGGGTGCCCTCGGTCGCCGGGTCGGCCTTGAACGAAGGAACGTCGAGGATCGTGAAGTTCGGGGCGAAGGCGACCCGCTCGGCGGCCGACGGCCGGCGAAACAGGTTCCGGGCGAAGATGCTGGCCCAGGCCGTCTCGGTGTAGACCCGCAGCGAGCGGCGATGCTCGGGCGCCGCGCCGATGAACAGGTCCTGGGCGTAGATCGGGCGGCGGGCCGTGTAGCCCATGAGGCGCGCCCGGAGGCGCTCGTAGTGCTCCTCGGAGATCGGCCGGTTGACCGTGCCCCAGCCGATCTTGGCCTCGCTCGAGGGCTCCCGGACAATGAACTTGTCCTCCGGGGAGCGGCCCGTGTGGCGGCCGGTCCGGACGACGAGCGGCCCCTCGGCGGCAACCAGGCCCTCGCCGGCCCGAATCGCATCCTCGTACAGCTCGGCGGTCGACAGGTTCGCCCGCAGGACGCTGCCAATCGGGGCCGCGTTCGGCGCTGATTGCTGGGTGGGACTCACGATACGCTCCCTGTTCGGCGGCAACCCGCATCGACCCGAGGCCGAACGGAATCGGCGATGGTCGACCGGCCGCGCGTACCTCGGTCGTCGCCGGAGCCGGCGACCGGGGAGTCGGCTTTCGCAGTCCGGGGAATGCTACAACGCCACGTCGGAGGTTGCCATCAGGTTGCGGGCCCGGTCGTGAGGTTGCGGTGCGCCCACGCCATGGCTCCGTTCAGGGGGTGTAGCTGACGTTCGTGACCGGGATGTAGCCCTGGACGTTCGGCTGCCAGGTCAGGCCCTTGCCGACCGTGCCGTACAGGCTGCCCTGGCCGACCAGGAAGATGGCCGGTGGATCCTGCTGGGCGAGCACGGCGATCTGCTGCAGGATCGAGACCCGGGCCGGTCCATAGTCGTCCGACGGCAGGCCGGCCTGCTGGTTGATCAGGGCGTCGACCTGGGGGTCCTTGTAGCGGCTCAGGTAGCCGCCCGAGTAGACCCACAGGTAGAGCTCGGTGTTGGGGTCGACCGGGAAGCCCAGCCGGGCGCCGCGCATCGGGTTCGTATCGCCCTTGCTCCAGGCGTCGTTGAACTGGCTCAGCTCGGCCGGCTTGAGCGTGACCTGGACCCCGACGTTGGCCAACATCCCGACGACGGCTTCGTAGATCGCCGAGTTGTCGCAGGTGCAGATGTCCATGTTCACGGCGAAGCCGTTCGGATAGCCCTGCTGGCCGAGGATCTGGCGGGCCTGGGCGGGGTCGAAGGCGAGTGCCGGCAGGCTCGGGTCGAAGCCCTTGTCGCCGCTCACCCAGAGCGAGTTCATCGGCTCGCCGTAGCCGTCGAGGATCGTCGAGACGAGCGTCTTGCGATCGATCGCCAGGTTCAGGGCGCGGCGCACGGCCGGATTGGCGAGGGCCGTGATCGCCGTCGCCTGGTCGCCCGGGGCCTTGGCCAGGTTGCCGCCCTTGTCGGTCGTCAGCCAGATCGCCAGCGAGTGGGCGTCGGACAGGTACACCGCGTCGTCCCCGGCGGCCTTGACCTGGGCCGCCTGGTCCGGCGGCAGGTCCGCCATGATCTGGATCCCGCCGGTGGCCAGCTCGCTGATCCGGGTCGCGGCGTCGGGGATCGGGCGGAAGACAACCTTGCCGACGAGCGGCTTGCCCCGTGGACTGTTCCAGTAGCCGGGGTTGGCCGCGAGGGTGATGTGGTCGTCCTTGACCCACTCGACGAACTTGAACGGACCGGTCCCGATCGGCTTGAGGGCAAAGCCCGCGTTGCCGACCTGGGCGAAGTACTGGGGGGGCACCATCTGGAGCGTCCCGAGGTTGCCCAGCAGGCCCGAATCCGGTGCCTTCAGGTGGAGCTTGACCGTCAGCGGGTCGACGACCTCGACGCTGTTGAGGGAGCCGAAGTTCGAGGCGAAGGCCGAGTTGAGGCGGCGGCTGTCGCCCACCGGATAGGGCTTGTTCGTCGCCGGGTCGATGTCGGCGATCCGGTCCAGCGAGAAGCGCACGGCGGCGGCATCGAACGGCTCGCCGTCCTGGAAGCTCACGCCGGGATGGAGCTTCAGCTCGAGCGTCTGGCTGTCGGGCGACGTCCATGAATCGGCCAGGCCGGGCCCCAGGCTGCCGTTCGGAGCGATCGTGATCAGGGTGTCGAAGATCGCGTACATCACGGAGAAGCCGGCGTTCTGGTAGACCCGGTAGGGATCCATCGACTCGGCGTCGGCGGACAGGCCGACGGTCAGGGTGCCGCTCGGCGGGTTCGCGGTCGATCCCCCGCTCGACGGCGAGGCGCCGGTCGGCGAGGTAGCACCTGGCGCGCTGCTGGCGGTCGGCCCGGCGGTCGACGCCGCGGGACCGCAGGCGGCCACGATCAGGACGAGGGCGGCGGCCAGGGCCGGCAGGCGACCGCCGCGGCGGGCGCCAGGCAGGAAGGCACGAGCAGTGGAAACGTCGGGAGCCGCGATCGGCTTGGTCATCGCGCCAGGTCACCTCGATCCAGGCTCCGGGCGCATCGACACCGCGACGAGCACGTCCGCACGACGCACTCCGCCACGGCCTTCTTCCATCCGGACTGTACCGTCGGCTCCGTCTCGACGCCGTCATCTGGCGCCGGTCGGATCTGCTGTCACCCGCCGCTGCGACGGGCCGCTCGTGGGCTCCCCGGGCCATAGCCCGGGACTACCACCGGTCGGGAATTGCACCCTGCCCCGAAGGCCAGCCTGAATCTATCACGCTCAGGCGGGCAGGCCTCCCGCACGACCCTCGAGCTTCCCGAGCTGGTGGAACGTCGAGGCGAGGGCCGGATAGAGACCGACGTAGGCGGCGTAGACCTCGTCGTAGGTCGCCCGGGCGACGGGGTCGGGCTGCAGCCGCCGCTCGATCGTCACCATCCGCCGGGTGGCGGTCTCGAGGTCGGGATAGATCCCGACCCCACTGGCGGCGGCGATGGCCGCCCCGATCAGGGCGGTCTCCGGCACGCGCGGCACGGCGACCACCAGGCCGGTGACATCGGCCTTGAGCTGGTTCCAGGCGGGGCTCTGGGCCGGGCCGCCGCTCACCCGCAGCTCGCTGATCGTGGCTCCGGCCGCGACGATCGGGTCGATGACGTGGCGGAGGGCAAGGGCCGCCGCCTCGACGACCGCCCGCACGAGGTGGCCGCGGTCGTGGCCGAGGGTCAGACCGACGAAGGCGCCGCGGGCCTCGGGATCCCAGATCGGCGAGCGCTCGCCGGCCAGGTAGGGCAGGAAGATGAGACCGCCCGAGCCGGCCGGGACCAGGGCCGCCTCGGACAGCAGCGTCTCGATCGCCAGGTCCGGATCGATGATCGCCGCGAGCCAGTCGAGCGCCTTGCCGGTGGCGTTCATCGCCCCGCCCAGGACCCACAGGCCGGGCACCGGTGCCGGGGCGCAGAACGAGCCCGGGATCGCCAGCGCCCGATCCGCGTAGACCGCCACGCCGCCCGACGTCCCGCCCGTGTCGACCGCGTCGCCCGGCTCGAGCAGGCCAGCCCCGAAGAAGCTGGCGTAGGCGTCGACCATCCCGGCCACCACCGGCGTGCCGGCCCGCAGGCCGAGGTCGGCGGCCGGCCCGGCCAGCAGCCCGCCCAGGCGGGTGCCGCTGGCGACGACCGGCGGCAGGCGCTCGACGCGCAGGCCCGACCCGGCCACGTCGGCCGGATTCGCCCGGAGCTGGCCCGCCAGCCGGGTCTCGCCGGCCAAGCCGGTCATCCGGCTGGCGATCGCCTCCCAGGCATTGAGGTACCAGCGCACGCCGGCGAGGGCAGCCGGACGGTGTCGCTCGAGATGGAGGGCGGCGGGCAGGACGCCCAGCTCCCAGCTGAACCGCCCGGTCAGGGCGGCCAGCTCATCGACCTCGGCGGCCGAGCGCGTGTCGAGCCAGGTGACCGCGGGCCCGACCGCCAGGCCGGCATCGTCCGTGGGCACGAGGGTCGGACCCTGTCCGACGCAGCAGATCGCGACGACCTCCGCCCGGGCGGCCGAGCCACCGGCCGGCCCGGCGATCAGCTCGCGGGTCGTCTGGGCGACCGCTGCCCACCACGCTCCCGGATCCTGCTCGGCCACGCCATGCTGGCTGCGAACCGTCGGATAGCCCGTCCGGGCAAGGCCGACCTGGCGGCCGTCGGTGGTGAACAGGCCGCTCTTGACGTCGGTCGTGCCGAGATCGATCGCCAGGATGAGCGGCTCGGCGGCGGTCATGCCGCTGTCAGCCGGGCAACCGCGGCCAGCCGGGCATCCGCGGCGCGAGCCCAGGGCATCGTCCGGAAGGCGACCGGGATGATCGGCCGCCAGGCGCGGTAACCGGCGGTCAGCCAGGTCGCGACGAGCCGCTCGCGCCGGCCCCAGGCCAGGCGGTAGCCCAGCCGGATGGGCTCGGGCAGCAGGTCGATCGCCGGCCACATGATCCAGCTATAGAGCGCGGCCGGGATGCCGGCCAGGGCCGGGTGGAGCGGTCCGAGCGGCGGCCGGAGGATGAACCGGGCCAGCTCCCGGGCGGTCGGCCCGACCTGGACCGGACCACCGGGCCCGACCATCCCGGCGAGGTACGTTTCGAACGCGGCCAGGTCCGTTGGAAGGATCGCCTCGGGAACCCCGAACGCGCGCCCGATCGGGCGCGTCTCGGCATAGAACCTGGCCCGCTGGTCGTTGCCCAGGCGGCCGATCCAGCGGTCATGGGCGACGAGGGTCGCGTCGATCAGCGTCGCGTGGACCCACAGCGAGAGCTCCGGGTCGCGAGCCCGGTACGAGCCACCCAGGGCGCGGGCAACGGCCGGGTCGCGGACCGGGCCGCTGATCTCGCGATGGAGGCGGTTGAGCCGGGCGATCTCGGTCCGGGCCTGGTCGCTCGTGCCGTAGACGATCGTCAGGTAGCTCCGCAGGGTCGAGCGCAACCGGCGCCAGGGATCGGCCTGGAAGTTGCTGTGCTGGGCGACGCCTTCGGCGACGAGCGGATGGGCCACCTGCATCAGGAGGGCGCGGGGGCCGGCGCCGAGGAGCAGGGTCGCCTCGCGGTTGAGATGCCACGCCTCGCTGGCGGGGCCGTAGAGGCCCAGGTCGTTGATCCGGCGGGCGGCCGCGCGCGTATCGCTCACGTCGGGCCCGGGGATCGCGGAGAGTCGGTCGAACATCGTCCGCATCGTAGCCGGGCCGGTTGGCGGAGGAGCGTGGAAGTGGGACGGGTGGCGAAAGGGGCGCACGACCGGGGCGCCACGGCCGACCCGGACGGGCCGAAGGGCGAAGGCCGGGCCTACTGGCCGGAGGTGGCCCGCCTCCTCGGCGCGTCCTACCGCAGCCTGAGCCGGGCCGTCCGGATCTAGCGCTCGGCCGGTCGCCGGCCGACGAGCCACCAGGCCGCCGGGAAGACCGCCGCCGCGACCAGGATCTTCAGCCCATCGCCGAGCAGGAACGGGGTCAGCCCGCCGGCGACGGCCGCGTTGATCCCGAGACCGGTGGCGAGCATCAACCAGGGCACGCCGATGGCGTAGATCACCAGGTTGCCCACGACGAAGGCGGCCACCGCGCCCAGGAAGTTGCGATCCCAGCCGAGCTCCGCCAGGCGGCCCACGATCGCCGCGGCCAGCACGAAGCCGACCAGGTAGCCGCCCGTCGCGCCGAGCGCCAGTTGGCCGCCCGCCGAGCCGATGATGTGGTCGATGCCCTGGGCGTGGCCGGCGTAGACCGGCAGGAAGAAGCCCATGACGATATACAGCAGGGTCGAGAAACCGCCCCGCTTCGAGCCGAGGGCGCCGCCTACCAGCAGCACGCCCAGGGTCTGGCCGGTGATCGGCACCGGGGTCAAGGGGATCACGGCCTGCGCCGTCAGGGCGATGAACAGGGCCCCGGCGACCATCAGGGCGATGTGCCGGACGCGGGCGCTGATCCGCTCGCCGAGGCTGACCGGCACGAGGAAGTCCCCGATCGTGATCCCACGCTCGGCGGCCGGGAGTCGGTTCAGGCGCGGGGTGACGATCACGGTCGGCTCTCCACGGCGTCACCGTCGGCGGCGACGTTTCGGCCCGAGTCTAGCAGGCGGTCGGCGGCGATCCGACCGCTACTCGAACTGGACCGCCCGGACGATCGAGATTCGGCTCGCGATCCGGGCCGGCTGGAAGGCCGCCAGCATCGCGGTGCCGACGCCGAACACGGCGGCCAGGCCGATCGTCGACCAGGGGATCGCCGGATTGCCGCCGGTGCTGCCCAGGCCCGCCACGCCGCCCAGGGCGATGCCCAGGAGGATGCCCGCGACGCAGCCCAGGAACGCCCCCACGCAGCCCAGGATGCCGGCCTCGACGACGACCATCCGCCAGACCTGGCGGCGGGTCATCCCGGTGGCGCGCAGGATCCCGATCTCGCGCACCCGCTCGTACACGTTCATCGTCAGGGTGTTGACGATGCCCAGGCCGGCGATCAGGACGGCCAGCAGGGCGAGCGCGTCGAACAGTCCGAAGAGGCGCCCGAAGGCGTCATTGATCGCGCCCTCGATCCCGGCCAGCGAGGTCGGCTCGAGGGCCAGCCCGTGGGCGACGGCCACCAGGCCGGGGCTGGCGACCGCGGCCTGGCCGGGGGCGAACCGGACGGCGAAGGCATCCGCCCCGAGCACCCCAAAATGGCTCGTCGCGTCCGACCAGCCGACCAGGATGGCCTCGCCCGACTGGCCGGGCAGGCCTCGGGCGACGATCCCGACGATCCGCTCGTCGACTGCCTTGCCACCGCCGACCGGCAGCTGCAGCGTGTCGCCGACCTGCAGGCCGAACTCGTCGGCGACGGCCTCCGGCACGATCGTCGAGCCACCGCCGTCGAGGGCCGCCAGGGCCGCCCGCCGGTCGCCGGCCACGAAGCTCAGCCGGCCGTCGAGGGCCAGGTCGCCCCCGGCCACGGCGGCGGCGTCAAGACGAACGCCCCGGAAGGCGACGGCGAAGCGGGCGATCGGGCTCACCCGGGCCACACCCGGCACGGCCGCCAGCTGCTGGGCGACGCCCTCGCTCGCGGCGACCGGTCGAATCGAGGTGGCGACGAGGTCGCCCGGGATCACGTCGGTCAGCCAGGCGTCCGTCGCGGCATGGGCGCTGCCGGCCAGGCCGCCTAGCGCGACGATCATGGCCAGGCCGATCGTCAGTGCCCCGACGGTCAGGGCAGTCCGCTTCCGGTCCCGGGCGAGCGATCCCCGGGACAGGCGGACCTCGGTCGGCAGCAGGACGGCGAATGGCAGCCCGGCGAGCCGGCCCAGCGGACCGAGGACGAGCGGGGTGATCAGGGTCACGACGAGCAGGACGGCGTAGACGACGAGCGGCCGGTCGATGCCCCCGCCCGATGCCGACGGTCCGCCCAGCCCGAACGGGCCGAGCGCGATCGGCCACAGGGCCAGCCCGGCGACACCGACGGTGACCACGACCGCGACGAGCCAGCGCAGCTGGCCGGCCAGCGACCGGCGGGTCGGGCCGGCCGGGCGCAGGGCCTCGATCGGCGAGATCCGGCCGGCCTGGATCGCCGGCTCGAGGGCCGCGGCGAGGGTCACGAGGAGGCCGACCAGGCCGGCCAGGACGAGCCCGAGCGGCGGCACGGCCGGGCCGTCGATCGGCACCGCCCGGTCGCCGAGCGAGCCGACGGTCCGGGCGATCAGGACCGACAGGCCGAAGCCGAGCAGCAGGCCGAGGGCCGAGCCGGCCAGGCCCAGGATCAGGGCCTGGACCAGGACCAGGCGATGGACCTGGCCGCGGGTCGTCCCGGCGGCGCGCAGCAGGCCGATCTCGCGGACCCGCTCGGACAGGGTCATCGACAGGGTGTTGAAGATCAGGAATGCGCCGCCGAACAGGGTCACCGCCGCGATCAGGGCGGTCAGCGCCTGGAAGCCGGCCGTCGAGGCACGCAGCGAAGCGGCCAGGTCGGCGCGGTCGGAGATGACATACGGCTCGGCCGTCAGGCGCTGGTCGAATTCGGCGGCGACGCCGTCGACGGTCGCCTCGGGGCCCAGCTGGACGTCGACCCAGCTCGACCCGCGCTGGCCGAAGAGGCCGGCGCTGGCCGCCAGCGAGACGACGACCGTCCGGCTGCCGGCGGCTGGATCAGGTCCGCCACCGGCCAGCAGCCCACTGACCCGAAACACCACCGGTCCGCCATCGCCCAGCAGCGTGAGCTGGTCGCCGACCACCAGGCCCAGGTCGCGGGCCAGCGGGCCGGGCAGGAGCGCCTCGTTGCCGCCGCCCACGGCCAGGCCGAGCCCGGAGGCAACCTGGGCGTCGTGGATCCCGGTCGCCGACCCGTCGACGGCTGGATCGAGGCCGATCACCGTCACCGGCGATTCGTAGGCGGCGACGGTCGCCGCCGCGGTGATCAGCGGGTCGCGCTGGAGGTAGGTCCGCTGCTCGATCAGCGGCGCGGCGAGGGCCACGCCGGGCGTTGCCCGGATCGCGGTCAGGGTCGTGGCCGACAGGCCCTGCTCCTCGAAGGCACCGACCCGCAGGTCGGCCCGGCCCATGACGGCGTCGACGGTCCGGCCGACGCCCGATTCGATCCCCGCGTCGGTGGCCAGGGCGGCGAACAGGACGGCCACCCCCAGGGCGATCCCGACGACCGACAGGACCGTCCGCAAGGGGCGCGCCCGGAGCGAACGCCAGGCGAAGCGGGCCAGCCCGCTCATTACAGACCGAGCTGGGCGAGGCGGGCGATCAGCGGGGCTGCTGCATGGTCGGCCCGCCGGCCGAGGACGATCTCCTCACGGATCATCCCGTCCTGGATCACCTCGACCCGGTCAGCGTAGGCAGCGGCCTTCGCGTCGTGGGTCACCAGCACGATCGTCTGGCCGCGCTCGTCGCACGATCGCCAGAGCGCTTCGAGGATCTCGCCGCCGGTCGTGAAGTCGAGGTTGCCGGTCGGCTCGTCGGCGAGCACGATCGCCGGACGGTTGACGAGCGCCCGGGCGATCGCGACCCGCTGCTGCTCGCCGGCCGACAGCTGGTCGGGCCGGTGGCGCTCCTTGCCGGCCAGGTCGACCAGGGCGAAGGCGTCCCGGATCCGGTCGGCCGCGACGCCCCGCCTGACGTCCTGGCCGGCGATCGTGAACGGCAGGCCCACGTTCTCGGCGGCGTCGAGCAGGGGGATCAGGTTGAAGAACTGGAAGACGAACCCGGTCCGTTCGCGGCGCAGGCAGGTCGCCGCATCATCGTCGAGCCCGCTGATCGTCTCGCCGTCGAGGATCACCGCGCCGGTCGTCGGCCGGTCGAGGCCGCCCAGGATGTGGAGCAGGGTGCTCTTGCCCGAGCCGCTCGAGCCCATCAGCGCGACGAACTCGCCGGGCTGGACGGTCAGCGACACGCCACGCAGGGCGTCGACGGTCGTCTCGCCCAGGGCGTAGCGCTTCGTCACGGCGCGCGCTTCAAGGATTGGCCCGATGACCGCCATGCCGGTCACGGTCAGTTGCCGAAGAACAGGCCGGCGATGCCCGCTGCGATCGACTCGAGAAGGCCGGGCGACGTCGCCGGGTCGGTAACCCGGAGCGATCCGCCGGGGGCCAGGGCGACCTCGCCCGACGGGGTCGGGCTGGGCCCGGGGGCCAGGCTGGGCTGGCCACTGATCGGTGCCGTCGGGATGATGGCCGTGGCGGCGGGTGAAGGCGAAATCAGCGGCGTGGCCGCCGGCGCCGGAGTGGCCTTTGGCTTCGATTTCGTGGGCGCCGGCTTCGCGGTCGGCTTGGGCTTCGGCTTGGGCGTCGGGGCCGGCGCGACCGAGCCGCACTTGTCGGCGAAGACGACGGCCCACATCTTCTTGCCGTCGGGGCCCTGGTAGGCGCCGATCCCGACGACGTCCCAGGCCGGCCCGAGGATGTTCTGGCGATGGTCGGGCGAGTTCATGAACATCGTCTGGATCTCGCTTGTCGCCTGGTCCTCGGGGTAGTTGTTCCAGCCGATGTTCTCGCCCGCCAGGTTGAAGCAGTATCCGGCGTTGCTCATCACGTCGAAGACGGTGTGCCCGTCGGGCGGGATCTGGTGGGCGAAGTAGTTCCGGACGATCATGTCCTTGGCCCGGGCGCGGGCGAAGCTCGCCAGGCGGCTGTCCCAGTGGAGGGCCTTCCGGCCGGCCGCGGCGCGGGCCTGGTTGGTGAGCTGGAAGAGCTGCTGCTCGGAGCTCGAGCTGAAGGCGTTCGGACCCCAGGCGAAGGCGGTCACCGGCAGGAGCAGGGCCAGCATCGTGGCCAGGGCCAGCGCGGCAACCGGAAGGCGGAACGTCGGACGGGGTGCGCGCACGATTTCGAGTCCTCGGCTGTCGAGCCACGGCTGGGGACCGCGACATGGCTGACCCTACGTCGGGGCAGGCCGATTCGTGACCCGCGCGATCGTCCGGGTGGACCCGAACTGGGGTACCGGTCGGGCCTGCCCGGAGCGACCGGAATCGGGCGCCCGGCGACCCGTCGGTGGGTTTGACAGGACCCCCTCGCGCGCGCACCGTTGAGGCCAGTCCCCCAGGAGCCCCTCGATCAGAATCGCCTTCGCGTCCTCCTACCCGCCCCGTCGGTGCGGCATCGCCACCTATACCAGCGACCTTGGCCGGGCCAGCGGCAATCGCGAGATCATCGCCCTGACCCCACCCGACCACGAGACGCCCTATCCCACCGAGGTCCACCACCGGATTCGGCGGGACGTGGTCGAGGACTACGCCCGGATCGCCCGCTCGCTCGACGGCTGCCGGGTGGATGCCGTGTCGATCCAGTTCGACCCCGCGATCTGGGGTGGGGCCGACGGCGAGCTCGTGCTCGACTTCGCCCGTGCCCTGAACGTCCCCGCCGCCGCCACCCTCCATGACATCGTCCGCCGGCCCACGGCCAACCAGCGCCGGGTGGTCAGCGAGCTGGTCGGAGCGACCGCGGCGACCGTTGCCCTGTCGCAGGCCGCGGCCGCCCTGCTCGAGCGGACCTACGGCGTCGACCCGGACGGCATCACAGTGATCCCCCACGGCGTGCCCGACCTGCCCCTCGTCGAACCGGCCGCGGCCAAGGCCAGCCTTGCCCTCGATGCAGCGCCGTTCCTGCTCAGCTTCGGCCTTGTCGGCCCGGGCAAGGGCTTCGAGCTGGCGATCGCGGCGATGCCCGCGGTGGTCGCCGCCGTGCCCGAGGCGCGCTACGTGATCCTCGGACCGACCCACCCCGACTTGCTCCGGCGCGAGGGCGAGGCCTACCGCCGCTCGCTCCAGGACCAGGTCCGGGTGCTCGGCCTGGGCCGCCACGTGGAGCTGGTCGATCGATTCGTCGGCCGGACCGAGCTTGGCCGCTGGCTGCAAGCCGCCGATATCTTCGTCACGCCCTATCCCAACCTCGAGCAGACGGTGTCGGGCACCCTGTCGCACGCGATGGGTGCGGGCAAGGCGATCGTCTCGACGCCCTACCCGTATGCCTCGGAGTTGCTGGCCGGCGGTCGAGGGGTTCTGGCCAAGCCGGACGCGGGTGCCCTGTCGGCGGCCTTCATTACCCTCCTGGGCGACCCCGCCCGGCGGGCGGCGATCGGGGCGCGCGCCCATGCCTACAGCCGGGCCATGCTCTGGCCGGCGATCGGCGCCCGCTACCAGGCCCTCTTCGAGCAGGTCGGGCGGGCCGAGTCCCGGACCGGCCAGCGACGGTCCCTGGAGTCTGCCAACGCCTGACCCGGAGCCGGCCGGGGAGCGGCCGGGCTATACTCCCGGTCGCTCAGCCGACCATTCATGGTGGCCGGCGGCATGGTGGCCTTAGCTCAACAGGCAGAGCAGCGGATTGTGGATCCGCAGGTTACGGGTTCGACCCCCGTAGGCCACCCCAACTCGCCAGGCGCCCAGCGTGACCGATTTCCAGCCACCGCCCCGGATCTGTCCAGCGTGCGGGACCGGCAACCTGCCGCTGGCTGCGGCCTGCCGCGGCTGCGGCGCCGACCTGCGCCGGGCGGTCCTCCGGGGCGAGGCATCCCCGCCCAAGGGCGAGCTCGCCGGCGGCGTTGCCCAGGAACGCCGGGCGATCGGCATCCTGCCCCTGCTCGCGGTCGTCGCGCTCGTCGTCGCCGGCGGCCTGGCGGCGCTCGACCTGGTCGCCCCGGCCGCCGGCCGGCCCGGCTTCCCGGTCGATCATGCCCTGATCGGCGGGCGACCTTCGCCATCGGCCCCCAGCCCGTCCAGCGTCCCGAGCGAGGCGCCGAGCGCGGCTCCGAGCCCGACCGACGAGCTTGTCCGGGTCGGCCAGCCGGTCGAGCTGGCCGGCGTCGAGACCCACACCGTCCTGCGCGTCGAGGACTGGCCGGGCCCCACCCCAACCGCGCCCGGCGAGCGCTACCTCGCGGTCGAGATCCAGGTCCAGACGCTGCCCGGCAAGACGGCCCGCTTCGACCAGCTCTACTACACGGTCGAGAACGCGGCCGGCGTGGTCCGCAACGCGCCCCAGGTCGGTCGCCAGCCGGCGCTTGCCTACGGCGTCCTGGAACCCGGCCAGGGCGTGATCGGCTGGGTCTCGTTCCTCGTCCCGAATCCGGGCCCGTTCACCCTCAACTACCGCTACCCACTGGGCGCCAACGGGCAGACCGCGGACGAGGCGGTCGGCCTCGAGCCGATCCTGCCCCCGACACCCGAACCGATCGTGCCGGCCGGCCCGAGCCCGGGCTCGACCGGCCTGCCCAATCTCGGCTATCCGACCGCGTTGTCGTCGACGAACTACGCGGGCTACGGTGCCCAGCTGCCGGGCCAGTCGGTCACGGCGGTCGCCGGGTCGTGGGTCCAGCCGGCCGTCCACTGCAGCGGCAAGGAGACGAGCGCGGTGGCGACCTGGGTGGGGATCGACGACGGCGGCCTGCAGGACCTCGAGCAGATCGGGACCGAGGCGTTCTGTCGGGCGGGCACGACCAGCCCGACCTACCTCGAGTGGTACGAGATGTATCCCCAGCCCCAGGTCGAGATCCGGACGATCCGGGCGGGCGACCACTTCAGCGCAACGGTGACCAGGCGCGGCTCGAGCTGGACCCTGGCCATCCGGGACGTAACCGCGAAACGCTCGTTCACGACCCGCCAGACACGGACGGCGTCGGCGATCCAGGCCCTGTGGGTGATCGAGGCGCCGGCCCGGATCCTGGCCAACGGCGAGCTCCAGATCCTGCCCCTGACGAGCTTCGGGCGGGTCACGATGACCGCCTGCACGGCGGTCGCCGGCGGCACCCGGCGAGCGATCGGCGACGCTCGCTGGGCCCATTACCGGTTCGACATGCGGACGCCGTCGAACGTGGCGAAGGCCGACACGAGCAGCCTCGGCGGCGGCGGCTCAGCGTTCTCGTCGAGCTGGCGGCACCGCTAGCAGCGCTCGAACCAGCGGCTCGGGGCACACCGCGACCTAGCGGCCGTGGCCGACCTCCTCGGGCTCGATGTACCACTGGACCCGTTCGCCGACCCTCGCCCGGAGCTTCCAGCGGGTCGACTTCGGGGCGGCCTCGATCGCGCCGAGCAGGGCCGCGATCTGGGCCCCGACCTCGAACCGCGGCGGCCGCCCGAAGTCGAGCTCGGCCGGCTCGAGCTTCGTCGTCAGGTACGCCTCGAACTTGTCGAGGTTGCCGATGAACGTCCGCCACCAGCCCCAGTCATTCGAGGTCAGGGCCGTGATCCGGTCGACGTTGATCGTGCCCTCGTCGACCCGGCCGAGCGGGTACTCCGAGAGCAGGGCGAGGCCGTCGAGGATGTCCTTGCGGTTGATCTGGGCGATCTGGGCCTTGGTCAGCAGGAGCTCGGCCAGGGGCAGGGTCGGCCGATCGACCTGGAGCCGGTCGGCGAACGGGAAGGTATGGCTCATCTCCATCCGGTCGATCAGGACGTCGACCGGACGGCGGCGGCCTGGATCGACGAAGTACAGCTGCTTGTGGCCGTAGAGCGCGTTGTACTGGCGATCGCCGACGTAGCCGTTGGCCTCCATCAGCCCGGTCAGGGCCTTGCGATCCCGGCTCCGGGTGGCGAGGTCGATGTCCCGACCGTCGCGATCGATCCGGGCCGTCCAGCTCGGGCAGCGGGCATGGAAGGCGAGGCCGCCCATCAACCGGACCTGGAGGCCCGCGGCGTCGGCCAGGGTGACGAGGCGGAGCGCCTCGGCCAGTGGATCGGGCAGCGTCGGCGAACTCGATTCGGCCCCGCCCGGAGCGTTCGAATCGCCGTCGTTTGCGATGTTCTGGGCCACGATCCGCGCAGTATAGTGGCGCCTGATCTGGGCATGGCAATGGTCGAGGGGCCGTGCATCGGGTGGCACGGCCGCGGGGCGCCGAGCGAGCCAGACGGCTCGCGGCGACGAACGTGGGAAGGAGTGCCTGTCTCGATGAGCGATTCCGGGCGAACGCTGTTCACGCGGCAGTCGTCGGGCCTGGTCCGCGAGGTCAGCGTCGTCAACGCGCTGTTCTTCAACACTGCGGCATTCATCGGCGGGACACTCGGCGGGGCATACGGCATCGCCGTCCTGGCCGGGGTTCCGGTGGTCGTGATCGGCGGCCTGACGAACTGGTCGTGGGTCGCCTTCCTGGTCGGAGCCGCGTGCGTCCTGCTCGCCCTGATCTTCGCCTCGCTGACCAGCGTGATGCCGCGCTCCGGCGGCGACTACGTGTTCACCAGCCGGATCGTGCCCAGGATCGGGCCGTTCCTGGGCTGGATGGAGAGCTGGATGCTCGCCTTCGCGTCGATCGCCCTGATCCAGTTCGAGACGGCGCTGACCCTGCGTGGCGTCCAGATGGAAGGCCGGATCATCGGGATCGGCACCGGCAACAGCTTCTTCAGCGGCGCCAACAGCTGGTTCACCGAGGGCAGCAGCGGCGACATCACGGGCGTCCCGGGGATGATCGCCGGGCTGATCGTGATCGCCCTGATCGCCCTGGTCGTCCTCCAGCCGACCCGGCGCTTCCACAAGATCGTGACCTACCTGACCGTCTTCGGAATCGCCGGCTGGGCGCTGATGGCCGTCTTCGGGCTGATCTTCTTCGACTCGGGCACGTTCGCCGTCAACCTGCCGATCTACGCCAACGGGGTCACCGTCGACCAGCTCAGCAGTGCCGCCTCGACCGCCGGCCTGACCAGCGGCTTCAGCTTCGGTCCGAGCTCGCTCACCTCGTGGCCGCTGATGCTGATGGCCAGCGCGATGCTCTTCCAGTTCATCGGCTTCCAGTACTCGGCCTACATCTCGGGCGAAGTCCGGGGCAACGTCAAGCGGGGCATCCTGATCGCCGTCCTGGGCGCCCTGGCGATGGCCGTCCTGATGAACTCGCTCTATCCGGACATCCTCGCCCGCAAGCTCGGCCTCGACGGCCAGACCGGCTGGTCGGCCGCGTTCTGGGGCTACATCACGAACCCGTCCCTGCCGATGGGCCAGCCGAACTACTTCCAGCTCGTCGGCGCGATCGCCCGGCCGGACCTGTGGCCGATCTGGACGATCGTGGGCGGCGCCTCGACCCTGTTCCCGTTCCTGCTGATGCCGGTCTACGTGATCTTCATCAGCCGGATGGCCCTCGCCTGGAGCCTGGACCGGCAGGTGCCGGAGTGGCTGGGGACCGTCTCGGAACGCCTCCGGGCGCCGGCCAACGCGATCTTCGGCACGCTGCTGATGGCCGTCGTCTTCCTGCTCTTCTCAAACTTCTCGATCCTGAAGGTGATCGGGCTGGGCGGCCTGGCGCCGAGCGCCGACCCGAACCTCGATGGCAAGCTGAACCTGGTCGCCTCGGCCTGGTTCACGATCCTGGCCTCGTCGCTGAGCTGGATCCTGCCGGGCATCAACGCCATCCTCGCCCGCTTCACCCGGCCCGACCTGGTCAAGGACGCGCCGTGGATCCGCTGGCTGCCGCTGATCGGCATCGTCTGGCTGGTGTTCGCCGTCGCCCTGTACTGGTTCGCCGGGATCTCCCCGATCATCAACACGGTCAGCGGCTCCGAGAACCCGCTCCAGTACCTCAACTCGTCGGGGGTCAGCTTCGTCGGCATCGTGATCATCGTCGGGATCGTGATCTACGTTGTCCAGGCGATGCGCAACCGCCGAAAGGGCATCGAGACCAGCCTGATGTACCAGATGCTGCCACCCGATTGATTCGTCCAGCCGGCCGGCCGCCGACCACGGCCGGCCGGGCAATCCCCGACACCATTGCCAATGGCTGACCCGGACGACGCCGCCGATCTCATCCTGACCGGCGGCACCGTCCTGTCCATGGACGCGGCCCGCCGGACGGCCGAGGCCGTGGCGGTCCGGGCCGGCCGGATCGTCGCGCTCGGCAGCGCGGCCGAGGTCGACCGGCGGCGAGGGGCCCGGACGCGCCGGATCGACCTCGCCGGCCGGACGCTCCTGCCGGGCTTCCAGGATGCCCACGTCCATCCGGCGATGGCCGGGGTCAACCTGGTCCGCTGCCCGCTCCACGACCTGCCGCCCGAGGCGCCCGGGTACCTGGCCGCGATCCGGGCCTACGCCGCAACCCACCCGGAGCTGCCCTGGGTGATCGGCGACGGCTGGTACATGAGCGCGTTTCCGGGCGGCACGCCGACCCGCCAGGCGCTCGACGCGGTCGTGCCCGACCGGCCGGCGTTCTTCGTCAATCGCGACGGCCACGGGGCCTGGGTCAACAGCCGGGCGCTCGAGCTGGCCGGCTTCGACCGCGACTCGCCCGATCCAGCGTCGGGCCGGATCGAGCGCGACGAGCGGGGCGAGCCGAGCGGAACGCTCCACGAGGGAGCGATGGAGGTCGTCCGCCGGCTCCTGCCGCCGGTCACCGTCGAGGACCTGGCCGAGGGGCTCGAGCTTGCCCAGGCCTATCTCCAGCGACTGGGGATCACGGCCTGGCAGGACGCCTGGGTGACGGCCGAGGACCATGCCGCCTATCGCCTGCTCGCCGAGCGCGGCCGGCTGACCGGCCGGGCGGTCGCCTGCCAGTGGTGGGAGCGCGACCGCGGTGAGGATCAGGTCGAAGAGCTCATCGAACGCCGCCGGTCGGGCACGATCGGGCGCCTGCGCTCGTCGACGGTCAAGATCATGCAGGACGGCGTGGCCGAGAACTACACCGCAGCCATGCTCGAGCCGTACCTCGACGGCGAGGGTCGCGCGACGAGCAACCGCGGCCTGAGCTTCGTCGAGCCGGAGCGGCTCAAGCGATTCGTGACCCGGCTCGATGCCGAGGGCTTCCAGGTCCACTTCCATGCCCTCGGTGATCGCGCCGTGCGCGAGGCCCTCGACGCGATCGAGGCGGCCCAGGCGGCCAACGGGCCATCGGACGGCCGGCACCACGTCGCCCACCTCCAGGTGGTCGACCGGGCCGAGCTGCCGCGCTTCGCCCGGCTCGGCGTGGCGGCCAACATCCAGCCCTACTGGGCCTGTCGTGACCCGCAGATGGTCGAGCTGACCCTGCCCTTCCTGCCGCCGGAGCGGGCCGCGCTCCAGTACCCGTTCCGGTCGCTGCAGGCCGCCGGGGCGCGGCTGGTGGGCGGCTCGGACTGGTCGGTCAGCACGCCCAACGTCATGGCCGAGGTCGAGGTCGCGGTCAACCGGGTCTCGCCCGAGGATCGCGCCGCTCCGCCGTTCCTGCCCGACGAGGCGCTCGACCTGATCTCGGCCCTGGCGGCCTTCACCAACGGCAGCGCCTGGGTCAACCACCTCGACCGCGAGACCGGTTCGATCGAGCCGGGCAAGCTGGCCGATCTCGTAGTCCTCGACCAGGACCTGGCGGTGGTCAGCCCTCACGCCCTGGCCGACGTCCGGGTCCTGCTGACCCTGATCGAGGGGGTCGCCGTCCACGAGGATCCGGCCCTGGAGCAGCGATGAACGACCTGGCGGGCGACCTTGCGGGCTTGGACGCACTCGGCCAGGCCGACCTGGTCCGGGCCGGCGAGGTCAGCCCGCTCGAGCTGGTGGACGCGGCGATCGCCCGGATCGAGCGCCTGAACCCGGTCCTGAATGCCGTCGTCCACCCGCTCTTCGAGGAGGCGCGGGCGATCGCCAGGCGACCGCTCGCGGACCCGGCCGCGGCCCTGGCCGGCGTCCCGTTCCTGCTCAAGGACCTCGGAGCGAGCCTGGCCGGGACGCCCCAGTCGAAAGGCTCGCGGGCGTTCCGCGATCACCGCTCCGAGGCGGACACCGAGCTCGGCCGCCGCCAGCGTGCGGCGGGCCTGATCCTCGTCGGCAAGTCGAGCTCGCCCGAGTTCGGCAATCACTCGACGACCGAGCCGGCCCTCTTCGGGCCGACCCGCAACCCCTGGGCCCTCGACCGGACGGCCGGCGGCTCGTCGGGCGGCTCTGCCGCCGCGGTCGCCTCGGGCATGGTGCCCGCGGCCCACGGCAACGACGGCGCGGGCTCGATCCGGATCCCGGCGTCGTGCTGCGGGCTCGTCGGGCTGAAGCCCACCCGCGGCCGGAACTCGTGGGCGCCGTTCGGCGATGTGCTGGCGGGCGTGGCGGTCGAGCACGCCCTGACGACGACGGTCCGGGACAGCGCGGCGATCCTCGACGCGACCGCCGGCCGGGTGCCGGGCGATCCGTCGGTCGCCCCGCTCCCGGCGCGCCCGTACCGCACCGAGGTCGGCGCCGACCCGGGCCGCCTGCGGATCGCCTGGACGGCCCAGCCGCCGTTCGAGGCGGCCGTCCATCCCGACTGCGCCCGGGCGGTCCGCGAGACGGCCGACCTGCTCGAGTCGCTCGGCCATCGGGTCGAGGAGGCGGCGCCGGCCTTCGACGGCGAGACGCTGATCGAGCCCTTCGTCCGGATCTGGGCGACGGCCAACCTCGCCGACTACCGCCAGGCCCGGGCGTACCTCGGGCGCGAGCCGGGCCGGGACGAGCTCGAGGTCACGACCTGGGAGCTGATCGACTACGCCCGGCGGTTCGACGGAGCGGATCTCCTCGATGCGATCGACCAGCTCGCCTCGGCCAGCCGGGCGGTCGCCCCGTTCTTCGAGCAGTACGACGCGTGGGTCACGCCGACCCTCGCCCAGCCTCCGCTCGAGCTCGGCATCCTGAACCAGTCCCAGGGCGGGGCGGTCGAGTGGTGGCGCTTCGACTGCCAGTTCAACCCCTGGAACCCGATCGCCAACATGACCGGCCAGCCGGCGATCTCGCTGCCGCTGAGCTGGACCGCGGCCGGGCTGCCCATCGGCTCGCTCCTGTTCGGCCGGTTCGGCGATGAGGCAACCCTCTTCCGGTTGGCCGGCCAGCTCGAGGCTGCCCGGCCGTGGCGCGCCCGGCGGCCGCCGGTCCATGCCCTCGCCCCGACGATCCCGAACCTCCCCCCAACCCTGCCCCCGAACCCGCACGCAGGAGCCTGACGCCAGCCGTGGCCAAGCCGTTCCGCCTGTATGTCTGCAGCGACATCCACGCCTCCGAGCGCACCTGGCGCAAGTTCCTCAACGCGATGAAGGCGAACGTCTACAAGGTCGACGCGGCGGTGATCGCCGGCGACCTGACCGGCAAGGCCCTGATCGCCGTCGTGCAGGGCGGCGGGGGCGACGTCTGGGAGGCGACGGTCCTCGGCCAGCATCGCGAGGCACGGACCGAGGACGAGCTGGTCGCGCTCGAGCGCTCGATCGCCGACGTCGGCTACTACGCGGTCCGGGTGACCGAGGCCGAGCGGGCGGAGATGGCCGCCGATCCGACGGTCGTCCGGCGGGTCTTCCATGAGCGGATCAATGCCCGCCTGCGCGAGTGGCTGGCGCTCGCCTCGGAACGCCTCGAGGGCTCGGACGTGCCGGTCTACGTCATGCCCGGCAACGACGACGACTTCGAGATCGACCCGGTCCTGGCCGAGTCGGGCTACCTGCGCAACGTCAACGAGCAGGTCGTCGACCTCACTCCGTGGCACCAGCTCGTGAGCATGGGCTGGTCCTCGCCGACGCCCTGGTCGACGCCGCGCGAGCTGCCCGAGGAGGAGTTCCTCGACCGCCTTTCGGCCCTCTTCCGCGAGGTGCGCGACCCACGCCGGACGGTCATGATGACCCACGTCCCGCCCCACGACTCGGGGCTCGACACGGCGCCCCTCCTGTCGCCCGACCTGCGCCCGACGGCCAGTGCCGGCGACCTGCTCCGGGGACCCGTCGGGTCGACCGGCGTCCGGGCGGCGATCGAGCGCTTCAAGCCCGTCCTCGGCGTCCACGGCCATATCCACGAGTCGGGCGGCGAGCGCCGGATCGGGGCAACGATCTGCGTCAATGCCGGGTCGGAGTCGTCGATGGGCGTCCTCCGCGGCTACCTCATCGACCTGACCGCAGACGGCGTCGAACGAACCCTGCGGGTCGAAGGCTGATCGTCCGACCCTGACCGGGACCGGGCTGGCTGCTCAGATCGAGGCGCCCGACTCCACGTCGCCGATCAGCCCGTCGGCCGCCGCGATCTCGGCCTTCTCCTCTTCCCACGAGCGGTGGCCGCCGCGCAGGAGCGAGATCCCGGCACCGATCAGGCTGGCCACGACGCCGGCCGCGAACGCGATGTGAAGGGCGTTGATGAACGGCCCGAGGTCGATCCCCGAGGCGCCCGTCTGGGTGCCCGAGAAGACCGCCACGAGGACCTTGGGGTCCATCGCGCTGGTCATCAGCCCGATCGCCAGGGCGATGCTGACCACGAACCCGGTGTTCGTGAGCATCGCCCGCATCCCCGCTCCGATCCCCCGCTTCTTGGGCGGCACGACGCCCATCACCGCGCTCGTGTTGGGGGAGTTGAACAGGCCCGATCCGGCGCCGATGATCAGCTGCCACAGGGCGAGCTGCCAGTACGGCGTGTCGACGCCGATCGACAGCAGGCCGGCCAGGCCGGCCGCGGTCACCAGCATGCCCAGGGTGGCCAGCTCGCGCGAGCCGTAGCGATCGGCCAGTGCGCCGCTGATCGGCGACAGCACGAGCAGGCCGAGGGCGAGCGGGGCGAGCTCGATCCCGGCCGTGACCGGGTCGTCGCCCTTGACGCCCTGGAGGTAGAACACGAGCAGGAACAGGACGCTGTTGCGGGCCACGCCGTTGAGCAGGCCGGTCAGGTTGCCCATCAGGAACAGCCGGTCGCGGAACAGGGACAGGTCGAGGATCGGCGTCCAGGCCCGGGCCTCGACCCACAGGAAGACCGGCATGACGACGAGGAACAGGACGAAGCCGCCCACGATCCACCAGGTCGTCCAGCCGTACAGGCCGCCGAACGCGAGCGAGGTCATCAGGGCGAGGAGGGCGACGAGGTAGAGGGCCGAGCCGAGCCAGTCGATCGAGATCGAGCGCTGGGCCGGCGTCTTCTCGACCAGGATCAGCCAGGCGGCGAGGATCCCGACCAGCCCGAGGGGGACGTTGAACCAGAACACGAAGCGCCAGCCGAAGCCGGTCAGCCAGCCGCCCAGGATCGGGCCGAGGATCAGCCCGGCCCCGACGACCATTGCGTTGAGGCCCAGGGCCCGGCCCAGCTCGGAGCGCGGGAAGGCGTCCGTCACCAGGGCCGACGAGTTGGCGAACATGAACGCCCCGCCGATGCCCTGGATCACCCGCCCGAGGATCAGCAGGAGGGGCGTCGGCGCGATCGCGCAGAAGGCCGACGCGATGGTGAACACGGCCATCCCCAGGGTGTACGTCTTCGTCCGGCCGAACATGTCGGCCAGCCGCCCGGCGTTGAGCACGAGCACGGTCACGACCAGGGTGTAGCCGACGACGATCCAGAGCAGGGCGAACAGGTCGGTGTGCAGGTCGCGCAGGATGTCGGGCAGGGCGATGACCAGGGTGCCCGAGGTGAGGGACGCGAGCAGCGCGCCGAGGCTGGTGACGACCAGCAGCCACCAGCGATAGCTGGGCGCGTCGGGATCGACGAGCCGGCGGCGGGCCTGGCCGGCAGCCGCGGTCATGCCGGCACCGGGGCCGGCGCCGCGCCGGTGCCGGCCGCTCCGCCGAGCTCGACCTCGAGCTGGTCGATCTTCGCCGCGATCCGCTCCCGGCGGTTGCGCGTCTCGACATGCATCGTCCGCAGCCGGTCGATCTTGTCCTCGAGCAGGCCGAGCTGGCGATCGACCCGGGCCAGGCTGTCGCGCGCGATCCGGAGGCGCTCAGGGGCGCTGGCCGTTCCGTGGTACGCCGCCTTCGACCGGGCCAGGTGGTCCTGGTCCTCGAGCATCCGGGCGATGTCGTGGACCGAGAAGCCGGCATCGTCGCGCAGGGCCTGGATCGCCCGCAGCCGCTCGACGTCGGTCGCGTCGTAGAGCCGATGGCTGCCGTCGGTCCGGGCGGCCGGGGTCAGGAGGCCCATCTCCTCGTAATAGCGGATCGCCCGGGCGGTCAGGCCGACCTCGTCGGCGACGTCCTGGATCCGGCGCAGGTGGTTCGTGGCGGTCATCAGCGAATCCTGCCACAAACTTCACGCGCACGGAAAGTTCGAGCGGACGAGGTCTCCCGCCGTGCGCGGCGGCCGTCCGCGTGCTCGTTCTTGCCAATTCGCGACCCGGATCGCGCTTATGGCGGGTTCATGCTCGCGCGATGCCCCGTATCGCCCGGCAAGAGCCCCGCCCGGTGCTCGGTCTGAGCACGGGGCGGCGCGCCGAGGCGGGTGCTCCAGCCCAGCGAGGGCCTCGACGCGCCATACGCGCGATCAGGCTCGCGTCTTGTCACGACTCACGACCCCGGGCCGACGAAGGCCGAGCGCCGTCCGTGCGCGGACCGGTTACTCGGCCAGCAGCAGGTACAGCGCCTTGCGGGCCTGGTCGATCAGGGCGACCGCCTTCTCGACCTGGTCATCGGAGCCGGTGCGCTCGATCTGGGCGCTGGCGGCGAAAAGGGCGCCGATCGAATGGCGCAGGGTCAGACGCGGGCCGGACGACTCGGCGATCTGCTCCCAGGGCATGGGCTCGCGCTCGGTCCCCTCCGAGCCGGCAGCGGTACGGCCGGCCTCGGTCAGCGAGAACACGCGGCGGCTGCCGTCCTGCTCACCGGTGATGAGCCCCTGCTCCTCCATTGCCTGGAGCGTGGGGTAGACCGAGCCGGGACCCGGCGTCCACGCCCCGCCGCTGCGGTCGGCGAGCTCCTGGATCAGCTGGTAGCCGTGCATCGGCTGCTCGCCGAGCAGGCGGAGGATCGCCGCCTGCATATCGCCGCGTCGCGCCCTGCCGCCTGGCATCTGGCCGAAGCCTGGTCGTCCGTGGCCGAAGCCGAAGCCCGGTCCGCCGCGCATCCCGTCGCCGCGGGTCCGGTGACCCCACGGCCGTTCGGGCCCGCCCGGCCGATGGCCACGGCCCGTCAGTAGATCTCGTTTCATCGTGTTGCTCCTTTCATGAGCTGTATCACTTTGCAACACGATATATCGTGATCCATCTCAATGTCAAGGGGTGGGAGAGAAGGGCTCGCCGCCCGCCGGTCCGTGACAAAACGCGACCCGGATCGAGCCTACGGTCGACTGGAACCGCCAGGGGCGGCGCGGCGCCCGACGCCCGGCGGATCTCGCACACGGCTTCGCGCGCCAGGGGCCGCACGGGGTCCCGGGGACGGCCCTGCCGGCCATAGGCGCGGCTTGCCTCGCGTTCTGTCAGCGATCCGGGCCGAGTCGGCGTCGTGGACGAGGCGGTCGGCGACGTTGCCCCCGGTCGCGACAGCCTCTCGGACCGCAGCAGATCGACGTACGCTCGCGGTGCGCCGGGAATCGTGGCCGTCGGCCACGCCCCAGGAGCTGGTTCGCCCCGGTCGCCACGAATGACGCGTGCCCCCGGCATGCGTGGAGGGAGTCTGATGGCGCTCGATCCCGTCGTACCGCGGTCCCGGCGGAATGTCCTGGCCGCTGCCGCCGGTGGCCTCGCCGGGCTGCTCGTCGGGACGCTCGTCCGGCCCGACGCGACCGATGCCACGACGGGCACGATGGTCTACGGCACGAGCATGGACGAGGGGGCGGACCAGACGACGCTCACGTCGACCGGGCCCTCCACGGTGGTCTTCCAGAACACCGGCACCGGCATCCCGGTCCAGGGCTTCGCGTCGGGCGGCCAGGCGGGCGTCCTGGGCTCGAGCTCGCCCAGTGGGAGCGGCGTGGTGGGCGAGAGCCCGAAGGGCAACGGCGTCCAGGGCCTGAGCACATCGGGGACCGGCGTCAACGGCATCAGCACGTCCGGGATCGGGATGATCGGCACAAGCACGTCGTCGATCGGTTCGATCGGCGGTAGCGCCGCCACTGACCAACCCGGGCTCTACGGACAATCAACCGGCAACAACACCGGTGTCTTCGGTGCCAGCGGCGGCGCTTCGTTCGTCCTGCCGGCGACTTCGCCATCCAAGACCGGCGTCTACGGCTACGCCGCGCAGGACGCGACGGCTGTCGGGGTCAAGGGCGAGTCGACGGGCGGGACCGGCACGGCAGGGGTGTCCTCGTCCGGTGCCGGCGTCCAGGGCACGAGTTCGACGTCGTCCGGCGTCGCGGGCAGCAGCGTCTCGGCGATCGGTGTCTCCGGCTCGAGCACATCGACCCAGGCGCCGGCGATCCGGGGCCTGTCCGATGGCGCCAACACCGGTGTCTTCGGGTTCAGCCGCACCTTTGGGCTGGGCACTCCCCCGGCCACGCCGACGAACACCGGGGTCTACGGCTACGCGGTCGAGGATGCGACCGCCGTCGGGGTCAAGGGCGAGTCGATGGCCGGGGCCGGCGTCGTCGGGCTGGCGAGCAACGGCAACGGGGTGGTCGGCCAGTCGAGCGGCAGCTTCGTGAGCGGCGAGGGCAACGGTGTCAAGGGCGTGAGTGGTGATGGATACGGCGTCTTCGGCTCGAGCACTCAGTCGTCGGGGGTCGCCGGCTCGAGCACGGCCACCAACCTGCCCGCCGTCATTGGGTTGTCCGCCGGGAACAATACGGGCGTCCTGGGCTACAGCGGCCCGGGCATGCCGCCCAATTCGCCGCCGACCCTCACCGGCGTCTACGGCGTATCAGCCGGGGTCGGCGTTCAGGGTGAATCCACCTCCGGCACCGGGAGCCTCGGGAAGTCGAGCTCCGGCGTCGGCCTCGACGGTGACGCCGCCTCTGGCATCGGCGTCGTCGGGCGGTCCACGACAGGGACCGCCGTCCTGGCCTACATCGGGACCGCGCCACGCCCAACGCCACCGACGGGCACGGCCCTGTTTGGCGCAGGCGACCTCGGCGGGTATGACCTGTACGCCGGCGGGTCCGGCCGGATCGGGTTCGTCCAGGGGCCCGATATCGGGACGCCCGGCTCGCCGTTCGTGTCGGCCGTGGGCGACCTCTTCGTCGATGCCGCGGCGGACCTGTGGGTGTGCGTCGCCGGCGGCAGTCCCGGCCAGTTCCGCAAGCTAGCCGGCCCGGCAACGGCCGGCTCGCTCCATCCGATCGTGCCCGCCCGGGTCTACGACAGCCGGATCGCCGGGGGTGCCCTGGCGGTCAGTGGCGTGCGCACCATCTCGATCGCGACGGCGACCTCCGGCGGCACCGTCGTACCATCCGGGGCGACGGCGGTGGCCTACAACCTGACGGTCGCGGCGACCGTCGGCGCAGGCTGGCTGGGCGTGGTCCCGGCCGGATCGACGTTCGCCGGCACCTCGTCGATCAACTGGTTCGGGCCGGGACAGACCCTCGCCAACGGCGGGATCGTCAAGCTCGGCGGTGACCGCCGGTGCGACATCTGGATCGGCGGGCGGGCCGGCAGCTCGACCCACTTCATCGTCGACATCACCGGCTACTACGAGTAGGGCGACGGGTCAGTCGACGATGTAGCACCCGGACGGCTGGCGGGTGCCGCTCGCGATCGCCGCCGCGAAGGCGTCCACCGGGAAGCCGACGCTCCCGCCTCGGGCGCCCTTGGCCGGCCCGACCATGATCGATCCCTGCGTCCCCAGCGAGCCCGGTTCGAGGGCGAACAGGAAGGCGCCGTCCGACGTGCCCTGGCCGACAGCGCTCGGGCCCGTGTACTGGATCGCCCGGCCCTCGTCGAGGAAGCCGAAGACGTAGCGGTGGGCACCGGGGCCATCGGCCGGACCGCAGACCATGGCGAAGCCGGCCGCCCCGCTGGTCACCGTGCTGGTCCGGCCAAGCTCGGTCGTCCCGCCCGCGGCGGTCAGCCGAATGACGAACACGTCGCCTTCGATGTCGAAGCTGACGATCCCCTGGTCGGTGGCCACCTGGTGCTCGTTGAGCTTCAGTGGCGGCGCCGCGCTCGGCGAGGCACCGGCTGCGTCGCCATGGGGCAGCTGGGTTACGAGCACGACGGCGGCTACGACCGCCACCACTGCGCCCGACACGATCCAGCCGAACCGGCTCGATCGCGCCCGGGACGACCCCGATTCACCCATTGCTGCCTCCTCGGTTGACCAGCTGGGCCGCGGACCGCTGACCTGGTCGAGCTCGGCTCGAAGGCGTGCCGCGAGCCGGCGCTCGGAGTCGTCAGCCATGGCCCTCACCGCCTGCCTCGAGTGCGGGGCGAAGCCGGTCGATCGCCCGCGACAGCAACGATCCGACCGTGCCGGTCGTCGTGTCCAGGCAGCGAGCAATCGTGGCGTAGTCGTAGTCGAGGTAGAAGCGCAGGACGACCGCGGCCCGCTCCCGGGCGGGCAGCGCCTGGAGGGCGGCCACCATCGAGATCCGATCCACGGACCGGGCCGGTTCGTCGACGGCCGATGCGAGCGACGCCGGGAGTGGATCGACCCAGCGCACGCGCCTGCGCCTCGTCGCACTGATCGCGGTATTGACGACGATCCGGATCAGCCAGGCCTCGGCGGGCCCGTCGCCCCGGAACCGGGCGCGCTGGCGGAACGCCGCGAGGTACGAGTCCTGGACGACGTCGGCCGCCAGGGTCGCCTCACCCAGGATCGCGTAGGCCGTGCGGTAGGCGGTCGGGTACGTGCGCTCGTAGAAGGCACCGAAGTCCGCGAGGGTCGCTCGCGCTGTCATCTCGCCTCCGCGCGGGCTGAACGTGGCTGCCTGGATGGTCATGACCATAGGACGCCCAGCGGGTGCCGTTCTATTGCAGGCGCGGGCGCGGTGGGGCGCGGCGGACCGCGCGCGGCGGCAGCGCGACCGACTGCGCGCGGCGGATCGCGCGGCTTGCTCGGCGGCTTTCGCCAGCTAGCGACGCCGGTGCTGGTAGACGCGGACGCAGCCGGCTCCGACCGCAGCGCGCCAGGCCACGCCGCGTGCGCCCGCACGGGGAACGGTCGATCGGCCCCGCGTCCCGGTCGGGCATGCCCGAATCCTCGGCTACCAGCACACCACGCGCTAAGCGGCGAAAACCGGGGAGGGCCCGGCCTGGTCGCCGAACGCGACGGCTCGAACCGCGCGGCGGGCCCGGCCGGTCGTCGAACGCGACGGGCTCGAAACGTGGCAGGCGGGCCGGCCTGGTCGCCGAACGCGACAGCCTCGAACCGGCGCGGACGGGCGTTCCGGCACGGCCAATTCAGGCCGGTCCCGGCGGCTGGATCGGATGTACGATGCCGATGATCCGTCGGAACGCGTACGGGGCCCGTCCGAGTCCACCCCGGTGGCCGGATGCAAGGGCCCGCGCAGGGTCGATGGACTGGAGGTTCTCGCCATGGCGACGGTCACGTTCGATCACGTCACCAAGAAATACGGTGACGTCCTCGCGGTCAACGACCTCAACCTCGAGATCAACGACGGCGAGTTCATGGTCCTGGTCGGGCCGTCGGGCTGCGGCAAGACGACCAGCCTGCGGATGATCGCCGGTCTCGAGGAGATCACCGCCGGGACCCTCCGGATCGGCGACCGGGTCGTCAACGACGTCGCTCCCAAGGATCGCGATATCGCGATGGTCTTCCAGAGCTACGCCCTCTACCCGCACATGACCGTCCGCGACAACCTCGCCTTCGGGCTCAAGCTGCGCAAGGTGCCCAAGCAGGACATCGAGCGGCGGGTCAAGGAAGCCGCCGACACGATCCAGCTCTCCAACCTGCTCGACCGCAAGCCGAAGGAGCTTTCCGGCGGCCAGCGCCAGCGCGTCGCGCTGGGCCGGGCGATCGTCCGCGAGCCGGCCGTCTTCCTGATGGACGAGCCGCTCTCGAACCTCGACGCCAAGCTGCGTGTCCAGACCCGGGCCGAGATCGCCCGCCTCCACCAGCGCCTCGGCACCACGATGGTCTACGTCACCCACGACCAGGTCGAGGCGATGACGATGGGCACCCGGATCGCGGTGATGAGCGACGGCCTGCTCCAGCAGGTCGGCACGCCCCAGGAGCTGTACGACAACCCGGTCAACAAGTTCGTGGCCGGCTTCATCGGCAGCCCGGCGATGAACTTCGCCACGGTGACCGCGTCGGGCACGGGCGATGCGGCGGTCCTGACGGGCAGCGGCCTGTCGATCCCGCTGCCGCCCCGCCTGCGGGCCGCGGCCGACTCGGTCCACGGCAAGACCCTGGTGGCCGGCTTCCGGCCGGAGCACCTCGACATCGGCGAGGCCGATGCCAACTCCGCGGCGTTCCGGGCGAAGGCCGACGTGGTCGAGTACCTGGGCAACGACGAGCTGCTCCACCTCTCGCTCGCGGACCTCGACCTGGTCGCGGTCGTCAGCTCGAGCCACCTCGTCCATCCCGGCGATCTCCTGTCGCTCCGGCTGCCGCTCGACAAGCTGCACCTGTTCGACACGGAGACCGGCGACGTGATCCGGGGCGACGCCCGGGTGGCGGCAACCGCCTGATCCGGCCAGCGCCCGATCGGGACAGACCGGCTCCGGCCGTGGGTGACGACGACCTGCGCGAGACCGTCATCGCGACCAACGTCATCCATCGCGGCCGGGTCGGCAGCTTCCGGATCGACACGATCCAGTTCAGCGACGGGCGGACCTCGACCCGCGAGATCCTGGCCCACCCCGGAGCGGTTGCGATCGTCGCAGTCGACCCGGAGGACCAGGTCCTGCTCGTCCGCCAGTGGCGGACGGCCGCCGGCCGGGCGCTCCTCGAGATCCCGGCCGGGACCCTCGACGTCCTCGACGCGGGCATGGGCCTGATCGAGGACCCGGGCAGCGCAGCGCCGCGCGAGCTCGAGGAGGAGACCGGCTATCGGGCCGGCACGTGGCGCAAGCTCGCCGCGTTCTGGACCGTCCCGGGCTTCGCCAGCGAGCTGATGCACCTGTACCTGGCCACGGAGCTGGAGCCGGCCCACGGCGACCGGCTGGGCCCCGACGAAGACGAGCGGCTCGAGCTCGTTCGGCTGCCCTTCAGTGCGGCGCTCGAGGCGATCGAGCGGGGCGAGATCTGCGACGCGAAGTCGATCGTCGGGTTGTTCTGGCTCGCCCGACTGCGGGCCGCCGGGACGGCCTGAGCCGACGGCCGGAGCGGGTCAGCTCCCGCCGGCCAGCCACGCAGCGAGGTCGACCGGCCGCAGCCGCTCGCTCGGGGTGAGGCCCGGGATCCGGCCGCGCTTGGCGATCGGCCGGCCGTCGAGCTCCTTGATGTCGGCGGTGAAGTCGATCGGCGTTGCGCCGCTGATGTAGCTGCCAACCGCGAACGAGTCGACCTGGGCGCCCTGCTCCTTGAAGTAGGCGATCCGCTCCGGCGTCATCCCACCCGAGACGACGATCTTGATCTGCTGGAAGCCCTCCATGTCGAGCCGGGCGCGAACCTCCTTGACCAGGTCGGCGGTCACCCGGCCGCGCTCCGACGGCGTGTCCAGGCGGATCCCGTAGAGTCGATCGCCCAGCGCGTGGGCGACCCGGAGGGCCTCCTCGGCTTCGTCCTTGAACGTGTCGACCAGGACGATCCGCGAGACATCCGGGCGGAGGTCGCGATCGAACGCCTCGGCCGCCCGCACGGTGTCGCCGAAGACGAGCACGAGCGAATGGGGCATCGTCCCGGTCGGGCTGAGGCCCGCGAGGCGGGCCCCGGCCGGGGTCGACGCGCCGACGCAGCCGCCGACGATCGCGGCGTAGTCGAGGACGTCGGTGACGTCCGGGTGGACGTGGCGGGCGCCGAAGCTGATCACCGGCTGGGGCGCGGCGGCCTCGACGACCTGGCGGGCCGCGGTCGCCCAGCCCGTCGACTGGGCGAGCATCCCCAGGAAGGCTGTCTCGTACAGGCCGAACCGCCGATAGCGGGCGCGAATCCGGAGAACGATCTCCTTCGGCTCGATCCGGTCGCCGTCGTCGAGGGCCTCGACCGTCGTTTCTGCCGGATCACCGTCGGCCAGGACATGGGCGAGCAGGTTCTTCGCCTCGTCGATGCCGCACAGGACGGCCGGCTCGCGGGCGAAGACCTCCATCGCCACGAGCGGGTCGAGGCCCTCTCGCTCGAGGATGCTCTCGGCTCGGGCGAAGTAGACATCGGCCGAATCGCCCGACAGGATCTCGGTCGACGGGCGGCTGCGCACGATCCCCATCAGGACGAATCGTCTCCCTCTTCGGGTCCCGGCCGGATACGTCGCGCCATCCGAACCGGTTGGTTGGGGAGTGTACCGCGCGGGCTGCGGGCGGGGTACCGCAGCGGGGCCGTGCCCCGGCCCGGTCCAGCCGTCGCCAGCCGTCGCCCCCGGCGCCGGAAGCGACGGACCCGGCGGACCTGGCTGACGACGAACCCGACGAAGACGAGGAGGACGAGCAGGACGGCCAGGCTGATCCGGATCCGCAGGCTGCCCGTGTCGTCGGCCTGGCTCCATGCCTCGTCGGCGGCCAGCGCGTCGCGTTGCGCGGTTGCCATGTCGCCGGCACTGAAGGCGGTCGCCGCCGCAGCCAGGTTCCCGGCCGGATCGACGCCGATCAGGCCGACCGTGTCGACGATCGAGGGATTCGCCGGCTCCGCCGCCGACGCCGTCCCGATCGCCTGGAGGACCTGGAGCTCGTTCGAGGCCTCGGTCTCGCCGCTCGCGATCCGGCCCTGCTCGAAGGTCGCCTGGAGCGTGGTCGGCGGATCGAGTCCCGCCGCGGCAGCGGCCGAGACGATCCGATCGCGCTGATCGAGGAGCTGGCCAAGACCGGTGAGCAGGTCGGCCGCGCTGCCGTATTGCCAGGCATTGAGGGCATCGAGGACCGCCGGCGGGCACGCCCAGCCGGCCGCCCGGACGAGGAGAGCCTGGTACGCCGCCCGGGTCGCCGACCGGGTCGTCAGGAGGGCCTGCTCGTTCGGCGCCACGACGAGGCTTGACCACAGGCTCGTCGCGTCCACCCCGGTCCGTTCCTGGATCAGGTCGAGGAGCCCCCGCCAATCGGGCGGCCCGCTGCTCACGAGCGACGGCCCGGCCTGCTCCACCGGCTGATAGGCGGCCTCCCGGGCCGAGGCCGCTCGCCAGACCGCCTCGAGCCGGTCGGCACCGATGAGGTCGTAGAGCTTGGTCGCGAGGGTCACCGAGGCCGCCCGGCCGTAGGCATCGGCCAGGTCCGCGGGAGGCGTCGCGCCCGGCGTCGCATCACTCGGCGCGGCGGTGGCGTCGGTGCCCGACCAGGTGTTGAGCGGCTCGGCCGCCGCCGCCAGGGCCGGCGTGATCGACTCGTCGCGCGGCTTGAGCTTGAGGGCCTGGGCGACCCGGTTGCCGTAGAAGATCGCGAAACCGTCGTCGATCCAGCGATCGGCGAACAGCGAGCCGTCGAACCACAGGTGGGCCAGCTCGTGGATCGCGACCGTGTCGTCGGCCGTGTAGGCGACCTGGATCCGGCCTTCGTCGGGGAGGTAGGTGGCGGCATAGCCGTCGATCGAGCGCGGCAACGCCTCTTCGACCGCCACCTCCGACGTGCTCGGCTGATAGGGCAGGCCGATCTGGGTCGCGAGCAGGGGCAGGCTCGAGCGAATCAGGGCCGCCATCCGGGTGCCCCAGGCCGGGTCGTCGGGCCAGGCCCGGACGAGCACGCTGGCCGGCTGGCCGGCGATCGTCAGGTCGACCTTCGTCTCGACGAACGAGCTCGGCCGGTCGGCAGCCACGACCGCGTTGAACGAGAGCGGGTCGGCGATCGCGCCGGAGGTCAGCTTGATCGAGCCGTCGGGCGCGCTGACCGGGGCGCCGAGCTGGCCGGCCACCACCCGCACGTCGTAGCCCGCCGGGAACCGCACGGTGACGGTCGAGCCCGCGACGCCGGCCGAGCCGTAGGCCCAGACCGGGAAGGTCACCAGTGACGCCCCAACCCGGATCGGGCGGTCGGGCCGGCCACCCGGGTCGGGCAGGTCGAAGCCCAGGCTGATCGAGGTGGTCCGCCCGGCGCCCAGGGCGCCGCCCAGGCCGACCGACAGGACGACCTGGCTCGAGCTGCGGCTGACGACGGAGACGCCGACCGCCTTCGTGCCCGCCGTGGCCGCCGCGTGGGCCTCGGTCGGCGGGACGGCGACGTCGACGCGGCTGAACGTGTAACGGTGGATCACCGAGTCGACGAGGTGGTTCGTGACCGCCAGGTTGACCGTCACGTGGACCAGGCGGCTGGCCGGCCGCACGTCGTAGGTTGCCGCCCCGACCATCGTCACCTGCGGCCCGGCGGCAGCCGCGACGGGCGCGCCCGGGACCGCCGGTCCGCCGAGCAGCGCGACCACGGCGGCGAGGAGCCCGACCGCAAACGCCGCGGCGGTTCCCCTCACGGGCCGGGCGGGCGGAGGCCGTCTCCCGCACTGAACACCCCCACCGGCGGCGGTCATGGCCCGAGCAGCTCCGGCAGGCGGGCGGCATAGCGTTCGAACAGGCCAGGATTGCGGCCGACCCGGCCCGACGTGTCGGGCAGCCGGCCGCCGATCCACAGCCAGCCGGCCGACTCGTCGAGCAAGGCGTCGCAGATCGCCAGCGATCGGGCGAGGGCCACTCCGAGCTCGTCCCGATCGAGGATCCGGAACGGGATCTCGGTGCTCAGCGTGGGCCGGCCATCCTCGGCCAGCGAGAACTTCACGAATGGGAACTCGTCGTTCCAGCGCAGGAGCCGGTGGTAGGACTTGCGCAGGCCGTCACCGATCGGCGGCGCGAAATGGACCCAGGTGATCAGGCCCAGGCTGGGATCGAGGATCAGCGTGAAGCGGACGTCGAACCGGCGCCGGCCGTCGAGGGTGAGGTCCCAGGCCACGACAGCGTCACGGTCGACCCGGGCGGTCGGCGCAATCCCGAGCTCGGCCAGCCAGGCCTCGACGACGGCGGCGGTCGGCGTCGGTTCCGATAGCGACATGAGCCGGAGTCTAGACCACCATCCGGAGCGGGCCGCCCCGCGTCAAGCCGACCCGGATGCCGGCTGCCCCGACCGGCCGGTTCGTTCCGCCTCGCCGATCTTCCGAGTTACCAACCCGGGTGGTGGTAAGGACGGAATCGGAGCCTGTGCGCTGTCATCTGCGCGTCGAGCACCGTGGGCCTCGCACGAAGTTGGCCCGCTGACGCCTGCGCCCAGCCGGAATCCGGCGCGGTCCTTCCATACCACCACCCGGGTTGGTATCCCGGCAGACCCGGCGGCTCGAGCGCCTCGAGGGGGCCAGCGTCGTTCCGCCCCGGATCGTTCGGGACAGCGCGGGCCGGTCGCGGGTCAGACCGCGGCGTCCTCGGAGCCCGGCACGCGGCCGGTCGCCGTTCGGGCGACCGCCTTGGCTGCCCGCCGGGCCAGGAGCGGCTCCTCCGGTCGCTCGACCGATTCGCCGCTGCGGGTCGTCCGGCTCGGGAAGTCGGTCGAGCGGACATCGCCGCCGATCTTCACGTTGCGCCCGATCCGCTGGCCGCGAGGGATGCTCGCCCGCTTGCCGACGACAGTGATCCCGGTGTTCAGGCGCCCCGGCTCCTGGCGGTTGGGCGGGCCGTCCGGTCCATCGCCGACGACCGCGCCCTGGCCGACGATGACCTCCTTGTCGAGGATCGCCCGGTCGATGATCGCGCCCTGCTTGATGACCGTGTCGAACATGATGATCGAGTCGCGCACGACTGCCCCGACATCGACCCGGACCCCGGGTGACAGGACGCTGTTGACCACCGTCCCGTTGACCACGCAGCCGTGGCTGATCAGGCTCCGATGGACCTGGGCAGTCGTCCCGATCTTGGCCGGGGCGCGCTCCTCGGACCTGGTGTGGATCAGCCAGCTCCGGTCGTACAGGTCGAGCTCGGGCCGCTCGACGACGAGGGCCATGTTCGCTTCCCAGTACGACTGGATCGTACCGACGTCCTGCCAGTAGCCGTCGAAGCGGTAGCCGAAGACGCGTCCGCCGCCTTCGATCATCGCGGGCACTACGTTGCCCCCGAAGTCGGGCCGATCCTCGCTCAGCCAGTGCTTGAGGGCCCGCTTGCTGAAGACGTACACGCCCATGCTGGCCAGGTCGCTCTTGGGGGCCTTGGGCTTCTCCTGGAACTCGGTGATCCGGTTGGTGTCGTCCATCGCCAGGATCCCCATCCGGGTCGCATCGGCCAGCGGCACCCGGCGGACGGCGATCGTGACGTCGGCCCGCTTGCGCCGGTGGGCGGCGATGAACGGGGTGTAGTCCATCTTGTAGATGTGGTCGCCGGCCAGGACCAGGACCGTGTCGCACGGGTCGCGGTCCATCACGTTCCAGTTCTGGAGGACCGCGTCGGCCGTGCCCCGGTACCACTCCGCCACCCGGCCCCGGGCGATGTACGGCTGGAGCATGCGCACCCCGCCCGTGTTCCGGTCGAGGTCCCACGGCCGGCCCAGGCCGATATGGTCGTTGAGCGAGCGCGGGTTGTACTGGGTCAGGACGACAACGTTGTCGATCCCCGAGTTGACGCAGTTGCTCAGGGTGAAGTCGATGATCCGGTACTTGCCGCCGAAGGGGACGGCGGGCTTGGCCCGGACCGACGACAGGATCGACAGGCGCTCCCCCTCCCCGCCGGCCAGGATCACGGCCATCGTCGGCTTCACGGCATCCTCCGTCGGATCGTGGATCCCGGTCGCCAGCGCGGCCGCCTGCCGATTCTAGTCCCGGCCCCGGGCACCAGGTCAATACGCCGAATTGCGTCCTGGTGAACGTTCGGGTTCAGTTTCGTCAACGGCGGCGGCGACGGCCGCGGCGTCACAGGAAGAGGCGCGGGTTGACGAACGTCCCGTTGAACTGGGTCATCCAGTGGAGGTGCGGCCCGGTCGTGTTGCCGGTCATCCCGACGTAGGCGATCACCTGGCCGGCGGTCACCCATTGGCCGACGTGGACCGGGATCGGGTGGCGGGCGTCGTCGACGTGGGCGTACCAGGTCAGCAGGTGCGAGGAGTGGGCGATGATCACGACCCAGGCCCCGTCGGACAGCGGCCCGGCGAACTCGACCCGGCCGTCGGCCGCGGCGTGGATCGGGGTGTACATCGGATCGGCGATGTCGATCCCGTTGTGGAAGTGGGGGCATGAGCCGAGGGGCGGCTCCGACGGGAAGCCCGTGCAGCCGAACTCCTGGGTCACGGTGCCCGCGATCGGCCAGTTCAGCGTCCCGTTGTAGTCGGACGGGATCCCGCCGCCCCGGCTGTTCGAGGAGGTCCTGGATCTTCTTCGAGATCGAGGCCTCGGCGGCGGCCTCGGCGTTGATCGCCTTGCGCAGCGCGGCGGCATTCGTCGACAGCTTCTTGTAGGCGTTCTGCTGGATGGCGAGGGCCTTGCTGGTCGCCGCCTGGAGCAGCTTGAGCTGGGCCTTGGCCGCCCCGAGCGAGGCCAGCGCCGCGTCGAGCTGGACCTTCTGGGCCGCCGTCTGCTGGGCCAGCGCGTCGGTCTGCTCGCGGGTCGAGGTGACGGTCGTGTTCAGGGCGAAGAGGGTCGCCTGGTCGTCGGCGATCTGAGCGGCCAGGGCATGGTCCTGCTTGCCGACGTCGATCAGGTTGCCGACGTCGCCCAGGGCGTCGGTGAAGGAGGCGGCCGACAGGATCGTCTCGAGGATCGAGGTCCGGTCCTGGTCGTAGGCCGCCCGGATGTGATCGGCCAGGAGGGCCTTGGCCTGGGCGAGGTCGGCGGCCTTGGCCTGCTCCTCGCGGCCGAGCCCGATCAAGGCCAGGTCGAGGTTGGCCAGGTCCTCGACCTGCTGGTTGTACGCGGCCTGGACCGCGTTGACCTTGATCTGGGTCGTGTTGATCGTGGCCTTGACGGCGGCCAGGTCCGCATTGATCCCGACCAGCTTCGACTTCGTCGTGGCCAGGGTGACGGCCAGGTCGGCCTGGAGCGCCGCCAGCTGGGCCATGTGCGCCTTCTGAGCCGCCAGCTGGGCCGCGATCGCCTTGCGCTGGGCCTCGGCCTGGGACAGGTCGTCGCCGCGCACGAGGCCGGGCGTGAACGACCCGCCGAGGAGCGAGACGAGGAAGACGGCGGCGATGAGGGGGCGAACCAGTCGAGCGGTCGTCATCGAGCGAGCGAACTCCGTTGACGCGTCCCGGACGCGGGTGACGGACGTCGTCGCCGGTTGAACGCCGTCCGAACGACACCGTCGGGACGACTCCGGCACCGGGGCATGATACCCCGCCCGTCCACCCTACCCGGAATCAGCCGGCCTGACCACCCGGACGGATGGCCCCCGCCGGCGCGTGCGCGAGCCGTGACGATCGTCCCGGTGCCGCTCGGCACCGAGCCGCCGGCCATCGCCTAGGACTGGAGCAGGACGGCCCACATCGCGCCGATGATCAGGAAGGGTCCGTAGGGCACGAAGCTCTTCAGTCCGATCCGACGGGCGGCCAGCAGGGCGAAGATCGAGACCCCGGCGAGGAGGACGCCCACGACCACGCCGAGGCCGGTTCGCTCGAGGCCGGCGAGCAGGCCGACGCCGAACAGCAGCTTCACGTCGCCGCCGCCGAAGGCCCCGGCCCCGAACGGCAGCGAGAGGACGAAGAAGACCGCCGGGATCGCGATCGCCCCGATCAGGGCCGGCAGCATCGCCCCGGGCACGTCATGGCCGATCAGCGGGTTCAGACCGGTCAGGCCGTAGACCGCGGCCAGCCCGGCCAGGGGCAGGGTCAGCTCATCAGGCAGCAGCCGCTGGTCGAGGTCGGTCGCCAGCATCAGGATCAGGGCGAGGAAGACGACGATGTAGATCACGGTGCTGCCGGCGTCGTCGAACCGCCGGCCGAGCTGGCCGAGGGCGACGCCGCCGACCAGCGGGACCACGACGGTCCGCCAGTCGACCGGCCGGACAGCACCGTCCTCGTGGGCCGGCCAGCGAGCGGCGATCCGGTCCGCGACGACGCCCCAGGCGAGGCCGGCGACGGTCAGGGCGGCGATGAGCGGCGTCACGCTGCGCTGCCCGGCGGGCGGGTCAGGCCGGCCTGGCCGCCGGCCCGGTCACCGGGCGCCGGCCAGGGCCAGCTCGACCAGCGTCGCGTGGGTGACCCCGTTCGAGCCGCGGGCGGCGAACGGCAAGGCCTTCCGGAAGTAGCCCGTGCCGCCGATGTCGAGGTGGGCCCAGGGCTTCGTCCGGAACTCGCGCAGGAACAGGCCGCTCTTGACCAGCGAGCCCTCGGCCGAGCCCGAGTTCTGGAGGTCGCCGTACCAGCTCTCCATCTCGTCGACGTAGTCGTCGACCAGGGGGATCTGCCAGTAGCGCTCTCCGGCCTGGGCGCCGGCGGCCATCACCGTGTCGTACCAGGCCTGGGGCGTGCCGAAGGCGCCGGTGATGAGGTGACCCAGGGCGCGCGAGACGGCACCAGTCAAGGTCGCCACGTCGACGAGGTGGGTCGCGCCGAGCTGTTCCGCATAGGTCAGGGCGTCACCCAGGATCAGGCGGCCCTCGGCGTCCGTGTTGGTGATGTCGACCTGCTTGCCGTTGAGCGCCCGGACGACATCGCCCGGCCGGGCGGAGTGCGGCCCGGGCATGTTCTCGACCGCCGGGGCGATCGCCAGGAGCGGGGTCCCGGGCGCCAGCCGGGCGACCGTCTCGATCGCGGCGATCACCGTGGCCGCGCCGGTCTTGTCCATCTTCATCTCTTCCATCCGGTCGGCCGGCTTGATCGAGATGCCGCCCGAATCGAAGCAGACGCCCTTGCCCACGATCGCCAGGTGGCGGCCGAGCGCATCGAGCTCGCCGGCCCCGCCGGAGCGCATCACGATCATCCGGGGCGGGTTGTCGCTGCCCCGGCCGATCGCCAGGAACATGCCCATGCCCAGCTCGGCCGCCCGCTCCGGCTCGATCACGTCGATCGTCAATCCGTTGCGCGCGGCGATGTCGCGGGCGGCGTCGGCCAGCACGATCGGGCTGACGTCGTTGCTCGCGCGGTTGGCCAGGTTGCGGGCGACGTTGGCGCCTTCGCCGATGATCCGGCCGCGCTCGGCGGCCCGGCCCAGGGCGGCCACGTCGCCGCCGGGCGCCACCAGGATCAGCTCGTCGAGCGCCGGTGGAGCGGACTCGACGTTCGCCAGGTAGATCGCCTTCGGCTCGTAGCTGCCCTCGACGACGCCGCGCACGAGCAGCTCGGCCACGGCCGCCTGGCCGCCGTCGACGTGGTCGGCCAGGTCGCCCAGCCAGATCGCGAGGGAATGGACGGTCCGACCGCCGAGACGCCGCTCGATCGCGGCGCCCAGCCGATGGACGGTCTCGCGCGAGATGGCGTCCGCGTCGCCGGCCGCGATCGCCAGGAGCCGGCCGGCGGGCAGCTCGCCCGACCGGGCCAGGGCGGCCTGGTAGCGCTTGCCGGTCAGCTCGCCGAAGGCGGCCAGGGCGGCCAGCTCGCCGCCGCTCCGCCGGTCGAGCTCAGCCAGGGGGCCGTCGAAGGCCGGCGGACCGACGATCGGGATCGCGAGGACGTCGGCGACCGCCTGCCACGGCTGGTCGGTGATGATCCGAAGCTGCATGCGCGCACGAACCTCCCGGGTCGGCCTGCCCGACCAGCGAGTCGGGATCTTCTGCCTGTCGTCGGGCAGTGTAGCGTCCGGTCAGGGTCCGGGCGGCGGGCCGTTCACGGCGAGCAGGGCGACCGCGCTGGCCAGGGCGCCCTTGGCATCCTCGATCGCGATCACCGCCTGGTTCAGCCCGCCCCGGGCGAGGTCGTCGAGGATGACGACCAGGGCCCGGGTGTCGGGCGGCAGGTTCTGGCGGGCCACGGTCAGGGCATCGAACGCGGTCCTGATCGCGGGGGTCACCTTCTTGGGCGAGGCCTTCAGCAGCCCGTACAGCGTCGTGGCGGCCGAGTCGAAAGCCGTGTTGCGATCGATCCACTGGGTCAGGATCGAGACGTCGACCGTGTTGGCGAGCGCGTCGCGCCGATTGGCGGCCGATGCCAGCGACTTCTGAGCCTGGGCCAGGGCCGCCAGGGCCTTGGCGTACTGGGCGCTGCTGCCGAGCTTGACGGCCTGGCCGGCATACGTGTCGTGGTCGGCCAGGTCCTTGGTCAGGGCGGTGGCAACGGCACTGCCCGTCGTCAGCTGGACCCACGAGGCCTGCAGGCCGGCGGTGGTCGACAGGGCGACGGTCAGGGCGTCGTAACGCTGGCGCTGGGCGGCCCCGATCGCTGTCTCGTCGGCCGTCGCGATCCCGGGTAGGGTCACGAGCCTGACCCGGATCGCCGCCGTGTCGGCCGAGATCGTGCTCACCAGGGCCGTGCCGCCGGCGATGGCGGAATTGAGGGTCGCGGTGTCGCGGTTGACCAGCGCCGCGATCGCGTCGCGTCCCTCGTCGCCGAGCCGGTCGACTTCGCCGGTCAGGTTGGTCAGGCTGGTCGAGGCGGCGGCCAGTCCCGGCCCGACGGCCTGGTCGGCAGCCCAGGTCAGCTCCGGCCGGCTGCCGTCGGCCGGCGACCGGCTCATCCCGGTCACGATCCCGGCCGAGCCGAGGCTGAGGATCGCCGTTGCCAGCAGCCAGCCGGTGGCCGACCCGAAGCGGACCAGCCCCCGCCGGCGCCCACCGGCCGCGACCTCCGGCAGCGGGGAAGCGGTCATGCCCGGTCGGGCTCCTGGTCGCCCAGCTTGCGGGCCAGGTAGCCGAGCCTGCCGGCCATCTCCCGCGGTGCGATCCCGAAGGCCGCCTGGTAGCCGTCGAGCGGGCCGATGTTGTCCAGCTTCAGCTGGCGCAGCTGGTCGGTCGCCACCGGGAACGGCAGGCGCAGCCGTTCGGCCGTGCCGGCCACGAGGGCGATCAGGGCCACCGGCACGCCGACGACGAATCGACGCCGGCCCATGCCCTTGAGCACTTCGCGGGTGATCTGGCGGTAGGTCCAATAGCGGGGCCCGCCGAGCTCATAGGCCTGGCCGACCGTCTCGGCCCGTTCGACGGACAGCCGGACCGCGACCGCCAGGTCAGCGACGGCGATCGGCTGGAAGCGACTCCGGCCGTCGCCCGGGACGGGCACGATTCCAGGCGAGATCCGGACGAGGCCGGCCACGATGTTGAAGAAGCCGTCCCGCTCGCCCCACATGAGCGACGGCTTGAGGATCGTCCAGTCGAGCGAGCTTGCCCGCACCAGGGCCTCGGCCCGGGCCTTCGAGCTGGCGTAGTGGAGCGTCGGGTCCTCGCGCACGCCGAGGGCGCCGAGGTGGACCAGCCGCCGGACTCCGGCCGCGTGTGCCGCCGCGATCACGCTGCGGGTGCCCTCGACGTTGACCTGCTCCAGGCTGCGCCCGCCATCGAGGTCGCGGGCCAGCGCGACGAGGTGGACGATCGCGTCGGCCCCGACCAGGGCGGCACCGAGGCTGCCTGGGTCGTTGATGTCACCGGTTCGCGGGTCGACCTGCTCGCGCTCGGCCGGCGACAGGCGGTCGAGGACCCGCTGGCCGCCCGCCTCGGAGCGGACGAGGGCGATCACGCGATGGCCACCCGAGATGAGCTCGGGCACGACATGGCTGCCGACGAAGCCACTGGCGCCGGTGACCAGAACGGTGGGCATGGCCTGAGCGTAGCATCGCCCGGTGATCCCAACGGATGCGCCGGGCAGGCCGGGTCCCGCCGCGCTTCGACGACTCACCGCGGCGATGCCCAAAGCGGAGCTCCACCTCCATCTCGACGGCTCGCTCCGGGTCGAGACCGCACTGGCCCTCGCCCGGAGCCGGGGGATCGACGCGCCGGGGACGTACGCGGGGATGTTCGACGCCCTCGTGGCCCCCGCCCGGCTCGCCTCGCAGGCCGAGCTGCTGACCCGGTTCGACCTGCCGATCGCCCTGCTCCAGGACGCCGAGGCCCTCGAGCAGGTGGCGGCCGAGCTCGTTGAAGCGAAGGCCGCCGACAACGTGCGCTACCTCGAGATCCGCTGGGGTCCGGCGCTCCACGTCCAGCGTGGCCTGTCGCTCGCCGAGGGGATCGGGGCCGTCTGCCGGGGGGCGGCGTCGGCGGCCGCCCGGACAGGGACCACGGTCCGCCTCATCTGCACGGCCCTCCGGAGCCACGATCCGGGCGACAGCGTGGCGCTGGCCGAGACGGCCGCCCGCTTTCGGAGCGAGGGGCTGACCGGCTGGGACCTGGCCGGCCCAGAGGCGGCTCGGCCCGACCCGCAGCTCTTCGCCCGGGCCTTCGCCGCCGCCCGGGCGGGTGGCCTGCGGATCACGCTCCACGCCGGCGAGTGGGGTGGTGCCGGGCAGATCCGGCGGGCCCTGGCGCTCGACCCGGAACGGATCGCCCACGGACCCGGCGCGATCGACGACCCGGGCCTGATGGCCGAGCTGCGCGATCGGGGGATCACCCTCGACCTGTGCCCCACGAGCAACGTCCAGGCGGGCATCGTGCCGTCCGTGGCGGCCCATCCCCTTGCCCGCCTCCATCGGGCCGGCGTGCCGGTCAGCCTGTCGACCGACGACACGACCGTCTCCGACATCCGGCTGTCGGAGGAGTACGTCCGGGCGGTCGAGGAGACCGGGCTCAGCCTGCCGGAGCTGTGGGCGATCGACCGCCACAGCCTCGACGTGGCGTTCGCCGAACCGGGCGTCCTCGCTCGACTCCGATCCGGGTTCGAGGCCTGGGCGGAATCGATCCCGGAGCTCGGCGGCCGGGCCGCCGCCCCGACGCTGCCGGCCGGCTGAGGTCCTAGGCGCTCCCGCGCAGCCCCGCCAGGACCCGCTCGAGCTCGTCGGCGTCGGCCGCGACCGCGGTCGGAGCGGCGACCCCGGTCAACGCCTCGACCTCGGCCCGGGTCGCGACCCCGGTCAGCATCAGGACGCAGCGCGCTCCCACGGCCTGGGCCGCCAGGAGGTCGGTCCGGATCCCGTCGCCGATCATCACCGCCTCGCGCGGGTCGACGCCGACGGCCTTGGCGGCCTCCTCGAGCAGGAGCGGCGCGGGCTTGCCGATGGAGACCGGGACGACGCCGCTGGCCGCCTCGACGGCCGCCACGATCGCCCCGGCGCCGGGCATCAGCCCGGATTCGGTCGGATAGACCGGGTCGCGGTTCGTGGCGACGAACCGGGCGCCGGCCCGGATCGAGCTCGAGGCCACCGCCAGCCGCTCCCAGGTCAGCGCCGGATCGAGGCCGACGACGACCGCGCCCGGCCGGCCGCTCGCCTCGAACCGGTCCTCGCCCAGGCGCTTGACGCGGTCGGCCGCCTCGCCGGCCATCACCACCGAGAAGCCGACGTCCGAGAGCTCCCGGCCGAGGCCCGGCCCGCCGAGGGCCAGGACACGCTCGAGCCGGGGATCGACCTCGCGCAGGTAAAGGGCCGTCGCCCGGGGCGAGCTGATCACCCGATCGGCCGTGACCGGGGCGCCCATCCCCGCAAGGCGGGCCACGTAGTCCGCCCGGTACCACATCGAGTTGTTCGTCACGTAGACCACGTCGTCGCCCGCTGCCGCCCGCCGGTTGAGCAGCTCGGCCATCCCCGGAATCGGCGCCGTGCCGCGGTAGACGACGCCATCGAGGTCGACAAGGAGGAGCACGCTCCAAAGCCTACAGGCCCGGCCGGCGACGAACCTCGAGCGGCGTGTCACGATGGCCGGCGTGAACCGTCCGACCGATCGCCGCGCCCCGGATCCACTCCTTGGCGTCGAGCGCCTCCTGATCGACGGCACGAACCTGCTCTACCGGATGGCCAGTGGCGGGGGCACGGCCCAGCCACCGGCCGCGCTGATCGGCCGGCTGCGCGCGGTGATCCCGGCGACGACCCGGATCGAGCTGGTCCTCGACGGCGCCCCCGAACATGGCCTGGCCGGCGTCCGGATCGCCAACGGGCTGACCGTCCGGCACAGCGGCCGCATCTCGGCGGACCTCCTCCTCGACCGGCTCGTGGCCGACGCGATCGGATCGGGCGGGACGGCCGAGTCGGCAGCCCGGCTGGGCGACGCGCTGCTGGTCGTGACGAACGACCGCGACCTCGGCACCCGGATCCGGCGGCGCGGGGCGCGGGTCGCGAGCGCGGACTGGCTGATCGGGCGCCTGGGCCGGACCCGGCTGAGCGCGCCGTCGGTCGGGGTCGGGCGGGCATCGGCCGGCGCGACCGGCGCCGGTCCACGCGGACCGCAGCCAACCCCCGGCTCGAGCCCCGAGGACGCCGTCGAACGGCCCGGTTGGCGACCCGGCCGAGGCGCCACGACCAAGACCGGCAATCCCCGGCGACGGGCTAGAATGCGGCCGTGACGAACCTCCCGGACCAGGTCAGCCACCTCTGGACCCAGGCGCTCGGCCTGATCGCCAAGATCGTCAGCCCAGACTGGGGTTCCCTGGTCGGCCTCCTGCCGCTGTTCCTGCTGGTCGGCGTGATCGGGCCGTTGATCACGATCCTGGCCCTGCTCTGGCTGTACTACTTCGTCCGCCGGCCGCGGACCAAGGTCCGCTTCGTCGAGGGTCCGCGCCAGGCCCTGCTCGCCGCGGACGGCCTGCCGCTCTTCCCGCCCGGCGAGCCCTACGACGTCCGGTCCGGCCTGATCTTCCCGCCTGGGACAACCGAGAACCCGGCCGGTGAGGTCCTGTCGGTCACCTGCCCGATGTGCGGGATCGCCCGCTTCGCCAATGTGACGACATGCCACAACTGCGGCCTCGTGCTCAAGGTCGACCGGAGCGTCGCCGTGCGCACGATGCAGCCGGCGGGGCCGCCGCCGGGCGGGGCCGCCGCCGCCTGAGCCCGGCCGGCGACCCGTATCGTTTGGACCTCCCAGCACAGGAGTTGGAACCGTGGCGAGTGGCTCACTGATCTTCTACACGGCGGCCGGCATCCTCCTCGTCCTGAGCTTCGGCGCGCACGTCGTCCATGCCGTGCTGCTCGCCTACGGTCGGCGCCTCGCGGCGGCGTGGAACCCGAGCCGCCAGCCGGCGTTCGCCGGGGTCGCAACCGGGTCGTTCGTCGAGGGCCGCGAGGCGGCCCTGGCCGCCGGGATCGAGCCGCGCTCGGCCGCCGCCCCGTTCGCCTCGGGCCTGACCCTGATCACGGCGGTCCTGCTGGGCATCTCGATGCTGATGCGGGCGATCGTCGTCGGCCGCGGGCCGTGGGGCAACATGGAGGAGTTCACGGTCGCCTTCACGTTCACGATCCTGGCCGGCTACCTGGTCCTCAGCCGGCGCTACCCGATCCGCTCGATCGGGTTCATCCCGACCGGCGTCGCCCTGGCCCTGTTCCTGTACAGCACGACCCTGCCCAACGAGATCGTCCCGCTCGTACCGGCCCTCGACAATGCACCACTCCTGACGATCCACGTCGGGATGGCCACGATCGCCTACGGCATCTTCGCCACGAGCTTCGCCGCCGGCGTCGGCTATCTCGTCCAGGGCAACCGGGACCGGTTCGCCTGGCTGCCGTCGCACAAGGTCCTCGACGAGGTCGCCTACCGGTCGGTGATCGTCGGCTTCCCGATCTTCGCCACGATGATCATCCTGGGCAGCTTCTGGGCGTCGATCGCCTGGTCGCGCTACTGGGGCTGGGATCCCAAGGAGACCTCGGCGCTCGTGACCTGGCTGACCTACGCGGTCTACCTCCACGCCCGGAACCAGCGGTCGTGGGCCGGCCGGCCGGCGGCGCTCCTCCTGGTCGTCGGGTTCGGGATGGTCCTGGTCACCTACTCCGGCAGCCTGTGGTTCTCCGGGCTGCATGCCTACAGCGGCCTGAGCTGAGCGCGGCCAGGCCGGCATGACCCCGGGACTGCCGGTCAGGCCGACGCCGGTCGCCGCGCCCGTGCGCCGGACGCGGACCTGGCGGGAGCGGCTCGGACCGGCCTACCGCCGGACGCGCGACCTGGCCCTCGCGCCGGTCTACGCGTTCTACCTCCAGCGCCTGCGGGTGCGGGTCCTGTCCGAGCCGCGGCCCGAGCACATCGCCGTGATCATGGATGGCAATCGTCGCTGGGCAACGGCCGAAGGCTTCGCCGATCCGGGCGCCGGCCATCGGGCGGGCGCCGAGAAAGCCCTCGAGCTGATCGACTGGTGCGCCGACATGGGCATCCACGAGGTCACCCTGTGGGCCCTCTCGCTCGAGAACCTCGGCCGGCCGCCGGACGAGGTGGGCACGATCACCGACGTGGCCGAGGAGGCGATCCGGGCGATGGCCGAGGGCCGGCGCAAGACGCGCCTGCCAATTCACCTCCGGGTGATCGGGCGGCGCGACCTCCTGCCGGAGGGCCTGCGCTCGGTCGTCGAGTCGTCGGCCGACCTGTCCCACGAGGACGGCACGATGGACGTCACCATCGCCCTGGCCTACTCCGGCCGGGACGAGCTGCTCGAGGCGTTCCGGTCGACGGTCCGGGCAGCGGCCGAGTCCGGCGTGGCCGCCGAGCGGATCGCCGAGCAGCTCACGGCCGAGTCGGTGGCCGAGCACCTCTATACCCGCGGCTCATCCGAGCCCGACCTGATCATCCGCACGTCGGGCGAGGTCCGGCTGTCCGGCTTCCTGCCCTGGCAGTCGGTCTACTCCGAGCTCCAGTTCTGCGAGGCCTACTGGCCGGCGTTCCGCGAGATCGACTTCCTGCGCGCCCTGCGCACCTTCCAGCTCCGCGCCCGCCGCTTCGGCCGCTAGCACCGGCCGCCCCGGGTTGCGCTCGGGTCGCCGGCCGCCCGGCCGCCTCGGGTTGTGTCCGGCGCACGTAACTGACCGGATTTCGCCCGGCGTCGCGCCTTCTGTGCCGCGCACGCACCAAAGCGACACCGAGGACGGCGAATCCGCCGAAATCGTGCGTCCGAGGCACCGAACTGACGCCGGATGGGTCGCGCTCGTCAGTTGTGCTCGCCCGATGCAACTCCCGCCCGGAGCCCCGTCCCAGCCCGGTCGACGTCGTGCATGCCCGTCGGATCCGATCGCCGGGTCGCGCCCGGGCCTACCCCTCGGGTCCGGGCCCCGGGAAGGTGGTCTCCTTGACCAGTCGGCCGGAGCGGTCGAACGTCCGCCAGATCCCGACCTGGCGGCCGCGATCGAACGAGCCCGAGCGCATCAGGCTGCCGTCGAGCCGGTACCACTGCCAATCGCCGTGGGCTTCACCATCGAGCTGGAACCCGGCGTACCTCACCTTCCCGTTCGAGTACTCGGCGACGTCCGGCTCGGGCTTCAGCGTCTTGCTCATCGGCCAAGTATCGGGCGACGCGCCGGGCTGCGCGGGCCGAGCACCGCCGTTCGGCTCAGGCCCGCCGTTCGGCCCGGGCCCCGACTTCTCGCCACGTAGCGACCCCAGTGCTGGTATGCGGAGATCGCCGCCCAGATCGCGGTCCAGCGGTGCATCGGGCCGTCGGCTCGTGCGGAGCAAGACCGGGACTCGGGCGGGAATCGGGACCCCTGACCGCAGCTCCGTGTCCACCAGCACAGGGAACGCTAATCGGCGAAGACCTGCCGCGACGCAACGTCCGAGTGCCGCGGGCCCTGTCCAGAAGGCCCAGGCCCAGAGGCCTTGCCCCGGAGCCCTGGCCGAGCAGCTCTGGGCGAATACCGCACGCCTGTTCTATCCTGGACCGGCGGCCGCGGAACCTCGGGTCCACCCCAAGCCGGGAATTAGCGGCGGAAGGCCGATCACGGGGCCGGTCCGTCCACAGGCTGTCCACGCCCCTGGCGGACCTGTCCACCGCCCCGGCGGGACTGTCCACGCTCGACTGCCCGATTGTCCACAGCCACACGATGTAGCGGTGTGCTTGATGATCGGACCACTAGATCTTGTGGTTTGGGCTTGACGAGGCCGGCTCCCAGGCGTATCGTATTCGGGTCACTCGCGACGCCCCGGAGGATCGCTCGGGAGGCTGCCGGACCCAGGTCCGGACCTCCGCGGAAGTTGATCTCCGAGCCGGATCGGGCGGCTTGATCGGAACATGTCGCAGCTACCGGACCGAGGACCGGCATCGCCCAACACCTGGCATTCGGTATCTGCGATGGCCGCGACCGCGGTGTCGCGACAGTTCAGCTCCGTTCGGACCCCCAGCCGCGGAGTCGTCACCAAGCCCAGCCCGGATCACGGTCGGCGGCCGACCCGTCGCACGACTCGAACCCGGATCAACCGGTCTCTGACCGACCGCCAGACCAGGCCGGCAGGACCACCAGCAGACCAGCCGTCCCATCGATCAGACGATGGGCGGATTGGAGGAGAGGAGCAACCAGTGGCCCGTGTCGCCCCGGAGTCGATCTCAGTGATGGACGAGCAGACGCGCGTTGCCGCCCAGGCCCGGGAGCATGGCGGGCACGGCGAGAAGGCGGCCGCCCGGACTGCCGCGAAGCAGGCCGGCAAGGTGCTGCTGAAGACCCAGCCGCGTCACGCCGGCCCGTACGGCGCCAGCTTCGACGGGCGCCGCCCGGACGGCCGTCCGGCCCGGGGCCTGACCTTCGAGCGGCGCTGGACCCGGCCGGGCGTCCATCCCTACGACGAGATCGCCTGGGAGAAGCGGACCGCCGCGATCGGCAACGAGTCGGGCAAGCTCGTCTTCGAGCAGAAGGACGTCGAGGTCCCCAGCTTCTGGAGCCAGCTCGCCACGAACGTCGTGGTCAGCAAGTACTTCCGCGGCCACGTCGGCACGCCCGAGCGCGAGACCAGCGTCCGGCAGCTGATCGACCGGGTCGTCAACACGATCGCGGCGTGGGCCGAGACGCAGCGCTACTTCGCCTCCGACGAGGACCTGGCCACGTTCAAGGCCGAGCTGGCCTACCTGCTCGTCCACCAGAAGATGAGCTTCAACTCGCCGGTCTGGTTCAACGTCGGGATCGAGGCTCGGCCGCAGTGCTCGGCCTGCTTCATCAACTCCGTCCAGGACTCGATGAGCAGCATCATGGACCTGGCCAAGACCGAGGCGATGCTCTTCAAGTTCGGCTCGGGCGCCGGTTCGAACCTGAGCCCGATCCGGTCGTCGCGCGAGCGGATGTCGGGCGGCGGCACGGCCTCCGGGCCGGTCAGCTTCATGCGCGGCTACGACGCCTTCGCCGGCGTGGTCAAGTCGGGCGGCAAGACCCGCCGCGCCGCCAAGATGGTGATCCTCGACGCCGGCCACCCCGACATCCTCGACTTCATCGACTCGAAGATGCTCGAGGAGAAGAAGGCCTGGGCCCTGATCGAGCAGGGCTACGACCCGTCGTTTACCGGCGAGGCGTACGGCTCGGTCTCGTTCCAGAACGCCAACCACTCGGTCCGGGTGACCGACGAGTTCATGCACGCGATCGAGGCCGACGGCGAGTGGACGACCCACGCCGTGGTCGACGGGGTGCCGATGGGCACCTACAAGGCGCGCGACATCTTCAAGCGGATGGCCGACGCCGCCCACCTGTGCGGCGACCCGGGGATCCAGTACGACACGACGATCAACGACTGGCACACCTCGGCTGCCTCGGATCGGATCTACGCCTCCAATCCGTGCTCCGAGTACATGTTCCTGAACGACACCGCGTGCAACCTGGCCAGCCTCAACCTGATGCAGTTCGTGCGCGAGGACGGCGAGTTCGACGTGGAGTCGTACCGCTACGCCGCCCGCCTGACGATCACCGCCCAGGAGATCCTGGTCGACAACGCCAGCTACCCGACGCCGCGGATCGAGGAGAACTCGCACCGCTTCCGGCCGCTCGGCCTGGGCTACGCCAACCTCGGCGCCCTGCTGATGAGCCGGGGGCTCGCCTACGACAGCGACGAGGGCCGCAACTACGCCGCTGCCCTGACCGCGATCATGCACGGCGAGGCCTATCGCCAGAGCGCGGTGATCGCCCGTGACCACGGTGGCCCGTTCCACGACTACGCGATCAACGAAGGCCCGTTCCTGCGGGTGATCGGCAAGCATCGCGATGCCGCCTACCGGATCCCGGCCGACCAGGCCGTGCCGGCGGACATGATCCAGGCCGCCCGCCTTGTCTTCGACGAGGCGCTCGAGCTCGGCCGGGCCAACGGCTACCGCAATGCCCAGGTGACCGTCCTCGCCCCGACCGGCACGATCGCGTTCATGATGGATTGCGATACGACCGGGATCGAGCCGGACATCGCCCTGATCAAGTACAAGAAGCTCGTCGGCGAAGGCTTCCTGAAGATCGTCAACCAGACGGTCCCGGCGGCCCTCAAGAAGCTCGGCTACTCGCCCGAGCAGGTTGAGGAGATCCTCGCCTACATCAATGAGCGCGAGACGATCGAAGGGGCGCCGTACCTCAAGGCCGAGCACCTGTCCGTCTTCGACTGCGCCTTCAAGCCGGTCAACGGCGAGCGCTCGATCGACTACATGGGCCACGTCCGGATGATGGCCGCGGTCCAGCCGTTCCTTTCGGGTGCGATCAGCAAGACGGTCAACATGCCCGAGGCGGCCACCCCCGAGCAGATCCAGGAGGTCTACCTCCAGGGCTGGAAGCTGGGCCTGAAGGCGATCGCGATCTACCGCGACGGCAGCAAGCGCAGCCAGCCGCTCAGCACGGGCAAGAAGAAGGACGCCGGGGACGAGGTCGACACGAGCGTCGTGGCCGAGCTCCGGGCCCAGCTCGCCGTGGCCCAGGCCGAGGCGAAGAAGCCCCATCGGCATCGCCTGCCGGTCGAGCGCGCGGCGGTCACCCACAAGTTCGACGTCGCCGGGCACGAGGGCTATATCACCGTCGGCCTGTATCCCGATGGCCAGCCCGGCGAGATCTTCCTGAAGATGGCCAAGGAAGGCTCGACGGTCTCCGGCCTGATGGACTCCCTGGCAACCTCGGTCAGCATGGCCCTCCAGTACGGCGTGCCGTTGCGCGACCTGATCAACAAGTTCGCCCATATGCGGTTCGAGCCGAGCGGCTTCACCGGCAACCAGGAGATCCCGATCGCCAAGTCGATCGTCGATTACGTCTTCCGCTGGATGGGCAGTCGCTTCCTGCCGGCCGACGAGAGGGCCCAGATCGGGCTCGTCGATCGCGGTGCGGTCGTCGACTCGGCGCCGATCTCGTTCGGGGCCGTGTCGCTGGCGATCGCGCCCGAGTCGGACAGCCCGGCCGGCGCCGAGCCGGACGAACCGGACGATCGCCCGACGGCCGTCGCCGTCGATGTCGCCCCGGCGTCGATCAACCTGCCCGTCGTCGAATCGGTCGCCTACCCGGCCAGCGGCAACGGCCACGCCAATGGCAATGGCCACGCACCGGTCGCGGGCGCCTCGCTGGGAACTACCCGGGTCGCCTTCCAGGTCCAGGAGGACTCACCCTCCTGCGCCGAGTGCGGCTCGATCATGGTTCGCAACGGCAGCTGCTACAAGTGCCTCAACTGCGGGTCCACCTCGGGCTGCAGCTGATTCCGGCGGCGCGGCTTCGCGCCGGACTCGAGACGAGGGACCTGGGTCGACGACCCGGGTCCCTCGTGATTCTGCCCGTCGGCGCCAGCTGCCAGCCGCGGTCCGGGCGGGCCGGGGCCGTATCCTGTAGCCATGGCGCTCTACCGGCTGACCGAACCGCTCGACCTCGTCGCCCCGACGATGATCGCCGCCTTCGACGGCTGGGTGGATGCCGGCTCGGCCGCCACCACGGCGGCGGCCCACCTCGCCGAGGGTGGTGACCTGGTGGCCACCTTCGAAGGCGATCAGCTCTTCGACTACCGTGCCCGGCGGCCAATCCTCGAGATCCGCGACGGCCGGATGTCGTCCTTGGCCTGGCGCGAGCTGACCATCCGGCGGGTTCGCTTCGGCGAGCGGGACCTGCTCATCCTGACCGGCGTCGAACCCGACTTCCGCTGGCGGGAGTTCTCCGATGCGGTCCTCGACATCGCCGCCCAGCTCGGCGTCGCCCAATGGATCAGCCTCGGCGCCATCCCGGCCGCGGTGCCCCACACCCGGGCCGTCCCGATCATCGGCACCGAGTCCGAGGCCGGCCTCCTGCGGGGCAACGTCCAGGCCGGGCCCGAGGGCCTGCTGCGGGTGCCGGCGGCCGCGATCTCGGTCCTCGAGATGATGATGGCCCGCTCGGGCACGACGGCCGTCGGCTACTTTGCCCAGGTCCCCCACTACGTCTCGGGTCCGTACCCGGTGGCAGCCCTCGCCCTGCTCCGCGCGATCGAGCGCCACGTCGGGGTCAGCATCCCGGCCCGGACGATCGAGGACGAAGCGCGCCAGCTCGGGACCCATCTCGACGCCCTGGCCAAGGGCGACGACACAACCCGGGCCTACGTCGAGCGGCTCGAGTCGATGGTCGACGAGGAACGGCTGCCGGCCGGCGACGAGCTGATCTCGGAGATCGAGCGCTTCCTGCGCGAGACGGGCAGCGGCGGCAGCCAGCGGCCCTGACGCCCGACGGGCCGTGGCCGGAGGGCCGGCCCGGCTGGCCTCAGTGCAGCAGGGCGAGCCGGGGCAGGACGAGCAGCGCGACCTGCTCGGCGATCGCCGACGTCGGCGCTTCCACCCATAGGGCGGGATCCCGGCCGTTCGAGGCGACCTTGACGCTCAGGAGGGCCTCGTCGATCACCGGGTCGGTCTGGGGTTCCGACCCGATCGCCTCGAACCCGGCGACCCTGAGGGTGTGGGCGTCGCGGTGGAGGTTGATCAGCGTCGCCTGGCCGGCGAAGCCGAGCTGGTTGAAATCGATCTTGAGATACGTCCCCGCGACGACGACCGGGCCGGTCTGCCAGATGCAGTCGGCGTCCCGGCCGCCCTCCGAGATGCCGCCCGGCGGCTGCTCGAGGGGCTGGCCGAGGAGGTGGATCGCATCCTCGGACTCGAGCAGGGCGCAAACCTCGGCGGCGGACATCGCGGGAAACGAGACGCTTGGGATGGCCGGATCCTCGAACGCGTCCGTCGCGGCCGGGTTGGCTGACGGGACGGGGCTGGCCGACGAGGAGAGGCTCGGGCTCAAGGCTGGGCCGACCGACGCCGAGGGCGGCCCGCGGGCCGGCGGGCTGGCCTCGCCCGCGGCCGGCGGGACGCAGCCCGCCAGCATGGCAAGCAACAGCCCGACGACGAGGATCCGCACCACCACCACGATCGTGACTCTACCCGATCCCGCCCCGCCGGCCGGATGACTCGGCTACGCTCACGACGATGAGCGCCGCCGCCGCCACGATCGCCGCCGAACCGCTCCGGTCCCTCCCGATTCGCTCGGTCACGGCCACCCGCTACGTCACCGCCCTGCGCGAGGGCGGCTCGCTGCCAGGCCTGGTCGAAGCCGACGACGACGGGCTCTATGTCGTCAAGTTCCACGGTGCCGGGCAGGGTCCGCGTGTCCTCGTCGCGGAGCTGATTGCCGGCGAGCTCGGCCGGGCACTCGGCCTGCAGGTGCCCGAGATCGTCCTGGTCGAGCTCGATCCTGCCCTCGCGCCGGCCGAGCCGGATGGCGAGATCCAGGACCTGCTGGCACGCAGCCCCGGGCTCAACCTGGGCCTCGACTTCCTGCCCGGCGCCCTGGCCTTCCGGCCGACGACGGTGGTCGATCCCGACCTCGCCGCGAGCATCGTCTGGTTCGACGGGCTGATCACGAACGTCGACCGGACCGCCCGCAACGTGAACCTGCTGATGTGGGGCGGGCGGCTGTGGCTGATCGACCACGGCGCCGCGCTCTACATCCATTTCACGTGGCGCGACCCGGCGGCCCATGCCCGGCGACCGTTCCCCCGGATCAGCGAGCACGTCCTGCTGCCCCAGGCCTCGTCGATCGCCGCGGCCGACGAGCGGCTCGCCCCGCTCGTCACCCGGGCCTTGCTCGAGGAGATCGTGGCCGCGGTGCCCGACCCGTGGCTGGCCGGCGGGGCAGGGTCGATGGCCGACCCCGCGGCGCACCGGCAGGCCTACGTCGACTACCTGCTCGGGCGGCTCGCCGCGCCCCGTCCGTTCATCGCGGAGGCCGACCGTGCCCGGCAGCCATAGGCCCGCCCGCAGCCCCTTCGAATACGCGATCCTGCGGGTGATCCCGCGCGAGGACCGGGGCGAGTCGTTCAACGCCGGGATCGTCGTCCACTCCCGGCCGCGGCGCTACCTCGGGGCGCGGATCGAGCTGGATGCCGCGATCCTGCGGGCCCTGGCGCCGGGCTGCGACCCGGCGGTCGTGCGCGCCCAGCTCGAGGTGATTCCCCGGATCTGCGCCGGCGATCCGGCGGCCGGGCCGATCGCCGGGTTGAGCCGGCCGGAGCGATTCCACTGGCTCGTCGCGCCGAGCAGCACCGTGATCCAGCCGTCGGCGGTCCACACCGGGCTGACCGACGATCCGGCGGCGACCCTCGACCACCTGTTCGAGACGCTGGTCCTCGGCCGGGACTAGGCGGGGTCGCCCTCGAGCGAGACCTCGATCAGCGGGCTGTGCTCGACCATCATCCCGAGGTCGTGCCGGTGCCAGGCCTGGGCGACCCGGGCCAGGATCGCCGCCCGCTCGGCCGGATCACGGATCACCCGGGCGGTCGCCGGCAGGTCGGCCTGGATCGGCCGCTTGAGGTGAAGCGTGAAGGCGGGATTGGCCTCGAGGTTCGCCAGCCAGCCACGCTTGCGGGCCGGATTCGGGACGCCGCTGATGTACAGCCGGCCGTCGAAGCTGTGCAGGAAGATCTCGATCCGGCGGGCGAGCCCGGTCCGGGCCCCGGTCGTCGTGATGTCGACCGCCTGGCTGTGGCCGAGCGCGGCCCGGACGGCGTCATCCATTGAGGCGGGTCATGCGTGGGCGGGATCGTCGAACAGGGCCCGGAAGACCGCCCAGCCGCCGATCGCGCCGATGACCGGCCCGACGATGTAGATCCAGAGCGAGCCCAGGTCGCCGCCGATCACCGCCGAGGCGATCGAGCGGGCCGGGTTGACCGATGAGCCGGTGATCGGTACGAGGGCCAGGTGGATCACGACGAGGGTCAGCGGGATGGCCACGAACGCCTTGTCCGGATCGAGCTTGGTCACGGTCAGGATCACGGCCACGAAGATCGCCGTGAAGACGGCCTCGATCACCAGCGCCTGGAGCTCGCTGATGCCGGTGCCCGGCAGGGTCCGGGTGCCGGCGACGGCCGCCTGGTTGGACATGACCAGGACGAACGCGGCGGCGCCGATGCCGCCGATCACCTGGGCGACGATGTAGCCCGCCGCGGTGACCGGGTCGATCCGCTTGTCGAGCAGGGCCCCGATCGTCACGGCCGGGTTGAAGTGGCCGCCGGACACCGCACCGGCGATCTGGATCGCGGCGAACAGGCCGAGGCCGAAGCCGAGCGCGATCACGAGCAGGTCGGGCACCGGACCGAAGGCCTTGGTCGAGAGGACCGACATCAGGCCGACGAGGAAGAACACGAACGTACCGACGAGCTCCGCCAGCAGCTTCCGGGTGTCCACGCAAATCCTCCAGCAGCGGTCCCGGGTCGGAGGCGATGGCCCTGGGCGCCGATCCCGAGTCGCCTCCAGTCTAACCGCGCGTGGTGAGCCTCCTGACGTCGGCCGGAACGTCCCCGCGCCCGTCCTCGCCCGTCGCCGCCGATCCCGCGGACGGTAGGATGTGGTGACGCCGGTTGGCCGGCGGCGAGTCACCGAGGTCGGAGGAACCATGGCGCAAGCGAACGACCGGGCGTGGCCGGCCGGGATCAGCACGATCACCCTGTTCGTCGAGAACCTCGCCACCACGAAGGCCTACTACGAGGCGGTCTTCGGGCTGCCGGTCATCTTCGAGGACCCCCAGTCGGCGGTCTTCCGCTTCGGGTCGATGCTCGTCAACCTGCTGGTGGCCAGCGCGGCCGACGAGCTGATCGGACCGGCCCGGGTCGCGGGACCCGAATCCGGATCGCGCTTCCAGTTCACGATCGATGTCCCGGACGTCGACGCGACCTGCGCCGAGCTTGCCCGCCGCGGCGTGACGCTCCTGAACGGGCCGCTGAACCGACCCTGGGGCGTCCGGACGGCGGCGTTCGTCGATCCGGGCGGCCACATCTGGGAGATCGCCGCGCCGATCCCGTCCTGACCGGCCTGATGGGCCACCCGCGGGCAGCTGGTCCTTTGCTAGAGTCGGGGCGATGCCCGCTCACCTGCCCAACTCGTTGCTGACCGATGCCTTCGGCCACCACGTCTGGGCCACGACCTGCGTGCTCGACGCCTGTGCCACCCTCGATGACGAGCAGCTGGCGGCGACGGTCCCGGGGACCTATGGCTCGGTCATCGACACGCTTCGCCACCTGGTCGGCGCCGATGTCTTCTACCTCGAGGTCCTGAGCGGCACGAAGGAGCCCTTCGACGAGGCGGCGAGTGACGTCGCGACCCTGCGGGCCGTGATGGACGCCCATGGACCGGCCTGGCAGCGGCTGGTCAGCGGCGAGCTCGAGCCCGAGACCGACGTGATCGAGGTCGAGGATTTCAGGCTACGAGACACATGCGCCGCTCGGGATCCGACTCGCCCAGGCCCTCCATCACGGGACCGACCATCGCAGCCAGGTCTGCACGGCCCTGACCGCCCTGGGCATCGAGCCGCCGGCGATCGACCTGTGGGACTACGGCGGCCTCGACGGCCGGGTGGTCACGAAGCCGATGGAGCGCGGCTGACGGCAACGGTCGATAGCGACCGAGGATGACGACGCGAGAGGGAGCGGATCAATGCCGGAGATCACGAACGACGGCGTCAGGATCAGCTACGACGTTACCGGACAGGGCCGCCCGCTCGTCCTGCTCCACGGCTGGCTCGCCGACCGGACCTGGTGGGCCGAGACCGGCTACGTGGACGACCTCCGACGGGATCATCGGGTGGTGAGCGTTGACCTGCGCGGCCACGGGCAAAGCGACAAGCCTCATGAGCCGAGGGCGTACCACGCCGAGACATTGGCGAGCGACGTGCTTGCGGTCGCCGACGCCGAAGGCCTCGAGCGATTCGCGATGTGGGGGCTGTCGTACGGGGGCTGGGTCGGGTGGATGACGGCGGATGCTGCTCCCCATCGCGTGGCGGCGTTGATCACCACGGGTGCATGGGACCCGCGGCCAGCGCCGGTCAATCCGGCGGAAACGCCGGAGGACCCGGATCTCACGGTGCTCCGGGCCGAAGGCATGTCGGCCCTGATCGAGCGCTACGAGGACGACGCCTATCGGTTTCCGCCGGCGATCAGGGCCGTGATGCTCCGGGCGGACCCGGAGGCGATGATCGCCTGCCAGTCGAACGAACTGCTGCCCGACGGCATTCGCGACGTGGACTCGTTTCCGGTGCCGGCGCTGTTGATCGCCGGCCGGCGCGAAGACGAGGAGGGCCACGCCGCTGCGATGGCGCAGAGGCTCCCCCATGGCGAAAGCCTCACCCTGCCGGGCCTCGGGCACGCCGCCGTATGTGCAGCGAGCTCACTGACGCTCCCGACCGCCCGAGCCTTCCTCGATCGCTGGTTCGACGCGCGAGCCTAGCCCGCGGACTGGTCGGTGACCGTCCTTCGGGTCAGGCGGGGGGCCCAGCCGGCACGACGCCGAGCTGCTGCATCATCGTCATCAGGTCGATGACGCCCCAGTGCTCGCGCACGCGGCCGTCATCGGCGAACGCGAAGATGTCGATCAGCTGGACGTCGACGGCCTTGCCGGTCGCCGGCATGCCCTGGAATTCGCCCTGTTGCGTGCCCGTATAGCGGACCCGCGCAACGACCTTGGCAGCGTCGGCAACGACGTCCTCCACCGCGAGGCGAAGGTCGGGAAACGCGGCGACCTGCATGCGGAAGAACGTCTTCACCCCATCCTTCGATGGCGCGAGGCCGGGCAGCGCTTCGTGCTCGATGAAGTCGTCCGCCAGGAGCTCGCCGAAGCCGTCGACGTCCCCGGCGCTGAGCAGTTCATACAGGCGTCTCGTGGTGGCGGCGTGATCCATGGGTCGTGCTCCAATGAAGGGTTCGGGGTCGGCAAGTCGATCCGCGGGCAACCGCCGCCGTGCGCCGCCTGCCGCTTCCGGAGGTCCTAGAGGCTGTTCGCGAAGCTGTCCTCGCCGAGGATCTTGAGGACGTTCGTCCGGACATCAGGGCAGGACGCCTTGGTCAGGACGTCGATCGAGGCCGCGTCCGGCAGGACCCGGGACGAGTCGGCATCGATCCAGTTTGCGTAGTCGATCGCCAGCTGGGCGATTGCTCCGCCGGTCGATCCGGCCTGCTGGAGAGCCGGGATCTCGGATTGCATGAAGGCGCACAGCGCGGTCGCGTTGCCGCTCCCAACGGGCGACGGAGCGCCGCTGGCAGGCGACGGACTGACGGTGCCCGCGGTCGACTGCGCTGCCGGCGACGAGGTGCTTGCCACCGGCGCCTGCGTGGCGCCGCCCCCGCACGCGGCGACGAGGATGGTGGCGGCGAGAGCGAGCGGGAGAATGGAACGGTTCACATGTCCCTCGGTTTCTGTGGACGCAGGGCGAGGGATCGTACCGTGTGCCGCCGAAGCGCGCTGCCGGCTCCGGGCCGACGGGGCTAGCCCACGTAATGGAGCGGCGTAACCCTGAAATCGTCGGGCAGCGTCACGCCGGTCGAGTGGTTCGGGCAGTAGCCGTTGGGAACCTTGGCCAGGTACTGCTGGTGGTATTCGTCGGCGAAATAGAACTCGCCGATGGGCACGATCGCGGTCGTGATCGGGCCGTAGCCGGCGGCGGCGAGGCGCGGCTCGTAGGCGTCGCGCGATGCCTCGGCGATCCGGCGCTGCTCGTCGTTCGAGGTGTAGATCGCGGATCGGTACTGCGTGCCCTGGTCATTGCCCTGGCGCATGCCCTGGGTCGGGTCGTGGTCCTCCCAGAACGCGGCCAGGATCTGCTCGTAGGAGACGACCTTCGGGTCGAACACGACCCGCACGACCTCGGCGTGACCGGTCTTGCCGGTGCAGACCTCGCGGTAGGTCGGGTTGGGCGTGTAGCCACCGGCATAGCCGACGGCCGTGACGATCACGCCCGGGATCTGCCAGAAGAGCTTCTCGGCGCCCCAGAAGCAGCCCATCGCGAAGGTCGCGACCTGGCTGCCGTCGGGATACGGCGGCGTGAGCTTCGCGCCATTCACGAAATGGCGCTCCGGAACCTCGACTGCCTCGGCGCGGCCGGGCAGGGCGTTGGCTGGATCAGGGAGGGAAAGCTTGTTCGAATCGGTAAACCACATGCGCCGAATTCTATCGGCCGAATGTGATGGCTCGATGACGTCCCCTGGGGGTCGCGGCGGAGGGCTCTGGGCCGGGCCGTACCACGACTAACCTTAGGGAGCCGTCTGCCGTCGGTCGCGCTCGCTTCGGCCGGAGTCCGTCCTCCTCGTGTGCCGGCGATTACCGCGACTACCGGTATTCGGGCCAGTGCACGGGCTGTGGGCGGCATCGGACCGCCCGATTTACGCGGACCAGCCGCGGGAAGCCGTCGGCTAAGGTTAGTCGTGGTACCGGACGCCCCGGCCGTGAGCGTAGCCCGGGCGGACTGACGCCACCGGTGGAAGCCATGTGACTACCGGCAGCGTCTGGTGCCGGTGACCCCGCAGGAATGCAACTGGCGACCGCCTCGGCACGCGCGATTCGTGCTCGGACGACGTCACGGCGCGCACAGGAACGGCATCGAACCGCCAGGTTCACCCGCCCCGTTCGCGGGAACCCGCCGGCCAGGGTTCGTCGCGTATCGGGCCCGGCGGGGCGCCGCCGTGCCCGCACGCCGCCGGACGGCATGATCAGCGTTTGGCGGCGGCTCGGAGCGTGGCCTTGTAGGCGCGCTTGCCGGCCTGGTAGGTGGCCAGCGCCTCGGGCGAATCGACATCGCCGAGCGTCGCGTGCTTGGGCAGGGCCTCGGCCAGGCCGGGCAGCTCGAGACCGTAGCGCTTGGCGAGGACCGCGGTGATCGTGCGCGCCTTCATCTCGCCGATGCCGGGCAGGCCGAGGAGCCGCTTCTGGAGGTCGCGGGCATCCTTCGCTCCGGTCCAGACGGAGGCGGCGTCGTTGTCGTAGTCGGTCGCGATCGCGCTACACAGGGCCTGGACCCGGCCGGCCATCGCCCCCGGGAAGCGGTGGATCGCCGGACGCTCCTGGAACAGAGCCGCCAGCTCGCCGGGGTCCATCGACGCGATCGCCCGGGCATCGAGCGGCCGGCCGGTCCGCCTGGTCAGCTCGAGCGGGCCGCTGAATGCCTTCTGGACGGTGACCTGCTGGTCGAGGGTGAACCCGATCAGGAGCGCCAGCGGGTCTGTTGCGATCAGCCGGTCCGCGGCGTCGTCACCGGTGAAATGGAGGCGATCCGGGCTGTGCATCGGCTCATCCTAAACCGCCGTGCGCGGCGCCGCGTCCGTGAACCGGGCGAATCCCGTAGACTCGGGCACGACCCGCCCGTCCGGCTGCCTCCCCTGGCGCCGTTCTCGATGGGCGCACAGGAGCCACCAACCGCTTGTCGTTCGATACCCTCGGCCTCTCGGCCGACATCCTCCGGGCCGTGGCCGAGGAGGGCTACACCGAGCCGACGCCCGTCCAGGCCGAGGCGATCCCCTTCGTCCTCGATGGGCGCGACGTCCTCGCCGCCGCCCAGACCGGCACCGGCAAGACCGCCGCGTTCACCCTGCCGATCCTCGAGCGCCTCAAGGGCCAGGCGAACACGAGCTTCTCGCCCGCCCGCCACCCGGTCCGGGCGCTCGTCCTGACTCCCACCCGCGAGCTCGCGATGCAGATCGCGGAGAGCGTCGCGACGTATGGCAAGTACGTGCCCCTCCGCTCGGCCGTCGTCTACGGCGGCGTCCCGATCGACCCCCAGATCAAGGAGCTGCGGAGCGGGGTCGAGATCCTCGTCGCCACCCCGGGCCGGCTGATGGACCACATGGGCCAGCGGACGGTCAACCTGAGCCAGGTCGAGGTCCTCGTCCTCGACGAAGGCGACCGGATGCTCGACATGGGCTTCATCCCGGACATCCGCAAGATCGTCGCCGCGCTGCCCAGCCGGAGCCAGACGATGCTCTTCTCGGCCACGTTCTCGGACGAGATCCGGCGCCTGGCCAGCGAGTTCCTGACGAATCCGGCGATCGTCGAGGTTGCTCGCCGGAACACGGCAGCCGAGAACGTCGAGCAGGTCCTCTACCCCGTCGACCGTGAGCGCAAGGAGGAGCTCCTCCTCTACCTGATCCGTCGCGATCGGATGGAGCAGGTCCTGATCTTCACCCGGACGAAGCTGGCCGCCAGCCGGCTCGCGTCGTACCTCGATCGGCGCGGCGTCGCGGCCGTAGCGATCCACAGCGACCGAAGCCAGCCCGAGCGAACCCGGGCCCTCGAAGACTTCAAGACCGGCGAGGTGACCTGCCTGGTGGCGACCGACGTCGCATCGCGCGGCCTCGATATCGAAGAGCTGCCCTATGTGGTGAACTTCGAGCTGCCGTTCGAGCCGCAGGACTACATCCACCGGATCGGCCGAACCGGGCGCGCGGGAGCCTCGGGCATCGCCATCTCGCTGGTGTGCATGGACGAGGTCGAGCTGCTCAAGGGTGTCCAGCGCCTGCTCAAGCGACAGATCCCGTACCGCGTCGTCGAGGAGTTCGTCCCGGACCGGTCGGTCGAGGTCCGGCCGCTGCGCGGCTTCGGGCCCGGCGGTCGAGCGGGCTCAGGCGCGGGGCGGGGCGGCGGCTTCGGGGCCGGCGCCGCGACGCCGGAGCACGGCCACGCCCATCGCAAGCCGATCCGCGGCCACAGCGGGGCGTCGAGCTAGCGCCCTCCCGGCCGGTGAGCCGCCGCGAAGAGGCAGACGGTTACACTGGGAGTCCCGCACTGGGATCCTGAATGACCGAATCTCGCTCGCTCGGCGCGGCCGGGCTCCTGCGCTCCGTCGGGCTGCTCGCCGATGGACCTGTTCGCTGGGGCAGCCCCGTCCGGGTCGGCGGCCCGGGCCTGTACGTCGTCGAGCTGCCGGGCCTGCTCAAGGCGGCCCCGATCGACCACCAGCTCGTCGCCCACTGGATCGAGCGGGTGCCGAACCTGACCCTCGATGGCGCCCGGCCGACCCAACGCGAGCTGGCCGTCCGGATGGGCGAGTTCTGGCTGCCCGACGAGTCCGTCCTCTACATCGGCATGACCAACCTGTCGATCGGCGGCCGGGTCGGCGCGCTGGTCAAGACGCCGCTCGGCGACCGGCGGCCTCATGCCGGCGGGCATTGGCTCAAGACCCTGACAGTCCTGCCCGACCTCCGGATCTGGTGGGCATCGACCGGGGCGCCCGAGGAATACGAGGACGCCCTCCTGTCGGCGTTCGCCGAGACGGTCAGCCCGGAGGCGCGGGAGGGATTGCGCGATTCGAGCGTCGTCCTGCCCTGGGCCAACCTCCAGTCGTCGACCGACGAACGCAAGCAGCACGGGATCAAGGGTGCCCTGCTCGCCGACGAGGCCGATCGACCGGCCACGAAGGCGGAGCGGGTGGCGGCCGCCGCGGCTGCTGCCAAGGGGACGGCTGCCCGGCGTGGTGTGGCCGACCCGACCCGGCGGACGGGGGTCCTGCGCTCGACCCCGGCCCGGCCGCGGACCACGACGCCCCGGGCGGCCACGGCTAATCGGGTCCCTGGCAGCCGGGCCGCAGCGGCCGCGGTCAAGGCAGCCGGCCGGCCGGCCGGTCCGCCCGTCCATCTCTCGCCCGAGGGGCTGATCGCCCTGCGCGCTGAGCTCGACGAGCTGATCAATGTCCTGCGCCCGGCGATCGTCGTCCGGATCGCGTCGGCCCGCGAGCTGGGCGACCTGAAGGAGAACTCCGACTACCACGAGGCGCGTCGCGAGCAGTCGTTCGCCGAGGGCCGGATCCGCCAGCTCGAAGACCAGCTCCGCAACGCGATCGTGGTCGAGGGCGGTGGCGGCAGCGTGGTGGCGATCGGTTCGACCGTCGTCGTCGAGCGGATGGACCCGGCCGGTGCGCTCGAGACGACGACGTTCAAGATCGTCGGGGCGGCCGAGGCCAGCCCGAAGGCCGACAAGATCTCGAACGTGTCGCCGATCGGCGCGGCCCTGATCGGGCGCAAGCCGGGCGACGCGGTCGAGGTCGTGATTCCCTCGGGGCGGATCGGGTTCCGGATCCTCGAGGTTCGCTGAGGGCGTGGGGCTCCGGTTCGTCCATACGGGCGACCTGCACCTCGACAGCCCGTTCCTCGGCATCGGCCAGGCCGCGCCACAGCACGTCGTCAGCGCCCTGCGCGACGCGACCCTGCGGAGCTGGGAGCGGATCGTGGACCTGGCCCTCGACTCGGACGTCGACGCGGTCCTGGTCGCCGGCGACGTGTTCGAGGGTGCAAACCACACGCTCCGGGCCCAGGTCGCGTTTCGCGACGGCCTTGAGCGGCTGGCCCGGCGCCGGATTCCGTCGTTCGTCGTCACCGGCAACCACGATCCCCTGTCGGGCTGGGAACCGGCGATCGCCCTGCCCGAGCTCGCCCACCGCTTCGGGTCGGGCGAGGTCGCGAGCCGCCCGATCCTCCGCGACGGGGTCGAGCTGGCCCGGGTCCACGGGATCAGCTACGCCGTCCGGGATGTCACCCGGAACCTCGCGGCCGCGTTCCGGCGCGACGGCGACGAGCCGTTCGCGATCGGCCTGCTCCACGCCAATGTCGGCGGCATCGAGGGCTACGGCAACTATGCCCCCTGCTCGATGTCCGACCTCGCGGCGAGCGGGATGGACTACTGGGCGCTCGGGCACATCCACCGCCACGGAGTCCTGCGCGAGGCCGACCCGACGGTCGTCTACTGCGGCAACCCCCAGGGCCGCGATCCGGGCGAGGCCGATCCCCGGGGCTGCTACCTGGTCGAGGTCGACGAGCACGGCCGGGCCCGGCCCGAGTTCCGGCCGATGGATGTCGTCCGCTGGCAGCGCCTCAGCGTCCCGATCGAGCCGATCTCGACCGACGACGCCCTGATCGAAGCCGTCGGCGGCGCGCTCGAAGCCGCCGTCGATGGCGCCGGACGATCGATCGTCGCGATCGTGACCCTGACCGGGCGTGGTCCGGCCCATGCATCCCTGCGCCGGACCGGCTTCCTGGCCGACCTCCACGACCTGGTCCGCCAGCGCTTCGGCGCGGGCGATCGATTCGCCTGGCTCGAGTCGATCCGGGACGAGACCCGGCCGTCCATCGATATCGCCGCCCGTCGCGAAGCGGGCGACCTGCTCGGTGAGGCGCTGCGCGAGTTCGGCCGCAGCCGGGCTGCCCTGCGTGAGGGCCAGGAGGCCGACCTCCATGCGCTCCTGGCCGAGCTGTACGACCACCCGCGCGCCCGCCGGGCGCTGACCGGCGCCCGCCTGGACGGCGCCCGCCTGCTCGCCCTGCTCGAGTCGGCCGAGTCGCTCGTCATCGACCAGCTCGACGGCACGGACTGAGGCCGGTCGATGCGGATCGATGAGATCGCCGTGGACGGCTTCGGGTCGTTCCGCGACCGCCGGATCGAGCCAACCCCGGGCCTCACCCTGATCCGTGGCGCGAACGAGGCCGGCAAGTCGACCCTCCTCGCGTTCATCCGCTCGATCCTGTTCGGCTTCGAGACCAAGAGCCATCCCGCCCTGGCCGGCGGCCGGCGCGGGGGCTGGCTGACCGTGACGACGGCCGACGGTCGCCGGATCCGGATCGAGCGCTACGGCCAGACCGGCGGCAACGGCCAGCTGCGCCTGCTCGACGACGACGGCAACGACCTCGGCGCCGACCTCCTGCCACGGATCCTGCAGGGCGTCGAGCGGAGCGTCTACACCAACGTGTTCGCCTTCGGCCTGGCCGAGCTCGCCCAGATCTCCAACCTGGCGACGGCCGAGGTCGCCGCCCGGATCTACGGCGCGGCGATGGGCACTGGCGCCACGTCCGTCGTGGAGGTCGAGAACCGGCTCGAGAAGGCCCGCCAGGAGCTGTTCGCGAAGGCGGGCCGCAACCCTCGGATCAACGTCCTCCTGGGCGAGATCGACGAGCTCAACCGGGAGATCGACGCGCTCGATCCGCCCGCCCTCTTCCGGGCCGCCGGCGACCGGCGCGACGCCCTCCAGGTCCAGCTCGACGGCCTGTCGGCCGAGGCCGAGGGCGTCGGGCTCGAACGCCACCGGCTCGAACGCCTGCGCGACGCCTGGCCGGCCTGGGTCACCCTCGGCTCCGCCCAGGCCCGGCTGGCCGACCTGCCGCGCCCGGCCGCCGCGGTCCCCCTCCCGGACGACATCCTCGAGCGACTGGCGCTCGCCGAACACGACGTCGGGGTGGCCCAGGCGCGGGCGGAGGACCTCGATCGCGAGCGAGCCCAGGCGCTCGCCGAGCGCGACGCGGCCGCGGTCGACGAGATCTTGCTCGCCGAACGGACAGAAGCCGAGGCGCTGATCGCGGCCCTGCCCACGGCGCGGGCCGACCGGAGCCGCCTGGAGGAGCTCGACCAGGACCGGGCCGAGCGCGAATCTGCCTTCCGAGAGGCCCTCCGACGGCTCGGGACGGGCTGGACCGAGACGCGCCTGCTGGCCGTCGACGACTCGATCGGCGCCCACGGCGCGATCAGTGGCGCCTTCCGGACCTCGCTCGAGGTCGCGGAGCGAGAGCTCGAGGCGAGTCGGGTCCAGGCCGCTGCGGCCGCCCAGAACCTGGCCGACGAACGGGACGAGCTGGCCGCGGTCGACGAAGGCGTGCCGGCGACGGGCTGGACCTACCCGACGGACTCGGGCCTGGGAGTCGGCCTGGCGGCCGCCCTGGCCGTGGGGATCGTCGCCGCCGCGGCCACGGCGATGCTTGGCCTGTCGGGCACGCAGGTGGTCCTGCTCATCCTGCTCTCGGGGGCCAGTGGGTTCGTGACGGGTGTCGTGATCCGGCGCCGCAACCCGAGTGGGGCTGCGGGCGGCCCTGCGGTCGGCCCGCTCGGCCCGGCCCGCGGGGAACGGCTGGCGCGGATTCGCGTCCTCGAGCAGCGGGCCCGGAGCGCGGACGAGCGGGAGGCGGCCGCCTCCGCCGGCCAGGCACAGGCGCAGGCCGCGTGGCGGGCCTGGCTCACCGAGCGCGGCCTGCCCGCCGATGTCGACCGCGAGACGGCCGGCCGGATGCTCGATCTCGCGGGCCGGGCGAAAGGCAGCCTGGCTGACCTCCGGGCGATCGACGGCCGGCGCGAGGCCACCGCCACCCGGCTGGCCGCGGTCGAGGCACGCGCAAGTGCATTCCTGGCGAAGCTGGGCCGGGCCGCGCACGATCCCCTGGCCGGCCTCGAGGCGGTCCGTCGCGACCTGGGCGGGACCCTCGTCGCGGCGGCGAACCAGGGCCAGGCGACGCGGGACATCGCCCGGATCGAGGCCGCCGCAGCCGGCACCGCGGCCGACCTTGCGGCGGCGACCGCCCGGGCAGCGGCGATCCTGGTCGAGGGCGGGGCGCCCGACGGACCGAGCCTGCGGGCGGCCGTCGCCGAGGCCGGCGAGCGGCGGGACGTGGAACGCGAGATCCGCTCGGCCCGGGACACGCTCGTTGCCCTGTCAGGTCCGGGCGATGCCCTTGTCAGCTTCGAGGCGGACCTCGGCGCGGTCGCCGACATCGGCGCGGTCCAGGCCGCCCTCGTCGCGGTCAACGAGGCGACCCGGGAGCTCGAGGAGCGGCGGGCGACGACGCTCGAAGCGCTCGGCGCCGAGGGCCGGGCGATCGCCGACATCGAGCGCTCGGTGGCTGCGGCCGAGCTGCGCCAGCAGCGAGCCGACCGGCTGACCGAGACGGAGGGCCTGGCCGAGACCTGGGCCGTCACGACGATCGCCCTCGGTCTGCTGCGGCGAACCCGCAACCGGTACGAGCGCGAGCACCGCCCGGACGTGCTCAAGGAAGCCGAGGCGCTGCTCGCCGCCTGGACCGACGGCCGCTACGTCCGGATCCACGCCCCGCTCGGCAAGCAGGTCCAGGAGCTCGAACGGCGCGACGGCGTCCTCGTCCCGCTGGCCGGCTTGTCGACGGGCACCGCCGAGCAGCTCTACCTCGCCCTGCGCTTCGGCCTCGTCGAGCACTTCGGCCGCGAGGCCGAGTCACTGCCGGTGGTGATGGATGACATCCTGGTCAACTTCGATCCGGAGCGGGCCGAGCATGCCGCCCGCTCGATCGAGGATCTGGCAACCCGCCACCAGGTCCTGTACTTCACCTGCCATCCCGGCACGCCCGTGAGCGCGGCACGGACGATCGAGCTACCGTCGGTCGGCCGGGGCTGAGCCCCCTCAGCCGAGGCTCGCGCCGTCGCTCGCCGTCGGATGGTGGGGGTCGTGCTCCCGATCGCCGATCCAGAGGGCGGGCGGCGTCATCCAGAAGCCGGCCAGGCCGTTGAGCCGCGACGCGTACCGGGCCCGGATCTGGGCGAACAGGATCCAGCCGATGTCGGGGCTCTCGAGCGTGAAGCCGGCCGCTTCGAGGCGCGCTCGGGCTGCGTCGTATTCGTCGCGCTCGACGCCTACCCGGCCGTCGTTCGAGAAGCCGAAGTAGCTGGCCAGATCCTCGACGAGATGGACGCCGATCGCGACGAGCATCTCCGCGTGGCCGCGCGGCTGGTCCTCGACGGTCGTCAGCACGAGGACCGCGGCGTCGAGCATCGCACCCAGCGAGGCAACCCATGACTCGTTGTCGTGGCTGGAGCGGAAGTAGCCCAGGATCGGATACGCCAGGTGGCTGTCGAGGACCTCGGCGGCCCAGCGCTCCCAGTCGCCGAACAGGTTGGGCAGGTCGCTGAGCAGCTCGGTCCGCCGGCTGGTCTCGAGGAGCGCCACCCCGGACGGCGGCGCGCCGGCCCGGGCATCGAGGGTGGTCACCAGGACTTCCCGCCGCTGGAACGAGCCGTACAGCGAGAACAGGTAGGTGATGACCAGGGCAACGGTGCCCAGGCCGAGGCCGGCCGACACGATCACGATCAGCCGGGTCAGCGCGACCGTCGGCACGATGTCACCGAAGCCGATCGTCAGGAGACCCGTGCCGGCGGCGTAGAACGCGGTCCCCAGCGAGGTGATCGGCGGGGCAAAGCTCGAGCCGTAGGCCAGGTCGATCAGCCCGAAGCCCACGATCAGGAAGACGACCCAGGCCACCAGCAGGACCAGGATCAGCAGCGGGGCGAAGGCGCCCAGGAATTGCTCCCGGCGCTGGCCGAGCGCCATCCGCCCGGCCTGCCACTGCCAGGCCGCCCAGCTCCAGCGAGTCAGGTTGCGGGCGAGGCGGTAGACCGAGGGAGTCGGCCGCGGCAGGGCGACCGTGTTGAAGACGTCCCAGGCGACGTAGGCGATCAGGAACAGCCCGACCAGGACCTCGACGATGCGGACGGCCGCGTCCACCTCAGCCGACCCGGGAGCGAAGGGCGATCATGGTCGGTACGCTACACGAACGGATCGAGCGCGACGGGGGGCGTCGGACGGAGGGAGTGATGCCAGGTTCGGGCCTGCGGGGCGGGCCGCGCCGGCGGGCGGGGCACCTCAGGGCGCCCGGATCGGCCGTGGCCGGGACCCTCGCGCTGCTCGCCCTGCTCGGCCTCGGGCCGGTCGCGCCGGCCGCCACGGTCCTGGCCGACGGGCCCTGGCCGGCCCAGTCGTTCCCGCCCGCTCCGAGCGGCTCGCCGGCCGGGGGGCAGCCGTCGCCCAGCCCATCGGCCCTGCCGTCGATCCCGGCGTCTGCCGACCCTTCCGTGCCGCCCTCGGCCGATCCGGCATCACCGTCGCCATCGCTCGCGCCGGCTCCGTCGGTGCCCGGTGCCGCGCCGGCCGCCTCGCCGTCGAACGCGCCGACCCCGCGCGCGTTCCCGTCGCCCAGCCGGATCCGGTCGATCAGCCCGCTGCCGATCACGCCCGGCTCGGTCACGTTCTACGGCCGGGGCTACGGCCACGGCCTGGGCATGAGCCAGTACGGCGCCCGGGGACGGGCCCTGGCCGGCCAGCCGGCGGCGACGATCGTGGGCCACTACTACCAGGGCACGACGCCGGCCCTCGTCAGCGTGACCGCCCCGATCCGGGTCCTCGTCCTGGGGCCGATGGCGCCGACGGCGGCCCATCCGCTCATCCTCCACGGCCGTGGCGCGCCGTTCACCCTCGACGGGGTCAAGGGCACCTTCCCGATCGGCGCCCGGGCCGAGGTCTGGCGATCGGGCAACGGCTACGCGATCCAGGTCAACTCGGCGACCGGAGCGCTCCTGCTCAAGACGAGCTCGAACATCGCCGACCTGCGCTTCCGGTCGGGCGCCGAGCCCGGCCGCCTCCAGCTCGACTCGAAGCCGAGCTCCGACGACACGTACCGAGCCACCCTCCGGATCGTCGCCACCAGTGACGGCACGATCGTGGTCAACGAGGTCGGCCTCGACCTCTACCTGCGCGGCGTCGTGCCGGCCGAGATGCCGGCGACCTGGCCGGCCGAGGCGCTCAAGGCCCAGGCGATCGCCGCCCGGAGCTATGCCGAGGCCCACGTCCACGTCGGGATCGGCGCCTATGACCTATTCGACGACACCCGCTCGCAGGTCTACCACGGCTCGCTGGGCGAGGCGACGAACGGCACGAACGCGGTCATCGCGACGGCGGGCATGGTCCTCAAGAGCGGCTCGACGATCATCACCGCCCTCTACCATTCGGCCGATGGCGGGGCGACCGAGAACAACGAGAACGTCTACACCTCGGCCTCGGGCCAGGTCGTCGGGTCGCCGGTGAGCTACCTGCGCGGCTCGTCCGACCGCAACCCGCAGGGCGTCTCGTACGACAGCTCCTCGCCTCACGCGACGTGGCAGACCGCCACCTACACCTGGGCCCAGCTCTCGACGATCTTCGCGACCGACGCGCGGACGAACGTCGGCGCGATCACCTCGCTCGACCTGTCGGCCAAGGGCGTTTCCGGACGCCCGATCCGGGTGACCCTCGTCGGCAGCCTGGGCACGAAGACGGTCAACACGGAGATCTTCCGCGAGGTCTTCAACGCCGGTTCGCCGGCCGCTGATCCGTACATGTGGAGCACCCTGATCGACACGGTCCCGATCCCGTGACCAGGCGTTGACGGGGCCCCGGCGCTGCGCCTGGGCCGGCGCCGACGGACCCCGGCCCGATCCGCTGATGACGGCCTACCACGACGATGAGTGGGGCCGGCCGACGACCGACGACCGGGAGCTCTTCGAGCGGCTCGTCCTCGAATCGTTCCAGGCCGGCCTGTCGTGGTCGACGATCCTGCGCAAGCGCGAGGCGTTCCGCAGGGCCTTCCGGGGCTTCGACCCGGCGGTCGTGGCGGCCTTCGACGACGCCGATCGAGCCCGGCTGATGGCCGACGCCGGAATCGTCCGCAACCGGGCGAAGATCGACGCGACGATCGGCAACGCGGCCGCCTGGCTCGCGCTGCGCACGGAGTTCGGCAGCGTCGATGCCTACCTCCGGACGATGATCCCCGAGCCGGCCCGCCCGTTGCCAGCGGATGCCGTGGCGGGCCAGATCCCGGCCAGCACGCCCGACGCGATCGCCCTGTCGAAGGATCTCCAGGCACGCGGCTTCCGCTTCGTCGGCCCGACGATCGTCTATGCGTTCATGCAGAGCGTCGGCCTGGTCGACGACCACCTGCCCGGCTGCTTCCGCTACCGCGGCCCTAGTCCGGACGGCGGCGGTTGACGACGAGCAAGCCAAGTCCGAGGAGCAGCAACGTTGCGCTTCCGAGGGCGACCGACTCGCCGGCGACGATCGAGCCGTAGCGATTGCCCGGCACGACCAGCGCAACCGACTCGTATCGAGCGTCGATCCACGCGCCATCCGGCATTCCATCGACCTGGGGCGCGGCGGCCATCACCGAGTTCTGGTCGACGATCGCGGCGCTCGTCCGATCGCGGTACCCCTGGTCGAAGACCACGTCGACGTCGTAGCTGGACGATACGGCGGGTCGCCACTCGGCGAGCGAGAGCTCCCAGCGCCTCAGGCCATTCTCATATCCCAGGATGACTGCCAGGATCAGGGCGAGGGTGACGATGACCGCCGCCAACTGGCGCCCGACGACCGCGCCCGTGACGACGGCGATCCCATAGGTCAACAGGCCAAGCATGACCAGGACGGGCCCCCGGATGCCACTGTCGTTGAACGACGACCCAGGATCGATGAGTGGCCGCCGGGCATGCTCGAGGATGTTCGCCGCGAGGGCCGGTGCCAACAACACCCCGGCGAGGATCGCCCCGATCAGGAGGGTGCGGGTGAGGAACCAGCGCCGGCGCGACCGGCTCAGGGTCCAGGCCAGGGACGCGGTCCCGGCCTCGATCTCGCGGCCAATGACCGCTACACCGATCAGGATCCCGGCGAGGACGGGCAGGGCAGCCCCGAAGGCCATGACCTCCGCAGCGTGCTCGTCGATGGCGTAGAACGCGCTGAGCTTGTCCTGGCATGGATCAACGGCGGTTGGGTCCGAGGTCGGCCCTCCCAGTTGCGTGGCGAAGCCCTGATCGAAGGAGATCGTCTGGTTGAACTGACACGCTGCGGGCAAGGCCACGGCGTCCAGCTGGGCCGCCAGGACCAGCTCGACACCAGCCAGGGTCAGACAGGCGAACGTGATCGCAATCAGCTCGAAACGAAACGTCTTGACCAGGAGCCGGATGGTCGTCCGCATCAGGCGGCCGGGCGTTCTGCAAGTGCCGCCGGCCTTCGGCTGGCAGCGAGCTGGCCCAGGATCACTTCCTCAAGCGTCGCCCCGCGCAGTGCCGGATCGTCCGACTCGCTCGGGAGGTACCTGCCAGAGCGTGAGGCGCTCGCCGAGCGGGCCCGGGAACGTGCCCACGGGCCGGGCGTCGGCGACCGCCGGTACCACGGCCGCAGGCGCGATCCGATGGCTGGAGATTGCCTCCGCGATCGGCACGTCGAGGATCTTTCGTCCGCCACCCAGGACGACCAGCCGATCGCAGGCTTGCTCGATGTCGGTGATCACGTGCGACGAGAGGACGGCCGTTGCGCCATCCGCTCGAACGGCGTCGACAAGGACATGGAGGAACTCGCGCCGGGCCAATGGATCCAGGCTCGCGAGCGGCTCGTCGAGGATGAAGGCCCGGGCGTGGGTGCCCAGCGCCAGGGCCAGCATCACCTGCGCCTGTTGGCCGCCCGACAGGGTCCGCGTGTCCTGGCCGAGCGGGATTCCGAGCTCGTCGAGCCGGCGCCTGGTCAGCCCGGGATCGAAGCCGGCGCGAAGGCTTCCAGCCAGCGCAACGTGATCGGCCACGCTGAGTCCGCGGTAGAGCGCCGGCTTCTGGGAGACATAGCCGATCCGGTCGAGGGCGGCCGGCCTATCCCGCCAGGGGTTGATCCCGAATACGGCAACCGAACCGCTGCTGGGTCGCTCGAAGCCGACCCAGGCCTTCATCAGCGTCGACTTGCCTGCGCCGTTGGGCCCGACGAGGGCACAGATGCTCCCGGCTGGGATATCAAGGTCGATCCCATCGAGGGCCCGCACCCCGCCCCGAAACCGCTTGGCGACGGCCCTGGCCTGCAGGGCGGCGCGAGCGTCGGTGATTCCCGGATCGAGACGCTCGTTCACCTGCCTACGGTACGGGACTTCAGCGTGCCGGCGGCACCTGATTGAACATTTCGCCTGCGGCGCTCGGCAGGGACGCTGCGTCACGGCCACCGATGACCGGCCGTCCATGCGACGATGCCAGCGATGAGCGCCCACGCAAGCGGCCCGGGCCCAGCCCCGGCGATCGAGACGCACGAGCTGTCGAAGCGATTCGGGCGGACGACGGCCCTGGCCGGGCTGTCGATGCGGGTCGAGCCGGGCGAGGTCTTCGGCTTCCTGGGGCCGAACGGTGCCGGCAAGACGACGGCGGTCAAGCTGCTTCTCGGGCTGACGGCAGCGTCGTCCGGGACGGGCTCCGTCCTGGGCGCCCCGATCGGCGATCGGGAGACCCGCCGCCGGATCGGCTACCTGCCCGAGCTCTTCCGCTACCAGTCGTGGCTGCGCGCCCGCGAGGTCCTGCGCCTGCACGCCGACCTCGCCCGGCTGCCCGGCAACCGGCGCGCCGCGGAGGTCGACGCGGCGCTGGCAACCGTCGGCCTGGCCGACCGCGCCGATGATCCCGTCGGCACGTTCTCGAAGGGAATGCAGCAGCGGCTCGGCCTGGGAGCCGCCCTGCTCGGCTCGCCCGACCTCGTCTTCCTCGATGAGCCGACGTCGGCCCTCGACCCGGTCGGCCGGACCGAGGTCCGGGGAATCATCCGGGCGGCCCGTGACCGGGGCGTGACGGTCTTCCTGAACTCGCATCTCCTGACCGAGGTCGAGCTGGTGTGTGATCGGGTGGCCGTCGTCAATCACGGCCGGGTCGTGGCCAGCGGCAGCCTCGATGAGCTCCTTGGCGAGCAGGCCGTCGTCCTCCGGGTGGGCAACCTGTCGGCCGAGGCGCGGGCCGGCCTGGCCGCGTTCGGGACCGTCGAGACCGATCCGGCCGACCCCGAGGGGATCACGATCCGGCCGATCGATCCCGAGCGGATCCCCGATGTCGTCGCCGCGATCGTCGCCGCGGGCGGTCGGGTCCACGCCGTGGCCCAGGGCCGCGAGACGCTCGAGGCGCGCTTCCTCGAGCTGCTCGGCGCCCCGGCCGATCCCGAGGCCTCGGTCGCCGCGAGCCGGGCCGGCGGCGAGGGCGGCCTGCCGTGAGGACGATCGTCGTGCCCTTGCTGGTGATCGTCCGGCTGACCCTGCTCGATGCCTTCCGGCGGCGGATCCTGTGGGTCCTCTTCGCGCTGACGGTCGTCGTCGTCGGGCTGTCGGGCATCGGCTTCGAGCGGCTCGTCAGCCTGGCCCGCGACAACGGCAGCAGCGAGACCGTGATCCAGCTCGGCGTCAGCCAGATGCTGATCGTCGTCGCGTTCATGTTCAGCTTCATCCTGGCGATGACCGCGGCGTTCATCGGGGCGCCGGCCGTGTCATCGGATATCGAGAGCGGCGTCCTCCTGGCAATCCTCGCCCGGCCGATCGGGCGCTCGACATTCCTGCTCGGTCGCTGGCTCGGGCTCGTCCTGGTCGCCGGCGCGTACGCCATGGCCTCGGGCCTGCTCGAGATCGGGGCGATGAAGCTCGCCTCGGGCTACGGTCCGCCCGACCCGCTCGGGGCGGCCGGGGCGATCGCCCTGCAGGCCGTCCTGATCCTGACCCTGACCCTGTTCTTCTCGACCCGCCTGCCGTCGATCGCCGGCGGCGCGATCGCCGTCGTCCTGTTCGGGATGTGCTGGATCGCGGGCGTCCTGGGCGGGCTGGGGATCTACCTCAAGGCGGACCTGATGGAGCAGATCGCGACGGTGACCCGCTTCCTGCTGCCGACCGACGGGATCTGGCGCGGCGCGATCTTCGCCCTCGAGCCACAGATCGTCATCGCCGTGGCATCGGATGGTGGCCGCTCGAGCGAGCAGCTTGCCGCCAACCCGTTTTACGCCTCGACCGGGCTGAGCGTCGCCTACCTGGCCTGGGTCGCGGCCTGGTTCGTGATCGTCCTGGGCCTGGCCGTCCTCTCGTTCCGGCGGCGCGAGCTGTAGCGCGAATCCGGCCGGAATCGAGGCGTGACACGCTAGCTGTCACGAGGCCGGCGCAATCTCGGGTCATGAACACGAACACATTCGTTCCGAACCCGGTGATCGCCCTCGATTGCCCCGCCTGCGACGGGACGATCCTGGTCGACCAGCTCGACCTCGATGGCGAGATCCGCTGCGATGGCTGCCTCGTCGCGTTCTCGCTCGACGAGCCCGTCGTCGCCCGAGCCGGCCGGTCGCGCCGAACCCACCTGGCGGCCATCGCGGCCTGATCGCGGGAAATCAGCGCGGGACGTGCCCGCCGATCACCATCGCCCGCCGGAGCGTGCCCGAGGCCGCGAAGCCGATCGTCGCGAGGAGCAAGCCCGAGCCCATCAACAGCAGGGTGGCTCCCCCGCCAATGCTGTCGAGCAGGACCCCGGCGGTGATCATGCCGATCGGCTGGAGCCCGATCGACAGCGTCCGCGCGGTCGAGCCGACCCGGCCGAGGAGCTCGTCGGGGGCGGCGGCCGATCGAAGCGTGACATACGTGATGACGACGGCGGCCGAGGACAGGCCGACGATGAACGCCGCCGGGAAGAGGACGACCACCTGGCCGTTGACCGCGGCGATCATCGCGACGGCCTCGATGCCCGTGCCGGCCAGCATCAGCTTGCCCGCCGACCGGAGCCGGGCCCGGTTCATCGCGATCGCCCCGATCAGGTAGCCGATCCCGTTCGCCGAGAGGAGCAGCCCGAAGGTCGCGGTCCCCAGGCCAAGCTGCTTCGTCACGAAGTACGTCAGCACCGGGATCAGGCCGGCGGTGATCACGCTGATCAGGCCCCAGTAGGACACCGCCAGGCGAAGCGTTGGGTGGCCGGCGATGTACGCGATCCCCTCCCGGATCTCGGCCTTGAGGGCGAGGGGCGGCCGGTCCTGGCGCTCCTGGAGCGGGCGCCGGATCAGGGCCATCGCCGCCGAGCTGACCAGAAAGCTCAGGGCGTCGACGGCGATCGTCGGGCCGAAGCCGACGACGGCCGCCAGCAGCCCGGCGATGCTCGGGCCGATGACGAAGCTCAGGCTGTAGACCGTCTCGAGGGTCGACGTCGCGCGGGCCAGCAGTGGCCGCCCGACGAGGCTCGGCATCGCCGCGGTGTAGGCGGCCAGGAACAGCGCCCGGAGCATCGACATCGGCGCCGCGATCAGCAGGATCACCGCGATCGTGGGCCCGTGGAAGTAGATCGCCAGGGGGATCAAAGCGGTCAGGACGGCTCGCCCGAAGTCGGCCCCCAGGATCATCAGGCGTCGGTCGCTCCGATCGGCGATCACCCCGGCGAGCAGCCCGAAGACCAGGTCAGGGATCGTGTTCAGGACCCCGACCACGCCCATCGCCACGCCCGAGCCGGTCAGGGCCAGCACGAGCAGCGGCAACGCGGTCTGGCTCAGGGCGTCGCCGAAGGCCGAGATGCCCTGCCCGCCGAGCAGCAGCAGGAAGTCCCGATTGTGGCTGAGCGGCTCCTCGCGGACCCGCGGCGGTTGGGCAGCCTGCGACGGCTTCGCCGGCTCGATCACCCGATCCGAACGGACGACGCGCCGCCGCTGAAGCGGACCAGGACCCGGTCGGTCGCGGCGGGGTAGCCGGGGCTCTGGGTCAGGCCGTCGACGCTGGTCAGGCCGCCCGACGATTCGAAGCGGTACTCGACGCCGGTCGGGACCTGGAGCTGGAACGATGCCGCGCCCCCGGTGATCGTGATCGCGACCGTGCCCCGCGGCCGGGGCAGGACGATCCGGGTTCGGGCGGCCCCGACCTGGAGCTTCGCCTCGACGATCGTGAGGGTGCTGAGGTCGACATCGAAGTTGCCCGCGCCGGCGTCGAACCGCAGCCGGGTGGGGATGTCCGAGGCGAGCCGAATCTCCCAGCTCGCCGCGCCGTGCCAGGTTCCGAACGAGGCGAGATCCTGGCGCAGGCGGACATGGGCCAGGTCACCTTCTCGCCCCTGCTGGGCGGCGATGTCGGTGCCCGATGAGTGGACCTCGACAAGCTGACTCGACCCGCCGGCCAGGGTGAACGTGCCGGCCCCGACCCCGACTTCGAGCTCGAGCCGGCGTATCCCGTTGCGAGGGATGCTCGACGAGGCGACGTCGGCGCCGCGGAACCCGTGAGCACCGTGGCGCGTGGCGGCGTTCAGGATCAGGACCGCGCCGATCGCGACCAGCAGGACCGGCCAGAACACGCTCCAGGCGAAGTGGAAGATGCCGAACTGGTCGACGAGGAAGATCACGCCGATGACGACCAGGACGACGCCGGCGATCGAGATCCCGGTCCATTCGCCGCGGCCCGACCCACCGCTGCCCCACTGACCGCCCATCACACCTCTCCTGGCCCGTTCCCTGCTGTCCGACCAGCGTACCGCTCCGGCCGCGGGCGGGTCGAACGGGTCGGGTCCGGCCTGCGGACCGTTCGTCGCGCCAAGCGGGACACGCGCCGCGCGCCCGGCGGCCCGCCGCCTACCCTCCGACGATGACTGACACACCCGTTCGATCGGCATTCCACCACGTCCAGGAGGAGCTCGGAGCCGAGTTCGGCGACTGGGACGGCTGGCTCTGGACAACCGGCTTCGGCGACCGCGACGGCGAGTACGCCGCCGTCCGTGACGGGGCCGGGATCTGGGACTGCTCGGCCCTGATCAAGTGGGACTTTCGCGGGCCGGATGCGCTGCGGGCCGCCGACCGGCTGATCGCCAACGACGTCCTGGCCTACGGCCCCGGCCGCGTCCGCTACGCCCCCCTCCTCGACGAGGCCGGCCGGATCATCGACGACGCGACGGTCTACGTCTTCGGCCCGGACCACGTCTGGTTCATGACCAACCGGTTCGACCTGGGCGACCACCTGCGCCAGGTGTCGGAGGGCCTGGCGGTGACGATCGAGCTGATCGTCCACGAGCTGCCCCACGTCCAGTTCCAGGGACCCCGGACGCGGGAGATCCTCCAGCGCCACGTCGAGTTCGACCTCGCCGGCCTGCCCTACTTCCGCTTCCTGACCGAGCCGATCCAGGTCGGCCCGGTCCCGGCCTGGATCGCCCGGACCGGCGTGTCGGGCGAGCTCGGCTACGAGCTGTTCGTCCGGCCCGAGCACGCCGAGCCGTTGTGGCGGACGCTGACCGAGTCGGGCGAAGTCCGGCCGTATGGCTTCGACGCACTCGACGTCCTGCGGATCGAGTCCGGGATGATCCTGCCCGGCTACGACTACACGCCGGGCGAGTCGAGCCCGTTCGACATCAACTTCGAGCGATTCATGAAGGTCGAGGGTCGCTCGTTCGAGGGCGACGCGGCGATCCGCGCCGAACGCGACGCCGGGCCGCCGGAACGCCGCCTGGCCTCGCTGACGCTCGACGGCGACGAGGTGCCGGAGGCCGGCGCCGAGGTCAGCCTGGCCGGGGCCCCGGTGGGCTCGGCGACCAGCCCGACGTCGTCGCCGCGTTTCGGGACGATCGCCCTGGCGATCCTCGAGCGGGCCGCCGCCGAGCCGGGCACCCGGGTCGAGGTTGCCCTGGCCGACGGCGCGACCGCCGGCGCCACGGTCGGCGAGCCGGCCCTGTACGACCCGGAGAAGCGCCGCCCGCGGGCGTAGCGGCTCGCGCCGAGGCTGGGCCGGGGACCCGGACCCCGGTTGAGCGGCCCGGACCTCGGTTGAGCGGCTGGACCTCGGTTGAGAGGCTCGGGCTCGACCTCGGTTGAGAGGCTCGGGCTCGGGCCGAGGTTCGTCGGAATTCCGCCCCCAGGCGCATTACGGAGCACCTTCCGTCCGTTTGGCGAGGCTCGCCACGAGTCGAGAGCTGGCTCACGCACGAATCAGCCCGTCATGGGGCGGATTCGAGGGTCGGATCGCCGGGTCTTGACGACAAGGCGTCTGGTGGCGGAATTCTGACGAACCTCGGCGGAGAATCACGCCGCGGGCCTGGCCCGGCCCTCGCCGATCCTCTCCGGGCCCGGGCAATCGCGGAGACCGAGGCAGCGGGCCCGGGCCCGGAGCCCCAACCCAGCGTTCGGGCCGAACGGCCCGGGACGTCGAACAGGCCGATGACCGATCATCAGGGCCATGAACGCATTCGAACATCTCGAGGCCGCCGAGGCCATCGTTCGGGCCGGCATCCGGCTCGGCGCGCGGGGGCTGATCGTCGCCGCCGAAGGCAACCTGTCGATCCGCCTCGGCGACCAGCTCCTCGTCACCCCGTCGGGCCGGCGCAAGGACGAGCTCACGGTCGAGGATCTCCTCCTCGTCCCGCTCGATCCCGCGGCGGCTGAAGCCACCTCATCCGGCGGCCACGGCACCGGCTCCGGGGCCGGCACCAACGCCCCCCGGCCGAGCTCGGACATCGCCGTCCACCGGGCCGTCTACCTGGCCCGGCCCGACGTCCGGGCCGTCGCCCACGCCCACCTCGCAGCGTCGCTCGGACTGACGATCGCCGGTGAGCGGCCGAACCCGGATGACCTGCCCGAGACGCGCCTGCTCCTGCCCCGCGTGCCCTTCGTGCCGCTCCTGCCGATGGGCAGCCCGGAGATCGCCGCGGCCGTCGCCGCCGCCCTGACCGAACCGCCCGAACCGTTCGCGACGGCCGTCCTCCAGGAGCGCCACGGCGCGGTGACCGTCGGCCTGACGCTCGACTCCGCCGTCGATCGGCTCGAGCTGGTCGACCTCCTCTGCCGGGTGCGGCGCGACGCCCTGCTGCTCGAGGCTATTCGCCGGGCTCGCTGAAGCGCTGGGCTCCGCCCATCTGCGGCCAGACCCGGGCCTGGGCAACGGCCAGCGCCTGGCGGGCATGACGACGGTCGTGATGGACCCACTCGCCGAGCAGGTCACCGATGGTCAACCGCCCGACGGCTGGATGGATTCCGACCCGGCCGAGATCTGCCGGCCGAAGCGATCTGACCAGCGCGATCCCCTCGCTTCGGAGCGCGGCGAAGGACTCGACCAGCTCGATCGGGTCGGCCGCGTCGTCATGGCGGGCGGTTGCCACCGCGACCTGCTCCCAGTCGCTCAGGGCGACGCCATCCGTCGCCAGGATCAGCCGGATTCGGCCCGCGAAGCCGCGCTGCTCGGCTTCGATCAGGTGGCCGACGCATTCATTGACCGACCACGCACCTTCGGCCGGCCGCCAGCGGGCCTCGGCCCCCAGGGCCCGGACCTCGGCCCGCAGCGTGGCCACCGTCGCCGCCAGGAGCGGCGCGATCTCGTCGGGCCCGAGCGGGGTCATGGCGCCGGGGACGGCACCGACGCCACCGCTGCGGGCGCCGCGACGACCGGTAGCCCGACGGCCCCGGCCCGGGCCGGGAACGGAGGCAGGGGCTTGCCCCCTTCGGCCAGCCAGCAGGCCGCCTGGTGCCCATCGCCCAGGTCGAACAGCGGCGGCTCCTCGACCCGACAGCGGTCGAAGGCCAGCGGGCAGCGCGGATTGAACCGGCAGCCGGCCGGGATGTGGGCGGCGTCGGGCGTCTCGCCCTGGAGGATGTAGCGGCTCGCCCGGGCCGCCGCATCGGCCGGCTCGGGGGTCGGTGAGACGCTGACCAGGGCCTTGGTGTACGGGTTGCGCGGCGAGCGGATGACCGCCTCGGCCGGCCCGATCTCCATGATCTTGCCCAGGTACATCACCGCGATCCGGTCGGCGATCACCCAGGCCAGCGACAGGTCGTGGGTGATGAACAGGTAGGTCAGCCCGAAATCGCGCCGGAGGTCCAGCATCAGCCGGAGGAGCTCGGTCCGGATCGAGACGTCGAGCATCGAGACCGGCTCGTCGGCTACGACGAGCTCGGGATCCATCACCAGCGCCCCGGCGATCACCACCCGCTGGCGCTGGCCGCCGGACAGCTCGTGCGGGAAGCGGAAGGCGAAGTCGCCGGCCGGCCGCAGGCCGGCACTCTCGAGCGCCGCCGTGACCCGGGCCTCCTTCTCGGCGGCCGTCTTGACCAGGTGGTTGACCTCGAGCGGCTCGGCCACGAAGTCGTGGATCGTCTGCTTCGGGTTGAGCGTCTCGTACGGGTCCTGGAAGATGATCTGGACCCGCCGGCGGTACTCGCGCAGCTTCGACACGCCCCACCGGTTGCTGACGTCCTGGCCGTCGAAGACGACCGTGCCCCCGGTCTGGCGGGTCAGCTTGACGATCACCCGGCCGGTCGTCGTCTTGCCCGAGCCGGATTCGCCGACGAGGGCCAGGACCTCGCCCTTGTTGATCGCCAGGTCGATCCCGTCGACCGCCCGGACGTAGCCCCGTGGCCGGCGCAGGATCGCGTCGAAGATCCCACCCCGGATCGGGAAATGGACCTGGAGGCCGGTCAGCCGCAGGATCTCGCTCATTCGGCCTCGTCCTGCGGGTGCTCGTCGGCCAGCCCGTGGCCGGGGGTGAAGAGGTGGGGCGGGACCGGCGCCAGCGCCTCCTCCTCGAGCTCGTCGACCACCGCGTCCCGGTCGCCGAAGATCCCCGCGCCGATGCCGGCCTCGGGCTCGCCCTGGGCATGGACGAGCGCGTCCTTCGTGGGGCGGGTGATCGGGACCCCGTCGCTGCCCGCCGGGTAGAGGTGGCAGGCCACCCGGACGCCGTCGCCGAACGTCACCTCGGGCGGGACCTCGACCGAGCAGACCGCCATCGCGAACGGGCAGCGTGGGTGGAAGCGGCAGCCGGGGGGCGGCTCGCGCAGGTCGGGCGGCGAGCCGGGGATCACGTCGAGGGTCCGCCGGTCGGCGTGGATGTTGGGGAAGGCGCCGATCAGCTTCTGGGTGTAGGGATGGCGCGGGGTCCGGAAGATGACGCTGACCGGCCCCTCCTCGGCGACCTTGCCGGCGTACATCACCATCACCCGATCGCAGGTCTCGGCGATCACCGACAGGTCGTGGGTGATCAGGATCAGCGACAGGCCGAGCTCGCGCCGGAGGCGCTCGAGGAGCTCGAGGATCTGGGCCTGGACCATCACGTCGAGCGCCGTCGTCGGCTCGTCGCCGATCACCATGGCCGGATCGCAGGCGAGGGCCATCGCGATCATCGCCCGCTGGCGCATCCCGCCCGACAGCTCGTGGGGATAGGCCCGGCCGCGCTTGGCCGGGATCCCGACGAGCTCGAGCAGCTCGCCGGCCCGCTTCATCGCGTCGGCCTTGTCGACCTTCAGCCGGAGCTCGACCGGCTCGGCGATCTGCTCGTTCACCCGGCGGACCGGGTTGAGGGCGTTCATCGCCCCCTGGAAGATGATCGAGATCTCCCGCCAGCGATACCGCCGGAGGGCATCCTCGGACTTCCGGGCGAGGTCGATCCCGAACAGCTTGACCTTGCTGTCCCGGCCGATCCGGCCGTTCGAGGGCAGGAGCTGGATGAGCGACAGGGCGGTCGTCGTCTTGCCGCAGCCCGACTCGCCGGCGATCCCCAGCGCCTCGCCGTCGTTCAGGGTGAAGCTGACATCGTCGACCGCCTTGATCGAGCCGCCGGCCATCTTGAAGTGCGTCGTGAGGTGCTCCACGACGAGGAGCGGGGCGTGCGGATCAGCCTGCCTGGGCAGCGGCCACTGGCGCCGGCCGCGAATCACCGCCTGGGCGTCGAGGGCCGCTGCCCGGCTGGCGACCGCGACTGCCTCGGCGGCCTCGTCGTCGGCGGGCGGGTCGGTCGGAAGCCGGCCACGTTCGGTCATCGGCGGACCCTCAGGCGCGGATTGAGGACGTCGTCGAGGGCCGAGCCGACGAGGGTGAAGGAGAGGACCACGAGGACGATACAGACCGAGGGCGGAACGACGTACCACCACGCCCCGAGGCCCATCGCCCCGGCCGACTCGGCCGCGTTCAGGATCTGGCCCCAGGACGGCGCGAATGGGTCGCCCAGGCCGATGAACGAGAGCGTCGTCTCGGTCAGGATCGAGCCGCCAAAGACGAGCACGGTGTTGGCCACGATCAGGTTCATGACGTTGGGCAGGATGTGGCGCCACATGATGTGGCCCGGGCCGGAGCCGATCACCCGCGCCCGGCCGACGAAGGCCAGCTCCTTCACCGACAGGGCCTGGGAGCGGATGATCCGGGCGGTCGACGCCCAGCTCGTGATCCCGATCACGACGACGATCACGAGCAGGGTCACCCGGATCCCGAAGAACTCCGAGTTGGCGCCGACCAGGTCGAGGATGATCGGGGCCAGGATCAGGGCCAGGACGAACGTCGGCAGGACGAGGAAGAAGTCGGTCACCCGCATCAGGACCGTGTCGGTCCGGCCGCCGACATAACCCGAGACGATCCCGACCAGGGCCCCCAGGAAGATCGTGATGAGCGTTGCCAGGAGGCCGATCACCATCGAGATCCGGGTGCCGTGGATCGTCAGGTTGAGGATGTCGCGGCCGAGCTCGTCGGTCCCCAGCAGGTTGGCCCCGCTCGGCGCCGAGAGCGCCGGACCGGTCGCCGTGGTGGCCGTCTGGAGGGGTCCGACGAACAGGTCCGGCGCGATCGCCAGGACGATGAAGACGGCCAGCACGATCACCCCGATGATCCCATCGGGCCGGCTCGCGAACCGCCGCCCGAACGAGCGGATCGACCGGATCCGGAGGCGCAGCCGCTCGTTGCGAACGGTCTGCTCGGAGACGGCCGGGGCGCTCACGATCGGACCCGCGGGTCGAGCCGGCCGTAGATCAGGTCGGCGACCAGGTTGGCCAGGACGACCGAGATGCTGAGGAGCAGGAAGATGCCCTGCAGGACCGGATAGTCGCGCGCCTCGAGGGCGGTCACCGTGAGTGTCCCCAGGCCTGGCCAGTTGAACACCACCTCGACCGTGATCGCCCCACCGATCACGTAGCCCAGGTTGATCGCGATCAGGGTGACGGCCGGCAGGAGCGCGTTGGGCAGGGCGTGCGAGCGCAGGATCCGGCCCGAGGTCAGGCCCTTGCCGCGGGCCGTGGTGACGTAGTCCTCGCCGAGCGTCTCGATCACCGACGAACGCATCAGGATCGAGTACTGGCCGATCAGGCCGATCGCGACGGTCGTCACCGGCAGGGCGAGGTGGCCCAGGAAGTCGAGGAGCTGGCCCGAGAACGACCTGTCGCCGCCGCCCCCGACGGTCAGCATCCCGCTCGTCGGGAACCAGTGCAGGCCGACCGCGAAGATGCCCAGGATCAGGATGCCGATGACGAAGTAGGGCATCGAGTACAGGATCAGGCTGAGGCCGTTGCCGATGTAGTCGACCGGGCCGCCGCGTCTCCAGCCCGAATAGGCGCCGAGGGCCAGCCCGAAGATGATCGCCAGGACCTCGCCGGCCCCGAACAGGATGACCGTCGGCCAGATCCGGCCGGCGAGGACGTCGGTCACGGCCTCGCCGTGGAACTTGAACGAGAAGCCGAGGTCGCCGCTGGCGGTCGCCTCGAGGTAGTCGACCAGCTGGTCCGGGATGAGCGGCTTGTCGAGGCCCCAGCGGGCCCGGGCCGCGGTCATCGCGTCGGCGGTCACGTTCGGGTTGCGGAGCAGGATCCGGTCCGGCGACCCCGGCATCATCCGGAACAGGACGAAGTTCAGGATCACGATCATGAAGATCGTGAGGCAGGCCCCGACGACCTTCCGAACGAGGTAGCGGCTGCCCATCGGGTCAGGCCGGTCCGGTCATTCGGCCGGGAGGTCGCCGGGGCGGTGGGTCACTCGTCGTCCTCTTCGGCCGCGGCCCTCCGCCGGCGGGTCAGCCCGATGAACACGACGAGCAGGACGGCGATCGCGGCGATGCCCGCGATCAGGGGCAACGGACTGCCGCTGCTGCCGCTGTCGGTCGGCACCGGCGCCGGCGCGACGCTGGCGGTCGGCCCGTTCGAGCCGGCGGCGGCCGTCGGCTCGGCATTGACCGCCGACGGCGAGGGCGTGGCCTTCGTCGCGTCGGTCAGCAGGGTGTAGTTGATCGAGCCGTCCTGGAAGAACGGCGCGCCACCCTCGACCGGCTGGTTCTGCCAGCCAGCGAACTTGTCGGTGTGGTAGGCGTCGAGGTTGTTGTCGTAGTACAGGACGTCGTACGGCGCCTGGTCGTAGAAGATCTGCTGCATCTGGTCCATCGCCGCCTTGCGGGCGGCGTCGGTCGGCGCCTGGTTCTGGGTGTCGTAGAGCTGGTCGTACTGGGCGTTCGACCACTGGCTGTCGCTCGTGCTGCCGATCGACGAGGTCAGCAGGATCTGGAGCAGGGCGTTGGGATCCGGGTCGCCGACCCAGCCCCAGATCACCATGTCGTAGTCGAGCTGGCCCTTGGCCGGCTTGGTCGTGTCGAGGGCCTCGTCGGTGACCAGGGTGCCCTCGTCGAGGACCTGGGCGCTGACCTCGATTCCGACCTGCTGGAACCAGCCCTGGATGAACTGGGCGTCCTTGGCGTAGCTCGGGATCCGTGTTCGGCGTGTACAGGCGCAGGTTGATCGGCTTGCCCTGCTTATCGACCCGGGTGCCATCGGCCCCGCGGGGATAGCCGGCTTCGTCGAGCTTCTGGTTGGCCGTGTCGATGTTGAACTGGCGGATGTCGGTCGGGTCGGTGTGCCAGGCCTTCTCCCAGGGCGGGACCTGGGTCGTCCCCGGCGAGCCGTAGCCGAGGAGGACCTTCGAGATCAGGGTCGGCTTGTCGATCGCGTAGCCGAGCGCCTGGCGGAAGGCCGGGTCCTGGATCGCGGTCGTCGACGCGCCGCCACCCTTGTCGTAGGTGTTGTAGTTGAGCTGGGTGAAGCCGTTGCCCTCGCTGGCCAGGGCGACCGTGTTCTTGAGCGTCTTGAGCTGGTTGAACGACTCGGCGCTCGGGCTGTGGATGTAGTCGAGCTCGTTGTTCTTGAAGGCGGCGACCATCGTGTCGGGGGCGCTCGGGTAGTACTGGATGACGATCTCGTCCTCGGCGCCCTGCTTGCCCCAGTAGTGCGGGTTGCGGACGAGCCGGACATAGTCGCTGGTCGACTCGACCGCCTGGTACGGGCCGGTGCCGACGACCGGCACCTTGTTCTCGAAGTCGTTGATGTTGGCCGGCGTGACGTTCTTCCAGATGTGCTGGGGGACGATCGGGATGTAGGAGTGGGTGAGCTTGGTCGTGGGGCGCGACGAGGTGACCACGACCGTCGACGGGTCGGGCGCCGTGACGCTGGTCACGAACGCGTCCTTGAGGTACGGATCGAGGTAGCCGAGGCCGACGACCCCGTCGTTCTTCGTCCCCTCGAGCACGAGGTTGTAGGTGTAGACGACGTCCGCGCTCGTGGCCGGCACGCCGTCCGACCATTTCATGCCATCACGGATGTGGAACGTCCAGCTCAGCTGGTCGGTCGACTGGGTCCACTTGTCGGCGAAGCCGGGCACCGGCTCGTTGTTCGGGCCGAAGTTGACGAGCAGGTCGTAGTTGAGGGTGAAGACCTCGTAGCCCACGTTCAGGGCGGTCTCGAACGGGTTGAGCGAGTCGAGGCTCTGGATGGTGCCCACCCGCAGGGTGAGGATGTCGGCCGCGTGGACGATGCCCGCGGCGGGCAGCAGGGCGGCCAGGGCCAGGCCGAGCGCGGCGAGGGTACGCGCGAACCGGTCGCGCAGCGGCGATCGCATCGGGTGAGTCCTCCTCGGGGCGGCCCGGTCCTGCTCCACCGGCTCCGGCCGCATCGTTCGGGCAGGGTTGCACACCGGCGGTGTCGCGCGCAAGGCCCGACCACGTGGCGCGACCCCGTTTCACGCTCCGCGACGGCTCAGATCATGAAGCTCGTCGGCGGGTCCTCGGCGAGGAGCACCGGGCGGTCGATCCCGAACCCGTCCAGCTCGGTGGCCGACGGCGTCTCGCCGTCGACGATGAGCTCGGACAGGATCCGGCCGAGGACCGAGCTGAACTTGAAGGCATGGGCGGCGCCGAGGGCCACGAGGACGCTGGGGTGGTCGGGCAGCCGGTCGATCACGAAATCGCGGTCGGGGGTCAGCGTGTAGAGGCAGGTCTTCGTCAGGATCTCGGGTCCCAGGCAGCCCGGCAAGTGCTCGGCCAGGAACGCCTCGAGGCGGGCGGCGGCGACCCGGTCCGGTTCGAAGCTCCGATCGCGGGCCGTGGTCGGTTGCCCGCCGACGTCCTCGGCCGCCTTGGGGCCGGCCTCGCCGTACGTCGGGAAGCCGTAGAAGCAGGGCTCGTCCATCCAGATCCAGACCGGGAAGCGATCGGGGGCGAAATCGGCCGGGCGCGGGCAGGCGAAGTAGGTGACCTGCTCGCGGGTGATGGTCAGCGGCAGCCGGCGCCCGAAGCCGGCCAGCAGCTCGTTCGTCCAGGCATCGGCGGCCAGGACCACGGATGCCGCCCGAAACGTGCCCTGGTTCGCGGTCTCGATCTCGATCAGCCCGCCCCGGTCACGGAGCGCGGTCACCGGCGTCCGGTCGAGGAGCGTCGCTCCCCGCTCGCGGGCGAGCCGTTGGTGGGCGGCGTTCGCCCGATTCGGATCTGCCAGCCCGCCGGCAGCCTGGAAGATCGCCTGGGTGCCCTCGGCCAGCCGCCATTGCGGCCAGCGACGGAGCGTCTCGCCCGCATCCAGCAGCTCGAACGGCACGGACTCCGCGGCAAGGCTCGTGGTGTAGTCGGCCAGCGGGATCCGGGCGTCGGGCGGCCACAGGTCGAGGCCGCCGGTGGTGGTCACGACCTGGACCCCGGCTTCGGCGGCGAGCAGGTCCCACGTCTCGTAGGCGCGCTTTGCCAGGCGGACGTAGTCGGGCCGGTGGTACGAGAGCCGGATGATCCGCGAGTGGTCCTGGCTCGCGCCGCGGTCGTGGCCAAGCTCGAACTGCTCGAGGCCGAGGACGTCCGGCCCGAGCCGCCGGCTCAGCCACCACGCCGCTCCGCTGCCGATCCCACCCAGGCCGATGACCGCCGTGGCGTACTCACGCCGGAGCGGCTCAGCCATACGGGCGGGTGGCGTCGAGGACCGCCCGGCCGCCGAGGTCCACCGAGCCGTCGCTGCCCAGCCGGGTCGACAGGCGCGAGCCACGGCCCTGGACGATCTCGAGGTCATGGCCGAGCCGGGCGGTGATGACGACCGCGGCCGCTCCGGTCGCCTCGTCCTCGGCGATCCCGACCTCGGGCGCCAGGAAGCGGCTGCGGATCGTGCCCAGGTGGCGGTCGAGCCAGGCCCACGGGTACCACGACGTCTCGCCGGGCGGCGGGCCGACCACGGCATCGACGTCGTCGACCGAGGGCAGCTCGGCCGTCGTGATCGGGAAGACCCACTCGGGCCGCGCCCGGATCCAGCGCCGATCGCCCTCGGACCAGGTCCGGACCACGCCGGCCGGCACCCGCAGGGCCTCGACCGGCATCCCGACCTCGGCCAGCAGCCAGGCGGTCCCGACGGTCGGGTGGCCGGCGAACGGCAGCTCGAGGCCGGGCGTGTAGATCCGGATCCGGCCGGTCCGGGCGTCGTCGACGAAGACCGTCTCGCTGAAGCCGAGGTCGCGCGCGACGGCTTGCCGGCCCGCTTCGGGGATCGCGCTGCCGTCGAGGAAGACCCCGAGCGGGTTGCCGTGCTGCCCGGCCGGATCGGTGAAGACGCGCAGGACGTGGAGGGTCGCGCTCATCGCCTGAGCCGCCCGACCCGCTCCAGGGCGGCGATCGTCAGCAGGTCGGTGATCCGGCCGTCGTCGATCATCGCCAATGCCTCGTCGAAGTCGACCCAGCGCAGGCGGAGGTCCTCGGTCGCATCCGGGGACGGGTCACCCTGGCTCAGGCCGGTCGCCAGGAAGATCGTGCCCAGCTCGTCGGTGACCGAGTTCGAGACCGCGATCCGGCCCACGTCGCGCCAGGTCGCGGCCCCCAGCCCGGTCTCCTCGCGCAGCTCGCGCTGCGCCCCGGCGAGGGGCGTCTCGGCCGGCGGCACGCCGCCCTCGGGCAGCTCCCAGGAGTAGGCGTCGAGCGTGTAGCGCCACTGGCCGACGAGCACGACCCGGTTCCGGTCATCGATCGCGACGATCGCCACGGCATGGTTCTGGAAGTGGATCACGCCGTAGATCCCCGGCCGGCCGTCGGGCCGGTCGACCTCGTCGTGGAGGACGCTGACCCAGGGGTTCTCGTAGACCAGGCGGCGCGAGCGGCGGCGCCAGGGGGACGCGGTGGGATCGGGCTGGGTCACGGCCGGATCGTACGTCCCGGACGACGGGTCGTGCTGGCGGCTGCTGCCGGGGCCTCGCTAGACTCGGCTGATGGACGCCCTGGGTCCCGATCCCCGGCCCGCCTCGCCGCCCATCAACGGGGTCGAGGTCCGGCGCGACGTCCGGATCCCCGTGCGCGACGGGCTCGAGCTGTCGGCCAACCTGTGGCTGCCCGTCGATGCCGATCCCGGCGCCCGGTTCCCGGCGATCCTCGAGATGATTCCCTACCGCAAGGACGACTGGCGCTGGGCCAGCGACGAGGCCCGCGGCCAGTGGCTGGCGGCCCGCGGCTACGCCTTCTGCCGGCTCGACATCCGGGGCACGGGCAGCAGCCCGGGGATCGCCCGCGGCGAGTACACCCCCGAGGAGACCCGCGACGGCTACGACGCGATCGAATGGCTGGCGGACCAGCCCTGGTCGAATGGCAACGTCGGGATGTGGGGCATCAGCTGGGGTGGGTTTGCGGCGATCCAGGTGGCCCTGCTCCGGCCGCCACACCTCCGCGCGATCGTGCCGGTCTACGCCTCCGACGACCGCTACACGGACGACGTCCATTACATCGGCGGCTGCGTCACCGCCAGCGAGCTGAGCCAGTACGCGGTCAGCATGGTCGGCTCGAACGCCCTTCCCGCCCGGCCGGCCTATCGCGGCGCCGACTGGGAGTCCGAGTGGCACGAGCGCCTCGAGCAGACCCCGGTCTGGCTGTTCGAGTGGCTCCGCCAGCAGCTCGACGGCCCGTACTGGCGGCAGGGTTCTCTGGCGCCGCACTGGAAGTCGCTGGTCGTACCGATGTTCCTGATCGGCGGCTGGATGGACAGCTACGTCGATGCCGCCCTGCGCATGTGGCGGCAGTGCCTCAATGCCCCGCGCAAGGCGCTGATCGGCAACTGGGTCCATGCCCTGCCCGACGAGGCCTACCCGGGGCCCACCCTGGACTGGCTCCATGAGGTCGTCCGTTTCTTCGACCACTGGCTCAGGGGCCTCGACAACGGGGTGATGGATGAGCCGGCCCTGACGTATTTCGAGCGTGACTACGCACCACCCGAGGCATTCCCGGTGGCCTGGCCCGGCCGCTGGCGGAGCGAGCCGCTGCGACCTCCGAACGACGCCGGTCTGACGCTCTATCTCAGCCCGGCCGGCGGCCTGACGGCCTCGCGCCCGGCGGCCGGGACGGTGACCCTCGCCCACCGGCCGACGATCGGCACCGCGTCGGCGCTGTCGTGGGGCGCCGGCTGGTCGCCCAATGGCCTGGCCCGCGACCTGCGCCCCGACGAGGCGCTCCTGCCCGGCTGGACGAGCGCGCCGCTGACCGCGCCGCTGCACCTGTTCGGCCCTGCCGTCGCCCACCTGGCCCTGAGCTCGACGATGCCGGTCGCCAGCGCCGTGGTCCGCCTGAGCGACGTCGCCCCGGACGGCACGATCGCCCAGGTGACCGCGGGAATCCGCAACCTCACCCATCGCCGAGTCGACAGCGCTGCCGAGCCATTCGAGCCGGGCGAGGTCGTCGAGTTCACGATCCCGATGCGCGAGACCGGCTACCGCTTCGCGCCCGGCCACCGGATCCGGCTGTCGGTCGCGACGGCCTACTGGCCGGTCATCTGGCCGTCGCCCTATGCCGGCGACCTGACGATCCACCTCGGCCGCTCGTGGCTCATCCTGAGCACGACCCATCCGGAGCCGGAGCTGGCCACGCCGGCCTTCCGGACCGGGCCGGCGGGCCTGCCCGACGTCGGCGCGAGCACGTCCGACGAGAGCGCCACCTGGCGGATCTCCGAGGATGTCCTGGCCGGGACGGTCACGGTCACGACCGGCAGCGGCGAGGCCGTGACCCTGCCCGACGGCACCCGGCTGTATTCGAGCGAGCTGCTTGAGATGACCGCCTCCGACGCGGATCCCGCCCACGCCCGGATGCGGACCGAGGTGGTCTACCAGCTCGACCAGGACGGTCGCTCGATCGTCGCCCTGGCCGACGGCCTGATGACCTCAAGCGAGTCGACGTTCGAGCTCGCCGTCGACCTCGATGTCACCCTCGATGGGGCCCCCTTCCACCACGGCCACTGGGCCGAGACGATCCCACGGAGGCTGGTCTGATGTCCCAGGCTCAGGCCAGGACCGCGCTGATCGCGGCGGCGGCGACGATCGAGGTCGCCAGGGCCAGGGTCACGCTGGCCAGGGTGCCGACCAGGTAGTACTCGGCGAAATGCCGGTCGTCGAGCTGGCGGAAGCGGGCAAGCGTCTTGGCTGCGACGACGAAGCCGATCGCGGCCGCCTGGCCGATCAGGACGAGGACGCACACGACGAGCCGCTCGAGGATGCCGATCGTCGCCCCGACCCGCTCCGGCCCGGGCTCCGAGCCGCCGGCAAAGCCGCGCGGGGCGAGGAGCGTCCCGACCAGGAAGTAGCCGCCGCGGATGTTGATGATCAGCAGGTCGATCAGGACCACGATCACGACCAGGGCCGGCAGCGGGTGGCTGACCGGCAGGAGGTGGCCGCCGACCGCCTGGACCGCGTCGCGCCAGGCTCCGAGCGTCGGCTGGCCAAGGAGCAGGACGCTCGCCCCGGCCAGCAGGACGCTGAAGTGGGCCGCCTGGTCGGCCAGGAACAGGGCCGCCGGCAACGGTGTCCAGGCTCGCTCGCCGGGTGCGTCGGCGGCCACCGGGTCGACCGGCTCGCTCGGGCCGGTTGCAGCCTCGACGCTCGCCGCCTTGCCCCGATCCGGTCCGGCCGGCGGGGCGGGCTGGCCACCGGCGGCCGCGCGCCAGTTGAGGACGACCTTCGTCCGGTCGATCAGGCCGTGAGCGACCGCGACGACGACCAGGTACTCCACGCCGCGCCCGCCGTAACCGGCCACGAACGGCAGGAGGCAGATCGCCACGATCCCGGTGTGGGCCGCCAGCCCGCGCCAGCCCCGGGCGTCGGGCGCGGCCTTGGCCTCGGCGATCGCGTCGGTCTGGAAGACGAAGTCGGCGACCAGGTGGGCGAGGATTGCCAGGGCGACGAGGAGGATGGCCGAGTTCGACATCAGGCTCCCAGCTCCGTGCTCCGGCTGCGGTCGATCAGGGCTCGAATCGCCCGCGCCAGTCGCTCGAGGGAGGGTACCCCGCCGCGCTGGGCCGCGACCGACACGGTCGCCCGGCTGACCCCCAGCCGGTCGGCCACCTCCGAGCGGCGCAGGCCGTCGACCAGGATCAGGCCGGCGACCCGGCGCTGGGTCGAGCTGAGCTGCGCCAGGGCGTCGCCGAGGACCGGGGCGAGGTCGTCAAGCAGGTCGTCGACGGCAGGCACGCCGGTCACGATCCGCAGGCTCGTCCGGCGCCGGCGGGTCTCCTCGAGGGCCGCCCGCGCCGCGACGAAGGCCGGCCCGGTGCGCTGGGTCGCCGGTCCCGAGCCCGCCTCGACCAGCCCGGCGACGATCGCCCAGCGCATCGGCCGGGCCGCCTCGGCGAGGGCCGCCCGCAGGACGACGCCGACCGGATCCGCCGTTGGCGCGAGGAGGCCCTGCAGCTCGTCGCCCTGGGTGAAGCCGAAGGGCGCCACGCCCTGGGCGCCGACGGCCGCCTGGAGATCGGCGCACAGGGACCGCAGCCAGGCCGAGGATCCGGCCGGATCGGCGCGGGACTGGATCACGTCGCCGAAGACGACGATTGCCCGGGAGGAGTTCACCGTGAGAGGCTAATCCTCCCAGAGTTAGCCGTCAACGGTTTACTCGCTGGATCTTAGCCGTTATCGGCTAACGTGATGCAGATCGCTCCGGTCACGACGCCCGCGATCCGGCGGCCGAGCGCCCGAGGAGCGGGGCGAGGATCGCCTCGAGATCGTGCCGGGCGGCCGGGGTCCGATAGTCGAGCAACGGGTGGGGATCGATCGGATGCTCGCTGACTTCCCCATCGCGGCGCAGGTAGATCACCGGGTAGACGGCCCCGGTCCCGTCGGTCTCGAGGGTCGTTGCGATCCCATCGCTGCCACCCGCGTCGACGAACCAGGCCAGGGGCAGGATCCCCTCGTCGCGGATCCCGTCATCCGGATGGACGCTCACGACCCGGGCCAGGTACGCCCGCTGGTGCCACAGCTCGGGGCCCAGGGTCAGCTCGTCGAGCAGGAAGTCGAGCAGCTCGCCGGGCGCGATCCGGGGACGCTCGACCGGCCGTCCGAAGCGCGTCGTGGCGATCCGCCGGGCAAGCACCCGGGCGTTGTACCGGGCCCCCTGGACGGCGCCCGAGTTCGACGGGATGCCGTGCTTCTTGAGCCCGGCGGCGCCCTGCCCGATCGTGCCGGCGAAGAAGATCCCGGGCACCGTGGCGCTCTCCCAGAACGGCGTCTGGGCCGGCAGCCGGCTCTGGCCGAAGGTCGCCACGCCGAGGTCGGGCAGGTCGAGGAGGGGCGCCACGAAGCCGGTCGCGGCGATCACCTCGTCGGCCTCGAACGTCATCTCGACCGAGTCCGACGACCGCCGGGTCACGACCTGGAACGGCGCGCCGCCGGCCGGGCCCCGCTCGATCCGCTCGATCGCGGCGTTCAGGATCGCCACGCCGCCGCCCAGGACGTGGTCCTCGTAGGGCTGGACGTAGCGGGCCCGGATCCCGACCAGCGAGTTGGTGTTGACCGACAGCTTCGCGGGCGAGGGCGACGCGATCATGATCCGGCGGGCCCAGGGCAGCATCCCGCTGGCCAGCTCGAAGCCCGAGTTCTGCTTGCCGATGATGAAGATCCGGCGGTCGGCGTACTGCTCGACCGGCCGGGTGTCGGCGTAGTGGGCCGCCAGCTCCATGCCCGGGCTGGCCGGCCGCCACGGCTCGGCGACCCCGACCGCGAAGACGAGCGTGCCGGCGGTGTACTCGCCGTCGCTGGTCTCGAGGGCGAACCGCCCGTCGTCGAGCCGGCGCGTCGCCGACCAGCGGCAGCCGAACCGGATCGGGAGGTCGGTCCGGCTGGCGAACGCCTCGAGCCCGGCCTGCATCTCCGGCCGGCTGGGAAAGTACGACGTGCCGTCCATCAGGCCGACCATCACCGCCCGGTGCTCGTCCGTCTCGGGGATCAGGCTGTTCCAGTCGTAGCGCTCATAGGGCCGCGTCCCGCGGGCGACCGGGGCATAGGGCTTGGTCCACGACAGGAGGCGCTGGAAGAAGGGCCAGCGACGGAACATCCCGCCGGGCTGCTCGTCGGCCGACAGGACCGCGTGCTTGACGCCGGCCCCGCGCAGGGCCGAGGACACCTGGAGGCCGCCCGGTCCGCTCCCGACGACGATCAGCGGATAGTCGCCGGGCGGGAACGGGCGCTCGGTCAGCTCCGCCATCGATTCGCGTTCCGCAGCCGGCGCGCCGACGCCTGGAGCATCCGGTACATCACCGCCGGGTGGGCCAGCAGGAAGGCCTCCACGGCCGGTCCGGCGAGGACGATGCAGCGCAGGGTCCCGACGGCCACCACGTCGGCCACCGGCGGCTCGCCGAGCAGGATCGAGACCTCGCCGAAGAACTCGCCGCGGGACAGTCTGGCCCGCTCCTGGCCGTCGACCAGGATCGAAGCCTGCCCGTCGAGGATGAGGTACAGCCCACCACCGGTCATCCCCTGGCGCAGGACGCGGTCGCCGTCCTTGAACCAGGCCTCCTCGAAGGCGTGGACGACGCCCTGCAGCTGGGGGGTCGTGAGGTCGGCGAACAGGGCAAAGCCGGCGAGCTCGTCGGCGATCTCAGCACGATCGGCCATCGTCTTTGTTTCCTACTCTCCAGACGGCCACAATCCAGTTACGATCGGCCGTGTTGCGCCATCGTATCGAACGGGAGCCCCACCGGAAACGCCGATCTGACCGATGAGGAGGAGCCGACTCCGCGGCCATGACCGAGACCACCGCGTCCGCCCTGCCGAGTGGCACCCTGACCTTCCTGTTCACCGACATCGAAGGCTCGACGCGGCTCGTCCAGGAGCTCGGTCCGCAGCGCTACGGCGACGTCCTTGACATCCACCGGGCGCTCCTGCGCCGGGCCTGGGCGGCCAACGACGGGGTCGAGGTCGGCACCGAAGGCGACTCGTTCTTCGTCGTGTTCACCTCGGCCGCGGCCGCGGTCAATGCCGCCGTCGAGGCGCAGCGCGCCCTGGCCACGGCCGAATACCCGCATGGCGTCGACGCGCTCCGGGTCCGGATGGGCCTCCATACCGGGCTGGGCGTGCTGAGCTCCGGGTCGTACGTCGGCGCCGACGTCAACCGGGCCGCCCGGGTCGCGGCGGCGGCCAACGGCGGCCAGGTCGTCCTGTCCTCGGCGATCGTGGCCCTCCTGGGCGACGGCCTGCCGGCCGGCGTCCGGACCCGCGACGTCGGCGAACATCGCCTCAAGGACCTCCGGCCGGAACGGCTGGCCGTCCTCGAGATCGAGGGCCTCGCCGACGACCCGCGGCCGATCCGATCGCTCGACAACCGGCCCAACAACCTGCCCAGCCAGGTCACCTCGTTCGTCGGCCGGACGGTCGAGCTGGCCGAGACGACGGCCCGCCTGGCCACGGCCCGCCTGCTGACCCTGACCGGTCCGGGCGGCACGGGCAAGACCCGCCTGTCGCTCCAGCTGGCCGCATCGGTCGCCGAATCCTTCACCGACGGGGTCTACTTCGTCGCCCTCGAGCCGATCCGCGAGGCAACCCTGGTCGGCCCCACGATCGCCGCGGTCCTGGGCCTGATGGAGGACACCTCGGTCCCCATCGCCGAGCGGCTGTCGCGCTGGATCGGGACGCGCCGGTTGCTGCTGGTCCTCGACAACTTCGAGCAGGTGATCGAGGCCGCGGCCCTCGTCGGCGAGCTCCTGCGGGCGACCAGCGAGCTGAAGCTGATCGTGTCGAGCCGGGCGCCCCTGCACGTGTCGGGCGAGCAGGAATACCCGGTTCCCGGCCTGCCCGTCCCACCCGAACCGTCGAGCCAGGGCGCGATGGCGCGGACGCGGCTGGCCGACGACCAGGCCGGCCCCGACCCGGCGAGCCTGAACCAGTACGAGTCCGTGCGCCTGTTCGTGACCCGGGCGAGCGCGGTCAAGCCGGCCTTCCAGCTGACCGTCCAGAACGCCGCCGCGGTCGCCGGGATCGTCGCCCGGCTGCAGGGCATGCCCCTGGCGATCGAGCTGGCCGCGGCCCGGATCAAGCTCCTGCCGCCGGACGCGATCCTCGCCCGGCTGGGTGACCAGCTGGCGGCGCTGGGCGGCGGCGCGCGCGACCTGCCCGAGCGCCAGCAGACCCTGCGCGGAGCGATCGCCTGGAGCCACGACCTCCTCGACGCGCCTGGCCGGCGGCTCTTCGCCCGCCTGTCGGTCTTCGCCGCGGGCTGCACCCTCGACATGGCCGAGACGATCTGCGGACCTGCCCAGGAGCTGGGGATCGAGCTGCTCGACGGGATCGAGGCGCTCGTCGACCAGAGCCTGGTCCGGGCCGAGGAGGTTGGCGGCGAGCCGCGCTTCCGGATGCTCGAGACGATCCGGGCCTTCTCGGCCGAGCAGCTGGCGGCGAGCGGCGAGGCCGACCTCATCTCCGAGCGCCACGCCCGCGCCTTCCTCGACCTGGCCGAGGACGCGGCGGGGAGGCTCGCCGGCAGCGACCAGCGGGCGTGGCTCGACCGGCTCGACCTCGAGCATGACAACCTCCGGGCCGCCCTCGACTGGGCGACCGGCCGGCCCGATCCGGAGCTATCCATCCGGCTCGGCTTCGCCATGTGGCGGTTCTGGCAGAAGCGGGGCTACCTCGTCGAGGGCCGGCGCCGGCTGGGGCGCATTGCCGAGCAGCCCTGGTCGAGCGACGATCCGCGGCTCCGCGCCCGGTTGCTGGAGGCCCTCGGCGGTGTCGCCTGGTGGCAGGCCGACATCGCGGCGATGGCCACGTTCTACAACGAGGCGCTCGAGCGCTGGCGGGCGACCGGCGACCGGGCCGAGATCGCCAACGCCCTGTACAACGCGTCGTTCTCATTCGTGTTCACCACCACGCCCGACGATCCGACCAGCATCGATCCGGATCGGGTGGGCCTGCGGCTGATGGAGGAGGCGCTCGAGATCTACCGCTCCCTGGGCGACAAGCGCGGGGCGGGCAACGCGGTCTGGGCGATCGGCAACTGGTACCACTTCCACCTCCAGGGCGAGACCGCGATCGCCAGCTTCCGCGAAGCCCTTGAGCTCTTCTCGGCGACCGACGACGAGACGATGATCGCCTGGGCCCACCACATGCTCGGCACGGCCCTGCTGCGCGCCCGTCAGACGGAGGAGGCGGCCGAGCACATCCGGCCGGCGATGGACCACTTCGAGGCCGCCGGCGATGCCACGGCGCTGACCCTCGTCCTGGACGACTACTCGGCGCTGGCCCGGGTGCGGGGCGACCTGCCGCGCTCCGCCCGGCTGCACGCCGCCGCCCGAGCCCTGGCCCTGACCACCGGGGCGAACCTGTCCAGCATGGTCGACGAGCTCGACGAGGCGGCCTCGATCAGGCCGGCCCGCAGCCTGCTGACCGCCGAGGACCTCGAGCGCTACGGCGAGGAGGGCCGGGCGATGAGCCTGGCCGAGGCGATCCGCTACGCCCTCGAGGCGGAGTAGGCGATGGACGACGCCCGGCTCCGAATCCTCGACGACCTGCCGCCACGACCGCTGCGCGGGCCGGTTCCAGCCGATCCGGCCGCGCTCGGCCGGCCGCCCGATCCCGACGATCCGGCCATCCTGATCCTGACCTGCGCGAACTGCGGGGCGGCGATGGACGAGCGGAAATGCAAGCTGATCTGCTCCTGCGGATACTTCCTCTCATGCTCCGACTACTACTAGACCCTGGCCGGTGACCGGCGCGCCGACCGGCGGAGCGGCGGAGCGTTCGGCCGTCGAGCGCTACTTCGCGGCGATCAATGCCCGCGACGTCGCCGGAATCCTGGCCGACGTGGCGCACGACGCCGAGTGGTCGTGGCCGGGCAGCGGCGAGGTCCTCCGCGGGCGACCGACGATCGAGACGGTGGTGGCCCGGACGCCGGCCCTGCCCCGGGTCCTCGTCCACCGGATCATCGGCGGACCCGAGCTGGTCGCAGCCGTGTGGACCGCCGACTACGGCGACGGCGTGCCGTGGCGCAACATCAGCCTGTTCGAGTTCCGGGACGGCCGGATCGTGGGCAAGACCGACGGCTTCGGCTCGGCCTTCGAGCCGCCCGCCTGGCGCCGCGAGCTGGTCGCGCTGGAGCCGTTGCCCAAGCCCTAGGCTCGCCGGTTGCCGTGGCGGCCCGTCGCGATGCTTCAGGGGCCGAGTCCCAGTACCCGCCAGTTGTTTCAGCCCGCATGACAAAACGCTGGTTTCGCGGTCTCTGACGGCGCCGGGGCTTGCCGCACGGACCAGAATCCGCTAGTCCTGAGCGTGGCCGGGGATGAATCCGGACATGCCTACGAGCCCAGTGCCGGCGTCGTCGCGTGAAACCCCGGTTCTGTCACGCCCGGTGCGACACTGGCCCGCCGCCGGACGGGGCGTGCCGCCTCTGGACGCCCAGGCGCCTCAGCTGACCGGCAGCTCGCGGCCGGCCGCCCGGGCCGCCTTGGCCTTGTCCGCCCAGGCACCCAGGACGTTGTCCTTGTGCGGCCGGATCGGGCAGTGCTCGTCGCGGTTGCCCATCTCGTCGCAGTAGCCCAGGGCGACGCACTTCGGGGCGAGGAAGCTGCCCAGGAACGGGCTGACCTCGAAGATCTCGTGGCGGATGAGCTGGAAGAGGCGGCGGATCTCCCACTGAGCCATCGTGCACAGCCGGAGGCCCGACATATGGATCAGGGCCCGCAGGTTCGTGGTCATGACCAGGTTCGTCCGCGTGGCATTGGGGAACACGAAGCGGGCATCCTCGCCGGGGATGCCGGCGGCCACCAGCTCGCCGTACAACTCCATCGACCCCTCGATCTGCTCCTCGTAGCGCTGGCGCAGGTCAGGCTCGGCCTCGGCCACGGTGCCGGGCAGCATCGTCGAGGCGCCCTTGAACGTGACGTAGCGCTGGCTCTGCTGGTCGAAGGCGACCCCGGCCCGGTGGCGGACCAGCTGGTGGCTGAGCGTCCGCGACACGCCGCTGATCCCGAACGTGAAGACGATGTGCTCGATCGTGCTGCCGTGGCCCGATTCGATCACGCCCTGGATCAGCTTGCGCTGCTTGGCCGGGTCGATCTGGCCGTCGACGGCCCGGCGGAAGATCTCGTCCGGGGCCAGCTCGGAGTAGCAGGTCCGGCAGGCGGTGTAGATCAGCGGGACGTAGTAGCGCTCGACGATGTCCCGGTCGGGGAACAGCAGGGTCGCCTTCATGCCGAGCTCGTGGCGGCCCGGGTTGCGCGGGATCCCGGTCCTCTCGCGGGCCTGGGCCGGGGCCGGAGGCGTCTCGGCGGTCATGTCCGGGAAGTGTAGCCCGCCCGACCCGGCCGGGCGGATCAGGGTAGCTCGCGCACGAAGCGGCGGATCACCCGGGCGAGGCGCGGACCGGCCGCGGCGCCGGCGGCCAGGACCTCCTCGTGGTTGAGCGGCTGGCCCGAGTAGCCGGCCCCGGCGTTCGTCACCAGCGAGATCGCGGCGACCTCGATCCCGGCCCAGCGACAGGCGATCGCCTCGAGCACGGTCGACATCCCGACGGCATCGCCGCCCAGGCCGCGGAACATCCGGACCTCGGCCGGGGTCTCGTAGGTCGGACCCAGGAGGCCGACGTAGATCCCCTCTTCCAGGCTCGTGCCCTCGGCCGCGGCGGCGGCGTGGAGCCGAGCCCGGTGGCCGGCGTTGTACACGTCGGTCAGGTCGGGGAACCGCGGCCCGATCTCGTCGGCGTTCGGCCCGAGGAGCGGTGTCCGCCCGGTCAGGTTGAGATGGTCGGCGATGACCATCAGGGTCCCGGGTCCGTAGGCCGGGTTCAACCCGCCGGCGGCATTGGTCAGGACCACGACCCGGGCGCCGAGGCGGCCGAACAGGAGGACCGGCTGGACGACAAGCCCGGGGTCGTTGCCCTCGTACAGGTGGAAGCGGCCCTGGAGCATCGCCACCGGCACGCCGTCGAGGCGGCCCAGCAGGAGCCGGCCGGCGTGGCCGGGGGCGGTCGCCGCGGGCCAGCCGGGCAGCTCCCCGAACGGGATCGAGACCGGTTCATGCAGCTCGTCGGCCAGGCCGCCGAGGCCCGAGCCCAGGACGATCCCGACCCGCGGCACGAGGCCGGTCCGCGTCCGGACGGCGGCGTCGAGGGCCGCCAGGAGGGCCGGCTGGTCGGCCGGCAGGATAGGGCGGCTGCGGTCGATCTCAGGCATCAACTGAGTCTAGCGAGCCGAGCGGCGGACGCTCCAGGCCCCAGACGCTTCGATCGCCCGAGCGGAGTATCGACACCGGGATGCCGATCACGTCCATTCGGGCGATCCCCGTCGATCGCGGGCCCGAAGGCCGCGTGGCGGGTAGAGAAGCGCCCGAAGCGACCGGTCAGTCCGCGAATGCTCTTGATGTGATCTCGAGCTTCCGTTTCCCGATGGCCCCTTCGGGCAAGACGAATCATCGCCGGATCAACGCCAGATGGCAACGGCGTTATCCACGAGTTATCGGAGAATGCTCGATCCGTTTCCACCAATCCACCATCGCTGTGGACATCCGGTGGAGAACGCCTGCTGCCTGGCTGGACGGCGATCCAGCCTCGAGCGACGACAGGCCGTCGAACTCGAACATGGACGGCTCGTTCGGGTTGAGGCAGGCAGGAACCAGGGGTCCGTCGAGGGGCGCCATCACCGTACCCTCGGTCGGCGGCAGGGTGATCACGACGCGCAGCGCCCCAGGTGCCGGGCCCGCAGTAATTGCTCCAGTGGAAGGCAAGAACCGCGCTCGCGTTGCCAGTTGAGGGCAGGATCACCGAGGGAGGCGGCCCCGCATCGGCCGAGGGCGGCAGCGCCCGGTCCACCGTCATCCCGTCGTTCGCAACGAGCCGTGCGGCCGAGACTGATCCATCGAGTGAGCACGGCTGGGCGCCAAGGTTCGCGAGTTCCACGCCGATCGTCACGGCGCTGATCGACCCCCGAACGGAGGCTCGGGTAGCGGCGAGCGAGCTGATGGCGCAGGCCGGCGCGCTCGCAGGCGGAGCAAATCCGCTCGCGCTCGAGCCGGGGCTCCGGGCCGGCGGGATCGAGCTTGTGGCGGACGAGGCGTTGCCCGAGGGCGAGGCGACCGCCGGCTGGGTCGGCGGGTTCGGGCTGCCGCAGCCGGCGAGGAGGAGCACCAAGGCCGCGACTGAACCAGCTCGCCGGATCCTGCCCGGTCTCATCGTTCCACCCCCTTGCCGCTTCGAGACGGGACTCTACGACGAGGTCTCGCCGAATGCGGCTCCGGCCGCCACCACGACCACTTGCGGTCGACGCTCTTGCCGGCGTCAACTCCGGGTCCATGGTCATCCTGAGCACAAGGCCGTCCAGCAACGCACGGTGGCCGCGCCGACCCACGCCGCGCGGAGGCCGCCCACGCTCAGCGGCGGCCGTGCCGGGCTCCTCGGCGGGCCAATGAAGCCTCGGCGCGGCGCTTGCGGCCGGCAGTGTGCGAGCAGCGTCCATGCACGCGGAATCGCCTCGCGCAGGCCCGACAACCTGCCGGAACGCCACGGTCCAGGCGAAGGGAATGCCACAGCCCGGCGCGGGCCGCCGAACCCGGGGCGGGCCGCCGAAGGCACCGGCCGGCGAACACGACCCCGCCGCCCGACCTCGCCCCTCCCCCGCAGGCCCGCCCCCCCCGCCGCCTCGGGCTAGCCGCCGATCGCGAACATCTCGATGCGGGGCCGGTTGGCCGTGGCTTCCGAACGGAGCTCGGAGTAGCGGTCGGCCCGTACCCGCCAGACGGCGCGAATCGCCTCGGCCAGTCCCGCGTCGGAGAGGCCCTCGCGCAGCGGCCCGCGCAGGTCGGTCCCGTCGAGGGCGAAGAGACAGGTGTACAGCTTGCCCTCGGCCGACAGTCGCGCCCGCGTGCAGGCGGAGCAGAACGGCCGGCTGACCGAGGCGATGACCCCTACCTCGCGATCCTCGTCGCGGTAGCGCCAGCGATCGGCCACCTCGCCGGGATAGTTCGCGGGAATGGCCTCGAGGCCGAACTCGGCGTCGAGCAGGGCAAGGATCTCGGCCGCCGGGACGACCTCGTCGAGCCGCCAGCCGTTCGAGTGACCGACGTCCATGTATTCGATGAAGCGCAGGATGTGGCCCTCCCGGCGGGCCCAGCGAGCCATCGGCAGGACGCTCTGCTCGTTGATCCCGCGCCGGACGACCATGTTGATCTTGAGCGGCGCGAAGCCGGCCTCGCCGGCCGCGGCGATGCCGTCGAGCACCTTGGCCACCGGGTACTCGACGCCGTTCATCGCCCGGAACGTCGCATCGTCGAGCGAGTCGAGGCTGACCGTGACCCGGCCCAGCCCGGCGGCGCGCAGGGCGCCCGCCAGCGGGCGGAGGGCCGAGCCGTTCGTGGTCAGCGTCAGGTCGAGCGGCCGCCCGTCCGGGCGACGCAGCGCGGCGAGCATCGCGATCAGGTCGGGCAGGTCGCGCCGGACGAGCGGCTCACCGCCGGTGACCCGCAGCTTCTCGACCCCCTCGCCGACGAAGATCGCGGCCAGGCGGACGATCTCCTCGAAGGTCAGGACCTCGGACCGGGGCAGGAACGCGAAGTCGCGGCCATAGATCTCGCGGGGCATGCAGTACGTGCAGCGGAAGTTGCAGCGATCGGTGACCGAGATCCGCAGATCGTGCAGGCGACGCCCGAACCGGTCGAGGACGGCGCCCGGCGGGCCGGCCGGATCGAGCGTCGGGGAGCTGGCAGGGTCGCTGGGCGGGACCATCGGGTCATGGTAACGCCGGATCGACGGCAGACCCTGTGAAGGACGCCGAAGCGGGCGCCGAATGGGGCCCGAATCCGGAGGTTCCGGACGCAAACCCGCGCAGACGGGAGCGGGGTTCGATCGTGGTGCGAGGCGACACCGGGGCCCGCCGGGCACCGGTGACGGCGGACAACGACGAGCGCGGGCGCGGGACCTCCGGTACCACCGGATCGACCGATTGGTACCACTAGCGCACTCCACCGCACCGCCACCCGCCCATACGATGCCCACACGTCCTCAGTGACTGCAACCCGAGATCTTCACCTGGAGGGAACCGCACGATCCATGGCGACGACCGAATCACGCACCGGCTTCCGACTCCCCTGGAGCTCGGAGGAGCGGAGTGACAAGGCGCCCGTTGGCCGGACCGACGAGGCAACCTCCACGGCGGAGACGACGGATTCCGCGGTTGAGGCGAGCGCTCCCCCGGCAGTGACCAGCGAGGCTGCCGAGACGACCGAGGCATCCGCCGAGGCCACTGGAGCCGAGGCCACGGCCGACGGCAGCCCGGACGCCAGCGGCGCGGTCGAGACGACCGAGCACTCCGAGACCGATCAGTCCACCGCATCAGACTCGAGCCCGAAGGAATCTTCCGTGGACTCCACCGCCACAGCCGCGCCAGCGCCGTCCCGACCGATGAGCGGGTCCACCGTGGCCAAGAAGCCCACCAAGTTCGTGCTCGACCTGACCCGCGCGATGCAGGCGGCCGCGGAGGAATCCCGCGCCCAGACGATGAGCGGCTTCCAGGCCGATGCCAAGACCTACATCGAGGGCATCCATTCCCGCTCGGCCGTCGAGGCGGCGGACCTGCGCAAGCGCTCGGATGAGGATGTCGCCGGGATCCAGGAGTGGTCGAAGGCCGAGATTGCCCGGATCCGCGAGGAGACGCAGGGCAAGATCGCCGAGCGCAAGCTTGGCCTGGAGCGCGAGCTCGAGGAGCACGCCGGCCAGATCGAGTACGAGATCGACCGTGTCCAGAGCCGGGTCGCCGGCTTCGAGCTCGAGATGGAGCGCTTCTTCGAGCGCCTCGTGACCGAGGAGGACCCGACCCAGATCGCGGTCATGGCCCAGACCCTGCCCGAGCCGCCGTCGTTCGACGCGTCCGTGCCCTGGCAGCCCTCGGCGGCCGTGGCCGAGCTGATCGGCGACACCACCGTGACCGCCAGCGCCAGCCCGGACGGGGCCGGCCCGGCCGAGGCCAGCGCATCCGCTGACTCGGCCCCCGACCCGGACGCCGCGATGGCCGCCATCCAGGCTGCCCACGAGGCCGCCGAGGCCGCCGAGGCGTCGAACGAGGCCAGCCCGGACGCACCGGCGACCGATCCAGCGGATCCCCGCCTGGCCGCCCTCGGGCTGTCGAACTTCGATGCCGCCGAGGCCGAGGCCGCTGCCGAGGCCACGTCGGCCGACGACGAGATCCCGACGATGGGTGACGACGCCCTTGCCGCCCGGCTCGCCGGGCTCGTGCCGCCGGAAGGCGACGATGCCCGTCCCGCCCGCCCGGCGTCGGAGCAGACGTCGCGGGTCGTCGTCTCGGGGCTTGTCAGCGTTGCCAGCATTGCCAGCTTCAAGCGCCACCTGGGGCGGGTCACCGGTGTGCAGTCGGTCGGCGTCTCCTCGGGACCCGATGGCGAGTTCGTCTTCACGGTTCATCACGACGAGGCGGTCAACCTGCGCGAGGTCGTGCCTTCACTGCCGGGCTTCCGGGCCCGGGTGACGAACGCCGAGGATGGAGTCGTCAGCGTCACCGCTCACGATCCCGAGTCAGGGAATTAGGCGGCGATGGGCCGCCATGCGATCGTCGTCGCGCTTCCCCGCGACGAACAGGTCGCCGTCATCCGGGAGCTGACCGAGGCCGGCTTCGACGCCCTGGCGGTCACCACGCCCCAGGAGCTGGAGGCGATCCTCGCCGCCCGGCGTGAGGTTGGCGTGGCCATCCTCGACGGCGAGAGCGACTTCGATCGGTCGCTCGAGTTCTATTCGCTGCTCCATGACGGGGAACGCGACATCCCGGCCCTGATGGTCGTCTCGCCGCGGGCCCTCGACCGGCTGGCTGGCGCTGCGACCAAGGCCAACATCGACGACGAGTTCTTCACTCGGCCGTACTCCACCGACTCGCTCCGCTGGCGGATCGAGGCGATGCTGATCCGCTCGGTCACGATCGACGACGGCAGCGGTCCGGTGCTCCAGGGTGGAGGCGACTTCGAGTCGGTCTCGTGGTCGAAGCGGGCGACGATCGTCTCGATCTTCAATCCCAAGGGCGGCGTCGGCAAGACGACGACCGCGATCAACCTGGCCGCCGCCCTCCAGACCCGGATGAGCCTCAAGGTGATGCTGATCGATGCCGACACGGTCACCGGCCACATCGCCACCTCGCTCGGGCTCGAGTCGGTCACGACCGTCGTCGACGCCTGGTCCGAGGACGAGGAGGAAGGCCGTCCGCAGCGCAGCCTGACCGAGATCTCGACCCTTCACCAGAACGGCCTGACCGTGTGCGTCCTGACCGCCAGCCCGCTCAACACCGAGATCCTCGTCCCGGATCGGATCGGCGAGGCGATCCGGGTCGCCCGGCGCGGCTTCGACTTCATCATCGTCGACATGCACCCGTCCTACAGCCCGCTCAACCAGCAGATCTTCGAGCGCAGCGACCGGATCCTGGTACCGGTCACACCCGACGTGCCGGCCCTCCGGGCGGCGGTCCAGATGCGCGACGTCGCCCAGGAGCTGGGCGTCCGGGACAAGCTCGCCCTGGTCGTCAATCGGGCGAACAGCGGCGTGTCGGTGGCCGACATGGAGCGCACGGTCGGCATGCCGGCCCTGGCCCTGATCCGGTCCGGCGGCCTGCTCTTCGTGCGGGCCGCCAACGAGGGCCGCACGGTCGTCGAGCAGTTCCCCAGGGAGAAGGTCACCGAGGACTTCGAGGTCCTCGCCGCCAAGCTCGTCGGGACGGAGATCCAGGCAGCCGACAAGACGGCCGCGACAAAGCCCGCGTTCCGCATCTTCAATCGGACCAAGGAGCCCGCCCGGGCCTGAACCACGGGCGGCGGCTGCCGGCGGCGTCGCCGGTGGGACGCGCCTCAGCTCGGCTGGTTGTCGCCGCCCGATTCGCCCTCGATCTGCTCGACCCGGCGCAGGTACTGCCGGTTGACCAGGATCGTGTCCGTCCGGACGTCGCCGATCCGCCGCTCGTTGAGCATCACCACGCCACCGGTCACGGCGAAGAACATGTCATTCGAGCGATCGAGCAGCCGCTCGGGCTCCGACCCCGGGAACAGGTGGACCGTGCCCTGGACGCGGAATGGCGGCACGTCGAGGGCGACCCCGTAGCTCAGCTTGTGGACCCGGTGGGCGGCCTTCTCGTCGTCCGACAAGACCGGCAGGGTGCCCTCCCCGGCCAGGACGACGATCAGGTCGTAGGGATCGATGCTGCGCAGGCCGGGCACCGGCGCTGAACGGTTCCGAGCCGTCGAAGGGGGCCCAGGTCACGTCGCTGATCGAGATCGCCTCGCGCCTGTTGAGCGCGTCCGACAGGCGGCCGCTGACCTGCCATCACGCCGATCAGGCGCCACTCCTCGGTCAGCCCGTCGAAGGCGATCCCGCTGTCGGCCACGGGCGCGGCACGTGGGCGGCGGTCGCCGTGGGCGCCCCATCGGCGGAGTCGGCGGCCTTCGCGTCGCGCTTGCACGAAGCCGAACGGCACTACTCCTCCTCCGGCCGAGCCGGTGTTGTCGCGGATCGTCTCGACCACGCCGGCGTCGGCCAGCGTCGTCGTGTCGCCCAGGACCCGGTCCTCGGCGATGTCGCGCAGGAGGCGGCGCATGATCTTGCCCGAGCGGGTCTTGGGCAGGTCGGGCGTGAACAGCAGGTACTTCGGGCCGGGCGATCGGGCCGATGACGTAGGCGACGTGCTCGCGCAGCTCGACGGCCAGCGCGTCGTGACGGCTCTGACCCCGGCCCGCAGGATGACGAAGGCGAAGATCGCCTGGCCGGTGATCGCGTCGGTCTTGCCCACGACCGCCGCCTCGGCCACGCTGGGGTGGTCGACGAGCGCCGACTCGACCTCGATCGTGCTGATCCGGTGGCCGGCCACGTTCATCACGTCGTCGACCCGGCCGAGCAGCCAGTAGGTAGCCCTCCTCGTCGCGCTTCGCGCCGTCGCCGGCGAAGTACATCCCCGGGAACCGGCTCCAGTAGGTCTGCCGATAGCGCTCCGGGTCGCCGTAGATGCCGCGCAGCATCGACGGCCAGGGCCGCTTCAGGACGAGGTAGCCGCCGCCGCCGCGGGGGACGCTCTGGCCGTCGGCGTCGACGACGTCGGCGATCGATCCCGGGGAGCGGGAACGTCGCCCAGCCCGGCTTGGTCGTCGTCACGCCGGGCAACGGGCTGATCAGGATCATGCCGGTCTCGGTCTGCCACCAGGTGTCGACGATCGGCGTCCGGCCGCCGCCGATGTTGCGCTGGTACCACAGCCAGGCCTCGGGGTTGATCGGCTCGCCGACCGAGCCGAGCAGGCGCAGCGACGACAGGTCGTGGCGGGCCGGGTACGCCTCGCCCTGCTTCATGAACGCGCGGATCGCGGTCGGGGCGCAGTACAGGATCGTGACCTTGTAGTCTTCGACGATCTGCCACCAGCGGTCCCAGTCGGGCGTGTCCGGGCGCGCCCTCGTACATCACCCCGGTCGTCGCGTTGGCCAGCGGCCCGTAGACGATGTAGCTGTGGCCGGTGACCCAGCCGATGTCGGCGGCGCACCAGTAGACGTCGTCGGGCTTGACGTCGAAGACGATCTCGTGGGTGTAGCTAGGCGCCCAGCAGGTAACCCGCCGATGGTGTGGACGATGCCCTTCGGCTTGGCCGTCGTGCCCGACGTGTAGAGCAGGTAGAGCATGTGCTCGCAGTCGACCGGGACGGGCGGGCAGATCGGCTCCTGGCGCTCGACGATGTCGTGCCACCAGTGGTCGCGGCCCTCGACCATGTGGATCCCCTCGCCCAGCCGGCTGACGACGATCGAGGCGTGATCGACGGGGTGTCGAGGCGAGCGCCTCGTCGGCATGGTGCTTGAGCCCGACCGGCTTGCCGCGCCGCCAGCCGCCGTCGGCGGTGATGAGGACCTTGGCCTGGGCATCGTTGATGCGGCCGGCCAGGGCCTCGGCGGAGAAGCCGCCGAAGACGACCGTGTGGGGCGCGCCGAGGCGGGCGCAGGCGAGCATCGCGATCGGCAGCTCGGGGATCATCGGCATGTAGATCGCGACCCGGTCGCCGGTCTCGACGCCGAGCTCCTTGAGGGCGTTGGCGGCCTTGCTGCACCTCGCGCTGGAGGTCGGCGTAGGTGAGCGTCCGCGTGTCGCCCGGCTCGCCGATCCAGTGGTAGGCGACCTTGTCGCCGAGGCCCGTTCTCGACGTGCCGGTCGAGGCAGTTGTAGGCGACGTTGAGCTTGCCGCCGACGAACCACTTGGCGAACGGCAGGTCCCATTCGAGCGTCGTCTCGAACGGCGTCGACCAGCGCATCCGCTCGCGGGCACGCGTGGCCCAGAAGGCCTCGAAGTCGCCCTCGGCCTCGGCGTACAGGTCCGTGCCTGGCGTTGGCCTGGGCGGCGAAGGCGGGATCCGGCGGGAACGTGCGCGCCTCGGCCAGGAGGTTCTCGATCTCGGGCTGGGACAGGGCTCGACGCTCACGCGGCTTCTCCTGCGGCGACTGGCGCATTCTACCCGGGCCCCGATCGGATCCGAGGTCAGGCGTCGGGCGGCAGGCCGGCCTCGGGCGGGTCGTCATCGGCCACCGGCCGCTCGGGGCGCGACCCGAGGGCGGCCGCGACCGAGCCGCTGACCGGCATGCCCGACGGCAGGACCGGCGCCGGGATCTCGATCCCGTTGGCGGCCATCGCGGCCAGGAGCCGCTTGCGCAGCTCGCCGGCGACGGCCCATGTCGGCGGCCCGGACCGTGCCAAGGATCTTGAGCGTGATGCCCTGCTCCCCGAGCCGGTCGACCCGATCGACGCGGGGTGCCTCGAGGATCGGTCGCGCCAGGCCGGGTCGGCCGCCAGGGCCGGCCCACCTCGTCGAGGACGGCGATGGCCTGCTCGACGTCGTGGCCGTAGGCGACGACCACGTCCTAGTTGATCCGGCGCCAGACCCGGGTGCGGTTGGAGGCGACCACGATCTCGCCGTTGGGGACGTTGTGGACGATGCCGTCGGTGTCGCGCAGGACCGTCCGGCGCAGGGTGAACTCCTCGACCACGCCGGTGACCCCGGCGAGCTCGACCACGTCGCCCTTGGCGTACTGGTTCTCGAGCAGGATCAGGATGCCCCAGAAGTAGTCGCGGACGATCGGCTGGGCGCCGAAGCCGATCGCGATCCCGACGATGCCGAGGCCGGTGATCGCCGGGCCGACGTCGAGGCCGATCTGCTCCAGGACGAGCAGGCCGCCGATCGTGGCCACGAAGCCCTTGACCACGTAGCCGACGAGCGAGTCGATCGTGGTGAAGCGCTTGTTCACCTCGGCCGCTTCGTCGAGGCTGGCCTCCGACTGGGCCCGGGTCTCCATCGCCCCCAGGACCCGCCGGACGGCACCCAGGACCAGTCGGGTCAGCGCAACGCAGACGACGACGATGACCAGGACGATGAGGAGGCGGTCGGCGATGACCGCCGCCCAGCCCGAGAACGTATCCGGCATGACCTGCGCAGCCTAGCGCGGCGGGCTGCCCGCCTGCCGTGCCCTGGCGGCGGCTGGGCCGCCTGCCCGGGTCAGGCCGCGGCCCCGCCCAGCCGGACCGAGATGGCGGCCGCCGCCTCGCGGGCCTGCGATGCCAGCTCGGGAATCCGACGGGGCGTCAGTCGGAACGCCGGGCCCCAGATGTCGACGGCCGCGATCACCGCGCCGCGGGCGTCATGGACCGGCGCGGCGACGGCGTTCAGCCCGAGCTCGAACTCGCCGATCGCCGTGGCATAGCCTCGCCGCCGGACGCGGGAGAGCTCCTCGAGGAGCGGCTCCAGCTCGGTGACCGTGCGCTCGGTGTAGGCCGCCAGGCCCTTGCGGACGATGCGGAGCACCTCGCGCTCGGCCAGCGCGGCGAGGAGCACCTTGCCCGACGCGACGCAGTGGAGCGGCGTCGAGCGGCCGGTCCAGTCGCCGACGGCGATCAGGTTCGGACCGTCGGCCTGGGCCACGGTCAGGAGCTGGTCGCCCTCGAGCGCCCCGAGGCCGGTCGTCTCGCGGGTGAGCCGGGCGAGGCGTTCGAGCTCGGGCATCGCGATCCCGCGCAGGTCGAGGGTCCGTTCAGCCCGTTCGGCCAGGCGGATCACGACCAGCCCGAGCCGGTACTTGCCGCTCTCCTCGTCCTGTTCCACCAGCCCTCGGCGTTCGAGGGTCGCCAGCAGGCGTGAGGCGGTCGACTTGTGGAGGCCGAGCCGGCGGGCGAGCTCGGTCACCCCGGCCTCGCCGGCCGACTCGCCCAGGGCGAGCAGGAGCGACGCCGCCCGGTCGACCGAACGGACGGCATTGCCGTCGATCACCGCGTACCTCCCGTCACTTCCAGCGCCTCGAGCGGTCGGTCCATCAGTCGAGGACGAGGCTCGGGGCCGCGATCCCGCGGCTGCGATCGTCGAGCGCCGCGGCGAGCGAGCCCTCGAACGCCTCGAGGACCTGGGCCTCGTCGGCGTCGTCGTGGGCCGCGCACAGGAACCACGGCTCGCGCGAGTCGGGCTCGGGCATCGCCCCGCGCGGGTGCATCCCGACGGCGACCGCGTCGTACAGGTCGTGGTCGGTCTTCACCCAGTCGCGGTACTCGCGGACGTCGTCACTCGTGAACATGATCCCGAACATCGCCGGCACGCCCGTGAAGTTGTAGGGCAGGCCCTTGGCGTTGAGGATCGAGGCCAGGCCGGCCTGGATCGACTCGCCGCGGCGCTTGAGCCCGGCGGCGACCGAGCCGTCCTTGAGGATCGACAGGGTGGCCACCGCGGCGGCCGCGGCCACCCGGTTGCCGGCGTACGTCCCGCCGTGGCTGACCTTGTCGGGCAGCATGCTCATGACCTCGCGGCTGCCGCCGAAGGCCGCCGCCGGATAGCCGTTGCCGATCGCCTTGGCGAACGAGGCCAGGTCGGGTGTGATCCCGAAGAACTCGGCCGCGCCGCCCCGGGCGATCCGGAAGCCGGTCTTGACCTCGTCGAAGATCAGCAGCGCGCCGAACTCCTTGGTGATCGCCCGGACGCCCTCATGGAAGCCGTCCCTGGGCAGGATCCCCTGGGCGTTGCCCAGGACCGGCTCGATGATCACGGCAGCGATGTCGTCGCCGTCGCGCTCGAAGACCGCCCGGAGCGTGTCGAGGTCGTTGTAGGGCACCGGGATGACGGTCTGGGTGACCGCCTCCGGGATGCCCCGGCCCCAGGCCAGCCGGACCGGGTTGGCCCGATCGCCGAGCTCGCCCATGTCGTTGGGCAGGACGCTGATCAGGGCGTAGTCATGGACGCCGTGGTACTGGCCCTCGAACTTGATGATCTTCGTCCGCCCGGTGTAGCCGCGGGCGATCCGCATCAGGTGCATCGTGGCCTCGGTGCCCGACACGGTCATCCGGACCATCTCGACCCAGCCGGTGATCTCCTTGATCAGCTCGCAGGCCCGGACCTCGTCTTCGCTGGTCAACGAGAAGCTGACGCCACGCCGCATCCGCTCGTTGACGTAGTCGTCGACCCGCGCGTCACCGTGGCCGAGGATGACCGGCCCGTAGCCCATCCGCAGGTCGACGTACTCGTTGTCGTCGAGGTCCCAGACCCGGCCGCCCTTGCCCCGATCGACGTAGATCGTGTCGTCACCCCACGTCCGGAAGTTCGAATCGGTGCCGCCCGGCATCGACTGCAGGGCACGCTGGTAGAGCTCGTTCTGGCGAGCGCGCTTGAGCGTGGGGATGGAGCGGGTCGTGGGTTCGGCGGCCATGAGTCCCTCCGAGTGGGAGCTCCATCGTCCGGGGCGAGCCACGCGGCGTGGCCCGACGCGGTGCGACAGGCGGGACGGATGCCCGGTTCACGCAACGCCGACGGTCGGTGTTGCACGAGACGGGACTGGATCGGGCCTAGGATGCCACCACCACCGTGCGTCGGTCAACACGAGATTCGCGGTCTCGCTGCCGATCTCGTGCGGATTCCTTGGCTTCAGCGGCCCGCCGCAGCCCAAACCGCAGGCATTGGGTCCGGCCCGGGCTGGTGTGCATCAGGTGCGGTGCCACCGGCTCCGCGCCAGGTTCGTCGAAATGCCGCCCCCAGGCGCGTTGCGGATGAGATCGGTCGTTCCGGCCGCCAGACCCACCTGGTCGACGACTCGATCGTGCACGACGTCGTGGGTGAGGCGCCCCGCACCGGGTCGATTCGACCGAAGGTGCCCCGTAGTGCGCCTGGTGGCGACATTTCGACGAACCTCGGGTCGCCCGGGCCGGCGTCCTCGCGGCCCGCAGGCCTCAGATCCCTGGGCTGGAGCATCGCCGCAACGTCCGCGCTCGGCGGCAGCCGCCCCGCCGCCCCGGACGGCTAGACCGCTGGTGGGTCGAAATCGAGGCGGACGAGCCAGCGGGGCAGGCCGGCACTCCGGGCGTCGGTCTGGAGGACCCGCCGGAAACCGGCCGCATCGAACATCGAGGCCAGGCCGACGAAGGCAAAGCCGGCGTCGATCCGACGCTCGCCCGGATCGACCGGATAGGCCTCGACCCCGGGGGCTCCGGCCGCGCGGGCCGCCTCGACGACTCCCCGGAGGAGGGCGCGAGCAACGCCCCGCCGGCGATAGCCGACCCGGATCCGGAAGCAGCCGATGGCCCACACGGGTCGGTCGTCGAGCGCCGGGATCACCCGGGAATGATCGAGGCGCGGCGTATTGCCCCGGACGCTGACCCCGCACCAGCCCACCGGCGTGCCGTCCAGGTAGGCGACGAAGCCCGGCGGCGGCGGACCGGCCTCGATCTCGGCCCGGAGCATCTCGGGCCGGGTGAGGCGCGGTTCGCCCGGCCGGGCGGCGAGGCCGCGCCACGGCTGGCACCAGCAGCCCCGCTCGGCGCCGTCGTCGCCGAGCAGCAGCTCGAGGTCGGGCCAGTGGTCGGCGGTTGCCGGGAGCACGACGAGTTCGGACGCCAGCTCGGTCATTGGCGCTCAACGCTGGCGGCTGGTCGGGCCGGCGTCAAGCCGGCATGACCCGCCATCCAGCCCGGCGCTGCTACCGTTCGGGGATGACCGCCAGCGACCAGCTGTTCGACGCAATCCGGGCCGGCGACGCCGCCGAGGTCGACCGGCTGCTCAGCGCCCGACCCTACCTGGCGGGTGCGAGCGATGCGGCCGGCCGGACCGCCGTCACGGCCGCTGCGTACCACCGTCAGCCGGCGATCCTCGAGCGGATCCTGGCCGCCCGGCCGGACCTCGACCGATTCGAGGCGGCGATCGTGGGCGACCTCGGCCGGCTCTCGGCGCTCCTCGACGAGCCCGACGCAGGCCCGATCGACGAGCGCTCGGGTGACGGGTTCACGGCGCTCCACCTGGCCGCCTTCTTCGGCCGGCTGCGCGCCGTCGAGGAGCTCCTCGACCGGCACGCCAACCCGAACGCGGTGGCGACCGGCGCCCTGCGAGTCCAGCCCCTCCACAGCGCGATCTCGGCGGGCCACGAGGCCGTCGCCCGGCTGCTGGTCGAGCGGGGGGCCGACGTCAACGCGGCCCAGGATGGCGGCGTCACCCCGCTCCACGAGGCGGCGGCCAATGGCCTCGATGACCTGGCCGAGCTCCTCGTTCGGCACGGAGCCCGGCTGGACGCCCTGACCGACGACATCCTGACCCCGGCCGACCTGGCCGAGCGGGCCGGCCACCCGGACCTGGCCGCCCGCCTCCGGCCCCGACCCGGGCCGTCGGCCGCCGCCTAGGGCGACGGTCCGAGTCAGGCCGGCGTCGCCACCCAGGTGGGCAGCTCGCGCGCCAGCGTCGCCAGGGGCAGCGAGCCGTGGCCGAGGACCGCGTCGTGGAACGCACGCAGGTCGAACGCCGACCCGTCACGCTTCTCGATCTCGGCCCGCAGGCGCTCGATCTCGCGCTCGCCGATCTTGTAGGTCAGGGCCTGCCCCGGCCAGCAGATGTACCGGTCGGTCTCGATCACGGCGTCGGTCTCGCTCAGGCCGGCGCCGCGCAGGAAGTCGATCGATCGCTGGCGCGGCCAGCGCAGGGCATGGAGGCCGGTGTCGACGACCAGGCGGGCCGCCCGCCAGGCCATCGCATCGAGCATCCCGAAGCGCTCGGCCTCGTTGCGGAAGAGGCCCATCTCGTCGGCCAATCGCTCGGAGTAGAGGCCCCAGCCCTCGACGTAGGCGCCGCCGACCAGCCGCGAGCCGAGCCGCCGGAACGTGCTCAGGCGCTCGTTCTCCATCTCCATCGCGATCTGGAAATGGTGGCCCGGAACCGCCTCGTGGTAGGTGGTGCTGGCCAGCTTCGAGTAGGACCGCGACCCGAGGTCGTACGTGTTGGCGTAGTAGACCCCCGGCCGCGAGGCATCGGTCGTCGGCGGGTAGTAGTAGGCGAACGGGCTGTCCTTCTCCTTGTACTCCTCGACCGCGCGCACCTCGCAGCCGGCCCGGGGCAGGACCCCGAAATAGCGCGGGGCGAGCTCCATCGCCCGATCGATGTCCTCGCGGGCCCGGCCGAGGAGCTCGGCCGCCGACCGGGGAATGTTGGCCGGATCGGCGGCCAGGTGGGCGCGATAGGCTGCGGTGTCGTCGCCGAAGCCCTGGGCCCGGGCGATGACCCGGCGCTCGAGCTCGATCTGCTCGAGCTCCTCCAGGCCGATCTCGTGGACTTCGGAAGGCTCGAGCTCGAGGGTCGTCCAGGCCAGGATCTGGGTCCGGTACAGGTCATCGCCATTGGGCGCCGACCAGAGACCGGGATCGACCCGGCTGGCGGCCAGGTAGGCCCCCTTGAGGGCCTCGAGGAACGCCCGGTCGGCCGGGATCACCTGGTCGCGCACGACGGCCAGGACCCGCTCCCGGTCGGCCTCGCTGGCGACCCGGGCCACCTGGACGATGACCGACTCCTCGGCCGGGGTCTCGAGCAGCCGCTCGAGCTGGGCGACGGTCCGCTCGGCCACGATCCGGGGCGCCGTCAGGCCGCTCGCGAGGCCTTCCTTGAGGAGCTCGACGTTGGCGGCCATGAACGCGGGGTAGGCCCGCAGCCGGGCAATGAACCGCTCGAAGCGCTCGGGCGTGTCGGCCTGCTGGAAGGTGGCGACCGTCGGCAGGAGGGTCTGCGGACCACCCATCTGGTCGACCACCCGGAGGAGGTCGATCCGCTGGTCGTCCTGCTCGACCTGGAGCCGGCAGACGACGCGGACCATGTCGAGCGTGATCCGGTCCTCGAGCGGCTGGGCCTCGGCCTCGATCTCATGGGCGGCCGCCAGGGTCGACGCGGCGAGCTGCCGGCTGCGCGCCCGGCCGGCCGGACTGGGATCCTCGAGGCGATCGTCGTAGCGCTCGTCGCCGAGCATCGTGGCGGAGGTCGGGCTCTGTTCGAGGGTCGCCTCCCAGAACCCGTCGGCGAGCCGATTGACCGGGGATTCCGGGTCGAACGTGGTCACGAACGCCTCCATGGCTCGGTGGCGGGATCCGGCGCCCCGGCGCCGGAGGACGAGTGGCCCACAGCGTAGTCCATTCGACCCGGCTGCCAACTCGGGCATTCGCCCGATCGGTCAGCCGCCGAAGAGGGTCGTCTGCTCGGCCGCCTGGCGCTCGATCAGCGGGTCGAGCCCGAGGTATGGCTCGAGGTCAGCCAGGAGCGGCTGCTCGCGCTCGACGAAGGCCCGGAGGTGGTTGGCCTTGAGGATGTGCCAGTTGCCGGCCTCGAGGGCCGAGCGCAGGAGCGGCGAGCGCTCGAGCTTGTAGCGGATCAGCTCGGTCCGCTCGGGCGCGACGACGAGGAACCGGACCAGGTCGGGATCGAACGGGATCTGGCCGCCCCGGCGCAGGAGCGGCTCGCCGAGCATCGCCGTCCATTCGACCTCGAAGAGCATCGTCAGCCGCGCCCGGAAATGCCAGGTGACGTCGACCTGGTCGATCACCTCGCTGCGAGCCTTGCCGACGTGCGGCGGCCCGGAGCGGTACTCCGAATCATCGAGCCAGCTCGCGAGCTGGTTCCGTCCCAGGCGGTGGGCCTGCTCGCGGCTCGAGATCCAGACTCGGAGGCCGAGCTGATGGCCGAGGTTGGCCAGGATCGCGACCAGCTCGCTGTGCTCCTGGGAGCGCCGCAGGAGGTCGTCCGAGGTGAGCAGCTGGTCGGGCGTGCTGGCCAGGCTGCGATAGCTCTCGAGGCAGGCCCCCACGAGCGCCTCGTCGGGCAGGTCGTGGCCCGTGAACAGGCTGGCGATCCGCTCGTTGAAGGCACCCTCGGACAGCCGGCCGGCCGTCGACAGCAGGCTGAAGACCGACCACTCGACCCGGTCGGCGAGGGGCAGGGCCGCGCCGGCCACGTCGTCCCGGTCGGTCAGCCACCAGCGGCCCGGCTCGATCTCCTTGAGCCGGCGGTGGTCGGGCCGGGCGAGCTCGGTCCGGATCAAGCCGAGCAGGCGCTCGACTCGGTCGGCGGCGACGGCGACCTCGGGCGCCCGCACGGATTCGCGACCGGGCGAGGCCGGCACCCCCCGCAACGGCCCGGCGCTCCGCGGCGACGGCCGCTGGTCGGACTCGATGTCACGGCCGCCTGGATCGCGGCCCGACGATCGCCGTTCATTCGATGGACCCGGCCCCCGGTCCGACCCACGATCCAGGCCGCGATCGATCCCCCGGCGGCGCTCCTCGGTCGATCCGCCGCCATCGGCGTCGCCGGCGGCAGGGCCGTCCTCGACCTCCGGCGCGACGAGCCGGCGGAGATGCCCGGCCCGATCGAGGCCAACCAGGATCTCGCCCAGCAGGCGCTCGGTGCGGGCCGGCTCACCGCGGGCCTGGAGGATGTCGACCGCGGTCTCGGTCACCGTCCGGGCGACGTCCGCCTCGGAGAAGCGGCCGCGATCGAACCGCTCCGGCGGGGCGAACAGGCCCTTGCCGGGGACGAGGTCGGGATCGCCCGGACCGCCCCGGACCGACGGCAGCGCGACGTTGGCGCGCGTCCGGGGCCCGACCGGGATCGCCGCCCCGGGCGGCACGAACTCCACGATTCCGCCGGTCTCCTCACCGGGCTCGGCCAGGCGCGCGGCAACCAGCCGGTAGCCCGCCCCGACTCCGCCCAGGACGGCCGCCAGGAGACCTTCCGGCCCGCCCGGCTCGAGGATCAGGATCGCCCGCGCATCACGGGCGAGGATCGGCGCGGCGGCCTCGTAGGCGCGCCGGATCTGGGCCGATTGCCAGCCCCACGGGACCCGGGCCGTGCTGCTCAGGAGAGCTTCGATCGGCACGAGCGAGGCCGCCTCCCGGCCGAGCACCCAGGCCGTGCCGACGTAGGCGAAGGACAGCCGCTCCTGGTTCGGGCGGATCGGCGGCTGGCCCAGGACGAGCCGGATCCGGGGCCGGTCGGCGGCGCGCCCGAGCGCCTCGGCTTCTGCCGCCAGGGCCCGGAAGGTCGACGGCGTGCCGAGGCGCAGGACGACGTTGCCGGTACCCTCCGCCAGCGCCTGGAAGTCCTCCCCGAAGCGGGCCTGCATCGGTCCGAGCGGCGCGCCCTCGAGGCGCTGGACGAAGCCCCGGACGAGGCGATAGGCATCCTCGAAGGCGAGCCACGGGTTGCGCTCGCGCCACTGGCCGCCGCCCGGCAGCTTGACCAGGCCGTGGCTGATCCGGAGCGTCGAGATCCGGCCGGGATAGCCGTTGAGGCGCGACGCCGGCAGGATCGCGTGGAGCAGGGCGAGGCGCATCGCGGCCTCGACCGCCGGTGCCCGGAGATCGGTCTCGATCCGCTCGAGGATCGCCTGCAGCCCGACCAGCTGGCGGGGCGTGTGGAGGTCGAGGACCGATTCGACGATCCCCGACTCGCCCTCCGGATAGGGGAACCGCTCGCGCAGGAGGCGGCGGGCCGGCAGGTCGGCCGGGCTGGCGACGGTTCGCTCGATGTCCGCTGCATCGACCGGTCCGTTGCGCTGCTCGCCGCCGCCGAGCTGGTCGCGGCAGACGATGCAGCGGTACTGCTTGGTGATCGGGCGGGCGGGCTCGTCGCCGGTCGACTCCCAGACCACCTCCTCGAGGGTGACCGCCCGGCCGCAGGTCAGGCAGCGGCTGGCATAGCGCTCGCCGAGCCAGACCTTGAGCGCCGATTGCTCCCGGGGGGCCGCTGCGATCGCCTGGAACGCGGCATCGAGGTGGCGGACGTCCGGCGGGCGCAGGACGACCTCGGCCAGCAGCCGGGTGAGCGGGCTCGTCTCGAGGCTGGCCGCCCGCCGCTGGCGGTCGACCGCGGTGCGGGCAATCCAGCCGCCCCGGCCGTGGAGGTCGACGACGACGTCGCCCGGCCGGCTGTTGGCCTCGATCCGGGCGGCCACCAGCTCGGGCGGCAGGGGCGGCGCCAGGCGGCTGAAGGCAGGCAGCGACCAGCCAGGGTCGCTGCGCAGGAAGGGGTCACGGCCGGCCATCGCCCCAATTGTGCCACCCCACGACGTAGGATCCGCAGATGACAGTCGATGCCAGCGCCCCGGCGAAGGTCACGGTCGCCGCGGCGGCCCGTGCCTGGCAGAGCCTGCGGACCGCCGTGGCGATCGCCGTGGTCGGCGGCGACGAGGCCCTCCGCCTCCTGGCGATTGCGCTCCTGGCCGAAGGCCACGCCCTGATCGAGGACGTTCCGGGGGTGGGCAAGACGCTCCTCGCCCGGGCGTTCGCGCGGGCCCTCGACCTCGACTTCGGGCGGGTCCAGGGCACGCCCGACCTGCTCCCCACCGACGTCACCGGGACGAGCATCCTGGCCCCGGCGACCTCGCTCGGCGACGGTGGCCTGACCCTCAAGTTCGTGCCCGGTCCGGTCTTCACCAACGTCCTGCTCGTGGACGAGATCAACCGGGCCACGCCGCGCACCCAGTCGGCCCTGCTCGAGGCGATGCAGGAGCGCCAGGTGTCGATCGAGGGCGCTACCCGCCCGCTGCCGGACCCGTTCGTCGTGCTGGCCACCCAGAACCCGATCGAGTACGAGGGCACCTTCAGCCTGCCCGAGGCCCAGCTCGACCGGTTCCTCGTCCGGATTAGGATCGGCTACCCGGAGCGGGCGGCCGAGGCCAGGATCGCCGGCCGCTACCTGGCCGAGCACGACCCCCTCGATCGGGTCGAGCCGGTCCTCGATCGAGCCGCCCTGCTCGGCCTGCGCGAGGCGGCACGCCAGGTCCACGTCAGCCAGGAGCTGACCGATCATGTCGTGGCGATCGTGGCCGCCACCCGGGAGCGACCGGACATCGAGCTGGGGGCCAGCCCGCGGGCCAGCGTGGCCCTGTTCCGGGCCGCCCAGGCGAGCGCCCTGCTCGACGGCCGCGACTTCGTCCTGCCCGACGACATCCGGCAGATCGCCCCGGCGGTCATCGTCCACCGCTTGCGGCTGAGCGTCAATTCGGCCCTCCACGGGCTATCGGTCGAGGGTGCCTTCGCCGAGATGCTGGCCGGCATCCCGGTGCCCGTGCCGGCCGGTCCGGCCGGCCGCCCGGGGACGGACCAACCCGGATGATGGAGCCGCGGTCCTCGGAGACGCCGGGGACCCGCTCGCGGGCGATCGAGGCGCCCGACAGCGACGCCGACGAGGTCGATCCCGAGGTCGCCACGATCGCCCGGGATCCCGGCGACGGCCGCCATGCGTGGGTCATCGGCGGGTTCGTCCTGGCCCTGATCGGCGGCGCCGCGGCCAGCGACCCGATCGCCGCGATCGGGGTGGTCATCGCGATCGTCGGCCTCCTGCGCTGGATCGCGATCGATCGCGGCTTGCGGGGGGTCGTGATCGGCCGCCGGCTGGACCGCGATCGTGTCCTGTGCGGCGACCCGGTCGTCCTGACGATGACCGTCCGCAACCGCGACCCACTGCCGATCCCCTGGTTGCGGATCGCCGAGCCCCTGCCGGCCGAGCTCGAGCTGACCCTCGCCGGTGACATGCCGGCGCGAGAGCCCGGCCTGGCCCGGATCGGCGGCCGCGCCGAGCTGCGCAACAGCTGGTCGCTCGGGCCGTACCGCCGGGTGACCCGCCGGGTCCGGCTCCAGACCGGCCATCGGGGCGTTCATCGCTTCGACGGTCTCCACCTGGCCGCCGGCGACCTCCTCGGACGGACGATCGCCGAGGAGGATCGCTCCATCCCGGCGACCCTGATCGTCCGCCCCCGGCTCGTCGCCACCCTGGCCCTCGACGCCCGCCACGACTGGCAGGGCGAACGGGCCACCCGGACCGGCCGGATCGACGACCCGAGCCGCTTCGCGGGGGTGCGGCCGTACGCAGCCGGCGATCCGGTCCGCCGGCTCCACTGGCGGGCGACGGCGCGGCTCGGCCAGCCGGTCGTCAAGCGCTTCGACCCGGCCCGCGAACGCGACGTCGTGATCGTGCTCGATATCGAGACCCGGCCCGACGACTGGCGGCGGTCGGATCCGAGCGACCCGCTGGCCGAAGCCGAGCAGCTCGAGGAGCTGTGCGTGGTCGCCGCGTCGCTCGCCCGCCGATTCGAGGCGGAGGGGGCAGCCTGCGGGCTGGCCGCCGCCTCGTTCTCGGGCGGCAACCGGCGGATCGTCTTCGCCGCGCCGAGTGGCGCGTCCGGACAGAGCGGGCGGATCGCCGACCTGCTCGCTCGCCTCGGCTCGTTCCCGTCGGCGACCTTCCCGGCCCTGCTCGGGAGCATGGCCCACCTCGTCCGGCCGGGGACCCAGCTCGTCGTGCTGACCGTGCGCGACCCGCGGCCCTGGCTGGCCACCGCCCGGCGGCTCGCTCGGAGTGGCTTCGCCGTCGAGCTGCTGACCCTCGGCGCGGCAGGTCCCGATCACGCCCGCGCCACCCGCCGGGTCGGCATCCCGGCCCGGGCCGTCCGGCTCGACGGTGGATGGAGGACGAGCCGTGCGCTCGAGCTGGTGGGCTGACGCCCTCGAGCCGGCCGTCGTCGGGCTGACCGAAGGGATCTGGGTCGCCGTCCTGTACCTGCTGGTCGAGATCGTGGCCCGCACGCCGACGACGATCGCCACGCCGGTCTTCGTCGTCGTCGCCGCCCTGGCCGCGTTCGGCGGGGACCACCTCGGCCGCCTCGGCGGCGCCCGCTGGCAAATCGTGACCGTGGCCGCCCTGGTCGTCGGCGTGATCGGCACCATCACCGGGCCGGGCGTGCTCACCAGCCTCCTGGCCGGAGACCCCGGTGACGCCATCGGCGCCAACCCGGGCGGCTGGCTGCTTGGCCTGGCGGCCTTCCGCGGCATGATCGGGGCCGGGGCCCTGGACGACCCTGACCGGGCCACCGGCCCGTTCGTGCGGGGCGTCGTGGCCCTGACCCTGATCTGGCTGTACGCCGGGCTCCTGCCCGATGCGAGCCAGGCCGCGTTCCGGGCCTCGGCGCTCGGTCCGACCCTCATCTTCGCCACGGTCGGGATCGGCGCGATCGGCGTGCGCCGGGTCCATGCGATCGCCCTGCCCGCCGGGATCGAGTGGTGGCGCAACCGGGCCTGGCTGGCAGCCCTGGCCCTGCTCGTCGTGGCCCTGGCCGTCGTCGCCTTCCCGGTCGCGAGCCAGCTGACCGGGGCGATTCCGGCGATCCTCGGCCTGGCCGGGTTCCCCGAGGTTGCCGTTTTCGTGATGCTCGTCGTCTGGCTGGTCGTGCCTCGCCGGCGAGCCGGCCGGCCCCGGTCGTCGACCCTCCGCGGGACGATCGGCCTGGTGGTCCTGCTGGTCGTCGGCGCCTTCGTCTACCGACTGCTCCATCCCTCGAACGACCAGGGTCAGGCGGCGGCCGCGGCGACCCAGCACGGCCTGACGACAACCTCGTACGGCCTGTTCGGCGTCGTCGCCGCGGTCGTGATCCTGATCGGGGTCGGCCTCCTGGCCATCCTCCTCGCTCGCAGCCGGCGGGCGCCGGCCAAGCGGCTCGACCCCGGCTCGTTGATGGACGAATCCGGCGTCCAGATCGAGGCGCCCGGCCTGGCCTGGCTGCGCCGGATCCGGCGGCGACTCGTGGGCGAGCGCGGACACCGGCGGCCGGCCAGTGCCCAGGCGGCCTACCTGGCGACGCTCGAGCTGCTCGAGCCCCTGCGCGACCTGCGCCGGCTGCCCCACGAGACGCCCCAGGCGCACGCTCGCCGGGTCCGGCACGAAGGCCTCGGCTCGCTCGATCTCGAGCTGCTCGCCGCCGACTACGAGCTGACGCGCTGGGGTGGGCGGCGGCTGCCGGCCCGCGAGACGCGCCGGGCGATCGGCCGCTGGGAGCGATCGCGGGCGTGGATCACCGCCCGGATCGAAGCCGAGGAGGTCGCCCGGCAGTTCGCGGCGGAACGCAACGACGCGGAGCCGGCCTGAGCGAGCGATCCCGGCCGGCGACCCGGGCGGGCCTGGGCCGGGCCTGGGCCGGTCGAGCCGGCTACGGCTCGTCGAGCTCGTCGGGCTCCTCGACGAAGGCCTCGTCGGTCGTGACGTCGACGGGCAGGGCCCGGTCGAGGTCCTCGATCTCGTCGTCCTCGTCATCCTCCTCGAGGTCTTCCTCGAGGTCCATCTCCTCGCGGATCAGGGTGCCCTTGGTGTACGGCCGCAGGTCGGTCGACTTGGCGGCCGTCGGGAAGCTGACCTTGCCGTAGTTGCGGGGGTCCTGGAAGATCTCGCGGATGATGATCCGGACGTCCTTGTCGCCGAGCGAGGTGACCCCGGCGAAGTACTTGTTGCCCTCGGCCATCAGCTTGAGCAGGCGGGCCGCCACCCGGGGCTCGACGATCCCGATCCGCATCCCGTTGCTGAACGCCAGCAGGCGATTGCCTTCGGGCGTCAGCTCGACGGCGTCACCCGGGTTCACCTGGGCCAGCTTGCGCGGGTCGGCCAGGTCGGTCAGGAAGGCGAAGCCGGTCTTGCCCGTCTCCTCCACGAAGATCGAGACCGGGGCCTTGCTGCCGTCGATCGCCGGCACGGTCTTCTCCCCGGCCTCGACCAGGAGGACCCGCAGCCGGTCGATGTTCCGCTCGGCGATTCGGTTCGTCGGGTCGAGGGCGAGCGCGGTCTGGTAGTGCTCGCGGGCCGAGCCGAGCTCGCCCAGCTCCCAGAGTGCCTTCGCGAGGCGGTTCTCGGCCTCGGCGTCGGGGCCCATCTCGAGGATTCGCCGGTTCGTCTCGGCCGCCTCACCCCATTGGGCCGCCGTCGCCTGGGCGATCGCCTGCTCGACGAACTGCCGCTTCTGGCGAAGCGCGGTCGCGGCGCTCGTCGCGGGGCTGGTCTCAACATCGGAAAAGCTCACGGGGTCGGTCGTCCTCTCGGCGTTCTGTGCTGCTCAGCGCATCGGGATCCCGGCGCCAGAGGTGGCGGGCAGGCGGGTTCCCGGGCCGAACGCGGGCCACTGTTTCTAGCATCGTTGGGCCGATCCGTCAACGAGACCGGGCCCTCGTGCGAGCGGAGTGGCTCCGTTCGCGCTTCGGTCGCGTTCGGGTCGCCGCTCCGATGCTGCTCGGCGGCCGCATCGGCCAAGTCCGGGTCGCCACAACGATCATGCCCGGGCTCTCGGTTCCCCAGCGTCCGGGCTGCCACTCCCGCGGTTCCTGTCGCCTATTGGTGCGGGTAGTGCTAGACAGGGAATCGGGCCGAATTCGAGGCCTCATGCGTCGGGCCAGATCGTTCGCCACGCACGAATTGAGGCGGCGGCCGCCTTCGAGCGGCCCTGGTTCGCGGCCAACACTACGGGGGCTCATAGACGCCAGGTTTCCGGCCGGGGGCTGCCTCGATCCTCGGACCCGGGCCCCGATTCTTCCGATCTACCAACCGGCGTGGTGATAAGGAAGGAATCGGACCCGTTTCGACCCGGCAACGATCACCTGGAGCGGCGCCCCCGCACGAAACGGGTCACTCTTCGTCGAGAATCGGTCGACGATCTTCCATACCACCACGGGGGTTGGTAAACCGGAACTTCCGGGCGGGAGCGGGCAGGCGGCCCGCAGGCGGCCGGGCACGCGGCCTTGCGGCTCAGGCCGGGCACGGCGGTGGGCACGCGGCCTGGCGGCCCGGGCGGCCCAGCCGGCCCGGCGAGGCTCCTCAGCGCAGGGCGACGTTCCAGGCGATGACCACGATGCCGAGGATCCCGAGCAGGGCCGTCTGCCAGATCCAGCGGGGGTCGCGGCGCTGGTCGGGCGGCGAGCCGCGGATCGCGTCCCACAGGAAGAAGACGAGGGTCACGATCGCGGGGCCCAGCAGCCGGGGCAGGGCGACGGCCCGGATCGCCCCGGCGGCGATCGCGACAACCGCAGCGTAGGTGCCGGCCGACCACAGGGCGGTCCGTCGGGTCCGCTCCCGGAGCACCGACAGCCGGAACCCGAGCAATCCACCGACGAGGGCGTCGGTCACCGCCAGCACGACGAGCGCGCTCTCGGACAGGGGCGAGGTGCCCGAGCCTCCGCCGACGCCCGGATCGACTGCCGCGGTCGCGGCCGGCTCGACGAGCCCGCCCTGGACCAGGGCGGCCGCTCCGATGAAGGCCAGGAACGACACGAGGACGGCCAGGGCCAGCACGTACGTCCGATCGTCGGCGCTGGCCGGCGCGGTCCGCCGGAGGAGGTGCAGCTCGAGCGCCAGGGCCCGGTCGAGGAGGAGCGCCGCGAAGGCGACCGCCACGAGGATCGGCAGGCCGTCGGGCACGATCCGCAGGACGCCGATCGAGGCGACCGCGGCGAGGGTCGGCAGGATGGTCGACTCGACGGCGATCCCGCGTGGGTGGCCGGCACCGAACAGCCACAGGCTGCCGGTCACGACCGAGGCCGCCAGGAGGCCGGCGACCAGCCACTCGAGCGGCCCGTCGAGCAGGCGGGACAGGGCGATGACGGTGGACGCCATCAGGACGAGCTCTCGCCGCTCGATCGTCCGGGCATCCATCGCGCTGATCGTACGCGACCGGGCTGCCCCCGAGGCGGACCCGGCGGGATCTCGGGGCTCTCGCGGCTCTCGGGGCCGGCCCGCCGGCAAGCCAGATCAGCGGGCGGCGGCGACCCGCCCGGCCTTGCCGCCGACCCAGGCCAGGAGGTCGGCGCGCGAGCGGGTGTTGAGCACCGCGGTCGGCTCGACCCATGCCCGGCGGGCCTGGCCGACGGCCCAGCCCAGGTGGCGGAACTCCTCGATCCGGTGGGCGTCCGAGTCGAGGGCCAGCAGGCAGCCGGCGGTCACGGCCCGCCGGGCGCGCTGGTCGGCCAGGTCGAGGCGATGGTCCGAGCCATTCATCTCGAGGGCGGTGCCGGTCCGCGCGGCCTCATCGAAGATGAGATCCCAGTCGAGGTCCAGATCGTCCCGGCCCTGGACCTTGCGGCCGGCGGGGTGGGCGATCACGTCGACATGCGGGCTGCGAATTGCGGCCAGCACCCGCCGCGTGAGCTGCTCGCGCGGCTGGCTCCGCCCGACGTGGAGCGAGGCGACGACGATGTCGTACGAGGCCAGGAGGTCGTCGTCGTAGTCGAGCGTGGCGTCCGAGCGGATCTCGAGCTCGCAGCCATGGAGCAGGCGAAAGCCCTCGGCCGGCGTGGCGGTCGGGGCCTGTCCGGCGGCTTCTTCGTCGGCGAAGCGACGGTTCAGCTCGGCCACCACGGCCCGCTGGAGCTCGACCCGGTCGGGGGTCAGGCCGTGGGCGATCGCCAGCGAGCGGGTGTGGTCGGTCAGGACCTGGTAGGCGTGGCCGCGCCGCCGGGCTGCCCCGGCCATCTGCTCGATCGAGTGGACGCCGTCGGACCAGTCCGAGTGCGAATGGAGGTCACCCCGCAGGTCGGCCAGGTTGATCAGCCGGGGCAGCGTCCCGGCCTGGGCGGCCTCGACCTCACCCCGGTCCTCGCGCAGCTCGGGCTCGATGAACGGCAGGTCGAGGAACGCGTACGCCTCGGCCTCGGTCGGGAACGTGCGCAGCTCCTCCGTCGGCTCGCCGTCCTCGCCGATCCGCAGGAAGCCCTTCTCGGACAGGCTCCAGCCCCGCTCGCGGGCGATCCCCCGCAGGCGGATGTTGTGGTCCTTCGAGCCGGTGAAATGGATGAGGTAGGTGCCGGCCTCGCCCGGCGGCATGATCATCAGGTCGACCTGGGGGCCGCCGGCCAGCTGGATCGCCGCCTTGTGCCCGCCCGCGCCAAGGATCCGCTCGACGCCGGGCAGCCCGGCGAAGCGCTCGACCAGGGTCCGGGCATCGGTCGTCTCAGCCAGCAGGTCGAGGTCGCCGATCGTCTCGCGCCGGCGGCGATAGGAGCCGGCCGGCTCGAGCCGGGTCACGCCGGGCGTCGGGCCCAGCTCGGCCAGGAGCCGCTCGACATGCTCCTCGGCCTCACCCAGCAGGAGCCGGTCGGGCCGGCTGTCGAGCGCGGAGATCCCGGCCAGGATCGACGCCTCGGCCTTCTCGGACAGGCCCTTGACCGTCCGCAACCGGCCGGCCTGGGCGGCTTCGCGCAGCGCGTCGAGGTCGCCGATGCCCAGCGACTCGTACAGGATCCGGACCGTCTTGGGGCCGACCCCGGGGACCCGCAGCAGCCCCAGCAGGCCCGCCGGCACCTCGGCGGCCAGGCGGTCGTAGAAGGCCAGCACGCCCGGTCCGGCTCAGCTCGGCGATCTTGTCGCTGATCGCCTGGCCGACCCCGGCGATCTTCGGCGGGTCCCCCGCGCGATACGCCCGCGAGAGCTCGACCGGATAGTGGCCGATCGCGTCCGCCGCGCGATGGTAGGCAACCGTCTTGAACACGAGCTCGCCCTTGACCTCGAGCATGTCGCCGATCTCGTGGAAGATCGCGGCCAGCTGGGCGTTCGAGAGCAGCGGCCGCTCGTGGTCGGGAGCGGGATCGACATCGGGCATGGCCCGATGGTAGCCGGGCTCAGGCCGCTACGACCTGGTTGCGACCGCCGCGCTTGGCCCGGTAGAGCGCCTTGTCGGCCTGGGCCAGCAGGTCGCTGATCGGCTGGGCATCGCGCAGGCCGACGGCGACGCCGACCGAGACGCTGACACCGGGCACCCGCCATTGGTGCAGGTCGAGCCCACAGACTGCCAGGCGAACCCGCTCGGCGACCTCGATCGCCGCCTGGCGCGAGGCGTTGCGGAGGAGGATCGCGAACTCCTCGCCGCCGAAGCGGGCGGGCACGTCGCCCTCCCGGACGGCCTCGGCGATCGCGTTGCCGACCGCCCGCAGGACCTCGTCGCCGACGCCGTGCCCGTAGGCGTCGTTGATCTTCTTGAACCAGTCGATGTCGACCATCAGGACGCCGACCTCGGCCTCGTCGTCGGACCGCCGGCGGCGGCCGAGCAAGGCGCAGAACTCGTCGAAGTAGCGCCGGTTGGGCAGCCCGGTCAGGGCATCGGTCGCCGCCTGGGCCTCGGTCGCCCGGCTCGACTCGACCCGGCCGAGGGCGGCCGCGGCCTCGATCGCCGCGCCGGCCAGGACCCGCCGGGTCGCGGCCGGCCAGGGCTCGGGGCTGCGCCGGGAGAGGACGATCGCCCCGATCACCGCGCGGTCCCGGCGGAGCGGCACGGTCAGCGTGTTGCCGATCCCGAAGAACGCCTCGACGCTCTCCGCCAGGCGTTCGGCGACACGCTCGGGGTCGGCCTCGGGCCGCGTGTCGAGGTCGCCCAGGGGCAGGACCGAGGTCGTGCTCGGCACGCCCGGCCGCATCGAGACGAGGGTGGCGACGAGCGAGCCGGACTCGGGCTCGAGGCGGACGACGACGCAGTGGTCGGCCGCCGTCACCCGGCCGAGGTCGCCGATCATCGCCTCGACGATCGCTGCCGGCGAGACCGAGCGGGAGAGGCCCTGGAGCATCCGGGCGAAGGTCTCGGCCTCGGTTCGGTGGCTGGCCTCGGCCCGGGTCACCGCCTGGCGGTGGAGCCAGGCAGCCCCGGCGACCACCGCCACCAGGCCGACGAGGAGCAGCCCGAGGGCGCGGTCGTCGTTGGTCAGGACGAGCAGGATCGCGGCGGCGGCGAGGAGGCTGAAGGAACCGCCGAGGAACCGCCACGTGATTGAGATCCAGCGGTCCTGGGGGTCGCCCGGGATCAACATCCGTTGGGGGCCGGCCACGAACCCTAGGATGCGGTTCGAACATCCGTTCGTCCAGCGGTCGGGGCTGGTACCTTCGGCCGCCGTCGGCCAGTACTTTGGTACCGGTCGTGCACGATCGAGTCCTGGATGGTCGGGCGGTCAGCCCTCCCCACGGATCGGCGGCGAGCCACCGATCGACAGGAGCTGGCGCCCGGGCGGCCGTGCGCTGCGGCCGACCCGTGAGCGACGCTGGCCGCCGCGCAGGGCCGCCAGCTCGGCGGCGGAGCCTCCGGCGCCCTTGACCCGGTACATCGCCGCATCGGCCCGCGCGATCAGGTCCTGGGCCGTCCCGCCGTCGACCGGAAAGGCAGCGACGCCGATCGAGCAGCCGATCGAGACCGGGGCCCGGTCGGGGCTCTGGTAGGCCCGCTCGGTCAGGGCGGCCAGGATCCGCTGGGCGGCCAGCCAGGCCGCCTCGCGGTCGGTGTCGGGCAGGATGATCGCGAACTCGTCGCCACCGTAGCGGGCGGCGATGTCGGACGTCCGCAGGGTGGCTCGGAGCTCTTCCGCGACCCAGGCCAGGACCCGGTCGCCGAACAGGTGGCCGAACGTGTCGTTGACCAGCTTGAACCCGTCGAGGTCGATCATCAGGACCGCCAGGGGCGTCTTCGAGCGCTGCGACCGGACGACCTCCTCGCCCAGCCGCTCGTGCAGGTAGCGGTGGTTGAAGAAGCCGGTCAGCTGGTCGTGGTCGGCGAGCTTGCGGGCGTCCTCGTAGAGGCGGGCATTCTCGAGGGCCATGGCCGCCTCGTTGGCCATCGTCCGGGCGAGCTCGAGGCGAGTCGCGTCGAACGTCTTCGGCCGGCGCGAGATCAGCTCGACCAGGCCGATCGACGTGCCCTTGGCGACGAGCGGCAGCATCGCCAGCATCCGGTCGCCGGCCTGGACGAGGAGGGCCACCTCGGCTCGATCGGCGGCCGGGTCGTGGGTGTCGACGACCGACGTGACCTGGCGCTCGAGGACGCGCCGGGTGTCGGGGTAGTCGTCGAGGTCGAACCAGGGCTCGATCCCTTCGAGCTCGGCCGCCGGCCAGTAGCCCCAGGTCAGGAGCCGGTCCGTGGCCCGTTCCCAGTAGCTGATCCCGCACCGCTCGACGTCCATCGCGTCGGCCAGGTGGCGGGCGATCAGGTCGGCGACCTGGCGGGGGTCGAGGCTCTCCGACAGGGCGCTGCTCATGTCGAGCAGGCCGCGCAGCTCGAGGGCCAGCCGTTCGCTGCGGGTCAGCAGGCGGGCCGACTCGACCGCGGTCGCGGCCTGGTCGGCGAGGATCGACAGCAGCCGGAGGTTGTCCTCGTCGAACTGGTGGAGGCCGAGCTTGGAGAGGGTGATCACCCCGATGACCCGTTCGTCGTAGCGCATCGGCACGACGAGCATCGACTCGTCGACCTCATCGGTGCCCGGGATCGTCGCCCCGCGCGGATCATCGTTGGCGTCATCGATCAGGAGGGGCAGGCCGTGCAGGCCGACCCAGCCGGTGAAGCCTTCGCCGAGCCTGGTGCGGAGCAGCTCGAAGTCGACCTGCTCGTAGGCCCCGACGCTGCCTTCGAAGGCGATCGGGATCAGCTCGGCCGTCTCCTCGAGCATGTACACCCGGCAGTTGTGGTAGTCGATGATCTGGCGGATCTCCTCGACGATCGCCCGGCCGACGGACTCGATCGTGTTCTGGCGGCTCATCCGGGCCGAGGCGGCCTGGAGGACGGCCAGCTGGCCGGCCCGGACCTGGGCTTCGCCGAACAGGTCGGCGTTGTGGATGGCGATCGAGGCATGGGTCGCGACCGCCTCGGCGAACTCGATGTCGGCCGCCGTCCAGGTCCGGCGCTCCAGGGAGACGGCGCTCATCACGCCGATCACCCGGTCGTCCTGGAGGAGGGGCACCACGAGCTCGGCGGCGATCGGCACCACCGGGTCGTAGCGGCCGTAGCGGGCGACACCCGCCGCCGTCCGGCGATCGGCGACGACGTCGTCGCGCGACCAGGGCCGGCGGGTCCGATCGATCTCCTGGAACCAGTCCTCGCCCGTGCTCAGGACCGGCAGCCGCCCGGCCACCTCATCGGTCAGTCCGGCCCAGGCGACGAGCCTGAGGGCCTCGCCGTGGCGGATCCGGATCGTCGTGGCGTCGGTCGCGACCGCCCGGTTCATCTCGCTCACGATGAGCCGGAAGACCTCCGTCCGGTCAAGGCTCGTGGTCAGCCGCTGGGCGATCCCGAGGACCGATTCGATCCGGTCGTTGAGGGTCGCCTCGCGGGCAGCCCGGGACGCGTCGCGAGCGGCGATCCGCCCGAAGGCGAGGCGCAGGAACGCGGCCGACACGACGAGCACGGTCAGCTCGGCGATCGTGCTCCAGTCGAACGCCGTCCAGCGGGCCGTCAGGGCGATCGGCCCGGCCGTGATCGCGACGACGGCGAGGACGACGACGAGCGCCGCGCGGCGGCCGAGGAAGATCGCGGCAATGAACAGGGGCAGGGCGGCCAGGCCGATCCCGAATGGATCGTGGATCCCGGCCAGGAGCCGGACGAGGGCATACCCCAGGACGGCGGCCGTGGCCAGGAGGCTCGCCGGGATCGGCGCGCGGAGGATCGCCGAGGGCCGGCTGAAGGCACCCTCGTTCGTCACGGACATCGCCGGCTGGCCTGCTCGGCCCAGGTCTGCATCGCGGCCGGATCGTCCCACCCCGGCCGCCGCCGATGGCCCCGCCCGGTGGTACTTCGGGCAAGGCCCGATGGTCACCGGAGCGCGGCCGCCCGAGGATCAGTGGCGAAAGCCGGCCTTGTGCCTGGTCCCCGGCTGGGGCTGCTCCTCGAGCTCGGACGTGAACCGGGCCAGATCGGCCAGGAAGAGCGCGGCCAGGTCGTTCGACATGCCGTTGCGGACGACCACCCGGAGCACGGCGAGGTCCTCGCGATTGGGCGGCATCGTGTAGGCCGGTACCTGCCAGCCCCGCTCGCGCATCCGGCGCGAGACGTCGAACACGGTGAAACCGCTGACCTCGTCCTTGAGCCGGAAGGCGAAGACCGGTAGCTGGTCGCCCCGGCTGATCAGCTCGTACGGCCCGAGCGCCTCGATCCTGGCCGCCAGCCAGGTGGCGACATCGCGACAGGTCTGCTGGACCCGGCGATAGCCCTCGAAGCCGAGGCGCAGGAACGAGTAGTACTGGGCCACGACCTGTGAGCCCGGCCGGGAGAAGTTCAGGGTGAAGGTGCCCATGTCGCCGCCCAGGTAGTTCACGTGGAAGATCAGGTCCTCGGGCAGGACCGCCTGGTCGCGCCACACGACCCAGCCGACGCCCGGGTAGACGAGGCCGTACTTGTGGCCCGAGGTGCTGATGCTGGCCACCCGCGGCAGGCGGAAGTCCCAGGCCAGGTCGGGTTCCAGGAATGGGGCGACCATCGCGCCCGACGCGCCGTCGACGTGGAGCGGAACGTCGATCCCGGTCCGGGCCTGGAGGTCGTCGAGGGCGGCGGCGATCGCGGCGATCGGCTCGTAGCTGCCGTCCATCGTCGAGCCGAGGATGCCGACGACCCCGATCGTGTTCTCGTCGCACTGGGCCGCGGCCTCGGCCGGGCCGAGGTGGAGACGATCGCCCTCGAGCGGGACGAGCCGCGGCTCGACCTCGAAGTAGTTGAAGAACTTGTCCCAGACCACCTGGACGTTGGCCCCGGCAACCATGTTCGGCCGATCGGCCGGCAGGCCGGCCGCCCGACGGCGTTCCTGCCAGCGCCGCTTGAGGGCCAGGCCGCCGAGCATGCACGCCTCGGACGAGCCGATCGTCGAGACGCCCGGCACCCCGACGCTGGGGGCATGCCACAGGTCGGCCAGCATCCGGACGCAGCGCGTCTCGAGCTCGGCGGTCTGCGGGTATTCGTCCTTGTCGATCATGTTCTTGTCGAGGGTCTCGGTCATCAGGGCCACGGCCTGCGGCTCCATCCAGGTCGTGCCGAAGGTCGCCACGTTCTGGCGCGAGTTGCCGTCGAGCAGGAGCTCGTCGTGGATCAGCTGGTAGGCGGTGTCGGGCAGCATCCCGCGGGTCGGGAACCGGTCGCGCGGAACCGGCCGCTGCTGGCTGTCCTGGGTGAACATCGGGTTGATCACGAGATCGTCGGCCAGACCGGCCGGTCGGCGGTTCGAGCGCATGGGTCCTCCACGATCGGATCGGATGTCGGAGCCGGGCCGAGGGCACGGTACACCACGCCCATGGCGCTCGGTCGGCCTACCATGGGGCCGTGACCCCCTCCCTCCGCCGCGATCCGGAGGACGTCCTCCGGCGGACGGTCCTCGCGGGCGGAGCGCTCGTCCTGGCGACCGCGGCGGCCGCCGGGCTGCAGGCCTGGCTGGGGATCGGCGATGCCTCGGCGCTCTACCTCCTGGCGATCGTGCCGATCGCCGGCCGCTACGGGACGTGGTCGGGGGTGATCGCCTCGCTGATCGCATTCCTGGCCTACGACTTCCTGTTCACGGCCCCGCGCTACACGTTCAACGTGACCAACCCCCAGGAATGGCTGAGCCTCGTCCTGTTCCTGGTCGTGGCCGTCGTGATCGGCCGGCTGGCGGCGCTCCAGGCCCAGCGGGCGAGCGAGGCCGACCGGCGGACCCTGGAGGCCCAGGCGATGTTCGGGATCAGCCGGGCGCTGGCGACCTCGCCGACGATCGACGATGCCGCCGAGGAGATCCTCGGGCGGCTGCTCGGCCAGACCGGCCTCGAGCGGATCTGGATCGCCTTCGGGCCGACGCCGGCCGACGAGGAGCTCGTCGCCGATTCCGGCCCGCTCGAGCGGGACAACCCGGCCGGTCCCGGGCTGGGCCCCGACGACGGACCGGCGGGCACGCCCTGGATCCTGGCCCGGATGCCCGGCGACGAGCCGGCGGAGTGGATCCGGGCGCACGAGGGCAGCACCGCGCCGGACGGCCCGACGAGCCTGTACCGGGTGCTGATCGAAGCGGATGGCGAACTGCTCGGATCCCTGTGGGGCACTCGAGCGACAGAGCTTGGGCTGCCCGGGCGGGGAGCGACGCGCAGCCTGTCGCTGGCCGCCGACCAGCTCGGCCTCGCCCTGCGCCGGGAGCACCTGGCCCAGGTGGCCACCTCGGCCGAGGTCGCCCGCCGGAGCGATGCCCTCAAGAGCGCCCTGCTCGACTCGGTGTCGCACGACCTGCGCACGCCGCTGGCCACGATCCGGGCGCTGGCCGGCGGGCTGCTCGACGAGGGCGTGCCCCAGACCGCGGCAACGATCCGCGCGTCGGCCACGACGATCGACGAGGAGGCGCTCCGGCTGAGCGACATCGTCCACGGCTTGCTCGACCTGAGCCGGATCGAGGCCGGCGAACTGAAGCCGAACCTCGCCCTGCACGACCTCGGCGAGCTGGTCGAGACCGTCGTCCGCCGGCACCGCGCGGCCGAGGCCGGGCACGTCGTCGAGATCGACGTCGCGGACGACCTGCCGGTCGAGGTCGACGCCCTCTTCTTCGACCAGGCCCTGACCAACGTCTTCGAGAACGCCCTCGCCCACTCGGACCACGATGCGCGGATCCGGATCGGGGCCTGCCGGGCGGAGGCGGGCCCGGCTTCAGCGGCGGTCGAGCTGACGGTCGAGGACAGCGGCCCCGCGCTGTCCGGCGTGATGCTCGAGCATGTCTTCGACAAGTTCTATCGTGGCCAGGGCGTCGAGGGCGGCTCACGCCACGGCCTGGGCATCGGCCTGACGGTGGCCCGCGGGCTGACGGAGGCGATGGGTGCCTCGATCAGCGCCGCCAACGGCGACTTGGGCGGGCTGGCAATCACCTTCCGGCTGGCTGGCGCGACCCGGGCCCGGGCCCGAACGGATGGCTGAGCACGGCGCCCTGCTCCTGCTGATCGAGGACGACGTCCCGACCCGGCGCGCCCTGGTGGCCAACCTGGTCGGCCACGGCCTGCAGGTCGAGGAAGCGGGCACGGCGGCCGACGGGTTGCGGGCCTGGGAGGATCACCGCCCCGATCTCATCCTGCTCGACCTGGGGCTGCCCGATCGGGATGGCCTGACGATCATCCGCCAGGTCCGGCGAGAGGCGGCCACCCCGATCCTCGTCCTGTCGGCCCGCGGCGATGAGCACGATCGGGTCACGGCCCTCGACCAGGGCGCCGACGACTACCTCACCAAGCCGTTCGGGCTGGCCGAGCTGCGGGCCAGGATCGCCGCCCTCCTGCGCCGGGCGGCCGGGCCGATGGCCGATGCCGGCGGCCGGCTGACCGTCGGCCAGGTGACGATCGATGTCGCCCGCCGGGAGGTCCGGGTCCGCGGCGAGGTCGTCGAGCTGACGCCGCGCGAGTACGAGCTGCTCAAGGTCCTCCTCGGCCGGGCCGGCAGCGTCGTGACCCGGAGCCGGCTCCTGCGCGCGGTATGGGGCCAGGCCTACTCGGACGAGTCTCACTACCTCCACGTCTACGTCAGCCGCCTGCGGCGGAAGCTGGCCGAGGCCGGGGCCCCGGACCTGATCGTTGCCGAACCGGGAGTCGGCTATCGCGTGCTCGATTCCGGCGGGGACCCGGCCAGCCTCCCGGATTGAGGAAATCTTGAGCGCCTGTTGAGGCCGGCGGTCCGATCGGACCCGATTGCCTCTTGGAAGGCGCGATAGGTTCGGAGGGCGCGACGGCCATCGTCGGCGGCTGTCTGCGCAGATGGGAGCTTTGGGGAGCATGGAGGACGGAGAGGCCGCGCCTGCCCAGGAAGGGGTCGTCCGCCCCGGCCGGCACATCGCCGATCGACGGATGCGGGTCGGCCGCCCCCATTCCACGTACTTCCGGTACGAAGGCCCGGGCACGGTCACCGCCAAGCGCGAGGCGATCGCGCCGGTCCGCCGCGGCGAGAAGCTCAGCACCACCTTCCGCCACTTCGCCTTCGGACGCGTCCTGGCGACCGACGAGGAAGGCGAGGAGCGCCTCTCGAAGCTCAAGGCCCTGGCGGTCTTCTCGAGCGACATGCTCTCGTCGGTGGCCTACGCCACCGAGGCCTCGATGTTCACCCTCCTCGGGGCGGGCACCGTCGCCTTCGGCTTCACCGTCCCGATCTCGATCCTGATCGTGGCGATCCTGTGGATCATCGTGATCTCCTACCGCCAGACGATCCGGGCGTATCCCAACGGCGGCGGCAGCTACATCGTGGCCAAGGAGAACCTGGGCACCCGGGCCGGCCTGATCGCCGGGGCGGCCCTGCTGACCGACTACGTGCTGACCGTGTCGGTCAGCGTCGCGGCCGGCATCGCTGCGATCATCTCGGCCTTTCCGGGGCCGCTGGAGTCGTTCCGGATCGAGCTGTGCACGGCGGCAATCCTGCTCGTCATGCTGGTCAACCTGCGCGGCCTGCGCGAGAGCGGAACGGTCTTCGCGATCCCGACCTACGTCTTCGTCGTCGCCACCCTGGGCCTGATCGCGGTCGGGGTCAGCCGGGCCCTGATCGGCGACGCACCCCACGTGACCGGGGTCGTGCCGGCCAACGTGCCGCTCGAGTCGTTGAGCGTCCTGCTCGTCATGCGCGCCTTCGCCGATGGCTGCAGCGCGATCACCGGCGTCGAAGCGGTCTCCAACGGCGTCCCGGCGTTCAAGCGGCCGGAGGCGGCCAATGCCCGGCTGACCCTGACGATGATGGGCGCCCTGGTCGCGATCATGTTCCTGGGGATCTCGGTCCTGGCCGGGGTCGTCGGGGCCGTGCCCGCGGCGAACCACGAGACGGTGATGTCCCAGATCGCCCGGGCAACGTTCGGGACCGGCCCGCTCTACTTCATCCTCCAGTTCGCAACGACCGGGATCCTGATCCTGGCCGCCAACACGAGCTTCGCCGACTTCCCGCGGCTGGCCTCGATCCTCGCCCGCGACGGGTTCATGCCCAGCGGCTTCGCGTTCCGGGGCGAGCGGCTGGCATTCAGCACCGGGATCGTCGCCCTGGCCTTCCTGGCGATCGCAATCCTGGTCGCCTTCGGCGGGACGGTCGATGCGCTGATCCCGCTTTACGCGATCGGCGTGTTCACCTCGATCACCCTGTCCCAGGCGGGCATGGTCCGCCACTGGCTGCGCGACGGCGGCCCCGACTGGCGGCGGAGCGCGGCGATCAACGGGTTCGGGGCGGCTGCGACGGCCGTGGTCACCGTCGTCTTCGCCGTCGCGAAGTTCGCCCTCGGCGCCTGGCTGATCATCCTGATCATCCCGATCCTGGTCGCGACGATGCTGTTCATCCATCGCCAGTACGAGCGGCGGAGGCTGGAGACCCGGGTCCGGCCCGAGGTGATCATCCCGCCGCCGACCCGCCACCAGCGGGTGATCGTGCCGGTGCCCGAAGTGACCCGCGAGGTGATCCAGGCGATCCGCTTCGGGCGGACGATGTCCGACGACGTGACCGCCGTCCACGTCACCGACGACCTCGAGCGCGGCGAGCAGCTCCGCCAGCGGTTCAACCACCACCTGCCGGGCATCCCCCTGGTCGTCGTTGAATCGCCCTATCGCAAGCTCGTCCGGCCACTCGTCCGCTACCTCGAGTTCAGCGCCCGCCAGTCGAAGGACGACCTGATCGTCGTCCTCCTGCCGGAGTACGTCGCCCGCCACCGCTGGGAGCGGCTGCTGTTCAACGAGAACGCCCGCCGGATCCGGGACGAGCTCCTCGGCCACGACAACATCCTCGTGGCCGAGGTCCCGTTCCGGCGCGACCTGTGACTGACCGGGGCGAGGGCCTGGGACAGCTCGCCGCCGGCCTCGCCAGCCGGCGAACCGGCCTGGTTGCCCTGGCCGAGGTCGTCGCCCTGGCCGCGGCCACCGGCCTGGTGGCGTTCCTCCAGGGACCGCTCCGGATCGCCAACCCTTCGGCGGCCTACCTCCTCGCGGTGGTCGCCCTGGCGGTCGCCTTCGGCGCGCGGGCGGCGATCGCCGGCTCGGTTGGCGCCTTCCTGCTGTACGACTTCCTGTTCGTCGATCCCCGCTACACATTGACCGTGGCGGCGGTCGAGGAATGGTTCAACCTCCTCCTGCTGCTCGTCGTCGGGATCGTCTGTGGCCGGCTGGCCGGGGCCCAGCGCGACCGCGCCCGCGAGGCCGAGACGCGCGAGCGCGTCACCCGGGCCCTGTTCCAGATCAGCCGGGAGCTGGCCAGCGCCGAATCGGCGGCCCCGGCAATGGTCCGGATCGCCGAGCTGCTCCGGGCCGAGACCCGGATGGACCGGGTCTGGATCGCGATCGGGGCGGCCGGCACGGCCGAGCAGGTCCGGGCCGACACCCAGATTGGTCCGGTACCCGCGCCGCCGGCCCATTTCGTCCTGCGCCGGGCGCCCGGCGACACGCCGGCCCAGTGGGTCAAGGTCCATGCCCCGAGCGGCGTACCGGGCGGCCAGCGCGCGGCGGTGTCGTCCTCGATCACGATGCGCGTGGCGGTCACCTCGAACGGTGAGGCGCTCGGCTCGATCTGGTCCCAGCGCGATCGCCAGGCCGGCCTCCCGGAACGATCCGAGACCCGGGTCCTGGGGGCAGCGGCCGACCAGCTGGGCCGCGCCCTGGAACGGGACCGGCTGGTCCGGGAGGCGATGAGCATGGAGGTCGCCCGCCGGAGCGACGCCCTGAAGAGCGCCCTGCTCGACTCGGTCTCGCACGACCTGCGCACCCCGCTCGCCTCGATCCGGGCCGCCGCCGGCAGCCTGATGGATCCAGCCGTCCAGTGGTCGGTCGAGGACGAGCGATCGACCGCGGCCGCGATCGATCGCGAGGCCGACCGCCTGAACCGCCTCGTCTCGAACATCCTCGACCTGAGCCGGATCGAGGCCGGCGGCCTCGTCGCCCAGCACTCGGCCGTGCCTCTCGAGGACCTCGTCCCGGACCTCCTCGAGCGGCTCCGGTCGGACCTCGGCCAGCGGCCGATCGAGGTCCGGATCCCGGCCGACCTGCCACCGGTGGACGTCGACGAGGTGTTCATCGACCAGGTCCTGACCAATCTCCTGGAGAACACCGCCCACTATGCGGGGACGGGCGTCGCGGTCCGGATCTCGGCCCGCGAGCTTGGCCCAGGACGGATCGGGCTGACGATCGAGGATGCCGGCGCGGGGGTCCCGCCCGAGGCGCTTCCCCGCCTGTTCGACAAGTTCTATCGCGTCCCGCGCAAGGGCGAGGGTGCCCGGCGTGGGACTGGCCTGGGATTGGCCGTGGTCCGCGGCCTGGTCGAGACGATGGGTGGCCGGATCACGGCTCGCCCGAGCGAGCTGGGCGGCCTGGCGATGGACATCGAGCTGCTGGCGGCCGCGTGATCCCCGCCCGCCCGACCGGTTCGATCCTGCTCGTCGAGGACGACCCGGAGACGCGCAGCCAGGTCGCCCACCTGCTCCGCGAGCACGGCCATGACGTGGTCGAAGCGGCCGATGCCGAATCCGCGATCGCCCGGTTCGACGCCCGGGCGCCCGACCTGATCCTGCTCGACCTGGGGCTGCCCGACCGGGACGGGCTCGACGTGGTGGAGCACGTCCGGGCGGTCAACACGACGCCGATCCTCGTCCTGTCGGCCCGCGATCGCGAGGCGGACAAGGTCCTCGCCCTCGAGGCCGGTGCAGACGACTACCTGGCCAAGCCGTTCGGGATGGCCGAACTCCAGGCCCGGATCAACGCGGTCTTCCGGCGGACCAGGTTCGGCGGCGAGGAGCCGGGCCCGAGCGGGGTGATCCGGGTCGGCGCGCTCGTCCTCGACCCCGAGGCCCACGCCGTGTGGGTCAATGGGGCCGCGCTCCACCTCACGCCGCTCGAGTTCGACGTCCTGCGGGTCCTGGTCGAGAACGCCGGCCGGCTGGTCACCTACGGCCGGCTCCTGCGGGCCGTGTGGGGCAGCACCTACGGCGACGAGGCCCACTACGTCCACGTCTACGTCGGCCAGATCCGGCGCAAGATCCGGCGAGCCGACCCTGACGGCCGGCTGGCCGCCCTGATCGTGCCCGAGCCGGGCGTCGGCTACCGGGTGACCGCCCCGGATTGAGTGATCCTTGAGCGGTAGGTGCCGGCCGGCGCGGCTGGCCTCTTGGCCCTGGCTGCAATCGTTGAGCCATGGACACCACCAGCCATCTCGATCCGGGCGTGACCCAGCGGGCGATCGAGCGCGAGCTCGACCTGGTCGCCGGCGCGATCCGGATGGTCGAGGGCGGAGGCGCCCCGGCCGTCACGGTGATCGGCCTGGAGTTCGGGCCCGCCGTCCTGGACCGTTCAGCGGCTGCCGCCGAGCTGGCCGGGGTCATCCTCGATCCGCTCTGGCAGACCGAGGAGAGCCGCTGCGACATCCGGGTCCGGCGCATCGATCGGGACGACACGGATGCTTGACACGTCGCCTGGCGGGACGATCCTGCTGGTCGACGACGACGAGGCCTTCGTCGACCTGATCGGTCGCCACCTGCGGGCCCACGGCTACAAGGTCGCGACGGCCGGCTCGGTGGAGGCGACCCATCGCCTCCTCGACGGCGGCCTCCGGCCCGCCCTGCTCATCCTCGACATCAACCTGCCCGACGACTCGGGCTGGTCGTTGCTGCGCGACGACAGCCTGGTTGCCGCCGGGTCGCCGCCGGTCGTGATCATGAGCGGGACCCAGATCCGGCCGGAACGGTTGCGCGAGTTCAAGGTTGCCGGCTACCTGCCCAAGCCGGTATCGATGGCGCTCCTGACGTCGTGCGTCGCCCGCATCAGCGCGGGCGACGGCGGATCGGACGCGCCCGGCTCAGCTGAGGTGATTGGGTGAACGATCTCGAGATCCTGTTGATTGCGATTGCCGCGGTCGCCGCCTTTGCCGGCTACCTGTGGCTGTGCGACCGGGTGCGTTGATGAACCTGATCGAGCTGATCACCGCAATCGCGACGATCTTCGTCTTTGTCTACCTGATCTGGGCTCTCCTCCGCCCTGAGGATTTCTGATCAATGGCCCTCAATGACGTCCTGACCCTGGCCAGCATCGCCCTGGCGATCCTGCTCATCACGCCACTGCTGGGCGGGTACATCCACAAGGTGATGGAAGGCGAGCGCGTCTTCCTCAGCCCGGTGCTTCGACCCGTCGAGCGCGTCGTCTATCGCGTGTGCGGGATCGATGCGACGGCCGAGATGAGCTGGAAGGGCTACACGATCGCCGTCCTGGTGATGGCCGCGGTGGCGGTCGTTGCCGGCTACGTCGTCTTCCGGCTCCAGGACGTGCTGCCCCTCAACCCAGGCCACGTCGGCCCCATGACGCCGGACCTGGCGTTCAACACGTCGGTCAGCTTCGAGACGAACACGAACTGGCAGAACTACTCGGGCGAGACGCGGGGTCAGCTACCTGACCCAGGCCGGCGTCCTGGCCGTGCGCAACTTCACCTCTGCGGCGACCGGCCTGGCCGTCGCGATCGCCCTGATCCGGGGCCTGACCCGGCGCAGCGTCAAGACCCTCGGCAACTACTGGGTCGACCTGACCCGGGGCGTCCTGTACATCCTCCTGCCGATCTCGATCATCGGCGCCCTGATCCTCGTCTGGCAGGGCGTGCCCCAGACGTGGAACGGTCCCCAGACCGTGACCACCCTGCAGGGCGTCCAGCAGACGATCTCGCTCGGCCCGATCGCCTCCCAGGAATGGATCAAGGAGCTGGGCAACAACGGGGGCGGCTTCTTCAACGCCAACTCGGCCCACCCGTTCGAGAACCCGACCGGGCTGACCAACTGGCTCGAGATCGCGGCCCTCCTGGCCTGCTCGTTCTCGCTGACCTTCACCTTCGGCCGCTACGCCGGCAACCGGCGCCAGGGCTGGACGATCTTCGGCGCGATGGCGGCGATCCTGGTCGTCGGGGCCGTGATCGCGATGCACAGCGAAGCGGCCGGCAATTCCCTGTTCCCGGCCGGCATCGACCAGGCGCTGGGCAACATGGAAGGCAAGGAGACCCGCTTCGGAGCGGCCGTCGGCGGCCTGTTCGCGGCCGCGACGACGGGCACCAGCACGGGCGCCATCAATGCCTGGCACGACAGCTTCCAGCCGATCGCCGGCCTCGTGCCCCTGTTCAACATGGAGCTCGGCGAGATCTCGCCCGGCGGGATCGGCGCGGGCATCTACGGGATGCTCGTGATCGGGGCGATCCTGGCCGTGTTCATCGCCGGGCTGATGGTCGGCCGGACGCCCGAGTTCCTGGGCAAGAAGGTCGAGAGCTTCGAGATCAAGATGGCGATGATCACGGCGCTCGTGCTCGGAGCGAGCATCCTCGGCTTCACGGCGCTCGCGACGGCCTTGCCCGAGGGCCTGGCCGGGCCGCTCAACAAGGGGCCCCATGGCTTCAGCGAGATCCTGTACGCCTTCTCGAGCCAGACCGGCAACAACGGCTCGGCCTTCGCCGGGCTGACCGGCAACACGCCCTTCTACAACATCACCGGGGCCTTGGCGATGCTGATCGGTCGCTACGGGATGATCGTGCCGATCCTGGCCCTGGCCGGATCGATGGCCGCCAAGCGGCGGGTCGCCCCGTCCCTGGGGACGTTCCCCACGACGGGCGTCCTGTGGTCGGTCTTGCTGATCGGGGTGGTGATCGTCGTCGGCGCCCTGACGTTCTTCCCGGCCCTGTCCCTGGGCCCGATCGTCGAACAACTCCTCCAGAACGCCGGAAAGGTCTTCTAACGCCATGAGCCTCACGCGTCACCTGATGTCGGTCGACCTCGGTCGCGGCACCCGGCGCTTCCAGCGCTTCGTCACCCTGGGCGGGAGCAAGCCGTCCGGCGAGGCCCCCCGGCCCAAGGGCGTGCTCGACCCGGATCTCCTCCGCGCGGCGCTGCCCCAGGCGTTCCGCAAGCTCGATCCACGGATGCTGATCAAGAACCCGGTCATGTTCGTAGTCGAGATCACGGCCGCCCTGGTGACCCTGATCGCGATCGCCAACGCCACCGGCTTCGAGCCAACGTCCGGCCCGGCCGGGCTGGGGTTCCAGGTCCAGATCGGGATCTGGCTGTGGTTCACGGTCCTCTTCGCGACGTACGCCGAAGCGGTCGCCGAGGCCCGCGGACGGGCCCAGGCCGCAACCCTGCGGCGCACGCGCTCGGAGACGACGGCCCATCGACGGAAGCCCGATGGCACGCTCGAGGCCGTCGGGTCGTCCGAGCTGCACAAGGGCGACGTGATCGTCGTCGAGGCCAACGAGACGATCCCCGGCGACGGGGACGTGATCGAAGGCATCGGCTTCGTCAACGAGTCGGCGATCACCGGCGAGTCGGCCCCGGTCCTCAAGGAGCCCGGGACGGACATCCGCAGCTCGGTGACCGGCGGCACGACCCTGACCAGCGACCGCCTGGTGATCACGGTCACGGCCAATCCCGGCGAGACGTTCCTCGACCGGATGATCGCCCTCGTCGAAGGTGCCAAGCGCCAGCGGACGCCGAACGAGATCGCGCTCGCGATCCTGCTCGCCGGGCTGACCGTGATCTTCCTGATGGCGGTCGTCACCCTCCGCCCGTTCGGCTCGTATGCCGGCGCCACGATCGACACGGTGGCCCTCGTGGCCCTCCTCGTGTGCCTCATCCCGACCACGATCGGCGGCCTGCTGTCGGCGATCGGCATCGCGGGCATGGACCGGGTCGCCCGGTTCAACGTCCTGGCGATGAGCGGCCGGGCGGTCGAGGCCTCCGGCGACATCGACGTCATCCTCCTCGACAAGACCGGCACGATCACCTACGGCAACCGCCTGGCCGCGTCGATCACGGCCGCCCCGGGCGTGACCGAGGTCGATGCCGTCACCACGGCGCTCGTCGCCTCGATCCAGGACGAGACGCCCGAGGGTCGCTCGATCGTCGAGCTCGCCCGCAAGCGGCTCGCCGCCCTGGGTGCAGCGGGGGGTCCGGACGACGCGGCGGGCTACGCCGCGCTGAACGCCACGATCGCCGAGGAGATCCCGTTCCGGGCCGAGACCCGCACGAGCGGCGTCCGGACGACCGACGGAACCGTGATCCTGAAGGGTGCCGTCGACGCGATCAGCGCGGACCTCGACGGGCCGATGCCGGCCGAGACGCTGGCGGCCGCCGACGGGATCGCCGACCTCGGGGCGACGCCCCTGGCACTCCGCCGCAATGGCCGGGCGCTCGGGCTGATCGAGCTCAAGGACACCGTCAAGGAGGGCCTCGTCGAGCGGTTCGCCGAGTTCCGCAAGATGGGCATCCGGACGGTCATGGTCACCGGCGACAACCCGCGCACGGCGGCGACGATCGCCCGCGAGGCCGGCGTTGACGACTTCATCGCCCAGGCCAAGCCCGAGGACAAGATCGGCTTCATCCGCCAGGAGCAGGCCGACGGCCACCTCGTGGCGATGACCGGCGACGGCACGAACGACGCGCCGGCCCTCGCCCAGGCCGACGTCGGGCTGGCCATGAACAGCGGCACCTCGGCGGCCAAGGAAGCGGCCAACATGGTCGACCTCGACTCCGACCCGACCAAGCTGCTGGAGGTCATCGCGATCGGCAAGCAGCTCCTGATCACCCGCGGCTCGATCACCACGTTCTCGATCGCCAACGACGTGGCCAAGTACTTCGCGATCCTGCCGGCGATGTTCGTCAGCGTCTACCCGGAGCTGAACTCGCTCAACATCATGGGGCTGTCGACGCCCCAGAGCGCCATCCTGTCGGCGGTCATCTTCAACGCCCTGATCATCATCGCGCTGATCCCGCTGGCCCTCCGCGGTGTCGGCTTCCGACCCGCCCCGGCGAGCGTCCTGCTCCAGCGCAACCTCCTGATCTACGGTCTCGGCGGGATCATCGCGCCGTTCCTCGGGATCAAGCTGATCGACATCATCGTCTCCGCGCTCCACCTCGCTTAGGGGTATCGATCCAATGCAGACCTTCGTCCGACACGTCCTGGTCCCGGCCATCGCCCTGCTGGTGGCCCTGACCGTCATCACCGGGGTCATCTACCCGGCGGCCGTGACCCTCATCGCCCAGGTCGCCTTTCCCTCGCAGGCCAACGGCTCACTGATCACCGTCGACGGCAAGGCCGTCGGGTCCAGTCTGATCGGCCAGTCCTTCGACCAGCCGAAGTACTTCTGGGGCCGACCGTCCGACGCCGGGGCGACGGCGAGCAATCCGGGCGGCTACGACGGGACCGCGAGCGCCGGGTCCAACCTCGGACCGACGAGCTCGGCCCTGATCGATGCCATCACGGCCCAGGTCGACCGGCTCCGGGCAGCCAATGGCAATGCCCCGATCCCCGTGGACCTCGTGACCGCATCGGCATCGGGCCTCGATCCGGACATCAGCCCGGCCGGCGCCGAGTACCAGGTGGCCCGGGTGGCGGCCGCCCGGGGGATGACCGTCGATGCCGTGCGCGCCGTGGTCGCCCGGCACACGACCCAGCCCCTGTTCGGGTTCATCGGCGAGCCGATCGTCAACGTCCTCGAGCTCAACCTCGATCTGGACGGATTGCTGACGACGAAGTCATGAGGCTCGGCGGATGACAACGGATCGCGACGACCATCGACCGACCGGCGACGAGATGCTCGCCCGGGTTGCAGCGGAAAGCCGGCCAGAACGTGGCCGGCTCCGCCTGTACCTGGGCATGGCGCCTGGCGTCGGCAAGACGTACCGGATGCTCGAGGAGGGTCATCGCCGGCTCGAGCGCGGGACCGACGTCGTCGTCGGCTACGTCGAGGTCCACGGCCGGCCGCGGACGGCCGCCCTGATCGAGGGCCTCGAGGTCGTGCCCCGGATCCGGGTCGAGTACCAGGGCGTCCAGGTCGAGGAGATGGACACCGATGCGATCATCGCCCGTCACCCGGCGGTCGCCCTGATCGACGAGCTGGCCCACACCAACGTGCCCGGCTCGGCGCGCGAGAAGCGCTGGCAGGACGTCGAGCTGATCCGGGCGGCCGGGATCGACGTCATCAGCACGTGCAACGTCCAGCACCTCGAATCGGTGGCCGATGCCGTGGCCACGATCGTCGGGGCGCCGGTCAACGAGCGCCTGCCCGATGCCCTCGTCGAGGGCGCCGACGAGGTCGAGCTCGTCGACATGAGCCCGCACGCCCTTCGCCAGCGAATCCGGCACGGCAATGTCTACCCACCGGAGCGAGCTCGGGTGGCCCTCGACCGGTTCTTCACCGAGCCGAACCTGACCGCCCTGCGCGAGCTGTCGCTCCGGTTCGTGACCCGGGCCGTCGACGAGCAGCTCGAGGAGATCGTCAGCCAGCGCGGCCTGAACCAGCTCCGTCCGGTGAGCGAGCGCGTCCTGGTGATCGTCGACGACCGGTCGATCAGCCGGCGCGCGCTGCGTCGCGGGGCGATGCTGGCGACCGCGCTCGGCGCGGGCCTGACCGCCGCGGTGATCCAGACCCCGTCGGTCGAACGCCTGCCGTTCGACCGGGCGCGCGACCTCCAGGAGCACCTCGACTACGCCGTCGACCTCGGGGCGGAGGTGGTCCAGCAGCCGGCCGGCAACCTGGTCGGCGGGATCGTCGACCTCGGCCGCAGCCTGCGGGTCACCCACGTCGTCCTCGGCCGGGAGTCGCGCGGCGGCATCGGCCGGCGGTTCGCGCCTGCCATCGCCGACCAGGTCCTCGATGAGCTGCCCGAGGTCGAGGTCCACCTCGTCGGTGAGGGCAGCGACCGGGGCCGGAGCGGCGCCTAGCGCGACCGGACCGAGACCAACGTCCCGACCGAACTAGGTCGGATGCCCGATGGACAGTCCGGGGAGCGGCGGTGAAGATAGCCGCCCGGGAAACCCCAGGCGGCCGGGAAACCGCTGGAGGACACTCGACCCTTGGCTGACGCGCGCCGCCGAATCACTGCGCACTGCCCTGCGTGCGGGGCCGTCGAATGGTTCGGCCTTCGCCGGGCGATCATCACCGGGCCCCGTGGCCGGCTGACGTGCGTCGACCTGCCCGGCGTGGACGAGGACGAGTGGCTCTGCAACCGCTGCGGTCGCACCGAACCCGGCCCTTCCGCGCTGCACGTCGCCCTGGACCGGATCGCCACGGAGACAGGCTCGCTCGCGACCCGCTGAGCTGGGTCGTGGCCGCGTCCGACGGTTGCCGGCGGTCACTCCTGGCGCCGAAGCGGCTGTTGGCGGCGACTCCTGGCCCCGCGGCGGCTCCGGGCCGCTCCTGGCCCCGCGGCGGCTCCCGGCGGCTCCCGGCGGCTCCCGGCGGCTCCCGGCGGCTGAGGTTCGTCGATATTCCGCCCCCAGGTGCCTTGCGGAACACCTGACGAGCGAGCCGTCGCGACGAACGCCGAATCCGAGCGTGGCGGGGCGCCGCGGGCGGTCGGTCGACCGCCGAACGGGCCGAATCTCGTCCCCAATTCCGCCACCGGCGACATTCCTGCGAACTCCCGGTCGCGGAGCGGCGGAACGGGCCCAATCTTCTGCGCGGCGCCGCCATTCATCGGTGGTTCGAGGACGGCCGGCGTCCATGCTCTCAGCCAGCGGTTCGAGGGCGGGCGTCCACGGTCATGCCCGGACGCCTTGCTCGGCTCGCTCGCGACCCGCTGAGCTAGAGCTGGACGACGGATAGCTGCCGCCCGCCGGGACCCGCGGCGGCGATCGCCGGAGCGCTGCTCGGCTCGATCCCGGCGGCCAGCCGCCGGAAGCGGGCGGCCGCCTCGGGCCGGATCCGGTAGAAGATCCAGGTGCCGCGCCGCTCGGTCGACACCCAGCCGGCCTCCCTGAGCACCCTGAGGTGGTGCGAGACAGTCGGCTGGCTCAGGTCGCAGCAATCGGTCAGGTTGCAGGCGCAGACCTCGGCGGTCGCGCTCAGCTGGCGCAGGATCGCCAGGCGAGCTGGGTCGGCCGCCGCCTGGAGGAGGAGGAGGTCAGGGTCGGGATGGAGCTTCATCCCAGGCACTATATTGACGATGGTATATATAGTCAATCATCGATACAACCCATATCGCCATCGACCAGGGAGAGTCAACGATGACCGACCAGATCCACGCCGCCGTTCGTGAGCGCTACGCCCAGTCGGCGATCAGCGTGCTCGCCACGGGAACGGCCTGCTGCACGACCGAGGACGGGATCGGGGCGGAGCTGTACAGCGCCCTCGAGCGCGACGGCCTGCCCGAGGCGGCCGTCCTGGCCTCCCTCGGCTGCGGCAATCCGACAGCCGTTGCCGACCTGTTGCCCGGTGAGCGAGTCCTCGACCTGGGATCGGGCGGGGGCATCGACGTCCTCCTGTCCGCGGTCCGCGTGGGCCCGACCGGACGGGCGTTCGGCCTGGACATGACCGACGAGATGCTCGCCCTGGCCGGGCGCAACGCCGCCGAGGCGGGAGCGACCAACGTCGAGTTCCTCAAGGGCCAGATCGAGGCAATCCCCCTGCCGGCCGGGTCGATCGATGTCGTCATCAGCAACTGCGTCGTGAACCTGGCCGCCGACAAGGCGGCGGTCTTCGCCGAGATTGCCCGCGTCCTGCGCCCGGGTGGCCGGCTGGGGATCAGCGACATCGTGGCCGACGATCGGCTGACGGCCGCGGAACGGGCCGAGCGTGGCTCGTTCGTCGGCTGCATCGCGGGGGCCCTGTCGTTCGGCGAGTACGCAGCCGGCCTGACGGCCGTCGGGCTGGCCGATGTCTCGATCAGCGCGACCCACGCGGTTGGCGACGGGATGCACGCTGCCATCATCAAGGCGACGAAGCCGGCCGGCGCACCGGCGCTCATCGACCTGGCACCGCGCGACGGGATCGTGGTGGCAGGCGGTTGCTGCGGCGAGGGAGGCTGCTGCTAGGCGATGGGCGCGCTCGCCCTGGCCGTGCCCGGCCGGACCCCGAACCAGCGTCGGCCGAGGTGCGTTGCCGCCCACACAAGAAACAGCATCACGGGCACCTCGATCAGCGGCCCGACGACCGTTGCCAGGGCAACGGTCGGCGAGAAGGCGGTGATGGCGATCGCGATCGCGATCTCGAAATCACGACCGGTGGCGCTGAACGCCACGGCCACCGCATCGGGGTAGCTGAACCGAAGGCGCCAGCCAACGAACAGCACCACGAAGAACATGATCATGAAGAACAAGATCATGGGTACGGCCATTTCGACGACGATGCCGGGTCGCTGCAGGATCAGGTCACCCTTGAGCGCGAACATCACGATCAGCGTGAAGAGCAGGCCGAGGATCGATAGCGCGCTCAGCCCGGGCTTGACGCGGTCCATCGCTGCCTCGCCACCCCGGCGCGTGACGACAAACCGCGTCAACACGCCGAGGACGAGCGGGAGGCCGAGGTAGAGGACGACGCTCTCGGCGACGACCCAGACGTCGAATTCGACATTCCCGATCAGGAGTCGGGCGTAGACCGGGATGAGGATCATCTGGATGACCGAGTTCAGAGCCACGAAGACGAGGGCCATCGCGGCGTTCCCGCGCGCAAGGTACGTGAAGATGATGACCATCGCGATGCATGGGGCGAGACCGTATAGCACGAGGCCCGTATGCAGCTCCGGGTCAGTCACGAACACGTTGGCCAAGGCCAGCATCACGAACGGCGCGAGTAGGTAATTGAAGCCCAGCAATACGAACAGCTGGCGCGGCGATCGGACGGCCGTCCCGACCTCGTCGAGCCGGATGTTGGTCATCGCTGGGTACATCATTGCGAACAGGCCGATCGGGACGCCCAATGAGATGACGTTTGGGACGGTTGCCTGAAAGGTCCCGCCGATGATGGCCTTGATCGAGTCGATCGGCGGCGTGAGGGCAAAGTCGGAGATCCTGAGATCGTTACCGATGACGACGCCGATCGCCATGCTCGCAATCACGAAGAAGGGCAGGAGCCGGAAATCCTCCAGCCTTGCCAGCAGGCGGGTCACCACGTCGCCGCGAATGTCGCAGCGGCGGCACCACAGACGATCGCGCTGTTCGAGCCCTGGCTCGGAGAGGTCCGGCTCGTCACCCGGCGAACGCCGGCCGCCGGTTTCGTCCGACGGCCCTCAGGGCGACCTCGACGAACGGCCGGATCCGCTGGACAAGCTCGAGGTACGTCTGCTGGAAGGCGGCCAGCACCTCGGCATCGGTCCCCTCGACCTCGGCCGGATCCTCGAGCCCCCAGTGGAGCGAGTTGTGCTGGCCCGGGAAGACGGGGCACGACTGGCGGGCCCGGTCGCAGACGGTGATGACGTAGTCGAACGGCTGGTCGAGGAACTCGTCGACCGACTTGCTGCGGGCCGCCGACCAGTCGATGCCGGCCTCGGCCAGGACCTGGATCGCGAACGGGTTCACGCCGCGCGGCTCGGTCCCCGCCAATTCGACCTCGAAGTCGGATCCACCGATCCGTTCGAGGAGCGCTTCCGCCAGCTGGCTCCGGGCACTGTTGCCCGTGCACACGAACAGGACCCGGATCGGGACATCGGACACGTGGCTACCCTCCTTCGACGCTCGGCCGACCGCCGCCAGCGTCAATTCGAGATCGATCAGCTCGCCTTCCAGGCGATCGAGGTCGTCACGCCCGCGGGCGATCGCCGCCCGTTGCGAGGCGATCAGCGGCCCCAGGTCGAGGTCCGTCGCGTCGCGTTCGAGGCAGATTCGGGCGAGCCGGCCGGATTCGGCGGGTCCCAGCCCGAGGCGGCGCAGGCTGACGACGAGGCGCAGCCTGGCCAGGTCGTCCGCGCCGTACTCGCGGTAGCCGTTCGGGCGGCGGGCCGCCCGGGGCAGGATCCCGGCCGACTCGTACCAGCGCACCGCGGACGGTGCCACGCCGGCCCGGCCGGCCAGCTCGGAAACGTTCATGCCCGGACGGTACACCTTCAAGTCACTTGAAGGTCAAGCGTGGAGCGCCATGCCATCGCCCGTCGCCGCGGCGGCCCTCGGTGCGGACGGCCGTTGCGCTTCGCGGCGACACAGAGTTCGTCGAAATTCCGCCCCCAGGCGCGTTGCGGACGACCCAAGGGAGGGACGTCCACGGCAACCGCCGGATCTGAGCGCGGCGGCGCACGAACGCCTGGCTCCTGGCGGTCACCTGGCTGTCGTCAGGGCCGAATCCCAACTGCAGTGCCGCTCCCGGCGGAATTCCTGCGAACTCGGGCGACGGAAGGCCGAACTCGGCGACGAAGGTCGACTTCGGGCGACGGAAGGCCGACCTCGGGCGACGGAAGGCCGAACCGGGCCGCAGCCGAACCGGGCCACAGCCCGTTCACCGGCGGCGGCCCGCGGGTTGACCCCGTTCGAATCGGGCGACTACACTCGTGCCTGTCCCGTGCGGCACCGGCCGCCCCCAGATCAGCCCGCCCGGGACCTTTCCCAGCCAGCACCGGAGGACCACTCCTCTCGTGGAGTCAGGACCCAGTCGAGGGACGCCAGCGTGCCGGGCTACGGCCACGGACCGCGCCAACGGCGCCCGCCAACACCCGGTCCGTCTCGCTCGCTGACGGCGGCACGCCTTCGAGGCGTGCGCCACCGACGCGCGGGGCGGCCCCGCCGAGGTGGTAGATGCTCTACCTGAGCCAGGTGATCGGCCGGCCCGTCCGGGACAGGAGCGACGAGCCGATCGGCAAGGTTGCCGACCTGATCGTCGCCGTCGGCGATCGCTACCCGCCCGTGACCGGCCTCGTGGTCGAAACCGACCGGCGGCGGATCTTCCTGCCCTGGACGTCGGTCGACCGGCTCGACGATTCGGGCGCCAAGCTCAGCACCCTGACGATGGACCTGGGCAAGTTCCACCAGCGCCCGGACGAGATCCTCCTGCGCGCCGACCTGATGGACAAGCAGATCGTCGACATCGACGGGCGCAAGGTCGTCCGGGTCAATGACCTGCGCCTCGACGAGGTCGAGGGTGCCCTGCACCTCGTGGCGGTCGACGTGGGCGCGTCCGGCCTCCTCCGCCGGCTGGGCGTCGAGGGCGGGATGCGCACGATCGCTCGCAACCTGCGGGTCCAGGTGCCCGAGAAGTACATCGACTGGGAGGACGTCGACCCGGTCGAGACCTCGATCGCCTCGATCAAGCTGCGGGTGCCCCACGCCGGCCTGGCCGAGCTCCACCCGGCCGACCTGGCCACGATCATCGACCAGCTCGCGCCGCGCGACCGGGCCGGAGTCCTCGCCTCGCTCGGCGACGATGCGGTGGCCGACGCGATCGAGGAGATGGAGCCCGAGACCCAGGTCGAGGTGCTCGAGGACCTCGAGCCCGGGCGGGCGGCCGACATCCTCGAGGAGATGTCGCCGGATGACGCCGCCGACCTCGTCGCCGACCTGTCCCAGACGACGCGCGACGAGATCTTCGCCCTGATGGAGAAGGACGACAAGGCCGAGGTCCAGGAGCTCCTCGGCTACCCCGAGGACTCGGCCGGCGGGATCATGACCACCGAGTTCGTGGCGGTCCCGGCTCACCTCACGGCGGCCGAGACGATCGACATGCTCCGCCAGCTCGAACCGAACGCCGAGACGATCTACTACGTCTACGTGACCGACGACGACGGCCGGCTGGTCGGCGTGCTGTCGCTGCGCGACCTGATCGTGGCCGCCCCGGGGACCACGATCGGCGACGTGATGATCCGCGAGCCGGTCGCGGTCGGCGTGCTGGCCGGCCAGGACGAGGTGGCCGAGGTCGTCGCCCATTACAACCTGCTGGCGGTGCCGGTCATCGACGAGGACGGCCGGCTGGCCGGCATCGTGACCGTGGACGATGCCCTGGACACGGTCCTGCCCACCGCCTGGAAGCGGCGCCTGCCGCGCCTCTTCGCGCGCGGCTAGGCCGGACCAGCGGGCCGGGACCGAGCGATGCCCCAGCTGCCGACCGTCCGGGGCGTTGCCCGCCAGGCCGAGACCGGCGCCCGGCGGGCCGTGTCGACCTGGCGCCATCCGGCCGAGCGCCGGCGGCGATCCGGGCGGCCGCCCCAGATCGGCCTGCTCGGCCGGCTCCGCGACCGGATCGACAACCGCGAGTTCCTGCGCCTGCGGGGCCGCTTCCGGGGCCGCCGCGGCCTGCTCGCGTTCCTCGCAGTCATGGGCCCCGGACTGATCGCCGGCGTGGCCGGCAACGATGCCGGCGGCATCACCACGTACAGCGTGATGGGCGCCCAGACCGGCCTCGGCCTGCTCTGGATCTTCCCGATCACGATCATCATCCTGGCCGTCGTCCAGGAGATCGCCGCCCGCCTGGGGGTGGTCACCGGGCAGGGTCTGTCGGACCTGATCCGGGATCGCTTCGGCGTGCGCTGGACGGCCTTCGCGATGCTCGTCCTGCTCGTCGCCAACGTGGCCAACACCGTGGCCGAGTTCTCGGGCGCGGCCGCCGCCCTGGAGATCTTCGGGATCTCGCGCTACCTCACGGTGCCCCTCGTCGCGGTCCTGATCTGGGGCCTCGTCCTGTTCTCGAGCTACCGCACGGTCGAGCGGGTCTTCCTGGCGATCGCGCTGGTCTTCGTGAGCTACATCTTCTCGGCCTTCCTCGCCCACCCCGACTGGGGCCAGGTCGGCCACGCCCTGATCTCGCCCAGCCTGGGCGGGCTGTCGGGCAGCGTCCTGCTGCTGATCGTCGGGGTCGTCGGGACGACGATCACGCCGTACATGCAGTTCTACCTCCAGAGCGCCGTCGCCGAGAAGGGCATCGGCGAGGACGAGCTCGTCCTGGAGCAGGTCGATTCGGTCGGCGGAGCGGTCTGGACCAACGTGATCGCGGTGTTCATCGTGATCTCCACCGCGCTCACGATCCATGCCGTCGGGGGCACGATCAACTCGGCCAGCGACGCGGCGCTGGGCCTCAAGCCGGTCGCCGGCGACCTCGCCTCGGCCCTGTTCGCGTTCGGCCTGTTCGGGGCCAGCGTGCTGGCGGCGACGATCATGCCGATCTCGACCTCGTTCGTGATCTGCGAGGCCTTCGGCTGGGAGTCGGGCGTCGGCAAGCGCTTCAGCGACGCCCGGGCGTTCTTCGGGATCTACAGCTTCGTCCTGTTCGCCGGCGCCCTCGTCGTCCTGATCCCGGGGATCAGCCTGCTGCCGGTCATCCTCTCGTCGCAGTACCTCCAGGGCCTGCTCCTGCCGATCGTGCTCGTGTTCATGGTCCTGCTCGTCAACGACCGGACCCTGATGGGCAGCCACGCCAACGGGCGGATCGCGAACGTCGTCGCCTGGGTCGCCGTCGGCCTGGTCATCGCCCTCGACCTGATCCTGCTCGGAGTGGGGGTCCTGGGCATCGTCGGGGTGAACGTTGGCTGAGGTCGCCTGGCTTGCCCGGGCGCCGGTCAAGTCGATGGCCCTCGATGAGCCGGCGACGGTCCAGGTCGGCCCGGGCGGGATTGCCGGCGATCGACGCTATGCCCTGGTCGACCCCCAGGGCCGGCTCGTCAACGGCAAGCGGATCGGCCCCCTGGCCACGATCGTGCCCGCGGTCCAGGCGGAGCCCGAGCACCTCGCCCTGCGCTTCCCGGACGGCTCGGTCGTCGGCGACGACATCCGCCTCGGGCCTGCATTCGACGCGATCTTCTTCGGGGCGGGGCGGGCGGTCCACGAGGTCGACGGTCCATTCTCGGCCGCCCTCAGCCGCTGGTCCGGCCAGCCGGTCCGCCTCGTCCGGCTGGACCTCGACGGTGGCGGGATCGACCGGGCGGACGAGGGCGGCGGCTTCTCGATCGTGTCCCGCGGCTCGCTGGCCGCCCTGGCCGCGGCGGCCGGGCTGGACGAGCCGCTCGATCCGCGCCGCTTCCGGCTGTCGGCGGTGGTCGACGGGGTCGCGGCGTATGCCGAGGACGCCTGGCTCGGCCGCCGGGTCCGGCTGGGCGAGGTGGTCGTCGAGCCACACGGCAACATCGGCCGGTGCGCGGTGACGACCCACGACCCGCGGACCGGCCGGCGCAGCCTCGACACGCTCGAGCTGCTCGCGACGACCCGCGGCCACCTGTCGACGACCGAGCCGCTGCCGTTCGGGATCTGGGCGACCGTCGTGACCCCTGGTGCGATCCGGCTGGGCGACCCGGTGACGCTGCTCGACGAGCCGCCGGCACCGCGCTGACGCCGCCCGGCCGGCCGGGCGCGTGGCCCGCACGATGTCCCGTGTGTGAGCGTCGGGCGGAAGGTCTATTGTCGGTCAGTCAACAATTTGCGACGTGTCCCAACGTCGTGCGCGGCGCCCAGGCGTGCCGCTGAGGGAGCAGGACATGGCCCAGGTCCCCGTGCCGGCGATGCATGCCGGAGCCCCGCAGCTCGAGCTCGAGGGGCGACTGATCGAGGATGGCGGAGCGGTCCGGATCGTGATCCGCCAGGGCATCGTGGCGGCCATCGAACGGCTCAGCCGAGCGCCGGCGTCGGATGCCTGGATCGCACCCGGCTGGCTCGACATCCAGGTCAATGGCTTCGGCGGCCACGACCCCAACGCGGCGGATGCCGGGCCCGAGGCCGTCGACGGGATGGTCCGGGCGCTCTGGCCGTGGGGCACGACCGCCGTCTGCCCGACGATCTGCACCCAGTCCGAGGAGCGGATCGTGCGCTCGCTCGGGGCGATCACCGAGGCCTGCGAGGCCGACCCGCTGATTGCCGCCGCGATTGTCGGGATCCACGTCGAGGGACCGCACATCGCTCGCGAGGACGGGCCGCGCGGAGCCCATCCCCTCGAGCACGTCCGGCCGCCCGATATCGCCGAGTACCGGCGCTGGCAGGCCGCGGCCAAGGGGCGGATCCGGATGATCACCGTCTCGCCCGAGTACGACGAGGCGATCCCGTACATCGAGGCGATCGTGGCCGACGGGGTCGTCGCCTCGATCGGCCACACGGCGGCCAGCGGCGACCAGATCCGGGCGGCCGTGGATGCCGGCGCGCGCAGCTCCACCCACCTCGGCAACGGCGCCCACGCGACCCTCCCCCGCCACCCGAACTACGTCTGGGACCAGCTCGCCGAGGACCGCCTGACGGCCGGCTTCATCCTCGACGGCCATCACCTGCCACCGGCCGTCATCCGGACCGTGCTCCGGGCCAAGGGGATCGAGCGGACCGTGCTCGTCTCGGATGCCCTGGCGATCGCCGGCCTGCCCGCCGGGGTCTATGCCTCGGCGGTCGGCGGCGAGGTCGAGCTGCTCCCGTCCGGGCGCCTGATCCTGCGCGGCACGCCCTACCTGGCCGGATCGGTGGCAACCCTGACCGGCTGCCTCGGGAATGCCGTCCGCCATGGCGGCCTGACCCTGCGCGACGCCGTCCGGCTCGTGACCGCCAACCCGTCGCGGCTCCTGGGGCTCGCGGCCGGGCTCGGTCACGAGGGGGTCCGCGTCGGCGCGGCCGCCACCCTGACCGTCTTCCGCCAGGAGACGATCAGCTCCGATCCGGCGATCGTCGCCACGATCCTCGCCGGACACCGGGTCGCGGGCGCCGCCGGCGGATGACCAGCCCGGTCGCGGTCGAGCCGGGCCGGGCCGAGGCGGGGCGGTCGTGGCGCAGGGTTCGCGCCAGGTCCGGCTCGTCCGACGTGATCCTGCTCGCGGCGGTGACCCTGTGGGCGCTCAACTACTCGATCGTCAAGTACGGGATCAGCCAGTTCGTGCCGCTGGCCCTGCCCGTCTTCCGGTTCGGGGCGGCCGGCCTGCTCCTGCTGGCCATCCTGCGCGTGCGCGAGGGCTCGGTCGGCGTCCGCCGCGAGGACCTGCCCCGGCTCATCGTTGCCGGCTTCTTCGGGGTGACCCTGAGCCAGATCTCGTTCGTCTACGCCCTGACCTACACGACCGCCTCGGACAACGCCCTTCTCGGGGCGACGGCGCCGATCGTGACCGTCGTCGTGGCCACGCTCATGGGCCTCGAGCGCTCCAACCGGCGGCACTGGCTGGCCGTCCTGATCGGCCTGGTCGGGGTCGTCCTGATCGTGGCCGGCGGCCCGGCCGTGAGCCTCTTCCAGTCGGGCCTGCTGGGTGATGCACTGGCCTTCGGCAACGTCCTGTTCTCGTCGATCGCGGCGATCCTGGTCGTGCCCCTGCTCATCCGCTACAGCGTCTACCGGATCCTGACCTACGAGATGTTGATCGGGACGCTGATCCTCGCCCCGATCGCGCTGCCCTCGATCCTGGCCCAGGACTTCGGCCGGATCACGATCGCCGGCTGGCTGGCCCTGGCCTACGCGATCCTGGCCACCGGCCTGATCACCAACCTGCTGTACTTCACGGCGGTTGGCCGGATCGGCCCGTCGCGGGCGGCCGTCTACCAGTACGTCCAGGCCTTCCTCGGCGTGCTCTTCGCCGTCCTGCTCCTGGCCGAGCAGGTCAGCCTGGTCCAGTTGGTCGGGGGTGCGATCGTCGTCGCCAGCGTGATCCTCAGCCGGACGTCGCGCCGGCTTGCTCAGGAGCTGCCGGGTCGGGAGCTGCCCGGCTAGAGCGACCGGGCCGAGACCGGCTCAGCGCTGGATCCGGGCCGACCCACCCTCGGCCAGCGCCCGGACCTGGTCGAGGGTGGCCATCGTCGTATCGCCGGGGAACGTCGCGACGAGGGCGCCATGGGCCCAGCCGAGGCGGAGTGCCTCTTCGACCTCGTGCCCGGCGAGCAACCCGTAGATGAAGCCGGCCGCGAAGCCGTCGCCACCGCCGACCCGGTCGTAGACGGCCAGGTCGATGACCGGCGCGACGTGCGGGCTGCCGTCGGCCCAGGCCACCGCGCTCCACGTGTGACGGCTTGCGGAATGGACCTCGCGCAGGGTCGTGGCCACGACCCGCACTCGCGGAAAGCGGCGGACGAGATCGTCCATCATCGCCAGGAACGCGTTCGGGTCGAGGCTCGACACGGCGGCCACCTCCGGCCCGGCCAGGCCGAGACCGGCCTGCAGGTCCTCCTCGTTGCCGAGCAGCACGTCGACGTGCTCGACGATCCGCGACAGGACCGCCTGGGCGCGGGCCTTGCCACCCTCCGGGGCCCACAGCTTGGCCCGGTAGTTCAGGTCGAGCGAGACGACGGCGCCCGCCGCGCGGGCCGCCACCATCGCCTCGATCATCAGCTCGGAGGTCGTCGCCGACAGCGAGGCGAAGATCCCGCCCGTATGGAACCAGCGGACGCCGTCGGCGAAGATCGCCGGCCAGTCGAAGTCGCCCGGGGCGAGGCGGGCGGCCGCCTCGTCGGACCGGTTGTAGAAGACGACCGGCGGCCGGACGCCGAAGCCGCGATCGCTGTAGACGTGGGCGATGTTCGGGCCGCGGACCCCGTCGTGGGCGAACCGCCGATAGATCGGCCGGACGCCCATCGACCGGATGCCTTCCTCGACCCGGGCCCCGATCGGGTAGTCGACCATCGCCGTGGCGATCGCCGTCCGCTGCCCGAAGCAGTCGGCCAGGTCGGCGGCCACGTTGTACTCGCCACCCGAGACGTGGATCGCGACGTCGCGCGCCTTGCGGAACGGGACGATGCCCGGATCAAGGCGGACGACGACGCTGCCCAGCGACAGGAAGTCGAGCGCCCCGCCCGCCGCGATCGCCAGGCCGCCGGTCATCGCGGTTCGACGGCCGTCACCGGCAGGCGGACGGCGGCCAGCTCGAACGCATCGTGGTCGACGTAGAGGGTGGCATCCGGGTGGCCGCGCAGGGCCGAGGCCGGCGTCGCGGCCGAGACGGGGTCGAGCAGGGTCCGGGCGACGGCCGCCGCCTTGTGGCCGCCGGGCACGACGATCGACAGGGTCCGGATCACGAGCAGCGCCGACATCGTGATCGTGAAGGCCAGGTGCGGGACGGAGGCCGCGTCGGGGAACGCCTCGTCACGGACCGCCTGGGCGCGGCTCGTCGGGTCGATCTCCACGACCCGCACGCCACGCGGATCGGCGAAGTCGGCCACATGCGGGTCGTTGTAGGCGAGGTGGCCGTTGATGCCGATTCCGATCAGGCCCAGGTCGATCGGCCGGGCCCGGACCTCCGCCTCGAACCGGTCGCACTCGGCGGCCGGATCGGGCGCGTCACCGCGCATGTAGGTCGGGCGGCCGATGCCGAAGCGGCCGATCACCCGCCTGGCGAGCCAGCGGCTGAGCGAGCGCGGATCGGCCAGGCCGAGGCCGACGTATTCGTCGAGCTGGAGGACCTCGACCCGGCCCCAGTCGATCCCGGGCTCGAGGGCCAGGGCGTCCAGGAACGTCTCCTGCGAGGCCGCGGCGGCGAAGACGGCCCGGACACCGGCTTGCTCCTCGAGCAGCCGGCGCAGCCGGGCGGCGACGTCCCGGGCCGCGGTCGCGCCCATCGACGCGCTCGTCGCCAGGCAGCGGACATGGAGGCGGTCGACGTCGAAGGTGCGGTCCATCGGGTCCCCTACTTGAAGCCGGTCAGGGTCACGCCCTCGATGATTCGCCGGCGCAGGATGATGAAGGCGACGACGGTCGGGGCCATCGCCACCACGGCGCCCGCGCTGAGCACGGCGTAGTTGACCGACACGCTGCTGTTGAACTGGGCAAGACCGAGCTGGACCGGGAAGAGGTTCTGGTCGTTCAGGACGAGGAGGGGCCAGATGAACGCGGTCCACGATTGCAGGTAGGCGAAGATCGCCAGGGCGCTGATCGCCGGGGCCAGGAGCCGGGGCACCAGCCGGATCATGATTCCGGTCTCCGACAGCCCGTCGATCCGGGCGGCGTCGAGGAGCTCCTCAGGCACGCTGGCCAGGACGTTCTGGCGCATGAAGAAGATGCCGTAGCTGAGGATGACGTAGGGCAGGATCAGGCCGGCCGTGGTGTTGATCAGGCCCAGCGACTGGACCTCGAGGAAGACCGGCAGCATGTAGATCTCGAACGGCACGATCGCCGTGGCCAGGATCAGGATGAACAGGAAGTTGTTGCCCGGGAACTTGAACTTGGCCAGGATGTAGCCGGCGATCAGCGAGGTGAGCAGGATGAACAGGGTCGAGATCGTGGCGAACTCGACGCTGTTGATCAGCCAGGTGCCGAACGGCGCCGCGGCGAACGCGTTGGCGTAGTTGTCGAGCGTCCAGTGCTGGGGCAGCAGCGTTGGCGGCGTGCCCAGGAGCTCGGGCGCCGGCCGGAGCGACGTGCTGATCAGCCAGAACAGCGGGAAGACCATGACCAGGCCGACCGCGATCAGGGCGACCTGGATCACCAGCTTGATGATCCGGCCGCGGGTTCGGTTGCTCATCTCGTCGCCACCTAGTCCGTCGGCCGGTTGAACAGCCGGAACTGGAGGAGCATCAGGACGATCACGACAAGGAACAGGTAGACCGCCTCCGCCGCGGCATAGCCGAAGTTGAAGTAGCGGAAGCCGTTCTGGAAGATGTCGTAGACGAGGACCGGCACGAGGTAGCCCGGCGCCCCCTGCACGTCGGAGGCAAGGACGAAGACCTGGGTGAAGACGTTGTAGGCCTGGATCGTGGTGATGACCGTCACGAACAGCAGGATCGGGACCATCAGGGGGAAGGTGATGTGCCGGAACTGGCGCCAGGTGCTGGCGCCGTCGACCGCCGCGGCCTCGTAATAGAGGCGCGGAATCGAGCGCATCCCGACCAGCAGGATGATCATGTTGTAGCCCACCTGGGCCCACACCGAGATCATGATGACCGACACGATCGCCAGCGTCGGATCGGTGGTCCAGGCCTGGTTGGGGATGCCGAAGACCCCGAAGATGGCGTTCAGCAGGCCGTGCTGGTAGTCCAGGATCGATCGCCAGCCGAGGGTTGCCGGCACGAGCGGGGTGACGACCGGCAGGAAGAACAGGATCTCGATCAGGCCGCCGATCTTGCCCCCACCGTAGGCCACGACCGCGGCCACGAAGAAGGCCAGCACGATCGATACGACCGTCGTGCCGATGGCGATGATCGTCGTGTTGAGGAACGCTGTCTGGAAGTTGGGGTCGCTCAGCAGGTTGGTGAAGTTGTCGAGGCCCACGAACGTGTGGTCGGGGTTCACCAGCGACCAGTTGAAGAATCCCAGGACGACCGTGTACAGGATCGGGAAGATCCGCAGGAATGCGAACAGGGCGACGATCGGCGCCAGGAAGCCGTAGGCGAACAGGTACAGCCGGCGGCGGCGGGGCGGGACGGAGGGCAGGCCGGCTCGAACCCGGTCGAAGCCCCTCGTGATCGTGCCCGGTGCGGTCATCGGTCTCCCTGCAATCGGAGCCCGGTCTCCACGAGGCGCTGGACGCCTCGCGGAGACCGGGGTTCTCCTGGACGCTCGGCGCTACTCAGCGCCGAGGATTGAGCTCACTGCCCGAAGTCGTTGTGGGCCTTCAGGATCGAGTTCGTCTCGTCGGCGAACTGCTGCAAACGCTGCAGCGCGCCGGTCGGATTGTCGACCAGGGACTTGTCGGTGTAGGTCGCGACGAGATGGGTGGCCAGCTTGGTCTCGATCTCGTCCCATTCCGGCAGCAGGTAGTCGGTCTGGTAGCCGGCCTGGTAGTTGGGATCCTTGACGAGCATCGCGGCCCAGGCGGGCTGCTGCGCGGTCAGGGCGGAGTAGTCGAGGTCGATCCGGGCGGGAACCCAGCCCGAGATCGTGGCGATCGACTGCTGCTGGGGCAGGTCCATCAGGAACCGGATGAAGTCCCAGGCGGTCTGCTGGTGGGGCGAGGAGGCCGCCACGTCGAAGGACTCGGTGCTGTGGAGGGTCGTCGTGGGCAGCTTCACCGCGCCGTAGTTGAGCGTCGGGGCGTTCGCGGCGATGTCGCCGATGACGTTTGATTCGCGCATGAACATGGCGGTCAGCTGCTGCTCGAACGCCTTCGTGTCGGAGGCGATCTTGGTATCGTCGAAGACCGGCGGCTTGTTGATCCCGTTGACGTACATCTCGAGGACCTTGACGCCGCTGTCGTTGGCGTAGCTCGCGCTGTACTTGCCGGCGCTGTTCTGGGCCAGCAGGCCGAGCGGCGCCTGGGGCGTACCGTACTGCATCAGCCATAGCCAGAACTTCTCGGCCACGCCGCTGCCCTGGCCGCTCAGCCGGAGGCTGAGGCCGGAACGGCTGACCGCGCCGCTGGCGTCGTACTTGGTCAGGAGCGGTGCGGCGGCGATGATCTGGTCCATCGTCGTGGGCGGCTGGACGTTGGCCGCCGCCAGCATGTCCTTGTTGTAGTAGAGGGCGACGGCGCTGACGAATTCAGGCACGCCCCAGACCTGGTTCTTGTAGGTGACGTGCGACTGGACGAACTTGTCGTAGACGCCGCTCGTGACGAAGGACTGTAGCCAGGCCGGCACGGGTGCCAGCGCGCCCTGGTCGACGAACGGGGTCAGGAACGCCAGGCTGTGCTCGACGATGTCGGTCGAGGTCTTGGTCGGCAAGGCGATCGTGAGCTTCTGCTCGTAGCTCCGCAGGTCGGTGCTCGACACGGTGATCGTGACGTTCGGGTGCAGCGCGTGGTACGCGTCGGCAGCCTTCTTGTAGACGGGGTCCATCTCGGAGTAGCCGCTCGACAGGGTCAGGTTGACCGTGCCGGACTCGGGGCCCGGGCCGCGGTCGCTGGCCGCCGAGCCTGCCGGCGCGGAGCCGGTCGGGGCAGACGAGCCGCCCGTGCTCGGGCCCACTGTCGGTGCGGGAGTCGGCGAGGAGCTACACGCCCCGACGAGCAGCCCGACCGCCAGGGTCGCAGCAATGCGTTTGGAACTCAACATCTCGATTTCGCCTCTCTCTCCAATGGGCTGCCAGGCTCGGCTGGCGATCGGTCACGGAAGTGGTCAGGGCCCTGCCTCGACCTCGGGGACGGGCCGCTCCGGGCCCGGGCGCCGCCGGCTCTTGTGGGGGGCGGTGTAGCCAGTTGGCCAGGATCGGTCGCGCGTTCCTCCGGGCCGCGACGCGTGGCCCCGGGTGTGATCCGCCCCGCTGGCGTCCACCCGGCTCAGCAGGAGCTCGCCTGCCTCGATGACATGGGCTCGGACCGCCGCTTCCACGCCTTGCGGGTCGTGGCGGGCAACGGCCCGTGCGATGGGCTCATGCTGCCCGACGAGGGTCGGGGCATCGGCCGAGATGAGCTGGTTGGTCAGGACGATCCGGCGCGACAGGAACTGGAGCGTGTCGAGCCGGTCGAGGAGCATCTGGTGGCCGCAGTGCAGGAAGACGGCCCGGTGGAACGCGGCGTCGGCGTCGGCGACGGTCAGCGGGTCGGCATCGACGGTCGCTGCCCGGAGCCGCTCGAAGCCACTCCGGACCTCGTCCTGGTAGACCCGCGACGATCCGCTCAATTCGACGGCCAGGCGGGCGGCATACGGCTCGAGCAGCGCCCGCAGGCTGGTGATCTCCCAGATCGCGCGCGGCGAGAGCTGCGACACGAAGGCGCCCCGGCGCGGGAAGACGTCGACCAGGCCCCGGTCGGCCAGGACGCGAAGGGCTTCCCGGACGGTCCCCCGCGATGTGTTGAGTGAGGTTGCCAGGGCGATCTCCGGCAGGCGCGCGCCCGGCGCGAAGTCCCCGTGCACGATCGCGTCGCGGATGTACTTGCTGACGGCTTCCATCAGCGTGTCGGGGCGCTGGAGCGGGACGACCGTAGACGCTTCACGCATTGTCGATTGACCGACAATAGACCGTTGGGCAGCAACAGGCAACCGCAATCCGGCGACCCGGTCCACGCTCACAGCCGCTTGACCCGCGGGCGGTACTTGGCGATCGCGGCCTGGTTGGCCTCGTCCCCGCCGGGGCTGTTGGCGCTCCGCCAGATCGGCGGCTGGACGCCGCGCCGGGCGAGCTCGGCGATCGCCTCGAGCATCAGGGCGTTCAGGGCGAACGAGTTGGCAAAGGTCGACACCGCGCCGACGTGCTCGCTGATCCCCTCGACGGCCATCAGGGCATCGCCGACCGGCACCTTCGTATCGATCGTGATGTCGACGACGTCGGTCAGGTCCTGGTTGCTCGGATGGCGTGCCGGATGACCCTTGGGCAGGGCGCGCTGGAGCTCCACCGACGTGACCCCGATCGTCGTCACCCCGATCTCGCGGGCATAGGTGGCGCAGTCGATCGTGCTCGCGTTGACCCCGTAGGCGTTGACGATGATCAGGATGTCGCCGGCGGTCAGGTAGGCGTTCTGGAGGACGCTCCGGCCGTACCCGGCGGTCCGCTCGACGGCCATCGAGCGCAGCGCGCCGTTGGCCAGCAGGAAGCCGTCATCGAGGATCGCGTTGACGCAGGCCAGGCCACCGGCCCGGTAGAAGACCTCCTCGGCGCCCATCATCGAGTGGCCGCCCGGCCCGATCACGTTGATCAGTCGGTCGGCCGCCACCCGGTCGGCCACGGCGGCCGCGGCGCGCAGGATCGCATCGCGCTCCTCGGCGGCGATCCGGGCGACCAGGGCGTTCACCCGGGCCAGGTATTCGTCATAGATCGCTGCCGTCATGCCGTTCCTCCGCTCGTGATTGGCTGGGCATCGGCCCGGGCCGGCCGGCCGGCGCCCCGAATCAGGCTGATCAGCGCGTCGGCCAGGCGCTCGCCCTGGCCGGCCGCGAGGACGCTCGCGTTCGGCTCGTAGCCGCCCTGCTCAAACGCCTCGGCGGTCGGGATGTAGCCGATCGACCCGTCGCACAGGGCGGCCAGGCAGGTCGTCTCATCGCCGAGCGCGTGGCGGATCCGCTGGCCGAGGGCCACGAATGGCTCACCGGGGATGCCGACATGGGTGAATGGCCCGAAACCAAGGCCGCTCAGTCGGACCTCGACCGGGCGGCCGCGATCCTCGGCCGCGGCCTGGCCGGCGACGAGCTCGGCATAGGCCGCCGCGACGAGAGCGTGGTAGGTCGCGTCGGCCGACAGGTCGGCGGCCTGGACCGCGTTCGAGGCCGTCCGCGCGAGCTCCGCGGCGTGACGTGCCTCGGCCGGCTCGGGCAGCCGCTTGCGGGTCAGCTCGATCACCTCGGAAGCGGCCCAGACTCGCCCGGCCGCCTGGGGCCGAAGGGCGGCGTGGACCTCGCGCACGGTTGCCGCCAGGGCCTGGCCGTAGCGCTCGGCGGATTCGAACGTCCGCCACGGGACCACGACCCCGACCATGCTCCCCTCGGGCGAGTAGCCGCCCGGATTGACGTCGCCCTGGGGCCCGGTGGTGAACACGGCCAGGCCGCCGATCGAGGCTTCGAGCTCGCGGCACAGGACGCCCGGGTAGTCGGCCGAGTAGAGCGTGTTGTTCGGGCCGAGGGTCGTCGGATGGCAGCCGTAGTTGACGAGGGTTGCGATCGGCAGGCCGGCGGCGTTGTCGAAGCGAACCACGGTCACCCGGTCGTCGACCGGCCCGCCGCCCGGACGGCGGTTGGCGCCGATCCCGCTGACGGTGCCCACGCCGACGGCGACCGATGCCTCCTGGCGCGCGGCGCAGGCCACCGCGACGGCCCCGGCGATCCGGCTGGCGATCATTCGCTCGACGTCGCTGCCGGGTGCCGCGACCGGGCCGCTGTGGGTATGGGTGCCGATCAGCTGGAGTCGATCGCGGCTGATCCCGGTCGACTGGCGGATCTGCTCGGCAGCCAGGGCCTGGACGCCTGGATCGACCTGGAGCAGCTCGGCCACGACCATCGCCACGAGCGTGCCATCGTCGCCCTCGCCGGCCAGGACGCGGACATGGAGCGGGTCGTGGATCCCGGTCGCGCCGCTCGTGCGCGCCTCGAAGCCGTCCATCAGGCAACCAAGCGCCGGGGTGATGTCGACCCGGGCCGTGCCGATCTTCATCGCGTTGCTCCTGTCAGCTCGATCGCCCGGCCGGTCTCGCTCGCCTCGTAGGCGGCGGTCACGATCTCGACCGCAGCCCGGCCATCCTCGCCGGTGATCGCCGGCGGCCGGCCGGTGCGGACGGCGGCCAGCAGGTCGGCGTACTGGCGGATGTGGCCGCTGGCGTCGGTGCCCCAAGTCGCCGGGGCGAGGCCGCCGGCGTCCGGCTCCGGCTGGACCGCGCGGTTCGGAGGCGGGCTCGCGGCGCCGGTCACGACCGACCATTCGGTCGCCTCCTCGCCGACGATCCGGGCATGCCCGCGATCGCCGTAGATCCGCAGCTCCGCCGGGAACTCCGGGCTGGCGCAGGTCGTGGCGACGATGGAACCGAGGGCACCCGAGGCGAAGCGCAGGCTGACCGTCGCCGTGTCCTCGGCCTCCATCGCGTGGCCGATCGTGGCGAGGTGGCCGGCCACCGAGACGACCGGACCGCCGATCCAGCGGACGAGGTCGACCATGTGGATCGCCTGGTTCATCAGGACGCCGCCGTCGAGGGCCCGCGTCCCGCGCCACGCCGCGCTGTCGTAGTACGACTGCGGCCGCTGGTAGAGGCCCTCGGTCATGACCAGCGCGATCCGCCCGAAGGCCTCGCCCTGGACGGCCGTCTTGAGCGCCTGCATCACCGGCTCGAAGCGCCGCTGGGAGATCGTCACGACCAGGCGGCCGGCCCGCTGGCCTTCGGCAATCAGGCCGTCCGCGTCGGCCACGGTCAGCGCCAGGGGCTTCTCGACGACGACGTGCTTGTCCCGCCGGAGCGCCGCCAGGGCGATCGCGGCGTGGGTCCCGGATGGCGTGCAGATCGCGACGGCGTCGACGTCGTCGCGGGCCAGCAGCTCGTTGAAGTCGGTCGTCCAGGGCACGCCCCAGCGCTCGCCGGCGGCTCGCGCCCGTTCGATCGAAGCGCTCTCCGACACGGCCACCAGCTCGGCGCCCGACGCCCGGATCGCCTCGACGTGCTGGGTCGAGATCGCCCCGCAGCCGATCAGGCCAAAGCGCAGCGCGAGGCTCATGCCCGGGCCGCCGCCACCTTGGCCACGGCCGTCACGACGTCGTCGATATCGGCATGCGACCCGAGCAGGATCGGCATCGAGAACATCAGGACCTCGTCGGCCGCCGCCCGCTCGGCGGCCGGGCAGGCGACCGGCTCACGGCCTCCCAGGCGGGCAACCTCGTCGATCACGGCCTGGTTCCGGTTCAGGGGCACGTAGCCCTGGAAGACGGGCACGCCCTCGGCCCGAAGGGCCTCCGCGAAGCGCACCTTGGGCAGGCCGCCGTGCTGCTCTCCGAGCCAGCGCCAGTGGTACGTGTACCAGCTGTGGGCGGTGACGCCGTCGGGAACCTTGACCGCCAGGCAGTCGGGGATCTGCTCGAGCTGGCGGGTCAGGTATGCCGCGGCTTCGCTGCGCTGCGCCTGCTGCGTCGGCATTCGGCGCATCTGGGCCAGCAGGACCGCGCCCTGGAACTCGCTCAGGCGCAGGTTCCAGCCGATCCGGACGTGCTCGTACCACTCGCCGCCGCGTCGCCGGCCGACGTTGCGGTACGACCACAGGAGCTCATCGAGCTCGTCGTCGTTGGTGACCATGATCCCGCCCTCGCCGGCGGTGATCGGCTTGGACGACTGGAAGCTGAAGACCCCGATGTCGCCGATCGCGCCGACCGGCCGCCCGCGCCACGCGGCGCCGTGGGCCTGGGCCGCGTCCTCGACGACGCGCAGGCCGTGGCGGGCCGCGGCGGCCATCACGCCGTCCATGTCGGCCGGCGATCCGCCATGGTGGACCGGCATGATCGCCCGCGTCCGGGAGGTCACGGCCTGGTCGATCAGGGCCGGGTTGATCAGGAGCGTCTCGGGATCGACATCGACGAAGACGGGGATCGCGCCGAGCATCAGCGCGGCGCTCGCCGTGGCGATGAACGTGTAGGGCGGCACGAGGACCTCGTCACCGGGTCCGATCCCGATCGCCTTGAGGGCAACCATCAGGCCCATCGTGGCATTCACGACGGTCACGCCGTGGCGGGCGGCCTGGAGCTCGGCGAACTCGGCCTCGAACTGCTTGACGTAGGTGCCGTCGATCGAGCCCCACACGCCGCTGCGCAGGGCGGCCAGCAGGATCTCCTCCTCCGCCGGCCCGAACTGGGGCCAGGGCCCGAACGGAGCGGTCCGGACCGGCGTCCCGCCGTTGATCGCGAGGGGCGAGCTGATCGTCGACATGGTGGACATTTCGAGGCCTTCCTTCGGGCGATTGCCTAGCGCGGGACGGCGGACATGGCGGCCACGTCCGCGAACATGACGACATCCGGATGGCGGCGCAGGGCCGAGGCCGGACAGGCGACCTCGATCGGCCCGTCGAGCGCCCGGGCGACGGCCGGCGCCTTGGCCCGGCCGGGGACGACGACGCTGATCGCCCGGCTGGCCAGGATCGTCGACATCGTGACGGTCATCGCCAGGCGGGGCACGAGCTCGATCGAGGCGAAGGCCCCGTCGCGGACCTGCTGGGCCCGGCTCGTTTCGTCGATGTCGACCGGCTTGACGACCAGCGGGTCGTCGAAGTCGGCGACATGCGGGTCGTTGAAGGCGACGTGGCCGTTCTCGCCGATGCCGACCAGGGCCAGGTCCAGGCCGCCGGCCGAGATCAGTGCGCCGTAGCGCCGGCATTCGCCGGCCGGATCGGTCGTGGTCGGATCGAGCCTCTCGACCCGGCCGGGATGGACGATCGAGAAGATGTGCCGGTCGAGCCACGGGCCGAAGGCCTGCTCGTCGTCGCGGGCGAGGCCGACGTACTCGTCCATGTGGAAGGCGTCGACCCGGGCCCAGTCGATCCCCTCGGCCCGGCCGAGGGCCGCCAGGAACTCCGCCTGTGAGGCGGCCGCCGCGAACAGCAGCCGGGCCCGCCGGGATGGGTCGCCGAGCAGGCCGCGCAGCCGGCCGGCGACGTAGTCGGCCGCGGCCACGCCCATTGCCGCCCGGTCGGGGAAGACCTTGACCGGCAGCCGGTCGCGCTCGATCTCGATCACGGCCGTTCCGGGACGAAGACGACGAAGAAGACGTAGTCGAGGGGCTCGGCCCCGGTGTTCGTGATCAGGTGCTCGGTGCCCATCGGGATCAGGACGCCGCTGCCGGCCCGGACGTCGGTCCGCTCTCCGTCGAGCTCGACGAAGCCCTCGCCGGTCGCGACGTAGTAGGCCTGGTCCTCGTCGCTGTGGACGTGGGCCGGGACGGTCTCGCCCGGCCAGATCCGGACGTGGGTGACGTTCAGCCGCTTCGTGACGAACAGCGGCCGGTAGTCGGCGTAGGTCTGCGGCTCGGGCGTGATCTCGCTGATGTTGGTGATCATCAGCGGGCCGGATCCGGGGCGAGGTGGTCGGCGCCGTCGATCGGTCCGAGGGCCACGGCGTCGTAGTCCCAGCCGTGCTCGACGCACATCAGCCGGACGTGGCTGTCCCAGGTCGGCTCGGCCGCCAGGTGGCCGGCCGTGAAGCAGTCGATGCTGAGGTACACGAACGGCGTCGGGCTGGTGCAGCGGACCGCGTGGTGGACGCCGGGCGGCGTCCGGACGAAGTCGCCGGCCTTGAGCGGGAACGTCTCCTGCTCGGTCAGCCCGACCGTCATCTCGGCGGCGCCCTTGAGCACGAAGAAGACCTGCTCGGCGTCGGGATGGACGTGCAGCGGCGGGGCCTCGCCGGGCTCGAGGATGACGTAGAAGGCCTCGGATGCCGCAGCATCCTTGCGGTCCATGATCAGGTCGTTGGTGTGGGTCGGGAAGCGGTACCGGGCGACCCGGCGGGAATCGAAGACGTACTGGGTCATGGCCATCCTCGGGGTCGCAACGTGCTGTTGACTGTCCTACAATAGGTCAGAAACCAACGGCCAGCAAGTGACATTGGTCACCCGCCCGGGGCGGTCAGCAGGGCCGATCGGGCGGCGCGTCGACGGCGGGGAGGACGATGAGCGGACGGTTCGGGCTCGACGGCCAGGTCGCCGTGGTGATCGGCGGATCGGGCGTCCTGGGCGGCGCGATCTGCCACGGCCTGGCCGAGGCGGGCGCCGCCGTGGCGGTCCTCGGCCGATCCCCGGAGCGCAGCGCAGCCCGGGCCGGCGCCCTCGTGGCCGGCGGCGCGCGGGCCCTCGGCGTCGTCGTCGAAGCGACCTCGCCGGAAAGCGTTCAAGCGGCCTGCCGGGCGGTCGAGGAGCAGCTCGGACCGGTCGACATCCTGGTCAATGCCGCCGGCGTCAACAGCTCGACCCCGTTCCTGGAGATCGACCTGGCCGAGTGGCACCGGATCATCGACGCCGACCTGACGGCCGTCTTCGTCGCCTGCCAGGTCTTCGGCCGGGCGATGATCGAGCGCGGCGCGGGCGGGTCGATCATCAACATCTCGTCGGCGTCGTCAGGCCCGCCCCTGTCCCGGGTGCTCGCCTACTCGGTGGCCAAGGCCGGGGTCAACAACCTGACCCAGTACCTGGCCCTCGAGCTGGCCCCCCACCAGGTCCGGGTCAACGCGATCGCCCCCGGCTTCTTCCCGGCCGAGCAGAACCGGGCCCTGCTGTCCGAGGAGCGGATCCGGGCGATCCTCGGCCACACTCCCGCCCGCCGGCTGGGCGAGCCCGACGAGCTCGTCGGAACCGTCGTCTGGCTGGCCTCGGCCCGCGCCTCGGGCTTCGTCACCGGCGCGATCATCCGGGTCGACGGCGGGTTCAGCGCGATGACGATCTGAGCGGAGCGGTGTGATGGACAGCAAGCCGGCCCTGACGTCGGGACTCGACGACCAGCAGGACAGCCTCGTCGTGCCCGGCCTGGATCCCTCGGCTGCGGACCCGTTTGCCGTGTTCCGGGCCGGCCGGCTGCCGGGCTGGGCCCTCGTCCGCCACACGTTCGACCCGGGCGAGGTCGATGACGTCGACGCCGCGGTCGAGGCCGCCTTCGCGACCATCCCCGACGCGATCCGGCCCGGCCAGCGGGTCTGCCTGGGCGTCGGCAGCCGGGGCATCGACCGGATCGCCGACGTGGCCCGGGCCGCCGTGCGGGCCGTCCGGGCCCGGGGCGGCGAGGCGTTCTGCATCCCGGCGATGGGCAGCCACGGCGGGGCGACCGCCGAGGGCCAGCTCGAGGTCCTGGCCTCGCTCGGGATGACCCCGGCGTCGATCGGCTGCGAGATCCGCTCGAGCATGGAGACCGACCAGATCGGCCAGCTCGACGGCTCGATCCCGGTCTTCTTCGACCACCACGCGCTGACCGAGGCCGACGTCGTCATCCCGATCAACCGGGTCAAGCCGCACACCGACTTCAGCGGGCCGGTCGAGAGCGGGCTGCTCAAGATGATCGCGATCGGCTTCGGCAAGCAGCGCGGCGCGGACATGTTCCACCGCCAGGGCTTCGCCACCTTCGCCGAGCTGATCCCGGCCGTCGGCCGGTACAGCCTCGGCCACGTCAACATCCCGTTCGGGCTGGCCCTCGTCGAGAACGGCTACTCGCGCCTGCGCCGGATCGAGGCCGTCCCGGCCGCCGCGATCTGGGACCGCGAGCGCGAGCTGCGCGACGAGGCCGACAGCGCCCTGGCCCGCCTGCCGGTCGCCGTGGTCGACGTCCTGATCCTCGACCGGATCGGCAAGGACATCAGCGGCCTGGGCATGGATTCGAACGTGGTCGGCCGGTACTACACCGGTCCCACCGGCCGCGGCCCGGCCATCCAGCGGATCATCGTCCGCGACCTGACCGAGCAGACCGAGGGCAACGCGGTCGGCCTGGGGATGGCCGATATCGCTCTCCGCCGGGCGGTCGAGCGAATGGATGCCACCCGGACCTACATGAACTGCATCACCGCCAAGACACCCGAAGGAGCTCGGATCCCGCTCACGGTCGACACCGACCGCGCCGCGCTGGACCTGGCCCTCGCCTGCTGCATCAAGGTCGAGCCGGCCACGGCCCGCATCGTCCGGATCCTCGACACGAAGCACCTCGACTGGCTGTACGTGTCCGAGGCGCTCCTGCCCGAAGTCCTTGCCGCCGGCGGCAGCACGGTCGTGGCCGGCCCGGCGCCGATCGGCTTCGACGCCCGGGACGCGTTCAGCGACGAGCTGCCCGACGGACCTCAGTCGTGATGGTGGCCCGCCGGCGAGGCGGTTTCCGGTTCGCCTGCGGCGTGCCCGCCGGGCGCTGAGCCGCGGTCGAGCGGCAGGCCCCTGGCGGCCCAGTCATCCATCCCGCCGGCGACCCAGCTGACGTTCGTGAAGCCCGCCGCGTCGAGCAGCGAGGCGGCGACGCTGGCCCGGTAGCCGCCCGCGCAGACCGCCGCGATCGGCTGCTCCCGGGGCAGCTCGGCCAGCCGCCCGGGCAGGTCGCCGGCGCCGATGTGCCAGGCACCCGCCACGTGGCCCGCGGCGTACTCGCCCGCCTGCCGGACGTCGACGACGAGCGGCCCTCCGGCGCCAGCCCGGTCGACGGCCGCGGCCAGCTCGGCCACGGTCAGGCGGCCGTTCGACTCGACCGGCAGGCCGGCCGCAGTCCAGCCGGCCAGGCCGCCGTCGAGGTAGCCGGCCACCGATTCCTGGCCGATCCGGAGGGCCTGCCGCTGGGCATCGTCCCAGGCCTCGAGGTCGACGCCGCCGGCGCCGTCGTGGGCTGCGGGCAGGAGGAAGGCGACCGGCCGGTCGAGATCGACGACCCAGCCCAGCCACGTCCCGAACGACGAGCCGGCCGGGATCGACAGCGAGCCGGGCACGTGGCCCGCGGCGAATCGCTGGGGCGAGCGCAGGTCGATGAGCACGCCGCCGGCGGCGACCAGGGCACGGACCGCGGCGAGCGAGAGCGGGGCCGGGGCCGGGATCCCGCCCAGCACTCGCGGGCCGGCCTGGTTCGTCGAGCGCATCCGGGCGAAGTAGCGCGGCACGGCCGGCTGGCCGGCGAGCAGCAACCGGGCGAAGGCGTCGACCTCGGTCGGCTGGAGGAGCGGGTTGTGGCGGCGCTCGTAGCCGATCGTCGAGCTCGGCGTCGAGCCGATCCCGGTCGAGCACAGCGAGCCCGCGCCATGGGTCGGGTAGATCCCGACGAAGTCCTCGTGGGTCAGGATCCGGGTGTGGAGCGAGCGGAACATCGCCGCCGCATACGGGCGGGCGTGGGCCGCGCCCAGCAGGTCGGTCCGCCCGACGGCGCCGACGAGGAGCGAGCCGCCGGTGAACATCAGGACGGGCTCGTCGGCCCGGCTCGTGTCGGCGACGCTGTAGGCGACGTGCTCGGGGGTATGGCCGGGGGTGTCGAGGACCCGGAAGCGCAGGCCGCCGACATCGGCCACATCGCCGTCGCGCAGCGGGCGGTGGTCGTAGGCCAGGCCGCGCTCCGGCCCCGATCAGCTGCTCGGCGCCGGTCCCCGCGGCGAGCTCCCGGCCACCCGAGACGTAGTCGTTGTGGAGGTGGGTCTCGATCACGTGGCTGATTCGCAGCCCACGCTCGCCGGCCGCCTCGAGGTAGATGTCCACGTCACGCCGGGGGTCGATCACCGCGGCCACGCCGGCCTCCTCGTCCCCGATCAGGGTCGAGAGGTGGCCCAGGCCCTCGATCTGGAACTGGCGGATGAACATCGGCCGGCTACATCATCACCAGGCCGCCGTCGACCGCGAGCACCTGGCCGGTGATGTAGGCCGCCTCGTCCGAGGCCAGGAAGGCGACGGCGCTGGCGATCTCGTCGGCCGTGCCGAAGCGGCCGAGCGGCGTGGCGGCCGTGATCTGGGCGAGGAGCGCCTCGGGCAGGTCCTGGGTCAGCTCGGTCAGGACGAAGCCCGGCGCCACGGCGTTGGCGGTGATCCCCCGGCTGGCCAGCTCGCGAGCCGTCGCCTTGGTCAGCCCGATCAGGCCGGCCTTGGCCGACGAGTAGTTCGCCTGGCCCGTCTGGCCGGCCTGGCCGGAGACGCTGGTGATGTTGATGATCCGGCCGCCCTTCGCCTTGAGCATCGGCCGGGTGACGGCCTTCGTGGCGTAGAACGCCCCGAACAGGTTCGTCTCGAGGACCTCGCGCCAGGCCTCGAGGCTCATCCGCATGATCAGGTCGTCGTGGGTGATCCCGGCGTTGTTGACCAGGATGTCGACCTTGCCGAACGCCTCCAGCGCGGCCTTGACCAGGGCCTCGGCCGAGGCCGGGTCGACCGCATCGCCCTGGACGGCGATCGCCCGCCGGCCGAGCGCCTCGACGGCCGCCACGACCTCGGCCGCGGCGGCCGCGTTGCCCCGGTAGCTGAACGCGACGTCGGCGCCCTGGCCGGCGAGGCGGAGGACGATCGCCCGGCCGATGCCGCGCGAACCCCCGGTCACCACGGCGCTCTTGCCGGACAGATCGATCATCGGCGGACCTCCTCGGGCTCGGGCTCGCCGGCGCGCTAGCGCAGGGCGGGGTGGGTGGCCGGCTCGGGCTCGCCGGGGACCACGTCGGACAGGTCGAGCTGGACCGGTCCCGGCCGGGCCAGGATCTCGGCCAGCGCGTCGGGGATCGGGTCGACCGAGTCCCAGTCGAGCGGCGGCCGGATCCGGACCGCCTCGGGCGGGATGGCTTCGCCGAGGGCGCCCCGGACGGGATCGGCAGTCCACTGGATGGCGACCGCGCCCGAGGTGAAGCCGGCCCCGAAGGCGACGATCACGATCCGGTCGCCGATCTTGATCCGGCCACTGTTGGCGGCCTCGGCCAGGGCGATCGGGATCGAGGCCGCCGACGTGTTGCCGTAGCGGTCGACGTTCACGAACATCCGGTCCATCGGCAGGTCGAGGCCCTTGGCCACCGCCTCGATGATCCGGACGTTGGCCTGGTGGGGAATGATCAGGCTGATGTCGGCGGGCTGGAGGCCGGCATGCTCGATCGCGGCGAGGGCCGTGGTCGCCAGCGTCCGGGTCGCGAAGCGGTACGTCTCGCGACCCTCCATCCGGATGTAGTGCTCGCCCCGGGCGATGGTGGCCGTCGACGGCGGGCTCTTCGAGCCGCCCGACGGCAGCCAGATCATGTAGGCGCCCTGGGGCTCGGTGGTCAGCTCGATCCCCAGCCCGCCGCCGGGCTCGTCCGATGCCGACAGGACGACGGCCCCGGCGCCGTCGCCGAACAGGATGCAGGTGTTCCGGTCGGTGTAGTCGAGGAACCGGGTCAGCAGCTCGGCCCCGATCACCAGGACGTGGCGGGCCATCCCGCTGGTGATGTAGGCCTGGGCCGTGGCATAGCCGTAGACGAAGCCCGAGCAGGCCGCCGCGAGATCCATCGCGACGGCCTTCGTGTTGCCGATCGCCTCCTTGACCAGCGCGGCGGTGGACGGCATCCAGTAGTCGGGCGTGAGCGTGGCGAGCAGGATCAGGTCGATGTCGTCCGGCTCGATCCCGGCCACGGCGATCGCCCGCAGGGCGGCGACCGCGGCCATCGAGGCGGTCGTCTCGTGAGCGGCGGCCACGTGCCGCTCGCGGATCCCCGTCCGGCTGACGATCCACTCGTCGGAGGTGTCGACCATCCGCTCGAGGTCGGCGTTGGTCAGGACGCCGGCCGGCGCGTAGCGGCCCCAGCCGGTGAGGTGCGCGTAGCGCGGGCGCGAATCGGCGGTCACAGCGGCTCCACCTCGATGAGCGGCTGCCGGGCCTTGACCAGCTGGCCGCTCTCGGCGACCACCCGGACGACACGGCCGGCCAGGTCGGACTTGATCTCGTTGAACAGCTTCATCGCCTCGATCAGGCCGATCACCTGGCCGACCGCGACCTCGCCCCCGACCTGGACGTAGTTGGCCGAGCCGGGGGCCGGCGAGGCATAGAAGATCCCGGTCAGGGGGGCCTTGACCGACGGCCGGGCCGCCTCGGTCGGCGCTGCCGGTCCGCCCGCCCCCGGGCCAGGGCCGACCGGTACGGCCACCCCGCCCTGGCCCGGCTCGGCCGGGGCGGGTCGGATGGCGGCCGCCTTGCGCAGGATCAGGCCGGTCTCGCCGGCCTCGACCTCGAGCTCGGTCAGCTCGCTCCGCTCGAGCAGGACGGCCAGCCGGTCGACGAGGTCGAGCAGCGACCGGTCGGCCTCGCCCAGGTCGGGCACGACCGACAGCGTCCCGTCGGGCGCAGCCGGCAGGGCGACGGGCGCGACCGCGTCGGCGGCGGGCAGGTCGGGAGCGTGCTCGTCGGTCATCCGTCGAACCGGCTGAAGATCAGGGCGCTGTTCTGGCCGCCGAACCCGAACGAGTTGCTGAGGGCAGTCCGGACCTCGCGCCGGCTGGCGACGAGCGGCGTCAGGTCGAGGCCCTGGGCGAGCTCGTCGGGGCAGGTCAGGTTGATCGTCGGCGGGATGATCCCGGTCCGGATCGACTGGATCGTCGACGATCGCCTCGATCGCGCCGGCCGCTCCGAGGGTATGGCCGACCATCGACTTGTTGGCGGTGATCGCGACCTCCGGCGCCCGGTCGCCGAAGATCGTCCGGATCGCCATCAGCTCGGCCTTGTCGCCTTCCGGCGTCGACGTCGCGTGGGCGTTCAGGTGGTCGATCGCCTCGGCGCCCAGGCCGGCCTTGTCGAGCGCCCGGCGAGCCGCCCGGACCGCTCCGCTGCCGCCCGGCGCGGGCAGGGTGATGTGCGACGCGTCGGCCGTGGCGCCGTAGCCGATCAGCTCGGCCAGGGGCTCGGCGCCACGGGCCAGGGCATGCTCGAGCTCCTCGAGGACGATCATCCCGCAGCCCTCGCCGATGACGAAGCCGTCGCGGGCCGCGTCGAACGGGCGCGAGGCGCCGGCCGGGTCATCGTTGCGGGTCGACAGCGCCCGCATCGCGCAGAAGCCGGCGACGAGCGCCTCGTGGATGCCGGCCTCCGAGCCGCCGGCGAGCATCACCTCGGCATCGCCGCGGCGGATCATCTCCCACGATTCGCCGATGGCATGACCGCCGGTGGCACACGCCGACACGATCGCGAAGTTCGGGCCGAGCGCTCCGAACGTGATCGACGAGCTGCCCGGCGCCCACGTTGGGGATCGCCATCGGGACGAAGAACGGGCTGATCCGATCGGGTCCGCGGGTGGCGTTGATCGTGATCTGCTCGCACAGCGTGTTCACGCCGCCCAGCCCGGTGCCCATGATGACCCCGGTCGCCTCGGCCAGGCCGCCCTCCAGGCGGCCGGGCAGGCCCGCCGAATCGAGCGCTTCGCGGCCGGCCACGAGACCGAACTGGGTGTAGCGGTCGGACCGCCGCAGCTCCTTCCGGTCGAGGACGTGGCTGGCGTCGAAGTCGACCACCGTTGCGGCGATCTTCGAGTCGACCCGGGCAGGGTCGAACGAGTCGATCGTGCGCACCCCGGAGCGGCCCGCGATCAGGCTCGACCAGGTCGCCTCGACCTCGATTCCGACGCGCCGACACGACGCCCATCCCGGTCACGACGACCCGCCGCTCGGAACGGCTCAACGGACGAGCTTCCCGTTCCGGACCGTCGCCGCCCGGTAGACATCGCCGGGCAGGCCGCGCGCGGAGAGCGCGTTGCTCACGGCCAGGGTGTCGAATTCGGTCCGCCGGATCTCGCCACCGACCACGTCGCCGTCGACGGTCACGATCGCCCACGAGGCGGTCGGCTCGCCGTCGAAGACGTAGCCGGCGCTGCCGTCGTTGACGATCAGCTTCCAGCCGAGGTCGCGGACCTCGGGCAGGTGGGTGTGGCCGCAGCAGATCACCCGGGCGTCGGTCCGCGAGGCGCGCTCGATCGACACGTTCGGATCGAGGCTGGCGTCGAAGCCGTCGGTCTGCGAGCCGGGCGAGGCGTGGGTCGCCAGGAGGAGCTGCTGGCCCACCCGCAGCCGTCGCTCGGCCGGCAGGCGCCGGAGCCAGTCGATCCGGGCGTCGCCAAGCTCGTCGTGGGCCCACTCGGCCGCCGCCCGGATCGATTCCGGGACGCCGTCCATCAGCGACGGGAAGGCGGCGGAGTAGTCGAAGTCGGCCACGGCGATGTCGGTGTTGCCGGCCACGACCAGGGCCCCGTCGGCCTCCAGCTCGCGGATCGCGTCGACCACGCCGGCCGGATCGGGCCCGTTGAGGACCAGGTCGCCGCAGATCATCAGCCCGTCCGGGCGCTCCTTGCGGATCGCGGCGCGGACGGCCTCGAGGGCCACGAGGTTGCCGTGGACGTCGCTCAGGACGGCGATCCGGGCCATCAGCGGAGCACCGATGCGTCCGGGATGATGAAGCTCAGCGTCGCCTCGCAGGCGACCTCGCCATCGACGCTGGCGATCCCCAGGCCGCGTCCGAAGCGCCGGCCGAGCTTGTCCATCGTGACCTCGAGGCGGAGCGTGTCGCCGGGCGCCACGACCCGCTTGAAGCGGCATTCGTCGATCCCGCCGAACAGCCCGATCCGGTCGCCGAAGCCGGGCTGCTTGGCGACGAAGACGGCCATCGTCTGGGCCAGGGCCTCGACCTGGATCACCCCGGGCATGACCGGCAGGCCCGGGAAGTGGCCCTGGAAGAACCACTCCGTCGCGGTCACGGCCTTGATCCCCACGATCCGCCGGGCGGCCTCGTCGTACTCCACGATCCGGTCAACGAGCAGGAACGGCCAGCGATGCGGGATCAGCCCCTCGATCTCGCGGGTCGTATGGACGATGGCGGGCGGGGCGTCGGTCACGGGCAGCTCCATCACGGTATCTGGCGGCAGTGTGCCGGTCCGGCCTCGGGCCGTGCGGCGGATTCAATGCAGGTCTGCAACGCGGGCTAGCGAGCCGCGGCGGCCAGGAAGGCGGCCGAACCGACCCGGTCGACAGGTTCGTGGTCATCTCGCCGGCCAGGAAGGTCTCGTTGCGCAGGAGCGCCTGGTGGATCGCGACATTGGTCACCAGGCCCTCGACGACGAGCTCGTCCAGGGCGGCCAGCGAGCGGGCGATCGCCGCCGGCCGGTCCTGGCCCCAGACGATCAGCTTGCCCAGGAGCGAGTCGTAGAAGGGCGGCACGTCGTAGCCCGTGTAGAGATGGCTGTCCATCCGGACACCGGGGCCGCCGGGGGCGAGGTAGCGCTCGACCACGCCGCTGCCCGGCCGGAAGTCGTGCTCGGGGTCCTCGGCGTTGATCCGGAACTCGAGGGCGTGGCCGCGCAGCTCGACGTCGGCCTGGCTGAAGCCGAGCGGCTCGCCGGCCGCGATCCGGATCTGGGTGGCGACCATGTCGATCCCGGTCAGCATCTCGGTCACCGGGTGCTCGACCTGGATCCGGCAGTTGATCTCGATGAAGTAGGCCTTGCCGCTCGGGTCGACCAGGAACTCCAGGGTGCCCACGTTCTCGTAGCCGGCGGCCACCACCGCCCGGATCGCGTGCTCGGCCAGGTCGGCCCGGGCTGCCGCGTTGAGCGACGGCGCGGGCGCTTCCTCGAGGAACTTCTGGTGCCGGCGCTGGACGGAGCAGTCGCGCTCGCCGAGGTGGACCCCATGGCCGAAGCGGTCGACGGCGACCTGGACCTCGACGTGGCGGTTGTCCTCGAGCCACTTCTCGAGGTACAGGGAGTCGTCGCCGAAGGCCGCCCGGGCCTCCGATCGGCAGATCTTGAGGGCCGCCTCGAGCTCGCGCGGCGTGCGGACCATCCGCATCCCCTTGCCGCCCCCACCGGCCGATGGCTTGATCAGGACGGGATAGCCGATCCGCTCGGCCTCCTCGAGCGCGTGCAGGTCGTCGCGGAGCATCCCGTTCGAGCCCGGGATCGTCGCCAGACCGTGCGATCCGAGCAGGTGGCGGGTCGCCTCCTTGCTGGCAAAGCGCTCGAGGACCTGGGGCGGCGGGCCGATGAACGTCAGGCCATGGGCGCCGACGACCTCGGCGAAGCCCTCGTCCTCGGACAGGAAGCCGTAGCCCGGGTGGATCGCGTCGCAGCCGGCCACGATCGCGGCGCTGATCATCGCCGGCGCTGACAGGTAGCTCCGCTTGGCGTCCGCCGGGCCGATGCAGATCGCCTCGTCGGCCAGCTGGACGGCCAGGCTGTCGCGATCGGCCTCGCTGTAGGCCACGACCGCCTCGACCCCGAGGGTCCGGCAGGCGCGCAGGATCCGGACCGCGATCTCGCCCCGGTTGGCGATCAGGATCTTGGCGAACATCAGGCCTCCCGTCCGGAGCGCTCGGCAGGCGCCGCGATCAGCTCGATCCAGACGAGCTCCTGGCCGTACTCGACCGCGTCGCCGTTCTCGACCATGCCGGCCCCGACGATGCCGTTGACCGGGGCGACCACCTCCTGGGCGATGCCCAGCACGTCGACGCTGGCGATCCGATCGCCGGCCCGGACCCGCGAGCCGGAGGCGATCCCCGGGCGGGGATGGTAGATCCCCACCCCGGGCGAGGTCGCCGCCTCCCGGTACGGATCGGGGGCCGCCTCGGCCGCCGGGGGGTGGGCGTGCTCGACGTGGCCGGCAGCCGGCCGGGCGCTGCGGGCCGCACCCCGGGCACCTCCCGGGCCGGCCTCCGCCGGCCGGCGGAGGCGAACCTTCCAGCTCCCCTCGCGGACCTCGATCTCGGCCAGGCCCGTCGCGCCGAGCTTGGCGATCAGCGCCGGCAGGAGCTCATCGGCCAGTCCCTCGATCTGGGCGTGGTCGGCGAGCCGGGCCGCATCATCGCGCTCGGGCACGGATCAAACCTCCTCGCGAGCCGGCGGCTCGTCGTGCGTGCGGGTGACTGGTTGCCCGGCGCCGTTGGTGGCCCGCGGCGATCCCCCCAGCAGGTTGCGCAGCCGGTCGGTGAATCCAGGTCGCTCGGGGATCACGACCGGCTCGACCTCGAGCGTGGTGAATGCACCGAGACCACGATAGCGGCGATACCGGGCGTCGATCAGCTGATCGAGCGGCTGCCGCTCGAGAGCGGCCAGGTGGCGCAGGACGGCGGCCTTGACCACGGCGGCCGTGGCGTGATGATCGGTGTGCGCTCCACCGCGGGGCTCCTCGAGGACCTCGTCGACGACGCCCAGCTCGAGCTGGTCGGCCGCCGTCATCCGCATCGCGAGCGCGGCGGCCGGCGCCTGGTCGGGCGTCCGCCACAGGATCGAGGCGCAGCCCTCGGGGCTGATCACCGAGTAGACCGCATTCTCGAGGGCGAGGACGACGTCGCCGACGGCGATCGCCAGGGCTCCGCCCGAGCCGCCCTCGCCGGTGATCACGGTCACGATCGGGGTCCGCAGGCGGCTCATCAGGGCGATCGACCTGGCGATCGCCTCGGCAATCCCGCGCTCCTCCGACTCGGCGCCGGGATGGGCGCCCGGGACGTCGACGAAGGTCACGATCGGCAGGCCGAGGCGCTCGCCGAGCTCCATCACCCGCATCGCCTTGCGGTAGCCCTCGGGGTGGGGCATCCCGAAGTTGCGCCGGATGTTCTCGTCGGTCTCGGCGCCCTTCTGCTGGCCGACGACGACGACCCGCTGCCCGTCGATCCGGGCAAGGCCGGCGACGATCGCCGGGTCGTCGCCGAAGAACCGGTCGCCGTGGAGCTCGACGAAATCCTCGGCAATCAGGCCCAGCAGCTCGAGCGTCCGCGGCCGATGGAGGTTGCGGGCCAGCTGGACCCGGGCCCAGACGGCGGCCGTCGGATCAGCCGGCGAGGCCTCGGGCCCGGCCTCGGCCGTCCCGCGCCGGCCGGCCCGGGCGATCAGCCGGTCAACCACGGGGCGAGCCCCCGGACTCGGGGATCACCCGATCGGCCAGGCCGCTCAGGAACGACAGCGGCCGGAACGCCGCCAGGCTGCCGTCGTCGACCGCCTCGTCCGCCAGTGGCAGGGGCGTCATCAGGGCCACCAGCCGGATCAGCTCGGCGCGCAGGTCCGAGCGATGGACCACCCGGTCGACGAAGCCGTGGCTGAACAGGAACTCCGAGCGCTGGAAGCCCTCGGGCAGCTCGCCCTGGATCGTGCCGGCGCTGACCCGCGCCCCGGCGAAGCCGATCAGGGCGTTGGGCTCGGCCAGGTTCACGTCGCCCAGCGCGGCGAACGAAGCGAAGACCCCGCCGGTCGTCGGGTCGCTCATCACCGAGATCAGGGGCACGCCGGCCAGCCGCAGGCGCTCCGTCGCGGCAACGGTCTTGACCAGCTGCATCAGCGACAACGTGCCTTCCTGCATCCGCGCGCCACCGGACGCCGAGACGATCACCAGTGGGATCCGGCGCTCGAGGGCCGCTTCGGCGGCCCGGGCGACCTTCTCGCCCACGACGCTGCCCATCGAGCCGCCCATGAACGAGAAGTCCATCACGCAGATCGCGACCGGCTTGCCGCCGATCAGGCCCAGGCCCCACACCGCGGCGTCGCGCAGGCCCGGTCGTGGCCTGGGCCGCCGCGACCCGGTCGGGATAGGCCTTCAGGTCGACGAAGCCGAGCGGGTCGAGGCTCTGGAGGCCCGGGTCGAGCTCCTCGAACGACTCGTGGTCGAGGAGCAGGGTCAGGCGGGCCGCGGCCGACAGGCGGAAGTGATGGCCGCAGTTCGAGCACACCCGGAGGGCCTTCTCGAGCTGCTTGTTGAAGAGCATCTCCTGGCACTCCGGGCACTGCGTCCAGAGGTCGGGCGGATAGGCGTCGCGGCGCTGGCGGAACGAGGGCAGCTTGATCGGCATCAGGCCAGCCCGCCCTGTTCTCCCGGTCGACCGTGGGCCGCCCGGATGGCACGGACCATCGGGTCGACCGGTCGGCTCAGGCGCCAGGCGACGAAGACGGCGCCGGCCAGCGAGATGGCCGCCGAGGTCAGCGCACCGCCGATCAGCAGCGGCCGGGTCCGCGACGGGAACGGATCGTCGTCGTCGACGACCGGATGGGCCGGATCGAGGAGGTCGGACGGTTCGAAGGCGGGCTCGATGACCACCCCGATCGGGCTGGGCGCGGGCGCGCCGGCGCCGGCCGTGGCCGACAGGCGCAGGCTGCCGGCGAGCTCATCCAGGCGCCGGGCAAGGCGCTCCTCGAACCGGAAGGACGGGTGGACCCGGGTCAGGCCGGCCGACAGGCGCTCGGCCGTCACCCGCAGGTCGGGATCGAGGCCGGCGTCGTACAGGGGCCGCGTCACCGCGCTCACGTGCCAGCAGGATCGATTCGAGGTAGCGATCGATCCGCAGGGCTTCGACCTCGGGCTCGTCGCGCCGGGGTTCGCTGGTCACCAGCGCCGGCCGCCCAGGTCACGGGCCACGGCCCGCAGGCCCCGGTGGATCAGGACCCGGACCGCACCCTCGGAGCGCCCCAGGATGCCGGCGATCTCGGCCGTCGACATCTCCTCGACGAAGCGCAGGACGAGCGCCCGGCGGCGCTCGGCCGGCAGGCGGGCGACCGCCGCCCAGGCCGCCGCCACCCTCGTGCCGGTCGGTCACCTGGCGCTCGATGTCGACGGCATCGGCGACGGTGGCCGCCGCCTCGAGCGGTTCGACCGGATGGCGCCGCCGTCCACGCCGGATGTTGGCCACGACGTTGCGAGCGATCCGGAACAGCCAGACCCGGAAGGTCGAGGCCCCGTCACCGTCGGCCGGCCGGGCCCGCTCCTCGAATCGGGGCAGGGCGCTGAGAGCGAGCAGGAACGTCCGCTCCGCCGCGTCTTCCGCGTCGTGGTGGTTGCCGAGCTCGTAGAAAGCGTAGCTGTACACCTGGGCCAGGTACTTCCGATAGAGGGCGTCGAACGCCGTGGGGTCGCGCAGGGCGGCCTCGACGAGCGCTCGATCGCGGTCGAGATGGACGAGACGGCGATCCTCCTCCGCCTCCACTCTGCTGAACACCGGCCGGGCCATCCTGTTACACCCGCACGACGGGCGAGACGGGCGCCGGCAGGCGCAGGTGGTGGATCTCGCCGACCAGGATCATCCGCTCGCCGCCCGGCGCGGCCGGATCCTCGATCACCAGCCCACCCGAATGGACGTCGACGCCCAGGGCGCGCGTCTCGGTCGCCTGTCCGTCGGGCAGCTCGAGGCGGACCGGGCGGCCGTTCGTCAGCTGGCGGTCGACCCAGTCGGCCACGTCGAAGTGACCAGCCCGCAGGCCCGCGATGCGCGTCTCCAGCCGGTCGATGAACGCAGCGAAGAGGGCCGGCAGGTCGACCGGCCGCCCGTTCGAGGCGACCAGCAGGCTGGTCATCGAGCCGGCCAGCTCGGGCGGGAAGTCGGCGGCGGCCCAGTCGGCGTTCAGGCCGAGGCCGACGATCACCCGCGGGTCGGCCGTCCCCAGCCCGCTCGTCTCGCCCAGCACGCCGCCCAGCTTGCGGACCTCGAGCGGAGCGGCGATCAGCCGCTCGGCCTCGGCACCACTGGCGTTCGCCAGCCGGGCCCCGCCGACGCCGGTCGTCTCGACGACCAGGTCGTTGGGCCACTTCAGTCGGATCGAGCGGTCGGGCAGGCCGCCGACCTCCTCGGCCGCATCGGCCATCGCCAGCGAGACGATCGCGGCGAGGCGCCAGGCCCGGTCGGGGGCGAGCCAGGTCGGTCGAAAGCCGATCGAGCACAGCAGCCCGGCCCCGGGCGGGGCCAGCCAGGTCCGTCCAGCCCGGCCGCGCCCGGCGGTCTGCTCGTCGGCAACGGCCAGGCAGACCTCGGGCGTCCCCTCGGCCAGCCAGGCCCGGACGACGTCGTTCGTCGACGCCACGCGCTCGAAGCGCTCCTGGCGGCTGACGAACGGCCGGTCCTCGACGGGCGTCGGCCCGAGCTCGCTCAAGCGGCGCCGGACGCCGGACCGGCGCTCGCCTCGCCCTCGATCGTCTCCGGGCGCTCGAGGGCGAAGGCCGAGTGGAGGGCGCGCACGGCGGTCACGACCTGGTCCTCGGCGATGATGCAGGTGATCCGGACCTCGCTCGTCGAGATCATCTCGATGTTCACCCCGGCCTCGGCCAGGGCCCCGAACATCCGGGCCGCATAGCCCGGCGCGTTGTGGATGCCGGCTCCGACGATCGAGACCTTGGCCACGGCCGAATCGGCGGTCATCTCGCGGAAGCCGAGCTCGCGGATGATCGGCTCGAGGATCCGCTTGGCGCGGGCCAGCTCGACCTCGGCGATCGTGAAGCTCATGTCGGTCGAGCCGCCGTGGCCGACGTTCTGGACGATCATGTCGACGTTGATCCCGGCGTCGGCCAGGGGCGCGAAGATCTGGTGGGCGACGCCCGGCCGGTCGGGCACCGAGACCAGGGTGATCTTGGCCACGTTCCGGTCGTGGGCCAGGCCGCGAACCTTGTTGCGCTGTTCCACGAACTGGTCCTCCTTGATCAGGGTGCCCGGGGCGTCCTCGAACGAGCTGAGGACCTCGATCACGACGCTCGTTGACCCAGCCCAGCTCGACTGCCCGGACCTGCATCACCTGGGCGCCCTGGTGGGCGAGCTCGAGCATCTCCTCATAGCCGATCACCGGCAGCTGCCGGGCATCGGCCACGATCCGGGGGTCGGCCGTGAAGATCCCCCGGACGTCGGTGAAGACCTGGCAGCGGTCGGCACCCAGCCGGGCGGCCAGGGCGACGGCCGTCGTGTCCGAGCCGCCTCGGCCGAGGGTCGTCGTCTCGCCCTGCTCCAGGTTCGCCTGGCTGACGCCCTGGAAGCCGGCCACGATCACGACCCGCCCGGCTGCCAGCTCCTTGCGCACCCGGCTGGGATCGACGTTGGCGATCCGGGCTCGCCCGTGGCGGCCGTCGGTGCTGATCCCGGCCTGGGCGCCGGTCAGGCTGATCGCCGGCACGCCCAGGGCATGGAGGGCCATCGAGACGAGCGTCGCGCTCTGGTGCTCGCCGGTCGCCAGGAGCATGTCCAGCTCGCGTGAATCGGGGTCGTCGGTGATCGCCGCGGCAAGGGCCAGCAGCTCGTCGGTCGTGTCGCCCATCGCCGAGACCACGACCACGAGGTCGGAGCCGGTCGCTCGCTCGCGGGCGATCCGGCGCGCCACCCGGCGAATCCGGTCCGCGTCGCCGACCGACGAGCCGCCGAACTTCTGGACGACGAGGGGCCGCGCCGGCGTCGTGGACGGGTCGGCGTCGGTCTCGGATCTGGACCCCAACATTCGGCCGATTCTAGCAGCGGGATCACCGGCCGCCCTCGGCGCCCTCGGCCGGCCGGCGCGCTACGCTGTCGTCCGCCCAGAACTGGAGGCCGCCATGTGTTTCGATCTCGACAGCCAGCCCCCGATCGAGCCGATCGCCGGTGGGGCGCTCGACCATGAGGACCTCGTCCTTGAGGCGGCCGACGGCAACCACTTTGCCGCGTTCCGGGCGCGGGCCAGCCGGCCGACGGGCGCGGGCATCGTGATCCTGCCCGACGTGCGCGGCCTGTACGCCTTCTACGAGGAGCTCGCCCTGCGCTTTGCCGAGGCCGGCATCGACGCCCTGGCGATCGACTACTTCGGACGGACGGCGGGCGTCGCCAGGCGCACGGCCGAGTTCGACTACATGGAGCACGTGCAGCAGGCCAGGCTGCCCGAGCTGCGCGCCGACGTGACCGCCGGGGCGGCCGAGCTGCGTCGCGACGGCCGGGTCCGGTCGACGTTCACGATCGGCTTCTGCTTCGGCGGGCGACTGGCCTACAGCAGCGGCACGTTCGGCCTCGACCTGGCCGGGACGGTCGCCTTCTACGGCATGCCGGCGACCGACCGACCCGGCTGGCCGGCCCCGGTCTCCGTGGCGCCGGCGATGGCCAGCCCGGTCCTCGGCCTGTTCGGCGGCGCCGACCAGGCGATCCCGCCCGAAGCAATCGCCGAGCTCGAAGGAGCCCTCGGCGCGGCCGCCGTCGAGCACGAGCTGGTCACGTATCCGGGTGCCCCGCACAGCTTCTTCGATCGCAAGGCCGCCGACTTCGCCGGTCCGGCGGCCGACGCCTGGACCCGGACCCTGGCCTTCATCGCCGCCCATACCCCGCCGGCCTGATCGCCGGGCTCAGGCGTTCGCGATCACCCGCGCTCCGGCGTTGCGGGGAGCGGCGATCGCCACCCGGCCGGGCACGTCGAGGTCGGCCGCCACGGCGCTGAAGGCGCCCTCGATCCGGCTCAGCGTGGCCAGCCCGTCGGAGAAGGCGATGACCGAGGATCCGGCCCCGGACAGGCAGGCACCCACGGCGCCGGCGTCACGGGCGGCCTGGACGAGGGCCGGGAACTGGGGATAGGCGGCTGCCCGATACGGCTCGTGGAGCCGGTCATGGGTCAGGGCGCCGAGGTGCTCGTAGGTGCCCGAGGCGATTCCGGCCACGCCGATCGCCAGGCGGCCCAGGTTGGCGATCGCGTCCTCGAGCGGGACCTGGGCCGGCAGGACGTCGCGCATCGCCGCGGTCGACAGGCGCAGCTCGGGGATGAACAGGACGACCTTGAGGTCGCGCGGGACGTTGAACCGGATCGCCGTCGGCGGGCTGTCCGAGCAGTCGACGACGACGAACCCGCCGAGCAGGGCGGCGGCCGCGTTGTCGGCGTGACCCTCGATCCCCGTCGCGAGCTTGAGCAGGTCGGCCTGGCCGAGCGGGCCGCCGAGCAGGGTGTTGCCGGCCAGCAGGCCGCCGATCGTCGCGGCCGCCGACGAGCCGAGGCCGCGGCTGAGCGGGATCCGGTTCTTCATCTTGATCTGCCAGCCGATGTTGTCGGGCAGCTCGCCCCGGACGGCGACGAGGGCCGCCTCGAGGCCCTGGACGAAGCGGTTCTGGCGGTCGTCGGACAGCTCGTTGGCGCCTTCGCCCTCGATCTCCAGCTCGATCGCGCCACGGCTCCAGCCGCGGACCTCGAGATCGATCCGGTCGACGAGGTCGAGCGCCAGGCCAAGGCAGTCATAGCCCGCGCCGAGGTTGGCCGACGATGCCGGGACCTCGACCGTCACCCGTCGCCCGTCGAGCTCCGCCAGCCAGTTCGTCACCATCGCCTCACCATCCCAGGGTCGCGGCCACCGCCGCCGGGGTCGGATCGGCGACGAGCAGGCTGCCCACGTTGGCGGCGGCCGTCGTCGGATCCTTCAAGCCCGAACCGGTCAGGACGCACACGATCGTAGCGTCACGATCGATCCGGTTCGCGGCCGCCAGCCGGCTGATGCCGGCCAGGCTGGCCGCTGACGACGGCTCGCAGAAGACGCCCTCGAGCTGGGCCAGGTCGCGCCAGGCCGCCAGGATCTGGGCGTCGGACACCGCCTCGATCAGGCCGCCCGATTCGTCCCGGGCGGCGACCGCCTTGGTCCAGCTGGCCGGGTCACCGATCCGGATTGCGGTCGCGATGGTGTCCGGCGCCTCGACCCGGTGGCCGAGCACGATCGGGGCGGCGCCTTCGGCCTGGAAGCCGAACATCCGGGGCAGGGACGAGACCAGGCCGGCCGACCGGTAGTCGCCGAACCCGGCCCAGTAGGCGCTGATGTTGCCGGCGTTGCCGACCGGGATCGCCAGGATGTCGGGCGCCCGGCCGAGGTCGTCGCAGACCTCGAAGGCGGCCGTCTTCTGGCCCTCCAGGCGGTGCGGGTTGACCGAGTTGACCAGGGCGATCGGGTGGCTGGCGGAGTCGGCCAGCTCGCGCACGACCCGCAGCGCCTGGTCGAAGTTGCCCTCGACCGCGACGACCCGGGCCCCGGTCACCTGCGCCTGGAGCAGCTTGCCCGCCGCGATCTGGCCGCGGGGCAGGATGACTACGACCTCGAGGCCGGCCGCCGCGCCGTAGGCGGCCGCCGAGGCCGAGGTGTTGCCGGTCGAGGCACAGATCAAGGCCGTCGCCCCCGCCTCGATCGCCTTGCTCACGGCGACGACCATCCCCCGGTCCTTGAAGCTGCCGGTCGGGTTCTGGCCCTCGACCTTGGCGTACAGGTTGGCCAACCCGAGCGACGCACCGATCCGGCCGAGGCGGACGAGCGGGGTGAAGCCCTCCCCAAGGCTCAGGTCCGGGGTCGCCGCGGTGATCGGCAGGAACGCCCGGTAGCGCTCGGTCAGCCGTGGCCGGCCCGGCCCGATCCCGGCCGGCGTTGCGGTCATGCGGCGGCCTCGATCGGGTAGAGGGTCGCGTCGATGCCCAGGGCGGCCAGGCCGCCGCGCAAATCGTCGAGGGTCTGGCTCGTCGTCACGAACCCGTCGCCGGCTGCCGCGTCGAGGTCAAGCTGGTCGCGGATCAGCTGCTCGGGCAGGACCGACTGGAAGAACCAGCGGCGAGCCAGTCCGGTGTCCGGGGTGCAGGCGTCGGCCGCCCGGTCGGCAGCCGGCGGGAGGCCGGCCCAGGTGCTGCCGGCGCCGCGGGCGATCGCCAGCAGGTCGCCCAGGACGGCGCTGCTCGTCGGCCCGCCGCCGGCTCCCGGACCGCTCGAGCTCGAGCCGCCCGACCGGCTCCGCGTCGAGCTCGATCCGGTTGGTCGACCCACCGGTCCGCCCGAAGCCCGAGTCGCTGGGAACGGCAACCGGCTGGACCGAGGCCGCGATCGCCGGGGGTCCGGCTTCACCGCTCGGGCGGCCCTCGACGAGGAGCTTGAGACGAAGGCCGTGGACGGCGGCCGCCGCGACCTCCTCGGCAGTCACCCCGCTGATCCCCGGCCGACCGAGGCCATGGGTCGTCGCCGGACGACGCTCGATCGAGGCCGGCCGAAGCCAGCCACCGAACGCGAGCCGGACGAGGATCACGAGCTTGTTCAGGGCGTCGTCGCCCTCGACGTCGCCGGCCGGATCGGCCTCGGCCTAGCCCGCCCGCTGGGCCTCGAGGAGGACCGCCTCGTACGCCCGCCGGTGCTCGGTCATCGCGCTCAGGATGAAGTTCGTCGTGCCGTTGACGATGCCCCGGACCCGCTCGACCCGGTTGGCTGCCAGGTCGCTGCCCAGCGGGCCGAGGATCGGGATGCCGGCGGCGACCGCGGCCTCGAAACGGAGCGGCGCGCCGGTCGAGCGAGCGAGCGCCTCGAGGGCCGGCCCGTGATGGGCGATCACGTGCTTGTTGGCCGTGACGACCGGCTTGCCCGCGGCGAGCGCCGCCGCGATCAGCGTTCGGGCCGGCTCGTCGCCGCCCATCAGCTCGACGACGAGGTCGACCTCGGGCGACGCCACGAGGTGCGCCGGCGCGTCGGTCAGGAGGTCCTCGGGGATCCCGGCGGCGGCCGCCCGGGCCGGGTCTCGGACGGCCACCCCGGCCAGGACGAGGCGCCGGCCGTCGAACGGCGCCAGGCGCTCCGGGCGATCGATGAACGCCCGGGCGACCGCCGATCCGACCGTTCCGGCGCCGAGCAGGCCGACGCGCAGGGGCGGCTGGGGGGACGGGCTGGGCATGGCCCGAATGGTAGCCGACGCTCGCGCCCGGACGCGACCTGGACGACGCCATTCGTCCCCCGTCGTTCCTGCCGCGCGAGCGGCCGCTACACTCCCGGGGAATGGCCCTCGAGCTTGCTCCCTCGCCCCTGCTGATGCCCCTGGCCGGCGATCGGCCGCGGATCTTCAGCGGGATCCAGCCGTCCGGGATCGTCCACCTGGGCAACGACCTGGGTGCCGTCCGGAACTACGTCCGGCTCCAGTACGACTACGACGCGATCTACTGCATCGTCGACTACCACGCCCTGACGACCACCCACGACGGCAACCTGCTCCGGGAGCGGACCCGGGAGATGGCGGCCTCGCTCCTGGCTCTCGGCCTCGATCCGGAGCACTGCACCCTGTTCGTCCAGAGCGATCGGCCCGAGCACACCGAGCTGGCCTGGCTGCTGGCGACCGTGACCCCGGTCAGCTGGCTCGAGCGGACGCCGACCTACAAGGAGAAGAAGCTCAACCAGCCCGACGACGTCAACCACGGGCTGCTCACCTACCCGGTCCTCCAGGCGGCCGACATCGTCATCTACAAGGCGACCGTGGTGCCCGTCGGCCGCGACCAGGCCGCCCACCTCGAGCTCAGCCGGGAGATCGTCCGGGCCTTCAACGCCCGCTACGGCGAGACGTTCCCCGAGCCGCAGGCCGCGTTCACCGACGCCCCGGTCGTGCTGGGCACCGACGGCGTCAAGAAGATGAGCAAGTCGATCGGCAACACGATCGACATCTTTGCCGCGCCCGAGGTGATCCGCAAACAGGTGATGTCGATGGTCACCGACACGAAGCGGATCCTGCGCACCGACCCGGGCCGGCCGTCGGTCTGCAACGTGTGCCAGCTCCACCGCCACTTCGGCCCGGACTACGAGGAGATCTGGGAGGGCGAGCGAACCGCCCGGACGGGCTGCGTCGACACGAAGCGGCTGCTGGCCGAGCGGATCATTGCCCACTACGCTCCGGCCCGGGAGCGCTACCTCGAGCTGATCGCGCGGCCCGACCAGGTCGACGAGATCCTGGCCGCGGGGGCCGCCCGGCTGAAGCCGCTGGCCGAGGCGACGCTGGCCGAGGTCCATGCGAAGATGGGGCTCCGCTGAGGGTCAGCCCATGACCGAACCGGATCGGCACGAAGCGCGAACGGCCGCGGACGACAGCCGGGCGACCACGGTTGCCGACGTGGCCGGCAGCCTGAGCCGGACCCTCGGCCGCGACCCACGCTGGTTCGGGGCCCTCCTGGTCAGCGCCACGGTGATCGCGGTCTACTTCGCGATCGCGGTGGTCGGCACGGCGATCTTCGCCTTCGGCGACATCGTCCTGATCTTCTTCCTGGCCTGGCTGATCGCGTTCATCGTGACCCCGTTCGCATCGGCCCTGAAGCGCCTGGTCCGGCCGCTGCCCCAGGCCGCCGCGGTCCTGATCGTGTACGTCGTGGCGATCGGCTGCCTGCTCCTGGCGATCTTCGTCGTGGCGGCCAACCTGGCCAGCTCGATCGGCCAGTTCGTCCAGTCGATCCCCGAGATCGAGCAGAACCTGGGCCAGTACCTCGCGCCGTGGCAGGAGCGGATCAACAGCCTGGGCCTGTCGGTCGACCTCGTCGCGCTGGTCCACTCGGTGCTGGGCAACCTGCAGGCCGGCGCGGTCGACCTCGTCGGACCGATCCAGCAGGTCGCGGTCGCCAGCATCAGCGTGATCGGCACGGTCCTGATCATCTCGATCCTGTCGATCTACATCGCGATCGACCGCAAGCGGATCCTGGCCTTCCTGTTCCGGCTGACACCGAGCGCCTACCGGACCGAGGCGGAGCTCCTGCGGGTGAGCATCAACCGGTCGTTCGGCGGCTTCCTGCGCGGCCAGGTGATCATGGGCGCGGTCTACGCCGTGATCACCTTTGCCGTCTCGATCGTGTTCGGGCTGAAGCTGGTGCCGATCACGGCCACCGCGGCCGGGGTCCTGATGGCGATCCCCTTCTTCGGCCCGTTCGTGGCCTGGCTGCCGCCGGTCCTGGACGCGCTGATCTTCACCCCCGACGCGCTGCTGCCGGTCCTGGTCCTGGCCGGGATCGGCTGGTTCGTGGTGATGAACATCCTCCAGCCGCGGCTGATGGCCGGGGCGGTCGGCCTGCACCCGATCGTGGTCCTCGGCTCGGTCCTCGTCGGGGGCAAGATCGCCGGCGTCGCCGGGGCGATCTTCGGGATACCGATCGCGGCGATCGTGACCGCCTTCTTCTGGCACTACCTCGAGGAGCAGAGCGGCGAGACGGTCACCCAGCGGGCGGCGCGGCGGGTCGAGCGGCGCGAGGGTCGACCGGTGCGGGTGCCGACCGAGCCGCGGCCGGGAATCGATCCCGACGTCGAGGACGAGGGGCTCAGCGCCGGCGTCTCTTCCAGTCGCTGAGGATCTCCCGGGCGGCGTTCTGGCCGGGGATCCCGGTGATCCCGCCGCCGGGATGGGCCCCGGACCCGGCCAGGTAGAGGCCCTCCAGCGGCAGCCGATAGCGGGCACTGCCGAGCAGCGGCCGCCACAGGAAGAAGCTGTCCAGGCTCGGCTCGGCGTGGTAGGGATGGCCGCCGGTCAGGCCGTACTCGCGCTCGAGGTCGAGCGGGGTCAGGACCTGCCGGCCGACGACAAGCTTCGTGATTCCCGGCGCGTAGCCCTCGAGGGTTGCCAGGGCCAGGTCGCCCAGCTCGTCGCGGCGGGCCGGCCAGGTCCCTTCGCGCAGGGCATACGGCGCGTATTGGAGATGGATGCTCATCACGTGGCGGGCCGCCCGTCGGGCGCCGGCCTTCGGCTCGTCGACGAGGGTCGGGTCGACGAGCGACGGGATCGTCGCCTCGAGGTACGGGGCGGGGCTCGGATCGCCGTACTTCGACGCGTCGAAGGCCCGCTCGACATAGTCGATGCTCGGGGCGATCACGATCCGGCCACGGAGCAGGTGCTCCGCATCGGGGCCGGCGCCCGCCGCGCTGAAGGCCGGCACGCCGGCGAGGGCCAGGTTGACCTTGGCCACGGTGCCCGGCGTCCGGATGTTGCTCGCCCGCCAGCGCAGCCCGGGTCCGATCTCGACCGGGTCGACCAGGCGGGTCAGGACCTGCTTCGGGTCGATCCCGGCAACGACGATCCGGGCCCCGATCTCCTCGCCTGAGGCGAGCACGACGCCCGTCGAACGGCCGTCGCGGCTGGTGACCTGGACGACGTCGGCACCCGTCCGGATCTCGCCGCCGGCCGCCCGCAGCGCTGCTGCCAGGGCCGCCGAGACCGCGCCCGGACCGCCCCGGGCATAGACCGTCTGGCCCGCAGCCCCGCCGTCGTTGCCGGCCGAATCGGCCAGGAAGACGGCGGTCGTGCCGGCCGACCAGGGGCCCATCGCGGTGTTCGCGATGCCCCGCGTGGCGAGGATCCCGCGCAGCGCGTCGGTCTCGAACGACTCGGCCACGAAATCGGCGATCGCCATCGGCAGGACGCGCAGGATCGAGCGGGCGTCCTGCCGGCCCAGGCCCCGGAACGTGCGGGTCAGCTTCAGGCCGGTCAGCGCGTCGCCCAGCCCGGGCGCGTTGATGTCGGGCGGCGCCGAGCCGCCCAGCTCGGCCAGCAAGCGGCCCAGCGAGCGGACGAGGCGATCGAAGGCGGGATAGCTCGTGGCATCGTGGCCGGATCGTGCCCGGAGCCCGTCGGCGGTCCGCTGGACGTCGTCGTAGAGGGTGATCGCCGAGCCGTCGGGGGCCGGCGCGAAGACCCGCACCTCGGGCGCGATGAAGGTCAGCCCGTGACCCCGCAGGCCGAGCTCGCGGACGACCGACGGCTTGAGCCGGCCGACCGTGTGGGCGACGGCCGGCACACGGACGCCGGCCTTCAGCTCGTGCGTGTCGGCGATCCCGCCGACCTGCTCGCGCCGCTCGAGGACGACGGTCGACAGCCCGGCCCGGGCCAGGTAGGCGGCGGCAACCAGGCCGTTATGGCCGGCGCCGACGACGATCGCGTCCCAGGTCTTCGCGACGGCCATCTCAGGCCACCTTCCGGCCGGTCGCCCGGAGCACTTCCATCGCCGCGATCCGCCCGTTGGCGCCCATGATCCCGCCGCCCGGGTGGGTCGCCGAGCCGCACAGCCAGAGGTCCCGGATCGGGGTTCGGAACCGGGCGTAGCCGGGCATCGGCCGGTTGAAGAAGAGCTGCTCGAGGCTCAGCTCGCCCTGGAAGATGTTGCCCTCGGTCAGCCCGAAGCGACGCTCGATGTCGAGCGGGGTGAGCACCTGGCGGTGGAGGATGATGTCCCGGATGTTCGGGGCGACCTCGGCGATCCGGTCGATCACGGCGTCGCCGAACGCCTCCCGGTTGTCGTCCCAGCTGCCGAGCGCCGGATCGAGGTGGTACGGCGCGTACTGGACGAAGCAGCTGATCACGTGCTTGCCGGGCGGGGCCATCGACGGGTCGACGAGGGTCGGGATGATCATGTCGATGTACGGCCGGCGGCTCCAATGGCCGTACTTGGCGTCGTCGTAGGCGCGCTCCATGTCCTCGATCGAGGCGCTGTAGCTGATCGCGCCGCGCAGGTGCTCGCCCTCGCCCGGCAGGCAGCTGAACTCGGGCAGCCGGTCGACGGCCAGGTTGACCTTGCCCGACGAGCCCCGGAACTTGAACCGGCGGACCTCGTCCTCGAACTCGGGCTCGAGCGAGCCCGGCTCGAGCAGGCCGAGGTAGGTCAGCCGTGAGTCGACCGACGACAGGACGTGGTGGGCGTAGATCTCCTCGCCGTCCTCGAGCGCCACGCCGACCGCCCGTCCGTCGCGGGTCATGATCCGGGCGACCGGCGCCTCGAGCCTGATCTCGGCGCCCTGGGCCCGGGCCGCGCCACCGATCGCGTTGGAGACGCCGCCGGTGCCACCGCGCGGGATGCCCCACGCCCGGAACGCCCCGTCGATCTCGCCCATGTAGTGGTGGAGCAGGACGTAGGCCGTGCCCGGCGACTGGACGCCCTGGTACGTGCCGATGATCCCCGACGCCGACATCGTGGCCATCAGCGGGTCGGTCTCGAACCACTGGTCCAGGAAGTCGGCGGCGCTCATCGTCATCAGCTGGACGAAGACGGCCTGCTGCTTCTCGGGCAGCCGCTGGAACGAGCGGGCGAGGCCGGCCAGGGGCGTGAACTGGCGCGGGTCGAAGCCGGTCGGGTCGGGCGGCACGATCGACAGGATCGGCTTGATGAAGCGGGCCATCTCGACCATCAGCTGGCCGTATTCCTCGTACGCCTCGGCGTCGAGCTTCGACCAGCGGCGCAGCTCGCGGAGCGTCCGGCCGTGGTCGTTGACCCGCCACAGGTAGTCGCCCTGGAGCGGCGTGAACGTCCCGTCGAGGGGCAGGATGTCGAGGCCGTGGGCCGGCAGGTCGAGCTCGCGGATGATCTCCGGGCGGAGGAGGCTGACGACGTAGGACGCGACCGAGAAGCGGAAGCCGGGGAAGATCTCCTCGGTCACCGCCGCGCCGCCGAGCAGCTCGCGCTTCTCCAGGACGAGGGTGCTCATCCCCGCCCGGGCCAGGTAGGCCGCGCTCACCAGGCCGTTGTGGCCGCCGCCGATGATCACCGCGTCGTAGGTCTTGGCCACGGGTCCTCCGCTCAGGCTCACCCCACCGGACGTGCCGCGGCACTATGCACGGTGGAAGAAACGTATGCAGTCTAGCGGCCCCGGATGGGCGCCGTGGCGGGGTCCGTTCGCTGATCCGTGGCGCGGCCCTGGTCCGGGCCGGGGCCGTTGCTCCGTGCCGGCCCAGTGCGGCGGAGCTGGAAGGGCGGTGGTGCTGGCCGAGTGGGCGGCCCGAGATTCGTCGAAATTCCGCCACCAGACGCGTTGGCATCAACGTTGGCCCGACTCGGGGTGGCGGGGGCCAGCTTCCCGGCGCAGCCACGCACGAATCGCTTCGCGCGACCGACTCGCCGGCCCCAGTGCCCGCGATTCCTCCCTGCAACGCGTCCCCCGGCGGAATAGCGACGAAGTCGCCCACGGGCGCCTTGCGCCACGGAACGCCCTGGGCGCCAGAACGCGGGCGGTCGGGCAGATCCCCTGACGACCATCCGGGCTGCATACGGAATCTGCATACTTGACCCGGCCGGGACCCGCCGGCCACCTCAAAGGAGCCAGGACTTGAGCGTCGGCACCGCGTTCCATCCCCGGACCGAGCCCCACAACCGGAAGATGCAGTGGCGGGAGTGGTCGGGCTACTTCGCGGCCAGCGTCTACGCCGACTTTCACGACATCGAGTACAACGCGATCCGCGAGCAGGCCGCCCTGATCGACGTCTCGCCCCTCTACAAGTACGAGGTCCACGGCCGCGACGCCGAGCGGCTGGTGGACCGGGTGATCACCCGCGATGCGACGAAGCTCAAGGTCGGCCAGGTCTACTACAGCCCGTGGTGCGACGAGGACGGCAAGGTCGTCGACGACGGCACGATCCATCGCCTTGGCGCGAATCACTTCCGCTGGACGGCCGCCGACCCGCAGTACCGCTGGCTGCGCCTCAACTCGAGCGGCCTCGATGTCGAGATCGAGGACACCAGTGAGACGACCGCGGCGCTCGCCCTCCAGGGCCCCCTCAGCCGGGCCGTCCTCGAGGCGGCCTCGGGCGAGGACTTCGCCGACCTGCGCTACTTCCGGCGGCGGGCGACCACGATCGCGGGGATCCCCATCGACGTGAGCCGGACCGGCTACACCGGCGACCTCGGCTACGAGCTGTGGGTCGCGGCCGACCGGGCGCTCGAGCTGTGGGACGCGGTCGTCGGGGCGGGCAAGCCGTTCGGGATCCGGCCGGCGGGCATGATCGCCCTCGACGTCGTGCGGCTCGAGGCCGGCCTGATCCTGCTCGAGGTCGACTACACCAGCGCCCGCCACGCGATGAACGCCGAGCAGGCCTACTCGCCCGGCGAGATCGGGCTGGGCAAGCTCGTCGACTTCGAGAAGGGCGACTTCGTCGGGCGGCGGGCATTGCTCGAGGAACGCCGCCGGGGCGGCCCGCGCCGGCGACTCGTCGGCCTCGAGATCAGCTGGCCGGACATCGACGGGATGTACAACGCCCAGGGCCTGCCGCCGACCGCGCCGGCCGTGGTCGATCGCTCGGCCGTGCCCCTCTTCGACCAGGGCGGCCGCCAGGTCGGCCGGATCACCAGCCACGGCTGGAGCCCGATCCTCAAGAAGCCGATCGCGCTGGCCTCGGTCCCGCCCGCCTTCGAGCGGCCCGGCACCCGGCTCCAGGCCGAGTGGACGGTCGAGGCCCGCCGTGGCCGGGTCGGCGCGACCGTCGTCCAGACGCCCTTCCTCGACCTGCCCCGCAAGCGCGCCTAGCCTCGCGGTCGGCGCCCCGTGCTGACGGCGGCGTACCGTGCTGACGGCGGCGTACCGTGCCGCGCGGCGTACCGCGGCGTACCGCGCCAGTCGGCCGATGTGGCGCTTCGCGCTTTGCAGCCCGGAGTGCCGCGGCGGATCGGCCAATGTCGCGCCCGGTAGGACAACTGGCGCCTTCTGGGTGAGGCGCTGGGCTACCAGACGCACGAAGTAGGCGCGAGAGGCTACCCGCACGAGCGAAGCGGGTCCAATCGGCGAAGGTCGGCCTGCCGAGAGCCCCGAATTGCGGGTTTGTCCCACCGGGTGTGACAAGCGCCACGCCGAGGCGCCCGCTGGAGGCGTAGCGCCGGCCCGGCGATTGACGGGGGTAGGATCAAGGGCAATGTCGAAGCGCCCGTCGCCTGGAACCGTCATCCAGATCTCACTTCCTAACGGGCGATTTGCGTACGGCCGGACCCATCGTGACGCTGGGATCGCCATCTACCGCGAGACGAGTGATCAACCTGGCTCACCACCGATCGGGTCTCGCGACTACCTCTGCAGTGTCGGCGTCGAGGACGATCTCTTCCATTCGCCACTGGTGCGGATCGCAGGGCGGGACGACTTTGTCGACCCAGAGGATGGCTGGCTCGGACCGATGGGCGTGCGGGACGTGATCACGGGCAGATATCAGGTCTATGAGCGAGGCCGGCTGCGCCCATCGACCGCAGCTGAGGCAGCGCACTTGGAGCCTGCTGCTGTGTGGGCAATCGAGCATCTCGTCGATCGGATCAGGCGGCCGCAGTAGCGGGACCCTGGAGTGCCAAGCCGGGCCGGCCGATGTTCAGGCGCGGGTACTCCGTGCAACAAACGCCTGGTTGGGTGCCTCACCCGGTCCGAGCTTCGGGCCCCAACTCGTCAGGCCAACGGACTGATCAGCCGAAAACGACTAACCGCGCCGGACTTGAGGCGCTCAGACCTCGTTCAAGCAGGCGAACTCCGGCCGCCGAGCCCCGGATGCCCCGTCTTGTTGCATGGCGTACCCGCAGCGAAGGCGCACCGCGGGAAGGAGCCGGAAGACACGCCTCGAGCGAGGCAGCGGGACCAACCGCCAGGACAGCCGCAAGAACGACCGCGCGAGTACCATCAGCGGACAACTGAATAGCGCCGTTCGACCCAAGGGAAGCCGGTGGAATTCCGGCGCTGTCGCGCAACTGTCAGCGGGGAACGGCCGGCCAGGATGCCACTGGGCGAGGCCCGGGAAGGCGGCCGGACGTGTCGATCCGCAAGCCAGGAGACCTGGTCGATCGGGTTGTCATCCCACCCGCGCAGATCGGTAGATGAACCTCTGACGGCAGGTTTCCGCGGTGTGGGCCGTTCGTCGTCGGAGGAACCTCCGTGGGTCGACTCAGGTGGGCCAGCGCGATACTGGCCCCGGGCGTGCTCCTGCTCAGTGCCTCGGCCGCGTGGGCGGCTCCCGATCCGGCGACGTGCGCCCTGCGCTACCTCGCCGCCCAGCAGTCGGCCGACGGCTCGGTCGGCGGCCAGCCCGGGATCACGGCCGACTACGTCTTCGGTGCCGCGGCAGCCGGTTTCGACCCGACCCTCCTGGCGAAGTCCGGCGGCAGCTCGGCCGTCGATTACCTCGGGACGGCCATCGGCGGCTCGCTCGACAACGCGGCGCTCGTCGCCAAGACAGCCCTGGCCGCAGTCGACTCCCGGCTCGACCCGACGAGCCTGGGCGGCCACGACCTGCTGACCGCCCTCGACGCCACCTACGGCTCGACGAGTCATGCCTACGGCGATGGCGAGACGTACACCCAGTCGCTCGCGATCCTGGCCCTCGTGGCGTCCGGGGACGCGGGCCACCCCGTCCCGGCCGCGGCCGTCAGCGAGCTGAAGGCGGTCCAGGACAGCGACGGCTCATGGGACTTCCAGGGCGTCAGGGACGCGGCCGGGGGCGGTGATACGAACTCGACCGCCGTCGCCATCGAGGCCCTGATCACGGCCGGTACGCCGTCGGGCGACGCCATCGATCACGAGCGCCCTGGCCTACCTCCATGCCCAGCAGCTGAACGACGGCGGCTTCCCGTACAGCGACACGTTCGGGCCGCCGTTCAGCGATCCCGACTCGGACGCGAACGTGATCCAGGGCCTCGTGGCCGCCGGCGAGGATCCCTCGGCCCCGGCCTGGACGAAGGGCGGTCACACGGCGCTGACGAACCTGCGCACGTTCCAGGACGCTGCCAATGGCGGCTTCACGTTCCCCGGCAATCCGGGCCCGGACGCGTTCACCACGAGCCAGGTCCCGGCCGGCCTCGCGCAGGTGCCGTTCCCCGGCCGGACGACCTGGACGACGGGCGCCACCCTGCCCTCGGGCGTGTGCGCCGCCGTCGCCCCGTCGCCATCGGGCAGCGCCCGCCCGATCGCCACCCCGCCGGCGACTGCCACCGGCGCACGACCCGGGCCGGCGCCGGCCGATTCGGGCTGGCTGCCGCTCCTCGCCCTGCTGGGCCTGGCCGGCGTGACCGTGACGGCCCGAGCCCGGTCGAGGCGGCTCCCACGCTGAGCCTCCGTCGGCTGGTCCTCGCGGCGGTCGTCGCGATCGCCGTCCAGGTCCCGATCACGGCGATCGCCTGGTCGGGGCCGGTGGCCCCCTGCGCCGCGGCGGGCGGCAGCCACCATGTCGCGCTCGTCGTCCAGCACCACGACGGGTCCGTCGTCACGCGCTGCATCTCGTTCAGCGAGCCGCAGCTGACTGGTGAACAGGTCCTCGCTCGATCCGGGGTCGAGTACCAGGCCGTCCCCTACGGCGGCGGCCTGGGCGACTCGATCTGCCAGATCGACGGCGAGCCGGCCGACTACCCGCCGGCCTGCTGGACGGGGTCCAGCGACTTCTGGGCCGTCTTCGTCGCTCGCCACGGCGGGGCGTGGGCGGCGTCCAGCCTGGGGGCCTCGACCCAGGTCTTCCGTGATGGCGACTCCGAGGGCTTCCGCTACGAGCCGCCGGCCCAGCCGATCCCGCCAACCGCGAGCGGCAACTGCCCGACCGCCACCGCGGCACCGAAGCCAACTCCGACGCCGATGCCCACGCCGCGGCCGACGCCGGTCGCGTCGAGCCGGCCGACGAGCGGCCCGACTGCTCGCCCGTCGGCCGAATCGACCACCACGACCCAGACCCCGCCGGCGCCCAGCGCCGGCAGCGCCGGCAGCGCCGGCGAGCCCGGGGCTTCGGTCGGGACCTCGCCGGGCGGTGCAGTGCTCGGCCTCGCATCGACGCCGGCCGCATCCTCGGGCGCCGCTCCAGCCGCGGTCGATCCGCCGGCAGGCGGCGACTCGGGCGGAAGCGCTCCTGCCCTCGTGGTCGCAATCGTTGCCATCGCCGGCCTCGGGGCGTTGGCCGTGATCCGGCGCCGGCCGGCTCGGCCGCGGTGAACGCCCGGGCCCTGATCCTGTGGTCCCTCGGCGGCCTCGTCGTCGCCCTGTCGACCACGAACCCGATCGTCCGGGCGCTCATCGCCCTGATCGCGATCAACGTCCTGCGCACCTGGAGCCGGCCCGACGTGAGCCTCGGCTTCCTGCTCCGGGCGATCACCTTCACGACGCTGGCCGCGGTCGTCCTCAACCTGCTCGTCGGCCATATCGGGACGACCCGCCTGTTCGCCTTGCCCGACGCGTGGCCGGTCCTCGGCGGCCCGTGGACCGTGGAGTCGATCGCCTACGGCCTCGACACCGCCCTCGGTCTGGCCGCGGCGGTCCTCGTCGTGGCGCCGCTCTCGTTCGTGCTCGAGCCGCACGAGCTCGTCGACGCCCTGCCCAAGCCGATCGAGCGGGCCGGGATCGTGGTCGCGGCGGCGCTCAACCTGGTGCCCGGGATCGGCCGCTCGTTCGGCCAGGTTCGCGACGCCCAGACGATGCGCGGCTGGCGGCCGTCGGGCCTGCGCTCGTGGTCGGAGGTGATCGTGCCCGTGGCGATCACGGCTGTCGAGGGCTCGCTCGAGCTGGCCGAGGCGATGGAGTCGCGGGCCTTCGGCTCCGGCCCTCGGACCCGCTATGCGCCGAGCCGCTGGACCGCCTGGGACAGCGTGATCGTCGCGGCCTCGATCGCGGCGATCGTGATCGCGATCTGGGCCCGGGCGAGCGGCCAGGCGCTCGACTGGTATCCCTATCCGACCCTGAGCATGCCCGCCGTCAGCTCGGTGATGCTCGCGGCCAGCCTGCTGCCCGCCGTGGCGATCCGCCGATGACGGTCGCGGTCCAGCCGCCGCTTGCCCGGCTCGAGCGGCTGTCGTACTGGTATCCCGGCGACGTCCCGGCGCTGATCGACGTCGACCTCGTGCTCCGGCCCGGCCTCACCCTCGTCGTCGGGCCGTCGGGCGGCGGGAAGTCGTCGCTGCTCCGCCTGTTCAACGGGCTGATCCCCCACTTCCACGGCGGCCGGATCGGCGGCAGTGCGATCGTCCTCGGCCACGACGTGGCCCGGACGCCGACGCGCACCCTCGCCCGGGAGGTGGGCTTCGTCTTCCAGGACCCGGAGCACCAGGTCGTCTACGGCAGCGTCGAGCGCGAGGTGGCGTTCGGGCTGGAGAACCTCGGCTTCGAGCGCCGGGAGATGGTCCGCCGGGTCGGCCAGGCGCTCGAGCGGCTGGGCCTTGCCGGCCTGCGCCAACGGCAGGTCGCGACGCTGTCCGGCGGCGAGCGGCAGCGGGTCGCGATTGCCTCGGTCGTGGCCATGCGGCCCCGGCTGATCCTGCTCGACGAGCCGACCTCCGAGCTCGACCCGGCCGGCGCGGACGCGGTCGTCGCGGCCTGCCTCGATCTCGAGTCGACGGGCACCGCGATCCTCGTCGCCGAGCATCGGCTCGAACGGCTCCTGCCGGCCGCCGGCGGGTTCGTCCGGGTCGAGGCCGGCCGGGTGGACGGCAGCGCAGCACGACCCGAGCTCGGCCGGCCGCCGGCGAGGTCGACGGCGGCGGTGCGCCCGGAGGCCGAGGTGGCCTGGTCGATCAGCGACGTCGTCGGCGGACCGGCCGGCATCGCCCTGCTCGAGTCCCGGGCCCTGGCCGGACGCGCCGGTGAGGTCGTCGCCGTGACCGGCCCGAACGGCAGCGGCAAGACGACGCTCCTTCGGCTGATCGCCGGACTGCTCGAGCCGCTGTCGGGCGCAGTGGAGCGCCGCCCCGGACGGGTCGCCTACCTGCCCCAGGACCCAGGCGCGCTCCTCCACCGGCCGAGCCTGGTCGCGGAGGTCAGCTGGACGCTCGAGCGTGCCGCCGGCCACCCCGCGGGTCCGGCACGAGCCCGGAGGATGGACAGCCTCGACCAGCGGGCGCGGACGGCGCTGGCCGAGTTCGGCCTCGACGGACTGGCCGACCGCGATCCGCGCGACCTGAGCGCCGGCGAGCGCCAGCGGGGCGCCCTGGCCGTGATCCTGGCCGGCGGACCGAGGATCGCCCTGCTCGACGAACCGACCCGGGGAATGGACACGTTCGCCCGTCGATCGCTCGCCCGGGTCCTCAACCGGCTGCGGGCCGACGGCTGCTCGATCGTCGTCGCGACCCACGACGAGGACCTGGTGGCCGAGATTGCCGACCGGGTCGTCAGGATCGACGCTGGCCTGGTCGTCGAACGCAGCCGCGAGACCGGCCCGGGCGGCGAGGCGCCCAGCGCCGCCCCGGTCGGCTCGAGCATCCCGGACGCCGTCCGATGACGCCATTCGCGCTGGCCGCGGCCTCGATCGTCGGCGGCCTGCTCTTCCTGCTGCCCTACCTCGGGATCGAACCGCCGGGCGGCTCGATCCCGGCCTCGGCCGCGCTGGCCACGATCGTCGCCCTGGCCTCCATCGAGGTCGGTGCCCGGCGCCTGGATGCGAAGGGGATCGCCCTGCTCGCCGCCCTGGCCGCCCTCGCCGCCGGGATGCGCCTGGCGCTCGTCACCGGGATTGCCGGCTTCAGCCCGTTCTTCTTCCTGGTCCTGTGCGCGGGCTACGTCTTCGGGCCGAGCTACGGCTTCCTGACCGGGACCGTGGCGATGCTCGTCTCGGCGATCGCCACCGGCGGCCTCGGGCCGTGGCTGCCCTACCAGATCTTCGCCGCCGGCTGGATCGGGCTCGGGGCCGGCCTCGTCAGCGGCGGGCTCGAGCGACGCCCATCGCGGCGAGACATCGCCCTCCTCGCGGCGTACGGGCTGGTCGCCGGGTTCGCCTATGGTGCGGTCATGGACCTCTGGGACTGGGCCCTGTTCCAGGGCACGCCCGGGATCGGCTATGTCGGCGGACTGGGCACGGGCGAGACGATCGTCCGCTTCGGCCAGTTCTACGTCGTGACCTCGGCCGGCTACGACGCCTTCCGGGCGATCGGCAACGCGGCGATGGTCATTGCCCTCGGGCCGCCGGTCCTGGCCTCGCTCGGGCGCCTGCGCGCCCGCGCGTCGTTCCGGTTCGTCGACCCGGGCGGCCGACCATCAGGCGCCGGCGAACCGGCGTAGCCCGTCGAGCGCCGCGGGCAGGTCGCGCCGGCCGAAGCCGACCCGGACGTGGTTGCCGGGCTGCCCGAAGTGGGACCCGGGCAGGAGCAGGACGCCTTCGGACGCGACGAGCTCCGCCGCGAAGCGATCGGCATCCCAGCCGGCGAACCGGCCGCCAAGGGTCAGCTCGGGATAGGCGACCGAGCCCGCCCGCGGGCGGACCCAGGTCAGCACGTCGGGACGTTCCGTGACGAACGGGTCGAGGACGGCCAGGTTGTCGGCGATGATCCGGCGCGATCGGGCCAGGACCGTCGCCTTCGCCCGCAGGCCGATCAGGCTGAGGATCTCGGCCGGGGCCGAGGCGCAGATCGTGGTGTAGTCCTTGAATCGGGCGCACCGATCGAGCAGGTCGGAGTCACGGGTTGCCAGCCAGCCGATCCGCAGGCCGGCCATCGCGAACGACTTGGACATCACGCCCAGGCTGATCCCGCGGCTGAGCGCGTCGGCGCCGGCCGGCAGCCGGTCGGCCTCGTCGTATTCGAGCAAGCGGTAGACCTCGTCGGAGAAGAGGGCGATGCCCGCCTCGGAGCACAGCTCGACGAGGGCCTGCCACTCGGCGCGGGTCGGCAGCATCCCGGTCGGGTTGTGCGGGGCGTTGACCACGACCAGCCGGGTCGTGGGCCGGATCGCCGCCCGGATTCGGTCGACGTCGAGGGCCCAGCCGTCGGCCTGCCGCAGCTCGTGCAGGCTGACCTCGGCGCCGGCGGCGCGGGCGACCTCGTGCAGGCTCTGGTAGCCGGGCCAGGCGACGATCGCGTGATCGCCCGGCCCGAGGGCGACGTTGAGCAGGCAGAAGATCGCCTCCTCGGCGCCGGCAAAGACGAGGACGTCGTCCGGCGTGATCGTCTCGTACAGGCCGGCGATCTCGGCCCGCAGGAGGGGGTGCCCGCGCGACTCGGTGTAGCCGAGGCGGAGGTCACGCCACAGGCCGGCGGTCTCCTCGTCGGCCAGGGCCAGCAGCTCGGCCATCGGATAGCCCTCGAGGTCCGAGGCACACAGCAGGTGCCGGACGGCGAACTCCCAGCGGGCGAAGTAGCGCTCGAGCGCGAAGTCCGCGATCTGCACCGGTCGCGACGCGTCCTAGTTGATCGCGTGGAGGGCGCCGGTCAGGGCCAGGAACGTCGCCTGGTCGAGGCCGTTGCCGATCGCCAGCCAGCTGGGCTTCTCGCCTTTGGCCACGACCAGGGCGAAGCCCGCCGAGGTCTGGACGAGATCGCCGGTCAGGTCACCGAATGGCCCCGACCCGCTGGCGCTGCCGGCCGGCACGCAGCCCGAGCCATCGGGGCAGAACGAGCCCTCGTCGAGCTCGAACGTGGCGCTGTCCGACTTGCGCCGGAAGCTGATCGTGATGTGGCCGCCATTGGCCAGCCGGTACGTCCCGGACACGAGCGACCAGCCGGCCGGCAGGACGGCACAGTAGACCGGGTAGTCGACCGACCCGGCGAACGATTCGTAGAAGTCCGGGGTGTCCTTGGCGCCGGAGCAGATCGACGCCGCGCTGGACGGGCTGGGTGACGGCTCGTCAGAGCTCGTCGGCGTCGGCTCGCTGGTCGGGCCGGTCGAGCCGGACGGACCCGGGCCGAGCGACTCCGAAGGCGACGGGCCGCTCGAGCTCGAGGGGTCGGGGCTGCCGCTCGGGCTCGCGCTCGGCGCCTCGCTGGCCGCTCCGCTGCCCGGCGCGCTGCTTCCCGGCCCGCTCGAGGACGTGCCGAACCCACAGGCGGACAGCACCAGCAATCCGGCCGAGAGCAACAGGGAGAGCCGGACGGTCCCGGCCGTCCGTGGGCGCATGGGCGTCACGCGCCAAGCCTAGCCGCAGCCGGTGACAGCGGTCAACGAGCCGGACCGCTCCGGTCTCCTCGATCGCGCCAAACCGGCGAATACGTGGCCGGTAAGGGCCGCCTGCGATCCTCCGCCGATCGTGATCCCGCCCGGCCGCCTCCCCCGTTCCAGCCCGCCCGCAGCTCCGCCGCGACAGTCGCCGGAGGAGGTTCCCCGTGGGTTCTCGCGTGCGGTCGATCCGGTCGGCCGCCCTGTCCCTGCTCGTCCTGCTCGCCCTGCTCGGGCCGGCCACGCGGCCGGTCTTCGCGGCCTACCAGGCCAGCGCCGATTCGAACGTGTCGGCCTTCCGGCGCCCGTGCGTCGGCTTCACCGACGACCACCCGGCCCGCCTCCTGTCGCTCGCCGTCGCGGGCCTGCGCGCGCTCGGCTACAGCGTCACGGGCTATTCGGGTGCGGCGTTCACCCGATCCTCGGTCCTGGCCCGGACCGTGAACGACTACGGCTTCTACGTCCATTCGCACGGCGACGAGTACTGGGACGCCGCGGCCCAGCGCCGCTACAACGGCTTCCGCGAGGACTCCGGCGACTGCAGCCAGGCCGTCGTCTTTTCGCCCCAGATCGCCGCGGCCCGGGCCGGCCGGTTCACCAATCTCGTCGTCGTCTCGACCTGCCACAACGCCGATCCGGCCACGACCCTGCCGGCGGCCTTCGGGATCGGCCGGACGAAGGTCGCGACCGGGGCGAGCCACTTCTACCTGGGCTACGTGGGGATCGCCTACGACAACGACGAGCAGGCGTTCGAGACGGCCTTCTGGGCGGCGCTCGAGCGTGGCCTGAGCGTCGGCGCGGCGTTCGACCTGGGCCAGGCCCAGAACTTCAGCCACCCGCTCGATGCCGACTGGTGGGGCACGTACACGTGGTCGGGCCGGGCGGGCGCCGTGCAGGGCTGCACGAACTGCCTCGCGGCGGACCGGCAATGAGCGGCGGGGCCCGGGCGCTGCGGGTCGCCGTGGCCGGCGCCCTGGTGATTGGAGGCGGTTCGGTGCTCGCTGGGTGGACTCGACCGACGCTGCCGGCGGCAGCGGCCCAACCGGCGGCGGCGAGCGCCGTCCTGGCCGCGGATCTCGACCTGCGCCTGGGCCTGCCCGCCCCGTCCGGCCGCCGCGCGGAACGGCTGGCCGACGCCGCGACCGGGCTGACCGTCGACGAGGTGACCGACCTGGGCGCCGACGGGATGCCGATCGCGATCTCGCGGTTCGACCTGGCCGGCGGGCTCGTGTCGTCGGTCCGGCTCGGGTTCGCGCCGGCGACCGGACCCGCGATCTCGGCGTCGAGCGCGGGGGCCGCCGCGGCCGCGGTCCTGGCCCGGCTCGCGCTGCCGGCGAGCGGGACCCCGGCAACCTCACCGCGGGCGAGCGGCGGCTGGGTCGTGCACTGGACCCGGATCGTGGGCGGCGTGCCCGTCCCGGGGGACGGCGTCAGCGTCCAGCTGGCGACTGACGGCACGTTCCATGCGATCGTCCGAACGGAGCATCGGCTCGGCGCCATGCCTTCGGTCCCGCTCGGTGCGACGGATGCCCGCCGGCTCGCCAGTGCCCGCCTGGACGAGTGGCTCAGCCCGGACCTCCGGCCGGACGCGGCGATCGCCAACGTCGGCCTGGCCTGGGTCGCGCCCAACGACACGTTCGGCGACCCGGTCCCGGCCGACTCGGCCGGCCTCCTCCACCTGGCCTGGATCGTGCGGGTCACGACGAGCGGGGCGCTGGCCGACCGCGTCGCGGGCCTCGAGCTCGCGTTCGACGCCGGCGACGCTGCGCCGCTCGGCGGAGACGTGCTCGAGTGATGCGCGGGGTCCTCCTGGTCGGCCTCGGTCTCGGCCTGGTCTGCGCGGCCTGCGCGCCCCAGGGTCCCGTGCCGAGCACCACGCCCATCATCCCGCCGGCGTCGACCGGGCCGCCGGCAACCGGTGGGTCGCCGCCCCGCTTCCCGGAGCTGGTCGCCCTGGTCGGGACCGTCGGTGCGATGCACCTCGTCCGGGCCGGGCTCGACGACCGGCTCGACGCCGCCGCTCCGGGTGCGCCGGCGGATGCGGCCTGGCTGTCGAGCGACGGGTCCGCGCTCGTCATCACGGGCCTCGATGGGCGACTGGACCTGGGCCAGGCGACACCGGCGGGCGAGCCCATCACCTGGGCGCCGATGCCGGGCGATCCCGGCACGACCCATCCGACGCGCGCGTTCGGGACGATCGAGCCCGCGCCCGCCTCAACCGCCGGTGAGGTCGATCAGCTGGATCGCCGGGTGGCGGTCGTCGAGGGCGATCCCGGTTCGGGCGAGCCGGGCCGCCTCGTCGTCGTGCGCCTGGCCGGCGGATCGAGCCAGGTCTTGCCCCTGCCGACGCCGGCCGAGAGTGCCCCCGCCTGGCTGCCCGACGGACGGGTCGTGGTGATCGTCCGCGACCGGACCGACCGGCCGTCGACCCTGCTCGTGAATCCCTCGACCGGCGAGACTCGGCCGGGCCCGGCCCACCCGCTGCGAACCGTGGCGATCGCCGGCGGCGTCGTCGCGGAGACCGCCGACGACGGCACGCTGCGAGTCGAGGCAGTCGCGGCCTGGCTGGCCGGAACGCTCAGGGCGCCCTCGCTCGAGCTGGGCCCGGACGAGGCGATCCTCCAGGCCCAGCCGTCGCCTGCCGGCGACGAGGTCGCCGTCGTGATCGCCGATCCGGCCGGCGACGCGGCCTCGATCCAGGTGCTCGCCAGGACCGCTGGCTCGTCCGGCGGCTGGCATGCGATCGCCCGGTTCGATCTCCCGCGTGGAGCGAACCGGGCGGTCGTGAGCTGGCTGGTGGCGCGTTGACGCGCCGGGATTTCAGGCGGAGACGGCCTGCGGCTCGTGGGTCACGAGGAAGTCCGGTTCAGCGGGCACCATGACGCCCAGCATCTTGTGGATCGTGAGGAGGTGCACGCAGCTACCCCAACTCTCGAAATAGTGGCAGGTGCAGCGCCACTGTCCGGCGTTGAGGCTCACGTGATGGGTGTCGTTGTCGCCCCGGAAGGTGAGCGAGAGCTGGTCAATCGAGACGCGGTCGAGCTCGCGAGCGTAGCGATTTGCCTTCTCGACCTTGCCGATGAGCGAGCTGTGCATGCTCCTGGACCTCCATCGCCCTGACCTGGGGCGCTGTCGAGGCCGCCGTCCGATCCTGCACGATCGACCGGTGATGGCGGTCGCTGGAGCGACCATACACCCGACGGTCTAGGGGGCGCTCGTTCCCTCCCGGCCGTAGTCATCCTCGATCCGGATGACGTCGTCGAGCTCCGGAGTCGAGACTTCGACGAGCTCGGTCCGATCGATTGCCTCGAACCGATGGACCCGTCCGGTGGGCACCCGGCGGTGGTCCCCGGGACCCATCTCGATCTGGGCGATCGTCCCGTCGGGCGCCTCGAGATGCAGCCGCAGCCGCCCGGAGATGACCAGGATCGACTCGTCCTTGCGGACGTGCTTCTGGAGCGACAGGCGGCGTCCCGCCTCGATCACGATCAGCTTGCCGACGTAGTGATCGGTATGGGTCCAGATCAGCTCATGGCCCCAGGGCTTGTCGACTCGCCGGGCGACCTCGACCCCCGCGGCGGCGTCGCCGGCCGCCGCGTCGCGCTCAGGCAGCACGGACGAGTGCCTCGCCGGCCTTGACCATCGCGTCACGCGCGTCGGCGGTGACCGCCTCCGTGTAGACCCGGACGAGCGGCTCGGTGCCGCTGAACCGGATCAGCAGCCACGAGCCGTCGGGGGTGAAGAACTTGAAGCCGTCGTTCGTCGTCAGGGCGTCGGTCCGCACCACCGGCTCGCCGGCGAGCGATTTCGGCGCGTTCGCCTTGAGCTCGACCAGCAGCCGGTCCTTGAGCGCGGGATAGGCGCCGGCGTCGACGTGGACGTCGATCCGCCGGTAGAACGACGGGCCGGCGAGCTCGTGGAAGGCGGCCAGGGCCTTCGACACCGGCCACCGCCCGGCGGCCTTCTCGCGCAGGAAGAGGTCGAGCAGGAGCAGGTCGGCGTAGATCCCGTCCCGCTCGGGCAGGTGCATCCCGAAGCCGTAGCCGCCCGACTCCTCGGCGCCCATCATCGCCCCGGTCTCGATCATCTTCGGGCCGATGTACTTGAACCCGACCGACGTCTCGAAGACCGGGATGCCGTAGTGCTTGCCCAGCCGGAGGGCCATCGAGGTGTTGTTGACGCTCTCGACGATCGGGTCGCGCCAGCCGCGATGCTCGGCCAGGTAGTACATCAGCAGCCCGGTCACCTCGAGCTGGTGGATGAAGTTGCCCTGCTCGTCGGCCGCCCCGGCCCGGTCGGCATCGCCGTCGAGCAGGAGGCCCAGGTCGTAGCCGCCGCCGGCCAGGATCCCGAGCGCCTCGTCGACGTTGGGCCGGATCGGCTCGGGGTTGATCCCGCCGAAATACGGATTGCGCTCGCTGTGGATCTCGCGCAGGCGGACCTTGCCGCCGGCCAGCAGGCGGGGCAGCCAGTCGGCCCCGGCGCCGTACATCGGGTCGACCAGGATGCTGACGTCGGCCGCCTTGAGGGCGTCGATGTCGACGGTCCGCCGGACGTAGCGCTCGTAGCCCTCGTAGGGGTCATACCAGTCGACCAGCCCGGCGGCGTCGGCATCGGCAAACGGCCGGCGCTCGATCGCGGTGCCGCCGTTCGTGGCGATCGTCGCCTCGAGGACGGCCAGGATCTCGGGCCCGGCGGCCGAGCCGGTCGGCGCCTTGACCTTGAACCCGTTGTCGGTCCACGGGTTGTGGCTGGCGGTGATCACGATGCCGGCGGCGCTCCCCCGCTCGACCACCTCATACGACGACATCTGGGTCGGGACGGCATGGCGGGCGAAGGCGACCGGGATGTCCTGGGCCAGGAGGACCTCGGCGGCTGCGGCGGCGAAATGCTCCGAGGCAAACCGGCGGTCGTAGGCGATCACGACACCCTTGGCCTGCTCACCGCGCTTGACGACGTAGCGGGCGACGCCGTCGGCGCAGCGTCGAACGTTCTCGAACGTATAGTCGTCGGCGACGCGCGATCGCCAGCCGTCCGTCCCGAAGACGATCTTCGATGGCTGGGGCACCTGGCTGATCGTGGTCACGGATGGGCCTCCGGGCTTGAGCATCGGGCAAGGAGCGAATCGATCCGGGCCTGGAGCGGGCGAGCGCCGCGGAGCACGGCGACGGGACCGTCGAGGGGCACCATCGTAGCGTTCCCGCCGCCGGTCGAGGCCAGCTCGCCAGCGGACGCCCGCCAGACGACGAGATCGTCGCTCGTCGCGTCGAACGGCTGGCCGGCGGGCGCGATCGTCGCCTCGACCCCGGGCATGCCCAGCTCGCCGAGAAGCGAGGTCCAACTGCCCAGGTCGTTCCAGCCGACATCCATCGCGCCCATGACGACGAGGCCCTGGGCGGCCGCCGGCTCCATCACCGCGTAGTCGATCGAGATCGACCGGATCGATGGGTAGACCTCGGCAAGCCCGCCGGCGCCGAACCCGAGCATCACCGCGTCGAGCACGTCTGGCGCGAACGCCTGGAGCGCGGCCCGGATCGATCGACGCCGCCACATGAACATGCCGGCGTTCCAGGCCACGCCCGGCTGGCGAAGGAGCACCTCGGCCAGCTCGCGCGACGGCTTCTCCTGGAACGCCTTCAGCCGATAGGCATCGAGCCGGCGGGTCTGGCGCTGCTCGAGGTCGGGGATCAGGTAGCCGTACTCGGTCGCCGGCCGGCTGGTCTGGACGCCGAGGGTCACGAGCGGCGCCTCCAGGCCGAACGCACCAAGGGCGAGCTCACGCTCGGCATCGGCAAGGATGGCCGCGAACAGGCTGGCCCGTTCCACGGTCTGGTCGGCGGGCAGGACGAGCATCACCTCGTCGTCGGGCCGCTCGATCGCGACCGTTGCCAGGGCGATCGCGGCGGCCGTGTTGCGCCCCTGGGGTTCGGACAGGATCGTCGCGTCCGGGAGCTGATCGGCGACGAGCCCGGCGTAGCGCTGGTCGGTCACGACGAAGACAGAGGCCGGATCGACGAGGCCGCTCAGCCGATCGGCGCTCAGCTGGAGCAGCGTCCGCTCACCGAGCAGCGGCAGGAACGGCTTTGGGCAGGCGGGCGACGACAGCGGCCACAGCCGGGTGCCGCCACCGCCGGCCATGATGACGGCGTACACCGCGGGATTCTACCCGGGCGGAATGGCCGGCGGCACCTGCCCGGGCCGGGGATCGTTGCGTTCGCGCGACAACGATGGTCGGGTTCCCCGCCCGCCATTCGTGCCAAATCGCGAGTTTCGTCGCGCGTATGGTCGTCGGAACCGCCGCCCCGGGGCGCGAGCCACGTGACGACCCGCGGCTTGAGCACGAATCGAGGTCGAGCAACAACGGCGCAACGCGCTTCCAGGTCGATCCGGGGCGGCGAGCCGCCATACGCGCGGGTGGAGTCGCAATTTGTCAGGAACGTCGGCCTGGCAGGAACGTCGGCCTGGCAGGAACGCCGGCCCGGCGGAACGGCGAAGCGGGCGGAACGGCGAGCGGGCACTGCGCCGGGCCGCGGAGCCCGGAACCCTCAGAGCGCCTCGGCGACCGGCTCGGGCAGGGTCAGGCCAGCGGCGTCGGCCAGTAGCGCGGCGCGGTCGGTCCGCTCCCAGGGCAGGTCCAGGTCGGGCCGCCCGAAGTGCCCGTAGGCGGCGGTCTGGCGGTAGATCGGCCGACGCAGGTCGAGGGCCTCGATGATCGCGGCCGGGCGCAGGTCGAAATGGTCGGCGATCAGGCGCTCGATCCGCTCGTCGGGGATCCGGCCCGTGCCGAACGACTCGACGGAGACGCTGACCGGGCGGGCGATCCCGATCCCGTAGGCGACCTCGATCTCGAACCGGTCGGCCAGGCCGGCCGCGACGACGTTCTTGGCGACCCAGCGGGCGGCATAGGCGGCCGAGCGGTCGACCTTGGTCGGGTCCTTGCCGCTGAACGCACCACCACCGTGGCGAGCCATCCCGCCGTACGTGTCGACGATGATCTTGCGGCCGGTCAGGCCGGCGTCGCCCATCGGCCCGCCGGTCACGAAGCGGCCCGTCGGGTTGATGTGCATGACCGGGTCGATCGCCCGCAGGTCATGGGGCAGCGACGGCAGGATCACCGCCTCGGCGATGTCGTCGCCGATCTGGTCGACGCTGACGTCCGGGTCGTGCTGCGTGCTGACCACCACCGTCCTGACCCGGCGCGGGACGCCGTGCTCGTATTCGAGCGTGACCTGGGTCTTGCCGTCGGGCCGGAGATAGGGCAGCTGGCCGGTCTTGCGCATCTCGGCCAGGCGGCGGGCCATCCGGTGGGCCAGGGCGATCGGCAGGGGCATCAGCTCGGGCGTCTCGCGGCAGGCGAAGCCGAACATCATGCCCTGGTCGCCGGCACCGAGCTCATGCAGGGCCGCCGCGCCGCGGTGCTCGAGGGCGTCGTCGACGCCCATCGCGATGTCCGGCGACTGCTCCTTGACGCTGACCAGGACACCACAGGTCTCGTAATCGAAGCCGTACTCGGCCCGGGTGTAGCCGATGTCGCGAACCGTCTCCCGGACGATCTGCTGGAAGTCGGCGTAGGTCGTCGTCGAGATCTCGCCGAGGACGACCACGAGGCCGGTGGTGGTCGCCGTCTCGCAGGCGACCCGGGCGACGGGATCCGCGCGGATGATCGCGTCGAGGATGGCGTCGCTGATCTGGTCGCACATCTTGTCGGGGTGGCCTTCGGTCACCGACTCGGACGTGAAGAGGTATTCGGCGGCGTCGAGGATCGTCGTCATTGGGCTCCTGCGGTGCTCGGGCAGGGTAGCACGAGGGCCGCCCGTGGCCGGCCCGACCGGTGCGACCCGGAACCGGAACCCGCTACTCGGCCTCGAGGACGAACAGCTGGGCCCAGTAGTCGCCGTGGGTCGCCGCCTCGTGCCGCTCGACATCGAGGAAGAGGCCGACCTCGGCCAGCTCGTCGCCGCCGCGGACGACGCTGTTGATCCGCGCGATCGTGCCGGCCCGGGCCGGCCACGGCGTGACCCGGTAGCGCAGCGCGGGGTCGAGGCCGCGCAGGCGGAGGCGGTTCACGCCCGGGTTCGGCCGGTTCAGGGTCCGGTAGAAGCCGACGATCGCCTGCCGGCGGTCGTCGCTGACAGTCAGCCAGGCCGTCTCGTTGCCGCCGGCCTCGAATGGGCTGCGCAACCGGACGAACCGGCCGCGCTGGAGGAGGTCGCGGTGGTCCTTGTAGAAGGCGACCTGGCCGGCGACCTCGGCCCGCTCGGCGGGCGTCAGTCTGGTGGCGTCCAGCTCATAGCCGAAGACGCCGAAGAACGCGACGGCCGCCCGGGTCGCGATCGGCGCCAGGCGGCCGGTCTGGTGGTTGGGCACGGCCGAGACGTGGGCGGCCATCGAGCTGAGCGGGTAGACCAGCGAGGCACCCCACTGGATCCTGAGCCGCTCGATCGCGTCGGTGTCGTCGCTCGTCCAGGCCTGCGGGGCGTAGGCGAGCATCCCCGGATCGAACCGCCCGCCGCCGCCCGCGCACGACTCGAACAGGATCTCGGGGAACGCGGCCGTCAGCCGGGCGTAGAGGTCGTAGACGCCCAGGATGTAGCGGTGGAAGAACTCGCCCTGCCGGTCGGCCGGCAGCGCGGCGCTCCATGGCTCGGTGATGTTCCGATTCATGTCCCACTTGACGTACGAGATGGGCGCGCCGGCCAGGACGGCGGAGAGGGACGTGAACAGGTGCTCGACGATCTCGGGTCGGGACAGGTCGAGGACGAGCTGCTGGCGGCTCTCGGTCCGCGGCCGGCCGGCGATCCCGACCGCCCAGTCGGGGTGGGCCGCGAACAGCTCGCTCCGCTCGCTGACCATCTCGGGCTCGATCCACAACCCGAAGCGCAGCCCGAGCGCCTCGATCCGCCGGGCGAGGCCGTCGATCCCGTTGGGCAGCTTGCGCCGGTCGACGGTCCAGTCGCCGAGCGAGGTCGTGTCGTCGTCGCGGGCGCCGAACCAGCCGTCGTCGAGCACGAACAGCTCGATCCCGAGCTCCCGGGCGACCGTCGCGATCTCGACCAGCCTGGCCTCGTCGAAGTCGAAGTAGGTGCCTTCCCAGTTGTTGATCAGGACCGGCCGGGGGCGGTCGCGCCAGACCCCCCGCGCGAGGCGTTGGCGATAGAGCGCGTGGAACGCGGCGCTCAGCGGCTCGAGCCCGGCCCTGGAGAAGGCAAGGATGGCTTCCGGTGTCTCGAAGGTGGCGCCCGGCTCGAGCAGCCAGCCGAAGCCGTCGGGATTGATCCCGAGCCGGACCCGGGTTGTCCCGTACAGGCCGACCTCGGCCTCGGCCAGGAAGTTGCCCGAGTAGACGAGGCTCAGGCCGTACGCCTCACCGGCCGTCTCGGTCGTCGTCGCCCGGCGGAGGATGACCGACGGATCGTGCTCGTGGCCCGATGCCCCCCGCCCGCTGGCGGTCGACTGGCGGCCGGGCGCCAGGCGCCGTTCGATCACCTGGCGCTCGCGGGCCCACGCCCCGCTCAGCTGGATCCGCAGCCAGTCGGCGTCGGGCAGGTCGAGCACGGCGCTCATCGCCGTCGTGATCCGCAGGCGATCCTGGCTCGCGTTGCGCACCTCGGCGTGGCGAGCGACGATCGGCAGGTCGGCGAAGATCGTGTAGGCCAGGCTGACCTCGATCCCGCTCTGGCGGTCGACGAGCTGGATCTCGACGGTCGTGGCCTCGCCCGCCGATTCCGCATAGGTCGAGGGCAGGTGGCTGATCGGCGCCTTGCCGGGGAAGATCCGGTGGCCGGCATATTCGAGGCGCAGGACGCTCGAGCCGTCGGGCTGCTCGACGACCAGGGCCGGCACCCGGAAGTCGCCGCCACCGGCCGTCGGGTACTCCAGGGCGACCGGGTCGTCGAGCCGGTTTGCGAAGCCCGGGAAGCCGCCCCGGCCGAGGTGTCGATAGGAGCGGCCGGCGGCCAGCGGGGCGCCGAAATGGACCTGGCCGAGCGAGCCATCCTCCAGGACCCGGATGACGTAGCTCAGCTGACCGTTATGGAGATGGAGCTGGCGAGCCGAGCCGTCCCACTCGATCGGCATCGTCAGCGCCCGAGCCGCTCGATCGTCCACGACCAGCGGTACGTGCCCGGTCCCACGAGGTACTCGGGCAGGGTGTCGGGGCCGCAGCTGGCCGTCCCGAGGCCGCGGTGGGCGGCGTCGAGCTGGATCACGATGCCCGGGACCGGAGCGAGCTCGGCGTCGTGGCCGGCGGCGTCGAGGTCGGCCGCCCGGAAGTGGGTCACCGAGACCTGGCTCGGCCGCTCGAGGCCCAGGCGGAGGCCCCCGCCGGGCTCGTCCCTCAGCTCGACCCAGCGCACGTCGGCATGGCCGCCGTTCTCCTGCGGCCGAGCGTAGCGCACGGCCTGCTCGGTCACGCTGCCCTGCCAGCGGCCGATGAGCCCGCCCCGCCTGCGATCCGGGTACGTCTCGTGGGGACCGGCGCCGAACCAGGCAAGCCGCTCGAGGCCGGGGACGGTCTCGAGGACCGTCCCGACCCGGGCCAGGTCGGTGAGCTGGGGCGGGATCTCGACCTCCTCCTCGACCCGCACGCCGCCCGCGTCGAGCGTGGTGAGGCGCTGGACCTGGTGGATCGCGATCCCGGCGGATCCCCGGTGGGTGCTGCGGACCACGGTCGTCGCGCCGTCGTGGCCGATCGAGTCGAGCGAGCGCCGGAGCCGATCGAGGCCCCACTCGACCCACCGGGCGGCCATCCCGCCGATCCGGTCGTTGTCGGTCGGGGCGCGCCACAGGCTGAGGGTCGGCGGCGCCGCAAGGAGCGGGTGGACGAGCAGGCCGGCCGCGTCCACCACGACCGGCGATCCCGCCGCCGGGCCCGGAGCCCCGGCACCGACCGGCTCCCGATGCGCGCCCGTATCGAGGTGGAGCTGGGCCGCGCAGACCTCGAAGCCGGCCGGGGCCCAGGCAAGCTCGATCGGCGTCCGGAAGCGGAGCGTGAGCCACGCCTCGAGGCCGGCGAGGGCGCCGGCGTCCGGCCAGCCGGCGATCGTCACCTCGGCCGTGGCGCCGGGCCCGACCGGGGGCAGCTCCAGGTCGCCCGAGGCGAGGGTTCCGGTCTCGGTCGCCAGGTCCCAGGCACAGGCCAGCCAGCCCAGGTCCCGGACGTCCTGCCGGTTCGTGATCGAGATCCGACCGGCGGCGAGGGCGGCGTCCGAGGCCGAGATCCGGACGGGCGCGGCGAGGTGGCGATGCTCCCATAGCGCCGGCTTCGGCCGGCGGTCCGGGAAGACCAGGCCGTCGAGGCAGAAGTTGCCGTCGTTGGGCTCGTCGCCGAAGTCCCCGCCGTAGGCCCAGCGGGTCGTGCCGTCGGCCAGCGTCTGGACGAGGCCGTGGTCCCACCACTCCCAGATGAAGCCGCCCTGCAGCCCGGGGGTGGCCTCGATCGCGTCCCAGTACTCGGCCAGCGTCCCGTTGCTGTTGCCCATCGCATGGGAGTACTCGCACATGATCAGGGGATGGAGCTGGCTCCCGTTCGTGGCGTGGGCGACGATCCCCGCGATCGGCGGGTACATCGGGCAGGTGATGTCGCTGGCCGTCTGGGACGACCACCACTCGAACCGGATCGCGCCCTCGTAGTGGAGCGGCCGGCTCGGGTCATAGCGGCGCAGCCAGCCGGCCGCCGCGTCGTGGTTGTCGCCGTAGCCGGACTCGTTGCCCAGCGACCAGAGGATGATCGAGGGGTGGTTCTTGTCCCGGATCGCCATCCGCGAGACGCGCGACAGCCAGGCGCCCAGGTAGGCCGGGTCCTCGCACAGCGACGCCCAGAACGCGTGGGACTCGATGTCGGCCTCGCTGATCACGTACAGGCCGAGCTCGTCGCATAGCTCGACCAGGGCCGGATCGTTCGGGTAGTGCGAGGTACGCACCGCGTTGAACCCGAACTGCTTCATCTGGACCAGGTCGGCCCGGATCGACTCGGGGCTCGGGCTGCGGCCGTTGAACTGGTCGAAGTCGTGGCGGTTCACGCCGTACAGCAGGACGGCCCGGCCGTTGAGGAGCAGCTCGAGGCCGCGGACCTCGACCCGTCGGAAGCCGATCCGCAGCCGGACCTCCTCCTGCACCTCGCCGTGCGGGTCGCGGAGGCGAACGAGGAGCGGATAGAGCGACGGCACTTCGGCCGACCAGGGTCGGACGTCGGGAACCTCGCGCTGCCAGCTCACGAGGCCGTCGAGCGGCCGGGCGAGGCGCCGCTCGAGGGCCGGCCATTCGACCCTCGCCTCCTCGTCGGTCAACGGGCCGCCGTAGGCGTGGCGGGCGACGACCATGCGCTGGGCGAGCGTGGTGTCATCCGGGCCGTGGTCCGCGACGATCGCTTCCTCGGTCACGCCGAGGATTGGAGCATCCGTGCCCGGATCGCCGAGCACCGCCTCCACGGTCCAGCCCGGCTCGGGCGCGGCGCCGGCAAAGCCCACCTCGACCCGCACGTCGAGGGTCCCGGTCGCCAGATCCGGGGCGAGCCCGCCGATCGCCCGGATCTCGGCCAGGTAGACCGGCCCGGTTGCGTACAGGAAGACCGGCCGGGTGAGCCCGCCATGCCACCACTGGTCCTGGTCCTCGATGAACGTGGCGTCCGACCACTTGACCACCCGCAGGCGGATCGTGTTCGGGCCGGGCCGGACGACGTCGCTCACGTCGAACTCGGCGGCCAGGTGCGAATCCTTGCTGATGCCGACCTCGTGGCCGTTGACCTGGGCGACGAGCAGGCTCTCGGCCGCCCCGACGTGGAGCACGACGCGCCGCGCCGCCCACCGGGCGGGCAGCTCGAACGTCCGCTCGTAGATCCCGGTCGGGTTCAGCTCCGGGACGTGGGGCGGGTTGCCGTCGAACGGCATCTGGACGTTCGTGTAGTGGGGCTTGTCGAACGTGTCCTGCATCGTCCAGGCGCCGGGGACCTGGATCTGGCGCCAGGTCCCGCTCGGCTCCCCGTCGGCCCGCTCGAGGAGCTCGAACTGCCACGTTCCGTCGAGCTCGAGCCGATCGGCGTGGGGCACCGCGTGCATCGGCAGGCGGTGCAGGCTGATCAGCTCGGGATTCTCCCAGAGGACGGGCGGCACGAGTGACTCACCTCTCGGTCGGCTCGTTCATTCGAACGGCGGCACCACGTCAACGGTAGCGGATCACTGCTGCGATCGATTTGCGATCGAGCGGGTCCACGGTGGATCGGTGCCGAGGCTATCGGCGCAGTCACCCACAGGCACTTACCAGGAGACTATCTCGATGCATCGCTTCGTCCGAGTCGCGGGAGTCGGCCTGATCGCCGCCACGTTCACCCTGGCTGGTTGCTCGGGCGGCTCGACCGGTACGCCGGCCGCCGGGTCGTCGAGCACAGACAATTCGTCGACGCTGCCGGATGCCTCGGCCGCCCCCACGGGCGGCGCGACGGCCACCTGCAAGCAGCTGACGTTCGACCAGCTCCAGCCCCTGCTCAAGGACCCGATCACCCAGGTGGAGGTCAAGGCGTTTGGCCTCAGCGGCAGCGGCCAGGAGTGCCGGTTCGAGGCCGCCGACAAGGGCGTGAACGTCGACGTGCTGGTCGCCGGTGGCTCCGACGGCACGGCCCAGTACAACAGCGACGTGTCGGAGTTCGCCAGCCCTGCTCCGCTGGCGGGCGTCGGCGACAAGGCCATGTGGGACAGCAACAACAAATCCGCGCTATTCGCGGCCCTCAAGGGTGACGTCTACTGCAGCACGAGCGTGGATGGGGAAAACGTGCCCGGCGTCGGGGCGCTCATGGATGCGGCCAACAACACGCTCCGGATCGGCGACAAGAACTGGCAGATCATCGCCAACGCACTGGCCACGGTCTGCAACCGGATCTACGGCAGCGGCAACACGACCGTCGACCTGAGCGGCCTGTCGGCTCCGCCGTCCACCGCTCCATAGGCGACGGCGCTACCCTCGCGGGGTGGACGCCGACCGGAACGTTGATCCCGATGTCCGACCCGCGTCGCCGGCCGAGGCGGCCGACGTCCGGGCGATGCATGCGGCGACCGGCGCCGCCTGGGACGAGGCGGCGGAGCGCTACGAGGGCTGGCTCGAGGAGGCGATCGAGCTGATCCGCTCCGGCGGCAGCAACCTCTTCCCGGAGGAGGTCGAGCTGCTCGGCGACCTCCACGGCCGCTGCCGCCGGGCGGTCCACCTCCAGTGCGCGGGCGGGCGGGACACGCTGTCGCTCTGGCGGCTCGGGGCCGAGGAGGTCATCGGCGTCGACCTCAGCCCACGGATGATCGACCTCGCCGAGCGGCTGACAGTGGCCACCGGTGCCCCGGCCCGCTGGATCGTCTCGGACGTGCTCGACACGCCGCACGCTCTGGATGCCGGCGCGGACCTCGTCTACACCGGCCGCGGCTCGCTCCTGTGGTTGCAGGACCTCGACGCCTGGGCCGCCGTCGTGGCCCGGCTGCTCGTCCCGGGCGGCCGGCTCGTCCTGTTCGAGGGCCACCCGTTCGAGTGGCTGGTCGACGGCGACGAGGACGGCTGCTGGACCCTGACCGACTACGACTACTTCGCCGGCCCCGAGGCATCGCGCGGCTGGTCGCCGGGCTTCATCGACCACCTGTCGATCCCCGACGGCGAGCAGCACTGGAAGTTCTCCCGGGCCTGGACTCTGGGCGAGGTCGTCACGGCCGTCGCCGGCGCCGGGCTGCGGGTGGAGCGGCTGGTCGAGTCCCCGCGCGACTGGTGGGGCGGCCACGGCGATATCCGGGCCGAGGAGCGCGGCCGCCTGCCCCTGTCCTTCGGCCTGGTGGCGACGCGGTCGTAAGCCGCCTCGCCCAGCGTCGAAGGGCGGGGCAGCCACCGCCCGCTTGCCCGGCGAACGTGCCCTTGCGCGGCGAACTTGCCCTTGCGCGGTTCGATTCCGGGTGCATGGTCGCTGTGAGCGCATGAGCAGGACCCCAGGGTCGGATCGGAGGCCAGCGCGGCCGGCGATCGGCAATCATTGGCCCGCGCCACGCTCAGCCGAACGACGGATTGCCCCGATCGAGCGCGGTCGCACGGCAGGGATCGGCGTTACGGCTCTGCGTTGTGCTCACGCCGACCATGCACGAAGAATCGTCGAGGCGAAGGACCGGCCGGCACGCAACCAGTAGCATCGATCCGAATGGAGGTACAGGCGTGCGAAAGGTCGTCGTCTACGAGCTGTTGTCCATCGACGGGGTGGCCGAGGCCCCGGATACGTTCTTCGGCTGGGACGACTCGCTGGACCCCAGCCTTGCCGCGGTGATCGCGACACAGGACGCGGTCATCCTGGGCCGCCGGAGCTACGGCGAATGGGCGCAGTTCTGGCCGGGCAGCCAGATCGAGCCGTTCTCGACGTTCATCAACGGGGTCACGAAGTACGTCGCGACATCGACGCCCCTTGACCGGGATTGGGCCAATGCGACAGCGATCAAGGGCGGGCTGCTCGAATTCGTCCGGGATCTCAAGCAGCGGGACGGCGGCGATGTCGGCATCCACGCGAGCATCTCGGTCGCCCAGGCACTGCTCACCGCGGGGCTGGTCGACGAGCTCAGGCTCGTGATCGCGCCGGTGATCGCCGGCCGCGGACGACGGCTGCTCGACGGCTTGCCATCGATTCACCTCGAAATCGATCGGAGGCGAGGTCTCACCGACCGGCTACCTGATTCTCGGCTACCGCGTGGTCCAGTAGGGAGCGCGAAGGGCCCCGGCCAGGGCCACCGGCGCGGACCCTCAGGTGCCGTGCTGCCAGGAGGCCATGTAGGCGACCTGCTCGGGGGTCATCGGGTCGAGGGTGATCCCGAGGGCCGCCAGCTTGAGCCGGGCGACCTCGGCGTCGATCGCCTCGGGCACGACGTAGACCCGCGGCTCGAGCTCGGCGTGGTGGAGTGCGACGTACTCGGCCGACAGGGCCTGGTTGGCGAAGCTCATGTCCATCACGGCCGCCGGGTGACCCTCGGCGGCGCCGAGGTTGACCAGCCGGCCCTCGGCGATCAGGTTGACCCGCTTGCCGCCCAGGTCGAACTCCTGGACGTTGTCGCGCACCTCGCGGACGTGGCCCTCGGCCATCTCGCGCAGGGCGGCGAGGTCGAGCTCGGCGTCGAAGTGGCCCGAATTGGCCATGATCGCGCCCTCTTCCATCGCCGCGAAATGCTCGCGCCGGAAGACGTTGATGTTGCCCGTGGCCGTGATGAACAGCTGGCCCCAGCCGGCGGCCTGGCCGGCGGTCATCACCTGGAAGCCGTCCATCAGCGCCTCCAGCGCCCGGATCGGGTCGACCTCGATCACCGTGACGTGGGCACCGTGGCCGGCCATCCGGGCGGCGATGCCCTTGCCCACCCAGCCGTAGCCGGCGACCACGACCCGCCGGCCGGCGATCAGGATGTTCGTCGCCCGCAGGATCCCGTCGAGGGTCGACTGGCCGGTGCCGTAGCGGTTGTCGAAGAGGTGCTTGGTCTGGGCCTCGTTGACCGCCACGACCGGGAAGCGCAGGGCGCCGTCGGCGGCCATCGCCTTGAGCCGGATCACGCCGGTCGTCGTCTCCTCGGTCCCGGCCAGGACCTCCTTGAGCTGGTCGGGTCGGTGCTCGTGGAGCAGCCCGACGAGGTCGCAGCCGTCATCCATCGTCATCTGGGGATGGGTGTCGGCGACCTTGTTGAGGTGGGCGTAGTACGTGTCGCGGTCCTCGCCGTGGCGGGCGTAGCAGCTGATCCCGTAGGCGGCAACCAGCGCGGCAGCCACGTCGTCCTTGGTCGACAGCGGGTTCGAGGCGGCCAGGGTCACCTCGGCACCACCGGCCTTGAGCGCCCGCATCAGGTTGGCCGTCTCGGTGGTGACATGGAGGCAGGCACCGATCCGCAGGCCGGCCAGCGGCTGCTCGCGCTCGAAGCGCTCGCTGATCAGGCGCAGGACGGGCATCTCGCGGGCCGCCCATTCGATCCGGCGGACGCCTTCGTCGGCCAGTCCGAGGTCGACGACGTCGTGGGCCGGCAATGGGCGGGTGGGGGCGGTCATCAGAGGTCGGTCTCCTTGCGGGCTGAGAAGAAGCGGCGAAGCGGACCGGGCAGTCCGGGCCAGGCAGCCCCGACCCGATGGACGAGGCGCTCCTCGAAGCGGATGTGCTCCTGGTAGCCGAGCCGGCGGTAGGCCTGCAGGGCCGGCGGGTTGTCGGCCCGGACGTTGAGCACCACCTGGTCGCAGAAGCGGAGCAGCTCCGCGGTCACCGCCCCGGTCGTGGCGGTCGCGTAGCCCCGGCCACGGTACTCGACCTGGGTCAGGACGTTGCCGACGACGGCCAGCCGGGCGCTCGAGCTGATCACGTGGGTCCCGGCCGCGGCGACCAGCCGGCCGTTCACCCGGACCCCGTAGTAGACCCCGCTGGCGATCGCACCCGAGCCGAGCCACGAGGCGAACCCGAGCTGGTACAGCCGGTTCAGCTCGCCGACCTCGATCGGCAGCAGCCGGCGGGTGTCGGCCGGGTAGGGCCGGAACGTCGAGCGATCGACCCACATCCGGACCATCTGCGGCCCGGGATCGACCCGGTAGCTCGCCTCGACCGCGGGCAGCGCGGCGGGCAGCGCGGCGACGTACGCGGCCCGTGGCTTGACCAGGTCCCGCAGGGCGGCCTCGATCCCGTCGGCGCGGCCCATCACGAACAGGGGCTGGGGCGACAGGCCGGCGTACTCGAGGGCAACCGCGACGAGGTCCGAGCCGACGAATGCGCCGCCCCACCGGGTCCGGCTGAACTCGCGATCGTCGAGGTCGCAGATCGCGTAGGCGGCGAACAGCCGATCCTGCTCCAGGAACTGGCGCAGCAGGACGCGGTCGGTCGTGGTCCGGGTGACGAGGCCGGCATCCCGCCGGGCGGCGACGATGCTGGCCATCAGCCGCCCACCTCGAGCGGCGCCGACGCCGAGGGCCCCGCGCTGCGGGCGAGCTGGGCTCCGGCGTCGCGCTCGGCCTTTGCCGTAAGGGCGGCCTGGAGGGCCGGGCCGAAGGGCGCCCGGAGGGCTCCCTCCTCGGTGACGATCGCCGTGATCAGCTCGGCCGGGGTCACGTCGAAGGCCGGGTTCCAGGCCTTCCCGAAGCGCGGCGCGATGCGCACCCCGGCGAGCATGGAAGACCTCGTCCTCGGAGCGGATCTCGATCGGGATCGACGTCCCGTCGGGGGTTGCCGGGTCGACCGAGCTGAGCGGCGCGCAGACGTAGAACGGGACGCCGTGGCGGGCGGCCAGGACCGCGAGGGGGTAGGTCCCGATCTTGTTGGCCGTGTCGCCGTTGGCGGCGATCCGATCGGCGCCCACGAGCACGGCGTCGATCCGGCCCGAGGCAAGCAGCGAGCCCGCGGCACCGTCGGCGATCAAGGTGTAGGGCACGCCGGCCTGGACGAGCTCCCAGGCCGTCAGCCGGGCACCCTGGAGGTAGGGTCGGGTCTCGTCGACGAAGACCTCGAGGCGGCGGTTGGCGGCCCAGGCCGCCTGGACGATCCCGAGCGCAGTGCCGAACTGGCCGCAGGCGAGCGGCCCGGTGTTGCAGTGGGTCAGCAGGCGCAGCTCGCGGTCGACGGCCGGCAGGAGGGCCAGGCCATGCTCGGCCAGCGCCCCATGGTCGCGGGTCGCCTCGAAGCAGATCGCGTCGGCCTCGACCCGCAGCACGCCCGCGACCACGTCGCCGTTGTCGGCCAGGTCCCCGAGGCGCTCGATCCGGGCGAGCATCCGGTCGATCGCCCAGGCGATGTTGATCGCCGTCGGACGGCTCTCGCGGAGCTCGGTCGCGGCCCCCCGGATCCGGGCCCGGCGCTCCGCGTTGGCGCGGTCGCGCGAGTGCTGGGCGGTCAGGGCCAGGCCATAGGCGGCGGCCTGGCCGAGGGCCGGGGCGCCCCGGACGACCATCTCCCGGATCGCGACCGCGACCTCGCCGCCGTCGGCGCACGAATACTCGACCAGCTCGCCGGGCAGCCTGCGCTGGTCGACGAACAGGATCCGGTCGTGGTCCAGGCGGAATGCGGTCCGGAAGCCACGCGATTCGCCGGCGGCCGGGTTGGCCAGGGCCGGGGCTGCGACAGGCAGGCCGGGAACCGGGGCCATCGGATTGACGTTCGGCGCCGGAGCTGCGCCGCTGAGCGCCGCCTCGGGATTGAGCAGCACGCCGGCGGCATCCGCGGCGGCCCGCTGGAGCGCGCCGGCGGCACCGGCCGCCGTGGCCGCGGAGTGGATCACCTCGGCCGCGAACTGGCGGAAGAAGCGCCGCCGGCCGAGGTCGACGTCATCGGCCGGGGCCGCCGGGCTGGGCGCCGCGGGACCGGGCCCGGGATCGGCCGGGACGGCGGGATCGTCGTTCGTCGGGTCGCTCAACCTGGTCTGGCTCAGTAGCGGACGACGCTCTCGACCCGCAGGCCCTGGAGCCGGTCGCGGCCCTTGAGGAATTCGAGCTCGACCAGGAAGCCCAGCCCGACGACCTCGCCCTGCAGCCGTTCGACGAGGTCGATCGTGCCCCGGACCGTGCCACCGGTGGCCAGCAGGTCGTCGACGACCAGCACCCGCTGGCCGGGCTGGATCGCATCGCGATGGATCTCGAGCGTGTTCGAGCCGTACTCGAGGGCGTACTCGACGGTGATCGTCTCGGCCGGCAGCTTGCCCAGCTTGCGGACCGGCACCAGGCCGGCGTTGAGCAGGTAGGCCATCGGTGCGCTGAAGATGAAGCCGCGCGACTCCATGCCCACGACCAAGTCGATCTTGTCGTCGCGCCAGGGCGCGAGCATCAGGTCGATCGACTCGCGGTAGGCCGCCGGATCCTTGAGCAGGGTCGTGATGTCGTAGAACAGGATGCCGGGCTTGGGGAAGTCGGGAATCTCGCGAATTCGTGCGCGGAGTTCCTCGGCGGACATTTCGGCTTGGAGCCTCCGGTCAGGATGGGCGTCTCGATCGCGCGGGCAGCGCGCAGCCGTTGCAGTCTACCGCGCCTCCAGCGCCGTGCGAATGGGCGCTCCCTGCCCGCGCAATCGGCCGGTCAGGAGCAGGCCGACGCAGCCGACCAGGGCGCCGACCGCGAACGTCCCGGCCAGGCCGACCCAGCCGGGTTGGCCGGCCCCGGCCGCGAACGCGATCACCGCCCCGCCGGTGCCCGTCCCGAGCGCGGTCCCCAGGACATCGCTCAGCTGGAGGGCGGCGGTGGCCATCCCCTGGCCGTCGGGCGGCGCCTCGGCCAGGACGACGAGGGACAGCGGTGCGTAGCCGAGGCCCATGCCGATCCCGGCGATCCCCCAGGCCAGCGACGCGACGACGATCGGGACGCTCGGCGACAGGACGAGGGCGAGCAGGGCGATCGCGATCAGGAGGATCGCGAAGCAGGCCGTGACGAACCGGCCGGCGCCCAACCGGATCACGTAGCGGGCCTGGATCCAGGCGGCTCCGGTCCAGGTCAGCGTCGCCGCGGTCAGGGCGATGCCGGCCGCGCTGGCGTCGATCCCCCGCCAGCCGATCAGCAGGAGCGGGACATAGGCATCGACACTGAAGAAGGCGAATGTCAGCACGCCCCGGATCAGGATCGCCGCGGGCAGGCCCCGCCGGGCCGAGAGCGTGCCCGCCGGGGTGAGCGCCCGGTAGGCGGGCAGGCCGATCGCAATGCCCAGAGCGACCAGGACCAGGCCGGGGAAGAGGCTGGCGGTCGTCAGGCCGACCAGCAGGAGCCCCGCGGCCACGGCCAGGACGACCGCCCCGAGCAGCCGTCCGCGTTCGCTCGCGCTCGACCGGGCGACGCTCGCCGGGCCGGCAGCGACGCGGGCGAGGGCCGGGATCGTCAGGACCATCGCGATCGCGACCAGCGGCAGCAGGCCGAGGAAGACGACCCGCCAGCTGAGGTGCTCGGCGATCAGGCCGCTGAGCGCCGGGCCGATCACCCCGGGCAGGACCCAGGCGGTCGACAGGACGGCGAACATCCTCGGCCGGAGCGCCTCGGGCAGGGCGCGGGCGATCGCCACGTAGGCCACCGGCGCGATCCCGCCGGCGCCGAAGCCCTGGAGCAGGCGGCCGCCGATCAGGATCGGCATCGAGACGGCCGTCCCGCCGATCAGCAGGCCGAGCGCGAAGAGGCTCAACCCCAGGCTGAACGGGCGGATCAGGCCGCCCCGGTCGATCAGCAGGCCCATCGCCACGATCCCGACGAGGTCGCCCAGGAAGAACAGGCTGAAGACCCAGCCGTACAGCTCGATCCCGCCCAGCTCGCGGGCCACGATCGGCATCGCCGTGGCGACGGCGAGCGATTCGAAGGCGACCAGGGTGATCGTCAGGACCAGCCCGAGGGTCAGGCTCCGGCGGCCCGCCGAGAACAGGCCACCGTCGCCGACCGCCTGCGCCGCCCCGGTCACCCGGGCTCGGCCTCCGACAGGCGGGCGACGACCGCCTGGGTCAGCGCCCAGCCGCCGCGCGGATCGCGCGGCAGCCGGATCCGGACCTGGTTGCTGGCGAACGTCACGTCGCCCGGCCGGACGCCGGGCAGGCCCAGGCCGACCGCGCGCGAGCCGCCGCCGAGCGGGGCCAGGAGGCGCATCGCCGTTGCCCGGCTGAGTGCCCCGAAGCGGACGACGAGCTGGCCCTCCTCGCGCGAGATCGAGGCGATCCCGGCCGCTTCGGCCGCGAGGCGCAGGGCGGCGACCTCGACCAGCCGCTCGACCGGCGGGGGCAGCGGCCCGAAGCGATCGGCCGCCTCGCGCCGGAACGCCGCCAGGTCGTCGGCGCTGCGGGCCCGGGCCAGGCGCCGGTAGAGCTCGAGCTTCTGGGCCTCGTCGGCCACGTAGTCGTCGGGCAGGTGGGCGTCGATCGGCAGGTCGAGCACGGCCTGGGTCGGGGGCAGGTTCGGCTCGCGCTGCTCGCGACGGGCCTTGACCTCCTCGACCGCGTCGGCCAGCAGGCGGCTGTAGAGGTCGAACCCGACGGCCGCCATGTGGCCCGACTGCTCGCCGCCCAGGATGTTGCCGGCGCCCCGGATCTCGAGGTCGGACAGGGCGATCTGGAAGCCGGCCCCCAGCTCGGAGGCGTTGAAGATCGCCTGGAGGCGCTTGCGCGCCTCGTCCGACAGCCGTTCCCGGCGCCGGTACAGGAGGTAGGCGAACGCCCGCCGGCTTGACCGGCCGACCCGGCCCCGGAGCTGGTAGAGCTGGGCCAGGCCGAGCGTGTCGGCCCGGTCGATGATGATCGTGTTGGCGTTCGGGATGTCGAGGCCCGACTCGATGATCGTCGTGCACACGAGGACGTCGGCGGCGCCGCCGGCGAAGGTGATCATCACCTGCTCCAGGCTGCCTTCGGGCATCTGGCCGTGGCCGACGACGATCCGGGCATCGGGCAGCATCCCGCGCAGCTGCTGGGCCTGGGCCTCGATCGTCTCGACCCGGTTGTGGACGTAGAAGACCTGGCCGCCCCGGTCGAGCTCGCGCTCGATTGCGTCCCGGACGAGGCCGGCCGTCGCCTCGGCGACCCGGGTCTGGATCGGCAGGCGGTCCTCGGGCGGCGTCTCGATCACGCTCAGGTCGCGAACGCCGGCGAGGGCCAGGTTGAGCGTCCGGGGGATCGGCGTGGCCGACAGGGTCAGGACGTCGACTTCGCGCCGCAGCCGCTTGAGGCGCTCCTTGGCGGCGACCCCGAAGCGCTGCTCCTCGTCGACCACGACCAGGCCCAGGTCGCGAAAGTGGACGTCCCGCGACAGCAGGCGATGGGTGCCGATGACCAGGTCGACCGAGCCCTTGGCCAGGCCCTCGACCGTCTCGGCCTGCTCGCGAGCCGGGACGAACCGGCTGAGCAGGCGGACCGTGAGCGGGAACGCAGCGAAACGCTGCGAGAACGTCGTGTCGTGCTGGGCGGCGAGGACCGTCGTCGGGACAAGGACGGCGACCTGTCGTCCGTCCTGGATCGCCTTGAACGCGGCCCGGATCGCCACCTCGGTCTTGCCGTAGCCGACGTCGCCGACCACCAGGCGGTCCATCGGCCGGCGCGACTCCATGTCGGCCTTGGTCTCGGCGATCGCCCGGAGCTGGTCGACCGTCTCCTCGTACGGGAAGCTGGCCTCCATCTCGCCCTGCCAGGGCGTGTCGGGGGCGAAGGCGTGGCCCTCGGCGCCGGCCCGGGTCGCGTACAGCTCGAGGAGCTCCTCGGCCAGGTCGTCGACGGCCTTCTTGACCCGCTGCTTGGTGCGCAGCCAGTCGGTCCCGCCCAGCCGGCTGAGGGCCGGGTGCTCGCCGCCCGAGTAGCGGCTGACCCGGGCGATCTGCTCGACCGGGACGTAGATCCGGTCGCCGCCGGCGAAGCTCAGCTCGAGGTAGTCGCGCTCCTCGCCGGGGCCGCCCCGGCGGAGCATCTGCTCGTAGCGCGCGACGCCGTGGTCGATGTGGACGACCAGGTCGCCGGTCTTGAGCCGTTCAAGGATGTCCCGCGGGACGACCCGCCGAAGCGCCTTCGGGCGGCGGACGCGGACCGAGCCGAACAGCTCGCGGTCGGTGACGACGACGAGACCGTCCGGGCCGCCGCTGAAGCCGCCGTTCAGGCTGCGCTCGATCAGGGCCACGGCGCCGGGCGGCGGAGCGACGCTCAGCCGGCTCGTCACGCCGGTCGGCTGGCCGGCTTCTGCGAGCAGCTCGGCGAGGCGGGGGGCCTGGTCCGAGGCGAGGACGATCCGGGCACCTTCGGCGCGCCAGGCCGCAAGGGCTTCGGCGAGGCGGCCGGTCCTGGCCGTCGGCACGACCGGCTCGCGCCAGCCGAACAGGTCGCCCGATGACAGCCCGCGGGCGGCCATCGCCGTGCCCGCGGCCAGGGCCGCCTCCGACTCCCAGGTCAGCTCGAGGGTCCGCGACCGTAGGAGCCGGCTCTTCCAGTCACGCGGGCCGAGGTAGGTGACCGGCCAGTCCTTCGGCAGTTCGCCGCCCTGGACGAGCTCTGCCCGCCGTTCATCCGCCTGGCGCCACAGGAACTGGGCGGCCTCGGCCAGGTCCGCCGGTTCGTCGAGGATGACGAGGGTCTCGGGCAGGACGTGGTCCAGGCCGGTCGCCGGGCAGACGATCCCGGCCCAGATCTCGGCCGCATCGCCCGAATGCAGGGCTCGCCCACCGGTCGGCTGGCCGGGCGCCGTTCGGGCAGCGTCGCCGTGCGACCCTTCGAACCGCTCGAGGTCCGCCTGGAGGCGCTCCGGCAGGCGGCTGGCCGGGCGTCCGAGGCCGGCCCGGATCGCTTCGACGCCGCCGGCCGGTACCAGGAACTCGGTCGCCGGCAGGAGGCTGATCGAGGCGATCCGGTCGGTCGTGCGCTGGTCGGTCGGATCGAAGCTGCGCAGCGAATCGACCTCGTCCCCGAACAGCTCGATCCTGACCGGCAGCGCCGAGCCGGGCGGGAAGACATCGACGATCCCGCCCCGCCGGGCAAACTCGCCTCGGCCGGCCACCTCGATCACTGGCTGGTAGCCGAGGCCGAGCAGGTCGAGCAGGAAGCGGTCGAGGTTGAGCCGGTCGCCCGGCTTGAGCTGGCGCGAATCGGATGGGAGGTCGGACGGCGCGAGCGTGTGCTGGAGGAGGGCCTGGACGCTGGCGACCAGGACCCGTGCCTGGCCGCTGCGCCAGGCGGCCAGGGCGGCGACCCGGGCGGCCGTCTCGTCGGGCACGAGCTCGCTCCGCTCGTAGGCAAGGGCGGTCCTCGGCTCGAGGACGACGACCGACTCCGGATCCCCCAGCCAGGCCGCCAGCTCCTCGGCCAGCCGGTCGCCGATCTCCGAGTCGCGGGCGATCCACAGGAGCCGCTCGCCCGTCGCGGCGAGGGCGGCGCCCAGGAAGCTCTTGGCGCCGTGGGGAACGGTCGTCAGGCCGGCGTGCCGGCCGCCGGCGGGCAGCCCCCGTCGCCGGCCCGATTCGCTCACGGAGCGACTCGAACGACCCGGTCGCGACAAGGAGCGGCGGGAGGACCGACAGGTCGGGCACGCGCCGGGCGGAGCGCGCCGTGGCGGCCTTGGTGGCGGCCACCCGGGCGGCCGCTGCCCGGGCGAGCTCGGCCGCCTCGGACCGGCGGGCATCGTCGACTTCCGCATCGACCGCGGCGACGTCGAAGTCGAGGGCGGTGGCGTCGATCTTCGCCTTGCGCTCGGCGTACTCGGTCGAGATCCGCTCGACCAGGCGGCGCTCGGCTCCGCGCTTGCCGCGGAACGGCGGGCGCTCGTTCATCGCTCGCCGTCGGCAGCCGGGTCGACCGGCCGCGGCTTGCGCCAGCCGGTCTTCGTGCGCCGGACGCCGTCCTCGCCCGGCGGTCCGTCGACCTCGCCCGGGGCGGCCTGGCGCTCGGCGTCGGCCGGCCGGAGCTGGAAGCTGTTGAACCGGTTGGCCGCCTTGTTCGTCCCTTCCCGGGCCCACGCCTCGACTCCATCGGCGGCGGCTCCGAGGAGCTCGTCCATCCGGCCCTGCTCGTCGCGGCTGAAGGCCGACAGGACGTGGTCGAGCGCGCCGTGCTCCGGATCGCCGATCCCCACCCGGAGACGACTGATCTGCTCGTTGGACAGCTCGTCGATGATCGAGCGCAGGCCGTTATGGCCGCCGGCGCTGCCGCCCTCGCGGAAGCGGAGCTTGCCGAAAGGCAGGGCGAAGTCGTCGGCGACGACCAGCAGGTCGACCAGCGGAGCGTGCTCGCGGGCGAGCACCTTGCGCACGGCCAAGCCCGAGTCATTCATGTACGTCAGCGGCTTGACCAGGATCAGGTCGAGCCCGTGGAACCGGCCCTGGACCACCGAGCTCGCGTCGCGCGTCCGGCCGCGGCCCGACCAGCCGGCCCGGTCGGCGATCCGGTCGAGGACCATCCAGCCGACGTTGTGGCGGGTCTGCGCGTATTGGGCGCCCGGATTGCCCAGGCCGACGACGATCTTCACCGACGCTCCGTTGCGCTGCTCCGTGGCATGCCGAACGGCGTGCTCCGCGCCTCCGCGCGTGCACGCTGACAGGACCCGTGCCGTCCGCGGCGGGCCCGAGGGGATGGTATCAGCGTCGCCGCGTCGGCCGCAGCTGCGGGGCTCGGCGGCGAGGATTTCAGGCTCAGGTGCCCGCGGCGAGCCGCGGGCGATCGATCTGCGCGGGGCACCGAGACCGAACCTGGGCACGGGTCCGTCGGGCGCCGTTGTTTCCGATTAGCGACCCGCGTGCCGGGGCTGGCAACCCCGGGAATTCGTCACCCAGCGCATGGAGTGCTGTTGGCGAAATCCGGCCGACGACCGGCGGCGAAGTCCGGCGACGGCCCGGAGCGGAGCCCGCGGCCGAGCCCGGAGCGGAGCCCCCCGGCGTCGCTCAGGGTTGCTTCGCCGGACCCTTGCCGAGGCGGTCGATCACCCGCCGGGCCAGGCCGGGCGGCTCGGGCTCGGGGACCCGGTCGGAGTCCTCGGGCTCGACCGGCGCATCGTGGTACTCGTCACTCAGGGTACCCATCGGCACCGGGATCATCGAGTACGAATCCGGGTTGAGGAACGCCCCCGCGTTGCGGACCGCCTGCTTGCGCTTCGGCTCGCCCATCGTGCTCCTTCGATTCCCGCCGGCTGGGTGGGAACCCGGGTCAACGCTGCGCGGTCGGGAACGGCCTGTCAAGGTCCGTCCGGGCCGATTCCGGCCGTCCGGATCAGCTCCCCGGCTTAGCCGCCGATGATGCAGACGTGGAAGCGGTCGTCCACGCCAACGCCCCCACCCAGGTTGCTGAGGACGTCGCCCTCGCGCGCCACGATCGAGCCGTCGCGGCCGACGAGCTGCGCCTGGCCGTTGATCCGCCAGGCCGCCCAGCCACTCGGCCAGACGACCTGGATCGGATCGCCGGTCGCGACGGACTGCAGGATCAGGTTGTCGCCCGAAGTCGCGACGCGGGCCGGCAGGAGGAGCGCCAGCTCGCAGCCCATGGTCGGGAGCAGGTGGGGTGCCTCAGTGCTGATCTGGAGCCGGGTTGCGCCGGCGGGCAGATCCGGTCCGGGTCCCAGCGGGCTGAGCTTGAGAGCAGCGAGTGCAAGCAGGGCGACGACGACGATCAGGACCCCGGCGACCAGCCGCCTGCGCTGCCGCACGTCGTCATCCGCCCCGGGCGAGGAGCCGCTGTTCCAGGGCGCGCATCGACGCCTCGTCGGCGGGCTCGGCATGGTCCCAGCCACAGATGTGCAGCGTCCCGTGGGTGACGAGCAGGCGCAGCTCGTCGGCCGCCGACCAGCGGACGTCGCCGGTCTGGCCGCCGCGGCCGGCCTCGGCCTGCTCGATCGCCCGCTCGACCGACACGACGATGTCGCCCAGGTGCGGCCGCCGCCCGGGGGGTAACGCGAACCGGGCACCGGCTCGAGCCGCCCGGCCGCGAGGGCGGGCCGGCCGGCCCGCCTGGGCCGGAAACGATTCGGGCGACAGGAGCGGGAACGACAGAACGTCGGTCGGCCCGTCCTTGCCCATGTGGGTCGCGTTCAGGCCGGCCAGCTCGGCGTCGTCGGCCAGGATCAGCCCGATCGAGGCCGGCCGGGGCGCGCCGGCGACATCGAGCGCGGCAGCGACGGACCGGGCCAGGGCCCGGAACGGGACGAGACGCCGGACCCCCGGCCGATTCGCGATGTCGACGCGCCACGGGCCGCCGTAGAGGGACCGGGCTTCGGCGAAGGTGCTAGGCACCATCGCGGTCGGCGCCGCCATCGATCGTGCCGCCCGCGGCCGTGCCGCCCGCCGAGGAGACGCCACCCGAGGAGCCGCCACCCACCGAGCCGCCAGCCGGCGCCCCTCCGGCGGCCGCGCGTCGCGACTCGAGCTCGACGATCTTCGACTGGGGATAGGCGATCCGCTGGTGGTACATCCCGAGGAGCTGGGCCACGAAGGCCTCGCGGATCCGCTCGAGGTCGCGCAGGGTCAGGTCGCACTCGTCGAACTGGCCATCCTGGAGGCGCTCGTCGATGATCCGGTTGACCATCGCCCGGATCGCCGGCTCGTCGCGCGACGACAGCGAGCGAACCGAGGCCTCGACCCCGTCGGCGAGCATCAGCAGGGCCGCCTCGCGCGTCTGGGGCTTCGGCCCGTTGTGGCGATAGAGCCGCTGGTCGATCGCGTCGGCCGCCTTCTGGCCGTCGACCGTCTCGAGCCCGCCGTACGGCGCCGCGGCCTCCTCCCGCGCCTTCGAATAGAAGTAGCTCAGCGGGGCGGTGCCATGGTGCTGGGGGATGAACGCGATCAGGGGCTTCGGCAGGTGGGCCCGGTAGGCGATCTCGATCCCGTCCCCGACGTGCTCCTTGAGGATCGTCGCCGAGACGTCCGGGTCGAGCTCGTCGTGGACGTTGTCGCCACTCGCCTGGTTCTCGATGAAGGCCTGCGGGTTGGCCAGCTTGCCGACGTCGTGGTAGTAGGCCGCCACGCGGGTGATCAGGGGGTCCGCGCCGATCGCCTCGGCCGCGCGCTCGGCCAGGTTGCCGACCATGATCGAGTGGTGGTAGGTGCCCGGCGTCTCGATCAGCAGCCGGCGCAGGAGCGGCTGGGACGGATTGGCCAGCTCGAGCAGCTGGAAGATCGTCAGGATCCCAAACAGGTTGCCGATCACCGCGAAGCTGCCCACCGCGGCCACCGCCGCGCCGCCTGCCGATGCCGCCGAGGCGCCGTACAGCTGGAGGACGCCGGTGATGTCACGCTCGCCGAGCAGCGAGAAGGTCGACACGACGAGGGCATTGACGATCAGGATCGCGATGGCCGCCTGGACGAACGAGTTCAGCCGGTCGCCGCGCCGGACGGCGACGATCCCGGCCAGTCCGCCCAGGAAGATGTAGGCGGTGATCTCGAGCGAGTTGCCGTTGACCGCCCCGCCGATCACCGCGATCACGGCCGTCAGGACGACCGCGGCGCTGGCGTCGAGCAGGATCGCGATCAGGATGCCCGCCGCAGCGGTCGGCACGAAGAACGGCAGGACCGAGCGCCCGGCCGTGATCTTGAGGACGAACGTGGTGAAGACCAGCAGGAGGCCGATCAGGACGAGCACGTTCGTGCGGTGCCAGAGGGTCGGCCGGAAGCGCCAGATCCAGGCCAGGACGAGGCCGACGATCAGGATCGCCAGGAGGCCCCAGCCGGCCAGCTTGGCCAGGTCGGCCCGGGCATCGGTCAGGCCGAAGGCCTGGATCTTCTCGAGCTCGAGTGGGCCGATCGGGTCGCCCCTGCGGACGATCGTCTGGCCCTGGCTGAGGGCGACCGTGACCGCTGGGACCGCGGCGGCTGCCTGCTGCCGGGCGATCGTCGTGAGCTCGGCGCTGTAGGCCGAGTTGGCGGTCAGCACGGGTCCGATGAGCTCGGCGACGAGCTGGCGTTCGGACGCCTGCAGGCCGCCCAGGACGAGGCCGGCCAGGTTGGCCCGGGTGCTGTCGAGGTCGGTGTCCCGGAGCTCGGACGACTCGAGCTGTGCCAGGAGGCGGCGGGCCTCGTCGCGGACGGCCGGCCAGCGCTCGGGGGTCAGCGCCTGGAGCGTGGCCTGCGCCTCTTCCGCGAGCCCCGGGATTGCATTCTTCAGGAGCGACTTGCGAGCCGTGTCGGTGAGCGTTGCCGAGAACGCGGCGTCGACCGGGGCGATCTCGGTGTTCAGCTGGACCGTGGCCGCCTGGGCGACGGTGTCGCCCTTGGCCGGGGTGTAGTCGTACTGGGGCGCAACGGCCGCGCTGGCAGCGTCGCGGGCCTGCTGGGTCAGGGTCGCGCTGGTGAACGTGGTGGCCCGCGGGGCGACGACATCGGTGGTGGCGACCTGGCCGAGGGTCACGTCGAGCCGGGTCGGCACGATGTCCGAGCCGAGGACCGCGGTCAGGGCCACGATCAGCAGGATCGACGAGATGAGGAGCCGGACGAGGTCGCGCCGGGTGAACGGCGTCGCTCGCGCCGGACGCTGGACCAGCATGCCGTTCATCGGCGGTTCAGGCCCGGCCGGCCAGGCGCGCGGCGACGATCGAGCTGACGACCTTGCCGTCGGCCCGGCCGCGGGTGTGGGGTGCCAGCCAGCCCATGACCTTGCCCATGTCCCGGGGCGTCTCGGCACCCGTCGCGGCAACGGCCTGGTCGACCAGTCCGGCCAGCTCGGCCGAGCTCAGCTGCTCGGGAAGGAAGTCGGCGAGGATGGCGATCTCGGCTTCTTCCTTCGTGGCCAGGTCCTCGCGACCGCCCGCCCGGAACGCTTCGACCGACTCGCGACGGGTCTTGACCTCGCGCGAGACGACCGCCAGCAGCTCCTCGTCGGTCAGCGGCTGGCCGCTCTTCTTCTCGAGGTTGTAGGCGGCGTTGTGGACCATCCGAAGGGTGTCGCGGCGCAGCGAATCACCCGACCGCATCGCAGCGATCGTCTCGGCCTGGAGGCGTTCCTTGAGGGTCACCGGTTGCTGGCACCTCGGGCGGGTCGCCCGGTGCGGAGCGAGGTCGAACGACCTAGCTCTGCGACGTGCGGGCGGCCTTCTTGCGCTTGGCTTCCTTGCGCTTGCGCTTCACGCTCGGCTTCTCGTAGTGCTCGCGACGGCGAGCCTCGGCAAGGATCCCGCTCTGCTGGATCTTCTTGTTGAAGCGGCGGAGGGCGCTCTCGAAGGTCTCGTTCTCACCCACGCGGACTTCTGCCAATTCCCGGATCACCTCCTACGGCCAGGGTCGCAGTGCACTCGTCGGGCTCGTGGCCGATGGGGCCCGAGGAGGTGTCGGCGGCGTGCCACCACGCTCGTCGAACGGCTGGCGGAGCATAGTCGAGCCCTTCGGACCGGTCAACCGAGGTGCCGTGGCGCGGCCGGGTCCCATGGGCCCGGTGCCCCCGGTAGTCGCGGCAGGGTCCCATAGGCCCGGTGCCCCCGGTAGTCGCGGCAGGGTCCCATGGGCCCGGTGCCCCCGGTAGTCGCGGCAGGGTCCACCCGTCCATTCTTCCGGTTTACGCCTGGGTGTGGTGGTAAGCAAGGATTCGGCCCGGAACGGCGACCTGCCGCGGGCTCGCCCGGGCGCGGGCTGCCCGGCCACGCACGAATCCGGTCCGAACGCGCCGGCTCGAGCCGGAATGAGCCCCAGATCCGTTCTTACGACCACCTGGGCTGGTATTCCGGAAGGAATGAGTTCAGCCAGCCGGCACAAACCGCCGACCCGGGTCAATTCGTGCCAAATATGAGTGGACGCAGTGTTGGGCCGAGACTCGGCCCGGAATCGGGGTCGGCGGACCGGCCGCGCCGACGATCCACGCACGAATTCACGCTGCCGAGCCCTGCTTCGACCCGATTCGGGCGGCGGATCGCCTCCAACACCACCCGGGCTGATATTCGCCAAATTCGAGGCACCCACGCGCCACCCACGCGCCACGGACCGGGCCGCAGCCACGGACCGGGCCGCAGCCACGGGCCGGAGCCGCAGCCACGGCCCGGAGCCGCAGCCACGCCGCCGATCGCCCGCCGATCCTCGACACGCCGGAGGTGCGGGACACGATCTACGCCCGGCTCTCGGAGCAGCGCCCCGCGACGAGCTAGCCGGGCTGGCCGGCGAGCCGGCGGGCCTCGACCGCCTCCTCGACCGCTGATCGGATCACGGCCGTGAACTCGGCCGGGCGGTCGAGGCTCGAGAGGTGATACGCGCCGGGCAGCGTGACAAGGCGGCCGCGCCGGGTCCGGGCGAGGAAGCGCCGCTCGCCCGGCCGCATCGCGATGTCTCGGCCGCCGTTGACCAGCACGACCGTGCCCGGATACGCCGCCAGCCGGGGCAGGAACGGCTCGCCGGCGAGCGAGCGGAGGGCCTCGGCCCCGCCCCGGTAGGCAAACCCGGAGGTCACCAGCAGGTCGCCCAGGCCGCCCGGGTAGCGGCGGCGAATGAAGCTGGCGGTCAGCCGGTCGAAGAACCGATGGTGGGTCCGGTCGTAGGCCAGGGCGAGGGCCCGGAACGAGCGGGCCCGCCGGCCGGTCGGCTCGGAGGTCGAGCCGGCCAGGACGAGCGCGTCGGCGATCTCGGGTACCTCCGCCGCGAGGGCCATTGCCACGTAGCCTCCGAGCGACAGGCCGACGATCACGGTCGGCTGGTCGGTATCGATCGCCGCCCGTTCGGCTTCGATCGCAGCCCGGACCACGGCGACCGCCCCCGCCAGGGTGAACCGCTCTCGTTCGAGGTGGCCGTGGCCGGGCAGGTCGACCGCCACGGTCCGGTTCGAGCCGGACAGGGCCTCCACCTGCGGGGTCCAGTACGTCCAATTCATCCGGGTCGGGTGGACGAAGACGATCAGCGGCGCACCAGTCGGGCCGAGCGCCGACCAGCGCGGATCGATCCGATCGAGGGACGCTGCCACGATCCGAGTCTAGGCCGCTACCCTGTCCTCCGTGACCGAAGCGACCCCCCACTGGTCGACCCTGCTCGACATCCTCGATTACGCCACCGTCCGCTACGGCGACCGCCCGGCCCTCGGGCTCCGACGCGACGACGGCAGCTCGATGCGCTGGAGCTTCCGCGAACTCGACCGCCGAACCCGGCTCGTCGCCTGGCGGCTGCGGGCGCTCGGCCTCCAGCACGGCGACCGGCTCCTGACCTGGTCACCCTCGACGCCCGAGCTGCCGGCCGTGTACTACGGCGCGATCCGGGCTGGCGTCGTCGTCGTGCCCCTCGACCTGCGGATGGCACCCGACGCGATCGAGCGGATCGCCGTCCGGGCCGACGCGTCGCGCCTCGCCCTGGGCACCGGTCGCGACGCGCCGGATCCCCGCGACGCCCGGCTCGAATCGTTCCCCACGACGACCGTCGAGGCGCTCGCGGCCGAGCCCGGCCAGGGTGATTCGGGGATTGCCTTCCCGGCCGATTGGGAGGCCCAGGTCCTGGCCTGGCCGCGACCCGAGCCGGAGGACCTGTTCGAGATCATCTTCACCAGCGGCACGACCGGCAATCCCAAGGGCGTGATGCTGACCCACCGCTCGATCGCCGAGACGATCATGGCGATCCACGACGTGATCCCGCCCCAGGAGCACCGGGTCGTCTCGCTCCTGCCCCTCTCGCACCTGATGGAGCAGGTGGCGGCCCTGTTCTATGCGCTGACCGTGGGCGGGGACATCCTCTACGTGCGAAGCCGCAACCCGCGGGTGATCTTCGAAGCGATCCGCGACCACCGGGTGACGACGATGCTGGTCGTGCCCCAGGTCCTCGACCTGTTCTGGAGCGCGGTCGAGCGCGAGGTCGAGGCGTCCGGCCGGGCGGCGGCCTTCGACCGGCTCCGGGCGATCGCCCGCCACCTGCCGTATCGCGCCCGGCGGCGGATCTTCCGGCGTGTCCACGAGCGCCTCGGCGGCGGCCTGAACCTGCTCGTGTGCGCCGCGGCCTTCCTGCCGCCCCAGCTCCAGCAGGCCTGGGAGGACATGGGCGTCGTGGTCATGCAGGGCTACGGGGCGACCGAGTGCGGCATGGCCTCGGTCACGACCAAGGAGGACCACGGCCTGGGCACGGTCGGCCGGACGATCCCGCCGATCAAGGTCCGGCTGGCCGAGGACGGCGAGATCCAGGTCAGCGGCCCGACCCTGTTCTCGGGCTACTGGCGCGACCCGCAGGCGACGGCGGCCGCCTTCACCGACGACGGCTGGTACCGGACCGGCGACATCGGCCGCCACGACGCCAGCGGCCACCTGATCCTGATGGGCCGGACGAAGGACATCATCGTCCTGCCCAACGGCCTCAACGTCTATCCCGAGGACATCGAGAACGCCCTGCGGGTCGCCGGGATCCGGGACAGCGTGGTGATCGAGACGCGGCCCGGCCGGATCGAAGCGGTCGTCCTCGCGCCGGGCACCCATGCCCTGCCCCAGGGCGGCGACATCCCGGTCAGGAACGCGAGCGGGCCGCTGGCCGACGGCGTCGATCCGGTTGCCCTGCGCAGCCAGATCGAGCGCACGGTGAAGGCGGCCAACGCGACCCTGGCCACCCACCAGCGCGTCGCGGCCTGGCGCCTGTGGCCGGAGGCGGACTTCCCACGGACCCACACGTTCAAGGTCAGGCGCGGCCAGGTCCGCGCCTGGGCCGCGGTCGACGAGCCGATCCCGGTCCGCCTCACCTGACCCCTAGCGCGGGACCGGGATCGCCACCCCAAACGACTGCAGGGCGGTCTCGATCGCCGGCGAGCGGGGATCGGTCGATGCCGACGGCGACCAGGTGTAGAAGAGGACACACGAGCCGGCCTGGCGCAGGGTGAATTTCGTGTCGGGCACGAACTGGACCCGGCCCTCCCCGCCACCGACATAGGCCGCCTGCTGTTGCGCGGCCGTGAACGCCGCGGCGGGGTCCGGGAACCCATAGAGGACGACAAATCCGTGGCCCGGGTCGCCCGGCAGGAGGACCTGGCCGACCGCCCGCGGCGCGGCGCTGAGGAGCGGCGACTCGGCCGGCCGGACGGCGACCTGCGGCTGGGTCAGGGGCAGGCTGGCGGCGCCGAGGGTGGCGACGAGCTCGTTCCAGCAGATCTGCAGGCCGGCCCCCAGGCTGGCCTGGGGGGTCACGGCGACGGTCGGTTGGGGAGCGCCGTTGGCGGCGATCCCGCACCCGGCGAGGACGACGGCGAGCACGCCCGTGAGGATCAGGCCGGGCACGGGGCCGCGGACGGGACCGGATCGACGGGCAGCCCTCATCCCGGCGGACGTCATCCCGGCGGACGTCATCCCGGCGGCCAAGTCATCGACCGACCGCCCAGCAGGTGAACGTGGAGGTGGCCGACCGTCTGGCCGCCCCACTCGCCGATGTTCGTGACCATCCGGTAGCCGCCGTCGGCGAGGCCCTGCGCCCGGGCGAACGCGGCCGCTGCCCCGAACAGGGCGCCGAGCATCGGGCCGTCGGCCGGGGTCAGGTCGGCCGCCGAGGCGATGTGCTCGCGGGGCAGGAACAGGACGTGGGTCGGCGCGCGGGGGGCGATGTCCCGGATCCCGATGACGACCTCGTCCTCGTGGACCCGCTGGGACGGGATCGTCCCGGCGACGATCCGGCAGAACAGGCAGTCCGGATCCGGGCCGCGCTCGGCCGGCCGCGCGGACGCCACGGGTTCGTCGCTCACGCGGTCACCAGAGGACCGGCTTCGTGCTCATCAGGAAGCCGATCGTGCCGACCAGGCCGGCCATCGCGTACGACACGTAGCGCTGGCGACGGGCCCGGGCGCGCCAGACCTCGTCATCCCAGGCCGCCCGGATGCCGACGAGGCGGTGCAGGTTCGGGCGCTGGACGAAGAAGGCCAGGGCCAGGTCGAGGGCGTAGATCGCCAGCGCGACGAGCAGCCAGGGCTGTGCCGCGAGCCGGTAGCCGAGGGCGAGGATCAGGGCGACGCCGGTGATCGCCACGCCCAGCCCGATCAGCAGCGTGCCGCCGCCCTGCATCCGGAGCAGGAGCTGGACGAGGCGGTTGCCCGACTCGACCGTCGCCCGCCGGGTCCGCAGGGCGAACGGCAGGAGGAGCGACGGCAGGAGCAGGGTGATCGCCAGGACGATATGGACGATCAGCAGGAGCGGGAACCAGGGCACGCCGCAGATTGTAGTCGGGCACTCGGCCCCGGCTGGTTGGCCCCGGCCGCTCGGCCGTCGTCAGCCGGCCGGCCGCTCGAGCTCGAGGGCGACCCAGTCACCCTCGGCGGTTCGATCGAGGAGGCGCAGGCCGGCCGCCTCGAGGGCGACCCGGACCTCTGCCTCGCGATCGACGAAGATCCCCGAAGCCAGGAGCCGGCCGCCGGCCCGCAGCTCGGCCCGCAGGTCATCGGCCAGGGCGACCAGGACGCTCGCGATCAGGTTGGCGGCGACCAGGTCGAACGGTGCCTGCCGGCTCGGCAGGCTGCCGCCCCGGACGTCAACCGCGAGGTGGTTCCGGCCGGCGTTGGCGATGCTGGCCTCGACCGCGATCGGGTCCGGATCGACGCCGACGAGCTCGGCCGCCCCGAACAGGCCCGCCGCGATCATCAGGATGCCCGAGCCGCAGCCGACGTCGAGGAATCGGGCAGCGTCGGTCAGCCCGGCGTCGGACCAGCGTTCGATCCCGGCCAGGCACAGCCGGGTCGTCGGGTGGAGCCCCGTCCCGAAGGCCATCCCCGGGTCGAGGGCCAGGACGACATCGCCGGGTCGCCGGCGGTGGCGACGCCAGGTCGGCCGGATCACGAGCCGGCGGCCGATCCGCATGACCGGGAAGTGGGCCTTCCAGGCCTGGGCCCAGTCTGCCTCGTGGACGACCGAGACCTCGAGCTCCCCGATCGGGCGCAGCTCGAATGCCTGGAGATGGCCGAGCGCGACCCGCGCCTCGTTGACGGCGGCCCGCGCCGCCCGCCGATCGCGCGCCGGCAGGTAGGCCCGGATGATCGCCGGCGCGGCCGGATCGACCCGCGCCCCGAGGCCTTCGTCGATCAGCTCGAAGCCCGGCTCGACGCTCGTGCCGCCCGGCGCGAAGCGCGACAGGATCTCGCTGACCGCCTCGACGGCCTCCAGGTCGGCCCGGACCGACAGCTCGATCCAGGTGTCCCCGGCGCTCAGGCCTTCGTCGTCGGGCGGTCCCGGGTCGGGCTCGGCGTCGAGGCCCGGGTCCGACGGCCGCTCGTCAGCCAAGCGCGTCCTTCACCCGGTCGAGGATGCCCGCGCCGCTGGTGACCGCCTCGCCCGACGATTCGGCCAGCGCCTCGAGCAGCTCGCGCTGCTTCTTGCTGAGCCTGGTCGGGACCGCGACCTTCACGAACACGTGGAGGTCACCTCGCGCGTTCGCCCGGCGGAGATGCGGGACGCCCTTGCCCCGCAGCCGGATCTCCGCGCCGGGCTGGGTCCCGGCCTTGATCTCGACCTGCTCGTCGCCCTCGATGGTGGGGATCGTGACCCGCGTCCCGAGGGCCGCCTGGGCGATCGAGATCTCGCGCTCGAGGTAGAGCTCGGTTCCTTCCCGCTTGAGCGACTTGTGGGGCTGGATATGGATCGCGACGTACAGGCTGCCGGCCGGACCGCCGTGTGGCCCGACCTCGCCCTCGCCCGACAGCCGGATCTGGTGGCCCTCGTCGATTCCCGCCGGCACGGCCACCCGCAGCTTCTTGTGGCGCTCGACCCGGCCGTCGCCGCGGCACGTCTCGCAAGGCGTCTCGACGATCCGGCCCTCGCCCCGGCAGCGCGGGCAGGGCTGGACGTTGACCATCTGGCCGAGCATCGTCTGGCGCACGCTGCGGACCTCGCCCCGGCCCTCGCACTGGGGGCAGGTCTTCGGCGTCGGTGCCGGGCTTGGCCCCGGTCCCGTTGCACGTCGCACAGCGGTCGAGGACCGGGAAGTCGATCTCCTTCTCGACCCCCAGGACCGCTTCGGCGAAGGTGATCCGCAGGTCGTAGCGGAGATCAGCCCCGGTGTTCGCCCGGCCAGTCCGCCGGCCGCCGGCCGCCGCCCCGCCGAAGAACGCGTCGAAGATGTCGCCCAGGCCGCCGAAGCCCTGGCCAAATCCGGCGCCCGCGGCCGCCCCGTCGACGCCGGCCTTGCCGAACATGTCGTAGGCCTGCTTCTTGGTCGGATCGGACAGGACCTGGTAGGCCTCGTTGATCTCTTTGAAGCGGAGCTCCGAGCCGGCGTCGGCATTGACGTCGGGGTGCCACTTCTGGGCGAGCCGGCGGAACGAGCGCTTGATCTCGGCGTCGTTGGCCGTCCGCTCGATCTCGAGGATCTCGTAGTAGTCGCGTTCAGTCACCATTCGACGGCAAAGGATACGAGAGGTGACCGCCGGACGGATTCGGCCCCGGTGGGCTGGTCAGCGTCGACCGGCGCGGCTCAGGGCGTCGGGACGTTGCTCTCCGTCGGGACATCGCCGAGGACCGAGCGGAGGGCCGCCGCCGCGCCGAGCAGGGCCGACGACTCGGCCGGGATGATCAGCTTGGCGTTCGGGCTGGCCGCGAACTTGGACAGCGTGTCGAGCTGGAGGATCGCCACCAGGGTCGGGCTGGGGTTGGCCGCGGCGATCGCGTCGTAGACGGTCTTGATCGCCTGGGCGCGGCCCTCGGCTTCGAGGATGGCCGCCTGCCGGTTGCCCTCGGCGCGCAGGATGGCCGACTGGCGCTCGCCCTCGGCGCTCTTGATCGCTGCCTGCCGATTGCCGTCGGCCACGTTGACCGCCGACTGCTGGAGGCCTTCCGACTGGAGGATCTTGGCCCGCTTCTCCTGGTCGGCCTGCTTCTGGAGGGCCAGGGCCTGCAGGATCTGGGGCGGCGGCGTGATCTCGACGATCTCGATCCGGTTGATCCGGATCCCCCACTTGTCGGTCACCGCCTCCATCTGCTGCTGGACGTCGACGTTGATCCGCTCGCGCTCGGAGAGCGCTTCGTCGAGCGACAGGGTGCCGATCACCGAGCGCAGCGCGGTCCGGGCCAGGGCGTCGATCGCGACGTCGAAGTTGGCGATGCTGAACAGGGCCTGCTTGGCGTCGACGACCTGGGTGAAGATCGTCGCGTTGACGGCCACGACGACGTTGTCCTTGGTGATGACTTCCTGGCGATCGCCCGGCCGGGGGAACTCGCGCATGTCGACCATCACGATCGAATCGATGAAGGGCATGATCAGGACGAGGCCCGGATCGTGGATCCCGCGGAACTCGCCGAGGCGCTTGACCACGCCAACCGAACCCTGCTGGACGAGGTTGACGACCGAGCGCAGCAGGTTGAGGGCGAAGACGATGATCAGGACGATCAGGACCAGGACGACGATCCCGGCGATTGCGGCTGAATCCATGGAAGCTTCCTACTCCACTGACGGCCGGCTCAGCCGGCTGGGCGCACGACGAGCGTCGTTCCCCGGACTGCGGTGATGATCACGGGGGCGTTTCCGTCGATCTCGGAACCGTCGTCGGAGATCGCCAGCCAGCTTTCGCCGGCCAGCCGGACGTGGCCGGGATGGAGCTCGTCGCCGATCGGGTCGGTGGCCAGGGCATGCTCGCCGACGAACCCTCCGTGGACCCCCCGCGAGGCGCTGCCGCCGGTGTGGCTGAGGAAGCGCGTCGCGAATCGCGGCCGGACGATCGCCACGCCGACGATGGCCACGACCAGGGCGAGGGCGGCCTGCAGCCAGATCGGGCTGTCGGGCAGGACGAAGGCCAGGACCCCGGCGGCCAGCGCCCCGACGCCCAGGAAGATGGCATAGAACGCCGCGGTGTGGAGCTCGGCCAGAAGCAGGCCGACACCCAGGACGAGCCAGACGATGTAGATCACGTCAGATGAGTGTAGGCCGATCCCTGCCGCCCGCAAGCGCCGCCGCGCGGGCGAGGACGGCGACCAGCATCGGCGCCGTGAGGAGCGAGCCGAGGAGGCAGCCGAGGCGGCTACGGGTTCGAGGGCATCGCCCGCGGGGTTGGGGACGCCCCGGGAACGAAGACGACACTGGCGGCCAGATCGTCGACTCGCGCTCGGAACTCACTTCGATCGGCTCCCGCCGAACATGCCTCGATATCGATCCAACCCGGCGCGCCCGGCCGCCCGATCCACCAGGCTCGATGTGCATCGCATCCGGGCTGAGCCGTGACGCCGGTGACCTGGGTCCCGACCGGCTCCTCAACGATCTGGAGTGCTGCGGGCATGCCGTCGATGCGGGCGGACCATCCGGTCGGCGGCTCGACCGCGGTGATGTCCATCGGCCCCGGGTAGATCGCCACGGTTGCCAGCATGTCCCCCGGCGCGAGGTGCACCCTCGCGACGCAGGGTGCCGCGGCCACACCGGATCCACAGGCACCGGCGAGGTCGAAGTTGGCAAAGGCGACCAGTGTCGCGCCATCAGGCCCGCTCGGATCCAGCATCACCGCGTGCCAGCCGGCCGGGGCGCGCAAGGAGAGGTCGCGGAGCTGGATCGGGGCATCGCCAGGTCCAGCAGACCCCGGTACGGCTGAGCCGACCGGGAATTCACTTCCGGGCACAGCCGTCGACGAAGGGGCCCCGATGCGCAGCGCAAGGCCGGCCAGGCCAACGATCCCGCCCAGGAGCACCAGCGCTGTCAGCATCGCGATGAGCGGGTCGCGCACCGATCCGCGGAGACGCACAGACCTTGACGTGAGCAGCACGACGTTCGTCGACGCCATCGGCAGCGCCAGCGGCCGAGCTCGAACGGGCTCGTCGGGCGGCCCCAGGCGGAGGATCTGATCGAGCTGGGCGTCATTCATCGATCTGACCCTTCCCGCGTAACCAGCTCAGCCCTGAGCGTGGCCAGGCCGCGACTTGCGAGTGTCCGCGCCGCGCCGGCGGTGATACCCATCGCTTGGCCTACATGCTCAAAGGACAAGTCAAGGCGGTACCGAAGCAGAAGCGCGGCCCGCTGGCGCGCTGGCAACCGGTCGACGGCCATCCAGACAGCCACGCGCTCGGTCCCATCGGCGACAGGAGCCAAGACGGGCGGGTGCAGCCGCAGGCGGAGGTCGCGAATCCGTCGGGCGAGGCGGTGGCGATCCATCGCCAGGCGGTAGGTCGTCGTGGCCAGCCACGCTCGCGGGTCTCGGACCTCCTCCCCGGCGCATAGTCCGTGCCATAGGCGGATGAACGCCTCCTGCACCGCGTCCCACGCCTCGTCCTCATCGAGGCCAAGTCGTAGGGCGAGTCCGACCAGGGCGGTCGCGTGGTCAGCGTGGGCGCGCTCGACCAGGAGGCGCTCGCTCGACCCGGCGGCGGGGCGCAGGTTCAGCGGAAGCGTCTCGTCCAACTTGCCCATGATCACGACCATAAGACGCTCGAACCGGACCACAACGCATCGCCCGAACGCCCGGGCTGGCGCGAGCCCTGGTCTCAGGCCCTCAAGGAACGCGCGCCAGCTCGCTCGCCCGAGCCAGGACCGCCTCGAGCATCGGCGCCGTGAGTCGGCCCGTGAACGTGTTCTGCTGGCTCGGGTGGAACGAGGCAACGAGCCGGTACGGCCCGACCTCGACCTCCACGCCGTGGCCGAAGCGCGGCCGCGGCCGGGGCACGGGGTGGCCGAGGGCGGCGATCGTGCGCAGGACGGCCTGCCAGCCGAAGCCGCCCAGGGGCACGATCACCTGGACGTTGTCGAGGAGGGCCAGCTCGCGGGCGAGGAACGGCGCACAGGCGTCGCGCTCGGCATTCGTCGGCCGGTTGAGCGGCGGGGCGCAGCGCACGGCCGCCGCGATCCAGGCCCCGGTCAGGGTCAGGCCGTCGTCGGCCCGGCGCGAGCTGGGCCGGTCGGCGAAGCCCGTGGCATGGAGGGCGGCCCACAGGAAGTCGCCCGACCGGTCGCCGGTGAAGACCCGCCCGGTCCGGTTCCCGCCGTGCGCCGCCGGGGCCAGGCCGACGATCAGGACGTTCGCCTGGGGATCGCCGAAGCCGGCCAGCGGCCGGCCCCAGTAGGGCTCGTCGGCGTAGCGCAGGACCTTCTCGCGGGCGACCTGCTCACGCCAGGCCACGAGCCGCGGACAGCGCCGGCAGGCGACGATCTCGGCCTCGAGGGCGGCCAGGGCCGACCGATCGACCATCCGTCGGTTACTTGAGCAGGAGCTTGTCGAGGCGGCGCGAGACGACGGCCAGCCCGATCCCGCCCATGACCACGAGGTAGCCGACGTCGACGAGGAGGATCGGGCTGATCTGGCCGAGGGCGAGCGAGCGGAGGAGGTCGATGCAGCGCGACAGCGGGGTGATCGACACGATCGTCCGGAGCGGCTCGGGGTAGACGCTCAGCGGGTAGAACGTCGACGAGAAGAGGAACAGGGGCAGGGTGACCACGAAGATGTAGTCGAAGTCGGTCCAGCTCCGGACCCAGGTCGTGGCCGCCATCCCGACCGCGGCGAAGGCGAAGCCGATCAGCATTGCGGCCGGCAGGGCGAGGATCACCCAGGGCGAGCGGACCAGGCCCAGGACGAGCATCACCGCCAGGAAGCCGATCGCGTAGAGCGTCCCCCGGATCAGCGCCCAGGCGATCTCGCCGACGGCGATGTCGTTGATCCCCAGCGGGGTCGACAGGATCGCGTCGTAGGTCTTGGCGTAGCGCAGCTTGAAGAAGATGTTGAACGTGGAGTCGTAGATCGCCCCGTTCATCGCCGACGAGGCCAGCAGGCCGGGCGCCACGAATGCGCCATACGAGATCGGGCTGGCCGTCGGGACCGGTCACATTGCCCACCAGCGCACCGATCCCGAAGCCGATCCCGAGAAGGTAGAAGAGCGGCTCGAAGAAGCCCGAGACCAGGACGATCCAGGTCCGCCGATAGTTCATCACGTTGCGCTCCACGAGCCGGTCGGCGCGCGGCGCGAGGCGCAGGACGGGCAGGACCCGGGTGGCGATCACCGGCCTACCTGGTCAGCGACCGGCGGAAGGCGATCAGCGCCCAGCCCACGCCCAGGGCGATGTACGCCCCGAGGACGCCCAGGTGGACGACCGCCCCGATCGGGTCGAGGGTCCCCAGCGACACGCCCCGGGCGATCGCGACGCCGTGGTAGGTCGGGGTCAGCCAGGCGATCGGCCGGATCAGGGCCGGCAGCTGCTCGATCGGGAAGAACGTGCCCGAGAACAGGAACAGCGGGGTGATGAAGAACCGGAAGATGACGTTGAAGCCCTGGTCGTTCTTCTGGCCCGCGGCGAAGGCCGTGATCGGCGCGGCGAAGGCCATCCCGGTCAGGACCGAGGCGCCGATCCCCAGGACGGCCGCCGGCGAGGCCACGAAGCCGAAGGCGACCATCACGACGAAGAAGGCGGTCGCGACGAGGGTCAGCCGGGCGGCGATCCAGGCCAGGTGGCCGGCGAGGATGCCGGCGACCGAGACCGGCGTCGCGTACATGCCGTGGAACGTGCGGTCCCAGACGAAGCCGCCCATCACCGTCCAGGTCGATTCGCCCGCGGCCGTCTGCATCCCCTGGGCGGCCAGCAGGCCCGGCGCCAGGAACATCGCGTAGGACACGCCGCCGAGCGAAGCGATCGCGTTGCCCTGGTCGACGAAGCTGCCCAGGCCGACACCCATCGCGGCCAGGAAGAGCACCGGCGAGAGGAACGTCGAGAAGAGCGAGCCGCGCCAGACCCGGCGGTAGACGAGGGCCTTGTACTCGAAGACCTGCCGGGCGCCCTGGGCGAAGCGGCGGTCGACGGCCGCTCGCGCGGGCCGGTTGGCTGCCGGCGCGACCGCGCTCACTCGATCAGGCTCCGGCCGGTCAGGCGCAGGAAGACATCCTCCAGGCTCGACCGCCGGACGAGGACCGCCTCGGGCCGCAGGCCGCGGGCGTGGACCGCGGCCGCCGCGGCCTCGCCGTCGTCGGTGTACAGCAGGGCCCGGTCCGGCAGGCGTTCGATCCGCTCGGCCAGGCCGTCGAGCTCGGTCGTCAGGGTCTCCTGGACACCGACCGGGAAGCGCAGCTCGAGCACCTCGCGGGTCGCGTACTCGTCGATCAGCTCACGGGGCGAGCCGGCGGCCACGATCCGGGCCTTGTCCATGATGACCAGCCGGTCGCAGAGCTGCTCCGCCTCGTCCATGTAGTGGGTCGTCAGGACAAGGGTGACGCCACGTTGCTTGAGCCGGTAGAGGCGGTCCCAGAGGAGGTGGCGGGCCTGCGGATCGAGGCCCGTCGTCGGCTCGTCGAGCAGGAGCAGGTCCGGCTCGTTGACCAGCGAGCGGGCGATCGTCAGGCGCCGCTTCATCCCGCCCGAGAGCGGCTCGACCTGGTCCCGGGCGCGGTCCGAAAGCTGGACGAACTCGAGCAGCTCGTCGGCCCGCCGGCCGGCCTCGCGCCGGCTCAGGTCGAAGTACCGGCCGTAGATGATCAGGTTCTCGCGGACAGTCAGCTCCATGTCCAGAGTGTCCTGCTGGGGGACGACACCCAGCCGGGCCTTGATCCGGGCGCCGTCCCGCGCGGGGTTCAGGCCGAGGACCGTCAGCTGGCCGGCGGTGATCGGCGAGACGCAGCCGATCATCCGCATCGTCGAGGTCTTGCCGGCGCCGTTGGGCCCGAGGAAGCCGAACGATTCGCCCGGGGCGACGTCGAAGTCGATCGCATCGACGGCGGTGAACGAGCCGAAGCGCTTGGTCAGGCCGCGCGCCCGGATCAGGCTGTCGCGATCCGGCTCCGTCGTGGCGGCGACCGACGGGCCGGGCCCGCCCGAGGCGCTGGTCGGGGCCGAGTCGTCGGGGGCGTCGCCGGGCGTGGCGATGGGCTGGGCAGTCGTCATCGGGACGGGAATGGTACCGCCCGACGGCGTGGGGCGTCCTGCCGGCGCCTCGGTCGGCCGGCGCGCCCGGCCCGGAATCGACGAGCCCGCCGGTGGTCCGGCGGGCTCGGGCTATCGCGTAGGAGGGCAACCGCCCCGGGCTCAGACCTCGGTGAACTCGCCCTCGACCGTCTCGCCGGCGTCACCGCTCGACGCGTCGCCGCCGGGCGCGCCGTCCGGACCGGCCGAGCCGGTCGGTCCGGCATCGCCGGTCGAGGTGCCATCGGCCCTGGCGCCATCGGCCCTGGCGCCATCGGCTGCCGAGGACGCCTGGTAGGCCGCCGTCGAGATCCGGCTGAGGACCTCGGCCAGGGCCGTCCCACCGGCCGTCACGGCCGCCGGGTCGCTGCCCTTGAGGGCCGTCCGCAGGTCCTCGATCTTCTTCTCGGCGTCGGCCCGATCTTCGGCCGGGACCTTGTCGCCAAGGTCCTTGAGCGTGCGCTCGGCCTGGAACGTGAGGGCCTCGGCCTGGTTGCGGGCCTCGACCTCCTCGCGCTTCTGGCGGTCCTCGTCGGCGTGCTCCTGGGCGTCGCGGACCATCTTGTCCACGTCGTCCTTGGAGAGCATCGACGAGGCCGTGATCCGGACCTGCTGCTCCTTGCCGGTCGCCCGGTCCTTGGCCTTGACGTCGAGGATGCCGTTGGCGTCGATGTCGAAGGTCACCTCGACCTGGGGCACGCCGCGCGGCGCGGGCGGGATCCCGTCGAGGATGAACCGGCCGAGGGTCTTGTTGTCCTGGGCGAACTCGCGCTCGCCCTGGAGGACGTGGATCTCGACCTGGCTCTGGTTGTCGGACGCCGTGGAGAACATCTGCGACTTCGAGCTGGGGATCGTCGTGTTGCGTTCGATCAGCCGGGTCATCACGCTGCCCAGCGTCTCGATGCCCAGCGACAGCGGGGTCACGTCGAGGAGCAGGACATCCTTGACGTCACCGGCCAGGACACCGGCCTGGATCGCCGCGCCGACTGCCACGACCTCGTCCGGGTTGACCCCCCGGTTGGGCTCCTTGCCCCCGAACATCGCCTTGACCGCCTCGATGACCGCGGGCATCCGGGTCATGCCGCCGACGAGCACGACCTCGTCGATGTCGGCCGGCTTGAGGCCGGCGTCCTTGAGCGCCTTTTCGACCGGCTCGCGGGTCTTGTCGATCAGGTCCCGGACAAGGTCCTCGAGCTTCGCCCGGGAGAGGCTGATCACGAGGTGCTTCGGGCCGCCGGCATCGGCGGTGATGTAGGGCAGGTTGATCTCGGTCTGGCTGGTCGAGCTGAGCTCGATCTTGGCCTTCTCGGCCGCCTCCTTGAGGCGCTGGAGGGCCTGCTGGTCCTTGCGCAGGTCGATCCCCTGGTCCTTCTTGAACTCGGCCAGCAGCCACTCGATCACCCGCTGGTCGAAGTCGTCGCCGCCGAGGTGGGTGTCACCGTTGGTCGCCTTGACCTCGAAGACGCCCTCGCCCAGCTCGAGGATCGAGATGTCGAACGTGCCGCCGCCCAGGTCGTAGACGGCGATCTTCTCGTCGGTCTTCTTGTCCAGGCCGTAGGCCAGGGCGGAGGCCGTCGGCTCGTTGATGATCCGCTTGACCTCGAGGCCGGCGATCCGCCCGGCGTCCTTGGTCGCCTGGCGCTGGGTGTCGTCGAAGTAGGCCGGGACGGTGATCACGGCCTCGGTGATCTTCTCGCCCAGGTAGGCCTCGGCGTCGGCCTTCAGCTTCTGGAGGATCATCGCGCTGATCTCGGGCGGGGTGTAGGTCTTGTCGTTGGCGACGACGACCAGGCCGTCGCTCTTGGCGTCCTTCTGGACCTTGTAGGGCACGAGCTCCATCGAGCGCTTGGTCTCGGGGTCGTCGAAGCGGCGGCCCATGAAGCGCTTGATCGAATAGATCGTGTTCGTGGGGTTGGTGACGGCCTGGCGCTTGGCCAGCTGGCCGACGAGGCGATCGCCGGTCTTGGTGAAGGCGACGACGGAGGGCACCGTCCGGCCGCCCTCGGCCGAGGCGATGACCGTCGGCTCGCCGCCTTCCATGACGGCGACGACGGAGTTGGTGGTGCCCAGGTCGATCCCGATGATCTTGCCCATGGTTGGTGGCTCTCCTTGAATGCTCGGTAGGTTCAGTCAGGTTGTGGTGATCAGTTGATCCGCGGGGCGACGTCGGCGCCGGACGGCGGTGCCTCGGGGCCGGCCGCGATCGCGACCCGGGCCGGACGCAGGATCCGGTCCCGGATCCGGTAGCCGCGCTGGAGCTCGGCGACGATCGTGCCCTCGGGCTGCTCGCTGCCCGGCACGCTGACCAGGGCCTCGTGCTCGCGCGGATCGAAGGCCATCCCGGGCTTGATCTCGATCGGCTGGAGCCCCTCGCTCTCGAGCAGCTGGCGCAGCTTGCGGTCGATCGCCGCGACGCCCTCGACCCAGCTGGCGGTCTCGGCGCCGGTCGGCCGCGAGTCGATCGCCCGATCGAAGTCGTCGGCCAGGGTGAGGACCTTGAACAGGAGCAGGTCGCCGGCCAGGCCGGCTTCGCGATCGCGCTCCTCGGTCGTCCGGCGCCGGAAGTTCTGGAACTCGGCCCGCTCGCGCTGGAGCGCCTGGAGGTAGTCGGCGGCCTGGGCCTGGGCGCCGTCGCGCTCGGCCGTCAGGGCCTCGATGTCGGCGAGGAGCTTGGTCGGCGAGATGTCGATCTCGTCGATCCGCTCATCAGCCCGGGTACGGTGTCGCTCAGGTCTCATGGGATCGGTCTCGCATGCAGGTGGCTCAGGCGTAGAGGTGGTCAACGAGCTCGTTCATGAGGCCGGAGATGAAGCCGACCGTGCCGATCGCCTGGGCGTACGCCATCCGGGTCGGACCGAGCACGCCGACGACGCCGACCGCCCGGCCGGCCTGGCCGTAGGGGGCCAGGACGAGGGAGACCTCGCCCATCTCCTCGGGCGCGTTCTCGCGGCCGATGAACACGTGGATCCGGCCGGTCTCGGTCACCACGGCGATCAGGTCGGCCAGGTAGGCCCGGTTCTCGAGGGCGGTGAAGACCCGCCGGAGCTTCTCGCTCTGGGCGAACTCGGGCGCCTCCATCACGTTGAGCAAGCCGTCGCTGTAGACCTCCTCGACCCGCAGCGCATCGAACTCGGCGACGGTCCGGATGATCCGCTCGGCGATCCGCCGGGTCAGGTTGCGGCTCTCGGCGTCGCCGCCCAGGGCCCGTTCCAGGCCGGGCAGGATGGCCACGATCTCGGCCGCGGTCAACTCGGCCAGGCGGTCGTTGAGCAGGTTCGCCACGCGGGTCAGGTCGGCCTGGGTGACCGGCAGGTCGAGGGCGATCAGGCCCTGCTTGATCGTGCCCTCGCGGAGGACGAGGATCAGGCTGGCGAGGCGCTCCTGGATCGCGACGAGGTCGATCCGGCGGACCCGGGCGGCGACCGGCTTGGCGGCCGTGGCCAGCCCGGCCGAGCGGGTCATCGAGGCGAGGGTCGTGGCGGCCAGCCGGAACCATTGCTCGCTGGCGAACTCGACCTGGCCGAACTGGTGGCGGATCATCAGCTGCTCGACGGCCGGCGGGGGCGCGCCCAGGTCGACGATCGACTCGACGTACGTCCGGTAGCCAGCGTCGGTCGGGACCCGGCCGGCGGACGTGTGGGGGTGAGTCAGCAGCCCGGCGCCCTCGAGGTCGGCCAGGACGGCGCGCACGGTCGCGCTGCTCACGCCCAGGCTGTAGCGCTCGACGAGCGCCTGGGATCCGACCGGGCTGGCGGTCGTCACATAGTCGTCAATGACGGCCTGCAGGATGGCCCGTGCTCGGGCATCCAGGGGGCCGCTGGTGGGTCGCATACGTCGCGCCACGGGTGCGCCTGCTCCTTCCGGTTAGCACTCTCCATGCGAGAGTGCTAACGTGCTGCCCGCATCGTACCAGTGCCGTGCTCCGGGTGTCAACGGCCCGCGGCTCAGATCAGGCGGGCGAAGAGCTCGTTCGACAGGAGCCGGCCGCGGGTCGTCAGGTGGACCCGGGCCTCGCCGGTCTCCTCCACCAGGCCGGCGGCGACGGCCCACTCGAAGGCATCGACGAAGGCCGGCTCGAGGAGCGCGGTGAGGGGCACGCCCCGATCGAGGCGGAGCCCGAGGATCAGGTTCTCGGTCGCGGCGGCCTCGGCGTCGAGGATCTCCTCGCCGCCCGGCGGCAGCTGGGCGGGCTGAGCCGTCGGCCGGTAGCAGGGCCGCGACGTAGGTGTCGAGCCGGGCGGCATTCCAGCGCCGGACGCGACCGTCGAAGGCGTGCGCCCCGGGCCCGACGGCATTGACTGCCCGGCGCTCCCAGTAGCCCAGGTTGTGGCGCGCTTCGTGGCCGGGCTGGGCCCAGTTGGCGAGCTCGTAGCCGGTGAAGCCCGCCTCGCGCAGGCGGTGGCTGGCGAGGTGGTACATCGCCGCGGCCCGGTCATCGTCCTGCTCCGGCCGGGCGCGCTCGCGCCAGCGGCGCGCTCCGGCGCTCGGGGGCAGGTGGTCACCGCCCGGCCCGGTCAGGCCCTCGGCCTCGGGGTCGTCGAGGGTCAGGGCATAAAGCGAGAGGTGCTCGGGGGCGAGGGCCACCGCGCGCTCGAGCCCGTCCGCCCAACTGCCCAGCGTCTGGCCCGGCACGTCGTAGAGCAGGTCGAGGTTGATCGAGCCGATCCCTGCCTCGCGAGCCGCGATCAGGGCAACCCCGATGTCGCTCGCCGAGTGGCGCCGGCCGAGGCGCTTCAGCTCACCCGTCGCGAACGACTGGGCCCCGAGGCTGAGCCGGGTGATCCCCAGCGCGGCCTGGGCCACCGGGTCGCCCCGCTCGTCGGGGCCGGGATTCGCCTCGAGGGTGATCTCCGCGTCGGGCGCGATCCCGTACGAGGCTCGAATGGCGCCCAGGATTCGCTCCAGGGCGACTGCCGGCACGAGCGAGGGCGTGCCACCCCCGAGGTAGACCGTGCTCAGCGGCCCTCGCGCTGGACCGGCCGGTTCGGCGGCGGCACGCAGGCCGATCTCGACGATCAGGGCGTCGACCAGCACGTCGATCCGGTTGCGGCTGCCGCGGGCGTCCGAGCCGGCGAACACGACGAAATCGCAGTAGGGGCAGATCGACACGCAGAACGGCAGGTGGACATACAGGCCGTGGGCGGGCTCGGCGACCGGCTGGGCGGCCGGCTGGACGCCGGTGTCGAGGTCGGCGTCGAGGATGAGGCCGGGGTCGTCGTTCGTCATCGATCGCGCCCGATCGTGTCCCGGACGGCGCTGACGATGCTCCAGCCCTCGGGCGGCCGGCGGCGCTTCTCGATCTCCTCGACCTCGCGGCCCTCGGGCAGCGGCTGGCCGGTGTGGCCGGTCGTCAGGAACATCGCGAAGCGGCTGATCGTGTGGCCGATGAACGCGGCACCGATCCCGCCGGTGACGATCGTCGCCCAGCCCGTGGCGAGGGCCAGGACCAGGGCCAGGATGAAGATGCGGTGGTCGCGGCCGGGCGCCCCGAGGCGGGTGGCGAGGCCGTAGATCAGGGCCTGGATGACGATCGCCAGCCAGCCGTTGAGCCCGATCAGGACGAGGAAGCCGAGGACCGCGCCGCGGAAGGTGACCTCGTCGATGAACGCCGTCCCCAGCGCGTTGAGGAGGGCCACCGGGTAGGAGCTGACCGGCGGCAGGCGCAGGTGGCGGTAGCGCAGCCAGGCCAGCCCGATGGCCAGGGCCGTGCCGGCCACGCCGAAGGCAATCCCGAGCAGGACCGCGCCGCCGCGATCGCCCAGGCCGACGAACAGGTCGAAGCTGACGTTCGGGTCGACGACGACGATCACCAGCACGATCAGCAGCCCGACCAGGTACCAGCTCAGCCGGCGCCGCAGGCGCGTCGGCCGGCCGTCGATCCCGCCGTCGGCGTATTCGGCCACCCCGAACAGGGCCGCCTGGAAGCGCAGGACGACGAGGAACATCGTGAAGGCGAGCGCGATCAGCAGGCCGAACGGTCGGATCAGCTCGTCCATCGTGCGCCGTTCAGCGCGTCGCGCCGTCGTCCATGCGCAGGACGGCGAGGAAGGCTTCCTGGGGGATCTCGACGGAGCCGACCCGCTTCATCCGCTGTTTCCCCTCCTTCTGCTTCTCGAGCAGCTTCTTCTTGCGGGTAATGTCCCCACCGTAGCACTTGGCGAGGACGTTCTTGCGCATCGCCCGAACGGTTTCGCGGGCCACGACATTGCCGCCGATCGCGGCCTGGATCGGGACCTCGAACATCTGGCGCGGAATCAGCTCCTTGAGCCGCTCGGCCAGCTGGCGGCCCGTGGCCGGGGCCCGGTCGCGATGGACGATCAGGCTGAGGGCATCGACCGGCTCGCCGGCGACGACGACGTCGAGCTTGACCAGGTTGGCGGCCCGATAGCCGATCTCCTCGTAGTCCATCGAGGCGTAGCCCTGGCTGCGGCTCTTGAGCTGGTCGAAGTAGTCGATGATCAGCTCGGCCAGGGGCAGCTCGAACCGGATCTGGACGCGCTGCGGATCGAGGTACTCGAGGTTCACGAACGTGCCCCGGCGGCTCGTGGACAGCTCCATCAGCGGCCCGATGTAGGCCGCCGGAGTGATCACCGTCAGGCTCACCCAGGGCTCCTCGATCGACTCGATCTCGCCCGCGCCGGGGAAGAAGGCCGGATTGTCGACGCTCAGGGTGCCCCGCCCGCCGATCAGGTTGACCCGGTATTGGACCGAGGGCGCCGAGGCGATCAGGTCGAGCGAGAACTCGCGCTCGAGTCGCTCCTGGACGATCTCCATGTGGAGCAGGCCGAGGAAGCCGCAGCGGAAGCCGAAGCCGAGGGCAACCGAGCTCTCGGGCTGGTAGGTGAAGCTGCCGTCGTTCAGGTGGAGGCGTTCGATCGCCTCGCGCAGGAGCGGGTAGTCGTCGCCGGTCAGCGGGTAGATCCCGGCGAAGACGAGGCTCTTGGCCTCCTTGTAGCCGGGCAGCGGGACGGTCGCCGGGGCATGGGCGTTGGTCAGCGTGTCACCGACCTGGGCGTCCCGGACACTCTTCAGGCCGGTCGCGACGTAGCCGACCTCGCCGGCGGTCAGGGCTCGGACGGGCACCAGCTGGGGCCGGAAGACCCCCAGCTCGAGCAGGTCGGATTCGACGCCCGAGGCCATCAGCCGGATCGTGTCATGGGCATGGAGCGTGCCGGAGGCAAGCCGGACGTAGACGACCACGCCCTTGTAGGCGTCGTAGTGGGAGTCGAAGATCAGGCCCTGGAGGGGGCCGTTCGGGTCGCCCTTCGGGGGTGGGATCCGGGCGACGATCGCCTCCAGGATCTCGTCGATCCCGATGCCTTCCTTGGCCGAGGCCAGGATGACCTCCTCGCGGGGGATGGCCAGGACGTTCTCGAGGTCCTCGATCACCACGTCCGGCTGGGCGCTGGGCAGGTCGATCTTGTTGACCACGGGGATGATCGTCAGCCCCTCGCGCAGGGCAAGGTGAACGTTGGCCAGGGTCTGGGCCTCGATCCCCTGGGCTGCATCGACGACGAGGATCGCCCCTTCGCAGGCCTGGAGCGAGCGGCTGACCTCGTACGAGAAGTCGACGTGGCCGGGCGTGTCGATCAGGTTCAGGCCGTACGTCCGACCGTCCCTGGCCTGGTAATCGAGGCGGACGGCCCGGGCCTTGATCGTGATCCCTTTTTCACGCTCGAGGTCCATCGAGTCGAGGACCTGGCTGGTCATCAGCCGGGCCTCGATCGTGTGGGTCGTCTCGAGCAGCCGATCGGCCAGGGTCGACTTGCCGTGATCGATGTGGGCGATGATCGAGAAGTTGCGCAGGCGCTCCTGGGGGATCGTCACGGTCCGAGTGTATGGGCTTGGGCCCGGGACGATGCCCCGCACCTGGGATCGGCCCGCGCCGCCTCGATGCTGCCTCGGGCCCGGCGAGCGCTGGCACGCCGCCGGGCTCAGGCTGTGCTCAGGCCCCGGGCGCGCGGTAGGTCGGGGACAGCTTCGCGACCTGGTCCACCTCTTCGGCAGTCAGGAGCACGACCGTCCGGGTGTGGACGGCGCCCGATGCTGACGTCCGAAGCGCCAGGGCCGCAGCGGCGGCGTTGTCCGGAAGCTCGCCGATGATGAAGAAGTCGTCGCTCCCGAACGCGAAGTGGTACGACTCGAACGTGCCGCCGATCGAGGCAAAGAGATCCTTGACCGCCTGCACCCGCCGGGTCCCGCCCTCGGCCTGCACCCCCTTGGCACCCTGCTCGGTGAAGCTGCCGGTGAACAGGTACTTGGGCATCGCGCACCTCCTGCCACGGGGCGTCCGATGGACGCGCTCGGACCGCGGCCCGGCAAGGGTAGCGACCGGTGGGCACGCGTGCCGGGACCAGTCGACCTCAGCCTTGGACGGCGGCCAGGATCGCGACGCCGAGGACCACGAGGCCGATGCCGACCACCTGGCGTCGGGCGATCCGCTCCCGGAACAGGATGAAGGCTGCGATCGAGGACAGCGGCGCAAAGAGAGTCGCCAGGACGGCCGTGATCGCGATCGCCACGTGGGCGCCGGTGGCGAAGAAGGCATAGCCGATCACCTCGGCCAGGCCCACCCCGACGACGTACGGGGCAGCGGCCCGGGTGAGCTTCATCCGGCCGAGGACCGCCAGCGGGATCGCCACAAGGACCACCCCGACGACTCGCGGCGGCAGGATCGCCCAGGCGGTCGGCAGGAGCGAGCTGATCCGGCCGAGGGAGTACAGCCCGATCCCGAACGAGGCCGCCGAGAAGGCCGCCAGGATCGCCGCGGAGCGTGCCTTCTCGAACGTGATCGGGACGCCCTCGGCCCCGACGCCGGAGCCCGTCGCAGTGATCACCACGCCGATCGCGATCACGGCCAGGATCGGCCCGGTGCCGGGAGCCAGCGCCTCACCGGCCAGGACCGCCAGGACCGCCGCAATCGCGCCCTCGGTCGAGGCGATCGTGACGATCACGGCCACGGCCCCGAAGCGATACGCGGCGTAGGTCAGGAGCAGGCCCACGACGTTGCCCAGGCCGGCGAGGAGGAACCAGGCCCACGTGCCCGATCCGAAGTCCGGTGCCGGCGCCGTGATCACCGCGATCGGCAGGGCCACGACCAGGCCGATCGTCATCGCCCAGGCGACCGATGCCGGGGCGCCGATCAGCCGTGACGCGCGGGCCGAGGTCAGCACGGACACGGTGAACAGGAGGGCGGCGCCAAGGCCGCCGAGAATGGGGACCATCGCGCCAAGTGTGCCGGAGCGCGAGGCGCCATGCTCGCCGCGTGCCGCGCGGCAGTGGGGAGCCGGCGGCCCAGTGCGCGTTGGGATATCCGGAGGAGATACCCCGCGCCGGAGGTGCAGCACCGATGCCAGGTGTCCTGGCTGCCGGGCAACCACCCACGAGCCACACGCCACGCCGCTCTGGCCACTCTGGCCGTTCGGAGCGCGTTTCTGGTAGCATTCGGCCTCCCGTGTCGGGTCGTGCCCTGGGCGCGCCCGCCGGTTTCGACTGCTGCATTCATGAGGTTTGAACTTGGCCAGGAAGCCCCGAGGCTGGACCGGCGCGCGAACTCCCTCCGCGCTCAAGCGCGTGCGCACGGCGGAGCGCCGGGCCGAGGTCAATCAGCCACGCCGGAGTGCCGCCAAGACGCTCGTCTCGAAGGCCGTCAGGGTCGCCACCGGCGGCCAGTCCGGTGATGCGGTCGAGGCCCTGAAGGACGCCCTGAGCGCCCTCGATCGGGCAGCCAAGGCCGGCGCGATCCACGCCAATGCCGCTGCCCGGCGCAAATCGCGCCTCACCCGAAAGGTGAACGCGGCACTCGGTGGAGCCCGCGTGCAGACCGCCGCGAAGCTGACCAAGTCGACCGGCAAGGCCGCCGCGGCCAAGGCTGCCAAGACCCGCATCGCGCAGGCCAAGGCCGACAAGGCAAAGGGCGCTCAGACCGCCGCCGGCAAGGCCCGCGCCGCGCTGAGCAAGACCGCCCGCGCCGAAGCCGCCGCGACGGCCGCTGCCGCCGCAGCCAAGGCCGAGGCCCAGACCGAGGCCAAGGCCCCGGCCAAGCCGGTCACCAAGGCCGCCCCGAAGGCGCCGGCCCGTGCGGCCGCGAAGTCGACGGCCAAGCCCAAGGCGACCGCCAAGACCGGGGCCAAGCCCAAGACCGCGGCGAAGCCGAAGGCGCCGGCGAAGGCGACCGCCAAGCCGAAGACCACGGCCAAGTAACCGGGCCGGCGGGCTGCCAGCGGCGGCCCACCCCGCGCTCAGGCGGCTGGCTCAGGCGGCTGGCTCCCCGGGCGCGACGGCCTGCGAGTCACGTGGCCGAGTGATTGCGAACATGACGCCGCCCAGCAGGCCGGTCACCGTCGTGATCGCCAGCAGCAGGCCGCCCGTCGTGAGCTGCTGGTTCCAGTAGAAGCGGCTGAACGACGCGACATCGGTCACGCCGACCGCCGCCAGGTCGCTCGACTTGCCCTCGAGGATGTAGCGCTGGTAGACGCAGTCGGCGCCCGGCGTACAGCTGATCTGGCCGCCCAGGCTCGCATCGCGATAGCCCGAATCGGCGGTGAAGAAGAGCAGCTTCACCCCGAGCAGCAGGGCAGCCAGGGTCAGGCCGGTCACGGCGCCGGCGAACAGGCTGTTGCCGATCGCCCGGCGCCAGGCGTTCCGGCCCCGGTTCGAGCGCTGGTTCGCGTAGTAGCCGATCATCAGGCCGGCCAGCGGCGTGAGCAGCCAGTAGATCGGCTCGATCGGGATGACCAGCAGGAAGCTGACCCCGATCGTGACCGCCATGCCGATCCCGACGTAGGCGGCGGTGATCGCCCCCCGGTCGACGAATCGGGTCAATGAGCGCTCGACAGCGCCGCCCGACCGAGGTACCGGCCGCCGGCGCCGAGCTCACCTTCGATTCGCAGCAGGCGGTTGTACTTGGCGACCCGCTCGGAGCGTGACGGCGCACCCGTCTTGATCTGGCCGGTGCCCATCGCGACGGCGAAGTCGGCGATCGTCGTGTCCTCGGTCTCACCCGAGCGGTGGCTGACGACCGACGCCCAGCCGGCTCGCCGGGCGAGGTCGATCGCGTCGATCGTCTCGGTCAGTGTGCCGATCTGGTTGAGCTTGATCAGGACGGCGTTCATCGCGTGCTCGGCGATCCCCCGGGCGATGAACTTCGGGTTCGTCACGAGGATGTCGTCGCCGACCAGCTGGACCCTGGATCCGAGGCGGGCCGACAGCTCGCGCCAGCCGGCCCAGTCGTCCTCGGCCAGGCCGTCCTCGAGGGAGACGATCGGGTACTTCGTGATCCAGCGCTCCCACAGGTCGATCAGCTCGCCCGAGTCGAGCGTCCGGCCTTCCCGCTCGAGGCGGTACTGGCCGGTCACGCCTTCGACCCCGGTGCCCTCGACCAGGATCGAGCTGGTCGCCGGATCGAGGGCGATGGCGACGTCCTCGCCGGGCCGGTAGCCGGCCTTCTCGATCGCCCGCAGGATGATCTCGACGGCCGCCTCGTTCGACGCCAGCGACGGCGCGAAGCCGCCTTCATCGCCCTGGCCCGTCGCGTGGCCGTCGGCGCTGAGGATGGCGCGCAGGGCGTGGAAGATCTCCGCCCCGGCGCGCAGCGCGGCCGAGAACGAATCGACGCCGACGGGCATGACCATGAACTCCTGGAAGTCGGTGGAGTTCTGGGCGTGCTTGCCGCCGTTGAGGATGTTGAACTGGGGAACGGGCAGGATCCGCGCGCCGGCTCCGCCGAGATAGCGGTAGAGCGGCACGCCGTACGAATCGGAGACCGCCTGGGCGCAGGCGAGCGAGACGCCGAGGATGGCGTTCGCCCCGAGCTTGGCCTTGGTCGGCGTCCCGTCGAGCTCGATCAGGGCCGCGTCGATCGCGGCCTGGTCGTCGGCGTCCGCGCCGATCAGCTCGGGCGCGATCGTGTCGTTGACGTTGGCGACGGCCTTGAGCACGCCCTTGCCGCCGAAGCGGGCCTTGTCACCGTCGCGCAGCTCGACCGCCTCGTTGGCGCCGGTCGAGGCGCCCGACGGCACGGCCGCCCGGCCGAGCGTCCCGTCGTCGAGGACGACGTCGACCTCGACCGTCGGGTTGCCACGCGAATCGAGGATCTCGCGGGCGGCGATATCGACGATCTGGCTGCTCATCGTCCGGCCTTGGCGCCGACCGCGGCGACTTCGTCGGCGACCGGAGGACGGTCGAGCAGGACGGCGATGCCGGGCAGCTCGCGACCCTCGAGGAACTCGAGTGACGCGCCGCCACCGGTCGAGATGTGGGTCATCCGGCCGGCCAGGCCCTGCTGGGTCACGGCCGCGACCGAGTCGCCACCGCCGACGACCACGGTCGCGCCGGCATCGGCCCGCTCGGCCAGGTACCGGGCGATCGCGTGCGTGCCGTGGGCGAACGAGGGGATCTCGAAGACGCCCATCGGCCCGTTCCAGAACACCGTCCGGGCCGGCTCGAGGGCCTCCTCCATGTGGGCCAGGGTCTGGCGGCCGATGTCGACGATGTGCCACGAGGCGGGGATCTTCTCGGCCGAGAGGGTCTTGTACTCGGTCCCCCGGGTGACCTCCTTGGCCACGATCACGTCGACCGGCAGGACGATCCGGACGCCCTTCGCGTCGGCCGCCGCGAGGATCCGGCGGGCCTCCTCGACCCGGTCGGGCTCGGCCAGGCTCTTGCCGACGCTCTTGCCCTGGGCGAGCAGGAACGTGTTGGCCATGCCGCCGCCGATGACGAAGCCGTCGACCCTGTCCATCAGGTGCTCGAGGACCGCGATCTTGCCGGAGACCTTGCGCCCCGCCGATCACCGCGAAGAACGGCCGGGCGGGATCCTCGAGCAGGTTGGCCAGGGCCTTGATCTCGGCCTCCATCAGCAGGCCGGCATAGGCCGGCAGGAACTTCGCGATGCCGACGGTCGAGGCGTGGGCCCGGTGGGCCGTCCCGAACGCGTCGTTGACGTAGACGTCGGCATAGGACGCCAGGGCCTTGGCGAAGGCCGGGTCGTTGGCCTCCTCCTCGGCATGGAAGCGGAGGTTCTCGAGCAGGAGCGCCTCGCCCGGCCGGAGCCGGCGAATCGCATCCTCGGTGCCGATCCCGAGCGCATCGCCCGTGCACGGCACGTTCATCCGGAGGAGCTGGCTCAGGCGCTCGGCGACCGGCCGCAGGCGCAGTCCGTCCTGGACCTTGCCGTCGGGCCGGCCGAGGTGGCTGGCCAGGATGACCCGGGCGCCCTGCGCGAGCAGGGCCCGGATCGTGGGGAGGGCGGCCCGGATGCGCGAGTCATCGGTGACCTTGCCGTCCTGGAGGGGAACGTTGAAGTCGACGCGGACGAAGACACGCTTGCCACTCGCGTCGACGTCGCGGATCGTGAGCTTGTCCATGATGTCGATCGCTCCGTCAGGCGACGCTGACGGGCAGGCGCTCGGCGACGAAGCGGATGAGGTCGGCGACGCGGCAGCTGTAGCCCCACTCGTTGTCGTACCAGGCGATGACCTTGAGCAGCGTGCCGCCGATGACCATCGTCGACGCGCCGTCGATGATCGAGGAACGGGCATCGCCCCGGAAGTCGGTCGAGACGAGCGGCTCGTCGCTGACGCCCAGGATCCCCTTGAGCGGGCCGGCGGCGGCATCGCGGAAGGCGGCGTTGACCTCTTCGGCGGTGGTCGGCCGGGCCAGGTCCGCGGTGAAGTCGACGACGCTGACGGTGGGCGTCGGGACGCGCAGGCTGAAGCCGTCGAACTTGCCCTTGAGGTCGGGGATGACGAGCGCCAGCGCCTTGGCCGCGCCGGTCGTCGTCGGGATGATGTTCAGGCCGGCCGCCCGGGCGCGGCGCGGATCCTTGTGGGCCACGTCGAGGATGCGCTGGTCGTTGGTGTACGAGTGGATCGTGTTCATCAGGCCGCGCTCGATCGTCCACTGGTCGTGGACGACCTTGACCGCGGGGGCCAGGCAGTTCGTGGTGCAGCTGGCGTTGCTGATGATGTCGTGGTGGGCCGGGTCGTAGAGCTCCTCGTTGACGCCCAGCACGATCGTGATGTCCTCGTGCTTGGCCGGCGCGCTGATGATGACCTTCTTGGCGCCGGCGGTGAGGTGGGCGCGGGCCTTCTCGGCGTCGGTGAAGATGCCGGTCGACTCGAGGACGATGTCGACGCCCAGGTCGCCCCACGGCAGGGCGGCGGGGTCGCGCTCCTTGAGGACCTTGATCTCGTGGCCGTCGATGATCAGCGCGTCGTCGGTGTGGTCGACCGTGCCCGGGAAGGCGCCGTAGGTCGAGTCGTGCTTGAACAGGAGGGCATTGATGGCCGTCTCGACGAGGTCGTTGACGGCCACGACCTCGATGTCCGGAGCGCGCTCGATGAGCGCCTTGAGCGACTGGCGGCCAATTCGGCCGAAGCCGTTGATGCCGACGCGGATGGTCATCGCGGAATACCTCCTGGAGATCGCCGGCCGCAGGCAGCGGCCGGGCTGAATGAATCAGTCAACGATTGGATCCTGCGGCTCGAGCGCCCGCCCGACTACCGCCATGGGTCATTGACCCGAGGGACGTTCGGCCCTCGCCTCCAATCGTACGCCGCAGGCGTCACGAGCGGGTCAACGCCCACCCGGCTCGAGCGTTGCCCGGCCGCGCCGCCAGCGCTCGTCGCTGACCCGGCCGCTGACCAGGGGCTGGGCGCCGGCCAGGCTCACGTCCGGGCCGAGCACCGGCGGCACGAGGCGGACCCGGGCCGCCGGGGTCGCGAACGAGCCGCCCTGGATCTCGGCCCGGGCCGGATCGAGGAGGCGGTCGCCCTGGTGCTCGGCGATCGAGCCGCCAACCACGATCAGGTCGGGGTTGAAGGCGTTGACGAAGCCGGCACAGGCGAGGGCGAAGGCACGCCGGGCGCGGTTCATCAGGCCGGCGCAGACCGCGTCCCCGGCGTCCTCGCCCTCGGCCACCGCACGAGCATCGAGGCCATGGACACCGGCGGTGCTGGCCGCGGCCCGCGCCGCGAGGAATGGCGACGTCCCGGCGGCGACCGCGCTGCGGGCATCCCGGGCGAGGGCGACCCCCGACGAGATCGCTTCGAGGTGGCCGATTCCGCCACAGCCACAGGTCGGGCCGTCGAGGTCGACTGACACATGACCCAGCTCGCCGGCCATGCCATCGGGGCCGTGGACGAGCTGCCCGTCGCTGACGATCGCCCCGCCGACGCCGGTCGAGACCGTGATGTACAGGAAGTCGTCGACCGTGTGGGCAGCTCCGAAGGCCTGCTCGCCGAGGGCCGCCACGTTCGTGTCGCGATCGAGGTAGACCGGCAGGCCGAGCGCCCGCTCCAGGTCGGCCCCGATCGGGATGTCATGGAAGAGGGGCCCGAGGTTCGGCGGGCTCACGATCACTCCCGTCCAGGGATTGATCGGGCCGGGCGACGAGACACCAACGCCGGCCAGGTCCGTCCGGACGTCCGCCGGGGCGGCAGCTCGGGCGGCGGCGAGGGCGTCGATGCAGGCCTGGACGACGGCCTGCGGCCCGTCGTCGCTGGGGGTGTCGGTGGCCTGCCGGGCGATTCGGCTGCCGTCGGCCAGGATCACCGCGGCCCGGACCTGGGTGCCGCCCAGGTCAAGCGCGAGAACCGGTCGTGGCAAGGGTGACTCCGTGCGCGGGTGGCGACCGGCCCACTCTAGCAAAGCAGCAGGAGACCCTCGCCGAACGGCCGGCGAGGGTCTCCTGGACGAAAAGGACGGGCGGTCAGCCGCCGATCTTGAAGACCTTGCCGCCGCAGACCGGGCAGGTGCCCGAGATCGCCGGCTTGCCGTTCTTCATCGTGATCTTCTGCGGATTCACGACTTCGACCTTCTTCTTGTCCTTGACGCAATAAGCCTCGGCCACGTCTAGTCTCCTCTCCACGCGTTCCTCGGCGTCACGAGACGCTTGCCTCGCATCCGCCCCTATGTTCCGGTCCAGAGAGACGGCCGCCAGCGATCCGTCCCAGCACGACGCGTCTGGCGCTCCATCGCGGCGAGATTCCAGAGCCCTTCGAGCCCGGTCTCGACGCAGGCCGCCTCAGCGCGGTTCCTGGCCTCGCCGACTGCGAAGTCGCCCGATGGTCGATGTGCGTAAACCGCACACACGACGCCTGCGCGACTGCCAGCCAACCCGGCCAGGACCAGTAATGCCGATGCCTCCATCTCGAAGTTGAGGACGCGCTGGCGCGCCATCTCCTCAGCGAGGTCAGGGTAGCGGATGGGCAACTGGGGGATCGGGCGCCCCTGCGCACCGAAGAACCCGGGAGCCGTGGCCGTTATCCCGACATGAGCCCGGTGACCAAGCTTCGCCGCGGCCTCGACGAGTGCCGCGACCGCCTCATAGTCGGCGACCGCGGGGTACCCCTCGTGGACGAAGAAGCCTGTCGTCGCCTCGAGCCGGACGGATCCGGACGAGATGATCAGGTCGCCCACCGCGATCTCCGGTTGGAGCGCGCCGCACGACCCGACCCGGATGAAGGTCGGATGTTCCGTGATCGCCAGGATCTCCGCTACGACGATCTCGACGTTGTCGGTGCCGATCCCGGTCGAGACGACCGAGACCCGCTCGCCGCGATACGTCCCGGTGACCGAGGCGAACTCACGGTGCCGCCACGAGCCTTCGATGTTCTCGAGGCGCGTTGCGATCCGCTCGGTTCGATCGGGGTCGCCAGGGAGGAGGATGTACTCGGCCAGGTCGCCCGGGCCAAGTCCGATGTGGTACTGCCGTTCTCCGGTTGGGAGTGCGACGCGGTGATCCGCGATCGGCAAGACCTGATCCTCGCTCGCGTAAGCGCTTCGCTGGCGCGAAACTCGGGCGAGGATAGACCCGCGCTCGAACGAGCGTCAACTCGGCCCGAGCGTGGCTCGTGCGTGGCCGGTCTCGTCGGGGCGGGCCGGGAGCCCCCGCCGCCGGCCGCGCCGGCGGAGCAGCAGGGCGATCGACAGGGCCAGGAGGACGCCCAGGAGGCCGGCGGCCGGCCCGATCAGCCCGGCCGCCGGGGCAGGCCCGGCACCCGGATCGACAAGGTCGACCGACCCATTGGCGGTTCCGGGCCGTGGGCTGGTGGCAGGCAGGCCGCCGGCGGGAGCCGGCGTTGCCGGACCTGTTTCGCCGGCCGGGGCGGGATCGCCGGCCTGGATCACGCCGGTCGAGGCCGTCACGAGGACGTACGGCCCGGCGGGATCGGTCGTGACGACGCCGGTCGCCTCGATCGGGTCGCCGACCTGGACGAGGTCGAGGAACGGTGCGGCGTCACCCGTCAGGACGAGCCGGCCGATCGTCGTCCCGTCGTCGAGCGAGACCGTCGTACCGGCCACTCCGGCCACCAGGCCGGCGACCCGCACGGTGCGCCCCGTCGCGGAAGCGAGGTCGGCGAGGTCGATCGTCGGGGCTGACGCCGCGGGCGCGAAGGTCCGCGGCGGGTTCGCAGCGCCGCTCCCTCCGCCGCCGCCGCCTCCGGCGTCCTGCCCATGGCTCGTGCCGCCGGTGCCGGCCGGCCGGGCCGGGTCGAACGCCAGGTCGGTCACCGAGCGTGGTTCGATCACGAAACGCTGGTCGACGGCCGTTGGATAGGCCCGCCGGGCGATGCCGACGACCGTCACCCGACGTCCGGCCAGGAGGCGGCCGACCGCGATCTGGGCTCCGGTCAGGCCGGCGACCGGGATCCTGGCCGAGCCGACGACCAGCTCCGCCCGCCAGCGCTGGCCGAGGCGGTGGATGGAGTCGAACCGGCCGGTTGCTTCGACGAGGCGCCATTCGAGGCCCGCCCCCGGGGCGGCGGCGATCCGGAGCGGGGCCGGCGGCACCGCCAGGCCGAGCCAGGCCACGCTCGACGCGGAGACTCGCGGCGCCCCGTACGCCCGACCGACCGTGCCGCTGACCTCGAGCCGCGCACCGGGGATGACGGGGTGACCGACGAGGCCGGCCGCGCCGCTCGTGCCCGATGCCGGGAGCCGGATCTCGACGGCTGCGCTCGCATCCTGGATCACGACCAGCCGACCGCTTCCGTCGATCAGGTTCGGCCCGGTGGTCGCGACCCCCATGACGGTCACGGTCCCGCCGCGCACGAGCGCCTCAGCGATCGTGATCGACGTCGGTGACGGCGAGGGGCTGGGGCTCGACGTTGGGCTGGCGGTCGGCGTTGGGCTGGGCGGTGGTACCGCACTCGGGGACGGGCTCGGGCTGGGTCTTGGCGTTGGGCTTGGCGCAGGGCTGGCCGTCGGGCTCGGCGAGGGACGTGGCGACGAGCTGGGCGATGGACTCGGGCTGGGGCTCGGTCGAGGACTCACGCTCGGGCTTGGGCTTGGACTGGCGCTCGGAGTCGGGCTCGGGCTCGCGCTCGGGCTTGGGCTTGGACTGGCGCTCGGAGTCGGGCTCGGGCTCGCGCTCGGGCTTGGGCTTACGCTCGGAGTCGGGCTCGGGCTCGCGCTCGGGCTCGGCCTCGAACTCGCCCCTGGCGCCGGCCGGGCCGGGGCAGCGAGGTTCTCCGGGACCGGGGCCGGGTTGATCGACCAGTCGCCGGCATTGTCGTTCGTGTCGATGACATTGCCGCCGGGTCCGCCGGGCCGCCGCTCGATGCTCGACCCCGCGTCGGGAGCGTTCGCCGGCAACGACTCGACGAAGGCGTTCGTGGCGTCGCCCCAACCCACGGCGTCGATCGGGTCGCCGCCGACCGGCCGGACGACGATCGCCCCTCCGGCGGCCGCCATCCCAGCCGTGTACGTCACGTCGGCCTGACCAGCGTAGATCCCGGCGACGTTGGCGATCAGCACGTGGCGGCCCGGCCCGAGGAGCTGGGCCGCCGTCCAGGTGGCCCGCCGGACGGCACTCGTCCCGGCGGCCGATGCATAGGCCACCTCGAGCCCGTCGAGGTCGACCGGGGCGGGGCCCGCGTTCGTCAGCTCGATGTACTCGTCGGAGGCCGAGGCACCGCCGGTCACGACCTCGGCGATCAGGAGGCCGTTCGAGATGGGCCAGCCGACGGCCGCCGGTATGTTGCTGATCGGCTGGGCGAAGGCGGCCGGCGTCGCCGGGTCGGCCATCGCCAGGGCGGCCAGGGACCAGATCAGGACGAAGGCGGCCAGGACCGCACGCCGGGCTCGAAGCATCGACGACCTCCCGGCGGGGATTCGCGGAGCGGGTCCCCGTTGTAGCGAGCCGGCCTTATCCGGCGCTCATCGCGGCCTCACCAGTCGTCGCAGACGATGTTGGAACCGTTCGCCTCAGGCCGCGCGCGTCGCGTCCGGTCGCCCGAACAGGCCGAGCTGGAGGAGCATCCCGAGCTGGTCGGGGACGCCCCAGTGCTCGACGATCTTGCCGTCGACGAAGCGGACGATGTCGATCACGGTGATGTCGAACGGACGTCCCGTCGCCGGCCGGCCCATGACCTCGCCGGTGTTCACGCCCGTTGCACGGTTGCGGAACCAGACCGTGTCCTCGGTCGCCACCAGGTCGACGATCGTCAGCTCGAAGTCGCTGAACCAGCTGTGCAGGGTCCTGATCGTCTCCTTGGTCCCCTCGGCGCCCGGCTTCGATCCCCGCTGGTGCTCGAGGCTGTCCGCGGCGACGAGCTCGTCACACACGGCGAGGTTGCGACCATTGAAGCCCTCTTCGATCAGGCGGTGGGCGGCAGCGATGTTCTGGTCGACGGTCATCTCAGGATTCCTTCCGCTTTCCATGTCACTAGAGTCATGCTCTATTCAAATAGAGTTGTACTCTATCGACATGCGGGACGTCAAGAGCCGGGCCGGGAGCCTGCGGGCGGAGCGTGCGGCCCTGACCGAGCGCCGGATCGCCCAGGCAGCCCGGGGCCTCTTCGCCGAGCGCGGCTACGCCGCGACGACCATGACCGCGATTGGGCGCGAGGCCGGAGTCGCCGTCCAGACCGTCTACGCCGTGTTCGGCTCGAAGGCGAACATCCTGCGGGCCCTGCTCCGAGCGCTGGTCAACGAGCCGGCCGCCGACGCCGCCTACCTCGACGCCCTGGCCGCGCCGACGGCCGAAGGAGCGCTGGCCGGCTTCGCCCATTCGATCCGCCTGCGCTGGGAGGCCGCCCACGACATCGTCCTGATCCTGGGCGAGGCCGCCTCGGCCGACCCGGCGATCCGGGCCGCGATGAACGGCGCGATCGGCGCCCGGCGCGGCGGGATCGAAGCACTGGCCCGGTCGCTCGGCGCACAGACACCGGAGCTCGGCGATGACGCCCGCAGCGTCGCGATCATCGACGCGCTGACCCTGCCCGAGGTTTATGGCAGCCTGGTTGGGCGCCACGACTGGACGCCGGGTCGCTACGAGACATGGCTTGCGACCGCCCTTCAGGAGATGGTCGTCGACCAAATCCGCGAACCGAATCGCGACCGCTGAGCCCGAGGCGGGACGCGTCGCGTCCGCTTTCGTCTACGATGGCGCTCGGACCTGGGCCGGCACGATCTCGCCCCCGGGCCGCTGAGTCCGTGATCGCCCAATCAGGAGGCACCGTGGCCCGCGCCAAGAGCACTGCACGCGCCGACGCCCGGCGCCGGCACCGAGCGGCCACCGCCGCCGCAGCGGCCGAAGCGCCGGACATTGCCGCCGTTCCCGCCGCCCCGCGCTCAGGCAGCGCGAGCTCCGGAGCGGCCGCCCCGGGCCGGCCCGGCGTCCTCGGCTCGTTCCGTGGCGCGATCCGGCCCGTCCACCTGCGCGAGGACCTCGTCGACCTGCCGCGATTGGCGACGAGGACGTTCGCGATCTGGGTGCCCTGTCTGATCGTGCTCGCCGTCGCGGTCGTCTTCGAGGCGACCGGCGGCAACATCCAGAGCGCCGGAATCCCGGCCCTTGCCTTCAACCTGTTCGTCTTCCCGCCGCCGCTGGCCGCAGCGTTCCTGGCGGGCATCCTGACCCAGCGCTCGAGCTACCTCGCCGGCGGGATCGTCGGCCTCCTGGGCGGGATCCTGTTCTCGATCTACGTCCTGACGGCGACCTTTCCGCCGTCGTCGACCGGAGCGATCATCACCAGCGACATCCGGGCCCAGAACGCGCTGTACGCGATGGTCGTGTCGCCCGTCGCCGGCGTCGCGGTGGGTGGCTTCGCCGGCTTCTACCGGCGCTTCCTGCGGATGGCCAATCCGAACGCGGGCAACCGGTCGGCGGCCCGCGGCTCGAAGCCGGCAGCGCGCAAGCGCTGATCGCCGGGTCGCCCGGCGGGCCCGATCGCCGGCCCGAATCGGCGGCGCAATCCGACCGGCGCGCCGCGACGAACCAACTCCAGGACGCGTCCCGGGGATCGGCGGCCGAGGTGGCGGATCCTCGAACGGAGGCTCGGACCGAACGCGGCCCGTCACCCGTGACGTTCGATTCCTGGGGCGCGTCCACCGCTCAGCCGACCCGTCGCATGCCGGAATAGCCGAGCTGGCGGACACCCGGCGGTCGGCCCGGCCCACCCACGCTGGCGGCGATCTCGGGCAGCGGCCGGATCTCCCGGGCGATCACGTTGACCACCTCCCCCTCGCGCTGGAGCTGGCCGTCCACGAGCAACAGGGCGTGACGTCGAACGACGCCTCGCAAGCGGGCCCAGGCATCCGGCCAGAGGGTGACGTTGACCATCCCGGTCTCGTCCTCGAGGGCCAGGAAGACCGTCCCCTTGGCCGTCATCGGGTGCTGGCGGGTGACGACCAGGCCGCCGATTCGGACCGGGCCCGGCCGGTGCTCGTTGAGCGCGGAGTTGGGCACCGCCCCGAGCCGTTCGAGCGCCGGTCGGAAGAGCTCGATCACCTGCTGGCGGGGATCGAGCGAGAGGACCGCGTACGAGTCGCCCAGCCGTTCGGTCCGGCCGATCGGCGGCAGGGCCGGTGCGTCGGTGGGCGGCAGGCGCAGGTCGATCGGACGGCCTGCCGCCCGTCCCGCCGGACCGCCCGTCCGGCGCGACGTCACCTCGCGCAGCTGCCAGAGCAGCTCCCGGCGCGGCCGGCCGATCGAGTCGAGGGCGCCGGCCCGGATCAGCTGCTCGATCGTCTCCTCGGGCAGGCCCGTCCGTTCGACGACATCGCCCAGGCTGGCGTACGGACCCCGGGCGAGCTCGCCGTCGAGCAGCTCGGCATGCTCCTCGCCGATCCCCTTGACCAGCCCCAGCCCGAGCCGGACGCCCCAGCCGATCGCGCTCTCGGCCGACCAGCGCTGGCGGGCGGCCGGGCTGGGCAGGACGCAGGCCGGTGAGCGAACCGGCTCGGGCCGCTGCCCGATCCCGAGGCCCTCGGGCAGCGGCTCGCCGGGCCGGCCGGCCCACTCGGTCGTCGTCCGGAAGCTCGAGGCGTTGAGGTCGACCGGCAGGACGGCGACGCCGTGGCGCTTGGCGTCGTTGACCAGGACCTCGACCGGGTAGAAGCCCATCGGCTGGGCGTTGACCAGGCCGACCAGGAACTGGGCCGGATAGAAGAGCTTCAGGAACGACGACTCGTAGGCGGTCCGGGCAAAGGCGGCGGCGTGACTCTTGGCAAAGCCGAACGAGGCAAACCCGGCGACCCGCCGGAAGAGCTCCTCGGCATCCTCGAGGGGCAGGCCCTGGATCGCCACGCAGCCCTCGACGAACCGGGCGTGGAGCTTCTCCATCTCGCGGGTCGAGCGCCAGGTGCCCATCGCCCGCCGGAACCCGTCGGAATCGGCAGCGCTGAAGCCGGCCACGTCGATCGCGATCCGCATCACCTGCTCCTGGTAGAGGATCACGCCCAGGCTGTCGGCCAGGATCGGGGCCAGGCTGGGATGGAGGTAGGTGACCGGCTCCAGGCCCTGCTTGCGGCGCAGGTAGGGATGGACGGCGTTGCCCTGGATCGGGCCCGGCCGGATGATCGCCACCTCGACGACGAGGTCGTCGAGGCAGTTCGGCCGCGACTTGGGCAGGGTCTGCATCTGGGCCCGGCTCTCGACCTGGAAGACACCCACCGTGTCGGCGGCCTGGAGCATCCCGAAGACCTCGTCGATGTCCTCGGGCAGGTGGTCGAGGTCGAGGCAGACCGCGCAGTCGTGCTCGATCAGCCCGACCGTCTCGTCAATCGCGGCGAGCATCCCCAGGCCGAGCAGGTCGAGCTTGATCAGCTTGATCGTCTCGACATCGCGCTTGTCGTACTGGACCACGACCCGGCCGGGCATCGTCGCCCGCTCGAGCGGGGCAATGTCGATCAGGGGCGCGGCCGTGATCAGCATCCCGCCGCTGTGGATGCTCAGGTGGCGCGGGAAGCCGTCCATCCGGGCACAGAACTCCAGCCAGCGCTCCCAGTCCGACAGGCCGACGGTGCTGCCGGCATGGGCGCTCGGGCCGATCGGGTCGCCGCCGTCCCAGTGGTTCGGCCGGCCGAGCTTGTCGGTCCGCCGCTCGGCCGGCAGGAGGACGCCGCTCTCGGGATCGATCGCCCGGCCGTCGACCGTACCCGGCGGCTGGGCCTTCTCGCTCGCCGCCCCGGGCGGACCGACGTAGCCGGTCCCCCGCCCCGACTCGAGCCAGGCGACGCTGGCCGGCGAATCGCCCGGGCCACCCTTGTCGTCGCCGGTCCCGCCGGCCCGGACCGCCGGCTTGCCGGCCAGTCGGAGCTGGCCCATCCGGTCGGCCAGGCCATTCCGCTCGGCCGGCGGGAGGGCCGGCCGGGCCGGGTCGGGCGGACGCTGGAAGAACTCGGCGAACCCGCCATCCGCCTCCAGGTCGCGGCGGACCATCACCGAGTCGTAGGTCTCGAGCGCCTTGGCGACCCGATCGACGAGCGGTCGGGGAAAGCCGAGCGCGACCCCGACCTCGCGCACGACCGACCGGGCGCGGTAGGTGACGATGTTGCAGACCATCCCCGTGTGCTCGGGGCCGTAGCGCTCGTAGACGTACTGGATCACCTCTTCCCGGCGCTCCGAGGAGAAGTCGATGTCGACGTCCGGGTACGTCGTCCGGCCCTCGTTGATGAACCGCTCGAAGAGCAGGTTGTGGCGGATCGGGTCGACCCGGGTGATCCCCAGGACGTAGGCCACGATCGAGTCGGCGGCGCTGCCCCGGCCCTGGGCCGGGATCCGCCGCTCGCGGGCAAAGCGCATCAGGTCCCAGCAGATCAGGAAGAACTCGGCCAGGCCGGTCCGCTCGATCACGGCCAGCTCGTGGGTCAGCTGGTTGAGAACGGCCGGGGTCAGCGGGTGATAGCGCTTGCGTGCCCCCTGGTGGCAGAGCTCGGCCAGCTGGCTGAACGGGGTCTCGCCGGCCGGGACATCGAAGCCGGGGAACCGGTAGCGCTCGAAGCCGAGGTCGACCGAGCAGGCGGCGGCGATCTCGCCCGCATTGGCCAGGCCCTCTGTCCAGGCCCGGGCCGTGACCCGGTCGTCCTCGGCCCCGGCTTCGGCTGGTGCGGGGTCCTCGTCACCGGGCGGCAGGGCGCGGAGCTCGGCCTCCGACTTGAGGTACGACTCGCCGTCCGGCCGGCGCAGGTCGGCCAGCGTCTCGAGGGTCCGGCCGTGGCGGATCGCGCTGACGACGTCATGCAGCTCGCGACCCTCGGGCAGGGCGTAGTGGACGTCGTTGGTGACCACCGTGGGCAGGCCGAGCTCGTCGGCCAGCCGGGCGGTCTCGGCGACGAGCCAGTCGTCGTCGGGCAGGAGGTGGTGCTGGAGCTCGAGGAAGAAGCCGGCCGCAGCCGCCCCGCCCCGGCTGGTCGAGGCGGTCGAGCCGGGGACGCGCCGGAACAGGGTTGCGTAGCCTTCGGCGACCCGGCGGGCCCCCTCGCGATCACCGACCCGCAGCCGCCGGGCGAGCTCGCCGTCGCGGCAGCCGGACAGGGCGATCAGGCCCTCGACGTGCTCGGCGAGCAACGCCTGGCTGAACCGGGGCACGGCCTTGGTGCCGGCCAGGTTCGCCCGGCTGATCAGCCGGCACAGGCTCCGATAGCCGGTCCCGTCGCGGGCCAGCAGGACGAGGTGCGGCCCGCGCGATCCCGCGCCGATCCCCCGGAAGTCTTCCTTGACCGGCTCACGCCGGCCGGGCAGGCGAGTCCGCTCGGGACGGGGACGAGCCGGCAGGCCCTCGGAGGCGGTGAGCGCCTGATCCAGCGCCTGGGCCGGTGCGTGGTTTGTGGCCCCGCGGCGGGCCGGACGCCGAGCCGGGACCACGACGTGATCGGGATCCGGCGCGAACGCGTCGCGCAACTCGATCTCCACCCCGATCACCGGCCGGAGGCCCGCCTCCCGGGCGGCCGAGGCGAACCGGACGACCCCGTACAGGCCGTTGTGATCGGTCACCGCGAGCCCGCTCAGGCCGAGGGCGAGGGCCCGCTCGACCAGCTCGTCGACCGGCGAGGCACCGTCGAGGAACGAGAAGTTGGTGTGGCAATGGAGCTCGGCGTAGGCCATGGCCAATGATCGAACATCTGTTCTGTTTCGTCAATCCTGGATGGTCGGCCGGGGCGGCAGAGCCGGGGGCTCGTGCCTCGTGGACGCTGATCCGAAATCGACGAAACATTTCGGCTCGGTCCGGCGTCTCTTGGTGCAAAGCCAGATCGCGTTGCGTGCCTGGGGGTTCGCGACCGCTCTTGGCGGCGGCCAGCCAGATACTGGTCCGCCGACCCGCCCGCCGCTCGGACACGAGCGTCGGACCTTACGAGGCCTCGTCGCCAGCGCGCGACGAGGCCTCGTACATTGTCCCGGCTCCGGTCCCAGCCCCGGTCCCGGCTCCGGTCCCAGCCCCGGATCGGCCCGACCCAGCCTGGTCCCGGCCCCGCGGTCCGTCGGGCTCCGGTCCCCAGCCCCGCAACGGCCCCACGGTTCCTGTGGTCCCACAACGGCCAGGAATTTGGCGCATATCAGCCCCCGTAGTGTTGGGTGGGGACCGCGGCCGAGTCTCGGTTCGTTGGAGCGAGGTCGGCCCGATTTTCGTGCACGAGTCCGTGCCCGCCTCGCCGAATTCCAGCCCCGATTCGGCCGAGCTTCCCATCTACTACTACACCGGGTGATATTCGCCAGAAACAGGCCGGGCGGGCGAGGGGCGCCGCGGCCGGCGGTTGGCCCGGGGCGGGCGGTCCTGTTTCTTCCGGGATACCAGCGGCCGTGGTGGTAAGGAAGAAACCGCGGGTCGGGATCCCCCGGCCACGAGCCGGGCGCCTCAATTCGTGCGTACGCCGCGGCGCAGGACAGTCGATTTCGGGCTCGGAACGGGCCCGGTTCTTCCTTTACACCACACCGGCTGGTAATCCGGAAGGTAGGTCGGAGCGTCGCGCACGGACGCCGGGTAGAGTAGGCGGCGATGCACCCCCGAGTTCGCGACGTGATCGGCGCCCTGTGCCTGGCCGTGGTCCTGATCGGCCTGGTCACCCTGTTCGTCGTGGGCAACATTCCGGCAAAGTAGGCGCGACGCACCAGGCGGCGGCGTACCCCGCGCCGCGCCAACGCACCCTTGCGCGCCGCGCCCGCGCCAAACGCCACGCCACTCCGCGCCGCGCCGCCGGGTACGCGGCCGCAAGCCGGCAGGGCGGCCCGGAGCCCGCAGCCGGCAGGACCGGCTCAGCCGGGCAGGCTCGACCTAGTCGTAGAGGCGCTCGAGGTGCCAGGAGCCGTCGAGGCGGTCGAGGTAGACCAGGGCCAGCCAGCGGCTGCCGACGACCTTGAAGTAGTCGCGGGCGATCGGCTCTCGCCACCAGGTCTCGTCGACGCGCCACCGGTTGCAGACTTCGACGCTCTCGCGCCGGCCCGCCCAGCGAAACGCCACGAGGCGGCCGGTCGGGTCGAGCTCGGCGTCGATCAGGGGATGCTCCCGCATCAGCCGGGTCACCGGGCATCCTCCGCGGCGCACCACGCAACCCGGAACGAGACATCGTTCGCTCGAACGACCTCGGCCGAACCCCAGCCAACCCGGAACGAGCCGCGCCTCACCGGGCGATCTCGACCGGGTGCCAGGTCCAGCGGCCCTCGGCCAGCGGCGCCTCGGGGTCGGCCAGCTCCACCCGCCCGATCCGGTCGTCGCCGAACGCCAGGGCGAGGCGGGCCAGCTGCCAGCGCAGTCGCGAGACCCGGTTCGCCTGGGGGATGAACAGGGCGAGCTGCTGGCCACTGGCCGGGGCCACCTCGGACAGCTCCAGCTCGAGCCGGCTGACCGCCACCGACGGCGGCTCGCGCTCGAGGCGAGCGAACAGGAGCCGCTCGATCGCCTCGCCCTCGGACGACGGCTCGGGCAGGCACTGCTCGACGGACAGCTCGGTGAGGCTGCCCCGCCGGGCGAAGGCCGGATCCAGGCTGAGCCGCAGCTCGACCCGGCCGGTCGCGGCCCCCCGGGCAACGAGCTGGTCGGCCAGCGCCGCGGTCAGCCGGTGGAGGACGAAGCGAAGCGGCTCGAGGTCCTCGATCGGCGGCTCGAGGCCGATCCCCAGGCACAGCCGCTCGGGGGTCCGGCGTGGCCGGAACGGCTCGAGCTCCTCGCCGATCGCCCGGGCGTGGATCCGGGCGCCCTCCTCACCGAAGCGGGCGACCAGGGCGGACCGGGCGATCGCGGCCACGGCGTCGATCCGATGCAGCCCGAAGCGGCCGAGCCGGGCGCGAATCTCCTCGTCGGGGGTGAGCAGGCCGGCCGGCAGCGGCCCCAGGAACGCCGCCTCGTCGCCCGGGCCGACGACGATCGCCGACCGGTCCCCCGGCACCGCGGTGGCCGCCGCCATCGTCGCCGCGAAGCGGGTCCCGGCGATCCCGACCCGGGGTGGACCGGGCAGGATCGGGGCGAGCGCCCCGACCAGCCGGCCGGCCAGGACCGGTTCGGCGCCCCACAGGCGTTCGAGGCCGTCGACCTGGACCTCGAGCAGGCCGAACGCCGGATCGGCCGGATCGTCGACCCCAGCCACGCCCGGGCTGAAGGTCGCCAGCCGTTCGAGCGCCGCCTCGATCGTGGCGGCATCCCGCTCCGGCTCGGGATCGAGGAAGGTGGCCTCAGGGGCAAGCCGGTGCGCGCTGCCGAGTGGCATCCCCCGGCGCACGCCGAGCTCGACCGCGGCCGGATTCGCGTCGAGGACGCTGCCCGTCGTCCAGGGTTGGCCGCCCAGGACCACCGGTCCGGTCGGGAACGAGTCGGAGCGGGCCCGGACGAGGCGGAGCGGCAGGTGGGTCCAGAGGAGGTGGAGACGTCGCACGATCGTGAGTCCGTGATTGCAGGCTGATGGGGGCGGTTGTAGTGGCGCTCGCGGCGACCCGGACGGGATCGGGCAGGCGGGCCCAGGGCACGGCCGGCTCACCCCGCAAATCGGCGAGGAGCGCATCGCGTCCGAGGCAGGCATCCCGGCCGCCGCCTTCGGCATAGAGGATCCGCAACTCGGCCCGGCGGCCCGTTGGGCCGAACCGGTTCCGGCCGACGACCACCTCGGTCCGCTGGCCGACCACGTCCCGGCCGAGCCGGATCCACGATCGGCGAGCGAGCTCCAGGCGAAGCGCCGTGGAGGCGGCAATCGCGGCAGTCAGCTCCCGTCCGAGGCCCGGCGGCTCGAGGACGACGAGCAGGACGCCGGCCCGCCGGGCAAGCGCCGCAAGGCGCTCGAGGCGGCTGGCCAGGCTCGGCGATCGTTTCGCTGGCCGGCCGGTTCGCGTCGCGGCGAGCGGCGGGGCGGGCACGCTCGACCGGGCGAGTCCGTTGCGGGCTTCGTCCGGCAGGTCGATCACCAGGACGTCGATGGATCGGCCGGCCAGGAGCGAGCCGGCCATCGCGATGCCCTCGTCCGGCGTTTCGGGCTGGAGGACGACGAGCCATTCGAGGCGGATCCCACGGGCGACGGCCTCGACCGGATCGAGGCTGCGGGCCAGGTCGACCCAGGCCGCGATCGCCCCACCAGCCTGGGCCTCGGCCACCAGCCGGAGGGCCACGGTGGTCTGGCCGCTCGAGGGCTGGCCGCACAGGGCGACGGCGGCATCGCGCGGCACTCCCCCCGGCCCGAGAATCGCATCGAGCGCGGCGAAACCGGTCCCGACCACCCGAGCCGGATCGGCTGCCCGAGGCTCAAGCTCGAATTCGGGGGCGATCGCGAGCGAGCCGATGACCCGCGGAGCTGCTGCTCCCCAGCGCGTCCGAAGGGATGCGAGAGCGGCCGAGACGTCCGGGGAGAGGCTCGTCATGGGCCACCGATGATCGAACAGATGTTCTGTTTTGTCAATGCCGAACCGCGCCCGAATCGGCGGCTGATCGCGCCTCCTTTGACCTCGACGGTTCCTCCCTCCCCCCGAACAAGCCCCTTCAGCGACCCGGTCATTAGTCGGCAGGGTTTCGTTTGTCGGGCGGCCAACCCGACGGAGCCTGGGCATGGCGAGGGGCACGGCCGCGCACGAGAATCGGGGTCGAGCGGCCCGCGATCCGGACGACTCCCCCACCGGCGATGGGTCGGGCCGGGTGCAGATCGCTTGAAACGGGTCCGCTACCTACCGGATCGCTAGACGTGTGCCCGGGAACCCTGGAGACCGCTGTCAGCAGACCGCCGCAGGGCCTCTGCTACACTCGGCGCCGGTCCCGCGCCGCGAGTGGATCGCGCCCGGTCCGACCCTCGGTGGGGATGTAGCTCAGCTGGCAGAGCGCCGCGTTCGCATCGCGGAGGCCAGGGGTTCGAGTCCCCTCATCTCCACCAGTCACCCTCGTTACCCGGCGGCGGCCTGCGCGCCGTAGCGCTTCAGGTCGGCGGCCAGGTCGAGCGAGCGGACGGCACCACGCTCGGCGTCCCCGCCCCAGTCCTCGCGCGGCACGCGCCACATCACCTCGAACTCGATTCCGTCCGGGTCGCGGCCATAGAGCGACTTCGAGACGCCATGGTCGCTCGCGCCGGTCAGCGCCCCGACGGCCGACAGATGTTCGGCGGTCGCCGCCAGGTCCTCGATCGTGGCCACCTCCCAGGCGAGGTGGTACAGCCCGGTCGAGCCGCGCGGTGGTCGGGCCGCGGCCGGCCCGACCGAGAAGAGGCCGAGGTCGTGGTGGTTGGCCGTGTCGCTCGACGGCGAGCGCATGAACACCGCCTGCCCGCCGAACTCACGGCCGACCTCGACGAACCCGAAGGCGTCGCGGTAGAAGGCGGCCGATACGCCGGCGTCGCGCACGTACAGGACGCCATGGTTGAGACGGACGACGCCGGACATGGGCTGCCTCCCGGACTTGGTGCGAGCGCTGGACCGCGCTAGCCGTTCACTCTGCCACGGCCCCGGCCGGGCCGATATCAGATCGGGACGGGGGCCGAATCCTCGGCCAGGACCGCGTGCAGCTCGACGGCGTGATCCCGGAGCCAGCGCCGCCAGCGCAGGTGGTCGGGCTGGCGCGAGCCGACGAGGGCCCAGAACGCCGGGCCGTGGCCGAAGACGCGCAGGTGACAGAGCTCGTGGACGACGGTCGTCTCGAGCGCCTCGGGCGGGGCCAGGATCAGGCGCCAGCTGAGGGCGACCCGGCCGGCCCGCGAAGCGCTCCCCCAGCGGCTGCGCGGATCCCGGACGACGACGACGGAGGGTTTCACCCCGAGGCTCGGGGCATGGCGGCCGATCACCGATTCGATCTGGATCACGGCCCGACTGCGCAACCACGCCTCGAGGATCCGAGCCGGACGCCGGCGGTCGCGGCTGGCGAGCTCGAGGATGATCGTCCGGCTCGTGCCCAGGACGTCGGCGTCCTCAATCCGGACGACCGAGCGCGTAAGCCCCTTGCTCGGTCCGACGAGCCGGATCCGGTGGGCTCGGCCGCGGTAGGGAATCAGCGCACCGTCCCGCAACTGGCCGGCGGCAAGGCCGGCGGTCAGGCCCGCCACCCGCGAGCGCTGGCGGGCCTGGTGGTCGAGGTGGGTCCGAATCCACGTTTCACGCTCGCGCAGGAACGGCTCGACCGAGGCCAGGGCGTCGCGCGCGCCGGGTCGCCGGGCCGGCACGGTGACGATGACGCCGCGCAGGGGGTCGACCGTCACCCGCACCCGGCGGGCCCGGGTCGAGCGCCGCAGGACGTACTCCAGCGAGCCGCCGGGCAGGGCGAGCCGGGCGGCCTCCTCGGTCCGGCTGGTCACCGGCTGGGCAGGTGTGGAGTCACCCGCCGATGGTGCCACAAGGCGGGGCCCCAGGACGACTCACCCGGACGGGCTATCGCCGCCCATCCGTTCTCCGGGCGCCCGGCGGGCACCGCCGTCGAGCTACTCGGGAATCGCCACCGCCTGTGACGTGCCCAGGACCGCGCCCTTCGGATCGAGGGCATTGACGGCGAGGTAGCCAGAGGCGGCTTTGACCGCCAGGACCGTCTCGAAGTCGGTCCGGGGGAAGGTGCCCAGCGAGGTCAGCTTCGTCGCGCTCAAGCCATTCAGGACTTCCCAGCTGGAGACCTCAGTGGCCCCGTTCCAGCTGGCGTAGGCGTTGACGACCCCGCTCGACGGCGGATCGACGGCGAGGGCCGGATCACCCTTGGGCATCGCCGTCCACGGGTAGCGGAAGCAGCGATAGGACTGGATCGAACCGCTGAAGTCGGCATCGAACAGGAGCTGGCCGTCGGAGCTGAACTCGGAGGCGTAGCCGGTGCTGCCCCAGCCCACGAAGACATTGCTGTTGGGCAGGACCTGGGTGTTGCCCTGGCTCATCGCCAGCTTGGCGTGCGGATGGGGATAGGCCCTGATCAGGCTGGCGGTCATCGCCACCTCGTCGATATCGAGGACGATCGCCCGCGAGGTGGACGGAGCGGCTCCGTCGTCGAAGACGGTGATGGTGCCGTCGGCCTGCCGGCGCACGTCGTGCTGGAGCGCAAACGTCGCGCCGGGACCCATCTTGAAGTCGGACTGCTTGCCGCCCAGCCGCCAGCGGATCGCCCCGGTCGAGCGGTCGACCTTGTAGATCGTCGAGGTGTTGCGGGCCGACACGAGCAGGTTGCCGTCCGTGTCGAGCTCGATCGCGTTGGCGTGGACGGAGTCGTAGACCGGGATCGTCGGCGCTGGAACCGATGTGCCCGGGGTCGCTCTCGCTGTCCCGGCCAGGGCGTCGGCGGTTGCCGATGGACCAGGGGTCGATCCGGGCGGCGGGATCACCGATTTGTCGGGCGAGATGTGGTCGGCCGTGTGCCACTCGAACAGGACCGCGCCGGTGGCGATGTCGACCTCCTCGACGATGCAGTCCCAGTTCTGCCAGGGCGGTGGGGATCCTCCGGCCAGCAGCGGCACACCGCCATCGGTCAGGATCAGGGCCGTGCCCTGGGGCGTGATCTGGAACTCGTGGATGTCCGCCTTCCGGCCGGCGCCGGCAGCGAAACGGACGAGCTCGGTGTACGTGTCGTCCATGATCACGAGCTGGCCGGCGCCGAAGCCGCCGTTCACGTCGCCCTCCCACCAGGTCAGGACCGGCTTGCCGCGGTACACGGCGGCCCGGAAGTTCGCCGCATGGGAACCGGTGTCGGGCCGGATCCAGACCGGCTTGCCGGCGTTGTCGACAATCAGCAGGCCATCCGGGGCCAGGCCGTTGTTGGGGGTGAGGAAGATGAGCCCCGGGGCCACCGAGCCAAGCGGCGCCGCCACGTCGACCCGGGCCGAGGTGAGGTCCGTCCGCGACCGGTAGCGGCGCCGGACAACCGGCGGCGGCGAGCCGCTCGAGGCTGCCGGCGAAGACCCACCACCGCTGCCCTTCGCGGTCGTTTCGACCGCCAGGGCCGCCGCAGCCGCCCCACCGACGACAAGGAGGCCGCCGGTCGCCAGGAATTGGCGGCGCGTCCAGCCTCCTCCGGGTGTCTCGCCCTGCCGCATGGGTCGAGCCTACCGAAGGCGTCCTGAAAGGGTCCTGACAGAAGTGTTCGAATCGGTCCGAACCATGGCTGGAGACGGGCCCGCCGGATCGGTCCCTGCCCGCTGCTATACTGCCGCTCCGCGGCGGGGCCATAGCTCAGCTGGCAGAGCGCTTGCATGGCATGCAAGAGGTCCGGGGTTCGAATCCCCGTGGCTCCACCAACACCAACTCCCGCCGTGAATCCTGCTCACCCCCGACGCGGCCGGCAGCCCACGGGGGTGCGACAGTTCGAGGCCCGACGTGACCGAGCGCGCCCGGATCGATCGCTATCAGCCCACCGAGATCGAGCCCCGCTGGCAGGCTCGCTGGGACGAGCTCGGCCTGCACCGGACAGACCTGGCCGACACGAGCCGCCCGAAGTTCTACCTCCTGACGATGTACGACTACCCGTCGGGCGACCTGCACATCGGCCACTGGTACATCAAGACGCCGACCGACGCACTCGCCCGCTTCCACCGGATGCACGGCGAGAACGTGTTCATGCCGATCGGCTTCGACGCCTTCGGGCTGCCGGCCGAGAACGCGGCGATCAAGAACCGGGTCAACCCGCGGACCTGGACGATGACCAACATCGACAAGATGCGCCGGCAGCTGCGGAGCATGGGCGCCTCGTTCGACTGGGACGCCGAGGTCGTCACCTGCGAGCCCGAGTACTACCGCTGGAACCAGTGGCTCTTCCTGCAGTTCCTGAAGGCCGGGCTCGCCTATCGCCAGAAGTCGGCGGTCGACTGGTGCCCGAACGACGGGACCCTCGCCCGCGAGCAGGTCGAAGGGACGGACCGCCATTGCTGGCGCTGCGGCGCCCGGGTCGAGAAGCGCGAGCTCGACCAGTGGTACCTGCGGGTCACGAAGTACGCCGACGAGCTGCTCGACTTCGAGGGGCTGGGTTGGCCGGACCCGATCCGGATCATGCAGACGAACTGGATCGGCCGATCCGAGGGCGCCGAGGTGACGTTCACGACCGCCCCGGCGGCACACCACGCCGGCGGTGAGCCGCTGCGCGTCTTCACGACCCGGCCCGACACCCTGTTCGGGGCGACGTTCATGGTCCTCGCCCCGGAGCATCCGCTCGTCGCGGCCCTGACCGCGCCGGAGCGGCGGGCCGAGGTCGAGGCCTACCTGGCCCAGGCGGCGGTCCGGACGGAGATCGATCGGCTGGCGGCCGACCGCGAGAAGACCGGCGTCGCCCTGGGCGCGGCTGCGATCAACCCCGTGAACCAGGCCCGGATCCCGATCTTCGTGGCCGACTACGTGCTGGGCTCGTACGGGACCGGGGCGATCATGGCCGTGCCGGCCCACGACGAGCGCGACTTCGACTTTGCGACCCGGTTCAGGCTGCCGATCGTCAAGGTCGTGATGCCCGCCGACGGCGATCCCGACGCGGCCCTGACGAGCGCGTTCGTCGAGCACTCGGTCGACGAGGTGCTGGTCAACTCCGGACCGTTCAGTGGCCGGCCGGCCGCCGCGGCGTTCGGCGAGATCGTGGCCTGGCTCCAGGAGCGCGGCGCAGGCAAGCCGACGGTCACCTACCGCCTGCGGGACTGGGGCTTCAGTCGCCAGCGCTTCTGGGGCACGCCGATCCCGGTGATCCACTGCGAGCGCTGCGGGACCGTGCCGGTGCCCGAGGCCGAGCTCCCGGTCCTGCTGCCGGAGACCGTCGACTACGGCGGCAGCGGCGTCAACCCGCTCACCCGCGACAGCGCGTTCCTGAACGTCAGCTGCCCGACCTGCGATGGTCCCGCCCAGCGCGAGTCGGACACGATGGACACGTTCATGGATTTGTCGTGGTACTGGTTCCGCTACCTGTCGCCCCACAACGACGACGGCCCGATCGACCCGGCGCTCGTTGCCCGCTGGACGCCCGTCGACCAGTACACGGGCGGGGCCGAGCACGCGGTCATGCACCTGCTCTATGCCCGCGAGATCACCAAGATGATGCGCGACATCGGCCTGGTCGAGCAGGGCGAGCCCTTCCTGCGCCTCTTCAACCAGGGCCAGATCCTGGGTGCCGATGGCGAGCGGATGAGCAAGTCGCGGGGCAACGTCCAGGATCCCGACGAGCTGGTCAAGCGCTACGGTGCCGACACCGTTCGCCTGTTCCTGATGTTCATGGGGCCGTGGGACCAGGGCGGGCCGTGGAGTCCAACCGGGATCGGCGGCGTGCACCGCTTCCTGAACCGGGTGTGGACCCTCGCCGTGGATCCGAACGGGCTCGAGGGCGGCGATCCGGACGCGGGCAAGCTGCCGGCCGGCGAGGATCGGGCGGCGGCCGAAGGCACCCTCCGGATGGCTGCCCACCGGACCCTGCGCGCCGTGACCGATGAGTACCAGGGCTTTCGGTTCAACACGATGGTCGCTCACCTGATGGAGCTGGCCAACACGCTGTTCCGCTACCGGGGCAGCGAGATCGCCGGGGGCCCCGCCTGGGACGAGGCGATCGGCCTGCTCCTGCTGATGATCGCGCCGGCCGCGCCGCACATCGCCGACGAGCTCTGGAATCGCCGGCGGGCCGCGGCCGGGCTGGCCGCGTCGTCGATCCACACCGAATCGTGGCCGGTCGTCGACGAGACGGCGGTCGCGACCGAGACCCGCGAGGTGCCGATCCAGGTCAACGGCAAGGTCCGCGACCGGATCAGCGTGCCGGTCGGGATCGGCCAGGACGAGCTCGAGCGGCTGGTGCTCGCCCGGGAGCGTGTCCAGGCGGTCCTGGCCGGACGCGCGCCCGATCGGGTGATCCATGCCGGCGGCCGCCTCGTCAACCTCGTGGTTCGCCAGGACTGATCGACTGACGGACCCGCCGGCCAGGCGTCAGCCGGTCGGCGCGACCTCGTCGGCCCGGGCGGCCGCGGCGCCGGCTTTCGCCCGCGCCCGATGCCGGGCGGCCTTCGCCCGGTTGCCGCAGCTGGCCATGTCGCACCAGCGCCGGCGATGGGTCGGCGAATTGTCGTAGAACACCCAGCGACAGGTCTCGCTGGCGCAGACCCGGGCCCGGGCGATCGAATCCGGCGCGCCCAGGGCGAGCGCGAGTGGCTCGGCCAAGTCGGCCAGGGCGCAGTCGATCGGATTTCCCACCGAGCGCCGGTCCAGCCGGTAGACCGCGGAGCCGCGCGGATCGACCTCGGCCCGGATCTCGAGCCGGGTCCGGTCGCGCAGCACCCGGTTGATCTCGCGCACGGCCGATTCGACCGGCGATCGGCCTTCGACGGCCGCGTCCCACAGCTCGCGGAACGCCGCCCGGGATCGAACGATCCGGGCCCGCGCCGCGTCGGTCGCCGGGACCCTGGCTCGATCGATGCCCACGTGCTCCTGCAACCAGTCGAGCGCCGCGGGGGTTGTATCGAGGTGATCGACCGGGGCGCCGTGCTCGATCTCGGCGGTATTGATGAAGTCGAGGGTTGTCTCGAGATCGGGTCGTCGGGTCGTCGTGAATCCAGTCATCGGTAACCACTCTACATGCCTTGACAGGTTACGCGCAAGGGGCTACTCTTCCAGTAACCGATACGGCACCAAATACAGGTTAGCAAGGAGGGCCGGGATGGCCGCGTTGTTCGATCTCTCGATCCTGGCCGCCGCCGTGGCCGCCCTGCTCCTGCTGGGCATCGGCGCCATCTCCAGTGGCAGCGACTCCCGCCCGGGCTTCGGCGAGGACGAGCCCCGCTTCCCTGAGCACCACAACATCACCGGAGGGACGTTCTGATGTTCCCAACCTTCTTCCTCGTCGAGGCACACCGGCTGGCCGTGGAGCGCGAGCTCGACGCCGACCGGGCCGAGCTGGCCCGCGAGGCCGCGCTCTTCCGCCTGGCCCACCAGAGCACTGAGCCGAACATGCTGCGCCGGGCCGGGGCCCGGGTCGCGCTGGCCGCCAGCCGGGCGTCCCTGCGCCTGGCCCAGGCCCTCGACGAGTGCGTCGCCGAGGGTGGCGGCGCCCCATCCGGGGCATCTCCGCTAGGCTGAGGGCACTCCAGTCCGATCGCGTGAGGTGAGCCGATGACCAATTCAGCCGATGCCCAGCCGGTCAGCTGGCGGGCGATCACCTACCGCACCCCGGTCGTTGCCGCCGATGGCACATCCGTCGGGCTGGTGCGCGAGGTCCTCGGCTCGGATTCCGAGGACATCTTCCACGGCATCCGGGTCGGCCTCGCAAGCGACAAGCGCGATGTCTTGCTGAGCGCCGACCTGGTCAGCGTACTCACCGACCAGCAGGTCACGACGAGCCTCACCGCGGCCGCGGTGCAGGGCCTGCCGACGTACTCGGACGAGGCCACCTACCACCTGGCCTCGGTCGGCTGGCTGCGCAAGCACCTGGGCTGGGCACGCGACTCGAGCAGGGACGAAGAACCGGGCTGAGCCGAAATCGTCCGACGAAAGAGGGCCAGGGTCGAATGATGAGCGACGAACCGGCGGCGCCTGCGACGAGAGGTGTCGCGATTGATGTGCTGGCAACCGTCGACCTGGCCCGCGAGATGGAGGGCATGGCCGGTCGCCAGCTTCGCATGCGCCTGGTGACCATCGAACCGGGCGGGACCTTCGGCCCGGTTCACGACCACGTCGGCCGGCCGGGCGTCGTCTACGTCCTGGCGGGCACGATCACCGATCATCGCGACGGCGTCGAGACGGACTATGGACCGGGCGTGGGCTGGCCCGAGGATCGCGACACGCGCCACTGGCTCGAGAATCGGGGAGCCATTCCGGCGGTGGAGATCTCGGTCGACATCGTCAGCCAGGCGTGAAGCGAGGCGGCGTGCGTTGAGCCAGGTAAAGATCGGGGCCCTGTGCTGGAACCAGTACGCGACCTGGGCCGGGCTCCTCGAGGCCGGGCGGAAGGCCGACCGCCTCGGCTATGACTCGCTCTGGACCTGGGACCACCTCTACCCGATCGTCGGCTCGGCCGAGGGCCCGATCTTCGAGGGCTGGCTGACGCTGGCGGCCTGGGCCGGCAGCACGTCGAAGGTGAGCCTCGGACTGATGGTCGGCGCGAACACGTTCCGGGAGCCGACCCTGACCGCCAAGCTGGCGACAACCCTCGACCACATCAGCGGCGGCCGGGCGGTCCTGGGGATCGGGGCGGCCTGGTTCGAGACCGAGCACGTCGCCTTCGGCCTGCGTTTCGGCGAGGGGCCACCGGAGCGCCTGCGCTGGCTGGGCGAGGCCCTGCCAATCCTGCGCGGGATGCTCGACGGCAGCCAGCCGATCGCGAGCGGGCCGCGCTACGCCGCGCGCTCGACGCGCAACGATCCGCCACCGGTCCAGCGCCACCTTCCGCTCCTGATCGGGGGCGGCGGCGAGAAGGTCACCCTGAAGCTCGTCGCCCGCTACGCCGACCTGCACGATGTCGGCGGCAACCTGGCGACGGTCCAGCGCAAGGACGAGATCCTGCGCGAGCACTGTGCGGCGATCGGCCGTGACTTCGCGTCGATCGAGCGGACCCACGGCCTGGGCGTCGTGGTGATCCGCGATTCGCGCGACGAGGCGCGCAGGGTGGCGGCCGGCCTGTTCGAGCACAACGGCCGGGCCCGGATCTGGCAGGACCAGCCGGTCGGCACGCCCGAGGATGTTGCCGCCCAGCTCGCGCCGTTCGTGGCCCTCGGCCGATCGCACCTCGTGGCCGGATTCCCTTCGCCGTACGACGAGGAATCGATGACCCGGCTGATCACCGACGTGAAGCCCCTCCTGGAGCGATGAGCAGCTGGGCGATGGCCGGCGTCGCGGCGGTCGACCGGCGATAAGCGCCAGGTAAGCGGCCGCGGATAGAGTCGGCCGACATCCACTGCGGACGGAAGTGCCCCCGCCGCAGTGGATGCACTCAATCCGGGTCCGCCGGCCCGGGATGCCCGCCCTGCCCGCCTCGAACCCGCCGGGGAGAGGTCCGTGGATCGAACCACGTCGCCCTGGCGGAGCCTCGACGACCCGGGCGGCCGGCCCGCCGAGCCGCGACCCGGAATTGCCGCGAGCCTCCGCGCCAACCGGCCCGCGATCGTGGCCGCCGCCCTCGCAGTCGCCGTCGCCGCAATCGGCGTCGTGGTGGTCGTCGGATCGAGCGGCGGGTCCGTGGTCAGCGTCGATGCGACCGGCGGCGTCAGCCCGTCGCTCGGCCCGGGCGACCTCAGTGGGAGCGTCGCCGCCGGGGGAGACGGTGGCGGCCCGGCCGGCCAGGGACCAGATGCCGGCTCGCTGGATCCGAACACCGCTGGCCAGGCCGGGTCGGCGCCGGCGGCCGAGGTGGTGGTCGAGGTCGCCGGGGCGGTCGCCCGACCGGGCCTCTACCACCTGCCCGCCGGATCGCGGGTGGCCGATGCCATCGCGGCCGCCGGCGGCTACGGACCCCGCATCGATGTCGGTGCGGCAACCGCCCAGCTCAACCTGGCGGCCCGCCTGAGCGACGGCGACCGGGTGATCGTCCCGTCCCGCGATGGACCCGGTGCTTCCGGATCGGGCGGCACGGCCCCGGGGCCCTCTGCCGGTGCGTCAACCGCGCCGGCCCGGGCCGGACCGCTCGACCTGAACACGGCAACGGCCGAGGAGCTCGATGCCCTGCCCGGGATCGGCCCGGCGACGATCGCCAAGATCCTCGCGTCGCGCACGGAACAGCCGTTCCGGACGATCGCCGACCTGCGCACGCGGAAGCTCGTCGGGGCGGCCGAGTTCAGCCGGATCGAGAAGCTCGTGACGGTCCGCTGAGGCTGATGAGCGGGGGATCCCGCCTGCCGCGGAGCGCGTGGCTGGCCCTCGGTGCCGTCGGCAGCGCGCTCGTCCTGAGTGCCGGTGATCGGTTCGCGACGGTCGCGATCGCGGTTGCCCTGGTCACGGCTTTGGCGGCGGCCGTCCGACGCCTCCGGCGCGCGTCGGCCGCAATCCAGGCCGGGACGGCGGCCATCCTCGGCGCAAGCCTCGGCGCGACGCTCGTGATCGCCCGCGCCGGGCTGCTCCCGGGGCCGCCCCGGTCTCCGGCGGAACGCCCGGCGGCGGCCCGCGTGTCGCCCTCGTGGAGAGCGTCGGGTCGCCCAAGGGGACCGAGCAGATCGCACAGGTCCGGCTTGGCGACGATCCGGACCAGCCGGGCTCCGAGGCCCTCGTCGAGGCCCTCCTGCCGCGCTTCCCGGAGATCGGGCCCGGCGACCGGATCCGCATCGAAGGCAGCGTCCGACCGCCCGGCCCGGATGACTACGGCGCCTACCTGCGCCGCCTCGGCGCGGCCGGCTCGCTGCGCTCGCCGACGCTCGAGATCATCGCCGGCCCGACTGGACCGCAAGGCTGGATCAACGCGCTCCGGCGGTCCTCGGCCGATGCCCTGGGACGAGCCCTGCCCGAGCCTGAGGCGGGGCTCGCGGATGGGATCCTCATCGGCCTCCGCGAGCACGTCGACCGCGACCTCGCTGCGGCGTTCACGACCGCCGGCGTCTCGCATATCGTCGCGATCTCGGGCTGGAACATCGCGATCGTCGCGGCCCTGGTCACGGCCGTCCTCGCCGGCCGGGTCGGCGGCCGGCCACGAACGGCGATCACGCTCCTCGCGATCATCGGCTACAGCCTCATCGCGGGTGGCTCGCCATCGGTCAGCCGGGCCGCGGTCATGGCCGCGATCGGGCTCACGGCCCGGGCCACGGGCCGCTCGAGCTCGGCCCTCGCCGCCCTCGGCTGGGCCGTGCTCCTCCTCCTGGTGCTCGACCCGGGCGCGGTCAGCGATCCAGGCTTTGCCCTGTCCGGGACGGCCACGGCCGGGCTGATCGCCTGGTCGACGCCGCTGGCCGAACGACTCAGGGTTGCCCGGATTCGTCTTGCCCGGCCTGGTCTTGCCCGGACCGGCACCCTGCCGGGCTGGCTGGCGGAGAGCCTGGCGATCTCACTGACGGCCGAGGCGGCGACCCTGCCGATCGTGCTGCTGGCGTTCGGGCGCCTGGCGATCATCGCGCCGCTGGCCAACCTGGTGATCGTGCCCCTCGTTCCGCCGGCCATGGCCGCCGGCGCCATCGCCCTCGGGGCGGGCTGGCTCGGCTCGCTCGGCCTGCCCGCGCCGATCGTAACCCTCCTCGGACTGCCGGCCTGGGCCATCCTCGGCCTGCTGATCGCGCTCGTCCGGCTGGCAGCGGGAATGCCGTTCGCCAGCCTCAGCCTGCCCGCGCCCTGGAACGTCGTCGCGGCGGCGACCGTCACCATCAGCCTGGGCCTGGCGGTCGCCGGGCATCGGGCGGTGTCCGCGCTCCATCCCGGGCCGGTGCCGCGCTCGTGAGTCCGGCCCGCCCCGCACGCGTGGACCGCTGGCGGCCGGGTCGCCTGCTGGCTGGGGCGCTGGCCGGCCTGGCCCTGGCCCTGACCGTGACGGCCGCCGGCGTTGCCGCCCGGCCCGACGGCCGGATCCACATCACGGTCCTCGACGTCGGGCAGGGCGACGCGATCCTGGTCGAGGGCGACCGGGGTGGTCGGATGCTGATCGATGGCGGGCCTGATCCGGACCGGCTGATCGTGGAGCTCGATGCCCGGATCCCGCCGTGGGACCGGCGGATCGACGTCCTGATCCTGAGCCACCCCCACGAGGACCACGCCGGCGGGCTGCCCGGCTCGTCCAGGCCTATCGGATCGGCCGGGTCTACGAGCCGGGGATGATCGGCCCGGGTCCCGCCTATCACGCCTTTCGGGCCGACCTCGCCCTCCAGGCGCGAACGCCTGGCCTGCTCTCGACCGGCGACCGGCTCCGGCTCGACGCGATCGACCTGCGCGTCCTCTGGCCGGATCGCGACGCGGTCGCCCGCGACCCGCCCGACGGCGGAACGTCGATCAACAACGTGTCGATCGTCCTGCTCGGCACCTTCGGCACGCAACGCTTCCTGCTGACCGGCGATATCGAGCAGGAGATCGACCCGATCCTGCTCGCCCGCGGCCTGCCCCGGGTGGACCTGCTCAAGGTCGCCCACCACGGCAGCCGGACGTCGTCGACCGCTGCCTTTCTCGATGCGGTTCGGCCGCGGGCGGCGATCATCTCGGTCGGGGCGGTCAATCCCTACGGGCACCCGGCGCCGGATACGCTGGCCCGGATCGAGGCTCGTGGCGCGGAGCTCTTCCGGACCGACCTGAACGGCTCGGTCGAGGCGACGCTCGACGGGCGGGCGATGACCGTCCAGGCCGAGCGCGGCGGGCCGGCCGGATCGGGCGCGACGGGGACGACGGGGACGACGGGCGGCGAGGGCCGGGCGGCGCCGACCGAATCCGGTCCACCGACCACGGCCGTGCTCGCCGCGTTCCGCTGTGCCGTCATCCCGGCCTCGCTCGTCGGCGGCCCCGGTCCAGGAGGCGCGCCGGCAGCAGCCCCAACGACGGCCCCGCCCGGCGGGCGGCCGGCCGTGGCGGCCGGCGCGGCGGCCGAAGACCACCTGTACCATCGAGTCGATGTCCATCCCGACCCGGGTGGAGGCGGCGGGGCTCCTCCTCTCGCTCGACCCGTCCCCGCGCGCCCTCCGTCACGCCCGGGCGGTCGCCGAGGTCGCCGGCTGGCTCGCCCTGCGGATCGGCGAGGCGGGAATCACGGTCGATCGCCGGGCGGTCGAGGCCGCGGCACTCCTGCACGACGTCGACAAGGTCCTCCGCAAACGGTTGCCCCGCGACGATCCGCTCCGCGCCCTCCCCCACGGTGACGGCAGTGCCGCCTGGCTCACGATGCAGGGTCACCCCGAGCTCGCCCGGCTGGTCGCCAACCACCCGGTCAGCCGGCTGGTGGACGAAGAGCGCTACCGGACCTGGTCCGCGTTCGCCACCCGCGAGGAGCGGATCGTGGCCTACGCCGACAAGCGGGCCGCCCAGCATCTCGCCCCGATGGCGGCCCGGTTCGAGGATTGGGACCGGCGCTACGGCGACGGGCGCGGCTGGGGCGGCCCCCAGCGCGGCCTGGCCTGGCAGCGCGCTCAGCGGCTCGAGGCCGACGTCTGTCGGGCGGCCGGAGTCGATCCGGCGGGCGTCCGGCGGCTGGCCTGGACGGGGACCGCCCTGCGCCGGGCCCGGGACGGCCGGCCGTGAGCGCCGGAGCGGGCGCGGCGCCGGGGGCGCCACTCGGCTATTACCTCGGGATCGACGAGTTCCAGCTCGAGGCCGCTGCGCTGCACCTCGGCGACCACGTGGCCGGACCGGGCGGCGAGCCGCTCGGCCACTGGCGGGTGAAAGGCGCCACCACCTCGGTCGAGGCGATCGCCGAGCGAATCGCGACCGGCTCGATGTTCGGCGGCGGCACCCTGGCGATCGTCCTCGAGCCCGGGCCGCTCTTGCGGGCGAAGGCCGCCCGTGATGCGCTGCTGGCGATCGTCGGGCTGGTCGCCCCCGGCAACGCCCTGGCGTTCGTCGATCCGCTCCAGGGCCTGCCCACCGATCGCAAGCCGCTCGACGCCGGCAGAACGGCCTTGCGCGACGCCATCCTCGCGGCCGGCGGCGAGGTCCGCCAGGTCCCGGCGCTGACCCAGGGCAGCCTGACCCGGTTCATCGGCGATCGGGCGGCGGCGATCGGACTCCGCCTGGGCCCCGGCGCGGCCCAGCTCCTGGCCCAGCGAATCGGTGGGTTCGTCCGCGATGGGGACGTCGACTTCAGCCGGCTCGGCCAGCTCGCGGCGGCCGAGCTCGACAAGGCGGCCCTCTACCGGCTCGACGCCGAGCTGAGCGTCGCCGACGTCCGGGAGCTGGTCGCGGAGGTGGTCCCGAGCTCGCTCTGGTCGTTGACCGACGCCGTCGGGATGCGTCGCAAGGACGCGGCCGCCCAGCTCGAGCGGGCGCTCGAGGCCACGCCGGAGCCGGTCATCGTGGTGCTCCTCCATCGCCGGATCCGCGAGCTGCTCGAGCTCGCCGATCGGATCGCCCAGGGGGCGACGCTCCAGGCAGCGGCCCGGGCAATGAAGCTCCACGAGTTCCGGGCCAAGAACCTCGAGACGCAATCACGGCAGTGGCGAGCGGGCGAGCTGGAAGCCGCGTTGCGCGGCCTGCTCGAGCTGGACGCGACGGTCAAGGGCTCGGGTGCCGGTGGATCGGGTGATCGCGCCCGTCAGCTGGGCTTCACCCTGTGGTTGACCGAGTTCGTCGCCGGGAGCTGACGCCTACTCGGCGCTCGACCAGGCCTGCTCCTGGACGACGAGGTCGCTCTCGATCGCGAAGACGCAGCGGCTGTCGCCCAGGTCGAGGAGCTCGATCAAGTCGGGGTCGATGTAGAGCTGGCTGCAGTCCTCGCACAGGCCGGCCGGGATCCCGAAGCACAGTCGCTCCGTCCGATCGGGCAGCCGGAAGGTCGTGTCGAAGCGGGTGATGACCAGCTTGTGATCGCAGGTTGGGCAGCGTTCGCGCAGGCGGGACACGATCCTTGGACCTCTGAGCGGGACGCCCGTGGCATCCGTTCGATCAGATGCTGGTCATCGGGCGGGCGGGCCGACATGACCCATCCGTACCATGGGTCGTGGTACCCCGCCTACTGGACGCGGAGGACCGCCTTCGCCTCGGACCAGTGCTTCTCCAGGCCGTAGTAGTCGCGTTCGGGCGGCGTGAAGATGTGGACGATCACGTCGCCGAAGTCGACCAGGATCCAGTGCGAGGCCGGCAGCCCCTCGGTCCCGATCGGGCGAACGCCCTCCTCGCGCATCCCGCGGACGATCCCGTCGGCGATCGATTCGAGCTGGCGCTCGGAGCCGCCCGAGCAGATCACGAAGGCATCGGCCAGGGTCGTCAGGCCCTCGAGGTCGAGGAGCAGGATGTCGGCGGCCTTCTTGTCCTCGGCCAGCGCGACGATCCGGCGGGCCATGTCCAGGCGGGCCGCGACGGCCACCGTCCGCGCCGGCCGGGCTCGCTTCGGCAGCCCGATCGTGTGCGCCGCCGGCGTCTCGCCGGCCGACGGCTTGCCGCTCCGACCCGGTTCGACCGCGGCCTTGGGCTTCGCGGTCGCCTTGGGCTTCGCGGCGGCCTTGGGCTTCGCGGCGGCATTGGGCTTGATCGTCGCCTTCGGCGGTTTCGACACGGACTCGGCCTGGGCGGCGGCGGGCCCGGCGGAGCTGGGCGTCTTCGGGGCGTTCTTCACAGGGCACCAGTGTAGAGGTGATGCCGCTCGATGTAGTCAGCCACGCTGGGCGGCACGAGGCCGTCGATCGGCAGCCCGGACCGCACCCGGTCCCTGATCACCGAGGCCGACACGTCGATCAGCGGACCGTCGACGAAATCGATGCGCTCACGCCAGCCGGGCAGGTGGGCATCGAACCACTCGCGGTCAAACGGTCGGGCGCCGGCTCGGGGCACCACCGCCAGGCGGGCCAGCTCGAGGATCCGGGCCGGCTCGCGCCAGCTCGGGAACCCGGCCAGGGCCTCGGCCGACAGGATGAACTCGAGCCCCCCGCCGGCGTGGCGGTCGTCGGCGACGAGGCCGGCCAGGGTATCGACGGTGTACGAACGGCCCGGCCGGTCCAGCTCGATCCGGCTCAGGCTGAACGCCGGCTCCGAGGCGATCGCCAGCTCGACCATCGCCCGCCGATCGGCGGCCGGGCTGACGGGCTGGCCGGGCTTATGGGGCGGAATCCCGGCCGGGATGAAGACGACGCCGGCAAGGTCGAGCGCCGAGCGGACGGTCGCCGCGATGACCAGGTGACCGTTGTGGATCGGGTCGAAGGTCCCACCGAGCAGGCCGACGGGGGCAGCGCCGCGGGTCAAGCGTTCTCCCACGGCTGGCGATCCCACTCGAGCTCGACCCGGCCGATCCGGACGGTGTCGCCCGAGGCGACGCCGCGGCGGCGCAGCTCGGTCTCGATCCCGAGGCGGGCGAGGTCGTGCTGGAACCGCTCGGCCGATTCCTCGTTCTCGAAGTCCGTCTGGGCGGCGATCCGTTCGATCCGCCGGCCACTCACCCGGAACGCGCCGTCGGGGTCGAGCTCGACGCTGAAGCGGTCGTCCATCCCGGCGATCGTATGGACGACCACGCCGGCCGGCTCGGGCGGGACACCCAGCTCATCGGCCGACGGCAGGAGCGCGGCCAAGGCGGCGCGCAGCTCGCCGAGCCCGTCGCCGCGGGCCGCAGCCAGCGCCACGACGGCCAGCCCGTCGCGTTCCCGGGCAGCACGGAACGCGGGCCAGGCCGCCTCCGCCGCGGGCAGGTCGATCTTGTTGAAGGCGACGAGAAACGGCCGGGCCAGCAGCGCCGGATCGTGGGCCTCCAGCTCGTCGCGGATCACCTGGTGGTCCCACTCCGGGTCGCGGGCCGAGCCGTCGACCACGTGGACCAGGACCCGCGTCCGCTCGACGTGGCGCAGGAAGGCATGGCCGAGGCCGGCCCCCAGGCTGGCCCCCTCGATGAGCCCGGGCACGTCGGCAATCGTCGGCCGGCGACCATCGTCGAGGCCCAGGTCGAGCACGCCGAGATTCGGCTCGATCGTCGTGAACGGGTAGTCGGCGATCTTGGGCGTCGCCGCGGTCAGCGCCGCCAGGAGGGTCGACTTGCCCGCGTTGGGCAGGCCGACCAGGCCGACGTCGGCCAGCAGGCGGAGCTCGAGGCGCAGCCAGCGCTCCTCGCCCGGCTCGCCCTTCTGGGCGTGCTTCGGGGCACGATGGATGGCCGTCGTGAAGTGGACGTTGCCCAGGCCGCCCCGGCCGCCACGGGCCACCTCGGCGACTTGCTCCACGCTGACCAGGTCGGCCAGCAGTGCGCCGCTGGCATCGTCGTAAACGGCCGTCCCGGGCGGGATCGCCAGGCTCAGGTCCTGGCCGGCCTTGCCGTGCCGCTTCGAGCTTGTGCCGCGCCCACCCGAGCGCGGCCTTGAACTGGCGGTGGTCACGGTACTCGCCGCAGCGTCGTCTGGCCGGGATCGACCCGCAGTGCGATCGAGCCGCCTCGCCCGCCGTCGCCACCGTCAGGGCCGCCGCGCGGCACATGGGCCTCGCGCCGGAATGTTGCCGCCCCATCGCCGCCGTCACCGGCGCGAACGTGGATGCGGACTTGGTCAAGGAACATGGCGGCGATCGTCGCACAGCACCGGACGCCCCGTGTCGGGCGCCGGTCTGGCGCGCTCTAGAAGTACGGCAGCGGGTTGACCCGAACGCCGTCGCCCCAGACCATGCCCTTCCAGACCTCGAAGTGGCAGTGGGGGCCGGTCGCGTTGCCGGTCATCCCGACCCGGCCGACCTGCTGGCCACGTCCGACGTGCTGGCCGACGGAGACGAGCACGGCGGACATGTGGTTGTACGTGGTGAACAGGCCGCTGCCGTGGGAGATCCAGACCTGGTAGCCGCCGCCGTTGTCCTTCCAGCCGGCGTAGATCACCGTGCCGGCTGCGGCGGCCAGGACCCGCGTCCCCTCGGGCGCCGCGATGTCGATCGCGGGATGGCCGGGATGGAAGTACTGGCTGATCCAGCCGCCCGGGACGGGCCAGTAGAAGGCACCGCCGGTGTAGCTCGTCGGCGTCTTGGCGTGGCTGCTGCCGCTGGAGCTCGAGCTGGTCCGGCTGGCAACCGGCTTGGGCGCCGCCTCGACGATCGGCCGGCCCTTGGCGTTCGGGATGATCAGGACCTGGCCCAGGACGAGGGTCCGGTCGGACAGGTTGTTGTAGGCCACGATGTCGTCGGCCGACATGCCGGTCAGGGCGGCGATCGAATCGAGGGTGTCGCCGGCTTTGACCACGATCACCAGGCCGTCGACGGGCGGGATCGTCAGCTTCTGGCCGACGTGCAGGACGTCCTTGGCGGCCAGGCTGTTCGCCCACCACAGGGTCATCATCGAGATCCCGAACTTCTTGGCGATCCCGGTCAGGGTGTCACCCGACTTGACGGTGTACGTGACGAGCTTGGCCGACGCATCACTGACGGTCGTGTCGACGGCGAGCGGCTTGAGCAGGGTGCCGTCCGAGAGGTACTGGCCGAGGTCGGTCGCGCCGCCGCCGGTCGTGGCGCCGGTGCCTCCGACGACGCCGGCCTGGTCCGGGCCATCGATCTGGTCCGAGCTCTGGTCGAGGCCGCCGATCGTCAGGCGTGGTCCGCCGAGGCTGGCGTTCGTGCTGCCGGTCGCGCCGTTGGCGGTGCCGGTGACGGCAACGCTGCTGACCGAGGCGATCAGGACAAGGATCGCGATCCCGATCGGCAGGACGCGCTCACGGCCGCCGACCCGGGTGACGAGGCGGCCGAGGCGGGGGGAGACGAGGGCGACGACTCGATCGGCGAGACGCTCGGAGCGGGAGATTCGATGGGCTCCGGAGCGAATCGAAGCGGTCGCCTGATGGGGACCAGGACGCAGGGCGCGCAGGGCGCGCTGGATGCTGGCCGTCGTCTTCAGCAATACGGTCTCCGAGGTTGGGGACGGCGCTCAGGATGGAAGCGCTGGGGGCCGCGGTCGCCGTCCGGGTCGGTCGCGTTCTTGAGCTGGGGGTCTCTTGAAGCGGCTTCCCGACATCTTCTGGTCGGGACCCTTGGTGTTGCGGCCACCCTACCACTTCCGGTCAAAACGTTGCAATCCGGGCGCCTGCCGGGTGGAACGCAGGCCCTCGAACGGCGGACCGGGGGCTAGGCGTTCGCCTCGAGGCCCTTGGTCAGCTTGCCCAGGAATTCGGCATTCGATTCGGTCTTCGAGAGCCGGTTGAGGAGGAGCTCGATGCCCTCGTTCGTGCCGACGGCGGACAGCATCCGGCGCATCGTCCAGACCATCTTCAGGGTGCCTTCCTCGAGGAGCAGCTCCTCGCGCCGGGTGCCCGAGCGCTGGACATCGATCGCCGGGAAGATCCGCTTCTCGGCGAGCTTGCGCTCGAGGATGAGCTCGGAGTTGCCGGTCCCCTTGAACTCCTCGTAGATCACGTCGTCCATCCGTGAGCCGGTCTCGACGAGGCAGGTCCCGATGATCGTCAGCGAGCCGCCCTCCTCGATGTTCCGGGCGGCGCCGAAGAAGCGCTTGGGTGGGTAGAGGGCGATCGGGTCGATGCCGCCGGACAGCGTCCGGCCGCTGGGCGGCAGGGCCAGGTTGTAGGCCCGGGCGAGGCGGGTGATCGAGTCGAGCAGGATGACGACATCGCGGCCGCTCTCGACCTGGCGCTTGGCGATCTCGAGGGCCATCTCGGCGACGTGGGTGTGGTTCTCGGTCGGCTCGTCGAAGGTCGAGCTGATCACCTCGCCCTTGACGCTCCGGCGCATGTCGGTGACCTCCTCGGGACGCTCGCCGATCAGGGCGACCATCAGGAGGATCTCGGGGTAGTTCGTCGAGATGCCGTTGGCGATGTGCTTGAGGAGCATCGTCTTGCCGGCCTTCGGCGGGCTGACGATCAGGGCGCGCTGGCCCTTGCCCAGCGGGTTGACCAGGTTGACCAGCCGCTGGCTGAGGTTCTTGGGGTCCGATTCGAGGTTGATCAGCTCGTCCGGGTGGATCGGGGTCATGTCCCCGAAGTGCGGACGGTGGCGGGCGACGTCGGGATCGAGCCCGTTGACCGAGTCGACCCGGAGCAGGCCGTAGTACTTCTCCGCCTCGCGCGGGGTGCGCACGGCGCCCGACACGCGGTCGCCGATCCGCAGCCCGAACCGGCGGACCTGGCTGGAGCTGACGTAGACATCCTCGGGGCTGGGCAGCAGGCCGTGGCGGCGCATGAAGCCGAAGCCCTCGTCGACGACGTCGAGGATGCCGGTGGCGTAGGCGAGGCCGGCCCGCTCGGTCTGGCGCTGGAGGATCCGATCCATCAGCTCTTCGCGCCGGTCGGCGGGGACGGCGTCGATCTCGAGCTCGCGCCCGATCGTGCGCAGCTCCTTCTCGCTCATCTCGCGCAGGTCGGCGATGGCGAGGTCGTTGCGGCCGCGAGCGGCCTCGGCTTCAGCCTGCTCGTCGAAGTCCGTCACGGGCGGTCGGGGGGTATTGGGGCGGCGGCGGGTGCGCCGATTTCGGGAGCGCGGATCGCGCGGGTCGGGGCCGATTGCAGGCATCAGGTAGGGGTCACCAGTGAGTAGGGTCACACAGGAATGGTTCCGGGGCGCTCGCGCGGAATCGCTATTCCGGCGGCAGCCGAGGTGGGAACAGGCTGAGCATAGCCGCGAACGGCAGCCCCGTCAACGGGGCAGTTCGAGCGGCACTACGACGAACCTGCCAGTGGCGGCTCCGGCTTGGTCCGCGGTACGGCGCCACCGCGGCGCCGCGGCCGGGCCCCGATGCGCCGACTTCGTCGCAATGCCGCTGGGAAACGCACTACGGGCGAGATTCGTCCGCCCGGGTCCCCCGACACGGCGCCAGGCCGACGCCCCGTGCACGATTCCGCCGTCTGGATCGCCCGGATACCGCCTGTCGCCGCCGAACTTCGCCGTAATGCGTCTGGCAGCGGCAATACGACGAACCTGGCGGGGGGCGGCCGCTCGGCGCCGGCAGTACGACGAACCGGCCAGGGGCTGCCGCTCAACGGTGAGGGCGGCGCAGTAGGGGCGACGAGCGGCGGCGACGCGCCCCGCCCGCGGCGACGGCCGCGAGGTAGCGGCGGCGGCGGCCGGCCGCCCGCGAGCTACGCCTTGGCGGCGGCGGCCGCCCGGGCCTTCGCCCAGTCGTCCTTGAAGCGGACGATGCCCGCGTCGGTCAGCGGGTGGTGGATCATCATCTGGAGGATCTTGAACGGCACCGTCGCGATGTGGGCGCCGGCCAGGGCGGCCTGGGTGACGTGGAGCGGGTGGCGAATCGAGGCGGCCAGGACCTCGGCCTCGAGCTCGTGGATCGCGACGATCTCGACCAGCTCCCGGACGCAGGTCATGCCGTCCTCGTTGATGTCGTCGAGGCGGCCGACGAACGGGCTGAGCAGGCTGGCCCCGGCCTTGGCCGCGAGAAGGCCCTGGTTGGCCGAGAAGATCAGGGTGCAGTTCGTCTTGATGCCCTCGTCGGCGAAGCGGCTGATCGCCTCCAGGCCGTTCTCGCTCATCGCCACCTTGACCACGATGTTCGGGGCGATCTTGGCGAAGTGGCGACCCTCCGTGAGCATGCCCTCGACGTCATCGGCGATCACCTCGGCCGAGACCGGCCCGGAGGTGATCTTGCAGACCTCGGCCAGGATCTCGTCGTACGACCCGCCGACCTTGGCGTACAGGCTCGGGTTGGTCGTCACGCCATCGAGCACGCCCCACTTGGCGGCCTGACGGATCTCGTCGATCTCAGCGGTGTCGAGGAAGAGCTTCACGGGTCAACTCCGGTCTGTGGGCGGGCGCCGGCCGCGCCGGTCCGGCATCCGCTGAGCTGGCGGATCAGAACCGCGATTCTACGACGCCCGCGTTTGGGCCCGGAATCGCCAGACGCGTGGCCACCGGCGGGCGACGGCGGGGGCCGACGATCCACCGCCGGCCCGTGACTCAGGCCGGCGTGGACTCGACCGGCGCGACGTCGACCGCGACCACGCCGACGGGCACCGCCTCGGCCGGCCGGGCGACCGGCCGCGGGGCGAGCAGCGGTTCGCGGCCGTCGGCGACGGCGATCGCGCTGGTCACGAAGCCGTCGAACAGCGGATGGGGCCGGTTCGGGCCGGCTGCGGAACTCGGGGTGGAACTGGCTGGCCACGAACCAGGGGTGGTCGCGCAGCTCGACGATCTCGACCAGCCGGCCGTCGGGCGACTGGCCGGACAGGATCATGCCTGCCGCCTCGAGCGTCTGGCGATAGCGGTTGTTCACCTCGAAGCGATGGCGGTGGCGCTCGTAGATCACCTCGGAGCCGTAGACCGCGGCCGCCTTCGAGCCGGGCGTCAGGCGGGCCGGGTAGAGGCCGAGGCGCATCGTCCCGCCTTTGTCCTCCATCTCGCGCTGGTCGGGCATGAAGTCGATCACCGGGTTGGCGGTGAACATCTCGAACTCGGTCGAGTTCACGTCCCGGGTTCCGAGGACCTGCCGGGCGAACTCGATGACCGCGCACTGCAGGCCGAGGCACAGGCCGAGGTAGGGCACCCGCTGCTCGCGGGCGTAGTGGGCGGCCAGGACCTTGCCCTCGATCCCGCGGTGGCCGAAGCCCCCGGGCACGAGGATGCCGGCCACCCCGGCCAGCCTCTCGGCCGTGTTCTCGGGCGTCAGCTCCTCGGAGTTCACCCAGCGGATCCGGGCATCGACGCCGTTCGCCCAGGCCGCGTGGCGGAGCGCCTCGGTGACGCTCATGTAGGCGTCGGGCAGCTCGATGTACTTGCCGACCAGGGCGATCTCGAGGCTGGGCTTGGGGCGCTTGATCAGGTCGACGAGGGCGCTCCAGGCGGTCAGGTCGGGTACGCGCCGCGGTCGCGGCCAGGCCCAGCTCGCGGACGACGAGCTCGCCCAGGCCGGCCGCCTCGAACTGGAGCGGGACCTCGTAGATCGTGTCGGCGGTGACCGGCCGGGATGACGGCCTCCCAGGCGACGTCGGTGAACAGCGCGATCTTCTCGCGGATCTCGTCGCTGACCGGGTGGTCCGAGCGCAGGACGATGACGTCGGGCTGGATCCCGATCCCGCGCAGCTCCTTGACGCTGTGCTGGGTGGGCTTGGTCTTGAGCTCGCCGGTCGCGGCCAGGGCCGGCAGCAGGGTGACGTGGACGTACAGGACGTTGTGCCGCCCGACGTCCTTGCGCATCTGGCGGATCGCCTCCAGGAAGGGCAGGCTCTCGATGTCGCCGACCGTGCCCCCGACCTCGACGATGACGACGTCGCGATCACCGTCCTGGGCCAGCCGGCCGATCCGCTCCTTGATCTCGTTGGTGATGTGGGGGATGACCTGGACGGTTCCGCCGAGGTAGTCGCCGCGGCGCTCCTTGGCGATCACGGCCTGGTAGATGCGGCCGGTCGTGACGTTGCGACAGCTGCGTCAGGTTCTCGTCGATGAACCGCTCGTAGTGGCCGAGATCGAGGTCCGTCTCCGCCCCGTCGTCGGTCACGAAGACCTCGCCGTGCTGGTAGGGCGACATCGTCCCGGGATCGACGTTGATGTACGGGTCGAGCTTCAGGATCGAGACCGACAGGCCACGGGCGCGAAGGATCCGGCCGATGCTGGCGGCGGTGATGCCCTTGCCGAGCGAGGAGGTCACGCCTCCGGTCACAAAGACATACTTCGCCATGGATTCGGTCCTCCGGGGTTTTTCCAATGCTACCGGAAGAGGCCCCCGGAGGCAATCCTGGGGGCCGCCAACTGGGGCTCCGCGCGGCGGCGGCTCAGGGGGCGGCGGGCGGCATGATCCCGCCCGGCGGGTCCACGACGCCCTCGCCCCAGGCCTCCGGGCCGCAGAAGAAGCGGTGCGCGGCGGGCTTCGGGAAGGCGTCGGCCGGATCAAGCCGCCAGCGCTCGAGGCGCTCGTTCAGCCAGGCGTGGATCTCGGCGAACTCGGTCCAGCGCTCGTAGGGCCAGCCGTTCGCCAGGCAGATCGCGACGAGCGACCGCTTGGCGAAGATGACGTCGGCGTAGCCGGCGGCGTAGCGGTCGCTCTCGCCATCGCCGATGAACACGACCGCCCGGCCGGCGGCCTGGTGCTCGAGGACACGCTGGCGCTTGCAGGTTCCGCACACGAGGCAGGCCGGATTGCCGTTGGGCCAGCTGATTGCCCCGACCCGGCCGGTGAACGTCGTCCGGGCGGTGACCACCGGCAGCTCGGCCAGGCCAAGCCTCGCGAGGGCCGGTCCGATGAAGAAGCCGAAGCCGTCGCTGACCACCTCGACCGGAATCCCGGCGGCGGTCGCCCGTCGGGCAAAGGGCACGAAGCCCGGATCGTGGGGCTGGGCCGCGGCCGTCGCCAGCAGCTCGGTCTCGGTCGCCCGGACCAGCTTGATCTCCCATTCCATCAATCGCCGCGAGCCCATCAGGCCCGCGTCGTAGATCGCGGCGATCCGCTCCCAGTCGGCGTGCGAGACGTGCTCGGCCATCACCGTGTCGGACACGTCGGTCAGGGCGATCGTGCCGTCGTAGTCGACGAGGAAGGCGATCGGCGGGCTGCCGGCCGCGAGCGGCGCGACCGGCGGCGCTGCACCGATCTCGGGCCGCCGGCCGGAGCCGGACGTGAGGACGCCCGGCGCGGTCGTCGCGTCGGGCGTCATTCGGGTCAAGCGGCGGACACCGGCCGGGGGCCGGGTCCGCGGACTACCGTCGGCGACTGCGTCAGGCGCCTTCCTGGTCCAGGACGAGCGACTCCTCGTCGGACTCCTCGGTCAGCTTGAGCCACACGAACAGGCCGGCCAGGATGACCAGCGGGATCACGATCAATGCGCCGAGCGTGATGCCGAGCGCCACGGCGACCGTCTTGAGAGCCTTCATGGTTGGCTACCTCCCCGTCTACTGCTTCTTGTCGCCCGAGCCGGACTTGGCTGCCGCCCGTGCCTCGCGCAGTGCCGGACCGCCGGCAATCATCAATTCGACGTCCTCTTTGGTGAACTCCGAGAGGACATGCTTGCTGCCGGTCTGGCTCGACATCAGCAGGCGGACGACGAATGCGCCGTCCTGCTCGAAGAAGAACGTGTCCTTCGGCTTCTGCTCGTCCATGTAGCGACCCAGGACCCGGAATGCCTTCTCATAGTAGCCCGCCTTGGTCCAATCTTCCGTGGCCTGGCGATTGCGCCGGGCGACGGCCTCTTCCATGAACCGGGCAATGTCGTCGTCGAGGAAGGTCAGGGTCTCCTTGAGCTGGCTGCCCAGCGACTCGCCCCAGCCGCCGGCGGCCTTCGTCGTGACCAGGCCCTGGACGATGAATCCGTCGGGCGCCTCGGCCAGCAGGACCTCGCGCATCCCGCGCTGGTCGAGGAAGGCGCCGATCGAGCGGAAGACCTCCTCGAAGTCCTGGCGGGGGGATCCCTCGTAGATCCGCATTCAGCCTCCCTGTGGTCTCAGGACCCGGTCGTCCGATCGATCAGGCCGCGGTCCTTGGCCCGTGCCTCGCCAGCCCGGAAGAGGACGGCTGCGCCGAGTGTAACGACGGCCCCCGTGAGCAGCAAGGCAACGACGACCTGGAGGTCGCCCGGGATCAGCGTGCCGGACCACTGCTGCCAGAGCGAGCCAGGTCCGCCGATCGAGCTCGGGCCGCCCGGGAACAGCGCCTGGCGGACGCCGGCGATCCACCAGGTCAGGGGGCTGACCAGCCCCAACACCTGGAGCGGCAGGGGCAGGACCGACAGGGGAAAGACGGCCCCGACGACGAGGAACAGGGCGCCGACGACGACCTCGGGGTAGTCCCACGACTCCTGGCGGGTCTGGAGGCAGATCGCGGCCATCGCCACGCCCAGGGCGCAGATCGTGATCGCGCCGAGGGTCAGCACGATCACCAGGAGCAGCCAGTTCACGCTGGCCGGCTGGAACGGCACGCCGAGGATGATCACGCCCACGACGAGGGTGATCCCGGCGCCCATCGCCCCGACCGCCAGGCGGGCGACGCCCCGGCCCAGGAGGACGGTCAGGAACGAGCTCGGGCTGACGTACACGTACTTCAGCATCCGATAGCGCTCGCGGTCGTCGAGAACCGCCCAGGCCAGGCCCGCGACACCGCTCACCACGAACGACCACAGGGCGCTGCCGACGATCACGAACGGCCGCAGCGCCTGGCCGGCCGGCCCCGCGATCACCTGGAGCATGAACACCAGGATCATGGCCGAGGCGAGCGGCTTGGCCACCGAGTAGATGAAGAACAGGAGCGGGTCGGTCCAGTTCGCCTCCATCTTCCAGCCCAGGGCCGCGGCCGTCCGGAAGCTGCGCAGGACATCGATCGTGCCCCGGCCCCGGACGCGGGCCGGATCGAAGCGGTTCGTCGCGCTCGCCGCGTCGATCAGCGCCATCGCACCGTGAGCCGGCCTTCGCGCCGCGCCCGCTCCTCCATCGACTGCAACAGGATGCGGGCGAGGCCGATGAAGATCGCGGTCATCGCCACGAGGATCAGGGTCTCGGTGGCCGGGTCGGGCGTGCCGGTCGGGCCGGTCGACACGAACGCCAGCTGGCGCATCGCGTCGAGGCCGACCGCCAGCGGAATCAGGGCGATCGCGAGGGCTCCGATGAAGCCCAGCCGCCCGACCGGAAAGTTCAGGCCCGAGACGAAGTAGACCGGCTCGGTCATCAGCTGGGTCAGGTGGAAGGCTTCGCGGCCCCACATCACGAACAGGCTGGCCAGCATCATCCCCAGGCCGTACAGGGCGGCCAGGGTCAGGATGAAGACGGCGACCAGGAGCAGCCACTGGCTGATGCTGAAGCTGACCCCGAACACGAATGTCGCGATGACCAGGATGCTGATCGCCCGAGTCGAGCTCATGACCAGGCCCCCGACGGCCATCCCGACGAGGACGCTCATCACGTTCATCGGAGCCGCGAAATACAGCTCGAGGTTGCCCTGGTCCTTCTCCCAGTACAGCTGGGCGGCCATCATCCAGACCACGTTCAGCCAGAAGGCGGTCATCGCTCCGCCGATCACGACGAAGCCGATGTAGGCCGGCGGCGCGTCGAGGGCGCGATAGACGAAGACGAACGACGACGTCGTCAGGAACGGCAGGGCCATCTGGAAGATGAGCCACGACGGCTCGCGGGTCAGGCCCCGGACCCGGGGATAGGCCCGGCCGACGATCGAGCGCAGGTTGTTGGCCATCACCTGGCGGGGCGTCCAGCTGGCCGCCTCCTGGGGACTCGCCGTCGGCCGGCCGACGAAGACGGGCAGGACCGGGGCGGCCATCAGAGGCTCTCGTCGGGGTCGGGCTGGCCCGGCTCGTGCGCCTCGATCGGGCCGGCGTCCCGATCCGGGCGGTGGCCGTCGCCCTCGTCGTCGAAGCCGCGTCCGACGAGCTCGACGAACACGTCCTCGAGGCTCGGCTCGGACTTGGCCAGGGCCACGATGTGGGCGCCGAGGCCGTCGAGCGCGGCGACGACTCCGGCCAGCGCCGCATCGTCATGGAGGACGAGATTGACCACGACCGTCTGGCGCGGCTCGTCGTCGGTCCCCGCTCCAGCCCCGGTCGCCGCGACGGCCGACTCGACGCCGGGCAGGCGGGCAAGGCCGGCCGGACCGCCGGCCAGGCGGTCAAGCTCGAGCCGGAAGATGGACTCGCGCTGGACCCGCCGCTTCAGCTCGGCCGGGCTGCCGATCGCCAGGATCCGGCCCCGGTCGACGATCGCGATTCGCTCGCACAGCTCATCTGCCTCGGCCATGTAGTGCGTCGTGAGGAGGACGGTCCGGCCGGGCACCGCCGCCCGCCAGCCGATCATCAGCTCGCGCACGGAGCGGGCCGCCGACACGTCGAGCCCGAGCGTCGGCTCGTCGAGGAAGAAGACCCACGGGTCGTTGAGCAGGCCCCGGGCGAAGTTCATCTTCTGGCGCTGGCCGGTCGACAGCGTGCTGACCCGCTGGTTGCGCTGCTCGCCGAGGCCGACCGCATCGATCAGCTCGTCGACCCGCCGCCAGCCCTCGCGCGCGCCGAGGCCGTAGAACTGGCTGAACATCCAGAGCTGCTCGCGCGCCTCGAGGATGCCGTAGCCCGATTGCTCGCCGCCGGCGACCATGTTCATGATCCGGCGGATCTTCTTGGTCTCGGTGGCGACATCGAAGCCGAAGATCCGGGCCGTGCCCGACGACGGCAGGAGGAGCGTGGTGAGGATCTTGATCAGGGTCGTCTTGCCCGCCCCGTTCGGCCCGAGCAGCCCGAAGAACTCGCCCGGGGCGACCTCCAGGTCGATCCCGGCGAGGGCAACGACGTCGTTGGGCCTGGCCTTGTAGACCCGTGTGATCCCGCGCGCATCGATCGCGGGGGCCTCGATCAAGCCGGACACGGCACGGCCTCTGACGGGTTCGGGGAGGCCGCAGTCTACCATCGGCGGGGGGCCCCGAACAGGGGCCCGACGGCCTGACCTGCGCCTGGGGCACGTGATCGTCCAGGGCCGGCACCGCCGGTGGCGTCACGGCCGGGCGGCGTCATGGCCGGCGGCGCGGGGCGGGCACTCGCCCCGGCGACCCGTACCACGACTATTCGTATGTGTCAGGGTCGCGCGGTCTCCACTGCCAATTCGACGGAGCACGGCGCCGGATAGCGGTCCGAATACCACGACTACTGATGAAATGAGGTTCAGGCCGCAGGATTCGGCCCGAATCCCGCCCATGGCCCGTGACAGAGCGTGCGGCTAAGGATAGTCGTGGTATTGGCGTCGTCAGCTCAAGACACGGACACGGGCACGGGCCGGCGCGCCGCTCGCTCGGTTGGCTCGATGCGGCTCGCTCGGGCAGGCTCGGCGGCCAAGCGGCGTCGCGCGCGGTGGTTCCGCCCAGGCACCAGACCGGCGCCATTTCGGCGCCGTCCGTCCACGTGACGTGGAGGCGTGCGACCTCCATCTCTGGCGCGCTCGAGTCGCGCGCCGGGCCGAGAGCCGGCACCGAGCCTCAGGCCTGGGCGAGGTCGACCGCCAGCTGGCCGGCGACCCGGGCGTCGTTCTCGATCAGGGCGGTGTTCGCCCGAATCGAGGCACCGTTCGTGAGCTCGGCGACGCGGGCCAGGAGCCAGGGCGTGGTGGCCGGGCCCTGGATCCCCGCGGCGTCGGCATCGGACAGGGCTCGCTCGATTGCCGTTCGCGCCTCGGCCAGGGGCAGGGCCACCGCGGCCGGCACGGGCGTGCACAGCAGGATGCCCGCCCCGAGATCCAGGCTGAGCTGGGTCGCCACGATCCGGGCCGCGGCGGCGATATCGGACGCAACGTGCGGCGCAGCCACGCCACTCGACACGGAGTAGAAGCCCGGCACCTCGGCCTGGCCGATCGCGACGACCGGAACGCCCCGGGTCTCGAGGTACTCGAGGGTCAGGGGCAGGTCGAGGATCGCCTTGGGGCCGGCGCACACGACCGCGACCGGGGTGCGGGCGAGCTCCTCCAGGTCGGACGACACGTCGAGCGTCGCCTCGGCCCCGAATGCGCCCCGATGGACGCCCCCGACGCCGCCCGTCGCGAAGACCTGGATGCCGGCGGCGTGGGCCGCGATCATCGTGGCCGAGACGGTCGTCGCCGCCCAGCCGTCGCCGGCCAAGGCGATCGCCAGGCTCGGCCGGGCGGCCTTGAGGACACTGCCGGCCGGGGCCCTGGCCAGGGCCTCGAGCGCAGCGTCGTCCAGCCCGACCAGGATCCGCCCAGCGCGGATCGCCACCGTCGCCGGCGTCGCCCCGGCGGCCCGAACCGCGACTTCCGCGGCGCGCGCGACCGCCACGTTCTGGGGATACGGCAACCCGTGGCTGATCAGGGTCGACTCGAGGGCAACGACGGGTCCCCCGGCAGCGAGTGCCCGGCTAACCTCGTCGGCGATCAGGAGCCGCCGGCGGATCGGGGAGTCAGTCGGGTCGGTCGGCAGGTTCACGGGCCACATCCTAGCCGTACCCCTCCCGGAACCACGGACGGGGCAGCGGACACCGCGGTTCGGCTCGGCTTCGGCCTGATCGGGCTTGCCCTGGTCGTCGTCTAGGCGCAGCGAGCTCCACGGGACGCGACGGCGGATCGCCGACCCGGGGCGGCGGCTACGCTTGGACGATGGCGACCCACGAGGCGGCCCGGCGGCCCTCCCCGACCCGGGCCGGGCCGGACACCGCGCCCCCGTCCGGGACGCTGGCGCCGATGACGCCGGCGATCATCCGCCGGCAGGTCGTGCTCGAGGAGCTCGACGTCGCCCGAAACGGTCGCTTCGCGATCGTCGCCCGGCGCTTCGTCGATCGCCACGATCGCTACGCCTCGCACCTCTGGCTCGTGCCGCTGGCGTCCGGCGTGGGGCGGACCCGGGCCTTGACCGCCGGTGCAGTCCACGACAGCCGGCCGCGGATCAGCCCGGACGGCCGGCAGGTTGCCTTCCGTCGCCGGCAGCTCGAGGGCAAGGGCGACGGCAAGGGCGACGGCAAGGGCGACGGCACGGGCGGTGCCTCGACCCTGGAGCTGCTGGAGCTGCCCGACCCGACGGCCCGGACCGGTGAACCATGGACGCTGGCGGCGCCCGAGCACGGGGTCGGTGCCCTGGCCTGGGCGCCCCGTGGCGAGCGGCTTGCCTATACGACCGAGACCGACCCGCCTCGCTTCCTGATCCCGGAGACCCGCCGGCCGGGCAGCCGGGAGGGTGCCGATCGGCCACCCCTGGGTCGCCGGATCGGGCGGGCCGACTGGCGCTGGGACGAGGAAGGGCACCTCGATCGCTGGGAGCACCTCTTCGTGATCCGGGCGGCCCCCGGTAGCCGGCCGCGCCGGCTGACCCGCGGCGACTACGGGATCAGCGAGCCCAGCTGGGACCCGTCCGGGCGGTCGCTCGTCTTCGCCGCCGACCGGGGCCCGAATGCCGACCTGTGGCCGAAGCCCACGATCTGGCGCGTCGGGCTCGACGGCGGTGAGCCGGTCGAGGTCCTCGTCCTCGGCGGTCCGGCCGGCCAGCCGGTCGTGTCGCCCGACGGCCGCTGGCTGGCCGCGGTCGGGGTCACCCAGCCGGATCCGCTCGACGACGTCAGTCCGGGGATCGTCGTCGCCCCGGCCGACGGCTCGGGACCGCCGATCGACCTGGCGCCGGCCCTCGATCGGCCGGTCGGATCGTGGCTCGACACCGACCTCCACGGCTGGCAGGTGAGCGCCCGTGGCGGACCCGCCTGGGCCGGGCCGGGAGCGCTCGTGGCGCTCGTGTCGGATCGGGGCCGCTGCCTGCCCTGGCAATTCGAGGTGGATCCGGCGACCGGCCGGGCGCTCGGCAGGCCACGTCCGCTCGCGGATGGGCCGGCGGCCTGCAGCCAGCTCGCCGTCTCGGCCGACGGCCGGCGGGTCGTGGTGGCCGGGACCCTGGGCGGCCGGGCGCCCGAGCTGATGACGGCCGAGGCCGGCCGCCTCCGCACCCGGACCCGCTTCGGATCGGCCTGGCAGGCGACGGTGCGCCAGCCCGGGATGCGGCTCGTCCAGGCTCCGGGACCGGCCGGCCCGATCGACGTGTGGGTCGCCTCGCCCGCCGATCGGGACGGCGAGCCGCTGCCGACCGTGATCGATATCCACGGCGGGCCGCTCGGCTCATGGACGGCCGCCCCCAGCCTGGAGGTCGCCCTGCTCGTCGCCCGCGGCTACCGGGTCCTGCTGCCCAACATCCGCGGCTCCGCGACGTACGGCCGCGACTGGATCCGACCCCAGCTCGGCGACTGGGGCGGGGTCGACGCCGACGACGTCCTTGCGGCACTCGACCACGCGATCGCCGCCGGCCTGACCGACCCGCGCCGAGTCGGCCTGCTCGGCCTGAGCTACGGCGGGTTCATGGTCAACTGGCTGGTCGGGACCTCGGATCGCTTCGGCGCGGCCGTCAGCGAGAACGGGGTCGCGAACCAGGTCAACGCCTGGGCCAACTCGGACAGTGGCCCGGACTACGCCCGGACGTCGCTCCTGGGCGATCCACTCTCGGACGCGGGCATGCTCAAGCTCTGGAGGCAATCGCCGCTGGCCAACGTCGCCCGGATCCGGACACCGCTCCTGATCCTCCAGGCCGAGGCCGACGAGCGCTGCCCGAAGGCCGACAACGAGCAGCTGTTCATCGCCCTGCGCAGCCTCGGGCGGACCGTGGAGTACGTCCTGTATCCCGAGGAGTACCACGTCTACCAGGCCTCCGGCCGGGTCGACCGGCGAATCGACCGGATGACCCGCCTCCTCGACTGGTTCGACCGGCACCTCGGCTGAGGCTCAGCGCAGGTCGAGCTCCGGGTGCGCCCCGGCCAGCTGCCGGGCGGCGGCGCGGTGGCCGGCCAGGACGGCTCGGCGCAGCCCGGCCGCGGTCGGCGCCCCGGCTCGCCGGCCCTCGAGGAAGCCGACCAGGAAGCCTGCGTCGAAGGCGTCGCCGGCACCCGTCGTGTCGGTGGCGCCGAGCGGCCGGGTCGCCACGTCGAACGAGGTCGCGGCATCCGACGGATCGAGGAGATGGACCGACGCGCCGTTGCCGCCGCGCTTGACGATGACGACCCGGGCCAGGGCCAGCGCCCGCGCGCCGATCACCGCCCGGTTCGCCGAATCGAGCAGGGCCCCCAGCTCAGGTGCCGTCCCCAGCAGCACGTCCGGCGCGACCGAGCGGACGAGGGCCAGGGCGGCCGGGCGGCCGTCGGCCAGGAGCGGGCCGACCGAGGCGAGATCGAGGCTGATCGCGGCGCCGGCCTCGCGGCCGAGCCGGACCGCCTCGCGCCCGGCGGCTCCGAGCGGGGCGCCGAGGAGCGAGTAGAGCGGCACGTGGACGAGATCGGCCGCCTTGAACCAGGTCCCGCGCAGATCCCCGGGTGCGAGCTGGTCGGCGGCCCCCCGATCGGCCACGAACGAACGCTCCCCGTCGGCCGCCAGCAGGACGCCGATCCGGCCCGTCGGCCGGCCGGCGACCCGGGCGGCATGGACGACGACCCCGTCGCCGCGCACCGCCTCGACCAGCGCCCGGCCGGGACCGTCGCGGCCGACCGCACAGATCAGCTGGGTCCGGGCCCCCAGCCGGCCGAACCAGCGCGCAGCGTTGGCCGCGGAGCCACCCTGGCGCAGCCGGACGATGCCCGGCACGTCCGTGCCGCTGGCCAGCTCCCGCTCGGGCCCCAGGACGACGTCGAGGGTCAGGTCGCCGATCACGACGATCCGTGCCGGTCGACGAGCCGGCCGGCCGAGGGGACGGGCAGCCCGGCGGGCGAGGCGGCTCGGAACGGCCAGGCGGTTCGGCATCGCGTCGAGGATAGCGACCAGCCGGAGGCCCGTGGACCGGCCGGTCGTGCGGGGCGCACTACAATGACCGGGCCCCTCGGCGGCCGGCCGGTGCCGCCCGAATCGGACCCTGGATGGAGCACGACATCGCCATGACCCTGGCCCCGGACGCGCTCGACCTGCTCGCGATCAACACGATCCGGACGCTCTCGATCGACGCCGTCCAGAAGGCCAACTCGGGCCATCCCGGGGCTCCGATGGGCATGGCCCCGATGGCCTTCACCCTGTGGACCCGGTTCCTGCGCCACGCCCCCACCGTCCCCGACTGGCCGAACCGCGATCGTTTCGTCCTGTCGGCCGGTCATGCCTCGATGCTCCTCTACTCGCTCCTTCACCTGACCGGCTACGACCTCAGCCTCGACGACATCGAATCGTTCCGGCAATGGGGCTCGCGGACGCCCGGCCATCCGGAGTACGGCCTGACGCCCGGGGTCGAGGCCACGACCGGACCCCTCGGCCAGGGCGTCGCCAACGCCGTCGGGATGGCGATCGCCGAGCGCCGCCTCGCCCACGAGTTCAACCGGCCTGATCACGAGATCATCGACCACTGGACCTACGGCATCTGCTCGGACGGCGACATGCAGGAAGGGATCGCCTCGGAGGCGGCCTCGCTGGCCGGTCACCTCAGGCTGCGCAAGCTCGTCCTGCTCTACGACGACAACGGAATCCAGCTCGACGGGCCGACCGCGATGGCGTTCTCCGAGAACGTCCTCGAGCGCTTCGACGCGTACGGCTGGGACACCCGGCAGGTCGCCGACGGCAACGACGTCGAGGCGATCAGTGCGGCGATCCGGGCCGCCCAGGAGGATGGCCGGCCGAGCCTGGTCGCGGTCCGGACCCACATCGGCTACGGCTCGCCCCACAAGCAGGACACCCAGAAGGCGCATGGCTCGCCGCTCGGCGAGGACGAGGTCCGCCTGACGAAGGAGGCCTACGGCTGGGACCCGGATCGCCACTTCTACATCCCCGACGAGGCGCTCGACGTCTTCCGCCGGGCGATTCCCGAGGGCCAGGCGCTGGTCGAGGCCTGGAACGCCGAGCTGGAGCGCTACGAGGGCGACCACCCCGAGCTGGGTGCCCAGCTCCGGCGTCGGCTCGCTGGACGGCTGCCCGACGGCTGGCAGGCGGCCCTGCCGAGCTACGCCGTCGGCGAGGACTTCGCCACCCGGCAGGTGAGCCAGGCGGCGATCAACGCCCTCGCGCCGGTCCTGCCCGGCCTGTTCGGCGGCGCGGCCGACCTGTCCGAGTCAAACCTGACCGACATCAAGGGCGCCGGCGACTTCTCGACCGACGAGCCGGGCCGCAACCTGCGCTTCGGGGTGCGCGAGCACGCGATGGGCGGGATCGCCAACGGGATCGCCTACCACGGCGGCTTCATGCCGTACTGCGGCACGTTCCTCACGTTCAGCGACTACATGCGCGGTTCGGTCCGCCTGGCGGCACTGGCCGGCCTGCCGCGTGACCTACGTCTGGACCCACGACTCGGTCGGCCTGGGCGAAGACGGGCCGACCCATCAGCCGGTCGAGCAGCCAGCCGCCCTGCGGGCGATCCCCAACCTGTGGTACGTCCGGCCGGGCGACGCCAACGAGGCCGTCGCCGCGTGGGCCCTGTCGATCGAGCGGCGCGACGGACCGGTCGCGCTCGGCCTGACCCGCCAGAAGCTGACAACCCTGCCCGAGACCGCCGCCGCGGCCCGCGACGGCGTCCGGCGGGGCGGCTACGTCCTGCGCGAGATCGAGCGGCGGCCCGGGCGCGATCGACCTGATCCTGGTCGCCACGCGGCTCGGAGCTGGGCGTCGCGGCACTGGCCCGCGATGCGCTCGAGGCCGACGGGATCCGGACCCGCCTCGTCAGCCTGCCCTGCTTCGCGGCGTTCGAGCGCCAGGACGAGGCCTACCGCGAATCGGTCCTGCCGCCGACCGCCTCGAAGCGGGTCACGGTCGAGGCAGCGGTCAGCCTCGGCTGGGACCGCTACGCCGGACGCTGACGGGGCGATCATCGGCGATCGACCACTTCGGGGCCTCGGCCCCGGCGGCCGACCGATGCTCGAGCACTTCGGGTTCACGCCCGAGCACGTGGCCGAGATCGGCCGGCGGGTCGTCCGGGACGGGCTCCACGGCCGGATCCCGACCGTCGATCCGGGCCACCAGCCGGCCGGCCTCGGCCTGGGCCACCCGATCCGGCCCGACGGTCCTCGGGCGAGCTGACGATGCGCGTTGCGTTCGCGGCCGATCATGGCGGAGCCGAGCTCAAGGCCGAGCTCCTGGCCCGGCTCGAGGCCGAGGGCACGATCGACGAGCTGATCGACCTGGGTGGCGACGGATCGGACCCGACCGACGACTACCCAGACTTCGCGATCCGGCTTGGCGGGGCGATCCAGCGCGGCGAGGCGGAGCGGGGCGTCCTGATCTGCGGCAGCGGCGTCGGCGCCTCGGTCGCCGCCTCGAAGATGGTCGGGGTCCGCGCCTCGGTCTGCCACGACACGTACTCCGCCCACCAGGGCGTCGAGCACGACGACCTCAACGTCCTGTGCCTCGGCGGCCGGATCGTGGGTCTCGAGCTGGCCCTCGACATCGTCCGGGCCTACCTTGGGGCCAGGTTCAGCAACGCCCCCCGCCACCGCCGGCGGGTCGACAAGATCCGGGCGATCGAGGCGGCCGAAGGGCGGCCGTGACCAGCAGCCAGTCCACGACCAGGCCGGGAGGCAGCAGATGACCGACACCGTTCCGGCGGGCGCGCCGACCGCGCCCGGGCTCGAGCTCGGAGCCGCCTCGAAGGCCTGGCTCGCGGCGGCCGACCGGGCCCAGAGCGAGCTGTGGGCGAAGCGCCTCTTCGACGGCGATCCCACGCTCTGGTCGAGCGACCCGGTGGTCCAGGCAGCGATCTCCGACCGGCTCGGCTGGCTCGCCTCGCCGGCCCACTTCCGGACCCAGATCCCGGCCCTGGAGGGCTTCGGCGACGGCCTCCGGACCGACGGCTTCCGGGCCGCGGTGGTCGCCGGCATGGGCGGCAGCAGCCTCGCCCCGGAGGTCCTCCTGCGGACGTTCGGGTCCGGCCCGGACTGGCTCGAGCTGCGCGTCCTCGACTCGACCGACCCGGTCGCCGTCGGCGCGATCGTCGACGACCTCGATCCCCTCTCGACCCTCTTCATCGTTGCCAGCAAGTCGGGCACGACGACCGAGCCGCTCGCCTTCCAGGCCGACGCCTGGGCCCGGATCCGGGCCGCCCTCGATGCCCGCCACGAGCACCACGAGGGCCCCGGCACGCTGATCGCCGCGATCAGCGACCCGGGCAAGAGCATCGCCGCGATCCCCCACCACGACGAGCTCCGGGAGGTCTTCCTCAACCCGCCCGACATCGGCGGGCGGTATTCGGCCCTGACCTACGTCGGACTCGTGCCGGCCAGCGTGATCGGCTTGTCGCTGGCCGACCTGCTGGGCTCCGCCACGGACATGCTCGAGCGCTGCCAGGACCCGGAACCGGCCACCAACCCGGGCCTCGCCCTGGGCCTGGCGCTCGGAACGCTGGCCCTCGCGGCGCCGGCCGGGGCGGGCCGCGACAAGGTCACGTTCATCGCCGATCCTGAGATTGCCTCGTTCGGATCGTGGCTCGAGCAGCTCATCGCGGAGAGCACCGGCAAGCACGGCGTGGGCATCGTCCCCGTCGATCTCGAGCCGCTCGGCGAGGTCGGCGCGTACGGCTCCGACCGGGCCTTCGTCCGGCTCCGCCTGGCCGGCTCGAAGGGCCCCGCTCCGACGCCCGCCGGCACGACCGCCGACGCCCTGCTCGACCAGCTGGCCGCCGCCGGCCACCCGGTGATCCGGATCGACCTGGCCGACCCGATCGATCTCGGCGGGGAGTTCATCCGCTGGGAGGTCGCCACCGCGATCGCCGGCGCCGTGCTGGAGATTGACCCGTTCGACCAGCCCAACGTCGAGGAGGCGAAGATCCTGACCCGGCAGCTCCTCGCCCGGCACGGCGAGGCGGCCGATGCCCGCTTGCACGAGGCTCCGCCGGCAGCGGTCGAGCTGCTCGCGGCGGGTGACGGCCTGGCCCTGGTCGGCGACAAGGGACTGAACGCCGGCGGTCCGGCCGACAGCCTGGAGGCGGCCCTCCGCCGCCACCTGGCCCGGGCGAAGCCGGCTGCCTACCTGGCCCTCCAGGCGTACATCGCGCCAACCCCCGAGCGGGATGCCGCGCTGGCCCGGATCCGGACCCTGCTCCGCGACCGGACCGGCCGGGCGACGACCTCGGGCTACGGCCCGCGCTTCCTCCATTCGACCGGCCAGCTGCACAAGGGCGGCGCGCCGATCGGCCTCTTCTTCCAGCTCACCGCCGATCATCCCCAGGATCGCCAGATCCCGGGCTGGCCGTATACCTTCGGCCAGCTGATCGACGCCCAGGCCGCCGGGGACTTCGGCGCCCTCGAGAGCCATGACCTGCCCGTCCTGCGGGTCCACCTCGAGGCGGATCCCGATGCCGGCCTGGCGGCCCTCGAGAAGGCGCTCGGCGCGGCCTTGTCCAACTCGTGACCGCCGCCTCGTGACGGCCTGCTCGTGACCACGAGGGACGCGCCGCGGACAATTCGCGACCTGCGCTGAAGCCCAGGGTGGCAAGCGCAAGGCGAAGGAGTCGAAGGCCGCCAACCCGCTCCGCCAGGGCCTCCGCCTCGAGCGGGTGCCCGACCCGTGCGTCGTCGTCCTGTTCGGCGCCACCGGCGACCTCGCCCATCGCAAGGTCCTGCCGGCCCTCTACCAGCTCCGCCGGACGAATCTGCTGCCCCACGAGTTCATGCTCGTCGCCTTCGGCCGGCGGCCGTACGAGCAGGATGCCTTCCGGGCCGAGATCGCGGCCTCGCTGGGGCTCTACTCACGGGTCCCGGTCGAGCCCGCCCTGGTCGACGAGTTCGTCGCCCGGGTCGTGTACCTGCAAGGTGACTTTGGTGAGCCCGAGGCGTTCGACCGGCTCTCCCAGCGCCTCGAGGCGATCGACCTCGAGCACGGCACCGGGGGCAATCGCCTGTTCTACCTGGCCACCCAGCCGTCGGCCTTCGCCGAGGTCGTCGCCCAGCTCGGCCGGGTGGGCCTCGACCACGAGGTCCACGGCGGCGGCTGGCGGCGGGTCGTCATCGAGAAGCCGTTCGGCCGCGACCTGGACTCGGCGATGCGCCTCAATCGCGAGGTCGGCAAGGTCTTCCGCGAGAATCAGGTCTACCGGATCGACCACTACCTGGGCAAGGAGACGGTCCGCAACCTGATGGTCTTCCGGTTCGGCAACGGGATCTTCGAGCCGCTCTGGAATCGGCGCTACGTCGACCATGTCCAGATCACCGTCGCCGAATCGATCGGGGTCGAGACCCGGGGCGCCTTCTACGAGGAGACGGGCGCCTCGCGCGACTTCCTCCAGAACCACCTGATGCAGCTCCTGGCCCTCGTCGCGATGGAGCCGCCCGCGGCGTTCGAGGCCGAGGCGCTGCGCGACGAGAAGGTCAAGGTCCTCCGGGCGATCTCGCCGATGAGCCCCGAGGAGATCCGGCGCGACGTGGTCCGCGGCCAGTACGGGCCGGGCTGGGTCGCCGCCGCCCACGTCCTGGGCTACCGGGCCGAGGAGCACGTCGATCCCGAATCCGAGACCGAGACGTACGTCGCGGCCCGGTTCACGATCGACGACTGGCGCTGGGCCGGCGTCCCGTTCTACGTGCGGAGCGGCAAGCGCCTGCCCAAGCGGGCGTCCGAGATCGCGATCCAGTTCAAGGCCGTCCCCCACCGGCTCTTCCGCGACACGGCGGCCGAGCCCGAGCCCAACCTGCTCGCGATGCGAATCCAGCCGGATGAAGGAATCCTCCTGCGCTTCAGTGCCAAGGTGCCCGGCCTGGGCATCGACGTGCGCAACGTGAACATGGACTTCACCTACGGCTCGGCGTTCAGCGTCGACTCGCCCGAGGCGTACGAGACGCTGATCCTCGACGCGCTCCTCGGCGATGCCTCGCTGTTCACCCGGGCGGACGAGGTCGAGGAGGCCTGGTCGATCGTGACCCCGATCCTCGAGACCTGGATCGACATGCCCCCGCCGGCCTTCCCGAACTACGCCGCCGGATCGTGGGGCCCGGCCGAGGCCGACGAGCTGATGGCCCGCGACGGCCGGCGCTGGCGCCGCATCTGATGCCCGGGGCGCAGGGCTGATGGCCTCGTCGGCGCCGAGCGGCGGCCCGATCGCGGTCGGCACGGCGGTCCCGGTCGGCACGCCCCAGCTGCGCTGGGCGTCGCGCGCCTCGTCGATCGACGGGATCGAGCGTGAGCTGGCCCGGATCTGGGCCCAGCCCAAGCTGACCGCCGAGGTCGACGGGGTCGAGGTCCGCAACATCGCCGCCCGGACGAGCGTGATGAACCTGGTCGTCATCGCCCAGCAGGCCGAGGATGGCGAGCACGGCGCCGCGATCATCGGTCAGCTCACGGGACGCCATCCGTCGCGGACGATGATCCTCAGCTCCGCCGACCCGGACGGCCCGGGCTGGCTCGACGCCCGGATCACCGCCCAGTGCATCCTGCCCCGGCCGGACGCGCCCGAGACCTGTGCCGAGACGATCTATATCACCGCCGGCGGCGACACCGGCCGGCACCTGGCGGCGATCGTCGAGCCGCTCCTGATCCACGACCTGCCGGTCGTGGTCTGGTGGCCGGGCGAGGCCCACCTCGAGAGCCAGCAGGCGCGCGACGTGCTCGCCTCGGCCGATCGGCTGGTCGTCGACGGCTCGTCCTGGCGGGGCGACGGGCTGGCCCGCCTGCGCGAGCTGGCCCGGGTCGCCACGACCACCCGGACCGCCGTCTCGGACTTCGCCCTGGCCCGCCAGTCACGCTGGCGCGAGGCGATCGCGTCGACCTTCGACATGCCCGAGTTCCTGCCCTACCTGCGCTCGCTGCGGCGGGTGGCCGTGACCTACAGCACCCACGACGAGTCGGGGCTGCCGGGCCGGACGAACCTGGTCAAGCCGCTCTACCACGTCGCCTGGCTCGGCTCGCGCCTCGGGCTGCAGGTCGTCAGGCCGCTCGCGCCGGTCGGCGGCGCGCCCGTCCCGCCCCGGCCCGGGCGCGCGGCCGTCGCCCGGCCGGGGTCACGCCGCCACACTCCGCCAGGGCACGACCGACGTCGCCGTCGTGATCCGGCCGATCCTGTCGGCGACACCGGCCGGGACGACCCTGCGGGTCGAGCTGCTCTGCGAGCGGCGCGGCTCGGAGCTCCGGATCGACGTCACGGCCGAGGCCGAGTCGGTCGGCGTGCGGGCCTGGCAGGACGGCGTGGAGATCCTCGACCGCCGGTTCAACGCGGCCCGCCGGACCGAGGCCGACCTGCTGGCCGAGGCGATCGAGTCGGGCGGCCGGGACCGGGTCGCCGACGATGCCGTCCGGATGGCCGCGGCGATCGCAGCGGCCGACTAGTGGAGGACGTGGCCATGAACCAGACCGCGGCCGATCCGGGCGAGCCGGCGCTCGTCGTCGTGGCCGACCCGGAGGCACTGGCCGATGCCGCCGCCGCGCGGGTGGCCGAGGCGCTGATCGCGGCCGTCGAGCGGCGGGGCCGGGCCGACCTGGCAACGACCGGTGGCTCGACGCCGGCCGGGCTATACGTGCGCCTGATCCAATCGCCGCTGCGCGAGCGAGTGCCCTGGTCGCGCGTCCACCTGTGGTGGGGTGACGATCGCTACGTGCCCCACGATCATCCGCTCTCGAACGTCCTCGGCGTGGACGAGATCCTGCTCGACGAGGTGCACGGGGTGCCGATCCCGGTCGACCAGGTCCATCCGTGGCCGGCCGGCCGGGCGATCGCCGAGGATCTCGGACCGGACTGGTGCGCCCGGACCTATGCCGCCGAGGCGACCGCCGAGGTGCCCCTGTCGCCGGCCGGCATCCCGGCCTTCGACCTGATCCTGCTCGGGATCGGACCCGACGGCCACCTCCTGTCGGTCTTCCCGGGCAGCCCGGCGATCGGTGCCCGGGAGCTGGCCCTGGCGATCCCGGCCCCGACCCACGTCGAGCCGCACCTGCCCCGGGTCACGTTCAACCCGGTGATCCTCGATGCCGCGCCGGCGATCCTGGTGATGGCCAGCGGTTCGGCCAAGGCCGACGTCCTCGCCCGGATCCTCGACGGCCCGCGGCTCGACCCGGCGGCGGCAGACGGCCTGCCGGCCCAGCTCGCCCGGCGCACCTCGGCGACCTGGCTCCTCGACGCAGCCGCGGCCGCCCGGCTGCGGCCGAGGGTGATGAGCGGCCGCCGGGATGACCGGGCCGGGATGACCGGGCCGTCGTCGCCCGACGGGTTCGTCGCCTCGCCCGACGGCACCTGGATCGCGTGGTGGGCGGAGCATCCGGCGACGCCCGGGGCACCGACGGAGGCACCGCCGCTCGTCCTGGTCCACGGTGCGACCGCCGACCACACGGCATTCCGGACCGTGGGACCGCGCCTCGCGGAGCACCGCCGGGTCGTCGCGATCGATCGACGCGGCCGGGGCGCAAGCGGTGACCAGCCGCCGTATTCGATCGAGCGCGAGTACGCCGACGTGGCTGCCGTGGTCGACTGGCTGGCGGCCGAGCGCGGCGGCCCGGTCGACGTCCTCGGCCACTCGTTCGGCGGCCGGTGCGGGCTGGGCGCCGCGCGACTGACGGCCAACCTGCGCCGGCTGGTCGTGTACGAGGGCGCTCCGGCGCCGGCCGGTCGGGCCTTCCACGATCCGGACCTGCTCGCCCAGCTCGACGGCCTCGTCGCCCGGGGCGACCTGGATGCCGTGATGGCCACCTTCATGGGCCGGGTCGTCGGCCTGTCCGAGGCCGAGGTCGAGGCCTACCGGCGGTCGCCGACCTGGCCGGTTCGGGTGGCCGCCTCGCCGACGGCGATCCGCGAGCTGCGCGCCGAGGCGGGCCGTGACGCCGGCGTCGAGCGGCTCGGGGAGATCCGGAACCCGGTCCTCCAGCTCGTCGGGGGCGCCAGCCCGGCGATCTTCAGGGCGGGCACCGCCGAGCTCGACGCCCTCCTGGCGCACGGCCGGATCGTGACCCTGGCCGGCCAGAAGCACGCCGCCCACCACACCGATCCGGCCGCGTTCGTGGCCGCCGTCGAGGCCTTCCTCGACGCACGCGTTACCATCAATCCATGACGGATGTGATCAGCCCGCAGGCGACGGGCTCGACTTCGCCTGACCCGGCGACGATCGACGCCCGGCCGTATTCGCCCGGGCTGGCCGGCGTGATCGGCGCCGAAAGCGCCATTGGCCTGGTCGACGGCGCCCGCGGCCGGCTGCTGTACCGGGGCTATCCGATCGGCCAGCTGGTGACCCGCGGCACGTATGCCGAGGTCGCCGACCTGCTCTGGACCGGCGAGTGGCACCCGGGCGTCGAGCTCCACCCGGAACCGGTCCCGGCGCCGGTCATGGCCAGCCTGCGCGAGCTGCCCCACGACGCTCATCCGATGGACGCCCTGCGCACGGCGGTCTCGGTCTGGGGCGCCACGAAGCGGCTCAGCTGGCCGCCGACGCCTGAGCAGGCACGCGAGCTGACGGCCTTCTCGCCGTCGGCCCTGGCCGCATTCGGCCGGCTGCGCCGCGGCCTCGAGCCGGTCGAGCCGGATCCCTCGCTGGACCTGGCCTCCGGCTTCCTCCAGCAGCTCACCGGTGCGCCGCCGGATCCGGCCGCAGCCCGTGCCCTCGAGGCCTATTTCATCGTCGGCGCCGAGCACGGGCTCAACGCCTCCACATTCACCGCCCGGGTGATCATCGCGACCCGCTCGGACCTCGCCTCGGCGGTGTGCGGAGCGATCGGCGCCCTCAAGGGCCCGCTCCATGGCGGCGCCCCGGCCGAGGTCGTCAGCCAGCTCCACGAGATCGGCTCGATCGACCATGCCGAGGCGTGGGCCCGCCAGACGATCGCCGACCACGGCCGGATCATGGGCTTCGGCCACCGCGTCTACCGGGCCTACGACCCGCGGGCCGCCGCCCTACGCCAGGTGGCCGAGGCCATGGACGAACGACCCGACTGGCTCGACCTGGCGATCGCCGTCGAGGACGTGGTCCTGCGCGTCCTGGCCGAGATGAAGCCGGGCCGAATCCTGAAGACCAACGTCGAGTACTACGCGGCCGCCGTCCTCGAGGGCGTCGGCCTGACGCCCGACCTGTTCCCGGCGACCTTTGCCCTCGCGCGCCACGCCGGCTGGACCGCCCACGCGATCGAGCAGGCCGGCCTCGACAAGCTGATCCGGCCCGACATGCGCTACACCGGTCCGCTCGACCGGGACCTGCCCGGCCTGACGCCATGACGATGGCACCGGGCGGCTTCGCCTCGGCCAGCGCGGGGCCCCGCTTCGAGCGGCCGCGGATCTCGATCGAGATGGTCGGGATCGGCGCAGCCGTCGCGATCTGGCTCGTCGTCTGGACATTCGGCGAGCCGTGGAGCCGGTTCCTGATCGCCGGCCAGGATGCGCGCTGCTACTGGGTGCCGGGCTTCGACGCCCCGTACGCCCTGTCGGAGTGGACCGCACCGATCGCCTACGTCTACTCGCCGGCCTTCCTGCAGCTCCTGGCCCCGCTCAAGGTTCTCGCCTGGGAGCCCTTCCTGGCGGTCTGGACGATCCTCCTGTTGATCGCCGTCCGGTTCCTGTCCGGGCCGCGCCTGTTCGCTTTGGCCGTGCTCGTCTCGGTCCCCGAGCTGATCGGCGGCAACATCCACCTGCTGGTGGCCAGCGCGATCGTCGTCGGCTTCCGCTACCCGGCCGCCTGGTCGCTCATCCTGCTGACCAAGATCACCCCCGGGATCGGCCTCGTCTGGTTCGTCGTCCGGCGCGAGTGGCAGTCGCTGATGATCGCCCTCGGGGCGACTGCTGCGATCGCCGCCGCGTCGTTCCTGATCGGCCCGCGCGCCTGGCTCGAGTGGCTGGGCGTGATCGGCGCCAGCATCGGCAAGACGAACGGGACCTGGGCGGCCGTCCCGATCTCGCTCTGGTTCCGCCTGCCGATCGCCCTCGGCGTCGTCGTCTGGGGCGCCCGGACCGATCGCCGCTGGGCGGTGCCGGTCGCCGCGATGCTGGCCCTGCCCGCCCTGTGGTACGGCGGCCTGACGATCCTCCTGGCGATCATTCCCCTGCGCGACCCGCGCCGGGCCGATTTCTGGTCGCGCCGGAGCGGCTCGTGGCGCCGGTCGCCCGTGAAGGAATCCCGGGCCCGGGCGCGGGGCGATCGGCTGGGCGCCCCGGCCTGAGTCGGTCGGCCGTGGTCGTTGGGCTGGCTGCGGGCCTGGCTTCGTCGGGCCTGGCTCAGTCGGCCTGGGCGGCCGGGCCGGTGGTCCGGCTCGAGCGACGGCCGAGCAGGCCGATGCTCAGCCCGCCCAGGATGAAGACCGCCGACGCTGCGGCGAACGGTGCCCAGATCCCGACCCCGACGACGAGCGCGCCGAGGACCGGCCCGATGATCCCCGCCGCGTAGAGCGGCAGGTAGACCAGGTTGAGGGTTGCCGACCGGCGCTCGGCCGGGACCTCCGTCGCGAGCAGGCCGAAGACCATCGCGGCCTCGACCGAGTAACACGCCCCGAAGACGAGGACGCCGATCGCCAGGCTGCCGACGCTCGGCAGCAGCGGCAGGGCGGCGGCCGAGACGCCGCCCAGCAGCAGCCCGCCGATGAGCACCGGCCGGAAGCCGATCCGGTCGCCGATCCAGCCGCCGATCGGCGAGACGAGCGCCCCGACCAGGGCCGCGGTGCCGGTCACGAAGCCGATCGCGCTGGCCAGGTCCACCCGGCCGTTGGCCGCCTCGACCAGGACCGGCAGGTAGGGCCGGCTCATCTGGGCGCCGAGGAAGGCAACCCCGAAGATCAGGAAGATCCGGCGGATCGCCGGATCGGTCAGGACGCCCCGGATCGCTCCGAACGCGAGCTGGACGACCCGGCCCTCGGGCACGACGGTGGGGCGGACCTCCTTCGACCCGAACGTGACGAGCAGGGCGGTCCCGAGCGAGAGCGCCGAGGAGACCCAGAAGACGACCGGCAGGCCCTGTCCGAGTCCGTCGACGATCCGGCCGCCGAGGATCGGGCCGACGGCCATCCCGATCGGCCCGCTGGCCCCGAACAGGGCGATCGCCGTGCCCAGCCGCGGACGAGGCGTGCTGTCCCGGATCGCCGCGAGCATCACCCCGGTGTTGCCCAGCTGGAACCCGACCAGGAGCATCGAGCCGGCCAGCTGCCACGGCTCGCGGCTGAGGGCGACGCAGGCGAACACGAGGGCCTCGACCACGGCGCTCCGGACGATCACGACCTTCCGGCTGTACTTGTCGGCCCACACCCCCCACAGCGGCACGAGCGGCGCACCGACGATGAAGATCAGGGCGCTGAACAGGCCCACGAAGCGCAGCCGGTCGGGACCGGTCACGCCCATCTGGAGCAGGTAGGTGGGGGCGAAGGCGAAGATCTGGCTGACGCCCAGGCTCTCCACGACCGAGGTCAGGCAGAAGATCACGAGCAGGATCCGCCAGTCCTGGCCGGGCCGGTGCTCCTGGTCGGTCGCCGGCTCCCGGGTTCGGTCCTCGGACGCTGGTGCTGGGCTCACCGGGCCAAGGCTACCCGAACGGCCGCCCCGCCCGGCGCGGCGCCGCGCGGGGCATGATCTCGCCGATGACCAACCCGCCCCTGACGATCGCCCTCCCGGCCAACGCCCTCGTCCTGCTCGTGGGCGCCGCGGGCTCGGGCAAGACGAGCCTCGCCGCGCGGCTGTTCCAGCCTGACGCCGTCCTCTCGTCCGACGCCCTGCGCGCCGAGCTGAGCGGCGACCCGGCCAACCAGGCGGTCAGCCGCATCGCCTTCCGGCTGCTCCACGACCGGGCCGAGCGGCGGCTGGCGGCTGGCCGCCTGACGGTCATCGATGCCACGAACGTCAGGGCGATCGCCCGGCGACCACTCCGCCGTCTCGCGGTCCGCCACGACCGGCCGGCCGTCGCGATCGTCCTCGACCTGCCGGCGGCGACCTGCCTCGAGCGCAACGCCGGCCGGCCGGGCCGGGTCGTGCCCGAAGCGGCCGTCCGGCGCCAGCTGGCCGACCTGCGCCGGAGCCTCGACCGAGGCGAGCTCGACGCCGAAGGCTTCGCGGCGCTCGTGATCCTCACCGATTCGGCCGCGGTCGATGGGACGACCGTGGGGCTGACGGCGCCGGCCGGGGCGGCTACCCTGTCGCTACCGGCGTTGCCTCGCCGCACCAGGAGACGCATGCCGTGAACGACCGCTGGCGGACCATCGCGATCATCCTGGCCGTCGTCCTCGCCCTGCTCGGCGGGATCACGGCCGCGGTCGTGATCGGCGGTGGACCGAGCCCGGCCGTCCTGCCCAGCCCGACGACGGCCGCCGGCGGCTCGACCGCGCCGTCGAGCAGCGCCTCCGGCGTGCCGTCGGTTGCGCCGTCGGCCGTAGCGTCGCTGCCGGCCGCCTCACCGACGCCGAAGCCGTCGCCGACACCGCAGGCGAACCTGACCACGATCACCTTCACGGCGATGAAGCTCGATGCCCAGAAGGGCGCCCTGGCCGGCCTGGCCCGGACGTTCAGCTTCGCGACCGAGGGACCGGGCACGGTCGTCGCCGTGATCAAGCCGACGTCGGGCACGGCGCGGGCGATCGCCTGCCTCAAGCCGGCGGGCGGCTCGGCCTTCTGCCACACCGGCCCGTCGGCGACCCTGACCGGCACGACCGTCCGGGCCAAGACGACCTGGACCCTGACCGCGATCGGCAGCGGCGTCGACGCGCCGACCCTCGACATCGCGCTGACCTTCGGGACCCTCCACCCGTCGGTGACCCTGACCAACGGCCGCTTCGACGGCAAGGGCTACCCATACGACGGGGCGACGTTCAAGCTGACGACCCCGCGGGGCGGCTCGCTCGTGCTCAAGGGCGACTGGGGTGGCCACGCGTTCGACTACGCCCTGCTCGTCGAGCCGGCCTCGACCCCGCCCCACGACCTGACCTCGTCGGGCAACGCCCCGCACGCGTCCGGCACGTTCGTGGTCGCGGCCGGAACCGCCTACAACGGGACGCTGGCCAACCTCGACGACGGGTTCGGGACGACGGCCCTGACGATGACCGTCACCTGGCCCTGATCGCCGGGGCGCTCGGCTAGCCGAGGCCGATCAGGACGATCGCCAGGATCGCCAGCAGGACCCCGGCGAGGTGGCTGCCGTGGATCCGCTCGCGCAGGAGCAGGCTGGCCAGGATCACCGTCGTGACCGGGTAGAGCGAGGACAGGATCGTGGCGACGTCGAGCCGGCCGGCCTGGGTCGCCAGGATGTAGAACGCGTTGCCGCCCATGTCCAGGGCCCCGACCAGCACCACCAGGGGCAGGGCCGGCCGCGCCAGCCGCCAGGGCCGGCGGCCGACGAGCACGATCGCCACGAACAGGAGCCCCTCGGACGAGCGGACGATGGTCAGCGGGGCGAAGACCTGGCCGCTGGCGAAGCGGCTGACGGCGATGTTGAACAGCGCGATCCCGAGGCCGGCCAGCATCCCCAGGCCGACATCCCGGCGGCGGGCGTGGCCGCCCGCCCGCGAGACGAGGACGACCGCGCCCAGCGCGAAGAGCATGCCCGCCAGCCGGGCCGGACCCGGCAGGCCCTGGAGGACCATCCCCAGGGCGACCGGGATCGCCGCCGCGAGGACCCCGCTGATCGGGGCGACGACGCCCATCCGGCCGGTGGCCAGGCCGTGGTAGAGGGCGACGATCCCGACCCCGCCGGTCACCCCGCCGAGCACCGCCCAGCCGACCTCCCAGGCCGGCGGCAGCGCCTCGGCCCGGGCCAGCGCCAGGGCCAGGGTCAGCCCGGCGCCGACGAACTGGGTGACGACGACGATCCCCAGCAGCGGGCCACGCCGGGCCGCGATCCCGCCGCCGAAGTCGCCGGCGCCCCAGCTGAGGGCCGCCAGGAGCCCGAAGATGACGACGCTCAGGGCGGTCCGCCGGCTCCATCGAGGGTCGTCGGCCCGGCCAGCTCGACCAGCGCGTCGCCGGCCTTGTCGAACCGGTTCGAGGTGGTCAGGTAGACGATCTGCTGGCCGGTCGCGAGCCGGCGGAGGAGCTCGAACGAGCGGGCGGCCCGGGCGTCGTCGTAGCCGGCAAACGGGTCGTCGAGGAGGAGCGGCGGCAGCCGGCCGCCGGTCACGAAGCCGACCAGCCCGATCCTGGCCGCCAGCAGGACCTGCTCGGCCGTCCCGTCGGAGAGGCTCCCGACCGGCACCCAGTCGTTGCGGTCGGCCGAGAAGACCCGGACCGCGAGCGTGCCGTCATCGATCGCCACCCGGCGGTAACGCCCGCCGGTCATCTGGCCGATCGCAGCATTGACCCGGCGCTCGACGTAGCGACTTGTCAGGGCGGTGGTGGCGGCTTCGGCTCGCTCGATTCCGGCCAGGGCCGCCTGGTGGATCCGGGCTCGCCGCTGGAGCCCGGCGAGCTGCGCCTGCCAGGTGGCGAGCCGCTCGGCCTCACCGTTGGCCTGCTCTGAATCGACCGGGTTGGCCCCGACCGCCGCCCGGGTGGTGGCGGCTGCCTGGCGGGCGACCTCGAGGCCCGACTCGGCGGCGGCGGCCTCGGCCTCGAGCCGGGCCCGGGCGCCGTCGGCCCGGGCCTCCTCGGGCAGCCGGCCAAGGTCGGCGGAGCGGCTCGCCGCGGCGGCCAGGGCCGAGTCGCGGCTGGACGGAAAGGTCTCCACGGCGTCGCGGCCGACGAGGCCCTCCAGGCGGGCGGTCAGCTCGTCGATCCGGGCGATGTGCGCCTCTTCCTGGGCCAGCTCGGCCTGGGCCGTGGCGAGGTCGGGCTGGCTGATCCCCTTGAGCTGCTGGGCGTAGTCGCTTTCGCATTCCTTGAGCTCGTTCTCGAGCTGCGACCGGCCCCGCAGGCGCCGGTCGATCTGGACGTCGGCCAGCTGCTTGGCCCGGTCGACGCCGATCGCCGAGCTGCGCCGGCGCCGGGCAAAGACGATCAGGCCGAGGCCGATCAGGGCAACCCCGATCCCCACCCCGAGCAGGACGCCCAGGCCGGCGACCAGCGCCCCGGCGACCGCCAGGCCGATCCCGGCCAGGATCGCGAGGGCGCCGAGAATCGTCGGCAGCCGCCAGGTCGGCTCGGGCGCCGTGGCCTCGAAGTCGACCTGGACCTCGCCCTCGAGCAAGCGCTTCAGCTCGTTGATCCGGCCATCCAGGTTGGTCAGCCGGCCAACGGTCTGGCGCAGGATCGCGATCGGCTCCTTCGATGGGTGCGTGGCGGCCAGGGTTGCCAGGTCGCGGGCGATCGTGATCGCCTCGGCGTAGCGATGGGCCCGATCCGTGGCGGCATCGCGTTCGGCGGTCAGCCGCTCGGCCTGGCGGGCCCGCTCGAGGAGCTCCTTGCGTTCGTGGAGGTGGGCCAGGGCGGCGGCCTGGGCCCGCTCGGCCTCGACCGCGGCGGCCCGGTCGGCCATCAGCCGGGCCAGGGCGGCGTCGCCGGACTGAACGATCGTCGCCGAGCGCCCGACCGCGGCCTCGGCGACCCCGACCCTGCCCGGGTTGCCCTCGCCCCGGTCCTGGAGATCGGCCAGCGCAGCCCCGAGGGTCGCCTTGGCCTCGCCGGTCCGGCGGTCGGCCGCGGTGATCGAGGCGGCCAGGCGCTGGCGGATCGTCGCATCACTCGAGATGCCCTGCAGCTCGCCGTGGCCGACGAGGGCGGTCCCCCGGAAGACCGATCCGCTCGGCAACCCGGTCAGCTCCGCCAGCCGGGCGTCGATCGCGGCCGGATCGTCGATCGACTGGCCGTCGACCGTCAGCCGGCTGACCACGCCGGTCGGGCCGAACGAGCGGCTCAGCTGGCCCCGAACCCCGGGTTCGGGCGTGGTCTCCCCGCCGCCGTCGGCATCCGGATCGAGGCTGAACTCGATCGCGACGCTCGGTGCCGCATCGGGTGCCACGCCCCACGTCCGCAGCTCGTCGGCGGTCCGGCCGCCGGCCGGCGTCAGGCCGAGCTCGATCGCCTCTGCCAGGGTCGACTTGCCGGCCTCGTTCGGGCCCTTGACCACCGTCAGGCCAGGAGCCAGGGCCAGGTCCAGGGTGGCGTGGCGGCGCAGGTTGCGGAGCTGGATCCGGCCGATCCGGAAGGCGGCCATCAGCGCCCGCCCCCGCCGACGAGCAGGCGGCGCCCGAGGCGGAGCGCCTCGCGCAGCTCGTCCGGGGGTGGATCGCCCTCGACGGGGGTCGCGATCCGGGCCTCGAGGTCGCGTACGAAGGCGCCGGCGACCGTCTCCGGCGGCGGCGCCCCGGCGCCGCTCAGGACGGGACTGGCCTCGGTCCGGATCCGCAGGTTGAGGAAGCGCGAGCGCAGGGCGGCCTCGAGGGCCTCGGGATCGGCCTCGATCTCGTCCGGCCAGGTGCCGCTCAGCCGGACGTCGAGGATCAGGTCGGCACCGGCCCCGCCATCGGCTCGGGCCCCGATCGCGGCGGCCAGGGCCGCATCGTCGGCAAATGCGCCCGGATCCAGGCTGATCGCCTCGTAGCGCGTGCCGCCCACCCGGCGTCGCTCGACCGACACGGCCCGCCGGTCGCCGCGCTCGTCGAACCGGACGAGGAGGATCTCACCGGCCCGGTCACGCCGGATGTCGACCGGGTCGGGTGCCCCGCTGGCGCCCCAGGCCACGTCGGCGGCACTGCCCGATGCCTCCTCATGGGGCCCGCCTACCGCCAGGTAGTCGACCCCGGCACCGGCGATCTCGTCGTCACGCGGCCGGACAAGACGATGGACAAGCCCGATCCGCCAGCGATCGTCGGGCAGATCGGGGGCCGGGAAGCGGGCCGTGATCGTCAACCCGAGCTCGGGCAGGGCAAGGTCGCCCGACGGGCCGGCCGCCGGGTCGAGGACGACGACCGAGCCCGGCGCGCCGGCCAGCTCGCCGAGGTCGAAGGCGTGGTAGACGGAGGCAGGGACGAGCGGGTCATGGTCGCCGGGCAGGATCACCGTCCGGATCCCCGCGGCGGCCAGGCCGGCGAAGCCGGCGGCCACCCGCTTGACGATCGAGCCGCTGACCGCGTTCGTGCCGAACAGGTCGCCGGCGACCAGGACGATGTCGACCTTCTCGGCGATCGCCAGGGCCAGGGCGCGCTCGAAGGCGGCCATACGGCGCTCACGGAGGGTGGCGGCGGCCTCGCCCAGATCGGCGTCGCGCGCTCCGAGATGCACGTCCGATGTTTGCAGGAGTCGGAGCATCGCCGGGCGCCTCCAGCGGGTCGGTTCGATGTTCTCGAGCGGCCGGACCCGGGCTGATCTCCGCGACGGGTGTGGCGCGAGCGAGGAGCCCCCTTGCCCTCGCTCGCCAGCCCGAGTGTCGAGCCGAATTGTGACAGGTTCGCTGGCACCGGGTGGCAGCCCAATTCGGGAACCTTTGGTATCCTCGCGGCCTGAACACCGGAGTGCCCCAGCAGGGACCTCGGCATCGGGACCTGGATCGCGCGGCACCTGTGTAGGACTCGCCGGCTCGCTTCCGTCCTCCGCCTCGCCCTGTCCCGGCACGCCCCATGACCACAGCTCCCAGGAGGACGGAATGACCTACGCCGATCGGACTCTCACCTGCGTCGACTGCGGCGTCGAGTTCATCCACAGTGCGGCCGACCAGGAGTTCTACGTCCAGAAGGGCTTCGTCTCCGATCCCAAGCGCTGCACCACCTGCCGCGCCAACCGGCGGGCCGGCCGCGAGTCGTCCGATTACGACCTGCGCGACATCGGCGGGCCGCGCGGCTACGAGCGCGGCGACCGGCCGGCCCGCGAGTACTTCGCCGTCCTGTGCTCGTCGTGCGGCAACCAGGCCCAGGTCCCGTTCAAGCCCCGGATGGACCGCCCGGTCTACTGCTCGGACTGCTTCCGCAGCCACTCGGCCAGCTGAACCCGGCCCCTGGTCAGGCGGCGCGCCGCGCGTCGATGTTCAGCCGGACGTAGTCGATCACCGCGGCGGGCAGGCCGGCCGCCACCGCGCGCACGAACGGCGGGCGCTCGGCCTCCGGCAGCCGCTCGAGGTGGTCGCCCAGGATCACCGTCCGCAGGAACGCCTCGAACGGCGCTCCCGGCTCGAGGACGGTCGGTTCGGGCTGGAGCCAGGTGACGATCTCCTCGAAGCCGGCCGCCGCCAGCCGCGCCGCGGTATCGGCCGGCGTGGCGAACGTCCAGGGACCCAGCCAGCCGTCGCCGAGCGTGGCCAGGACGGCCATGACCGAGGCGATGTTGCCCGCTCCGCCGCACTGGGCGACGAGCCGGCCGCCCGGCCGGAGGACGGCGGCCAGGTTGCGGAAGAGCGCGGCATGGTCGGGCAGCCAGTGGAATGTCGCCGTCGAGAAGACCGCGTCGACCGGTCCATCGAGAGGCAGCGGCGCGCGCAGGTCGGCCTGGACGAACGTGATCCGGTCGCCGAACGGTGCCAGGCGGGCGCGCGCCTCGTCGAGCATCGCCGCTGAGCCGTCGAGGGCAATGACCCGGCCCGCCGGCAGGGCCCGGGCGAGCAGCTCCGTCACCCGGCCCGATCCGCAGCCCGCGTCGAGGATCGTCTCGTCGCCGCCGAGCGGCAGGCGCTCGAGGACCGTCCCGCCCCAGCGCGTCATCGGGTCGGCGACCCGGTCGTAGGTCGCCGCGTCCCAGTCGCGCGGGCTGGTCATCCCGCCGGCGAGGCCGGCTCGGGCGCGCCATCGGCCCGGCTCGGCGCCGGTCCGGCCCGCAGGCCGATGAAGTTGACGGCGGCCCCGGCGATCAGCAGGACGGCCCCGACCAGGGCCGACTCGTGGAACGCGTCGGTCGACGCCTCGCGAGCCGCCGTCACGATCGCCGCGGACGTGCCCGCGACCGGCTGGTTGAGCGGCTGGACCGCGGCCCGCAGGGCCGGATCGTTGGGATCGAGGCCGGGCACCTTGGCTGCCAGCGAGCCGTAGAACGAGGCGGTGATCACGATGAAGATGACCGCCGACAGGAGCGGCTGGCCGACCCGCGAGATCGCGTTGTTGATCGCCGAGGCGAGCCCGGCATTGGCCACCGGGACGGAGCTCATCAGGGTGCTGGTCAACGGTGCCACGACCATGCTGATCCCGATCCCGAACAGGATGATCCCGGGGAACACGTCGCCCCAGTAGCCGAGCGGCGGGATCGGCCCGCTGGCCCAGGCCTCGCTCGTCGACGGGATCCGGGCGAACCAGAGCAGGCCGGCGGCCATGATCAGCGGCCCGATCGTCAGGAACGGCCGGCCGCCGATCCGGCCGGCGATGCTCCCGATCCGGGTCGAGAGGAACGTCAGGAGGAGGCCCGTCGGCAGGCCCACGGCGCCGGCGGCGAAGGCGGCATAGCCCAGGGTCCCCTGCAGGAACAGGCTCTGGAAGCCGAAGGTCACGTACAGCGCGCCGTAGATCAGCAGCGTCGACAGGTTGATCATCGCGAAGGCGCGGACCCGGAACAGGCCGAGCGGGATCAGCGGGTTCGGCCGGCGGAGCATCAGGACCGGGAACGCGACGAGGGCGATGGCGCCGACGACGAGCGCCGCGAACGAGACCGGGTCGTGCCACTGCTGGGCCTGGCCGCGGATCGCGCCGAAGGCGAGCCCGCCGACGGCCAGGGCGATGACGATCGCGCCCGAGCCAGTCGAAGCGGCCCGTGGCCCGCTCGTCGCGGCTCTCCTCGACGTAGGTCAGGGTGGCGTACAGGGCGATGACGACGAGCGGCACGTTGATCAGGAAGGCGACCCGCCAGCTGATCGACTGGATCAGCAGGCCGCCCAGGGTCGGGCCGAGGATCGTCGTCGCCGAGGTGGCCGCGGCCCAGATCCCGAACGCCCGGCTGCGGGCCGGCTCGACGAACGTGGCCGTGATGATCGATAGCGAGCAGGGCACGAGGAGCGCCCCGGCGGCGCCCTGGAGCACCCGGAACACGACCAGCAGCTCGAGGCTCGGCGACAGCCCGCACAGGATCGAGGTCAGGCCGAAGCCGGCCAGGCCGATCATGAAGACCCGCCGCCGGCCATAGAAGTCGGCCAGGGCGCCGGCCAGGATCAGGAGCGCGGCCAGGGTCGCCAGGTAGCCGCTCGTGACGTACGTCTGGCCCTCGAGGACGCTGACGATCGAGTGGGGCAGGCTCTGGCCGATCGCCGGCAGGGCGACATTCACGATCGTCCCGTCGAGGAAGACGATCGACGAGCCGAGGACGGCGGCGACCATCGTCCAGCGCTGGCGGCGATTCACGCCGGCCAGTGTGCCGGAGCGCTCGTCCCGAGCGCAAGGTGGGTCACCCGCCGGCGTACGACCGTCGGGCGAAGCCGCGCTAGACTCCGCCGATGCCCGGTTCCATCGCACTCGTCGGCGCCGGCGAGTTCCTTCCCGTCATGGCCTCGATCGATGCCGAGCTCCTCGCATCGGTCGGCCGCCCGCGGCCCCGGGTGGCCGTCCTGCCGACGGCATCCTGGCCGGATGGCGAGGCCGTCTTCCAACGCTGGGCCACCCTCGGCGTCGACCATTTCGAACGCCTCGGGGCCGAGGTCGAGCTGGTGCCGGTTCGGGAGCGGGCCGACGCCGACGATCCGGCGAATGCCCAGGCGGTCGGCGAGGCCGACCTGGTCTACCTGTCCGGGGGCAAGCCGGACTACCTGCTCGACGTCCTGTCCGGGTCAGCCGTCTGGGCCGCCGCCCTGGCCGCCCACGCCCGGGGCAGCGTGATCGCGGGCTGCTCGGCCGGGGCGATGGTCCTGTGCGCCCAGCTGGCGCGCTTTCGCACGCCGCCCCACATCCCGCTCGGCTTCCAGGCCGGCCTGGGCCTGGTGGCGGATGCCGCCGTGCTGCCCCACTACGACCGCTTCCCCGAGACCCTCGCCGCCGTCCGGGTCGCCCGGGCGCCACGCGGCACGGTCGTCCTGGGCATCGACGAGGACACCGCGGCGATCGGCCGGGACGGAGCCTGGACGGTGCGGGGGACGGGCCGGGTCACGGTCTGGCGGGGGCGGCGCCGTGAGCGGCTGCGGGCCGGCGAGGCCTTCCGGATCTGAGGGCCGTCACACGCAGCGTTAACGGACGGCGAAGCCGGCGATAACGAACGCCGGCCAGACTCCGCTCGTACCTCTTGCTCCCCCGGTCCTCCCTCCTCCCCACGGGACCGGGACCCTCCTCCTGCGAGACCCCGATCGACCGGTCGGGGTCTCGCGGCGTTCAGGGCAGGTCGGCGCGCTCGTCGACGTCGCGCAGGGTCAGCCCGGCAGGGTCGATCGCCGCCCAGTCCGAGCGCGGCACGGCGACTGTCCCGAGACCGCTGAGCAGCGCCCGAAGGCGCCGCTCGCCGCCCGCCAGGAGCTGATCGGCAGCGGCCAGGGCGGCTGGCCCGATCGAGGGCGCAGGGCAAGGGCCGGAGCCGCCCGTCCTCATCGGCCAGCGCCGCGGCCAGAACCGGGGCCAGAGCCGGGGCCATTTCCGCCGGCGGCCGGCGGAGGAGCAGCTCGAGGACGGCCGGCACGAGGGATGGCATGTCCCCGCCGACGACGATCACCGTCGCCCCCTGGGCGGCGGCCAGGCCGGTCCGGATCCCGACGAGCGGACCGCCGAAGGCCTCGGGATCACGGACGAGGCGTACGGGCGGACCGTCCGCGCCGGCATCGATCGTGGGTGGAACCCGGTCGGGGGCAATGACGACGACGATCTCGTCGACGACGCTGCCGAGCGCTCGAACGGCGTGGCCGAGCAGGCTGACCCCGCCGATCGGCTCGGCCAGCTTGTCGCCCCCGAAGCGGCGCGAGGCGCCGCCGGCCAGGACGATCCCCGAGCGGATCACGCTCCGGCCTGCCCGATCGCGGCGACGACGGCGGCTCGCGGACCGGGCAGGTGCCCGGCCGGGGTCCGGCGCAGGATCCCGCGCCGGTCGAGGTCCTCGAGGATCGCCATGACGTACTTGCGGCTCGTGCCGGCCGCATCGCGATAGGCCGCGGGCGTCAGGGGACCGGCCGCCGCCAGGCGGAGGGCCAGGGCGGCCAGGTCGCGATAGGCAGGGGCGGCGTAGGCGAGATCCGCCTCGATCCGAATCACCCGGCCGGCCGTCTCCAGCGCCCGGAGCCCCTCGGGCGAGCAGCCACTCAGCCTGAGCGCTGCACGAATGGACGGTGGGCCCGGCGTCGACAGGAGCCGCTCGAGGCGGTCCATCGCCGCGACCGGGGCTACGGGAGGTGCGCCGGGCGCCCCCGGCAGCCTGAGCCGGTCGCCGTCGCGCGACAGCCGGCCGCCCGCGACGAGGGCGCCGAGCAGCCCGTCGACGATCGCGCCGGCCAGTCGCCCGTCCACGCTCGCCGCACGGCGCAGGGCCCGGACGAGCGCGGTCCTGAGCTCGGCTCTGGACACGCCGGGCACGCCGCGAGCCGGGTCTGCCGCGGCCGCCACGGCCACCAGCGCCTGATCCTCGAGGGTCGTGACGACGGATCGGGCGACGAGCCGGCCGGCGAGGCGAACGGCGTCGAGCGCTGCGTCCTCCAGGGCGGCCGGCCCCTCGCGCTCGATCGTGTCCCCGCCGGGGTCGACACGCCGGAGCTCGAGCACCCCGTGGAGGGCAACGAGGGCCCGCGCCCGCTCAATCGGAGCCTCGGCGGCAAGATCGGCGATCAGCTCCCGGCTCGCCCGCCGACGGGCCGGTCCGGCCGGTGGCTCGGCATCGAGGACCCGGCCGCCGATCACCGGGCTGGCGGCCGTCCGGCGCAGCACGAAGCGGTCGTCGTCGGCCAGCGCGATCGGCCGGTCGAGCCGGATCCTGGCGACGAACCAGCCGGCGTCGAGGGGCACGAGGTCGAAGCGGCCGCGGCCGATCCGCGCAGCAGCCTGCGCCGTGCCGAGGTGGAGCCGGAACACCGCACCGGGAGCCAGCTCGGTGGCCCGGGCGATCCTGCCGCCCGGCTCGAGGACCGCGACCATCGTCGCGCTCGCGCGGAGCCCGGGATCGGTGGTCAGGACGCTGCCCCGGGGCAGCTCCTCGACCTCGATCGAGGCCAGGTTGACGGCGACCCGACCGCCCCCCTCCACCGCCTCGACGGCGGCGCCGTGGACCTGGAGCTCGCGCGCCCGGACCTCGCGCTCGCCGGGGACCAGGCGGAGCAGCACGCCCCGCTCGAGCCGCCCGCCGCGCAACGAGCCGGTGACCACCGAGCCGCGGCCCTTGATCACGAACGAGCGATCGATCGCCAGCCGGACCGGCGCCCCGGGCGGGCTGGCCGGCGAGGCGGCCAGGACCCGGTCGCGCAGCCCGACCAGCTGGTTCGCCAGGTCCGCCACGCCCTGTCCGGACAGCGACGAGACGGGGATGATCGGCGCGGCCTCGAGGGACGTGCCGGACAGGAGGGCTCGGACCCGTTCCGTGACCTCGGCCAACCGGGCGTCGTCGACGAGGTCGACCTTCGTGACCGCGACGATCCCCTCGCGGATCTGGAGCCCATCGAGGAGGGCCAGGTGCTCGAGGGTCTGGGCCCGCGGGCCGTCATCGGCGGCGATCACCAGGAGGGCCGCCTGGACCTCGCCCGCGCCGACGAGCATGTTGCCGACGAGCCGGTCGTGGCCGGGCACGTCGACGAAGTCGAGGTCCGTGCCGTCGGCCAGGCGCAGGTGGGCGTAGCCGACGTCGATCGTCATCCCCCGCCGGCGTTCCTCGGGCAGGCGGTCGGCATCGATCCCGGTCAGCGCCCGCAGGAGCGCTGTCTTGCCGTGGTCGATGTGGCCGGCCGTGCCGATGACGACGGTCATCCCGGCGCGATCCCGCTCAGGCCCCGAGGAGCGCGGCGATCGCCCGGCCGAGCAGTGCGTCCTGGGCGGGATCGACCGTTCGCAGGTCGAGGACGAGCGCACCGTCGGCGATCCGGGCCACCACGCAGGGGTCGCCCCGCCGCAGCGCGTCCAGGCGGCGGCTCACCGAGCCGGCCCGGATCACGAGGCCGAACGAGGGCAGCGTCTCGCCCGGCAGGGAGCCCCCGCCGATCGTCGACTCGACTGCCTCCACCGTGACGACCGTGATCCCTGCCGGGAGCCCGGCCACGATCGACGCGGCCCGCAGCCGGATCGACCCGGCCGTCGCCCCGATCATTCGCCAGAGGGGGACCTCGCTCGCGGCGAGGCCGGCCCGGTACAGGCCGAGCGTCGCGCCGACTGCCGCCAGCGTCGTCTTGTCGGGCCGGGTCGCCCGCGCCAGGGGATCCTTCCGCAGCCGGGCGACGAGGTCGGCCCGGCCGACGATCAGGCCGGCCTGCGGGCCGCCGACGAGCTTGTCACCGCTGAAGGTGACAAGGTCGGCTCCGGCCGCCAGCCGTTCGGCGGGCATCGGCTCGTGAGCCAGGCCGAAGCGCTCGGTCGGCAGCAGCGCCCCGCTGCCGAGGTCGTCGACCACGATCGCCCCATGCCGATGGGCGACGTCCGCGACACCCGCCAGGTCGGGCGATTCGGCGAAGCCCGAGATCGTGAAGTTCGAGGGGTGGACCCGCAGGACCAGCCGGGCCCGGCGGTCGGCCAGGACCTCCTCGAAGTCGACTACCCGGGTCCGGTTCGTCGTACCGACCTCCACCAGCCGGGCGCCGCTGCGCCGCACGATCTCGGGAATCCGCACCCCGCCGCCGATCTCGAGGACCTCGCCCCGGGCGACCGCCACGCCGCCGCCCCTGCCGGCCAGGCCGACGGCCAGGGCAAGGGCCGCCGCGTTGTTGTTGGCGATCAGGGCGTCGCCCGCGCCGGTCAGCGCGATCAGGTGCTCCTCGGCCATCCGGAAGCGGGCACCCCGGCGACCGGTCGCCCGATCAAGCTCGAGCAGGGTCGGGCCCGACGCGGCGGCCGCCGCGGCCTCGATCGCGACCGCCGGCCAGGCCGCCCGCCCGAGGTTCGTGTGGAGCAGGACGCCCGTCGCGTTGATCACCCCGACGAGGCCCGACCGGTGTGGATCGGCCAGGGCGTCGAGCTCCTCGACCAGCTCGTCGGCGAGACCGTCGAGGTCACGACCGGGGGTCCCGGCGGCGATCCGCTGCCGCTCACGGGCGATCACCGCCTGGGCGGCCGCCAGGATGGCGGCGTGCTCACGCTCGACGGCCAGCCGCGGCCGGACGGCGGCGAGCAGGCGCTCGACGGCCGGCGGGCGGGGCGTCTCCGGGGAGCGAGCCATGCGACCTCCGTGGCTGAGCCTGGCGGGAGCGCGTGGGAGTCGAACCCACCGCGTCACGCGGAGCGTGGCGCCACCGGTTTTGAAGACCGGGGGACCCACCGGGACCCCTCCGCTCCCAGACTGGCGAGAGCATAGGCCCGAGGCAGGCGGTGACGTCCGCCGTGTTGTCAGGCCGGTCGGCCCGTGCCTCAGGACGTTGGCCGGCCCTGCTCGACCTCCGCGAACCAGTCGCCGACCAAACGGTTGAAGTCGGCCGGTCGCTCGAGCGACGGCAGGTGGGCGACGTCGGGCCAGCGAACGAGCGTCGCGCCGGGGATCTCGGTGGCCAGCCGCTCGGCGGTCCGGCCGACCGCCGCGACATCGAGGTCGCCGACGAGGATCCTGGTCGGGACCCGGATCTCGGCCGCTCGCTTGCCGATCGCCGGGTCGAGGCCCTGGTCCTCGAGGTCCTCGTCGTCCCAGCCGTCGGTGTTCTCGAACGCCTTCAGCTGCATCTGGCCGACGAACGCGCGGATCGCCGGCGCCACCCGATCCGAAGGGTGTCCCGGCCCGTCGACCCAGGTCTCGAGGTTGGCCTCGACCGCCCGGTCGTAGTCCTCGTCGGCGATCGCCTCCTCCTCGGCCTCCCAGAACGCCTCGATGTCCGCCGTGACCTCGGTGCGCAGCGAGCCGCTCGGCGCGACGAGGAGGAGCGAGCCGACGAGCTCCGGCCGGGCGACGGCGACCTCGGCAACGACTCCGGCACCCATCGACACGCCGACGAGGTGGACCTGCACGATCTCGAGCTCGTCGAGGAGCGCAGCCACCTCGAGGTGATGCGACAGCGACGCCGGCGGCTTCCGGTCGGACGAGCCATAGCCGCGCAGGTCGAGCCGGATCACCCGCCGGTCGCCACTCAAGGCACTCACCTGGCCGTCCCACATCCGGCGGTCGCAGATCCCGGCGTGGACGAGGAGGACCGGTCGCGCCGAGTCGGACGGATTGCCCGGCGCGAGGTCGTCGTAGGCCAGGCCCGAGCGGGCCCGCAGGTCGGTGGACATGAGGCCAGTCTACCGGCGCCTCCGTATCATCGGCGCATGAACCTGCGCTACCTGGACACCCCGTCGCTCACCTCGCTGACCACGTCGGGCGGCTGCGCCGCCAAGGTCGGCGCCGAGGTCCTGGCCGAAGCGCTGGCCCAGCTCGGCGCGGAGGCTGCCCCGCCCGAGCTGATCGCCGGCCTGAATCCGCCCGACGATGCCGCCGTCTACCTGGTCGGTCCGGAGCTGGCGATCATCGGCACGCTCGACTTCTTCCCGCCGCTCGTCGACGACCCGCGGACGTTCGGCGAGATCGCCGCCGCCAACGCCCTGTCCGATGTCTTCGCGATGGGCGGCCGGGTCCTGTTCGCGCTGTCGATCGCCGCGTTTCCCGAGGAGCTGCCCCAGCAGGTCATGACCGAGATCCTGGCCGGGGCGAGCGCCAAGGTCCGCGAGGCCGGCGGGACGCTGGCCGGCGGCCACACGATCCGGGACGCGGAGCCGAAGTACGGGCTGGCCGTGATCGGGGTTGCCCACCCGGATCGGCTCCTGCGCAAGGGCGGCGGGCGCCCGGGCGATGCCCTCCTCCTGACCAAGCCGCTCGGGACGGGTCTCCTGGTGAGCGGCCGGCGCCAGGGGCAGCCGGCGTCGGATGACGCGGCGCTCGAGGCGGCGGTCGCGGGGATGCGGACCCTGAACCAGGCTGCGGCCGAGGTCCTGGTGGCCGAGGGCGTCCTGGGCGCGACCGACGTGACCGGCTTCGGCCTGCTCGGCCACGGCCTCGAGATGGCCCGCGCCTCGGGCGCGTCGCTCGTCTTCGAGGCCGCTCGCCTGCCGGCGCTGGGCGGGGCGCTCGAGCTCGCCCGGGCCGGGGTCGAGACCGGTGGTGGCGGCCACAACCGCCGGTTCGTGGCGCGCTCGTTCGAGCTCGACCCGGCCGTGGCCCCCGAGCTCGTGACCCTCGCCCACGATCCGCAGACGTCGGGTGGGCTGCTGGCCGCGGTCCCCGCGACGAACGTTGCCGCGGTCGAGGCCGCGCTGGCCGCGGCCGGGGTTCTGAGCTGGCGGGTCGGCCGGGTGGCCGGGTTGGACGACGGCGCCGAGCCGGGAGTCAGGCTCGTTCCCTAGCGGTCGGCCTAGCTGAGGCGAACGCGCGTCGGCCGGATCCGGATCGGGACGCTGAAGTCGAGCGCGGTCTGGGTGAAGTCCAGGCCCCAGTGGGCGTGCGGCTCCTCGTACTTCGCCCGGTAGCGTTCGTGGGCGTCCAGCGGCGCGATCGTCTCGTCGATCACGGCCTGGCCTTCGATGATCAGCGCGTGGTCGCCGTACGGGTCGGACTGCAGATGGAACGACACGAGCGGCGAGCGGGCGATGTTGCGCAGCTTCGGCGTGTTGGGCTGGCTGTAGAAGAACACGTCGGCCCCGTCGTGCAGGAACGAGATCAGCGACGACTGGACCCGGCCGTCCGGCGCGACGGTCGTCAGCCAGGCTACGACGTCACGCTCGAGATGCTCCCGTGCCCAGCCTGCGTTGTCACGAGCGAGCGCGGCTGTCAGCTGGTCGTTGTCGGTCATCGCTTCCCTCCGTTGTGTCGCCGCCATGGTAGCCAGGTGAGGCGCCCGGCGAACCCTTGCCGGGACGTGACATGATCCGACTCGACGGCAGCTCCGGACCTGGAGGTTCTCGATGGCCAAGCCCTACACCCGACTGACGACGCCGCTCGTGCGCGACGGCGACAAGCGCACCGGGGCGCCCTTCCGGCCGGCCACCTGGGACGAGGCCCTGGAGCGGACCGTCGACGGCTTCCGCCGGGCGGGCGCGACTCACGGCCCGACGACGTTCGGCACGTTCAGCTGCTCGAAGGCGACGAACGAGCTGAACTACGCCGCCCAGAAGTTCAGCCGGACGATCCTGGGCAGCAACAACATCGACAGCTGCAACCGGACGTGACACGCCCCTAGCGTCGCCGGTCTGGCGACCGTCTTCGGTGCCGGTGGCGGCACAAGCTCATATCGCGAGATCGAGGACACCAACCTGGTGATCCTGTGGGGCTCGAACGCCCGCGAGACCCACCCGATCTTCTTCCACCACCTGCTCAAGGGCGTCCACAACGGGGCGAAGCTGTACACCGTCGATCCGCGCCGGACGAGCTCGGCCGAGTGGTCCGATGGCTGGCTGGGGATCGACGTCGGCTCGGACATCGCCCTGGCCAACGCCCTCGGCCGGGAGATCCTGGCCGCCGGCCTCGAGAACAGGGAGTTCATCGCCCGGGCGACGACCGGGATCGAGGAGTACCGGGCCAAGGTCGAGCCGTACACCCTCGACTACGCCGAGCGCGAGACCGGCGTCCCGGCGGCGATGATCCGCGAGCTGGCCCACGCCTTCGCCACGGCGCCCCGGGCGATGATCTGCTGGACCCTCGGGATCACTGAGCACCACAACGGCGTCGACAACGTCCTGGCCCTGATCTCGCTCGTCCTGCTGTGCGGCCACGTCGGCCGCTACGGCAGCGGGGTCAACCCGCTCCGCGGCCAGAACAACGTCCAGGGCGGCGGCGACATGGGCGCCCTGCCCGACCGCCTGCCTGGCTTCCAGCACGTCGAGAACGACGAGCTCCGAGCGAAGTTCGACGTCCTGTGGGGGGTCAAGGTCCCCCCGAAGCGGGGCTGGCACCTGTCCGGAATGTTCGATGCGATGGAACGCGGCGACCTGACCGCGGTCTACTGCATCGGCGAGAACCCGGTCCAGTCGGAGGCCGACCAGAAGCGGGCGATCCACCTCCTGTCGAACCTCGAGTTCATGGTCGTCCAGGACATCTTCCTGACCCGGACCGCCGCCCTGGCCGATGTCGTCCTGCCCGCCTCGGCGGCCTGGGCCGAGACCGAGGGCACGGTCACCAACTCCGAGCGCCGGGTCCAGCGGGTCAGGCGCGCCCTCACGCCGCCGGGCGACGCCCGCGACGACCTCGACATCGTCGTCGACCTCGCCCAGCGGATGGGCGGCAACTGGCCGGCGACGACGCCCGAGGCGCTCTGGGACGAGCTCCGCCAGCTGTCGCCAGCCCACGCCGGGATGAGCTACCAGCGGCTCGAGGAGCTCGGCGGCATCCAGTGGCCGTGCTACGACGAGAGCCATCCGGGCGAGCTGTTCCTTCATTCCCGGCTGTGGGAGGACCCGGTGCCCGGGATGCGGGCGCCGTTCGTGCCGGTCGACCACGACCCGCCGGTCGATCGGCTCGACGCCGACTTCCCGGTCCGCCTGACGACGGGCCGCCGGCTCGACTCGTACAACACCGGCGTCCAGAGCGGCGGCTACCGCTCGCCGCTCCGGCGTGGCGAGTCGCTCGACATGTCGCCCGAGGACATCGCCGGCTACGGCCTGGCCGAGGGCGAGGTCGTCCGGGTCGTCTCGCGCCGGGGGAAGATCGAGGTCCCGGTCCGGACCGACCCCTCGCTCCGCCCCGGCCTGACGTTCATGACCATGCACTTCCAGGACGACGTGGCGGTCAACCTGCTGACGATCGACGCGACCGACCCCAAGTCGGGCACGGCCGAGTTCAAGGCCACGGCGATCCGGATCGAGAAGCTCGAGGCGCCCGTCCCAGTTCAGTGACGCGCAGCGGTCCGGGGCCGCCCGGCGTGAGGCCCGCGCGGCGCGAGTTGCAGCTGGCGCACGTAACCGACCGGATTCCCGACCGGGACGCCGATTTCGTGCGTCGGATGCACCAACCCGGCGCATCTGGCGCGGATTCGGTCGATTCCGCGCGGCCCATGCGCCAACACGACCAATTCCTTTCGAAACTGGTCGCTTGTGCTCGCGTGGTGCAACTGGCATTCCGGACAGACGCAGGAGAGCGGCGCCGGTGGGGCGCCGCTCTCCGGTTCAGTGGCCGGTCTGGCTTACTGGAAGTAGCCGGTGATGTCGAGGATGAGCTGGACCGTCTTGCCGGCGGTCGGCCGGTAGACGAACCACAGGTCGCCCGAGCCGAGGGTCGTCGTGATCCCGTTGGCCCTGGTGTCGCCGAACGGGAAGTTGATCGTCGAGGTCAACGGCAGCGCGACGCTGGCGTCGGTCACGGCGACGAAGCCCGGGCCGGTCTGGGCGGTGATCGTCAGGTTGCCGGTGATCGCCGCGGCACTGGCCGGCACGGCGACGTGGGCGGCGACGGCGATCGAGCGCGGGGTGGTGCCCTGGGCACCGGCGAGCTGGTTGCCCAAACCGGCCACGCCGAGCGCCGAGCGGGTGTCGACGAGGCGACCCGGGTTGAGCGGGTGGAAGAGGAGGCCGCTGCCCGTGGTCGAGTAGTAGCCGGTGACGTCGAGGATCAGGTTGGCCGTGCCGCTGACCGCCTTGTAGACGGCCGATACCTTGCCATCGCCCCCGATCGGGATCGTCAGCCCGTTGGCCCGGTTGTCGTGGATCGGGAAGTTCAGGTTCGAGGTCCCCGGGGCGTTATCGAGGGTCGGAGTCAGGGCGATGAAGCCCGGCTTGGTCTGGCCGGTGACGGTCAGGTTGGCGGTGATCGCGGTCGCGTCGACCGGGATCCCTCCGACGCCCTGGACCGGGAAGGTCTGGGCGACGTTGGCGACGAAGAGGGCCGGGGTGTGTCCAGGCTGGCCGGTCCCGTCCCGGCTGTCGAGGATCCGGGCGGAGGTGATCGGGAAGTACGTCTGGCCGGCGGCGATCTCGAAGTAGCCGGTCACGTCGAGGATCACGCTGGCGTGCTTGCCGGCGACCGCCTTGTAAACCGCGGCCAGCGAGCCGTCGGGGCCCAGGGCGATCGTCACGTTGTTCGCCCGCGTGTCACCGAGCGGGAAGTTGAGGGTCGAGCTCGAGGGGGTCACGGTCGGAGTCGGGGTCAGGGCCAGGAAGCCCGCAGCGGTCTGGCCGGTCACTGTCAGGTTGCCGGTGATCGCGACGGCATCGCTCGGGATTGTCTCGGCATTGATCGTCACCCCAGCGACCGGGAACGTCTGGGGCACGTTCGAGACGAACGCGGCCGGGTGGCCGCCCTGGCCGATCCCGTAGCGGCTGTCGAGGACCCGGATCGGGGTGATCGGCGTGTAACCGGCCCCGCCGCCACCGACGACGACCTGGTGGATCTTGGTGAACCACTTGCCGGCGGTGCCGGAGTAGGCATCGCTGACCCAGATCGCGTTCGGATCCTGGGGGTCCGTGGCGACCGTGGGATCTCCGCCCCACTCGGTTCCAGTATAGGTGCTGGTGCCCGCGGTGAGCAGGTGCGGTGCGCTCCAGGCGGACGAGGCGTCCGTCGGCAGGTTGTAGCTCTCGTACGAGGAGGCGTCAGAGGCGCTCGAGGATCGGGTATAGACGACGTGGAGCGCTCCGCTGCCGGCCCAGCCGATGCCGCCGAACGAATCGTCGAACCCGTTCGTGCCGATCAGGGTGTCACCGAGGCGCGTCGGCTCGGCCGCCGCGACCTGATTGTTCAGAGTCACGACCCGGACACAGTCGCGGGTCGTCGAGTCACCGGTCGGCGTGCACGGGTAGTTGGCGGTGAAGGCGAGGACGCCGTTGTGGAAGACCACGCTGTCCGGATCGCCGTTGATCGTCGTCGTGAGGGTGCCGCCCGGCTGGTGCGGGCTGGGCGGAGTCCCAGTGCCCGGGATGATTCCGTCGCCGGTCAGGTCATTCCCGCCGATCGACAGCGTGTTGGCCTTGGCCGAACCGGAGAACACGAGGTAATTGATGTTGCCGGCGAGCGGCGCGATGTCGGCAACGATCATCCGCAGCTCGGGGGCCGTAACCGGTTCCTGCACGGCGAAGCGCATGTCCGGCGCCGTAAACGAATAGCCGCGCGGCACGATCTTCGAGAAATCGAAATGCGGCCCGAGCTGTGCCCAGTCCTCGATGATCAGCTCGGAGTGGTCGAATGAGCCGCTCGTACAGCCGGGGTTCGTCGCGCCGCCGCCGGCTCCGAGGCTGAACTGGTTCGCGCTGAGGGCAAACTTGTCCGTCGACGTCCCGAACTCAGGCTGGGTCGGGATGAGGTCGTTCCAGCCGAAGTCGTCGAACGTCCAGGTGCCCTGCGGATCGGAGGTGTCCGAGATCGCGTAGTCGATGTAGCCATGTCCGAACACCGCGGTATCGCCGGTGTAGGTGTTCTGAGCGCAGTCCCAGCTCAGCTCGGAGGCGATCCAGCGCTGGCGAAGGGTGTCGAAGTGGACCTCGGCATTCGAGTCCCAGGTGGTGTACGGGCCTTCCGGCAGGTCAAAGAAGACCGGCAGGCTGACCGAGCCTGCGCTGTTGCCCGCGCGATCCGTGAACAGGAACGATTCGCTCCCGTCGACCTGGACGACCTCGTCGGCATTGGCGCCGATGCTCGGGTTCGCCGGCTCGACGATCCCCGAGCCCGGCTCGGTCTGGGCGGCCACGGCGACCGGCGTCGTCGGGGCAGCGGCGCCCGAGACCGTGACTGGATCCGGCGCCGGGGGCCCGACGGTGTTCGGCGTCGTGGTCGCGTTCGCGCCATTGGCTCGGGCCGCCTGGGCCTTGGCCTCCATCGAGGCGAGCGCGGCACTGGCCGCCGCGGCGTTGTACGGCAAGGCAGCCTTTGTCTTGCTGATCAGGGCGCCGACGTTGACCGTGCCCTGGCTTCGAACGTGCTGGGCCGGGGTCGCGATCGACCAGCCTGACGGCAGGGCATGGGCGGGGCCGGCGGCCGCCGCGGGCGCAGGCTGGGCGAACAGCCCGGCAACGAGGAACGTTGCCGCTCCCAGACTGGCGACGCGCGCACCGAAGGACGACCGAAGCATCTCAACTCCTCGTTTGGGCTTTGGGAGTTCAGGCGCGGTCACGTGGCCGCGTCGCGGCGGGTCCCCCCGAGGCGCGCGACAAGCCTACGCCGACGACGCGTTCCTCGTGGAAGCGCAGCGTCCGTCCGGCCTGCGACTCGGTCCGGCCCGATAGGCCCACGCAACGCCAGCGGGACGGCGCCGGCCGGCTCGCTACACTGCCCGCGATGGACCTCCACGTCATCGCGCCGCTGGCCAGTCCAGCCGAGCGAGCTGCGGTCGACGCCCTGCTCGGCCCGCCGACCTCGGGCTGGGCCGGTGGGCCGCGGGACTCGCCCGCCGACGGTCACTCGGCCCACGGCGGCCACGCCGCGCGGGCCGAGCGCGACCTCCTCCTGCCGGCCCTTCACGCCGTCCAGGACCGGATCGGCTGGATCAGCCAGCCGGCACTCTCGTACATCTGCCGGCGACTGAGCGTTCCGCCGGCCGAGGCGTACGGCGTTGCGTCGTTCTACGCCCTGCTGGCGACGCGGGAGCGAGCGCCGATCGTCGCCCACGTCTGCGACGACATCGCCTGTCGGCTGGCCGGTGCCGAAGACCTCTGCTCCGATCTCGCTCGAGCCCTCGGGCCGGCCGGCGAGCCGGTCGCGACGACCGCGACACGACCTGGCTGCGCAGCCCCTGCCTCGGCCTGTGCGAGCGCGGACCGGCGGCCCTGTTCACGATCGCCGGCGAATCGCCCGAGCAGGCCGCCGTCGCCCCGATCGATGCAGCCGGGGTCGCTCGACCGCCTGCGCCTGGCGACGGAAGGCCATTCGATCGGCCCGGATCCGGCGACCGGCCGCTCGCCCGCCGAGCGCCTGGCGGCGGCCCGCGAATCCGTCCCGCAGGCCGGCGACGAGGGCCTCCGGCTCCTGGCCCGGGTCGGTCGGGTCGATCCGACGTCGCTCGTCGCCTACCGAGACGCCGGGGGCTACAGCGCCCTGCGCCGGGCCTTCGAGATCGGGGCCGAGGCGGTGATCGCCGAGGTGACCGCCTCGAAGCTCGTCGGCCGGGGCGGCGCGGCGTTCCCGACCGGCCGGAAGTGGGCCGCGGTGCGGGCCGCCGCGGGCGACCAGAAGTACGTCGTGTGCAACGCCGACGAATCCGAGCCGGGCACGTTCAAGGACCGGGCCCTGATCGAGGCCGATCCCTTCGCGCTGGTCGAGGCGATGACGATCGAGGCGTTCGCGACGGGGGCGAGCAAGGGCTACCTCTACCTCCGCGGCGAATACCCGCTGGCGGCCAGCCGGCTGGCCCACGCGATCGCCGAGGCGGGCGCCGCCGGGCTGCTCGGCGGCGACATCCTGGGCTCGGGCTTCGGCTTCGACATCGAGCTCCGGATCGCGGCGCCGGCGCCTACATCTGCGGCGAGGAGACGGCCCTCTTCAACTCGATCGAGGGCACGCGCGGCGAGCCGCGCAACAAGCCGCCGTTCCCGGTCGAGGTCGGGCTGTTCGGCAGGCCGACCGCCGTCAACAACGTCGAGACGCTGGCCAACATCCCGCTGATCGTGCTCGACGGCGGGGCCGCCTATGCCGCGATCGGGACGGAGGGCTCGACGGGTCCGAAGCTGTTCTGCCTCTCGGGCCACGTCGCCCGGCCGGGGATCTACGAGGTCCCATTCGGGACGACCCTGCGCGAACTGCTCGAGCTGGCCGGCGGCGTCCCGGGTCCGGCCGGGGTGAGTGCCGATGAAGCGATCCGGACGATCCTGCTGGGCGGCGCGGCCGGCGTCTTCGTCGGACCGGAGGCGCTCGATACCCCGCTCACGTTCGAAGGCACCCGGGCGATCGGCGCGACGCTCGGCTCCGGGCGTGGTGATGGTCTTCGACCAGACCGCCGACCTGGAGGGCACCCTGCGCCGGATCGCCGCCTTCTTCCGCGACGAATCGTGCGGCCAGTGCGTTCCCTGCCGGGTCGGCACGGTCCGCCAGGAGGAGCTGCTGGCCCGCCTGGCTGCCGGCCGGCCGAAGGGGTCGCGGGCCGACGAGCTGCACCTCCTCGCGCGAGATCGGCCAGGCGATGCGCGACGCGTCGATCTGCGGCCTGGGCCAGACGGCCTCGTCAGCGATCGAGAGCGCAGTCCGGGCGGGTATCGTCTCGGCATGAGCAGCGTCCCGCCGATCCAGCTCATTCCGCCGGCCCGGGCCAGCCGGACGCCCGGCGCCACCGCCCGAAGCGCCGGTCGCCCAGGTCGAGCTGACGATCGACGGCCGGGCGGTCAGCGTGCCGGCCGGCTCGACGATCCTCGATGCCTGCCGGGCGCAGGGCATCGACACGCCGACCCTGTGCTATCTCGAGAACCTGACCCCGGTCAACGTCTGCCGGGTGTGCGTCGTCGAGGTGGCCGGATCGCGGGTCCTGGCCCCGGCCTGCTCGCGCAAGGTCGAGCCCGGGGATGGACGTCCAGACCGACACCGAGCGGGTCCGGCTCGTCGCGCAAGGTCGTCCTCGAGTTGCTCGGATCGTCGGTCGACCTGTCCGACCGGCCGCGCCCGAGGCGACCGCGGCTACGCTCGAGCGCTACGGGGCCGATCCCGCCCGGTTCGGGCCGCCGGCCGCCGCCGGCCGCGGCCGGCGAGCGCGACGGGCTCGAGGCCGGCCACCACCACGCCGCCGGCCGGCGAGCCGGCGGCAGGCACGCGTCGCCCAGCCGGTCAAGATCGACAACGAGCTGTACGTCCGCGACTACTCGAAGTGCATCCTCTGCTACAAGTGCGTCGAGGCGTGCGGGGTCGATGCCCAGAACACGTTCGCGATCGCGGTCGCCGGGCGGGGCTTCGACGCCCGGATCTCGACCGAGTGGAACGTGGGCCTGCCCGATTCGGCCTGCGTCTACTGCGGCAACTGCATCGGCGTCTGCCCGACCGGCGCCCTGATGTTCCGCTCGGAGCACGAGATGCGCGAGGCCGGCACCTGGGACGAGTCGGCCCAGACGATCACCGACACGATCTGCCCGTACTGCGGCGTGGGCTGCACCCTGAGCCTCCACGTCCAGGACAACGAGATCGTCAAGGTGACCTCCCCGCTCGACTCGTCGGTGACCGACGGCCACCTGTGCGTCAAGGGCCGCTTCGGCTTCGCGTTCGTCCAGGAGCGAGAGCCAAAGAGCGACAAGAACGGCGGCCAGGCGGGCGGCTGACCGACTCGACCCTTCGTTCCCACCGAAACTGGCCGATATCCCGCCCCTGCGAACCTTGTCAGATCACACCTGCCCGGAAGCGGCGCCCGGTCCCTCGCGACTTCTGGGCCTTCCCGCTCCGGCAGGAGCTGCCTGACCGGGTGGTACCCGACACCGAAGGAGCCCCGACCTGCATCAGGCGGGGCTCCGTTCTTCGTTCTTCGCCGCCCGAAGGCGGCCGAGGCTACTTCTCGATGTGGGCGACGATCGGCTGGATAACCCCGTGCCGCTTCATCCCCTCCGCCAGCTCAGGCGGGGGCGAAGCGAGACCCGCCTGGATGGGGCCCATGTCGGCCACGTCCATGCTGACGGCGACGTTCTTACTGCCATCGGCGGCGACGTGGTCGACGATGTTCGTGGCGCCCATCGCCCCGATGCTCGTAACCCGCTCGCCCTTGAACGACAGCCAGCGCTCGACGTCCTCGACGGCGTGGGTCAGGACAACGTGTGTCATGCGAGTCTCCTTCGGCTTGCCTGAGGGCGGCTCGCGGCGGGACGCCGACCGGTTCAGGAAACGGCAGTATGCGCGTTGGGACGCCCCGCCTACAGGCGGAGCCGGTCGCGGCCGGCGTAGACGTTGAAGCCGTCGCCACGCAGGAAGCCGACCAGGGTCTGGCCGAAGCGCTCGGCCGCCTCGACCGCCAGGTCGGACGGCGCCGACACGGCGCACACGATCGGGATGCCTACGACCGCCGCCTTCTGGACGATCTCCAGGCTGACCCGGCCGCTGACCATCAGGATCCGATCGTTGAGCGGCATCAGCCCGCCGAGGACCGCCCAGCCGACGAGCTTGTCGAGCGCGTTGTGCCGGCCGACGTCCTCACGGAGGGCGAGCAGCGTCCCAGCCGGGTCGAACAGGCCGCTCGCGTGCAGGCCACCGGTCCGCTCGAACACGGCCTGGCCGTCGCGCAGCCGGCCGGGCAGGGCCAGGATCGTGTCGCGGCCGACGATCGGGCCGGGCGGGATCGGGTCGCAGCGGACCGCGACCTCGTCGAGCGAGGCCTTGCCGCAGATCCCGCAGCTGGCCGTCGCGACGAAGTGGCGCTCGGGCACGATCGAGGCATCGAACGGCCGGGTCAGCCGGACGATCACGGTGTCGTCGGGCTGGGACTGGCTGGCGGGGTCGCCGAACTCGATCCCGGCGATATCGTCGTCGCCGATCAGGCCCTCGGTCCGCAGGAAGCCGACGGCGAGCTCGGCCTCGGAGCCGGGCGTCCGCATCGTGATCGCCACCGCGACGTCGGCCTGGCCCGGGCCGGCCACCCGGATCTCCATCGGCTCCTCGCCGACGAGCGTGTCGTCGCGTTCCTCGACGAGCTCGCCCCGGATCGCCACGATCCGGTTGCGCGAGACGTGGCGGGTGGGGTCGGTCACGGCCGCAGTCTACGATGCGCCCGATGACCGATCCGACCCTCGCCCCGACCCTGACCCCGGCCGATCGCGGCCTGCTCGCCGAGAGCCGGACGGCGACCCTGGCCACGCTCGACCCGAACGGCCGCCCGCGCCTCGTGCCCTGCTGCTACGCGGCCGACCCGGTCCGGGACCGGCTCTGGACGCCGATCGACGAGAAGCCCAAGCACTCCGCCGATCCCCGCCGGCTCGGCCGGGTCACCGACCTGACGGCCTGGCCGGCGGTCAGCCTGCTCGTCGACCGCTGGTCCGAGGACTGGTCGAAGCTCGCCTGGTTGCGGCTCCATGGCACGGCCGTCCTGCTCGAGCCGGATGACCGTGGCGCGCTGGCGGAACGCGCGATCGCGATCGCCGCGCTGCGCGAGCGCTATCGGCAATACCTCGAGCACGACCTCGAGGGCCGCCCGATCATCGCCGTCGACATCACCGACGCAGCTCGCTGGGCGGCCGGCGGCGGCTGACGAAGGACGCGCCGGGCTAGGTCGCGAGCGACTCGAGGAGGCGCTTCGAGGCGGCGGCGATCTCGGCCACGGCGCCGTCGAACGCCTCGGCGTTCTTGCGCGACGGGACGCGATAGCCGCTCACCTTGCGCACGAACTGGAGGGCCGCGGCGGCGACCTCTTCGTCCGTGGCCTCGATCTCGGGTCGACGCAGGGTCTTGATGCTTCTGCACATGGCGCGGATCGTAGCGCGATCAGGCCCGGACGCGGCTCCGGCTCGGGTCGTAGAGCGCGGCATGATGGACGACGCCCGGGGCGCCGCTGCCGTCGCCGGTCGTCACTTCGACCGTCGTGCCATCGGCGATCGACGGCTCGAGGTAGCCGAGGGCGAGCGTCCGGCCGAGGGTGTAGCCGGTATCGGCCGAGGTGACCTTGCCGATCGGCCGGCCGTCGAGCGACACCGGGTCACCCGGCTTGGGCAGGAAGCTCGTGCCGTCGAAGGCGATCCCGGCGAGGGCGCGGGTGACGCCGGCTTCCTTCTGGCGGAGCAGCGCGTCCCGGCCGATGAACTCGCCCTTGTCGAGGTGGATCGTCCAGCCCAGGCCGGCCTCCAGCGGACTGGTCGTCTCGTCGAGGTCGAGGCCGTAGAGCGGGTATTTCTTCTCGATCCGGACGCTGCGCAGGGCGCCCAGGCCGGCCGGCCGGAGCTCGTGAGCCTCGCCCGCGTCGAGCAGCGCCGTCCACATGTGGTCGGCGTAGTCGCGCGAGTAGAACAGCTCGTAGCCGAGCTCGCCCGAGTAGCCCGTGCGGGACAGGACGACCGGGACCTCGGCCAGCGTCCCCTCGGCGAAGCGGTAGTACGGCAGGGCCGCGGTCGACAGGTCGAGGCCGGTCAGGCCGGCCAGGATCTCCCGGCTGCGCGGTCCCTGGATCGAGAGGTAGGCCGTGCCCGGTACGCAGTTCGTGACGTAGGCCAGCTTGCCCCGGGCCCGTTCGGTCAGGTGGGCAACGATCCGGTCGACCCGCGACGGCGTGGGGCACAGCCAGTAGTGCTCGGCCGAGAACCGGAAGACCGTCAGGTCGTCGATCATCCCACCGGTCTCGTTGAGCGCCGAGCTGTACAGCACACCGCCGTCCGTCAACCGCCGGACGTCGTTGACGAGGACGGAGTTGAGGAACGCCTCGGCGTCGCGGCCCTTCACGTCGACCGCGCCCTGGTAGTACACGTCGTACATCCCGGCGGTCGTCCGGGTGGCCCGGTGCTCCTCCTCGACGGTCGAGAACCGGTAGGCGGCATCGAAGCCGATCCGGTCGACGAGCTCGGCCCCGAGCGCCACGAACTGGTGGTAGTACGGCGTGTGGCGGCGGGCCATCGGCTCTCTCCTGTCGAGCGGGACGGGGAACTGGCGCGGGCGGCGTTCCGCCAGTCTGGCCGCTGGATCGCGGGCCTGCCGCGCCGGTCGCGCGGCAGGGAACGACAAACGCCCCGGCCGAAGCCGGGGCGTCTGGGTCAGTTCGAGGTCAGCCGGCGCGAGCGCCGGTCGAGGTCAGGCTAGCGGCGCTGGGTGGCGAAGCAATCAGCGCAATAGACGGGCTTGCCGCTCGTCGGACGGAAGGGGACCTGGGCCTCCTTGCCGCAATTCGAGCAGGTCGCCGAGAACATCTCGCGAGGACCGCGATCGCGGCTGCCGCCGCCGTAGCCGCCACCCGAGCCGTAGCTCGAGGAGCCGCCACCGTAGCTGGAGCCCCCGCCGTAGCTCGAGCCACCGGTCTCACCCCGGGCAGCCTTGCGGCTTGCTCGACAGCTGCTGCAGCGGCGCGGCTCGCTGAAGCCTCGCTGCGAGTAGAACTCCTGCTCGCTCGAGGTGAACGTGAATTCCTGGCCGCAGTCAGCGCAGGTCAGGATCTTGTCCGCGTACAATGAAAAATCACTCCTACTATGCCCGGTTTCCGCGATCGATCTCGCGGAAACCGTGAGAGGAGTGACCGTGTTCGCCGTGCGATTCACTTGGCCCCCAAGAGGGGACGAACCAAGCCTAGACCACCCTACGGCTTCGCACAAGCCCCGAGATTCAGGAAAGAATCAGGCTTCCGTGCACCAGGACGCCGGCGCTCGGCGGCCGGGAGCCGGCCCTCGGCCGGTCGTCAGCGAGCGCGGATCCGGGCCAGCCCGGCCCGGGCCTGGGCGACGTGGACCCGGTCGTGGCCGGCCAGCAGGCGGAACGTCAGCTCGTAGCTCTCCGGCCCCCGCTCGAGGTGCTGGCCGACCCGCGCCCGGTCCGCGCTCGACGACGCCTGCCACAGCCGCAGGTTCGCCGCCCGCAGCGCATCGAACACCGGCAGGAGATGGTCGACCGGTTCGCCCGTCGAATGGAGCCGGTTCGCCCACAGGTCCTGGTCGTACGGGACGAGGTCCGGCTCCGGCTCGGCCAGGATCCAGCGATAGCGCATCGACGAGGCGAGCTCGGCATCGACCATGTGCCCGATTAGCTCAATGACCGACCACTCCGCCGGCTCGGGCCGGGTCCGCAGGTCGTCGCCAGCCTCGGCGATCAGCGTGCGCAGGGTCGCCGGCGTCGCGGCCTGGGCCACTGCCGGGTCGTCGTCGCCGAGCGCTGCCAGGAGGGTCTGCTGGTAGGCGCGGCCGGCCGCGAGTGATTTCGGGCGAAGCGGGCATGGTCCCTCCTGTGGTTCGTCCCCCGGATCGTACGACGCCGCGGCACGACGTCGCCCGTTGTCGCGCGGTTCGTGGCTTCGGCGCGGTTCGTGGCTTCGGCGCGGGGGCGGGCGTCGTGGCCCTGCCGCCGCCTCGGGCTCCGGGCTCCGGGCTCCGGGCTCCGGTCGTCGGGCTTCGGGCTCGGCTGGGCTCCGGGCTGCCGGTTTCGGGCGGTTGCGTGTGGAGAGCACAACTCACCGATTCACACGTCCGCTGAGCTCGAATCGGCTCGAAGCGGCCCGAATTCCGCCCGATTCGTGTCGGGACCGTGCGCCGTGGGCACCGAATTGACGAATTGCCTGGTCAGCGCGTCAGTTGTGCTCGCCTGACGCACACGGGTCGCCTCTAGCCGGGGCCGTGCCCGGGTCGTGCCCGGGTCGTGCCCGGGTCGGCGCCTCGACACCTGCCGGAGCAACGCCCTGGTCGGCGCCTCAGGACCGCCCGCAGCCGCCGGAACAACGCCCGGGTCGGCGCCTCGACACCTGCCGGAACAACGCCCTGGTCGGCGCCTCAGGACCGCCCGCAGCCGCCGGCCGCGAGCCGCTAGGCTGGCGGGCATGATCGCGATCCAGGTCGTCGTGTTCGTCGCCGGGTTGCTGCTCGTCGTCCGGGCCCTGATCTCGGAGATCCAGACGTTCGTGGTCCCGCGCGGCGCCTACGACTCGATCAGCTCGCTCGAGTTCCGGGTCATCGGCTCGATCTTCTTCCGGGTCGCCCGGCCGAGCCTCGGCTACCAGCGCCGCGACGCGATCATGGCCCTGTTCGCGCCGGTCGGGCTGGTGGTCCTGCCGGCGGTCCTGCTGGCGATGGTCCTGGCCGGCTTCGCGGCGATGTTCTGGGCCCTCGCCCCGGAGACCGTGGAATTGGCCGTCCGCCAGAGTGGGTCGGCCCTGCTGACCCTCGGCTTCGCCCCGATCCAGGGCTGGCCGGTGCTGCTCCTGTCGTTCGCCGAAGCGGCGATCGGGCTGATCCTCGTCGCCCTCCTGATCGCCTACCTGCCCACGATGTACACGGCCTTCCAGCGCCGCGAGGCGTTCGTCGCCAAGCTCGACGTCCGCGCTGGCACCCCGGCGTCCGGGACTGAGCTCCTGGTCCGCTTCGCGAGCGTCGGCCTGCTGGGCGACCTGACCGAGCTGTGGACCGAGGCCGAGACGTGGTTCATCGACCTGGCGGAGAGCCACACGACGCTCGCCGCACTGCCGTTCTACCGCTCGCCCCGCTCGAGCCGCTCGTGGATCACGGCGGCCGGCGCGATCCTCGACGGCGCCTCGCTCCTGCGCTCGACGATCGACGTCCCCGTCGAGCCGCGGGCCGACCTGGCGATCACCGCCGGCTTCGGGACGCTCGACGCGATCGCCGCGTTCTTCCGGATCCCGACGATCGCCCGGCCGGCCCGGGCCGGCGATCCGATCCGGGTGACCCGGGCCGAGTACGACGCGGCAGTCGTCGAGCTCGAGGCGGCCGGCCTGCCGATCCGGGTGGATCGCGAGCAGGCCTGGCGCGACTTCGCCGGCTGGCGGGTCAACTACGAGGACGCCCTGCTCCGGTTGTCGATCCTGGTGATGGCCCCCGACGCCCGCTGGAACGAGGCGGCGCGCCGGGCTACGACGCGGCCGGCACGGACGGGGCGGCGCTAGGCGAGGCCGTCGGGGGTTCGCTGTCCTCGGGCGACGGGGAGGCGCCCGGCTCGGCCGTGTCGGTCAGGCAGGCCCCGACCCGCGACGAGGTGATCGTCACGACCAGGGCCAGGCCGGGGTCGACGGTGAAGACCGAGCCGCACTTGGCCGAGACCAGCGCTGCGGGCGAGGCGGGTTCCTCGTCCCACGAGACCGCCTGGTAGATGCCCGGCGGGAGCGAGATCGTCGTGGTGTCGACCGTGCCGGCCGGCTGCAGGACCTGCTCGGCCAGCAGCTTGCCCTGGGCGTCGAGCAGCTGGAAGTGGCTGGTGTGGGGGACGCCGGCGGCCGGCCCGACGATGGCGTAGATGAAGGTGACCGGGACGGCACCCGGCGGTGGGGTGGGCGCGCTCGGGCCGCAGGCCGCCAAGACGAGGGCCAGGGCGAGGCTGGCGGCGAGCACGACCGGGAGTCGGCGGACGGGCGGATGGTCCATTCGATCGCGGACGCTACCATGCCCGCCGATGAGCCAACCGACCAGTCCGCCACCGGACGCCGAGGCGAGCCTGCCGATCGACGGTCCGTACGACCTCGGCCGGACCCTCGGACCGCTCGCCTTCGGCCGGGGCGACCCGACGATCCGGATCGAGGGCGACCGGGCATGGCGCGCCACCCGAACGCCGGACGGCCCGGCAACGGAGGAGCTGGCCCGCTCGGGGGCCGCGATCCGCGTCCGGGCCTGGGGACCGGGCGCGACCTGGGCCGTGGCCCATGCCCCGGCGCTGCTCGGCCTGGCCGACGACCCGCGCGCGTTCCGGCCCGGCCATCCGCTCCTCGACGAGCTCGCCCGGCGCTACGCCGGCGTCCGGTTCGGGCGGACCGAGGCGGTGCTCGAGGCGCTCGTGCCGACGATCCTCGGCCAGAAGATCACCGGTGACGAGGCCCGCCGCGTCTACCGCGCCCTGCTCGCGACGTACGGCGAGCCGGCGCCCGGCCCGTTCGGCCTGCGCCTCGGACCATCGGCCGCGACGCTGGCCGGCCTGCCGTACTACGCCCTCCATCCGCTTGGCCTCGAGCGGCGCCGGGCCGAGCTCCTGCGAGCGCTCGGACGAGACGCCGCCCGGCTCGAGGCGCTGGCCGGCATCGATCCGGCCACGGCCGGGGCACGGCTCCAGGCGATCCCGGGCATCGGTCCGTGGACGGCCGGCGAGGTGGGCCGGGCAGCGTTCGGCGATCCGGACGCCGTGAGCGTGGGCGACTACCACCTGCCCGATCTCGTGTGCTGGATCCTCGCCGGCGAGCGCCCCGGCAGCGACGCCCGGATGCTCGAGCTGCTCGAACCGTGGCGGGGCCAGCGGGGCCGGGTCGTCCGGTGGCTGGAGCTCGGCTCAGCCGACCTGGCGGGGCTTGGGCCCGCGCGGCGCGGTCCCCGAATGCCGTCGCGGTCGATCGCCGGCCTCTAGGGTCAGGATCCCCGGCCGGGCGCCGGCCACCGGGATCAGCTCCGTGTCGGGCGCGATCGCACCCGGCTCGTCCTCGCCGTCGATCGCCCGATACCAGCTCGCGAGCTCGCGGTTGATCACCAGCGTCGACCAGTCGCGGACGTCGAGGATGCCGCCGACCATGAACGCGATCGTGGCGTCGGTCAGGGGCACCATCAGGTCGCGCTGCTCGAACGTCGCCAGGGCATCGACGCCGACCGGCTCGTGGAGCCGACCCAGGATCGAGTACGGTCCGATCTGGGCCCGCAGGCGGTGGGGCGCCGTGGCGATCCGCAGGGCGGCCGAGCCCCGTGGCCCGGTGACTCGGACGGCGCACAGCTGGCTGCGCTCGATCGTGAAGTCCGGCGACGTGATCCGACGCGCGTTGCCCAGGTCCTCGAGCTCCACATCGACGAGGCGGACGAGCGGATCCGAGTTCAGCTGATCGGTCAGCCGCGGGGCACGCAGGTCCAGCTTGCCGTTGATCAGGCAGTCCCCGGCAAAGCCGGTGAAGTCGATGAACATCGTGCCCTCGAGCGATCTGGTTCGAGTGCCATCGTCGTCGACGCGGCCCGCGCCGAACAGGGCACGAAGGTTTGGGTCGATTCGGTCGAAGGTCCGAGCACAGCCTCTGGGTCCGGGGCGGACAGGTACACTCCCGACGTGTCCGGACCGGTGACAGGAGTCGATCCAGGCGAGGCGTCCGGACGTTGAGCCGGCCGCTGAAGGTCGGGGTCCAGCTGCCCGAGGTCGAACGGGTCGTGCGCTGGCGGGAGCAGGTCGCCCTAGCGCGCCGGATCGAGGACGTCGGCTTCGATGCCGTGTGGATCGGCGACCACCTCCTCTACCGCTGGCCGGGCGTCGCCGACGCGCGCGGTCCATGGGAGTGCTGGACGATGCTCGCCGCGATCGCCGCCTCGACCAGCCGGATCGCCCTCGGGCCGCTCGTCGCCTCGACCAGCTTCCACGCCCCGGCGATGCTCGCCAAGCAGGCCGCGACGGTCGACGAGATCAGCGGCGGGCGGCTGATCCTGGGCCTCGGCGCGGGCTGGAACCAGACGGAGTACGAGGCCTTCGGCTTCCCGTTCGACCACCGGATCGCCCGGTTCGAGGAGGCGTTCACGATCATCCGCACCCTGCTTCGCGAGGGGGCGATCGACTTTGACGGCGCCTTCTACCAGGTCCGCGACTGCGAGCTGCTGCCCCGTCCGGCCCGCGCCGGCGGCCCGCCGATCCTGCTGGGCTCGAGCGGCGAGCGGATGCTGCGGATCGCCGCGCCCCACATCGATGCCTGGAACGCCTGGTACAACGCCACCGGCAACTCTCCGGCCGGCGTGCCGCCGCTGCTGGCCGCGGTCGATGCCGCCGCCCGAACGGCCGGACGCGAGCCGGCCGAGATCGAACGGACGGTCGCGGTCCTGGTCCAGCTGCCCGGCGGGACCGGCCGGCTGATGGGCGACACGACGATGCACGCGATCCCGGCCCTGAGCGGCCCGCCCGAGGTGCTGGCCGAGGAGCTGCGGGCCTACGCCCGGGCCGGGATCGGGGCGGTCCAGCTCGTGCTCGACCCGATCACCCTCGGCTCGATCGAGGCCTTCGGTCCGGTCCTCGAGCTGCTCGACCGCGACTGACCCCGAATCGCGCCGCCCCGGCCGTCGTGGTGACGGGCCGGGGCGGGCTGGATTGGCTGGTGCCGGGCGAGGGGGCGTTCTCGTCCAGGCCCTGGGTCTAGCTGCCGAGGAGGACGATCACCTGGTGGGCGTCCTGGCGGGCGTCGCGCAGGAGCGTGCGGGCCGAGTGGAGCGTCGTGCGAGCCTGCTTGATGACCGGGCCAGCCGTGCCGTTGTTCCAGTCGGCCGCGCTGAGCGGCAGCAGGCGGGCGGCCACCGGCGCGATCAGGCCGTTCGCCTGGCCGACCTTGGCGTTCATGTCATCGAGGGCCGCCTGGGCCTTGGTGACGTCCCGGCCGTCGGCCTTGGCCTCGTTGATCAGGTTCTGGAGCTCGGTCGCGAGCGGGACGAAGCGGGCCGAGACCTTGGCCGCGCCGTCGGCCGCGGCGACGAGATGGGTCTTGGGCACGACGACCAGGTAGACCCGGAAGTCGGGCGCGATCTTGCCGATGTCGGCTCGCAACGAGGCGATCGTCGTGTCGACATCGATCGACGCCTTGAGGCTGGTCAGCCCGGCCCGCTCGGCGACGAACGAGGTCGGGTTGCCCGGGTTGGCGTCGATCAGGTCCGTCTTGTGGGCGGCGGTCAGCACCTCGGAGTGGTTGACCAGGTAGGTCAGCCCGTCGAGGGTCACGAAGCGCCGGTTGATCTCGCAGTCACCGGCGGCGCGGAGCATGTCGACGCTGCCCGGGTGCGCGACGACGGCCGCCCATTCCGGGACGCAGAAGCGATGCGTTGCGGCCGCGCCCGTCGTGCTGGTGGTGGCTGTGCCGGTGGTGGCGGTCGTCGGGTCGGCCGCGTAGACCGACGAGAACGATCCGATCGCGAGGAGGCCGGCGGCCCCAAGGGCGAGGGTTGCCCGCCCGAGGCGGGGAGAAAGCTGGACGTTCATCGAGTTCACTCTCCTGGGTTATTGGCGGCGGCGTCGGCGTTCGACAGCTCGCTGTCGACGTCGGTCAGCAGGTGGTCGACCTGCGACAAGAGGCTGGTCGCCGTGGTGGTCGAGATCGCCGGCGGCGAAGTCGGTCGGGCAGGCGGCGGGGTGGCCTGGGCGCCGAGGCCTGGCGCGGTCGGGCTCGTCACCGGCGTGGCGGCTGCCGACGGGGCGGGGCTGAGCAGGCTGCCCAGGTCGAACGTGGGTTCGGCCGTGGCCGGCGCGGTGACGCCGGTGGCACCGGATCCGTCGCCGCCCGACCCGAGGGCCGGACCCGAGCCGTTGCTCCCGGCCCCTCCGGCACTGCCGGTACAGGCCGCTGCGACCAGGGTCAACCCGAGCAGGGCCGATCCGAGGCGGAGCGAGGTGCGAACTGACATGGCTGGTCCTCGTTGCATGACCGCGGCGGTTCGTTGCCGTGATCACAGCCTGTCCGTCGGTCGTCAGGCCCTCCACCGGGCCCTGTAAGCCCCGCGTAAGGGGTCGGAACCGTGAGTGGGACCTTGCCCGGGCCACGTTCCGGGCCGGTCGCTGCGTTCCGGGCCGGTCGCTGCGTTCCGGGCCGGTCGCTGCGTTCCGGGCCGGTCGCTGCGTTCCGGGCCGGTCGCTGCGTTCCGGGCCGGTCGCTGGCGGGCCTGCGTTCCGGGCCGGTCGCTGCGTTCCGGGCCGTCGGGCCGTGCCACGCTCGCGCGAGCGAATACCACGACTATTCTTAGGCGACGTGCTTCATCGCAATTCGGAGCTCGATTCCGTCGGAAATCGAGCCTCTGGCTCAATTCCTACGAATAGTGGCGATATTTGGGCCGTCAGGGCCTCGGGATCGCGAGAATCGGCGGGCGACGCTGCTCGCTAAGGATAGTCGTGATATTCCGCGGGCCTTTAGCCCGGGAGGGGGCCGAAATCGAGGCCGGCCGTCGAGGCCGGCCGTCGCGGCCCCGGCCTCTCGCAGGCCGGCGGGCGGCCGGCCGCGGCGTGACCCGAAGCCCGCCGGCGTGACCCGGAGCCCGCCGGCCCAACCCGAAGCCAGCCGGCCCAACCCGAAGCCCGCCCGCTCGGCCGCTTCGGACGACGCTCAGCCGCCTTCGCGCATGCCCCACGGCGATCCGTAGGCGGTCAGCAGGTCGAGGAACGGCACGGCGTCGAACGCCTCGGGACCGAGCACGCCGCTCCCCTGCCACGTGCCCGCGGCGAGCAGCTCGAGGGCGATGACCGGGTTGATCGCCGTCTGCCAGACGACGGCCTGGGAGCCGTACTCGGCCATCGACCAGGCGTTGTCGACCACGTGATAGAGGTAGACCGACCGCGGCGCACCGTCGGGGCCCTTGCCCGTGACCCATAGCCCGGCGCAGGTCTTGCCCGACATCCGGTCGCCGAGGCTCGCCGGGTCCGGCAGGCAGGCCGCCACCACATCGCGCGGCGAGACCTCGACCCGCCCGACCTTCACCTTCGCGGTCCGGTCGAGGCCGACCTGGTGGAGGACCTTGAGCACGTTGATGAATTCGTTGCCCAGGCCGTACTTGAACGTCGCCCGCTTCGCCTTGACCCAGCGCGGCATCAGCAGGACTTCCTCGTGCTCCACGTTCACGCACTCGACCGGGCCGATCCCCTCCGGGAAGTCGAACGTCTCCGGCTCCGAGAACGGGGCGGTGGTGTACCAGCCCCGCCCCTCCTCCCAGATGACCGGCGGGTTGAGGCATTCCTCGATCGTCGTCCAGATCGAGAAGGACGGGGCGAAGTCGTAGCCGGCCACGACCAGGTTCGCGCCGTCCCGGACGCCCAGCTCGTCGATCTCGCTGAAGAGGTGGTCCGCCGCGTAGCGGGCAAAGACGTCGGACAGGCCCGGCTCGACGCCGATCCCGACCAGGGCCAGCCGGCCGGCCGCCGTCCAGGCGTCGGCCCGGGCGAACTGGGCATCGCCCAGCTTCTCGCCCGCCAGCTCATACGGCTTGTCGGGGTGGGGATGGCTGAGCGACATCGCCATGTCGAGATAGCTCGCCCCGGCGGCCAGGGCGCCCTCGAAGATCGGCATGACGAAGCGCGGGTCGACCGCGTTCAGGACGTGGCTGATCTCGTGCTCGCGGCACAGGGCGGCGATCTCCTTCGGATCCGAGGCGTCCACCCGGACCGCCACGAACCGCGATTCGCGCCCACCGCGGCTGACCGATTCGACCACCCGCTCGGCCCGGCCCCGGTCATAGTCGGCAACGACCATCCGCTCGAAGAACGAGCGTCGCGCCGCGATCGGGACGACCGCGCTACCGACACCCCCGGCACCGACGAGCAGGATCCGCATGGCGTTCTCCTTGGAGCCCCGGCTACTGGACGCTGACGACGATCGCGGCCACCTGCGAGAACGGATCGGCGAGCGCGTCGACCAGTCCACCGATGGCCTGGGTATCGGCCGGCTTCAGGGTCGTGAAGGCGACCCAGCCCGTGCCCTTCTGGAATGGCTGAAGGGCGTCGTGGATCGCCGTGAGGCCGTCGTCGATCGAGGCGGCCAGGGCCGGGGCGCGGGGCAGGACGAGCGGCTTGACCGCCGTCCAGGCCGCCTGGACGCCGTCGATGTTCGCTTCGATGTCCCAGACGTCGGTATGCGAGTAACGCTCCGCACTGCCGCCCGTCTTGGAGCTGGAGATGTCGTTGAGCACGCCGACAGCACCGTTGGCGATCGTTGCCGGATCGAGGTCGACCGTCCTGACCAGGGCCTGGAGCGCGATCGCGTCGGTCTGCAACTTCCTCGCGACGGGCGCCATCCCGGTCGTCGTGTTGGCCTGCCAGAGCGCCTTCTCGAGGCGATGGAATCCGCCGAACGTCGCTCCGGCCACGACGTCACTCTCGGCCTCGTTGATCGCCGGATCGAGATCGCCGAAGACATCGGAGACCGCTTCGATCCGCTCGTACGGCTCGTGGGCCGGCGGATAGAGGGCCTTGGCCTGGGCGACCTTGCCGGCGACGACGGCGTCGACGAACGGCTTCAGCCGGGCGACCAGCAGGTCGGCGTTCGTGTCGAGATAGGCCCGATAGGCCGTCACGCTGTCGGCGGCCACCGGCAGGCTCGCCTCGGGCGCGGTCGAGGCCGGGGCCGGCAAGGTACCCGCCGGCTGGCTCGACGTCGCGCTCCCGGCACAGGCGGCGACGACAAGGAGAGCAGCCAGGCCGACGGCGGCCAGGCGGAGTGCGGTCATCGGGGGTCAGCTCCGTGACGGTCAGCGGTCGATATCCGGCATGGCGCGCCGAGCGCGTCAGTGCGAAGGACGCTCGCGGACCTGCTCCCCGTGACGATGAACGTTGTCGCCTCCCGAGGCAAGTCGCCGAACTGGCGGCCGCCCGCGGGAAGGTACCGTCGCGCTCCGTCGCTTGTCCTCACTCGGTCACGGCGCACCGCGAGCCGGCCGCCCGACGCCGAAGCCCTTGACATGCGGCTTAGCGAGCGCTAAGTTAGGGCCATGACTGGAGCGGCGCCCTTCGCCCGGAATCCCCACGTGACCCGCCTGACCGCCGACGAACGCCGCGATGCGATCGTCCTGGCGGCGATGGACGAGGTTGCGGCACGCGGCCTGGCCGGGGCCTCGACGAACGAGATCGCGCGGCGAGCCGGCGTCTCGCAGCCGTACGTGTTCCAGCTGTTCGGCACCAAGAAGCACCTCTTCCTCGAGGTCGTCCGGATGGGCTTCGAGCGGACCCGGCTGAGCTTCGAGGCGGCAGCGCGCGAGTTCGTCGCCGGGACGATCCCGACGAACGAGGGCTGCAACTCGATCCTCGACGCGATCGGCCGTTCGTACATGGCCCTCCTGTCGGATCGCACCCTGCTCCTCGTCCAGCTCCAGGCCTATGCGGCGTGCTCCGACCCGGACGTCCAGAAGGTGGTCCGCGACGAGTTCGCCCGGCTGCATCAGGCAGTCGCCCGGATGTCTGGGGCGCGGCCCGACGAGATTCATGCCTTCTTCGCCGAGGGGATGCTCCTGAATGTCGCCGCCGCGGTCGACATCGCGGGCGATCCCATGGCCTGGTCGCTCGAGGGCCTCGACACCAAGGGAGGGGCCGCCTGACGAACCCGCCAGCTGTACCCCTTTTTTTCGACCTAGTACTTAGCAACTACTTACTTACTGAGGAGATCCGATCATGCACCGACCCGTGAGCGTCCGCTGGACGTTCCTGATCACCTCCCTGGTCGTCTTCATGGCGGCCCTCGACAACCTCGTCGTGACCACGGCCCTGCCGACGATCCGGGCCCACTTCGGAGCGAGCCTGAGCGAGCTCGAATGGATGGTCAACGCCTACACGCTGACGTTCGCCGTCCTGCTCCTCACCGGCGCGGCCCTGGGCGATCGCTTTGGACGGAAGCGGATGCTGCTGATCGGGATCTCGATCTTCACCCTCGGCTCGGCCCTGGCCGCCCTGTCTGGCACCAGCACCGAGCTGATCGTCGCCCGGGCGATCCAGGGCCTCGGCGGCGCGATCCTGACCCCCTTGAGCCTGACCATCCTGTCCGCGGCCGTCCCGCCCGAGCGGCGGGCCGTGGCCCTCGGCGCCTGGGGCGGTGTCGCCGGACTGGCGATCGCGATTGGACCGCTCGTTGGTGGCGCGATCGCCGAAGGCGTCGCCTGGCAGGGCATCTTCTGGGTGAACGTGCCGATCGGGCTCGTCGTGATCCCGCTGGCCTGGTTCCGCCTGTCGGAGAGCCGTGGACCGGCGAGCCGGCTCGACCTGCCCGGCCTGGGCCTGGTCAGCAGCGGCCTTCTCGGGATCGTGTGGGGCCTGGTCCGGGGCAACGAGCTCGGCTGGACGAACCCGGAGATCCTGGCTGCGATCGTCGGTGGCCTCAGCCTCGTCGCCATCTTCGCGGCCTGGGAGACCCGCACGACCGAGCCGATGCTCCCCCTCCGCCTGTTCCGGTCGCGCGCCTTCAGCGCGGCCAATCTCGTCTCGATGCTGATGACGTTCGGGATGTTCGGCTCGATCTTCCTGCTCGCCCAGTTCTTCCAGATCGTCCAGCACTACAGCCCGCTCCAGGCGGGCCTCCGGACCCTGCCGTGGACGTTCATGCCGGTCGTCATCGCACCGCTGGCCGGCCTGCTCTCCGTGCGGACCGGCACCCGGCCGCTCCTCGTCCTGGGGATGATCCTGCAGGCCGTCGCCCTGGGCTGGATCTCGCTCATCCTGAGCCCGACGGTCGACTACGCCCGGCTGGTCCCGCCGTTCATCCTGGCCGGCGCCGGGATGGGGCTCTTCTTCGCCCCGATCGCGAACGTCGTCCTGTCCGCGGTCCGGCCCGAGGAGGAAGGTGTTGCCTCGGGCACGAACAACGCACTGCGCGAGCTGGGTGGCGTCTTCGGGGTGGCGGTTCTGGCCTCGGTCTTCACGGCCAATGGTTCGTACGCCTCGGGCGCGTCATACGTCGCCGGGCTCGAACCCGCCCTCCAGGTCGGGGCAGTGGTCGTCGCGATCGGCGCCGTCGCCGCGCTCGCCCTGCCTGGCCGCTTCCGGGTCCTGGCTCGGGCCGAGGCGGCCGTCGCCGCGGCAGCCGGTGCAGTGATCGATGCGACGACCGGAGCCGAGGACGGCGGCGAAATCGCCCTGGGCTAGATGGCGCGAGTCCGGGCCGCGACGTCGCACAGGCGTCCCGGTCCGGACGTCGCCGTCAGCCGGGCCGTCAGGTCGCGGGCAGGGTGACGTCGAAGCGGGCGCCACCGCCGGCGGGCGACGAGCGACGATCGTGCCGCCGTGGCGCTCGACGATCCAGGCGGCGATGGCCAGCCCCAGGCCGACGCCGCCGCTGGCGGCGCGTCGGGGGCGCGCCAGAAGCGCTCGAAGACGTGGCGCAGGTCCTCCGGCCGGATGCCGTCGGCCCTGGTCGGTCGACGGACAGCTCGGCCTGTCGCCCTGCGGCTCGGATCGACGACCGCGACCGCCGCTGCCCGGCGGGCTGTGGCGGATCGCGTTGTCGGCGAGGATCGTGACGAGCTGGCGGAGGCGCAGGGCGTCGCCGACGGCCGGCGTGTGGCGCGGCGTCGAGGCGCAGGATGCACCCCGTGCTCGGCGGCGAGCGCGCCCAGCGGTCGAGGGCCGTCGGTCGTGACGTCGGCCAGGTCCAGCGGCTGCGTTCAAGCTCGATCACGCCCGAGTCGGCCCGCGCCAGCAGCAGCAGCGACTCGACCAGGTCGGTCAGGTGGTCCGTCTCGGCCTTCATGTCGTCGAGCGACTCGCGCTGCGCGGCGACGTCTGGTCGGGGTGGCGCTGGAGGTGCTCGACGTTGCCCCGGACGACGGCCAGCGGCGTGCGCAGCTCGTGGCTCGCGTCGGCCGCGAACTCGCGCTGGCGGCGGAGCGAATCGCGGATCGGGACGAGCGCCCGCTGGGCGTAGAACGCGCCGCCGGCCAGCGACAGGCCGATCGCCAGCGACGCCGCCCACGATCAGCACGATGAGCAGGTACTGGAGCGTCCGGGCGTCCGCGGTTCGGTCGGCGATCACCTGGATGACGTAGGTCTGAACCGTGGCGGGTGACGGGCTCGGACAGCAGCTGGATCGGGGTCCGCGTCGACCGTCGTCTGGCGGACATCGGTGATCCCCGTCCGGCGCGGCCGCCACGGCAACCATGTCGGGCAGGCCGCGTGACCCCCGAGCTCTGCGGACCGACCGACTCATTGGCCGGCCCGATGACCATGGCGTAGGGTGCCCGAGCTCGGGCCGCCGGAGGCGAAGCCGGTCTGGAGCTGCGGGCCGAGGCTGGCGTCCTGGCCGGGCGCGCGGTTGATGAAGCTGGCGATCTGGTCGGCCCGGCTCTGGAGCCGCTGCTGGGCGCTGTCCGACAGCGAGCGGTCGACCGTGACGTAGATCGCCGCGCCCAGGACGACGAGGATGACCAGGGTGATCCCGCCGCTCCACAGGACCAGCCGGCGCCACGTCCGGCGCAGCATGCGGGCATCGCCCGCCTCGCCGGGCGGTCCGCCCGCGCTCATCCCGAGACCATCCGGTAGCCGACGCCGCGCTCGGTCTGGATCCGGGCCCCGGCCACCGTCCCGAGCTTCTCGCGCAGGCGATGGACGTAGGCGTCGACCGTGTTCGGAGTGACCGCCACGCCGGACGGCCAGGCCGCGTCGAGCAGGTTGTCGCGGGTCAGCAGCGGCCCGGATGGCGCAGGAAGCACTCGAGCAGGGCGAACTCGCGCGGGCTCAGGGCGATCGGCGCGCCGGCCACCGACGACCGCGCCGTCGGCCTCGTCGAGGGCGATCGGCCCGTTGACGCAGGTCCGGACCCGACGGCGAGCCGCCTCCGCACGCCGGGCGAGGGCGCGCAGGCGGGCGGAGAGCTCCTCGTAGGCGAACGGCTTGACCAGGTAGTCGTCGGCGCCCGCGTCGAGGCCGCGGACCCGATCGTCGATCGCGTCACGGGCCGTGAGGATGATGATCGGCAGGTCCGACCCGTCGCCGGCGCAGCTCGCGCAGCGACCTCGAAGCCCGACCGGTCGGGCAGGCCGACGTCGAGGATGACGGCGTCCAGGGCCGCCTCGGACTCGAGCACCTCGGTCGCGTCCTCGGCGTCCTGCGCCAGCTCGACGACGTGGCGGTCGTCGCTCAGCAGGCGCCGGAGCAGGCGGCCGAGGCGCGGGTCGTCCTCGACGACGAGGAGGTGCATGGGCAGACTATGGGCCAGTGCTTGGCGGGCCGCTACTTGACGACCGTGATCGTGCCGACGGTGGCGGCGCCCAGGCCGCCGAAGCCGCCGCCGAAGCCGCCGCTCGGGCGGGGCTGGCCGCTGGCGGTGGGGCCGGTGCCGGTACCGAGCGAGAGGGCGATGTCGACGGTCGAGCCCGGGGTCACGTCGGACGCCGAGCCGGTTGTCGAGTCGCGATAGGTGACGGTCGGCGCGAGGTTGAGGGTCTCGGTCGTGCCGTTCGCCAGCTTGACCTGGATCGTGCTGGCGTCGATCGCGACGACGGTGCCGGTTACGCTCAGGCCGCCGCCCGTCCGGCCGACCCCGCCGAAGCCACCGGCTCCGCCCGTTCCACCGGCCCCGAATCCGGTTCCACCGTTCCCCGTGCCCCGCCCGGCCCCCAGGCCGTTCGTCGCTGCAGTGGCCGCAGGTGCCGTCACCCGGCCGACAGCGAACGCGACGCCGCCGATCGCCACGAGGGCGCCGACCAGCAGGAGGGCCGTCCCCAGGGACGCCTTGTTGCGGGGCTTCGTGGTCGCGACGAGCGGGGCCGGCGCGAACGACGTCGGAGGAGCGTAGGTCGGTGCCGCCGGCGGCGGGCTGACCGGCCCCTGGGGCGCGTCGGGCGTCCAGGTGGGTGGCGGAGTGGAGCCTGGCGTGGGCTGGTCCATGGTCATCGGAGTGACTCCTTTCGGGTGGGTGTCGGCCGGTCGGGCCGAAGCGATGGGTGGCGGACGGTCATTCGTAGCGGAGGGCAACGATCGGGTCGAGGCGGGCCGCCTGGCGGGCGGGCCAGACCCCGAAGACGACGCCGACCAGGAGGCTGAACACGACGGCCACGAGCGGGGTCACGGGGCTGAACACGAAGCCCCAGCCGGCGAGCTGGCCGATCAGCGCTGACAGGGCCACCCCGAGGGCGATCCCGATCAGGCCGCCCAGCAGGGACAGGACGAGGGCCTCGACCAGGAACTGGGCCAGGATGTCCCGGCCTCGTGCCCCGATCGCCTTGCGGATCCCGATCTCGCGGGTCCGCTCGCGGACGGAGACGAGCATGATGTTCATGATCCCGATCCCGCCGACCAGGAGCGAGATCGAGGCGATTCCGGCCAGGAGCAGGGTGAGCAGGTCGCTGACCCCGCCGACGGTCGTCAGGAGCTGGGCCTGGTCGGCGATCGTGAAGTCGTCGGTCCCGCCGGCGGCGATGCCATGGCGGCTTTCGAGCAGGGTCGTGATCTCGGCCTTGACCGTGTCGATCTGGTCGGCCGTGGCGACGCTGATCCCGATCGTGCGGACCTTGGTCCCGGGCACGAACTCGTCCTGCATCGTCGTGTACGGGATGAGGACCTGGTCGTCCTGGCTCGTCGGCCCGGTGCTGCCCTTGGCCTGGAGGATCCCGACAACCTGGAAGGGCAGGCCGCCGATCGTGATCGTCGAGCCGATCGAGCTCGCCGTGAGACCCAGGTCGTCGGCGGTCGTCGCGCCCAGGACGGCCTCGCGCAGGTCGGCATCGACCGCGGCGCCGTTGAGCGTCGCGCCCTGCCAGATGTCGAAGTTGCGGACCTGGGTATAGCCGCCGGTCGTGCCCACGATCGTGGTCGTCGTGTTCTTCGAGCCCGCCGCGACGAAGGCGCTGGTCGAGACCTCGGGCTCGACCGCGGCGACCCCGGCGAGAGCGCCGATCGCCTGAGCGTCGGCGATCGTGAGGGTGTTGGCCGAGCCCGCCGCGCCGCGGGTGAAGCCGGTCGTGGCGGCCCCCGGGTTGACGGTCAACAGGTTCGTGCCCAGGCCCTGGAGCTGCTTGGTGACGCCGCTCGTGGCCCCCTGGCCGACCGCGACGAGCGAGACGACCGAGGCGACCCCGATGATCACCCCGAGCATCGTGAGGGCGGCCCGCAGGCGGGACGAGCCCAGGCGGCTGAGGGCGAGGCGGACGAGCTCGGCGGCGCTCATGCCACGAGCCGTCCATCGCGGACGTGGACCTGGCGGCTGGCGACCCGGGCGACGTCGACGTCGTGGGTGATCATGACGATCGTCCGGCCGGCGGCGTTGAGCTCGTGGAGGAGGGTCATCACGTCGGCCCCCGAGCTCGAATCAAGGTTGCCGGTCGGCTCGTCGGCCAGGAGCAACGCGGGCTCGGTGACCAGCGCCCGGGCGATCGCCACCCGCTGCTGCTGGCCGCCCGACAGCTCGGTCGGGATGTGGTCCATCCGGTCGCCCAGTCCGAGGCGTTCGAGCGATGCGGCGGCCCGGGCCAGGCGCTCCTTGCGCCCGACGCCCTGGTACAGCAGCGGGGTCGCCACGTTCTCCAGGGCCGACGTGCGGGGCAGCAGGTTGTACGACTGGAAGACGAAGCCGATCGTCCGGCTGCGCAGGCGGGCCAGGCCGTCGTCGTCGAGGGTCGCGACCGCTGTGCCGGCCAGGCTGTACGTGCCGCCGGTCGGCCGGTCGAGGCAGCCGACGATGTTCATCAGGGTCGACTTGCCCGAGCCCGACGGGCCGACGATCGCGAGGAACTCGCCCGCCTCGACGGCCAGGTCGACCCCGCGCAGGGCCGCCACCTGGACGTGGCCCAGGTCGTAGATCCGGCTCACGTCGTGGAGCTCGATCAGGGCCGCGCTCATGGCTGGTTGCCGCTCCGGATCCGCGTCCCGCCACCCGGGAAGTTGCCCCCGAACCCGCCGCCGAAGCCGCCGGTGAGGCTGCCGGCATTGGTCGTGCTCGCCGTCGACGTTCGCGGCGTGGACGTCCCGATCACGACCGAATCGCCGGCGTTGATCCCGGCGGTGATCGCGGCGTACTGGGTCGTGATCAGCCCGACCGTGACGGACACGGTGCTGATCGAGCCGTCGGCGGCCATCACCCGGACGCCGTACGAGCCGCTCGAGCCGACCAGGGCAACGGCCGGCACGGCGAGGACGTTGTCGGCCTCGGCGGTCGTGATCGAGACGCTGGCCGACATCCCGGCCAGCACGTCGGCCGGCGTTGAATCGAGGGTGATGACGACCGGGTAGGTGACGACCGAGGAGGAGCCCGACGAAGACGCCACCGGATTGATCTCGGTCAGCTTGCCGGTCGCGGTCTCGCCGGTCGCGGTGATCGAGATCGTCGCCGCCTGGCCGACCTTGAGCGTGGGCAGGTCGGTCTCGGCGAAATCCGCGGTGATCTGCATCTGGGTGCTCTGCACCTGGATCGCGTCACCCGAGGGAGCAGCGAGGCCGGCGACGATCGAGACGGCGGTGACCGTCCCGTCGGCCGGGGCGCTGATCGAGGCCAGGTTGACCGTCGCCTGGGCGCTATCGACCGCGGTCTGGGCGGTCGCCACCGAGGCCTTGTCACTCAGGATCGTGAGGGCCGGCGCCGGGGCGGTCTTGCTCGAGTAGCCCTGCTCGGCACTGGTCACCTGGAGGCTGGCCGAGGCGACGCTCTCGGCCGCCTGGTTGTTCGACTGGGTCGCCTTGGCCTTGGTCTGGGTCAGGTTCTGGCTGGCGTTGGTGACCGCGGCCTTGTCCTGGGCGATCTGGTTGGCCGGGGCACTGGCCGCCTCGTCGGCGGCGAGCGTCGCCTTGGCCTGGCTCAGGGCCGTGTTGGCGTTGGCGATCGACAGGTTGTTCTGGGTCCGGGTGTCCGACTGGCTCGTGCGGGCGTTGGCCAGCTGCTGCTCGGCCTGGGTGATCGAGAGCTTGGCCATCGCCTTGTCCAAGGCGCTCAGGCCACCCTGGTCCGACGCCAGGCGGGCCTGGGCGATCGCCAGGTTCGACTGGGCGGCGGCGAGGGCCTGGCTGGCACTGGCGCTGTCGGCCACGGCGAGGACCTCGCCCTTGGTCACCGTGTCGCCCACCTTGACGCTGACCGAGCTGACCGGCCAGCTCGTCGTCGAGCCGCCCGAGCCGTTGCTGGCCGACGAGGAGGACGAGCTGCCGGCGATCGCCGGGTCACGGCCGAAGGCGAGGCCGTAGGTCAGCGCGGGGGCCAGCGAGCCCGTCGCGGCGGCGCTCCGGGTCACGTTGGTCACCGCGGCCGTGGCGGTGATGTACTGCGTCGCGGCACTCGAGCCGAACGATGGGCCGATGATCACGATGCCGATCGCCGCCACGCCGACGACGATCAGGGCGACAGCGGCGAAGATCTTGAGGCGCATGGATTCACCTTCGAATGTCGAGCGAATGAGGCGACGCGGCCCGAATCAGGGTTGGCCCACACCGCCATCGTGGCCCTCGCTCCTGACGAAGTCCTGAACGGGAGCCGGGCGCCGGGGCACGTCGATCGTGCGTGAATCGGCATTTCGTGCCGGACGTGGTAGGATTGCCACTCCTCCTGACCGCCGGGAGGCCTCCGCTAGGTCGATGGTTCCTTCTCGAGCCGGCCATGCGCCGCATCCTTTACGCCGAGAAGAGAACAGGACTACTCCCATGGCCAACGGAACCGTGAAGAAGGTCGTCTCCGATCGTGGGTTCGGTTTCATCACCGCCGACGACGGGAAGGACTACTTCTTCCACCGCGACGGGCTCGACCGATCGATCGACTTTGACAAGCTGGTCGGCGGCGAGCACGTGAGCTTCGACGTTGAAGCTGGACCCAAGGGCCCGCGTGCCGTCAAGGTCCAGGCCGCCTAAGCCACCTCGGCTTCAAGGCCAGGCGCCCGGTCCACCGCGGACCGGGCGTTTCTGTGCCCGGTGCACACTGCGCGAAACGTTCGCGCGAGACGATCGTTCGCGCGAGATCGATCGAGGGAGACCGATGGCCACGCCGGCACTGACCGACTTCGACACCCTGACCTTCGACTGCTACGGAACGCTGATCGACTGGGAGCGGGGCATCCTTGCCGCCGCCCACGAGGCGCTCGACCCGATGCTCGGGGCGGCCGCGCTCCAGGTCGACGATGAACGGCTCCTCGAGCTCTATGCCCGGTTCGAGGCCGAGGCCGAGGCCGGTCCCTACCTCCCCTATCGCCAGGTCCTCGCCCACGCCCTGCACGGCATGGCCGGCGAATTGGGCGGGGAGCCGACGGCGGCCGCGGTCGAGCGCTTCTCCGAGTCGGTCGGCGACTGGCCGGCCTTCCCCGACTCGGCCGCCGCCCTCGCTCGCCTCGCCGGCCGATACCGGCTGGGCGTGATCACGAACTGCGATACCGACCTCTTCGCCCGCACGAACGAACGCCTCGGTGTCCGCTTCGATTGGGTGATCACGGCTCAGCAACTGGGCAGCTACAAGCCGAACCCGCGCAACTTCGAGCTCGCCCTGGACCGGATCGGGCGACCGCGGGCCCGCCATCTGCACGTCGCCCAGAGCCTGTTCCACGATCACGTCCCGGCCAAGGCGCTCGGCCTCCGGACGGTCTGGATCGACCGGCGCCACGGCCGGCCCGGCTCCGGCGCGAGCCTGCCGGCCACGGCGACGCCCGACTTCGCCTTCCCCGACATGGCCTCGTTTGCGGCGGCCGCGATCGTCTAGATTGTGCGGACGCCGGGGCGCGCAGCCTGGCCGAAGCAGGGGACGTCATGCGGCGCGTGCTGGTCGCGTTCATCCTCGGGTCGCTGGGCCTCGGCTTCCTCGGACCGGTCCTGCTGCCCCGCCTCGCGGCGACGGTCACCGCCGATGCCCCGGTCGACATCCGGGGCACGTGGTCGGGGACCTACCACGCGAACATCGGCGACTTCCCGAACACCGACGTGTGGACGACCGAGGACTTCACGACCGGGGCCGTGTCGGGGGTCGCCAACGACAACACCTACACCCTGACCGGGACCGTCACGGGCAACAAGCTCCACTCGATCGCCGCCCAGGACGGCGGGTCCTACGTGGCCACGGCCGACGCGGTGATCTCGGCCGACGGCACCTCGATGACCGGCTCGGGCACGGACACGAACGGCAACACCGGCACGTTCACCTTCACCCGCCAGACGCCGGTGCCATCGGCCTCGCCGGCCGCCGCGCCGAGCCTGCCCGCGTCGAGCTCGCCGGTGACGAATCCGCCCGGCGTCGTTCCGCCCGGGCCGGCTCCCGGCTGCACGTTCTCCGGCTTCGGCAGCGGACCGCCACCGACCGCCGGCGCCGTCGACGGCAGCGTTGTCGGCCAGATCGGCAGCCAGCCCGGCGACAAGCTGACGTTCCCGGGCGCGGTCGGCGTCGACAGCGGCGGCTCGCGCGGGCGGGTCTTCGTGGCCGACGGCACCTCGGGCGGTGAGCTGGCCGTAATCGACGGGCTGCCCCGCGACCCGGCCGACCTCCACGTCCAGGATCGGGTCGCAGTCGGCCACTTCCCGAGTGCGCTGGTCGTGGCGCCGGACACGGGCCGGGTGTACGTGGCCGTCGAGGCGGATTGCCGGGTGGCGGTCGTCGATGGCCGCGCGGCGAGCCCCGCGCTGCTGGACAGCATCGACCTGCCGGGCAACCCCACGAGCCTCGCCTACGACGCCGCCGATCAACGCCTGTTCGTGGCCATCCCCGGTGCCAACGAGGTCGTCGTGATCGGCCCCGACCTGGCTATCGCCGGCCGGATCTTGATCGGCTCGGCGGCCGGGCTCGCCTTCGACCCGAACGGCGGCTGGCTGTTCGTGGTCGAGAGCCCGGGCCCCGGGCTACCCGGGGCGGTGGTCATCGTCAACGCCCGGACCCTCCAGATCGGCCAGGCCCTGCCGGCCTCCGGTCCGTCGGGCATGGCCTATGACCCGTCGACCAGCCGGCTGTTCGTGGCCGAGAGCGCGGTCAACAAGGTGACCGGCTTCGCCGTCGACTCGGCCGGCGGGCTGACCCGGGGCAGCAGCGCCGCCCTCGACCCGACGCCGTCGGCCAGCGATTCTCCTGTCAGCGCCGTGATCCTGCCGGTCAGCCACCAGCTCCTCGTGCCGCTGGCCGGTCAGGCCCGGGCGAGCCTGTTCTCGATCGGCAGCGACGGAGCGTTGGCCTATGAGCGCGAGATCGGTGGCGTGATCGGCGGATCGGCGGCGGCAAGCGACCCGAGCACCGGGCGGACGTACGTCACCGAAGGAGCCGCGGGCCGGGTTGCCGTCGTGGCCCTGGACAGCGCAGCAGCCGCGCCGTCGATCGCCTTCGTCCTGCCCGGCCCGCTGGACATCTCGCTGGCACCCCAGGACGTCGCCCGGAGCGTCGGGATCACGGCCTTCGTCATGCTCCTCCTCGGGGCGCCGACCCCGATCTTCAACAGCACGCTCGGCACGAACCGGGCGTTGATCGAGCGCTACGCCCGGCGCAAGCGGCCGAAGCGGCTGCGGCGCACGAGCGGCGAGTCGAGCATCGTTGGCCGGGTCGCCCGCCAGCTCGTCGCCTGGTCGCACACCTGGACCGGGCTGGTCCTGTACCTGCTGCTGGCGGCCCTGCTGTACGCCTTCCTCGACAACACGTTCCCGTTCCAGAATGCCGCCCGGACCTTCGGCACCACCCTGTTCGGGATCGCCGTCGGTACGGCCGTCTCGCAGGTCCCCGGCGAGCTCTACGTCCGGCGCCGCTACCAGGCCCGGGGCAAGGTCCGGGTCGCCCTGTGGACCCTCATCCTGGCCGCGGCCTGCGTCCTGATCACCCGGGTCACCGGCGTCCAGCCGGGCTATGTCTACGGAATCATCGGCGGATTCACGTTCGGCATCGCGCTGAGCGCCGACGACCAGGGCCGGATGGCGTTCCGGGGGATGTCGATCCTGCTGATCGTGGGCCTCGTGGCCTGGTTCGCCCGGATCCCGTTCGAGCCGGCGGTCGGGCTGGTGGGCGGCGACAGCGGGGCGGTCATCAACCAGGTCCTGGCCGATATCTTCATCGGCGCCGTGCAGGGCACGGCGATCGGCCTGATCCCGCTCAAGTTCCTGGCCGGCGAGACGCTGTTCAGCTGGAACCGCTGGAAGTGGGCCGTGCTGTGGGCCGCGGCGATCCTGTTCTTCGCCCATGTCGTGCTCTACCCGGTCAGCAGCTTCACCCCCAACCCGAGCCCGACCGGCGTCTGGACGATCCTGCTCACCGTCGCCATCTATGGCGCGATCGCCCTGGCCTTCTGGTGGTTCTTCCGGCAGCGGAGCATCCGCCACGAACGCTATCGGGCGAAGGCCGAGCGGCTCTTCGGACCGGCCGTCGAGCCGCTGCCGGAGGCGCCGGTCGAGGCTCCCGCAGAGGCTGCCCCGAGCGCCTGATCCACGCTCAGGGCACGGTCCCGGCGGCCGCTCCGGAGCCGACCAGCAGGAAGGTCCCGAGCAGGGCGACGAGCGCACCGATGCCGGCCGGCGTCGCCGACAGGCCGGTGACGGCCCGCAGGAGCTCGGCCAGGGTCGACAGGCCGACCGTGGCCCGGGCACCGATCGGGCTCGCCGGCCCGCTCGGCAAGGCGTTCGCGACGGCGATCGCCAGCGTCTGGGCGAAGCCGATCAGCATCAAGCACAGGCCGAACGGGATCAGCCGGGCGCCGAAGTAGCTGGCCGCCTCCTGCGGGCTGCGGCCGGCCGGCACGTTCGCCAGCCCGAAGTAGACGAAGAGCGCCACGGCCGCGGCGAGAGCCGCGATCAGGGCGACCGCGAAGGTCCGCGGATTGGCGCTCGAGACTGGGACGTGGGCCATGGCCGTGCTCCTCTGGTCGCTGACGCACGCGCAATGGACCCTAGACGGCGGACGACCCCCTGCTTGCGACGAACGCCGCGAGCCGGGCGCGGGCGCGCTGCTGGACCGTCCGCCGCAGGAAGGCCGTCCGACCCAGGAGCCGTCCGCGCAACCCGAGCGCCTGGCCCGCCCAGCGTGCGAAGTCGAAGTCGTCGACGTGGTCGGTGATCAGCCCGTCCGCGAAGCGAAACGTGGCCCGCACGTCGTTGACGACCGGCCGGCCGGTCTGGCTGAACGTGTAGTGGGCCAGCCAGTGAGCCGAGCCCGCGGTCGGGTCGGACCCATGCTCGAGGAGCTCGAGCCGGAAGTCGCGCGCCGACTCCGCCAGCATCCGCCACATCGCGCCGGCCTGCGGTCCGTGGAGATCGCCGAACGCCGGATCGCGGAAATGGATGCCCGGCGCGTAGCAGGCTGCCATTGCCGCCCCGTCGCCGCGTGCAAACGCGGCGTAGAAGCGCTCGATCAGGGCATCGTGCGGGCCGGCCATGGCCGCCATCGTAGCCGACGATCGGTGCCGCCCACCCCGCTCGCCTCGTTGCCGCCAGGTTCCGTCTCGCTCCTGCCAAATTCCGCCCAGGACCGCGGTAGGTCTGGTAATCCGCTGGGATCCGAGTCGCCGCGCTTGATCCGGGGACCACCGTGCGAGGCCAGAGCTGGGCGCTGGGTCCAAACCTCGACCGCGGCGTCGCCGGCCGACCATACCGCGGCTGGAGCCGGAATTTGTCACGGACGCCCCGTTCGCAACCCGAATGACGGCCGCCGCGCCGAGCGATGGACTCCCGCATCGCTTCGTGCGGATACCCGTCAGGACCTAGACATTTAGGCAGCGAGATTCGATACTGCGTGGTATTCGAACGCCACGATCCGCAGCGGAGCAGCACCCATGATGAGGTCCCGCCTGGCTGCCCTGACCGCCATCCTCGCCATCGTCCTGGCGGCCTGTACGTCGACCAGCGCGTCACCGGCGTCGACCCAGGCCCTGGGCGGCCCACTCACGATCTACGGCGCGGCGTCCCTCAAGGCAGCCCTGGCCAAGGCCCAGGCCGCCTTCGCGGCGGCCAACCCCGGAGTCACGATCACGATCTCGACCGATTCCTCGTCGACCCTCGAGACCCAGATCGAGCAGGGCGCCCCGGCCGACGTGTTCCTGTCGGCCGATACGACGAACCCGGCCAAGCTCGTGACCAAGGGCCTGAACCTGGGTGACCCGGTCAAGTTCGCCGGCAATCTCCTGACCGTGATCGTGCCGACGGCCAATCCGGCCGGCATCGGCAGTCCGGCCGACATGGCCAGGTCGGGGGTCAAGGTGGTCGCGGCCGGCGATAGCGTGCCGATCACGAAGTACGCCACGATGCTCGTTGCCAACCTGGCCAGGGAGGCCGGCTATCCGGCCGGGTTCGTGGCCGCCTACGACGCCAACGTCGTGTCCCAGGAGGACAACGTTGCGGCGGTCGTCTCGAAGATCGCCCTGGGCGAAGGCGACGCCGCGATCGTCTACGTGACCGACGCGAAGACGTCGACCCAGGTCACGCCGATCACCGTCCCGACCGACGCGAACGTTCCGGCGACCTATGCCGGGGTGGCGGTCAAGGCCTCGAAGAACGCGGCCGCCGCCCAGGCTTTCCTGGCCTGGTTCGCCGGGCCGGACGGGCAGGCGATCCTGGCGTCGTTCGGATTCCTGCCGCCGTCCTGACCCCGAGCGAAGCCCTGACGAGACATCCCACCGGGACTGGGGCGTCGACGGACCGGAATACCTAGACATCCGGACGCCGCCGCCCGATACTCGGGCATGACCATGGAGCGAGGCCCCGGATCAATGCGCGTCAGCCAGCGCCCGGTCGCCGGGACGCATGACCGGCCGTCCTGGCGATCATGAGCGGGTCCTCGCCGGGCTGGCCGGGCGCAAATGAGCGTGGTTCGAGTGAGCGTGGTTCGAGTGAGCGTGGTTCGACCGACCGCATCGGCCGGCCGCTCTACCTCGTCGCGCTCCTGATCGGGATCTGCCTGGGCCTGCCGGTCGCCGTGATCGTCGCGCGATCCGTCCTGGATGGATCCCTGGCGACCTCGATCACCGACCGGGTCGTGCTCGACGCCCTCGCCCTCAGCCTGGTCACGACCGCGGTCAGCCTGGTCATCACGGTGGTCGTCGGGCTGCCCCTCGCGTTCGTCCTGGCTCGTCGGCGGTTCCGCGGCCGCACCCTCCTGGAGGCCGTGGTCGACCTGCCGATCGTCCTGCCGCCGTCCGTCGCCGGCCTGGCACTGCTGCTGACCCTCGGCCGGCAGGGCCTCCTCGGCAAGCCGCTCGACGCACTGGGCATCGAGCTGCCGTTCACGACCGTGGCCGTCGTGCTGGCCCAGGCCTTCGTCTCGGCGCCCTTCTTCATCCGTTCGGCCCGCCTCGGGTTCGCTTCGATCGACCGCCATCTCGAGGACGCCGCCCGGGTCGACGGGGCGACCGAGGCCCAGCTGTTCCGGTTGATCAGCCTGCCCCTCGCCGGTTCGGCCCTGGCCGCCGGCCTGGTGATGAGCTGGGCCCGTTCGCTGGGCGAGTTCGGCGCGACGATCATGTTCGCCGGCAACGTCGAGGGCCGGACCCAGACCCTGCCCCTCGTCGTCTACAGCGAGTTCACCGGGGGCAACCTCGACGGCTCAATCGCGGCGGCCGCGATCCTCGTCCTGGCCGCGTTCGGCGTGCTCGTCGCCGTGCGCGTCCTGCACTGGGGCCACGTCCTCGACCTGCGCAGCCTCAGCTGAGGTCCGGATCCGCCACAGGACGAGGGCGGCGACGACGGCCGCCCCGACCGTCACGAGGTTGCGCCGGGTGCCCAGGCGATCGATCGGCAGCTTCATCAGTGGAAGCGTAGGACCGTGATCAGCCCGGCGAGCAGGCAGTAGATCGCGAACGGGGTGAGCGTCCGGGTCGTAAACCAGCGGCTCAGGAAGCGGACCGAGACGTACGCTGCGATCGCCGCCGCGATGCTGCCGGCCAGGACCTGGGGCCGGACGCCGTCGCCGTTCGGGCCGAGCAGGTCGGGCAGCTTGTAGACGCCGGCGGCCAGGATGATCGGGGTCGCCAGCAGGAACGAGAACCGGGCGGCATCCTCGTGGTCGAGTCCCCGGACGAGTCCGGCGACCATCGTGATCCCCGACCGGCTGATCCCGGCAAGCAGGGCGAAGACCTGGCCGACGCCGATCGCCCCGGCCTCCCGGAACTCGAGCGAGTCCAGCGCTCGCCGGCCGTCCCGGCCCGGGTCGCGGACCGGCGGACCCAGCCGCAGCGGGCGGCTGGGCGGCGGGTTCGTCCGGCGCCGGAGTCGCTCACCGGCCAGCAGGATCAGGCCGTTGACGAACAGGAGGATCCCGGCCAGGAGGGGCGTGGCGAAGATCACCCGGAGCTGGTGCTCGAAGACGAGGCCCAGCAGGCCGGCCGGGATCGTGGCCACGATCAGCAGCCAGCCCAGCCGTGCGTCGGGCGTGTCGATCGTCCGGCGGCCGACGGAATCGAGCAGGGCCCAGATAATCCGCCGCCATTCGGCCCGGAAGAACCAGGCCAGGGCGAGGGCCGTCGCCACGTGCAGGCCGACGAGGAACGCAAGGAAGTACGACTCGGACGCCTGCTGCGCGGCCACCACGTCGTTCCAGCCGAGGAATGCCGGCAGGATGACCGAGTGACCGAGGCTCGACACGGGAAAGAGCTCGGTGATCCCCTGGAGCAGGCCGAGGATGATCGCCTGGGGGAAGCTCATCGACGGGTCGCCAGGCCGATGCTGCCGGCCCCGATCAGGGCGACCGCGACGAACAGGATGCCGCCGACGAGCGGCCCGCCGACGCCGGCCCGGAGGAGCAGGGCGGCCCCGGCCAGGGCCACGATCGGCCCGACGAACAGCTCGAGCCGATCGCCGATCAGGAAGTCCGACCAGAAGTGCAGGAAGGAACGCACGAAGCGGATCATGCGCCGGGAATCCCCCCGCCGGCGGCCAGGGACCGGTCCATGACCCGCCCGGCGCGGGCGCGAAGGATCCAGACGCCGAGCAGGGCCAGGAGGAGGTAGCCCGTCAGCAGGGCGAGGATCGCCAGGTCGTCGCCCGGCCAGTCGATCCCGACGCCTTCGCCCGACCAGAACGTGCCGAAGCCGGTCAGCATCACCCCGACGACGAACTTCATCGCGTTCTCCGGCACCCGTTCGAGCGGCCGGTGGACGGCGATCGCGATCGCCACGACGAGCAGCCCGGCCAGGGCCGCACCGAGGACCGCCGGGCCGAGCAGGTTCGCGCTCGCCCCGAAGGTCACGACGATGAACGCGACCTCGAGCCCCTCGAGCAGGACGCCCTTGAAGGCGACCGTGAAGCTGATCCAGTCCATCCCCCGCGCCGGCACGGGTGGCTCCGACCCGAGGTCGGCAACCTCGGCCGCGAAGATCGCCGCCTCGTCGTGCTTGGCCTTCACTCCGCCCGCGCGTAGCACGGCCTTCGTCAGCCACTGCAGCCCGTAGATCACGAGGAAGCCGCCGACGACGAGCCGGAGCACGTTGATCGGGACCAGCAAGGCGAGCGCGGAGCCGAAGACCGCGATCAGCAGCCCGAGGACGACGACCGCTGCGCCGACCCCGATCAGCGCCGAGCGCCACTGGCGGGTCACGCCGACGGCCAGCACGATCGTGACCGCCTCGACGAACTCGACCGCCGAGGCGAGGAACGCCGAGAGGATCGTGATGACCGCGACCGAGCTCATGTCGCCATCGTAGCGTCCGAGCCGTCCCTGCTCCCAGCGGCAAGACAGTTGCGAACGCAACTACATGGTATGATCCTCGAAGACCACACCGAATCTCCTCGAGGAGCACCCAGTTGAGCATCCCGGATCCCCGCGCGGCAATGATCGCCTTCAACCAGTCCCTGATCGACGACTTCCGCGCCAACGGCGGCCAGGCGACAAGCGGCCCCTTCGCCGGGCGGCAGCTGATGCTGCTGACCACGGTCGGGGCGCGGTCCGGCGAGACGCGCGTCACGCCTCTCGCCTATTCCCGCGACGGCGACCACGTGGTGATCGTGGCGTCGAAGGGTGGCTCGGACAGCCACCCGGCCTGGTACCTGAACCTGGTTGCGAACCCGATCGTGACGGTCGAGGTGGGGCCCGAGCGCTACCGTGCCCGCGCCCACGTCGCCCAGGGAGTGGAGCGGGAGCAGCTGTACGGCCAGCATGCCGAGCTCTTCCCGAACTTCCGCGACTACGCCCGCAAGACGAGCCGGGTCATCCCGGTGGTCGTGCTCGAGCGCCTACCCGACGGGGGCGCCGCGACCCAGGGCTGACGGCCCGGGAGGGGCCCGCCCGACAGCACGTGCGACGTGCCATCGGGCGGGGTCGGTTGATTGGCCTGCCCGCCGGAGCGGGTGGGCCAGCTACATGTTCGGGCAGTCAGCCCCGCTCGGCGGGGCGCTGTGGGTGCCGCCGCTCCCACCGGCTGCCGGTGCCGACGGGGAGCCGGTCGGCGCCGGACTGGCGGCATTGACGATCGCGACACCACCGACGGCGATCATCCCGATCGACAGGAGGGTGGTCGCGATGAGCTTCCGGGCGCCCGAGAGGTGGCGCTTCGGCGGCTCGTCCGGCGGCTGGGCCGGAGCCTGGGGATCCTGGGGTTCCATGGCTGTTCCTTTCCTTACAAGACGTGGCTGACATTGACCTGACGGTCGGCGGGTTAGTGCATTCGCGCGTGCCTCCTACGAACCAGTCGTGGCGACGCCGGAGAGGTCGTACAGGGTCCCCGAGCTGCCGCCGTAGTCGACGACCTTCCCAACCGACTCGACCCACTGGCTGACCGCCGAGGAGGTCGAGTCGCCGCCCAGCCCGGCGCCACCGCCGCCGGTGCCGCCCACGAGCACGAACCGCAGCTGGCCCGAGGCGACGTAGGCCTGGATCTGGGCGAGCGACGGCGCCGGATCGCTGCCGCTGAAGCCGCCCATCGCCATGACCGGGTCGCCGGTCGACAGCTCGAGGGAGCCGGCCTGCATCGCGGAGTTCATCGCCACGATCCACGTCGCACTGCCCTTGTTCGCCTCGAGGTACGTGGCCAGGGCGCTGTCCGATCCGCCTCCGCCGACGTTGGCCGTGCCACCGCCCGATGGCAGGCTGCCCGTGCCCAGGCCGGTGCCCGTCGGCGGGGTGCCGCCGCCGAAGGTGCCGCCGCCGAAGGTGCCGCCGCTGCCGCCGGGCACGACCCCGTTGCCGGCCGGTCCCCCGCCGTTGCCGCCGAAGCCGCCGCTCGGGGCACCGCCGCCGAAGCCACCCTGGCCCGTGTCGGAGGTGACCGCCGGACCAGGTCGCGGGTCGCCGCTGGAGTAGCCGGTCGACATCGTGTCGAGCGTGTAGACGAGCGGGCCGGCGAGCAGGATCCCGATCCCGAGGGCGACGGCCAGGAGCTGGGTCCGGCGCAGGTCGGCCGTCGCCGGCAGGCACAGGACCAGGGCAACGATCGCGCCGACGATCACGATCACCAGGCCGAGGCCGGGCACGAAGTCGGGCGACCGCTCGAGCAGCTGCCAGCTCCACCCGGCGCTGACCAGGATCGCCCCGGCCAGGGCGATGCCGCCGAATCGGAACCGCGAGCGGAGGGCCCACAGCTCGACCGCACCGGCGCCAACCAGGGCGGCGATCGCCGGGGCGAGGGCGACGGCGTAGTAGCTATGGATGATCCCGGACATGAAGCTGAAGACGAGCGCATGGACGGCCAGCCACAGGCCCCAGACCAGGTAGCCCGCCCGGGCCCGATCGGTCCGGGCGGCCCGGCCGCGGAGCACGAGGCCGGACACGAGCCCGATCAGGGCAAACGGGATGAGCCAGCTGATCCCGCCGCCGAACTCGGCGTTGAACAGGCGCAGGATGCCGGTCGCCCCGCTGAACCCACCGCCGCCACCCGGCGCGCCGTCGGTGCCGCCGAAGATGCGGGACAGGCCGTCGTAGCCGAGCAGGAGCTGGAGGGCGGAGTTGTTCGTGCTGCCGCCGATGAACGGACGGGCGGCGGCCGGGATGAGCTCGACGATCAGGACCCACCAGCCGCTGCTGACCAGGAGGGTGACCGCGGCCAGGAGCAGCCCGGCGATGCGTCGCCGGAGCGAGACCGGGGCCGCGACCAGCCAGGTGATCGCGAAGGCGGGTACGACCAGGAAGCCCTGGAGGTATTTCGTGTTGAATGCCAGGCCGACCAGGATCGCGGTCAGGGTGATCCAGCGCAGGCGGCCCGACTCGATCGCCCGCAGGGCGGTCCCCGCGGCCGCGACGAGGAGCAGGGTCAGCAGGGCATCGGGATTGTTGTAGCGGAAGATCAGGACGGCGACCGGGGTCAGGACCATGACCAGGCTGGCGATCGTCGCCGCAACCGGCCCGAAGGAATGACGGACGACGACGAACAGCAGGGCGACCGTCGCCACGCCGGCCAGGGCCTCGGGCAGGAGGACGCTCCACGAGCTCAGGCCGAAGAGCCGGACCGACAGGCCCATCAGCATCGTCCCGAGGGGCGGCTTGTCGACGGTGATGAAGTTCGCGGCGTCGAACGAGCCGAAGAACCACGCCGACCAGCTCTTCGAGGCCGCCAGGGCCGCCGCCGAGTAGTACGTGTTGGCGTAGCCGCTGATCGTCAGGTTGAAGAGGTAGACGACGGCCGCCAGGGCGGCCAGCGCGACCTGGACGGGACGCACCCAGGTGGCTCCGTCCGCGCGCCCCCGAAGCAGGCTGCGAACGACCGGCAGCCGGCCAGCCCGGGGAAGCTCGGCTTCGAGGCCGGGTCGAACGACGGAGGTCATGACGCTGTCCTTTCGAGGTTGATCGAGGGGGTTGACGGCCGGCTGCCGCGGGCGATGAACGCCCGCAGGAGGCCGAATCGGCAGATGGTGGCGAGGGCATTGGCACCGACCAGGACGGCCAGCTCGAGCAGGCGTCCCGGGCGGGTGACCGCGTCGAGGACGCCGATCGAGACCGTCGTGATCGTCAGCGCGACCCCCAGCCCGGCCAGGCCGGCGAGGTGGTCGCGCAGGAGATCCGCCCGGCCGCGGACGGCGAACGTGAGCCGCCGGTTGGCAGCCGTGTTGCCGATCGTGGTCGCGATGAGGGCCGCGGCATTCGCCACGGCGGCCGGCTCGGCCGACCGGATCAGGCTGTACAGGACGACGTAGGCGATCGTGCTGACGACGCCGATCGCGGCAAACCGGCCGATCTGGCCGCCGAGCCCGGGCACCGGCGAAGGTGTCGGCCGGGCCCCGGCCGACACCGCGAGCGACGTGAGGTCGACCGGTCGGCGGCGGCGGAGGAGGCGCCAGACTCCGCGCAGGTCGGCGGCGGCGGTGCGTGTCACGTTGACCCGCGAATCCGGGTCGTCGACCCAGTCGACCGGCACTTCGAGGATCCGCAGGCCGGCCCGCTCGGCCAGGATAAGCAGCTCGGTGTCGAAGAACCACGCCTGGTCCTCGACCGCCGGCAGGAGGGCCCGGGCAACGTCCGCTCGGACCGCCTTGAAGCCGCACTGGGCATCGCGGAAGCGCGCTCCCAGGGCGGTTCGCAGGATCAGGTTGTAGGAGCGGGAGATCAGCTCGCGCTTCGGGCCGCGGACGACGTGGGCGCCCCGGGCGAGCCGGCTGCCGATCGCGATCTCGCTGTGACCCGAGAGCACCCCGGCGACGAGCGGCAGGAGCGCGTCGAGGCCGGTCGACAGGTCGACGTCCATGTACGCGACGACCTTCGCGTCGCTCGCCAGCCAGGCCGTCCGCAGGGCCCGGCCGCGGCCCTTCTGGTCGAGGTGGAGGGCCCGGACTCCGGCCAGCTCGGAGGCCAGCCGGCCGGCGATCGCCCACGTCGCGTCGATGCTGGCGTTGTCGGCGATCGTGATCCGGGCCGCGAATGGGAACCGCTCGTCGAGGTAGGTCCGCAGGCGGCGGACGTTCGGCTCGAGGTCGGTCGCCTCGTTGTAGACCGGCACGACGATGTCGACGATGGGTGCCTGGGGCGCTGCATGTGCTGTCATGCCCGCAGGCTGGGCCGGTGTCCCTTTCGGAACCGTTACGCGCTGAAGGCACGCTCCCAGGTGACGGCCATCCGGGCGCCGCCGCCCGGCGCGCTCTCGACCCGCCAGCGGCCGTTCGTGGCCCGGACGATCGCGTCGGCGATCGCCAGCCCCAGGCCGGCGCCGCCCTGGGACTCGTTGGCCCGGTGGAAACGATCGAAGATCCGGGCCCGCTCCGCCTCGGGGATGCCCGGCCCGGTGTCGTCGACGACCAGGCTGATCCGGGTCCGATCGGGCACCACGCTGACGGTCACCGCGCCGCCGTCGGGCGAGTACTTGCAGGCGTTGTCGAGCAGGACCCCGAGGAGCCGGTCGAGCCACTCGGGCGGCGCGTTGATCACGACGCTGTCGGCCGGCACCTGGACGTCGAGGCGCAGGTGACGGGCCTCGGCGACGACCCCGAATCGGTCCGCGGTCTGGGCGGCGAGCACGCCGAGATCGACCGGCTCGACGTTCGGCGGCGTCCGGGTCGCGTCGAACCGGGCGAGCCAGAGCAGGTCGTCGAGCAACCGGCGCATCCGTTTCGACTCGACATCGACCCGCTCGAACGCGCCCCGGTACCAGCCTCCGGACCGCTCCTGGGCCAGGGCCAGGCTGGTATGGGCCTCGATGACCGACAGGGGCGTCCGCAGCTCGTGCGACGCGTCGGCGGTGAACTCGAGCTGACGGCGACTGGCCCGCTCGATCGGGCCGGCGACCCGACGACCGATCGCGACGGCGCCGATGAACACGACCAGGAGCAGGATCGGGCCGATCAGCAGCTCGGCCAGGATCAAGGTCGACTGGGCCTGGCTGACGCTGTCGAGGTTCTGGGCGACGACGACGTGGTCGTCGCCCGCATCGGCCCCGGCGATCCGCATGTCGACCCCGCCGATCGTCGCGGTCCGGGGGCTGGTCACGGCCAGCAGATCGGCCGGCAGGCTCGGGTTCGTGTCGGGCGCGAAGACCGTGCCGTTCGGCTGGACGGTCCAGGTCAGGAAAGGCAGCCCGCCCAGTCGGCCGGACGTCGGCGGCGGGAAGTAGCCCCCGCCGCCCTGGTCGGGACCGTTCGGGAGTGGCTGGCTGACGGAGCGATGGAGGGCCTCGGTCAGCTGGCCGTCGATCTGCCCGGTGAGGTTGTTGCCGACGATCGCCAGGACGGCCACCGCCACGGCGAAATAGACGATCGCCACGATCGCCGTCGTCGCCAGCGCCACCCGGATCGACTGGCGGCGGACCTCATGCGGTCGAACGGCGGTCACGCCTCGTCCAGCCGGTAGCCCGCGCCGCGCACGGTCACGATCCGGATCCCGGCGTTGGGCAGCTTCGCCCGCAGGCGGCTGAGCTGGACGTCGATCGCGTTCGAGCCGAGCGGATCGGTCTCGTCCGCCCAGGCATGCTCGGCGATCGCCTTGCGGTCGACGACGGCCGGTGAGCGGCGCAGGAGCAGCTCGAGGATCAGGTACTCGGTCGCGGTCACGTTGAGCGGCCGGCCGCCGACCGTCACCGAGCGACTGACCGGGTCGAGCGCCACGCTGCCCTTCTCGAGGACGGGGCCGTCGACCCCCCGCGGCCGGCGCTGGAGCGCCCGGACCCGGGCGAGCAGCTCGCCGAAGTCGAACGGCTTGACGAGGTAGTCGTCGGCGCCGGTGTCGAGGCCCCGGATCCGGTCGGCCGGTGCGTCGCGCGCGGTCAGCATCAGGAGGGCCGTCGGCTTGCCGTTGCGGCGCGCCCAGGCGACCACTTCGATCCCCTCGGCGCCGGGCATCCGCCAGTCGATGATCGCGACGTCGTAGTCGTACCAGCGGAGCTGGTCGATCGCGTCGTCGCCCCGATCGACGGCGTCGACCTGGTAGCCCGCGTCGCGCAGGCCGAGCGCGATCACGTCGCGCAGGCCCGGGTCATCCTCGGCGATCAGCACCCGCATCGGGTCAGCCTCCTGCGCCTGAGCGTACTCGCTCGGGCTCACCCGAAGTGTCGGCGGCAGATCCTGTCGGTCGGATTACGCCCGCGGTCGCGTCCCGCGGCCGGGGTGGTGCTCTTGGGCCCAACGCCGCGTGATACCACGACTATTCTTAGCGAGCAGGGTCGTGACGCAATTCGAGGGTCCGGCGGCCTTCATCGACCGTCCATCGGGCCTGATTACCACCACTACTGATATTCGGGGCGTTTGGGACCCGAAACGTCGGCGTATCCGGACGGGACAGTGCGTCCAGGCGGTCGGCTAGGAATAGTCGTGATATCCGAGCCTGCTGATCCTGCCGCCGGGGTTGACCCGGCGGCATGGGACCCGAATGGATCTCGAATCAGGGCAACCTCGGGGACGCCGGAGCGGCGCTGGACGCTCGCCGGGCGGGCGCCCGGGCGCCGATCGGGCCGCTGACCGCCGATCGGGCCGCTGACCGCCGATCGGGCCGCTGACCGCCGAGCCGCCGCGGCCCAACTACGCTCCGGCGAAGGTCAGGATGAAGTCCGTGCCGAAGCCGGCCAGCAGGCCGACCAGGAGGGCGGTCGTGGCCATCATCGGCACCGACATCCGGCGGGCGACCGACATCATCTCGTTGAAGACGAATACCAGCGCCCCGGCCGCCAGCCCGAGGAAGGCGATCGACAGGAGCGGCGAGACGAACGAGTAGCCGACGACCCCGCCGATGAACGTCGGCCCGCCGCCGATCACGCCCATCGCCCCGAGGAAGCGCCAGCTCGGCAGCTCGCCCGAGGCCAGCGGCGCAGCGATCCCGAAGCCTTCGGTCGCGTTGTGGAGGGCGAAGCCGATCACCAGGATCAGGGCCAGGGTCGTCGCCCCGGTCGCCGACGACTGGCCGATCGCCAGGCCCTCCGAGAAGTTGTGGAGCCCCAGCCCGACGGCCGTGCCCATGGCGAGCTGGCGAGGCAGGACCGTGGTCGGCGTCCCCGGCGTGCCCGGGCTGCCCGAGCGCATCCGGATCGTCACCCAGGTCACCGACAGGAGGCCGATCGCGATGCTCGCGAAGAGCACGAGCGCATCGACCGCAAACGTGCCGACCATCGCCGAGTTATGGGCGGCGGCTTCGAGGTCCGCGCTGACCGGCTCGACCGCCTGCTGGAGGACGTCGAAGATCAGGAACAGGATCACGCCGCCCGCCCCGGCCGTGAGCAGGGCCTGGGTCCTGACCGACAGGTTGCGCAGGCGCCCGACGGGCAGCCCGAGGTAGATCGTCACGCCGGCAAACGCTGCCAGGAGGACCGTTTGCCCGAAGCCCATGCCGCCCTGCTCCTCGCATCGACGCCGGGGACCCGGCGTCCAGGCGGCCGATCGTAATCGAAGTTGCGGGCGATGTGCAAGTGCGCTTGCATTCTGGTCGAAGGGATACTTGCATCGTGGGGCGTTCGGCTACCCTCGATCGGCCCCGTCGGGTACCCTGCCGTGGTCGACAGTATCGGAGGTGGCTCGATGTCCCAGCGGCTCCTGGTCCTGATCGGAACACGGAAGGGTGCCTTCATCCTGGCCGGCGACCCGAATGAGCGCGAGCGGGCCGGCGGCTGGCAGCTCAGCGGGCCGCTGTGCGAGGGCTGGCCGATCAACCACTTCGCGTTCGACCGAGCCAGCGGTGCGCTGCTGGCCGGCGGCGGCAGTCCGTGGTTCGGCGCGGCGGTCTGGCGAAGCGACGACCTGGGAGCCTCATGGACGCACTCGAGCCAGGGCCTGACCTATGGCGACGACGGCCCCGCGATGCGCTCCGTCTGGCACGTCGAGCCAGTCGGTGACGTCCTGTACGCCGGCGTCGAGCCGGCCGGCCTGTTCAAGTCGACCGACGGCGGGCGCGACCTGGGCGCACGTCGAGGGACTCCGCGAACCATCCCAGCCGGCCAACGTGGCAGCCCGGCAACGGCGGCCTGATCTGCCACACGATCCTGGCCCACCCCGACGACCCGCAGCGGATGTGGGTGGCGATCTCGGCGGTCGGCTGCTTCGCGACCGAAGACGGCGGGGCCACCTGGGAAGCTCGCAACAAGGGGGTGCGGGCCGACTTCAGCCCCGACAAGTACCCCGAGACAGGCCTGTGCGTGCACAAGATGGTGGCCGCCGCCGGCATGCCGGACCGGCTCTACCAGCAGAACCACTGCGGCACGTATCGCAGCGACGACGCGGGCCGGACCTGGATCTGCCTCGACGAGGGCCTGCCCTCCACGTTCGGCTTCCCGATCGTCGCCCATCCCAGCGACCCCGACACGGTGTTCACGATTCCGCTCAACGGCGACGACCGGGGCCGCTACGTGCCCGAGGCGAAGCTGGCGGTCTGGCGGACGACCGATCAGGGTGCTCACTGGTCGCCGCTGCGCAGCGGCCTGCCGTCGAGCAACGCCTTCGTCGGGGTGCTCCGCGAATCGATGGCCCGCGACGACCTCCAGCCGTTCGGGCTGTACTTCGGCACGAGCACCGGCCAGCTCTTCGCCAGCGCCGACGAGGGCGGCTCGTGGCGCCGGATGGCGGACCTGCTGCCCCCGATCACGTCGGTCGAGACCGCCATCGTCGACGCCTGAGCCGGCCGGCGGCTCGGGACCCATGGCCATCGTCGTCCTGCCCCGCTCGCTGGTCGTCCTCTTCCCGGGCGCCGAGCGACGCGTGACGGCCGAGGGCACGACCGTCGGCCGAGGTGATCGGCGACGCTCGACGCCCGCTGGCCGGGCGTCCGCGACCGGCTGTGCGAGCGGGGTTCGGCGCTGCGCGAGTTCATCAACGTCTACGTCGACGGCGAGCCGGCCGACCTCCCGACGCCGGTCGGGGCCGACAGCACGGTCCACATCCTGCCGGCGGTCGCCGGCGGCTGAGCCTCAGGCGACCGGCCGGACGAGCTCTTCCTGGCGCTCGAACTGGGTCCGGTAGAGCTCGGCGTACAGGCCGTCGGTCGCCAGCAGCCCGTCGTGGGTGCCGCGCTCGACGATCCGGCCGTTGGCCACGACGAGAATCTGGTCGGCCTCGCGGACCGTCGACAGGCGGTGGGCGATGACCACCGACGTCCGCCCGGCGAGCGCCGTCCGGAGGGCGACCTGGACGGCGACCTCCGATTCGGAGTCGAGATGGGCCGTCGCCTCGTCCAGGACGACGATGTCGGGCGCCTTGAGCAGCAGCCGGGCGATCGCGATCCGCTGCTTCTCGCCACCCGACAGCCGGTAGCCGCGATCGCCGACGAGGGTGTCGAGGCCATCGGGAAGGGACTCGATCAGGGGCAGGATCTGGGCCGCCCGGAGGGCCGCGAACAGCTCCGCCTCACTGGCCGCCGGCTGGGCGTACAGCAGGTTCGAGCGGATCGTGTCGTGGAACAGGTGGGCGTCCTGGGTGACGACGCCGACGATCGCCCGGATCGAGGCCAGGGTCGCGTCGCGCAGGTCGATGCCGTTGATCCGGACGGAGCCGGCCCGCGGGTCGTACAGCCGCGGGATCAGGTGGCTGATCGTCGTCTTGCCCGCGCCCGACGGCCCGACCAGGGCGACGAGCTGGCCGGGCTGGGCCGTGAACGAGACATCGAACAGGACCGACTGGGTCGGCGCCTGGTCGAGGACCGCGACCGATTCGAGCGAGGCGAGCGAGACCTCGTCGGCCGTCGGATAACGGAAGTCGACATGCTCGAACTCGATTCGGGCGGGCCCCCGTGGGATCGCCGCGGCGCCCGGTCGCTCGGCGATCATCGGCTCGAGGTCGAGGATCTCGAAGACGCGATCGAACGAGACGAGGGCGGTCATGATGTCGACCTGGACGTTGGACAGCGCGGTCAGCGGCCCGTACAGCCGGGTCAGGTAGGCCGTCAGGGCGACCAGGGTGCCGACCTGGAGCGTCCCGGCCGCCGCCAGCAGGCCGCCCCAGCTGAAGGTCAGGGCGGTCGCCAGGGTCGCGGTCAGCAGGATCGCGGCCATGAACACCCGGGTGTACATCGCCCGCTTGACCCCGATGTCGCGGACCCGCCCGGCCTTCTCCTCGAACCGGGCGATCTCGCGCTGGGGCTGGCCGAAGAGCTTGACCAGCAGCGCGCCGGCGACGTTGAACCGCTCGGCCATCATCGAGGTCATGCTCGCGTTCAGGTTGTAGCTCTCGAGGGTGATCGCCTGGATCCGGCGGCCCACGAAGCGGGCCGGCAGGATGATGATCGGGAGCAGGGCCAGGCCGACGACGGTGATCTGCCACGACAGGAAGACCATCGCGATCAGGGTGATCACGACCCCGATCACGTTGCCGATCACCGACGAGAACGTATCGGTGAACGCCTGCTGGGCATCGGTCACGTCGCTGTTCAGGCGGCTGACCAGGGCGCCGGTCTGGGTCCGGGTGAAGAACGAGATCGGCATCGCCTGGAAGTGGGCGAAGACCTGGGTCCGCATGTCGAAGATCAGGCCCTCGCCGATCCGGGCCGAGATCCAGCGCTGGGCGAGCGACAGCCCGGCGTCGACGATCGCCAGGACCACCAGGACGACCCCGACCTCGACGATGAAGGCGGTGTCGCGGGGCAGGATCCCGTCGTCGATGATCGCCCGGTAGAGGAGCGGGTTGGCCGCTCCGAGCAGGGCATCGATCACGATCAGGACGAGGAAGACCGCGAGCATCGGGCGATACGGCCGGGCAAAGCGGGCGATCCGGCGGACGATCCCGGCGGACAGCTTCTGGGAGCGGATCGAGTCGTCCCGCCGGAACGAGCGCATCAGGCTGCCGGCACCGGCCCCGCCGGGGCGGCGCATGCTCATTCGGCGGCCTGCCGGTCGGCACTGGTCATCGGTGCATTGTCAACCGGGGCCGGCCGAACCGCCCGCGACGGCGATCGATGCCGGAAAACCAGCCCGCGCCGTCCGCCCGTACCATCGATCGACGGCAGCCCGCTGCCCATCCCGCACCGGAGAACCCAGCCATGCGTCGCTCTCGACTCCTGATCGCCCTCATCCTCGGCCTGGTCGGCCTCGTCTGGCTCGGCCAGGGCCTGGCCCTGATCAAGGGCAGCGCGATGTCCGGCAGCAACTTCTGGGCGATCGTCGGGGCGCTGCTGCTCGTGCTGGCCGCGCTGATCGTGGTCCGCGAGCGGCGGCCGGCGATCCGGGGCTGATCGCGGTCCCGGAGCTCAGCCGGGCTCCTGGGACAGGACGACCACGGCGTACGGCGCGACGCTGATCCGGCCGCTCTGGCCCTGGCCGTCGAGCGACTCCCCGTCGGCCTCGACGTCCTCGGCGATGCTCGCCCCGAACTGCTCGTCGTAGACCGTCGAATCCGAGTTCAGGCGGACCCGCCAGCGGCCGGCCCGGGGCAGGCCGAGGGGCAGGTCGACGAGCGGCTGGGTCGAGAGGTTCGCGACGACCACCACATCGTCACCCGGACCACCCGCCTGCCAGCGATGCCAGGCGAGCAGCCTGGAGGCCCCGTCGGCGCGCAGGATCGTCGTATTCGGACCCTGCAGGCCGGCCGACCAGCCGCCGGCGTTGCGCCGGGCCGCGATCAGGTCCCGGTGGAGCTGGACGATCCCCCCGAACCGGTTGGACTTCGTCCAGTCGAGCGGAACCGTGTCGTCGAACCAGCCATCCTCGAGCAGCTCCTGGCCCTGGAACAGCATCGGGATGCCGGGCGCCAGGAGGGTGATCGCCGAGCCGAGCGTCGCTCGCTTGCGGGCAAACCAGTTGGCGGCGTCGCCCGGCGCGACGGCCTCGGCCAGCCGCGTCTGGCCGTTGGCCACGTCGTCGTGCGACTCGGTGTAGATCACCCGGCTGAACGGCTGTGATCCGCCGGCCAGGAGCGCCTCGGCGACCGAGGCGAGGTCGCGCTCGCTGTCGTCGCCGGCGGTCAATGCCGCCCGGACGACGCGCAGGAAGCCGGCGTCCCAGCGGGCCCCGAAGCCGGCCCCGCCATCAGCCGTCGGCCCGGTCAGGCCGGCGGGCTCGCCGAGGTCCTCGGCGATCGTCAGCTTCCATGGCTGGCGGGCCCGGATCTCGTCGTTGATCCAGGCCATGAACGACCAGCCATCGGGCAGGCTCGTCTCGGGCCGCTCATCGACCGTCCGGATGTAGAGGGTCGAGTCGAAGCGCAGGCCGTCCGCCCGGAACTCCTCGAGCCAGGTCAGGGCGCTGTCGCGCAGGAACGTGCGGACCTCGCCCCGGCCGTAGTCGGGCCGGGTGTTGCCCCACGGCGTGACGGCCCGCTCGTCGTTGTAGAAGTAGATCCCGCCCCAGTCCCCGGCCGCCCAGCCGTCGAAGCGCCACAGGTCGAGGTCGCCCGGCCCGAGGTGGTTGTAGACCACGTCGACGATCACCGCGATGCCGTGCTCGTGGGCCGCGCGCACGAAGCGCTTGAAGGCGTCCGGGCCGCCGTAGCTCGACTCGATCGCGAAGATGTGGGCCGGGTTGTAGCCCCACGAGATCTCGCCGGCATACTCGAACGGGGGCATGACCTGGATCGCCCCGATCCCGAGCTCCTGGAGGTAGCCCATCCGCCGGGCGGCGCGATCGAACGTGCCCCGGACGTCCTGGCGGGCGCCGAACGTGCCGATGTGCAGCTCGTAGATCACGAGGTCGTTCCAGGTCGGCATCTGGAACTCGGCCGGGCCCCAGTCGAAGGCCGCCGGGTCGTAGACGACGGCATTGCCGACCGAGCTCGTCACCTGGCGCGCGTAGGGGTCGATCCGGGACAGGACGCCGGCCGGGGTCTCGAGCCGGTAGCGATACTCGGCGCCGACCGCCACCCCGGGCACGTCGACGGACCAGGTGTCGGCGCGCCTCCGGCGCCCCGTGCCCCGTGCCTGCCCCGGGTCACGGGCGAGGGCGATGCCGGGCTCGGCCCAGTCGTTGAACGTGCCGTGGACCCGGACCGCCGTCGCATGAGGCGCCCAGACTCGGAAGGTGACCCCGCCCGGATAGGGCTGGGCGCCCATCCCGGGCCGGACGGACGGTGCCGCGGTCGTGCCCGGCGTCGTCGACCGCGATGCTGCCACGGCGCGATCCTAGCAGCGCCGCCTGGCGCGCCCGCGGGTCAGGGCACGAAGTAGCCGGTCACGTCGAAGACGACCTGGGCGGTGGCACCGGCCTTCGCCGAGTACGTGATGCTCAGCGTCTCGAGGTCCCCGAGCGGAACGGTCACCCCATTCGCCCGGATGTCACCGAGGGGGAAATTGAGGGTCGAGGTGCCCGGCGTGTTGTCGGCCACGGTCGTCAGGCTGAAGTAGCCGGCGGCCGTCTGCCCGGCCACCGTCAGGTTGCCGGTTACCGCGATCGCGTCCATCGGGACGTTGGCTTCGATCGTGCTGGCCTGGTTGCCGACGTCGAACGTCTGGGCCAGGTTGGCGGCCAGGGCGTGGGGCAAGCCGAGCGGCGTTCTCGAGTCGACCAGGCGGTTGGGAGTCAGGGCGACATAGGTGGCCCCGCTCAGGTCATTGAGGAAGTAGCCGGTCAGATCGAAGACCACGTCGGCCGTGGCCCCGGCCCTGGCCACGTAGGTGATCCCGAGCGTGCCCCCCGGTCCGAGGGGCACGGTCACGCCGTTCGCCCGGTTGTCGCCGAGCGGGAAGTTGAGGGTCGACGTGCCCGGAGTGTTCGTCGCCACGGTGGTCAGGCTGAAGTAGCCGGGCGCCGTCTGGCGGGTAACCGTGAGATTGCCGGTGACGGCGACCGCGCCCGCCGGGATCGGCGTCGTCGCGTCGGCCGGGTTGAGCTGGGTCACCCCGAAGGTCTGGGCCGTGTTGGCAACGAGGCTGGTCAGTCGCTGGGCCGGCTGGCGCGAGTCGACGAGGCGGGCCGGAGTCACGGTCTGGTATGTAGCGCCGCCAGCATCGCTGGCGAAGTAGCCGGTCACGTCGAACACCACCTGGGCGGTGGAGCCGGCCTTGCCGACGAACGTGACACTGAGCGTGCCACCCGCGCCCAGCGGGGCCGTGACGCCGTTCGCGCGGATATCCCCGATCGGGAAGTTCAGCGTCGAGGTGCCTGGAGCGTTATCGCCGACGGTCGTCAGACTGAGGTACCCGGCCGCGGTCTGGCCGGTCACGGTCAGATTGCCGGTGACCGCGACCGCGTTGAGCGGGATGTTGCCCGGATGGCCGGGGTTCAGGTTGGTGACCTGGAACGTCTGATGGACATTCGCCTGGAGCTTCGTCACACCGCCCTGTCCCGTGCGCGAGTCGACCAGGCGGGCGGGCGTCAACGGGTAGTAGGTCGCGCCGGGAACGGCCGCCGGGGTGACCCCGCTCGACGCCGAGGACGGCGCCCCGGTCCCGATCGAGTTGGTGGCCGTGACCGTGAATGTGTATGAGGTGCCGTTCGTGAGGGCCATGACCGGGCAGGTCAGGGCTCCGGTCGTCGAGCACGTGTGGCCGCCCGGCGCGGCCGTCACGGCGTAGCTGGTGATCGCCCGCCCGCCGTTCGATGCCGGGGCGACCCAGCTCACCTGGGCGGCGCCGTCGGCCGGGGTGGCCGAGACGGCGGTCGGGGGGTCGGGCACGGTCGCCGGGATCACGGCATTCGATGCGGCCGAGGCCGCGCCCGTGCCGGCCGAGTTCGTTGCCTTGACCTTGAATGTGTAGGACGTGCCGTTGGTGAGCGCATTCACCGAGCAGGTCAACGCCCCGGTCGTCGTGCACGTCTTGCTGCCCGGCGTCGACGTGACGGTATAGCCGGTGACCGGATGTCCATTGGGCGCGGCGGCATGCCAGGTCACGGAGGCCGAGGCATTCCCCGCGGTCGCGACAACGGACGTCGGTGCGCCCGGGGCGGACCCCGTCCCGAATGCGCCGGTGCCGATCGGGGTGCCCAGGCCCGTCGGCCCGTCATAGCCCGTCTTGGCGGTGCACAGGTACGTGCCGCCGCAGCTGCCGTTCGAGCCGCTGGTCACGTCGTTGAGCTCGGCCGGCTTGGCGTAAGGATAGGTGACCGGATAGGTCCCGGTCGATGCGGGCCCGGCCAGGGCATACACGCCGGCGATGACCGGCGAGGCGACGCTCGTTCCGCCGAACTTCACCCAGCCGCCCTGCGAGGCCGAATAGACCGCGACGCCCGTGTTCGGGTCGGCGACCGCCGAGACGTCGGCAACGGTCCGATTGGAGCACGACGCGTCGTGCTGGAACGCCGGCTTGGCCTCGACATCTGAACAGCCGCTGCCGGCCCCGGACCAGGCGGTCTCGGTCCAGCCGCGCGCATTGCCCGAGGCCGACAGGCTCGTTCCCCCAACCGCCGTGACAAACGGCGACGCGGCGGGATACTGCACGCCGTAGCCGGCGTCGCCCGTGCTGAACGTGATCGCGACGCCGGGATGCTGCAGGTAGGGAGCGTCGAGATTTTGCTCGCCGAGGAACTCGCTGCCGCCCCAGCTGTTGGAGACGACGTTGGCCCCGAGGGCGACGGCCTTGGCTTCGGCGGCGAACATGTCACTGCCCGCGCTCGTGTTGGCCTCGACCAGGAGGATGTGGCAGTTCGGGCACACGGCGGAGACCATTTCGATGTCGAGCGCGGTCTCGCCACTCCAGCCGGAATTCGTCGGTGGGTAGCTGGAGCCGCCAGTCTGGTCAACCTTGCTGAAGCAGCCGTTGGCGGTGGTGCACGAGCTCAGCCCGAACTGGCTGCGGTACGTGCCGAGATCGGCCTCCGCCGTCGCCAGGTCGTAGGCGTCGACGATCGCGACCGTCATGCCCGTCCCCTCACCGGATGACCCGTCGGGCAGCGCATAGGCCGACTGGAGGTCGGCCGGGCCGTAGCCGTTGGGCACGAAGCCCGGGCCGACGGCGGCCTTCGCCAGCGGCGCCACCGTGGTCGAGATCAACGCATCGCAGGTCATGTAGCCAGGTGTCGCCGGCGGGCACAGGGCCCGGCTCGAGGGCTGGCTGGTGGACTGGACCGGGCTGCTTGCAGCGCTGACCGACGCCGGCCACGAACCGAGCAGGGCGACCAGCACGAGCGCCTGGATGGCGGTTCGAGCGGCCCGACGGGAAGGCATGCTGGCTGACTCCGGTGGATCGAGGGCGATGATCGGGCAGGGTGGCAGATCGGCTCGCAACGGGCCACTAGCCATCAGTCCTACGTGGCGCATCCGGGCATCAGTTTCCGGCGAGAATGGAGCCGGCGTGGGCACGGGCTGCTGGGCGCCGGGAGCATGGTAGGCCACGGAGGCTGAGCTGGACCAGAACGGGCTGAATCCGGAAATCGTCGCCGGCTACGTCCTGATCGGTGTCGGCTTGACCGTCCTGCTCGTCGGCCTCCTGTGGAGTGCCGGACGCCGGCTGCGGAACCTGCCCGACGATCCCCGAGCGACCCGTGTCCTGATCATCGCCGGGTTGCTGATGGCGGCGCTCGGCGTGATCCTCGGCGCGATCGCGATCCGCGCCGCCTGACCCTTCGGCAGCGCCGGCGACCACGGCCCCGGGTGGCCGGAGGCGCGTGGTACGGTCTCCCGCGATGTCATTGGCGGCGGTGGGGGCAAGCATCGGCCTGGGCCGGCTGGCGGCCCGCAGGGTGGCGACCGATCGCGCCTTCCTGCTGGCCCTGTGGATCGTGGTGACCGCCGCGACGACGCTCGTGGCGGCGGCCTTCCAGTACAGCGATGCGGTGGCGATCGGCGGTCTCCAGCGGGCCGTCCTGAATGCGGCCCCGGCGGACCGCGGGATCTCCGTCCAGACGGACGCCACCGCCGACCAGGTCGCCGGCTTCAACGGCACGGTCACCGGGATCCTCACGTCGGCCCTCGGCCCGATCGCACCGGTCGCGCTCGCGGCCCGCTCCAGCTCGCTCGCCCCGGCCGGGATGCCGAGTGAGCAGGCGGCCCTCCACCTGACCGTCCTGGGCAGCTACGACCGGCTCGACCAGCACGCTCAGCTGACCGCGGGCAGCTGGGCGGTCGCCGGTCGCGACCCGATCGAGGCGACCCTGTCCGAGACCGCGGCCCGGGCGCTCGGCCTGAAGATCGGAGACCGGCTGGCGCTGGCCGACGCGTCGGTCCCGGCGGCCGGCTCGACCGCCCTGTTGACGGTCGTCGTGACCGGGACCTGGACGACCGATCCCGACGACCCCTACTGGCTGGGCGATCCACTCGACCTCGACGGGCGCCTCGACCAGGGCTCGCTGGCGTCCGAAGGCCCGTTCATGGTCGCCCCGGCGGACCTCCTGTCGCGCGGGCTGATCCACCGTCTCAGCCTGACCTGGCGCGCCGGCCTGGTGACGAGCCAGCTCGTCCCGGCCGACGTTCCCGCTCTCCAGCAGGCGATCCCCGGCCTGGCCCCGGCCTTGACCGCGGCCATGCCCGCGCGGCAGTCGATCCGGATCACGACGGGCTTGAGCGCCGTGCTGGCCGGCGTCCACCAGTCGCTCGCCGTGGCCCAGGGCGGGGTCACCCTGCTGACCCTCCAGTTCATCGTCCTGGCCGCGTTTGCCGTCGTCCTCGTCGCGGCCCTGCTCGGCGAGCGCCGTCGGCGCGAGAACCGGATCCTCGAGTCGCGCGGCGCGACCCGCTTCCAGATCGTGACGGTGACGACCGGCGAGGCGATCCTGGTGACCCTGCCGGCGGTGATCGTCGCCCCGCCGCTGGCCGCCCTGGCGATCCACCTCCTCGGATCGGGCGGGCCCCTGGCCGGGGCCGGGGTCGACCTGCCTCTTTCGGTCTCGAGCCTGGCGATCGCCGGGGCCGATCCTGGCCGGCATGATCGCGGCAGCCACCCTGATCGCGCCGACGATCTCGATCGGCGGCCGGCTCGCGTCGCTCCGGCTGGCGCTCGGGCGGGAGAGCAGCCACGTGTCGGCCCAACGCTTCGGGATCGACCTCGGGCTGCTGTTCGTCGCCGGCCTCGCCCTGTGGCAGCTCCGACGCTACGGCTCGCCGGTCACGACCAGCACGAGCGGCAGCCTGGGGGTCGATCCGTTGCTCGTCGCCGGCCCGGCCATCGGCCTCGCGGCCTGCTCCCTGCTGGCCACCCGGGCCTTGCCCCGGTTGGCCAGGGTCGCTGAGGCGGTACTCGTCCGCCGCCGCAATCTCGTGCCCCAGCTCGGGGCCCACGACCTCGCCCGTCGTCCGCTCCGGTCGATCCGCTCGACCTTGCTGGTCATGCTGGCCGCCGGCCTGACCACGTTCGCCGTCGTCTACGACGCAACCTGGTTCCGTTCCCAGGCCGACCAGGCGGCCTACCAGGCGGCCGCCGACATCCGGGTCGTGACGCCGGCCTACGACAAGGTGCCGGCGGCGTTCATCGGCCCGAGCTACCGGGCGATCCCGGGCGTGGAGCGGGCGACGCCCGTGATGCAGACCACGCTCGAGATCGGCGGGGCCGTTCGGGACGCCAACCTGCTGGGCGTCGACGCGGCCGGCCTGCCGAGCCAGGGCAGCCTGCCCGGCGGCTCCTCGGGTCCGCTCGCCGCGGCCGTCAGCGGCCTCGCCGCCCAGCGACCGGCAGTTCCCGCGCTCGACCTGCCGGGCCGGCCCAGGCGGCTCGAGATCACCCTCGATGCGCGCCTGATGTCGGTCACCACGGACGACTTCGGGCAGAAGGCGGGGGAGGTCATTCCGACGCCGAACGGGATCACGATCAGCGCCGTGGTCATCGATGCCGACGGCGGGATCACCCGCTTCACGAGCACGAATGCGGGCGATTTCAGCGGGCTCGGCGAGAAGCTCGAGATCCCGCTCCAGGCCGGGGTCGTGAGCGATGGCTCGGCAGCGATCGTCCAGCAGCTGGCGGCGCCTCTCCGGCTCGAGGCGCTCGAGATCGTGGCCAACCCCATCCAGGCTCTGGCCAACACGACGGGCACGATCGACATCCAGAGCGTCGAAGTGAGCCCCGACCCGACGGGCGGCTCCTGGCAGCCGGTTCCCTTCGACCCCAGCCAGCTCGGCTGGGCCTGGCAGCGAACCGACGTGCAGCACGGCCAGGCCGTCTACTTCCCGCCGCCGGGCCACCCGACCCAGATCTCGATCCCGGCCGACGATCCGATCCAGGAGTTCTTCCAGGATTCGGCGACGACATTCCGGGTCGCCCCGACGGACGAGCTGACGGTGGGCACGATCGCCAGCACGAGCTTCCTGGCCGGTACCGGCCGGCATGTCGGCGACACGATCACCGGCTCGGTCCTGGGCAATCCAATCCAGTTCGTGATCGTCGGCTCGGCGGCGGTCGTGCCGCCGCTCGACCCGGCCGCGCCGTTCCTCGTCGTCGACGGCCCGACCCTCAGCCTGGCCGACTACTTCAGCAACGCTGACACCCTGCCCGTGACCGAATGGTGGCTGTCGGTTGCCCCGGGCAGCGCGGCGTCGGTCGTCCGGGAGCTGGCGGCCCCGCCCTTCTCGGCGACGACGATCGTCTCGCGCGAGGGGCTGCAGGCGGCCCTCCAGGGTGACCCGGTTGCGCTCGGCGTGGTCGGGGCCCTCCTCCTCGGGGCGATCTCGGCGGTCGTCTTCGCGTCGCTGGGGTTCCTGGTCAGCGCCTCGGCCTCGATCGAATCGCGGGCCGAGGAGTTCGGGCTGCTGCGCGCCCTGGGCCTGACCGATGGCCAGCTGATCCGCTGGCTGGCGGTCGAGCAGGGCCTCCTCCTGACGATCGGCCTGGCCGTGGGGATGGCCCTCGGGGTTGCCTTCGGGTGGGTCGTCCTGCCCGCGGCGAGCTTCACGCCGACCGGTGCGCCGCCGATACCCGAGGCAGCCCTGATCGTGCCCTGGCCGATCCTCGGAGCGATGGCGCTCGGCGGACTGGCCGTGCTCATCGCCACGCTGCTCATCGCCCGTCGGCTGATCGGCCGGATCTCGGTCGCGGCCACCCTTCGGGCGGTGGTCGAATGAGCGGACGCTGGCTGCGCGTCTGGTCTCGCGGTCTGCGCTCCGAGCCCGGTCGGAGCCTGGGCGTGGCCGCCCTCGTCCTGGTCACCGTCCTGATCGCGGCGTCCGTGCCGCGCCTGCTGGGCCAGGCGTCCGACAACGCCCTCCACGAGGAGATCGACGCGGCGGCCGCACCGTCGCGCGACCTCGAGCTGGTCCAGTACGGCCGGATCGCGGCCGGCGAGGCCGATCCGCTCCAGGCCGTCCAGGCGGCCGGCAACGCGCTCGAGGCACGCTACCCCGTCCCGATCCCGTCGGTCATCGTCGGCCAGGGCCTGGTCGTCACCACCCCGCTGTTTCGACCGAGCTCGGGCACCGCCATCGACGCGGTCATCAGCCTGCAAATCCAGGCGGACGTGGATGCCCACCTCCGGCTCGTCGCCGGCCGCCTGCCGACCGGCGCGACGAAGGTGATCGACGACCCGACGCCGGGGGCCGACAAGGACAGCAAGCTGACGGTCTTCGAGGTCGCCACCTCGACCGACACCGCGGCCCGGCTGGGGGTGACCGTCGGCGGGCGGCTGATCATGGGTCCCGAGAAGAGCGATCCGCTCGCCGCCAATCGCGGGATCCGGCTGGCCGTCGACCTGGTCGGCACGTACGAGGTGATCGACCCGACCGATCCGTACTGGGTCAACGACCCGAGCGTCGCCCACAGCTACACGTATGCCCTGCAGCAGTTCGTCGAGTACGTCGGCGGGACGTTCCTGCTCGATCCGGCCGCCTATCCGGCGCTGGTCGACACCACCCAATCCTCGGCCCTGCCGCTGGGCTACCGCTGGCGCTCGTACATCTCCTCGGCGGCGATCGGGTCGAACCAGATCGACGCCCTGTCGGACGCGCTGCGCGAGGCAGAGTCGATCTATCCGCCCTCGACGCCCACCCTCAACGGGGCCGGCGGCTTCAGCGGCCCGCAGCACATGAGCCCGGCCGCGCTGGCCACCAACCTGCTCCAGCTCCTGGCCCTCCACTCGGCACGCTGGCAGTCGGGAGCGACGATCCTGACCATCCTGTGGACCGGCGCCGGCCTGGTCATCCTGGCCAGCCTGGCCCTCGTCGCCGAGGTGGTCGCCCGCCGCCGCCGGATGGCCCTGGCGATCGTCAGTCGGCGGGGCGCCTCGGCCGGACAGCTCGCCTCGGCGGTCCTCGGCGAGGCGCTCGTCCTGGTCCTGCCGGCCGCGATCGCCGGCACGATCGCGGCGATCGTCCTCGAGCCGGGCGCCGAGCTCCTGCCGACCCTGGTCGGCGCCGGCCTCGTGGCGATCGGGGCGGTCATCCTGATTGCCGTGGCGAGTCGCCGCAATCGAGGCGACGGCAGCACCGATCGTGCTCGCCGGACGAGCCGGACCGGCTCCGGCCGGCTGGTGGCAGAGGCATTGATCGTGGGCCTGGCGATCCTCGGTGCGATCCTCCTCCGGGGCCGGGGCGCGAGCGGGACGAGCGGGCCGGCCGGCCAGCCGGTGCCAGCCGGCGCCGACCCGTTCCTGGCCGTGGTGCCGGCGCTCGTCGGCCTGGCGGCCGGGCTGCTCGCCGTTCGCCTGCTGCCGCTCGTCCTCGGCCTGCTGGCCCGCTTCCTGGCTCGCCGGCGGGGTCTCGTCGGAGTCCTCGGCCTGCGCCGGGCCGCGCGCGACGGGAGCGTCGCCGCCGTGCTCGTCGTGGCCCTCACCGCCACGACGGTGGGGACCTTCGCCTCGGGCCTGATCGACGAGATCGGGGCCGGGGCGAGCTCCGCCTCGTGGCAGTCGATCGGGGCGGACTTCAAGGTCAGCGGCAGTCCGGCCAACCTGGCCGCCTTCGTCGCCCGCCGGCTACCGGGCGTCGAAGCGACCGCGGTCGAAGGCAGCCTCAACGTGACCCTGAGCAGCGGCGGTGGCCGGATCCTGCTCGGGGTCGACCCGGCGGCGATCGACGCCGTCGCCGGCGGGACGCCCGCCGATCCGGCCTTTCCGGCGGCGATGCTCGGTCCGCTGCACGGCCCGATCCCGGCGATCGTGTCCAGCTCGACCGTCGGCCCGGGCGGCACCAACGCGATCTCCGTCGGCCAGGTGTTCAGCATCCTCATCGGGGCGCTGCCGGTCCAGCTCCAGGCCGTGGCGGTCCGCGACGGCTACCCATCGCTGCCCGCCGACACGCCGTTCGTCGTCGTGTCGAGCGTCCAGCTGGCCGCGCTCGCGGCGGACGACGTCCCGCCCGCGACGGCCGTCCTGGTCCGGGCTCCCAGCCTCTCGGTCGCCGGCCTCCAGGCGTCCGTCACCGACCTGCTCGGCACGACGATCAGCGGCCAGTCGGCAAGCGAGGCCGGCCTGCGCCAGGCGCCGGCCGTCGCGGCGGTATCGATCGGGATCCTGACCGGGGCGATCGCGGTCTTCGCCTATGGCCTGCTGACGATCACCCTGGCGATCGCCCTCGACACCGCCAGCCGGCGGCGGGAGACGGCCCGGCTCCAGATCCTCGGACTGTCGACCCGCCAGGCCTTCAGCCTGGTCCTGGTCGAGTTCGCGCCGGCGGTGCTGGTCGGCGTCCTGGCCGGCCTTGGCCTGGGCGTGATCCTGATCGCGTTCGTCGGCCCGGGCCTCGGCCTGCCCACGGTCCTCGGCGTCGCGTCGCTCGCCCCAACGAGCCCCGACCTCGGCCGCCTGGCCCTGATCGGGCTGGCGATGCTGGCGCTGATCCTCGCCGCGACGCTACTCTCGTCAATGCTCGAGCGGCAGACGCAGCTCGCACCGGCAGTTCGGGATTGAACCGATGACCGCCCCACGATCGACCGCCGCCGACATCGTCGCCTGCGACAACCTCGTCCGGATCTACAGCGTGGCCGACGTCGAGGTCGTCGCCCTGCAGGGCCTCGACCTGCGGATCAGGGCGGGCGAGATGGTCGCCATCGTGGGCGCCTCGGGCAGCGGCAAGTCGACGCTCCTGAACATCCTGGGTGGGCTCGACGTGCCGACCGCCGGCCGGGCCGTGGTCGACGGGCTGGACCTCGCCCGCCTGTCGCGCGGCGATCGGACGCGCTACCGACGGCGGACCGTCGGCATGGTCTGGCAGCAGACGTCGCGCAACCTCCTGCCCCATCTCGATGTCAGGGCCAACATCGAGCTGCCGATGGTCCTCGACGGCGGCTCCAACCGGCAGCAGCGGGCCGAGGACCTGCTCGAGCTCGTCGGCCTGCCCGACAAGGGCCGCCGCCGGCCGGGCGAGCTGTCCGGCGGCGAGCAGCAGCGGGTCGCGATCGCCGTGGCGCTGGCCAACAAGCCGTCGGTCCTGCTCGCCGACGAGCCGACGGGCGAGCTCGACAGCACGACCTCGGCCGACGTCTTCGAGCTCCTCCGGCGGATCAACCGGGACATCGGCACGACGGTCGTCGCCGTCACCCACGATCCGCTCGTTGCCGACCACGTCACCCGGACGGTGGCGATCCGCGACGGACGGACGAGCACCGAGACGGTCCGCCGGACCGAGCGCTCGGACGCCGGCGATCACCGGATCATCGCCGAGGAGTTCGCCGTCCTGGATCGAGCCGGCCGGCTGCAGCTGCCCCGGGCCCACATCGAGAAGCTGGCCCTGGCCGATCGGGTCCGGTTGCGGCTCGAGGAGGATCACGTCGGTGTCTGGCCGGGCAGCACCGAGCCGGCGCCTCACCCGCCCGTGGCCCGGCCGCCCGGGTCGGATCCGGCCCGGCCCGCGGACGAGGGACCACGATGACCGCGCCGGCGGAGGTCCCGAGCGTGGCCGGCACCGCCGCGCTCGAGGCAAGCGGCGTGGTTCGCGACTATCCCTCGGGCCAGACCGTCGTCCATGCCCTGGCCGGCGTCGACCTGCGGGTCGAGCCCGGCGAGCTGGTCGCCGTCCGCGGTCGCTCGGGCAGCGGCAAGACGACCCTGCTCAATGTCCTCGGCGGGCTCGACCGGCCGACGGCCGGGCGGGTCGCGATCGAAGGCCGCGACCTGGCCAGCCTGTCCACGCACGCCCTCCTCGAGCTCCGCCGGCGAACGATCGGCTTCGTCTTCCAGGGCTTCGGCCTGCTGCCGATCCTGAGCGCGGCCGAGAACGTCGAAATCCCGCTCCGGCTGGCCAGCGCCGCGTCCGCGACCCGGCGCGAACGGGTCCAGGAGATGCTCGACATCGTCGGTCTCGGCGGGCGCGCCGAGCACCGCCCGGCCGAGCTGTCGGGCGGCGAGCAGCAGCGCGTCGCGATCGCCCGGGCCCTTGCCAACCGGCCCCGGATCCTGCTCGCCGACGAGCCGACCGGCCAGCTCGATTTGGAGACCGGTCACGTGATCATGACCCTGATCCGGCAGGTGGTCCGGGCCGAGGGCGTCACGGCGATCGTGGCGACCCACGACCCGGCGATGCTCGACGTGGCTGATCGGGTGATCGAGCTGCGCGACGGTCGGTTGCTCGGCGCCTGATCCGGCTTCCGGCCGGGAGCCGGGTGGGAGCGGCCGCGCCGTGACGTTGCATACTCGGAGCGTGTACATCCCGGCTCACTTCAAGCCCGACGAGGCGACCGTTGCCGAGCTGCTCGACCGGCAGGGAGCGGCCGACCTCGTGACGTCGACCGCGAGCGGCCTGCTGGCGACGATCCTGCCGTTCCTGTACGACCGGCCGGGCAGCCGGGCCGGCACAGGCGAGCTCGGCTCGCTCGTCGGCCATGTCGCGCGCAACAACCAGCAGTGGCGCCTGCCGGCCGAGGGCAGCGCGCTGGTCATCGTCCGCGGCCCGGATGCCTACATCTCGCCGTCCTGGTACGCGACGAAGCAAGAGCACGGCCGGGTCGTGCCGACCTGGAACTACCTGACCGCCCATGTCTACGGCCGGCTCGTGATTCACGACGACGTGACCTGGCTCGAGGAGCTCGTCCGGCGCCTGACGCTCCGCCACGAGGCCGGCCGGCAACACGCCTGGTCGGTCGATGACGCGCCGCCCGATTACTTCGCCGGACAGCTCCGGGCGATCGTCGGGGTCGAGGTCCTGATCGAGCGGATCGAAGCCAAGGCAAAGCTCAGCCAGAACCGCTCGAGCGCGGACATCAGCGGCGTGATCGCCGGCCTCGAAGAAACGGGTCGGCCGGCGATCGCCGACGCGATGCGCAGGATCCAGCCGCCCCGCAACCGGGACTGAGCCAGGCCCGAGCCGGCCGACGGCCCGGGCCTGGGTCGTGCCTTATGGCCCGCGCGAGTCGAAGATGTCGCAGCTGGTCGAGGTCGGGCCCGCGCAGCTGGTCCACACCAGGAGCGTCTTGCCGCCGGCAAACGCCGTGTCGATTGGCGTAGCCGCCGGTACGTGCGCGGCGACCGTCTCGAACGGGCTCCAGTGGGCGCCGCCATCGGAGCTGCGCCGGACGAGGATGCTGCCCGCGGCCAGCGCCGGCGGGACCGCCGGGTCGTTGCGGACGTAGCTGAAGACGATCGAGCCGCCGGCGTCGACGGCGACCGAGCCGTTGGTCAGGGAAGTCACGCTGCCCGGACCGGCCAGCCGGTGGTGGACGACGGTCGCCCCGCCGTTCGTCGAGCTGAAGGCCACGACGGCACCGTCGGCCGTCTCCACCTCACCGGCCAGATAGCTGCCCGCGGCGCTCAGGGCCGGCCAGCCGAAGCTCGACTCGGCCAGGATCGTGGTTGGCTTGGCGTAGGTCAGGCCGCCGTCGGTCGAGCGGCTGAGGACGATCGAATCCATCGTCCCGTCGCCCGACGGGCTCCAGGCGAGGTCGACGATCGAGCCACTGGCGGCCAGGCCGATCAGGCCGTCGGTGAACGCCGGGTTGCCGGGGAAGAACGTGGCCGTCGTCACGCCGATCCGCTGGGCCGTCTTGAAGGTTGCGCCCTGGTCCACGCTGCGCTCGACGATGATCGAGCCGGTCACCCGGTTCGTCCAGGCCACGAAGATCCCGGCCGGACTGACCGCGACCGACTGCTCGCCGATGCGGCGGCTCGTGACGACCTTGGCCACGGTCTTCGGCGCGGCCCAGGTCAGGCCGCCGTCGTGGCTGATCCGGACGATCAGGTAGGCGGCCGTCGAATCGTTCGCCCGGTAGGCGAAGACGACGAGGCTGTTGAGGGCCGCGATCGCCGGGTCGCCGAGGACCGTCGGGTAGCGGCTGCTGGGCTTGGCCAGGGTGACGGCACTCGACCAGCTCTGGCCGCCGTCGAGCGAGCGGCGGTATTCGAGCGCGCCGGACGATTCGGCGTTGACCAGGTGGGCGATGCCACCCGACACGACGAGCGACCGGGCGTAGGACACGAACGCGGTGTGGCTCGAGGTCAGCTGGGCCGGCGGTGTCCAGCTGCTCGCCGCCACCGGGCCGACGCCAATGAGCAGGGCCACGATGGCCGCTGCGGGACCTGCGATTCGGTACACGGCTCCCTCCAGATCTCGCCCGCCGACCAGGCCCCCAAGCGGGGCCGGGGAGCGCAACGTAGTCCCGCCTTTGACGGCTGTCCAGGTCCGATTTGTGGCGGGACGAGCAACCGGCCGGACAAACTGTCCGGCCGGTTGCCCTGGAGGAGGGGAGAGCCTCGAGCCCCGGTGTTGGTCCGGCGGCTCGCGGTGCGGTGTACGACCGGATGATCCCGCCGTCGACCTTGCGAAACGATGACGACGATGGCGCCGAGCACGGTCCGGCAGGAAGCCTATCCTTGGCTCGATGCGTCCCCTGCCGTCGCCCTACGACCTGATGATCGCGGGCCGGCCCATTGCCGTCGACGAGTACGGCTCGGACCTGCTCAGCCGCCGGCTGCTGACGAAGGGGCTGGCCTTCAGTGCCGCCGAACGGATCGAGTTCGGGCTGCGCGGCCTGCTCCCCGACCGGATCCTGACGATCAAGGAGCAGGTCGCCCTGGAGGTCGAGCACAGCCGGCGCAAGGTCGACGACCTCGAGCGCTACATCGGCCTGGCGGCGCTCCAGGACCGCAACGCGACCCTGTTCTATCGCGTCCTGGCCGAGAATCTCGAGGAGATGCTGCCGATCGTCTATACCCCGACGGTCGGCCGGGCCTGCCAGGAGTTCAGCCACATCCTGCGCCGGACCCGGGGGATCTGGCTGACGCCCGAGGACCTGGCCCACGTGCCGGACGTCCTGCGCTCGTCGCCGTTCCACGACGTCCGGCTGATCGTGGTGACCGACAACGAACGGATCCTGGGCCTCGGCGACCAGGGCGCCGGGGGGATGGCGATCCCGATCGGCAAACTGGCCCTGTATACCGCGGGATCGGGCCTCCACCCGGCCCTGACCCTGCCGGTCTCGCTCGACGTCGGCACCGACAACCCCGCCCTGCTAAACGATCCGCTGTACGTCGGCCATCGGGCGCCCCGCCTGCGTGGCCCCGAGTACGACGCCCTGATCGAGGCGTTCGTCCAGGGCGTCGAGGCGACGTGGCCCGGCTGCATCATCCAGTGGGAGGATTTCAAGGGCGCGAACGCGCTGCGCATCCTCGATCGCTACCGGGATCGGGTGCCGTCGTTCAACGACGATGTCCAGGGCACGGCCGTCGTCGTGCTGGCCGCGATCCAGGCCGGCCTGCGCGGCCAGGGCCGGCAGTGGGCCGACGAACGGATCGTCCTTGCCGGCGCCGGGGCCGCGGGCACCGGGATCGCCCGCCTCGTACGCCTGGCGATGGCCGGCGCCGGCTTGTCGGACGACGCGATCCGGCGCTCGCTCGTGCTCGTCGATTCCCACGGCCTCGTCCACGACGGGCGGACCGACCTCGACGTGGCGAAGCGCGAGATCGCCCTGCCGGCGGCCATCGCCGCCGAGCTCGGCCTCGATCCGGGCGCCCCGCTGCCTGCCTCGCTGGCTGCTGTCACGGTGGCGCTCCGTCCGACGATCCTGGTCGGCACGACGGCGGTTGCCGGGACATTCCACGAGGCGGTGATCCGGGCGCTCGCGGACGACGTCCGGCCGATTGTCATGCCCCTCTCGAACCCGACCACCCTGACCGAGGCCAGCCCCGAGCAGATCCTCGACTGGACCGCTGGCCGGGCCCTGGTCGCGACCGGCTCGCCGTTCCCGGCCGTCGTCCGCGCCGAGGGGCCCCGGCCGGTCGCCCAGGCCAACAACGTGTTCGCCTTCCCCGGCGTCGGGTTGGGTGCGATCGTGGCCGAGGCCCGCAAGGTCACCGACGGGATGCTCCTTGCCGCGGCCGGCGCAATCGCCGCGTCCGTCTCGGAGGCCCGCCTCGCGACCGGCGCAATCCTGCCGCCGATCAGTGACCTGCGGGCGATCGCCCGGCGGGTCGCGATCGCCGTGGCCGAGGAAGCCCGCCGGGCCGGCGTCGCGGGCATCGGCCCCGAGCGAGATATCCCGGACGACGTCGACGGCGCGACCTGGTGGCCGGCCTACGTCCCGTACACCAGGTCCGACCAGGTCGACCGGCGCCGGCAGTCGATCGACTGACGGGCCGCGGGCAGCCGAAGGTCCGCTGCTAGACTCCGATGATGGCCCCTGCCCCGACGGGCCCGCCCCGCGACGTCCTCGTCGTGGCGAGCTGGTTCCCGGCGATCGACGATTCGACCAAGGGCCAATTCGTCGCCGACCAGGTCGAGGCCCTCCAGGCAACCGGCCGGGTCCAGCCCTGGGTCGCCTCGTTCGAGTCGGTCGGCGTGACCGGCGGGCCATTCGGCCGGCGCCGGCAGGTCCGAGCCATCCAGGCCGACGTTCGCCCGGTCCTCGAGTCCGATCCCGGGCTGTTCAATCCGCGTGGGGCGGCGGCTCCGCCCGGCATCCCGGTCGCCCGGGTCCCGATCGCCGGCGGCGGCTGGGGCGCCGGGGGGACGGCCCATGGCAGCCGCCATCGGGACGATGCCCTGCGCCTGCTCGCCACGCGCGGCAAGCGGCCGACCTGGTCCCTGATCCACGCCCACACCGGCTATCCCGACGGGGCCGGCTCGGTCGGCCTGGCCCGCCGGCTCGGGCTGCCGCTCGTCATCACCGAGCACGCGACGTTCGTCGCCCGGATCCTGGCCGACCCGTGGCAGCGTCGGGCGTACGTCGACGGTGTGCGGGCGGCCAGCCGGGTCATCGCCGTCAGCCGGAGCCTGGGCGACGAGCTGATCGACGCGATCCCGGAGGTCGAGCCGAAGCTCGTCGTCATCCCCAACACGGTCGACGTCGCCGCGTTCCTCGCGCCGGCCGACATCGAGCGCCGGCCGGCCGAGCTGCTGTACGTCGGCTACCGGACGCCGGTCAAGGCGATCGACGTCCTGCTGACCGCGTTCCGGACGATCCGGGCCGCCCGGCCGGACGCCACGCTCCGCCTGATCGGCCGATCGCCGGATGACGAGACCGAGGCCGGCTGGCTCCGGCTGGCCGGCCAGCTCGGGATCGCCGATGCGGTCAGCTTCGAGCCATCCGCCCTGCGCGGTGATGTCGCCCTGGCCATGGCTCGGGCCAGCCTGCTCGTCCATCCCAGCCGGCGCGAGACGTTCGGCGTGGCACCGGTCGAGGCCCTGGCCGCCGGCCTGCCGGTCGTCGCGTCCGACATCGGACCCCTGCGCGAGATCCTGGGTGCCGACCCCCGGCTCGGCGCCCTCGCTCCGGTCGGCGATCCGGAGGCGTTCGCCGCGGCGGTCCTGGCCACCCTCGACCGGCGAGCGGGCTTCGACCCGGCCCACCTCCGGGCATCGGTCGTCGGCCGGTTCGGGGCGACCGCGGTCGCCGGGCGGCTGGCCGACCTGTACGACGAGGTCGCCGAAGGCGCGGCCGGGAGCGCCCATGGGACCAGCACGCCGAGGCCGTCGGCGCCGCCGGCCATCGACCGGGGCGAGGACCCGATCGTGATCGCTGCGTTCAACACCACCAGCACGGCCTACCTCATCCGGGCCCTGCCCCAGGCGGTGCTCCCCCGCTGCCGGATCCTGGCTGCGGCCGGCCCCGGACTGGCCGCGCTGCCGGCGGGCCTCGGGGCGGTGATCCCGGTCGACCTCGTGGGTCCCCACGGAGCGATCGTGGCCGCAATCCAGGCGGCCGGCCCGCGACGCAGCCGAGGCGCACGGATCCGGCAACTCGTACGACATCCCGTTGCCTATCTCCGGCGGCGTGCCGACCGGAACCGCTGGGAGGCGTTCCGCGAGGCCGCCGCGCGGGGCACGGTCCGGGACGAGCTCGCCCGGCTGCGGACCTCGAACGCGACCGGGACGATCGAGGTCGTGGCCCTCGACGGCCTCGACCACCTCGCCCTGCAGGGCAACCTCGGGCCCGGGATCCGGCTCCTGCCCGGCGGCGCGCGCTGGCTCGGCGATCGGGCCGCAAGCCGCGCCGAGCCCTCGCCCGACGCTTCCTCTTGATACTACCGGGGAGTATCGAAATGGGATACTATCTGGGGGTATGAGCAACGAGACTGTGACCCTCCCCGGCCCGGCCGGCCCGACACCGATCGAGATCGTCCTGCCGATCGAGGGCATGACCTGCGCCTCGTGTGTCAACCGGATCGAGCGCTTCCTGAACAAGACCGACGGCGTTTTCGAGACGAGCGTCAACCTGGCCACGGAACGAGCCACGATCCGGGTCAATCCGGCGCTGGCGGGACGCTCGGAGCTCGTCGCCGCCGTCGAGGCAGCCGGCTACGACGTCCGGCCCGAGGCCGCCCCAGCCGCGGCCCTCGAGGCCGATCCCGAGGAGCCGGCCCGCCAGGCCGAGCGCCGCCGGCTGCTGCTCCAGGCGGTCGTCTCGATCGCCGTCGCGGCGGGGGTGATGCTCCTGATGTTCTGGCCGCAGGCGGTCGTGCCGATGGGGACGGTCAACTGGATCGTGCTCGTCCCGGCTACCGTGATCCAGGCCTGGGCCGGCCGCCGGTTCTACGTCGCCGCGATCCGGGCCGCCCGCCACGGGACGACGAACATGGACACCCTGGTGGCGGCCGGGACGAGCGCGGCCTGGGCGTACAGCGTCGTCGTGACGATCGCCCCGGGGCTGATCGAGGCCGCCGGCCGGGAGCCGGTCACCTACTTCGACAGCTCCACGATCATCATCGGCCTGGTGCTCCTGGGCCGCTGGCTCGAAGCCCGGGCCAAGGACCAGACCGGCGGCGCGATCCGGCGCCTGATCGGGCTCCAGCCTCGCACCGCGCACCGGATCGAGCACGGCCGTGAGGTCGACGTCCCGCTCGCCGCGGTCGGCGTGGGCGACCTCCTGCGCGTCCGGTCGGGCGAGACGATCCCGGTGGACGGGATCGTCGTCGAGGGCCAGACCTCGGTCGACGAATTCGATGCTGACCGGCGAGCCGCTGCCGGTCGACAAACAGCCGGGCGACGAGCTGGTCGGCGCGACGCGCAACGCTTCGGGCAGCGTCGTGCTGCGGGCAACCCGGGTGGGGCGGGACACCGTCCTGGCCTCGATCGTCGCGCTCGTCGAGCGGGCCCAGGGCTCGAAGGCGCCGATCCAGCGCCTGGTCGACCGGGTGAGCGGGGTGTTCGTGCCGCTCGTCCTGGCCGTCGCCGTCCTCACGTTCGCGATCTGGCTGATCGTCGGCCCCGAGCCACGCCTGCCCCTCGCCCTGACCGCGTTCATCGCCGTCGTCGTGATCGCCTGCCCCTGCGCGATGGGCCTGGCGACCCCCACCGCGATCATCGTCGGGACGGGCCGGGCGGCCGAGGCCGGGATCCTGTTGCGCAGCGCCGAGGCGCTCGAGCAGGCGGCCCGGGTCACCACCGTTGTCTTCGACAAGACCGGCACCCTGACCCTCGGCCGGCCGACGGTCGAATCGATCCGTGTCGAGCCCGGCTTCGACGAGCGCGAGGTCGTCGACCTGGCGGCCTCGCTCGAGCGCGGCAGCGAGCATCCGCTGGCGGCGGCGATCGTGGCCCGCGGCCACGTCGACGAAGCCGGCTTCCGGCCGATCGAACGGTTCGAGTCGAGGACCGGCCTGGGGGTCAGCGGCCGGATCGACGGCCGGGCCGTGGTCGTCGGCAGCCCGCGCCTGTTCGCCCAGCTCGGCCTGCCCGTCCCGGTCGAGGGTGATCCACGGACCGGCCAGACGAGCGTGCTCGTCGCGATCGACGGCTGCCTGGCCGGGACCGTGCTGATCTCCGATCCGATCCGGCCGGCCGCCCGGCAGGCGGTCGACGAGCTGCGCTCGGCGGGCATCGCGGCGTGGCTCGTGTCGGGCGATGAGCCGGCCTCCGCCGCGCGGGTCGCCGCCGCGGTCGGCATCCCCGCCGATCACGTCCGGGGCGGGATGCTGCCCGCCGACAAGGTCGCGGTCGTGGCCGGGATCCAGGCCGGCGGGCAGGTCGTGGCGATGGTCGGCGATGGGATCAACGACGCCCCGGCGCTTGCCCAGGCCGATCTCGGGGTGGCGATCGGCTCGGGCTCGGACGTCGCCCTGGAGGCCTCCGACCTGACCCTCGTCGGCGGCAACCCGCGGCTCGTCGGCTCCGCATTGGCCGTTTCGCGCCGGACACGCTCGGTCATCCGCCAGAACCTGTTCTGGGCGTTCGCCTACAACGTCGTCCTGATCCCGGTCGCGATGGGCGCCCTCTACCCGACCTTCGGGATCCTGCTCAACCCGGCGATCGCGGCCGGGGCGATGGCCCTGTCATCGGTCAGCGTGGTCTCGAACTCGCTCCGGTTGCGGCGCGCTCCGGCCGGCCTCGGCGCGCCATGAGCGACCAGCCCGGGCCCGCCGCCGGCCCGCCCGACCCGGGCAGTGCAACCGATCCCGTGTGCGGGATGGCCGTCGCCCCGGCCGTCGCGCGCCAGCGCAACCTGGCCAGCCGCTATCGCGACCGGGACTGGTTCTTCTGCGGGCGCGGCTGCAAGCTCGACTTCGACGAGGATCCCGAGCGCTACCTCGACCCCGGCTACGTCCCGACGATGTAGGCGGTCAGCCGCGCGGACCGGGGCTCAGCCGTCCGACGACGGGCAGGTCGTCGTAATGCTTCCAGCGATAGATCAGGGTCGAGGCGCTCCAGCTGACGACGAAGATCGCGATGATCGCCAGCCCGATCAGCCCGAAGTCCAGGTTGCCGACCGCGTCCCAGATCCCGCCGGTCAGGCCGAACCGCTGGGCGACGATGCTCAGGATCTCGATCCCCCCGACGACGAACGCGATCAGGACCGAGACCAGGGTGATGTTCAGGTTGTAATACAGCTTGCGGATCGGCTTGACGTAGGCCCAGCCGTAGGCACCCAGCATCAGGATCCCGTCGGTCGTGTCGACCAGCGACATGCCCGCCGCGAAGAGGGCCGGCAGGATCAGGATGAACGCGACCGGGATGTGGCTGGCCCCCGAGGTGGCGGCCAGGCCGAGCAGGGCGACCTCGCTGGCCGTGTCGAAGCCGAGCCCGAACAACACGCCCAGCGGGTACATGTGCCAGCTCTTGCGGATGACCCGGAGCATCGGCCGGAAGATCCGGGCCAGCAGCCCGCGGTTGTTGAGGAAGTCCTCGAGGGTCTCCTCGTCGTACGAGCCGCCGCCCGACACCCGCCGGAACATCCGGTAGATGTCGACCAGCACGACCAGGTTGATCGTCCCGATGACGAGCAGGAAGATCGCCGAGACCGTGGTGCCGATCAGGCCGCCGATCGCCTGCATCGAGGGGATGTCGCTGATCACCCCGGCCGAGATGGCGATCACGACCGACAGGCCGACCACGATCGTCGAGTGGCCGAGCGAGAAGAACAGGCCCACCGCGACCGGCCGCTGGCCGTCCTGCATCAGCTTGCGGGTCGTGTTGTCGATCGCCGCGATGTGGTCCGCGTCGACCGCGTGGCGGAGCCCGAACGTGTAGGCCAGGAAGGCCGTCGGGAGCAGGATCGGATAGGCCGCCGAGGCGCCGAGGGCGAGCCCCCAGGCCACGAGGTTGAACACGAGCAGGAAGCCGTAGACCGCGAAGATCCGGTTGCGCAGGGCACTCGACGTGGTCACGAGTCGGCGGGCGGTGGTCAGCATCGAGGCGGCTCCGGTCGTCTTGCTGGGTCGTCGCATGGTAGGGCCAGCGGCGGCTTATTGCAACACGTCTCAAGACGGACGAGCGGCAACCGTCGTTGCTCGCTACACCAACTTCTTCGCCGAACGTGTCCGACCGGATGTAGGATGCCGGCGATGACCGCCCAGCCCACCAGCCCGGACCAGGTCGCCCGCGCCCGCGACGCGCTCCGGGCGCGCGGCATGCGCTGGACGCCCCAGCGCCGCGCGCTGCTCGAGGTCCTGCTCGAAGCCCGCGGCCACGTGACCGGCGCCGAGCTGATCGAGCGCGCCCGCCAGCGCGACCCCGAGACCACCCCGTCGACGGTCTACCGGACGCTGAACGTCCTCGAGGAGCTCGGTCTCGTGTCCCACTCGCACGGCCACGATGGGCGCGAGGAGTTCCACGTCTGGCCGGCCTCCGAGCACGCCCACCTCGCCTGCGAATCCTGTCGTGCGACCTGGGAGATCGAGGGCGGCGAGGTCCTGGCGATGACCGAGTCCCTGGCCCGCACCCGCGGCTTCGCGGTCAACCTGTCGCACCTGACCGTTTCCGGCGTGTGCGCGGAGTGCCGGGAGGCCTCGGCCGGCTAGGGTCGCTCGACCTCCGGCGGGACGACCGGCGAGCCGGCGATGACCGGCAGCGCCCGGGCTCCGACCGGGCCGGACAGGACGGTCGCGGCCCAGATCCCACCGCCGATTGCCGCGGCCGCCGCACCGAGGAACAGGCCGGCCGGTCCGAGCGAGCCGTAGCCGATCCCGCCCAGGGCGCTGCCCAGGATCGCCCCGACGCCGACCGTCGCGACCTGGAGGAGCCCCTGCCCGGTGGCCTGCAGCTCGACCGGCAGGAGCCGTCCGACGAGCAGCACCCGGGTCGCCGTGAACGTTCCGAAGCACAGGCCCGTCCCGAGCCGGGTCGCATTGATCGCGTCGGGCGAGTCGAGGAAGGCCCACGCGGCGATGCACAGCCCGAAGCCGATCAATGACGCCGCGCTCAGGGCCCGCAGCCCGATCCTGCGGGCGAGCCAGCCGGCCAGGACCAGCCCGGGGATCTCGGCGAACGCGGAGATCCCGAAGGTCAGCGCGACATCAGACGGCCGGCCGCCCAGCTCGACGATCCGGAGCGAGACGAAGGTCACGCCGGCCTGGAGCCCGGCATAGCCGAGGGTGTACGCGGCGAGGATGCCCAGCAGCCGGGGCTGGACGGCAAATGCCTGGCCGAGCGAGCCGAGACGGGCCGGGGCCGTCGGACCGCCCGCCGCCCGGGCCTGCCGCCGGGCGTCGGCGTCGCGAGTCCGGTCGACGACCCGCCCGACGAGGAGGAACAGGGCGGCCGACCAGGCCAGGGCGACGAACGCGGCCGCGCCGTAGCCGGCCCAGTTGTAGACGAAGCCGTCCACGATCACGCCGATCGCAAAGGACAGGCTGGTCAGCGCCCGGAGCGCGCCGTACTGGCGCTCAGGGGCCGGCAGGGCGTCGACAGCCAGGGCGTCGACCAGCGCGGTGAACAGGCCGAGGAAGAGGCCGAAGCTGGCCAGGGCGATCACGAACACGGCGATCGGCAGGGGCAGGATCAGCGCGAGCGCAGCAGCACCCGCCAGCCCGAGGGCGAGCCGGAAGGTGCGTGCGCGGCCGGCGAGGATGTCGGCCAGGTGACCCCAGGCGGGCAGCGCGACGACCAGGATGAACGCCGCACCGGCTGTGACCAGCCCGATCGCCGCCGAATCGAAGCCGCGCCCGGCAAGGATGACCGGCACGAACGGCCCGACCGCCGCCGCCCACAGCCCGAACACGACGTACACGGCGCGCAGCACCCAGGCCGCCCTGATGGTCATCGCTGGGCTGCCTGCACGATTCAAGTATGACCACTGTGGTCGGGCGACCCGGGGGGCGGGCCGGGCCGGCGCCGACGGCGGGTTCGGGTCGGGTTCGGGTCGGGTTCGGGTCGCGCGGCAAGCTCGTGCTCCCCGCCAGATCCGTCGTGTTCCGCCCCCAGACGCGCTAGCGCGCACTCGACCCGGATCTCGGGCACTCGCGGCCGGCAGGGGCCGGAATGTACGGCTCGTGACGTGAATGGACCGCTAGCCTCACCGGCCCCGGAACCGCCCGTAGGCGTCTGGGGGCGGCATTCTGCGAAGTTCAGTCGCCGCAGTCTGCGACGGTAGACGGTTCGCGCGCCGCGCCCCGGATCCGGCGGTCCGGGGACGCGCCGAGGTTCGTCGTTATTCCGCCACCAGACGCGTTAGCGCGCAGATGACCCGGATCGGGGGCGGATGGCGGCGGCATGCGGCCGAAATCATGCACGGCTCGGGGCGTGGATTCGACCGCTCCGGGCGACCGGACCGCGAAACCGACCCGCCGTGCGTCCGGTGGCGGCAATTCGGACGAAGTCCGAGGAAGGTCGCGGACCGCGAGCCGAGACGAGCGGCGCCCCGACTCCTCACGATCCGGCGCATCAGACGCAGGTAAGCCGCAGATGAGCGGTGAAGGCTATCGTCGGATCAATCGTTCTCGGACTGGCGCCGGGGCGACAGCCCGCCCTGCTCGATCGCCGGATTCTCGCCGGGAGAGGACTCAGCCATGCGCAGGAAGGCTCGACTGCTCGCCTCGGGGGCGTCGATCGTGTTCAGCCTGGCCGTCGGCGGACCGGCGCGGCGCGGCCGCAGGGCGTCGACGGCGGCCCAGGGAGACGCGCCAGGCGTCGACGGCGGCCCAGCCATCGATCGCGATCGTCGGCGACGGCCACGGGTTCCGACCGGTATCGGCCCGGCTGAGCCGGCCGGGCATCGTCGTCGAGACGTTCCAGGGTCCGCTCGGGACGATCCGGCTGGCCGGCGCACCGGGATCGACGATCTCGTTCGAGGCCAGCCCGCCGGACGCAACCGGGCGCGGCATGATCGGCGTCCGGGTGGGACGCGTGCCGCCGGAGTGCCGGCCACGGGCGTCGGCCGCGAGCGTGCCGGGGCGACCACCAGTGCGCCACGGCCTTGCCGACCTCGGCGTCCGATCCGAGGCGACGACCCCGACCCCGGCCGGCGGGACGCCGTGGGCTTCGACCTGTCTCGACATCAACGTCCTCGGCGGCGACGTCCAGGGCTCCGCCTGCAGCAACATCTACAAGAAGCACGTCAACGGGCGCGACTGGTTCCTGTCCAACGAGTACTGGGCCAGCGCCTCGCTCACCGCCTGGCAGGGTCCGCTCGGACTCCACCTCCAGGGGGTGGCGTTCGAGACGACATGGCGGCCCGGCAACGTCATCTACAGCGTGGCGCCAACGACCACCCAGGCGTTCGGAACGTGCACCCCGTGGACCGTGTCGACGAGCGGGACGAACAGCGGCATCACGATCGGGGCGAGCATCACCGGGCAGATCTGCCCGAGCACCCTCGGACCATGGAACCTCCGGCTCGGCGCCACCTGGCCGAATTCCGGGGCCGTCTGGACCGGCAACGTCCAGGGAGTTGCCAACTACCAGGGCTCGGAAGGCGTCCAGCTGGTCCACAACCCGCCCGGCGTGGCTGCAGCCTGGGACGACTATTACGCGATCTCCTACTGCACTGGCATCTGCTTCTAGCCCGGGCGTACGATCTCGCGATGGACCGCCCGACCATCTCCGCCGCGAGCCGGGCCGCCTACGACGCCCTGACCGGCCCGCTGGTCACCGGGGCCGGCGTCACGGCCGGCCAGATGATGGGCATGCCGACCCTGTTCGTCGGCGGCAAGGCGTTCGCCGGCCTCTTCGGCGACGCGATGATCTTCAAGCTCGCCGGCCAGGACCACGCGACGGCCCTCGGCCGACCGGGTGCCGGCCTGTTCGATCCGTCGGGCATGGGCCGTCCGATGAAGGCCTGGGTCCAGGTGCCACTCGAGGACGCGGCGGCCTGGCCCGACCTCGCGCGCCGGGCCCTCGATGGGCTGGCCGGCGGGAGCTGACGCCTAGTTCAGGCGGCTGCCGACCTCGGCGCACGCGGCCGCTCGGGCCAGGAGGAGCGTGCGCTCCCGCTCGTTGCGGGTCAGTGCCGCGGCTCGCCGGAACTCGGCCTCGGCCTCGGCCGGCCGGTCGAGCCTGACCAGGAATTCGCCCCGCACGCTGGGCAGCAGGTGGTAGGCCCTGAGCGCCGGCTCGTCACGAACCGCGTCGAGCAGCTCGAGTCCGGCCGCCGGACCAAAGGCCATCCCGACCGCGACGGCCCGGTCATCTACCAACGCGTCGAACAGCCCGGGGCGGGAATTGACAAGGCCGGCCTGCCGTCCGGGCCGAGTGGCCCGGGACACCGGGCGCAACGGCCCTTCTCTGCCCGGGCGGCGGGGTCCACGGTTCCCAGATCATGTCCATCCCGACGAACGAGGAGACGGCGACGGTCCCCCTCCGGGTCTCGCGCCCGGTCGTGGCTGACCTCGACGTGGCCCTCGCGATCCTCGCCGAGGCCGGCTGGCTGGGGCCGGTGGCCGATACGCCGGCCGATGTCGACGGGCGACGCCGGATCCGGGCCGTCCTGGCCCTGCCGATCACCGACGGCAGCGGCTCGCATCCGATCCACAAGTCGGCCCTGGTCGATGTCGGTCCGCCCACGATCGAGGGCGACGTCGTGATCCAGGAAATCGGCTGGCAGTCCGATTCGATGGCACCCCTCTTCCCGGTCTTCGCCGGCCAGCTTCGGGTCACGACCACCGGCCTGGCCTTGAACGGCCGCTACGCCCCGCCGTTCGGACGGATCGGCCTGGTCGTCGACGAGCACGTCCTCCACTTCGTGGCCCGGCGGACTGCCCAGGCCCTCCTCGACCGGCTGGCGAGCTCGCTCGGCGGCTAGGCCCGCGACCACGCGCGTTGCGCTCTTGACCGGCCTCATGTACCGTCGGGCTCGGCCGCTCGGTCGGCCGGCACATGGGGGAATATCAATGGGAGACGACGCGCCCGGCCTGGCCGGCGCGCGGTCCGGCCCCTCGGCGGCCCAATTCGCCGTACTCGACGCGTCACCCAACCCGATCGTGGCCGTCGACTCGCGGGCCAGGATCACGTACGTCAACTCGCAGCTCTGCGCGAGCTTTGGCTACGACCCGGCGGAGCTGCTGGGCCAATCGATCGAGGTCCTGCTGCCCCAGGCCGTGCGCGAGCGTCACGTCGCCCATCGCGACGGATTCCTGCGCCACCCGGTCGCCCGGCCGATGGGCATCGGCCTCGACCTCGCCGGCCGGCGCAAGGACGGCACCGAGTTCCCGGTCGAGGTCAGCCTGTCGGCTGTCCAGAGCGCCGAAGGCCTGCGCGTCTTCGCCACGGTCGTCGACATCACCGCCCGGAAGGCGGCCGAGAGCCAGCTGCTCCAGGCCCAGAAGCTCGAATCGATCGGCCGCCTGGCCGGCGGGATCGCCCATGACTTCAACAACATGCTGTTCGCGATCCGCGGGTTCGCCGAGCTGCTCGAGGAGGACCTCTCGCCCGAGCACCGGGCGAACCTCGACCCGGCGGCGGCCCTGCACAGCGTCCAGGCGATCAGCAACGCCGCCAACCGGGCGTCGATCCTGACCGGCCAGCTGCTGGCCTTCAGTCGCCAGCAGGTGATCACGCCGACGGTCCTCGACATCAATGCCGCCCTGCGCTCGGTCGAGCCGATGATCCGGCGCCTCGTCGGCGAGAACATCCGACTGTCGCTCGACATGGATCCCGCCACCGGCCACATCCGGGCCGACTCGGGCCAGCTCGGGCAGATCTTCATCAATCTCGTCGTCAATGCCCGCGACGCGATGCCGAACGGCGGGACGGTCACGATCCAGACCACCAACGCGGTCTTCGACGAGCCGTACGCGCTCGAGCAGTTCAACGTCAAGCCCGGCGCCTACGCGATGCTGGCGGTCAGCGACACCGGCCAGGGCATGGACCGGGCCACCCGCGAGCACATCTTCGAGCCGTTCTTCACGACGAAGGAGCCGGGCAAGGGGACGGGCCTGGGCCTGGCCACGATCTACGGCATCGTGTCCCAGGCCGGGGGTCACATCTGGCTGTACTCCGAGCCGGGCCACGGATCGACGTTCAAGCTCTACTTCCCGCGGGTCGACCTGCCCCTGAGCGACTCGGGCAGCCTGCCGGGCATCACCCCGGCGGTCGGCCACGGCACCGTGCTCGTGGTCGAGGATGAGCCGGCGGTGCGCGAGATGACGACCCTCGTCCTGGAGCGGGCCGGCTACCGGGTCGTGTCGGTGCCCGACGGAGCCGAGGCCCTGGCGCATCTCGCGAACGCCATGACGCCAGTCGACGTCCTGCTGACCGACGTGATCATGCCCAACCTGTCCGGCATCGAGCTGGCCGAGCAGGTGATGCGCGACCGTCCGGGCATCGCCATCGTCCTCGCCTCGGGCTACCTGGCCGAGACGCTCGACCTCGATCGAATGATCGCGCGGGGCGCGGTCTTCGCCGCCAAGCCGGCTTCGTCGACCGCCCTGCTCGGGGCGGTCCAGCGGGCGCTGGCCCAGCGTCGGGACGCAGGTCGCCCCGTAACGTGACGGTCCCCGACGACGTTCAGCCGCTGGTCCTCGTCGTGGACGATGAGGACGCGGTCCGCGAGGTGACCGTCCTGGCCCTGCGCCGGGCCGGCTACCAGGTCGTCGAAGCGGCCACCGGTCAGGCCGCCCTCGACCTCATCTTCGGCGGCGAGGTCGGGATCGTCGTCCTCGACGTCGGCCTGCCCGACATGTCCGGCCAGCGCGTCGTCGAGGTTCTTCGCGGCCAGCCGGAGACGGCGACCTTGCCGGTCCTGCTGGTGACCGGCTCGGGCGACGATCAGAGCGTGATCTCGGGTCTCGCCTCGGGCGCCGACGACTTCCTGGCCAAGCCGGTCCGGCTCGACGAGCTCGTCGCTCGGGTCCAGGCCCATGCCCGCAGCCAGACAGAGTGGACCCGCCTGGTCGGCAACGAGCTGCGGGCTCGCCAATCGGTGGTTGCGGCCCTCGGCGCGCTGCACCTGTCGGCGCTTCCGGACCAGGCGGCGACCACCGTCGTGGGCGAGCTCGCTCGCGGCACGGACAGCGATTTCGTGTCCGTCCTCCAGCTCGACAAGGATGGGCGGCTGCTGGAGCTGGCGACGTTCAACCGAGTCGACGGGCTCCGATCGGGTGGGGCCGTGCTCGCCTCGACGGTCAGTCGCGACCTCGTCGCCCGCGCTCACCGGGGCCCGTGGATCGAGGACCTCGGCGCGATCGACCCGACCGAACGGACGGAAGCCTTCGTGACAGCCCGACTGGGGCTCGTTGCCGGGGCGCCGATCTTCGCCGGCGACGAGCTCGTCGGGCTGCTCTCGATCGGGCTCTCGGACGCCGGCCGGGGCAAGTCCAGGGCGGCCCATCTCCTGGCGGCGGCGATCGACTATGCCAGCGTCCTGAGCGCGGTCGCGGGGGCGTCGCTCGCCGACCGGCGGGACGTCGCCGCGACCCGGACCCGCCTGCGCCAGCTGCTGGCGGCCCGGGAGTTCCGACCCGTCTTCCAGCCGATCGTCCAGCTCGAGAACCGGCGAACGGTGGGCTTCGAGGCGCTCACCCGCTTCGACGACGGGACCCCACCGGACGTGCGCTTCGCCGAGGCGGCCCGGGTGGGCCTGGCGTCGGAATTCGAGCTGGCGGCGATCCGGGCCGCCCTCGAGCTGGACGGCGAGCTCCCGGCGGGTGCCTTCCTGACCCTCAACGTGTCGCCGGATGTCCTGCTCCACGACGGCGTTCGCCTCGGCCGACTCCTCCAGCCGATCCGGCGAGCGATCGTGCTGGAGCTGACCGAGCATGCCCCGATCGACGACTACGCCGCGCTGCGGGCCGAGATCGGCAAGCTGGGCGCGGTCTCGATCGCGGTCGATGACGCGGGCGCGGGCTTCGCCAGCATGCGCCATATCCTCGAGCTGAAGCCGGCCTACGCCAAGCTCGACATCAGCCTGGTCCGGGGGATCGACAGCGACCCGACCCGCCAGGCGATGGCCGCCGGGCTCGAGCACTTTGCCCTGCGGGCCGACTGCCAGCTGATCGCCGAAGGGGTCGAAACGAGCGCAGAGGCCGATGCCCTCCAGGAGCTCGGGATCGACCTGGCCCAGGGCTATCTCCTGGGCCGCCCGCGCCAGGCGCTTGCCAGCTGACGACGCCCGTCTTCCCGACTGGTGCCGGGGCAAATCAGGCGCTGCCGGCCGGCAGGGGCTGGCCGAGGACCCGACGAGAATCCGGAGGCCGGATCCCCACCCGGGAATCCGGCCTCCGTCAACTGGCGCAGGTTGACCGCTAGGGCGTGACCTTGGCCACGAAGGTGCCCCAGTTGGCCAGCGTCGTCCGCGGGCCGCCCGGGATGTACTCGGTTGCGATCCAGACGTGGCCGCTCGAGTCCGTCGTCGCAGCGCTGTAGTCGCCCCAGCGCTCGACGTTGTCCGGCGCACCCTGGGCAGGATCGCCGGTGAACCCGTCGGCCGGGCCGACGCCGTCACCGATCACATGGATCGTGCCCGCGGTGCCCGAGACGTTGAGGCGCAGGTACGCGGCGCTCGGGTAGTACTTCGGCCCGACCAGGGTGAAGGTCATGACGGCGTTGCCCCAGCGATCGAGGCCGATCGCCGGGAACATGACGTTGTTGCCGTTGACGGCAACGTAGCCCTGGTGATGGACGTGACCGCCGAGCGTGCTGCCGTGCCACTCGGGCTGGACCGCGAAGAAGGCGATGCCAACTCGCGTCGAGCCGTCCTTGGTCGTCACGATCGTGTTCACGCCGCTCCACAGGAGCCCGTTGGCGTAGACAACCTGGTTCATCCGGTCGTCGTTGCTGTTCAGGACGGTCAGCGAGGTGTTCAGCTGCAGGAAGCCGTTGCGCTGGACGGCGGGGTTCGGCTGGCCGTAGACCTCGCTGCTCATCACGTGGCTCTGGAGCTTGAGCTTCGGGTGGAGCCCGGTCAGGCTGCTCGTGTTCGTGAGCGACCAGATCGCGATCCGGTTATCGAGGGGCGCCGGCCCGAACTGGAGGGCGCTCAGGAAGTACTCGGTGCCGCCCTTGCCGGTGGCATAGCCGCCGACCGAATCGGCCGGCTGGACGGAGTAGGCCATGCCCTCGGCCAGGGGCAGGCCGTCGAAGACGACGACGACGCCCGGCGCACCGAGGCCGTCGGCCGCCGCGGCCAGCTTCCACTTGGACGTGGCATAGACCTGGGCGCCGTTGAACTCGGGCCCATTGACCGAGAACTCGTTGGTCGTGATGTACAGGCCGGTGGCGTCGAAGCCGAGCAGCGGCTGGTCACCGAGGCAGGGGCAACCGGGGTGGTTGGCCAGGCTGCCGTCGCCGTTCGTCGTGTCGAGGTGGAAGATCGTCCAGGCCCCGGTCGGATCGTTGGTCTGGCTGATCGCCAGGTCGACATGGGTGTTGCCGGTGAGGGCGCCCGTGTTCGGGTCCTGGTCGAGGGTCAGGTCCGTGTGATACCAGCGCTGCGTGTCAGCGTCGTAGTAGCACTTCGGATCGGTCACGAACGGGCCGAAGCCGCCGTTCGTCCGGTCGATCGCCGGCGCGTAGCCGAGGAATGCATTGAGCGCGGTCGGTCCGGCCACCATCGTCCCGTTCGTCTTGTAGACGGCGAGGACGTCGTTGATCGTCTCGATCACGAACCCGTTGCCAACGCACAGGCCCTGATCCGGCGGCTCGAGGCTGAACTGGTTGCCACCCGAGGCTGTGCGCGAATCGAAGTGGGACAGGCCGTTGAAGCCGCTGGCTCCGGACGTGCCGTAGCTGACGCTCTTGCCCGAGACCGACGGCGGGGTGGTCGGCGGATTGACCTGGGTCGCGCCGAGCTTCGGCGTGCGCTCTGTGACGTCGTCGTTCGGCGAGATCTCGGTCGAGCCCGACTCGCTGAACGGCCGGATACCCGTCGCGGCGGCCGCCTTGCCGATGTGGGTGGTGGCGCCGCGCGTCAGGGCGACGACGCGGGTCGCCGGAGCGTGGGCTGGGCTGGCGGCGGCGGCGGTGCCGGCCATGCCCATGAGCAGCGCCCCGGAGGCCGCAACGGCGGCCGCCCCGGACCAGATCCGCCTGGCCCGGCTGTGCTCATGAGGGATCCCCTGGAGCATTCGCTGTCCCCTTTCCGCGCCATCTGGCGCGATCCACGCGTCCCTTGCGGACGTGGCCGTCCGCTCCTCCATGAGCGGACGTCGAGGCGCTGTCCGGCCCTGGCTCGGCTGCCGGTTCCCGTCGCGCCGTGTAGCCCTGTTTCTAACACCGCCGGGCCGGGTCGAGGCGATCCCGATGGGCGCAGGCGGCAAGAGTGGTGCCCCGAAGCAACGCAAAGCACTTCCGGGTGCGCCCAGTCGACAGCCAGGCGGTCAATTGACACCGGGACCATACTTCTCTCGTCAGATGGACCGTGGGGGGCCCCGAGCCCGAGCACGCACGGATCTCGGGTTGAGCGCTGAGCAGGTGCTCGACGCAAGCCCACACCCGGTCATTGCCGTCGACAGCCGCGGCCGGATCGCGTACGCCAGCCCGCAGGTCCTCGAAACATTCGGCTGGTCGCCGGCGGACCTCATCGGCCAGCCGATCGAGCAGCTCCTGCCGGCCCGCCTCGTCGAACGCCACGTCCAGCAGCGCGCGACGTATCGAGCCCATCCCGCCGCGCGCCCGATGGGCAGCGACCTGGAGCTGATCGCGCGGCGGCGCGACGGGACGGAGTTCCCGGTCGAGGTCAGCCTGGCCCCGGTTCGCTCGGCCCAGGGCATCGTGACCTTCGCGGAAATCGTCGACATCGAGATCCGGAGCGACCTCCAGGCGCAGCTCCAGCTCGTGAACGACGAGCTCAAGCGGCATGCCGATGAGCTCGAGCAGCGCGGCCGGGAAATGGCGCTGCTGGCCCAGATGGGCGAATTGCTGGAGTCGTGCCAGACCCTCGAGGAGGCCTATCGGGTCGCGGGCAGCATCGCCGAGCCGCTCTTCGCGGGCGATGCCGGCGCGATCTACGCCATGACCACGCCCCACGCGTCGCTCGAGGCCGTGGCGGCCTGGGGCAACCCGCCGCCGGTGCGGGGAGCCTTCGATCGCGACGACTGCTGGGCGATCAGGCGCGGCCGGCTGCACGTCGTCAATGACAATGACGCGGAACTCCGCTGCGAGCATGTCGAGGAACCGGTCGCCACGGGCCTGCTCTGCGCACCGCTGGCCGCCCAGGCCGAGACGCTCGGGCTCCTCCATGTCCAGGTACGACGGCGGTCGGCCGGCAAGGCTCGGGCGGCCCTCCTGCTCGAGCGCGAGCGGCTGGTCAAGACCCTCGGCGAGCAGCTCGCCCTGGCCCTGGCCAACATCCGGCTGCGGGGAACCCTGCGCGAGCAGTCGATGCGCGACCCGCTGACCGGCCTGTTCAACCGCCGATACATGGAGGAGTCCCTCGACCGTGAGGTCCGTCGGGCGGCTCCGCGAGGGCTACCAGCTTGGCCTGCTGATGGCCGATCTGGACAACTTCAAGCAGCTCAACGACGCGTTCGGACATGCCGCCGGCGATGAAGTGCTGCGCTGGATCGGCCGCTCGCTGGCCTCGGCCATTCGGGGCGAGGACATCGCCTGCCGGTTCGGGGGCGAGGAGTTCGTCGTCATCCTGCCCAAGGCCTCGCTCGAGGACACCCGCCGCCGGGCGGAGGTGCTCCGCGAGGCGATCAAGGGCCCTCGTTCCGACGAGTCCACCCGGCTCTATCCGACCACGACGATATCGGTCGGGCTGGCCGAATACCCGCTCCACGGGACATCGGTCGACCAGCTGATCCTGGCCGCGGATTCGGCGATGTACCGGGCCAAGGCGCTCGGGCGCGATCGGGTGGTGACCGCCGGGGAATCCGACGGCCTGCCGGTGGACGTCGCGACGGGCTAGGCCAGTCGTTCCGCCGGATCGAGACCGCCGAGCTTGGCCGGATCGGCGATCAGGTGGATCGCCGCGATCCGGCCGCCGGCGATCGTGAAGCCGGCCACGATCAGGGGCTGGCCCGGGGCCTCGAGAACCGCGCCCGGCCCGCCGTTGACGGTCGCCCGGCGGGCGAGGGTGGCGAACCTCGTCCCGAAGACCTGGGCCTGGTGGGCCACGGCCAGCGCGCCCACGACCGGTGGCCGAGCGAGCGGGCCCGAGCCGCCGCCATCCGAGCGCAGGACGACCGCCGGGTCGAGGACCGACAGGAGCGCCTGCAGGTCACCGGTGCGGGCCGCGATGAGGAATGCCTCGACGACCTCGCGCTGGACGGGCAGGTCGGCATCCGGCCGGGGCGACCCTTCGCGAGCTCGGCGGCGGGCCCGGCTGGCCAGCTGGCGAGCCGCGGCCGGGCTCCGCCCAAGGACCCCGGCGACCTCGTCGAAGGGCACCCCGAATACGTCGTGGAGGACGAACGCGAGCCGCTCGGCCGGGGTCAGCGTGTCGAGCACGACGAGCAGGGCCAAGCCGATCGAATCGGCCATGACGACGTCCGCCTCGGGACCGTCAGCGGAGACCAGGCGGACGATCGGCTCGGGCAGCCAGCTCCCGGCATAGTCCTCTCGGCGTGCCTTCCGGGAGCGGAGCATGTCAAGGCAGATCCGGCCGACGACGACCGTCAGCCAGCCGCGCAGCTCGTCGTTGCCGGGATCGTGCCGGTCGAGCCGGACCCATGCCTCCTGGACGGCATCGTCGGCCTCGGTCAGCGACCCGAGCATCCGATAGCCGACGGCGCGCAGGTGCCCGCGCTGGCGCTCGAACTCCGCGGCAAGCCAATCGCGCCGATCCACCAGGCCTGACCTCATCGATTGCTCCACCGGCCGCTCCCTTCCCTGGGGAACGGATCTCGCTGGCCAACTGTGACAGGTGAGGATGGCCGAGGCCTCCGGTCACATTCGCCGGCTCCGGACCGTTCGGGTGGTGAGAGGCAGGATCCACGGCGCCTCCAGTCACCAGGAGCAGATCACGATGACCACCGAGACCGTTCGCCACGCTCGACCAATTCCAGCGCTCGTCCAGGCCCTCAATCCACTCGTCCGGCGCCTCCTGCGGCTGGGCATGCCGATGGGCCAGAACGCCTTGCTCACCGTCCGCGGCCGCACGAGCGGCGAGCCCCGGACGTTCCCGATCACGCTGCTCGAGCTCGACGGCCGGCGCTACGTCTTCGCCGCATTCGGCGAGACGAACTGGGTCCGCAACCTGCGGGCCGCCGGCGAGGGCACCCTCCGGCGCGGTCGGCGCGCTGAGCCGATCCGGGCGGTCGAGCTGTCGTTCGCCGAGGCCGTGCCCGTCCTCGAGTCGGCGATGAAGCCCGTCCTGCGGATCACGGGCTTCGGCTCGATGATCGGCAGCTGGTATGGCCTGACGGCGGATTCCTCGCCGGCCGACTACGAGGCGTCGGCCCGCAACCACGCCGGCTTCGAGCTCCGACCAGCCGGCTGAAGGGCCGCGATACTCCCCGATCGGCGGTCCCGGACGCGTCGCTCCGCTCGTCCGCAAGCGGTAGGCTCCGGTCTGCCGGGCGCCGAGCCCCGCGGCCGGACACCGATGATGGAGCGAGGAGGGCGCGCCTTGACGCAGTGGCAACCGGTCAGCCCACCCAGCCGGCGGACCCGGCGGCGTGCGATCGCGATCGCCGCGCTTCCGTTCGCCGTCATCGTCCTCGGCACCCTCGTGCTGCTCTGGCAGCTCCTTGGGTCGTCGCTCGGAAGCTGAGCCTCGGTCGCGTCACAGCTCCTGGCGGCGGAAGGCAAGCGCCGCGAACAGGAAGAGTCCGGCGATCAGCCCAACGCTCGCGATTGTCGGACCCAGGGCATCCGCGCCGGCCTGGCCCAAGGCCAGCGCCCGGCTCGGAGCGCCGAGGCCCGTCGGCAGGTAGCTCGCGATCGCGGGAATGATCCCGACGATCGCCAGGACGATGATCGCCGCGACCCCGAGCCCGGCGGCGGCCAGCGCCGACCGGGTGAGCGTGCTGCCCAGGAAGGTGATGGCCGCGTAGCTGAGCATCGCCAGCCACTGGAGGACCATCGCGGCGGCGAAGCCGGCAATGGGCAACGGCTCGAACAGGACGAAGGTGTAGAACCAGGCCCCGGCGGCCGCGATCGCGGTTGCGATGGCGAGGGTCAGGGCAATCGCGATGAGCTTGGCGGCCAGGAACGCCGAGCGGCCGGCCGGCATGGTCAGGATCAGGGCCGCCGTTCCGCGCTCCTTCTCCGTCGCGACCGAGCCCATCGCCAGGAGGACCGCGATCAGCGCCCCGAACTGGCCGAGGTTCTTGGCCAGCTGGTCGAACGCATCGGCAGCCGTGGGGGTCGGCAGCACGATCTGGAACTGGTCGCCGCCGACCGCCTTGAGGATCTCCGGCGTGAACCGGGCCAGGAGCGGCGAGGACAGGCCGACGAGGAGGAACACGGTGGCGACGAGCGGCAGGCGCGCCGTTCGCCACTGCTCGAGGAGCTCCTTGCGCAGGAGAACCCGCAGGCCGGTCATCGGGGAACCTCTCGCGGTCGGATGAAGCCGCGACCGTCGAGGTCACCTGCCGTGGGCGGTCCGACGAGCTCCAGGAAGACATCCTCGAGCGTCGGCCGGGCTCGTTCGAAGGATTCCAGGACGACGCCGGTCCCCGCGATGAGGGCCAGGATCTCATGTGACGCCCGGTCCGGGTCCGAGACCCTGACCCGGACCACGCCGTCCGAGGCGCTGACGTCGACTACCCACGGCGTCGCCCGGAGCCGATCGACGAGGGTGTCGACCAGCGGATCCTGACCCACCGCCGGCGTGAGCCGGTAGATCGGGCGGGCGTGGGCGGCGAGGAGATCCTGGAGCGGACCCTCGGTGACGAGGCGGCCCCGGTCGAGGATCGCCACCCGATCGCAGATCCGCTCGACATCAGCCAGGACGTGGGTCGACAGGACGACCGTCGCCTCGCCCCGCAGCCCGGCAATCAGCTCGAGCAGGTCGCGCCGGCCTTCGGGATCGAGCGAGCTGACCGGTTCGTCGAGGATCAGGATCGGGGGTCCGTTGAGGATTGCCTGGGCGATGCCCAGCCGCTGGCGCATCCCGCCCGAGTAGCCACCGATCCTGCGTTCGGCCGCGCCGGTCAAGCCGGTCCGCTCGAGGACCGCGGAGATCCGAGCTCGCAGCCCCGGCCCGCTGAGCCCGTGCAGCCGGCCGACGAGCTCGAGCAGCTCGCGGCCCTTCATCCACGAATAGAAGCGCGGGTCCTGGTCGAGATAGCCGAGCTGACCGCGCAGCCCGGCCGAATCGAGGCCGACCTCGACGTTCGCCACCCGGGCGCTGCCGGCGGTCGGCCGGGCCAGGCCGGCCAGGATCCGGATCGTGGTCGTCTTGCCCGCGCCGTTGGGACCGAGCAGGCCGAAGATCGAGCCGGCCGGGACGGCCAGGTCGAGCCGGTCGAGGGCGAGGATCGACCCGAACTGCTTCGTCAGCGCCCGGGCCTCGATCGCGAGGTCGCTTCGCGCGGGCACGTGGGCTGCGGGAGCGTGAGCTACCGGACCGGCCGGGGTCATGCCTCGTCCCGCCCGGCGATGAAGTACACGATCGGGCCGATGATGTTGACGAAGACGATCACCGCCACCCAGATGAGCTTGTTATCGCCGCGGACTCGGCGGTCCTCATGGCTCAGGTCGACCAGCGCCGCCAGCATCAGCCCGAGCTGGATCAGGATGATCGGGGCCAGGAGGGCGATGACCTGTTCGGTCTTCACGATCCAGAGTGTGAAGGACAGCGCCGGTTCCGGCCAGTGCAGGCAGGCCGATCCCGGACGATGATGTGACCACGCGCCGATGCCGCTTGCACAGGTGGGTCTCATGAGCCTGTTCCGATCAGCCGAACCGAAGCGAACCGTCATCAGGCAGTACGGCCGCGACAGCTTCCTGGGCCTGCTCAGTCCGCTCCTTGCCCTGATCACGGTCGGCATCCTCGGGCCGGACCGAAGGGCAGCGGCGATCGAGCGGGCGATGGAGAAGGACGCCGCGCTGATGTTCGCGCGGGGCTACCGGATCGCCTCGACCCAGGAGTACACCGTGCCCCGACTGGGGGTCGGCTACCTGAAGGTCACCTACGAGCTGGTCGATCCGCCGAAGGTGACCAACGCAGGCCGGCCCACCTGACCAGGTCGGCCGGCCGGGCTCGCCGATCGGCGCCGATCGACCGCTCCTTCGATCGGCTCGTCGTCCTGGCGGCGATCGGAATCGCCTTCGCCTTCCTGCTCGCCGCGGTCCTCGCCGCCCTGCTCCCGGACGGGACGCGCCGGGGCGCCTGGTTGTCGATCCACCTCGCGCTGGCCGGCGGGGCGAGCAGCGCGATCGCCGGCGTCATGCCCTACTTCACGGCCGCCTTCGGGGCGGCCCAGCCGGCCAACCGCTGGTGGCGGACCGCCGCGGTGGCCGCCGTGGCCCTGGGCGCCCTGGGCGTCTCGATCGGCGTGGTTGCCGGCGTGCCCAGCCTCGCCGCTGGAGGCGGCCTTGCCTACGTCGGGGGGATCGTCACCGCCGGCGGGGCGGCGCTCCGGCCGCTCGGCGGCAGGCTCGGGCCGGTTCGCGGGCTGATGACACCGGGGTATGTCATCGCCCTCAGCGAGGTGGCGGTCGGGGCGAGCATTGCCACCCTGTACGTGGGCGGCTGGGCCCCGGTCGTCGGACGCTGGGGCAGCCTCAAGCCGGCCCATGCCTGGCTGAACCTGGTCGGCTTCGTCTCGCTGGTGATCGCCACGACCCTGCTCCATTTCTTCCCGACGGTCGTCGGGGCCCGGATCGTCCGCCGGCGGGGCACGCTGCTCACGATCGCCGGCCTCGGGGTCGGAGCGCCACTCGTCGCCCTCGGCTTCGCCGTCGACGCTGACGCGCTGGCGCGGATCGGGGCGGTCGCAACCGGCGCCGGCGCGCTCGCCCTCGCCGTCGACTGCGGCCGGACGTGGCTGATTCGCGCGCGCTGGACCACCGACCCGGGTTGGCACTGGTTCGCCATCGGCGGCCTCGTCTCGGCGATCGCCTGGTTCGAGGTTGGGATCGCGATCGCCGCGGGCCGCGTGCTCGTGGTAGGGGCCAGCCCGGCGGCCTGGTCGGTCGACGAGCTGATCGGGCCGCTGATCGTCGGCTGGGTCCTGCTGACCGTCGTCGCATCTGCGACCCACCTCGTCCCGGCGATCGGTCCCGGCGACCCGATCGCCCACGGCCGGCAGCGGAGGATCCTCGGGACCGCGGCGGTCATCCGCCTGGCGGTGCTCAACCTCGGCGTCGCGTGGCTATCCGTCGGCCTGGCCGTGCGCCTCGATCTCCTGTCGCTGGCCGGTGTCGCAGCGATTGGTGCCGGCCTCGCCTCGACGGTGATCCTGATCGTCCGCTCGGTCCGGGTCGGCCTCCGCTAGCCGTCGGCGCGCCCCAACAGGTAGCCGCCGAACGCGGTGACCCACAGGACGACCGGGTAGACGATCCATCGCTCGAGACCGCCGATCCCCAGGACGAAGGCCGGACTGGCGTCACCGAGCAGGAGGTATGAGCCGAGCGTGACGAGGGAGAGGCCGCCGAGCAGGATCGAGAGAACCCGGAAGGGACCGCTCGCCAGCCGTGCGCTCGCGAGCGCGGCGAGCCCGCCGGCTACGAACGTCACCATCGCGCAGATCGCGTGGGGGTTGCCCGTGTTGCCCGGGAAGATGCCGACGCCCAGCGCCCCCAGGCCAAGGACCAGGATCGGGATCGTGACGGAGCGGAGCCGGAACGCCCGATGGACGAACCACGACGCCATGGTCACCAGCAGGCCGATCGCGATCATCGACAGGTCGAAGATCGTGGCCGAAGGCTGCAGCACAAGGCTGCCCGGAGGCCGCGTCCCGCCCAGGTCGCTGATCTCATTGGCGGCGGTGGTGTACTGCCCGGGATAGAGCGCTTCGGCCGTGACGATCCCGATCAGGATCAGGCTGCCGGCGATCAGCAGGAGCGCACCACCGGCTCGGACCTCCGTGGGGCGCGGCATCCGGGCTTACGCCGCTCCAGCAGCGACCTGGCGCTGGAAGCGGAAGATGGCAACGGACAACAGCCCAGCCGCAAACGCGAGCAGCACCACCAGGTCGGGCAGGATCTGGATGACCCCGCTGCCATTCATCAGCAAGCGATGGAATGCATCCATCGCCCAGGCATGCGGGGTGATGTTCGACAGCGTCCGCATCACCGACGGGAAGACCTCGATCGGGACCATCGTGCCTCCGAGGAGGCCGAAGACCATGCCGACGGCCGGGCCGACGGCGCCCACCTGGTGCTCGTTCCGGACGACGGTCGCAACCAGCATCGCGGCGCCGGCCGCCACGAGGGCAAACGTACCCACGATTGCTCCGGTCGCGAGCGGATCGATCCAGTCGACACCGAACAGCACTGCCGTGGCGACGATGATGAACCCGCCCTGGAACAGGGCCACTGCGAACCGGCCGAGCGTCTCGCCGGCCACGATTGTTCGAACGCTCGTGGGTGTCGACAGCTCGCGCCGGGAGACGCCGAGCTGGCGGGTCGAGACCAGGACGGCCGAGCCGGTCAGGCTGGTCAGGAACATGAACAGGATGACCTGGCTCTGAGCGCCCTGGGCGAACCCGCTTGGATTGCCGGCGACCGCGCCGACCTGGTCAAGGACGACCTCGATCCCGGGCAGGCTGGCCGCGCGATCCGCCGCGGTCGCATACGCCGCGTCGAAGGTCACGCCCGTCGACGCCGCTGCGAGGCGAGCGGCCTGGACGACCGATGCCTGGCGGACAACCGCTCCCTCGACGGCCGTGCGGACGGCGGTGTCGAAGCTCTTGGCCTGGGCGAGCACCTCGACCTGGGCCTGGCCGCCGGCCATGAGCTCGTTCGCATAACCGGCAGGTACCGCCAGGCCGACCTCGACAAATCCACGCTCGACGGCATCCTGCAGGTCGGCCGCCGATCCGTACCGGCGGAACTCGGTCGGGAGGTCCCTGGTCTGGAGGCCTTCGACGAGGGCCTTCGACAGTGGGCTTCCATCCTCGTCCGCAATGCCAATTCGAACCGTGCTCATCCCGCCGTAGGTCAGGCCGAGGACCATGACCAGGATCATCGGCAGGACGACGATGAAGAACAGGCCCATTCGGTCGCGGACCGTGCGCAGGAGGCTGACCCGGGCGATCTCGAAGGCCTTCATGCCGGACTCAGCGTTCGTCGGGCCCGGGCCAGGCCGATCGCGCCCGTGATCAGGCCCATGGCGATGAGGACCACGATGCTGGGCAGGACGTCAGCCAGGCCGACGCCGGCGACCGACAGGCTGTCGATCGCCCGCAGGAACCAGGCGTGGGGCGTGAGCAGCGAGACACGGGCCAGGATCTCGGGGGCCTGGCTGAGGGGGATGAAGACGCCCCCGACGGCCGCCATGCACAGGGCGACGATCGCGTTCAGGCCACCGGCCTGTTCAACCGTTCGGGCGAGGGTGGCGACGAGGGTCGAGATCCCGATCGCGGCGACGACGGCAGCTCCGATCAGCAGGGCGACAAGCGGCGGCGGACCCCAGCTGGCATGGGCCACCAGCGTGGTCACGACGACGAGGACGGACATCGCCAGGAGGCCAAGGGCAAAGCCGGCGATCGAGCCGCCCAGGATCACCGAGCCGCCGCCGATCGGAGCGGCAAGCAACCGGTTCAGCGTGCCGACCCGCCGCTCGGAGAGGATCGCCAGTGCGCCGTATTGCGTGGCGAAGAAGACGAACATGATCGCCATCGCCGCCGCATAGAACGTGGCCAGGGTCGCCTGGCGGCCGATCGCGGACCCGTCCGCCGCCACGATCGGCGGCGAGCCGGAGACCGCTGCCCGGATTCGTTCGGCGGTGGCGGCATCAACGGTCCCGCCGACGGCCCCGATCGTCGCCAGGGTCAGCTGGTTCGTGCCGACCGCGGCGGTGAAGCTCGAGACCGCAGCGCGGGCGACCTCCCGGGCGACAGGGTCGCTGCCGGCCAGGATCCGGATCTCGGTCGGGGCCGCTGCGTGGACGGCCGCCGAAAAGCCCGCCGGGATGATGACGGCGGCGCCCGACTCGGCGGCGCGCACGGATGCGTCCGCTTCGGCCTCGGTCGAGAGGACCTTGATGTCGGCAATTCCGTCGCCAACGAGGCCCTCCAGCGGTCCGCTGATCAGGGCCTGGGCGACCGGTCCACGATCCTCGTCGACGACCGCGATCGCGGTGTGGAAATCGGGGCTGAAATCATGGATCACGGCCGCGAAGACCAAGGCGAGCCCAAGAGGCGTCAGGACGGCAAACACGATCGCCGACCGGTCCCGGAGGCGCTGCCGGAGGATGCGGCCCGCGATGATCAGGGCGACGCGCATGTCAGTCTCGCAACGCCTTGCCGGTCAGATGCAGGAAGACCGCCTCGAGGTCAGGCTCGACCACCTCGACCGAGCGGACGTTGAGTCCGGCGCTCGACAGGCAGCCGAGCAGCTCGGGTAGGAGGCGGCGAGCCTCGGTTACCAGCAGATCCAGCCCGCCCTCGCGCGGTCGGGCCTCGCGGACCGCCGACAGCCGGCGGGCCGCGGCTGCCGCACCTTCCAGGTCGCCCGATGCGCTCAGCCGGATCTGGTCCAGCTCGCCGACCAGGGCCACGAGCTCCCGCCGGTTGCCTTCGGCGATCAGCCGGCCCTCGTCGATGATCCCGATCCGGTCACAGAGCCGCTCGGCCTCCTCCATGTAATGGGTCGTGTACAGGATTCCGATCCCCGCCGCGCTGAGCCCTTCAACGCTCGCGAGGATCGCATTCCGACTCTGCGGGTCGACCCCGACGGTCGGCTCGTCGAGGACCAGCAGGCGGGGCTCGTGGAGCAGCCCGATCCCGATATTGAGGCGCCGCTTCATCCCGCCGGAGAAACGCTCCGTGCGCTCGTCGGCACGATCCGCCAGGTCGATCACCGACAGGACCTCGGCGATCCTGGCCCGGAGCTTCGGTCCGCCGAGGCCATACAGCCGCCCGAAGAAGGTCAGGTTCTCGCGCGCGCTGAGATCCGGGTAGATCGCGAGATCCTGCGGGACGTAGCCGATCGCGCCTTTGGCCGCAACCTGGCCCGGGTCGATCCGGGCTCCGGCGACCTCGATCTCGCCTTCGTCGGCGGCGAGGATTCCACAGAGCATGCTGATCGTCGTGGTCTTGCCGGCGCCGTTCGGGCCGAGCAGGCCGTACGTCTCACCCTCGTGGACCTCGAGGCCAACCCCGTCGACGGCCCGCCGGGTGCCGAAGCTCTTGACCAGGCCCCTGCAGCGCAGGATGACCCGGGCCGCCGCTGCCGGATCAGCGGGACGGCGCTCGTCGGCCCAGCTCGGCCCGGTCGGGACCTCCTCGCGGACCACTGGGGTTGGAACGGACGCGACCGTCATCACGAGCCCTCCTGCGTTGGCTACCCCTGTCGTGCCTCGGCCAGATTGCGCAGGACGATCCAGGCGCTCGGGGCAATCACGACGATCGGCCAGACTGCTTCATCGCCCCGCCGTTCCGCCCCAGGTTCCTTCGAAGCATCTCCCTGACCTCCGTGCCAGATCGTCCGTTTCGTCACGCATGAGAGCCGCGCCAGGCCTCGAATGTCGGCCAACCCCAGCGGACCGCGGTCGCGGCGATCAGCAAGCCCAGGACGAAGCAGGCCGGGTGGAGGAAGCTGAACGCGCCGATGATCGCGAGCTCGACCATGATCCAGACCATCTGGGCGCAGCCGATCGCGAACGCGAGGAACGGCGCGATCGGCTCGTGGCGGAGGCCCAGGCCCGCGACGATGAAGGAGCCGATCCCGAACAGTCCGCCGAGGATCAAGCCCGGGACCAGGAAGTCCGTGAATGGGCTCCCGGCCAGCATCGCGACCGTCCACTGCATGGCGCTGCCGTCGGGGCTGGCAATGAGCATCGCAGCGCCACCGAGGGCACCGATGCCCAGGAAGATGAGAGCGGCGGTGCATACCTTGCCCGCGAGCCGGAGCTCGGGTCGCGGAATGGCGGGCGCGCGTCGCGCCGGTACGGTACCGATCGTCATCGTGGGACTCCTCCGGCGGACGACGCCACACGGGCGCGGGACTCGGCGGGACCGTGACACGACGGTCCGCGGTTGGGTTCCGAGGCCACGCCGACACGAATTGCAGCGCATCGCCGGCGCCGGGCGCTAGGGCCATTGGTCGCATCCGGCTCGGGTCAATCGGCTCGGCCCCGACCAGCTGCCGGCGGGGGCATGATCTCGAGGTGAACATCCACTCGCGCCCGGCGACGGGCCTCGACGACCTGGTGGCAGCCAGCCGCGTGGCGACTCAAGCCTGGCTGGAGGGCGCGCCGTTCGTGTCCGTCACCCCCGGCGATCTCTCGTGGTGGTACGCCCAGGCCTGGCCGGCCGAGCTGTCCGAGCGGCTGCGACTGTGGTCGGCCGGCGATCGGGTCGTCGGTTGGAGCTGGGGCGAGGAGGTCGAGCTTGAGCGCCAGGCCTGGAGCGGCGACCCGGTTCTCGACGCCGAGGTGGAGGCCGCGATCCTGGCCCGGGCGATCGAGCGAGCCACGGATCGCGCCCGGGCAGGCGGGGACGGCGCGCTCGAGGTGTGGGTCGCCGACGACGACGCGCGGGCGATCGACCGTCTGCGCACCTTCGGCCTAGAGCTCGCGCCGCGACCGGTGTCGGGGCACGAGGTGCTGTCCCAGTTCCAGCAGACGGTCGAGGACGCCCCGCTGCGGCCGCCTCGACGGCTGCCGGCGGGGTACCGGGTCCGGCCGGTCGCCGGTCCGGACGAGATCGAGGCACGGGTGGAGGTCCACCGGGCTGCCTTTGCCCCATCCCGGATGAACGTGGGCAAGTACGACCGCCTGGTCGGGCTCCCGAACTACCGCTACGAGGACGACCTCGTGGTCGAGGCCCCGGACGGGTCGCTGGCAGCCTTCGCGCTGGCCTGGTGGGATCCCGTCGCGAAGGTCGGTGAGCTCGAGCCGGTCGGAACCCATCCGGACCACCAGCGACGAGGCCTGGCCGCAGCCCTGCTCGACCACGCGCTTCGTCGCTACGCGGCGCTCGGGGCGCGCCTCGTCCAGGTCTATTCGGACTCTGCCAACGTCGCGTCCGAGGCCCTCTATCAGTCCGTCGGCTTCCGGCGCCGGGCGTTCGACCGGCGCTACCGCCGACCATCGGAGCTCGACCAGGCCCAGGCCGGGCCCAGGTAACGTCTAGGCCAGGCTGACGGCGAGCCGGAGGCCGCGGCCGGCGATCGCGGCGTGCCGGGCGACCTCGGTGTCGATCGCGGCGAACGGCGGCGTCCCGGCCTCCCGGAACCAGCCAATGCGGATCCTGTCGCCGTTCAGCTCCCAGGTCCCGGCGACGACCCCGGCGTGGACCACGGTCGGCGCGATCCAGCCGCTCTGCTTGCTCACCGCGGCGCGCCGCCCGGCCGGCACGACATGGGGGTCGTCGGTGCCGGGGCCGAGGACGTACTGGTCGAAGCCGGGCAGCAGGCGCAGCGCATTGGTGGGTTGGGCAGCGGCCAGCTCGTCGACATGCTCAGCCAGGATCAGCCGCAGTTCGCCCCCGACCTCGACCTCGACCAGCCGGTCGCCCAGCGCGGCGAACCAGGCGCGAAGCCGCCCGGCTCCACTCCAGCCACGGGCGAGCCAGGCGTGGAAGTTGTCGATCGTCGCCGGACCGTAGGCGGCGAGGTAGGCGGCGATCACCCGCGGGGCGGCCTCATCCGGATCCGGGATGCCGGCCCAGGCCGAGCTCGCGGCCTCCGGACGCATGAACGTCACCCGGCTGCCTCGATTCGGCCCGAAGCACAGGTCACCCTGCCAGGCGAGGGGTTTGAGCAGGCTGCCCCAGCCGGTGCTCAGGGCCGCGCCGAGGTGGTCGAAGCCGGGCTCGGCGACGACTGCCGCAACCAGCTCCTCGCGGCTCAGCGGCCCGGCCTCCAGCGCCGCCCTGACCGCCGGCCGAAGCCGATCCCAGGCCTCGACCGGCATCCCGAAATAGCGCTGCCAGCTCGGCCGTTCCCAGATCCGCCCAGCCGCCAGGAGGGACAGGCACGCCCCGCCGTCATCGGGCGTCAGCAGGTGGAGCGTGCCCCGCATCGCCCAGGTCTTGATCAACCGGCCCTCGGCCAGGGCCCGCCCGACCTCCCCGCTCGGCGAATGGTCCTGGCGGACGCGGACCGCGAGCTCGGCGCTCGACGCCACCTGGGCCTGGACGCCACCCAGCCGGCGGACGACCTCGTGGGCCGGCCGCCTGCCGACCGGGTCGAGCAGCTGGCGACCCAATCGCCAGGCCAGCGCCCGGTCCCAGCCGATCTTCAGCACCATGGCCCGCAGCGTACCCTCCGGGGTCCGACGGGCGCCAGATGGTCAGGCCGCGGGCGTCGCGCCCGCGGGATCGCCGATCGCCAGGTAGAGCTCCTCCTCCTGGGCCATGTGCAATCGGAGGATCGCGTCCAGGCCGTAGAGCAACCGCCGGAGGTCGGGGCGATCCCCCTCGGCGAGGCCGTCCGGACCGATCTCGTCGAGCAGGCCGACGTAGCGCCCGACGAGGTGGAAGATCTCGCTGTGCGTGCCGTGCAGGGCAGACGTCGAATCGTCGCTTGCGGTCGCCTTCGCGAGCATCGGATAGACGCTCCGATCCTCCGTGACCTCGTGCTCGAGGAGTCGCTCGGTGAGGAATCGGCGGGTCGCTTCGAGGTCGGGCCGGAGCTGCTCGGCCGTCGCGCCGTCGAGCCGATCGGCGACCGCCCGGAGACGGGCGATATCCGGCTCAAGGACGCGATGCTCGGCCAGCAGCACGGCTCGCTGCTCGGCCCAGCCGGCCACCTCGACGGGCCGCTCAACGCCCCCGCCCAGGGCCCGCAACGCGTTAAGGATCACTGCAACGTCGATCGCCTCCTGGAGGATCGCCCCGGCGACGACCGGCAGGAAGCCGAGCGCCGCCGCCAGCATCGCGGCCAGCGACAGGGACATCCCGGCGATCACGCTCTGGAGCGCGATCTGCCGTGACCGCCGGGCAATCCCTACCGCCTCGGCGAGGCGGTCGAGTCGGTCGACGGTGATCACGATGTCGGCCGCCTCCGACGACGCGGTTGCGCCGCGGGCTCCCATCGCGACGCCGACATCGGCGACGGCCAGGGCCGGCGCATCGTTGATCCCGTCGCCGACCATCACGACCGGACCGCCAGCGGCTTCGCGCTCGATGCTGACGGCATCGACCTTCTCGCCGGGACTCCGCTCCGCGAGGACGGCGTCGAGCCCGATCGCCGCGCCGACGAGCTCGGCGACCGAATGATGGTCGCCGGTGATCATCACCTGCCGGGTGAAGCCGGCCCGGCGCAGGCTCCGGATCGCCCGCGGGGCCTCCGCCCGGATCGGGTCGTCGAGGAGGAGCCCGCCAGCCAGGCGCTGGTCGATCGCGACAAGGACGATCGTCGCCCCGTCAATCCGGGCGCGACGGCCGACCGCGCGGGCCCAGCCCGGGATCGGTCGGCTTCCGCTCACGAATGCACTGGTTCCCACGGCGACGGATCGACCTTCCACGCAGCCGGCGATGCCGGCGCCGGGGGTCTCGCGGACCTCGGTCGGCAGAGGCAGCACGAGCTCGCGTTGGCGGGCGGCATGGACGATCGCGCCGGCCAGGACGTGCGGTGACACCTGCTCGAGGGCCGCGGCCACGCGCAGGAGCTCGTTGGAATCGCCGCCGTCGCCCGTCTCGACCGCGGCGAGACGCGGCCGGCCGGCGGTCAGGGTGCCGGTCTTGTCGAAGAGCAGGACGCGAGCCCGAGCCAGGGTTTCGAGCGGCCCCCCGCCCTTCACGATGATGCCCCGGCGCGCCGCACGCGAGATTCCGGCGACGATCGCGATCGGGGCCGCGAGCAGCAACGGGCAGGGCGTCGCGACGACCAGGACGGCCAAGGCGCGGGTCGGGTCCCCGGAGATGAGCCAGGCGAGAGCTGCGAGGCCGAGCGCAAGGGGCACGAACAGGAGTGCGTACCGATCGGCGAGGCGGACGAATGGGGCCTTCGCCCGGCTCGCTGCCTCCACCAGGCGGACGATCCCGGCATACGTGCTTGCGTCGGCCGTCGCCGTCGCCTCCAGGTCGAACGCCCCGCCGGCATTCACCACGCCGCTCGAGATCTGGTCACCATCGTCGCGGGCCACCTGGCGGCTCTCGCCGGTCAATGCCGACTCGTCGAGGACGGCCGCGGACCCCCGCACGATTCCGTCGACCGGCACGACCTCACCGGACCCGACGAGGAGGCGGTCCCCGGGCACGACCGCTGCGATCGGCACGCTCTCGATCCGCCGGTCGACGTAGCGCCGGACGGACTGAGGGGCGCGTCCGAGAAGGGCCGACAGCTCGCGCCGAGCCTGGCCGTCGGCGTAGGTCTCCAGGCTTTCGCCGGTCGCGAGCATCAGCCCGATCAGGGCGGCGGCGAACGTCTCGCCGGTCGCCAGGGCGCCGCCGATCGCCAGCACCGCGATCACGTCGACGCCACCCTGGCGCCGGAGCAGGTCCCGCAGGATCGTCCAGACGAGCCGCAACCCGACGATCGCCGCCGGGAGCGCCCAGCACCACATCCCCAGATCCGGGCGCCCGGTCCAGGAGGCGAGGACGCCCAGCGCAAGCCCGCCACCCGTCATGAGAAGGAGCCAGGGCAGGCGCGGCAATGTATGTGTCATGGCCGGCTCGCAGCCGGAACCCGGCGGGACGCCGACGCCACTACCCGCGCCGGACCAGGCGCCAGGTCGCCCGGACCCCGGGCCGTTGGCCGTACAACAGGACACCGGCGGCGTAGACGCGCGCGGCAAACCACAACGACGCCGCGATCGAAGCGACGAGAATCCCGATGGAAACCAAGATCTCGATCACCGACACATCACCGGCGGTGATCCGGCTGAGCATCATGAACGGGCTGACGAAAGGCACCTGCGACAACCCGATCAGCCAGCCCGAATGCACGTCGAGCACGCCGGTCGCTGCGTAAACGGCGACCAGGTAGCCGGTCGTGGACACCATCGTCATCGGCATGACTGCCTGATTCACGTCTTCCTGGCGACTGACCAGGGAACCCGCCGCCGCGTACAGCACGGCGTACAGCAGGAACCCGAGGACACCGTACACCCCGAAGGAGATCAGCATTGGAATTGTCAATCCTTCCGGCAGGCCGCCGCTCGAACTGGTGCCGAGCACAACCGTGGCCACGGTGCCCTGGAGCAAGAGGGCACCAATCCCGGCCACGAGGAGCCCGAGATACTGGGTGAACGCGACCGCACCGACACCCAGGACCTTGCCGCTGAGAAGCTGGAAGGGTGTGACCGCGTTGAGAACGACCTCCATGACCCGGGAGGACTTCTCCTCGACCACGCTCATGGCGACCCACGTCCCGTACAGGATGATCATCATGAAGATCAGGATGGTCATCCCGAACCCGAGGAGCGAGCTGGCGACCAGGGACTTCGTGTCGCCGGGACGGTCGGCCCGGGTGGGGTCGGGCCAGGCAACGGTGTAGGACGGCGGCGCGAAGAGTCCGGCCTGGCTGCCCGGATCGATTCCGAGACGGGCGAGCCGGTCGCTCACCGAGATCGAGGCGACGGCCTGCTGGATCAGCTGGGCGGTCCGGCCGGTTGCGTTGTCATTCGTGTACAGGGTGAAGGCGAGGTCTCCGCTCGGGGTCCGCCCGACGGCGAGGACCGCCGCCAGGGAGCCTGCGGTGACGGCTGCCCTGGCCGTGGCCAGATCGGATGCGGCCGACACCTCGTAGTGCTTCGTGACCGTGGTCGAGGGCTGGCCGGTGTCGGCGGTTGCGTTCAGCTGGAGATCGAGGGTCGAGGCAAGGTCCGCCGGCGCTCCCGGCGCGTTGACGGTCAGGCCGATCTTCTGCGTGTCCGTGCGGTCCAGGTAGCTGACGATCACCGGCACGAAGGCCACAATGCCGACGCCCAGCATGAGGATGATCGTGCCGGCGATGAAGCTCCGCGTCCGTACCCGGACCACGAACTCGCGGCGCGCGATCACGAGGATGTTGTTGAGCCGGGTCATGGTCGTGCCGCCAGGACGCCCGCCAGGGTCCGCTCCTCGGAATCCAGCGCCCCAACGCGCTCGATGAAGACGTCCTCGAGGGACGGATCGACGACTTCGAACCGGAGCACCTCGCCACCCTGGCCGATCGCCGCCCGAAGCACGGCCTGGGGATCGGCACCGGCGTCCACCTGCGCCTCGACATAGTCACGCCCGGGGCGGGTGACGGTCACGTGGGGCAGCGCTCGCAGCCAGGCAAGGTCTCCGTCGCCCGAGGTCGCGACACGGACGACCTGATGCCCGGTCGAGCGCCGGACCTCGCGGGTCGGGCCAGAATCGATGACCCGACCGTGATCGATGATCGCAACGCGGTCGCACAGCTCTTCCGCCGTTTCGAGCTGATGGGTGCTGAAGACGATCGTCTTGCCACGGTCGCGCATCTCCAGGAAGGCGGCCTTCAGGAGGGCAACGTTGACCGGATCGAGGCCGGCGAACGGCTCATCCATGACCAGCACGTCCGGATCATGGAGAACGGTGGCGATGTACTGAACCTTCTGCTGGTTTCCCTTGGAGAGGCTCTCCGCCCGTCGATCCGCGTACTCGGCGATGCGGAACCGGGCCAGCCAATCGGTTGCTTCGCGACGGGCCTTGGTTCGTGACACGCCGTAGAGCGAGGCAAAGTAGACCAGCTGATCGAGGACCGCCATGCGCAGGTACAGGCCGCGCTCTTCCGGCATGTATCCCCAGGTGCGGCGGGGCCAATCGCGGGCCGGCCGGCCATTCCAGGTCACCGCTCCTGCATCCGCCTCGAGGAGGCCAAGCACGATCCGCATCGTCGTCGTCTTGCCGGCGCCATTCGCGCCGAGGAATCCGAACACCTCGCCGTCCGGGACGGAGAATGTCACGCCGTCGAGGGCCTGCACCTCGCCGAATCGCTTCGCCAGGCTGTCGATGACCAGGGGCATGCCCCTAGTCTTTCGTATTGGTCGGCCTGGATTCGAGTGCCGTTCGGCCTGTCCGGGCGGAGTCGTCCGGCTCGTCGAGCCACCTGGTCCAGGCCATTCGCACGGGTAAGGTTCCCTTGATGCAATGCGGCCTGATCATCACGACCGGTGATCCCGCCACCGTCGCCGACCTGGCGGTGGCGGCCGAGGCCGCGGGCTGGGACGGCGTCTTCTACTTCGACGCGATCGCCATCGGCACGCTCGAGCTGTTCGACCCATGGGTGGTGATGGCGGCCGTCGCGGCTCGGACACACCGCGTCCAGATCGGAGCGATCGTCACCCCGCCGGCGCGTCGACGTCCGTGGAAGCTCGCCCGCGAGGCAATGACCCTGGATCGGCTGTCGGGCGGCCGGCTGGTCCTGCCGGTCGGGCTCGGTGTGCTCGACGATGCGGGCTTCGGCCCGGTCGGCGAGCCGACCGACATCCGCGTCCGAGCCGAGCTCCTTGACGAGTCGCTGGCGATCCTCACCGGCCTATGGTCGGGCCGGCCGTTCAGCTTCAACGGTCGCCACTATTCGTTCGCCGAGATGACCTTCGTGCCGACCCCGGTCCAGCAGCCGCGGATACCGATCTGGGCCGTCGGCGTATGGCCCCGGGAACGATCGATGCTGCGGGCCGTCCGTTGGGACGGAATCGTGCCCCAGGCCCAGGACGACCAGGGCGACCAGCGCGACCTGACGCCGGCCGACATCCAGGCGATCGCTGCCTATGTGGCCAGGAAACGACCGGCCGGCGAGCGGGGTCGGCCGTTCGAGATCATCGCCCAGGGCACGACGCCCCCAGCCGATCGCGAGGCAGCTGCGGCGATCGTCAAACCCTGGGCTGAGGCCGGCGCTACGCGGTGGATCGAGGCCGATTGGGAGGACGCCACCGTCGAGTCCCTTCGAGAGCGAATCAGCGCCGGCCCCCCGCGACCCTGACGGGGCGCGACCAGGCGCCCGAGCGTCGGGCCGCCCGTACCACGACTAACCTTAGGCGGCAGCCGTTCGGGCCCAATCGACCGCGTAGGGCCTCGAATCACCACGGCTATCGGTACGGTGCCCGCCAGACGAGCGCGAATCGGCGGCGGGGATCGAAACTGGCTCGCGGAACCCGTTGGCTAAGGTTAGTCGTGGTATCCAGACGACCCAATGGCCGCTCGGCGGCCACGGGCAGAAGGCCGGGCCGGCAATCTGGGAGGGAATGCGATGAGCAGCGCAGAAGGTCGTCAGCGCCACGTTCCTGCTGCGCGATCCGGACGACTTCGCCGGCCTCAACGAGGAGTGGGACCGCTGGTTCGGCGACGCGCCGCCGGCCCGCCACGGGGCGCGGCACCCGCTCGACATGCCCGGCCTGCGGATCTCGATCGCCGTCATCGCCGAGGCCTGAGCCCGGTCAGGAGATCGTCCTGAGGCGGGCCCAGATCGAGGTCCACGGAGCGGTCAAGCCGGTGCACACGGTGACGGCCGTGTCCTGCTCGCCGTTCACGATGCCGAGCCCGTTGTCGATGCGGGCGACCACGCTGCAGCCCGTGAAGAACTGGCTGTAGTCGGCCGGTCTCCAGTCGCCGACGTGAACGACAACCGTGCGATCGGCCGGCGGTGGGCCCCAGGCCCAGTACGCGTTGTGCCCCGAGTAGACCGGCGGCAGGCCGTGGCCCAGCAGGATGAGCGGACTGGCCTCGCTGTAGTCATTGGTCAGGATCACGGCTCGGGTTCGCTCGTCGGGCGGGAGTGACGCGACGACGCCTTCGACCGTTGCCACGAATTGGGGCCAGCCGATCTGGTTGGCCGTGTCGGGCACGGTGGCCGGCAGTGACGACTTCGCGAACGCGTCGACTGACAGGATCGGCAGGGTCAGCAGCGCCAGGAATGCACCGGAGAGGGCGGCCGTCGTGGCAAAGCTCGCCAGCTTGAGCCGGAGATGCCCGCGGAGCAGCCAGCGGTCGGTGACGATCGCACCCGCCGCGATGAAGACGGGCACGCTGCCGATCACGTAGTAGGCCTTGCCGCCGGTTGCGTACACCAGGCCGAGTGCCACGACCGCGGCGATCCCGATCGCCCGCCACGGAGCGGCGGCCTTCGCCCGGAGGATCCAGATGAGCCCCGCGGCGCTGACCGGGAACAGGAGGGGCCCGGTGAAAAGCCACAGCAACGGCACGAACTGGGCCCGGTTGTCGGCCGCATAGCCGCCGATCGCCTGGGCCATCGTGAGCTGAGGCCAGCCATTCGCCGCTTGCCAGGCGAGATTGGGCGCCCAGATGAGCAGGGCGATCCCGATCGCCGACCAGGCCCACGGCGTGCGGACGACATCCCAGCGTCGGGCAATCAGCAACCCGACGGCCAGGCCGGCACCCAGGAACAGAAGCGTGTCCTTGTTCTCGAGGCCGATCCCCGTGGCCACGCCGACTCCCAACCACAGGCGGCGGTCGCCGCCCGCCAGCAGCCGGACGACCAGCCACAGGACGATCGCCCAGGCGAGGAGGTCCGGATCGGTGGTCGTGTCCAGGTGACCGGCACCGAGATAGCCAGCCAGGGCCGCGGTCACCGCCCCAAGGACCTGCGCCCGGCGCGAGCCACCAAGGTCGCGGGCAATGAGCGCCGTCAGGATCACGATCACGGCCATCTCGATCGCGGGCAGCAGGCGCACAGCCGATGGCGAGACGCCGAGAATGGCCACCGACGCGGCAGACAGCAGCGGGGTCAGGGGAGGCTGGTCGACGTAGCCGAACGCCGGGTGCTGGCCGGCGACGATGAAGTACATCTCGTCGCCGTGGAAGCCGTAGGCCCCCGACACGCCGAGCAGCGCGGCGACCATCAGGCCGGCAACGAGAAGGACCGGCCAGGGCAACGCGAGCCACGGGAACCAACGGTTCGAGAGGGCGCGCGTTGCGGGGGCGGTCATCAGCGGATCATCTCAGGGTGACGGAGCGCTCAAGCTGGATTGGGGCTCGGCCGGGATCCAGGCGAGCCAGGTGCGGCTCGGTCCGCCGGGGGCCGGCGTTCGACTGAAGGCGACCCGCGGGCGTCCGTCCGGCCCGATCGCCAACCCCGACAGGTCACCGACCCGGGTGACCGTCGTCCACGTCAGGCTGCCGCCGGATGACCGGGTGCCGAGCGTGATCGCGTCGCCGTAGGTCTCCTGGGCTGCAACAACGAGCCGGCCCAGGGGGTCGATGGCGGCGAAGGTGACGGCACTGCCGGAGATGGCGAACAGCCGGGCCGTGGTCCACGGTCCCGATGCATTCGTCGTCAGGTCGACATCGGAGTAGCCGTTGCGCCGGGTCGTGATCGAGACCGCGCCGCTGGGCGCGATCGCGATGGACGGGTTGATGAACGTCCCGTTCGTCGTCGGGACCCGGACGCTCAGCCAGCCGCCGGTGGTCGGCCGCGCGAGAGTGATGCCGGCGTGCGCCCCGTGGATGACCGCGTAGGCGACGACGGGCTGGCCGGACGGGTCGCTGGTGACGGTCGCGGTCGATGTCGGTGCACCGAGCGTCGTGATCGTGCTCGGCGGCGACCACGTCCCGGCGCTCGTCCGATGCTGGTAGACGAGCTGGGTCCTCGCGATGGTCGACGACAGGTAGACCAGGTTCACGCCGCCGGCGGGATCGAGCGCGATCGAAGGCCGCGAGTCGAAGGTCGAGGCCGTGGTTGGCGCCACGATCGCGGATTGCCAGGAGCCCTGGACGTCGTCGCCATACTCGATCCCGGCCGGCGTTTCCTGGGCAACGTGGAGATGGCCGAGGGCGTCGATCGCCGGGCTCGCGTTCCAGGTCGGCCCCGGATCGGCCGCCCCCACCTCCGTTGGCGTCGAGCTGTCAGGGTTGGCCGGCGGCGACCAGCTGGTCGTCGGGGCGGGCAGGCCGAGGAGCTGGGGCACGGTGACGAACGAGAAGCCCAGCGCCTGGTACCGGCCGATGATCGCCGGCAGGGCCTGCGGGGTCAGCGCGGACCCGCAATGCATCAGGACGATCGACCCGTTCGTGCCGGTCGTCGCATTGGCGACCTCGGCGGCCACGCTCGGCGCGCCCAGCTGGTCCTGCGAGTCGACATCCCAGCCAACCAGGGTCGGATAGCCCCCCAGGCCGGCAACCTGCTGGACGAGCAGGTCGTAGTCGCCGTACGGCGGGCGGTAGGCGTTGATCGACGGAACCCCGAGCGCCGCGTCGGCGATCCGGCGGTCCAATTCGAGGTTGAGGGTCAGGGCCGCTGCGGACAGGGTCCGGGGATCGTTGTGGGTCGTCGTGTGGTTGCCGACCGGGAAGCCGTTCTGGGCGACCCAGTGCCAGAACGCCGGGTTCTCACGGACGTACTGGCCGTTCGGGAAGAACGTGGCCGGGGTGTGCGTGGCGAGCAGCGTGTCGACGATCGAGATGCAGGCGGGGATGTTGAAACCATCGTCGAAGGTCAGGGCGACGACCTTGGTCGCCCGCGAACCGTGGCGAACGAACGTGGCCGGCCCGTTGCAGCCGGGTCCGCACGACGCACCCGGCGATGCGGACGGTGATGACGTCGCCGGCGGCGACACGCCAACGAGCGCCGTCGTGCTCGGGGTCGCGGCGGCGGTCGGGCCGGCCGTTGCCGTCGTCGACGGCGTTCGAGTCGGGGCGGGCGCCGCGCAGGCAACGACGAGGACGACCGCGATGACAAGGACCGATCGGACGCGGGCAGCCATGACAGTGTCCATGATGATCGCGCCCGCTCGACTCGACTCCCGGGCGCCCCGGCCGCCGGCGGCCGGAGGGCTCACGCCGAGCGGCGGATCGGCCCCGAGCGCGGGAATGACGTGAGCATCGCGTGCACCCGATCGTCGATGGCCAGGGCCACCTGTGGACCGATGAGGTCGAGCCTCAAGTCCTACGCCGGCTCTGGCGCGGACGGGGCAGGCGGTGGAGCCGGATGATCCGTTCGCGATGGCGCTCCTCGACCATCAGCCGTTCGCGTGCTCGCAGGAGGTCCGCCTGGCCGAGGAGGCCGATCAGGCGCCTCGATCCCGGTCGTTCGACGACCGGCAGTATCCCCAGCTTCGTGGCTGCCATCCGATCCGCCGCCGTGCGCAACGTCTCGTCTCCGACCGCGACCGTCGCCGGAACCATGAGCTCGGCGACCGTGTGCTCCGCCAGCGAACCCTGCCCTATGGCGCGCAGGACCTCGCGTCCGCCGATTACCCCGACCAGGCCGTTGTTCTCGTCCACGACCGGGTAGAGGTGCTGGTGTCGATGGCCTTCGTCGTCCTCGATCAGCGCCGCCAGCTCGGCGACCGGCCGGGCCGGCTCGACCGTCAGGACCTTGGTCGCCATGACGTCCCGGACGAACAGCGCCTCGAGGGGTTCGACCGCGTACTCGCGCATGACGTGGAAACCGCGCCGTGCGACCTTCTCGGTCAGGATCGATCGGCGGAGCACGAGGACACTGACCGCAGTCGCCGCGATGCAGGCGATGAGCAGGGGCAGAAAGACGTTCGGGTCGTGGCTCAACTCGTAGGCGAACAGGATCGAGGTGAACGGAGAGCGGGTGACGCCGGCCAGGGTCGCTGCCATCCCGACCAGGGCCCAGACGGCTGGCGAACCGCCCGGCAGCATCGGCGCGACCAGGCCGCCGATCGCGCCCCCGATCAGGAGCAACGGCGCCAGGATCCCGCCACTCGTGCCAGAACCGAGTGCGACCGACCAGATCACGAGCTTGGTGATGACGAGGACCAGCAGGGCCTCGGCGGCCAGGTTGCCGGCCAGCTCGGCCCGGATCGAGTCGTAGCCCACGCCGAGCGCTCGCGGGTCGGCCAGGCCGCCAATGCCCACGGCCACTCCCCCGATCGCCGGCCACCACATCCAGTGGATCGGGATTCGCTTGAACAGGTCCTCGGCGCCGTAGACACACGCGGTCAGGGCCCAGGCAGCCAGGCCCCCCACGAGGCCGAGGCCAAGGGCGCTCAGCAGGCCGAGATCCCCGAGGGGCGAGTGACTCGGCACCGGGAAAAGCGGCACGGGGGTCAAGAGGCCCGCGTCGGCGATCGGAAAGCGAAGCGCCGCCGCGAGGGCGGCAGCGGCTGCGACCGGGACGAGCGAACGAGGTCGCCATTCGAACAAGAGCAGCTCCGTTCCGAGCAGGACGGCCGCCAGAGGTGTTCCGAAGACCGCTGTCATGCCCGCTGCAGCCCCGGCGACAAGGAGGGTCTTTCGCTCGGCGGCACTCAGATGGACGAGCTGGCCGAGGAGGGAGCCGATCGCACCGCCGGTCATGATGATCGGGCCCTCCGCCCCGAACGGGCCGCCCGTCCCGATGCTGACCGCCGAGCTGATCGGCTTGAGCACGGCCAGGCGTGGCTCGACCCGGCTGCCGCCGACGAGGATCGCCTCCATCGCTTCGGGAATCCCGTGGCCCCGGATCCGTTCCGAGCCGTAGCGCGCCATGAGGCCGATCAGCAGGCCGCCGATCACCGGGATCAGCACCGACGCCGGACCAAGGCCGGTGAGCGGCGGCTGGACGAGCGTGACGGCGACCCGCGCGTAGTAGGCGAGGTTGGTGACCAGGCCGATCAGGTCGAGCAGGATCACGGCGCTGATGGTGGCCAGGCCGCCGGCGATCAGCGCCAGGGGCACGAGGCGCAGCTGCTGAAGCGTCAGCGTGAAGTCGCCGAGTCGATCCTCCTCGCCAGGCGCGGCCCGACGGTCAAGCACCGTCAGGCATGCTGCTCGAGCGCGGGAGCTTCCCGCCAGACGGTCCAGTGGGCAACCCGGGCCAAGACCTCATCGACCGAGCGGGTGTACGAGATCCGGGCGTGCGGATACCCTTCTCCGCGCAACTCGGCCTCGGCCCGGTCGGCAACAGCCGGGCGATCGATATCGAGCCCGTCTTGGAGGGCATCGGCGAGGCTTGCGTCGAGTGCCCGGACGAAGTCCCGATCCTGCCAATCGACGACCTTGATCTTGAGCCGACAGTCCATCGAGGCCTCCTCAGCCAGTTGTCCTATGACAACTAGTAAGGCGGATCATACTTGGCTGATGAGGCGACCGCAACCATCACCGAGCGGCCCCGGCGAGGACGTCGACGACCTGCTCCTGGCGGCACTCGATCGCCTCGTAGTAGCGGCCGTCGCGGTAACGACGGTCGCCCTCGCCCAGACGGAGTCCGCGCGAGATCTGACCCTCGCCCAGTGGCGGGCCCTCGTGGTGATCAGCTCGTCGAACGGGCTCCGCTCGAGCGAGGTCGCCCGCCGAATCGGGATGTCTCGGCCGTCGATGACCCGCCTGGTCCAGCGACTCCAGCGTCGCGGCCTGATCGGGGTCGAGCCCGACCCGAGCGACGGCCGGGCGACGATCCTGCGGGCGACCACCGCCGGGGCGGCAACGAAGGTGGCGATGATGGCGCGCCGGCGTTCGCTGATCGTCGATGCGCTGGCGGAGCGGCGGAACGACCTGTCCCCGGAGGCCGCAGGCGAACTGGAGACGATCGCCGAAGCACTCGAACGCTACGGCTGATTTCCTCCGCGAAATCCGGGCGCTGGGCTCAACGCCACGTCAATAGACGCTCGCCGAGCCTCTCAGGAGCGCGTACGCGCCGATGCCGATCGTCGTGCCGACCATTCCGATCAGGAACGTGCCGCCCGGGTCGTAGGTCAGGAACCAATAGGCCGCGGCCACGATCAGGAAGAATGCTGCGACGCCGAGCGCGGTCCCCCGGGCGGCGGCGGAGCCGATGTAGCGCCGATCGGAGAGCTGGCGGCGTGACTCGCTGGCCATGCGCTGAGTAGAGCACCGTTCGGCTCTCGGTTGCGTCCTCGGCCAGAGCCCCCGGCGTTGCATCTACCTCGCGAAAAGCGGGTGTGCTGAACGACTAGGGGCGCCAGAACTGCCGCGCCAACTCAGCCGGTGACGTGGATCCGCACCGTCGCCTTGATCGTCTGCCAGGCCCCGGAACAGCCGGCCGCGTTGAAGTCGGCGATCGCGGTGATGTCCCAGGTGCCCGCTGGGAGGTGAATCTGCGGGTCGGCCAGGAACGAGCGCAGGAAATCTGCATCGGGCTGGCTGGTGTCGCTGCTGCCCGACTTGTACAGGTCGATGCTCGTCGGTGACGCCGGGTCGAGTGGATGCGTCGAACAGGAGAGATCCCACAGGGGACCCGCCCGACGATTGCCGCCCACTTCGTCGAACGTGAATGCGATCAGCTCGCCAGATCCGTAGACCGTCCTCGGCTGGCTGTCGGTCAGGGACAGGATCGCCGTTCCGGAGATCGGATCGCCCACATTCCATGTCAGTCGGGGCAGGACGAGCTCGAGCTTGTAGACGCCGTCGGTCGAGGCCGACGACGGGCAGCCGCCCGAGCACCAGGCGAGCAGTGGCACCCGGTAGCCGATCAGGACCGGGACGAGGGCGCCCGCGACCTCCGCGATGTTGAGCCCGGCGTGCTGGTCGGTCCCGGCGAAGGCGATCTCGGCGTTCCCCACCCACTGCCCGCCGTTCGGCGGCTCGGGGTACGGGAAGTTCTGGCTCGGGTCGAACAGGCAATCCTGTCGCGGGCAGAACTGACCGCCGTCAATCCAGGCCCAGGTCGGCGTCCAGCCCGACGGCACGACCGCGGCCAGGGCAACCCGAGCCGCCGCGTCGCAGGTTGCCTGCGCCAGCCCGCCGATGCAGCTCTCGGTCGCCGGGCCGGTCGAACCCGAGCCGAGAGATGAATGGGGCGTTGCCGGCGGGGGCGTTGCCGGCGGGGTGGCGGTGCCCACCGGACCGGCGCAGCCGACCAAGGCTGCCGCGAGCACAACCGCGATGACGTGGCGACGCATCCGGTCCTCCCTCCTTGAACACGACGCAGTCATCTTGCACCGCCCAGGCCGATAGACCGCCGATTATCGGGCCGAGCGGCTCGGGACGACGCCCGCCGTCTTCCCCGGCGGTCACGACGGCTTCCTCGGTGGCGAGTTCGGCCGGACCCGCGAACCCGACGGCTTCGCCGCCACGCTCCGCGACATCCTGACGAGCTGATGCCTGGGGCCCGCGGCCATGCATCGCTATAGTTGGGACGTGGACCGCGCAGCCGCCATCAGGGTCAGGGCCGCCATCGAGGCCACGCTCCGCGAGCAGGGCTCTTACCCGTCCTATGCCGCCGCCCTGACCGACGCCGACGGACGGTATCGAACGGCAATTCACGAGCTGGTCGAGCACGACAGCGCGCTCGCCGCTGAGTTCGCGGCCCTCTTTCCGCTGGCCCCCGCCCGGACCTCGGCGGTCGGTTTTCGCGGCCGGGATCAGTTCGATGGCAGTGGCGGGACAAAGAGCGCCCGGACGCAGCTGATGGCGATGTCGAACTGGCTCCAGGGGCTGATCGACTCGACCGGCAACAGCCGCCCCGGCTGACGAGCGGACCGGCTCGCCCGGCGATCGCCGGGCCGACCCTCCGAACCGGGCCTATTGGTGAACGGTCACTCCGCAGGTCGCGCTGCCCGCCACGTGGAGCAGGTTCGGTGACGGGCTCGCTCCGGTCGGGACCGACAGGCTGACGTCGCCGGACATCGTCGCCCCGTTCGACCCCAGCGTCGTCAACGCGGCTCCCTTGGCGGTGTAGAAGGCGCCGGCCGTCCGGGTCCCGACCGACACCTGCAGTGATCCCGTACCGGCAGTGACGAAGATCAGGACGGGCGTCGAGCCGGCCGTGCCCAGGGCGTTGACCCCGACGAACGTGCCCGAGGAGGCCGTGATCGTGCAGGTGACAGAGGCGCTGGTCAGCGGGCCGTCGAGCTGCCCGTACGGCGTCAGGCCGCTCACGACGACGGTCGAGGAGCCCGGCTGCTGATCGCCGCAATCGATGGCCCCGGAGATCGAGCTGAGCGCCCCCAGGCTGCCCTTCGCGGTCGAGGGGTCCGTCGTCTCGGTCAGCTGGCTGTTGAGGACCATGCCCGATGCGGCGTCGAAGCTCGTCACACCGCTGCCTGCGAACGTGCGCAGGCGGAGCGTCGACGCCGACCCCGTCCCGACCCGGACCTCGACGTGGCCCGCCCGGGCGAAGATGACGATGCTCGGCCCGCTCGCCGACTGGCCGATGTAAAAGATCTCGGGGCCATCGAGCGACGGTCGATTGCAGTTGATCGTCTGGGCCGTGACCGCCCCGGTCAGACCGGCGGTCCCGACGATCGAGAACTGGGCGGTTGCCGGGCCCTTGCTCGCAGCCGGAGTCGGCGATGCGCTCGGCCCGGGGCTCGGCGACGCGACGATCGAGGCCGGCGGGGCACTGCCCGCCGCAGATGACGGTGCGGGCGTCGCCGGGCTGCCGCACGCGGCGACGACCAGGGCCACGAGCGCGAACGGCACCCAGCCACGAGCCTCAGCCAGGCGCACGGTGGAGCTCCCTCGTTGGCACCCGCGGAGTGTCACCCGGCAGCACCCGTCCCGCAAGGGGTGATCGAACGCCGGGAGGGTCTCGCTGTTCGTGGCCTCGGTTCGTGGCCTCGGTTCGTGGCCTCGGTTTGTCGCCCGGGGTCGTGGCCGATCGGCGGGATGGTTCCCACAGAACGACAACTGCGTCGTTCTCGAGCAGCAGCTCGAGGCCAGCCCGGACGGTATCGGCGTTCAATGGCCGATCCTACGCCCGAGTCCGCGAACGCTCGGGCAGGCCCTCATGGCCGCGCGCGATTCCGCCGATCCAGGGTGGCCAGGCCGAGGGCACCCACGAGCAGGACGACCTCGCCGATGCCACCCCGGACGGTGAGGGCGCCACCCTCGAAGCCGCTGGCGAACGTCGAGCCGTCGGCCGGCAGGACGGTCTCTCCGCCGCAGGGGATCACGGCATAGGTCGGATCGGCCGGAGAACCGCTGGCCGTCCAGCAACGGCCGTCGGTCGTCGCCAGGAGGACGACAGCGGCACCGATGACGAGCGCGATCGTGGCGCCGGCAACGGCCGCCTCGCCCAGTCGCCGACGCGGACGCCCCTGAAGTCGGGATCCCAGCACGATGAGGACGATCCCCGGGACGACGAACTCAAGGGTGGCAATCGACAGGATCGAACCCGCGATGCACAGCACACCGGCGGCAACGACGATGGCCGGCCGGCGGCCCAGGGCTCCGATGACCGCGAGGAGGCCCATCGTGGCGTACAGCGCAGGGATCGCGATGGCCCGTGGCACGTCCTCCGGTGGACCGAGATCGCGCGCCTGCGACCGGATCAGGACCCCGACCGCGACCGACAGGCCAAGGATGATCAGGCCGACCCAGACCGTGAGGCGAACGCTCCCGTCCGATCCACGACTTTCGCGCTCCGATCCAATCGTGATACTCATTGGTATCTAGTTTGACGGCTGAACCGCGCCGGGTCAACCCGGGGATCACGGGAGATCCTGCACCGCCCTCCGCGCGAGGCCCGTTGACATTGAACCTGGTTCAACGTGTACGGTCACCGGGTGAACGTCTCGGAGATGGCCCGCGAAGTCGGAATCGCCCCGTCGGCCGTTCGCTTCTACGAGCGGCGCGGGATCCTGCCCAGGCCGGACCGGCAGCGGAACGGCTACCGGGACTATTCGCCCGAGGACGTGAGCCGGATCAGGCTCGTCGTGACCCTGCGCCAGCTCGGGCTCGAGCTGGCCACCGCCGGTCGCCTCGCAGATCTGTGCGTCACGGGCCGGTGCGACCTCATGGCCCGGGACCTGGCCCCGCTGATCGCGAACCAACGCGAGGCCGTGGTCCGCTCCCAGGCCGACCTCGCCGATCTCGATCGCCGTCTTGCACGCCTCGCCGAATCGCTCACCGACGACAACGCCGATCCGGACCTGTGGCTGCCGGCGGCGACGGTGACGCGGGCCAGCCGGGACCACGGACCGGGCCGTCCGTGACCGTATACCCGCGGCTCTCGGTCCAGCGATCGACCGCCCTCGTCCTGATCGCGGCGGCGGCCTCGTGGGGGCTCGGCACGGTGCTGAGCAAGTTCGCCCTCGAGGAGATCTCACCCCTCACGTTGCTGCCGATCCAGCTGGCGGCAAGCGTCGCCGTCCTTGCGGTCCTCGTTCGTGCCAGGGGCGTGTCCCGACGTCAACCGAATCGAGCGCCGATCCTGGCTCGGCTGGGCCTCTTGAACCCCGGTCTTGCCTACGCGCTGACCCTCCTCGGTCTGGCATCGATCTCGGCCAGCCTGGTGGTCCTGATCGGAGCGATCGAGCCCGTCCTGATCCTTGTCCTCGCCGTCTGGTTCCTGGGCGAACGCGTCACGCCGGCGATGATCGGGCTGTCGGCCGTGGCCGTCGGCGGGACCCTGCTCGTCGTCTACGACCCCAGCGCATCGAGCCAATGGCTGGGCATGGTGCTGGTGGTCGCCGGTGTCGCGTGCTGTGCGATCTACACGATCATCGCCCGGTGCTGGATCGGCACGAGTGATTCAACCCTCGAGGTGGTCGCCAGCCAGCAAGCGTATGGACTGGCGTTCGCCGTCGTGGTCTTCGCCGTCGCGGGCCTGATTGATGGGCGAGTCGTCGTCCCGACTTCCCTGCTCGGCTGGGGCAGCGCCATTGGATCAGGGGTGCTCTACTACGCCGCCGCCTACTGGTTCTACCTGACCGGCCTGCGAGCGGCGCCCGCCTTCCTCGCTGCGGCGTCGTTCTATCTCATCCCGGTCTTCGGCCTGGCCGGCAGCGCCGTCCTGCTTGGCGAGCAGTTCGATGGGCGCCAATGGCTGGGCGTGGTCGTCGTCGTTGGGGCGGTGATCGGCCTCGCCCGGGTGCAGGCCCGGACAACCAGCGACGATCGACGAGGCACGGTGCCGGTTACGTCCTGAGGTTGCTCGGCGGTACGGTGGGCGGCGCTGTCGGGATGGAATTGCAACGCTCGACAACAACTGGTTGATCTCGCCCGCGCGCGGCTGCGGCCACGCTACATTTGACAGGTGGGTCGAGGCGAGCTGCGCCCCAGTCCCAGCTTCAGCCGGAGAGGCCATGGCCGGTTCGACAGGGAGTTCATCTCCGATCTCGGGACCGTGGCCGTGCTGACCCGGACCGAGGCGGCAGCCTCGTCCGCTTCGGGCACGCACGACCCCGGGGCCGAGTCCGCCGGGCGACGAGCCGTGAGCGTCGAACGGGCCGCGGCCGAGCCGATCGAGCTGGGCACCGGCAGCGTTCGGATCGGGACCGCGTCGTGGACCGATCCCACGATGACCGCCCGCGGTGTCTTCTACCCGGACGACGCGACGACGCCCGAGAGCCGCCTCCAGCACTATGCCGACCTGTTCCCGCTGGTCGAGGTCGACGCCACCTACTACGCCCTCCCCTCGGCGCGCCAGGCCGAGCTGTGGGTCGAGCGCACGCCGCCGGACTTCACGTTCGATTTCAAGGCCCATGCCCTGATGACCGGCCAGGGCACGGAGACCAAGCGGCTGCCCAAGGCGCTGCGCGACGAGCTGCCGGAGGCGGTCCGGGCCAAGCCCCGGTTGTACGCCAAGGATCTCCCGGCCGAGCTGATGGACGCGGTCTGGTCGTCGTTCCGGGCCGGCCTCGAGCCGCTGGCCGACAGCGGTCAGCTCGGGTCGATCCTGCTCCAGTACCCGCGCTGGTTCTTCCCCTCGAGCCAGAACCGGGAGCTCATCGAGTCGGCGGCGGAGCACCTGGACGGTTGGCAGCTGGCCGTCGAGTTCCGCCACGGTGCCTGGCTCAACGAGAAGAACGCCGAGCGGACGATGCGCTTCCTGGCCGATCGCGGGCTCGCATTCGTCATGGTCGACGAGCCCCAGGGCTTCAAGAGCAGCGTCCCGCCGGTCACGGCGGTCACGTCCGATCTCGCCCTCGTCCAATTCCACGGACGCAATCGCGACACGTGGGAAGCCAAGGGCGTCTCGCCGGCGGAACGCTTCCGCTACCTCTACAGCCGGGCCGAGCTGGACGAATGGGCCCCCCAAATCAAGCAGATCGCGACCGAGGCGCTCAGCACCCATGTGCTGATGAACAACTGCTACGCCAACTACGGCACGACGAACGCCCGGGAGCTTGCAGCGGCGCTTGCCGAGCTCGCATAGAGCCCGGCCGAAGGGCCGGATTCGAAGCGATCGTCTACTGGCTGGTCCGACTGCTCGCCTGGGTCCTTGGTGGTCTCGTCGACCTGCTCACCCTCGGGCCACTGCGCCGACGCCTCTGATTGGCCAGTTCAGCCTGCCCGATGGTGGCCCGCCGGTGACCACGATGTGGCGGCCGGCCGGCGGCGAGCCTGCGAGCTGACCGGCGTGGGCCGTGCGCTTGCCCACCTAGGCGATGGCAGGCGCACGAGCCGGACGCAGGGCGGTCGCAATCGGGCGGCCACACCAGGCGACGACCAAGGCCAGCAGCGCGATCGTGAACAGGTGGGCCGGCAGGGCCGCCAGGGCGCCAAGAACGGCGACGCCGACCACGACCTGCCAATCGCCGGGCCGAGTCGCCGGCCAGAGCGCCGGCACGAGCAGGAAGACGAGGAGGCAGTCCTGGGGGAAGAGGTTCGGGTCGACGAGCAGGACGATCCCGATCCCCGCGGCGAGCATCTGTCGGGCGGCCGGCGTGTCGAAGCCGGGTCGCTGCCAGCGGCAGGCGACGAGCCACCCGGCGAGGAGCGCAGTGACAAGGATCGCCCACAGCCCGTCCACCACGACGACCGAGCCCTGGCCGAATACGCCGACGAGCAGGCCGTTCAGGCCCTCGAGCGTGCCGAGGGCACCGGCCCACACCGACTGGCCGACCGCACCCGCCCCGTTGAAATGGCTCAACCCCACCGCGAGCAGGTAGCCCGGATAGTCGGCGTAGGCGCCGATCCCGACGAACGGAAGGCTGGCTACGACGAGGACGAGCCCGCCGACCAGCGCCGACCCGACGGCGCCCCAGCGTCGATCGAGCGCGAGCGCGATCAGGGGCAGCACGATCAGCTGGGGCTTGAGCCAGAGGCTCGCGAGGGCGAGTCCGGCGAGCCGCCAGGACCCCAGCCGCGCCGCCTGCAACGCCGCGACGCTGCCGAGCAGGAGCAGCGCCGATGACTGGCCCTCGGCCAGCGAGTGGTACGCGGGATAGCTCAGGGCGACGAGCAGCGCGGCGGCGATCCGCTGGCGCCCAGCCAGGGGCCGGGCGATCCAGGTCGCTGCCGCTGCCAGGGCAATGACGCTGAGCCCCGCCCACGCCACTCGTGCGACCTGCGACGGAAGGCCGGCGAACGGCGCCAGCGCCACCGCCGCGAACGGCGGGTTGATGAACGGCATGTAGCCGTTCGCGCCGATGGGCACCCCGATGATCGTGCGCTCGATCGCGGTGATCGCGGGCGCGACGTAGAGGCCCGCCGGGTCATGGTCGAGCACGAGCCGGCCGGCGGCATAGAACGCCAGGAAGTCGAGATGGGAACCGGCGACGAACGGGGCCGAGAGCTCCCGGACGAGCCCGACGACCAAGGCCACGCCCACGCCGACGAGGGCAACCGCGAGCACTGCGAGGGAACGCCCTGTGCCTCGCCCGCCGGCCGCGATCGCTGAGGAGGAGCTCGCCACGTGCCCGCGGATCGTGCCACGTCAGCCGTAGCGTCGTCCTCAACGCCGGGCCAATCGGCTCTAGCCGAACTACATGAAGACGACCGACCATGACCCCTGTCTGCGTTCGTCTCTGCTTCGAGCAACAGGGGAAGAGGGTGGCATGGCGGTCCAACGTTCAATCACGGGATGGCGAGGAGCCCTCGCTCGGCACCCGGTCACGTTCTTCTTCCTGATCGCCTATGGCCTCAGCTGGCTCGCGGAACTCCTCCTGTTCGGCCTGCTCGGGCTGTCGGCGGCACTCACGGTGCCGGTGATCACGTTCGGCCCGACGGTCGCGGCGCTGGTCATGACCGCGGCGCTCGAGGGCCGCCCGGGGCTGAGCCGGATCTGGCGGAGGATGCGCCTGTGGCGCGTCGAACGGCGCTGGTATGCGGCCGTGCTCCTGCTCATTCCGCTCGTCTACCTCGTCGGAACCCTCGTCCTGCCCGGGGTGCTCGCGAGCTACGCGCCCGATTCGATCATCCGCCTGCTGATCACCTGGCTGATCGTGCTGGTCGTCGGCGCCGTCATCGGGGGACCGCTGGGCGAGGAGCCCGGCTGGCGGGGATTTGCGCTGCCGCGGCTCCAGGCGCAGCTCGGGCCGCTGGGCGGGACGCTCCTGCTCGGACTCCTGTGGGCCGGCTGGCACTTCCCCCAGTTCCTGATGCCGGAATGGGCAAATCAGAATGGCGGCCTGTCGATCACCACGATCCTGGTGTTCGTCGGGACGGTCCTGTCGATCGCCGTGATCCTGACCTGGATCTTCAACCACACGGGCAGCAGCATCCTGGTCGCGATCGTGGCCCATGCCAGCGTGAACACCTCGCAGGCCGTCATGAACCCGCTCTTCCCGGCCGTCAACACCGACCTCAACGGGTTGATCGGCTTCGGCCTGCTCGCGATCGTGATCCTCGTCGTGACCCAGGGCAGGCTCGGCTACCCGGCGCCGCAATCCTCGCCACCGTTCGTCGCGTCCCATGCTCCCGCCTGAGCATTCGATCGGAACCTGACCGGGGGCGACTACCCCCCGTCCCGCAGGCATTGGACGACGGCCCGGATGTCCCGCTCCGGCAGCGGGATTCGCGACGACCGGTTGATCCACAGAGCGGCCCGGGCATCGCCGACGGCGCCTTCGGACCAGACGAGCACGCCACCGAGCCGCAGGTAGCGCTCGTAGAAGCCACGTGTCCCTTCGAACCCGCGGCGCGCGAAGAACGGCTCGTCCTTGCTGTCGGCCCTTGATCGAAGGGCACTGGTCGCCGCCCCTACGTCCAGGGCGCCGGCTCCGCTTCCGCCGATCGCGACGAGCACGGCGTTCGGCACGCTCGGCGGCAGCTCGCCGGAGCTTGGCCAGGAGGGGTGGTCCGAAGCCCGTCGCGTCGGGCACTCGGCGCAGCCTCGTCACTTCGAGATTGAAGCTCCGACGGCCGCGGTAGCTGACGGTGAGATCCGGCCCGGCCTTGCCCGAGCCATACGCCTCGAACGCCAGCTCGATCTTCGGATCCGCGAGCAGCAGGTGCGCCACCCGGAGCTCGGCTCGGACGTTCCGCAGCGCATCGGGTTCGGCGGCGGTCCGCAGCTTCTTGCGGATCTTGGCGCGGTACGCCTCTGCGAACGAGCGGAATCGCGCTGATCCGGCCAGCCAGGCGGTCAGCTCCGCGGCGATGTCGTCCGCGTGGCCGTCCGCCAGGTAGCCCGCGAGCCGCTCTACCGCCGTTGCCGGAGCCGTCTTCGGTGCCATCCCGGCCATGCTAGACGGATGGACCTGCTGGTCCGGCGGTGCTCGCCGCGCGGGTTGGCTCGCCGCGCAGGTTGGTAGGAATTCCGCCCCCAGACGCATTGCCGCCCAGATGTCGGGCAATAACGCCTGGCACCGCGCGGCCGCGACGCTCGACACGCACGAATTCGCTGCCCACCATCGATCGAGGCAGCGGATTTGGTCCTGACTCAACGACAACGCGTCTGCCAGCGGAATTGTTGCGAAGTCGGGCCACAAGACACGCCGCACGCCATCCGCCAAGGAGCGGAACGGCTGCCGCCCGTGGTGGAGTCCGGACGAGAGCGCCGAACCCGGTTTCCTGCGGCCTCGGCGCTACGGCGTGACCCCGATTGATTGCAACCCGAGCGAGCCGTCGGCGCCGACCCACTGGGTGATGACCTCGCCGGTGCCGACGTTCCGATCGGGCGTCGGCAGGCGGATCGTCAGCGTCAACCGCCAGAACTGCGGTCGGGTCGGCTCGATCTTCATCGTGCAGGTCGCGAGTTGCGGCCGAACGAGCGCTGGCCCATCGGGCATCGAGTCGATCACCATCGAGTGCGGACCGGCGATGCTGAAGCAACCCCAGACCGGAGAATCCTTGAGGAGCGCGGCCAGGGCCGACTGCTCCGCGGCAACGGCGGCGGCCGAGCCGATCGGCAGCGGGATGACGGGCGGGTCGTAGCGCAGGCTCGCGATCAGGGCCGCGAGCTGCTGGCGCATCTGATCGAGACCCGGGCCCTGGAGCAGGGCAACGATGTCGTAGTAGTTCGTGAGCGAATCGGGCCGCGAGATCCCCCACTCGAGGGTGAGGTCGGCCCCTGGCGAGGGTGCCGTCCGGGAATAGGCCGGCAGTCCGTCAACCGTCAGGGCGGTCGTGCCGGGAGGTCGGTTGAGCGCCGGCGCCCAGCCCAGCTCCGCCGCGTTCGAGATGCTGACGATCATCGACCCCGGCGGCAGCTGTTCAAGATCTGAGCACGCCGAGCCCGAGGGGCCGGGCTCAGTGCTTGCCGTGCACGGGCTAGGGGTATTGCCCGTGGCGAGCTCGGCGAACTGGCTGGACATGCTCGTGTTCGAGGTCACGTGGTACTCGCGCCAGCTCGCCGGGTAGGCGAAGGTGATGCCGGCCTCGTCGAAGGCCTGCAGGCTACCGGCCGCAGCACTCGCATTCGAGCCGGGCGTCACGGCGGGGGCCGACGAGCCGACGCTGGGGCTCGGGCCCAGTCCGAACGAGGAGCTCGGCGACGTGACCGGCGGCTGGCTCGGCGTGGAGTTCGGCGGCTGGCTCGGCAAGGGGCTCACAGGTGTCCCGCAGCCGGCCAGCGCCACGATCAGGGCCACCCCGATCGCGGCAGCTGGAGCGCGGCCGAGGCCTCGTCCCGAGGGCTGCATCGAACCCATCGGGGCCATTGTGCGCCGGCGTCGACCCGCGGACGCAATTGTCGCGGTGATCGCGCGGATCAGCGCATCATTGGTCGCGGGATCGATTGTGGGAGGCCCGACGTGACCAGGCGCGGATCCGAACGCGACGAGCAGGACATCGAGTTGGCCGAGGTCTGGCCCGACCCGCCGATCGAGACGGAGGGAGCGGCGGGGCCCACGATCAGCGCCAAGGCCTACCGCAAGGAGCTCGCTCGCCTGCAGGTCGAGCTGGTCAAGCTCCAGGAGTGGGTGAAGGCCACCGGCCTGAAGGTGGTCATCCTGTTCGAGGGTCGTGACGCCGCCGGTAAGGGCGGGGCGATCAAGACGCTGATGCTCTCGCTCAACCCCCGCTACGCCCGGGTTGCAGCCCTGCCCGCGCCCACCGAACGCGAGCGGAGCCAGTGGTATTTCCAGCGCTACGTCGCGTACCTGCCGGCGGCCGGCGAGATGGTCTTCTTCGATCGGAGCTGGTACAACCGGGCCGGCGTCGAGCGGGTGATGGGCTTCTGCACCGACGCCGAATACGAGGAGTTCCAGCGCTCGTGCCCCGAGTTCGAGCGGATGCTCGTCCGGTCCGGGATCATGATCGTCAAGTACTGGTTCTCGGTCAGTGACGCGGAGCAGGAGCGCCGCTTCCAGGACCGGATCGACGACCCGCGCAAGCGCTGGAAGCTCAGCCCGATGGATCTCCAGTCACGCTCCCGCTGGGTCGAGTACTCCAAGGCGAAGGACGAGATGTTCGCCCATACCGACATCAAACAGGCCCCCTGGTACGTCGTGAACGGCGATGACAAGAAGCGAGCCCGGCTCAACCTGATCAGCCACCTGCTCGGGCTCATCCCCTACCAGGACCTGACACCCGATCCGATCACGCTCCCGCCCCGCCAGCGTGACGACGGCTACATCCGGCCGCCGATCGGCGACCAGACGATCATCCCGGAGCGGTACTGAGATGGCGCAAGCATCATGCTGAGGACCTTGCGCGCCAGATCGCAGCCCTGAAGAACCTGCTCGGCGGCCTCGGCCCCTTCTAGGCGGGCGGCTCTCCGCGCACGTCCCGGTACACGACGACGGCGAGCCGGCCGCTAGAGCAGCCCAGGGTTGGGCAGCAGTCGGGTCGGGTCGATCAGGGTCGGGTCCGAGGTCATGAACTGGTCGCGATCGATGAGCTTGAAGCACGCCTCGAGCAGGATCGGCAAGACCGGGTTCGGGCCGAGCAGGCAGGCCGCGACCGGCCCGCCGCGCGCGCCGTGACGGATCGCCGCCAGGATCGGAGCGATCGGATCGGATTCGGGCCGGACGACCAGCCGATCGATGATCCGGGTCGCATCGGCCTGGCGGGCCCGGCTGTAGGCGAAGGCGACCGGCTGTCCGGCCTCGAGAACGGCGAACCCGTCGGCCTCGGCCTGGCTGGCCCAGAACGTCTGGTCGATGCGGCGATCCACCCCGGTCCAGGCCCGCTCGAGGTCGGTCAGTGCGAGCGGATCGGCCGGGGCGACCGACATCGTCGAATCGGATGGCGGGAGCCACTGGGGCGAGCCCTCGAGGTAGAGGCACGGCCAGAGCGGGCTCATCCCCGCCCGAACGTAGAGCGGCAACGCCCTTGGATCCTCGGAGGCGAAGGTCGTCCGCGGCCAGCTGTCGCCGAACACCGCCTCGAGGAGGGGCCGGCCGATCCCCTGTCCGAGCAGGTCGGGCTGGACGAACAGGTCGGCAAGATGGTGGCTGATGCCCGTGTCGGCCACCGCCCCGAACGCCACGATCTCGCCCGCCCGCTCCGAGACCCGGGTGGCCGCATGGGCGATCAGGTGCCGGACATACGGACCGACGATGTCGACCGTCGTGATCGGCCCGTCGTTGCCGTGCGCGGTCAGGAGCCGCCGGATCGCCGGCACGTCGGCCAGGGTTGCCGCCCGGATCGCCGTTTCGTGGTCGGCCAGCGCTTCGACGGCTCGATCCGCGTCCGTCGCTTGGCGAGTGCGGTCGGTGATCGGCTCCATCCGTCGATCCTACGCCGCCGACGCGCGCCTCCGGGCCACGTTTGCAAAGGTTACGTTGCAAAAGTATCTTTGCACTCGTGGAGAGCACCCTGGCGCGGCGCCGACTCGATGCCCGATCGCTGATCGCGCTTGCCCATCCGCTCAGGATCCGGATCCGCGACCGGCTGCGGCGGGACGGCCCGGCGACTGCGACGCAACTCGCCCGCCAGCTCGGTGAGTCGAGCGCGGCGACCAGCTACCACCTGCGCATGCTCGGGCGCCATGGGTTCATTGAACCGGACCCCGGGCACGGCAGCCGCCGTGAACGGTGGTGGCGGGCGACGGAAGAGGTCGTCCAGATCTTCGCATCCGAGTTTGCCGACGACAATATCGCGCGCGAGGCGCTGCGGGTGGTCGACAGCGAGCGACAGCGGATTGCCGAGGAGCGCGTCGAGCGATGGTTCAGCGAGCGTGGGCGATGGAGCCGGCGGTGGCTCGATGCGGCCGAGGACTCGGTCTTCGTGGCCCGTCTCAGCGCCGAGCAGGCTCGGGCCCTGGCCGACGAGATGGTGGCGACCATCGAACGCTACATCCTGGGCGAACCCGGGCCCGGCGCCCGCAACGTGGAAGTCCAGGTCAACGTCTTCCCGACGGGTGAGCCGGCATGACCGGATCCCGCCCGCCATTGTCCCGGTCGCGATGGAACCGCCTGGGACTCCTTCAGGAGGCCGGCTTCCGGCGGCTGTGGGTGGGCGAGACGATCAGCCAGTTCGGTTCGCAGGTGAGCCTGCTGGCGATCCCCTTCATCGCCACCGTGCTGCTCCACGCAAGCCCGTTCGAGGTCGCCCTGCTGGGGGCCCTCCAGTTCCTGCCGTTTCTCCTCTTCACCCTGCCGGCGGGGGCCTGGCTGGATCGGATGCGGCGGCGGCCGGTGCTCATCTCGGGCGACCTCGTGCGCGTCGGCGCGCTCGGCACCATCCCGATCGCCTGGTCCCTGGGCGTCCTCACGATCTGGCAGCTCTATGTCGTGAGCTTCGTGGCCGGGGCCGCCACCGTCTTCTTCGACGTCGCCTACCAGTCGTACCTGCCCGCGCTCGTGGGTGGCAGCAAGCTCGTCGAGGGCAACGCCAAGCTGCAGGCGAGCGAGGCATCGGCGCAGGTGGTGGGACCCGGCCTGGGCGGTGCGCTCATCAGCCTAGTGGGGGCACCCTTCGCCATCGTGACCGACGCCCTGAGCTACCTCGCCTCGGCGTTCTTCGTGTGGCGGATCGAAGGCCCCGAGCCCCACCCCGAGGCCGAGCGTCGTGCGGCCGGCCTGGCCCGCGAGCCGCTTCGGCGCCAGATCGCGGAAGGGCTCGGATTCGTGCTGCGCAACCCGTACTTGCGGGCGATCGCCGGGGCCACCTCATCGTCGAACCTGTTCAGCAACGTCATCTACGGCATCCTGCCGGTCTACCTCTACCGGGAGCTCGGGCTCGACGCAGCCACGGTCGGGCTGATCTTCGGGCTTGGCGCGCTCGGAGCCCTGCTGGGGGCGCTGGTGGCCAATCAGGTCGCCGGTCGCATCGGACTGGGCGCCGCGATCATCGGATCGATTGCCCTGGGCGGCCCGGCCACTCTGCTCGTACCCGCCGCGCCGCATGCAGCACCGGTCGCCTGGATCATGGCGGCGGTCGCGGTAACGAGCTTCTCGAGCGTCGTCTACAACATCAACCAGGTGAGCTACCGCCAGGCGATCACCCCGATCGCGATCCAGGCGCGGATGAACGCGACGATGCGCTTCATCGTGTGGGGCACGATCCCGATCGGCGCCGTCCTCGGCGGCACCCTGGCCACCGCATTCGGCGTTCACAACGCGATCTGGATCGGCGCGCTCGGTTCGTGCCTGCCCTTCCTGTCCGTCCTCCTCTCGCCTGTGCGGTCGCTGCGCCGGATGCCGGAGACCGCCGACTGAGCCCCCGGCTCGCGTGGTCGACCAGGGTCTAGATCGTGCCTTCGAGGTAGGCCTCCTCGTGGAGCAAACCTGCGTCGAGGCCGGTCTCCTCGACCCCGGCCGTGACCCGCACCGGGGTGACCCGATCGATCAGCCAGAGCATCCCGTAGGTGAAGCCGAACGCCCAGACCGAGGACAGTGCCACCGCGGCGAGCTCCTTGAGGAAGAACGTCGGGTTGCCGGCGATCAGGCCGTCGGCACCGTTGGGATTGAACGCCGTCGTCGCCAGGATCCCGAGGAGCACGATGCCCAGGAACCCGCCCACCCCGTGGACGCCCCATACGTCGAGGGCATCGTCCCAGTTGAGCCGGTTCTTGAGAGCAACCGCGCCGTAGCAGACGACGCCTGCGATGACGCCGATCAGGCAGGCCGCCACCGGCGAGACGTAGCCCGCGGCGGGCGTCACCGTGGCCAGTCCGGCGACGGCGCCGGTCAGCAGCCCGAGGAAGCTCGGGCTCTTGGCGAAGATCCAGGCCGTGAACAGCCAGGCCATCGCGGCAAAGGAGGCGGCCACATCGGTATTGAGGAAGGCGACGGCCGTCGTGGCATCGACCTTGAACTCCGAGCCGGCATTGAAGCCGTACCAGCCGAACCACAGCAGCCCGGTGCCCAGGGCGACGAGCGGGATGCTGTGCGGCCCCCGATCGGTCACCGCCCGGCGACCGACGAACAGGACCGACGCCAGGGCGGCCAGGCCGGCCGTGTTGTGGACGACGATCCCGCCCGCGAAGTCGAGGACGCCCCAGGTCTGGAGCAGCCCACCGCCCCAGATCATGTGGACGAACGGGAAGTAGACCAGGAGCAGCCAGCCGGTCAGGAAGATCATGTACGCCTTGAACGAGACCCGGTTGGCGAACGCTCCCGTGATCAGCGCCGGGGTGATGATCGCGAACATCATCTGGTAGGCGACGAAGACGATCTCCGGGATCGAGGGATTGAGCGCCGACGGGCTGGTCAGGCTGACCCCGTTGAGGAACGCCTTGTCGAGGTTGCCGACCACCCCGCCGGCCCCGCCCGAGAAGCACAGCGAGTACCCGACCGCGAACCAGATGACCGTCGTCCAGCCCATCGAGACGAAGCTCTGGATCATGATCGCGAGGACGTTCCGGCGGCCGACGAGGCCACCGTAGAAGAAGGCCAGGCCCGGGGTCATGAGCATGACGAGGCTGCTGCACAGCAGCATGAACCCGGTATTGCCGGTGTCGAGCCCAGGCACGTCCGGTCTCCTTCTACAGGCCACGCCGGCAGGGCGCGGCACGCTGGCGATCTCGTACCACGCCTGGGGCAAATGGCACAAGGGCCAACGGAAGGTTTCCCCTGCGATTCGCAGGCCCGGGGCGATCCGGGCTCAGTCCCCGCTCAGGTGCCTTTGAGCCTGCGCCAGCCTCCGGCTCGGTTGTTCGCGATGATCTGCCGGAACATCGCGGCGAGGGCCGGTCCGTTGATCAGATCGCCTTCCCGGAACGCCACGGTCCGGGCCGTCTTGTTGTCGTGGCCCGCGGTGATGATCCCTTCAGGATCGGGAACGATCGCTCCGTCGTACAGGAAGACGTTCACGTGGTCCCTGGCGGCCAGCAGGGCACAGACGTTGCCCTTGAGCACGAAGTACGGCTGGGCTCGACGCTTGATCGTTTCGACCACGTCCGGATCGGCGGCGTGGACGAGCTCCCGAACCTCGCGGCAGACGCGCTGCTGCCAGTCGGGAAGCGCCTCGATATACGCGGTGACCCGCGGGTCGGCGTCGTAGCCCAAGGTGCCAAACCTCCGTCTCGTCGGAGCAGGAGGGCAGCGTAGCCCACGAACCGGAGCCAGCGTCGGCGCGGCCGTGAGCGAGCTCAGGGTACTGTTCTCGGCGATGAACGCCACCGCCGATGCCGTGATCCGACGCCAGGTGCCCGAGGAGGCGGCGGCCGTGCGCGACGTGATCGGCCGTGCCTTCGAGGACGAGCCCGAGGAGGTTGTCGCCCTGGAGGAGGCACTGGCGCAGCGACCCGACAGTGCCGGCTACGTCGCCCTCGTCGGCGACCGCGTGATCGGGCACGTCCGGCTCACCCGAGGCTGGGTCGACGCGGAGGCGCGCCTGGTCGAGGTGCTCGTCCTCAGCCCCCTGTCGGTCGCGCCGGAGTGGCAGAGGCAGGGGATCGGCCGGTCGCTCGTTGCCCACGCCGTGGCCGAGGCGGAGCGTGCCGGCGTCCCGGCGGTCTTCCTCGAAGGCGATCCCGCCTACTACCGGCGGCTCGGCTGGAGACCCGCCGCCGAGCTGGGCGTGACGCCGCCGTCCACCCGGATTCCGAGCCGTGCCTGCCAGGCCGTGGCGCTGCCCGGGTGGGAGCCCGGGATGCGCGGGGCGCTCGTCTACGCGGACACGTTCTGGGCGCTCGACTGCGTCGGCCTCCGGGGCGACCGGCTCGATCGCGCCCGCGCGAGCCTGGCGGACAGTCCGGCAAGCCGCGTCACTCGCCTCTAGGGGCTGACAGCCTGCGCAGCGTCGGCCAGAACGTGGCCAGATTGGGCCCCAACCACGTCAGCACTGCTGATGCGACCCTCATGCGCTGACCACGTCTCGACGGGAGCCGGCCGGCCCAGCAGGTAGCCCTGGGCCAGAGGGGCTCCCAGCCGGCGGAGCGTCGCAAGCTCTTCCTGCGTCTCCACGCCCTCGGCGATCGTCTGGCACTGCGAGACATTCGCGAAATGCAGGAGGCCGCGGACCATCGCCTGTCGGGTGCGATCCGCATCGATGCCCCGGACCAGGCTGACGTCGAGCTTCACGTAGGCGGGTCGCAACTCCACGATGTGGCTGAAGTTGGCGATGCCTGCCCCCGCGTCGTCGACCGCGATGAGAACCCGGGGGCGAAGTCGGCTGACGACCTTGCGCAGCGCTTCGTAGTCCTCGACCGCGACGTGCTCGGTCACCTCGAGCACGACCGGGCGGTCCGCCCGGCGGAGCAGGCCGGCAAGCCGGTTGCCCTCGGTCACGAGGGTGGGCGACACGTTGAGGCTGAGCCAGCCGCCGTCCGGCAGTGCCGTGGCGGCCGAGATCGCGGCCGCCAGCGTGGCCAGTTCCAGGTCCGCCTCGAGCCCGACGGATCGCGCGTCGGCGAAGACGACGTCCGGGGGCGTTTCGCTCGTGAACCGGCTCAGCGCTTCGTAGCCGACGTGCTCCGCCGTCGCAAGGTCGACGATCGGCTGGAAGATCGGCCGGAAGGCGCCGGTCGCGATCACGCTGGCAATTCGCTCGCGCACCGCGCTCGTCTCGGTCAGGCCGGCGACGGCCGGCCCGACGAGTGCGCCGCAGAAGCCCGCGACCTCGAGGAGCGTCGGCAGCAGCTCCGTGAATCGCCTGACCGCATCCGCATCGTTCGACGTCGCGGTCAGCAGACCGATCAGCCGGCCGTCATGGCTCACCGGTGCGTAGGCGAGGGCCTGCGTCGCCAGCTCATCGTGCAACCGGTTGTAGGGGTGCCACGGCCGGCGCACCCAGGTCTCGATCCAGGGCCCTGCTGCGGCCCGCTCGCGCAAGGTCCGGCTGCGCTGGTGCGGCAGGCGTCGCAACGGGACGGATACCCCGTCAGCCCGGACGAAGGCGAGGGGCATCGCCGGTCCCTCGAGCGTGAAGTAGACCAGCGAAACGGTCGTCACTCCCGATAAGCCGGCCACCTGCTGGCATATCGCAACGGCGCTGTCGGCCGGGGTCGGCAGGGCGTGCAGCCCGGCGAGGGCCTTGGCGACCACCGTACGCTCGCGCGACACCCGCTCGTGGGCGGCCTCCAGGGCGCGTTCCCGGGTCACGTCGCGCTTGACCGCGACATAGCTCGTGATCGTCCCGGCCCCATCGTGGATCGGCGAGATGGCCGCCTCCTCCTCGAAGAGCGTGCCGTCCTTGCGCCGGTTCGTGAGGTCTCCCACGAACGACTGCCCGCTCGTCAGCGCGGCCCACATGGCAACGTAGAAGGCGGGGCCCTGGGCGCCGCTCTTGAGGATTCGGGGGTTCTGGCCCAGGACCTCCTCGGACGAGTAGCCCGTGACCCGGGTGAATGCCGGGTTGACATACTCGATCGCCCCCGTCGCGTCCGTGATGACCACGGAGTCCGCCGATTGCTCGACCGCGGCCCAGAGGCGTCGGCGTTCGGCCTCGCCGTGGGCGGCGGCGGCCTTGATCCGCTGGCTCTCTATGCCATAGGCAAGGTCGGTGGCCATCTCCGTCAGGAGGTCGACCTCGTCGCGCCCGAACGCGTCCGGGCTGGCGGCGTAGATCACGAGCGTGCCGAACACGGTGTCCCCGATTTTCAGGGGCAGTCCAGCCAGCGCACGGATCCCCACCTTGAGCATCTCGGCGCGCCAGGCGAGGGTTGCGTCGGCGGCCACGTCCGGACACACGACGGGGCGGCCTTCCCGGATTGAGGTCCCGGCCGGCCCCAGGCTCCCCCGGGCCGGGTCCTTCCAGCTCAGGGCAATCGTGTCCAGGTAGTCGCCGATGGGCCCGGCCTGGGCCGCACGTCGGATCGTGCCTGCCAGGTCGTCCCCGCGGACGCCAACCCAGGCGCCCAGGAATGCGCCGTGCCCGACGATGGTCGAGCAGAACGCCTGGAGCAGGGCCGTCTCGTCGGGGGCCCGGGCGAGCTCCTGGTTGGCCAGAATCAGCGTCCGCAGCACCCGGTTGAGCCGCTCGATGTGCGCTTGCGCCCGCTCCCGCCCGGCGCTGTAGTTCGCCAGGGTGACGGCCAGCAGCGCGCCGGAGATGAGCACAAAGGCCCAGCCCTTGAGCGTCGAGACGATCGCGAGGGCAGCCATGTTCGGGGCCAGCGCTTCGGCCAGCCGATCGCTGAAGAGGATCCAGGCCGCCGCCCCGACGGCATAGGCGATGACGATGACGCGGGCATCGAGGTTCGGGCGACGCTTGAGGTTGTCCAAGGCTCTTCTCGTGGGCCGGTCAGGCCGCGGTGGGCTTCGCGAACGTGCCGGTGCGCTGTCGACTGCCTTGGTTGTACACGCACAGGGCCGTCAGCGGCACTCCCCATTGGTACGGGCGCAACCCTGCTCGGCAGGCCGCGGCCGGGCCGGACGCAGCGTGGCAGGCACGATGCCGCGTAACGCTGGAGGATCGTCTACGTTCGTGCTGCTCTCGAGTGCGCCGACTACTCTGGGGCTCGCACAAGGAGGACGGCATGAGTCGGGAGCTGAGCAAGCAGGAGTACGCGGCCGAGCTTCTGGCCGACTGGCGGTCGGCTGGGCGCGACGCAGCCGGTGCTCATACGGCTGCCCAGGTCGCCGCGCTGGCGCTGGCAGCCGCCGAAGCCGCCGAGGAGGCGGCCAGCGAGGTCGAGGTGGCTGCCGATGCCGCGCTCGCGGCGGTCGGCCTGGCCAAGGCTGCCGCGGACAAAGCACGACGTGCCGCTGCTCGGGCGTCCGAAGGGGCCCAGATGGCGATGTCGACCGCCGAAGGCGACGCCGCCCGGACGGATCAGGCTGCGGGGAAGGCCGATCGAGCCGAGGACGCGGCCCGCGATCGATACCACGAGGAGCAGGGCGCCTGACCCCTTGGCGGCCTCCAGGATCCAAAGACGATGGGTGTTCTCGGCGCGGTGCTTCTCCTCACGCTTGCACTCGTCCTCGCCTGGCTGATCCTGATCGCGATTGTCTGGCTCCATCGGCCAACCCGGGCGTTCGCTGGTCCAGCCCTACGGATGATCCCCGACCTGGTCCTCCTGGTGCGCTCGCTCCTGGCCGATCCGGGGACCCCGATGGGAGCCAGGCTGGCCCTCGGCGGACTGCTCGCGTACCTGCTCAGCCCGATCGACCTGATCCCTGACTTCATCCCGGTCCTGGGCTCGATCGACGACGTCGTGCTCAGCGCCGTGGTCCTGCGCTGGACGGCGCACCGGATCGGCGTCGAGCGGCTTCGGGCTCATTGGTCGGGTCCGCAATCGGGCTTCGAGCTGCTGACCCGCCTGCTCGGCCTGGAGCGATGACGACGCTGTTCCCGCCAAGCTAGTCGCCCGTCGGCACCTCCTCCGGCGCCGGGCTTGACCTGAAGGCTCGGTAGAGGAGCAGGTCGTAACCAATCTTCAGGCCGCCGGCAATCACGAACGGCAGGCCGGCCAGGGCCGCGGTCAGGTATAGCGGAGCCGCGATCAGGGGTGAGGCCGCGACGCCCAGACTCCGAGCGATTCCGGTGACGCCGGCCGCCGCCGAGCGCTCGTCGGGAGCGACGACCGCCATCGTGTACGACTGGCGAGTGGGCACGTCCATCTGGCTGATGCTGAAGCGAACCAGCAGGACGACCGCGGCGAGGGGCAAGGTCGGCATGAACGGCACGAGCACCAAGAGGACGTTCGATGGGAGGTGGGTGAAGACCATCGTCCGCACCAGCCCGAAACGCCGCGCCAGCGGCCCGGCGACGAGGGCGGACAGCCCGGCCAGGATGTTCGCCCCGAAAATCAGGCCCCCAAGTGGGGCGGGGTCCAGCCCGAAGCGATCCCTGAACCAGAGCGTGATGAAGCCCGCGATCACGAACCCGCCCGCGAATGCGTCCAGGGCGAAGAGGGCGGAAAGTCGGAGGACGACCCGCTGAGAGCGGTGCAGGCCAAGTCGCGTCGGGATCGGCGATCCGGTGACCCCGCTCAGGGGCACCTCGATCCGACCGGATGCCCGGCTGAAGAGGAGCGCCAGTCCAATCCCCGCGAGGGCGTACCCGACGAGCACCAGCCGGTAGGCATCGGCGGCCGACGCACCGGCATTGATCGCGACCTGCGCAGCGCCGCCGCCGACGAGCGCCCCCGCCGCGGTGGCGAACGAGCCCACGAGCTGGTAGCGGGCAAAGATCGTGGTCCGTCGATCGGGACGAACGACCTGGCTGAGCGCCGCCTGCTCCACCGCGAGGAACGGGCCGACCTCATTGCCACTCGGGCTGATCACCCCGACCGTCGCCGCAATGAGGAGCACGGTGTACACCGGCGTCGCAACGAACACGAGGCCGGCGGCGAGCATGAGGACCGCGCCAGCGACCAGTGTTCGCCGCCGACCGATCCGGTCGGCATGGGTCGTGAGCCACAGCGAGACGCCGGCATCACCGAGCAGGGTCAGCGCAAGGAGCAGGCCAACTTCGGCGGCGGCGAGACCGAGGGTGGTCAGGTACAGGACCAGGACGACCGACACGAGGCCATACCCGAACATCCGGGTCGCCCTCGTCAGAAAGAGGAGCGCAACGTCGGGATCGACGCGCGCAGGCGCCGTTGCGTTGCGCTGATCGTCCGTGGGATGCCTCAAGACTCGACCAGCATCAGCCATGGTCCCGTAGTGGGGCTCGCCGCCCGGCCGAGTCGCGGCCAAACGAGTAACGAACAGGACCCATCCCGGTTCCTATACCGACCCCGGGCGCTGGCAGATCGCCCGGGGTCGGTTCGCGCCAACGGGTCCCGCCATCAGGCCCGCGTGCGCGACCGCCAGCAGCGAGTCCGGCCGCCGTCTCCTAGGGCTCGCTGATCTGGCGCGAGGGCGGCTTCTTGAACGGGTCGATCCGGTTGGCGAGGCCCGATGCAGGGCCGGACATCGCGGCAAGGCGATCCTCGACTTTGCGCAGGGCCTCATCCAGGGCCTTGATCTCGTCGCGGCACGCCGCGCAGTGGTGTTCGTCGTGCGTTCCGGCCATATCCTCCATCTCCTCTCGTCGGGCGTGGGATGCCTCCGAACGGTCCCGTACCCAGAGTATCGATCGATCCCGCGCGAGCCGCCGCCAGGTGTTCAGGACATCGTCTGATCGTCGCCGCTCTCCTGGTGGGCTCTCGAAACGTGCTCCTGGTTCACCAGGCTCAGCAACAGCTCGTCGACGAGCAGCCCATGCTCGTCAGTACCGTGCCTCGGCAGGAGCCCCTCGTTTCGGAAGCCGGCCCGTTCCAGAAGCCGAACCGAACGCTGGTTGTGGGGCAGCACAAGCGCCTCGAGGCGCTGAAGACCGAGAGACTTGAAGCAGTACCTCACGAGCGCCTCAAGGGCCTCGGTCATCAGGCCCTGGCCCCAGTGCTCTGGGGCAAGGTCGTAGCCGATCTCGGCTTTGCGGATCGGCTCGCTGCTACGGCCGTAGTAGCCGATGGAGCCGATGAGCTCATCGTGGCCCCGGAGGGCAATACCCCAGCGCATCCCGGTCCCCTGGGCGATCAGGTCGAAGACATAGGTCTGGAGTTCCTCACTCGCGGCCCGCACGTCGGCCGGCGCCGGGAAGCCGGATCCATGGACGATCTCCGGTTCGGAGAAGTGGGCCAGGTACCACCGGGCGTCGCTCGGTCGCAGCGGACGGAGGTCCAGGCGCCTTGTCCGGAGCACGATCGGAGCGCGTTCCGAATGTCGCATCGTCACGGTGCGTTGCCCCTCGGCCGGTCAGGTCGTGGCGCCATTTGCGAAGGGTCGACCTTGTCAGGCATCGGCAGCCCGGCGCAGGCGCTCGAACTCACGCCGCCGACGCTTGCTCGGCCGGCCCTCGCCGCGCACTGGCACGGTCCGCTGCCGGGCCTCCGGCACGATGGGCGGGCTGTGGTCCACGTAGCATGTCGCGGCGACGGCGGCCCCGACCCGCGACTCGATCGGGCGCACGACCTCGACGCTGCGCTGGCGATCGGCGATGAGCGCCTCGATCCGATCGCCCGGGCGAACCTTCGTCGACGGCTTTGCCGGCGATCCATTCACAACGACGTGGCCGCCCTCGCACAGCCGGGTCGCGAGCGGGCGGGTCTTCACGAGGCGCACCGCGGACAGCCAACGATCGATCCGCGTGTCGTCGGTAGGGACGGGTTCAGCCACGCGTCCTACGATGGCACGCCTCGACAAGCACGGCAGTAACGGCCAACGGATCCGGTTGGGAGCCAGCCCTCGACGACGTGGTCCACATTCGTCAGTCCTCGGGTCCCGCGCTCCCTCTGATGGCGCGCACGCGCCCCCGCGCGGTCTGGGCCACGGCGCGCAGCATCGCGGCGGCGACGACGACGCCCACGGCCAGGGTTGCGGTCCCTCTCACCCAGTCGATCGCCAGCCACGTGTTCAGCAAGGCGGCGACGAGGAGGCCGGCAGCGAGGCTGACCACGACGCCGACGAACGCACCGGCGATCACGTAGCCGAGCCACTGGCCGCCGGGACGATCCTCGTGGGTCATGGCTGCGTCTCCTTGTCGTCGGTCCTGGTCGTCGAGTCGAGCGTAGTCTCGGGACCTTCCGCGTCAAGGCCATCGGCGGGCGGGTTAGGGTGGCGGACCAGGGAGATGGCCGAGACCACGAACGAGGTCGCTGTTGCCCTCGACCACCCGATCGACACCGATGAGCGAGGGGATATACGCCGGATATCCCGCATCGAAGAGGGCGCCGAGGCACCCCTCCAGGGAAACTCGGCGGGCATCGGCCAGAGTCATTGCTCCGGCGCACCACCGTTCCCGCGCTGGATCTCGGCGAGCTTCGCGGTCAGCCGCTCGACCTCCGCGGCATCCCCGTTGCGTTGCGCCTGTCGAAGGCTCACCTGCAAGATGCCCTCCAGCGGGCTCACCGGGGGCGCGGCCCCGACCGGGCCGGGTGCCCCGGGGTCCACGCCGGTGCCCGGGGCGGCATGGGCGATCGCCTCGAACCGATCCCTGCTCGATTCCTGGGACGCCTTGGCCTCGGTCCACAGCGCGTCACGATCGAACTCGACGTGCTCGTGCTTCGCGTCGAGCCGTACCCGGGCCTGCTCTCCGACGAGCGGCCGACGCTCCGTGTCTCCTTCGAACATCTCGGTGAATGTGGCCCGGAACACCGCCGTCCCGTCGTCGGGGGTGACATCCGCGATGTAGTCGTAGACGTGGTGGTAGAGGCCGGTGGGCGCGTAGATGTTGATCCCGCGCCGGTACTGGCCTTCGTGGGTCTCGCGAGCGACGATCTGCGCCAATCCGGCCAGTCGATGGTGCTTGAACACGGCTCGCTCCTGCTCGTCGGCCCGGGTCAGTTCGGTAGACGGCTTCGCAATCGCCCGTCCAGTTGTCAGGGCGATCCTAGCGGCTTTGCCCTCGGCGACCTTCGGCCGCGGCCAGAGGCAGAGGCAGCCCCAAGCCGCGCAGATCCGCCCGGAGGCGCGGCGCCCCGAGGAACCGAACGGCGCGGAACCCGAGACCAGCGGCAGCCTGCACGTTCGACGAGGTGTCGTCGACGAAGGCCGTCGTCGAGGGCGTCAGGCGGTACCGGTCCACGAGGACGCGGTAGATCGCCGGGTCTGGCTTGCTGGCTCCGACTTCGCCGGAGATGACGATGCCGTCGAACCATTCGAGGAACGGGAAGCGAGGACGGGCGAGCGCGAACTTCGCGGCCGACCAGTTGCTGAGCGCATAGCACGGGACTCCGGCGTCGCGCAGCTCGGTGAGGATCTGCACCGTGCCCTCGATGGCCCCGCCGAGCATCTCCTCCCAGCGAGTGTCGTAGGCGAGGATCAAGTCACGCTGCGCCGGGAACTCGCGGACCAGTGACTCGATCGCCTCAGGCCATGGGCGACCGGCATCCTGCCGAGCGTTCCATGCCGGCGTGCACACCTCCGAAAGGAAGGACTCCATCGCGGCGGCGTCGTCGAACAACTGGCGGTAGAGACGACGCGGATCCCATTCAATCAGGACGCCGCCGAGGTCGAAGACGGCTGCCGCCGCGGCTAAGGTTGGCAAGCACCATTCCCTGTCGTCATGCCGCCATCATGATTAGCGGCGCTAGCCCAACATGAACGGGAGTCGATCGTGGGCCCAACGACGGATCAGGCACGCATCGCCGGCCGCGCCCGGGGCGTTCTCGTCCTCGCCGACATCAGTGGCTATACCGGGTTTCTGCAGGGCGTTGGTGAAGCCCACCAGGCGCTCGTCCTCGACTCGCCCGAACCGCCCCCCGCCTACGGGCTGATGTCATCTCTGCTCGAGACGATCATGGCCTCGATCATCCCGCCCTTTCAATTGGTGAAGCTCGAAGGTGATGCGGTCTTCGCGGTCGCGGAGGAGCTGACACTCCGCGGACCGGCAGTCGTGGCCTGCCTCAAGGCGTGCTATGGCGCGTTTGGAACCCGGCTGGCCGAGGCGAACTCCCTGTGGACCTGCACCTGCGATGCCTGTGCGCGGATCCATGCCCTCGACCTCAAGTTCGTGCTCCACTACGGCGAGTTCATCGCCCAGCGGATCGGCGGCCAGGAGGAAGTCCTCGGGCCCGCGGTCAACGTCGCCCATCGCCTGCTCAAGAACCATGCGCTCGAGCTGACCGGCGGGCGGCCGTACGCGCTGCTGTCAGATGCGGCCGTCGCGATGCTCGGCGTACCGGCCGCAGGAATGCTGGAATCGACCGAGGAATACGAGCACCTACCGCCAATCAAGGTTCACGTCCTGCCCCTGGGCTGAGGGCCGATCGCCTACTCGCCGGCCCAGATGGCGCGCAGCGCCCCCAGGAATTCGTCGCGCACCGCGACGGGAATCCTCGCGATCAAGGCTGCCTCATGGTCGGCCACGACGTCCTTGACCTGCACGGTCAACGATCGACCGAGCGGTGTGAGCACCAACCCCTGTGAGCGGCCGTCCATCGGCTCGCGCTCGATCAGGTTCCGGCCTTCCAGACGTGCGATCAGGGGGGTCATGTTGGCGCTGGCGATTCGAAGGAGCCGGCCGACGTCGCTGAGCGTGGCGCTCGGATTCGCATCGACCACGAGCAGGACGGTGGCCTCGGCCGGCCGTAGATCGAGCCGGCTCAGTCGATCGGCCAGGTCGGCCATCGCCGCTGCGGAGGCGCGCCGGAGCTGGTATCCCGGGTAGTCCTTGAGCGGATCGATCAATGCGAGCTGCGCCGCGTGCCTCCGCCATTGTCGACGACGAGCCGACTCCTATATCATATAGCACTCTGCCGCGTGCCTCGCAGCCGTCTCGCCCGGAAGGATGGGAACGATGAGCGCCGAACCAGCCGCGAGCGCCCTGCGCGCCGACGATCAGCTTGTTACGTTCGAAGTGCGCGAGCGCATTGCCTGGGTCAAGTTCAATCGCCCTGAGAAGCGCAACAGCCTGAGCCCGAAGCTGAACCGGCGGATGATGGCCGTCCTCGAGGAGCTCGAGTTTCGGGACGACGTCGGTGTGCTGGTCCTGAGCGGCGAGGGATCGGCATGGTCGGCGGGCATGGATCTCAAGGAGTACTTCCGCGAGACCGAGGCCGGCGGCCTGGGCGCGGTCCGCAACGCACAGCGCGAGGCGTACGGGTGGTGGCGCCGCCTCCGTTGGTATCAGAAGCCCACGATCGCGATGGTGAATGGCTGGTGTTTCGGCGGCGGCTACGGTCCGTTGTTCGCCTGTGACCTGGCCTTTGCCGCCCACGAAGCCCAGTTCGGACTTTCGGAGATCAATTGGGGAATCCTGCCCGGCGGCGGAGCAACCAAGGTCGCCCGCGAGCTTCTGTCGTTCCGGCAGGCGATGTATCACGCCCTGATGGGCGAGCCGATCGATGGCCGCAAGGCGGCGGAGTGGGGCCTCGTGAACGAAGCGGTGCCACTCGGCGAGCTGGCAACCAGGGTCGAACAGGTCGCCCGCGCGTTGTTGGAGAAGAATCCGGTAGCGCTGAAGGCGACGAAAGACGCCATCCGCCGGGTGGGTGAGATGACCTACGACAACGCTGAAGACTACCTGGTGCGTGCCCAGGAGGCAGCCAACTTCTTCGACAACGACAGCCGGAAGCAGGGGATCAAGCAGTTCATCGACGACAAGTCCTACAAGCCGGGCCTCGGTGCCTTCAATGCCTCCAGGCGGAGATAGCGGGTTGTCCCAGGCGGTGGACGCAGGCTCCGGGGCTCGCTTCTCCGCGGGCGTGATCGAACGCCTCTTGAAGCCGAAATCGATCGCGATCGTCGGTGCCTCCGCCACGCCCGGGGCGCTGGGGGCGTCGGCGATCGCCAACCTGGACCGGATGGGGTTCGGCGGCGACATCCATCTCATCAACCCCGGGCGCGCCGAGATCGATGGCCGACGCTGCCTCTCGTCCATCGACGAGCTGCCGTTCGGCGTCGATGCTGCTGTGCTGGCCATTCCTCGAGCGGCGGTGCTGGATGCCGTCCTGGCCCTTGCCCGGCGGGGAGTGGGCGCGGCTGTGATCTTCGCGGCGGGGTTCGCGGAAGGCGGTGCCGCAGGTCGTGCCGAGCAACATGAACTTGCCCGCATTGGCGCGCGAAGCGGGATGCTGATCGAGGGGCCGAATTGCCTGGGCTGCGTCAACTACGTCGATGGCGTGGCACTTACCTTCGTTGAGACGCCGGCCCTCGCGCTCGGGACCGAGCCCGGCATCGGCATCGTCTCGCAAAGCGGTGCAATGGCGGCCGTCCTCGGCGTCATGCTCACGAGCCGCGAGCTCGGGATTTCGTACTCCGTTTCCACCGGCAACGAAGCCGCCTCTGGCGTCGAGGATTTCGTTGCGTATCTGCTCGACGATCCGATGACCAAGGCCATTGGCCTGATCGTCGAGCAGTTTCGGCGACCGCGGTACTTTCTGGAGCTCGCACGACAGGCGCGCCGTCAGGGCAAGCTGATTGCGCTGCTGCATCCGGGGCGCAGCAGCGCCGCACGGGAATCAGCAGCCACCCACACCGGCGCCCTAGCCGGCGACTACCAGGTGATGCAGGCGCTGGTCGAGCGCGCCGGCGTGGTCCTGGTGGACAGCCTTGAGGAGCTCGGCGATGTGCTCGAGCTCATGACCCGCTGTCCGACCCTGCCGCTTGGCGGTAGCGTCGTGGTCACCGAGTCGGGCGCGTTCAAGGCGCTCACCCTGGACCTGTGCGAGCAGGTAGGTCTGCCCCTGCCGGCCCTGACCGATGCGAGCGCGCCGGCGTTGCGCGCCGCCCTGCCGGCGTTCGTGCCGGTCAGCAATCCGCTCGATCTCACGGCTCAAGGCCTGGTCGACCCGGACCTCTATCGGCGCACCCTCGCCGCGTTGCTGCCCGACGAGCGCTTCGGCAGCCTCGTCATGGCCATCATCCAGACCGATGCCCGGACATCGAATTTGAAGTTTCCAGCGATCATCGGGGCCATCGAGGACCTGCGACCCACGATGCCCGTGATCTTCGCCGGCCTCGATGAAGGTGCCCTGGTTCCCGAGCACTACCTCCAACGCCTACGCACACTGCATGTGCCCTGCTTCCCGTCCCCAGATCGAGCGATGCGGGCGGTCGCGCTGGTCAGTGCGCTCGGCTCGCGCGATGTCGACGTGAGCGCGGGCGAGCCCGCTGGTGTGTCATCCGGCGGGCTGCCGGTCGGCGTCATCGGGGAGTACCGCGCGAAACAGCTGCTGGCGCCGCTCGGGATCCCGTTCCCGTCGGGCGAACTCGTCGTGACCCAGGAACAGGCGCGCCTCGTCGCAACGGCCATCGGCTTCCCGGTGGCGCTGAAGGCGCAGGCGGCAGGGCTCGCCCACAAGAGCGATGCGGGCGGCGTGATCCTCGACGTCCGGAGCAGCGCCGGGCTTGATCGCGGCTGGCGCACGCTGCACGCCAATCTCGCGTCTCGTTCCCCGAGCCTCGCCCTTGAGGGCGTCCTGGTCGAGAGGATGGGTCAACGCGGAGTCGAGCTGATCGTGGGCGGCCGCAATGATCCGGAGTGGGGCACGGTCCTCCTGGCCGGCTTCGGGGGCGTGCAGGCCGAGCTGCTGGCCGACGTTCGGATCCTGCCACCGGACCTGACGGTGTCGGGCATCATCCGGGAGGTGTTCCTGCTCAAGCAGGCCGCCCTGCTGCGCGGCTTCCGCGGGATGCCTCCGTCGGATGTCGAGGCCTTTGCAAGGATCATCGCCCAGGTGGCGGCAATCCTCCGCGCCGAGCCGTCGATTCGCGAGATCGATCTCAACCCGGTGGTCGTGTACCGGGAGGGGCAAGGGGCCCTGGCGCTCGATGCCCTGATGGTCGTCGACGAGCGCCCCGAATCGACCCCGGCCGTCTCGTAACCGGCCGGGGTCCCGGGGACGTCCTGAGGCCGCGTCCTAGAACGGGAACGGATGACTCCCGCTCTGGACGGTGATCCATTTGAGCTCGGTGAACTCGTCGAGGGCAGCCGCGCCGCCGAACCGACCCCAGCCGCTGTCCTTGACGCCGCCGAACGGCATCTGCGGTTCGTCACCCACCGTCTGGTCATTGACGTGGATGATGCCGGCCTCGATTCGATCGGCGAGCGCCAAGCCCTTGTCCGGATCGCTCGTGATCACGCCGGCCGACAGCCCGTAGGCCGTCGAGTTGGCCCGCGCGATGGCTTCGTCGGTGTTGGCCACCACGTCCAGCACCGCGACCGGACCGAACGTCTCGTGGCGGGCCAGGTCGCTCGAATCCGGGACATCGGCGAGCAGGGTGGCGGCGTAGGTCAATCCGGTCGAGGTCCCGCCGGCCAGGAGCTTCGCGCCCGATTTGACCGCGGCCTGCACCCTGGATGAGACGACGTCGAAGGCTTCCTGGTTGATCAGCGGTCCGATGATGGTGTCCATCTCCGCCGGGTCACCCATCTTCAGGCCCGAGACTTTCGCGGCGAGGCGCGCGGTGAATTCGTCTGCGATCGGGGCCTCCACGATGATTCGACGAGTCGACATACAGATCTGCCCCTGGTGCAGGTAGGCCCCGAACGCAGCGGCGTTGACAGCGTAGTCGAGGTCCGCATCGCCCAGGACGATGAGCGGGTTCTGCCCGCCGAGCTCGAGCACGACACGCTTCAGGTTGCGCCCGGCTGCCTCCGCGATCCGGCGGCCCGTGCTGCTTGAGCCCGTGAAGTTGATCCTGCGGACCTTGGGATTCTCGGCGAACTCATCGCCGATCTCCGACCCAGCCCCATGGGCGTGGGTGATGACGTTCAGAACTCCGGCGGGCAAGCCAGCCTCGGCGAAGATCTCCGCCCACAGGAGGCCGCCGACGAAGGGCGAATCCTGGGACGGCTTGAGGACAACCGTGTTGCCGGCAACGAGGGGGGCGGCGATCGAGCGGGCAGACAGGATCAGGGCGGCGTTCCACGGGGCGATGGCTGCGACGACCCCGACGGGGCGGCGGATCCCCATCGCGAAGGTACCCGGGTTGTCCGACGGCAGGACCTGGCCGAGCGGAGCATAGGCGAGACCCGCGGCCTGCCGGAACAACCCCGGCACGAAGCCCATCTGGAACATGGCAAAACCGAACGTGCAGCCGGTCTCCGCGGCCAGCAGCCCGACAACTTCGTCGCGGCGACGTTCGAGGATCGAGGCCGCATCAAGGAAGATGCGCTGGCGAAGCGCCGGCGCCGTGCGAGCCCAGGCCGCGAATGCCTCGCCGGCTGCCTCCACTGCTCGATGAGCGTCAGCCCGATTGCCCGAAGCCACGGTTCCGATCGTCGCACCTGTGAACGGATTCTCGTCCGGGAATGTCGCGCCTGACAACGCGTCGACCCACGACCCATCAATGAACATCTGGTGGTGGCTGAGTCCGCCTGCTGGGGTCAGCGTAGACATGGCCATTCTCCTCTCGCTTTGCCTACGCCATGCGCAGGACGGGCTTGATGACTCTGCCGTGTTCGGCGTCCTGCACGGCCTCATCGATCGCATCGAAGTCATACAGGGCAACGATCCGATCCACCGGAAACTTGCCCTGCTTCCAGAGCTCGACTAGCCGCGGGATGAACAATTGGGGGATGCTGTCGCCTTCGACGAGGCCCCTCACAGTCCGCCCCGGGATCAGGATGCTGTTCATGTCGAGGGCGACATCCGTCCCAAACGCGGCCGCACCGATGAGCCCGCACGCTCCTGTCGGGGCCAGGCACTCGACCGCCTGACGGAGCACCTTGGGCGACGCGGTGACCTCGAGGCTGAAGTCAGCCCCACCACCCGTGATCTCCAGGATTCGGGCCACCGCGTCCTCGTGCTTCGCGTCGACCGAGTGGGTCGCACCGAGCTCACGAGCCATTTCAAGCCGCGAGTCCTCTAGATCGACGGCGATGATCGTGGTGCAGCCCGACAGTGCCGCGGCCATGATCGCCGCCAGGCCCACGGAACCAGCACCGAAGATCGCGATCGAGCTGCCCGCCGGTGGACGAAGTGAATTCAGGACCGAGCCTGCCCCTGTCTGGATTCCACAGCCGAACGGCGCGACGACCTCGAATGGGATCTCTTCGGTCAGCTTGACGACACTCCTGATGTTTGCGATCGCGGAGGTCGCGAAGCTCGACTGCCCGAAGAAGTTGCCATGGACAACGCCACTGGCGCGGCTGAGTGGACTTGTCCCGTCGGGACGGCTCGAGCCGAAGTTCCGTCCGAAGAAGTCGGCGCAGTAGGAAGGCTTGCCGGTCAGACAGTAGCGACATACGCCGCAGGAATTGAAGCTCAGGCTGACTCGATCGCCCGGTGCGATTCCAGCTACCGCGCTGCCAACCTGCTCGACGATGCCGGCGCCCTCGTGACCAAGCACAGCGGGCAGAGGCACCGGGTACCACTGGTCGCGAACCACGATGTCGGTGTGGCAGACTCCGGCCGCCTGCACCTTGACCAGGATCTCATCGCGTCGGAGGTCTCCGAGCTCCATGGGCACCACGGCGAACGGGGCGCCTTTCCCTTCGACCACGGCGGCACTGATGTTCATTGGACGACCTCACCAGAGCGATCCTGGCTATCGTCGTCTGCGTCGACCACCGAGCTCGCAGCTGGAGGCGGCGCGATACCCCGCACCCAGTAGCCGATCGGCGCCAACTTGAGATCGAAGCGGTCGGCGATGGTGCCCCAGATCCCTCGGGGCAGGAACAGGGCGAACAGGATCGCCGACGTCCCCAGGCCCACGAAGTACCAGACACCGCCATTGCCGAACTGCGTCTGCAGCGCGAAGAGGATGACCGCGCCGATGATCGGACCCTCGAAGGTCCCGAGTCCGCCGACCAGGACCATGAAGATCATCATCGCCGTCCACTGGACCGAGAAGATCGAGTTCGGCTGGATAAAGAGCTGGTTGGCGAGAATTGCGGCTCCCGCCGCCCCACAACCCGCGCTCGTAAGGACAAAGACGATTTGCTTGCTTGATAGGACCCGGACGCCCAGCGAGGCTGCCGCAGTTTCGTCGTCGCGGATCGCCTGCAGGGCGGCGCCGAATTGACTGCGCAGCAGCAGGAACAGGAGGATCAGCCCAACGGTCGTGGCAGCCAGAACCCACCAGTAGGTGAAGGCGCGGCTGTAATCCGGTCCATAGGTATTCAATGCCGTAAGGGAGATGCCGGTTCCACCACCGACCGAGGAATCGAACGACACGACCTGCCGGAAGACCTCGGCGACGACCCACATGGCGATGGCGAACTCGCCGCCTCGCAGGCGGAGCACCAGGAAGGAGGTCACCAGCGCGAGGACCCCGGTCACGACGATCGCCAGGGCCATCGCCGTGTAGCCCTCGAGGCCCGCGTGGGTCAGGTAGATCGTGGTGTATGCGCCGACCCCGATGAAGGCCTGCTGCCCGACGGACACGAGGCCACCGTAGCCCGCCAGGGCGTTCCACATGGCGCCCATGAGCACGAGGATCCACAACCCGGTGAGCCGCTGGGTGATGTCCGGTTCGAACAGGGTCGGGACGGCGAAGAGGCCAATGATCGCCAGCGCAACGACGCTCGACCTGAGCACCGACCCACGGGTCCATCGCTCGACCCGCACCGCGTCCAGCGCCATCAGCGAGCGACCCGCGTGAAGGCGCGGCTGTTGCGGACGATGAGGACGGTCAGGAAGACGAGGTTCCCGGCCAGGATCGACGACTGGGGATTGATCTGGGCACCAACCGTTTGAGCAACGCCCAGGACGATGCCGCCCACCAAGGTCCCCCACAGCGACCCGATCCCGCCGATGACGACCGCCTCGAAGGCGAAGATGAGCTGGCTCGGCCCGGACAGCGGCGCAAAGCTCGAGCGCATCGCGAAGAAGGATCCCGCGATGGTCACCGTCCCGACGGCAATCGCCGTGGCCAGCGCGTACATGTGCTTCGAGTCGATCCCGATCAGCTCGGCCGTGTCCGGGTCCTGGGCCGTGGCCTGGATCGAACGACCCAGGCTCGTCCGGGCCAGGAACAGCTGGAGGCCCCCCAGCAGGCCGATGGCGACCAGGAAGATCACCACGCCGAGCAGGGGGATCGTGAGCTCCGTGACCTGCAGGCTGGCCGTGGTCAGGGCTCCGGCGTCGAGTGACCTCGAATCCGACGTGAAGATCTGCAGGAGCAGGTTCTGGATGACGATGGCCAGGCCGAACGTGGTCAGCAGGGGAACGAGCGGACCCGCCTTCAGGCTGCGCTCGAGCACCGTCCGCTGCAGGACGTATCCCAGGCCAGCCATCAGGACCACCGCGCCCGGCAACGCGACGAACGGCGGGATCCCGAGCGCGGACGACACGACGAAGACCAGGTACGCCCCGAGGACTGCGAGATCGCCGTGGGCAAGGTTGATGATCCCCATGACGCCGTACATCAGCGACAAGCCGCACGCGAACAACGCGTACAGGCCGCCAAGCAGCACCCCGGCCACCAGGGCATTGACCCAGATCACTGGACTGCTTCTCCCCGGCGCCGAAGCCCGAAATAGGCATTCGTGATGTCGTCGCGACTGAGGCTCGTCGAGGGACCGTCGAGGATCAGCTTGCCCTCGAGCATGCACACGACGCGATTCGACGCGGACATGGCTCGCCGGAGATCCTGCTCGACCAGGACGATGGTCGACTCACCCGACGCCATGAGCGCAACGAGCGATTGGTAGACGGCGTCGACGGCCTGCGGCGCGAGGCCGAGGGACACTTCATCGAGGAGGAGCAGCCGCGGATTGGACATCAGGGCCCGTCCGATCGCCGTGGCCTGCTGCTCGCCGCCCGACAACGCCGAGGCCCGCCGCCGGGCAATCGGTCGCAGGATCGGAAAGGCGTCCATGACCGTGTCCAGGTTCCATTGGCCCGGGCGGCCCTTGCCTGTGGCCGCCCGCAGGTTCTCTTCGACGGTCAGTCCGGGAAAGAGGTGACGGCCCTCGGGGACCAGGGCGATCCCGAGCCGCACCCGTCGATGGGCGGGAACGTTGGTGACGTCTGCGCCGTCAAATCGGACGGTGCCCGAAGTTGGTCGATGGGCGCCGGCGATCGCGCGCAGGAAGGTGGTCTTGCCGGCGCCGTTGGCTCCCACCAGGGCCATCGTCGTGCCCTCGTCAATGGCCAGCGAGACGCTCCGTACGGCGGTCAGTGCGCCGTAGCGAACATCGAGCTCGTCGATCTGGAGAAGGCTCATTCGCGCTTGCCCAGGTACGCGTCGATGACCTTGGCATCGCGCAGGACGTCGTGCGGGGAGCCGTCCGCGATCACGCGTCCGGCATCCATGCAAACCAGGCGATCGACCGCCTGAACGAGGACGTGGACGATGTGCTCGATCCAGACGATCGCGATGCCCTGCTGGCGAAGACGCTCGATCGTGATGAGGAGCTCCTCGGCTTCGGCATCCGTGAGGCCCCCGCCGATTTCGTCGAGGAGCAGCACCCTGGGCCCGGCCCCCAACGCCCGCGCCAACTCGAGTCGCTTGCGGTGGAGCAGCCCGAGGGTCGACGCGCGCCGGTTTGCCAGGCTCAGGAGCCCACACAGATCGAGGACCGAGATCGCCCGCACATAGGCAGCCGATCCGCGCAACCCGCCCCCGGCCGTCGCTCCGACGTACACATTCTCGAAGACCGTCATCGCCCCAAAGGGGCGGGGCACCTGATGGGTCCGACCGATGCCCATCCGGCTCCGATGAGCCGCGCTCGTCGCCGTGATGTCCGCCCCGCGGAAATGGACCGATCCTGAGGTTGCCGGCTGGGCGCCGGCGAGGACGTCCAGCAGGGTGGTCTTGCCGGCACCGTTCGGCCCGACGATTCCGACGGCGCTGCCGGGACCCACGGCGAACTCGACGGAATCCAGAACGAGAAGCCGTCCATACCGCTTTTCGATCGTGCGGCCGGCGAGGATCGGCTCCTCGTTCGAAGTTGGTATCGCGTTCAACGGTACCTGCTGCGGCTACCGATACTGGGTCAGGACACCGGCGATTGGCACGTTCGGATCAGTGGCGTGCTCCACGATGGCAAAGTCGACCTTGAACGGCCCCGACGTGGTCTTCACCCACTGGCCGCCGATGATCGGCGAGACCGCCACGTTGGGGACTGGGCCCGACGTGAAGTCGACCTTGCCGACGGGGGTCGTGATGTTCAGCTTGCCGATTGCGGCGGCGAGGGCAACCTTGTCCTTGGGGTCGGTAGCGCCACTCATCGCGCTCGTCGCGCAGTCGAAGAGCGCCATCGTCGTGCCAAGGTCCTGATTCCACTGCTTCCCGGTTGCCGTCGTGTACCCGCTGCCCAGGTCGGCCGATGAGATCCCCGTGAGTGCCGAGGAATACGGGAAGGTTGGCGTCCAGTACGCGGCACTGGCGAGTCCCGGCCCGAGATCCCCGAGGTCCTCGATCTGTGATGGGAAGAGGCCGGTCTTCGCGATCTGGGCAATCTTGGGGACATAGCCCTGGGCCGCGGCCTGCTTCCAGAATGTCGCGAAATCGGGTGGGATCGGGAAGGTGTTGAAGATCTCGCAATTCTCCGCCTTGAACTTGGCGATCTGGGCGGAATAGTCGTTCGTGCCGTCTTCGTAGGCACCGGGATCGACGATCGTGTAGCCGGCCTTGGTCAGCGCCGGGCCGAGCGCCCCCCGGATGGCGTTGCCGTCGGCGTCGTTCGGCCACATCACGCCGACCTTCTTGTTCGTGGTGACCGGCCCACCCCACAGCGAGATGTAGGTCGTAGCGAACTGGGCCACTCCGAAGCTGAAGTGGTACGTGAACTTGAATGGCACCGGCTTCGTCGCGTCCTTCTGGCGTGCGAAGTAGAAGGCTTCCCAGGGCTCGACCGTGGAGATGCAGGGAACGCCCGCGGCCTCGCAGGCATCCGCGACCGGATTGTTGTTCTCCGGTGTCGATGTTGCGAGCATCAGATCGATCTTGTCGGAGTTGATCAGGTCGTTGGCGACTTGGGCAGCCTTGGCCGGGTCGGACTGGCTGTCCTTCTGGACGATCGTGATGTCATAGTTCTTGCCCGCCGCGGCAAAGCCGGCGGCAAGCTTGGCCTGGACCAACCCAATCGTGTAGGCGTCGGGCTCGCCGAAGCCTGCCGCCGGACCGGTTTGCGGGCTCACGAAGCCGATCTTGAACGGGATCCCCGCGGCCGATGGTTGGACGCTCGGCCCAATGCTCGAGCCAGACGCCGGAGCGGAGGTAACGGGTGCCGTGCTCGGCCCCGTCGTGGCCCCCGTCTTGATGCCGCACGCCGCCAGGAATGAACCGAGGCCGGCTGCCACTCCGCCGGCCACGGCTGCCTGGATCACGCGCCTCCGCGAAAGAACCGGACCCGCCTGTCGGTCGAGATCGGCCATCGGGTGTTCTCCTCCTCGCGCACATCTCAGGCGACACGACCGGGGCATCCCGCGGCTCAACCAACCTCGAGCGCCGGAGCCCGCAGGTGGCGTCATTCGCCCGTACAAGTGCCATCCGGCCCATTGGCGATGGCCAGACGACCCTATGGAAGGGCCTTGACCATTGCAAGGCCCGCGTCCACTCAGTGGACGCCATCATTGTCGGAAGGTACCTGTCAGGCTACCGTTTGGGCACCCTTTCGGGATCCAGGAGGTTCAGTGATCAGCGGGTCTCACCGGGCGCGCACGCCGTCGCAGACCGTCGGCCCCTATTTCGGAATGGCGCTGCCATGGCCCGACGGACCGCTGGTCGTGCCGCTGGGGACACCGGGGGCCATCTGGATTCGCGGCCAGGTCCTGGACGGCACAGGCGAACCGGTCCCCGACGCGTTGATCGAAACCTGGCAGGCGGGCCCTGACGGGAGGCTCCCATCGGCGGAACGCTCGGGGGCTGCCGAGTTTCGCGGCTTCGGCCGGTCCGCCACCGATGCGGGCGGCCAATTCGAGATCCTGACCCTGCGGCCTGGATCGGTGCCCAGCGCCGACGGCCTGCCCCAGGCTCCGTACATCAGCGTGGCCGTCTTTGCTCGCGGATTGCTGAAGCAGCTCGTCACCCGGATCTACTTTCCGGAGAGCCCGGACAACGAGCGCGATGCCCTTCTGAACGCATTGCCCGCTCGCGCGCGGACCACCTTGCTGGCACGGCCCACGGCCGAAGGCTACCGGTTCGACATCCGCCTGCAAGGCGATGATGAAACGGCGTTCTTTGAGCTCTGAGCGCGGCGCTCTGTTCGCCGCCGTGCTGGAGCGCGGCCCGGTTCGAGAGATCACCGGTGATTCGGCGTGGGTGGCGGCGCTCATCGAAGTCGAGATGGCCCTCGGACGAGCTTCCGCGACGGCGGGTTTCATTCCACCGTCCCATGCCGAGGCGATCGAGCGGGCCGGCAGGCTGTTGGCGCCCGACATTGCCCAGCTGGGGGTCGACGCCGCGACCACGGGCACGCCGGTGGTCGCCCTCGTTGACCTGCTTCGGCAGGCGGTGGGCGAAGACGTGGCGGCCTCGGTCCATCGCGGAGCGACCAGCCAGGACATCATGGATACCGCCGCCATGATGGTCGCGTCGCGGGCCCTGCTGACCATCGTCGGCGACCTTGGCGCTGCCGGCGATGCCGCCGCGCGACTGGCAACGGAGCACCGAACGACCGTCATCTCGGGCAGGACCCTCCTCCAGCGCGCCGCACCGACATCCTTCGGCCTGAAGGCCGCCGGCTGGCTGGTCGGTCTCGATCGAGCGGCCGTGCTGCTGACCGAGATTCGCGAGCGCCGCCTGGCAGTCCAGCTCGGCGGCGCGACGGGTACGCGAGCTGCCTTCGACGGCAGGGGCCGCCTGATCGCCGACGAGCTCGCCGGCCAATTGCACCTGGCGAGTCCCGAGTTGCCCTGGCACACAGAGCGCTCCAGGATCGGTGAGCTGGCAGGTGCCCTGGGCGTTGCCGCAGGGGTGGCCGCCAAGGTGGCCCGTGATGTCGTCCTGCTGGCGCAGTCCGAGGTCGCCGAGGTCGTCGAGGGCCGACCGGGCCAAGGTGGGTCCTCGGCAATGCCTCAGAAGCGGAACCCAATCGCGGCCGTCTCGGCGCTTGCCAGCGCCCAGCGGGCACCGGGCCTGGTTGCCACACTGCTTGGGTCGATGGCCCACGAACACGAGCGGGCCGCCGGCCCCTGGCAGGCGGAGTGGTTGCCGTTGCGGGACCTCCTCGTGGCCACCGGCTCGGCCGCCTCCTGGCTCCGGGATTGCCTCGACGGCCTCGTCGTCCGATCCGCGGCCATCGAAACGAATCTCGCGGCCGATCACGGGCTGATGCTGTCCGAGCGCATCGTCGCCGCCATCACTCCGCTGGTCGGGCGAAGCGCAGCGCTGGAGCTGGTCGCCCGGGCGGCCGAGCTGAGCTCGACCGGCCAGAGCTTCACATCCGCGCTGGTCGAGGTGGACGCTGGTCGGACGGGCCTCGATCGGGCCTCCTTCGAAGCCCTGCTCGATCCATCGACGTACCTGGGCGATGTGGTCGAGCTCACCGCAGCCGCCGTAGATGCCCACTGGCGAGGTCGCCAGTGACCGACGGAATTGATCTCCACTTCGTGGTCGAAGGGCCGCCCGGCCGCCCCGTCGTGGTGCTCGCCCACGCGATCGGGATGTCGAACCGGATGTGGGATCCACAGGTCGCGACCTTGGCCTCGGCCTGGCGCGTCGTCCGCCTCGATCTGCGCGGCCACGGCGACTCACCCGTCCCCCACGGCCCGTATGCACTCGGTGAGCTGGGAGCGGACGTGCTCCGAGTCCTGGATCGGTTATCGGTGCAACGCGCGGCCGTCGTCGGCCTGTCCCTGGGCGCGATGGTTGGACTCTGGCTGGCGGCCTACGCGCCCGAGCGCGTCGAGCGCCTCGTGGCCGCCTGCGCCGTCGCGCGGCCCGCCTCGCCGCAGGCCTGGCATGAGCGGGGAGAAGCCGTCCTTGCCGGCGGGACCGCGGCCGTTGCCGACCTGGTCGTCGAGCGCTGGGGCTATCTCAACCGAGACGCCCGGATCGAGTCGATTTTGCGGACGAACCTCGCCGCGACCCCAGCCACGGGCTATGCGGGCTGTTGCGAGGCGATCGCGACGATGGATCTGACGGGCGCGCTCGGGCGGATCCAGGCGCCCACCTTGCTCCTCGCGGGCGCCGACGACCCCGCAGCACCACCGGCCGCGGCCACCGAGATCGCCACTGCCGTCGCGGGCTCACGGGTCGAAGTCGTCGAGGGTGCCGCACACTTGCTCAATGTCGAGCGGGCGGACGTCGTGACCGAGGCAATCCTGCAGCACTTGCGGAGGTGAAGCTTGCCCCAGGCTGAAGACGCACGCCTGAACCGCGGAATGGAGGTCCGGCGCGAGGTTCTCGGCGATGCGCACGTCGATCAGGCGATTGAACGAACGACGCCATTTACGGCGCCATTTCAGGAGTTCATCACGTCCACTGCGTGGGGCGACATCTGGAGCAGGCCCGGCCTGGACCGCCGGACTCGTTCGTGTATCACCCTGGCGATCCTGACCGCTCTGCGGGCCGAAGCCGAGATCCCGATGCACGTCCGAGCAGCACTGAGGAACGGCGTGACGGCCGAGGAGATCTCGGAGATCCTCCTGCACACGTCGATCTACGCGGGTGTCCCGGCCGGCAACGCGGCGTTTGCCGTTGCGCAGGAGGCGCTTGGATCCGAGCCCGACCTCCCTCGGCCGCGCTAAGGCAGCGGCAGTCCGACGTAATTCATCGCCAATGCCCGGGCGGCATCCTCACCGGTGCTGACGGCTTCGAGGCGGGCCACCTGCAATCTGTCCCGAAACGGGTCCGTTCCCGGGTAGCGGTGCAGCATCGCGCTCATGTAGTTCGAGAATTCCTGGGCTCGCCACACGCGCCCGAGGCACGTCTCGGAATACGCATCGAGCAGGGTCGTCGACCCCGAGCGGTACCAGGCGGCGATGGCCCGGGCCAGGACGAACACGTCGGCCACGGCCAGGTTGAGTCCTTTTGCTCCGGTCGCGGGAACGATATGGGCAGCATCACCGGCCAGGAACAGGCGCCCGGACTGCATCGGCTCGACCACGAAGCTGCGCATGGCCGCGACATTCTTCTCGATCACGGGGCCATCCCGGAGCAACCAGCCATCGCGGGTCGCAAGGCGGACCTGGAGCTCCGCCCAGATTCGATCGTCCGACCAGTCGCTGACCTCGGTCCCCGGGTCGACCTGGAGGTAGAGCCGGCTGACGGTCGGCGATCGCAGGCTGTGGAGCGCAAAGCCGCGCTCGTGGCGAGCGTAGACGAGCTCGTTCGCGGAGGGGGCGACCGCTGCCAGGATTCCGAGCCAGGCAAACGGAAAGTCGTAGTCGTAGTGGCGCAGGATTCCATCGGGGATCGCCGCTCGAGCGATTCCGTGGAACCCATCGCAGCCGGCAATGAAATCGCAGTCGACTGTGGTCGCCGAGCCCGCTTGTGCGAATCGAATCGAGGGCCGCTGGCTGTCGATCCCGGATAGCTGGACGTCTTCGACCTCGAATTGGGTGTCGCCGCCCCCGGCGAGCCTCGCCGCGATCAGATCCTTCACGACCTCCTGTTGACCGTAGATGGTGATCGCTCGACCGCCGGCGAGGTCGGACAACGGGATTCGGTGGCCGTTGCCGTTGAACCGAAGCTCAATTCCGTGGTGGACCAGGCCCTCCCGCTGGAGACGATCGGCCACGCCGGTCTGGACCATGAGGTCCACGGTGCCCTGCTCGAGGACGCCCGCACGCACGCGATGCTCGACATGCTCGCGAGAGCGGTTCTCTACGATGATCGAATCGATGCCCTCCAGGCCGAGAAGGTGGCCGAGGAAGAGACCGGCTGGACCGGCGCCGATGATCGCAACCTGGGTCGTCGCCTTCAACTGGCCGCCCCTCAGTCGTCGTGGTCGGCGGGCTCGAACGGCGTTGAACCGGGGCCCCGAAGGACGATGTCGAAGCGGTAGGCGAGGGCCCACTCAGGAATCGTGCTGGCCGCGTCGAACGCCGCGATCAGGCGATCACGCCCGGCGGCATCGGGGATCGAGTTGTAGATGGGGTCACTTGCCAGGAGCGGGTCGCCCGGGAAGTACATCTGGGTCACGAGGCGTTGCTCGAAGGCGATGCCGAACAGCGAGAAGTGGATGTGTGCCGGCCGCCAGGCGTTGGGGTGGTTGCGCCACGGGTAGGCCCCTGGCTTGATCGTCGTGAAGCGGAACGATCCGTCTGGCCCGGTCAGAGTTCGCCCGATCCCGGAGAAATTCGGATCGAGGGGCGCCGGGTGATCGTCGAGCTCGTGGGCGTACCGGCCGGCGGCGTTGGCCTGCCAGGCCTCGATCAACGTCCCGGGAACCGGCCGACCGTCCGTGTCGATGACCCGGCCCCCGACCACGATCCGCTCCCCGATCGGCTCGCCGGCATGGTTCCGTGTCAGGTCGGCGTCCGCCGCTGCTACGCGACCGGAGCCGAATACCGGACCGGTCAGCTCCGTCAGGCCGCGGGGCAGGATCCCGAACGTTCGCTTCGGGGCGCGCTGGATCGAGCTGACATAGGCGGGATACAGGAAGGGTGGGTCAACTGGCCCAGGCTCCCAGTCTGGAGGTGCGACATCCCGGGAAGTGTGGCGATGCACTCCGTCGGCGCTCCGGATCGGTTCGGTCAAGGCCAGGCACGGTACGGATACGACCTGACCGTAGAGGGCCGGCCCTGCGCTGACAAGCCGGGTGTCCACTGGCCGGACGGACGCGACTGATCGCCCGCCCCCATCACCGATTGGCCCCGCTCGTGTCCCAGACCTCGGAGACCCTGCGGGTGAGGCCGCTGGCAACGGCGCGGACAGTTGGGGCCAGGGCCCGTGGATCGGCGCCCCGGGTCGCGACAACCAGCGATACGGCGCCGGCCAGTTGGTCATCCGGCCCGAAGATCGGCGCCCCGACCGAAACGGTGCCCATCGTCATCTCGTCTCGCGTCCAGGAATAGCCCCGCTCGCGCACCTCGGCTAGGGACCGGCGCAGGGCGTCGCCATCGACGATGGTCGCCGGGGTCATCCGGGCCAGTCCACGTTCGATCACCTGGTCCACGAATTCGGGTGCGGCAAACGCCAGGAGGGCTTTGCCCACGCCCGTTGCGTGCAGTGGCAAGCGCCCACCGGGACGAGAGACGATCGGGACCGATTTCGGCCCCCTGATCCGCTCGACGTACAGGGCGTCGTAGCCGTCGAGCACCGCCAGCTGCACGTTTTCGTGGGTCGCTTCGTACAGGTCCTGCATGTAGGGCAATGCAATCTCGCGCAGCGACGACCGGTTGGCCGCGAGCGTGCCCATCTCCCATAGCAGGCTTCCCAGTCGATAGGCTCCGTGCTCGTCCAGCTCGAGCGCGCCCACCCTCCGCAGCTCGGTCGCGATGCGCAGGACGGTGGTCATCGGCAATCCGGTCCGCCGAGCCAGCTGTGGCCGGGTCAGGCCTGTTTCTGCCGTGCGCAAGGCGCTCAGGATCGCAAAGCCCTTGCTGAGCACGGTTCTGCCTGGCTCGCGGTTGTTGCCGCTCATCGCGGCGCCATTGTGCCTCACCCTTCCGTGGCCATCCGCCTGGCGGCTGGCAGTCATCCGCTCAGGTTCAGGGTCGTTCTGCGACCAGACGGGTCGTATCGGTGCCGATGGACTTCGTTGCGTCGACGGCTGGCTAGCCCTGCCCCGGCCAGGAGGCCCCGAGCGCGATCGTCCCGTCCCACCGGATGCAAGTTCCGTACCGCGTTGCAACCGACCCTGTATGGCGTTTGCGTCCTGGGCTACGTAGGGTAGAGGACGAACATGTCTGAGCCGCGCGTCGTCACGATCGCTCCAGAGCGGCCAGACACCGTCGATTCGGTCGCGCTCATCCACGAGTTGGATGAGCACCTGGCGATGCGCTACCCCGCGGCGAGCCGACACGGGTTCAGCGTCGATCGACTGCTGGCGCAGGGCGTCCTCTTCTTCGTCCTCCGAGTCGACGGGTTGCCCGTGGGCTGCGGCGGCCTTCTTCTTGTCGGACATGACTACGCCGAGGTGAAGCGGATGTGGGTCCGGCCGAGCTACCGGGGCGCGCGACTCGGCAGGCGGATCCTCGACCACCTGGCCGGCGTTGCAGCTGGCAGCGGCATCAGCGTCCTTCGCCTGGAGACGGGCATCCACCAGCTCGAGGCAATCGCGCTTTATGAAGCCTCGGGGTTCGTCCGGATCCCGCCGTTTGGTCCGTATACCGACGATCCAGTGAGCATCTGTTACGAGAAGCGGCTCGCATAGGCGCGGCGGGGGTACGCCGCCGATCCTGACCCGGCACGGCTGGCTGATCATCTATCACGGTGTCAGCACGGTCTCCGAGCCGGGCGGCAATCCAGACGAACTGCGCTACTCGGCCGGGGCGATGGTCCTCGATCGGGAGCATCCCCGCCACATTCGGTACCGGTCGCCTGAGCCGGTGCTGACGCCGCCCGACGTGCCCCTGGAAGGCAGCGGGGCGATTAAGAACGTCGTGTTTCCCACCGGCATCGACCGACGGGATGACCTTGGGACCCCGGACCAATTCGATGTCTACTTCGGGATGGCCGATGCGAAGATCGGCGTGGCACGTCTTGACCTGCCGAGCCAGTTGCCGTCGGGCGGGGTTGCCGACCCAGGGGAGGTGACGTGGCCCCGCTGAAATGAGCCGTCTCGACGACGTCAGGTAGGGACGCGTTCGTCGTCGACAGGGGGCTGCTCACGAACCGCGGGGTTCTGGGTGGGTTCAACGGGCCCGATCGGGCCCGGGCGCCAGAGCCAGCCGAGAGTCCCCTGGGCGGCCCTGGTGCCTGACGAGCCACCGCCCGAGCCACGCAGCAAGTACCCGATCCCGGCCGCGACGACGGCACCTGCCAACGGCCCGGCGAGGTAGACCCACCAGGCCGTCGTGTCGCCGAGGACGAGCGCAGGGCCCAATGAGCGGGCCGTGTTCATCGAGGCTCCGCTCACGGGCGCCCCGATGAGGCCGGCAAGCGCGATGTAGCTCCCGACACCGATGGCGTTCAGCGGCCCGATGTTCTGCGCGCCCGACGCGGTCCCGAGGATCACCGTGACGAGGCCGACGCTGAGCACGAGCTCCCAGATCATCGCGGTTCCCTCGCCGATGCCCGGCCCCGGGAGGGTCAGGCCCGCCGTGCCCTGCCCGCCGAAGAGTGCCACCAGGAGCAGCGTCGCAAGGACCGAGCCGACGAGCTGTGCCGCCACGTACAGGGGCACCCGACGCCATGGGAAGTCACCCCGGAGCGCAAACGCGATGCTGACGCCCGGGTTGAGATGGGACCCTGAGACGGCGCCCATCGACAGGATGATCGCGCCCACCATCAGGCCCGGCGCCGCGACCTGCGCCGACAGGGGGATGACATCGCCCCCGAAGCGCACGTTGATCATCGGGCCCGCCACGGCCACGAGGACCAGGAAAAACGTTCCGAGTGCTTCGGCCAGTAGCCGGCGCCATTGGTAGGCGGTGTCGTCGAAGCCGGAGATCGAGCCAGCCGACAACGAGGTGATCGAACCCATTTCGCTTCGGTCCCGAGTGTCCGTGGCAACCCGCCATGCTCGAGGAAACCTGTGCGCTTCCACAATAGCGGCAGGCCGGGCCGCAGCGCCGTCCCTGGTGGGCACCTTACCTGCGAGGCGCGGCGGCTCGATCAGACCTCTCACGGATCGCCGACCAGATCGCCAGGGGCGACGACTCGGTAGTCCATGGGATCTATCATCTTCTTTGTCAGACCAGTCTCAGGACTGCAGGAGATACCTTAGGTTGGACGCGCCGCAACCGATGAAGAGGAGCGTCCCATGGTCCGATCACTGATTCGCGCGACCGCGATGACCGCTGGGTTGGTCCTGGTCCTTGCGGCCTGCACGACGACGACCACGCCGTTACCGACCCAGGCGCCATCGAGTTCAGCGTCGCCGCTGGCCCCGCTGTCGCTGCCTCCGACCCAACCGTCGGCGGCCCCCGCGTCGAGCTCGCCGGCTCCATCGCTGGCGCCCACGCCCGCCGCGTCTGCCCCAACCGGGCTCAGCGGATCGTGGACCGGGAACTGGCAGGACGTCACGCCCGACCAGGCCGCTGGCACGTTCACCCTGACCTGGACCCAGAGCGGGACCGCCCTGAATGGCAACATCGTCGTCAGCGGCACGCCGTGCCTGTCGGCCGCGACCGTGAGCGGCTCGATCAGCGGAAGCAAGATCACCTTTGGGGCGGTCTCGGGAACACATACGGTCGTCTACGACGGGACGGTCAGCGGAACCACGATGCAGGGCACCTACACGGCCCCCGCCGCCTGTGAGGATGCAACCGGGACCTGGACGGCGACGAAGAAGTAGTTGAGACGGCCCGGCGTGGAATAGGGAGACCGGGCCGCCAGGGCTGCCCCGCACTGGTCCCTTGGCCGATGCCTCACAGCCGCTTCCGTCCTCGCCTTCAACAACGAGGACGCGGGCATCCCCCACGACACCAGGGTTCACGAGATGGTCGGCGATCTCATTGGGCCCGAGGCGACAGGAGATCAGCCAGGGCGATCTACATCCAGCCAGCCATTCGCCTGACAACCGCCTCGAGTCCCGCCACGAAGCGTGGATCGTGGGGCAGATCGCCCAGGCGTTCTTCGATCATGGCTCGGCGTCGCTGGACCACCCTGGCTCTGAGGGCCTCGCCGTCCGCTGTCAAGGCAACTCGTCGGCCACGGAGGTCGATTGCGTCGCGGGCGCTCATCACGAGGCCCCGGCGTTCCATTCGTCCGACCAGTCGACTGGCCGACGGCATGGATGCGCCGACGCGCTCGGCAATCTCGTGGATTCGCAAAGATCCGCCGGAACCCCCCAGGACCACCAACATCCGCCACTGCGACAACGACAGGTCGCCGGCGCCAACATCGACGATCGCGGCGTTCGTGGCGGCCACGAGCTCCACCGCCAGCAGATCGAGCTGATCGAGAACCAGGACCAGCGACATCGGTTCGAGCATCCTTCGCTTGGCTAGGAGTCCGGGCTGTCATTGTCATCGGACAGCGCCTGAGATTTCGCGCCAATTCAACATCGGCTCGGACAGCATGGTCCTTCCACTCGATCGACGAGCCCGGGGACCATGGTTCCGTTCGAAGATCTCGTGCGGCAGCTTGCCGGGTCAGGTGGGCAGGCGATCTTGGTCGCCGCGATCGCCAATAGGCGATGCTCCTCATGCCCGGCCTGACGATGATCGCGGTCACGGCCGCGCGCTGGCGGTCTGCCGAAGAATGCCGCGCTGCGGTCAGAGCTGGCGGAGGGAGCAGCCGCCACTGGCGCCCCGTCGAACCGTCGAGCAATTCACGGCTTCGGCGTCTTGGTTGGCTTGGGCGTCCTGGTGGGCCTGGGCGGTCTTCGTTGGCTTCGGTGTCGGCGTGGCCTTGGCAGGAACCGTCGGGGTCGCGCCCGAAGCATGTGGCCCGAAACCATTGCTCACGTTTGCCAGCACATCGCCGATCCCGCTGCTCAGGAAGAGCAATGCGGATATCGCGATCATCGCGACGAGTGCCAACGCGATCGCGTACTCGGTCGTCCCCTGGCCGCGCATTCGCGATCGCGGTCGGCTTGATCGAACCACGGTGTCACACGACACTGGTTGCTTCATGACAACATGATCGCGAATTTTTCCGTGGGACACCATAGGACGATCGTCCTGGCCAACGAGGGTCGCCGTAGATCCGGGCTGAACTAGTTCGCCAACCCCTGTGTCCACGGTTCCAGCACGCGGCGGCAGCCCCTGGTCGGCGGCACCCCGGCTCAGGTCTGCGGCACCCCTCGACGGCGAAAGCCAAGGGCCGCGGCGACACCGAGGGCTGCGGCGATGGCACCGAGGGCGGCGAGCTGCAGCGCCTCGACGGTGCCCAGCGGCGGGTTCCCGACATGGGTCGTCGGGGCAAGGTCGAGCAGCCACGCCGGCAGCTTGAGCCCCGGACCGAGGAAGGCGATGAAGGTGACGACCGCCAGGGCTGCCCAGGCCGTCGGGAACGCCCTGGGGCGCAGGCCGAAGAGCGCGAGCGCCAGCCCGCCGACGAGCAGCTCGGCCGGCAGGTACGCCGCGCCAGCCCCGAGAACGCGGCCGAGATTCACCGCCGTGCCCATCGACCAGGCCATGCCCGCGGCCAGCACGATCGAGGAGACGAGGACGATGACCAAAAGGCCCGAGACGATGACGAACCCGTGGGCGGCGAGCCAGCGTGTACGGGACAGCCTCCCGGACAGCCGGATCTCGAGCCGGCCGGCCGTTTCCTCGCCGCGCAGGCTGCCGACGGCCTGGACGGCATAGCCCGTGGCGATGATGGCGACGTAGAGCTGGGTCAGGGCGACCATCGCGTCCACGGGTTGCGCCCCAGACATCCCGAAGGCCGCCGCCATGGCCGGATTGCCGAGCACGGCGTTGATGAACTGCTGGGCAAGCGCGCCCATCGTGCCTGCGAGGATCACTGCACCCGCGAGCCAACCGAGGGTCGCCGGACGGTGGATCGCCGTCGCCAGCCCGAGCGGGCTGCGCAGCCACGAGGTCGCCCGCGCCGGTCCCGCGCCCCCGCGGATGAGCGCGCTGCCGAGGTCGCGGCGCCCGGCGACGAGGACGGCCAGCGCGCCGAGCAGCCCGCCCGCGACGAGGGGGATGAGCAGCGTCCACCATCGCATGTCACCGAAGGGCGCGGCCTTCTCGGCCCAGCCGAGGGGCGAGAGCCAGGTGATCCAGGTGTTCGTCACGTCGCCGACGCCGCGCAGGACGTAGGCCACGCCGAGGACGAGCAAACCCCACGTGTAGACGCCCCGCGAGTGCAGGATGACCTGGGCGAGGAGCGCGGCAAGCCCGCCGAAGACGAACGCCAGCGCGCCAAGGGAGGCCGCGTAGAGGACTGATCGGGTCGCGGGTACTCCGAAGGCGATGAGCCCGAGCGCGAACGCGATGGTGGTGACGACGATGGCGGCGGACGCGATCGTGAGCCCGGCGAGCACGGGGACGTGGCGCGCGACGCGGCCCGCGAGGACCGCCTCGAGCCGCCCAGCCTCCTCCTCACTCCGGGTCACGAGTGTGACGAGGCTGATCCCGAGCAGGGGAAGCAGGAAGGCAGCGAAGAAGCCGAACTCGTCCTGGATGATCCCGCCGAGACTGTCGATCCCCTCGACCCTCCCGTTGATCGCGAGGAGGGCCTCCCCGGCAGTGGCGGCCTGAGCGTAGCTATGGATCTTCTCAGGGGTGGCGTAGAGGCCGGCGATCGACCCCGCAGTGCCGACCAAAATGGCGATGAGCGCGAGCATCCAGACCAGCGTGCCGCGACGGTGCGTCCGCCATTGGACGCCGAGCACGGCCCCCAGGCCGGTCGCGGTCATCGGGCCGCCTCCGGGGGCTCTTCGAGTTCAGACGCATCGAGCGGCCCGGTGTCCAGCGGCCCGGCGTCCCCGGCATAGCTGCGCAGGAAGAGTGCGTCCAGGCTCGGCGGGGCAACCGTCAGGGTGTGGATCCGCGCGGCGTGCAGCAGGCCGACGACCGCGTCGAGGTGCTCGGCATCAATGGTGAACCGGCTGTCGACGTGGCCGTCGAGCGGCTCGGCGACGTAGTCAGCGACACCCGCCGCGGCGTCGAGGCCCGCGGGCGCGTCATTGGTGACCGCGTGGACGTGGGTGCGGGTGTGCCGTCGCAGGTCGGCCAGGGTTCCGGTCGTCACGGTCCGGCCCCGGCGGATGATGGTCACCCGATCGGCCAGGGCTTCGACCTCGCCGAGGATGTGGCTCGACAGCAGGACCGTGCAGCCGTTCTTGCGCCGCTCGCGGACGACCTCCTGGAAGGCCTGCTCCATGAGCGGGTCGAGCCCGGAGGTCGGCTCGTCGAGCACGAGCAGGTCGACGTCGGCGGCGAGCGCGGCGATGAGGGCGACCTTCTGCCGGTTGCCCTTGGAGTAGTCACGGATCCGCTTGGTCGGGTCGAGCTCGAATCGCTCGATGAGGGCGGCCCGCCGAGCTCCGTCCAGCCCGCCCTGGGTCGCGCCCAGGACGTCGAGGCACTGCCCACCGGTGAGCCCCGGCCAGAGGGCCACATCGCCGGCGACATAGGCGAGCCGTTCATGGAGCGTCGCGGCCTGGCGCCACGGGTCACCGCCGAAGAGCTCGACGAGACCGCCACTGGCGCGGATGAGGCCGAGGACCACACGGATCGTCGTCGACTTGCCCGCTCCGTTGGGCCCGAGGAAACCGTGGACCTCTCCGGGGGCCACCTCGAGGTCGAGCCCGTCGAGGGCGCGGACCGGTCCGAAGGTCTTGGCCAGGCCCTGAGTGCGAATAACGCATGGGGATGCCGTCATGGGGGGTCTTGCTCCTTCGGCGGGGCACGGAACGCGCCCTCGGCGTAGACGATGCTGGCTTCCCGGGCCCACCGGTCCATCCCCTCAGGGGTCAGCGGGTCGGCACCGATCGCCGCGGCGATCTGGTTTCTCAGGAGGATGAGCGCGAGGTCGTTGACCAGGAAGAACGCCGCCCGGATGTCCGGGTCCTCGCTCGGACGGACGACGCCCATCCCGACCATCGTGTCGAGGAGGCGCCGGGTCGCCGCATACCACCGTCCGAACAGCGCGGCTCCCGCCGGGTCGTTCGTCAGGAGCAACCGGCGCAGGTAGGCCGGCAACGGCGAGCCGGGCGGGAAGCCCCGGGCGAATGCCTCGGCGAGCGAGCCCCTCGCCGCCCCGCCGACGAGCAGCTCGACGATCTCGTCGGTTGGCATTGCCTCGAAGATCGCGTCGAACGCCCGCGCGGCGAATGCGTCGACCTCGGCTCGCAGGCCGTCCTTGCTCCCGAAGTGGTGGAGGACGAGCGCCGGGGAGATGCCGGCCTGGGTGGCGATCTCGCGCACGGTCACCGCGTCGGGGCCACGGTCGGCGAAGAGTCGCAACGCGGCATTCCGGATGGTCGCGCGGGCGGTCAGATCGCCATGGTCGGCGGGTGAACTCACGTTCAGTAGACTAAACGCCTGGTCAGTCTGCCGTCAAGAACACCCGGCCACGCTTCGGACAGCTCCGCCCTGGGGGCCGCCACGCTCGCGTACGGCGAGACGAGCGCCACGACCGCCAGCGAGACGACAGGAGCCACGCCGACGGCGTCAAGGACACCGAGGCTCCGCCAAGCCGACTGTGGATCTAGTTCGGAGCTGCACCGGCGATCCTGGCGAGATCGAGCGCCTGCTTGATCGTAAGCCCGCGCCCGATCGCCGTGGCTCGGGCGACATCCACATCCGACAGTGACGCGCGTGCCTGCTCGACGAAGTCACGACCCGGGTTCTCATCGGAGTAGATGACGACGATGCCCTCCTGATTGGCATAGACCTCGGCCGCGGCCGCGATTTGCACGGCGCGGTCGGGTCGGAGCTCGGCCGCCTCGGTGGCCGCGAGCCCGATCAAGGACAGACCCACTCCACGGACGCTCGCCACGTCGGTATGTGCCTGCACCGACTTGAAGAAGTAGCGGCGCGCGAGCGCGGCGTCGTGGTTCCGGAGGTGCGTCCAGGCAATCTCCGAGAGGATCCGGGCTTCCTCGCCGCGATCGCCGACCGCTTCGAACGCCTCGAGCGACTGTCCGTAGAGGTCGATGGCAGCGAGCGGGTCGCCGCGATCAGAGGCCAACCCGGCAAGGCCGCCGAGGGACATGCCCCCGCCCTCTTTGTCGCCGAGTCGCTGCTGGATCGCGAGCGCATCGGTGTACCGCGTCTTCGCCGCACCGAGATCACCTGCCAGCGCCTGGAACATCCCGTTGACGGTCCAGGCAAGCCCCTGGGCCCATGTGAAACCGAGGGCCCCAGCTCGTTCGGCGCTTTCGTTCGTCAGCGTGAGCCCCGCATCGACGTGAGACCCGAGGACCGCAAGGGCCTCGCAGAGCCCGGCGAGGCACAGCTCGCGCCCGGCATCGAGCCCGGCCGCGATGCGATGCGCGTTGCCCCATTCGTCGGCTGACTGCTCGAACTGCCCCGACATCCAGGACCCGAGCCCGACCGTCAGCAGGGCGCCCGCTCGCCCGACGGTGGGAACGCCGACAGGATCGAGATCGAGGAAGGTGGTCGCGTACTGCCGTGAGCTGAGGTTCTTGCCGCGGATATGCCAGTACATCCATAGGTCGCCGGTCAGCTGCAGGCCCTGTTCGAGCGCGGTCGTGTCACCCCGCTTCGCGGACGCCAGCAGCGTGTCCAGTGCGGCCTGGAGATTGCCCTCCTCGGCGATCCCGCGTTCGACGGCGCCGACCTGGTCGGTTCCCTCAATGCTGTCGCGGATGTCACGCGCAAGCGCCGCATACCGCTGGGCATGACGCAGCGCGATCGCACCGGCCTCCCTGGAGTCCTCGAGGCGCTCCCGGGCATACTCGCCGATCGTCTGGAGCATCCGGAGCCTGTCGCCTCGACCATCCACCTGCACGAGCGCCTTGTCGACGAGCGACTCCAGCTCTTCGAAGCTGGCCTCGCCTGGCTCTGAACAGACGGCCTCGACATCTGCGAGGGTGCACCCGCCGACGAACACGGCCATCCGCCGAAAGAGACGCTGCTCCGACTCAGTCAGGAGCGCATGGCTCCAGTCGATCGTGGCGCGCAACGTCTGGTGCCGTTCGGCCGTGTCGCGTGGACCGGAGGTGAGCACGTTCAAGGCGTGGTCCAACCGCTCCAGGAGCGCCTCCGGTGACAGGATCCGCAGCCGTGCCGCAGCGAGCTCAAGGGCGAGGGGAAGACCGTCGAGGCGGCGGCACACCTCAATGACGGCACCCGCGTTCTGCGGCGTCAGCGCGAAGCTGCTCTTCGAGGCGCGGGCTCGCTCGACGAAGAGCGCGACGGCCGGGTAGTCGAGGAGCGACTCGGACGAGCCTGCGTAGGACAAGGATGGGAGCGCGAGCGGTGCAAGCGGAAACTCCCGTTCCGCAGCGATCCGCAGCAGGGTCCGGCTGGTGATCACGATCCGAAGCCTTGGGCAGGCTGCCACCAGCCGGGCGATCTCCGGGGCAGCCGACACGATCTGCTCGAGGTTGTCCAGGAGGAGGAGCGCCTTCTTGTCACCGATCATGGAGATGACACCGTCGCCGAGCGACCGCTCGTCGGCCTCCTTCACGTCCAGTGCAGCCGCGAGAGCGGGCATGAAGGTATCGGCCTCGAGGATGTCGGCCATCGGGATGAACGCGACACCGTCCAGGAAGTCTGGGGCGAGCACGCGGCCAAGCTCGATCATGCAGCGCGTCTTCCCGACCCCACCCGGGCCGGTGATCGTGACCACCCGATGGTCTCGGACCGACGCGACGAGCAAGTCGAGCTCGGTGGCCCGTCCGAGCAATGGTCCGACCGGCTCGGGGAGGTTGCCCGGCAGGCTCGCAAACCGCTCGCCCTTGCCCTCCAGTGCCCGCGGATCCGGCACGACGATGCCGTCAGCGGAAACGGCGAACAGCTCCAGCGGACGACCGACGTTCTTGAGCCTGAACCGCCCCAGGCTGACGACGGACACATCTGTCCGGTTCCTGAGATGGTCGTATGCGCTGTCCGACAGCATCACCCCGCCGGGCACCGCGAAGGACTCGATCCTGGAGGCGATGTTCACGGCCTCCCCAGTGAGCCGCTCTCGTTCGACCGTTACCTCGCCGACGTGGATGCCGATGCGCACCGGGACGTCGTCGACGGCGAGCTCACGCTGGATCTCGACCGCGGCCTGGACGGCCGCGAGCGCGCTCGGGAACATGCTCATGCTGCCATCGCCGAGCCGCTGAACGATCGTCCCGCCGAAGGCCCGATGATGACGGTCGACCGCCCGCCAGTACCGGTCGCGCCTGCCGACGGCCTGGCGCTCGTCGGTCTGGATCATCGTGGTGTAGCCGACCATATCGGTGAAGGCCACGGCAACAAGCCGGCGATCGAGCTCCTGTCTCACATGTTCTTCCTCGGCACATGCGGGCGGGCTGGACGCGTCCGCATGAGGACCATAGCGCCTGCGAAAGAGGTCGGCACATCAATGTCGGACGGCGGCAGGTCGCGAGCGCGAGAGCACCGGGCCCTGCGAAGGGAACGTTCAGTCGGGCCGGCACGCTGACCATGACCACGGCCTACGGCACGGCCACGTTCCTGCCGGACGGCACGGTCCTCGTCGCAGGCGGCGGCAGCGCCCGCGCCGACCGATACCAGGGGCCCTTGCCGCTGACCTAGCGAGCTCGATGACGCCGTCTCGGCACCACGCCAACCGCGCAACGTGGTCATCGTGCGGGAGACGAGCGCCGGCCAGCAGCCCTTACGGCAGCCCGACCGACTCCAGGGTGTCTCCCGAGCCGAACCACGTCGTGCCCGTGGCGTCGGTCGCCATCGCGTCGAGCCAGAACGAGGTCGTCGTCAGGGGCGACGCCTGAGGCGGCTTCGGTGCGTTCGAGATATCGACCGGCGGGAACGTCACGGCGGCGACGACCGTCTGGTCGACGACGTGCTCGAGTTTGCTCAGGCCGCCTGTACCTCCGCCGCGCACGAACAGGGTCACGCCCGCACGCGGATCGGGGACCGCGAAGTTGGCATGGAGTGAGCAGTAGGGACCTGGGTCCGGCAGGACGGGCGAGACCGTCGTCCCGCTGATGACATTGGCACCGCCGGGACCACCGGACACCAGGATGGAGCTGCCGAGCGCATAGAGGTGGTCGCCGCCCACGGCAACCTGGCCAAGAACGGCGCCGTCGGCGTTGAGGAGCGCGATCGGACTCCCGGGCGTGACGCACAGGTCGTTCCAGGGCAGGAGGAGCAGATCGCCCGAGCTGGTCGCGAGCAGGTCCTTCGCGCCCGCGTCGACCGCGGGGATCGGGATCCGGCCCACCGCCCGAAGACTGGCGTCGATCTCGGTCAGCCATGGCACATTGGCTCGGGCGAGCACGACCTTGCCATTGAAGAACCCGAGCCCGCTCGGCCACGTCCCCTGGAGCGGGCCGCTGGTCGCCCCTGGCAACGCCCCGACGACCCTCGTTGAGAACGTGATTGAGCCCAACTTCTTCGTCGCTGGGTCGTAGCGGACGAGGCGGTCGTTGTTGGCGAGCCAGACCGCACCGGACGGATCGACCTTGAGCGGGCTGAACTCTCCGATGTACTGCGACGACCCGTCGCCGGGCAGCTGAACGTCAGTGACCGCTCCGGTGGCCGTAGTGACGCCCCGGAGGACGGGCGCACCGGCGGCGTTGCCGGTGACGAACCAGACCATCGAATGAACAGAGTCGTAGGCGATCGTCAGGAGGCTCGAGCCCTCAGACCCCCAGCTCTTCGGTGACGGGAGCGGCGTGGCGGTCGGCGAACTCTCGGAGGGTCCCGCCGAGGTCGTGGGCTGGTCCCTGGAAGAGCTTGATGGCACCACGGAAGGAGCCGCCGTGGACGAGGCTGAGCAGCCGGCGATTAGGGCTGCTCCAAGCAGGACAATCGCGAACGAGCTTGTGCGCCGACGCAAGTCAAACATGCCCCGCCTCATGACGTGCGACCCCAGAGTAGGACGCCGTTCCAGGGCCTGAAGTTTCGCCCTTCTGCGCCCCGACCCACAGCTCACGATCCACCCGTCGCGGCATCAGGGGTTGGGATGCGGCAGTAAGCGCCCCCAACGTCACCACGCGAAGGCAATGACTGTCGCCCGCCGTCAGTGCACACGCTTGCGGGATGCCGCCAACGAACCGTCCGATAAGCGCGTCCGGACGACGTTTCGGGGTGCCTCGAGCGGCACCTAGCACATTGGGCTGCAGGGCATGACCCAGTCGGCCGGCGGAACGGTGAACGCCTCGAGGCTTGCGTGACGCACCGCCAGCCAGCAGGGCACACAGCAGAGCGGCCGCGAACGTCTTCATCGTCAGGTAGACCCCTGCGCTTGGCCGGCTGGTTGCGCAAGAGCCTAGGGCGGACCTTCCGGCTCAGGCCTTGGGTTCGCGACCGAAACGACCGGAATGGTGCGTCGGACCGGATCGCTGCAACGCGGACGTGTTAGGCGCAGCGGACCAGTCACAATCCGACGACAACGGGAGCGTCCCGGACCGGATCACGCAGGTGGACGATGCCTCCGAGCCGTTCGTCTCCCGACCTCACGCTCCGAGTTGGCCCTGCGGCCTACTGGCCATGGGTCCTTCCGCTGGCGGCCGCGGCGTTCTTGGTGTTCGTCGCCCCTGGCCCCAGCGCCCGCGGGATTGCCTACCCCGGCCTGATCCTGGTCCCAGTTGTCGTGTTCTTCGTTGCGTCGGCGGCCGTGGTTGGGGTCGGCCCTCGTCGCGCCGCTAGCCTCGGCCGCCTCGTCGCGGTCGCCGGTGCGCTGCTCGTGGTCGTGCCGCTGCTGCTCGCTGGCGGCGAGGCCTTGCACCTCGTCCAGGTCGGCCTTCGCGGTCAGGAGCTGCTCCTGCTCGCGATGCCGGGCGGCGCGATCGCCGTCGGTGGCTGGCTTGCGGGCTCGGGCGGATCCCGGCCGAGCGCCTGGGTCGTCCTCGTCGCCATCGCCATTGCAGCGATGCTCGAAGCCGATGTCCGGATCATTGGGACCGTCTTCGACCGGGACCTGCTGCTGTACCTGCGCGCCGGCTCGGCCGAGCTCCACGGACTGCCGGTGTACACGGAGGTGGCCCTCCGCAGCCTGCCCCACGACCCGACGTTGCTGCCATTCGTGTACCCGCCAGTGACGCTGCCCTTCCTGGCTGTCCTCTCGATCCTGCCCCGTCCGATGGTCGAGGCTGGCTGGCTCGTCCTGGCGCTCGTCGCTTCGGTAGCCGGGCTGCGCCTCGTCGGCGTGCGCTGGGGGTGGGTCCCGGTCCTGTTGGTCTGGCCACCGTTCGTCCAGGGCCTGTGGACCGGCAATGTCAACACACTCGTCTTCCTCGCCTTCGCCGCGGCGCCGCTTCTGCCGTCACTCCTTGTCATCGTCACGATGACCAAGCTCCAGCTTGGGATCACGAGCCTGTGGCTCCCGCGCGAACGTCGCTGGGGTGCCCTGGGACGGGGCCTGGCGGGGGTGGCGGCCCTCATCCTTGTCACGCTTCCGATCGTCGGGATCGCGTCCTGGCGGGAGTGGCTCGTCGGTCTAGCCGCCTTTGCGCAGACTGCTGGCTCCAATCAGACAATCGAGGGCATCGCTCTGGGGCGCTATATCGGTCCAGCTGCAGCCATCCTGTTGGCGGTGGCCGCGGTTGGGGTCGCTTTGACTCGCTCTGGTCGGGACGGCCTGGCCTCCCTCGGACTGAGCGCGATCGTCGCCAGCCCGACCGTCTACCTCCACGGCCTGACCGTGAGCCTGCCGAGCCTCCTTGGCCTGCGGGGCGCTGCGTTCTGGTTCCTGTTGGCTGTCACGGCCTCGTTCAGTTACGGTCAAACGTGGTGGCTCATCGTGGCCATCCTGCTGCTCGCGCCGAATGTGCCCTGGCTCATCGGTCGACAGCGGGCGGACAGTGCGATCCATCCCCTCGGGCTCGTCGGAGCGCCGTGGCCAAGCCTTGGCTCTGGCTCGGCCTCGTCCGGCTCCGATCATCCGGGGGTCGCCGGGCCAGTCGAGGACGAAACCAAGACCCAGTCTTGATGGCCCGTAATCGGAAGGTGCGACCTTGGGGCTGGCCTACTTCGTCCAGCCGTTCATCGAGATCGAGCCGAGCGAGCCCGGGGTGCTCGTGCACGGTGGTACGCCTCCGCCCGGTGCCGCTGCTGCGATCAGTCGTCCAGCGTTGGCGGGCAGGACAAAAGCAATCGTCGTTGGCAGCGTGGGCACGGCACCGCAGTAGTTGCCGTCCTGGACGAGCGTCTTCACGAACCCTCCGTGGGCGAGGTGGAAGGCAGGCGCGCCTTTGGCGATGTGGGGCAGGCCGTTGGGGCCGCCGGTCTGCGAGTCGATCAGGATGTTCTTATGGGCGTCGAGGAGCTCGACCTCGGGCGTGCCCTGGACTGTGCAGGTGGTGGTCGAGGTATTCGTGAGCGTGACGGTCGCGATCTGATGGCCAGTCGCGCCCTGCCAGCCTGTCACCTTGGCCGCCAGCTGGGTCGAAAGGCAGACCGCAATCGCCTTCGCCGTGGGGACGGGCGTCTTGCTGGGCGCCGGGCTCGGGGCAACGCTGGGAGCTTCGCTCGGACCAACTGATGGGGCGACCGATCCGGCTCCCACCGACGGCTCGGGGGTGCTCGGCCCAGCGCACCCAATCAGAACCAATGCCAGCCCGATGGTCAGCAGGACGCCACGCATTCGATCACTCCTTCAGCCACCACAACGTTCTCTAATGACGCCTCGAGGCGAAGGCGGGTGACATGTCACAAGCGGGCTAGATGTCGGCGTGGGCTCCGTCCCTCTTGCGGGTCCTGCCTCAGGTCGTCCAGCACACCGACCCATCTCGACAGCGCGGTCGCAAGACGTTCCGGCTCGCCAGTTGTCAAGTCCAGCTCGCGCACCGGGCGTTGAAACGATCCGACTTCAGATCGAAATCGAGCGACGGCGCGTGGGCTCCGGGCCACGACGACCCAGGCGCAGCGACGCTGCCACGACCGGATCTCGTCCACGACGACCCCAATCGCCTCGGCCGACGTGCCGGCCGAAGTCAGCCGTCGTCGGAGGTCTTCGCCAGTGGCCACCAGCTCGGCATAGTCGGGTGTTCGCACCATCGATCACGCTCCAGTCAGCAACCGACCCGGACAACGATCGGAACCCACCGAGGAGGGAGCGGGTGATCGCGCCGGGCCGATGGCATCGAGCTCGATGGGAGTCCGGTCCCATCGACCTGGATCCGAAGATCGCAGGCGACCCTGAGATACGTCTGAGAACGGTTCGCCCTAGCGTCGGTGCGTCGTGAGGTACGCCTGGCTTGAGCGTCTTGCCGCCACGATGAGGGCGTCGTGACGTACCTGCGCACAGTGGGCGCATGGAACGGCGCCATGGCTCTTGCGCAACCCGTCCAGCACGAGCAACGTCAACTCGGCAATGAAGACCTTGGCGGCCGTCCTCGTTTGTCTTCTGTTTGCTGGATGCGCGACGCCACGACCGTCCTCGACGGCGCTCCCATCGCCGACGCCGACGGCCACGCCACCCGCCGACACGACCGTCAGTCCCAGCCCGATTGCAGGCGCACCGTATCGGGTCAGCGTGCTCGGATCCGGGGGATCGCCCGGGCCGACGCTCACGATCTCAACCACGAGCGATTGTCGCCCCCTGCCTTCGGACTGGCTCCGGCAGGTCTGCGCCTTGACCCTGCGACCGACCTGGCAGGCGATCATCGCCGAGACCGATCCCTTCGGTGATCCGACCACGGGCGTCAGTAGCCCGACCTGGTGGGCCGCCCTCGAACGGGCCGAAATCGACGGGGATCCGTCCCTGTGCTCGGATGCATCGATGGAAACGTGGATCAGCGCCGGCAGCCACCTGGGCGGAGCGCCGGAACCTGGCTCAACCCCATCGCACGTTCACCCGATTGCCGCGTGCGTCGGCTTCCTGCAGACAACAGCCGCTAAGGGCTCATTCCAGATCAACGATCAGGTGAGCCCGTCCATCAGCATTGAGGTGAACGTCGGCTCCAGGGCCGCCGCAGAGGCTGCGGCTGGATCCGCGCCCGCCTTTGATCCGTACGTCGCCTGCGATTTGCGGTCGCTGACGAGAGACCTGTGCAATCAGATGATCGCGGCCGCGACCGCGGCCCTCGGCAGCCGCCAGGCCCAGGTTCAGACGCTCATTGTCCGCGGCGTCCCGGCCGAATGCTTGAGCTCAGCCTCACCCTGCCCTTCGCCGGACGGCGGTTTCATGGGAAGCGTGTTTGCTGGGCCAAACAACAACACCTGGTTCACCTTCGACATCGCCAACGTTGGCGGCCAGCTCGATGTCAGTGAGGTCCCATACAAACCCTGAGTTGTTCGGTCTGTCCCAGATGCCGGCGTCGAACGAACCCTTGCTGCTTCGCGTGGGTGCCTCGAACCAGGAAGTAGCCGCGCTATGACATCGTCGTGTTCGCTCCGCTCACGTCGCAGTCAACCGTGATTGGCGAGCCCCGACGCCGAGTCGAAGAAGCCACGAGTCCCGTCCGGCAGCTAGACAGGCCTGGCGGCACCGGCGGCCCGGGGAACAGGCCGGTCGGCTCTGGCGCCGAGCGATTGGGGAAGCGCACGCTCGCTGAACAATCAGGAGGTCACCATGACAATCGACGTTGCTCAGAAGGTCATGACACCGTTCAACGAGGACATCCTCGCCCGGACAAGGCGCAACTCGTACTTTCGCGAGGTCGTCTCGACCGGACCGCACGCCCAGGTCGTCGTGATGTGCATCCCACCCGCGGGCGAGATCGGGGAAGAGGTCCACAGCGATGTCGACCAGGTCCTCGTCTTCGTCGAGGGTCAGGGGATTGCCGTTCTGGACGGGCAGCGTAGCCCGGTCTCGCCCGGCCGGCTCGTCCTCGTCCCGGCCGGCACGCGCCACAACTTCGTCAATGAGGGCTCAGCCGACCTCAAGCTCTACACGGTCTACACCGCACCCAAGCACGCGCCCGGGACGATCCACCATACCAAGGCGGAGGCTGACGCCGACGAAGGACCGGACTGAGCCCGAGAGACGGGAGCCCGGACACCTGGCGTCACCATGAGTGAATGGTGCTTGAGCGCCAACTGAAACCGATCGTAGGCCGCCGCCGCAGTCGGGCCCAACTGATCCGCCTCGATCATGAAGGCGGCCTTCTCAAGACTCCTGGACAGCTCAACGACCAGATCACGGACGCACGCTGGAATGCCATGGCCCATCGCCTTGTGGATGGCCTCGACCGTGAGGGCCGCCCGAAGGACGGATGCCTCAGTCAAGCCCGAACCCCGGAGGCCTCGTCGATGTCGTCGAGCAGGCGACCCAAGTGATCGTTCATGGGAGGCGGTCCGTCTTTGTCCGCTCCACCCGACCGTTGGCCTACCACGCGCCGTCTGACCGATGCTGGTACGTCACGACGAGCGCGCCCGTCGGCCGGGCAAAGTACGCGGCAAGGCCGAAAAGCAACACTCGAGCACGATCGACCGGCGGACGTTCGTAGAGCTCCTTGATCGGATGCCAGCCCGCCGCGGTCATCTGGACAGCGTCGCGCTGGTAGCTCAATTGAGCCTCACTGCGCTTGCCCGCGTACCTGCGCACGACGATGTCGGGCCGGGCCTCGGCCTCGATTTCGGCTTGCCAGGCGGGCGAGCGGACCCAGTGGTCGGGGGTGGGGGCGCCGCGGGCGGCGTCGGCCAGGCTGCCGGACGCATGTCCGGAACACGCGATAACTTCGCCTGCCAAGCCTCGGATCGGTTGACCAGAACAATCGTAGCGCCGTCGGCAGAGGCGGTCTGGGTCGTGCTCGCGCTGGTGAGCGTCGCGACCGCACCGACGCCCTCGCGCACGACTTGAGCCGCGGGACCGTCGTTCACGAACCACACGATGCTCCCGACGGGGCAGCCAGGGAGTTCGCCCTCATCGATCCGCCAGTGGCCCGACGTGGATCCTGACACTCCCCCGACTCCTCCTACCGTTAACCCGCCAGCCAACTAGCGACCGAAGAGTACGCCAGGCGATGCACTTCCCCAGTCACCGCGTGCACGATGAGTTGATGGTGAGGGCAGCCTAGCGAGTGCCGAGCCAGCCGGTCGTGCCAGAAGTACTCGAGTTCAGGATCAGCAGACCGTTCGGTCCGGCCACGATCCGCATGGGGACACCTCCATCCATGACCGCCGGTGCCTGGGCCAACTGCCACGAGAGGCCACCGGTCGACTCCCACAGGAGGACCTGGCCACCGCCCGATGGCGCACCGGCCAAGACGATCGTCGACCCAGTCATCGCCAATCCCGCCAGCGATGGAGTGGTTGCACCCTGCACGTCGGCGACCGACCAACCGAGCCCGTCCGTCGAGGTCCAGATGTAGCGCCCGTCGCCGAGGATCTGGGTGCCTGACACCACGAACGCGCCACCCGTCCAGATCGCCGCGTCCGCCCCGAGCGATTGCGGCGTCGCGAATACCGGGGTGGCGCGGGTCCGGCCCAGCCCGGGATTTCGGTCGCGGGCACGGCAGGCTCGCTGGCCGAGGCCAGGGAGCTGCTGCGGCATACGCCGATCGATGTCGTCCTGTCGGCCCAAGCACCCAAGGGAGTTACTGGGGCCGGGGTGTCGCAAGGAATATGCCCCTGTTTGGTCGCCGGAGTAAGGCGCCTTCGGAGCGAGACCACACGACGTTCTCATCGTGCCGGTTGTTCGGCAGGGTAGGCTACGAACAAACGCAGAAGTCGGGCGCAACCTGCAGGGGAAGCATGAACCTGAGGCAACGCACGTTCGCCGTGGTCGGTGGAATGCTTCTCGTGATCGCGGTGTCCGTCGGGGGCTATGCCGCCGGCGAGTACAACGCGACGCATCCGAGCGTACTGATCGGGGATGGGTACGTCGGAGCCGACCAGGCAACGCTCCAGGCGGGCGACGCGTCGTACGGCTTCCGCTCGTCGGTGCGCTGGACGGACGAGACTGGGAGCCAGCATGACAGTGGCTGGCCGACCTGCCTGCCGAGGCTCCAAGCGGTCACCGGCGTGCGCTTTGTCGGGGCCACGGTGTGGGCCGGCAACATCGGCCAGGCGCAGGTGGTTTGGGTGGATTGCCAAGGCCAGTAACCGTGTCGGCGTCAAGCCTGGCCCACGATTTGGTCATCGTGAACGTCAGTCAGCTCCGCCGGGGGAACTGCCACCAGGACGATCGCGCACGAGCCCTATCGCGTCCAGCGGCTCGAATACGAGCTCACCGACGATGCGATCGACTCGAGTCTCGACGCGGCACTGCCGGCCGGATTCGAACTCGGACACCGGATTGGTGGGTTTGGTCGGGGCGAGAGGGATAGCGCCTGCTTAACTCACCCACGAGCTGGGTTCGTGCTCGTGAACCGGACCCGACGCCAGGAAGCAGCGAAAGCCGAGCACTCGGCATGATCGGGGCACCCGTCGTCGGGTCGGTCGGTTCGCCCACCTGCGCCCCGTATGATCCCGCCGATGAGATCTGCTGGTCTCCCGTTTGCTCCGCCTGGTCGCCGGTTCCAGCTCGGCGTCGCTATAACAGCCTTGCTGGGGCTTCTCTTGTTCACCGTGCCGAATGCGGCCTTCCGGGATCTCGGCCTGGGCTTGATACAAATCGATCTTGGCCTGCTGATCACGGTCAGCGGCCTGGCTCGGTTGAGGGGGCCTTCGCGACATGGACGGGTCGCCCGACTGCTCACCCTATCGGAGCAGCTCTCGATGATCCTGATTGGTCTTGGAGTGATCGGCTACGGCCTGTTCTCGCTCGTAGACGCGGCCCGAGCGCTCTAGCGGCCGAAGCGGATCGCGATCCGGCGATCAGCGAAGGCCGCGACCGGACCAGCCTCCCCGCCCTCGATCACGACGCCGAGATCGGCCAGCCACGAGCGCAGGGCGGCAAGTGTCAGCCGGGTTCGGGACCGTCGAGGTTCACCGTAAGCGGTCCATCGCCCACGCGAACGATGACGCCATGGTTCGGCTCGGCGCCGGCATTGCCCTCGCGATGGACGGCGCCCCTGGGGATGAACACGAAGTCGCCCGGCCCGATCTCGACTCGCTCGGACCCGGCGGGGCCGGACTCCACGAAGAACCGGCCCCGGGTGACGTGCCCATAGGTGTCGTGTCCAGGGTGGACGTGCCAGCCGGATGCCTGGAAGGCTGCGTTCTCGACGCGTCCGACCCAGACGCGCCCGTCCGCGAACGCCTCAAAGCGCGTTACGCCCGGCGTCGGCGTGGGCTCGCCACGGAGCTCGTCCTTCCTGACCACCTTCGGTCGATCCAAACCCCACCCTCCAATGGCCGCACAGGCCCGGCAAGAGGCCGCGTTGGGGCACAAGACTACCCCCCGAACCCCGGTCCAGCCCAGTGTCCGGGCGGGCTAGATGACCAAGCCGAACGCAACTGGCAGGGATCCGGCAAGGGCACTGGCAAGGCCGGCGCTGGCGACTTTCGTCTATCGGAGCGCGAGGGGCAACGGCGGCTGGCGACTCTTCCTGGCCGGCGCTTGACAGGGCCTATTGAGGTCGCTCCAGCCCAGCGCACCTTGAGTTGTTCGTGGTAAGCCACACGTCACGGAGCAAGCGAGACAGGGACCGGTAGGCCCTGCTGAACCTCGAGCACGGCTCGGTTGCCAAGTGGCGCGGCAAGCTCAACCGTCGCCGTGCGGGTGGCGCCAACCGCCGAGCAGGCCCCAAGGGTCAGGTTCGAGTGCTCGATGACGATCACGACCACGGCGTCACCCGACTCGACGGCTTCGGCGGTGTAGTCGGCGCCACAACCCTCGCTTGCCGGGCCCGGGGCGCCAGTGAAGCTGACCGTCAGCTGCCGAGAGGTCATCGACCCGCTCGCTGCGTTGATCGCCAGGCCGATCGGTGGGTTGTTTGGATCCCAGGCCGGAGGCGTGACGGTGACGCTCATCGCGACGGCGACTCGGGCCAGCCGCACTGCGGTGCCTTGAAGGGAAAACATCCAAATGGGCGCCTGCGCCGTGCCCCGGCTTGTGCTGACCGGTCCGCTCGTCAACTCGGCCTTGACGATCTGCAACGGCTGGCAGCCCGAACAGGCTGACCCGCCGGCATCTGACTTGAGCTCCTTGAACGCCTGCTCGGGCGAAATCAGGGCAACCGTCGAGGCGCTGCCATCCGGCCACTCCACCCGCCCATCAGACGGAGTCAGACCGCTGAGCGGGATCGTCGACACAACCAGGCCGGCGAACATCGCGAGCTTGTTGTTGTCGCCGACCGACTGTTCCCAATCGCCGAGCTGGAGCGTCCGATCGCCAACCTGTACGAAGGCCGACGGCCCGCCGGCGGCCGCGACGGCGGCCGCCCATCGGGTCAATGCCGCTTGCGCCTGCTCACGGAGCTTTGCCGAGTCATCCACACCCGGGCCGAAGCTCAGACCGCAGCCTGCGAGGCAGACCCCGAGCGCCGCCAGCGCGATGAGATGACGCCGGCACGGACGCCAAGTGATCGGAGGCCTACCCCCGACCCGGATCCTTCTCCCCACCCCATCCGCTCCTGGTCGTGTCAGTGTGGCACCTATCGGTCCCCACGGACGTCACAGGCGGAGGTTACTCCCCGAAAAAAGGTGCAGTGCCAGAACACGATGAACCCGTCGTCGGCGAATAGCCACTGAGCATTAGGACGCCTAGTGGTCGTCGCCGATCGAGCGGTCAAACCACGTCCCACCCGGGCCTGCGTAGCTGGCTCCCTCGCCCCAGACGGCGATCGTCTGTCCAGCGTTCGTGACGGCGATTTCCCCGTAGTCTCCATATGGCTGGGCGTATCCAGCCGATGATTTGTAGGGGGCTCCAGTTGATCGGTTCGACAGGCGCACCTCGGGCGACCAAGTCCGGCCACCGTCCGTCGAACTCCGGAACCAGGTGTTCCAGCCGGCCGCGCCGTTTCGGTCGTCTTGGTACCAGAGGCGGAAATCGCCCGTGCCGTGTCCGACTGCCGCCCCGAAGGCAGCGTTCGTGCCCAGTGGACCGCCGTCGATGTCGGTCCGCTTCGACCAGGTCAACCCGCCGTCACTCGAGTAGCGAACGAAAACACGCTGCGGTCCGGAAAGCACCGAGGCCCCCTGATACATGACCACGAGCCGGCCGGTCGCATCCATCGCCATCGGATCAGACGGCCCGTAGAAATCAATCGGACAACCATCCGACACGCAGGGCGGCTGCTGCGAGACCGTATCGATCTGGACGGTGTGCCAGTGCTTGCCGCCGTCGGTCGAGCGGATCGCGTCCACGTGGACGGGTCCGAGGCTGTCCTGGCTGTAGTTCGTCTCGCTGAAGGTGACGGTCCCGTTGGGGGCGACCGCACCGGCATAAGCGAACCAGTAGCGGGTGTTCGTGTTCGTCTTGATCGGCGCGGCGAACGAGGCCCCAAAGTTGTGAGAGGCCGAGATGTACGAGTCGCTCGCATTCCAGGCGACGTACACGTCTCGGCCGGTTGACGAGATCGCGAGGGCCGGCTTGTCGCCGAATGCGATCGCAGGTGTCTTGAGGGCGATCGGCTTTGTCCAGGTGCGGCCGTGGTCGCTCGACTTCGAGAACACGACGCCGGGCACGTAGTCGTTCAGCCACGCCGAATACACGGTTCCGTCCTTGGCGACCGAGATCTGTGGGTCGTTCTGACCTGAGATGCCCGGGCAGGCGCACAGGAACTGGTCAGCGCCGAAGGTTCGCCCGCCATCCTTCGAGACCTTCAGGATCAAGGCCGGGTTCGGACAGTTGGAGCACGCCTTCTTGCCGCTGTAGCGGGTCGTCAGGACGTAGACGTAGGGGGCAACCGGGTCGGTCGCCACGGCCGGCTCCCAGTCGTCGTCCTTCGTCGATCCGAGAAGCTGCTCGCCCGTCCAGCCCGCGTGGCCGGCCGATGCCCCCCGGGCAGCGGCGGCCGCCGGCGAGAAGGCGGCCGCCTCGGTCGCAGGCCGTCCCTCGCCTCGGCTGATCGAAGCCTGGCCGTTCGCGGCGACCGCACCCAGTGCAATGACAATCGAAGCCGACATGGCCAGGATCCGGTGCATCCGCGACTAACCTCCTAGTCCGACTCGAGCTCGCCTCGTGGAGGGTCACGATAGGTCGAACTATGCCTCCCGATCGGCCCCGTTCTACTGGATGCTCGCTCCTGGCTGACCGAAGCCCATGCCTATGTGGCGTCGATGCCTATGCCCGGCCGTCCCTTGCCGACGAGGCGTTCAGGCGGCCTGATCGGGTGCCCCGCCAGTCCGCCCCAAGCCGCGACCGAGCGACCCGAAGACTCGTCCGACCGAGCGGGCGGTTGCTACCCTCTCGACCATGGCTGCTCAGTCGCTTCCAGATCCCGAGCCGCGGGCAGGCATGGACAGGTGACCAAGTCGGTCCGGCATCGGCTCATGACCAGCGCACGTCCCGAGGGCGGCGAGGGTTCAGCGGCTGCGCGAAAGACGTCCGCGCCGACGGATCGACCGACGATCGAGCTCGGTGCCGACGGTGGGGCTCTCCGACGAGGCTCGCTGCGGTTCCTCGACGACCGGGTGGAAGGGCACTATCAGCGCCAAGGCGGCGCGGAGAGCAAGACCGGATTCCGCATTGCCACGGGCGCTGCGTCGGTCTTGTGGCTCTTGGCCATCGTCGTCATTCCGACGAGCACGCCGGTTCCTCCGGATCTCGCGATCTCCGTGTGTTTCGCGATGGCGGTATTCAACTCGGCAGGCTTCCTGCTGTCGGCCGGGGCGGACACGCTAGATCGACAGCACTCGATCATTTCCGTGCTGACCGCTGTGAACGGGCTGGTCATCCTCTGGCTTGCATCCGCGGGTGGCGTCCTGCCCGGATACGGGATCAGCGCGATCATGCTGCTCTTCATCTTCGGCTTCGTCGCACGGACCGCCTTCATCTTTGCCGCGTTGCGCACGGCCGTCATCGTCGTCGGCTTCGTCGTAGCTGCCGCTCTCTATTCGGGCCGGAGCAGCCTCCTCGTCGACACGTTCATCTTCGGGGCCGCCGTCATCGGTAGTCTTCTGGCTCTGCGACTCCTCGAGCAGTCACGTCGCCGCGTCTTCTATCAGGACATCGTCATCACCCGCCAGGCAGACGCGTTGAGGCTCGCGAAGGAAAGGGCCGACGCGCTGTTGCTCAACATTCTTCCGGAGTCGATCTCGTCGCGCCTCCTCGCGGGCGAGCGGACGATCGCCGATGTGTATCCGGCTGTCAGCGTGCTGTTTGCTGACATCGTCGGGTTCACGCCGTTGACCGCGCGTCTGCCGGCGGACGAGCTGGTCGGGCTGCTCGGCCGGCTCTTTGCCCGTTTTGACGAGCTCGTGGCCGACCGCGGCCTCGAGAAGATCAAGACCATCGGGGATGCGTACATGGCCGCGGGCGGTCTGCCTGGGCCGTTCGAAGACCACGCAGCCCGCGTCGTCGATCTCGGTCTCGCGATGATCGAGGCCGCTACTCAGGAGAGCGACCGAATCGCCGACCTTCGGCTCCGAGTCGGCGTGCATTCAGGGTCGGTCATCGGTGGCGTAATCGGTGACCGGAAGTTTGCGTTCGACATCTGGGGCGAAACCGTGAACATCGCCAGCAGGCTGGAGTCGCAGGGCATCCCTGGCCGTGTCCAGGTCAGCGCCGATACCTGGCGAAAGCTCAAGGACATGTTCGATGCGGAACCGCGCGGTCCGATCGACCTTCGCGGATACGGTCCCATGGAGGCCTACTTGATCGTCGGGCGCCGAGCCGTTTCGTAGGGTTTCGGCCCGAGCGCATGCGCCCTACCTGAGCCTGCATGACCTCGTGGCGGCATCGAGGATGAGCTCGACGCCGGCAGCGTCGCCACCTGAGGCCAGGGGTGGCGCCAGAAACGTGACCGGCTTCTCTGGGCCCGGTCATCGCACATGCCCGCCCCTTACTCTGCTACTTGCGCAAGTACGCAATGAGCGGTACTGTATGCGACGGCTGATGCAACAGGGACGATGGAGGCAGCGGATGAACGATATGAGACAACGAGATCCGGAGCGTTACCGGCTCCACGCCGAGGTCTGCAGGGTTCTCACCGATCCGAAGCGCCTCACGCTCCTCGACGTCCTCCGGGACGGGGAATGCTCCGTGACTGAGCTGTCGGACGAGATCGGCTGCTCGCTTGCGAACGCCAGCCAGCACCTGTCCGTGCTTCGGTCGGCCGGCCTCGTCGCCACGCGGCGCGACGGAACGACGATCTACTACCACCTCGCGGAGCCCGAGATCGTCGACGCGTGCGACGTTATCCACCGCATCGTCGGACGGCGCATGGGCCTGGTGCGGGCTGCACCCGGCCGTGAACCAGTCACGGCGCCCCAGAGGTAACGATGACGACACTCACGAAGTTCACGTTCGGCACCCGGCTTACGGGTTCCGTGGCCGACGTCCGCCCGCGCGTCGAAGCCGCGCTCAAGGCGGAGGGCTTCGGCGTCCTGACCGAGATCGACGTCGAGGCCACGATGAAGGCACGGCTCGGGATCGACCAGCCCGCCTACCTGATCCTCGGCGCGTGCAACCCGCCGCTCGCTCATCGCGCGCTCGAGGCAGATCCTTCGGTGGGCGCGCTCCTGCCGTGCAACGTCGTCCTCCGCTCCGACGGCGCCGACACGATCGTCGAAGCGATGGACCCGCAGGCGGCGCTCGGGATCGTCGAGACGCCGGCGATCGAGCCCGTCGCGCGCGAGGCGCGCGAGCGGCTCGAGCGAGTCATTCAGTCCCTGGAGTCGAAGTAGCCGTGTCCTCGTGCCTTTCGAACCTCCTCGCGATCCTGCGTGAGGCACCCGCTGCCGTCGTCGCGGCCTGACCGGAAAGGTGACAGACATGGAAATGGTGATCGATTTCCCCGGCGGCGCCCGCGTCGACGCCCATTTCGGCGAGTTCGTCGTGCCGACCGACCAGCCCCCGCGCGGCGGCGGCGATGGTTCCGCGCCCACGCCGTTCCTGACGTTCCTCTCGACGATCGGGACGTGCGCCGGGATCTATGTCCTCGGCTTCTGCCGTCAGCGTGGCATCGCGACGGATGGAATTCGGCTCGTCCAGCGGATGCAGAGCGACCCGACGAGCGGGATGGTGACCGACGTGCAGGTCACGATCGAACTGTCCGAGGATTTCCCGGCGAAGTATGCCGAGGCGGTCGTCCGAGCCGCCGAGCAGTGCGCGGTGAAGAAGCACTTCGAGCACCCGCCCGTGATTCGCGTCAACAGCGTGCTCGGCGCGGCAGCGCACGCGTAGCGCCTCGCCCCAGACGCTCGCCTGACACCCGCAGCCATGCCATTCGTATTCGGGACGCTCGTCGGGCTCGCTCTCGGGCTCGTCGGGGGCGGCGGCTCGATCATCACCGTGCCGCTCCTGGTCGGCCCGCTCGATGTCTCCGCGCACGCGGCGACGACGATGTCGCTCGTGATCGTGGGGATCACCGCGACGTGGGCGAGCGTGGCCCACGCCCGGCGCGGGAACGTGCTGTGGAGCCGGGCAATCGCCTTCGGTGCGATCGGGGTCATCGGGACCACCGTCGGGGGCTACCTCAACCGAGCCGTCCCCGCGAGGCTGCTGCTCGCGGGCTTCATCGTCCTCATGGTCGTCGCCGCGGTCGCCACGTGGCGGCGCGCGAGTCGCAACGACGAGACGCGGCCCGTGCGACCGATCGAGCTCGTCCCGGCGCCGGAACCCGCTCGAGCGCCGGGCTCGTTCCGCGCTCGAGCTCGCGCACTCCTGCCGGCATCCTGCCCACTGATCGAGTACGGCCCGTTCCTCGCGGCAGCAGTCGGGGTCGGGCTTCTGACCGGGTTCTTCGGTGTTGGCGGCGGCTTCCTCATCGTGCCCGCGCTCGTCCTCGTCGCGCGCCTGCCCATGAGCCAGGCGATCGGCACCTCGCTGCCGATCATCGCGATCAATAGCGCGACCGCCCTCGCCGGGCACCTCGGCACGGGCATTTCGTTCGATCCGAACATCACGCTTCTGTTCACTGCCGGCGCCGTCCTCGCGGGCCTCATCGGCGGGACGCTCTCAGCCCGATTGCCGGCGGCCACGCTCGGCCGCGGCTTCGCCGTGGTCGTGCTCTCGCTGGCCGCGTACCTCTCCCTGCAGGTCGTCTAGGCCTGCCCAACCCACTCGTATGGAGGAAATTGTGTTCTCATTCCTGCGCCGTAGCACGCCGGAGATCAGCGTCGACGAACTCGACGCGGCCCTGCGCGACCACAACGCACGCGTCCTGGACGTTCGCGAAGACTGGGAGTTCCGGCAGGGCCATGTGCCCGGCGCCATCCACATCCCGCTCGGCCAGCTCTCCAAGCGCGCCGCCAACCTCCCGCGCGACAAGCGCGTCCTCGTCATCTGCCAGTCGGGCAACCGAAGCCTCGCCGCAACCGACTTCCTGCTTGCGCAGGGATTCGAGGGTTCGGCGTCCGTCCGCGGGGGCACAGGCGCTTGGGCGCGGACGGGTCGTGCGCTCGACAAGGGGTCCGCGCGTGTCGCCTGAAGTCCTCGTGGGCGCGGAGCTGCCGCGCGTCCTCGACCTTCTGATGCACCGGGGCCCGGAGTACCGGAGCTCATGCGAACCTCTCACGCCGCGTCGAGGGAGGACTGCTGTGGCAGCGCGAGCGTGTCGTCCATCGTGACGAGGAGCGGAACCCGGACGAGAAGGTCGATCGCGACATACGCGAGGAAGACGTAGGCCGGGCCTGCGGAATCCCAGATGAGACCGGCGACGAGGGTCATCAGCGCGCCGACGAGGAGGCGCACGACGCGCGCGATGCCGATCCAGCGGCCCATCTGCGTCGCCGGCACGAGTTCGCGCTCCATGGCGGCGGCAATCGGGCCGCCGAGGTAGAAGAACGCCTGGAGGCCGCCCGCGACGACCAGCCAGGCCGGCGAGGGGGCCCAGACGAGGACGAGATTTGCGATGCAAAACAGTGGGATCGTTAGGAAGAGGACGCGCTTGCGGCCGATCCGGTCGGCCGCATGGCCAAGCGGGATTGCGAGAAGGATCGAAACGAGCGCGGTCGCGGAGGCCATGAGTCCGAGAACCATGACGTCGGCACCCTTCACCTGGTGCGCGTAGACCTGTGAGAAGGCGAACACCATCCCGGTCGGCAGCTGCCCGACCGCGGCGATCGCGAGCCAGCGCCTGCGGTACCGCCCTCGGACGACCGAGCGCAGGTCATGGATGAAGGAGCCGCGACTGAGGCCGCTCGACCAGCGCTGCGGCGAAAGCTGGGTCAGCACGAACACGAAGGTCACGGCACTGATCCCGAAGCCGATCAGGAAGAGCGGGCGAACCGATGCCGGGTCCACGATACCGGACGAGGCGACGATGGCCGCCCCTATCAGCGGTCCGAGGATCCCCAAGAGCCCCGCGCCCACCGTCTCACAGATCATCATCGCGGTCGCGCGGTCGCGGTTGACGAGGCAGTTCCCGCAGATCGTCGAGCAGCTGTGACCACTGATCGAATAGCCCAGCCAGTACGCGACCATCGCGGCGATCGCCATGAGCCAGCTCCCGGCGACGGCATAGACGAGGTACGAGACCATCAGCAGCGCGATCCCGACGAGGTAGAAGGACCGCGGTCCGTATCGGTCGATGAGCCAGCCGATGAACGGGCTGACGAGGCCGGCCGCCAGTAGCCCGAGGCTGTTGACGAGGCCGAGCTCGGTGGCGCTCGCCCCGAGCGCGATGATATACACCGACAGGTAGGGGTAGACGATCTGGTACGCCAGCCGGTCGAGCGACGTTCGGACGACGGTGACCGTCCAGTCGCGCTGCTGGCGCCGGAGGAACGCGGCCGTCCCGATCACGAGCGGCTCCCCGAAGCGAGCGACGCGGAGCGGGAGGCGGGCCTGGATTCGCGACTAGAAGGCATCGTGGGCATTGTGAGCGGCTCACGACTGGCGGGGAGACCCGGAACCGACGCGGCGATGCCGCCCGCGACGCACCACCCATTTGCCAGCCTCGCGCAGGGCGCGGTCCGTCTGCGCGAGACCGCGGATAGGTCGCGGGCGCACAGGGTCAGGGTCATGCCTAAACCCGTCTCTACCGCGCCGACCGACCCGGGTTCGAGCCGCATCTGATTGCCGAGTTCCGTGTTGACACTTGAACTAGACCTGCGACGGCGCCATCGGTGCTCCCTTTGACCAACGGCCAAGGCGAGCCGGGATAACCGCCGAGCTCGATCGGCACCCGGGCTAGTTTCCATCCCCTTCCCCGCGGGTTGACGCACTCGCGGGACGGACCTACAATGCGTGGCATGGTAGCTGGTGAGGCACGCGACCCGCTGACCGAACTCCGGCGTGGGGTCCTCGAGCACTGCGTGCTCGCGATCGTGCACCAGAGCGAGTCGTATGCCTACGAGATCGTGCGCAACCTGTCCGACCGGGGCGGGCTGGTGACGAGTGAGGGAACGATCTATCCGCTCCTCTCCCGGCTCCGGCGCGACGGCCTCGTCGAGACGACATGGCGGGAGTCCGAGTCCGGGCCACCCCGGCGCTACTACCGGCTGACGGCCGCAGGCGAGCGGGCGCTCGAGGCGTTCGTCGGCGATTGGACCCGGTTCACCACGGCCGTCAACGCCCTCTTCGGCACCTGAGCGACTGGAGCTCTCGATGACCACCGACCCAATCGTCGCCGACTACCTGCGCCGGCTTGACGCCGCGGCCGCGGGCCTTCCGGCCGGTCGCCGAGCCGAGCTCGCGGCCGAGGTTCGGGAGCACATTGACACGGCGCTCGCCGAGGCTGGGGCTGCTGACGAGGTCACGGTGCGCAATACCCTCGACCGACTCGGCTCGCCCGAGGAGATCGTGGCGGCGGAGGAAGGCACGGCCATCAGCCCCGAGCAAGAAGGAACCAGTCCGGCACCGGTCGGCAGGTCGGCCCGGGCCGGTTCGTCGTGGGGTGCCCTGGAGGTTGCGGCCGCCGCCTGCCTCGGTCTGGCCTGGCCGGCCCTCCTGCTCCCGTACGGCCCGCTGTGGTGGCTCGGGCTCGGCGTGGCCGGCCTGGTGCTCGTGTGGGCGTCGGCTAGGTGGAGCGGTCGTCAGAAGGCCCTGATCTCGACCGTCGTCGTCGCGCTCTACGCTGCGGCGATCCTCGTATACACGCCGGTCAGCGTGAGCTGCACCACGGGCAATCCGCCGGTGGCTTGCCCGCCAGGCGGTCCGTCGCCGATCGTCTCGGGCTCTTGACCGCCACACGATGAGCCGATCGTGCTCATCGGCGTGGGTTCGGGGAGCCGTGAGTGTCGCCGATCGCCCAAGGTGATCGAATAGGCGACCATCACCGTGACCTCGAGTTGCTCGGTCGTGGGCTGATTCGACGTTGACCGACCTTGGCAGGCGGGGGCACCGCGCCGCCCGTTCGAACGTAGCCTGCCTAAGGGGCCGGCGGGTGGGCTCACCTGCGCCGGTGATGCCGCGAGAGTCCGCCGACGCGATCAGCCGACCCTGGCAACCCGGTCCACCAGGGGCCTGTCAGTCGCCAAGCGCCTCTGCGACGGCAGCGTTGGCCGACATCCGACCGCCCGCGGCCCACGTCATGGCCAACTCCTGCTCTCCGAGCTCGCCGCGCAACTGATCGCGGGCAGAGTCCAACTCGCCACGCTCGTGGGGCAATAGCGTCGCTCCGGCGACCTCGCGCAGATGCTCCGCGGCACCCAGCAGATGGGCCGCCCGAATGAACTGGCCCTTGGCGACCGCGATGAAGGCGAACGCCTCCAGCTGGTTCGCGATTGCGCCGCGGTTGCCGACGTACTGCCACGACGCGAGCGTCTCGCGATACAGCGGTTCGGACCCGCGCGGATCGCCGGTTCGCCGGACGGTGTGGGCGAGCTCGCTGCGCGCCACCAGCTCGAAACGCCGGTCGCCGAGCGAGCGATAGCGCTCCGCTGCGTCCATGAGCCGGGTCACGGCATCCGCCAGCCGGCCCTGCAGGCCCGCAACCCAGCCGCGCGTAAGCGTCACATACGCCTGCTCGCTCGGGTCCGCCGAACGCGCCGCGGCGTCGTCGGCGGCGTCGAGCATCGCGTCCGCGCCGTCTGGATCGTCTCGCGCCAGGACAATCGCAAATGCCGCCTGGAGGTGGCTCGCGCGCCACCAATCGCCGATCGACGGGGCCAGCGATAGGAACTCGTCGACAAAGGGGCGGGTCGCGGCATTCGCGCCGGTAAAGGAAACCGCGCTTGCGAGCCCGTAGAGCGCATCCGCGAGCGCCACGGCGTCGGCCGAGCGGCGGGCGGACCGGACGGCCTCCTCGCCCCACTCGATCCCGGACGCGCTTGTCTCCCACTCGATAGACGCGGTGGCGGCCGCACCGAGGACGCGTGCCACCAGGGCATCCCGGGCCCTTGCCCCGGCCGGATCCGGCGTTGGGAGCGTTTCGATCGCCGTGCGGGCGCGGTCGATCCATTCGATGGCCTCCGGACCGGCCGAGCGGAGGGCCCAGTACGGCCGCAGCGTCACGACCAGGTCCAAGCCAGCCTCGATCTCGGCTTCGAACGCCCACTCGAGGGCGGTTCGGATGTTGTCAAGCTCCGCGTCGAGGCGCGCGAGGACGCCGAGTATTTCCGGGCCGTGGAGCCGCTCGACTTCCGCGTGCGCAAAGTCACCAAACACCTTGAGGTGCGCACGCCGAGCCGAATCCACCTCGCCGGCGGCGAGCAGGCGAGCCATCGCATACTGCCGGATCGTCTCCAGCACGCGGTAGCGCGTGCCTGACGCTGCGCGGTCGACGATCACGAGGGACCGATCAACGAGGCGCGCCAGCCCGTCGAGGACCTCGAGCGCGGAATCGCTCGTGGGGCCGGCATGGCCCGCCGCCGCGTCGAGAGCGGCCGACAGGGCGGCAGCCCCCTCGAGCGTCCACCCGCCGGTAAACACGGCCATCCGTCGCAGCAGCTGGCGGTCCGTTTCGCTCAGCAAGTCCCAGCTCCAGTCCATCGCCGCCTGGAGGGTCTGCTGTCGAGGGGAGGCGGTGCGCCGGCCGCCGGTCAGCAGCCGAAACCGGTCGCCGAGCCGCCGCGCGATATCGTCGACCGAGAGGACGTTCACCCGCGCGGCGGCCAGCTCCAGGGCGAGCGGAATGCCGTCGAGGCGGCGGCAGATCTCGGCCACGACGGCCGCGTTCGCGGCGGACAACTGGAAGCCGGGCGCCACCGCCGATGCGCGCTGCACGAAGAGCTCGACGGCGTCGACACGGAGGAGCTCCTCGGTGCTGGTCGGGCTGGCTCCTGGGCCGGCACCGACCGTTGCTGGCACCGGCAGTGGTGCAACCGGGACAATCTGCTCGCCGAGCACGCCGAGGGGCTCCCGACTCGACGCCAGAAGGCCCACCGTCGGGCACGCCTGCACCACCGCCTCAACGAGATCAGCCGCGGCAGCGATCACATGCTCGCAGTTATCGATCGCGAGGAGGACCGTCTTGGCGCGCAGGAAATCGATCAGGGCGTCGAGCGGGGGCTGACCGGGCGCTGGCCGGATGCCGAGCGCCCGGCACACCTCGGTCGGAACGAGGGCCGGGTCCGCGATTGGCGCAAGTTCGACTAGCCAGGCCCCGTTGGGGTATCCCGGCATCAGTTCAGCTGCCGCCTCGAGCATCAAGCGGGTCTTCCCCGTGCCACCGAGGCCGATGAGCGTCACGCAGCGATGCGAGGGCAGCAGTCCGTGGATGACAGCCAGCTCGCGCTCGCGGCCAACGAACGAGGTCATCTGGACCGGCAGGTTCCCATGCTCAACGTCGAGCGAGCGGAGCGGACGAAAGTCATGGGGAAGGTCCGGCGCCAGGACATCGTAGACGTGCACCGGGCGGTCGAAATCGGGGAGCCGGTGCTCGCCACGGTCGACGAGATCGAACTCGCTGACATCGGTCTGGTCAAAGAGGAGGCGACTTGCCTCGGCAACCAGGATCTGGCCACCGTGGCCGATCGCGAGCAGCCGCGCCAGCTGGTTCAACGGCGGTCCGAAGAAGTCGTCGCCGCGCAGCTGGACGGATCCGCTGTTGACGGCCATCCGGACCCGCAATGGCCCGATGTCGGGCCAATTCGACGCCGCGAGTCGGAGCTGGGCATCGACGGCGGCGCGGACGGCCGGTGCCGCGTCGTCGAACACGGCCAGCACACCGTCGCCGGTCGACTTCACGGCCGTGCCGCCAGCGGCCTCGATCGCTGCCTGCAGGATGGCGTCGTGGCCGGCGAGCGCAGCCCGCATTGCGTCCGGATGAGCCTGCCAGAGCCGGGTTGAGCCTTCGATGTCGGTCAGGAGGAACGTCCTAACCGCGAGACCCAGACCATCCACGGCAGCCGGCTGCGAACGGTTCATCGGTGACACTCAGCGTTGGGCGCGCGGACGGCGCCCTCGTGCCTACGGTACAGCCAAGGGGTCGGTTCTAGACGGACCGGCTCATACACCTAGGCCACCGTTCTTTCAGATGAGCCGCCCGTCGCGGCGGAGGGACGGCCCGAAGAACGATCAGGCCGAAGCGGACCCGGGCTCGCCGTTTGATTGAGGCGCCATTACGGCAACGGCACGATCGAGCGTCGGACGACGACAGAACAAAGTCACGATGACATCATCGTGCGCAGCTGTGCGATGAGCGAGGACTTTCAGCCATCTTGACGGTCGGCAGCCGGCAACCGATTAGGGCCGGTAACGGCGCGTCTTCCTCGCTCCCTTGCCCGTTGCCGGGCGCCACGATCTCCGAATGGTATCGGCACCTCGCGGGCTCGCGCTGTCGCCTCGGCGGTGGACCTTCGGCCTAGGCCCCGAGGCCCTCGGCGTCACCGTACGCCCAGAGGTCCAGGGCATCGAGGTCGATCGCGTCGACACCATTCGTGGCGAGGGCTGCCGCGATCTGCGCCCGATGCTCGGTCGCATGGTGGATCGCTTGCGCGACGACCGTCGAACGGGCGCTGAAGCCGGACGCCTGATCCGCGTAGTTGGCAGGCCCATCCGGGAGCGCCGCCTGTGCTCGGATGCGGGCGTCGTAGGCGGCACAGTCGGCGGCCAGCTCGGCCAGCCCGGCGGTCGTGGCCGGAGACGGAGCGCGATCGGGGCGCGGGCCAGCTTCCAGGCGCGCGGCGTAGCGCTCGGCCGCCGACACGAGATGGTCAAGGATCATCGCCACGGTCCACTCGTTGCGTGGTGCGGCGAGCGAGAGGGTATCGAGCGGGAGCTCCGTCAGCCGGGCGATCAGCGCGGCGTTGGCCCACGCCATGTGGCGCAGGAGCCGGTCGAGGGTAGGATCGGTCGGCGAGTCACTCATCAGCGGTGCCTCCCCTGGGGGCCGGAACCGAACTCGGACACCGGATTGGTGGGTTTGGTCGGGGCGAGAGGATTTGAACCTCCGACCTCATCGTCCCGAACGATGCGCGCTACCAAGCTGCGCCACGCCCCGACCGAAAGTGCCCGAAGTGAGGGCCCGCGGATGATACCCCACGGGGCCCTGCCTCACCGAAATCAGTCGTCGGCGAGGGTCGCCTCGTGGGCCGCGTTCGCTCGCGCGCGCTCGTCGGCCCGGATCGGGAACGTCGCGGCGGCCGCCAGCAGGAACGTGGCGGCCATCAGGATGAACACGATCTGGACGCCCGTCGTCTCGCCGGCCCGGTCGATGATCACGCCGTAGACGGCGGTCCACAACGACCCGACGCCGAAGGCCAGGGTGAAGTACACGGCGTAGGTCGCGTCGCGCAGCTTCGGCGCCGCAATGTCGGCCAGCAGGGCCTGGAGCTGAGGGCTCTCGGCGAAGCTGAACAGGCCCATCAGGGCGATCCCGATCCACAGCCCGAGCAGGTTCGAGCCCGACGCCAGGAAGACGGCGAAACCGATCGCCCCGCCGATGTACACGCCGATGATCACCGGCTTGCGTCCGATCCGGTCCGACAGCCAGCCGCTGATCAGGGGCATCGGCACGGCGAACACGATCAGCACGCCGTACATCAGGCCGGTCAACGTGTCGCCGAGGTGGAGCACGGTGGTCAGGTAGATCAGGGCGAACAGGTTGACGACGCCCAGGCCGCGGCCACCCCCGCCCAGGATCGAGGTCAGGTACAGCCAGCGCAGGTCGCGGTCGCGGATGATCTGGCCGAAGGCCTGCCGGACCGTGCCCCCGGCCCGTGCTGCCGCTCGGTCGGTGCCGGTCTCGCGGATCATGATCAGGATCGCGACCGCGATCACGATCGCCGGGATCCCGAACACGATCGACGCCCCGCGCCAGCCCCACAGCGCGATGATCGGCGCGCCGCTGAGCGCCACGATCACCGTCCCGACGTTGCCGCCCGCGATATGGGCGCTGATCGCGAAGCCCCGTCGCTCAGGCACGAACTGCTCGGCCAGCAATCCGTTGCCCACCGGGTGCTGGGGCGAGCCGCCGATCCGCGACAGGACGTTGGGAATCGCGAACGTCGGGAAGCTGAAGGCGAAGGCCTGGGCAGCGAAGCCGCCACCGAACAGGATTCCGCCGATCCCGAGCAGGCGCCGGCGGGACATCACCCGGGTCAGCTGGGCGTAGCTCAGCTGGACCAGGCCCGACGACGCGGCGCCGAACGCGGCCAGGAAGGCGATCGTCTCGACGCTGACGTGGAACTCGTCGATGATCTTCAGGAAGATCAGCGGCAGCAGGAACGCCTGGGCATGGTTGACCGCATGGGCGATCGACAGCAGCCAGAGCGATTGCATCGGCCGGATCCTGGGGCCGGCATCATTGCTTGCCGCGCCGGCGCGGCCGGCGCTGGGATTGCCGACACCTCGGCAAGCTCGGCGTCCGGGGTCGGCTCGACTTCGCTCATGGCGGCCCATTCTCGCGTATTTGGACCACCCGGATGGGCCATCCCCGCGCGTGTCTTTTGCGCGGCGCCTCAGCCTCGGAGCCGGCTCGCCTTCAGCCCGGTGCCCGCTCGATCGCTCCACAGCAGCCCGTCACCGTCGGGCAGCCGCTGCCCCGGGTCCGTGAGCGCCCGGAGCCAGGCTCGGCCGTTGCCCGGAAAGCGTGCTGCGAACATCGGCCCGAGCTCCGTCACGAGCTGCCGGTTTCGCCGGGTGTCCCGAACGATGAACAATCCGCGGATCGTCCACTCGACGCTCGGATCCAGCTGATCGCGCAACGCCGCAAGCTTGCCGTCAAGCCCTCGCAGCGCGGCGCCCACGTCCTCGAACCAGTTCCAGATCTCGGCGACGATCGCTTCGTGAGAAGCCTGGCGCACCAGCGCGACGTCAACCGAACGCGACCATCGGGCGTCCTGGTCCAGCCGCAGCTCGGGCAGCGCCCGCCACCCGCCCGGGGCAGCAATCGAGATCAGCGAGCTTTGCCGTCGCAGGTGCTCGATGTCGCGCGGCAGGCTCGCTCCCGGGGCGTGCTCGAGGAACCCGACCAGCTGCTCCCCGACCGCGGCCGCGACCATGCTCCACGTCTCGATCGACGCTGACATCCCGAGGCCGAGCTCCAGGTCGCTGATCAATGTCTGGGACAACGCGGCGCGGTCTGCGACCTGGGTCTGTGTCATCCCGACGCTCTTCCGCGCGTCGCGCAGGGCAGTCCCGAGGCGCGCCGCCACCGATCTGGCTCGCGCTCGACCCGCCTGAGCCTGAGATCCGACCCTTCGTCCGCGATTGAAGCGTCCCATACCACGACTACTCTTACCCGACGCCCTTCGCTGTCGGTTATCAGGCTTGAACCGCCGCTGGAAGGCATCCACGGGCCCGAATACCGGTAGTCGTGGTGAATTGGGTCGTTCAGGGTCCGAGGCGCCTCGGGAGGGTGCTGCCTAAGGTTAGTTGTGGTACGCGGCCCCCTGAGGCGACAGCGGACTCGGGAACGCAACGGCGCGGCCCGGAACGGCGGCGCGGAACGGCGGCGCGGAACGGCGGCCCCGCAACGGCGCGGCCCCGGAACGGCGGCCCGGAACGGCGGCCCCGGAACGGCGGCCCGGAACGGCGGCCCCGGAACGGCGCGGCCCCGGAACGGCGGCCCGGAACGGCGGCCCGGAACGGCGGGCCCGGAACGGCGGCCCGGAACGGCGGCCCGGAACGGCGGCCCGGACGCGGCCCGGAACGGCGGCCCCGGAACGGCGGCCGCGAACCCAACCCCGCCACTCCCAAGGGGCTAGAACTGCTCCAGGTAGCGCTCCACTTCCCAGTCGCTCACTTGCGTGCGGTACTCGTCCCACTCCGCGCGTTTCGCGTCGAGGAAGTGGTTCAGGACGTGGTCGCCGAGGGCATCGCGGATGACCTCGTCCTTCTCGAGCTCGTCGAGCGCCTCGCCGAGCGTGCCGGGCAGCTCGCGGATCCCCAGCTCGGCGATCCGGGCCGCGTCCATCTCGAACAGCGACTCCTCGACCGGCTCGGCCAGCTTCAGGCCCCGTTCCACCCCGTCGAGCCCGGCCGCGATCATCGCCGTGAAGGCGAGGTAGGTATTGGATGATGGATCGGGGCAGCGAACCTCGGCCCGGGTGCCCTCGATCGACTTGCCCGGCGAGACCATCGGCACCCGGATCAGCGCCGAGCGGTTCGTCCGGCCCCAGGTCAGGTAGGTCGGCGCCTCGTAGCCCGGCACGAGCCGCTTGTACGAGTTCACGAGCGGGGCCAGGACCGCGATCATACCCCGGGCGTGGGCCAGGATCCCGGCCATGTACGAGCGGGCGATGTCGGACAGCCCGTACGGGTTCGCGGCGTCGGCGAATGCGTTGCGCTGGTCGGCGATCGAGAACAGGCTCTGGTGGGTGTGCATCCCCGAGCCGTTGATGCCGTGGATCGGCTTGGGCATGAACGTGGCGTACAGCCCGTGCTGCTGGGCGATCGCCTTCAGGGTGAACTTGAAGGTCACCGCGTTGTCGGCGGTCCGCAGCGCGTCGCTGTACTCGAAGTCGATCTCGTGCTGGCCGACGGCCACCTCGTGGTGGGCGGCCTCGACCTTGATCCCGAATGCCTCGAGGGCGTCGACCATGTCCTGGCGGATCTCCTGGGCGAGGTCGGTCGAGAAGTCGAAGTAGCCGGCCTGGTCGTGGGGCAGCGGCTCGATCCCGCCGTCCTCGCCCCGCCGGAACAGGAAGAACTCGAGCTCCGGCCCGGTGTTGACGATGTAGCCCAGCTTCGCCGCCCGGTCGACTTGCCGGCGCAGGACATAGCGCGGATCGCCCACGAAGGGCTGGCCGCTCGGCGTGTAGACGTCGCAGATGATCCGGGCGGTGCCCCGCGCGCCGCTGCCCTTCTGCCACGGGATCTCGGCGAATGTCGACATGTCGGGCATCAGGTACTGGTCGGACTCCGCGATCCGGGTGAACCCTTCGATCGACGAGCCGTCGAACCAGGTCCCGTGCTTGACCGAGCCCTTGAGCTGGTGGATCGGGATCGTGACCGCCTTGACCAGGCCCATGATGTCGGTGAACTGGAGCTGGATGAAGCGGATCCCGCTCGCCGCGGCTGCGTCGATCGTCGCCTCGACCGAAACGCTCGCGTCCTTCGCCTTGTCCTTGTCGGCCAACTCTGGCCCTCCTTGCTTCGGTCGGGATGCCGTCAGATACGGTCGAGATGCGTCAGGACCTGGATCCGGGTCAGGAATTCGAGCCTACAACTGCTCGGCTGGCGGACGAGCCGCCACGATGTCGTCGAGCAGCCGGCCGAACTCGCGCCGGAAGTCGACGTAGCGCTCGGAGCGGCCGACGATCCACAGCTGGCCGGCCGGATCGACCCGTGCCCAGACCCGCCGGCGGGGCAGGTAGAACGTGATCAGCAGGCCGGTGATCAGGCTCAGGAACGCCAGCCAGACGATGCCCTGGCCGGGATCCTCCTTGGCCACCAGCACGGTCGCGTTCTGGACGTCCAGGAGCTGGACGTAGAAGTCGGTGTCGGGCGAGCCGGCAACCCCGCCGATCGGCACGAAGAACGGGGTGAGCGAGCTCGTGATCGGGGTGCCGTCGGGGTTCAGGCCGGTGGCCCGGTAGGGCAGGAAGAGGACCCCGGTCGTGCCGTCCGAAGCCTTCGACAGGAGCATCTCGAGGCCCACGTTCGTCTCGCCCGGCACGCTCATGACCCCGTGCGGCGAGCCGCCCACGGTGTCGTCGAGGGCGACCGGCCCGTCCCACAGCGGCTGGCCCTTCGAGTCGCGGATCACGATGTCGGGCGCCGGCCGGAAGCCGTTCTGGTGGAACGTGAAGCCGCCGACCGACAGCGGGTCGTTGACCCGGATCACCTTGCGCGCGAGCAGGTTGCCGTCCTGGTAGACCGCCAGGTCGGTCGTGTAGTCGAGGACCGTGCCATCGGCCGCGGTCGGGTCGGCAAAGCCGAAGCTCTTGACCACGAGCAGGCCGGGCGTGCCGATCGCCTGGACCGGCGAGCTGGCCCCGTTCGTCAGCAGGATCCCGCTCTCGAAGCCGAACCGGCTGGTGACGGCGGCGGCAACCAGGAACAGGATCAGGCCGAGGTGACTGACCAGGGTGGCCAGCTTCGTCCAGCGGTAGCGGTCGCCGTACAGGTAGCGCACCCCGTCGACATCCACCTCCCGGATGTGGAAGTGGGAGCGGCGCAGGCCGGCCCGCACGGCGTCCACGTCGACCCCGGCGACGACCGCCCGGTCGGGCAGGATCGGGTCGTAGAACGGGTCGGGCTGGACGACCCGGATCTCGGCGCTCGTCCGCCACAGCTTCGGCGTCCGGTTCAGGGTGCAGACCACGATCGAGACGACGAGCAGGACGAGCAGCGCGCTGAACCACCAGGCCGAGAAGATGTTGAAGACCTGCAGCCGCTCGAGGACCGCCACTGCCCCGGCGCCGATCGCCGGGTCGTACTTGGCGTGGATGATCTCCATCTGGGCGATGTAGTCGGCCGGGCTCCGGAAGGCGAACGAGGGCAGCTGGGTCACCGTCATCCCGACCAGGCCGACGACGACCAGGATCGTGATCTGGAGCACGGCGAAGTTGACCGCGGTGAACAGCCGCCACAGGGCGAGCCCGACCCGGGCGGGCGGTGACAGGCGCTGGCCGCGGGAGGTGACGGCCCGGCCGGCCGCCAGGGTGGCGATCGAGGTCCCCTACGCGCCGACGGTCAGCGCGCCAGCACGCCCGGCAGCGGCCTCGTCCGGCGCGGCGGCAGCGGCACTCGAAGCCGCCGAAAGGCCGGCCGCGAAGTCGAGGCGCAGGTCCTCGAGATCCTCGAGGCCGACCGAGCAGCGCAGCAGGCCCGGCGCGATGCCCGCGCTCGCGAGCTCGGCGTCGGTCAGCTGACGGTGGGTGGTCGTGGGCGGGTGGGCGACGATCGTGTGGATGCTGCCCAGGGTGGCGGTCAGCTCGGGGATCGTCAGGGCGTCGATGAACGCGCCGCCGCCGGCCCGTCCGCCGACCACCTCGAACGCGAGCATCCCGCCGCCGATCGGGAACTGGCGGCCGGCGAGCTCATGCTGGGGATGGCTGGCCAGGCCCGGGTAGAGGACCCGCTCGACCGCCGGCTCGGTCTCGAGCCACGCGGCCAGGACGCGGGCGGTCGCAGCGTGGCGCTCCATCCGCACGGCGAGCGTCGCGAGGCCGCGCAGGACGAGGAAGGCGGACAACGGCGACAGCGTCCCGCCGGTATCGATCTCGACCAGGCGGACCGCCGCGATAAGCTCCCGCGAGCCGGCCACGACGCCGGCCAGGACGTCCGAGTGGCCGCCGATGTACTTCGTCGCCGAATTCGACCACGAGGTCCGCGCCGAGCTCAACCGGCCGGCAGAGGTAGGGCGAGGCAAACGTGTTGTCGACGATCAGCAGCGCGCCACGGGCGTGGGCGATCCCGGCCAGGGCGGCAATGTCGCTGACCACGATCGTCGGGTTGGAGATCGTCTCGACATACAGCACCCGGGCCGGCCTGGCCGCCAGGGCGGCGTCGACCGCGGCCAGGTCGGTGGCATCGATGAACGTCGTCGATACGCCGAGCCGGCCGAACTGGTTGACCAGCAGGGAGCGGGTCGAGCCGTAGATCGCGGCCGTGGCCAGGACGTGGTCGCCGGCGCGGAGGACGGCGGCCAGGGCGGCGTGGATCGCGCCCATCCCGCTGGCGAAGACCCGCCCCGCCTCGGCGCCCTCGACCTCCGCGATCGCCTCGGCCAGGGCGGCCCCGGTCGGGTTCTCGATCCGGGCATAGGCGTAGCCCGGGGTCGTGCCGGTCAGGATCGAGCCGAGCTCCGAGGCGTCATCGGCCGAGAACGACGCCGAGAGGTAGAGCGGCACCGAGTTCGGGCGCTGGTCGACCACGGGCGGTGTCGTGGCGGCCCGGATCGCTCGCGTGGCGAAGCCGCGCCTGGGGCGATCCGCCGGGTTGGTCGCGCGCTGGCCCATCGCCGGATGCTACACCGAGCCGGAGCCCGGGCCCGGCGACGGTCTGCCCGAGGATCCTGGCCGCGTGTCGCGGGCCCTGCGCGCCCGTTCCTGGCGGATCGTCGTGACCAGCGCGCTGGCCAGGACGAGGTTGATCGCAACCAGGCCCGACAGGATGACGATGACGATGTCGAGCAAATCGCCGCTCAGCGAGTTCCCCACTGGTACGTCTGCTTGACCATCCGCAGGTAGACGAACGTCTCGGTGTCGCGCACGCCTTCGATCGCCCGCAGCTTCTCGGCCAGGAAGTCGAGGAGGGCCGAGTTGTCCTCGCACACGACCTCGATCAGGATGTCGTAGGTGCCGGCCGTGATCACGACGTAGTCGACTTCGGGGAAGGCCCCGACGGCCTCGGCGACCTGGACCAGGCGATCGCGCTCGCAGCGGATCCCGACCATCGCCATCTGCTGGAAGCCAAGCTTGAGCGGGTCGGTCACGCCCACGATCTGGAGGATGCCGCGCTCGACGAGCCGGTTCGTCCGGGCGCGGACGGCCGCCTCGGAGACCCCGAGCTCGAGTGCGATCTGGGTGAACGGGCGGCGGCCGTCCTCCTGGAGGTGCTCGATGATCCGCTTGTCCAGCGCGGATACCTCCTCCGTGCCGCGGCCGTTCCGGGCCCGGCCCCTCGCCTGGGTCATGCGTCGGCCGCCGCGGCCAGCAGGCTGGCGTGCATCGCCCGCAGGTGATCGGGCGTGCTGCCGCAGCAGGCCCCCACGATCCGGGCACCGGCCGCCCGCATGTCGACCGCCGCGGCGGCCATCGTCTCGGGCGACGCCCGGTAGACCGCCCGCATGTCGATCAGCTCGGGCATCCCCGCATTCGACTTGGAGACGAGCACGGCGTCGGGCGCCACGGCGTGCATCGTGCTGATCACCGGCAGGATCTCGTCGGGCCCGTTGCCGCAGTTGCCGCCGATCGCGTCGGCGCCCCAGGCGGCCAGCGCCTCGACCGCCTGCTCGGGGGTGACGCCCATCATCGTCCGGCCCCGCGTGTCGAACGTCATCGTGGTGATCAGGGGGATCCCCGGTGCGACCCGCCGGACGCCTTCGATCGCCGCCTTGATCTCGGTCAGGTCGGACATCGTCTCGATCCAGATCAGGTCGACCCCGCCCGCCACGAGGGCCGCCGCCTGCTCGGCGAAGACGTCGACGGCCTCGGTGTAGTCGAGGGTGCCCATCGGGGCCATGATCGCGCCGCTCGGCCCGATGTCGCCGGCCACCAGGGCCCGGCTGCCGGCCGCCTCGACCTCCGACCGGAGCAGGATCGCCGCGGTCTGGTTCAGCTCGGCGACGCGCGACTCGAGGCGATGGAGCCCCAGCCGGAGGCGGTTGCCGCCGAACGTGTTCGTCAACAGGATCCGCGAGCCCGCCTCGAGGTAGCCCCGCTGGATCCGGCGGACCACGTCGGGCTGGGTCAGGTTCCAGACCTCGGGCGGGTCGCCGAACTGGAGGCCGTTGAGGAACAGCATCGTGCCCATCGCGCCGTCGGCCAGGATCGGCCCGCCCTCGGCGAGCAACGCCTCCCAACGGGCGCTCGGGGCGCCGCCGGCGATCGCCCGCCGCGTTGCGCGATCGGGGAAGACGGCCGGGTCGACCGGCTCGAGCGCGCCCGGCCCGGCATCGACCCGGCCTGCCCCGCCGACCCTGGTTCCGTCCGGACCGCGGCGGCTCCGGCGCGCTTCGGTCACGAGCCCTCCTCGCCGTTCGACCGTCGGTGGCCCGACATCTGGCCCCAACCATACCGAACCACGACGGGCGCCGCGCGCCATTCGCCGGGCGACCGGCCCGGACGCCGAGCAGGCGTTCGTCGAACCGGGTTAGGGCTTCTTCGTCGGCTTCGGTGTCGGCTTGGGCTTGGGCTTGGCGGTCGGCTTCGGGCTGGCCTTGCCCGGCGAGGCCGACGGGTGGGGCAGCGCCGAGGCGCTCGGGGCCGGCGTCGGGGTCGGCAGCACGACCGCGGTGACCGAGCGTTGCTGGAGCGGTCCGATCAACGGGTCGACGATCTGGACGAGCTGCTGGAAGGCGCTGACGAACTGGGCGCTGGGCGCCGCGGGTGGCCCGTTCTGGGTGCTCGAGCCGTACTCGATCAGGATGTTCAGGCCGGCCAGCGCGAACGGCGGGTTGCCCAGGACCGGCTTCGCCTTGGGATTGAAGCCGGACTCGGAGACGAGCGTCTTGGCGCTGGTGTACTGGGTCAGGACCAGCGGCCACGCGTCGTACGTCAGGTGCAGCCGCTTGACCATCGCGCCGGTGCGTCGAATCGGCCGAGTTGGCCGTGATCTGGAGGCCGGCCTTGACCAGCGCGTTGTAGACGACGTCGACCGAAGCCGGGTCGGTCAGGTGCGGATTCGGCGTGGGCGTGGGCGGTGGCGGCGTCACGGTGGGAGCAACGGTCGCCGGGCTCGAGCCGCACGCCGCGGCGAGCAGGGCAGCGCCGAGCGCCAGGGCCAGCAATCGGTGGTTGCGCATCGGAGCGATCCTACCCTCCGCCGTCCAGCCGGCGATCCGGTCCGATCGTACTGGGGCCCGGCCGGAACCCTGGCCGGGTGCACGTTGACAGGGAACGGGGCGATCGGGCACCCTGCCGATCCGTTTGCAGGGAGGAATCGATGGACCCGGCGGTGTTCGCCCGGGGCTTCGGGCTCGGCCTGACCATCGCGGCCGCCGTCGGCCCGATCTCGCTCCTCGTGATCCGCCGGACCCTGGCCGAGGGCCGGCTGATCGGCCTCGCGTCGGGCCTGGGGGTGGCGACCGCCGACGGCACGTACGGCGGAATCGCCGCGTTCGGTCTGACGGCGGTCACCAGCCTGCTCGTGGGCGGCGGCCGGCTGCTCGGCCTGATCGGCGGCCTGTTCCTGGTCTGGCTCGCCTGGCGGACCGCCCGCTCGGTGCCCGGCCCGAGCGCTGCTTCGAGCGCGCGGCGGGGCGGGCTCGCCGGTGCCTACCTGTCGATCCTGGGCCTGACCCTGACCAACCCGCTCACGATCCTGTCGTTCGCCGCCCTGTTCGCCGGCCTCGGGATCAGCAGCCGGACCGCGCTCGAGGCCGGGCTGCTGACCCTCGGCGTGTTCACCGGCTCGGCCGCCTGGTGGCTGATCCTGACCGGCGTTGCCGCCGCGTTCCGATCGCGGATCACGCCGCCTGTCCTGCGCTGGATCAACGTGATCTCGGGCATCGTGATCGGCGCCTTCGGCCTCGCGGCCATCGCCGTGGCCATCCGCGGCTGACCATCCGCGGCTGACCATCCGCGTCTGACCGGAAGGTCGTGGGTCGGCCGGTACCAACGTGCAAGGCACGCTTCGGGCGTTGGCCGCAGACTGGCCCTGGGCGTCACATCGCGCCTGCGGGAGCAGACAGCCGCATCGCCGCCCACGGGCAGGGCCGGATCAACGCCAGGCGTCTCGATCCGGGGCCAACCCCGCAACCCAATCATCCTGCCGGGCGACCCATTCACCGTTCGCCGCGTGCCCGTGGCGTTCTGGCAGTGAGGAGGCAGGACATTGGGTTGGTTCGCCAACGGCGCCCATCGGGCGTCAAAACGGTTCACGAGCGCAGGGGCGCTCATCCTGGCCACCGCGTTCCTGGGCCTGACCGGCGCAGTCGCGGTGCCGACGGTCGCCGCAGCAACCCCGCTGAAGGTCGTGATCGTCGTCGGGCCGACCGGATCCGGGACGGCCCAGAACATCGCCAGCGCACGACAGCTCGCCGCCCAGGCGCGGAGCTACGGCGCGACGGTGATCGAGCTCTACAGCCCGGGTGCCACCTGGAGCCGGGTCGTCAGCGCCACCAACGGCGCCAACATCCTGATCGACATGGGCCACGGCAACGGCTGGCCGAGCCCCTACCCGCCGTTCCAGGAGAACACCAAGGACGGCCTCGGCCTGAACGCCACGGCGAACCACGGCAACCTCAACCTCAAGTACTACGGCGCGAACTTCATCCGGAGCTCGATCCATCTCGCCCCGAATGCCGTCGTGATCCTCCACGGCTTGTGCTACTCGGCGGGGAACTCCGAGCCGGGCCGCGCCTATCCCTCGGTCGAAGCGGCCCGCGAGCGGATCCAGAACTTCGCGGCCGGCTACCTGGCGGTCGGCGCGAAAGCCGTCTTCGCCGAGCCCTACGGCGACGTCGGCTACATCCTGTCGGCGATCTTCACCTCGAAGAGCACCGCCCGGCAGATCTTCATGGGCCATGACCCGACCCCGATCGCGAACTACATCGCGTATCCCTCGCATCGGACGGTCGGTGCCCACCTGATCGGCCAGCTCGATTCGAAGAAGCACCCCCGGCGATCGCTGACGGGGAGCCTGGACTTGGTGATCAGCGCCCTGCACTGACCCGAGTCCACCGCCCCGAACCGGCGCCCGTCGCTCGCCCTGAGCCCGGGCGCCGTTCCATGTCCACGCCCGGCGGCGGGCCAGCCGCCCGGGCGACGGCTCGGGCGGGCTAGGCTCGCGCCCGGGCGGGCCGGCCGAGCAGGTAGCCCTGGCCGAGCTCGATCCCGAGGCGCCTGAGGGCGTCCCGCTCGGCCGCCGTCTCGATCCCCTCGGCGATGATCCGGCAGCCGGTCGACTGGGCGAAATGGAGGACACCGGCGATCATCGCCTGGCGCGCCTCGTCCGCCTGCAGGTCGGTCACCAGCCAGCGGTCGAGCTTCACGAAGGCCGGTCGCAGCTCGAGGATGTGGCGCAGGCTGGCGAACCCGGCGCCGGCGTCGTCGACGGCCAGCTCGAGGTCGGGGTCGACGGCGGCGATCGCGGCCCGGAACGCCGGGTAGTCCGAGACGGCCTGGTGCTCGGTCACCTCGAGCACGATCCGCCGACCGGCGCGACGCTCCAGGACGGCCCGCAGCATGTCGCGTTCCAGGATCATCTCGGGCGACACGTTGACGTCGAGCCAGGCGCCGGCCGGCAGGTTGGTCGCGGCGGTCAGGGCGGCGTCGAGCGTCGTCGCCTCGAGCTCCAGGCCGAGCCCGACCGTGGCCGCGTCGGCGAATCGCTTGTCGGGCGGGACACCGTCCGAGAACCGGGTGAGCGCCTCGTAGCCGACGGTCTCGCGGGTCGCCAGGTCGACGATCGGCTGGAAGACCGATCGGAACGCGCGGCGGTCGATGATCGCCGCCATCCCCCGCCGAGCCAGGAGCATCTCGGTCCGGACGGCCACCAGGCCCCCGATGTGGGAGCCGGCGAGGTCGGCGAACTCGACCAGTGCCGGCAGCTCCTCGACGAGCGCCCCGGCGGCCACCGAGGCGCTCGAGTCCACGATCAGCAGGCCGATCAGCCGGCCGTCATGGCGGATCGGCGCGTAGGCAGCGGCGCGCACCCCGAGCGAGCTGAGCAGCTCGTTGTAGGGATGCCAGGGCCGGTCGACCCACGGCTCGATCCACGGGCCCTGGTCGGCGCGCTCGCGCAGCTGGCGGCTGCGCAGCCGGGGCAGGGCTTGGAGCGGCGGATCGAGCTGGCCGGGGATGACCGTCGCGATCGGGACGGCCCGGCCGTCGAGCTCGAACAGGAAGATCTCGGCCTTGATCACGTCCGGGAGGTTGACGACCTGCTGGCAGACCGCCAGGGCCGTCGCCTCGGCGCTGTCGCCGGCCCGCAGCTCGCGGATCGTCCGGGCGATCAGGCCGCGCTGGCGGCTGAGCGACCGGGCGCGGTCCTCGAGCGCACGCTCGCGGGTGACATCGCGCTTGCCGGCGACGTAGCCGGTGACCTTCCCGGCCGCGTCGCGGATCGGTGAGATCACGGCCGCCTCGGTGACCAGCGAACCATCCTTGCGGCGGTTGACCATGTCGGCCACGAACGACTCGCCGGCCGCCAGGCGGGTCCACATCGCCGAGTAGAACTCGGCGGACTGGACGCCGCTCTTGAGCATCCGCGGATTCTTGCCGATCACCTCTTCGCGACGGTAGCCGGTCGCTCGCTCGAACGCGGCGTTGACGTAGGTGAAGCGCCCCTCCAGGTCGGTGATCTCGACCGACTCGAGCGCCTGCTCGATCGCCGCCGTGAGCCGGTCGTGCTCGGCCTCGACCAGGGTGTGCTCGGTGAGGTCGAGGCCGACTCCAGCGATGAGCCGCCGGCCGTCGTCGGACGTCAGCGGGAACTTCATGTAGACATGGACGTGGGGCCCATCCGCGTAGGGCACCACGAGCGAGAAGAGGGGCAGCGCGACTCCGTCGAAGGCCTGGGCGTCGATCTCGTGGCGGCGGGCCGCGATCTCGGGCGGCCAGATCTCGGAATCGATCTTGCCGAACCAGTCCGCGCCGAACCGGGCACCCTGCGACTCGAGGTAGCGCTGGTTGAGGTAGAGGTAGTGGCCGTCGGCGTCCTTGATCGAGGCGTTCCAGGGGGCCGTCTCCATCAACGCCCGGAAGCCGTCGACGGCGGGACCGCGCGGCACGGCGACGATGGGTGTCCGGGCAGCGGGCCGGCGCGTCCGAGCGGCCGGCAGGCTGCGCTTCGTCGCTCGAGGCCGGCGCGAGGCCGGTTCGATCCCAGGATCTGATTTCGTCGCTGTCATTCCCCCCACCCCAGGCCGCGAGCGGGCCAGGCACGGTCGGCCGAATTCGCTCCGGGTTCCGAGTCTGGTTTGCGGGTCAGGGTACAGCCATCCGCTCAACGTCCCGTCCCGGCCATACATTCGTACGCGGCGGCGCGATCAGCTTCATCCGTTGCCCGCGAGCGTCTCGAGGCTCACCGACGCCAGTCGATCCCGGAGCGCCGCCTGGGCTTCGGCAAACGGCTCATGCACCGCGCACACGCCGTCGCGCTGGCAGGGTCCGCCGCGCAGGACGCACGTTCGGCGTCGCGTGTCGCCTTCGACCGCCTCGATGATCGTGAGCAGGTCGATCGAGCCGGCGGCTCGGCCCAGGACGTAGCCGCCCTGCCGGCCGGCAGTCGACCGGACGAGCCCGACCCGGGCGAGGTCGCCCATGACCTGGGGCAGGAATCGGATCGGGATGTCCATCGAGTTGGCGATGACCGGCGTGCTGAGGCGCTCACCGCGAGCTCGACCCAGGGCGAGCATCGCCCGGATCCCGTAGTCGCCCCGCCGGGTCAGCTCGAGCCGCATGCCACCTGCCTCGATTTCGGGCCATTTGGCCCTTCCATCGTGGATCCTACAATACCTAAGTTACTTACTAATGATTGACGGGAATGGCCCGCCAAGATCCGCCCGAGGTCGACATGACTGCCATCGCCCGATTGCGCATCCTTCTGATCCTGGTCGTGATCCTGTCGCTGGGCGGGTGCGCCGCCGGGGCGGCTCCGGACTGGACATTCGTGGCCGGCGTCCAGCCTGCCAGCTCGACCGGCACGCTACCGGTGACGAGCGCCATGCCCGGCATGCCTGGCATGGCGGACACGACCGACACGACCGGTTCCGGCCCCGGCACGAGCGAACCGCCCGCGGCGGCATCACCGGCAGCTGGCGGTTCCGCGAGCGGAGCGGCCGCGGCGGCCACCCTGCCGCCACCCGACCCGGGCGCCGCGCCGTACACCCTCTTCGATCCCACCGCGCCGGCGGTCATGTCGGGCACCGTCCACGACGTCGAGATGCCGATCATCGAACGCGACATGACGGTGGCAGCGGGCTACGTGATGCACCTCTGGACGTTCGGCGGAACCGTCCCGGGCCCGACGATCCGGGTCCACCTGGGTGACACCGTCCGGGTCCACCTGACGAACACGACCACGATGAGCCACTCGATCGACTTCCACGCCAGCCAGACGGCGATGAACGACCAGATGGTCGAGATCAAGCCCGGGGCGACGTGGACGTATACGTTCCGGGCCGACTACGCCGGCGTCTGGATGTACCACTGCGGGACCGCGCCGGCCCTCGAGCACATCGCCGACGGGATGTTCGGGATGGTCATCGTCGAGCCACGCGGCGGGCTGCCCAAGGTCGACCAGGAGCTGGCGATCGTCCAGAACGAGTGGTACTTCGGCGGCCAGGGCAAGATCGCCGACTATGCCAAGGCGAACGCGACCAACCCGGCACCGGACTTTGTCGTCTTCAACGGTGTCGCCAACCAGTACAAGGACCACCCGATCCAGGTCGAGCCCGGCAAGCGCCTGCGGATCTTCGTGCTCGACGTGGGGCCGAACGAGCCGAGCTCGTTCCATATCGTCGGCACGATCTTCGACACGGTGATCAGCGAGGGCGTCGCCCTCGAGCGCGGCAACGCCGGCGGCTGGGGCAGCCAGGCCGTCGACCTGTCCCCCGCCCAGGCGGCGATCATCGAGCTGACCGTGCCCGAGAGCGGGATGTACACGATGGTCACCCACGCCTTCAACTTCGTCGGCCACGGCGCAGTGGGCGCCCTGATGGCCGGCGACGGCAATCCGCCGGCCCACTGAGCGATCCTGGTTCAGCGGCGGGGAGACAGCGAGGTGGTCGGGGCGGCGGGATTCGAACCCACGATCTCGTGCTCCCAAAGCACGCGCGATGCCAAGCTTCGCTACGCCCCGTCCGTTTGAACGTGAATATCGCATGTTACTCGGGCCACCATAGTCCAGGCCCCCACCCATCCGGGCGTCGCGACGAGAAACCGACCCTTCACCGCTCACAGCGTACGTGCTGCGCATATCGCACGTGCTTGGCGACGGAGGGCCGCGGCCAGGAGCGCACGATGGAGCGCTCTTATTGCCGTTTCAGTTCGCTCGTCTGATCCGCGACGTGACTTTGATTCAATGTCGGTGAGCGAACTTTCTCTGGTTCTGTTGCCCTTCTAGTTGTATCCGGTGTAAACGTTGCCATGAAGGGGTAAGCAGGCGTTGACCGAATTGCTCGACTGAGCTATCGCCGCCGTGCCATCGGGATGACCCCACACCCGATTGTAGTTGTAGTAGACGTATGTCTTCTCGTACAAGCAGAACGAAGTGTAGAACTCCGACCACGTTTGGCCCATGTATGAACCCGTGGGATAACTGCTTGTCTTGTAGCAGTAGGCTAGGGACCACCATGCTTGGCTAGCGGTACAAGTTCCGTTGGTCGAACCGTTCGACACGGTTGAGCCGTTGTAATCCCAATAGATCTGCGTCAAGTCGGCAGTCAGCTGTAGACCAGCGATATCGAACCATATGACCGCCTGCCATGCGCCCCGTCGGCTGGTTGCGGGGGTCACCGAACTAGATGGGGAGATGCCCGCAACGGCACGGAACGCGACTTGGTCTATTGGAGTCCCTTCCTGCATCACCTGTTGGCACTTTGAGGGATCGACTGAAATCACTTGGCGGACCCAGCCCCCGGTAGGAATCTCAGTCGGTGGATCATCGTAGCGGTATGCGCAAGCCCCGTCGGCGAGCACTTGACCATCCAGCACCCACGTATGCGCGTTGGCGAGCGACAGCACGGGACTCTCGACAGACTCCCACCCAGCGCTAGACGTCGCCGTCGCACCGGCGGGAGTGGACGTTGCGGCCGAAGTACCAGTCGGCAGCCACAGGACTGAAATCATGCTCGCGAGCAGCAGCCCCAATACGCGCTTCGTCATTCTCCGCCCCTCTCCAGGACCTCAGACCGTGCCACACCGGTCGCATGTCGGCATGAGGAGTATGGATCCCTGGACATCCCCGTCAAGCGTGGTCATCCATGTGTCCCGAAGCCGAAGAGCCGAAAATGGTGCGAGCGTCCCCGGTTGCTTGAACCCTACTTTCAGCGGTCCCGCTTTGAGCATCAAGATGATCGTTGTCTAGACCGGAACCGCCCGCGACCGTCCGTGAAAACGGCAAGCAGATGACACCCAACGGCGTCCTGGGTCAGGCGCTGGCTGCGCGCGAAGTCTTACGCCGAGCAACGAGCACCAGGATCATCAGACCGCTCGCCAGCGGGATCAAAGCAACCATGAGCCAGAAGGCCAAGTTGTCCTGGGTCGCACCGGATGCAAACACGCGCGCCAGCAGGTACGTGAAGGCTCCACCGAAGCCAGTCAGCAAGCCGGATAGGGCGACGAGGTGAGGGCCACGAATGACCAGTGGGACGCCCAGCAGGAGGAAGAAGAGAAATGTGGCCAGGGGGCCCAAGCTCAAGAGCACCGTCGCGGCGCCACCGATAAAGAACGTCGTGATCCACAGCAACGCGGGGTTCACGCTTTGTCCCCTTGAATACATGCTCACAGCGAGTAGCATGATAGTGTCGATCGTCCGTGTCAAGGGCCTGTGCGCGGTCGGTACGTCCGTTACACCTCAACCCCAACGGAGACCAGGTACTCGGCCTGAGCAGGCGCTTCGGAATCGACCGTCGGCACCGGGTCCCTGAATAGCGCGAGGTACGGGCTGTAGCGAAATACGCGATTCCGCCGGAAGCCGGTGGCCTCGTCGAGGATCCCGCGTTCTGCGAACGCTTGCGTGAGCTTGTTCGCTGTCGGCCACGAAACCCGCAGGGCGGCCGCGACGGCGTTCACATTCAGAAGCGGTTGCGCGAAGAGGTGGTCGAGTAACTGGATGCCGTTCGCGCCCAGGTCACTCGCAAGCGCCCGATGATGGTCGCGGAGCGTCACGATCGCCCCCGCGGTGCTCGTGGCTTCGTTGGCAGTTTCGGCCACTCCGCGGAGAAAGAATCCGAGCCAGCTCTCCCAATCGCCATCTTGCCGAACCGCCATGAGTCGGTCGTAGTACTCGCTGCGATGCCGCTTCAGGAAATAGCTCAGATAGAGCAGGGGCCGATGCAGTACTCCGCCGTGGACGAGCAGGAAGGTGATCAGAAGGCGACCGACCCTCCCGTTGCCGTCGAGAAACGGGTGGATCGTTTCAAACTGAGCGTGCGCGAGGCCAGCATGAACAAGCCGAGGGAGACCTCCTGGCTCATGAAGGAACATCTCGAGATCCCCCATGGCGGTCGCCATCTCGTGAACCGGCGGCGGGACAAACGCTGCATCGGCAAGGCTGCCTCCGCTCGGTCCGATCCAGTTCTGGGTTCGTCGGAACTCGCCCGGGCTCCGTTCTGCGCCACGCACGCCCCTCATCAGCCGCTCGTGGATCTCCTTGATCAGCCGATTAGACAACGGGAGTGTTTCGAGGCGCTGGAGACCGTAGTTCATCGCTGCGACGTGGTTCACCACCTCGCCAACGTCCCCCGGCAGCTGTGTCCGATTGGCGTCGAGCTCGTAGGCCAGCACGTCGTCCAGGGTGCTCTGCGTTCCTTCGATCTGTGAGCTGAGGACCGCCTCCCGCCGCACATACATGGCCACGAACAGCTCAGGGTTCGGAAGAGTGAGACCGACTCCATCGAGTCGACCGATCGCCTGGTCGGCCGACGACAGCAGAGCCGAAAGTCCGCCAAGATCGATCGAGGGGTCAGGCGGCAGCGGGGTGGGCACGAAGGCCGTGTAGCCAGCCGTCTGGCGAATGAAGCGCCCAGCGCGAATGGCACTGGATGGGACGGCGTGGTCGCTCATTGTGCCATATTAAAGCATGTAGTCCGTTGCTTTGACAAGATGGACCGAGAGTACGGCGCTGTTGAACTGGACTTTGCTATGGCTCGGGGGACGCTGGCCAATCCAACAGAATGGCGTCAGCCTTTGATATGCCCCCGAGTCCAAGCGCCTTATCCAAGCAGACTGACGATGGCTCTCGCCGGTCCGCCCAGCACGTCCTGGCCGCGCGAGACAAGGCTCGCGTCTCGCCCGAATCGCAGAATAATCGTCACCTTCTGCGCTCAGACGATCGTGTTCGCAGCGGCCCCGCCTTCGGCGCTTATCGCCGGCGGCTCCCAAAGCACGCGCGATGCCAAGCTTCGCTACGCCCCGTTGGTTTCGTGCTCAGGAACCGCATTCGGTCCGGCCGGCCGAGCTCGATGACTAGGCTACACCGCCCGAGCCCATCGTCCTGGGGCTACCCCGGCCAGATGTCGTAGCGCTCGCCGATCATTCGCCTCGATCTGCGCGGTCGCCAACGATAGACTCCCACAGCTCGCTGGGTGACAGCGGCGGCGGCTCACGGAGGAGAGAGGATGACTGAGCCAAGCGGTCGATCCGTCGTTGAGCGCTTCGCACGGGCCCTGCACGACAAGGACTTCGACGAGATCGAGGCGCTCGTGACGGACGACTTCATCGACGAGATGCCCCAGTCCGGGGAACGAGTTCGGGGTAAGGCAAACCAGCTCGCCATCATCCGCAACTACCCGGGTGGAGTTGGAACCATCGATCCACCCGCCCTAGCCCTTGTCGGCAGCCTCGTCCTCGTGCCAGAACGTGGCCAGCGCATCCGCCACGGCCTGGAGCTGCGCCTCGGTCAGCCGGCGACCGAACTCGCGCTCGATCAGCGTGTTGTGATCGGCAAATGCCGCGTCGTGGCGCCGGCGACCCTCGTCGGTCAGCACGACCTGCACGCCGCGCCGGTCGCCCGGCACCGGTTCACGGCGAACGAGCCCGGCGGCCTCGATCCGGTCGACGAGACGAGTCAGCCCGCTTCGGGTGAACAGCGACCGCTGCTCGAGCTCCTGCATCCGCAAGCCATCGGCGCCGGCGTCGTAGAGCTGGGCCAGGACGTCGAGCCAGGGAAGGGGGAAGCCCGCCTTCGCGATCAGGTCGGGCTCCGCAATCTGGAGCGTGCGCGAGCTCGCAAACAGGACCCCGCGCCAGGCGTCAAACACGAGCCCGGCGGGTCGGCTTGCGTCCTCGTCGTTCGCCATTGGCACAGGATACAGCGAGACTACTGTTCTTACAACTTCTCAATAATCAGTTATTGACATATCAGATACTGACGTGGCAGGATCGGCTCGACAAGCCAGGGGCCCTCTTGGCGGCTCCGGTCCACTCGGAGGCACACGATGACCACGCTCTTCGTCCGGCACCAGGTCGCCGACTACGCCAAGTGGCGCCAGGTCTACGACGGGATCGCGCCAGTCCAGAAGGCCATGGGCGTCCAGGACCAGGCGGTCTACCAGGCGATCGACAACCCGAACGACGTCACGGTGACCCACGAGTTTGCGAGCCTCGACGCCGCCCAGACGTGGGCCGGGAGCCCTGAGCTGCGCTCGGCGATGCACGACGCCGGCGTCCAGGGAGCCCCAACGGTCTGGTTCACGAGCCGATCCTGAATTCCCGTGCCCGACGGCACGAGTCGACGACAGGGCGGGTGCCGCGAGGCGCCCGCCCTTCTTTTCGTGCCCGACCGAGGGACGCGCCGCGACCGCACAATACCGGTGCCGGGATTCCCGCCGGCGCGGAGGCACGTGATGGGCGGTTCAGCACGATGAGCGATCGCACGGTCCGCGCGGCGGTCGTCCAGGCAGCACCGGTCGCCTTCGAGCGCGAGGCGACTCTCGACCGCGTCGCCCACTGGGCGGCGGAAGCGGCCGGCGCGGGCGCCGAGATCGTCGTCTTCCCCGAGGCGTTCGTCGGCGGCTATCCCAAGGGCGCCGATTTCGGCGCGGTCGTCGGCTCGCGCTCGGCCGACGGCCGGGACTGGTTCCGGCGGTACCACGAGGGAGCGGTCGACGTGCCGGGCCCGGCCACGTATCGCCTGGGCGAGATCGCCCGCGACCACGGCCTCCACCTCGTCGTCGGCGTGATCGAACGGACGCCCGGCACGCTCTACTGCACGGCCCTCACCTTCGGGCCCGACGGCGCCCTGCTCGGCGGCCATCGAAAGGTGATGCCCACGGCGATGGAGCGCCTGATCTGGGGCTTCGGCGACGGCTCGACGCTCGAGGCGATCCCCACGGCCGTCGGCCGGCTCGGGGCGGTGATCTGCTGGGAGAACTACATGCCCCAGCTCCGCCTGGCGATGTACGGCCAGGGGGTCGAGCTCTATTGCGCCCCGACCGTCGACGACCGCGAGACCTGGCTGCCGACGATGCGCCACATCGCCGTCGAAGGCCGCTGCTTCGTGCTGTCGGCCGCCCAGTTCGCCCGCCGTTCGGACTACCCGGCCGACTACCCGGTCGACGTCCCGCCGGACGCGGTGCTGATCGCCGGCGGGAGCTGCATCGTCGATCCGCTCGGGCAGGTCCTGGCCGGGCCGGCCCGCGACGGCGAGGCCGTCCTCGTCGCCGACCTCGACCTCGACCAGATCGTGCGCGGCAAGTTCGACCTGGACATCACCGGCCACTACGCCCGGCCGGACATCTTCCGGCTGCTGGTCAACACGAACCCGCAGGTCGCGGTCTCGTTCTGGGGCGACGGCCCCGGCGAGCACACCCACGATCACGGCCACGACCACGACACCGAGCCCGGAGACGACCCCGGAGACGAGTAGGCCCGACCGCCCCGGCCGTCAGCGGACCACGAACAGGCTCAGGAGCAGGAGGGTCAACACGGCGGCGGTGATCATGGTGTAGAGCCGGTCGCGCTCGAGGGCGAACGCGAGCAGCGAGACCGCGACCCGGAAGACCGGCGTGGCGATCAGGACGAGCAGTCCGGCCTGGGCGATCGCGACCGGGCGCAGGGCCACCAGTCCGGCTCCGACCGACGAGAAGTCGCTCGCCGCGCCGCTCGCGCCCGGGGCGCCGACCAGCGAACCCGTCCAGCCGAACGCCAGCCCGGTGACGAAGCCGATCGCGATCAGCACGGCGCTGGCGCTCACGCCCGCGATCAGGACCGTCGAGACCCACGTCCGGAAGCGTTCGGGCGACATCAGGCGAAGCCGAAGCCACGGGCCAGGGTCTGCAGGCCGACGAGGACCAGGACCGGCACGAAGATCTTTCGCACGGCTTGATTCGAGAGGTGGGGCAGGATTCGGGCGCCGACCACGGCCCCGAACACGACGCCGAGGGCAACCGGCGCCGCGATCCGCGGATCGACGTCGCCCCGGCTGAGGTAGATCCCGGCCGAGGCGGCCGCCGTCACCCCGATCATGAAGTTGCTCGTCGCCGAGCTGACCTTGATCGGCAGGCCCATCGCGCCGTCCATGGCCATGACCTTCAGCACGCCGGAGCCGATCCCGAGCATGCCCGACACGAGGCCGGCGAAGGCCATCATCGCGAACCCGAGCGGGATCCGCTGGGCCGCGTAGCTGATCGTCCGACCGAGGTGCCGGTCCGGGTACGACCCGTGGAGGCCCAGCCGGAGAGCCGCCGGCGATGGCTCGGGCGGCTCGGCCGGCACCTCGGCCAGGCGGACCAGCTGCATTGCCGCCGATCCGAGCAGGACGAGGCCGAGGACGACGAACAGCAGCTCTGGAGCGATGGCCGTGGCGAGCAGTGCCCCGCCGATCGCCCCGGCGGTCGTGGCCAGCTCGAGGAACATCCCGATGTGCAGGTCGGTCATCTGGTCGCGGACGTAGGCCGCCGCCGAGCCCGAGCTGGTGGCGATCACGCTGACGATGCTGGCGCCGATCGCGAGGTGGATGTCGACCCCGAAGGCGAGGGTCAGCGCCGGCACGACGAAGAGCCCGCCGCCCACGCCCGCGAGCGCACCGACGACACCGGCGGCCAGGCTGATCGCGAAGATCCCGAGGTCGGACCCGAGGGGCAGCGTTGCGATCAGGCCGTCCAGGGTTATCTCCTATAGCGGACTAGGAGATCGTACCGTGGGCGACCGAATCGGCGGGTTCCGGCCCTCGGCGGCACGATTCCTGCGATTCCGGGGCCCGCTCGACGGGCGGAGTGATACGCTGCGGTCCTCTCGGCGGAGGGAGGCCCCCCGAGCACATCCCGCCCGTGTCGAACCCAGCTGTCCGGGCCCGTTTGGAGGAGTTCCTGCATGCGTTCGTTGCGTCCTGCCGCGGCCGCGGTCGCGGTCCTGGCAATCACTGTTTCGGCCTGTACGGGAAGCGCGACCACCGCCCCGAGCCAGCCACCGGCGAGCACCGCCCCGGCCAGCGTCGCGCCGTCGGCTCCGGCCAGCGCCGCGCCGTCGGCTCCGGCCAGCGTCGCCCCCTCGGCCATCCCGCTGCCGTCCGGCTCGACGGTCTTCGACGGCAAGCTCGTGATCTGCTCGGATATCCCCTATCCGCCCCAGGAGTTCTTCGACGCGAACGGCAACGCCACCGGCTCCGACATCGACATCGGGACGGAGATCGCCAAGCGGCTCGGCCTGACCGCGACGATCCAGAATTCGGTCTTCGACACGATCATCGCGGCGGTGACGGGCGGCAAGTGCGACATCATCATCAGCGCCCAGAACATCACGGCCGACCGGATCAAGCAGGTCGACATGATCCCCTACTTCCAGGCGGGCCAGTCGTTCGTCGTGGCCGCCGGCAACCCGGCCGGGATCAACGCCACGACCGACCTGTGCGGCAAGAAGGTCGGCGCGGAGACGGGCACGACCGAGATCGACTACCTCCAGGGAACGGGCGACTACAAGGGCCAGGGCCTGTCGGCGGCATGCACGACGGCGGGCAAGCCCGCGATCAACATCAAGTCGTTCGGCAAGGACTCCGACGCCCTGCTGGCGCTCCAGGCCGGCCAGGTTGACGCCTACTTCGCCGACTCGCCGGTCGCCGGCTACTACACCGTCCAGCATCCCGACCAGTTCGCCCTGTCCGGGATCGCCCCGCTCCAGCCGGCGTTCGAGGGGATCAGCGTCCCCCAGAGCAACACCGGCCTGCGCGATGCGGTCCAGGCGGCGCTCGTCGCGATGATCAACGACGGCACGTACGTCACGATCCTCAAGAAGTACGGCGACGACAGCGGCGCCGTCACCGCGGCCGACGCCGGGGCGGTCAACAAGCTCAAGTAGCGCCTGATTCCGGAGGCGATCGAGCCCATGCCGGACGGCCCAGCAGCCAGCTCTCGACGAGCATCCCGATCCGCACTCGCGGTCGGGGTGCTCGTCGTGCTCGCCCTGGCCCTGGCCGGCTGTGCCGGCGGCAAGAGCAGCTACCACTACCAGTGGAACCTGTTCTTCGAGGCGATCATCTCCCCGGACGGCCAGATCCTGGGTGGCCTGTGGCTGACCCTGATCATCTCGGTCATCGCCCAGTTCATCGGGGTCGTCCTGGGCGTCTTCGCGGCCCTCGGCAAGATGTCCAAGGTCCTGCCGATCCGCTGGGTTGCCAACCTCTACGTCTGGTTCTTCCGGGGCACGCCGCTCCTGGTCCAGCTCGTGTTCTTCTACTACGGCCTGAGCGTCGCCAAGATCTACGGCTGGCCGGACCTCGCGGTCGGACCCGTGCGGGTCGACGGGGCGATCCAGGCCGGGATCTTTGCCCTGGGCCTCAACGAGGGCGCCTACATGGCCGAGATCGTGCGGGCCGGCATCCTGGCGATCGATCCGGGCCAGATGGAGGCGGCCCGCGCGCTGGGCATGACCCCCGGCAAGGCGATGCGCCGGATCGTCCTGCCGCAGGCCGCCCGGGTGATCATTCCGCCCCTCGGCAACGAGTTCAACAACATGCTCAAGACCACCTCGCTGCTCTTCGTGCTGAGCGTCGTCGAGCTGTACGAGGTCTTCAACATCAAGCAGAACCAGCACTTCGCACCGTTCGAGTTCTTCCTCGCCGCGGCCGTCTGGTATCTGCTCCTGACCACGATCTGGGGCGTCGTCCAGTCGTGGATCGAGCGGCGGCTGGCGAAGGGCACGCCCGGCGCCTCGACCGGCGGCGGGCCTGGGTTCCGGGCCCGGATGCTCGGCCTGAGAAATGCTTCGGGGATCGGACACTGATGGACCCGGCCGAGAATCTCAGCCTGCTCGATGTCGTGGGCGGCGCCGGCCCGCTCGAGACCACGAACGTCGTGGAGGTCACCGACCTCCACAAGTGGTTCGGCCGCAACGAGGTCCTCAAGGGCGTCTCGATGACCGTCAGGCAGCGCGAGGTCGTCGTCGTATGCGGCCCGTCCGGCTCGGGCAAGACGACGTTCATCCGCTGCGTCAACCACCTCGAGAAGATCCAGAGCGGCCGGATCAAGGTCAACGGCCACCTGATCGGCTACCGCGAGGAGAACGGCAAGCTCGTCTCCGACAAGGAAGGGAACATCGCCCGCCAGCGACGGGAGATCGGGATGGTCTTCCAGCGCTTCAACCTGTTCCCCCACAAGACCGCCCTGGGCAACATCATCGAGGCCCCCGTCCAGGTCCGCGGCGTGCCCGAGGACGAGGCGATCGAGATGGGCCGCAAGCTGCTCACCCGGGTCGGCCTGGCCCACAAGGAAGACGCCTATCCCGCCCAGCTCTCCGGCGGCCAGCAGCAGCGCGTGGCGATCGCCCGGGCGCTGGCGATGCGGCCGGCGGTGATGCTCTTCGACGAACCGACGAGCGCCCTCGACCCCGAGATGATCGGCGAGGTGCTCGAGGTGATGAAGGAGCTCGCCCGGGAAGGGATGACGATGATCGTCGTCAGCCACGAGATGGGCTTCGCCCGCGAGGTCGCCGACCGGGTCGTGATGATGGACGACGGCCTGATCATCGAGGAGGCCACGCCCGAGGTCTTCTTCACGAACCCCCAGCAGGAACGCACGAAGAGCTTCCTCTCGAAGATCCTGTAGGGTCGGGGCCGGTTCGGCGGGAAGTTGCCGGGTGCGGCCTGGCCGGTCCGACGCGGCGCCCAACCCCTCGCCTCGCCCCGACCCGACCCCTCGGTCCCGACCCTCGCCCCGGACTCGCCACGATCCCTCGACGCGACGTCTGGGCCGCGGCTGCGGCCGGCGAACCGTGGCCCCAACCTCCCGGTCCAGCCGCGACCGGCGAAATACCCGTTTACTACTGCCCGTGGTGATAAGCGGAGATTCGGTCGCCGAATCGACACGACGAGCCGGCATTTCCGCACGCCCACGCACGACTCGAGCTCATTCCCGGGTCGGTAGGCGCCGAAAGTGGCGCCCGATCTCACGCAACACCACGGGGGCTAGTAAACCGCAGAATCCGAAGGCTCTGGGCGGGTCTGAGGTCCAGGACCGCGGCCCGGCACCGCGGATCTGCGCGGCGGAGCGGGCGGCCGGCGCCCCCCCGGCACCGCCGATCTGCGCGGCGGAGCGGGCGGCCGGCGCCCCCGCGGAACCGCGCGGCGGAGCGGGCGGCCCGGCGGAACCACGCGGCGGTGCGGGCGGCCGCCATCGCGGGACTGCGTGTCGGGGCGGCCCGGCGCCGCGCGGAACAGCGCGGCCGTGGCGGAGCGCTGCCCCGCCACGGAGCTAGGGCGGCCCGCTGCTCCCCGCGGGACTCGAACCCGGATCGGGGGTTGCCGGGGCGCCGGTCGAGGGCTTGACGCCGGGGGCCGTGAACAGCTGGTCGGCGGCCGCCTTGATCTTGGCCAGGTCGGGAATCTGGACTGAGCCGTAGGGCGAGATCGTCCCGGGATGGACCATCGGGAACTTCACGACCAGCTGGTAGATCGACTTCGGGCCGATCTCGGAGGCGATCGCGGCGAGGGTCGGCAGCTGGTCGCGGGGCAGGTCGGTCTCGACATCGTGGCCGACCACCGAGATGAGCGCCGGCAGGCGCAGGACGAGGTCGGGGCTCGCGAGCTGGCGGCGGAGCGCCACGAGCAGGGCCTGCTGGCGCGCCTGGCGAGTGAAGTCGCTCTCCCCCGCCGGATGCCGGATCCGGGCGTAGGCCAGGGCGTCAGAGCCATTGAAATGGTGCGGCCCGGCGGTCACCGACCAGCCCATCTTGACCCCATAGCCGTGGTAGGTCGGGTCGTCGAGCGCCTTGGCCACGGTGATGTCGATCCCGCCCAGGGCGTCGACGAGCCGCTGGAACGACGCCAGGTCGGCGGTCACGTAGTAGTGGATCGGGATGCCCAGGAGCAGCCCGACCGTGTCCTCGAGGGTGCGCATCCCGCCCGACGGGAAGGCCTTCGGATGGGTCTGGGCGTAGCTCATCAGCGAATTGAGCTTCGGCGCGTAGCTCCCGCCGGCGGCCAGCGGCGCGTTGACCATGTCGCGCGGGACGGAGACCATGCTGACCGTCTTGCCGACCGGATCGACCGACACGACCATCATCGAGTCGGACAGGGCGTGGTCCCGCCCGGCGCCCGAGTCGACGCCGACGAGCAGGATGTTGACCCGGCCACCGGACACCGGCAGCGGTCCACTCTGGACGCCAGCCACGCCGCCCGATACCGAGCCGGTCGAGAAGATCGACGAGAACGCGTTCATCGCGCCCAGCCCGATCGACGCGGCGAACAGGTGGGGCACAGCGGTCACGACGAAGATCGCCGCCAGGCCGGCCGCGGCGGGCCGCCTCGGGCGCCAGTTGAAGCGCTGGTCGAAGAACGCCTGGCCGGCGGCCAGCACCCGCCAGCCGAAGAGGATCGCGTTCAGCACGAGCAGGGCCACGATCGTCGTGGGGGCCAGGGCGAGGGCCAGGAGCTGGGGCAGCGGCACCAGCTTGACGATCAGGACGGCCAGGCCGGCCAGGGCCAGGGTGGGTAGCGCGAACTGCGCCGCGATCCGCCAGCGGGCGTTGACCAGCTGGCCCGAGCCCGGGACGAACGAGGACAGCAGCGCGCTGAAGACCCGCCGTCGATCGCTCGGTCGATCGTCGACCTCGACGGCCGCAGCCCCGCGGGCGGGGACCGGCTGGGCCGACCAGGCGGCGAGGTCCGGGTCCGGCACGTCACGGCGGGCCGGGCGGGCATCGCGGGCCAGGCGACGGACGGCCGGTGGCCGTTGGCCGGGCTGATCACGACGAATGCGATGGGCCTGCACGCGGGGCGCGACTCCGGCAGCGGTCTCCGACGAGCCGGTCGAACCGCCGGCGGGCCAGAGTCTATCAGCCAACGTGGCGAATTGGCGAACGAACGTTCGGCGCAGATGCCGCAGGACGCACGAAATCGAACAGGCGCAGCTGCGGCACGAGAGACGTGGAACGCCGGGCGGTCCCAAGTTGCCTGCCAGTCACCGCCCGGCGTCAGGAAGCAGACGGACGACTCGCCGCGGATGTAGCGCCGGGCTCGGGCCTGGGACTCCGGCGACGACCGCGGGCTTCGTAACCCGGGCGAGCTCAGTACCCCGGCCGAGCTCAGTAGCCCAGGCGGGCCAGCCGCGGCGCGAGCCGCCGGGCGGCGCGGGCTCGATGCGAGATCGCGGCCTTCTCGGCGGCCGACTGCTGGCCGAGCGTCCGGCCGCCGACCGGCTCCCCGAACGGCTCGAAGATCGGGTCGTAGCCGAAGCCGCCCTGGCCCCGTGGATCGGACGCGATCCGGCCGCGCAGCGTGCCGCGCGCCTCGGCCGCGATCGGCAGGCCGCCCCGCGGACCGCGCCGCTCGGGCAGGACCAGGCTCAGGACGCAGACGTAGCGCGCACCGCGCTGGGCCGCCGGCAGGCCGGCCAGGGCGCCCAGCAGCTTGGCGTTGTTCTGGAGGTCGGTCGCGTGCTCACCGGCATAGCGCCGGGTCCGGACGCCCGGTCCGCCGTTGAGCGCCGCGACCTCGATCCCCAAATCGTCGGCGATCGTCGGCAGGCCGCTCAAGGCGGCATAGAAGCGGGCCTTGAGCCGGGCGTTCGCCTCGAAGGTCCGGCCGTCCTCGACCGGATCATGGTCGATCCCGAGGTCGTCGAGGCTGATCAGCTCGGCCCGCATCGGCCGGAGCAGGCTGGTCAGCTCGGCCAGCTTATGGCCCGAATGGGTGGCGATGACGATCCGGGGTCGAGCGGCCACCTGTCCGCCGGCTACCGCTTGACCCCGGCCAGGGCCGCCGCCTGGGCGGCGAACAGGCGCTCGAGCCCGGTCCCGGCCAGGTCGAGCAGGCTCACCAGCCCGGCCCGGTCGAACGGCTTGCCCTCGGCCGTGCCCTGCAGCTCGACGTACGCGCCGGCGTCGGTGGCGACGACGTTGAAGTCGACCTCGGCGCGCGAGTCTTCCGAATAGTCGAGGTCGAGGTAAGCCTGCTCGCCCACGATGCCGACGCTCACCGCGGCGACCTTGGCCCGGATCGTGCGCTCCATCCCGTAGGTGATCAGGGCCGCTGCCAGGGCGACGTAGCCGCCGGTGATCGAGGCCGTTCGGGTGCCGCCATCGGCCTGCAGGACGTCGCAGTCGATCGTCACGGTCCGCTCCCCGAGGCGGGCGAGGTCGACCACGCCCCGCAGCGAACGGCCGACGAGGCGCTGGATCTCGTGCGTCCGGCCCCCGATCCGGCCCTTCGCCGATTCGCGCTGGGTGCGCTCGGCGGTGGCCCGCGGGAGCATCGAGTACTCCGCCGTGACCCAGCCCGTGCCCTTGCCCCGCAGGTGGGGCGGGACGCGGTCCTCGATCGACGCCGCGCACAGGACCTCGGTGTCGCCGACCCGGATCCGGCACGAGCCCTCGGCCCATTTCAGGACGTCGAGGGTCAGGGTGATCGGGCGCAGGTCGGTCGGTGCCCGACCATCGGCTCGAACCGTCGGCGGCTGGTTGCCGATCGTCATTGGGGCATCTCCTGGTGTTCGACTAGCGGGGGGTTGGCATGCGCCTGGCGCTCCTCGGCCTTGGCCTGCGCCCAGAGGATGTCGAGCTGCTCGAAGTCGAGGTCGCGCAGCGCGACGCCCTGCTCGGCCGCCTGGCGCTCGACGCTCCGGAAGCGCCGCCGGAACTTGTCGTTGGCCGAGCGCAGGGCGGCCTCGGCCTCGACGCCCTGGCGCCGGCCGAGGTTCACCGCGACCATCAGCAGGTCGCCCAGCTCCTCCTCGCGATGCCGGTCCGACCCGGCGGCGAGGAGCTCCCCGAGCTCCTCGTGGAGCTTGGCCAGGATCCCGTCGATCGACGGCCAGTCGTAGCCGAGGGCGGCCGCCCGCTCCTGCATCTCCTGGCTGGCGGCCAGGGCGGGCATCGAGCGGCTGATCCCGTCGAGGGCGCTCTTGGGCGTCGCTGCGGGGGCGTCGACTGGGCCGGCCGCGGCGGCCCGGCCGGCGGCGTCGGCCCGCTCGTCGGCCTTGATCCGTTCCCACTGCCGGTTCACGTCCACGGCCGTCCGGGCGTCGGCCGTCCCGAACACGTGGGGATGGCGCCGGACGATCTTCGTGGCCAGGCCGGCCTGGACGTCGGCCAGGTCGAACACGCCGGCCTCAGCCGCGAGCTGGGCGTGCAGGACGACCTGGAGGAGCAGGTCGCCGAGCTCCTCGGCAAGGGCCGGCGTGGCGCCTCCGGCCAGGGCGTCGTAGACCTCGTAGGCCTCCTCGAGGAGGTGCTTGCGGAGCGACTCGTGGGTCTGCTCGCGATCCCACGGGCAGCCGTCGGGCTGGCGCAGGCGGTGGCTGATCCAGGGCATCGACCACGGGCCGGCGCTGGCCAGCTCGGGTGCGACCGGACCGACGTAGAGCGGCCCGCGCAGGTCGTCGGCGGTGAGCGCACCGATCGTCGTCCCGGCCGTCGCGCCGAAGCGGCCGACGGGGTGGTCGGCCGGGTAGAGCCGGGCCAGGAGGGTCAGCGGATCGCGGCCGAGCGGTCCCTGCCGGCCGGCCAGGGCGGCGTCGATCGGGACCATGACCGGTTCATCCGGGGCGGCGCCGGGCAGGCTGGACCGAGGCACGATGAGCAACGGCCGGCTGGCCTCGACCGGGGTCCCGATCAGGCGCTCCGCACTGGCCACCTGGAGCCCGGCCGACGGGTCGAGACCCCAGCGCAACCTGGCTTCGGCGAGCAGCGCGTCGAGCATCCAGCTCAGCCTACGGGGCGACGGAGCTCGGCGTGATGTCCGGGCCCGTGATCGAGGCCTTCGCCTTCTGGATCGCGTACCAGTTGTTGTACGCGGAGTCCTTCAGGGTCGCGATCTGGGTGGCATCGGGCAGGCGCGTCTGCTCCTGGTTCACCTTGAAGATGTACAGCCCGTCGGACAGGGTGATCACCTGGCTCGGGCTGCCGACCGGAGCCGCGAAGATCGCGGTCTCGAGGTTGGCCGCGACCTGGTCGCGGGCGATCCAGCCCATGTCGCCGCCCTGGGCCGCGTCGGTCCCATCCGAGTTGGCCTTGGCCAGGGCCGCGAAGTCGGCACCGGCGGCCGCGGCCTGCTTCTGGAGGGCTGCCGCCCGGTCGGTCGGGGACGGTCGGACCGAGTCGATCAGGATCACGTGCCAGCCGAACTGGCTGCGGACCGGCGGCAGCAGGTCGCCGGCCTTGAGGCCCGCGGCGAAGATCGCCGCCGCGAAGGCCGGGTCGAGGCCCGAGCCCGCGTCGTAGTAGGGCAGCAGGCCGCCGTCGGTTGCCGAGCCGGTGTCTTTGCTGTCCTTGGCCGCAATCGTCGCGAACTGGGCCGCCAGGTCGGTCGGGTTCGAGATCGCCTTGAGCTTGGTGTAGGTCAGCTGGGCCGCGGTCTGGGCGACGTCCCAGCTCGGATCGTTGGACGGGACCGGGCTGGCCGTGCTCGGGTCGGTGTTGCCCGGCGTGTACAGGATGTGGCGGGCGCGGACCTGCTGGCCCGGTCCGGTGTACGAGCTGGTGTCGATCTTGATCTCGCTCACCTCGCGCTGGACCGAGGCAACCGTCGTGGCGTCCTTCGTGATCTTGTCCGACAGGGCCCGCTGGAGGAGGATCGCCCGGGTCTCGCTGCGATAGGCGTCGAGGCTGACGCCGGCGTCCTTGATCCGCTGGACGTAGTTCGGGTCGACCGTCTGGGGCGAGGTCGCCAGGACCTTGCCGATCAGGTACGAGCCGTCGGTGCCGGTGATCATGCCGGTCACGCCGCCGCTGGCCGGCAGGGCGAAGACGGCCGTCACGAGATTCGCGTCCTGGGTGGCGGTGGCCTGGCGAATCCAGCCGATGTCGCCCCCCGTCGAGGCGGTCGAGTCGGTCGAGAACTCCTTGGCGACCGTCCCGAAGTCGGTCCCGGCGAGGACCTGGCCGTAGGCGGCCTCGGCCGTCTGGCGCGCGATCCCCTTCTCGGCGTCGGTCGGGGTCGTGCTCGCGGCCACCGGGCTGACGGCGATCATCAGGACGTGGCGGGACTCCTTGACCGTCGCGTCCGCGACGAGCTGGGCGTCGACCTGGGCGTCGGTGATGGTCAGCCCCTGCTGCTTGGCGAGCTGGCTCTGGAGCTCGTCGTCGACCATCGCGTCGACCACGCTGCTCGAGATGTTCTGCTCGACCTGGGTCAGGTTGCTGTTCTCGCTGTTGTAGTCGGCCTGGCTGATCCGGCCGGCGGCCAGGTCGTCGCGGAGCTGCGAGATCTGGTAGGTGATCTTGAACAGGTCGACATCGGCGCCGGCAGTGGCCTGGTCGCGGTTGATCGAGACGCCGTTGACATTGGCGACCTCGGCCCAGTGCGCTCCGGCGTACGAGGCGAACGCGGCGCCGATCAGGATCGCGGCGCTGATCAGGATCGTGGCCAGGAAGGCGATGTTCGTATACAGGGTGCGGCGGCTGGACCGGTCGTTCGACGATCGTCGGGACCGGGGCGGGGCCGGCTTGGCACGTTGCGTCATTCGCGTCGTTGATCCTCAGGGAAAGCGCGCCGGGCCCGTCCGTGGGGCCGCGTCGTGGCGGCTCGACATCGTAGCGTACATCCGGGCAGGACCAAGCCCGCCCGACCGTCAGCCATGATCGCCGGCCAGCCGGTCGATCAGGGCCATCAGGCGGTCCGCCTCGTGATCCCAGCCGAGCTCCGCGATCCGAGCCCGGGCGAGGGCCACGCCGGCGGCCCGCCGTTCGGGCTCGTCGACCAGGCCCAGGACGACGGCGGCCAGGTCGTCGGGATCACCCGGACGATAGGTGGCCACCGCGCCGGCCGGGAAGGTCCGCTCGACGAGTGGCAGGGCCGAGGCGACGATCGGGCGGTCCATGGCGCCGTACTCGAACAGCTTGGTCGACAGGCTCATCTCGGTGAACCGGTTGCTCTTCGTGGGCGCCAGGCCGATGTCGGCCGCCGCAACCGCCGCCGGGACAGCCGCGATCGGGATCCGGCCGTGGAAGTGGACGGCCGGGCCGATCCCGAGCTGGTTGGCCAGGTCGCGCAGGCCGGCCTCGGCGTCGCCCCGGCCGTAGACCTCGAGCTCCACCGGCAGGCCCGGCCGAAGCGCGCCGAGGGCGGCCACGGCGCGCAGGACGACGTCGAGCTCGTAGACCGGGGTCAGCGCCCCGGCGTAGACGAGGCGCAGGACACCGTCGGCCATGAACGGCCGGTCCGGCTGGGCGGCCCGGTCGAACCGGCGCAGCGACGGGCTGTTGAGGATGACCGAGACCTTGGCCGGCGGCACACCCAGCTCGACCAACCGCTCGGCGAGCGCCTCGTTGACGGTGATCACGGCGCTCGCGAGGCCGATGCTTGCCCGCTCCTGGATCAGCAGCAGCCGGTGGGCAAGCGGACTGGCCGAGTGCGGGAAGCGCATCCGGAAGAACTCCGGCATGGCTTCGTGCAGGTCGAGCAGGATCGGCACCCCGGCGAGGCGGACGGGCAGGCCGCCGAAGGCCAGGAAGTCAGGCAGGGTGTGGACCTGGACGACCGCGTAGTGGCGGCGGCGCTGGGCCCGGGTCAGCGACCAGCCGGCCCGGGTCAGGAACGACAGGTACTCGCGCAGGTAGGTGCCGATCGCGGCGCCCTGGTGGCGCTCGACGCCGAGCCGCCGGACGCGGACGCCGTCGATCAGCTCATCGGCCGGCTCGCCGGCCCGACCCAGGGCGTACACGTCGACCGGACGGCCGCGCTCGACGATCGACTCGGCCTCGCGCCTGACCCGGGGATCCTCTTCGTAATGGGAGTGGGTGAGCATCGCCAGCGGCCGGCGCGAGGTCACGCCTTGCGCCCCTCGGCCTTGGCCCGGCCTCGGCGCAGGGCCCGCCGGAGCGGGGCGGGCAGGAGCTCCTTGGCCTTCTCGACGTTGGTCAGGGGATGCTCGCGGTCGCCGATCCCCAGGAGCGGCAATCCGAGCTCACGCCGCAGTCGGTCCTCGTCCCGGCGCTCGCGGACGAGCTCCTGCTGGAGGCGAAAGATCCGCGACTGGAGCTTCTCGATCTCGCGCTTCCCGTCGAGGCTGAACCAGTCCGGCAGGGTCCCGGTCGCGAGGCTGGGATAGTCCGCCCGGTAGTAGCCCAGGAGCTTGTTGGCGATCACCGGGGCGTCGTGGATCCGGGCGACGTAGGGCCGGCCGCGGGCAGCCAGTGCCTGCCGCTCGCCGACGTCGGTCACCAGGCTGCGCATCCGGGCGACGAACGTGTCGGGATCGGCGTTCACGACCGGGGCGTCGGGGTAGGCGCTGGCCACCGCCGCCTGGATGTTGGCCACCGCGACCCGGCTGGCGGCCATCGCCTCGAGCGAGACGACCTCGTAGTCGCCGGTGAGCAGGTTGTCGACGACGATGTCGGCGTTCCGGATGGCCCGGACGGCCGCCTCGTGGTCGATCCCCTCGAGCAGCTGGAAGTCCACCTCGAGCCCCTCGTCGAGGAGGCGGCTCATGCCCTCGATCACGTAGTTCGAGCCCTTGGTCCCGCGCTGGCCGGGGATATGGACGACGGTCGGCCGGCGGCGCTGGTCGGGCGCCTGCTCGGGCCAGGAGGCCAGGTCGATGACCCGCTCGACCACCTCGGCCTCGGGTACGAAGGGCAGGTAGTCGACCGACACGACGAACATCCGGTTGGCGTACGTCCGGATCGCCTCGATCGTCTTCTCGGTCCGGTCGTCATCGGCCGGGATGTCCGAATGGCGGTAGTAGCTCCAGGGATTGATCCGCTCGTGGATCCGCCGGATCCGGATGTCGGAGCCGTGGAACGTGAAGAACAGCTTCTTGTCGAGCATCCGGTAGATCGGCATGTCCCAGAACGCGGGCACGCCTCGCCAGGCGTTGGGGAAGAACGTCCGGGCGAAGTGGAAGTGGATCACGTCGAAGCGATCGATCGACTCGAGGAACGTCTGCCAGAAGACGGTCGGGTCACCCGGCTCGACGTCGATCGTCCGGTCGGCCGGGAAGCCGAACGGATTGGAGCCGTATTGCCAGAGCTCGGCCTCGTGTCCCAGCCGGCGCAGGGCGGCGACGACATCGCCGGCCTGGTTGGCCACGTTGCGCGCCGCGTGCAGGATCCGCATCAGGCCGCCCGGCCGGTGCCGTCGCCCCGGCCCGCAGCCAGGATGGCGGCGACGATCAGCTCCGGGACGGCGGCGGTGATCGCGGTCGAGCCCGCCTGCCCGACCTGCTCGAGGACCGCGGCATCAGCCGGATCGACGATCACGGGACCGACCATTCGGAGCCAGTTCGGCAGGTCGTCGGCCGGCATGTAGGTCAGGGCGGGTATGGGCTCCTCGCGAATGGCCGGCGGGTTGCCGGCGACGATGATCCGATAGCGCTGATCCCGGCTGGACAGCGCCCGGGCGACCGCCTCGGTCGCCGCCTGCCGCTCGGGCCCGGCGGCCGAGCCGAGGACGCCGACGTTGCGCTCGGCGCCGGGCAGCTTCGTCCGGTGGAGCAGCTCGCCCGCCCCGTCACCGGCCAGGAACGGGGCGATCCCGGCAAAGGCGTTCGGGTAGGTGAAGGCCCGGCTGCCGGCGAACGTCCGCTCGGACGCCTCACGATAGAGGACGGAGTCGGCCATGGTCCGGCGAAGGAGGGGCAGGACCTGGTCAAGGCTGGTCACGAAGAGCGGGTAGTCCGGACCGAGGACCAATTCCTGGGCGGCGGTCCGATTGAGGATCACCGGCACGCCGACCGAGGCGTAGTCAAGGAGCTTGGTCGAGATGACCAGGTCGTTCATCCGTGACCCGTAGCGGTAGTCCCACAGGCTGAGGGCCACGCCGCCCTCGGCGATGAGCGTCTCGACCTCGTCGCGCGGCAGGCCGCCGTGCCAGATCACGCCGGGCGTGCCGGTCAGCGCCCGCTCCAGGAGCGGTGCGTGGGTCGGGTCCTCGCGGGGGCGGTGGATCTTGTCGCCGACGACATGGAACTCCAGGCCGGCGATCTCGGCGCGCAATTGCTCGAAGATCCCGACCATCTCGCGGACGGGGTAGAACGGGCTGAACTTGCCGGTATAGATCAGGCGGGGCACGATCCGGTCCGGATCGGCCCGCCGGGCCGGGCTGGCGGGAATCGCCGGCGGCAGGAGGATCGTCTTGCCCCGGGCAGCGGGCACGATCGCCTCGGTCAGGGCGCGCATCTCCTCCGACTGGGCGACGAGGTAGCGCGAGCCGGCCGCGATCTCGGCCAGGTCGCGGACGTGAGCCGCGGACTTGGGATCGTTCTCAGGTTCCAGGACGTACGTGCTCCACAGGCGATCGCGCAGGCTCGCCCGACGGACCGCGGCCTGGGCGACCTCGAACTTGCGGATCAGGATCACGTCGAACGGGGTCTCGCGGTCGAGGCGCTCGATCAGGTCGACGACCTCGTTCGTGGCGATCCCGGTCGGGCCCACCTTGCGGCTGACGGCCTGCTGGGCCGGCACCAGCTCGACCCGGGGCAGGCGGCGCAGGAGGCCGGTGATCACGTCGCGCGTCTCGGGAGCCCGGAGGGGCAGGACGATCTCGGTCGCCGGGCCGACATGGAGCGTCTCGGCCACCGACTGGACCCAGATCGCCGAGCCGTCGATCGTGTTCAGGTTGGCCGGCGAGTAGAACAGGATCCGGGTCATCGGGCCGGCCCGGCGGCAACCTGCCCGGCCTCCGCCGGCTCGACCTTCGCCGGCTCGGCCGGCCAGCCGCGGGAGGCCACCGACGTGCGCCGGACGAGGAGGGGCAGGCGCGGGTCGGCGCCGCCGACCTGGTCGGCATCGGCGTAGGCCGTGGCCGCGACGAGCGGCTCGAGCGGGTCGCCGGAGTCGGGCTCGCGGGGCGGCTGGTCGAACCAGGCGCCGAACCATTCGGCGGCCGAGGCACGGGCCAGCCGCTCGAGGCGAGGTCCGACGCCGAGCCCCCCGGCCTGCTCGACGAGACGGACGGGCCGGACCTGCCCGTTGGCGCCCGTCGTCCCGCTCAGCTCCGCCTCGAGCGCGACCGCCAGCGCCGAGCCGGCGCCGGCCCAGTCGGTGGTCCCCACCACGAACTCGGTCGCGTCACCCAGGGCCGCGAGTGCCGCCGTCGTCGCCGGGACCCGGTCGGCCACGTCGCACAGGACGGCGACGGCGACGGATGGCCGGGATGTCGTTGTCGCGATCCCGACTGCCTGGGCGATCCGGCCCAGCCGCGCGCCGATCCCGTCCGCCCGGACCAGGGCCGGCAGGACCGAGCGCTCGACGCGCCGGCGCGCCGCCGGCAGGTCGGCCAGGATTCCGTCGATCGCCCGGCCGGGGTCGTCGTCCGGGGACGCACCGGGGAGCAGGTCCCCGAAGCGCTCGCGCAGCGCTCGAATTCGGCGTGCTGACGACCGCGGCGCCCGAGGCGAGGGCCTCGAGGGCGGCCAGCGGCAGGCCGCTGGCGTCGCCGCCGGGTGCGTCGACCAGGACGACGTCCGCTGCCCGGAGCACCCCGGGCAGCTCGGTCGTGCCGGCGAAGGGAGCGATCGCGGCCTGGAATCGGGCCGGGAAGCCGGCGGCGTCGGGTCCGGCGATCCCGGCGGTGTCGTGGATGACCAGGCCGTGCTCGATGCCCGCGGCGAGCAGCCGGTCGAGCGCCTCGCGATCGACCAGCGGCCGGGTCCGGTCGTAGGCACCGACGAAGGCGATCCGCGCGCCCGCCGCAGGCGGCCCGGAACCGTCCCGGCGGCCCGGGTGATGGTGGCGGAACTGGATCCCCGGTGGGAGGCGGATCGACGATCGTCGCGCGGCGGGTGGCGAGCGCGTCGTAATGGGCGAGCAGCGCGTCGTCGGCGACCAGGATCACGTCGAACAAGGCCGCCGCCTCGTCGAAGCGGCCTTCGGCCACCGGGCCGGCCGTGTCCCAGAAGACGCTCGGGATGGCGTTCGATCGACACCAGTCGGTCAGCGCATGGAGATCGTCGAGGCCGATCGCGAGGGGATGGCCGTACCAGGCGATCCGGTATTGCCAGGCTCCGGCGGTCGCCCGCCAGGCCGACTCGACCAGGAGCAGGTCGGGACTGGCTCCGCCCAGGGCGGCCTGCCAGTCGTCCGGCCGGATCCGGATCGTCGTGCACTCGGGCGCCAGGGCCAGGGCCAGCGGCTCGTCGGCCACCAGGGCGATCGTCAGGTCCGACAGGTCGCGGGCTGGCGCGATCCGGCTGGATCGGCCGCCGAGCCGTTCGGCCGGCGGCGGCGCCGGCGTGATCGGGGCGGGTTCGGCGGGCGCCGTCCGGCTGCCGCCCCGGATGGCCCGGATCGCCGCACCCGGCACGCGGGCCAGGAGGGTCGGCTGGTGAACGACGCGCCGGGCGCCCTGCACGGCCTGGGCAGCCACGCCGAAGGCGCGCAGCTCGGCCGTGCGCTCGTTCAGCCAGCGCTGGAGCGTGTCGGTCCGCTCGCGCAGTCGGCGATTGTCCGCTTCGAGCTCGGCGATCAGGTCGTCGCGGTAGGCCTCGGCCGTCCGCTCGGTGATCGCCGGATCGGAGCTGGCCGGCGCGTCGGGCCGATCGTCTGTCATGGTCAGCATTGTCGGGCACGGCGCCGCGTCGCGTCATCGGGCCCGGTCGGCGATCATGACCGGGTGCAACCGAGCCCACCCGTGGACGCCCCGCCCCCCGATCCGCCGGTCTACGACCCGGCGACGTTCTGGGAGAGCCGCCTGCGGCATCACTTCGACATGATCGGCGTCGGCTACAGCCGGCTCGGCCGGCCGTTCAACCTGGCCCTCTATCGCCAGCGACTGATCGTGATCGGCCGGACGATCCGGCGCTTCCGGATCAGGGTCGCCGGGGCCGACCTGGTCGAGCTCGGGCCGGGCACCGGCTACTTCATCGACGAGTGGCAGCGGCTCGGGATCGGCTCGCTCGTGGGCCTCGACATCACCGCGGTCGTGACCGAGCGATTGACCGAGAAGTATCCCGAATACCGCTTCTTCGAGGCCGACGCCTCCGAGCGCTGGCCGGTGCCCGACGCCTCGGCCGACATCGTCACCGCGTTCGACGTCCTGTTCCACATCACCGACGACGAGCGGTTCGCCGCCGCGTTGCGCGAAGCGGGCCGGGTAACCCGGCCGGGCGGCCTGCTCCTCGTATCGGACCTGTTCCTCCACGGTCAGCCGTTCCGCGGCTTCCACCAGGCGAGCCGGACGCTGGCCCAATACCAGGCCTGCCTCGCCGACGCCGGCTTCGAGGTGCTCGGTCGGATGCCGATCTTCGTCACGATGCATCCCGCCCTCGACCTGCCGCCGGGACGCCTGAGCCGGCTGGCGAACGACTGGTGGACACGGACCGAGCAGCGCCTGATGGACGAGCCGAAGCGGGGCTATCGCCTCGGCCGCGTGCTGGGCTGGATCGACCGGGCGGTGACCAAGGTCTGCTGGGGCGGGCCGTCGACCGAGCTGCTCGTCGCCCGACGGCAGACCGGCTGACCGCGCGCCGGAGCGGCTGACCCGACACCGGCCGCCGGGCCCGATCGAGCCGGCCGGGGTCGAAGGCTGGAGATGCTAGGCTACCGGCCGTATGGCAACCACGACCGGGACGGTGCGCCGGATCAAGACGCGGGCGCGCCCAGGCCCAGTCAGCCTGGTCGGCGAAGGCCTGCGCGAGATCTGGTCCCGGCGGCAGCTGGCCCGCTACCTCGTCCAGGCGGACATGATCAAGCACGGCGCGAACACCGTGCTGGGCAACATCTGGTGGGTCCTCGATCCGCTCCTCCAGATGGCCATCTACGTCATCTTCGTGTCGGTGATCCTGAAGCGGGGCGGTCCCGACTACCCGCTCTTCGTGTTCGCCGCAATCCTGCCCTGGAAGTGGTTCTCGACGAGCATCAACGACGCGATCCTGTCGGTGACCTCGCGCGAAGCGATCATCAAGCAGGTCAAGTTCCCGACGATCGTCCTGCCCCTGGCGGCCACGGTCAGCGGCGTCGTCAGCTTCGTCTTCGGACTCATTCCCCTGTTCGGGATGATGCTGGCCTTCTACGCCGATCGGATCACGCCGTACGTCCTGCTGATCCCGGTCGTGGCCTTCGTCCAGTTCTTCTTCACGCTGTCGCTGTGCATCGTGTGCGCCGCGATCAACGTCTTCTTCCGTGACCTGGGCAACCTCGCCCGGCACTTCATCCGGCTGTGGTTCTACCTTTCGCCGGCCCTCTACGGTGGTTCCGAGATCGACCCCAACAAGTACGGGGTCATCGCCCAGATCTACAAGCTCAATCCGTGGGTGCCGCTGTTCGAGTCCTACCACAACGTGATCTACAACGGCACCTTCCCGGACTGGTGGGGCCTGGCCGCCCTGCTCGTCGCCTCGTGCGGCCTGATCGCGATCGCGACCCTGATCTTCAAGCGGCTCGAGCCGGCCTTTGCCAAGGTGATCTGAGATGGTCTCCCTGCTGACCAGGCGGCGGACCGAGTTCAACCCGTCGCGGCGGGCCGCGGAGAACGGGCCGGCCGAGCCCGATTTCATGATGGACGTCGAGGGCCTCGGGATCCGCTACGACCTGCGCTTGAGCAAGAAGACGACGGTCCGCAGCGCGTTCCGCAACCTGACCCGGATCTCGCGCGAGGACCGCTCGTTCTGGGCGCTGCGCGACGTGACCTTCCGGCTGGCCCAGGGTGAGAGCCTGGCGATCATCGGCCCCAACGGCGCGGGCAAGAGCACCCTGCTCCAGGTGATGGCCGGGATCCTGACCCCGAGCGAGGGCCGGATCGAGGTCGTCGGCAACATCTCGAGCCTGCTCACCCTGGGCGCCGGCTTCGACCCCGAGCTCAGCGGCCGGGACAATGTCCTGCTGGCCGGGGCGTTCATGGGCATCGACAACAAGGAGATGCACGACCGGCTGCCGGGGATCATCGAATTCGCCGACATCGGCCAGTTCATCGACGCCCCGATCCGGACCTATTCGACCGGGATGAAGGCCCGTCTCGGCTTCTCGATCGCGACCGCCGTCGATCCCGACGTGCTGATCATCGACGAGGTCCTGGGCACCGGCGACGCGGTCTTCCGGGTGAAGAGCCAGAAGCGGGTGGCCGACCTGGCCAAGGCCGCCAAGGGGATCGTCCTGGTGACCCACGACCTGCACTGGGCCGAGGAGTTCTGCAACCGGGCGATGCTCCTGGAGAAGGGCCGGATCGTGGCCGAGGGCAACCCGGCCGATGTCGTCGCCCTCCACCGCGAGCGCTCCGACAAGGCCCGGATCGAGCGCGAGGCCGAGGTCGCCCGGCTGCTGGCCGCCGCCTCACTCTGAGCCTGGCGCGGATCCCGGCTCAGCCGGCCGGCGGAACCAGCCGGCGCACCAGGTCGAGGTAGGGACCGACCGCCGTCTCCCAGTTGTAGCGCTCGCGGGTCACCCGCAGGCAGCGTTCGCGCATCGCCACGCGCTCGGCCGCGGGCCGCTCGACGATCGACGCCAGCGCCCGGGCCAGGTCCGCCGGATCGCCTGGATCGGCGCTCGCCCCGAGATCGTCGGCGGCCAGGATCTCGTGCATCACCTCGAGGTCGCGGCCGACGACGACCGGCGTCCCGGCGGTCAGGCTCTCCCAGAACTTGTTGGGCGTGGAGAGGCGCTGGTTGAGCGAGTTCGAGGGGACCGCGATGATCGACACGTCGGCCGACGCGGTCCACTCGGGCACCGCATCGGGATGGACCGGCGGGATCGTGAAGTGCCGGCCGGCGAAGCGCGCATCGTGGTCGCGCTCACGCGACCGGTCGGCCCACGCCCCGAAGCCCATCAGCACGAACGCGGCATCGGGCAGGCGCAGGACGGCCTCGGCGACCTGGTCGAGGCCCTTCTGCGAGGCGAGCTTGCCCAGGAACAGGACGACGGTCCGGTCGGCGGGGATGCCGGTCGCGGCGCGCAGGTGGTCCGGCCGGACCGCCGGCGGGTCCCAGCGCGGCTGGCAGTTCAGCAGGACGGTCGGGGCGACGACCAGCGACCAGGCCCGGGCGAGGTGGTCGGCGATCGGCTGGTTGACGGTCACGATTGCGTCGGCGGCCCGGATCCAGCGCCGCTCGCGGGCCCCGTGGATCGTGCGGACCAGGCCGGGCAGGTCGTTGTAGACCTGCGACTCGAGCTGGACGTCGATCACGTCGTAGACGACGCGGCCGGCCCGGGCCGCGGGACCAGGAGCCCGGCGAGCGGCCGCCCCGAGCTCGAGCGCGATCCCGACGGTCCGGTAGCCGCAGGCGTGGTAGAGGTCGGCCGGCCGGAGCTGGCGGCGCAAGGTCCGGTACCAGCCGCGATCGCCCTCCGGCCACAGGCTGACCTGGCGCGCCTGGCGGATGCCCGGCCAGCGGGTGAGCCGGGCCTCGGGGACCGGGACGTAGCGCCGGATCACGATCTCGCCGTCGCGTTCCTCGCGGGGCACGCCCGGTTCGTCGACTGCGGCGATCTCGACCTCGTAGCCGGCCCCGGCCAGGCTGCGGGCGACGCGCAGCGCGCGCGAGTACGGGTTGGCCGGACTGGGGACCAGGACGACGGCCCGCGGCCGGCGGACGGCGGGGCTCACCACGGCCGGCGGGTGAGTCGCCCGAACTCGGCGAACAGTCGCTCCGCCTGCGTCTCCCAGTTGTAGGTGTCCCGCGCCGCGGCCAGGATTCGCTCGACGCGGGCCGATCGGGCCGGCTCGGGCAGGTCGAGGACCTCGGTCAGGCCGGCCGCGATCGAGGCCGGATTGGTCGGGTCGACCAGCCGGCCGGCGTCGACCGATCGGACGATCGCGGCCATCCCCGGAAGGTCGGAGGCAATCACCGGCAGTCCGACGGCGAGTGCCTCGAACAGCTTGTTCGGGGTGGTCAGGCGGTGGTTGATGGTCGTGCCCAGGATCGGCATCGCGGAAACGTCGGCCGAGGCGACCCAGTCGAGCAGCTCCGCCGGGTCGACGGCCGGCAGGACCCGGACCCGACCACCGGTCGCGGGATCGGCGGCGATCGCCTGGTAGCGGGTGGCCAGCGGCCCGTAGCCGAGCAGGACGAGGACGGCGCCCTCGACCGCGGGAATCGCCGCGATCAGCTCCTCGATCCCCCGTTCGGGCGTGAAGCCGCCGTGATAGAGCACGATCCGGATACCGGGCTCGAGCCCGAGCGCAGCATGGAATTGGCGTGGCCGGACCGCCGGCGCCTCCCAGCGCGGCGGGCAGTTCATGACCACGACCGGCAGCGGCACATCGAGCCGCTGGGCGATCTCTGCGGCGTAGGCGTCGTTGGCGGTCACGACCGCATCGGCCGCCTGGGCGGCGGAACGCTCGTAGCGCACGATTGCGGCGCGCACCGGTCGGGGCAGGGCCAGGACGGCCGTCGAGGCCTGGTAGATGTCGCCGGCGTCGTAGATCACCGGGGCCCGGTCCCGCCGGCCGAGGGCCAGGCCGGTGCCGATCGCCAGGTAGTGATAGCCCAGGACGAGATCGGCCGGCGGTGCGATCCGGACCGCTTCGTGGGTCGTCGCCCGGACCTCGAGGATCCGGGCCGGACCGCCCCGCGGCTTCAGCATCCGGCGCACGGCTCGCTGCCGGATCCGGGCCCGGACGCGGGCCGGCAAGGGCAGCCCCTCGCGCGGATCGGGTGCGATCCGGATGATCCGGTAGCCTGCAGGGTGGCGCTCTTCGATCGCCAGGCCGGGAGCGCCGCGGGCGATCACGGTGACGGCGTGGCCGCGAGCGGCAGCGCTGCCTCCGATCCGGTACAGCTCGGAGTGGAACTGGGCCGTCGTGGGCGTCACGATCGTGAGCCGCTGGGGCTGAGCGTCGGTCACGCCGGTGGCCCGGCCTCGAGGGCGGCAACGATCGACTGGCCGGCCCCGGCCGGGGCCAGGCGCAGGTCCCGGGCTCGCTCGGCGGCCTGGGCCGGTGCCTCGGCCGGCGCGGCGAGGCGGTCGAGCGCGTTCAGGGCAGCGTCGCGGTCGAGGCCGACGACGACCATCCGGCCGGCCGAGCCGTCGACCGCCTCGACCCATTCGGTCGTGCCACGCAGGACCAGGCAGGGCACGCCGAGCCAGGCCGCTTCGCGCTGCACGCCACCTGAGTCGGTCAGGACGGCCGCCGCGTGGAGCTGCAGGGCGAGCGTCGTCCGGTAGCCCTGGGGCTCGATCACCCGGATCGCGGGCTCGAGCCGGATCCCCTCGGCGGCCAGGGCGAGGGCCGTGCCCGGATGGAGGGCCAGCACGACCGGCCGATCGGGGCCGGCGACGGCGGCCAGCAGACCGGCCCAGGCCTCGAGCGCCGCCGGCAGCCGGTTCTCCGCGCGATGGACGGTCGCGAACAGGTAGCCGCCCGGGCGGAGGACGAGGCCCGGGGCCTGCCTGGCGAGGCCGGCCTGGATCGTGGCCAGGATGGCCGGGTCGCGGACCGCTCCGCTGAGCCGCGCGGCAAGGTCCTGCATCAGGTCGCCGACCTGGCTGACGCCCCGGGTGATGCCCTCCGCCGCGAGGTTGCGGACCGCGGTCGGGGTCGGCGCGAAGCACCAGGTCGCGAGGTGATCGGCGATCACCCGGTTGAGCTCCTCGGGCATCCGCCGGTCGAAGCTGCGCAGGCCGGCCTCGATGTGGGCCACCGGCAGGCCCGCCTGGGCGGCGGCGATCGAACCGGCCAGGGTCGAGTTCGTGTCGCCGTAGACGACCACGACGTCCGGTCGCTCGGCGGCCAGGATCGGCTCGAGGGCGGCCAGCATGGCGGCAGTCTGGCTGGTCGCCGACCCGCCGCCGATCCCCAGCTGGTGGTCGGGTGGGATGAGGCCGAGCTCGGTCACGAACGAGCCGGCCAGGGCGGCGTCGTAGTGCTGGCCGGTGTCGATGAAGATCTCGTGATGGCGGGCCCGCAGGAGCGGCTGGAGGACCGCCGCCTTGATCAGCTGAGGTCGAGTGCCGACGACGCTCGCGATCCGCATCAGCGGACGGCAGCCTCCAGCGGCACGCGGACCGTGGCCGGCACGCCGACGCCGTGGTAGGCGATTCGGTCGGGCAAGACGACGTCACGCAGGCTGTTCCGGCCGTCGAACAGGATCTCGGCCGCCGGGAACAGGTCGAAGTCGAGCGACCGGAAGAGCGGATCGGCGGTCTGGGTGATGATCGCCCGGGCGTCGCTCGGCGTGCCCCAGGCGTACGGGGTCGCGGCCCGGCGGGCGATCTCCGCCTCGGACAGGAGCGGGTCGCCGGCGGACACGATCGCGCCGTGGAAGGCCAGCCGCTCGATCAGCGGCAGGGCCCGCGAGTAGGCCAGCTCCTTCACGCCGTCCCGATAGGTCAGGCCGAGCACCAGGACGGGCACCCCTTCGAGGCCGCCGAGCGCCTTCTGGATCGTCCGGATCGCCAGCCCGATCTGGCCGTCGTTCACCCGCCGGCTGAGCTCGACCAGCTCCATCTCGGGCGCCCGGCTGAGCAGGAAGTGGGGATAGACCGGGATGCAGTGGCCGCCGACCCCGAGGCCGGGCTGGTGGATGTGGCTGTAGGGCTGGCTGTTGGCCGCCGCGATCACCTCCTGGACGTCGACGCCCACCCGGTCGGCATACCGGGCGAACTCGTTGGCCAGGGCGATGTTCACGTCGCGGTAGGTCGTGTCGGCCAGCTTGCTGAACTCGGCAGCCTCGGCCGAGCTCATCAGGACGACCTCGGCGTCGAGGACCGAGCCATAGAACGCTGCGGCCCGCGCGCCGGATTCCGGGCCGAGGCCGCCGACGAGCTTGGGATACGTCGCCAGGTTGCGCAGCGCCGACCCGCTGTACAGCCGCTCGGGCGAGAAGGCGATGAAGAAGTCCCGCTCGGCCCGCAGCCCACTGATCGCCTCGAGGCGGGGCGCAAACCGGTTGCGCGTGTCGCCCACGGGCAGGGTCGTCTCGAAGATGATCGTCGAGCCGGGATGGATGCCCGGGCCGATCGCCTCGACCCCCGCGTCCATGTAGCGATAGTCGGGCTGCTGCTCGTCGTTGAGCATGACCGGCACGATCAGGACGACGACATCGGCCTCGGCCGACGCCGCGGCTCCGTCGAGCGTCGCCCGCAGACGGCCCGCGGCATGGGCCGCGGCGACGCCCTCGTCGAGGCCCGGCTCCTCGGTCACGTGATTGCGGCCGGCGTTGATCGCGTCGACGACCGAGGACTGGACGTCGACCGCGGTCACGTCCCAGCCGTGGCCGGCGAACTGGACCGCCAAGGGCAGGCCCATCTTGCCGGCGCCGACGACGGCGACCCGGCCGACCGTCCCCGGCTCGCCGGTCCACGGCGTGACCAGGCGCGGGGTCGGGTGCTCGCAGGCACGGGTCGGCAGCTCGATCGAGCCGCCGAGCAGGCTCGGGGCGGCGGCGGACGGACGGTTCGTGATGGTCATGCGACGGTCAGCCTCGCTGAGAAATCGGACAGGTCGATCGGACGGCCGCCGGCGGCGGCCGCAAGCAGGGACGTGGCAATCGCGACGGCCCACAGCCCGTCCTCGACATCGACCACGGGCCGTCCGCCGTCCCGGACGACGGCCAGGAACGCGTCCAGCTCGGCGGCCAGCGGCTCGCCGTTGGCCACCGGCAGCTCGGCCACGTCGCCGGCGAACGTCGGGGCGTAGCCCGCGATCATCTGCGGCGCCCCGGCGTCGGCCCGGGTGAAGGTCAGCCGCTGGGTGAGGTAGTCGAGCTCGAACATGCCCTCCTCGCCGACGACCGTCAGCTGGCGACGCTTGGCCGGCGTGAGCCAGTTGACGTCGAGCATGCCCGTCGCGCCCGAGGGGAAGCGCAGGAGGCCGAACAGGAGGTCCTCGTGGCTGGCATGGATCCGCTGGGCCAGCTCGGCGTACACCCGGTCGGGCCGCTCACCGGCGATCCAGGACAGGATGTCGGCATCGTGGGTGGCCAGGTCGATCGTCACCCCGACGTCCCGGATCCGGGCGGGGAACGGGCCTGCCCGGCGACTGGCGATCGCGTAGATCGTGCTCAGCCAGCCCGCCTTCAGCAGCCGGCCGAGCTCGAGCACGGCCGGATTGAAGCGCTCGACATGGCCGACCTGGACCGGCACCCCGCGCCGGCGGGCGGCGACCAGGACCTCGAGGCCCTCGTCGACGCTGGCCGCGAGCGGCTTCTCGACCAGGACGGCCAGGCCCCGGTCGATCGCAGCCAGGGCGAGCGCCTGGTGGCTGGTGGTCGGCGTGGCCAGGACGAGGGCGTCCAGATCGGCCTCGGCGATCATCGCCAGCGGCTCGCTGAAGCCGAGTGCGTCCGGGCCATCGGGTCCGCCGCTCGTCGCGGCGGCCAGCACGTCCGGCAGTGGGTCGGCCACCGCCACCAGGCGGCAACCGGGCCGGGCCCGCAGGACCCGGAGGTGGTTGCGGCCCATCGAGCCGAGCCCGGCGAGCCCGACCCGCAGCTCGCGCTCAGGGCCGGCGGGCCGCCAGGCAGCGGCCATCAGGCGACGGTCTCGACCGGGGTCCCGGCGTGGTGGCGGACCGCCGCCCGGACGGCGTCGATCACGGTCGCCTGCTCGGCGTCGGTCAGGCCCGGGAACATCGGCAGGGCCAGCGTCCGGGCCGCGGCCGCGTCGGTCATCGGCAGGTCGGCGTGGAGGCCGCGCTCCATGATGTACGGCTGGCGGTGGACGGGGACCGGGTAGTAGACGTCCGCGCTGACCCCGGCCGCGCGAAGGTCGGCAATGACCGCGTCACGCTCGGCCCCCACGTCAAGGGTGTACTGGTGGAAGACGTGGGTACGGCCCTCGGGCGTGACCGGCGTCTTGACCGGCAGGTCGGCAAAGGCCCGGTCGTAGGCCGCCGCGATCTCCCGCCGCCGGTCGGTGTTGCGGTCGAGCTTGGCCAGCTGGACGAGGCCGATCGCGGCCTCCAGGTCGGTCATCCGGTAGTTGTAGCCGAGCATCTCGAACTGGTAGCGGGTGCGCATGCCCTGGTTGCGGTAGAGCCGGAACCAGTCCGCCAGGTGGTCGTCGTCGGTCGTGATGAAGCCGCCCTCGCCCGTCGTCAGGTTCTTGGTGGCGTACAGGCTGAAGGCGCTCGGGCCGAAGCTGCCGGCCTTGCGGCCCCGGAATGTGGCCCCGTGGGCCTGGCAGGCATCCTCGACGACGAACAGCCCGTGGCGATCGGCCAGGGCCTGGATCATGTCCATGTCGGCCACCAGGCCGAACAGGTGGACCGGCACGATCGCCCGGGTCCGGGGCGTGATCGCGGCCTCGATCCGGGCGGCATCGATCAGGTACGTGTCGGGCTCGATGTCGACGAAGACCGGCACCGCGCCGGTCGACAGGATCGCGTTGGCCGTCGCCGCGAAGGTGTGCGAGACGGTGATGACCTCGTCGCCCGGCACCAGGCCGATCCCGGTGAAGATCGCCATCAGGGCCAGGGTGCCGTTGCTGGTGGCGATCGCGTGCTTCACACCGCAGTAGTCCGCCCAGCGTGATTCGAGCTCGGCTACCCGCTTGCCCTGGGCGAGCATGCCCGAGCGCAGGACCTCGCTGACGGCGGCGACCTCTTCCTCGCCGATATCGGGACGGGCGATCGGGAATCATGCTTGGGCTCCTTGGTGCTGGCCGACCCGCTCGATCAGCGTGTCGGCTTCCTGGTTGTAGCGGTAGTGCCGCCCACAGGCCGGGCAGGCGAGGGCTGGATCGGCCGAGTAGGCGGCCGGCTCGGCCGGCGCCTTGCGCCCTTCCGAATCGAGCAGGCGCGCGCCGCAGGCACATACCCAGCCGATCCGATGGGCCGGGCTGCCGGCCATCAGGGCGAAATCGGCGACATCGCGGGTGACGACGCCGCCCGCGCCGATCGTGGCGAAGCGGCCGACCGTGATGCCGGCCACCACGACCGCGCCGGCCCCGATCGAACAGCCGGTTCGGAGCAGGATCGGCGAGACGGTCCAGTCATCCGCCCGGGCAAGCTCGCCCTCGGCGGTGATCGCTCGCGGGTAGCGGTCGTTGGTCAGGATCGCGTTGGGCCCGATGAAGACACCGTCCTCGACGCTCACGCCGTGATAGATCAGGGCCAGGTTCTGGACCTTGACCCGGTTGCCCAGGACCACGCCCTCGTCGATGAAGGCGTCCCGGCCGATCACGCATTCGGATCCGATCCGGGCGCCGCTCCGGACCTGGGCGCGGTGCCAGATGCTGGTGCCTGGCCCGACCTCGACGTCCGCTTCCAGATCCGCCGAGGGGTGCACGCGGGCTGAGGGATCAATCACGGACGCGCGGGACTCCCTGCTCGGACCGGGGCCAGGCGGTGCCTGCCGGACCAACCGGTTCAACCGCCGGGCAAGTATACCGGAGGGCGGCCGGAGCTCACCGCCGGCGGCCTCGGACGATCGCCATGACCAGGCCGGCGGCCGCTCCGAAGGCGAGCGCGCCACGCCAGTCGAAGAGCGTCGTGACGTCGCCGTCAACCCGGGCGGCAATGACCATGCCGGCCCCCGAGTTCGGTCCGAACTGGACCCGGTTGGCGATCAGGGTTCGCACGCCGGCCTGCTCGAAGCGAGCGTCGCGGGCGATCACCGCGCCGACCAGGCCCTGGCGCACCTCGAACTTGTCGGTCATCGCCGCCCCGACGCCGCCGAGCTCGACCGACAGTCGATCGGCCCGAACGGCGCCGACGCCGCCCTGGGTCACGGCGACATCGGTCGCGGTCAGGGCGCCGATGCCGCCTTGCTGGAGGGTCAGCCGGCTGTCATCCGAGGCGGTCGCCTCGGCCATCACCGGGACCGCGACGGGTCGCCGGACCTCGGCCAGGAGCGCGTCGGAGGAGGGCGCGTCGGAGGAGGGCGCGCCGGCGGTGGCTTCAGTGGTCGGGCTGGTGCTCGTCTTGGGCCGGGCAGCGCGCTTCGGGCGCGTGGTCATCTCGTCGGTCATCGTCCTTCTCCCAGTGCGTGGCATCAGCGTACCCGCCTTCGCCCGCCGCTACCCGGGTCGGCCCTGCGGCCCCGATTCGGGACATCGGCTATTCTCCGGCGCGTGATCGGACGCGGTAGCCACGCTCGGAGCGGCGGACTGGTGATTGCCGCGGCGATCGTGCTGGTCGGCTGCTCGCCGTCGACCCCGATCCCGGCGGCCTCGGGATCGCCCGCCGCAACCACCTCGTCGCCTGCTGCCAGCCCGTCGGTTGGCCCCTCGGCCAGCGCGAGTCCCGTGCCGAGCGCGGCCAGCCCCTCCCCGTCGCCCAGCCCGAGCCCGGTCCTCGTCCAGTCGCCGCTCACCGGCAAGCTGGTCAGCCCGGCGGTCGCCGCCCTCCATCCGATCGCGGTGATGATCGACGACCTGGGCCCCGCCCGGCCGCAGTCGGGGCTGAGCTCGGCCTCGATCGTCTTCCAGGCACCGGCCGAGGGCGGCATTCCGCGCTACATGGCGATCTTCAGCGATTCGGTGCCGAGCGATGTCGGCCCGGTTCGCAGCTCGCGCTACTACTTCATCGCCTGGGCCTCGGAGTACAAGGCGATGTACGTCCATGCCGGGGGCTCACCCCAGGCGCTGGCCGCCCTGAGGGCCCAGGGCAACGGCCAGCTCGTGTACAACGCCGACGAGTTCCGCTACGGGCCCTACTTCCGGCGCACCAACCGGCCCGCCCCGCACAACCTGTACACGACCGGCGGCCAGCTCCGCCACCTGGCCGGGATCATCCACGCGACCGCGCCGCCCAAGCCGATCTGGACGTTCAACCCGCCCTTGCCGCTGTCCCAGCGGCCGGTCGGCGGGACGATCTCGTTCGCCTACCCCCAGAACGCGATCCGCTACGCCTACGACCGGACCACGAACACGTATCTCCGGACGGTCAGCGTCGAGGGTGCCCAGCACGACGCCGCGACCAAGGCCCGGATCGCGCCGACCAACGTGATCGTGATGTGGATGCGGTTCGGGCCGTTGAACGACGGCGAGGCCTACAAGCATCGCCTCGAGGCGACGATCGTGGGCAGCGGCCCGGCCTGGGTGTCCACCAACGGCACGACGATCAAGGGCACCTGGAAGAAGACCTCGATCAGCGGACCGACGCTCTTCTACGACGCGAAGGGCCACCTGCTCAGCCTGACCGTCGGCCAGACATTCGTGAACGTGGTGACGTGGGGCACGCCGGTCACGATCAAGGCCGGCGGGCCGCCGCCGCCCCGCGACGGGGGCCCGTAGGCACGGACTCGGCCGCCGGCCGGCCCGCGACCGCGCTCGTCAGATGCCGGTCACCTCATCCTCCGGCGCCCGGCGAGCCCCGATGTCCGTGTACACGACCCGCGTCGCCCTTGCCACGTCGGCCCAGGTCCGGCGCCTCGGTCCCGAGCGGCTGAGCGCTTCCGCCCGCAGCCGCGACCACAGGTCGTCGTCGGACCAGGCCGTGCCGATCGCCGCCGCCAGGCGGGCCGGATCGCGCGGCTCGACCAGGATGCCCGCCCCGCCGACGATCTCGGGCAGTGCTCCGACGGCGCTGGCGATCACCGGCGTCCCGGCCGCGATCGCCTCGATCGCGGGCAACCCGGTGGCCTCGCTGATCGACGGCAGGATGGCGGCACGCGCTCCGGCGACGAGCCCGGCCAGGCGGTCGACGGCCAGCGCCGGCGCGTAGGCCAGCAGCTCGCCGACGCCCTGCCGGGCGGTCGCCCGGGCGAGCGCCGCCCGGTCGTCGGGCGATGCCCCGACCAGCAGGACCCGCGGCGGCCAGGCGATCGCCGGGTCGAGGGCGGCAGGCCGGCCCGCCGCCGCCAGCCGGCTGAGGGCCCCGATGAGCGAGCCGAGGTCCTGCCGGGCGTCATAGCGGCCCGAGTACACGAGGTAGCGTTCGGGCAGGCCGAGACGCTCGCGGTCCGATCGCACGTCGGCCGCGGCCCCCGCCCGCCGGCCCGCGCTCGGCGCGGCCCGGCCCGCCTCCTCGGGACGGAATGCCGCCCGGGCGGCCAGCGGCACGACGACGATCCGCTCGGCCTTCACCCGGAGGAGGCGGTGGACGGCCCGGGCGGTCGCCTCGCTGCCCACGATCACGGCCGCCGCGTCGCGCAGGATCCGGCCCCGCAGGCGCTGGCCAAAGGCCGCGGCCGGGCTGCGCTGGTAGATCGCCGGCAGCTCCCAGGGTGCCAGGTCGAGCAGGGTGACCGCGACCGGCAGGCCGGAGCCGATCGGGATTGCCCCGGCTGCGGTGTGGAAGACGGCGCCGGCGGCGCCGCCCTGCTCGGCCCACCAGGCGGAGCCGATCGAGGCACCGCGGAGCAGGAACGGGTCAACGGTCAGGGCGCCCGACCGGAGCAGGTGGCTGGGCGGCATCCGCCGCCGGGCAACGACATCGAGGCCGGCGAAGGCCTCGGTCGGGTCGGGCCGGTGGAGGCCGACGAGGAAGGCGAACGATTCGCCCTCGACCGGCTGGACGTCATACGCGGCCAGCAGCTCGCCGAGGTAGATCGCCGTCGTCGGCGCACGGGCTGGGTCCTCGAGCGGCCGGGTGTCCATCACCACCCGCAGGCCGAGCGGATCGGGGCCCGGCGCGGGGGACGGTCCGCCGATCACGCCGCGGGGCGGTTCGAACCGGGGCCCCGCCCGCGGAGCTCGTCCCAGCGCAGCTGGAGGACGACGATCAGCGCCTCGCCGATGATCCGCCGGGACATCTTCGACTGGCCGACGCGCCGATCGCGGAACGTGATCGGGACCTCGTCGATCCGGGCGCCCAGGCGGCTCGCCCGGAAGGTCATCTCGATCTGGAAGACGTAGCCGCCGGCGTGAATCCCGCCGAACGGGATCGCTCCGAGGGTCCCGGCGCGCCAGGCCTTGAACCCGCCGGTCAGGTCGTGGGGGCCAAGCCCGAGCACGGTCCGGGCGAAGAGGCTGCCGCCGCGCGAGATGACCCGCCGGGCCAGGCCCCAGTCCACGACGCCACCGCCGGCGACGTAGCGCGAGCCGATCACGAGGTCGGCCCGGCCGGCGTCGATCGGGCCGATCAGGCCGGGCAAGGCGGCTGGATCGTGCGACCAGTCGGCATCCATCTGGACGACCACGTCGGCGCCGCCGTCGAGGGCGATCCGGAACCCGTCGAGGTAGGCCTTGCCCAGGCCCTGCTTCGAAGGGCGATGCCGGACGCGGATCCGGGGATCGCCGGCGGCGAGCTCGTCGGCCAGGCGACCCGTGCCGTCGGGCGAGCCGTCGTCGACGACGAGCAGGGTGGCCGCCGGCAGCTCGGCCAGGATCGCCGCGGCGATGCCGGGCAGGTTCTCGGCCTCGTTGTAGGTCGGCACGATGATCCACGTGCCGGGTCGGGGGTCGCTCGCCATGGGGCCAGTGTAGGGCGGCGGACCCGCCCGACGGTCAGCGCAGGTGCGGCCGGAGGCGGAGGTCGCTGGCGACGATCGTGCTGCCGAGGCTGGTCCGGGCGCCGGCGCCCGACTGGCCGAGGTTCGACTGGCCGTAGGGCGAGGAGACCGGATTGCCGACGACCGACCCGCTGAGCAGGGTCATGTCGCCGCTGATCGCCCGGCTGAAGTGCTCGTTGCCGGTCGCGTGCGGGTCGAGGTCGAGCTGGACTGTCGCCCACGCGTTGCGGATCGAGGCCGAGGCCTGGATGTCGTTGTGGTACGTCGGGGCCGCCTTGAACAGGTCACCGATCGTGGCCTGGGTGGTGAACAGGTGCTGGATCCACCAGCCCGCCATGCCCGAGGAGTAGACCTCGGAGATGACCGCCCGCGCCCCGGTCCGAAGCCAGCCGGCGCCCATGTTGTCGACCCGCAGGCGGGCGGTGCTGAAGGTCGGGGCCGGGTCCTGGGGCTCCGAGTTGCCGGCCGAGTAGCACAGGTGGGCCAGGATCACGACCGCGTTCGGGGCCAGGTGGATCGACTTGGCCAGGGCAGCCTCGCCGTGATACTCGGTCGTCGTGTTGTTCGAGGATGTGTCGTTCGGGTTGAGGCCCAGCCCGTCGACGGTCGCGGGGATCGCGTTGGGGTCGAAGGTCGGATGGTAGGGGCTGGTGTAGCCGTTGCCGTGGCCCATGTAGACGACGATCGAGGCACCCTGCAGCGCGGCGCTCACCGCGGCCCAGGTCGCGTGGGGGGTGTAGATCGTGACCACGTTGGTGCTGTACTGGCGCGCCTTGGCGGCCGCATCGTTGGCGTCGCTCTCGTACGAGCCGGTCGAGCCGGCGACCGGGCCGACGATGATCACGACCTTGGCGTTGAACAGGGTCGACGCCGAGGCGGCCGGCACGGCCACGCCGAGGACGATCAGGCAGGCCAGGGACAGTGCGCCGAGCAGCGTTCGCAACGGGAGTCTCCGAGCTTCCGCGAACCGGCCCCTCGCCGCGCGAGCGGGCCGGATGTAGAGGGCGACCCCAGACTCCCGGACGGGATTGCCCGACTCAATGCCGACATGGTCCCGGGCCGTACTGACCCCAACGTCCGACGGGCCGGTCGGTGCGGCACAGTCGGGCGGCGTGCGGTGGGGTTGGCCCCGGTGGGAGCGTGTCCCCGCGCAACGCCCACGGTAGCGGATCGTGGCGCCTCCGCGCACCGGTCAGGCGCGCAGGCGCTCGATCAGCTCGGCAAGGCTCGGGTTCACCTGGTCGCGCTCGGACAGGATCGGCCGACCGTCGGGCGTGGCAAAGGCTGGCCAGGGCACCCCGACGGCCGGATCGTCCCAGGCGAAGCCGAGCTCATCCGAGCCGTCGTACTCGTTCGTCACGAGGTAGAGCAGCTCGAGCGGCTCGAGGGCCAGGAAACCGTGGGCGACGCCGGTCGGGATCGTCACGCTGCCGTCGGCCGGCAGCTCGCGGGTCTCGACCACGGCGGGGCCGGTCCGCTCGATCGCCGGCCGGACGTCGACCAGGGCGACGAGCGCCCGGCCCGAGGCGACGATCCAGTGATCGAGCTGGTGACGGTGGTAATGGAGGCCGCGCAGGACGCCGACGGCCGAGGTCGACAGGTTGGCCTGGACGAACCGGGCGTCGGCGGCGCCCGTCCAGCGCGGGTCGAGGTCGATCGATGCGGATGCCCGCCACAGCTCGCGGAACGAGCCGCGAACGTCGGCATGACGGGCGATCGCACCCCAGCGCACGCCCGGCAGGCGTGACGGAGCGGGGCCGAGGTCCTGGTCCAGCCCTTGGCTCATCGCGGGCCCCCGGCCGGCGCGACCGGGCGGCCGGCCAGCTGCCGGCGGAGCTGGGGCAGGTAGTCGGCGAGTGCCGCGGTCCACGGCCGGAGCGGCTCGGCCGGGAATGACGAGCGGCCGGCTGCCAGGACGGCCCAGGCCGGCGGCGTCGAGGCGCGCTGCCAGGTCGAGCCGGGCACCTCCTCGGTCGCCACCTCGATCCCCAGGCGCTCCAGGACGGCCCGTGCCCAGCCGGCCCGGCTGACGGCGCCGGCGTTGACGACGTGCTGGACCATGTCCGACCAGCCGCCGGCGCCGATCAGCTCGACGATCGCCTCGGCCAGGTCGGCGGTGAAGGTCGGCGAGCCGGTCTCGTCGGCGACGACCCGGAGGGGTTCGCCCAGCGATCGGGCCCGCTCGGCGGCCCGCGCGATCTTCTCCGGGAAGTCGTTGCCGGGCGGTCCGTAGAGCCAGGCGGTGCGCAGGATCGCGAGGGCCGGCCGCCGCGCGGCCGACGCGTCATCGGCGGCCGGGGGCTCACCGCCGACCCAGCCGTAGGCTGCGGCCGCCGCCTGCTCGCCGGCCAGCTTGCTGGCGCCATAGGCGTTGACGGGGCCGGGTCGATCCTCGGGACGATAGCCCTGCTGATCGGTCCGCCGACCGTCGAAGACCTCGTTCGTCGAGATCAGGATGAGGTCGATGCCCGCCGCCACGGCCGCCGCGGCCAGCCGGCCGGCCGCCTCGCCGTTGCGGCGCAGGGCCAGCTCGGGATCGCGGGCGCAGCCGTCGACGTCGGTCCAGGCGGCGGCGTGGACGATCACCTCGGGCCGGTTACGGGCGATCAGCCGGGCGGCGGCGTCCGGATCGTCGAGGTCGTAGTCGGGCCGGCCCCAGGCCAGCGGACCGGCCAGCCCGGTGAACGGGGCGTCGGCCAGCGCGGCCAGGGTCGCCCGGCCCAGGCGGCCGCCGGAACCCGTGACCGCGACCCGCACGTCAGCTGCCCGGCCGGCTGGGCTCGGGCCGGCCGGGGCCGGCGCCCTTGGAGTCGGCGCTCTTGGAGTCGGCGCTCTTGGAGTCGGCGCTGGCTGCGGTCGAGCCGGTCGAGTTGGCGGTGGCCGCCGAGGAGCCGGCCAGGCGGCGGCCGTACTGGCGCTCGTAGTAGGCGTCCCAGTCGCCCGACTTGAGCGCTCGCCACCAGCCTTCGTTCGCCCGGAACCAGTCGATCGTCGTCCGCAGCCCCGCGGCGAAGTCGACCTTGTTGCGCCAGCCGAGCGCCGCGAGCTTCGAGCCGTCGAGGGCGTAGCGCCGATCGTGGCCGGGCCGATCGTCGACCGTCCGGACAAGCGACCAGGGCTTGCCCAGCGCCTCGAGCAGGAGCCGGACCACATCCCGGTTGGTCATCTCGGCCGAGCCCGGGACGTTGTAGGTCTCGCCGCTCGTGCCCCGCCGCAGGACGCATTCGATCGCCCCGGCGTGATCGGTCACGAACAGCCAGTCCCGCTGCTGGAGCCCGTCGCCGTAGAGCGGCAGCGGCCGGTCCTCGAGGGCGTTGGTGATGAACAGCGGGATCAGCTTCTCGGGGTGGTGGTACGGCCCGAACGTGTTCGAGCCGCGAGTCACGACCGCGTCGATGCCATGGGTCACGACGTAGCTCCGGACGAGCAGCTCGCCGGCCGCCTTGGCTGCGGCATACGGCGAACGGGGGGCGAGCGCGTCCGATTCGACCGAGCGGCCGCTCTCGACCGAGCCGTACACCTCGTCCGTGCTGACCTGGAGGTAGCGCGGCGCGGGCCGCGGGTCGCCGCCCGGCGTCCGTCGCTCGCCGGTGGCGACGGCCGCCGCCTCGGCCCGGCAGGCCGCGAGCAGGACGTGGACGCCGATCACGCCGGTCCGCAGGAATGCCTCGGGATCGAGGATCGAGCGATCGACGTGCGATTCGGCGGCGAAGTTGAGGACCGCGTCGGCCTCGGCGACGAGTGGCCCGACGGCCGCCGGGTCGGCAATGTCGCCACGCACGAAGCGCAGCCGGGCGGCCTGGCCCGGGTCGTCGAAGGCAGGCTGCAGGTTCGCCTCGTTGCCCGCGTAGGTCAGGTTGTCGAGGACCGTGATCCGGGTCCCGTCGTCGCGAGCGAGGACCTGGCGGACGAACGACGATCCGATGAAGCCCGCGCCGCCGGTCACCAGCAGGTGGGCACCCGGCCCGAAGCGCGGGTCGTCGGCCGGATTCGTCATCGCCGGCTAGCGTCCGGGCCGCTGGGGCGCGGGGCTCAGGCGGCCGGCCGCGTCGTCGTCGGCCGCGATCGTCGCCGCGCGCATCAGCGACGGGACGGTGCCCGCGTCGGCCCAGTGGCCGCCGTAGATCCGGGTGTACAGGCCGCCGGCTCCGTTGGCCCTGGGGATGTAGTGGTTGAGGACGTCGGTGATCTCGAACTCGCCCCGGCCGGAGGGCGCCAGCCGGTCGATCACGTCGAAGGCATCGGCCCGCAGGAAGTAGACCCCGATCGGGATCAGGTCGCTCTTGGGAACTGCCGGCTTCTCCTCGAAGGCGACCACCTCGCCGTCCGGGCCGAGCTCGGCGACGCCGAAGCGCTCCGGATCGGGGACCCGGTAGAGGAGCGTGCCGGCCCCGCACGACCCTGCCTCGAACTCGGCGGCGACCGCCGCCAGCGGCTCGCCCAGCAGGATGTTGTCGCCCAGGACGCAGCAGAACGCCTCGTCGCCGACGAAGTCGCGGGCGAGCCCGATGGCGTGGGCGATGCCCAGGGCACCGCGCTGGTAGCGATAGGTCAGGTCGAGCCCGAAGTGGGAGCCGTCGGCGAGCAGCTCGACGACGTCGCCGACGCTCTTGCCGCCGACGATGACCATCACCTCCCGGATGCCCATCCCGGCCAGGGTCTCGATCGGGTAGTAGATCATCGGCCGGTCGTAGATCGGCAGGAGGTGCTTGTTGGTCACGATCGTCAGCGGGAAGAGGCGGGTGGCCGTGCCGCCGGCGAGGACGATCCCCTTCATCGCTGGTCCCTCATCGGGCGAAGCCTAGCGGTCACTGGCCGCCTGCGGGCGGTGGGCTCGCAGTCACGCACGGCTGCTCGCCGACGGGCAGCGTGCCCGCGCCGGTCGGGCAGGGCACCGCCTGCTGGTCGACCGGCGGCAGGCCGCCCTTGTAGTTCGTGATCACCAGCACGTACTCGAGCTTGTCCAGGTTGACGGCCGGTTCGATGAAGGCGGTCTGGACCACGGCATTGGCGTCGCGCTGGTCGTCGACCACGGTCCCGATCAGGAGGCCCTTGGGGAACGGCGAACGGACGCCGTTGCCGAGGTCGATCCCGGCGGTCACGACCTGGTCGTTGACCTGGACCCGCTCGGTCGAGTCGATGTTCTCCATGACCAGGACGCCGCCCAGCTGGCCGATGACCGAGCCGGTGGCCGCGTTGGTGCCGAGCTGCCCGATCACGGTCGAGGTGGTGTCGTTGATCAGGAGGACCGTGGCTGCATCGCCGGTCACGTCGGTGACCCGGCCGGCCAGCGCCCCACCGTCGGCCACGACCACGTCGCCCACCGCAATCCCCCGGTCGGTCCCGACATCGATCGTGACGACCCGCCGGAACTCGGACGTCTCGCGGCTGATCACCGAGGCCGCCACCGACTGGAAGCCGAGGCCCGACTGGACCTGGAGCAGGCCGGTCAGGATCTGGTTCTCGCGCTCGAGCTCCTGCGCCCGGGCGTTCTCGGCCCGGAGCGTCGCGTTCTCGGCCGCGAGCTGGTCGTTCGTGCGCTGGAGGGTATCGATCTCGCCGATCGTGGCGACCAGCGAGCCGACGCCCCGGGCGACCGAATCGACCGCCCCCTGGACCGGCTTGAAGGCGAAGGCCACCCCGCGCTGGAGCTCCTGGACCGGCGGGCTCGAGGAGAAGACCATCAGGACCAGGCTGGTCGCCAGGAGCACGGCGAAGGTCACCGTGCGCCGGCGCGTCCGGCGATCATTGAGCAGGGCGGTCATCCCCGGGCGACCATCGCGGCTGGCCTCAGCGCGGAGCCCGCGCGTACGTGTCGGCGACCAGCACCCGCTGCATGGCCGGATTCGTGGCCAGCTCCTCGAGCACGACGCCCGTCCCCCGGGCGACGCAGGTCAGCGGGTCGTCGGCGATGTGGACCGGCATCTGGGTCGCCTCGGCGATCCGCTGGTCGAGGCCGACCAGCAGGGCCCCGCCGCCGGCCAGGACGATGCCCTGGTCCATGATGTCGGCGACGAGCTCGGGCGGCGTCTCCTCGATCGTGTCCTTGATCGTGTCGACGATCTGCTGGACCGACGGCTCGATCGCCTCACGGATCTGGTCCGCGCCGACCTCGACGCTGCGGGGCAGCCCGGTCAGCAGGTCGCGGCCGCGCAGGACGACCCGCTGGGCATCCCATTCGCCGGGATAGGCCGAGGCGATCGCGATCTTGATGTCCTCGGCGGTCCGCTCGCCCAGGAACAGGTTGTACTCGCGCCGGGCGAAGGTGACGATGTCCTGGTCCATCTCGTCGCCGCCGATCCGGATGCTCCGGGCGATCACGATCCCGCCCAGGCTGATCACGGCGACCTCCGTGGTCCCGCCACCGATGTCGACGATCAGGCTGCCCGACGGCTCGCTGACCGGCAGGCCGGCGCCGATCGCGGCCGCCATCGGCTCCTCGATCAGGCGCGCCCAGCGGGCACCGGCGTTGAGGGCGGCGTCGCGCACCGCTCGCTTCTCGACCTCGGTCACCCCGGAGGGCACGCCGAGCAGCATTCGCGGCCGGGGGATCAGGCCGACCCGATCATGGACCCGGTTCACGAAGTACTTGATCATCTGCTCGGTCACGTCGAAGTCGCTGATCACCCCATCGCGCAGCGGGCGGACAGCGATGATCGAGGCCGGCGTCCGGCCGACCATCCGCTTGGCTTCGGCCCCGATGGCGAGCACCTTCTTCGTCTTGGCCTCGATCGCCACGACGCTCGGCTCGCTGATCACGATCCCCCGGTTGCGGACGTGGACGAGCGTGTTGGCGGTACCCAGGTCGATCCCGATGTCGCGGGAGAACAGGCCGAGGAGGCGGTCGAACATGGTGCCGGGCGGTTCCTTCGTGGGTCCGGTCGGGCGGGGCGCGAGATGAGCGCGCGGCGCGGCGGATCGCATGGGCTGGAGGCGGACCCGGAGTATACCCGGACCGACGGCCACGCTCGATCGGATCGTCGGGCCTATGATCGCCGCCAATGGGATCCGCCGCCGTTGCCCGACCCATGCTCCGCCGGGGGGTCGTGTCCGACCTCCTCGGTCCGGGCGGCAACGCGATCGGCCTGCTCCGGTTCAGCCTCGCAGCGCTGGTGATCGTCCACCACACCCGGGTCCTGGGCGGCTTCGGCGAAGACCCAGTGCTGCGTTTCTCGCGCGGCCAGGCCGACCTGGGCGTGTTCGCCGTCGCCGGCTTCTTCGCGATCAGCGGCTTCCTGGTGACCCGCAGCGCCGAGCGGTCGAGCACTGCCCGCTACCTGTGGCACCGGGCCCTGCGCGTCCTGCCGGCGTTCTGGGTCTGCCTGATCGTGATCGCCCTCGGCTTCGGCCCGCTGATGTGGCTCCGCGAGCACGGCACGCTGGCCGGCTACGGGGCATCGGCCGACGCCTCGCCGCTGGGCTACCTGGCCAACAACTTCTACCTGCTGATCAACCAGGGCCGGATCGACGGCCTGCTGGCCGGCAATCCCTACCCCACGGCGATCAATGGCTCGCTGTGGACCCTGGCCTACGAGTTCTCGTGGTACTTCGTCGTCGCCCTGGCCGCGGCCGTCGGCCTCTTTCGCTGGCGGGTCGCGATCCTCGCCCTGATCGCCTTCCTGGTCGGCTCCTACCTCCTGGCCGCCGACCCGCTCGGAGGCATCCCGGTGATCGGCTACGCCCTCAGCTCACGCTTCGGGCTGGCATTCACCCTGGGCATGGCGGCCTACCTGTGGCGGGACCGGATCCCGCTCGACGACCGGCTGGCCGTGGTCGCCGGACTGGCCTTCATGGTGACCCTGCGCTTCGGCTTCTTCTCGACGATCGGCATGACCGCCCTTGCCTACGGCGTCCTGTGGGCGGCCTGGCGGCTCCCGTTCCGGACGTTCGGGACGCGGATCGACCTGTCGTACGGCGTCTACATCTACGCCTTCCCGGTCCAGCAGACGATCGCCCTGTTCGGCGGCCACGCCCTGGGCGTGCCCCTGTTCCTGGCGGCCAGCCTGGCCGGCACCCTGCCCCTGGCCTTCCTCAGCCAGGTCCTGATCGAGCGGCCGGCCCTGCGCTTCAAGGACGCCGCGATCGAGGCGCGCCACCTGATCCTCCGTCCGCAGGCGGGGCGACGTCGGCTAGCCCTCGAGGGTGTCGGTGAGGGCGATCCGAATGCGCTTGTTGATCCGGCCCTTGGATTCGTAGCCGGTCACCCGAATCCGGCCGACTTCGGACGTGCTCGCAACATGCGTCCCGCCGTCGGCCTGGAGGTCGAGGCCCACGATCTCGATCGTCCGGATCTCGGAGATGCCGGGCGGTAGCAGGTTGACCTTGGTCCGGATCAAGTCGGGGATCGCGAACGCCTCGGCCCGGGGCAGGACGTTGACCCGGATCTCGCGGCCGAGCTCGAGCTCCGTGTTGACCGCGGCCTCGATCGCGTCGACCAGGTCGCCGTTCATCCGCTCGAACTCGAAGTCCATCCGGGCCGTGCCCGGTTCCATGTTGCCGCCGGTGACCTGGGCGCCGTAGTCCCGCCAGACCACGCCGCACAGGGCGTGGAGCGCGGTGTGGGTCCGCATCAGGAGGTGGCGCCGGGCCCAGTCGAGGTCGACCTCCAGCCGATCGCCGGGCCGGGGCGGCTCGGCCTCGGCCAATTCCAGCTCGTGGATGATCTCGTCGCCCTCCTTGCGCGCCGCCCGGACGGTCCAGGTCCGGCCGTCGGCCGCCCGCAGGAACGTCCCCCGGTCGGCCGGCTGGCCACCGCCGCCGGGGTAGAAGACGGTCCGGTCGAGGACGACGAGCGGGCCGCGCTCGGACCCGCCGGGCTCGGTCGTGACGACCGTGGCCGCGATCCGGTCGGCGTAGCTATCGCGGTAGCAGATCGCGTCGGTCATCGGGTCAACCGGCCGGTCGTGCCTACTGGACGACCATCGTGCCGGTCATGTTCGAGTGGATCGAGCACACGAACGTGTACGTTCCGGCGGGCAGCGCCGGGACGTTGTACGTCGTCTCGGCCGGGCCGGTGATGATCGCGCCCTCGAACTTGTCGGCGCCGGTCGAAATCCTTGATGTAGATGTCGTGCGGGACGCTGGCGTCCATGTTGTTGAAGTCGATCGTGAAGGGCCTGCCCGCGGGGGCGGTGACGGACGTCGGCTGGAAGGCGATGTTCATGGCCATGATCGAGACGTCGGCCGCTCCACCGGACGCCGCCGGCGAACCGGGCGCCGCGGAACCGGGCGCCGCGGAACCACTCGCGGTTGGCGCCGCGCTCCCGCCGGCGGAGGCGGCCGGGGTGGGCGTGGCCGGCGGCGGAGGGGCGAACGTCCAGCCGGCCGTGGCGCTGGATGCGCAGCCGGCGAGGGCCAGGCCGGCGAGCAGCGCGACGAGGAGGGTCAGCGAGGGTCGGGCGAGACGCATCTCGGGGACATCTTCCTTTCGTACGGCCGCTCGGCGACGGCCGGCTTCAGGCGTCGGGCCACGATGGGCAGTGGCCGGGGGTTGGTCGCCCAATCGTAGCGCCCGCTCCACGAGGCCGCCGCGCGGTGCGGGAGCGCACCTGGCCCAAAAGTCCTGGTACCTTCGTCCGGCTTGGCGAGTGGCTCTTTCGGCGGGTAACCTCCGGCTCCCATTCGTGACCGGCGACGCGAACGGACCCCAGGTCTCGCCGGCAAGCGGAGTCATCCGGATGTTCGATCGAATCAAGACCCGCGTCTGGCTACTCAGCGTCACGCTGCTGCCGGTCGTGTTGACCTTCGTCGTTCACCCGCTCGGTCGCCGCTGGTAGTCCAGCGCCAGCTCATGCGGGCCGGTGCCCCGGCCCGCTGACGATCCCGGCAGTGCGGCAGCGAATCCCTCCACCTCGCTGCTCGTCATGGCCAACAGCAGGAGACCCGGACGCCCTCCGTCCGGGTCTCTTGCCGTCCGGGCCGTGCTGCCGTCCTCTCGTACCATGAGCCGATGGCCGCACCACCGCCCGCGCCGAACCGGTCGCCCGAGGAGCAGCTTCGCCAGCTGCGCTTCCTGCATCGCGTGGCCCGCCTGGCGACGACGGCCCGGACCTGGGACGAGCTGCTCGAGACGATCGTCGACGAGACGCGCGATGCCCTGCATGCCGACGTCAGCTCGCTCTACCTGCTCGATCACGACGGCAGCCATCTGACCCTGGCCGCGACAAACGGCCTCGACCGCTACCAGATCGGGCGGGCGCGCGTGCCGCTCGGTGAGGGGGTCACCGGCCGGGTCGCCGCCAGCCAGCAGGCGATGATCGTCGTCGACGTCAAGCAGGATCCCCACTTCATGTGGGTCCGGGGGATCGACCAGAAGCGCTACGTGGCCTCGATGCTGTCCGTGCCACTCTCGTGGCATGCCCAGATCGTCGGCGTCCTGAACGTCCAGACCGAGGTCCGGCGGGAGTTCGATCCGGCCGACGCGGCGCAGCTCAGCGCGATCGCCGACCTCCTCGCCGGGATCGTCCAGAAGGGACGCGAGCAGCGCGACGCCGAGGCCCAGGTCGTTGCCCTCCAGCGCCTCGACGAGGCACGGACCGAGCTGATCGCCCTGGTCACCCACGAGCTGCGAACGCCGCTGGCCGTCGTCCGGGCGTACGCCGACCTGCTGGCCGACGACCCACCGCTCGAGGGCCGCGAGAGCCGCGACCCGGCCCGCCGGGCGCAGCGCGAGGCGTGGTACCAGGGCGCCGTCGACCAGATCGATCGCCTCGACCGGCTGGTCGACTCGATCCTGGCCTCGATCCGGCCGAGCATCGAGGGACCGGTCGAGCTGGCCCCGGTCGATGTCGGGGCGGTCCTCGAGGAGCTCGTCGCCGAGCTCAAGCCGCTCCTCCGCCAGCACCGGGTCGAACGCCACGTCGAGGTCCGCCGGCACGCCCTGGCCGACCCATCCCGGCTGCGCCAGATCGTCGAGCACCTGATCGAGAACGCGGTGAAGTACGCCCCGCCCGAGACGACGATCAGCGTCGATGTGACCCTGGTCGAGGGTGTCGTCCGGCTGGGCGTCAGCGACGAGGGGCCGGGCATTCCGGCCGAGTGGCGGGAGCGGATCTTCGAGCCCTACGCCCGGCGCGACACGCACACCGCCCGGGGATCGGGGATCGGCCTGTACGCCGCCCGCCGACTGGCCGAGGCGATGGGTGCCCGGCTATGGTGTGAGCCTGCCCCGGGCAACGGCGCTCGATTCGTCCTCGCCCTGCCCGCCGCCGTAGCCGTCTGAGGAAGCGCTCCGATGCCCAACGTCCGCCCACTCCGGATCCTCGTCGTGGACGACGACCCTGCCATGGTCGGGGCGATCACCGCGCTCGTCGGCCAGGATGGGCACCAGGTGATCACCGCCTACGACGGGCTGACCGCCGTGCGCCGGTTCCGCGAAGAGTCGCCCGACCTGGTCCTGCTCGACCTGGCAATGCCCGGCCCGGACGGCTTCAGCGTGGCGGGCCAGATCCGCGCTGCGGGCAACGTGCCGATCCTCGTCCTGTCGGGCGAGAGCGGCGAGGGCGCCAAGGTCCGGGCGCTCGAGATCGGCGCCGACGACTACCTGACCAAGCCGTTCGGCCGCCAGGAGCTGCTGGCCCGGATCGCGGCGGTCATGCGCCGGGTCGATGCCGCCGGCGGACCGGTCGGCGCCGGCAGCGCCCTGCAGGCCGGCCGGCTGACGATCGAGCCCGGACGCCACGAGGCGCGGGTCGGCGACGACCTCCTGCCGCTGACTGCCACCGAGTACCGCCTGCTCGAGGCGCTCGTTCGGGCCGGCGGCGACGTCGTGCCGCATGCCCGCCTCGTCCGCGCCGGCTGGCCGTCGGAGCCGAACCCCGACCTGCTCTGGCTCAAGCCCCACCTCGCCCGGTTGCGGGCGAAGGTCAGCGCTGCCGGCGGCCCAGCGGTCGTCGCGGTCCGCTCGGTCGGCTACCGGGTCGAGGTGGGCTAAGGCCGGGGTCGGTGCCGGGCTGGAGCACGGCTCGCCCGGACCCTCCCATAGCGATCCCGTCGTTAGGTCGCAGGCAGGTCGCGCTGGAGGCCGGTCCGGGCCGCTCCCCAGCGCGGCGCGGCGCCGATCTGCTGCGGCAGGACTGATCGCGCACTCCCGAATTCGCCCTCACGGCCGGGGAATCGCCCTCCAACCCGCCTCGAGAGCGACGGGATCGCTGACGACGGCCCGCCGCCGGTCGCCGCGGAAGCCGGATATTTGGTGCCATCCGGACCATTGACCCGGGAGCTGGCCCGGATCAGGATCGTGGGACACGTCGAGGGCTCCGATGCCTGACCTGTCGATTTCCGGCTACGCACTCTGGTTCGTCATCGTCGCGATCTACATCGGGATCCCGCTGGTGATCCTCAAGCTGCTCGTGCAGGCAGCGCATGGCCGGCGCGACGAGTCGAAGACGATCCTGCGCCAACGATTCGCCAGGGGCGAGATCAGCCAGGCCGAGTTCGAGGAAGCGCAGCGCATCCTCGGGATCTGAGGTTTCCCGCTGGCGGCGAAACGCTATCCGGCGGAGTGGCCTACCAAGGCGAGACCGTGGGCGTCGTGGGCCAGGCCGACGCACTCGACCCGGCAGCCACGGGCGTCGCTGCCGGCCGTGCCGGGGAAGTGACGCCAGGACTCCTCGAACGCATCGACCTTGAGGCGGCAGCCACAGGTCGCGCAGGTGATCGGGCCCGATGCAGGGTCGGCCCGGCGAATCGGCCAGGCGGACCTGTTGGCCGGCTGGATCATCGGGCACCTCCGCTCAGAGTTGGGGAAACGGTCGCAGCGAACGCGCGACACCGGGGTCCATTGTGGACCTCGCACGCGGAACGGGACGACGATCAGGGCGGATACGACTCGGTTGCGGTTTGGAGACTGGGGCTGCCGCGTCACGAGCGTCCCCCGGCGCCCCGTCACCTCGATCGCCCGGGAGCCCGAACGCCAACCGCCTTCAGCGGGACTCGGTCAGGCCCAGCCGGATCGCCACGGCCGCCGCTTCGACCCGGCCCGACACGCCGAGCTTGGCCAGGATGTTCCCGACGTGGACGCCGACCGTCTTCTGGCTGATGAACAGGCGATCGCCGATCTCGCGGTTCGTCCGACCCTGGGCCAGCAGGGCGAGGACCTCGCGTTCGCGCCGGCTGAGCCCGAACGTATCGCCGGGCGGAGGTTCGGGCGGCCCGCTGAACGCCGAAGCGAGTCCCAGCCGGTCGGCGCCTGGACTCGCGCTGGCCGGGCCCCAGTCCGCGCCTGCTTCGAACGCGCGGTCGGGGGCCGGCCGGCCGCCGCCACCGCCGACCGGGATCGCGACCTGCTCCCCGGTCCCGACCGGGACGGCACCCTCGACCACGCCGGGCAGTTGGATCAGGGCGCGCCGGGCCAGCTCTTCGAGCTCGCGCAGGAGCGGCCCGGCGCCCAGCTCGGTCGCCAGCCGGACGGCCTCGATCAACGGCGCCCGGGCCGCCGTGCGACCCGCCCGGCCGTCGCCGGCGCCCAGGGCGGCCTCGGCCTGCCGCCAGCGGGCGCGAGCGACCTGGTACGGCCGCTCGAGCGTCTCCCACGTCCGGGCCAGGGCCTCCCAGGCAGCCGGCTCGTCGCGACCCTCGATCCGCGCCCGGTAGGCACGGGCGACCGCGAGATGGGCATCTGCCTCGCGCCGCGAGCCCACCGCCGGGTCGACGCCTGCCTCGCGCACGGCCGCCTCGGCCTCCGCGATCACTTCCGCGCTCCGGGCGCGGGCGGCGGCCACGGTCGACAGGTTGCGGGCGGCTCGGTCGTCGGCCACCGATGCCGCGTCGACCTCGAGCACGACGGCGGCCATCCGGGCGACCAGGACCCAGTCCTCGGTCTCGCGCACCCGGCCCCAGCCGAGGGCCACCGCCCGCCGGGCGTCCTCCAGGTCGCTCCGCCACAGGGCAAATGACGCGGCGGCCTGGTAGGTCGGCACCGACTCCTGGGCGTCGGGCACCGTCTCGAGCTCGAGCAGCAGCCGGCCGAGGACCCGGCCGGCCGTCTCGCCGGCGCGCATCTCGATCTCGACGGTCGCCAGGTTCGACAGTGCGTTGACCAGGTTGATCCCGATCGGGCTCCATTCCAGGGCCGTTTCGACGAGCGCCCGCGATTCGGCCCAGTCACCGAGCAGGAACAGCGAATCGGCCCCGTTGCCGCGCAGGAAGTTGCCGAACACGGCCTCCTGGCCGGCTCGCTGGGCGGCCGCGATCCCGGCCCGGGCAACCTCGACCGCCTCGCGCTTGCGGCCGAGCAGGTCAAGGGCGGTCGTGAGGTTGGCGGTCGCCCGGAAGACGTCGTCGAAGCGGCCCAGCTCGGCCGCGATCGACCGGGCCGCCAGGAGCAGGGCGAGGCCGGCTTCGGGGTCCTCGCCCCACACGCGACTGATGCCCAGGGTGCAGATCGCGTGGCCTTCCTCGGCCCGGGCCTCGGACCCGACCGCCTGGGCCACCTCGATCGCCTCCTCGGCCAGCCGTTCGGCTTCCGAGAAGGTGCCCTCGAGCATCCGGACCTGGGCCAGCGACGCGAGCACGATCGCCCGTTCCCGGGACGGCTTGCGGGGCACGAGCTCGACGGCCCGGGCCAGGGCGAAGATGGAGCCCTCCTGGTCACCGGCGCTCCGCCGGTAGCGGCCGAGGCGTTCGTACAGGAGGCCCATCCGCAGGCGATCGGACCGTTCGTCGAGGCGGGCGATCGCCGACTCCGCGTAGGCCGCGGCATGGGCGGCCCGGTTGTCGGCGAAGGCCGCTTCGGCGGCTCGTTCGAGGAGGTTGACCGGCGCGGCGGGGTCGGCGCTGCCGCCGGGCGGTTCGGTCCGGTCGTCGATCTCGAGGGCGAGCTCCAGGTGGGCGAGGGCGTCGGCCAGCGAATCGACGTTCTCGGCCAGCGCCGCCGCCTCGATCGCGGCCGAGCGGGCCGGCTCGAGCTGGTGGGCCGCGAGCCAGTGGCGGGCGCGCGAGCCGGGACGACCGGCCAGGCCCTCGGCCAGGGCGGCGTGGTGGCGCCGGCGCTGGCCGGGCAGCAGGTCGGCTTCGATCGCTCGGGCGATCAGCGGGTGGCGGATCCCGACGATCGCCTCGGGCGGCAAGGCCGACAGGACGGTGTCGCCGGTGGCCACGTCGCCGTCGGGGCCCTCGAGCTGGGCGAAGCCATGCTCCAGGGCGTCGGCCAGGCCGTGGCCGAGGTCGGCCTCGAGGACACCGCCAGCCCGGCGCGGCGACGTGCTCGAGCGGGGCGCCGGCCGATCCGCCTCACGCTCGAAGGCGAGCGACGCCCGGGCGAGCTGCTCGAGGGTCAGGGGCTCACCGGCGGGCGCCAGCAGGCGCAGGACCCGCCGGCACTCGGTCGACCGGCTGGCGAGCCGGGCGACGACGAGCTCGTCGAGCGAGCGGGTCAGCGACGCTCCGGCCAGCTCCCGCCGGGCGGCCAGCAGCTCCTCGGCGATCAGGGCATTGCCGCGCGAGCGCTCGGACACGAGGAGGAGCACGGAGGCCGATGGTCGCTCGCCCTCGATCCCCTCGATCAGGCGGGCCAGCTCGTCCCGGCGGAGCGCCTCGAGCAGCAGCCGCTCGGGTGGCCGGCTGGCATCGGCCATCGCCGCCAGTGCGTCGTGGAGGGGATGGCGACGGGTCAGCTCGTCGGGCTGGTAGGTGGCGATCACGCACAGCCGGCCGGGTCGCGAGACGCGCGCGAGGAACGCCGCCAGGGCGCGCGTGCCGGCGTCGGCGTCGTGCAGGTCCTCGAGGACGAGCAGGACCGGCCGCCGATCGCCGAGCCGGGTCAGCAGGCCGAGGATGGCCTCGAGCATCCGCGTCTGGCGCCGCTCCGGGCCGATCCAGTCGGGTCCGTCGGGCAGCAGGCCGAGGCCGGCCAGGCGCGAGTGGGCGTCCGGCACGAGGCGCAGGATCTCGCGGGCGCCGGTCTCGACCAGGCTGGTCAGCTCGCCATCCGGGACTCGCTCGAGGAGCCGGGTCAGGGCGACGCTGAGCGGCGCGTACGGGTCGCCCGAACGCCCCGGCCGGGCGCGGCAGCGGACCACCTCGAAGGGCTCGGCCAGGCCGGCCAGGCGGACGTGGGTCTCGGTCAGCAGCCGGGAGACACCGACGCCCCCGGCGCCGGCGATCAGGAGGGTGGTCGAGCGACCGGCCGCAGCGGCCTCGAGGGCCACGGCGATCCGGGCAAGTTCACGCTCCCGCCCCACGAAGCGCGCGCTCGTGAACGTCGCCGCCATCGCCGAATTCTAGGGGCGCCGCAAAGCCCACGGCGGGCGCGGGCCGCAGCGTGGCGCTGGCGATCGTCAGCTTCGGGGTCGCCTGGCTCGCTCGCAGCTGCGGGCATACGACCGCGACGGCCTGAGCCTCCCGTCGGCGAATCGGCCAGACCTCCGGCCGCCTCCGCGGGGTCCGTTCCGGTCCGGCTCCGAAGTTGGTGGTGCCGGCGGGCACCGGGCGCGGTCGGTTCGGGGTGGTCCGGACGGGTAGCTGGCCAGGCTGGACCGGGGGCCTAGTCCGAACTGGTGATGGCCCGCGGGACGGGCCTGGGTGAGGCTTCGGGCATGGAAGTCATTCACGCCAACGCTCGCCGCCGCCCGACCGAACGGGCCCTGGCGACAGCCCGGCTGATCGGCGTCCTGTACCTCGTGGCCGGCCTGTCGCTGGCCTGGCTGACGCTCGCCACGCCGTTCGTCGACATCTTTGCCGCCCGCGGCCGGGCAGCCTCGAGCGAGACCGCATTCCACGCTCTCGGCTGGTTGCTGGCCCTCGGCCTGCCGGCGACCTGCCTCCTCGTCGGAACCCACCGAATCCTCGACTTCAGCCACGTTGCCAGTCCGTTCCGGATGCGGCGCGATCCGCTGGCCGGCATCGGATCGAGCCTCGGGCCGGAGTACGTCGCGGTCAGCGACCTGGTCCTGCCCGGCGGCCGGCAGATCTCGGCCCTGATCGTGGGTCCGCCCGGGATCGTCATCCTCGGCCGGGTGCCGCGGGCCGGCACGGTCCGCCAGGTCGACGGTCGCTGGGAGTCCCGGCTGTCGGACGGCGAGTGGATCGCGATCGAGAGCCCGCTCGACCGGGCGGCCCGTGACGCCGAGGCCGTCCGCCGCTGGCTGGTCGCCGACGAGCACGGCTTCGTCGTCAAGGTCTACTCAGCCGTCCTCGACTCGAGCGGGACGGTGGCCCGAACGGCTACCACGGCCGTGATCGGACCGGCCCAGGTCGCCGACTTCCTGGCCCGACTGCCGCCCCATCGAACGTTCAGTCCGACCCATCGCGAGCAGGTCCTCGACCGGATCCGGAGCGCGTTCGACTGACGTTCCGGCGGTCGGCCTGGTAGGGGAGCCAGGATTCGAACCTGGAACCAGCGGGATATAAGCCCGCCGCTCTAACCGTTGAGCTACTCCCCCGCCGGCATCCTAGCACCGGTCCCGGCGGCCTCCGGCCCGGCGTCGGCGCCGGCTAGCGTGGGATCTCGACGATCACGTTCGTCGACTTGACGACGCAGACGACCTCCTGGCCGATCGTGATGTCGAGCTCGTCGACGGCCTCGGCGGTCATCAGGCTGACCAGCCGATGCGGCCCGGCCAGCACCTCGACGACGGCGGCGACCCCATCGCGCTCGACCCTGGTCACGATCCCCGCAAACCGGTTGCGGGCCGACTGGGCCACGATCGGGCGATCGGGCGTTCCCCGCCGGCGGTCGGCCAGCAGCCGGCTGACCTCGACGATCGGCACGATCCGCTGGCCACCGGCGGTCCGGATCACCCGCAGCTTGTGGATTGCCTCCCAGCGTCGGAGCGTGTCGATGCCGACGCCCAGCAGCTCGGCCGCCTGTCCGATCCGGAGCGCGCGCTCGGAATCGGCCGGGCCATCGAGGTCGGTCGCCGGGGTCCTGTCGCGAGTCGGACGAGCCATCTCGCCAATTGCGCCACGTCCGGCGGCCAATGTCCAGTAGGTCAGGCCGTTGGTCGGCCCGCGATCAGCGGCGGTCGCCGCCGAGGATCCGGCCGAGGGAGCGCAGGCTGAACGGCCGTCCCTGGAGGCCGGCCGGAGCCGGATCGGACGCACCGGCACCGACGAGCCTGGCGTCCCTGCCCGCCTTGGCGGTTCCCCTGGCGGCCTTCGCCGGGCGACCGCGACGGCCCTTGGGCTTGGCCGGCGGAGCACTCGTGGCAGCCCACGTTCCGCCGAGGAGCTGGTCGGCGAGCCGGATGTCCTCCTCGGATCGTTCCGCCTCGAGCGGCAGCTCATCCGGGTCGAACGGGCGCGCAATCTCCTCGATCGGCCGCGGCGGCCGCGAGTATGCCGGTCCGCCATACAGGCGGGGCATGGCCATGTGCTGCTCGTCGGACACGAAGGACCTCTGCGTTCGGACGCCGGCGGGCGACCCGCCCGGATGATCGATCCACGGCAGGGTAGCGCGGAAGAGTACGAAAGGACTACCGCCCGACCAGCGTGCGACGCCCTCCGGTGGTGCGTCGATGCACCACTCGTTGGCCCGGCCGGGGCGTTCTAGCCCAGCATCGGACGCAGGATCTGGCCCTCCACCACCAGCACCAGGTAGGCGATCGGAACCGCGGCGAACAGGCCCAGGGCGGCGCTCCAGGCGCTGCGCCGGCGGGCCGCGCCGGAGCCCGTCGGCTGGGGCACGACGAGATAGGTGATCACGCTGCCCGAGGCAAGCACGATCACGACGAACAGGGTCACGGCCAGGGTCCGCAGGTCGCCGCCGGGCAGCGCCACGCCGCGGCTCAGCTCGACGTCGTAGGCGAGGTAAGCCAGGCCAAGGACCGTGGCCACGATCAGCGAGCTCAGGACCGCGCGCAGGATCGGCCGGGGCGGGTTGCGCAGCTGGTGCCAGCGGATCTCGACCTCGGACCGGCGCCGGATCGGCGGCGGCGTCACGGGTCGTCGAGCATCGTCAACGTCCGGCGGGGCGGCATCGACTCGGGCGTGTGGGCCGCCAGCTCGGCCAGCAGCCGCAGGACGCGATCGAGCTCCTCTTCGGTGTTGAACCAGCCGATCGAGAAGCGGACCGCGTCGAGGTCGTCGATCACCCGGGCAATCACGAAGGCCCGCGCCCCCAGCTCATCGAGGACCGTGGCGGCCGGCCAGCCGGCGAGCCGGAACGTGAGCAGGCCGGCCGTCACCCCGGACGGCGTGACGAGGCTGGCGCCGGGGATCGCCGCCAGCCGCTCGACGGTCCGCGCGACGAGGGCCGCGGTCCGTTCCAGGGCCCAGCCCAGGCCGACGTACATCGACAGCCAGCCGCAGCTCCGGGCGAGACCCACGATCAGGCCGTGGTTGATCCCGCTCGTCCCCTCGAACCGGCGCGCGGTCGGCCACGGGCGGGCGAGCCCCGCCAGGTCGTGAGCCTCGTAGGACCAGAACGAGGCATACGTCTGCCGGATGCGCTCGAGGGCGGATGGCGCGACGTACAGGGCGCCGGTGCCCTCCGGCCCGAGCAGCCACTTCTGGCCGGCGATCGCGTACAGGTCGACGCCCAGCGCTTCGACATCGACCGGGATCGCACCGACCGCCTGCGCCCCATCGACGACGAGCAGTGCGCCGCGGGCGTGGGCGAGGCGGGCGATCTCGGCGATCGGCAGGACTGCGCCCGTCGCGTGCGAGACGTGGGACAGGCTGACCAGGCGGGTCCCCGGCCGGAGCGCCGCGTCGAGCGTCGCCAGGACCCGGTCGTGGTCTCCACCCGTTCCGATGTCGATCAGGTCGAGCTCCACGCCGAGCCGATCTCGGAGCGCGTAGAGCCCGCTCAGGCCGCCGGCGTGCTCGAAGTTCCGGGCGCTGACGGCCCGTTCGCCGGGCTGCCAGTCGAGGCCCCAGGTCGCCACGTTCATCGCCTCGCTGACGGCATGGGTCAGGGCAATGTCCCGGGTATCGGCGCCAATGATCGCGGCGATCGCGGCGCGGGCCTCCTCCATCCGCTGGAGGACGTCGAAATACGTCGCCGGCGACGCCCGTCCGGTCCGCAGCTCCCAGTCGGCGATCTCGGCCATCGCGGCGGCCGTCTCGGCCGGCAGCGGGCCGCAGGTCCCGGCGTTCAGGTAGACCCCGGCCGACAGGGCCGGCAGCGCCTGGCGCAGGGCGGCCAGCTTCTGGGCTTCGGCGGAAAGCGTGCTCACGGCGGTCCCTATGATATGGGCGCATGACTGGCTATCCGCGTCCCGAGCTCGTCGCCACGACCGACTGGCTGGCCGATCAGCTCGGCCAGCCTGACCTGCGCCTGATCGACGTCCGCTGGCGGCCCGACGGGACCGGTCGGGCGGTCCATGCGGCCGGCCACATCCCCGGCGCCGTCTACCTCGACTGGATGGTCGAGCTTGTCGATCGCGACGACGAAACCGGCATCCTCCGCCTGGCCGAAGCCGATCGAGTCGCCGCCGCCCTCGGCCGGGCCGGTGTCGGCGACGGACACGAGCGTGGTCCTGTACGACGACGTCGCCTCGCTCTATGCGGCCCGGGCCTGGTGGAGCCTGCGCGTCTACGGGCTCGAGCGGGTCCGGATCCTCGATGGCGGCTTCCGGGCCTGGACCGAGGCCGGCGGCGAGCTCTCGAGCGCAACCTTGCCCCCGGCCGTCACGCGCTATGCGCCGAGCCTCCAGGCCCGCCTGCGGCTGACGACGACCGACGTCCGAGGGCTGCTCGGGGCTGCCGGGCGTCCTGCTGGTCGACGCCCGGGCAGCGGCCGAGTACCACGGCTTCGAGGGCAACACCCGGCGCCTCGGCCACATCCCCGGCGCGGTCAACGTGCCCGTCGCCGGCCTGACCGAGCCGGGCAGCGGCCGGTTCCTCGATCGCCCAGCGACCTGCGACGACCTGCTGGTCAAGGCGAACGTGACCCGCGGCAGGCGGATCGTCTGCTATGACGGATCAGGCGTCGCGGCGGCCAAGCTCGCCTTCGTGCTCGGCCTGGCCGGCTACGACGACGTCGCGGTCTACGACGGCGGCTGGGCCGAATGGGGCGACCGGCTCGACCTGCCGGTCGATCGCTGAGCGCTTTCAGGCCCTCCGCACGGGTCGAGCGACCCGGAACGGCGCGAGGACCTGGGCCCGGGCCTGGTTGACGGCCAGCATCGGGGCCGTCTGGCGCGCCTCGCCGACGGTCTCCGACCAGTAGGTCGCGTCGGTGACCGGGACGAACCGGGCGTCGAGCGCGCCGAGGGCCTCGACCAGCGTCCGCTCGGGCAGGAGGTGGATCCGGCCGCTGATCCGGAACGGCGGGATCGAGATGAGGGCCTGCTCGGGGACCTTGGTCGTGCGCAGCTCCGGGCGGTCGGATCGATGTGCTCCTGGGCCACCGCGAAGAGGACCGTGGCGAGGTTGACCTGGGCGAACTCGGAGCGGGTCGCCGGCGCCCGTGAGCCGTACTCGTCGACGCTCACGTCGCTGAGGACCAGGAAGTCGTGCTCGGATCGGTCAGGACGTCGGTCACCCGCCGCTAGCGGGTCTGGACCGTGCCCGTGATGATGAACGCGTCGGTGTACAAGCGTCACGGCCAGCGGCCTCGCCGCCATCTGGTTGAACACGACGACAGGATAGTCGTCGCCGTGGCGACCGGCGACCACTGCCCCGGACTCGGCTCCGCTCAGCCCGATCTGTCAGGCCCGGATGCGCTTCCCCGGCGCGCCGGTGGCCGGCGGTCACGAGCTGCTCGGAACCCTGCTGGAGGCCGCTCGAAACGGCCTCGACCGAGGTCGTGGTGTCGATCTCGGCGGCGTCCTTGTCGGGCCGCAGCCGGGCGATCCGCGGGAAGCGCAGCGAGAAGCCCGAGCTGTGGCGGTTCGAGCGGACGATCACGTCGAAGGCGACCTCGACCACGACCGTCGGCTCGACCTCGCGGTAGCGGCCGAAGCGGGCCGGAGGTGTGGGCCTCGAACCAGCGCGGTCATCTCGGCGATCTCGGCGTCGGTCAGCCCGCTGTAGGCCTTGCCGATCGTGACCAGCCGGTCGCTCGCGTCGTCGCGGACCGCGAACGTGTAGTCGGACAGGACGCCGTGGCGCTTGCCGTGGCCAACCTCGACGCCGACGACGACGCAGTCGAGCGTCGCCAGGGCCTTCTTCATCTTCAGCCAGCCCAGCCCGCGCCGGCCGGGTGAGTAGGGGCTGGCCGGGTCCTTGACCATGAGCCCCTCGTTGCGCCGCGCGCGGGCTGCTCGAAGCGCCGACTCGAGCTCCTCGGCCGAGTCGACCGTGACGAGGTGGGACGAGGCGAACCGGCCGCCAGCGTCGGCGAGCGGCAGGTCCGAGCGCTTCGAGCCGCGCCGGCGGCGCTCGGCGCAGTGGCCGGTCGAGGAGCGGCTCGACCCGCGGCTCGGTCCCGTCGACGCCCGGCGCGGCCAGGGCCAGCACGTCGAAGGCGACGTAGATCGACGGGCACCTCGGCCTGGATCGCGGCCGACGGCGCCTTGCGGCCGAGCCGCTTCTGGAGCGCGAGGAACGGCAGCACCGTCCCGTCGCGATAGGCGAGGATCTCGCCGTCGAGGATGCCGTCCCAGCCCAGCCCGCGCGCGCCGGCGACGATCTCGGGGAACTGGCCGCTGATGTCGTGCAGGTCGCGGCTGTAGAGGCGGACGTCGCGCCCGGCCCGGTGGAGCTGGGCCCGGATCCCGTCGTACTTGTCCTCGACCCAGACCGTCGGCCCGAGCCGGCCGATGATCTCGGCGGCATCCTCGGCCGGCGAGGCGAGCATGAACTTGAGCGGGTGGAAGAGCGGCGAGCTCGGCGCTCGACGAGGCGATCCGTCGCGGGCGAGCACGGCCGTCCGGCCGACGTCGCCGGTCAGCATCCCGGCCCGCTTGACGTCGTCGAGCGGCGCTCGAATGCCTGGGCGATGGCGGCCTCGAGCGAGCCCCTCCCGGAGCCCGATGCGGAGGTCGCCGGTCAGGACCTTGACGACGTAGCTTCGCGGTCAGCGGGTCGCACCGCCCGAGCAGTCGCCGCAAGACGGTCGGCCTTGCGCCTGCGGACCGATGGCCTGCTCGATCGGCGGCGAACGCGGCGGCGACCTCGGCGAGGCTCGGTGGCTCGACCGGCGCCGGCGCCGGCCACTGGCCTGGCGCGGTCGCAGCGAGGACGTCGGCGACGGCCAGGCCAAGGTCCGAGTAGCGGTCGTAGGCGTCGCCGAGGGCGTCGGCGGGACGTCGGCGAGCTCCGCGACGGCGCCCGCGATCGCCGCCCAGCCGAGGCCGGTCGTCCGGCTGGTCGGCCTCGGCGAACGGGCGGCCGGTCAGGAAGACGGCCGCGATCGGCCAGCTCGTCGGCGTCCGAGCGTCCGGAGGTAGTCGGCGAGGAGGCGGGTCTTCTCGGACGTCCGCGTCGTGGCCGCGACCCGCTCGGCGACCTCGCTCCAGCGGCGCATGGCGGGCGATGGTATACCGTCCCCTCGATGCTCCACCGCAGCTTGGTTCCCGGAGCGACTGACGGGCGACCGGGTCGTCCTGCAGCGTCACGTCGCCGGGCAACCTGGCGGCGTTCCAGCGCTGGTATGCCGATCCCGAGGTCGCCCGGCTGACGCGCTACCAGGACGGGCCGATGCGCGGCCGACGAGATCGAGCGCTTCTTCCAGGCCCGGGTCCTGGGCCCCGATTCGCTGGCGATGGCGATCCACGAGCGGGCCACCGACCGCCTCCTCGGGACGTGCGCCTTCAGCCAGCTCGACGGCGAGAACGGCTCGGCCCTCTACCACATCACGATCGGCGAGAAGGACGCCTGGGGCAAGGGCTTCGGCACCGAGGCGACCCGGCTGATGGTCGAGCACGCGTTCGAGCGGCTCGGGCTGCACCGCATCGCGCTGAGCGTGTTCGCGTTCAACGAGCGGGCGATCCGGGCCTACCGGCGGGCCGGCTTCGTGATCGAGGGCCGGGCGCGGGAGGCGATCCGGCGCGACGGCCGCTGGTGGGACGAGGTCGCGATGAGCATCCTCGAGCAGCGACTGGCGGGCGCAGGTCGCGGCGGGCTCGACGGGCGTGGCGACGGACGCCGCCGGCCCGGCCGAGGACGATGCGCCGCTGACCGACCCGGCCACCGGTCGGGCCGTCGACCAGCCGACGATCGAGCGGATCCGCTGACCATGTCCGACGACGGGCCTGGGGGGCGACCGAGCCGTGGGCCCGCCGCGGAGGCGGCCCGGGCGGACTTCCGCACGGCGATGGAGGCCAAGGGCCACGCGGTGGACAACGCCCGGGCCGCTGCGGCGGGCCTCGAGGCGGCATTCGCCTCGGGTGCGCTCGTGCGCACCGCCCCGCTCGACCAGATGCTCGGCGACCTCGCCCTGGCCCTGGAGCAGGACGACGGCCAGAAGCTCGGCGGCAAGAGCGCCGAGGCAGCCCGGTTCATCCTCCGAGCCATCTCGCGCGAGCTGGATCGCGCCTGACCGCTCGGTCCGCGGCCGCAGCCGGCATTCGGTGGCGGTTCGGGGTCCCGTGGCGGCAAGCCGCGCGGGATTGGCCCGCGTTCGGTGGTTGTTCCGGGTGTCGCCGTCCTGGCCCGATCGATTTCTTCGTAGATGGTCGCTGCCCGCACATGAACAGCCTCAAGGCTCAACGACCGCCTGGCAAACCGCCCTCGGTGCTCCGGCGGAGCACAGCCGAAGCACGAATCCAGGCTCGTTAGTCATCGAAGATCGACGGCCGGACCCTGAGCCCTTCCGATACGCTCGCAGCGACCATGTACGAAGAACGCGCGGGCACAAGCCGAGACGCGCGACCGCTTCCGCCACGAGCGCGAGCTACGACGGTCGGGGCGCCGTGCGGCGGGGCCTGGGCGACGCCGCGGCCGCGCCAGGCCGAGGACATGGAACCGAGCCAGGATCGGCGATACTTGAGCCTCCCCAGGCGGCCCTAGCGGAGAACTCGACCAATGACCGAGATCAAGTGCGGAATCCTGCCGTGGAGTCAGGCCACGAGCTGGCCGGAGATGCTCGAGACAGCCCGGCGGGTCGATCGAGCTCGGCTACGACAGCGTGTGGGCCTGGGACCACCTCTACGCGATCTTCGGCGACCCGTACCAGCCGATCTTCGAGGGCTGGTCGACCCTGGCCGCCTGGGCCGTGGCCACCAAGCGGGTCCGACTGGGCCTGCTGGTCGGGGCCAACACGTTCCGCAACCCGGGCATCGTGGCCAAGAGCGCGGCGACGCTCGACCACATCAGCAACGGCCGGGCGATCCTGGGCATCGGCGGCGCCTGGATGGAGCCCGAGCACATCGCCCACGGGATCGACTTCGGATCAGGCTTCGGCCAGCGGCTCGACTGGCTCGACGAGGCGGTCGCGGCGATCCGGCCGCTGCTCGACGGCCAGACCGTCAGCTCCGCCCCGGGCGGCCACTACGCGTTCAACGAGCTCCGCCATCACCCGCTGCCGATCCAGGCCCACCTGCCGATCATGATCGGCGGGACCGGCGAGAAGAAGACGCTGCGCACCGTGGCCCGCTACGCCGACCAGTGGAACGCGATGGGTCCGGTCGACTTCATCGCCCACAAGGTCGAGGTCCTGCGCGGCCACTGCGACGCCGTCGGGCGGGACATCGCCGAGATCGAGTTCACGCTCGGGGTCAAGCTGACGATTCGCGACAGCCAGGCCGAGGCCGAGCGGGTGATGCACGCAGCCCTCGAGCACAACCGGACGCCCTGGTCCGAGGTCGAGGACGACGACACGTTCTGGTGCGGCACGCCTGCCCAGATCGCAGACCGCCTCCGGCCGTACGTGGACCTCGGGTTCAGGACGGTCCTGTCGGAGCAACCGGCGCCGCACGACCGGGAGACGATCGAGCGCTTCATCGGCGAGGTGAAGCCCCTCCTCGCCTGAGGCGGCGGCTGGCCGACACGGGAGAGCGCGATGGGTGGCGTCTCGCTCGGGGTGGTGCCCTGGAGCCAGGCTGCCTCGTGGCCCGAGATGCTCGATGTCGCCGAACGCGCCGAGGCCCTCGGCTACGACCACCTGTGGACCTGGGATCACCTGTACGCCATCTACGGTGACCCGGACCAGGCCGTCTTCGAGGGCTGGACGACGATCGCGGCCTGGGCGATGGCCACTCGGCGGATCCGGATCGGCCTGCTCGTCGACGCCAACACGACCCGCAACCCGGGCATCGTCGCCAAGAGCGCGGCAACCCTCGACCACATCAGCGGTGGGCGGGCGATCCTGGGCCTCGGTGCGGGCTGGCACGAGCTCGAGCACCGCGCCTTTGGAATCGACTTCGGCGCCAGCGTCGGCCAGCGCCTCGACTGGCTGGACGAGGCGACCGGAGCGATCCGGGACCTGCTCGACGGCCGCTCCGTGACCTCGCCGACCGGCGGTCACTACGCCTTCGCCGACCTGCGCCACGCACCGGCCCCCATCCAGGCCCACCTGCCGATCATGATCGGCGGGGGTGGCGAGAAGAAGACGCTGCGGACGGTCGCCCGCTACGCCGACTTGTGGAACGTCAGCGGGACGCCGGCCCAGCTTGGCCACAAGGCCGAGGTCCTGCGCGGCCACTGCGCGGACGTCGGGCGCGACATCGCCGGGATCCAGTTCAGCCTGTCGGTCACCCTGGCGATCCGGGATACGGCTGCCCAGGCCGAAGCCGCCATGCGCGCGGCGATCGCCCGCAACCGGACGCCGTGGTCGAAGGTCGCCGACGACGAGCTGTTCATGTCCGGATCGCCGGCCGAGATCGCCAACCGCCTCCGGCCGTATGTCGAACTCGGCTTCCGGACGCATCCTGGCGGAGCAGCCGGCGCCGTTCGACGTCGAGACGCTCGAGCGCTTCATCGGCGAGGTCGGGCCGCTCCTGGCCGGCTGACCGGACCGGCGGGCTCAACACCCGGGCTGGCTGACCGACCAACGCGAGCGTGGTTGCTATCCTGCCGCGATGGAGGCAAGCCACGCGGTCGCGGCGACGGTCGAGTTCGACCACGTCAGCAAGGTCTACGGGCCGGTCCCCGCCAAGTCCCGCGGCAGCGCCCCGGGCGCGGTCAATGACCTGTCCCTGGCGATCCCCGCGGGCGCGATCTGCGTCCTCGTCGGGCCGTCGGGCTGCGGCAAGACCACCTCGCTCAAGATGGTCAACCGGCTCATCGAGCCGACCTCGGGCCGGATCCTCCTCGACGGCGTGGATGCCGCCGGCCGGGACCGGACCGAGCTCCGCCGGGGAATCGGCTACGTGATCCAGCAGACCGGCCTCTTCCCGCACGAGACGATCCTCGACAACGTCGGTACCGTGCCCCGCCTCCTCGGCTGGCCGGCCGCCCGGATCCGGGCCCGCTCCGAGGAGCTCCTGGCCCTTGTCGGGCTCGAGCCGGCACGCTACGCCAGCCGCTTCCCGAGCCAGCTGTCGGGCGGCGAGCGACAGCGGGTCGGCGTGGCCCGGGCGCTCGGCGCGGACCCGCCGATCATGCTGATGGACGAGCCGTTCGGGGCGGTCGACCCGATCGTCCGCGAACGGCTCCAGGACGAGCTCCTCCGACTCCAGGAGGAGCTGGCCAAGACCATCCTGTTCGTGACCCACGACATCGACGAGGCGATCAAGATGGGCGACCTCGTCGCCGTCTACCAGCAAGGCGGCCACCTCGCCCAGTTCGGGACGCCGGCCGAGCTGCTGGCCACCCCGGCCTCGGACTTCGTCGCCCGTTTCGTCGGTGCGGACCGCGGCCTGAAGCGCCTTTCGCTCAGCCGGGTGCGCGACCTCGACATCCGCCCGGCGGTCACCGGCCGGATCGGCGAGCCGGCGATCGAGGCCCGGCGCCGGGCGGCCGCCGATCCCTTCCCGTACCTGCTCCTGGTCGACGCCGAAGATCGGCCGGTGGGCTGGCTGCCGGACAAGGACATTCCCACCGACGGCCTGTTGGCCGAGGCGATGGCCGTCCCAATGTCGCCGATCCTGGCGCTCGAGATGACCCTCAAGGACGCGCTCTCGATGATGCTCGACGCCAATGTCCAGGCCGGGATCGCCGTCGACCGGGCAGGCCGTGTGCTGGGCCTGGTCACGACCGACCTGATCGCGACGTACCTGCGCGAAAGCGGCCCCCTGGGCGGCACGAATCCGGCCGCACCGCCGCCCGCTGACCCGGCTCCGGCAGCCGGCGGATGATCGACTGGAGCTGGGTCGGCGACCACCTGGGAGCGATCCTCAGCCGGACGATCCAGCACCTCGAGCTGGCCGCGATCGCAGTGTCGCTCGGCTTCGTCCTGTCGTTCGGGCTGGCGCTCCTCGCCCTCTCGCGACGGCCGACCTACCCGTTCATCAGCGGGCTGGCGGGCATCCTCTACACGATCCCGAGCCTGGCCGTCTTCGCCACCCTCGTCTCGATCACCGGCCTGACGATCCAGACGGCCGAGATCCCGCTGATCATGTACACCCTGGTCATCCTCGTCCGAAACATCGTGGCCGGCTTCGAGTCGGCTCCGGCCGACGTGCTGGATGCGGCCAACGGCATGGGCTACAGCCGCTGGCGCCGATTCCGGGCGATCGAGCTGCCCCTGGCCGTGCCCCTGATCGTGGCCGGGCTGCGCCTGGCGAGCGTCTCGACGATCGGCCTGGTGACCGTCTCGGCAACCCTCGGCGATGCCTTCGGCGGGCTCGGCTTCTTCATCCTGGAGGGCTATAACCGCGGCTTCCCGACCGAGATCCTGAGCGGAGCCGTACCGTCGATCCTGTTGGCGATCGCCGTCGACGTCGTGTTCGTCCAGGTCCAGCACCGGCTGACGCCGTGGATCGCGGCGGAGCCCGGTCAGGATGGCGGCGCAGAGCGCCTCGTGCCGGGCGACGGGCTGGCGCTCGGATGATCAGCTGGCTGCTCGATCCGGCAAACTGGTCCGGCCCGAGCGGAATCCCGGTCCGGCTCGAGGAGCAGATCGGGATCTCGGCGATCTCGCTCCTGATCGCCGCCGCGATCGCCCTGCCCGTCGGGCTGTGGATCGGCCATACCGGTCGCGGGGCGACGCTGGCGGTCAACCTGGCCAACGTCGGCCGGGCGATCCCGTCCTTCGCCGCGATTGGGATCGTCCTCCCGTTCACCCAGGCGATCGACCCGCAGCTCGGGTTCAAGGTCTACCCCACGCTCGTGGCGATGGTGATCCTCGCCCTGCCGCCGATCCTCGTGAATGCCTATGCGGGCGTGGCCGGCGTCGATCGGGAGCTGGTCGAGGCGGCCCGCGGGATGGGCTTTCGGGAGCGCCAGATCCTGGTCCAGGTCGAGGCCCCGATCGCCCTGCCGGTGATCGCCGGCGGCCTTCGCTCGGCGACCGTGCAGGTCATCGCCACGGCGACGCTCGGGGCGATCTTCGGCTTCGGCGGCCTGGGCACCTACCTCGTCTTCGGCGTCGCCCAGAGGAACGACGGGATGCTCCTGGGTGGGGTCTTCCTGGTCGCCGCGCTCGCGCTCCTGGCCGAAGGCGGCTTCGCCCTCCTCCAGCGGCTGCTCACCTCGCCGGGCCTCCGGCTGGCCGCCTCATCCGACGGGGCGCCGGCCGCGTAAGCCCTTCCAGGCGGAGGGCATTCCTGACGGTTCCTGCCGACCCCGCTGGTATAGTCGGTCGGCCCGACGCCGCCCACCAGGGTGGCGCGCAAGCTAGAGGAGGCAAACCCACAATGCGGCTGAACCGCGTGCTCGCCCTCGGGGCGACGATGCTGGTGCTCCTGGGCGCCTGCTCGTCGGGAGGGGGCAGCAAGCCCACGATCAAGATCGGATCCGACGGATTCTACGAATCCAAGCTGATGGCCGAGATCTATGGCCAGGCCCTCGAGGCCAACGGCTACACCGTCGACCGGACGGGGATCGGGATCGGGACCCGCAAGGTCTCCGCGCCGGCCCTCGAGAGCGGCCAGTTCGACCTCAAGCCCGAATACATCGGCAGCGGCCTGGCCTACTACGAGCCCGGCAAGCAGACCGGCGACCCGAAGGCCAACCAGACCGAGCTCCAGAACGTCCTGAACGGCAAGGGCGGCGGGATCACGGTCCTCGACTACTCGCCGGCCGCCGACCAGAACGCGTTCGTCGTCCGCAAGGAGACGGCCAATTCGCTCCACCTCACGAAGATGAGCGACCTGACCGCCGTCCAGGGCCAACTGAAGTTCGGGGTGGCCACCGACTGCCCGACCAACCCGGTCTGCGGCGCCGCGCTCCAGTCCGCCTACGGCCTCGACCTGTCGAAGGCAACCCTCCTCTCCGCCTGCGACACGCCGATGGCCCAGGCCCTCCTGGGCAAGACGATCGACGTCGGCGAGCTGTGCTCGACCCAGCCCGACATCGCCGTCAACGGCTGGGTGGTCCTGACCGACGACAAGCAGACCCAGCCGGCCGACAACATCGCCCCGCTGGTCCGCAACGACTTCCTCGCCAAGGTCGACAAGGCCTCGTTCGAGAAGATCCTCAACGACGTGTCGGCCAAGATGGACACCGCGACCCTGACCGACCTGGGCAAGCAGGTCTCGGTCGACAAGAAGGACATCGCCGTCGTGGCCAAGGCCTGGCTGCAGGCGAACGGCTTCGTGAAGTAACCGTCGCTCGCGACGCGCGACGAGCCCCCGGCCGTTGGTCGGGGGCTCGTTGAATTCCGGGTCGACTCCCGGGCCCGGGCCAAGGTGCGGAGCGCGGGTCTGCACCCGTAGCGCCCGGCGACCGGCCGGTGGTCGGGGGTTCGTTGATTCCGGGCCTTGGCCGAGCGGCCGGCCGGTGGTCGGGGCTCCTTGATTCCCTGGCCGAGCGGGGCCGATGGGCCGCGCGGCGGTTTCGACAGGTGACCCGGGTCTACGACTCCTCGGTGCTCCGTGCATGAGCATTCCAGGGGCTACGGAGCCGTAAGCGCCCTGCGCGAGCGTCCAATGCCCCGAACGCCTCCGGAATCGACCGGGCCACGACCGAAACGTGCTCAGATGAGGCCCGTACGCGGGGGCTCGACTCGTGCCGGCGAGCGTAATTGGCTTCGTTCCCCCTTGGAATGCCCATGCAGCGAGCGCGCCGCTCGTCTGCGCCGGCTCGAACGTTGGGAGCGCGCCGCTCGTCTGCGCCGGCTCGAACGTTGGGAGCGCGCGGGGCCTCGTCTCAGCCATGCGCGCCGCCTCGGGGCTTCGCCGGCGCTCCTTGCCGGCGACAGTCAGCCGGCGACCTCGTGGATCGGATCCTGCCTGGGCTTCGAGCAGCCAGGCAGGGCGCAGCGCACCTTGCGCAGGGTGGCGTCGGCCAGGGCGATCGCCGGGCCGAGCTGGAGGCTCGCCTGGGAGGCACCCGGGGCCAGCCCGGAGCGCGGATCGTCCGGCTCCACGAAGCGATGCGGGCCGCTCGGGCCGGCCGCCCGCTTGCTGCCCCGAAGTGAACGTCGAGCCATCGAGAACCTCCCGGTTCAGCGATCAGCGGGCGCTCGCCCGTTCAAGCGAGCGAGGCGCGAGACGGCCAGCGGCAGACAGATGAGGAGCGTCGCCGCCAGGACGATGACCAGCATGTCGGGCACGGAATAGAGGATCGTCCGGACGTCACGCTCCGGGCCGCCGAAGCCGGTCGTCGGCAGGCCGATCAGGAGGCATTCGGCCCACAGGAGGCCGACGACGATCGCCGGCGGCACGGCCAGCAGGCGCAGCCATCCGACCGGCTCGATGATATCCAGCACGGCCCCGAAGGCCGCCGTCAGCGCCAGCCCGACCACCAGCAGCGTCAGGCCGATGTCGATCCACGGCTCACGGGCCAGCCACCAGTCCCCGGCGATCAGCGCGGACCCGCCAGCCACCAACGCTCCGGCCAGGAGCGTCAGCAGACCAATCGCCAGGGCGGCTCGCCCGATCCTGCGGATCGGCATCTCGATCTCCCCGCGAGATGGGTGCTCGGGGCACCGTCAGGTGGGCGCCACGCCATTTGAGTGTAGGCCTCCGGACCGCGGGCAAGATCGACACCAGATCCTGACGCGGGTACCACCTACAACAAATGGCCAATTCAGGGCCGCGAAATCACCTGGCTCGAGCCGACCGGCCACGCCGGCCTTCGACGTTCCGCCGAGCCCGTGCTCAATTCAGCTTGTGCCAGCCCGCGTGGCGTTTGGTCCGAGGACCGAACCGAGGTGAATCGGGCCGCCGGGCTCCCGTCTGTTGCAGGTGATACCCGCGGCCGCCTCCAGTGATCGGCGACCCGACCAGGGACCTGACCGAGGACCATGGGCGGCAGCCCCACGGCTCGAAGCCCGGCGAGGATCCTCGGTCAGGGCTGGGGCGTCGGGTCCGGTTCGCCGCTGATGACGTCCTCGACCTCGCGCACGCTGCTCGTCCAGCCGAGGCGCAGGAAGGCGGCGGCGCCGGTCACCGACGTCAGGACGAGGACCGTGGCATGGGCGAGCAGGGCGAGGGCGAAGGCCTGCTCGCTCGAGCGGCCCAGGGCCTCGGCGATCTTGACCGCGGCCAGCTCGTAGGTGCCGAGGTAGCCCGGCCCCGACGGAATCGCGGTGGCCAGGGCGACGCCGGCCGCCAGCAGCGACGCCTCGCCGATCAGCAGGTGCAGCCCGATCGCCTGGCCAATCGCGGCAAAGGCGATGACCGTCGCGCCCCAAGCGAGAACGCTCAGGACGAGGGCCTCGGCCAGGGTCCGCGGCCGGCCGGCGACGGCCAGCCCGTCGCGCAGCTTGCGAGCGGCGTCGGCCACGCTCGGCCAGCGCTCGATCAGGGCGATCAGCCGGCGCGCCCCGGGCAGGCGGTTGGCGGCGATGCCCACCGCGAGCCCGACGATCAGCAGCCCGGTGACGGCCAGGCCGACCAGGATCGCGCTGGCCACGACGCCCCGGACGTTCAGGACGAGGATCGCCAGGGCGGCGATCGCCACGAGGACCGCGATGTCGACGATCCGCTCGACGACGACCGTGCCCAGGGTCGATGCCCGGCTGATCCGCTCCCGATCGCCGAGGTAGTGGCTGCGGACGAGCTCGCCGAGGCGGGCCGGCAGGACGTTGTTGGCAAGGTAGCCGACGAGCAGGTAGCCCAGGATCGGCAGGAACCGGACCCGCTGGATCGGCAGGATCAGGCGCTGCCAGCGAACGGCCCGGAACAGGACGTCGGTCGACAGGCAGAGCAGGCCGAACAGGAGCCAGGCCGGGCTGGCGGTCTGGATGATGGCCCAGGCCTGGCCGAGGTCGACGTCGCGCAGGACGAACCAGATCGAGAAGATCGAGATCGCGAGGCCGATCCCGACCCGCAGGATCGCCCCGTTCCGGCCGCGCACCCGGTCAGCCGGAGGTGGGGCGACGAGCGGTCAGCTGAGCCGAGCGGCGGATCCGGGTCGCGTGGAGCATGTAGCGCAGGACGACACCGAGGGTCGACAGCCCGTAGACGACGCTGCGCTTGAAGCCGACCGAGCTGGCTTCCTCGAAATAGCGGGTCGGCACCCCGATCTCGCCGATCTTGAAGCGCCTGGCGGCGACGACCTGGGCGATCAGCTCCTGGTCGAAGACGAAGTCATCGCTGTTGAGGTCGTACGGGATCGCCTCGAGCAACGCCCGGCTGTAGGCTCGCAGGCCGGTGTGGTACTCGGACAGGCGCAGCCCGAAGACCAGGTTCTCGACCCCGGTCAGGAAGCGGTTGCTGAAGTACTTCCAGCGCGGCATCCCGCCGGCCAGCGGGTTCCCGAGGAACCGGCTGCCGAGCATCATGTCCTTCGTGCCGGCCACGATCGGCGCGATCAGGTCCGGGATCCGGGTCGCGTCGTACTGGTAGTCGGGGTGGAGCATGACGACGACGTCGGCGCCCTCCTCGAGGGCCGTCGCGTAGCACGTCTTCTGGTTGCCGCCGTAGCCCCGGTTCTGGCGATGGACGACGACCTGCAGCCCGAGGTTGCGGGCGATGTCGACCGTCTCGTCGCGGGACACGTCGTCGACCAGGATGATGTGGTCGACGACGTCGAACGGGATGTCCGAATAGGTCCGCTCGAGGGTCTGGGCCGCGTTGTAGGCGGGCATCACCACGATCACCCGCGGGCGCCCGTCGCGTGATCCGGGATCCGCCGGGACGGCCGCTGGCGATGTGGGGTTCACGGGGCCGTAGCCTACCGCATCTCGGGGCGCCACCCATACCTCTCTATACTCCTGCGGATGCCGCGCCGGCCCGCCCTGACATTCCGCTCGGTTTCGGGGGCTGGCCTGTTCGCCGTCGCCCTGGCGATCGGGGCGTATGTCGCCCGGCCATTCCAGACCGCGTCGATCGCCTTCGACAGCCAGGTCGCCGTCCTCGACTTCAGCCGGCTGCTGGCCGGACGCCACGTCGAGGTCTTCCTGTCGACCACACCCAAGCCCCTCCTCACGTTTGTCTTCGGCCCGCTCGAGCTGCTCAGCCATGACTGGCGAACCCTGGCCTGGGCGACGCTGATTGCCTTTGCCCTGGCCGTCGTCCTGGCGGCCGAGCTCGCCCGACGGTTGGGCGGGACAACGGCGTGGGCATTTGTCGGGACCGGGCTGGTCGGCTCGGGAGCGCTCCTGTTCGACGTCGGCTATGCCCTTGCGACGCCCTGGGCGCTGCTCGGCTGGGCCGTTGCCGGGCTGGCCGTCAGCGGCTCGCGACCGCGCTACGGGCTGGCCGGGGCCGCCCTCCTCGTCGCCTCGCTGGCCCGGCTCGAGACGCTCCTGATCGTGGCCGCGGCCGGCCTGGTCCTGCTCGCCCTCCGGGCCGGCCCGATCCGGCGGCTGGCCGCCGCGCACGGCCTCGCCCAGCCGCCGCGCCGGGCGTGGCTCGTCCTGATCGGGCTCGGAGCACTGCCCCTGATGGGCCTCCACGACCTCCTCATCTACGGCGATCCCCTGTTCTGGTCGACCGTGCCGGCACGCTATTCGGCGATCACCAGCCGGCCGATCCTGGCCGTCCCGGACCTGGTCGGCTGGCTCGTCGGGCGCTATTTCGGCATGTGGCCCCTGGTTGTCCTCGGGCTGGCCGGAGTCGTCCGGCTGGGGCGGCTGCGGGCAGGGGCGATCCTGGTCGGCCTGGCCGCGCTCGGCCCGGGGATGGCCGCCTTCCTCGTCGTCCTGGCCGCCCGCCGGATCGAGGTCCCTGATCGATACGCGGCGCCGATCGACCTCGCCCTGATCCTCGCGGCCGGCTTCGGGACGGCGTGGCTGCTGGGCGTCCTCGCCACCCGGTTGCGTGCCCGCCGTCCGACGCCCGTCGCCGGGCTGCTGACGGGACTCGCCGCGATGGTGCTCGCCCTGGCGGCCAGCTGGCCGTCGGGCTTCCTCGACGGCGGCCTCGCTGATTCGATCCACACCAGCCTCGCCCTGGCCGCCGACGTGGACCAGATGGAGCCGATCCTCGACGGGCTGGTCGATCGGTCGCCGGTCGGTCGAACCTGGCCGGCCGCGATCAGTCCGTCGCCGGACGGAGCCGGCCCGGCGCTGCTCCTGGTCCCCCTGCCCTACCGGCCCCGGATCTCGGTCGATCTCGATGCCCCGCTGACGACCATCGGCCAGCTCCTGCCCAACCGGATCGGCGCGCCGGGCACGGTCCCGGCGATCGGCCAGTTCCTTGTCCACGACCAGCACGCCGACGGCTCGTCCGCCGCGTTCGGCGCCTACGAGGCGACGACGCCGGTGACGATCGGCGGCGTCGCTGTCATCCCCGTCGCGGCGGATCCGGCCCGGGGCTGGTGGATCAGCGAGATCGAGGCGGCCCACTAGGCGACGGCGGGCGACCTGCCCGGGCGGCGGCCGGCCGAGGCGACGCAACGACCGCCGGAACGGGCCCGGCGCCTGCCTATACTCGGCGTATGACCGGCAGCCCGCCCGTGGTCCGGAGCCAGCGAGCGGCGCTCGCTGCCTGCCTGCTCCTCTTCGCGGCCGCCTGCGCCGCGGCCTTCTACCTGATCGTGCCTGTGCGCGCCGGCCAGGTCGGCTTCGATGCGGCTGCCTCGGTCGTCTACTTCGACCGGCTCGTCCAGGGCCGCCACCTCGAGTCGTTCATCACCGCCACGCCCAAGCCGCTGCTGACCGTGGTCTACGGCATCCTCTACAACCTGTTCCACGACTGGCGCCCGATCTCCTGGCTGGTGATCGGCATGTTCGGGCTGAGCGCCGTCCTTGCTGCGATCCTGGCCGGCCGTTTCGGTGGGCTGCCGGCGGCGGCCTTCGCCGGGGTGGCGGTCATCGGCTCAGCGTCCCTGGTCGAGGACGTGGGCCTGAGCTACGCGGTCGTCTGGGCCTTCGCCGGCTGCCTGCTGGCCGGCCTGGCCGTGACCGGCACCCGACCGCGCTACGCTTGGGCGGGCGTGGCCCTGGCGCTCGCCGCCCTCGCCCGCTTCGAGGTCCTCCTGCTCGTCGGCCTGTGCCTCCTCGTGCTCGCGGGGCGCTGGCTGTGGTGGCGCCGGCGCGGGGGTCCCCGGCCCGACCCTCGGGCATGGCTGGTCCTGATCGGGCTGGCGGCGGTTCCCGTCCAGTTCGCCCACGACTGGCTGCTCACCGGCAACGCGCTGTACGCCGAGCACGTGCCCACCGTGGCGTCAGCGGGACTGCCCCTCCTGGGACCGCTCGAGACGATGTACAGCATCGGCCAGCACCTCCTGGGCGAGGGTGCGCTCGTCGCCCTGGCGGCGATCGGGGCGATCGCCCTCGTTCGCCGCCGGGCCTGGCCGCTCGTCGTCGGCCTCGCCGCGATGGGTCCCGGGGTGGCGGCCTTCCTCGTCTTCCTGGCGGCCCGCCGGATCTACATCTCGGGCCGCTACTTCGACCCGATCGACCTGGCGGTCATCGTTGCCGCGGCCGTCGGCTTCGGGGCCGTGGTCGTACCCGACCTGGTCGACCTCGGCCGGCGGATCGTCCCGGCGACGCGGCGGACCGCCCTCCTGGTCGCCGGCGCGCTGATTGCCGGCGTCCTGTTCTCGGCGCCGTTCGCGCCGCTCAACAAGCCGGTCTTCCTGACGATCCGGACGAACCTCGACATCGAGCGCAACGCGGCCGAGGCGCTGCCCGCCGTCCGGCGGGCGTTGGCCGCGGTCCCGGGCGTGACCGACTGGCCGGGCCCGACCGACGGCCGCCTGCCGGCCCTCTTCGTGCCGACCCTCCTGCGACCGCAGTTCGCGGTCGACCTGGGCCTGCCGATCAGCCAGGTCTCGGGCACGGCGGCGGCCCGGCTGGGGACCGACGGGACGTACCCGATCGCGGGCCAGGTGATCGTCCACGACGCCTTCGCCGAGCCCGACCCGGCGTTCGACTTCCTCGAGGTGGACAAGGCAACGACCGTCGGCCGAATCGTGGTCACCCCGCTCCTGTCCGATCCCGCCCGCGGGATCTGGGTGGACCGGATCGACCCGGCCCCGTAGGATCGGGCTCGACAGTCAGGAGCGGACGATGTTCGAGCGACTCTTCGGGGGCAAGGCCCAGGATCCGGCAACCGCCACGCGGATCCCGCCCGGCCAGTACCGGACCGAGAAGTTCCCGGTCCTGCATTACGGCTCGACGCCGAAGACCGACCTCGCAACCTGGGACTTCAAGGTCTTCGGCGAGGTCGACAGCCCGTTCAGCCTGACCTGGACCGAGTTCAAGGCGCTGCCGCGCAAGACGGTCCAGACCGACATCCACTGCGTCACCCGCTGGACGAAGCTCGACACGACCTGGGAGGGCGTGCCGATCCAGGTGATCCTGGAGCGCGCCCAGCTCCGGCCGGCGGCCCGCTTCGTGCTCGCCCACTCGGAGCAGGGCTACACCGCGAACCTGCCCCTGGCGATCCTCGACGACGACGATGTCCTGCTGGCCGACACGTTCGGCGGCGAGCCGCTCGAGCTCGAGCACGGCTGGCCGCTCCGCCTTCTCGTCCCGAAGCGCTACTTCTGGAAGAGTGCCAAGTGGATTCGCGGCCTCGAGTTCGTGGACCACGACATCCTGGGCTTCTGGGAACGCTACGGCTACAACAACGACGCCGATCCCTGGAAGGAAGAGCGCTTCTCGGAATAGGCCCGCAGGCTGCGCGGCCGCCGGCCTTCGGGCCCTGTTCGGGCTCGTCTGCGGCCCCGGGCGGGTTCGTTTCCGCCGTTACGCTGCGGCCCCGTGCGGGTTCGTTTCCGCCCGTGCCCCTGCCGATTCCACGTCCATGGTCGCTCCGCGCAGAACACCACCCACAAGGGCCGCACAAGACCGGAATCTGGTCGGGTGAGCCGTGGCTCGAGCGGCGGCTGAGCGTGGGGCAGGGTCGGGACGTCGCCCCGCCCGCCCTCGCAAGGCCTCCCGGCAGCTAGTCGAGCTGCCTTGCGCTGGCAGCGACCATGGACGCGGAATCGATCGGGCTAACGCCCGCAAAACGAAGGAGCAACGCGCCCGCTCGACGCCAGGCTCGGAGGCTAATCCTTGTCCATGTTCGCTCCATGAGCATTCTGGCGGTCTCGGAGCCATAAGGCCCGAGAGCCAGCCTCAATGCGCCTGGAATCCGCCGAGCCAGGAGCCGATTCGTGCTCAGCGCGGGCTCGTGAGCCCAGCCCGAACGAGTCCGAACGCCTACCGGGTCCCGTTCCCTTTGGGATACTCATGCAGCGAGCACGCAAGTTGCCTGGATCGACCCGGGCGATGTGACCCGCGCTCCCCGCGGGGCTGGACGCGGGCTCATGGACGCGGAATCGATCGGGCTAACGCCCGCAGAACCAAAGGCTCAGTTGCGCCGGATCGCCGCGCTGCGGGGATCGACGCTGTAGTTGCGCAGGCGACGCTCGAGCAAGGTGATCTCGCGCTCGATCAGGCGCAGCAGCTCGTCGATCCGCTCGACCGTGGTGTCCGCTTCGAGGAGCGCCTGGCGGCGGGGCTGGTCGACCTGGACGATCCCGCTTAGCAGGTAGGACAGGACCGTCGGGTCGTCCGGGATCGTCACCCGGACCTCCTCGGCCGGGCCGGGCGGTGAGCGGCCGGCAACGACCTCGCCCTCGTCCGACTCGTCCTCCTCGACGTCGACCTCGACCTGGACGTCGATCTCGGCGCCGTCCTCACCCTCGGCCGGCTGGAGCAGGGCGAGGTAGCGCACGAAGCGCTGGGTCACCTCGGTCGTCAGGCGCTCGGCTCGTTCGGCGTCGCCGACCGGCTCGTCCAGCTCGGTCACCTCGCCGACCAGGTACGGCTCGCGGCCGACGGCCACGCTCTCGATCCGGAACCGGCGGGTCCCGACGACGAGCAGGTCGTAGCGGCCGTCGCTGTACTTCGATGCCTCGCGGATCTCGGCGATCGTGCCCACGGTGGCGATCGAGGTCGCCCCGGCGCCGACCTCGCGCCCGTCGCGGATGAGGACCACGCCGAACGGCTGGTCCCGCTCGAGGCAGCGCCGGACCATCAGCCGGTAGCGCTCCTCGAAGACCTTGAGCGGCAGGGCGACTCCCGGACAGAGGACCGTGTGCAGGGGGAAGAGCGGCAGCTCCACGTCAGGCACCGGAAACGGAAACGCCGCCGGGGTGGATCACCGGCGGCGTTGGCTCGTGGGCCGTCAGGCCGGCCGCCTCAGTGCGCGCAGCCCCGCGGCGCGCCGCCATCGTCGGCCGTCCGGAAGCTCGAGCCGCAGCCGCAGGCCGCGACCGCATTCGGGTTGTTGACCGTGAAGCCGGCGCCCATCAGGGTGTCGACGTAATCGATCTGCGAGCCGCGCAGGAGGTCGATGCTCTTGCCATCGACATAGACTTTGACCCCGTTCGCCTCGAGCATCTTGTCGTCGGGCGTCGGCGCGTCCTCGATCATCATTCCGTACTTGAAGCCGGAGCAGCCACCGCTGTAGACGTAGACGCGCAGGCCGATCTCGGGGCTCGTCTCGGCCGCGGTCAGCTCGCGCAGCTTGCTGGCGGCGGCGTCGGTCAGGCTGAGCGTATCGGGCTGGATGTCGAGCATTCGGCTTCTTCCTTCGCGCGGCGTTCGTGTGCGGCTCATCGTACGCATCGCAACGAGTTTCGACAAGCCTTCAGCCGAAACTCGTCCGGCTCGGGCCGGATCAGCCGTCGATCCGCTCGACCACCGTGGCGATTCCCTGGCCGACGCCGATGCACATCGTCGCCAGGCCGTACCGGCCGCCGGTCCGGGCCAGCTCGTGGACGAGCATCGTGACCAGCCGGCCGCCGCTCATGCCGAGCGGGTGGCCGAGGGCGATCGCGCCGCCGTTCACGTTGACCCGGTCGGGATCCAGGCCGAGCTCGTCGATGCAGGCCAGCGACTGGCTGGCGAAGGCCTCGTTCAGCTCGACCAGGTCGAGGTCGGACGCGGCGAGGCCGGCTCGCTCGAGTGCCTTCCGGCTGGCCGGCACGGGCCCGATGCCCATGAATCGGGGCTCGACTCCGGCGACCGCCGTCGACACGATCCGGGCGATCGGCTTGAGGCCGAGCTCGCGGGCTCGGTCCGCCTCGACCAGGAGGACGGCGCTCGCGCCGTCGTTGATCCCCGAGCTGTTGCCGGCGGTGACCGTGCCGCCGTCGCGGAAGGCCGGCCGGAGCTTGGCCAGCGCCTCCGGGCTGGTGTCGGCCCGGGGATGCTCGTCGCGGCTGACCACGACCGGCTCGCTGCCCCGCTTGCCCGGGATCTCGACCGGCACGAGCTGGGCGTCGAACCGGCCGGCTTCGATCGCCGCGATCGCCTTGCGATGGCTGGCCAGGGCGAACGCGTCCTGGCGCTCGCGGTCGACGTGCCAGCGCTCGGCCACGTTCTCGCCCGTCTCGCCCATCGACTCGATCCCGTAGCGCTCGGCCAGCTTCGGGTTCGGGAAGCGCCAGCCGAGGGTCGTGTCCTGGAGCTCGTGGCTGCCGCGCTCGTAGCCGACGGCCGGCTTGGCCATGACGTACGGCGCCCGGGTCATCGATTCGACCCCACCGCCGATGAACACGTCGCCGTCGCCGACCTGGATCGCATGTGCCGCCGAGTTGATCGCCTGGAGGCCGCTGCCGCACAGCCGGTTGACGGTCAGGCCGCCGACCTCGACCGGCAGGCCGGCCAGCAGGAGGGCCATCCGGGCGACATCGCGATTGTCCTCGCCGGCCTGGTTGGCGCAGCCGAGGATGACGTCCTCGACGAGGCCGGGGTCGATGCCCGTCCGCTCGACGAGCGCGCGCAGGACGAGGGCAGCCAGGTCGTCGGGGCGGACCGCGGCAAGGGCGCCGCCGTAGCGTCCGACCGGGGTTCGCAGCGCGGCGACGATCCACGGCTCGCGCAGGGTTCGCTGGAGGTCTCGGGTCATGGCTCGATTGTAGGCCGGGCCAGGCTCCGGACACGCCCGGCGGCCCACTCGAACGGGCCCTGCGGATGGCCGGCGCCGAGCCGCAGGGCGAGGTCAATCGTGGCCGCATCCGCCGCCACCCCTTCGTCGAGGGCAAGGACGGCTTCGGCGGCGATCGACCGGCGGATCCGCTCGACGACCGCCGCGGCCTGGTCGATGCTCGAATCGGGCGACCGATCGAACGGCGGAGCGGGTTCCTGGCGGACGCCGGCGGGATCGTAGTGGTAGAACCCCCGGCCCGACTTCCGGCCGAGCCGGCCGGCCGCCACGAGCCTGGCCAGGATCGGCGACGGCCGGAAGCGGGCCGGCCGGCCGAGGGCGTCCCAGATGCCGGTCGTCGCGGCCAGGTTCACGTCGAGCCCGATCAGGTCGATCAGCTCGAACGGGCCCTGGGGAAAGCCGTCTGCCCGGAAGGCGGCATCGATCCCGGCGATCGTGGCCTCGTCTGCCTCGAGCGCCCGCAGGGCCTGGGTCGTGAACGGCCGGTTGACGCGGTTCACGATAAAGCCCGGCCGGTCGGCGCAGCGGATCGGCGTTCGTCCCCAGCCGGCGACCAGATCGGCGGCAGCATCGGCGACGATCGGGCTCGTGACGCTGCTGGCGGCGACCTCGACGAGGGGCATGACCGGGGCCGGATTGAAGAAATGGAGCCCGACGACCCGCTCCGGATGGCGAGCCGCGGCGGAGCCGATCGCGGCGATCGACAGGGCGCTCGTGTTCGTGGCCAGGATCGCCTCGGGGACGACGATTCGATCCAGCTGTTCGAAGAGCGCCTGCTTCGCCGCCAGGTCCTCGACCACCGCTTCGATCACGACCTCGGCGCCCGCGGCCGCTCCGGGATCCGACGCCTCGCCCAGCCGCTCGAGCGTCTCGGCGAGCGTTCCGTCCAGCTCGGCCCCGGCCAGGCCGCGGCGGGCGAGCCGCCGCTCGATTCGCTCCCCGATCGCCGCCCTGGCCCGCTCGGTGGCGCCCGGGGCGACGTCGATCAGGATCACGGGATGGCCATGCTCGAGGGCCAGCTGGGCGATCCCGGCGCCCATCGTCCCGGCGCCCAGGACCGCGATCGAGGCCGGCACCGGGTCAGGCGTCCTTGAATTGCTCGAACGGCTGGCGGCAGGCCGTGCAGTAGTGGATCGACCGGCAGCGGGTCGGGCCAAAGGCATTCTCGAGCACCGTCCGGCGCGAGCCGCAGTACGGGCAGGTCGCCGGCGGCGCCAGCCCGATGAGCTGCGGACCGCCGCCGGGCGGGGCAAAGCCGCTCGCCGCCAGGGCGGCACGTCCGCGTGCGGTGATCCGGGCGGCGGTCCAGGGCACGGCGTAGCTGACCAGGACCTCGACCCGATCGAGCCCGGTCGACGGATCGGCGCGGAGCGGCTCGAGCTGCTCGACGACAGCGGCCCGGATCAGCTCGATCGCCGGACAGCCGATGAACGTCGGCAGGATCTCGACGCGCAGCACCGCGTCGGCCACGGTCACGCCGTGGACGATGCCGAGGTCGACGATCGAGATGGCCGGGATCTCCGGGTCGACGACGGCGACCAGGGCGGCCAGGGCCGCATCGACGGTCGTTTCGGCCGCGGTACGCCCGGGCGCGGCGGCGGCGGTCACCAGGCCGCCCCGGGGTCGAGAAGGCGGACCGACGTGAACTCGGCCCACAGCCGGCGTCGAACTCCGGGCCGTGGCCGGAGCGGGCGGTGGCCGGATCGAGGGCCGCCGGCGCGGCCGCCGGCAGGGCCAGCCCGAGGCGCCCGAGGACGGGCTCGATCCGTCCCGCCCAGCGCGCAAGCAGCTCGGCCGAGGCGACGGGCTGGATCCCGCTCGAGAGCAGGGCGTCCTCCGTTGGCAGCGGGGCCAGGACGCTCGCGGCGTCGGGCCCGACGAGCTCGATCGCCTCGACCAGCCGCCGGCGTGCCTCGCCCCCGGCGCCGGCGAGCCGCTCGACCCAGGCCTGACCGTGGGCCAGGTGGTACGTCTCCTCGCGCCGGACCTTGACCGCGAGCTCGGCCAGCGGCCGGTGGCTCGAACCGGCGAGCGCCTCGAGCCGGACCGCATCGGCCGTGTCGTACAGCCAGCGCCGGGTCGATCGTCCGGGCCCAGTCGCCCCGGCCGTGATCGACGAGCCGGCAATGGCGGACCGCCGTCGGCCGGGCGGTCGTAGGCGAGTCGATCCGGGTCGTCGCCGGTCAGCCCGGCCAGCAGCCCGTACCAGGCAGCCGCATGGCCGAGCTCGTCCTGGGCCAGCGAGCTCATCGCGACGTCCTCCTCGAGGTGGGGCGCGATCCCGGTCCACTCGCTGTCGGCGAAGCCGAGGACGAAATCGTCGTCGGCCATGGCCAAGAGCAGGTCGGCCAGCGGCAGGTCGGCCAGCGGCTCCGCTGCGCTCGTCGCGACCGCTCGCGGCCGGAGGCTGCCGGTGGTCATTGCCCCTCGCCCTCGGCCGGGGCATCAGTCGATGACCCGGTCGATCGCCGGCGGCCGCTCGACGCCGCCCGCCTGGATCCCGGTCCGGGCCCGGGCGTCGGCCAGCTTGTCGCGCATGACGTAGCCGCCGGGCTTCTTGTACGAGCGATCGAGGGGCGGCTGGAGGAGGTCCGGGTCATCGAGCTCGACGATGTCCGCTCGCCGGACGACCCACAGCCGGAGGCTCTCGCCGCGCCGGGCGTACAGCTCGCGGGCGTAGTGCAGGGCGAGGGTCGGGTCGGGGGCGACGACGCTGCCGCCGTGGCGCATCGGGTCGCCCTCCCGCTCCTGCCGGAAGACCTCGAACGCTCGGCTCGGGGGCCGGCATCAGGCCGCCGCTCCGCGCGCCGAGGACCGTCTCGCCGAACCCAGCGCGGTCGACTCGCGCTGGGCCCGCCGGAAGCCGAGCCGCGCCTGGGACGCGGGGCCATGGCCGGTGACGACCGCGCGCAGCTCCGACCAGTCCGGCTCGGTGTAGCGCCACGGCCGGCGTCGGCGTCGAAGCGGAGCTCCGGGTCGGGCAGGCTCAGGCCGAGCTCACGAACGCGCGGGCACGTAGATCCCGAGGAACTCCTGGCGGAGCTCCTCCGACGTCTTGGCCTTGATCCGCCAGTGCAGGTCACGGTCCGGCCGCTCGATCGGAGCGCGGGCCGTGCATCTGCATCAGCGGCCGCCACCAGCGGTCGAGCGCCTCCTGGACCATCGCCCGCTGGGCAGGGGTCCCGGTCGGCCAAGGTCACGACGACATCGCGGCCGTGCATGATGTGGACCGATTCCTCCCAGCAGATCTTCTTCATCGTCCGGGCATAGGGCGCGTAGCTCGAGTCGCGGAGCGCCTGCTGGGCGACGATCGCGGCCGCGTCGACGAGCCAGGCGATCATCCCGATGTCGGCCCAGGTCCGGGTCGGGTAGTGGAAGACGTTGTGGAACTTCGTCCGTCCGGCGAGCAGGTCGTCGAACATCGCCTCGCGAGACTTGCCCAGGTCCTCGGCAACCCGGTAGAGAAGCTGGGCATGGCCGACCTCGTCCTGGATCTTGGCGGTCAGGGCGAGCTTCCGGCGCAGGGTCGGGGCGCGCATGATCCAGTCGCGCTCGGGGAGGACGCCCATCAGCTCGCTGTTGGCGTGCATCTCGACGAAGCGCAGGACGCTCGACCGGTACTCGTCGGGCATCCAGTCGCCGGCCTCGATCTTGCCCCCGGCGACGACGTGCTCCTCGAACGCGCGGTAGCGCTCGTCGTGATCGCGATCCTGGTTGAACGGCAGCCGGCTGCGCTCGCGCTCGGGCAGGACGGGGTCGAGCGCCAGGGGATCGGTCATCGGGGCACCACCGGGCTGAGCGCCCGCAGGCTGAGGTCGACGAACTCGGCGCTGATCGCCCGGGCGGACAGCGGCCCGCCGGGCCGGTACCAGGTCGCGATCCCGTTGAGGGCGGTCAGCAGGTAGGCCGCGGCGAGGGGCGGATCGGCTGCGGCCAGCTCGCCCGACTGGCCGCCCTCCGCGATCAGCCGCCGCCAGCGCTCCTCGTAGGCGTCCCGGCGAGCGGCGATCAGGGCGCGGTGGGCGGGCAGCAGCGAGCGCCACTCGCGAACGAAGACGCTCGCCCGGCCGACATCGTCGGTCAGGACGGTGACGTGGGCCGCCACGAGGGCGGCCAGGCGTTCCCTGACGGGCTGGCCGGCCGTCGCCGCCTCGGCCGCGTCGGCGGCCTGCTCGAACCGGTCGGCCGACTGGCGGACGATCGCCCACAGGACGTCCTCCTTGGAGGCGACGTGGGCATACAGGCTGGCGCCCTGGATCGCCAGGCCGCGGGCGATGTCGCGGACGCTCGTGCCCGCGTAGCCCTGCTCGCGAAACAGGCCCGAGGCCACCAATTCGATCTGCCGCCGACGGGTTTCGACCACCAATTCGCTCTCCGAACTGCCAACCGAACGTTCGTTAGGCAGGCTACGACCCCGTCCACCGGCCGTCAAGGGCGCCGCGGCTCGCCGGGTGGACGCGGATTGACCGGCGGGGGCCGGCCGGAATCGAGCGGTACCTGCTGCGGCCGGTGCCAGTACCGCTGGTCGATGGTGTCCTGAATCACCGGCCACTACTGTCGTTCTTCGAATGGCGAACGAGCGACCCCGCAGCCGGCTGGATCCCGAGCGCGAGCGTGGGCTGGTCGTCGAGGCCCGCACGGATGCCGACGCATACGGCGTGCTCTACGACCACTACCTGCCGCGGATCTACGGATTCGTCGCCCGCCGGGTCACCGACCGGGAGACCGCCGAGGCGATCACCGCGGCCACGTTCCAGCGCGGCCTCGACGCCGTCCAGGCGGGCACCCTCCGCACGGGGACGCTTGGCGGCTGGCTGTTCCGAGTCGCCGCCAGCGCGATCGTTGACCAGGCCCGGCGCACCGGGCACGACACGCCGGCCGGGGTTCGTGCCGGCGACCTGGCCGAGCCGGACGCGACGCACGACGAGCCGCTCGTGGGCGATGAGCTCGCAACGGCGGCCTTCGCCGCGGCGCTCGACCGAGACGAGCTCCGAGGCGGGCTGCGGCGCCTGACCGAGCCGCAGCGGCGGGTCGTCGTCCTGAAGTACCTCGACGACCTGGCCGAGCCCGAGCTGTGCGCCGCCCTCGGCGTCTCGCCGACGACCCTGACGGTCCGCCTGGATCGTGCCCTCCGGTCGCTCAACCTGGCCGCCGGCGGCAAAGGCAGCCATGCCGCGTGATCCCGGTCCTCGCCCCTCCGACGCCCGGCCCGTGAGTTCGCGGCCGGCCGGGCCCCGGCCTGCTCGGCCGTCGCATCCGGCCGCCATGCCCGATCAGGTCCTGGTGGCCGTAGTGGCCCAGGCGGCGGCACCGACCCCGATCGATCGGGCCGCCGATCCGGACGGCCCGCGCCTCGACGCGCTGGCAACCGACCTGGCGGCAGCCGGGCGGCGCGCCCGAAGCCGGAAAGCCCAGGCGACGGCGGCACGGCCGGACCCAGCCTTCGCGGAGGGCCTGCGCACCAGGCTCGTCCAGCCGGCCGGCCCGGCCCAGCCGCGGGCGACCGCGGGGTTCGCCGGCACCACCCTGCTCCGACCTGCCCCGCTCGCTCCGGGCCTGCCCGGCGACGACGCGGCCGATGGGCCGGCCGATGCCCGACCGGGTCCCCTGACCCGACCCCGGACGAGCGTCCACGCCGGGCGCACCGCCCGCCGTTCGACGTCGCTGCGGACCTGGGGCGTGCTGGGAATCGGCCTCGTCGTGCTTGCGGTGGTCGCCGCGGGCGTCGTCAGCGGGCGCTTCACGCCGGCGGCCGCGAACCGGTCGGGCGACGCCGCCGAGGCGACGCTCGTCCGGTCGGGCGGCAGCCAGGCCCTGGTCGCCGGAACCGCCCTGGCGGCGGGCGACGAGGTCCGGGTCGCCGCCGGCGGGCACGCGACCCTCCTCCTCGGCTCGAGCCAGGCTCGCCTGGCGGGCGGCGCCGACGTTCGCGTCAACACCCTGTCCACGTCCTCCATCCAGCTCGCCCTGCTCGCGGGCCGGGCGTACAACCGGGTGGTCGTGCCCGTGGGCGCCACCTACGCGATCGTGACCGGTCCGTACACCTGGACGGCGTCGGGCACGGCGTTCGACCTCGGTCGGACCGCCGCGGCCGGCGGCGGCGAACAGGTCGTCCTGCTCGACCTCGAGCACGGCGTTGCGGTCGACGGCCCGAGCACCCACCAGCAGGTGGCCGAAGGCAGCGCGATGACCGTCCTCTTCGGCAACCCGGCGACCGCCGGGACCACCGTCGGCCCGATCCCGGCGAGCGTCTTCGGTGATCCGTGGTTGATCAACAACGCCAAGACCGACGAGACGCTGGGCTACCCGATCGGCGCCCTGGCCGGGGTCGCCCTGGCCCCCAACGACACGCCGGCCGCGACGCCGAGCCCGAGCGCCGAGCCGACCGAATCGCCCTCCGCGAGCTCGAGCGACGGGGCCAGCCCGAGCCCGAGCGCCGTCCCGTCGCCGAGCCCGACCCCGACGCCGACCCCCGCCGCCACGCCCACCCCGACGCCGACGACAAGTCCGAGCCCCAGTCCCACGGCCACGGCGACGGCCCAGCCCGGCCTGAGCCTGTCGATCACCTCGTGCCCGGGTGGGGTGCTCCTGAACTGGTCGCGCTACACCGGAACCGGCTTCGTCCAATACGTGACCCTCAGCAATACGTCGCCGTCCCTGCCCAGGGCCTACCCACCGCAGGCCGGTGCGATTCTCGTACCCGGCACCGACACGACCACCCGCGGCTCGACCAGCGCCCCGGACCCCACGATTCCCGTGGGCCACACCCTGTTCTACCGCACTCTGGCCCTCGGGGCCGGCAACAAAGTCTTGGCCGCCAGCGATGTCGTTTTCGGGCTCGGGTTTGCCGAAGCGGACCTGAATCCCCTATCCATCGCCCGCGGCTATGTTTCGTGGCCGCACTTCAGCGGCCCCGCCGCCTGCTTCACTCGGTACCGCATTTATTGGTCGCCCAGCGGGGATCCGACCAACGGATCCTTTCAGGATGTCACTGACCAGCTCCAGTCAAACATCAAGACCCCATCGACCGGTTGGGTAAGCGGCGCCACTTACAACTTCGAAGTGCAGGTCCAGAGGGTCACGCCCTCCGGCTATTTCGTTGTTGCCCAGACCGACATCCAGGCCTACCTCTACCCCTGATCCGCGCGATCGGCCGCGCCGGTCGGAGCGGCGAACCGGGCCCTACGACCCGCTGAAGCGCGGTGCTCGCTTCTCGACGAAGGCGGCCAGGCCCTCGGCGTGGTCGGCCGTCCGCCCGGCGATCCCCTGGAGCGAGGCCTCGTAGTCGAGGGTCGCCTCGAACCCCGCCTCCTGCGCCCGCTGGATCGCCCGCTTCGTGAGCGCCAGGGCGCGCGGCGCTCCGGCGGCCAGCGTCGCCGCCAGCCGGCCGGCCTCGGCCAGCAGCTCGGCGTCGGGCACGACCCGTCCGACGAGGCCGATCCGGAGTGCCTCGTCGGCCCCGATCGGATCGGGCACGAGCATCAGCTCGGTCGCCCGCCCCAGGCCGACGAGCCGCGGCAGCAGCCACGTCGCGCCGCTGTCGGGCACCAGCCCGATCCGGCCGAAGGCAAGGACGAACGTCGCACCCTGGGCGGCGATCCGCAGGTCGCAGGCAAAGGCCAGCGAGGCGCCCGCGCCGGCGGCGACCCCATTCACCGCCGCGATCACCGGCTTCTCCAGGCGGCGGAGCGCGACCACGATCGGATTGAACCGCTCGCGGACCTCGACGTCGAGCGGCGTCGGATCGGGCGCAAGGCGCTCCTTGAGGTCCTGGCCGGCGCAGAAGGCCCGCCCGGCGCCGGTCAGGATGACGACCCGCACGGCCGGATCCCGGCCAGCCATCCGCACCGCGCGGAGCAGCTCGGCCTTGAGGCCCGCCTCGAGGCTGTTGAGCGCGGCCGGACGATCGAGGGTGATCGTGGCGACGCCGTCGGTCACCTCCCAGCGCAGGGCCTCGAACGCGGCCACGGCCATTGACCTGCCCCGAGTCAGCCGGCCACCGGCCGCAGGTCGCCACCGACCAGCTCGAACAGCCGTCGGTCGATCGGCTCGTCGGCGCCATCGGCGTGGTCGGCAACGAAGCCGGCCAGCTGGGCGCCGAAGTCGGCGTCGCCCGGCGTCGAGGCCCCGGCCACCAGCAGGTGGCGCTCGGGTACGCCGACGTAGATCGGCCCGCCGACCGGCCCGAGGGCCGCCGCGAGGTAGGCGCGGACCTCGGGCAGCAGGATCCGGGTCGCGTCCGGGCCGTCGCCGCTGTCCGACGAGAGCAGCCGCCGATCACCCAATTCCTCGCCGGTCCAGCCGGCCGCGGTCGACCAGGCCGCCAGGTTTGCCATCGCCGCGGCGTGGATCTCGGCGGGCTCGACGCCCCATGACACGAGGTGCTCGGCGTTGACCACGACATCGAAGCCGGAGGCGGGCAGGGCGTAGACGACGAACAGGCCGCCGGGACCATCGCTGAACAGCGGCAGGGTATGGCTGGCGGTACCCATCGCCAGCGCCGATCGGTCGGCGTCGGCCAGGCGCAGGCCGACCGTGCCGGCCGGCCGGAGGAGCGGGATCACGACGGTCCGGGCCGCCTCCCAGTCATGCTCCGGCGCCAGCGAGACGGACGGTGCGTCGACGGCCGCCGGCACGTGGCCGCTGACCGGCAAATCGGCATCGATCGGGGTCAGCAGGTGGGGCGCCGATTCGCGCCAGGTTCCGGGCGGTCCGTCGCCGACGTCCCGGCTGATGTCGCTGCCGTAGTCGCTGCCGCCTTCATCACCGCGTTGGCTCGGCGGCCGGCTCGTCTCGTCGGTCATGGCTCCCTCCTCAACGTCCCTGCCAGGTCGGTGTCCGTTTCTCCGTGAAGGCGGCCATCCCCTCGGTCTGGTCGGCGGTCGCGAAGAGGTCGAAGAATGCCTGTCGCTCGGCGGCCAGGCCGTCGGCCAGCGACGTCTCGGCGGCCCGGTTGACCATCGCCTTGGCGGCCCGGACGGCGACCGGGGGCATCGCCGCAATTCGGCCGGCCAGCTCGAGCGCGCGATCGAGCGTCTCCTCGGCGGGCACGACGAGGCTGACCAGGCCCCACGCCTCGGCTTCCCGGGCACCGATCGAGCGACCGGTCAGGATCAGGGCCATCGCCCGGGCCTTGCCGATCGCCCGGGTCAGGCGCTGGGTTCCGCCGGCACCCGGGATCACCCCGAGGTTGATCTCCGGCTGGCCGAACTGGGCGTCCTCGCCGGCGACGATCAGGTCGCAGGCCATCGCCAGCTCGCAGCCACCGCCGAGGGCGTAGCCGCGCACCGCGGCAATGATCGGCAGCCCGATCCCGGCCAGCTCGTCCCAGCGGTCGAAGGCATGCCCGGCCGCGAGCGAGTCGGGCGTCTGGCTGGCCAGCTCGCGGATGTCGGCCCCGGCCGCGAATGCCCGCGACCCGGCCCCGGTCAGCACGGCGCACCGGCAGGCCGGGTCGGCATCGAGAACGCGCAGGGCGTCCACGAGCTCGGCGATCAGGGCAAACGAGAGGGCGTTGAGCGCATCCGGCCGGTCGATCGTCAGGAGCGCCACGGCTCCGGCCGGCTCGCCCGTCCCGAACGGGACAGGTGCCGGGAACGCGACGCGGACGAGGGGGCCGGACGACACCCTGCCAGTATCGCCTAGCGCCAGCTCGCCGGAACGAGGTCCTGGGCGGGCTCGACCACGAGCAGCGTCGCCAGCCCCGGCGCGATCGAGCGCAGGTTGCGGCCGGCCGCCCGCATCGCGTCCGAGGCCAGGCCCGCGTCGAGGGCGGCCCGGTCGTCGAAGTCCATCTCGGTCACGAACAGCAGGTCGGTCGATCCGCCGAGCGCCTCGGTCACCCGCTGGACCCGCAGGGCGCGCAGGCCGGGCGTCTCGACGACCAGGGGCAGGTGGCTCTCGGCGTAGGCCTGCTCGAACCCGGCGACCTCCGCCGGACCTCCGTCGGGCCGCCGGAACTGGACGAGGAGCGTGATCATGCGGTGCCTCCCTCACGCGTTGCGGCCGTGCCCGCGGACTGCCCGGAACGCTTCCGGGCGATACTCTCGGTCTGCCGATAGAAGCCGGCGCAGGCCTCGTTGAACAGGGCCGGGCGATGGACCATCACCTCGTGCCCGCAGCCGGGAGCCACGAACAGCCGGCCGTCGGGCAGCTGCCGGGTCAGCCCCCAGGCATGGTCGACCGGCACGAACGGATCCCGGTCACCGACGGCGACCATCGCCGGCAGCTCGATCCGGCGCAGGTCGCGCGGCCCGAGGAGGGGCTGGACCGCCACGTCGCCGGCGATCGCCGGCAGGAGCCGGCGCCATGCCCCGACGCCCTGGCCGGCGTCGTGACGGCGGCCGAGGAGGTCAGCCCAGGCGGGATCGTTGCGATCGATCCGCTCGGGGTCCATCAGCCGCCGGGCGACGCTCGCCCGGGGCTCGCGCTGGGTCGTGATCCCGGCGACGACCAGGGTTCGCAGGCGGTCCGGGTAGCGGCTCGCGAACTGCAGCCCCGTCATCGCGCCCATCGAGAAGCCGAGCAGGTGGAACGTGGTCAGGCCGAGGGCGTCGACGAAGGCCAGGAGGTCGTCGACGAGCTGGTCGTAGGTGAAGCCGTCGGCGGCGTCCCAGCGCGTCGAGCCGTGGCCGCGGGCATCGGGCAGGTACAGCCGGAAGGCCTTCGAGAACGCCGGGACCTGGGCCGCGAAGTCCTCGCGACCGGTCGAGGTCGCGCCGTGGAGCATGACCAGCGGCGGACCGTCGCCGCGGACGTCGTAGCCGACCTCCAGGCCCCCGGCCACGATCGTGTCGGTTGCCGGACCGACGTTCGACCGGGTCGTCAGGGCCGGGCCGGGCGCTCCGTGACGGCGGGCGACGGCCATCGCGCTCAGCCCTCCTGCCGGCCTTCGATCGCGATCGCCTCCGAGCGCTCGACCCGCAGGTAGCGCCGCCGGTAGTAGAGGAGCGGCTGGGGGTGGTGCTCGTCGTTGTGGAGCGCCTCGACCTTGCCGATGAACAGGTCGTGGTCGCCGATCGGGTGGCTGCCGACGACCGTGCATTCGAGCGTCGCGATCGCCCCCTCGAGGAGGGGCATGCCCGACACGCCGGGCGACCAGGCCGCACCGCAGAAGCGCTCCCGGCCGGGCTCGACCAAGGCGCCCGCGAAGCAGTCGGCGAGGCCCTGCTGGTGCTCGCCCAGGACGTTGACCGCGAACTGGCCGGAGGCGTGGACGAGCGGCGTGATGTAGCGCCGCCGATCGAGGGCGACGACGACCAGGGGCGGGTCGAGCGAGACCGAGCTGAGGGCGTTGACCGTGATCCCCTGGGGCCGTCCGTCGGAGATCGTCGTGACCACGGTCACCCCGGTCACGAAGTGGCCCATGACCTTGCGGAAGGTGTCCGAGTCGAAGACGGCCTCGATGCTCATCTCCCGGAGTCTACGAGAGATGCCCGGCGGGGCTGTTCCGCCCGTTCCCGGCTTGCCCCTGGACGCCGGCGGCCGATACCACGACTAAGCTTAGGCGGGGGTTCAGGACTGCCATCGACTTCGATCCAACCCCGAATTCCAGGTCCAAACTCCCGTTTCACCAGTAGTCGCGGTATCCCACGCCATATCGCCCTCGATTCGGGCAATGGGGCTCCAGAAACCCGCCAGCTACGATTAGTCGTGGTAACGGTCGGGGCAGCGCCCCTCGCACAGGGCGGGCGGCTACCATCGACGCATGACAGACGCGGCCAAACCCGGCGATCCGCCGGCGACCCGGATCGAGCGGGATTCGATGGGCGAGATGGCGGTCCCGGCCGATGCCCTGTACGGCGCATCGACCCAGCGGGCCGTCCTCAACTTCCCGATCTCGGGTCGGCCCATGCCGGCCGCCTTCATCCATGCCCTGGCCCTCGTCAAGCAGGCCGGCGCGGAGACGAATGCCGAGCTGGGCCTGCTCGACCCGAGCCTCGCTGCGGCGATCGTCGCCGCAGCCGCAGAGGTCGCGGCGGGTCGCCACGACGATGCATTCCCGATCGACATCTACCAGACCGGCTCGGGAACCTCGTCGAACATGAACGCGAACGAGGTGATCGCCCACCTCGCCAGCGCCCGGCTCGGCGCTCCAGTCCACCCCAACGACCACGTCAACGCCGGCCAGTCGTCGAACGACGCGATCCCCACGGCGATCCAGCTCGCGGCCGCGATCGAGATCGACGCCATCCTCCTGCCGGCGCTGGGCCAGCTCGAGCGCAGCCTGGCGGCCAAGGCCCGCGAGTTCGATTCAATCGTGAAGACCGGCCGAACCCACCTCCAGGACGCCACCCCGATCCGGCTCGGCCAGGAGTTCGCGGGCTACGCCGGGCAACTGGCGGACTCGATTCGCCGGGCGCGAGGCGCGCTCGACGAGCTGCTCAGCGTGCCCCTCGGCGGCACCGCCGTGGGGACCGGGATCAACGCACCGGAGGGCGGTCCGGCCCGAACGTGCGCCCGCCTGGCCGAGCTGACCGGCCTGGCCGTGCGCGAGACCGATGACCACTTCCATGCCCAGGCCACGCTCGACACCGTGATCGCCGCCCACGGCGCCCTGCGGGCGATTGCCCTGAGCCTGTGGAAGATCGCGTCCGACATCCGGCTGATGGGCATGGGCCCCCGGGCCGGGATCGGCGAGCTGGCCCTGCCCGAAACCCAGCCCGGCTCGAGCATCATGCCGGGCAAGGTGAACCCAGTCATCGTCGAGAGCCTGACGATGGTCGTCGCCCGGGTCGTCGGCAACGACACGACGATCGGCTTCTGCCAGACCGGCAGCCTGCTCGAGCTCAACGTGATGATGCCGGTCGCCGCGGCGGCGCTGCTCGAGTCGATCGAGCTCCTCGGGGCGGCCGCGGCGAACTTCGCGGCGCGGGCGATCGCCGGCCTGCGCGCCACCGAGCGCGGCCCGCAGCTCGTCGAGCAGGGCCTGATGCTGGCGACCGCCCTCGCCCCGGTGATCGGCTACGACGCGGCCGCGAAGCTGGCCAAGGACGCCCTGGCGAGCGGCCGGACGATCCGCGAGCTGGCCCTCGAGCGGGGCCTCGCCCCGGCCGACCTCGACCGGCTGCTCGACCCGGACCGGATGACCCGGCCGGGAGGCACGGGCGGTCCCGGCGCAGGCTGACGCGCTACGATACGCGGCGATGTCGACCACCTCGTGGAGCCGCGCCTCGAGCTCGCCGCCGGCCAATGCGGCCGGGCGGCGCCGGCCGGAGGTCGTTGCCCTGGCCGACGGCAGCCCGAGCCTGGCCGAGCTGTTCACCTTCGCCCGCGACGCCGAGCTGCGCTTCGAGACGCTCCGGATGCGGATCGAGGACCGCACGGCCACGACCCAGGGTGATCGCCTGCTCGTGATCGAGACGACGATCCGCCACCCGGGCGAGGCCAAGGTCGTGACCACCGATCCCAGCCTGGGGATCACCGCCAACCACGAGCTGTGGATCTCCGACGGGGAGACCGTCCGGACCTGGTCGGCCGAGCATCGCAAAGGCACCCAGCGCGCCGTCCGGCGGCGGGTCGTGGGCCTCGACGATCCCGACTTCCCGGGCACGGCCACGGTCTACCGGCCGCGGACCGCGCTGCCGGCCGAGAGCCTGCCGGACGCCTTCATCCACCCGGCGGGCCTCTGCCAGAACGTGCTGGCCACCGGCCGGTCCTGGGTCTCTGGCTCGGTCGACGTCGGCGGCCGCGAGGCGATCGTCGTGGACTGCGACCACCCGCGCTCGATCGGGATCGCCGCCGATCGGCCCGACCACCACATCCAGGTCGCCTTCGATCGCGACACGGGCATCGTCCTGCGCCTGGTCGAGACGATCGCCGGTGAGCTCACCCGGGACGCGAGCGTGACCAGCCTGGCGCCCGACGCGACCCTCAGCCCGGCCGCCTTCACGTTCAGCTTCCCGAGCGGGGCAACCCTGATCTACTGAGCCTTGCCGCCGCGCCGTCGGGCGCGAGCCGGCGTGGACGAGAATTGACCGAGCCCGGCGGCGGGGGCCACCGGGCTCGGTCCGTGGGCTGGGCCGGAACGTTGCCGGCCGGCGCCCGCTCAGGCGATCTCGAGCTCGGCCTCGATCGCGGCCAGCTCAGCCGGACTGCCCTGGACCTTCGGGCCGTGGAACCAGCGCTTCGCCGAGGCGAAGTACCAGATCGCTGCCCCGCCCAGGACGACGAGGAAGACCACCGGCGTGTAGTTGAAGGTGGTGGCGTTGATCGGCTGGACCTGCGGCAGAACGAACAGGATGCAGATCACGATGACCCAGATCGTGCCCACGATCCCGATCGGCTTGCTCCAGCGGCCGAGGGTCCACGGTCCTTCCTGGAACTTGCTCCCGGCGCGCAGGCGCAGGAACACGGGCGAGATATAGGCGACGTACAGGCCGATGACCGCAATCGAGGTGACGGCGAAGTAGGCAACGGAGTTGAACAGGTATGGCACGCCCAGGATGAAGGCGCCGACCGCGGCGAACCAGATCGAGTTCGTGGGGGTTCGGGTGCGCTTGTTGATCCGGTGCCAGAAGCGGCTGCCGGGGATCGCGCCGTCGCGCGCGAACGCGTAGATCATCCGTGAGTTGGCCGTGACCGAGGACATGCCGCAGTAGAACTGGGCGCCGATCACGATCAGCAGGATGAACAGACCGCCAGCCTGGCCGATGTCGTCGATCCAGATCTGGGCCGGCGGCACGAAGAAGCCCAGGGCGTGGGTGTAGCCATCGACCATCGTCGAGCCGTCGGCTCCGAGGAAGACCTTGTCCGGGGTGATCCCGATGTTCATCGCGACCAGCAGGATGAACCCCGCGATGACCGAGATGATCACCGAGTAGACGATCCCCTTGGGCGCCGAGCGCTGCGCGTCGTGGGTCTCCTCGGACATGTGGGCCGAGGCATCAAAGCCGGTCAACGTGTACTGGGCGTTGAGCAGGCCGATCAATGCCACGTAGAGCGGGATGCTCAGGAACAACGGGCCGGGCCAGCTCAAGCCGCCCACGCCGTCGCCGGTGTTGTCGACCGTCTTCGAGAAGACGGTCCCGATGTCGGTCCCGTGGTGCTGGTTGAGCACGACGCACACGACCACGATCGCGGCCACCCCAACGAGGTGCCACCACACGGACACGTCGTTGAGCAGGGCCACGACCCGGATGCCGAACGTGTTCAGGAGAGCGTGGATGACCAGCATGATCCCGAAGATCAGGATCGTATGGGGCGGATCGGCCGGGACGCCGAACGCGATGTTGAGGAAGGCGTTGGTGAACAGGGCCAACCCGAAGTCAATGCCGGCCGTGACAGCGACCTGGCCCACCAGGTTGAACCAGCCGACGAACCAGCTCCAGCGAGCACCGTCCGCACCGGCTTCCTCGGCCAGCTTGGCCGACCAGTAGTAGAGCCCTCCGGCTGTCGGGTAGCTCGAGGCGACTTCGGCCATGCCCAGGGCGACGATCAGGACGAAGACGCCGACGAACAGCCAGCCCAGGGTCATGATCGCCGGGCCGCCGGTGTTCATCGCAAAGCCAAACAGGGTCAGGCAGCCGGACAGGATCGAGATGATGGTGAACGAAACCGCGAAGTTCGAGAATGTCTTCATTCCCCGCCGGAGCTCCTGGGCGTAGCCCAGGCTGTGGAGCTTCTCCGCGTCAGCGGACGTCGGCCCGCCGGGTCTATCGGCCATCCCTCGAGTCCTCCTTGGGCAGCGTACGATTGGATGGGCGGATTAGGCCGGTCCGGGGTGCTCCTGTCAAGACGGAATCTCAAATCCATCTGCCGCCTGCCGCGGCAGGACGGGAGGTCCGATGGGCGATCGACTGGCGGGCAAGGTCTGCATCGTGACCGGGGCCGGGTCGGGCATCGGGCGGGCGACGGCGATCCGCTTCGCCGAGGAGGGCGCCCTTGTCACCTGCGTCGACGTCGCGCCCGACGCGGTGGCCGAGACGGCTCGCTCGATCGGCCCGGCCGCCTTCGCGGTTGTCGCCGACGTGTCGAACCCGAAGCTGGTCCAGGCCTATACCGACGCCACGGCCGAACGCTGGGGCGGCCTGGACGTCGTCTTCAACAACGCCGGGGTCAACCTGCCCGGGATCTTCCACGAGGCGTCGGACGAGGTCGTCGACCGGACCCTGAACGTCAACGTCAAGGGCCCGATCTACGGCTGCCGCTACGCCATCCCGCACATGCTCCGGCGGGGCGGCGGCTCGCTGATCAACACGACCTCGGTCAACGGCCTGGTAGCCGAACCGTTCCTGGCGATCTACGCCACCTCCAAGGGTGCCCTGGTCATGCTCTCGAAGGGGATCGCCCTCGACTACGCCAAGCAGAACATCCGCTGCAACGCGATCGCCCCGGGCTGGGTGGACACGCCGATCAACTACGCCCACGCCGAGATGCTGGGCGGCCTGGCCGAGGTCTACGCCACGATCGACTCGTTCCAGCCGATCGGCCGTCCGGGTGAGCCCCGCGAGATCGCCAACGTCGCCCTGTTCCTGGCCTCCGACGAGTCCTCGTTCGTGACCGGCTCGGTGATCGTGGCCGACGGCGGGATGACCGCGAAGTAGGCGCGCCGTAGCCCTCGCGACAGGCGGGACGGCGCCCGCCCGGGGCTCTAGCATCCGCACACCGCACGCGCAGTCCGCCAATCGAACCAACCCTCCAGGAGGTCGGTGATGAGCAAGGAAGACCACGGCCACCCCAAGCATGCCCGGCTCGTCGAGCTTGAGGCGATGGTCGCCGACGGCCGGATCGACACCCTGGTCGTGGCGATCACCGACATGCAGGGCCGGCTGATGGGCAAGCGGGTCCAGGCCGAGGCCTTCCTCGCCGGGGTGATCGACCACGGCGCCCACTTCTGCACCTACCTGCTGGGCACCGACATGGAGATGAACACGCCCGACGGGTTCGCCCTGATGAACTGGGAGACGGGCTACGGCGACTGGATCGCCCAACCCGTCTGGGACACCCTGCGCGTGCTGCCCTGGCTCGAGAAGACGGCCCTCGTCCTGAGCGACGCGACCGACGAGGAGACCGGCGAGGAGATCCCGGTCTCGCCCCGGACGATCCTCAAGCGCCAGGTGGCCCGGGCCGCGGCGCTGGGCTTCTCGGTCAAGGCCGGCTCGGAGTTCGAGTACTACGTCCTGAAGGAATCGTGGGAGGAGTCAGAATCGCCGGGGCTGGGCGATTCCGGAGCGCTTCGGCTACTACAACGAGGACTACCACCTCCTCCAGGCGACGAAGGCCGAGCCGCTCCACCGGCTCCTGCGCAACCAGATGACCGCGGCCCGGATCCCGATCGAGTTCAGCAAGGGCGAGGCCGCTCCCGGCCAGCACGAGGTCAACATCCGCTACGACCACGTCCTCGAGTCGGCCGACCGGAGCGTGATCTTCAAGCACGGCGCCAAGGAGATCGCCTACCTCAACGGTTGGGGGATCACGTTCATGGCCAAGCCCGACGCGAGCTGGACGGGCTCGTCCGGGCACCTTCACATGAGCCTCTGGGACAAGGCCGGCGAGCACTCCCTGACCCACGATCCGGCGGCCGGCCTGCCCTACGGCCTGTCGAAGACGTTCAGCCACTTCGTCGCCGGCATGATGAAGCTGTCGCGCGAGCTGGCGATCTTCATCGCCCCGAACATCAACTCGTACAAGCGCTATGCCTCGCTGTCGTGGGCGCCGGTCAACGTCGTGTGGGGCCGGGACAACCGGACGACCGGCTTCCGGATGGTCGGCCATGGCGCCAACCTCCACGTCGAGGACCGCTTTCCCGGCGGCGACATGAACGCCTACCTGACCTACGCCGCGGCGATCGGCGCCGGCCTGTACGGGATCGAGCACGAGCTGCCGCTCGACCCCGAGTTCAAGGGCAACGGCTACATCGCGACCGGCAGGCAGCGCATGCCGCGCGCACTGTACGAGGCGATCTGGGAGCTCGAGAAGAGCGCGGCCGGGCCGGAGATCTTCGGCCAGGACGTGATCGACCACTACCTCAACGCCGCTCGCTACGAGCAGCAGGTCTACGACTCGGTCGTCCACGACTGGGACCGGGAGCGCTACCTCGAGCGGAGCTGACCCTCGCCGGGCCGCCGGCCGTACGAACCACGAACGACCAGAGGAGAGCACGGTGCGACTGACTGACAAGGTGGCGATCATCACCGGCGGTGGCGGCGGCATGGGCCGGGTGGCGGCCCGGCTGTTCGCGGCGGAGGGGGCGAAGGTCGTGGTCGCCGAGTTCAGCGAGGCGGCCGGCGCGGAGACTGTCGACCTCGTCCGGGCGGCCGGCGGCCAGGCGACGTTCGTCAAGGCCGACGTGAGCCGCGAGGCCGATGCCAAGGCGATGGTCGACCATGCCCTGGCGACCTACGGCCGGCTCGACGTCCTGTACAACAACGCCGGGATCATGCCCGAGGCGGACCATTCGGTCATCGACACGGACGTCGAGACGTGGGACAAGGTCATGGCCGTGAACGTCCGAGGCGTCTTCCTGGGCTGCAAGTACGCGATCCCGGCGATGGAGGCCGGCGGCTCCGGCTCGATCATCAACATCGCCAGCTTCGTGGCCCTCCTCGGCTGCTCCGTTCCGCAGGACGCCTACACTGCCTCGAAGGGCGCCCTCCTCGCGCTCACCCGCAGCCTGGCCGTCCAGTTCGGCCCGAAGGGAATCCGCACGAACGCGATCTGCCCGGGACCCGTCGAGACCCCGCTGCTGATGGACTGGCTGGTCAAGGACGAAGCCGCCAAGCAGCTCCGCCTTGCGCGCAACCCGACCGGCCGCTTCGGCAAGCCCGAGGAGATCGTGTACATGGCGATCTACCTGGCCTCCGACGAATCGCGCTGGACCAATGGCGCCCAGCTCGTCGTCGACGGCGGAATCAGCGTCAACTACTTCTGATGCCCGACGGTGAGCGACTGCTCGCGATCGGCGTCGATGTCGGCGGCACCGGGATCAAGGCCGCCCTGGTCGACGTCAAGACGGGCGAGCTCGCCGGAGAGCGGATCCGGGTCCTGACCCCGGTGCCCTCGAAACCGGCCGCGGTCGTCGCCTCGGCCGGCCGGGTCGTCGGGCGATTGATCCGGGCGGCCAACGCCGGGGCGCTCGCCGCTGGCGAGCCGCAGCCGACGATCCAGGCGATCGGCGTCGGCTTCCCGTCGCCGATCATCAACGGGGTGACCAAGACGGCCGCCAACGTCGATCCGGAGTGGATCGGCTTCGAGGCCCAGGCGGCCTTCTCCAAGGCGTTCAAGCGGCGGACCTGGCTGGTCAACGACGCCGACGCTGCCGGCGTGGCCGAGATGCGCTTCGGCGCGGGTTACGGCAAGCGGGGCGTGGTGATCGTGCTGACCCTGGGGACCGGCGTCGGGTCGGGGATCTTCGTCGACGGCCGGCTCGTCCCCAACACCGAGCTCGGCCACATGGAGGTCAACGGTCGCGACGCCGAGCGGCGTTCCTCGGCCAACGCCCGGATCCGGCGTGGCCTGAGCTGGAAGGCGTGGGCCGAGGATCTCGACGAGCACCTCCGGGCGATCGACATCCTGTTCAGCCCGAGCCTGATCATCCTGGGCGGCGGAGTCAGCAAGAAGGCCGATCGATTCCTGCCGCTGCTCAAGACGCCGGGCCCGATCGTGGCCGCCCAGCTGCGCAACGAGGCCGGCATCGTCGGGGCGGCGATGGTCGGGCTGGAGCGCGAGGCCGAGATGGTCCGTGAGGAGCGCGACGTCGCCGAGCGGGCATCCCAGTCTGCCTCTAACTTACCGGTCGACAAGCCGGCCGCGGAGGCGGGTTGACCGACGAGTTCAGCGGGACCGTCGCCCTGACGACGTCACCCGAGGCTACCTGGGCCGTGATGGAGGATCCGGCCGCCCTCGGCCGGGCCCTGCCCGATTGCGAGTCGATCGTGCCCGACGGCAGCGGCGGGCTGAACGTCGTCGTCGCGATCAAGCAGATGTTCATGACCGTGCGGGTCGACCTCCATGTGACCTACCACGACCTCGAGCGGCCGCACCGTCTCCGGCTCGAGCTCGACGGCCGGCCGCGCGGGCTGGGCGGGGCCCTGCGCCTGTCCGTCCCGATCGAGATCAGCCCGACGCCGACTGGCTCCCGGGTCGACTACCGGGCGACGCTCGAGCTCGAGGGCACGCTCGCGTCGTTCCGCAAGCAGGTTCGCGAGGGGCTCCAGGTCCAGGTCGATCGCCTGGTCCGCAACGTCGAGCGCGAGGCGGCCGCCGGCCACAGCGGCGCCTGATCCGGCGATAGCGCCGACGTATCATCGAGGCCCTGACACGCCCCGGTTTGCGGGCATCCAGCCTAGGCGAGGTTCTCCTCATGACCGACCAGCCCGCGACGATCCTGACCCCGGCCAGCGTCCGCATGATCATCGGCGGCGAGCCGGTCGATGCCGCCGACGGCCAGACGTTCGAGGTCACGAATCCGGCGACAGGTCTCGTGATCGCGACGGCGCCGCTCGGCGGTCGCGAGGACGTCAACCGCGCGGTGGCCGCGGCCCGGGCGGCGTTCGACGACCCGAAGGGCTGGTCGAGCTGGTCGGCCAGCAAGCGTGGCCGGACGCTCCAGAAGCTGTCGCGGCCTGGTCAAGGCGAACCTCGAGGAGCTCGCCCGGCTCGAGATCGCGCAATGGCGGCAAGCCGATCAGCGGCGCTCGGGGCGAGACGCTCGGCGTCAGCCTCGTCTTCGAGTACTACGCCGGCGCGGCGAACAAGGTCTTCGGCCAGACGATCCCGGTCAGCAAGCCGGGTCTCGACATCACCCTGCGCGAGCCGATCGGGGTGGTCGGCCTGATCGTGCCCTGGAACTTCCCGCTGCTCATGGCGGCCTGGAAGCTCGGGCCGGCCCTGGCGGCGGGCAACACCTGCATCCTCAAGCCCGCCAGCTACACCCCGCTGACCGCGATCCGGCTCGGCGGAGCTGGCCCTCGAGGCGGGCTTCCCGCCGGGCGTCCTGAACGTCGTCACCGGCCCGGGCGGAACCGCCGGGGCGAGCATCGCGGCCCACCCCGGGATCGGCAAGGTGGCCTTCACCGGCGAGACCACGACCGGCCAGGAGATCATGCGGCTGGCCGCCGGCAACGTGAAGAAGATCAGCCTCGAGCTCGGCGGCAAGAGCCCGAACATCGTGTATGCCGACGCGGACCTCGACAAGTTCGCCCGCGAATCGCCCTACGCCGTGTTCGACAACAGCGGCCAGGACTGCTGCGCCCGGAGCCGGATCTTCGTCGAGCGCGCGGCCCATGACCAGGTCGTCGAGGCCTTCGTCGCGGCGACCCGCAACGTCGAAGGTCGGCGACCCCGAGGATGCGGCGACCGAGATGGGCTCGCTGGTCAGCGCCCGCCAGCGCGACCGCGTGGCCGAGTACATCACGATCGGTCGGGACGAGGGCGCGCAGCTCGTGTGCGGCGGTGACGCGCCCGACCGATCCGGGCCTGGCCGGCGGCGCCTTCCTGATGCCGACCGTCTTCGACGGCGTGACGAACGAGATGCGGATCGCCCGCGAGGAGATCTTCGGACCGGTCGTCTCGATCATCCCGTTCGATACCGAGGAGGAGGCGATCCGGCTGGCGAACGCCACGCCGTACGGGCTGTCCGGCTCGATCTGGAGCCGCGACATCGGCAAGGCACTGCGCACGGCGCGGGCGATCCAGGCCGGGGTGCTCAGCGTCAACTCGAACAGCTCGGTCCACACCGAGGCGCCGTTCGGCGGCTACAAGATGTCGGGCATCGGCCGCGAGCTGGGCATGGGCGCGCTCGACCTGTACACCGAGACGAAGAACATCTTCATCGACCTGAGCTGAGGGGGGCGGCTCCGGGCTGGGGCGGCTCCGGGCTGGGGCGGCTCCGGGCCCCAGTCCACCGACCCCGGGCTGGTGCCCGGCCGGGTTGCGTCTGACGGGCGTAACGCACCGATATCGGGGTCCGTTGGTCGCTGCCGTGCGCAGGACGCAACAACGCGACTCGAATTCGGGCGATTTCGGTCGTTCTGGTGCGTCCGAGGCCCCCAATCGACGTGCCGAGCGCGGGCTTCGTCCGGTACGTGCGCCTGGCGCAACCAGGACGGGCTGGGGGCGAGGCGGCGCGTGGCACGTACCCGCGGACCGGGCTGGGCCGTAGGCGGCACGGATCCTGCCCGCGGACCGGGCGACCCAGCCGGGCCGCCAGCGCCCATCGGGCTCAGCGCTCGGGTGGCTCCCAGACCAGGTAGTGGTTCAGCTCGCGGAAGCCGAGCCGGCGGTAGACCGGCAGGCCCATCGGCGATGCCTGGAGCACGACCGCGGGGCAGCCCATCTCGAAGCCCCGGTTTGCCGCGGCCGCCGTCACCAGGCCGCCGAGGCCGCGGCGGCGGAGCCCGGGGACCGTCGCGACCCAGCTGATCAGGGCCGCCGGGCCGCGATCGACGAGGGCGGCGGCAGCGGGCTCGCGGCGCCCATCCGGCCCTTCGACCTCGGCCAGGAATGCCGCCGTGTCCGGGCCGTCGATCGAGCCTGGGTCGCTGAAGACCGAACGGGTCATCGAGCGTTCGTCCTCGTTCTCGGCGAACCCGTTCACCTCCACCTGGCAGACGCGGGCAAGGTCCGTGCTCGGGTCGGCCCGCACGACGCGCACGCCGGCGGGCGGCTCGGCAAGGGCGATCGGCGCATCGAGGATCATGCCCACGAGCTCGAAAACGGAGGTCCAGCCGGCGGCCGCGGCCGCAGCCGCCAGCGGGCCATCGGCATGGCTGCTCGTCACCAGCGACAGGCCGTGGCCGATCGAGCGGTAGACCTCGATGGCTCGCTCCAGCGCGGCGGCTGGATCGGCGCTGGCGCCCGATGGCAGGATCGTGTTGACGATCACCGGCGACGGATGCGTCCCGATGATCAGGGTCAGGCCGTCATGCTCGACCACCCGACCGCCGGCGCGGACGGTCGACTCGCGGCACACAGCCAGGATCGACGCGTCGAGCAGCTCGAGGTCGGCGGCGGCCTCCGGCGTCACCCGCCTCAACCTTCCCAGTGGCGGCGCTCGCCGACGACGTCGCCCGGTCGCAGCTCCGGATGACGCCGGCGCAGCCAGTCGCTGAGGGCCCAGTGGCTCGTCTTGAAGGCGATCTCGGGCCACGGGATCGCATCCGGCTCGAAGGCCCGGATCTCGGTCGCCTCCGGGCTCAGGCGGAACGCGCCACCGGCGATCCGAGCCTCGAACACGAGCACCACGACGGCCGCCTCGAGGCGGGAATAGAGTCCGATCACCTCGCCCGGCTCGACCAGCAGGCCGGTCTCCTCGAACGTTTCGCGAATGACCCCCTCGTTGACCGTTTCGTCGATCTCCAGGAACCCGCCGGGCTGGGCCCAGGCGCCGACCGCCGGTTCGATCCCGCGCCGAATCAGGACGACCTCACCGGCGTCGGTGATCGGCAGCGCGGTGACGACCAGGCGCGGGTTGACATAGGCGATCCAGCCGCACGACGGACACACGAGCCGGTCCCGGTGGTCGCCGTCGACCGCGCCGAAGACCAGCGCCGTGCCACACCGGCTGCAGTTGTTGAGGGACGAGGCCATCCACGGCGGCACCCCGCCGCCCGAGGCGATGTCCGTCGAGCGACCGTCCGGGCCGCGATCGCCGGCGTCCAGCGGGTCGCTCATGCGAGCAGCACGAGGATCGCGACGGCGATCAGCACGGCCCACAGGATTGCCGCGGTGGCGACCCAGGCCAGGCGGAAGAGTCCCTTCGTCCGGTCGACCGGCATCCATGCCCAGGCCGCCCGCCAGATCCGCACGATCGCGTCGGCGTTGGCCAGCGCCAGCAGCGGCGCCCCGACGATCACGCACAGCTTGACCAGCGGCGCACCGAGCGGCAGGCCGAGCTCGAGCCCGCTGATCGCGATGAACCCGGCGACCAGGCCGGGTACGGACAGCAGGACGTACTGCTGCTGGAGCCGGGTCGGCTGGGTCTCGGGCACGCTCCGCGGCGGCAGGCCGGCCAGGCTGGGCGGCAGCGGGCCGGGCAGCGGCCGGCTCCCGGGACCGACAGCGGCGTGCGCCGGGCGGCCGCTCGCAGGACCTGCCTCGGGCAGCGCCTGGCGATCGAGGACCGGCATCCCGGGCTCCCAGCGTTCGTCGTCCATCGCGCCGGCGCCCTAACGCCCCCGGTTCGACTCGTCGTCGAGGACGGTCCGGGTCTGCTCCTGCCGGTAGGCGTGGACCCGCGCTCGCAGCTCGGCGTCGCCCAGGGCCAGGATCTCGGCGGCCAGGATCGCGGCGTTCTCGGCATTGCCGATCGCCACGGTCGCAACGGGCACGCCGCGCGGCATCTGGACGATCGACAGGAGCGAGTCGAGCCCGCCCAGGTGCTGGGTCGGGATCGGCACGCCGATCACCGGCAGGATCGTCTTGGCAGCCAGCATCCCGGGCAGGTGGGCCGCGCCTCCGGCGCCGGCAATGATCACCTCGATCCCCCGCCCCGCGGCCGCCTCGCCGTACTCGTAGAGCAGGTCCGGCGTGCGATGGGCCGACACGACCCGCAGCTCGTTGGCGATGCCCAGAAAGGTCAGCATCGCCGCAGCCTTCTCGAGGATCGGGAAGTCGGACCGGCTGCCGCCGACGATCCCGACCCGGATCCCGGGTTCGTCGGCCATCTACTCGCCCTGCGCCTTGGTGAAACCGTCGGCGCCGTTGAAGACGTGGAGCTTCTCGACGTGGGTCCAGCCGGGTTGCCGGGCGGCCACCTGGGCCTGGAGCGCGAGCAGGTCGCCGTCGAGCGCGGCGCCACCGTCCCGGGTCAGGAACCGGGCCCGGAGCAGGCGCACGCCGTCGGACGACAGGCCGACCGACGGGTAGACCTTGGTCCCCCGGCTCTCGATGAAGTGGAGCTCGAACGGGCCACCCGCGACGACCGCCTCGAGCTCCGGGCCGAGGCGCCCGGCCTCGTCGCCCGTCTCGATGAAAATGTCGAGGCCAACGGCCCGGCGCTCGATCGCGGCGTAGCGCTCCGGGCCGTACGACCAGGCGGCCAGCGGGGCCGGGGCCCGTCCGCCGCGGGCCGAGCGGCGAGCCTTGAGCGTCGCCGGGCCACGCCCGAGGTTGGCGATCACCGCGTCGGTGAAGCCGGTCGTGGAGGCGGCCGTGTCGACGTCGCCGCCGGTCTGGCGGACGAGGTCCTGGGTGGTGGCCGTGCCCTCCTCGAGGGTGACCAGGACCGCATCCTCGACCCGATCCGCGGCGGCGCCTTCGCCCAGGTGGCGGAGCATCATCACCGAGCTCAGGATCAGCGCCGTGGGGTTGATCACGTCCTTGCCGGCGTACTTCGGGGCCGACCCGTGGACCGCCTCGAAGATCGCGACCGAGTCGCCGTAGTTGCCCGATGAGGCGAAGCCGAGGCCGCCGACCAGGCCGCTGGCCAGGTCGCTGATGATGTCGCCGTTGAGGTTGGTCGTGACCACGATGTCGAACTGGTTCGGCTGCTTGGCCAGCTGGTGGGCGACGTTGTCGATGATCAGGTGCTCGGCCCGGATCTCCGGGTACTCCGGCGCGAGCTCCTCGAAGACCGCCTTGAACAGGCCCTCGGTCATCTTCATGATGTTGGCCTTGGTCGCCGCGGTGACCTTCGAGCGGCCCTCGCGCCGGGCGAGCTCGAAGGCGTAGCGGATCACCTTCTCGGAGCCCTTCCGGCTGATCACCTTCAGGCACTGGCCGACGTCGGGCGTGACCATGTGCTCGATCCCGGCGTAGAGGTCCTCGACGTTCTCCCGGACGATCACCATGTCGACGCCTTCGCCGGCGTAGCGGGTCGGCACGCCGGGCAGCTCACGCGCCGGACGGACATTGGCGTACGTCTCGAACAGCTTGCGCAAGGTGACGTTGGCGCTCTTCTCGCCGAAGCCGACCGGGGTCTCGAGCGGTCCCTTGAGGACGACCTTCGTGCGCTCGATCGAGTCGCGCGTCTCGGCCGGCACGCCCGAGGTGTCGCCCTTCTCGAAGACGCTGGCCCCGGCGGCTGCCTCTTCCCAGTCGATCGAGACCCCGGCCGCCTCGATCACCCGCACCGCGGAGCGGACGACCTCGGGCCCCACGCCGTCGCCCGGGATCACGGTCACGCGGTGGGCAGCGGGCATCGCTCGATCTCCTGGCAATGGGGGAACGCTCCAGGCCATTCTACCCGTGGCGTTTCGGGCGACCCGTGGCGATATCCCGTGGCCGAGGCCCACGGGCCTTACCGCCCAGCCGCGCCCAGCCGCGCGCCCAGCCGCGCGCCCAGCCGCGCCCAGCCGCGCCCAGCCGCGACCAGCCGCTTTGGGTAGGCCCTGCAACAAACGGAGCGATTCGGCCCTGTTTCTGGGCCCGGTCCCCGAGCACCGCTCGGACTTCATCTCGACGTAAGCGTCGGACGGGATGAATTGGTTCGCCTGAGCGGCGCCAGTCGCCCGGTCTGAGCCCAAACCGCGCCAATCGGGTTCTGGACACCCGATTTGGTGTACGGGATACCCGCCACGCGACCCACCGACGAACCCGTCGCTCAGTCGCCGCTCGGCCGCTCGACCCACCACCGCCAGCCACCTTCGATCGGCCGGTTCGCCCGACTCGTGACGTGCGGCTCCGTGGTCCTGGGGTGTCAGCTCCAGCTGAGCCGGTCGCGGGCCCGGGTGGCGCGTTCGAGCGCCTCCTCGGGCGTCGACGCGAGGGCCGTCAAATGGCCCATCTTGCGGCGCTCGAAGACCTGGCGCTTGTCGTACAGGTGGAGGTGGACGGCCGGATCAGCCAGCGCCTCGGCCACGCCGGCCAGGCGCGCGTCCCGTCGTTCGCCGCTGCCCAGCAGGTTGAGCATCGCGGCCGGGCCGTGGACCGCGGGATCGCCCAATGGCAGTCCGCAGATCGCCCGGATGTGCTGCTCGAACTGGCTCGTCGTCGCGCCCTCGATCGTCCAGTGGCCGCTGTTGTGGACGCGCGGCGCGAGCTCGTTGACGACGAGCAACCCGTCGGGCAGCAGGAACAGCTCGACCGTCAGCATCCCCACGATGTCGAGCGACTCGGCCAGATGGACGGCGATTGCCTGGGCCCGCCCGGCCACCTCGGCCGTCACCGGCGCCGGTGCCGGGACGACCGTCTCGAACAGGATCCCGGCATCGTGCCGGTTGCGGCCGACCTCGAACGGAACGGCCCGGCCGTCGAGGCCGCGGGCGACGACGACCGACAGCTCGCAGGCGAACTCCAGCTCCCGCTCGAGGAGCAGGCCGGCCGCCTGTGCCGAGCGCTCGAGGGCACGCCACGCCGGATCGAGATCCTCATGGGTCGCCAGGCGGACCTGGCTCCGGCCGTCGTAGCCGCCGATCGCGGCCTTGAGCCGCAGCGGCCAGCCAAGCTCGGACGCGGCGGCGTCCAACTGCGCCCGGCTCCGGACCTCCCGACCCGGCGCGACCGCCGCCCCGGCCTCGGCCAGGAAGCGCCGCTCGGCCAGCCGGTCCTGGGTCACCTCGAGCGCCCGGAGGCTCGGCCGGAGCGGCCGCAGCTCGGCGGCGGCCCGGCCGACGGCCGCAGCCACGTGCTCCAGCTCGTACGTCACGACGGCGCTTCGCTCGGCCAGCCGGACGGCCGCCGCGACGTCGTCGTAGCCGCCGACGATCACCTCGTCGGCGACCGAGGCCGAGGGGCAGTCCGGATCCGGATCCATGATCGCGATCCGGTAGCCCATCGCCCGGGCCGCCATCGCGAGCATCCGTCCGAGCTGGCCGCCGCCGATGATCCCGATCGTGGCCGGCGGCAGGATCGGCGCAGGTCGGTCGGCTGGCGTGCTCACGTCGGGAGTGTACGGGCGGCGCGCCCGGCATCGACGGGCCCGGCTATCGTGTCGCCGTGGACCTGACGATCAAGCCCCTGACCGGCGAGACCTGGCCGGCGCTGGCCGCCCTGTTCGAGGAGGGCGGCGACCCGCGCTGGTGCTGGTGCCAGTTCTGGCGGGGTGGCGGCGGCTTCGAGGGGACGTCGAGTGAGGCCAGGGCCGCGAATCGGGCGCTGCTTCGGGCCGAGGCCGATCGGCCGCTGGCGCCGGGGCTGGTCGCGCTCACCGGGGATGGCCGGGCCGTGGGCTGGGTCAGCCTCGGGCCGCGCGAGGACTTCGAGCACCTCGAGCGCTCGCGGGTCCGGCCGCGCCTTGACGACCTGCCGGTCTGGTCGATCGTCTGCTTCGTCGTCGGCAAGCGGGCCCGCCGGCAGGGCGTCGGCGGGCAGCTCCTCGACGGGGCGATCGCCTACGCCCGCGAGCATGGGGCGCCGGCCCTCGAGGCCTATCCGGTCGACACGTCGCTGGGCAAGCCGACCGGGCCGACCCTCTACACCGGCACGCTCTCGACCTTCCTGCGGGCCGGCTTCCGGGTCGAGCGCCAGGTGGAATCGAAGCAGGCGACGGTGGTCCGAGACATCGTCCGGCTCGACCTGCGATGAGTGGCCGCCGGCCGATCGTCGTCGACTGCGACACCGGGATCGACGACAGCCTGGCCCTGCTCTACCTGCTGGCCTCGGACGACGTCGAGCTGGTCGCGATCACCTGCTCGAGCGGCAACGTCGAGGCGGCCCAGGTCGCCCGCAACAACCTCGGGATCCTCGAGCTGGTCCGCCGGACGGGGATCGAGGTCGCCCTCGGGCGGACCGTGCCGCTCGTTCGGCCCCTCGAGATCACGCCTGAGACCCACGGCCCGCTGGGCGTCGGATATGCCGAGCTGCCCGCCGGCCATGGGTCTGTATCGCGCCGCCATGCCGCCGACCTGATCGCCGACGAAGCTCGCCGGCGGCCGGGCGAGCTGACCCTTCTGTGCATCGGACCGCTGACGAACCTGGCCGTCGCCCTGGAGCGCGAGCCGGCCCTGCCCCGGCTGCTGCGCCGGCTCGTGATCATGGGCGGGGCATTCCGGGTCCCGGGCAACACGACGCCGGTCTCCGAGTGGAACATCCACTGCGATCCCGACGCGGCCCACGCGGTCTTCGCGGCCTGGAGCACGGCGATCGAAGCTGATCCGAACGCGCCCCGGATCCTCGCGCTGGGCCTCGACGTCACCGAGCGGGCGGTGATCCGTCCCGACCACGTCGTGGCCCTTGCCCGTCGGGCCGGCAGCCGGCCCGACGACGCGATCGCCCTGGATCGGGGCGAGGATCCGATGCGCACGACCCGGTCGGTGGCGAGCAACCCGGTCGTCCGGTTCGTGGCCGACGCGCTGCGCTTCTACATGGAGTTCCACGCGGAGTACGACGGCTTCTACGGCGCGTTCATCCACGACCCGCTGGCCGCGGCGGCGGCCCTCGACGAGACGCTCGTTTCGACCCAGGCCCTGGCGGTCGATGTCGAGACCGGCGGCGAGCTGTCGGCCGGCCAGACGATCGCCGACTTCCGCGGCCTGTGGCACCGGCCGCCGAACGTCGACGTTGCCCTGAGCGCGGACACCGAGGAGTTCCTGCGCCGGCTGGTCGAGCGGGTCGGCGCGCTGGCCGAGCGCATTGGAGTAGCCGCGCGAGTCTCGGACGTGGCACCCTAGGGAGGAGGGTGACTCGAGATACCGGCGGACGTCCGGATCGGCGAGCGGGCAGGTCGGAGGAACCATCTGATGGGCTGGATCTCGCGCCAATTCACGACGCGCACGATCGTGTTGATCCCGATCGCCATCGCGATCAACATCAGCCTCGGCTATACGGTCCAGACCGTCCTGAAGCTGCCGATCTACCTCGATTCGATCGGCACGATCCTTGTCGGCGTGCTCGCCGGGCCGATCGCCGGGGCACTCACGGGTGTGCTCTCGAACCTGATCTGGCAGCTGATCGCGGGCGGTACGGCTGGACCCTTCGCGATCGTCGCCGGAGTGATCGGCCTGATGGCCGGCCTGTGGGGGTACCTGGGCGTCTATCGCTCGCGCCCGGCCTCCCGCAACCAGCTGATCGCCGCGGCGGTCCTCGCCGCAGTGGTCATTGCGGTCGTGATCTTCCCGATCCTGAACAACCCGGCCTACACCGACCCGAACATCGGCGGGTATCCGAGCTGGGTCTTCACGGCGGCCGTGATTATCGGCATCCTGGCTGCAATCGTGGTCGCCGGATTCATCCTGATTCGGCGCGACCTGGCCGGCTTCTGGGTGGCGCTCGCCGGGGTCCTGACCGGCATCGTGGCTGCGATCGTGTCGGCGCCGATCGCCGCCTACGTGTTCGGCGGCGTCACGGGCGCCGGTGTCGATGTCCTCGTGGCAGCGCTCCGCCAGGGCGGATCAGACGTGATCCACGCCTCGCTCGGGCAGGGGCTGTTCAGCGACCCGATCGACAAGACGATCACGAGCTTCGTCGTGTTCATCGTCCTGGGCGGCCTGTCGCCGCGGATCGTGGCCAGGTTTCCGAACGGCGAGCGCCTGACGGGCCCGGGTCCCAGCTGATCCGGTCGGGGCTGGGGCTCGAACGACGGCGGAGATCAAGCTGAGCTCGGTCCCCGACTTCGTCCTGCGCCCGCCGACAGGGTTCTATCGCCGCCTCAACCCAGCGACCAAGCTCGTCTTCGCGCTGTGCACGGCCCTCCTCGCCTTCGTGCTGCGGGGCTGGCTGGCCCCGATTGTCGCGATCGTCGCCGTCGGCCTGATCGTCGGCCGGGCACGCCTGGGACGCGCGTTCCTGCCCTTCGTGCTGGCCACGCTGCCGATCCTGATCTCGATCCTCCTGATCGATACGTTCCTCTACCCCGGGGCGACCGACACGGTCTTCTCGATCGGACCGTTCCGGGCGACGGCCAGCGGCCTGACCGTGGCCGGCCAGGCCTCGCTCCGGATCGTGGCGTTCGCCCTGAGCGTGGCCGTCTTCGCCCTGACCACCCCGACCGATGACCTCATCGCCGATCTCGAGCGGCGCGGCCTCGGCCGGCGTGGGTCGTTCATCGTCAGCTCCGCGATCCGGGCGATCCCGCGCCTGGGCAGCCGGGCGCGCGAGGTCACCGATGCCCAGCGGGCCCGGGGGCTCGACACGGAGGGCTCACCCTGGCGTCGGATTCGCGGCGTGGTGCCGCTGGCCGGGCCACTGATCACCGGAGCCCTGTCCGAGGTCGAGGAACGCGCCATGGCGCTCGAGGCACGAGCGTTCAGCGCGCCGAACCGCCGGGTGACGCTGCGTCCCCTCCCGGACAGCAGTGCCCAGCGCGCCGGGCGATGGCTCCTCAGCCTGGGCACCTTGGCCCTGATCCTGGCCACGATCTCCGGGCACCTGGTCACCCCATGAGCCTGGTCAACCTCCGCGGCGTTCGCTACCGCTACGCCGGGGCCTCCGAGTGGGCCCTGGACGGCATCGACCTGACGGCTGGCCCCGGCGAGGTGGTCGGGGTCTGCGGGCCGAACGACGCGGGCAAGTCCACGCTCTGCCTCGTCGTCGCGGGCCTGGCCCCCGGCTCGATCGGGGGATCCGTCGAGGGGGCGGTCGTGATCGACGGCGCGGAGACGCGGACGCTCACACCCGATGCGATCGCCCAGCGCTGCGGAATCCTCTTCCAGAACGCATCGACCCAGCTGACCGGCACGACCTCGACCGTCTGGGAGGAGATCGCCTTCGGCCCTCGCAACCTGGGCCTCGATGTCGAGGCGATCGTGGAGCGGGTCGACTGGGCGATGCGCCTGGCCCGCGTGGAGCAGCTCGCCAGCCGGCCGCCGGATCGGCTGTCGGGCGGCCAGGCCCAGCTCGTTGCCCTGGCCGCCGTCCTCGCCCTGCGTCCGAAGATCCTGGTCCTCGACGAGCCGACGAGCCAGCTCGACCCCGCCGGCACCAACCTGGTTGGCGAGAGCCTGGCCGGGCTGGCGGCCGACGCGGGCACGACGCTGATCATCGTCGAGCACAAGACCGACCTGCTCGATCGGCTCTGCCAACGGGTCGTGGTCATCGACGGCGGCCGATCGGTGCTGGACGGCCCGACCACCGCGGTTCTCGAGGATCCGCGCCTGGCTGGCTGGGGGGTCGAGGCTCCATCGCGCGTCCGGTTGGCGGCCCTGGCCTCACGGCGCGGGGTCGACCCGACGACCCTGGCCCTCGCGAGCGCCCCGTGATCGAGGTCCGCGGGCTGGTCCATGTCTACCCCGACGGGACCCGGGCGGTCGACGGCGTCGACCTCGTGGTCGCCGACGGTGACCGCCTGGCGATCATCGGCCAGAACGGCAGCGGCAAGTCGACCCTGGTCCGGCATCTCAACGGACTCCTCCGGCCGACCGCGGGCGAGGTCCTGATCGACGGCAGGCCGACGGCCGGCGAGCGCGTCGCGGCCCTGGCCGCCCGGGTCGGGGTCGCCTTCCAGGACCCGGACCGCCAGATCTTCGCCGGCAAGGTCCGGACCGAGGTCGCCTTCGGGCCGCGCAACCTGGGCCTGCGCGGAGCGGCCCTCGACGCGGCCGTGACCTCGGCGCTGGCGGCGGTCGGGCTGGCCGACCAGGCCGAGCGCAACCCATACGATCTCGGCTTCTCGAAGCGCAAGCTGCTCGCGCTTGCCTCGGTCCTGGCCATGGGCACGCCCACCCTCGTCCTGGACGAGCCGACGACCGGCCAGGACCTGCGCGGCGTCGAGCGGATCCAGGCCCTCGTCGCCGACCTGTCGGCGGCGGGCCGGACGGTCATCGCGATCAGCCATGACATGCGTTTCGTGGCCGAGACGTTCGCCCGCGTCGCGGTCATGCGCGAGGGCCGCCTGATCCTGGACGGCACGCCGGCCGAGGTCTTCGCGGAAGCGAGCTGGCCGGCGCTCGCGGGAACCTACGTCGAGCCCCCGCTGGCCGCCCGGATCGGCGCCCGGCTGGGTCTCGGGCCCACGCCGACCGACGCGGCCCTGGTGACGGCCCTCGAGGCTCGCCCCACCTGACGATCGGACCATGCACGTGCCCGAATGGCCCGCGGGTTGAGGCCGTTCGGCACTCGGCCCGATCGGTCCCCGAACCGACACTCAAGGCACGAAAGAGGTGCGTCATGCGCGTCGTGCTTGCCGTTGATGGATCGATCGCTGCTGACCGTGCTCGTGATTTCGTCGCCCGGCTGGCCCTGCCGGCCGACACGCTCGTTCGGGCAGTCGCGGTCATGGATGGCGGCCCTGCCCTGAGCGGCACGGCCTGGTCGGATGACGCGTCCGAATCGAAGCACGGCACCGAGAGCCACCGCCAGCACCTCCTGCAGGCGCTCGACACGACCCGCGAGACGCTCGAGGCCGCCGGCATCAGCCACGTCGACTCCGTGCTGCTCCTCGGCGTGCCGGCCCACGCGATCATCGACGAGGCCGACGACTACCACGCCGACCTCCTGGTCGTCGGCCACCGCGGCCGGGGCGCCCTCGCCACGACCCTCCTGGGATCGACCTCGACGGCGCTCGTCGAGCACGCCCACTGCCCGGTCCTCGTCGTCCGCGAGCCGAAGGTCGGCCGCGTCCTGCTCGCCGACGACGGCTCGGCATCGAGCCGGGAGGCGGTCGAGGCCGTGGCCCGCTGGCCGATCTTCGACCACCTGCCGGTCACCGTCGTGAGCGTCGCCGACGTCCGGATCCCGATCGCGATCGAGGTCCAGCCCGGGATCTACGAGCAGGTCGTCGAGTCGTACATCGAGTCGGCCGATGTCGCCCGCGAGCAGACCGCCGCGATCGCGTCGCGGACCGCCGACAAGCTTGCCGCGGCCGGCCGCCAGGCCCGCTCGGAGATGCACGAAGGCGCGCCTGCCTCGGCGATCGTCGAGACCGCGACCGCGCTCGGCGTCGACCTGATCGTGATGGGTACCCGCGGCCACACCGGCCTCGCCCGCCTCGCGCTCGGCGGCACCGCCCGCAGCGTCGTCATCCACGCACCGTGCTCGGTCCTCGTCGTCCGCGGCCTGCGGGCGGCCGACGACGTCGTCCCGGTCGAAGCGCCCAGCGCCGACCACTCGGTTCCGCTCGCCGCGACTCGCAGCTGAGCCGGCGGTCTATCGCTTCAGGGCGACCTCGAACATCTCGTCGGCGACGATCCGCCACGCCCGAATGCCGGGCTCGCCGGACTCGGGATCGGCCTCGTCCGGGTCGAGCGAGACCAGGATGTACAGCGCGTCCGGATACGCCTCCGCCTGCCGGACATCGGTCGGCGACGGGCGCGCCTCGGTGTGGGTGTGGGAATGGACGATCGCCCAGAACGCCTCGTCGCGATCGTCGGCCTCGACCGTCAGGCGGTAGAGGTCGGCTCCGTCGACCCGATAGCGGAGCGGTGACGCCGCCTCGTTGCGGGTCGGCACGAAGCGCAGCGCCCGGCCACCGGCCGGGGCATAGGCCGAGCCGATGATCACTCCGCAGGCCTCGTTCGGGTAGTCGCCCCGGGCGTGGGCGATGATCGCCGCCCGCATCTCATCCGGCAGCACGACCGAGGCCGGGCCGGGCCTGCTCACCACCAGTTGACGCCGCCCTCGAGGTCGGCTTCCATCTCGTCCAGGTCGCGGTTGAAGGTGCCCGCCGAGAGGTACTTCCAGCCGCCGTCGGGCAGCAGGGCGACGATCGTCCCGGCGCCCATCTTGCGCGCCTCGCGGGCCGCGGCGACGAGGACGGCCCCGCACGACGGCCCGGCGAAGATCCCCTCGCGATCGACCAGGTCGCGCAGCGCGGCGATCGCGTCGCGGTTGCTGACCAGGTACTTCGCGTCGAGCAGGTCGGGGTCGAGGATCTCGGGCACGAAGCCGTCGTCGAGCGAGCGCAGGCCCTGGACGTTCTCGCCGGGCAGCGGCTCGGCGGCCACGATCCGGACGCCGGGCTTGGCCCGCCGGAAGAAGCGGGCGACGCCCATCAGCGTGCCGCCCGTGCCCAGGCCGGCGACGAACGTGTCGATCTCGGGGCAGTCGGCCAGGATCTCCGGCCCGGTCGTCGTCGTCGTGGGCGAGCGGGTTGGCCGGGTTGCCGTACTGGTAGGGCATCACGAAGCGAGGGTCCTTGGCGACCAGGTGCTTGGCCAGGGCGATCGCCCCATTGCTGCCCAGCTGGCCGGGCGAGTCGATCACCTCGGCCCCGAAGAGGGCCGCCATCTGGCGGCGCTCCTGGGTGACGTTGGCGGGCATGACCAGGGCGACCCGGTAGCCCTTCCGCCGGCCGATCATCGCCAGGGCGATCCCGGTGTTGCCCGAGGTCGGCTCGAGGATGATCGAATCGGGCTGGAGGCGGCCGGATGCCTCGAGATCGGCGATCAGGGCCCGGGCGACCCGGTCCTTGACCGAGCCGGTCGGATTCATCATCTCGAGCTTGGCGAAGATCCGGACGTTCGGGTTGGGCGACATCCGGGGGATCTCGACGAGCGGCGTGTGGCCGATCGCGTCGAGGATGCTGTCGTAGCGGCCCCCGTGCGGGCTGAGCGCCTCGTGGGCGTGGGCGTGGTCGTGGTCATGACCATGCCCGTCGCCCGGCTCTTGCTGCCGCTCGTGGTCGGGGGCGGCCTCGCGCAGCGTGACCATCGCCGCTACGCCTCGCCCGTCGAGCCCCCGGCCATGGCCGGCAGCAGGCGGACCTCGTCGGCCGCCGCGACGACGGTCGATTCGCCGCCGAGGTAGCGGATGTCCTGGCCGTTGACGTAGACGTTGACGAACCGGTTCAGCCCGCCCTCCGGCGTCCGGATCTGCGAGCCGAGCGAGGGATGGGCGCCGATCAGGGCGTCGATCACCTCGCCGACGGTCGCCCCGGCGATGTCGAGCTGCTTGGCGCCGCCGGCCGCGGCGCGCAGGACGGGCGGGATCCAGACCGTGCTCATCGAGCGGTCGCGCTGGTGGAGGCTGTGCCGACCGGGGCCCCGAGAGCGAACGGCTGGTCGGCGCCGACCGGCGGCGGGACGGGTGCCCCGGCCGCCCGGGCGGCCACCGCCGCGTCGGAGCAGATCGGGCACTCCGGGTCGCGCCGGAGCCTGAGCTCGGTGAACGAGCCCTCCAGGGCGTCGAACAGGAGCAGCCGGCCGGCGAGCGATTCGCCGATTCCCAGGAGCAGCTTGAGCACCTCGTTCGCCTGGAGCAGGCCCATGATCCCGGGCACGACGCCGAGGACGCCGGCGACCGAGCAGCCGGGGGCGAGCTCGGGCGGCGGCGGGGTTGGATAGAGGCAGCGGTAGCACGGGCCGTCGTACGGCTTGAAGACCGTCAGCTGGCCCTCGAACCGGAAGACGCTGGCGTGGACGACCGGGATGCCCGGCGATCGACCGCGGCGTCGTTCAGCAGGTAGCGGGTCTCGAACGTATCGGTCCCGTCGAGGATCACGTCGTAGCCGGAGATGATCCGCTCGACGTTGTCGGCGACGAGCATCTCGTCGTGGCCGATCACGTTGATCCCCGGGTTCAGGGCGAGGAGCGTCTTGCGCGCCGACTCGACCTTCTTCTCGCCGACCCGGTCGGTCGTGTGGACGACCTGGCGCTGGAGGTTCGAGAGGTCGACGACGTCGAAGTCGATGATCCCGATCGTGCCCACGCCGGCGGCGGCGAGGTACAGCGAGGCGGGCGAGCCGAGGCCACCGGCCCCGATCAGGAGGACCTTCGAGTCGAGCAGCTTCGCCTGGCCGAGCGCGCCGACCTCGGGGATCAGCAGGTGCCGGCTGTAGCGGAGCTTCTGCTCGGGCGACAGGACGTCGGGGTCGCCCACGGCAGGCCCTGCGCCTTCCAGCCCTGGAAGCCGCCGGCCATCGATGCGACGTCCGTGTAGCCCAGCTCGAGCCAGCGTCTCCGAGGCGAAGACGGAGCGGATCCCCGACGCGCAGTACAGCACGATCGGCCGGCTGCGGTCGGGTGCGACGCCTTCGATCAGGCTCTCGAGGTGGCTGCGTGGGACGTGGACGGCGCCCGGCAGGTGGCCGGCCTCCCACTCGTGGTTCTCGCGGACGTCGATCAGCAACGGGCCGGGCGCGGTTCGCGCTGGAGGTCGACTTCGGCGGTCGACACTTCGCGGACCCGGGCGCGAGCCTCGCGCAGGAGATCGGAATAGGACTTGGTCATGAGGTCGGAGGGACTCCGAGGAGCGACGGGCTGGCACGGTCTTCGAGCCAGGGCGGATCACCCGGCGCGGGACGCCGGACGTGGATGGCGGCCGGCCTCAAGCCGGCGTGAGACACCTGCAGCGGCCGCGTCGGTTGATCACGAGGCGGCGCCCTTGGCTTCGGCCGGGGCTTCGGCGTCAGCCGCCGAGTCCGGCTTCTCGGCCAGGGCATGCTCGAGCGTCTCGAGGCTGAGCATCGCGCACTTCAGGCGGGCCGGGCTGATCTCGATCCCGAGCAGGTCGAGCAGGTCATCGGCGCGGAAGGCCTCGGCCTTCTCGACCGGCATGCCCATGATCTCGTCGGTCAGGAGCGAGGCACTGGCCTGGCTGATCGCGCAGCCCCGGCCGGTGAACGCGATCTCCTTGACCACGCCGTCGCGGATCCCGATCTGCATCGTGATCCGGTCGCCGCACAGCGGGTTGGCGCCTTCGAAGCTGGCCGTCGGCGCGTCGAGCACGCCGAAGTTGTGCGGCCGTCGGTAGTGCTCGAGGATGTAGTCGCGGTACAGGTCGTCCATCTGGTCCGGGAGTGTAGCGTGTCCTCGCCCGGACTCAATTCCGAGCGATCTGGTCAGGATTAAATCGTAGTCCGATCGAGGAGATCCCGTCAACGGGGCGGAGGGGTAGTAGATAGGCCGGCGTGAAGTTGCCGCGACGGGTCAGGCCCTACGCGGAGAAAGACCTGCCGAAGGACTGCCCGGGTGATGGTTTGTGCCGCGTCGCGAGCCTCTGAGCGAAGTGCCTGGCCCCTCATCAACGGCTCAAGGACTCCGCAGACCTGCTGTTGATAGGTGAGCGGCGGAAGCAACAACTCATGGCTGAGGAACGTATGGGGTTGCACACGCTGTCGGCGATCGCCCAACCCGGAACTACCCGAAGTGACCTCTCGCCAGACCTCCCGATCGAGGCTGTAGCGTCGGGCAGCGGTGGGCGGATGACTACCTGGCCGTTTGGGGCACCTCGAGAGCCGCATGGCCGTGATCCGAAGCCGCCCGGCGGCGCGGGCCTCGACCAGGGCGGGATCGGCGAACCGGCGGGCCCTTCCAGCGCGCGCCACCCGCGGGATGAGTCCGCATCGCTTCCTGCGTGATCTTGCCCGGTGTGGTATGCCTCGGCAGGGCGCCCATTGCAAAGTGCGAGGAGTGTTCGACCGTGGACTTCAGGTTGGAAGTTGTCGTGATCCCGGTCACGGACGTTGACCGTGCCACCGAGTTCTACAGGCGGCTTGGTTGGCGCCTCGACGCCGACGTCGTCGCCGGCAACGACTTCCGGCTCGTGCAGATGACGCCGCCCGGCTCGCCGTGCTCCATCCAGTTCGGCACCGGTCTCACGACTGCGGCGCCCGGCAGCGCCCAGGCCACCCACCTCGCGGTCAGCGACATCGCGGCCGCCCGCGCCGACCTCGTCGATGGCGGGATCAAGGTCAGCGAGGTGTTTCACTGTGAATCGGGCTTCGCCTGCCGGTACGGCAAGCCCGGCGACCACGGCCCGCGGGTACCGGGACCCGAGCCGGAGCACGCTACCTATGCCTCCTTCGCCTCCTTTGCCGATCCCGACGGCAACGAGTGGGTGCTGCAGGAGATCACGACCCGGCTTCCCGGCCGGTGAGCGGCGACCGAACGCAGGAGGACTCCGTCGTGGACGTGGCGGCCCTGGCGCTGTTGTTGCACGAGACCGCAGAACATCACAACGCCTTCGAGAAGCGTGCGCCCAAGCACGACTGGTGGGATTGGTACGCCCCATACCTCGACGCGCGTCAACGCGGAAGCACACCGGAAGAAGCCTCGCGCGAGGCCGACCGCTACATGGCCGAAGTCCGCCATGTCGTCCCGGTTGACGCAGGGCGACGAACGGCTCCCGCCGATCCCGTCCAGCAACGGTCCGACCGGGACAGGATTCGCAGGATCGTGGTGGCGACCGATGGCTCGCCGGCGTCGGCGGAAGCCGTCGAGCTGGCGTCCGATCTCGCAGCGGAACACACGTCCGAGCTGACCGTCGTCCACGTCGTGCCGGCGTTCGACGTCGTAGCGCCGACCTTCAGCAGGATCGGCCCCGCGGTCCCGCATGCCCCGACAGGGCACGACCACGGACTGCTCGAGGAGGCGGCCGCGACCGCTGCCCAGAAAGGCGTGGTCGCCGAGACGGCCTTGCTTGCGGGCTACCCGACCGAGGCGATCGTGGCCTTCGTGGAGTCGCGCGCCGCCGACCTCGTCATCCTGGGGTCTCGCGGTCACGGAACGGTCGCGAGCGCGCTGCTCGGCAGCGTCTCGCTGGGCGTGCTGCGCGCGTCGACGCGCCCGGTGCTCATCGTGCGCGGCGCTCGCCTCCAGCAGAACGCAGCATCACCGTCATCCCAGAGCGTAGGGTAGTCATCCGATGCGTCCCGACATCAGGCCATGGGACGCAGGCGACAGGGCGCGCTTCCACGGATGGGCACGCCGGGCCCGAGAGCGGGGAGAGATGCACCCCGCGTCGTGAAGGACGCCTCACATGCCCGATCCGCAGAAGGTCGTCATCGTCACCGGCGCGTCACGTGGAATCGGCGCGGGGCTGGTTGGCGCGTTCCGCGAGGCCGGATATGCCGTCGTCGGCACCTCGCGCTCGATCCACCCGTCCGACGACGAGCAGTTCCTGACCGTGGCGGGTGACATCGCCGATGTCGACACCGCCCAACGGGTCGTGGATCGGACGCTCGAGCGGTTCGGGAAAATCGACAGCCTCATCAACAACGCCGGGATCTTCGTCGGCAAGCCCTTCCTGGAGTACACGCCCGACGACTTGGCCTCGACCATCTCACTGAACCTGGCCGGCTTCTTCCACATCACGCAACGCGCCATCGGCCAGATGGTCACCCAGGGCAACGGCCACGTCGTCACCATCACGACGACGCTCGTCGACCACGCGGACGGCAGCAGACCCGCTGCGCTCGCGTCGCTCACCAAGGGCGGGCTCGCAGCCGTCACGCGCTCCCTCTCCACCGAGTTCGCGTCGCGTGGCGTGCGGGTCAACGCGGTCGCGCCCGGCGTCATCCGGACGCCGGAGCACGATCCCGCGTCCTACGCGGGCCTTGCCCACGCCAACCCGAGTGGCCGACTGGGTGGAGTCCCCGACGTCGTGGGGGCCGTCCTCTATCTCGAACGGGCCCCGTTCGTCACCGGCGAGACCATCCACGTCGACGGCGGGTGGGCCGCGGGTCACTGACCTGCGAGGTCAACCAGCGGAACGGCACCGTGATCGGAGCGTTTCGACGCTGTCGACGGCTCGCTCGCGTGGTTGACGTGCCACAGGCGCGGTCCGATCCGACCATCGTTACCCGGCTGCTCGGGCGGTGGCGTCGCAACGACCCATTGGACGCACTCACGTCGCGTGAGCGAGAGGTGCTCGGCCTCGTCGCCGACGGCCTCTCCAATCGCGCCATCGCCGCCCGGCTGGTCGTTGCTCGCGGCAAGGTCGTGCTGCGGGTCCGCGCCTAGCGATCCTCGCCACGCACCTCGCAGCCCTCGGGACACCGGCCCGCGGTGTCGCCGTGCGCGCCGCATGGGCGCCGGGTCCCGTGTGACCCATCTCGCCGGTCAGCGCTGCATGCCCTCCGACTTCTGGTCGGAGGGGCTCGCAGGCCAGTGGCCGGGCGACCAGTCCCCGTCCGGGTCCGTGGTTTGCCCCACTTCGATCAGGTGACCGTCAGGATCGCGGAGGTAGCAACGGATCTCGTACTGGTGCTGTTTCGGCGGGGTCAGGAATCGAGCGCCCCTCGCGCTCCACTCGCGGTAGACGGCCTCGATATCCCTGACCCGGATATTGAGGAAGCTGCTGACCCGATCGGGATCGCGTGGCGTCTCCAGGGTGACCGCAGGCTTGTCGTCGGTCGGGCCGCCGCCGACGTTGATGATGACCCACGTGTTGGAGAGCGCGACGTAGGTCAGCCCTCCGGGGCCGGAGAAGACCACCCTGCCTCCGAGGACCTCGGTGTAGAAGCGCCGCGAGCGCTCGACATCGTCCGAGACGATGAAGTGGGCCAGCACAATCCCCTCTGGGGGCGGCGGGAGCTCGGCCATCTGACACCTCCAACGGTTGCGACCCGAACAGTCTGCCCCCCGGACGTCAACCACGACAGCGCCCGCCCCGCTGGCGAGCTGGCCGCCTCTCCGCGTCGAGCCCCGAGCTCATTCTGGCCGGTATCGACGTCGTGCTGGGCCGCTGCTGACGGCCCAGCCGCCGAGCGCCGATGAGCTGGTTTCGGTCGGGCCCAAATCCAGCTGCGCCGTCGTCGGTGGCGGGCGGCGATGATGTGGCACGCGACGGTCGGACCGAATGGGGGGCAAGCATGAGCGAGGTTCCGGGATCGAGGCGATCAGCGAGCCGGAGGGCCGTCGTCGCGGTCGTCCTCGGCGGGTTCACGCTCCTGGCGTTCGCGGGGTGCGGTCCCGGTCCCGGCGAGCCTTCGGCGACCTCGCCGGCTACCCCGAGCGGTACCGGCAGCACGTCGCCGGCCGCGAACGCAAGCCCGGCAAGTCCGTCGGCCGCGCCCTACCAGCTCAGCCTCCTCCCGGCGTCAGGCTCGCCGCTGCCGGCAACGACGATCAGGGCGGCGGCCGATTGCCAGTCCCTGCCGACCGACTGGCTGCGGGAGTTCTGCTCGCTCACGCTGCGCTCGCACTGGCGGGCGATCATCGGCCCGACCGACCCGTTCGCCGCTCCGCCCAATGCCACCTCGAGCGTCACGTTCCTGGCGGCCCTCGCGCGGGCGGAGATCGACGGCGACACGTCGCTGTGCTTCGACGTGGCCATGCGCGAGTGGCTCAGCGCGGGCAGCTCAGCCGGCGGGGCGGCTCCGCCGCCTGGCTCGACGCCGGTCCCGATCCAGCCGATCGCAACCTGCTTCGAGAGCTTCCTCACGACGGTCCGGCACGGCTCGTTCACGGTCAGCGATCCGGGCGACCAGGCCGTGGTCGAGCTGCTCGTCAGCCCGGAAGCGGCCGCCCAGGTGATCCTGCACTCGACGCCCGTCCTCGATCCGTACGTCGCCTGCGCGAAGCCCCTGACCCGCGCCGACTGCGAATCGCTCATCGACGCGGCGACGACCTATGTCCAGGACCACCAGCTCGATGCCCGAAGCCTGGCCGCGTTCGGGCAGCCGGTCGAATGCCCGGGCTCGACGGCCTCTTGCCCACCGCCGTCGGCCGGCGCGTGGCTCGGCAGCGTCCGGGTCGGCCTGGCCGGCAATGGCATCGTGCTGCTCGACGTCTCGGTCGTCGGTGGACTGCCCGCGGTCAACGAGGTCGCCGAGCCAACCCCCTGAGGACGTTTCGACTCCGGCCGCTTGGGGTGGCGGCGCGTCCCGCGTTCCATGCGGCTCACAGCCAGCCTGGCGGCGGAGAGGCATTCGTCACGCAGGGCAGGACAAATCGGGGGTTTCACAGGCGAAGAGCCCTGGAGCGCGCTGGCGGCAGCTCGGGTCCATCCCGAGCCACGCTCAGGCGAGCAGGTCGTATCGACTCGCGACCGCCGCGACGTCGCCGGAACGCACCGCAACTGCCGTTTTGTCGTATCGGCTGAGACAACGGGCGCGGCACCGACCCGGGGAACCAAGCCGGCGACAGGACCTCGTGGCGGTCCATGACAGCCGCTCAGCCGAAGTAGAAGGTCGGCTCGGTTCGGTCGGGTGAGGCCAGGATCCCGGTCACTGCGTCGACGGTCAGGTTCGCGTGCCGGGCGATGAGATCGGCGACCTGCTCCGGGTCACCGCCGCAGCGGGCCAGCTCCCGACGGTCGAGCTGGGGCCAAAGGCGGAGCGCGCGTCGCTCCAGGGCGCCGGCAATGGGTGACGACGTGTCGGCGGCGAACGGAGCGATGCTCGTCATGGCGGCGCCTTTCCTGGGCTGGTCCCAACCCTAGGCCCGGTTCCGCGTCTTGAACAGATCGGGGTTGCTTTCGAGAAGGCTAAGAATGCTTAGAGGATTCGGTTGCGCCCCTGCCGATCAGCGCTCGAACCGGCCGCCGCCGAACCGCTCGGGCTGGGCAACCGTCGCGGCCTGTTCGGGCGTCGCGTTGTACATGAGCGATCCGGGCGTGGTCAGCAGCTCGCCCGTCTCGAGCCAGGTCTTGAGGCCCGACAGGATCATCGGCCAGCCGCCGTAGAGCTGTTCGTTGGCGCCCTCGCGGAGCTGGTCGTGGGTGACGGTCAGGCGGCAGGAGTCGCCGATCGGCTCGATGTCCCAGGTGATCCGGCTGGTCCCCTCGCTCTTCACGTCCTCGCCCCACAGGGCGACCATCGTCTGGACAAGCCGGCGCGGCGGATCGAGCTCCACGTTGGTGCCTTCGCCCAGGATCCTGGTGGCGCCGGGGTGACTCTGCTCGTAGTGCGATCCGGGCGTCCAGTCGGACGTAATCCGGTTGCCGAAGTTGTACTTGCTGCGGATCTCGCTGTCGGTGATCGCCTGCCACAGCCGTTCCGGCGTCGTCTTGATGTAGATCTCGAACACCTTTTCCATGGTCGTCTCCAATTCGGTCTTGAGGCCGCTCAGGCCGGCGGCCCAGGGCTCGGCGTACTTGCTCACCCACCGGTCGTGGACGAGCCGGATCGGGACGGGGTTGAGGAAATGGAGCTTCTCGCGGCCTCGCCGCCGGGTCACGACCAGACCGGCATCCTCGAGCAGCCGGAGGTGCTTCATCACCCCGAAGCGCGACATCGAGAACCGTGCCTGGAGCGCGGTCAGCGTCTGGCCGTCCTCGCGGTAGAGCTCGTCGAGCAAGCTCCGCCGGGTCGGGTCAGCCAGCGCCCTGAATACCTCGTCCATGGCCGGGACTATATGTGACCGTATAGTCACCTGTCAAGGAGCATGAGCGAGATCACGCTCGCCAGCCGGTCGGCGTTGCGGAAGTTGCGCGTGCGCTCGCCCAGCCGCGCGGACACCTTGACGGCCACGCTCTCGGCCGGGCCGTTGCCGTTCGGGTAGTCGCCGTAGCGGTGCTTGAGGTCCATCATGCGGCGGGCCTCGGGGTCGGTTCGCACGTACCACTGCATGAGGAACGACGCTCCGAGCGGCAGTACGATCTTGCCGAGTTCCTCCGACGCCTCGAGACCCCAGAAGCAGTGTTCGATGGCCCGAACGAGTCCCGGTTCCTCGAGCGCGCCGTCGTCGGTGGCGTGTTTCATCGCGTTCTCGCGCAGGTGGTGCTCGCACGGGTAGAAGTGCGCGGCCGGCCAGCGCGCCTCGACCGCGTTGCGGATCGCCTTCGCGCCGTCGGCCACGACCCAGAAGGGCGGCGGATCGTCGTTGAGTTGGCCGAGGAACTCCCACCAAGAGTCGGCGGTCTCGTCGCCGGCGAGGGCCGTAGCCAGTTCCGTGTCCGCCCCTGGAGACGATCGCGGCCGGCTGCGACCAAGACCGCTCCGCCGCGGCGAGAGGACTCGAACCCGAAGTCCTCCGCGCCGTGCGCCTTCATGTTTAGCGGGATCGAGTCGAGAACGAGGATCCGAGGCCATTGTGGCGGCGTCATCGATCGCACGATCGTCGGCCCGAAGTGGTCGAGGTAGTCGGAGGCCAGGGCGTTCTGACGACTCGCCCATCGCATTCCCCGGTGATCGGTCTTGTATCGCCCGCCGTCGTGGCGAACGATTTGGCTCGACTCTCGGATCGACTTGCCCTCGCCGACCGACATCAAGCCGCGGGCGACCTCGGCGACGCTGAAGGCGTAGTGATGGGCGATCGATGGTCCCTCGCCGCGACCAACGTCATGCTCGCACGAGGAGCAGGCGATCCCGTCGGGGTGAGCGTGGGTTGGGCTGCGCCGCGGTCCGGTGAAGGTGTGGCGCTTCGCGCCGGACTCTTCATCGGGGACACACCGGTATCGCGTCCGGGAATACAAGCCATCATCGCGGACGCGCTGTCCGTGAAGGTAGACCGTGCCGACGTGCCCACGCGGACACGCTGGTCGTTCGATGCTTGTTCGCGGCCGTCCCACTTGTCCCTCAGTTCTCGGCAGCCCCAACGCTGCACGGGACGGCTTCTCCACCCTACATCGGTTTGTTTTCCACCGCTAGTGCCTCACAGGGGGTCGAACGCCTATTGTCGAGCGGTTACGGAGGAGGACCCCTGATGCACAGCGTGACCTATTCGATGGGCGTTTCGGCTGATGGCTACATCGTCGGGCCGGACGGCGACATCACCGCGCCGGCGCCCGACGATGAGATCTGGCGATTGGTCCTCGACGAGATCCGAGGGGTCGGCGTCCACCTGATGGGCCGACGGCTGTACGAGACGATGCTGTACTGGGAGACCGCCGACCAGGATCCATCGCTCGACGACGCAGAGGTCGAGTGGACCGCCCTGTGGAAGCCGCTCCCGAAGGTGGTGTTCTCCACCACGCTGTCGGCGGTCCAGGGCAATGCCCGCCTCGCCTCGGGCGGCCTCGCGGAGGAGATCAGGCGGCTGCGAGCCGAGCCGGGGGACGGCGACATCGCGATCGGCGGCGCAACGCTCGCCGCCGAGGCTGCCGCGTTGGGGCTGATCGATGAGTACCGGCTCAGGGTCTATCCGGTGCTGGTTGGCGGCGGCATTCCGTACTTTCCGCAGCGCTCAGAGCGGGTGGATCTCGAGCTCGTCGAGACCCGCACCTTCAGCTCGAGGGTCGTCTACCTCCGCTACCGGATCGCGGGCTAGCGGGTTCGTCCACGGGCGCACTCGAATGGGTTCCGCTAAGCGGGCGGATCGGCGGCCCACCGGAGGATGTCGGCCGGCTGGCACTCGAGGACCCGGCAGATCGAGTCCAGCGTCGCGAATTGGATGGCTCGGGCGCGTCCGTTCTTCAGGACGGCGACGTTCGCCGGGGTGATCCCGACGGCGTTGGCAAAGTCGCCGACGGACATCTTGCGTCGGGCCAGCATGACGTCGAGCTCGACGATGACGGCCATTAGATCGTCTCGTCGAGCTCGGTGCGGTCGGCGATCGCCGAGAGGAGCAGGCCGCGCATGACGACCATCACGAGCACGAACGCCAGACCGCCGGTGATGCTCGCGGCCAGGTAGTAGATCATCGGCCCGCCGCCGCCGGGGACGAAGGCGAGCACGTGGACCAGGACGGCAGCAGCCAGGATCGTGGCGACCGCCCCGCAGGCCGTGATGATGTCGACCCAGGGCACGGCGCGGCGGGTGAAGATGACCCCGCCGTCGACGAGCGACAGGAGCCGCCAGATCACGAGCAGCGCCACCTGACCGCAGCCGATGAACAGGATGGCGGCCCCCGAGTATGGGACGACGAGGTAGGCGACTTCGGGGAATCTCGTGCCCACCTGGGACGCGTACACGGGCAGGAGGACCTGGGCGATCACGGTTCCGAGCAGGAGAACGACGAGAGCGACGCGGAGGAGCGGTCGCGCGAGCACGTGCATCTATCGAGTATCGATTGATTTCGCTCGACTGTCAATAGGCTCTGCGGCATTCAACAGCGCGACGACCGAAGGGTCTGATCCACCCCGACGCGGTCGCCCGGGGTGTCGCCTATCCGGCGGTCACCCGCAGCCGGAACAGGAAGGCGGTGTCGAGCTCCCGATAGGTCCGGTCGACCGTGCCGTATTGGGCCGCGACGGTGATGAGGTAGTCGCCCGGCTCCGTTGGCGCGACGAACTGGATCTCCAGGATGCCGAACCCCGGCTCTCGAGCCAGCTCGCTCGCGCCGGTCAGGCCGATCGCGTCGATCCTCGCCGGAATGAACTGCGACGCCGACACGATCGCGTACACCTCGGTCCCGTCGGTGACCTCGGCACCCAGCATGTAGCCGTCCGGCGGGCGGACGACGAGCACGGCTCCCGCGGCGACGACGAGCGGCGCGGTCCGCGGCAGCGGGCCCTTGAGACAGACCGGCTCGGACTGGGCGATGCGGCCGAATTCGTCGTTCCGGGGCTCGTAGAAGCGGGTGACGCAGCCGGCGACCGCCGCCGCCTTGACGCTGGCACGTCCGGCCACGAGGGTGAGCAGCGGCAGTCGCGGGAACTTCGACCAGTCATAGATGAGGGGCGGTACGTCCGGCGACGTGGTTCCGGGGTCGAACGTTGCCTCGGGACTGGACGTCGCCGCCAGGCTGGGCGTTGGCCCGAGGCTGGGCGTCGATGCCGGGCTGGGTGTCGACGCGAGGCTGGGCGTCGGTGCCAGGCTCGGCGGCGGCACGACGCTGCCGCATCCGGACAGCAGCGCGATCGCAAGGACCAGGGCTGGCAGTGTTCGGGGCACGAGGCTCCCTTGGGACGGCGCGTTCGATGCGGGGCACGAGCCTAGCGCACGCGGCGATTGCACGGGCACGCCGGGCCGTCGCTGGCGGGTCGATGCCCGCCGGATCAGCGCGGCGTTCTGCGCCGGGATCGGTGGTGCGCAGGCGACGGACGGCGCAGATATCGTTTGGCGGTGGACGGCCTCGAGGTGCGACGGGCAATACCGGCCGACGCGGGCGCGGGCCAGCCCGATGTGCACTACGCGTGGCGGCCGCTTCGGCCGTACGAACCGGGATCACCTGAGCTGGAGGAGCATCCATGACGATCGCGAACGAGGCGCTGGTCGAGTCCTACGTCCAGGCGGTCGGCGAGCACCGGCTCGACGACCTTCGAGCGATGCTCACGCCGGACGCCGAGTTCACCCTCGGCGATACGACCTATCGAGGCGTCGACGCCTTCATCGGGGCATTCGTGCGGCTGATGCCGATCCTCGAGCGGAACGACATTCGCAGGATCTTCGTGGACGGCGAGGAAGCCTGCGTGATCTACGACTTCGTGACGAGCACGCCGGTGGGCCCGGTCGTCAGCGTCGAGTACCTCAGGCTCGCCGGTGGCCGGATCAGGTCATCGCTCCTGGTCTTCGAGCGGCAGCACTGGCCGGAGGTGCTCGCCGTGCTCGTCGAGCGCGAGGCGCAGAAGAACGCGTGAGTCCGGCCGACGCGTTCGCCCGTGATCATGTCGCCGCCTTCAACGCTGCCGTGGACAGCTTCGGATGATCACGGAACGGGCAGCGTCGTCGCCGGGCGTCCGCCTGGGGCCGGCGTCGGGGCTGACCCCATTCCTGAAGTGGCCGGGTGGCAAGACCCACGAGCTGGCGGCGATCGCAGCCATCGCCCCGCCGCTCAGAGGGCGGTTCATCGACCCGTTCGTCGGCGGCGGCTCGGTCCTCCTGGCCGTGCCGGCCGGTGTGGCCGCGCTGGCCAACGACGCCTGCCGCGACCTGGTTGAGCTGTATGCGTCGGCGGCCGCGAGGCGAGCCGACCTGGCCGAAGCGCTGGGCGGGCTGGCCCGGGCGTGGGACGCCATGGCCACCTGCGGCGCGGCGTACGAGGATCTCGCCACCGCGGAGGCGGGCGCCCCGGCTGGCGGCGACGCGGCGATCGCCCGGCAGGTCGTCGCCATCCAACGGCTCCTCGAGCCGAGCGTGCCCGGGCTGGCCCAGCCGTTCGCCGAACGGGCCGGAGCCGAGCTCCGCGCGAAGTTCGGCCGGATCCGCCGGCTCGAGGCCCGGCACGGTGCCTTGTCGCACGAGGACCTCCTGGCCAACGTCGAGGGCGCGGCACGCGCGTCCCTGTACCTGGCGGTCCGGGCCCGCTACAACGCCGCCCGCCTGGCCGACCGATGGGACGCGACCCGAGCCGCCGACTTCCTGGTCCTGCGCGAGCTGTCGTACGCCGCGATGTTCCGCTTCAACCGGCGCGGCGAGTTCAACGTGCCGTACGGTGGGATCAGCTACAACCGCAAGTCGCTGGCCGATAAGGCGGCGATGCTGTTCGGCGCGCGGATGCTTGCCCGGCTGTCGAACACCGAGTTCCACAGCCAGGACTTCGAGCCGTTCCTCGCGACGTGCCGGCCTGGTCCGAACGACTTCGTGTTCGTCGACCCGCCCTACGACAGCGACTTCAGCGCCTACGACAATCGGCCGTTCGGGGCCGCCGACCAGGTCCGCCTCGAACGCGTCCTGGCCGGCCTGCCCTCGAAGGTGATGGTCGTGATCAAGGATGCGCCGGCGATCCGCACGCTCTACTCAGCCGATCGTTGGACCGTGATCGAGACGCCCAAGACCTACATGTGGACGATCAAGTCGCGCAACGACCGCGCGGCGACCCATTTGACGATCACCAACTACTAGCTCGCCGTACGAGCGGCCAGCCCCGACCCCGACGCGAGCCCGCGGCGCTTCATGGCAGTTGTCACGTGGTGCGTGACAAAACGGGCCTTGCAGGCTCGATGGGGGCCGGCTCAGCATCTCCGGGGACCATCCGCCGGAACCTACGCGCCGAAGACGCGCTGGACCTCGACCAGGCCGTCGACGAGCGCGTCGATATCCGCGGTCGTCGAGTAGACGCTGAAGCTCGCCCGGGCAGTGGCGGCCAGGTCGAGGCGCTCGTGGAGCGGCATCGTGCAGTGGTGGCCGGCGCGCACGGCCACGCCCGAGCGGTCCAGGACCTGGGCGACGTCGTGAGGGTGGATGCCGGGCAGGTTGAACGGGATCACCCCACCGCGCAGGTCGGGGTCCATGGGCCCGTACAGCTCGATGCCGGGGACGCGCTGGACGAGGGCATCCAGCCCGTAGACCACGAGCTCGCGCTCGTGGGCGCGGACCGCGTCCATGCCGATCGCCTCGAGGTACTCGGCGGCCACGCCCAACCCGATCGCATCTCCGACGGCCGGCGTGCCGGCCTCGAACTTCCAGGGAATGTCGTTGAAGTCGGAGCGGCGAAGGTGGACCTCGCGGATCATCTCGCCGCCGGACAGGAAGGGCGGCATCGCCTCGAGCAGCTCGCGCCGCGCCCACAGCGCCCCGGAACCCATCGGCCCGAGCATCTTGTGCCCGCTGAACGCGTAGAAGTCGCAGCCCAGCTCCTGGACGTCGACCGGCAGGTGGGGCGCGCCCTGCGCTCCGTCGATCAGGACGAGGGCGCCGGCCGCGTGGGCCAGCTCGATCATCTCGCGAACGGGGTTGATCGTGCCCAGCGTGTTGCTGACGTGGGTGAAGGCGACGAGCCGGGGCTTGAGACGCAGGAGGACCTCGAACACGTCGAGGCGAAGCAGTCCGTCGTCGGTGATCGGGATGAACTCGAGGTCACCGTCCTTCTCCTGGACCAGGAGCTGCCACGGAACGAGGTTGGCGTGGTGCTCCATCTCGGTCAGGACGATCGTGTCGCCCCGTCCGATGTTGCGCCGGCCCCACGCATACGACACGAGGTTGATCGCCTCGGTCGCGTTGCGGGTGAAGATGACCTCGTGGGCGTCGGGCGCGTTGATGAACCGGGCGACCCGCGTCCGGGCCAGCTCGTAGGCCGCAGTCGCCTCTTCGCCGATCGTGTAGATCCCGCGGTGGACGTTGGCGTTGTACTCGCGGTAGAAGTCGGCGACGGCGTCGATCACCACGTCGGGCTTCTGGCTGCTCGAGGCCGAATCGAGGTAGACGAGCGGGTGCCCGTTGATCTGCCGGCGAAGGATCGGGAAGTCCGCCCGGAGCACGAGCGGGTCGAGCACACGGCTGGCCGGCGCGGTCGAAACGCGACTCGAGTCCGATACCGGCGGGACGGGTGCCTCGGGCGGGCGCTTCGTGGTGATCGTCATCGCGACCGGCCCGCCTAGCGGGTCGCCTCCACCGGCTCGGCGACCAGGAGGGCATCGTCGGGCACGTCCAGCTCGAGGCCTTCCTCGCGCAGGATCGGCCCATAGCCCTCGTCCTCGAGGCGAAGGGCCAGGTCGCGACCGCCGGTCTTGACGATCCGGCCGAGGGCCAGGACGTGGACGACGTCGGGCTTGATGTAGTTCAAGAGGCGCTGGTAGTGAGTGATCAGGAGGACGCCCATCGCCGGGTTGAGCATCGCGTTGACGCCCTCGGCCACGATCCGCAGGGCGTCGATGTCGAGGCCCGAATCGGTCTCGTCGAGGATCGCCATCTCGGGCTCGAGGACGGCCATCTGGAGCATCTCGAGGCGCTTCTTCTCGCCGCCCGAGAAGCCTTCGTTGACATACCGGCTGGCGAACGTCTCGTCGACCTTGAGGAGGGCCATCTTCTCGCGCATCTTGCGCCGGAAGTCGCCCATCGAGATCCCGCCCCGGATCGCGTCGGTCGGGTCGACGTTGGGGTCCGGGACCAGGCCGGCCCGCTTGGCGTTGAGCGCCGAGCGGATGAAGCTGGCGACGGACAGCCCCGGAATCGCGGTCGGGTACTGGAAGGCGAGGAACATCCCGATCCGGGCCCGCTTGTCGGGCGACATCTTGAGCAGGTTGTGGCCCTTCCAGGTCACCGTGCCGCCGGTCACCAGGTAGGCCGGGTGGCCCATGAGGGCGTAGGCCAGGGTCGTCTTGCCCGAGCCGTTGGGGCCCATGATCGCGTGGACCTCGCCGGGCCCGACGGTCAGGTCGATGCCCTTGAGGATCTCGTGCTCGGGTGCGCCGATCGGCGCCACGCGCAGGCCGCGGATCGTCAGCTGGTCGGTTGTGCTCACGGGTGGCGGGACTCCTGGGTTCGGTTGGGTTCGGTCGGACAGGTCAGGCGAGGGCGGCGTCGGGCTCCGATTGTGGACGAGACTCGAGGTGGATGGGCTGGGGCACGCCCCCGGCGACCCGCTCCGGGACGAGGTCGGCCAGGCTCATGCCCTCGAGGGTCGTGCTGATCGCGTCGCGGATCCGGATCCACAGGAAGTTGACGGTGCAGCGCGCCGTCCGATCGCAGGTCGGCTCGTGGGCGGCGGCGGATTCGTCGGCGGCGCAGATCATCGGCGCGATCGGCCCTTCGAGCGCGCGCAGGACGGCGATCATTGCGATCTCATCGGGCGGCCGGGCCAGCTCGTAGCCGCCGTGGGAGCCGCGGGTGCTGATCACCAGGCCGGCGTCACGCAGGCTCATCACGAGCTGCTCGAGGTACGGCCGGGGGAGGTCCTCCTCGGTCGCGATCTCGGCCAGGCTGGCCGGCCCACCGCCGTAGCGCCGGCCGAGCTGGACCATCAGGCGCACGCCGTATTCGCCCTTCGTGCTGAAGGACACGGCGCCGCTGCCATGGAACTGGTTCCGGCTGGTCAGGGCTGGCTCCTCGAATTCCGACTGATTCTGTCGGGATTACTGTAGCCCGACCCTCGCTCGACCGTCAACGGCGGGGTGGCTGGCCCGCGCTCGGTGCCCGCTACTTGGGACGAATGTCGCTGTCAGACGCAGTACGCACGGGAAACCGGGTCGGGACAAGCCCGGGGCCACCGCGAGCCAGCGGACCCACGCACGAAATCGGCTGGCCGGGCGGCGCCGCGCCGCTATTCGAGGACCAACTTGGGCATTGCGCGTCTGGTGGCGACAATCGTCCCTTGGGCGGGTACGGGGCGAAGGCCAGGTACGGCACGGAGCCGGCGGCGCAAATCGAGCGTGCTAACCGCCCGTTAACGGAATCGGCCTTGACGTTGTGTTAACGCGGAGGTCAAATGCACGACGACGAGACGGCACTCGCCGTCCGCGGTGGACCGTGACCTTCGCGCTCGCGACCCTGTCGATGCCCTGGAGGAGGGTGCCAGCTCGCAGGACGCGCGGGTCATCGATGCCCGGCCCACGCAGAAGAAGCAAGTGGAGAACCGCATTGCGCACTGAGCGTTCGACGTTCCGACTGGCGAGCCTGGGGGCCGCCGCCGCCCTCCTGTTCGCCGCCTGCAGCAGCGGCGCGACCACCGCGCCAACCGCTCCGCCCTCGACCGCGCCGGCGTCGACGGCGCCCTCGTCGACGGCGCCCTCGTCGGCACCCGCTTCCGCGGACGCGATGGCCGCCCTGGTGACCGCCGCCAAGGCCGAAGGCAACCTCACGACGATCGCCCTGCCTCACAACTGGTGCGACTACGGCGACATGCTGACCGGCTTCACGGCGAAATACGGGATCAAGATCAACGAGCTCAACCCCGACGGCGGGTCGGGCGACGAGATCACCGCGATCGAGGCCAACAAGGGCAGCACCGGCCCGGCTGCGCCAGACGTCATCGACGTCGGCCTCGCGTTCGGTCCCCAGGCCAAGGCCAAGGGCGACATCGCTCCGTACAAGGTCAGCACCTGGGCCGACATCCCCGACACCGCCAAGGACGCCGACGGCTACTGGTACGGCGACTACTACGGCGTGATGGCCTTCGAGATCAACACCTCGGTGGTGACCGACCCCCCGAAGGACTGGAGCGACCTGCTCAAGCCGGCGTACAAGGGCGAGGTCGCCCTCGCCGGTGATCCGACCGTCTCGAACCAGGCCATCTCGTCGGTCTGGGCAGCCGGCATCGCGACCGGTGGCTCGCTCGACAATGCCCAGCCGGGCCTTGACTTCTTCAAGCAGCTCAATAGCGCCGGCAACCTGGTGCCGGTCATCGGCAAGACCGCGACGATGGTCAGCGAGACGCCGATCCGCCTGGCCTGGACCTACAACGCCCTCTCGGACAAGGACTCGCTGGCCGGCAACCCGGCGATCACCGTGACCGTGCCGACCTCCGGCCGCTTCGGCGGGATGTATGTCCAGGCGATCAGCGCCTATGCCCCCCATCCGAATGCCGCCAAGCTGTGGATGGAGTACCTCTACTCCGACGCCGGCCAGAACACGTGGCTGAAGGGCTACTGCAACCCGATCCGCTACGACGCGATGGTCAAGGCCGGAACCGTTGACCCGGCCGCCCAGGCAAAGCTGCCCGACACGACCGGTACCGTCCTCCCGACCCTCGACCAGATCACCAAGGCAACCGACGTGATCACCAAGGGTTGGCCGACCGAGGTTGGCGCCTCGATCAAGTAGTCAATCTCGAGACAGAACGGGGTCTCGCGGTGACCAACACCGCCGTCCCGATGAAGGCACCGGGCGCGCAAGTCGCGCGCCCGGTGCGTCGTTTCGGCCTGGGCTGGCTGGGGATGGTCCCGTTCCTGGCCTTTGCCTTCCTGTTCCTCGTTGCACCGACCTTCTACCTGGTCCTGGGCAGCCTGCAGACCGCGAAGGGCGCCCTCACCCTCGCGAACTTCGCGGACCTGTTCACCCCGCAGATCATCGCGACCTACCGGAACAGCCTCGAGATCAGCATCGTGACCGCCATCGTGGGCGGCGTGTTCGGCTTCCTGCTGGCCTATGCCGTGATCTCGGGCGGCCTGCCGGGCATCCTGCGCTCGGCCCTGATGACCTTCTCCGGGGTTGCCTCGAACTTCGCCGGCATCCCGCTGGCCCTGGCCTTCGTATACACCGTCGGCCGGACCGGCCTGTTCATCGTCTTCCTCAAGGGTATCGGGATCGACCTGTACAGCAATGGCTTCACGATCTACTCGAAGATCGGGCTGGAGATCGTCTACCTCTACTTCCAGTTCCCGTTGATGGTCCTGGTCATCGCCCCGGCGATCGACGGCCTGAAGAAGGATTGGCGCGAGGCCGCCGAGAACATGGGCGCCAGCTCGTTCCAGTACTGGCGCCGGGTGGCGCTGCCGATCCTGATGCCGTCCCTGCTCGGATCGATGATCCTGCTGTTCGCCAACTCGTTCGGCGCCCAGGCCACCGCCTACCAGCTGACCGGCGGGTTCATCGACATCGTGACGATCGCGATCTCGCGCCAGATGCGCGGCGACGTCCTGTTCAACCCGAACCAGGGCTATGCCCTGGCGATGGGGATGGTCGTCATCATGGCCCTCGCGATCGCCGGTTACTCGCTCCTCCAGCGCCGATCGGAGCGCTGGCTGAAGTGACCGCCTCAGCGGCAGCCAGGGAGTAGCGGCGCCATGTCGATGGGCGGGAACCCGATCACGGGCTACGCGGCCGAGCGAGCGTTGGGGCCGAACGAGCCGGGGTCGGTGGCGGCCGGACCGCCGCGCTCGGCCGGCCGGCGTCGCGGGCGGTACCTGACCCGGCTGGCCTGGTGGCTGGTGTTCCTGATCGGCTTCCTGTACTTCTTCGTGCCGCTCTACGGCACGCTCGACTTCGCCCTCAAGTCGAAGCCGTTCGGCTCGGCCTTCACGGCCATCCTGAGCGATCCGCTGTTCGTGTCGAGACTGGGCTACTCGTTCATCGCCGGGGTCCTGACGGTGATCGTCAGCATCGCGATCATCGTCCCGACCGCCTTCTGGGTCCGGCTCAAGTACCCCAGGCTGCGGCCGTTCATCGAGTTCATCACCCTGCTGCCGTTCGTGATCCCGCCGGTGGTGCTCGTGTACGGCCTGCTCAACACGTACAACGGCAAGTCGCTGATCCCGCTGGGCAATTCGGACACCGGGCTGAACATCCTGCTCGTCGCCGCCTACGTCGTCCTCTCGTTCCCGTACATGTACCGGGCAGTCGATACCGGCCTCCGGGCGATCGACATCCAGAGCCTGACCGAGGCCTCCCAGAGCCTGGGCGCCGGCTGGCTGCGGATCCTGTGGCAGGTGATCCTGCCCAACCTGCGGACGTCGCTGCTGAGCGGGGCGTTCCTCTCCCTGGCGATCGTCATCGGCGAGTTCACGATCGCCACGTTCATGAGCCGGCCGTCGTTCGCGCCCTACCTCGGACTCGTCGGCGACGAGAAGCCGTACGAGCAGGCGGCGCTCGCCCTCGTCAGCTTCGCGATCACCTGGCTGGCGATGATCCTGATCGCGGTCATCGGCCGCAACTCGCGCAGTCGTATCAAGGTCACCATCGGCTAGTCACACCAGGGAGATTCGGGCAGCATGCCGTTCCTCGAACTGACCGGCGTCCAGAAGCGCTTCGGCGAGTTCGCCGCAGTCCATAACTTCGACCTGGCCGCCGAAGCGGGCGAGTTCGTGTCGTTCCTCGGGCCGTCGGGCTGCGGCAAGACCACGACCCTCCGAATGATCGCCGGGTTCGAGCGGCCGACGGCCGGCCGGATCGTCGTGAACGGGACCGACATCACGGACCGGGCGCCCAACCAGCGCAACGTCGGAATGGTCTTCCAGTCCTACGCCCTCTTCCCGAACATGACCGTTGCCGACAACGTCGGGTTCGGCCTCAAGATCCGCAAGCGGCCCAAGGACGAGATCCGCAAGCGTGTCGCCGATCTGCTCGAGCTGATCCACCTGCCCGACAAGGCCGGCCGCTATCCGTGGCAGCTGTCGGGCGGCCAGCAGCAGCGGGTCGCCCTGGCCCGGGCACTGGCCATCGAGCCCCAGGTCCTGCTCCTGGACGAGCCGCTGTCGGCCCTCGACGCGAAGATCCGGGTCTCGCTCCGGAACGAGATCCGAGCGATCCAGCGCCAGCTCGGGATCACCACGGTCTACGTCACTCACGACCAGGAGGAGGCGCTCTCGCTGTCCGACCGGATCGTGGTGATGAGCGAGGGACGGATCGAGCAGATCGGGACGCCGTTCGAGATCTACAACTTCCCGAGCACCGGCTTCGTCGCCCGCTTCGTCGGGACCCTCAACGTCCTCTCGGCCAAGGTCGTCGATCCGGCGGCCGGGACCGTCGCGGTCGCCGGCCAGCCGCTGCGGACCGCGGGACCGGTCGAGGGCGGCCGGGAGGGCGACGCGATCACGGTCGCCCTCCGGCCGGAGATCATCGAGCTCGGAGCCCGGGAGGGGCTCAACAACCTCAACGGCGTTGTCGACGACGTGACGTTCCTCGGCTCGATCGTCCGGGTCCGGATCCTGTTCACCGACGGCAGCGGGGTGATCTCGTTCGACACGTTCAACAACCCGCACCTCGCCGTCCCGGATCGGGGCACCGCGATCACCGTCTCGTTCCCGCCGGAGGCCTGCCTCGTCCTGGACAAGGCCGAGATCGCCGCGGCAGCGGCCCCCGAGGATGTCGACGCGGCGTGAACCGCGCCGGGCCGGCCGCCGGCCCAGGAAGCCTCGACGGCCTGGACCTGGTCGTCTTCGACAAGGACGGCACGCTGATCGATTTCGACCTGATGTGGGGCGGCTGGGCCGAGGACCTGGCCGACCGGCTCGAGGCCGCGATCGGGGCACCGATCCGGGCGGAGCTCCACCGGCAGATCGGCTACGACCCGGCGTCGCGCCGGACGCAGCCCGGGTCACCGCTGGCGGCCACCCCGATGGCCCATCTCCGGCTGATGACGACCGACCTCGTGGCCCGCTCGACCGGCCGCCCGGCTGCGGCGGTGGCGGCCATCGTCGACGATGCCTGGCACTCGCCCGACCCGATCGGGCTGGCCCGGCCGCTGGCGGATCTCGGGGCCCTGTTCGGCCGGATCCGGGCGGCGGGCGGGCGAATCGCCGTGGTGACCTCGGACGACCGGGGACCGACCGAGGCGACCCTCGGCGGGCTGGGCGTCGCCGGCCTCGTCGACGCCCTGGTCTGCGCCGACGATGGCCTGCCCTCGAAGCCGGCGCCCGACACGCTGCTGCACGCCTGCCGGCTGGTCGGCGTCGAACCCGGCCGGGCGGCGATGGTCGGCGACTCGATCGCCGACATGGCGATGGCGACGGGCGCCGGCATCGGACGCCGGATCGCGGTCCTGTCCGGGATCGGCCGGCGCTCCGAGCTGGAGCCGATCGCCGACCTCGTCATCGCCTCGATCGCCGAGCTGCTGCCCGCCTGACCCGGCGGGGAAGCGCCTAGGGCAGGAGCGTGGCGCCGCCGTTGAACGGGGTCGGGCTGGGCAGGGTCACGAAGCCCGCGGCAGGCAGGGCAAGGAGCAGGACGAAGCCGAGCACGAAGAGCACGACCAGCACGCGGAACGTCGTCGAATTCGCGGAAGGGTCGGGATCGCCTGGCCATCGGCGTCGAGTCTACCCTCGACCGGTACATCCGGGCTATTCATGCACACGGGACCGAGGGCTACGGTGCATTTGCGCGCGGGACCCGTTCGGGGTTCGGGGGACGCGCTCAACGTGCCGGCCAGTCAGGCGCTCCGAGCGGGGCGTGGAGGTTGCGTCCCGGGTGTCTCCCGCGTACGACAGAACGACATCGGGCGAGCTGATCACGATCGCCGAGGCGGCCCGCCTGGCGGGTGTCCACCGCAACACGGTCCGCTCGTGGTGTGCGACCGGCCGCCTGTCCAGCGTCCGGATCAACCGGCGCGGCGATCGGCGGGTCCGGCGACCCGAGGTGGAGCAGTTCGTCGTGCGCCGGGCGGCGACCGTTGCCGACCGGCCGGGAGCGGGTGCGCGCGCGGCGGCAGTTGATCCGAGCGACCCCGACGCCGACCGCCTCGGGCCCGACCCGTCACAGCGCGGCTCGAGCAACGAGATCGACGGCACCCCGCGCGACCTGCGCGGCCGGGGCGACGCGCTGCGCCGGATCGCGGGCGAGGTCTCCGGCCGAACCGACCTGGACAAGATCCTGGCCGACGTCATCGCTGCGTCGGTCGACCTCTTCGACGCCGATCGGGCGGCGCTCTGGCTGTTCGATCGCGACCTGCCCCAGCCCTTCCGGTTGGCCGGCCAGCGCGGCCTGAGCCCCGCCCTGCGCGCGGCGACGACGCGCCTGACCCTGGCCGACGACGACGCCCTCGTCCGGTGCGTTCGCGATCTCCAGATCGAGGTGCTGGCCACCCAGGCCGACGAGCCCGCGCGCTCCGCGGTCCGGGCGGCCGAGCGCCGGGACGGAATCCGGACGGCGTGCTTCGTGCCGATCGTCTTCGGCAAATCCGCCCTGGGCGTCCTGGCCGTCTACCACGCCACCGATTGGGCCTGGCCGGTCGAGGAGCTCGAGCTCGCCCGGGCGTTCGCCGACCAGGTCGCCTCGGCCGTGGCCAACGCCCGGCTGTGGGCCGAGACGCGCGAGCTGGCGGCCCGCCTCCGGGCGATCCAGGACCTCGGAGGCCGGCTCAGCCGGCTGAACGACGTTCCGGCGATCGGCGAGGCGATCGTGGCCGCCACCCGGAAGCTGATCGACTTCGACAACATCCGGGTCTACCAGGTCGATCACGAGCTGGGTGTGTGCCAGCCGATCGCCTTCCGGGGCACGTTCATGGGCATCCCCACCGTGCGGCCCGAGATGCTCCGCTGTCGGATCGGCGAGGGGCTCACCGGCTGGGTCGCGGCCAACAACCGGTCGGTCGTGGTGCCCGATGCCGAAGCCGACGGACGGCGGATCGTGGTGGGGCCGACGACCGGCCCCGAGTCGATGCTGATCGTGCCGGTCACCTACGACGACCGGGTCGAGGGCCTGATCGTCCTGTCCAAGCTCGGCCGCAACCGGTTCAGCGCCGACCACGAGGCGACCCTCTCGATCTTCGCCGGCTACGCCGCCCAGGCCCTGGTCAACGCCGAGAGCGCCGTCCAGGTCCAGCGCCAGCAGTCCGAGCTCGAGCTGCGCCTGGCCGGCCAGCGCCGGCTGCTCGAGGTCAATGCGGAGCTCCTGGCGACCCTCGACCCGGTCGCCGTCCTGGACACGATCGCCGACCTGCTCAAGGAGGTCGTCGCCTACGACGCCCTGACGATCTATCGCGTCGATCGCGAGACCGGCCGGCGCTGGGCGGTCATCGCCCGGGACCGCTTCGCCGAGGTGATCCTGCGCGAGGAGATGCCCATCGGGGTCGGGATCACCGGCTGGGCGATCGACCACCGCCAGGCCGTCCTGTGCAACGACGCCCTCGAGGACCCGCGCTGCGTCCAGATCCCCGGCACGCCGGTCGAGCCGGAATCGATGCTGATCGTCCCGCTGCAGGTCGGCGGCGAGGTGATCGGGACCCTCAACCTGGCCCGGATGGGCGCCGCCGAATCGCACTTCACCGAGTACGAGTTCGAGCTCACCCAGCTGTTCGGCGGGCAGGCCTCGATCGCCCTCCAGAACGCCGAGACCCACCTCGCGATGAAGGTCCGGGCCGACCACGACGCCCTGACCGGGCTGGGTAACCATGGCGCCTTCCAGCGCGACCTGGGGCTGGCGATCGAGCAGGCGGGCGAGGAGCCGTTCGCGGTCCTGATGCTCGACCTCGACTCGTTCAAGCGCTTCAACGACACCCAGGGCCACCCGGCCGGGGACGGCCTGCTGCGCTCGATCGCCGAAGCGATCCGCGAGTCGATCCGGCCCTCCGATCACGGCTACCGCTACGGCGGCGACGAGTTCTCGGTCATCCTCGGGACGACGACCCGGGCCGGGGCCGAGGAGGTCGCCGCCCGGATCCAGCGGACCGTGGCGGCCCTGACTGCCGATCAGCGCGCCCCGGTCACGATCACGGTCGGCATCGCCGGCTACCCGGCCGACGGGCGGACCAAGACCGAGCTGGTGGCTGCGGCCGATGCCGAGCTGTTCCTGGCCAAGCCGAGCTCGGCGCGCGACACCCTCGAGAGCGCGGTTGCCCGGGAGGCCTACCTCAGCGCCCTCCACGATACGGCCATCACCCTGATGGACCGGCTCGACCCGACCGAGCTGCTGGACACCATCGTGAAGCGGGCGTCGGCCCTGCTCGGGGCGTCGAGCGGCTACCTGTACCTCGTCGACGAGGAGCAGGACGGCCTGGTGGTCAAGGTCGGGATCGGGATCTTCGCCACCTGGCTCGGCTTCCGCCTCGAGCGCGGGGTGGGGGTCGGGGGCACCGTCTGGCAGACCGGCCGGCCGGTCGCGGTGCCCGATTACGACGCCTGGCAGAACCGGTCGGAGGCGATGCCCCTTGGGATGTTCGGGTCGGTGATCGGCGTGCCGCTGACCTCGGCCGGGGTGGTGATCGGCGTCCTCGGCCTGAGCTCGGGCACGCCGCTCCGCCAGTACGGCGAGCGCGAGATCGCGGTCCTCGGCCGATTCGCCCAGCTGGCCTCGATCGCCCTCGACAACGCCCGGCTGTTCGAAACGGTCCAGCGCCAGGTCGGCGAGCGAGCGGCTACCGAGGATGCCCTGCGCCGGAGCGAGGAGCGCTTCCGGCGGCTGGCCGACGCGACGACCGAGGCGATCGCGATCCACCGCGAGGGCCGGATCATCGAGGTCAACGACGCCTTCTGCCGGCTCCTCGGCTACGCGCCGGAGGACGTCATCGGACGGCCGCTGCTCGAGTTTGCGGCGCCCGAGACGCGCGATCGAGTCGCCGGCTTCTCACCGGCATCGAGCGTCCCGTTCGAAGCCATCGCGGTCGATGCCGAGGGCCGCCAGATCCCGGTCGAGGTCGTCTGGCGCGAGATCCCCGACGGCGAGGGCGAGTCGGCCGGCGTCGTCTCCGTCCACGACCTGCGCGAGCGGCGCCGGCTCGAGGAGGAGATCAGCCAGCGCTCGTTCTACGACCCCGTGACCGGCCTCCCGAACCGGGCCCTGTTCCTCGACCGATGCGCCCACTCCCTGACCTGGACCCGGTTCGAGGACGACGACCCGGTCGCGGTCATCCTGGTCGACCTGGTCCGCTTCACGGTCATCAACGAGACGCTTGGCCACGCGGTCGGGGACCGCCTCCTGGCCGAGGTCGGCCAGCGCCTGCGGGCCACCGTCCGGCCGGGCGATACCGTGGCCCGCTTCGGGGGCGACCAGTTCGCGGTGATGCTCGACGGGATCGCCTCCACCGGCGAGGCCCGCCAGCTTGCGCGGCACCTCGACGGCATCCTGCGCGAGCCGTTCGAGATCGACGGCCGGGACGTCTTCCTGAATGCCTCGATGGGCATCGTCGTGGGCGCCCCGGGCGTGGCCGATCCGGGCGACCTGCTGCGCGACGCCGAGATCGCGCTCAACCGGGCGAAGGCCGACCGGACGACCCACCAGGCGATCTTCGAGCCGGGGATGAACGCCGAGACGCTCGAGCGGCTCGACTTCGAGAACGACCTCCGCCACGCGGTCGAGCGCGACGAGCTGGTCCTCCACTACCAGCCGCTGGTCGACCTGGCCACGAACCGGATCGTCGGCTTCGAGGCGCTCGTCCGCTGGCAGCATCCGACCCGGGGCCTCGTCCCGCCGATGGCCTTCATCCCCCTGGCCGAGGAAACCGGGCTGATCCTGCCGATCGGCCGCTGGGTGCTCGATACCGCCTGCCGCCAGGCCCAGGCATGGCAGCTCGAGTTCCCCGACCTGCACCCGATGATGAGCGTCAACCTGTCCGCCCGCCAGTTCGCCCAGGTCGACCTCGGCGACCAGCTCCGGGAGATCCTGGCGAGCACCGGCCTCGCGCCCTCGAGCCTCGAGCTGGAGATCACCGAGTCGGTCGTGATGGACAGCTCGGAGGCCGCGATCCGGGCCCTCCAGGAGCTGCGCGGGCTGGGGGTCAAGCTCGTGCTGGACGACTTCGGCACCGGCTACTCATCGCTCGCCTACCTCAAGCACCTGCCCCTCGACACGATCAAGGTCGATCGCTCGTTCGTGGCCGGCCTGGCCGACGACGATGCCAACCGGTCGATCGTCCAGGCCGTGATCGCCCTCGCCCACGGGCTCGGGATCGAGGTCACCGCCGAGGGCATCGAGACGGTTGAGCAGCGCGACTGCCTGCGCCAGCTCGGCTGCGATCGCGGCCAGGGCTACTGGTACGCCGTCCCGCTGCCGGCCGATCGGCTCGAGGCGCAGCTCGGCCGGGGCGGCCAGGCGACCGCCGGCTGACGCTCAGGCGGCCGGTGCCGGGTTCGCCGCCAGCCAGCGCTCGACCACGCTGCCGAGCCGTTCGAAGACGACGCCCTCGAGCGAGCGGGCCGTGGCGATGAACTGCTCGAGCATCGCGAGCCGGTGGCCGCGACCGATCGCCTCGGGGTGCATCGTGATCGTCAGCACCCCGCCCGGTTCGTTCGCCCACGCATAGCGCAGCTCGCCCTGCCAGATCTCGAGGACCTTGGACGGGGCGCTCATCGGCCCGACGCCGGTCGGCCCAGGCTCGAACTGGGGCCAGTCGTCGAGGGCCCAGCTGATCGGGATCTCGACCAGCGGGCCCGGCCGGCCGAGGTCGGAGCCGGCCCGGTCGTGGCGGGCGCCGACGGCGACCCGGTAGGGGTGGACGTCGTCGGCCATCAGCGACGAGTCGTAGCTGAAGCCGAGGTCGGCCACGTGCTCCAGGGTTCGCGGCCCGAGCGACCAGTACGGCGCCCGGAAGCCACGCGGCGGGCGGCCGCCGGCCGCCCGTGCGAGCGCCTCGACGGAGCGCTCGAGGATCGCCCGCTCGTCGGCTGGATGGCCGGCCAGGTCCTCGTGGGCCCAGGCGTGGCAGCCCAGCTCGTGGCCGCCGGCGACGATCGCCGCGACGCTGTCGGGGAACGTGGCGATCGTGTGGCCCGGGACGAACCAGGTCGCCCGGATCCCTTCCCGCTCGAGCACCCGCAGGACGCGCGGCGCGCCGACCCGGGGCCCGAACTCGCCCCGCGACAGGAGCACCGGGCCGTGCTCCCGGTCGACCTCCGAGGAGATCGCGTCGTGGTCGAAGGTCAGGGCAACGGTCAGCCGCGGCGGAGCGGCCATCGTGTTGGCTGCCGGGCCTGGGCTAGCGCCGGCCGCCGCCACCGAAGATGCGCAGCAGGAACAGGAACATGTTGATGAAGTCGAGGTAGAGGTGGAGCGCGCCGATCACCGACGCCTTCTCCATCGAGCCGGCCATCGCCGCCAGGTCGCCGTTCTTGATCCGCTGGATGTCCCAGGCGGTGATCCCGGCGAACAGGGCCACCCCGAGGTACGAGATCAGCAGGCTGGCCGTGGTGCTGTGGAACAGGAACAGGTTGAGCACCGAGGCGACGATGATCCCGATCAGGGCCATCAGGAAGAACCGGGCGAAGACGCTCAGGTCGCGCCTGGTCACGAACCCGAAGACGGCCGACACGCCGAACATCGCCGAGGCGCTGGCGAAGGCCAGGGTGATCGCCGGCAGGCTGTAGGCCAGGAACAGGATCGAGAAGACGAAGCCGGTCAGGGCGGCGTAGGCGAAGAACAGGCCCAGGGCGAGGGTCGCCGACAGGCGCCGGATCCCGCCGCTGATCACGACCACCAGCACCAGCTGGACGATGATCCCGGGCAGGAAGAGGGTCTGGGCCGCGGCGGCCAGGCTGGCGTCGTTGGACACGAACCAGGACACGACGGCGGTGATGGCCAGGCCGGCGAACATCCAGGCCAGGGCCTGGCTGACGAAGGCCGGTGGCCAGGCGGGCAGCCGGCCGGACTCCGAGCTGGGACGGCGTTTGGTAGTAGTTCATCGCTCCTGTTTCCTTACTCCTGGGGCGCCGGCCCGCCGGCGGCATCGGCTGCCGGACGGGTCCGCCTGCGGCCTCCCGGCCGCGCTGGTGTGCTGGTTCGCGCTTCGGCTTGCTCGGCGACCCGGGCGAGGACCCAGGCCAGGTCGGCCAGCCGGTTCAAATACGGTAGCAGGTGGTCGCTTCGAAGCAAGCCCGTGGCCTGGAGGCCGACCGCTCGCCGTTCCGCCCGGCGGATGATCGTCCGGGCGAGCTCGAGCGCCGCGCTCGTCCGGGTCTCGCCCGGGACGACGAACTCGCGCGGCATCTCGATGCGCTTCTCGAGGTCGACGACCAGCGTGGTCAGGTCGCCGACCATCGCGGCCGAGACCCGGGTCGTGCCGTCCACGAGGCGATCGATCGCCTCGGGCGTCGTGGCCAGCTCGGCGCCGACCACGAACAATTCGCGCTGCAGCCGGAGGATCAGCTCGGCCACCGAGGCCAGGCCTGGGCTCAGCGTCCCGAGCTGGCCCTTCAGGCCGAGCTCGGCCCGGGCCAGGCCGAGGGCGGCGACCGCCTCGTCGACCGTGCCGTAGGCCTCGGTCCGGGCGTCATCCTTGCGGACCCGCGGGCCGCCGTAGAGCAGGCCGGTCGTCCCGTCGTCCCCCCGGCCGGTGGTCACGACCGAGTCGATGCGATCCATTTCGGTCAGTCGTTCACCACATCAGGCCCGCGTCGCGCGGATCCCAGCGCTCGGCGAGCAGGGTGACCTTGACGTCGTGCTCGACCACCGACTCGGCCTGCTCCTTGACCTGCTGGATCATCGAGCCGGCGTACGGGCAGAAGGGCGTGGTCAGGATCATCTTGATCTCGGTCGAGTCTGGTCCCAGCAGGATCTGGCGGATCAGGGCCAGCTCGACCACGTTCATCCCGATCTCGGGGTCGACGACCCCCCGCAGGGCATCGAGGATCGCGAGCTCGGTCGCCCGGCGCTCGGCGTCGAACGGCGCGGCCGGCTGCCCGGCAGGGGCGTCGCTTGCGCTCGGAGCGGTGGCAGGTCCGTCGGTCATGGCGAAATCCTACCAGATGACTCGGAAATGACCGGGGCGGACGGGGACGTTCAGGAGCCCGGCCCCTGGCGCGCCCGGCCCTCGAGATCGCGGATCCGGCGCTCGAGCGAATCGAGCTGGTCCGAGCGGCGGCGGAGGATGACCATCGCCCGGATGATCAGGACGAGCAGGAGGATCGGAATCAGGATGTCGATGAAGGCGACCAGGCTCATGAAGTAGCCGACTTCTGCCACGGTCGTTCGGACGGTCAGGCGGTCAGCCCGGGGCTCTTGACCACGATGCCCGGCAGGCGGAGGTGCTCGGGCAGCAAGGCCGCCTCGGTCTCGCTGTAGCCGGGCCCGGCGAGGGACCCGTCGGCCTCGAAGAACGCGCTGTAGCGGGTCCGGTTCTCGGCAGCGTAGGCATAGGCAACGGCGATGCCCATCGCCCGCAGCTCGGGGTGCTCGGTCAGGATCCGGCTCAGGTCATAGCCGTTGCGGCGCAGCTCGAGGAGCTGGCGCACCGTCAGCCGGCTGCCGTAGCAGAACGGCTCGCCGTTCATCACCAGTGGGTCGCTCTTGACCCATTTGACCGTCACGCTCAGGCACCCTTGTAGATGAACTGGAGGATCCGGTTGCGCTTGCGGGCGTCGCCGGCCAGCCGGCGCTGCCAGCGGAAGCGCTCGATCGCGGTATCGAGGACGGCGTCGGCAGCCGGCCGCTCGGCCGGGGTCAGGACCGCCTGGCCGGCTTCGCGCAGGCCCTCGCACAGGGCGATCAGGTTGTCCATCGGCACCCGGCGACGGCGGTAGATCACCGACGCCTGCTCGGCCCACGAGTGGATCGCGGCGACGCTACCGGTCGCCATTGCGTCGGCCAGCTCGTCGACCAGGATCTCGGTGTCCCGCAGGAGGAGCCGGACGCCGGTCTCGTCGTTGTGCTCGTTGATCGTCGGATCGAGCTCGATCGCGATCTCCAGGGCGCGCGCCCCGAGGCGCGCCCGGGCCGCCCGGAGGCGGGCGGCGGCGGCCGGCAGTCCGGCGGTCGGGTCGAGGGGCGGCAGGCCCAGGGCTGGGTGACTCACGGCTATAGAGTCTAGCGCAGCGCGAATCCGGCCAATGCGACCGGCGATCGGTCAGTATCCTGCGCGCAGGAGGTGGACATTGACCGATCCGATGGTTCCCGGCGGGGCCGGCCTGCCCGATCCTCAATCCGGCTCGCCCGACGCCGGGCAACCGCCGCTGATGCCCGACCCGACCGGCGAGCCGGCCGCGGCCCCCGCCCCGGAAGCCGGGTCGGCCTGGCCGCCGACCCCGCCGCCGGCGGCCGCGCCGAGCGATGGGGGCGCCGGTTTCGGGATGCCGGCCGGCGAGGGCTTCGGCGCTCCGAGCGGCTCGAGCTTCGACACGCCACCGGCCGGCTGGTCGACGCCCGGGGCGCCGGCGGCGCCGACGGGCAAGCCGCTCACGCCCAGGACCGGCCGGCCGCGGGTGAGCAAGGGCCTGGTCATCGGGCTCGTCGTGCTCGTTGTCGTCGTCGGCGGCCTGTTCCTGTTCCGGGATCGGCTGACCGGTAATGCCAGTGACCTGGCCATCGGCGACTGCTTCGACGTGCCGTCCGCGAACATCGACATCAGCTCCGTCCAGCACCACCCCTGCACCGAGAGCCACTCCGGCGAGATCTTCTTCATCACGGATTACCCGGATGCGGCGACCTACCCGGCCGACAACGACTTCATCCAGTTCGCAGTCGACCACTGCAACCCGGTCTTCACGACCTACGTCGGCGCGACGGTCGACAACAGCCCGGATCTCACGGTGGGCCTGTTCTATCCCCAGTCGGACGGCTGGTCGAGCGGCGACCGGACGGTCCAGTGCTACGCCACCCGGGTCGACGGCGGGCCGATGACCAAGTCGGTCAAGGGGTCAGGCGGCACCCCCTAGGGATTCCGCCACGATCCTAGATGGGCTGAGCTGCTCGACCAGCAACCGTCGGAAGCGGGCCGGCCGGCCGGCCTCGGCGACGCGCTCCAGCCAGCGGCCGAGGAGCGCCTCGCCTTCGGAGTAGACGAAGACGTAGGTCCGCCAGAGGGGATGCTCGATGAACTCGAGCCGCTTCTCGGCGCGCTCGGGCGTGGCCAGGGCGACCGACTCGAACTCGGCCCGGACCGTGGCATGGTCGGCGCCGTCGACATGCCGCCGGAGGGCCGCGTTGACGTCGAATTCGCGGAGCCGGGCCCGTGGCGCGCGGAGTGCCGTTGCGATCGCGGCGATCTCGGCGACGGCCGGGCCGGCGCGCCGGGCGCCGAGGCCGGCCCGATCGAGCAGCTCGGCGAGGAGCTCGACCTCGGCCCCGGGGTCCACGGCGAACCGGCGGCCAAGATCGGCCAGGCCCTCGCTGACGAGGCACTCGGGGGTGTTGATCAGGAGGATGCTCGCCTCGAGCCGCCGGTCGACCCGGACGAGCTGGCGTTCCTTCCAGGCGTGCTCGAGGTGGTGGCCGGGATACGTCTCGTGGGCGAGCAGGCCGATGAGGTCCGGGCCGCGGACCGGGAGGTCGACGTTGAGGTCGACCCGGGAGCGCAGGTTGCCGTCATACCAGTTGTAGCCCGACCAGGGCTGGCCGGTCACGAGCCCGACCCGGAGGGCCTCGCCGGCCGGCAGCCCGAAGAGCTGGCCGGCCCGCTCGCGGAGCAGCGCCACGAGCCAGTCGACCACGGATCGAAGTCGATCGGCGGGGATGAGCAGGGCGTCGTCCCAGGCCGCCAGGCGCTCCACGAGCGCGCCGCCGGTCGCCGGCAGGAGCCGGTCGATCTCGGCCCGGGCCGCCGCGAAGGCCTCGGCCGGTCGCGCCTCCGGACGCCAGTCGAAGCAGCGCTCGACGTGGTCAAGGTAGGCCGCCCCGCTGTAGCCCGCCGGTGCCGTGTCGAGCGCCCGGGCATTGGCCTCGATCGCCACGAGCTGGGCATGGAGCCAGGCCCGCCGCTCGGGCTCGGCGACCTCGACCGGCAGCCGGTCGCCCAGGTGGCGGGCATCGTCGGCCAGGGCGGCCGCCGGCCGGATCGGCTCGAGGTCGACCTCGGCCTTGATCGCGGCCGGGCCGAAGTAGCCGTCGACGAAGCCCGGCAGGTGCTGGTCGAGGCGGAGCGCAAGGCGCAGGTAGGCCGCGGCGATCGGATCCGGATCGGGCACCCTGGTCGCACCGCCGAGGGCCGTCTGGGTCATCGCTTCGTCTCACCCACGAAGGGCATCCGGTTGCGCTCCACGGCATCCAGGCTCATCCGCAGGGCGGCCGTCTTCTGCTCCGCCACGTCGCGGACGTAGGCCGCCTCTTCGTCGTCGCGCATCGGCCGGCCGCGCACGATCGCCCGCGACTTGCCGACCATCAGCCAGCTCAGGTGATAGCGGTCCATGGTGCCCCAGGCCGCGCTCAGCAGCTCGTCCGAGAGCTGGAGCCAGACCTGGAGCGCGCCGAGCGACGGGCTCTCCTGGAGCCGGTCGCCTTCGGCCACCAGCTGGCGGGTGCGCAGGATCAGCTCGTCGCGGGTCACGGCCGGCTCAATCGCCGGGCGGGGGCAGGAGGGCGGCCATCGACATCGCGTCGATCCAATCCTCGCGGGCAGCCCGCAGTGCCCGGCTCCGGGGGCCCGGCCGTCCGCCGCCGACCGGCTGGCCATCGAACGCGACGAGGGGCACGATCCCGGCGACGCTGCCCGACAGGACGACCTCGTCGGCGGCCAGCAGGTCAGCGGGCCGGAGGTCGACCTCGCTCGGGACCAGGCCGAGCTGCTCGGCATGGGCCAGCAACCAGGTGCGGGTGGTGCCGGCCAGGATCGCCGCCGAGATCGGCGGCGTCGCCAGGGCCCGGCCGGCGATGACGAACAGGTTGGCGGCCGTCGCCTCGCTCAGCCGACCGTCGAGGGTCAGGAACAGGGCATCATCCGCGCCGGCCCGGTCGGCCTCGAGGCGGGCGTAGACGTAGTCGGCGCGGGAGGTCGTCTTCACCCCGGCCAGCGGCGAGGCGGGATCGCGTCGGATCGCGCTGGTGACGGCCCGCACGCCCCGGGCGAGCAGCTCGGATGAGGTCGGGACGTACGGCCAGCACTGGATCGCGACTGTCGCGACCAGGCCCTCGATGCCCGGCGGCAGAAGGCCCCGCCGCTCGAGCGGTCCACGGCTGACCGTGACTCGCAATGCGGCATCGCCGACCAGGCCGGGATCGCCGGTCGGGCCAGCGTTGGCCCCGCTGCCGTCGAGCCCCTCGGCCGCCAGCAGCGCGGCGATGCCCTCGGCCAGCTGGTCGTCCGAGGCCGCCAGGTTGAGGCCCAGCACGAGGCAGCCGGCCCGCAGGCGCTCGAGGTGCTCGTCGAGCTCGATCACCACGCCCCGCCGGGCCCGGGCGGTCTCGAACAGGCCGTCGCCCAGCTGGAAGCTCCGATCGGTCACGCTGAGGTGCGGGCCGGCAGCATCGACCAGGCGCCCGTCGAGCCAGATCGAGTGGCCGGATCCCGGTCGGGTCATCACGCTTCGTCCTCCCGGCCGCCGATCGCCCGGAGCGGACCGCTCGCCTTGGCGACCGTCTCGAACCATTCCCCGGCCGGGTCGCTGCGCCAGGTGATCCCGCCCCCGACATGCAGGCTGAGCCGAGCGCCGTCGGCCACGAACGTGCGGATCAGGATGCTCGAGCCCAGCTGGCCGTCCGGACCCAGCCACAGGGCGCAGCCGGTGTACGGGCCGCGCCGGACCGGCTCGAGGGCCTCGAGGATCTCCATCGCCCGGATCTTCGGGGCGCCGGTGATCGAGCCACCGGGAAAGCCGGCGGCAAGCAGGTCGAACGCATCGCGGCCGGCTGCCAGGCGCCCGGTCACGGTCGAGACGAGGTGCTGGACCGCGCTCGTCCGCTCTAGCCGGCACAGCCGCGGGACCCGGACCGAGCCCGGCCGGCAGACCCGGCCGAGGTCGTTGCGCAGGACGTCCACGATCATCACGTTCTCGGCCCGGTCCTTGGCACTGGCCAGCAGCTCGGCCGCCAGGACCCGGTCCTCCTCCGGCGACCGGCCGCGGGGCCGGGTGCCCTTGATCGGGTCGGTCGACACGGTGCCGCCGGCATCGACCGACAGGAACGCCTCGGGCGAGGCCGAGACGATCGCCCGCGGCCGGCCGGACCGGACGCCGGCCTCACCCGGGCCGAGGTCGATGAACGCGGCGAACAGGGCCGGGTCGCCGGTTCGGACGGCCCGGTAGAGCGGCCACGGGGCGCCGTCGAATGGCGCGGCGAGGCGCCGGGCGAGGTTGGCCTGGTAGATCTCGCCGTCCCGGATCGCCCGCCGGACCGCCGCCACGCCGGCCTCGTAGGCCGGGCGATCCAGGCTGGAGGAGAATTCCAGGGCCGGGAGCCCCTCCGTCGTCCGCGACCGGGGAGGGCCTGCGGCCAGCCGCTCGCGGACCGCGGCCAGCCGGCGGTCGAGCCGGCCGTCGTCGTCGTCGACTGCCCGGCCGCACAGCCACGCCCGGCCCGAGCGGCGGTCCCAGGCGATCAGCCAGTCGTGCAGAGCGAGGCGGACGACGGGCAGGGCGTCGTCGCTCGACACCAGCTCGGACCGCGGCTCGAGGGCGATGCCCAGGTCGTAGCCGAGATAGCCGGCGAGGCCGCCGCAGAACGGCGGTCCGCCGGGCACCCCGGCCGGGGCGGGCTCGAGGCGCGCCAGCAGCCGGCGCGCATCGGCGAACGGATCGGGGCCCGCGCTGGGCCGGGCCAGGACCGCGATCGGATCGGCGCTCAGGTAGGTCCATTGCGACCGGCGGCCGGGCCGGGCGCTCTCGAGCAGGACCAGCCCGGGCCAGCCGGCGAGCAGCTCGGCGGCGTCGATCGGGCTGGTCGCGTCGAGCTCGGGCAGGCGGTCGGCGCGGACGGACGGCAGGAGCGCGGGCAGGCCGGAACGGGTGCTGGAGGCGATCGCCATCGGTCGATTATCGGGCGCGGGGCTAGCCGGTGATCATCCCCGCCCCGGCGGTCGCGAACGAGGCCTCGTCGATCAGGATGAAGCTGCCCGTCGCCCGGTTGTCGGCGTACGGGTCGACGGCGAGCGGGGCGGACAGGCGGAGCGAGATGACCCCGATCTCGTTCAGGCCGAGCTCGGTCACGCCGGTGACCTGCTCGAGCGAGTTGATGTCGATCCGGCGGTCGATCGAGGTGACGAACGCCCGGACGCTGCGGGCAGCCGACTTGAGGCCGTATCGCTCGCCAACCCGGAGCGGCCGGTCGGTCAGCCAGCAGACGGTCGCCTGAAGCTCATTGACCACGGCCGGCAACGCCTCCGGGCCGACGAGGAGCTCGCCCCGGCCCACGTCGAGGTCGTCCTCGAGCCGGATCGCGACGCTCAGCGGTGGATAGGCACAGTCGAGCGGGCCGTCGTAGGTGTCGATCGAGCGGACCCGGCTGCGGCCGCCACTGGGCAGGGCCACGACCTCGTCGCCCGGTCGCCAGATCCCGCCTTCGATCCGGCCGGCCGCGGCACGATAGTCGTGGTGGGCCTCGGTCATCGGCCGGATCACCCACTGGACCGGCAGCCGGCGCCGGGTCCAGTCGGTCCGGTCGGCCACGTCGACGGTCTCCAGGTGGCCGAGCAGGGTCGGGCCCGAGTACCAGGGCATCCGCTCGGTGGGGCTGACGATGTTGTCGCCGTGGAGCGCCGAAACGGGAATGTAGGTGATCTGCTGGACGCCGGCCAGCCCGGCCGCGAACGCGGCGAACTGCTGCCGGGCGCGCTCGAAGGCGGCCTGGTCCCAGCCGACGAGGTCCATCTTGTTGACGCACACGGCCAGGTGGCCGATCCCGAGCAGCGAGGCGATGACGGCGTGCCGGCGGGTCTGCTCGACCACGCCCAGCCGGGCGTCGATCAGGACGACCGACAGGTCGGCGGTCGAGCCGCCGGTGACCATGTTCCGGGTGTACTGCACGTGGCCAGGTGTGTCGGCAATGATGAATTGGCGGCGGGGCGTGGCGAAGTAGCGGTAGGCGACATCGATCGTGATCCCCTGCTCCCGCTCGGCCCGCAGGCCGTCGGTCAGCAAGGCGAGGTTGACGTAGCCATCGCCCCGCTTGAGGCTGGCCTGCTCGATCGCCGCCAGCTGGTCCTCGAAGATCTCCTTGGAGTCGAACAGCAGCCGCCCGATCAGCGTGCTCTTACCGTCGTCGACCGAGCCGTACGTCGAGAAACGGAGCAGGTCGGCCTCGCCCAGCCGGAGCCCGAGGGCGTCGTTGGCGAGGGCCATCAGAAGTAGCCCTCGCGCTTGCGGTCTTCCATCGCCGCCTCGGAGAACGCATCGTCGGCGCGGGTCGCGCCCCGTTCGGTGATCCGGGCGACGGCGACCTCGGCGATGACCGCATCGAGCGAGCCGGCCGGCGATTCGATCGCCCCGGTGCAGCTCATGTCGCCCACCGTCCGGTAGCGGACGACGAGCCGGCGGGCCTCCTCGCCCGGCAGGGGATGGATCGAGGGCCCGACGGCCAGCCACATCCGGTCGCGGCGGACGACCTCGCGCTCGTGCGCGAAGTAGATCTCGGGTACCGCCAGCCGCTCCCGGGCGATGTAGGTCCAGACGTCGAGCTCCGTCCAGTTGCTGATCGGGAAGACCCGCATATGCTCGCCGCGGTGGATTCGGCCGTTGTACAGGCTCCACAGCTCGGGCCGCTGGTTGCGCGGATCCCACTGGCCGAAGGCGTCGCGGACCGAGAAGATCCGCTCCTTGGCCCGGGCCTTCTCCTCGTCCCGCCGGGCGCCGCCGAAGACGGCATCGAAGCGCTGCTCGGCGATCGCATCGAGGAGGGTCGTCGTCTGCAGCCGGTTGCGCGACGGGTCGTGGCCGGGCTCCTCCTGGACCCGGCCCCGGTCGATCGAGTCCTGGACGCTGGCGACGATCAGCCGCTCGCCCAGCTCGGCCACCCGGTCGTCGCGGAAGCGAAGGACCTCGGGGAAGTTGTGGCCGGTGTCGATGTGCATCAACGGGAACGGGAAGCGGGCCGGCCGGAACGCCTTCTCGGCGAGCCGGAGCATGACGATCGAATCCTTGCCGCCCGAGAAGAGCAGGACCGGTCGCTCGAATTCAGCGGCCACCTCGCGCATGATCTGGATCGATTCCGACTCCAGCACGTCCAGGTGGCTCGTCCGCGGCCGAGTCGCCGACTCAGGCATCGAACACCTCGCGCCGGTCGAGCACGGCGGCGGCCGGCCCGTCGACTGCTTCAACGTCACGATTGCGGCTCATCCGCCCGGTGAGCGGGTCGAAGTGGATGCCGCACTCGCGCTCGTCAGGGCGCTCCCACCACCAGCGGCCCGAGCGGGGATCCTCACCGACCGTCACCGCCCGGGTGCACGGGGCGCAGCCGATCGACGGATAGCCCTGGTCGTGGAGGGCGTTGTAGGGGACCTGGTTGGCCCGGATGTAGGCCCACACCTGGGCCTGGCTCCAGTCGGCCAGTGGCGCGACTTTCCAGATCCCGCCGTGGCCCTCGTCGGTCGCGATCTTGGGCGTCGTCGTGCGGGTCGGGGCCTGGTCGCGGCGGAGGCCGGTGATCCAGCCCGACAGGCCGGCGAGGGCACGCCCGAGCGGCTCGACCTTGCGGATCGCGCAGCATGTTCGGCGGGCCTCGAGCGAGTCGTAGAACAGGTTGGGGCCCCGCTCGCGGACCATCGCCTCGACGGCCTCTCGCTGCGGAAAGACCGCCTCGATGGTCACGCCGTAGCGGCGCCGGGCGGCGTCCATCAGGTCGTACGTCTCCTGGGGCAGCCGGCCGGTGTCGAGGGTGAAGACCCGCGGCCGCCCGGTGAGGCTGGCCAGCAGGTCGAGGATGACCATGTCCTCGGGCCCGAACGAGCTGGCCAGCGCGACCAGCTCAGGGCCCAGGGCGTCGAGGGTGCGCCGGAGCACGGCGCGGGCATCGAGTGGCTCGATCTCCGCGCCGGCCGGCACCGGTCCCGGGCCGGGGCGCATCGCGTGCTCAGGCCGTCGGGGCGACGTAGGTCTTCTCGATCGGCACGCCGACCATGCTCCCCCACTCGGTCCAGCTGCCATCGTAGTTGCGCACCCGGCGATAGCCGAGCAGCTCGTGCAGGACGAACCAGGTGTGGGACGAGCGCTCGCCGATCCGGCAGTAGGCGATGATGTCCTTGTCGGCCGTCACGCCCTTGGCGGCGTACAGCGCTGCCAGCTCGTCGAGGCTCTTGAACGTGCCGTCTTCGCGCACCGTCTGGGCCCAGGGGATCGAGGCGGCACCCGGGATGTGGCCGGCTCGCTGGGCGGTCTCGCTCAGGCCGGGAGGCGCGATGAGCTCGCCGCTGTACTCGGCCGGGGCCCGGACGTCGACCAGGACCAGTTCCGCGTCCGACAGCCGGGGCAGGATGTCGTCGCGGAACGCGCGCAGGGCGAAATCAGGCTCCGGCAGGCGATAGCCCGTGGCGGGATAGGCCGGCGCGTCGATCGACAGGGGCAGGCCGTGGTCGAGCCAGTACTTGCGCCCGCCATCGAGGATCCGGACATCCGCGTGGCCGTACAGCTTCAACTGCCAGTAGGCCCAGGCGGCGAACCAGTTGTTGTTGTCGCCGTACAGCACGATCGTCGTGTCGGGGCCGATCCCGCTCGCTGAGAGCAGGGTCGAGAAATCGTCACGGCCGGCGATATCGCGCCGGATCCCGTCGGCGAGCTGGCTGGTCCAGTTCCAGCCGACCGCGCCGGGCAGGTGGCTCTGGTCGTAGGAGGTGGTGTCGACATCGACCTCGACGAAGCGCACGGTCGGGTCGGTCAGGTGGGCCTGGGCCCAGGCTGCGTCCACGAGGACGGGGGTGGTGCTCATGTCGGAAGGCTCCTGGAGGTTGCGCATGGAGTGAACGGTAGTCGTGTTGGGCGACGTGGATCGGCGGACAACGATCGGGCGCGACCGGTCCGCCCGGGACACGCACAGGTCGGCTGGATCCAGACCGGGCGGATCGCGCGGCCGGGCTGGCGCGGGCCGCCCTGGTCAGTCATCGAAGCCGGTCCCGCCCCGCCGGCTGAACGCCAGCAGGGCCTCACGACAGGCGCCGGCGGCGCGCTCGACCTGGCGCACGATCCAGGGGTCGACCCGGCTCGAGTCCTCGATCGTGACCGTCGCGCCGCGGGGGCCGTCGGCCAGGACGATCCCCGACGCGTTGCGATAGTCCGAGAGCCAGTTGGCCTGGAGGCCGACCAGGGCATCGCTGACCACGACCGGGGCGAACGTCCAGTCGAGGTATGCCGCATTGAGCGCGGCGGCGATGTCGTCGATCCGGACAGCACGGCCGCGCTCGATCCGGGCGACCAGCTCGAGGATCCGCAGCAGCGCGAAGGGGTCGCCGGCCTCGGCGACCACCGGTGGCTGGAGGTTCGGGTCGGGCAACCCGGCGGGGGCCGGCCGGAGGGGCACGGACCCGAGCCGGACCGCCGCTGCCCGGTCGGCGGGAGCGTGGGTCACGGAGGGCTCCTGGGCACGGCGCCGGGCGCCGCAGCGAATACGAAGTTGTCCGGTAGGACTTGTCCCCGAGACTACCATGGAGCCCCGTGATCCGGCGACGGCGAGGCGGCCCGTCGGGTCAGGTCGCGGTGCGCAAGGACACCGGCGGCTCCCCCGATTCCGACCGAATCTTTATCGGACCGATACCCGCTTGTCGCGCGCGTAGGTCACACTGGGCGCCAATGGCTTCGCACGCGAGTCCCATCGACCGATGACGCTACCCCCGGACGGCACCGGTTCCAGCCCGGAACCGGTGCCCGGGGCGGGCCCGCAACCCGCTCCCGAACCGGCTGCCTGGCCGCCCCAGGCGCTCGAGCCACGCCCGCCGGCTGTGCCGCCAGGGGCCGACGGCCCGCCGCTGCTCGGGTTTGCCCCGGCGCCGGTCCAGTCGACCTGGGCGCCGCCGCCGGGCTGGCAGCCGTCCGTGCCGACGCGCAGCCGGCAGGCCTCGGGCCGGGGCATCCTGGCCTTCATCCTGGCGATCGCGATCGCCTTCGGCGCCGGCGCGGCGATCGGCGTATCGGCGGAGCCCGGCGCGACATCGGTCGGCTCGGGCCTGCCCCAGCCGGGCGCCTCGTTCCCGCCCCAGTTCGCGGTCTACGAGCAGGCCTGGAAGATCCTCCACGACCAGTACGTCGACCCGTCGGCGCTCGACCCGACGACCCTGACCTACGGGTCGATCAGCGGCCTGCTGAGTGCCGTGGGCGACACCGACCATACCCGCTTCCTGACGCCCCAGGACCTGGCCGCCGAGAATTCGTCGCTGAGCGGCTCGGTCGTCGGGATCGGGGCCGAGATGAGCACGGTCAACGGCGCGCCGGTGATCCAGTCGGTCATCCCGGGCAGCCCGGCCGAGAAGGCCGGCCTGCTCGGCGGCGACACCGTCCTGAGCGTCGACGGGGTCACCACCCAGGGCCTGAGCGTCGACGCGGTCGTCGCCAAGATCCGGGGCGACGCCGGCACGACGGTCAAGCTGTCGATCCTCCATTCGGGCGCGGCCAACCCGATCGACGTCAGCATCGTCCGGGCCAAGGTCGACGTCCCATCGGTCAGCTGGGCCCTGATCCCGGGCACGAAGGTGGCCGATATCCGGATCGAGGAGTTCGCCAACAATGCGACCGACGAGCTGGTCACGATGATCGCCGCCGCCCGCAAGGCCGGCGCGACCGGCCTGGTCCTCGACCTGCGCGGCAATCCGGGCGGCTACGTCGATCAGGCGGTCGGAGTGGCCAGCCAGTTCCTCAAGGATGGCGACGTCTACCGCGAGCAGGATCGGACCGGGAAGATCTCGGAGATCGCGGTCAAGTCCGGCGGGACGGCGACCGACCTGCCCCTGGCGGTCCTCGTCGACAACGGCACCGCGAGCTCGGCCGAGATCGTGTCCGGCGCGATCCAGGATGCCAAGCGCGGCGAGCTGATCGGGGCCAAGACGTTCGGGACCGGGACGGTGCTCCAGCAGTTCAACCTGAGCGACGGCTCGGCCCTGCTGGTCGGCACGATCGAATGGCTGACCCGAGACGGACGCCAGATCTGGAAGCAGGGCATCCAGCCCGACATCAGCCTCGACTCGAACCCCAAGGGCACGATCGTGACGCCGAGCCAGCTCGGCTCGATGACGGCCGCCCAGCTGGCCAGCTCGGGCGACAGCCAGCTCCTGAAGGGCGCCTCCCTGGCGGCCGGCGGCTCCTAACCGCTCGAGCGAGGCGCTAGAGCAGCTCGCCGTGGGCCGAGCCGGTCGGCTCCCCGTCGCGGGGGCGAGGCTCCTCGCCGGGCCCGTACTGCCGCTCGGTACGTGGGCCCGCCGCGGAACCAGGGCCCGCCGCGGAACCAGGGCCAGCCGCGGGACCTGGGCCGGCCGCGGGACCAGGGCCCGCCGCGGAGCTCGCTTCGGGCAGGGCCCCCGCTCCAGGCTCGATCACCCGGAGGGAGCCGCTCGCCGTGCCCTCGATCGCGCCGACGCCGAACGGCACCCACTTGGCGGGATCCTGGAGGCGGTGCGCCTCGGTGTTGCCGCGGGCGTGGATCTCGCTCGAAGCCCTTCGGCTCGATCCACATCCGCTCGCCCTCGAGCAGGCCCGAGGACGCCCGATCTGGCCGGGCTCCGGCCGCTCGTGCTGGCAGTAGCGGCAGGCGCGCCTGGTCGTGCTGCTGGTAGGTCGGCGGCTCCTCGTAGGTCGTGATGTAGCCCTCGTAGTTGCGCAGCACGACCTTGTGGTCCGAGTAGCTGATCAGGTAGTTGGGCATGACCGGGATCTTGCCGCCGCCGCCGGGCGCGTCGATCACGTAGGTCGGGACGGCGTAGCCGCTGGTGTGGCCGCGCAGGCCTTCCATGATCTCGAGGCCCTTGCCGACCGGCGTCCGGAAGTGGCCCGAGCCCTCGACCAGGTCGCACTGGTAGAGGTAGTAGGGCCGGATCCGGTTCTCGACCAGCCTGTGGACGAGCGCCCGCTGGATGTGGACGCAGTCGTTGACGCCCGGCCAGGAGGACCGACTGGTTGCCGACCGGCAGCCCGGCCCGGGTCAGCTTGTCGACCGCCCGGCTGACCTCGGGCGTGATCTCGTTGGGGTGGTTGAAGTGGAGGTTGATCCAGAGCGGGTGGTACTGCTCGAGCATCTCGCACAGCTCGTCGTCGATCCGCTGGGGCAGGAAGACCGGCACGCGGCGAGCCGATCCGGATGATCTCGATGTGGGGGATCTCGCGCAGGCCGCGCAGGATCGACTCGAACAGCTTCGGGCGCGAGGGTCAGGCCGTCGCCGCCGCTGATCAGCACGTCGCGGACCTGGGGCGTCCGGCGCAGGTAGTCGAGCTGGGCCTCGTGCTCCTTGCGGTTGAAGTTCTGCGTCGGGTCGCCGACGATCCGGCTCCGGGTGCAGTAGCGGCAGTAGCTGGCGCACTGGGTCGTGACCAGCATCAGGACCCGGTCCGGGATAGCGATGGACCAGGCCGGGCACCGGCGAGTGGCGGTCCTCGGCGAGCGAGTCCTCCATCATCGCCGGTGAACGCCTGCTGCTCGCGGCCGAGCGGGATGACCTGGCGCCGGATCGGGTCGTCGGGATCGTGGGGGTCGATCAGGCTGATGAAGTACGGCGTGATGTCGACCCGGAACTTGTCCGGCGCCGAGAGGCCCTCGCGCTCCTCGTCGGTCAGCTCGAGGATCTGCTCGATCTCCTCCAGGTCGTTGACCCGGTGGCTGAGCTGCCAGCGCCAGTCGTTCCACTTCTCGTCCGGCACGTCCGCCCAGATCGGCGCGCGCCGGCTGACCGCGGGCCGGCCGTCGGGTCCCAGGGCCCGCGCCGGGTCGCGCCGGTTGACGAACGGGTGGGCGTCGGCCTCGACCGCGGCCTGGCGGGCGACAGCCATCTGGATCTCCTGGGCATCCACGCGCTGATCTCCTGCCTCGACGCTCGAACTGGTGCTGGTCCCGACCCTAGACGCATAAAGTCTATGCACTCTGCATGCCGATCATAGCCTGCTCCGCAGCGAACGGTCCAGCCAATCGCCGGATCCCTGGTGCGGGGATGCCTTGCCCACGGCGGCGGGCGCCTCCGTCCTCCGCGCCGTGGCTGGCAAATCGCGAGCTAAGTCGCGCTTATGGTCGAGGTTGACCCGTTGTCCCGTCTCGGGGACCCGCCAAAGGGTTGATCTCGTGCGTGCCACAAAGGGGATGGTCGGCTGCTCGGAGCTCCGCGCACGGTTCTTCCGACATACGCTCGACTGAACTCGCGATTTGGCAGGGCTATCAGGGCCTGCGCGGCGGCTCGCAGCTGCGGCACTGGTCAGGCGAGCGGATCGAGGCGGAAGACCGGGTAGCGGTCTGCCTCGGTCACGATCACCTCCGAATCGGACGAGAGCCCGAAGAACCGCTCGCCTGACTGATCAGCGTGGTCCGAGCTCCGCCAGGTCGGCCTCGATCGGAGCGCGGTCCTCCGGATCAGCGATCCCGTCGAGACCGGCGAGGCCCTTCGCCCTCCACTCCGTGGCCGCCGCGAGGTCGCCCGCGACGAGCTCGGCGCGAGCCATCGCCTCACAGGCGCCGGCCAGGTCCCAGTCGTCTCGTTCGGGATTTGCCTCGGTCAGCTCCAGGCAGCGCCGGGCGTGGTGCAGGGCGGGCTCGGCCCGCCCGAGGACCGCGTAGACACGCGAGCAGAGCCATTCGCCCCGGGCGAGGTTGACGGCCAGACCGACCTCACCCGAGTGGTAGCGGGAGGCATGGGCCGTGTGGATCATCTCGTCGTCCTGGGCGAGCGTCCGCGAGGGCAGCTCGAGCAGCTCCCAGGTCCGGTTGTAGAGGCCGGCGGCAAGCGCCCGGCGAATGGCTGGATCGAGCTCGGGTGGTGGCGGCGGCGTCATCGCGAACCGGGGCGAAGACCGGATGACCGGCGGCCCCGGCCGGGCTACTCCCCGATCACCGACCAGAGCAGGCCCATCAGGATGAAGAAGCCCGAGAACAGGGCGATCAGGGCCAGGCCGCCGTACGGCGAGTTGGCGCCCTCGTGGGGCACGAGCTGGAGGCCGATCCCGAAGACGAGCGCCCAGCCGATCGCCAGGAACGTGAACAGGAACTTCGTGTTGGGGTTGGTGATCGCCTTGACCAGGCCCGGCGAGCGGCCCTCGGACGACATCGCGGCCCGGGCGAAGATGAACACGAACCCACCGCCGATCACGCTGGCGATGCTGAAGATCGCGAACTGGAGCGGGCCCTGGAACGGGGCGAGGAGGAGTTGCACCTGGGCGCCTCGACGATCTGCGATTGAACGACGGGATCGTAGCAGACGGCCGTCAGCCCGGATCGCCGTAGAAGGTGCGGAGCGACTCGGCGGCGGTCGCGGCCCAGCCGACCAGATCGTCGATGTCGGCCTGCCCGTAGGCCGCCCGGCGCGGGCTCTCGAGGTTGACCACGCCGATCGGCCGGCCGTCGAGGACGACGGGCACGGCAAGCTCGCTCCGGGTCCGGCTGCCGGGGAAGCTCAGGTAGTCGGGGTCGTCCTCCACGTCGGGCACCACGACCGGCCGCCCGGTCCGGTACGCCCGGCCACAGATCCCGCTCATGGCGATGGCCCAGCTCCCGGCGGTCACCTCGCCGAGGTCCTCGCCGGCACCCCACTGCTGGGCGGCCAGGCGCAGGCGCCCGACTGCCGGATCCCACAGGAACAGGGCGCAATGCTGGAGCGACCTGGCCCGGCACAGCTCGAGGACCAGCGACTGGGCGTGCGCCAGCTCATCCGGGCCGAGCCGGAGTTCGGATCGATCGGGAGCTCCAGCGACGCGCTCACTGGACCCCGTGTGGCGAGGCTCCACCCTGTTCGTCCCTCGGCGTGGCGTCAAGCGGGGTGGCACCGTCCCGCCGTGGCCACCGCACAGTATCCACCAGCGGGAGGTATCCACGCCGGTCGTCATGGATCACGCCGCCCGGACGCGTACGATTCGGTCATGCCCCCAGATCGGTGTCGGCCGACGTCCCTGCCTGCGATCCGCCGGCCTCGCTGCCGGCCTCGCGCCGGCTCTGCCGGCCTTGCGCGACCCGATGACGATCTTCGAGCGCCTCGGCCGGATCGCCTACCGCCGGCGCTGGCGGATCGTCGCCGGGTGGGCCGTGCTGCTGGCCGTGGCCCTGCCCCTGGCGCCGCGCGCCTCCGGCGCGCTCCATGCGGGCGGCTTCAACCTCGCGGCCCTCGAGTCGTCGCGCGCCCGGGCCGTCCTCCACGACGAGCTCGGGCTGCCCGAGTCGGCCCTCGTCCTGGTCTACTCAGCCAGCTCCGCGAAGGCCGGTGAGCCCGCCTTCGAGACTGCCACCAGTGCAGCCCGGGGCGCTATCACGGGCGCCCCGTACGTCGCCCAGGTCGCTGTCCTACGAGCTGGCCCCGAGCCAGGTCTCGGCCGACCGGCTGGTCGCCTACGACGTCGTCCTGCTCGATATCGGCCCGGATGACTCGCCGGCGGCGCTGCCGGCGATCGAGGCTCGCCTGGCTGCCCTGCCGGCCGGTCCGGTGACGATCGCCCTGGCCGGCGGCCCGGCGTTCTACGGCGACATCCAGACCGTGTCGGAGGACGACCTGCGCCGGAGCGAGGTCGTCTCCCTGCCGCTGGCCGGCCTGGCCCTGCTGCTCGTCTTCGGGTCGGTGGTCGCGGCCGGCGTCCCGCTCGCCGTGGGCGGCGCGGCCGTGCTCGTCTCGCTGGCCGCGATCTTCGTCGTGGCGAGCTTCACCGAGATGAGCATCTTCGTGCTCAACCTGGCGACCCTGCTCGGGCTCGGCCTGGGGGTCGACTACTCCCTGCTGATGACCAGCCGGTTCCGCGAGGAGCTCCGCCGGCGGCTGCCGGCGGACGATCCCCAGGCGGCGGTCGCGGCGGCGGTCCAGGTGGCCGTGGCCACCGCCGGGCGGGCGGTCTTCTTCTCCGGCCTGACGGTGCTCCTCGGGCTCCTCGGCCTGGTCCTGTTCGAGTTCACGATCCTGCGCTCGGTCGGGATCGCCGGGCGCGATCGTGGTCGGCGTGGCCGTGCTCGCGGCGCTGACCCTCCTGCCGGCGATCCTGTCGATCCTCGGCCCGCGCCTGGATCGCCTCGCCGTCCGCCGGGTGAACGCCGGGCCTTCGCCGAGCGAGCCGTGGGCTCGGCTGGCCCGTCGGGTCATGCGCCGGCCGCTGCTCGTCTTCCTGCCGACGCTGGGCCTGCTGCTCCTCCTGGGCACCCCCTTCCTCCACGTCCGGCTCAATGCACCGGACGCCACGATCCTGCCCGACACCGTCCCCTCGCGGGTCGCCTTCGACCGGCTCGACGCCGCCTTCGGGGATGGCCGCTTCGCGCCGCTGTCGCTCGCGATCCGGACGACCGGTCCGGCCACGAGCCCGGCCAACGTTGCCGCTCTCTACGCCTATTCGCGGCGGCTGGCCGCCGATCCGCGAGTGACCTCGGTCAGCGGCTACGTCGACCTCGACCCGCGGATCGGCCTGGCCCAGTACCAGCTCCTGTACGGATCGCCGAGCGGGCCGCCGGACCGCTTCGTGGGGCTGACCCTGGCGGCCACGACGAAGGGCGACCTGACCGCCTTCACGCTGACCACGCCGTATGGCCCCAACGCCGACCAGGGCCGGGCACTGGTCGCCGACCTGCGCTCGACGACGGGGCCCCTGGCGCCGCCCCCGGGGACGACGGTCCTGATCGCCGGCGGGGCGGCCGACGTGACCGACGTCGTCGACCGGGTCGCTGCCGACTTCCCCCGAACGGCGCTGTTCATCCTGGTCACGACCTACCTCGTCCTGCTCGTCCTGCTCCGCTCGGCGGTCCTGCCGGCCAAAGCCCTGGTCATGAACAGCCTGTCGATCCTGGCCTCGTTCGGGGCCCTGGTCTGGATCTTCCAGGACGGCAACCTGTCGGCGCTCCTCGGCTTCCAGCCCCTCGGCTACGTCGAGACGACCCTGCCGGTCATCCTGTTCTGCGTCCTGTTCGGCCTGTCGATGGACTACGAGGTCTTCCTGCTGACCCGGATGAAGGAGGCCTGGGACCGGACTGGCGATAACAGCGAGGCCGTCGCCTGGGGCCTCGAGCGGAGCGGCAGGATCGTGACCTCGGCGGCGCTGATCGTGGTCGTGGTCGCCGGCTCGTTCGCGTTCGCCGATGTCGTCCTGATCAAGGCCGTCGGCCTGGGCGTGGCGATCGCGGTGGCAATCGACGCGACGATCGTCCGGGCCCTGCTCGTGCCGGCGACGATGCGCCTCCTGGGGGTCTGGAACTGGTGGATGCCGGAGCGCCTCGGGCGCTGGCTCGCGGAGCGCCTGCCGGGCGTCGAGATCGAGGCCCGGGCGGCGGCGGGCGTGGAGCCCGGACCGGAGGTCCGCCGATGATCGCGGCCCGGCGGCTCGTCGCGCTCGCCTGCGTCGTGGCGCTCGGCAGCGCTGCCTGCGGCGGCAGCCCGATCCTGGCCAACGCGGCGGCCTCCCTCCGACCCGAGCCGCCGATCTCGCCGGCGCCGTCGGTGGCCGCCGACCCGATGCCGGTCCAGCTACCGCTCGACGACGGCGCCCACCACCGGCTGACCGAGTGGTGGTACTACACCGGCCACCTCCGGGACCGGGCCAGCGGAGCACGCTACGGCTTCGAGTACGTCGTCTTCCGGGCCGAGCGGGGCGGCTTCCCGGTGAGCTGGGCCTCGCACCTGGCGATCACCGACGAGGGCGGCAACGCGTTCCACTACGCCCAGCGCAGCGTCGTCGGGCCGGGCGTCGACCTCGTCGCCGGGGGCGGGGCGGGCCCGGCGGGCGCCGTTGCGGGCAGCCCCGGTGTCCCCTCGCCGGCGGGCTTCTCCTTCCTGCTGGGGCCGGATCCGACCGATCCGACAACCGCCGGCCGCCCGGCCTGGACGATGGCCGGGGTCAACGGGACCGACCGCCTCACGGCGAGCCTGTCGCCGGCCGAAGCGGCGAGGGCCGGGGCGCCGGCCGGGCTGGGCCTCGACCTGGCCCTGACGGCCTCGAAGCCGGCCGTCCTGGAGGGCGGGGCTGGCTGGATCGATTTCGGGCCGGCCGGCGGGTCGTACTACTACTCCCGGACCGATCTCGCCGCGAGCGGCTCGATCGACGTCGACGGGCGGACCCTGGAGGTCGACGGGACGGCCTGGTTCGACCACCAGTGGGGCGACTTCATCGCCGTCGGCGGCGGTGGCTGGGACTGGTTCGCGGTCAACCTCGCCGACGGCACCGATCTGACCTTGTCGCTCGTCCGGGCGGCCGACGGCAGCGACGTCCTCGTCTACGGCACGCTCGTCGACGCAGCCGGCCGGGCCAACCACCTCGACCGGAGCGCCTTCAGCGTCACGGTCACCGGGCACTGGACCTCGCCGGCCAGCGAGGCCAGGTACCCGGCCGGCTGGACCGTGTCGATCCCCGGCCAGGACCTCCAGATCAACCTCCAGCCGACGGTCGCAGCCCAGGAGCTCGACACGCGGGCGACGACCGGCGTCACCTACTGGGAGGGCTCGCAGGTCGTGACGGCGGTGCGCGCCGGCCGGTCGATCGGCGGCGAAGGCTATGTCGAGCTGACCGGCTACGGGCCGGGGAGCTAGTTCGAGGCCGCCGGCGTCGCGGTGGCCCCGGCGCCGCCGGGCAGCTCGATCCGGGCGCTGGCCGCCAGGCTGCGCTCGTCGGCCTGGATCGACGGCAGCGCACCGAGGACCGTCAGCATCTGGTTCGCGGCCTTCTGGTAGGCCGTCTGGCTGGCGAGCGTCGCGGCCAGCCCGTTGGCGGCCACCGCCCGGACCTGGGTGTAGAACGGACCCAGCCGGCCCTGGAGCCCGGCCGCGTCCGGCCAGGCGCTGAGGTAGCCGACCACCGAGGCACCGTAGGTCGCCGAGGCCGAGACCTGGCGCAACGTCGCCGCAATCGCCGCCGTATCGATCGGCCGTGATCGCAGCTCGTGGGTCAGGGCGACAACCGAGGCGGCCAACTGGGCGTCCGTCGAGGCGACCTGGCGCAGGGCGCTCGCCGCGAGGGGATCGATCGCTACGTCCGGGATGCTCGAGCCGGGCGTCTCGCCCGGCGTCGGCGACGCCTGGGTAGCGACCGCCGAGGGCCCGCTGGCCGGCGCCCGAACGGAGCTCATGATCCAGCCCACGGACACGCCTCCGACCAGCAGGCCGAGGACGGCGCCGGTCGTCAGGAACAGGAGCGCCCGCGACGCGGCGACGCCGAGCAGGATGCGCATCCCGCAGCCGGGACAGCGAACCAGCCCGTCAGCGACCGGACGGCCGCACGACGGGCAGGCGACATAGGCGCCCCGGGCGGTGTCACCGATCAGCGGCGGCGTCGCTTCGGTCGGCTTGGCGGATCTGCGGATGCTGGGCATTGTTGCCATTCTGCCAGCCTAGCCAAGCCGGGAGCCGGCGAAGATCGGTCGATCGTCCTGCCCGGCCGTGGGACTCGGCTGGGCGGCTGGGGATTCGGCCGGGCTCAAGGAACGACACCTAGGCCGCCGGCGTGCGCCTCAGCGCCAGCGTGGCCAGCAGCCAGCCGGCGACGATCGTCAGGCCGTAGGTCACGCACCAGACGCAGATCGCGCCAATGACGAACAGCTCGAGGTAGGTCAGGTAGGCGACGAAGAGCACGCCCAGCAGGCCGAGCCCGTACAACCCGAGGAGCGCCCGACGGTCGGCGCGGCGCCACCAGGTCACCGCCAGGCCGAGCTGGAGGATCGAGAAGGCGAGCCCGAACAACGCCACCGGGATCCCGAACAGCTCGCTGTACGGGCTGAGGGCGACCGTGTCGCAGCCGTGCAGCGGCCCGCAGGCAGGCAGCCCGCCGCTCAGCTTGGTCCAGGCCAGGTAGGCCGCGATGAGCAGGCCGACGAACGCCAGGCCGCTGGCCAGCGGGCCGCTCCGGCGCACGGTCATGGCAAGGCTGAGCCGCTGGCGGCCGGCGAACCGGCCGGGCTGGGCGTGGCCGCCGGGACAGATGCGCCGGCCGAGGCCGACGGTGCCGCCGGCGCCAGCGAGCGGATCATCGCCGCCAGGTCGGTGTAGGTGGTCAACGAGATGGCCTTGCCGTTGACGAAGATCGTCGGCGTGCTGTCCACCCCGAGGGCCGTCCCGGCCGTCGTCTCGGCGCGGACCGCCGTCGCCTTGGCCGGATCGGCCAGGCAGGTATCGAACGTGGCCTTGTCGAGACCGACCTTGGCGGCGATCGCGTCGATCGTGGCCCGGGTGAACCAGCCCTTGTTCTCGCCGGCCGGGTTCTGGTTGGCGTAGAGCCAGCCGTGATACTCCCAGAACTTGCCCTGGTCGCCGGCGCACTGGGCGGCCACGGCCGCGTCGAGCGACTCGTCCGGGCTCTTCCCGTTGCCGATGAACGAGAAGTCGTGGAACTGGTACTGGACGGTCCCCGAGGCAACGAAGTCCTGGATCACGTGGGGCTCCCACTGGATCGACCAGACCTGGCAGTAGGGGCACTGGTAGTCCTCCCAGGCGTCGACCTTGACCGGGGCACTGGTCGAGCCGAGGAGGGTGCCCTGGCGCGGGATCGTGGCCGCCACCGGGCTCTCCGGCGGGATGAGGGTGGCCGGGGTTGGCGCCGGCGTGCCCTTCGAGTTGAGGACGATGACCAGGATGATCGTGGCGATCACAGCCAGGGCGGTGACGATCGCCGTCGGGTTCTGCCAGATCGGCCGGGGCGCCGGCAGCGTCCTCGGGCGCCGGGCGGGAGGGTGGGTGGCAGCCTCCGCCCGCTGCTGCTGGCGCCGGCGGCGGCGGGAGGCTGGGTTGGGTGGTGGCGGCGGCTGGGTCGGGATGGCGGGCCTCGGAACGCTGGTCAGCCGCGTCGGCTGTTGGACGCCAGGCAGTCCGGGCAGATCCCGAAGAGCTCCAGGCGGTGGGATTGAATCTTGAATCCGGTTGCCTTGCCCACGTCCCGGATGACGGCCGGCATCCCGCAGGCCTCGACCTCGGTCGCTCGTCCGCACTGCGAGCAGATCACGTGGTGATGGTGAACCGGCTCGCACTCGACGTAGGCATGGTCGCCGCTCGGCAGGTCAACCCGCTCAACCGCGTTGAGCTCGGTGAACAACTCGAGTGTCCGGAAGATCGTAGCGCGCCCGACCTCGAGACGCTGTTGGCGGGCATCGTCCACGAGGTCGGCGGCGGTGAAGTGACCGGCGCGATCGGCGATGAGCCGGGCCACGACCCGGCGCGGCTCGGTGCGCCGGTAGCCGGCTCGATCCAGCACATCCTCGATCGTCGAAGGGTCGGCCATGCGCCGACGATACCACGGCTCCGACGAAATCCGGCCGCCTCTTGACGATACCGAGTCTCATTTACTATGGTTGCAGGCAATTCGCAAGGAGATGCAATGGTGCAGCCATCGTTGAGACTCAATCTGGTCGCTGGTGGGATCGCCTTCGTCCTCCTCAGCCTGGCGGCGTGCGCCGGCTCGACGACCAGCTCCGCCGTACCGGCGGCGCCGGCCACGGCGGGCCCCGCACCGATCGGGAGCGCTGCGCCCATCGCGGTGCTCGGGACGGAGAACTTCTACGCCGACCTCCTGGCCCGGATCGGCGGTGCCCGGGTCAGCGTGGCGAGCCTGCTGAATGATCCGAACGCCGACCCGCACGCCTTCGAGAGCAGTCCGCAGGCGGCGACGCTGGTCGCCGATGCCCGCCTGGTCGTCGTCAACGGCCTCGGCTACGACGCCTTCATGGACAAGCTCCTCGCGGCGTCTCCGAGCTCAAATCGGGCGGTGATCAGCGTCCAGGACCTGCTCACGGTGCCGGACGGATCGAATGCCCACATCTGGTACGACCCGTCGACGATGCCTGCGGTGGCCACGGCCGTGACGGCCGCCCTCGATGCCATCGACCCTGCCAACGCCTTCTACTTCGACGCGCGCAAGGCGCTCTACCTCGCCTCGCTCCAACCAATCGCGACTAAGATCGCCGCGATGAAGACCCGCTTCAGCGGCACGCCGGTCGCCTTCACGGAACCGGTTGCCGGGTATCTCGCCGAGGCGATCGGCTTGCGGGTCCTGACCCCCGAGGGCTTCCAGAAGTCGATCGAAGACGGCACCGACCCGGCACCGGCCGATGTCGCCGCCGAAAGCGACCTGCTGACCGGCAAGAAGGTCAAGGTCCTCCTGTACAACAGCCAGGTGACCTCACCGATCACGACCCAGATGCATGACTTGGCGGTTTCCAACGGGATCCCCGTGGTGGGGGTTGCGGAGACGATCCCGGCCGACTACCCGGATTACGCGTCCTGGCAGGTCGGCCAGCTCGAGCAGCTCGACCAGGCGCTGGCCGGCGGTGGCTGACGACGGGCCGCGGACCTCGGTCCGCTTCGATCGGGCGACGCTCGACTACCACGACCGGCGGGTGTGGAGCGACCTGTCGCTCGCCTTCGACGAGCCGTCGTTCGTGGCGATCCTGGGACCAAACGGCTCGGGCAAGACCTCGCTCCTGCGGGTGATCCTGGGCCTCACCCCGTTGTCGAGCGGGTCGGTCGACGTCCTCGGGGCGCCACCCCGGCGGGGCAACCCGGGGATCGGCTACGTGCCCCAGCACCAGGCCTTCGACCAGGACCTGCCGCTGCGCGGCCGGGACCTCGTCCAGCTGGGCATCGACGGTCACCGCTGGGGCATCAGCCGGACCTCCGCGGCCGATCATCGCCGGGTCAGCGAGGTGATCGAGGCCGTCGAGGCGACACCGTACGCCGATGCCCCGATCGGGCGCCTGTCGGGCGGCGAGCAGCAGCGGCTGCGAATCGCCCAGGCGATCGTCGGGGACCCGCACCTGCTCCTGTGCGACGAGCCGCTGGCCAGCCTCGACCTGCGCCACCAGCAGGAGATCACCGAGCTGATCGGCGGCTGGCAGCGACGGACCGGGCGGACGGTCCTCTTCGTGACCCATGATGTCAATCCGATCCTCAACCTCGTCGACCGGGTCCTGTTCGTGGTCAACGGTCGCTGGGCAGCCGGTACGCCCGACGAGGTCCTCACCTCGGCGCGGATGTCGGACCTGTACGGCTCGCACGTCGACGTGCTCCGGGTCCACGGCCGGATCCTGGTGGTGAGCGACTCGAGCGGGTCCGGCTTCGAGATGGAGGAGCCCCACCATCTGCCCGAGATCCACGACAGCGGCGGCTCCGGTTCGCCGCTCCGGCCGGCACCCTGATGGACCAGCTCGTCCACCTCCTGGCCTACCCCTTTGTCCAGAACGCGATCGCGGCCGGGATCGTGATCGCGGTCGTGTCGGGCATCGTCAGCCGCTTCGTCGTCGCCCGGAACATGGCGTTCGCGGTCCATGCCCTGGCCGAGCTGGGCTTCACCGGCTCGGCCGGCGCGATCCTCCTGGGCGCCTCTCCGGTGATTGGGCTGATGGCCGGGACGACGATCACCGCCCTGTTCATCGGTACCCTCGGCGTCCGGCTCCGCGAGCGCGACGCGGTCGTCGGGGTGGTGATGGCCTTCGGCCTCGGGCTGGGCGTCCTGTTCCTGACCCTGTATCCGCACTACGCCACGGAGGCGATCGCGATCCTGTTCGGCACGATCACAGGGGTGAGCCGCTCGGACGTCGTCCTCCTCCTGGCGATCGGGGTCGTGACCATCGTGGCCCTGGCGATCGTCTACCGGCCATTGACCTTCGCGACGGTCGATCCCGAAGTGGCCGAGGCCCGTGGCGTGCCGGTCCGCGGCCTGGCGATCGTCTTCCTGCTGATCATGGCCGCGGCCGTCGCCGAAGCGGTCCAGGTCGTCGGCGTGCTCCTGATCCTGACCCTGCTGATCACCCCGGGCGCCTCGGCCGAGCGGCTGACGGCCAGGCCCGGGCGCGCCGCCGCCTACAGCGTGACGATCGCCCTGGCCTGCGTCCTGGGCGGCATCCTGCTGGCCCTGGTCACGAATGTCGCGGTCAGCGTCTACGTCACCTCGATCAGCTTCGTCCTCTATCTCGGCTCACGCTTCCTCGTCGGCCCGACGCTTCTCGGCCGCGAGCAGCGCCGCCCCGGCCAAACCGCCCCCTGAGCTCGCCGCCCATTGGCCCGGTGGCGTCGACGTCCGCCGGCCGCGGGTTCGTGGCGGTCCGTCCGCCGGCCGCGGGTTCGTGGCGGTCCGTCCGCCGGCCGCGGGTTCGTGGCGGTCCGTCCGCTGCCCATTCTTCCGGAATACCAACCGGAGTGGTGGTAAGGAAGAAGTCGGTCGTCGGTTCCCGAAGTCTGGCTCGACCCGGTCCGATTCCGCGCTCGGCGGCGCTCCCTCGAGCCGCCGCGACCCCGAGAAACGGTCCGAATCCTCACGTACCACCACCGGGGCTGGTAATCCGGAAGAACTGCGCCGCCGCTCCGCCGCTTCAGTCCGATGTCCCACCCGGCGTGACAAACGGCGGGTTTCAACCTCGGCGCGCGTTCCAGGCTTCGACGCTCAGCTCGTTTCCATCCCGATCCACGCTCACGCCGGCATGAAGCGGCGGCTAGCGGTCGGTGAGTTGCCGCCGACCCTGGTTCGGAAGGCTTCAGACGCCGGTTCTGTCACGCCCCATGGGACAACGGAGCCCGGCAGACAGGCCGCGGGCCCAGGCACGCGGCCCGGCCCGCCACCGAGACGCTGGCTCAACCCCCGAGCGCGGCGTCCAGCTCGGCGGCGGTGGGCATGCCCTCGCGGGCTCCGACGCGGGTTGTGGCCAGGCCGCCGGCCGCCACCGCCCGGCGAACCGCCTCGTCGAGCGACCGGCCCTCGGCCAGGGCCGCGGCCAGGGCTCCGTTGAACGCGTCCCCGGCGCCGGTCGTGTCGACGACCTCGACCTGCATCGCCGGGACCGGCCACGGCTCCCCCGCGGCAGGCAGGACCAGCGCCCCCTCGCCGCCGAGGGTGACGATCACCGCTTCGCGGACGGGCATTGCCCGGACCGCCATTCGCGGATCGAGGCCAGCCGAGGCGGCGGAGGCAGGGCCGGCCGAGAGAAGAGCCGAGGCGGCGGAGGCTGGGCCAGCCGAGGCGGCCGGGACGAGGCCAGCCGAGGCGGCCGGAGCGAGGCCAGCCGAGGCGGCGGGCGGAGGCAGGGCCAGCCGAGGCGGCCGGGGCGAGGCCGGCCGGCTCCGCCAGCACGGCCAGCTCCCCCCAATTCGGCGTGAGAAGGTCGACGCGCTCGAGCCAGGCTACGTCGATCCCGGCCGCCGGGGCGGGGTTCAGGATCACCCTGGCACCCGCCGCGGCGGCCGTCCGCAGGGCAGCGGCAACGGCGGAGGCCGCGATCTCGTTCGAGACCAGGACGACGTCACCGACCAGCGATCCGAGGCGACCGATGGCGGCCTCGACGGCCGGCGCGCCGAACGCCTGGTTCGCCCCCGACGCAACCGAGATCACGTTCTCGCCCGCTTCGTCGACCAGGATCAGGGCAATGCCGGTTGCCGTCTCGGGCAGCGTCGCCAGCTCCGAAACGTCGACGCCCGAGGCAACGAGCGCGGCCCGGGCATCCGGACCGAACGCGTCCCCGCCGACGGCCCCGATCATCCGGACGTCCGCTCCCAATCGGGCCGCGGCCACGGCCTGGTTGCCGCCCTTGCCGCCGTCGTGACGCTCGAAGACGCCGCCGGTCACCGTCTCGCCGGGTCTCGGCAGGCGGCTGGAATGGACGACGAGGTCGACGTTCACACCGCCGACCACGATCACCCGGCCGCTCATCGCCGGGGCCGCCCCGCCATCGACCGCATGGCCAGGTCAGGCCGCACGGACCACTCAGGAACCGGTGATGAACTCGCCGCCGTCGACCCCGATCGTCTCGCCGTTGATGAAGCCGGTCCCCTCGCCGCTGAGGGCCACGATCGCGTCGGCGACGTCCTGGGGGGTCGTCATCCGGCCGGTCGGATTCCGCCGGGTGGCCGCGTCGATGATCATCTCGTGCTCGGGGATCTTCATCAGGGCCGGGGTCTTGGTGACGCCGGCCCGGATCGTGTTGACCGTGATCCCGTTGCCCCGCCGGGCGAACTCCATCGCCAGCTGCCGGACGTGCGACTCGAGGGCGGCCTTGGCCGACGAGACGACACCGTAGCTGGGGACCACCCGGCTCGAGCCCTCCGAGGTCATCGCGTAGACCTTCGAGCCCGCTTCGAGGAAGCCCGCCCGGTACAGGTCCTGGACCCAGTAGACGAGGCTGTTGGCCATGACGTCCTGGGTCATCTCCATCTTCTTGCGGTCGACGGCAGCCTTCGGGTCGTCGGCGATGAACGGCACGAGCGAGCCGAACGCGAGGGAGTGCATCACGACCCGGACGTAGGGATGGCGGCCCTCCGCCCGGCTCCGGTCGAAGCGCTCGGCGAAGGTGGCCAGGGCCGCGGCCCGCTTCTCGTCGTCGGCCGCGTTCATGTTGATGAACAGGGCCTCGGTGCCCAGGCCGTCGATCGCCGCCTTGACCTCATCGACGTGGGCGAGGGCGGCGCGAAAGTCGAGGTGGACACCCAGGATCCGGTAGCCCTTGGCGGCCAGGGCTCGGGCGGTCGCCTCGCCCATGCCGCTCGACGCCCCGAGGATCAGGGCCCAGCGCTCGCGCTCGTCGGTCATCGCGTCTCGTTCTCCGCTCAATGTCCGGCCAGGGGGAGCCGTGGCCCGAGTCTAGCCCCCACCGCCCGCCTCACCGCCACTCGCCTGCAGGGCTGCACGGGTCGCAGATCACGCCGTCGGCTCGCAGGCGCTCGATGGTGGCCGGGTCGTAGCCCAGCTCGGCCAGGATCTCGGCCGAGTGCTCGCCGAGGAGCGGCGGCGCGCGTCCGGATCGTGGCCGGCGTGGCGCCAGCTTGAACGGAACGCCGACCTGGCGGATCGGCCCCAGGAGCGGGTGGTCGACGATGGTCGTCATCGCCCGGGCCTGCGCCTGTTCCGGGTCCGAACGCGTCGAGCACGTCGTTGATCGGGCCGCAGGGGATCTCGGCGGCCTCCAGGCGCTCCAGCCACGCAGCCGTCGTGTCGCCGGCCAGCCGCTCGGCGAGGATCGGGCGGAGGACATCGCGCCGGGCCGACCCGGTCGGCGTTCGTGACGAAGCGCGGGTCGGCGGCCAGCTCAGGCCGATCGAGGGCGACGCAGAACCGCGCCACTGGCGCTCGCTGCCGACGGCCAGGGCGAGCTGGCCGTCGGCCGTCGCAGAACGTCTCGTAGGGGACGATGTTCGGGTGGGCATTGCCCCGCCGGCCCGGCGACGAGCCCGTGACGAACGCGTTCTGGGCCTGGTTGACAGGATCGCCAGGGTCGACTCGAGCAGCGACACGTCGATCCGCTGGCCGTGGCCGACGGCCGGCCGAATCGCTGCTCCGGCCGCGGCCTCTCGAGGGCCGCCAGGACAGCCACGCAGCCGAGCAGCCCGGTCACCACGTCGCTGATCGCGACGCCGACCTTCGTCGGCTGGCCGGCCTCGGCAGTCGTCGAAGCCGGTGATCGACATCAGGCCGGCGACGGCCTGGATCACGAAGTCGTAGCCGGGACGGCCGGCCTGCGGCCCGTCGGGCCGTAGCCGCTGATCGCCAGGTGGACGAGGCGGGCATTGAGCGCCGCGAGGGCGGCGTCGTCGAAGCCGAGGCGCTCGAAGCCCCCGACCCGGAAGTTCTCGACGAGGACGTCGGCCCGGCTCGAGCAGCTCGCGCAGGATCCGGGCGCCGGCCGGGCTGCGCAGGTCGAGCCGGATCGATGCGCTTGTTGCGGTTGATCGCGAGGTAGTAGGCGGCGACCCCGGGATCGTCCGGCCCGAGCCTCCCGGGGGCGACCCATGGCGGGCCCCAGGCCCGCGTCCCGTCGCCGTCGGGCGGCTCGACCTTGATCACCTCGGCGCCCAGGTCGGCCAGGAGCATCGTGCAGTACGGACCGGCCAGGACCGTGGAGCAGTCGACGACGACGATCCCGGCCAGCGGTCCAGGCGGTCGGGCAGTCAGCGGGGCGGGCAAGCGGATACCTCCGGCGTCGTCGAACGTGAACGAAGGGTAGCCCGGGCGCGCGGGAGCGGCGAGGCGCCCGGCACGGCATTCTCGATTACGATGCCGCGATGAGCAACGACCACACCCTGACCCTGATGACCGTCCATGCCCATCCCGACGACGAGACGATCGGGACCGGCGGGACGATGGCCAAGGCCGTCGTCGAAGGCCGCCGGGTGGTCCTGGTGACCGGCACCCGGGGCGAGCTGGGCGAGATCGTCGTGGCCGAGATGGACACCCCCGCCAACCACCGCCGGCTGGGCGAGATCCGGGCCGGCGAGCTCGAGGCTGCGATGGGCGAGCTCGGCGTGACCGAGTGGGAGAACCTCGGCTATCGCGACTCGGGGATGATGGGCGACGCCGGCAACCGCGACCCGCGCAACTACTGGCAGGCCAACCTCGACGAGGCGATCGGCCGCCTCGTATGGCTGGTGCGCCGCTTCCAGCCCGACGTCATGACCACCTACAACGACTTCGGCGGCTACGGTCATCCCGACCACATCCGGACTCACCTCGTCGCGGTCGGCGCGTTCGCCCGGGCCGGCGACGCGACGGCCTATCCCGAGCAGCTGTCCGACGACCTCGGGCCGTGGGCGCCGTCGAAGCTCTACGAGCAGGCAATCTCGCGGGCCCAGCGCGACACGATGAACGAGCGGATGGCCGCGCTCGGCCGGCGCAGCTTCTGGCTGCCGCCCGAGGACGCGACCCCGGAGCAGATCGCGGAGCACGCCGCGTTCATGGAGCGGGCGACGGTGCCCGACGAGAAGATCACGACCCGGATCAACGTCGAGCCCTACCTCGACCAGAAATGGGCGGCGATCCAGCGCCACGTGACCCAGATCAGCCAGGATTTGCCGTTCATGCTCCTCAGCCAGTCCGGCTGGCGCGATGCCTGGTCGACCGAGTCGTTCATCCTGCGCGAGTCGCGGGTTCCGACCACGCTGCCCGAGACGGACCTCTTCGCCGGCCTCGACTAGGCGCCAGGGCGCCCTCGGCGGCGGCTCGCCGCGCCCCGCTTGCGCCCCGCGCCAGCCGCAGGTCTCACCAGGGCAGCATCTTGCCCGATGCGTCGTACAGCTGACCCAGGACGACCCGGCCATCGCCGGCTGGGTCGAGCAGGTTCGGCTGGGCGCCGTCGAGGATGACCGTGGGCTGGAGCCGGGCCTGGACCAGCTTGCTGCCATTGAAGGTCAGGTCGAGTAGCAGGCCCTCACTCGTCGGCTCCGACCAAATCTGGTCGAAGACGAAGTTGCCGAGGGCGTACCAGATCGGGTGGCCCTTGTAGATCTCCATCGCCCCGACCCAGTGGGCGTGGTTGCCGATGATCATGTCGGCCCCGGCGTCGATGACGGCATGGGCCAGGGCCTGTTCGGCGGAGAACGGCCGGGGCGAGTACTCGGTCCCCCAGTGGGGATAGACGATCACCAGCTGGGCGCCCGCCTTGCGGGCCGCCGCGACGTCCGTCTTGACCCCCGCCGCGGTCAGCTGGGCGCTGCCCGGCTTGCTCGGGCCGGCCGCGTAGTACTTGGCAATCGTGTCGTAGGACAGGATCGCGACCTTGACGCCGTCGACGGTCATCATCGCCGGCGCATGGGCGGCCACGCTGTTCTTGCCCGCCCCGCTGTGCCGGATGCCGTACTTGTCGAGGTTGGCCAGCGTCTGGAGGAGGCCCGTCGCGCCGGCATCGCCGATGTGGTTGTTGCCCAGCGAGACGTAGTCGATGCCGGCGTCCTTCAGCCCGGCGATCAGGCGCGGGTTGGCCGAGAAGACCGTGCCCTGGGTGTGGTACTTGAACGCATCGGGGGCCGGGTTCTCGAAGTTGGCGACGGCCAGGTCGGCCGACTGGAGGAGGCTGCGAACCGCGCCGGCGTTGCCGGTCCGCACGGCGATCACCGTCGGCCAGCCCAGGGACGAGCAGCAGTGGCGGCCGGTGATCCTGGCCGTGCCGCCACTGAACGGGAAGTCGACGCCCCGCTTCTGGACCGTGACGGCCTTGGCCACGCCGCGGTCGAGCATGATGTCGCCGCCGGCGACCATGGTCCAGACCTTGGCCGGGCTGAACGGCGGCAGCCCGGCGATGCTCGTCGGCAGGGCGGCGTTGAGCTGCCACGCACCGGGGCTCTTGACCCGGTTGACGCCGAACAGCTCACGGCTGCCCCAGGCCAGGGCCCGGATCGCGGGCGAGACCTCGTCCGCACGGATGAAGGCGAGCCGGTCGGGATGGGCGGCGAGGTCCTTGTCGAGCGTCGCCAGGTTCGGGGCCAGGACCAGGCGCGACGGGACGTCCGGCCGATCGACCCCGAGCGCGGCCAGGATCGGGTCGGCGTCGGAGGTGATCAGCTCGAGGGCGGTCAGCGTCGCGTGGTGGCCGTTGAGGATCGCCCGGACATCGGTGATCGAGACCGACAGGAGGGTCTGCCGGAAGTCGATCACGGGCACGACCGGGACGCTGCCGACCGGTCCGTTCGCGGCGCCCGAGGCGCCCGGCCCGGTCGATCCGAAGCTGCCCAGCGGGCCGGATCCGGACGGTCCGCTCGATCCCTCGGAGCCGCTCGAGGTGCCGGCGATCCCCGACGACGTGCCGGGCGAACCCGACGAGCCGAGGGCGCCCGGTACCGGGGCCTTGGGCGATCCGAGCAGGATCGCGATCGTGGCCAGGCTGGCCAGGGCGATCGTGACGACCGCGATCCAGAGGAACGATGGACCGCCCCAGCCGCCACGGCGCCGGCCGCGGCCGGCGATCGGGACGCGGCCCGAGGCCCGGAGCTGGCGGGCCTGATTCCGGCGTCCGGGGTCCGTACGGCGCGGCGGAATGGTCATTGCCCCGCATTCTGACACGGGCAGGAGAACGCCCCGTCCGGGCGGCGGACGGGGCGTCGGTAGAAGCGAAGATGGCGGACCCGACCGGATTCGAACCGGCGATCTCCAGCGTGACAGGCTGGCATGTTGGGCCGCTACACCACGGGTCCGCGGCGAGCCGGAAGGATAGCACCTCGCCGCCCGCCTCACCCACGGGATCGCCGCTCGATGCCAGTCACGCGGGGTTCCGTGGCGCTCGGGCCCCGCGACGTGCCGAGTCCGGCGGAGCTTCGGATCGGGCCGGCCGGCGCTCCCCGCGGGCCGGCGCTCCCCGCGGGCCGGCGCTCCCCACGGGCCTGCCGAGGTTCGTCGAAATGCCGCCACCAGACGCGTTGCAGCGCAGTCGAGGTTGCGGAGGCTCGCCGACCCGGGCGGGCCACGCCGCCACGCACGGAATCTCGTCGGCCACGATGCGTCGGGCGCGGATCCAGCCCGAGTTGCCCGTAATGCGTCCCCCGGCGGCATTCCGACGAAGGTGGCGGGGGGCCGGGCCGGCGCCTGCGCCAGGGAGGGCTCGACGGGCCGGTTCGTTGCCAGATCGCGACTCGGGTCGCGCTTATGGTCGGGCGAGACCGGCGAGGCGGGTCCGAACCCGGACCTGGGCGCAGGCTCCGTGCGGTGGCGGGCTCGCGCGAAGCCGCGACCAGGCGGTTCGAGGGCGACGAGTGGCCATAGGCGCGACTCAGCTCGCGATTTGGCAACAGGCCCACCGGCCGAGCCTGTGGCACCGACGCCCTGCCCAGCACGCCGCCATCGGCCGAGCCTGTGGCACCGACGCCCTGCCCAGCACGCCGCCATCGGCCGAGCCTGTGGCACCGCGGCCCGGCGTACCCACGGGATCGCCGCAACGCCACGGTCGCGGACCCCTGACGCCGCCGAAACGCTAGACTCCCGGGCGATGAGCCTGATCGACCTGCGCTCCGATACGGTGACCCGGCCCACCGCCGCGATGCGCCGGGCGATGGCCGCCGCCGAGGTCGGCGACGACGTGTTCGGCGACGACCCGACGGTCATCGCCCTCGAGGAACGGGCGGCCGAGCTGCTGGGCAAGGAAGCCGGCCTGTTCGTGACCTCGGGCACCCAGGGCAACCTCGTCGTCGCAGCTCGCCCACCTGGCCCGGGGCCAGGAGACGATCGCCGCGTCCGAGAGCCACATCGATCATCGACGAGGCCGCCGGCCACGCGGTCATCGTCGGAACCTCGATCCGGGCCCTCCGCGAGCGCCCCGACGGCACGCTCGATCCGGCCGAGATCGCCGAGGCATTCCGCGACCCGACCGACCCCCATGAGCCGATCACGGGCATGGTCACGATCGAGAACACCCACGCCCATTCGATGGGCCAGCCGTTGAGCGTCGAGTACACCGCGACGGTCGCCGCGATCGCCCACGAGCGGGGCGTCCCGCTCCACGTCGACGGCGCCCGCTTCTTCAACGCCGTCGTGGCCCAGGGAGTGTCGGCCCGGGACCTCGCCGCACCGGCCGACTCGGTCACGTTCTGCCTGTCGAAGGGTCTCGGCTGCCCGGTCGGCTCGGTCGTCGTCGGGCCGCGCGACTTCATCTGGCGGGCGCGCCGGGGCCGGAAGCTCGTCGGCGGCGGCCTGCGCCAGGTCGGGATCCTGGCCGCGGCGGGCCTCGTCGCCCTGAGCGACGGGCCGGACGGGATGATCGAGCGACTGGCCGATGACCACGCCAATGCCCGCCGGCTGGCGGAGGGCCTGGCCGAGCTGGACGGGATCGAATCGGCCGGCGGGATCGCCCAGCCGGCGCCGGGTCGCCTCGATCCGGACCGGGTCCGCACGAACTTCGTGTTCTTCCGGGTCCGCGCGCGACCGGGCGGCGTTCCTCGCCGCCCTGCGCGCGCGGGGCGATCCTGATGGTCGAGTATCCGCATGGCACGGTCCGGGCCGCCACCCACCACGATGTGGCGGCCGCCGACATCCCGACGATCATCGAAGCGACCCGCCAGGTCCTGGCCGAGGTCACCGCGCCAATTGGAGCGCCACATTGAGCACCGCCTTCGACGCCTTCCCGCTCACCCGGCCCGGGCCGGCCGCAGAGCCCGGCCGGCTCGACGACGCGTTCTACGACCTCGTCGAGGCCAGCTTCCGGCGCTCGGTCATCGCCCACCCCGACGCTCGCGACGTTCCTCGGGATCCACACCGAGGATCACCGCCTGCCGAACGGAACCCGGGAGGCCGTCCTGGACCAGGTCGACGCGACCCACCGGCACCTCGCCGCAGTCGAGGCGATCGATCCCGCCCAGCTATCGGCCGAGGCACGCTTCGAGCGGGACCTCGAGATCCACAACCTGCGCCTCGAGCTGTTCGACCTCGAGGAGCAACGCCTGTGGGAGCGGCGCTCCACGGCGATCGACGAAATCGGCGATCCGCTGTTCGGCCTGTTCGCCCGGAACTTTGCCCCGCTCGCGGAGCGCCTCGACGCGATCGCCAGCCGGCTGGAGGCGGTCCCCCGGTTCCTGGCCGAGCATCGGACCCGGGCGACCGGGCCCCAGGTCCGGCTGTGGCAGGCGGCTCGAGATCGAGTCCGCCGGCGAGATGCCGGCGTTCTTCGACGAGCTCGTCGCCGCCGGCGGGATCCTGGCCGAGCCGGAGCAGCGGCCGGCTGTCCGCGGCGGCCGTCCACGCCAAGGCGGCCGTCGCCGATTACGTTGCCTATCTCACCGACAGCCTGGCGACCGCGCGTCGACGGCTGGCCGCTGGGCCGGGAGCGCTACGACCAGCTCGTCGCCCTGCGCGCGTTCGACGGGCTCGACACCGACCGGATCCTCGAGATCGGCTGGGAGCAGCTCGGTCAGCAGAAGGCCGCCCGCATCGCGGCTGCCCGCGAGATGGATCCGACCGTCGACGAGGCGGCGGTCATCGACCGGCTGAAGCGCGACCATCCGGCGACGTTCGACGAAGCGCTCGACGCCTACCGGGACGCGATGTTCCGCTCGCGGGCCTACCTGATCGAGCACGACATCGTGAGCGTGCCCGATGACGAGCGGCTGGAAGTCGTGCCGACCCCCGAGTACCTGCGCCGGGTGATGCCCTTCGCGGCGTACTTCGACGCCCCGAAGTTCGACCGCGACCCGCAGGGGATCTACATCGTCACTCCCTCGGTCGACGGCGACCCGAGCGCGATGCGCGAGCACAACCGGAGCTCGATCAGCAACACCAGCATCCACGAGGCGTATCCCGGCCACCACCTCCAGCTGTCGGTCGCCGGCAAGCACCCCAGCCTCACCCGGCTGTCGGCCTTCGCGCCCGAGTTCGTCGAGGGCTGGGGGATGTACTCCGAGCAGCTGATGCGCGAGGAGGGCTTCGACGCCGGACCTGCCTTTCGGGTCGGGATGCACACCGACGCGATCTGGCGGGCCTGCCGGATCATCCTCGACGTGCGGATGCACCGGGGCGAGATCGGGGTCGACGAGGCGATCGCCTGGATGGTCGAGCAGACAAGCTTCGAGACGGCCCACGCCCGGGCCGAGGTCCGGCGCTACACCTACACCCCGGCCTATCAGCTGTCGTACCTGCTCGGCCGGGTCCTCCTCCTCCAGCTGCGCGAGGACGAACGGCGGCGGAAGGGCGACGCCTTCAACCTCCGCGCGTTCCACGACACGCTCCTGCGCAACGGCAGCATCCCGATCAGCTTCCATCGCCGGCTGCTCGCGGGCGAGGGCAGCCCGACCGCAGCCTGATCGCGGCCTGATCGCCAACTGATCGTCAAGTGCAGGTCATCCCGTCGATCGACTTGGAAGGCGGCCGCTCCCGGGTCGTCTTCTGGCCCGGCGCGGCGAGCGGCGTCGGCACCCCGACCGATCGGCCCGAGCGGATCGCGGCCCACTTCGTGGAGCTCGGGGCGCCGCTCATCCACCTGGTCGATTTCGACGGGGCGCGGAGCGGCCAGCCGGCCAACCTCGAGGCGGTCGGCCTGGTGGCCGCCCGGATCGCGACCCCGCTCCAGCTCGCCGGCGGAGTCGACGGCCCGGACCAGATCCGGCTGGCGTTCGCGGCCGGCGCAACCCGGGTCGTCCTGGCGATGGGCGTGGTCGAGGAGCCCGGGCTCCTGCGCGAGGTGCTCGCCGTGGCCGGCGATTGGCTGGCGGTCGGCCTCGACCCGCGCCCGGATCGCTTTGCCGCGTTCCCCTGGCGGCGGGCTGCCGTCCCCACGCTCGACGGGCTGGTCGGCGAGCTGGTCGAGCAGGGCGTCCGGCGATTCGTCCTGGCCCACGGCGGCTCGGAACCGGACGTCGAGCTGCTGGCCGGCCTCGCCCGGGCCCACGACATCGAGCTGCTCGTCGCCGGCGGCGCGCGCGACCTGGCCGGGATCGGCCGGCTGCGCGATGCCGGCGTGAGCGGCATCATTCTGGGCGAGGCCCTCCTGTCCGGAGCGGTCGACTACCCTGCCGCCCGCGAGGCCGCCGCCTGATGCCGATTCGCCTCCCCCGCTGGTCCCGTTCGGCCCGCCCCCGCGCTATCCGCGGCCGGCCTGGCATTCGCGCTCCTCGGGGCGGGCTGCAGCGGGACCGGCGGCCTGCCGATCGGCGGAGGCCCGGGGACGGCGTCGGCCAGTGCCCAGGCGGCGCCCAGCGGCTGCCCGACGAGCCAGCCCGCGGCGATGGCCGCCGGGCAGACGAGGACCGTCACGATCACGACGCCAAACGGGGCCATCGTGATCAAGGTCGACGGCGGCCTGGCCCCGATCGCGACCGGCAACTTCGTGGCGCTCGCGTCGTGCGGCTACTACAACGGCGTGGTCATCAACCGGCTCGTGCCCGGCTTCGTGATCCAGGGCGGCGACGGCCAGTTCGGTCGGGTCGGCGCGGACGGCAAGCTGCCTGCGGCGAACGTCGGCCTGATCGGGTCCGGCAGCCCGGGCTACACGATTGCCGACGACCCGCCTCGGACCGACTACACCCGGGGAACGGTGGCGATGGCCCGGACCGGCGATCCCCACTCGGAGGCGTCGCAATTCTTCATCGTCCTTGACGACGCCGCGGCGCAGTCGCTGAGCGCCTCGAATCCGTATGGCTACGCGATCGTCGGCCGCGTCACCACCGGCATGAACGTCGTTGACGCGATCGCCGCGCTGCCCAACTCCGGCGACCCCGACAATGAAGCCGTCGATCCCGTCCCGATGACCACGGTCACCGTCGGACCCTGAAGCAAGGAGCAGCCATGACCACCGCCACGATCGGCACGGACCTCGGCGACATCGTCGTCGAGCTGTACGACGAGAGCGCCCCGAAGGCGACCGCCAACTTCACCAAGCTGGCCACGAGCGGGTATTACGACGGGGTGGTCTTCCATCGCGTGATCCCGGGCTTCGTGATCCAGGCTGGTGACGGCTCGTTCGGCAAGAAGGCGAGCCTCGACCCGGGCCGGGTCGGGACGGGCGGCCCGGGCTACACGTTCGAAGACGAGAAGGTCCAGGGCGACTACGTCCGCGGCGCCCTCGCGATGGCGAACGCCGGTCCGAACACGAACGGGTCGCAGTTCTTCATCTGCGTCGCCGACCTGACCGGCAAGCTGCCCAAGAACTACACCCTGTTCGGCCTCGTGACCAAGGGCATGGATGTGGCCGACAAGATCGTCTCGGCGCCGCGCAACAGCCGCGACCTGCCCAACGATCCGGTGGCGATCACCTCGATCGCGATTGCCCCGAGCCGAAGGTTAAGGAATTTTCACCCGGGTTTCTGACGAAACTCTTGGATCGAGAGGCGGCTTCGGGTATCCTTGCCCTGCTGCGCAAGCAGCCAGCTGCCCCAGCTGCAAGGCCATGGGTAGGTAGGGTCAGGGTAGTCGGTGCAGCCGACGTGATAGATGCCCTTGTAGCGTGGCAGAAGAGTCCGTTTCGGCGGACACCTTCACCGGGACAGCATCGGAGCGGTTCTCTTCGGAGGACCGCTCCGAACTTTTTGTCCGGCTCAGGCCGGCGGCTCGGGCTCTTCGATCGGCGGCAACAGCGGCGAGCCGGTGATCAGCCGGGAGCCCCGGCCGCGCGTGAAGAAGCTCCACGCCCAGCGCACGACGACCACGATCCGGTTGGCGAAGCCGATCAGGTACAGGATATGGATCGTCAGCCACAGGACCCAGGCCGGAAATCCGCTCTGGCGTCCGAACGGGCCGAGCCAGGGGATGTCGGTGACCCCGGCCAGACGGCCGATCACGGCCACGTCGCCCCGGTTCTGGTAGTGGAACGGGGCCGGCGTCTCCCCTGACAGCCGGTCCCGAATCGCGTGGGCCGCGTAGCGCCCGCCCTGGATGCCGCCCTGGGCCACGCCCGGGACCGGCCGGTTGGCCTGCCACGGCTGGACGGCGGCGTCGCCGACGGCAAAGATCTCGGGGTGGCCGGGCACGGTCAGGTCGGGCCCCACGAGGATTCGCCCGCTGCGATCGGTCGGCGCGCCGGTCGCCCTGGCGACGGTCCCCACGAAGGACGAGGCAAGGATCCCGGCTGCCCAGAGCACGGTCCGGGTCGGGATCTGCTCGCGCGTTCCGCCGTCCGCCTCGACGCCGACCGAATGGTCGTCGACGTCGACGACGCGGGTCGCGCTGCGGACCGTCGCCCCGAGGCGCTCGAGCTGGCGCCTGGCCGACGCCGACCGCCCGGGCGGGTATGTCGGCAGGATCCGGGGCAGCGCCTCGACCAGGATGATCCGCGCCTGGCGGGTGTCGATCGAGCGGAAGTCGCGGCGCAGGGTGTCCCGGGCGATCTCGGCCAGCGAGCCGGCCAGCTCGACCCCCGTCGGTCCGCCACCGACGATCACGAACGTCAGCCACTCCGCCCGGCGGGCGGCATCGTGCTCGCGCTCGGCCGCCTCGAAGGCGATCAGGATCCGGCGCCGGATCTCGAGCGCGTCGTCGAGCGACTTGAGGCCCGGTGCGTTGGCCGCCCAAGCCTGGTGGCCGAAGTACGAGAACCGGGCACCGGAGGCGACGATCAGCGAGTCGTAGGCCAGCGGGCCGCCGTCGGCGAGGAGAACCTCGTGGCGCCCGGGATCCAGCCCGACGGCTTCGCCCAGGAGGACCGTCGTATTGCGCTGGCGGCGAAGGATCGAGCGCAGCGGCTGGGCAATGTCGCCTGGTGACACGGCCCCGGTCGCGACCTGGTAGAGGAGCGGCGTGAACAGGTGGAAGTTGCGCCGGTCGACGAGGGTCAGCGCCAGCCGGTCGTCCTTGCCCAGCTCGCGGGCCGCGTAGAGCCCGGCGAAGCCTCCGCCGACGATGACGACCCGATGCGCAGGTGGGGAGACTACGGCCACGGGCGCAGTTTATGACGCCACAGCGCGTCCATTCGGACCCCGGGAGGCCCAAGGGCTCCCCAATCCGGTCCGTTGGGCCCTCGCGTGGGCCGCCGTCCGGGACTACACCAGTGTCGGCGGCCATCCCGCGTCATGCGAGCGGCAGCGGGGGGCGGGCGGACGCCCATACGCGAGGAGCTTTGAGATGACCACAGTCGGCGATGTGATGACGAGGGCGGTCCTTTCGGTCAGCCCGGCCACGCCCCTCCGGGCAGTGGCGACAATGATGCTCGAGGCCCGGGTGAGCGGCCTGCCGGTCGTCGAGGACGGGGCGGTGATCGGGGTGATCTCCGAGACCGACCTGATGACCAAGGCGGCCGAGCTGGGCGAGGCGGTTCCGCGGACGATCGCCCTGGCCATGTCGGCAAAGCGCCGCCACGCGGCAGCCGCCAAGGGCGCCCAGACGGCGGGCGGGGCGATGACCGCGCCGGCAATCACGGTCGGCTCGCACGTGACGACGGGCGGCGCCGCCCGGCTGATGCTCGAGTGCGATGTGAACCGGCTGCCGGTCGTCGAGGACGGCCAGCTCGTCGGCATCGTGACCCGCTCCGACCTGATCAAGGTCTTCCTGCGCTCGGACGCCGACCTGCTCGAGGCGATCGGGCGCGAGGTGCTCCTCGATTCGTTCCTGCTCGACCCGGCCGACTTCGTGATCCGGGTCAGCCAGGGCAACGTCGCGATCAGCGGCAGCGTGCCGCGCCGGTCGGTGGCCGAAGCCGTCGACCGCCAGATCCAGCGAACGCCGGGCGTCGTCAGCGTGGTCGCCGACCTGCGCTGGCAGGTCGACGACCGGAATACCGCGCCGGGTCCCGAGACGTACGTCTCAACGCTCCAGATCCGCTGAGGGTCAACCCGGCGGCCGTCGAACGAGGAGGTAGGGCCATGCGCCGTCGTTTCGGGGCCGTCGTCGTGGCCGGCCTTCTCATCGTGGCAGCCTGCGGTGGACCGTCGCCAACCGCCAGTCCGCCGGCACCGACGCCATCGGCCAGCCCGACTAGCACGCCGGCCGAGCCCAGCCCGTCACCGTCCGTGGCCCCGGCCTCGCCGGCGAGCGGGTTCGCGTGCTCCTTCCCGGTCACGGTTGCCGGCACCGCCGCGGGCAGCGTCCAGGCCGTGCCGACCGCGGTCCGGATCGGTGGTCACACGGGCTACGACCGAATCGTGTTCGAGTACAGCGGCCTGGTCCGCCCCACGCTCGAGATCACGGCCGTCAGCCCGCCGTTCGTGCGCGACCCGAGCGGGCTGCCGATGACGGTCGCCGGCTCGTCCTTCCTGCGCTTCCGACTCGACGGGGTGCGCTCGGGCGGCGCCGGCCGGCTGACGTTCCTGGCCAAGCTGCCGGAGCTGACGCAGCTCACCCGGCAGGGTGATTTCGAGGCGGTCCAGAGCTGGATCGCCGGCCTGGTCAAACCCGGCTGCGTCCGGATCCAGGAGCTGTCCGGTCCGACCCGGATCGTCGTCGACCTCCAGCACTGATCGTCGCCGGGTGGCGGACAACCCATCCCGGGCGCGTCCGCGCTAGGTGAGCTTCTGGGCGAGCTGGACGTCCTGGTCGACCGTGGCGCCCGGCCCGTTGAGCGCGAGCAGGATCCCGAACGTGCCGTAGTCGATGAACAGCGACGCGACCGTGATGCTCGAGCCCGGCAGCGAGACCTGCCCGCCCTTTGCCTGCAGACCCACGTCGGGCACGTCCACGAAGCCGGGCCTCGAGCCGCCAACCTTGGCCTGGATCTGGGCCTCGGTGAAGGCCGTCAGCTCGAGGCCGGTGCTGCTGGTCGCCGACCACAGGCACTGACCCGTATCGCTCGAGTCGCCCGCGATCGCCTTGCCCGCGCCGACGCCGAGGCCGGTGATCGAGGCAATCGTCGCGGGGTCGAGCATGTCGCACAGGTTCGACAGCAGGGTCGGCTCATCGACCGACGTCCCGGGGCCGGTGCTCGCCCCTGGCGATCCACCGCCACCCGCGCCGCTCGATGCCGAAGGCGACGGCGACGACGCCTGGGCGCTGGGGCTCGACGCCGAGAGCGTGGCCACCACCGACGGGACCGACGTCGCACTCGTCCCGCAGGCGGCGACCAGCAAGGCCGTCAACCCAAGGTTGAGGAGCGACCTTGCAGCAGGCCGAATCACAGCGGTCTCCGGGCGATCAGGGGGTCGGGAAGGGCAGCCCGCTCGGCAGGCCGGGCACGCTCGAGGGCACGAGCGACGAGATGTCCTTGGGCAGCAGCGGCCCGAGCAGGCCCAGGAGCACGGGCACGGTCGTGTCGCGCAGGATGTGGACCGTCGTCGAGCCGTTCAACGCGTCGGTGATCGTCTTGAGCGTGCCCGGCCCGAGCGTGTGGCGGAGCGACGAGCTCGTCCCGAGGTACGTATCGACGATCAGGATCGCGGCCGAGATGATCAGGATCGCCTCCACCCCACCGAAGATCGCGCCGAGCACGCTGTCAAGCTCCTTGGTCACGCCCTGGACGGCGACCTTGCGCAGGAACAGGCCGCTCACGATGTGCAGACCGGCCAGCACGACCGGGAAGACGATGGCGTAGCCGACGAGGTTGGAGTAGTCGGCCGGGACGCTGGTCCCGAAGGTCGAGAACAGGGCGCCGACCGGGTAGCGCAGGTAGGCCCCGACGACGAACGAGACGACCATGAACACGAGGCCCAGGACGCTCCGGATCAGTCCCGCCCGGAAGCCGCCGAAGATGCTGGCGGCGATGAAGCCCACGAGGACGACATCCATGGTCTACGGCCTTCCTGCTCGGGCGAACACAGGAGTTCCGACCCGGCCCTCCCGTCCGCCCGCAGAGAATAGCGCGCCCGCCGCGCCGATACGGGCGTCGAGCGCCTCGAGCAGGAAGACCGCACGATCACTGGAGCGGACTTGGCACCACGTCGTCGATCGCGGATGCTTTGGCTCGTGACATTGGCCCGGACCGCCCCGCTTCCCCATGGCTGGCTCCACTTCCTCGCTCGCCGGTTCCTGAACCCGTGGCTGGTCCGGCTCGGGGTGGCGGGGCGACGGCACTCCCCGCTGGGCCTGGTCTTCAGCGTCGGCCGTCGGAGCGGCCGATCGTACGCGACGCCGCTGGCCATTCACCGCCGGGGTGACCGGCTGCTCATCCCGCTCACGTACGGGCCGAATGCCCGCTGGTGCCTCAACGTGCTGGCCGCCGGCGCGTGCCGGGTCCGGCTCGACGGTCGGGAGGTGGACGGCGACCCGCCCCCTCGTCGTGGGCCGCGCCGCTCTGCCGCGCTCGCTCCGCGAGCCATACCGGTGGGTACGGATGCAGGAGTTCCTCGAGCTCGCGTGGTCAACGGGCAGGGCGCAATGAGCGTCGTTCACGGCGGATGAGCTGGCCTACCTCGCGAGCCAGCGACTCGGCCGCCTGGCGACGGTCGGCACCGACGGGGCTCCGCACGTCATGCCGGTGAGCTTTCGCTACAACCCGGAGACGGACACGATCGACATCGGAGGGCGCAACCTGGGCGGAACCAAGAAGTGGCGCGACATCGGGCGCGATAGCCGGGTTGCATTCGTCGTCGACGACGTGCTCCCGCCCTGGCGTCCGCGCTTGATCGAGATCCGGGGCAAGGCCAGCCAGCTCACGGCGGGCGGGGTCGAGCTTGGCCGGGGCTTCGCCGACGAGGTCATCCGGATCACCCCGCAGCGCGTCGTGAGCTACGGAATCGAAGATGGCGATCGGCCACCCGACTGGCGGCCACGGGGTCGGTCGGTGGATCCAGAGCAACCGGACGCAGGGCGTTCGAACCGGATCTGAACCCGGCTCGAGGGAGCGGACAGCACAAGCCAGGCTCGGCGGCGACGGTTGGCACCACGCGACCATCGGCATCCGGCCGGCGGGCACCACCATCCCTGCGATCGATTTGCGATCGTGCTGCCGTTGACTGTGTCGAACCAGGTCGGGCGGCCGTCGGTTGGGTGCGTTCGCCCGCTTGCGTTGAAGGTAGGAGAGACGATGATCGACCGGTTCACTGGGCGCCCCGGGCTCGTCCTGGCCCCGCTCCTCGGTACCGTTGTCCTACTTGCAGCAGCCTGCTCGGGTGCCTCAGCCACCAGTGCACCCGGCGTCTCCGCGCCAGCCGACGGCACGAGCGCGGCTCCCCCAGGGAGCACCTCCGCCCAGGCCGAAATCGATCCTTGCGTCAAGCTGACCAAAGCCGACGTCCAACCGTTCTTCAGCGTACCGGTCGTGAGCCAGCTGCCGAGGCCGAAGGAGGTTGGCGACACGTGCGAATGGGGCGGCAACGATGGGAATGGGGGCATTCCGACGTCCCTCGATGTCAACGTTGCGACCGGCCCGGATGCGATCACCTACTTTTCGCTGGCAGCCGGACCGACCAGTGGGTACACGATGTTCTCCGGGGTGGGCGATCAGGCGGCACATCTTCCCGGTGATCCGGACTTCGAGTCGATCAAGGGCCAGATCCTGTGCCGGATCTCGACATTGGGATACCAGCACCTTGCCGGCAAGATGGATTACCAGCCGGGTTCGATGCCCGACGCGGCGGCCACCCAGATCGCCCAGCAGTACGGCACGTTGTGCAACAAGATCTTCGGCAGCGGCAACATGACGCCGACGATGGTCGCCTCGCCGGCAGCCGAGGTGTCCAGCGCACCCTCGACGCCGGCACCGTCCGTCGCAATCGTGGCCAAGGGCGGCACGCTGGGTCCCGACTTCCCGCTCCCGGTCGGGCTCGACTGCGCCGGCGTGACGAGCACCGACAGCAAGGGCGCGATCACCTGCTCGGCGACCAACGTGGCCGACCCGAAGTCGATCTATCCGTTCTATGTGAACATCCTCCCGGGCGCCGGTTACACGATCAACCATGAGTCCGAAGAGACGTCGAACGGCACCGAGGTCGCGTCGATCCTGTTCGAAGGCCCCGGAGCCGGCGGCTACTCGATGATCACTGTCGATGGCCCGAGGGTGACGATCACCCTTGAGGCGCCGTGACACACCTGGCGCTCACGCTCGCGGGTGTCGGGAGACCTCGGGAACCTGCTCACCCTAGGCGTCCCGCCGCAGAGCGGCAGCACCGAGGATGAGCGGACCGAAGGCGTAGCCGAGCATCACCAATGCCGCCTGCCATGGTGTCAGCAGGGCGCTGAAGACCGAGTCTTGATTGCCGGTGGCGGCCAGCTGACCAGCGAGGGCGCCTGGCACGAGCGAGGAGAGCACGTCGCTCCACGGCGATGGAATGTGGCCGGCGATCAGCGGGACGATGTACCAGACGAGGGCGAGGGCGACGACGGTTGCCAGGCCCGACCGGGTGATCGCTCCAAGCCCGAGCCCGATCAGGGCGAACGTCGCAGTTGACAGCCCCATGGCGACGACGAACACCAGCCCATCAATATCGAGCGGCGTCTGGCCACCGATGGGCCGGTCGCCGACGATGGCGGCGCTGCCCACGAGCGTGACGAGCAGCGCTGCCTCGGTGGCGACGAAGGTCACCAGCGCCACGACGACGGCCTTGGCGAAGAGGACCTGCGCTCAATTCGGCATCGCGAGGAACGTGGTCCGGATCATGCCGTTGCCAAATTCCGAGGTGATGACCATCGCCCCGAAGACCGCCATGATCAGCGACGCGATCCAGCCCATCAGGGTCGGCAGCGACCCCAGCGCCGCGTTGGCCCGGCGTTCCGGCGTCAGCCCATCCCAGGTCACGACGAAGTACCAGGCCACCACGAGCATCAGGGCCGTGAACACCGCCAGGACGCCCAGGACGAGCCAGGTCGAGCGAGCCGTGCGGAGCTTCAGCCACTCTGCCGCGAGGATGTCAGCCATGGCCCCTCCGCGGGAAGGACTGGGCGGCATACTCGGTCGCTTGGGCAGTGAGTGCCAGGTAGGCGTCCTCCAGCGAGGCACTGCGCGACGTGAGCTCGATCAGCGGAATCCCCAGGCGTGCGGCAATCAGGCCCACGGATGCGGCGTCAAGTCCGGTCACCTGGAGGAGATCGCTGTCGCCTTCGGTCGTCACGATCCCGCCGCCCCGTTCGAGCGCCGAGGACAGTTCTCCAGCCCGTGGCGAGCGCACGATCACACCCGTGGGATGCCGATCGGCGAGTTCGGCGACGGTCGTGTCCGCGATCAGCCGACCGCGGCCGATGATGATCAGGCGGTCAGCCGTGATCGCCATCTCACTCATGAGGTGGCTCGAGAGGAGGACGGTCCGGCCCTCGAGGGCGAGCGACCGCAGCAGTTCACGGAGCCAGCGGACGCCGTCGGGGTCAAGGCCGTTGACCGGCTCGTCGAGCAGCAGGAGTGCCGGATCGCCGATCAGAGCGGCGGCGATCCCCAGCCGCTGCTTCATCCCGAGCGAGTAGGTCGCGACGCGCTGCCGCGCCACGCCGCCCAGGCCGACTTGTTCGAGGAGCGACTGCACCCGTCCGCGGCCGATCCGGTGGCTTCTCGCAAGCCAGCCAAGGTGATCCGCCGCGGACCGCCCTCCATCGACCGCTCCGGCGTCGAGCAGCGCACCAACCTCGCACAACGGGCGAGCGATGCGCCGGTAGGGACGTCCGCCGATCAGCACGCTGCCGGCCGTGGGCTCCGCCAGTCCCAGAGCGAGACGCAGGGTCGTGGTCTTGCCTGCTCCGTTTGGGCCGAGGAACCCCGTCACGAGCCCGGGGCGGACCGTGACCGAGAGGTCATCGACGGCCAGCGTCGCACCGTAGCGCTTGGTCAACCCCCGCATCTCGAGCATGCCACCATACTGGCGAACCGGACCTTCGCGCGCATCGGAGGACAGGTTTGGTCCTCCCGGAGGCGCCCGACAGCCGTTGGACGGGCGATTACGAGTCCTGCCATGAGTGGCTCGCTCGGCGGCGAGGCAGTGCGCCGGCGATCACGATCCCGCGGACAGGTAAGATGACGGCCGCGGCGATCCGCCGCCTCGCGCGCCTGTAGCTCAGTGGATAGAGCGTCGGCCTCCGGAGCCGAAGGTCGCAGGTTCGAATCTGTCGGGCGCGCCCTGTCGGGCGCGCCAAAGCAACCTTGTCCGGCAGTGCGACCGCCAGTCCGTGCGCATACGCCGACGGCGTCAACCTGACCGACACGATCGTCCTTCCTTGAACGGCTTCGATCTGGTCATGGCGTCCGGCGGGAACCGGGGTCGACGGTCGGCTGGTCATCGCTGTTCGTCCGGCTGACGGCATTTGACTCCGGGCGTCCATCGCCCGGCCTTCGCCTTTACCACGGAGGCGAAGCCCGTTCAGTATGGCTCTAGGCTCGGCGTCGTCGTTGCCATCAATCGGCATGCAGGCATTGTTGACAGATCCTCTGAAGGGTGTATCTTACAAGGTAAGTCTTACCTTGTAAGGTTGCCAGTCGTCCCGCTGACGGCCGGGGAGTGAACATCATGGGAACGTACCCAACCGCGCCAACGACTGGGCGCGAGATCAGTGGAACAAAGGCAGTCGCCGCGGCCCTTGGCATTTGCGTTGGCCTATCGGGATTGGATCACGGCTTCTCTGAAGTACTCCAGGGCAACACACCAACGGGAGGGCTCATCGTCCAGGCCGTCGGCCCTGCCCAACGGATGTGGATCTACGGCACCGAGGAGGCGTTCGCCCTCGTCCCGAACTTCCTGCTGACCGGCTTCCTGGCCATGCTCGTGGGGTTGGTGACGATCGCATGGTCGATCGGTTTCATCGGCCACCCGAACGGAGGCCGCGTCCTCCTCTTGCTCGGTGGGCTGCTGTTCCTGGTGGGTGGGGGCATCGGGATGCTCGTCTTCCTCATGTCCGGCTGGTTGGTTGTGCGGCGGATCCACCGGCCGCTCGTATGGGTGCCATCCCGCCTCTCCGGGACGGTGGGCAAAGTCCTCTTGACGGCGTGGCCGGGGCTCGTCGTCGTAGGGCTGGCGCTGTATGCGTTTGCCCTTGAGATCGCGATCGTTGGCGTTGTTCCCGGTGTGTCCGATCCGGATGCGGCGCTCACCATCTGCTGGCTCGCCCTGCTGGGCACGCTCGTCTCCATGGGCCTTGCCCTCGTCGGCGCCTCCGTAGCGGCCGTCACCGGCGCCTCAGTCAGGCCCCGGGTCAGAGCCGCCGTGGCTGGCCCGGGGTGACGCGCCGCAGGCGCGAACGGCCGCTGACGCGCGAGGAGCTGCTGGACGCGGCGCTCGGCATCGTCGACTCGGAAGGCCTTGACGCCCTGACGATGCGCCGGCTGGCAGCGGCGGTGGGCGTCGAGGCGATGTCGCTCTACTACCACGTGCCCCACAAGGAGGCGCTGCTCGACGGGATCGTCGAGCGGATGCGCTCGGAGATGCGGCTCCCCGAGACCGCGCCCGATGACTGGGCCGACGCCCTGGAGGCCATCTTCGTCGAGTACCGGCGGGTCCTCGCGGCACACCCGAACATGCTCCCCCTGGCGGCCCGCCGGACCGACCGCGCGGGGGCATCCGGCCTGCTCTACCTGATCGAGCAAGGCGTGGCGACCGACGACGCGGTGGAGCTGTACCAGTCCCTGGTCGCCTTCACGCTCGGCTACTCGGTGATCAGCTCACCCCTCGTCGAGACGGAGTGGGCGGGGTTGCCGGAGGCCCTCGGCGAGCGCCTGCGCGAGTGGCGGGACACCACCTTCCGGCGGACGCTGCGGATCGTCATGGACGGCTACCGCGCTGGGAAAGGAGCGATGTGATGGTGAAGACGATCACGGGCACGCTGCCCTGGGGAGTCGTCCTGCTGGCGATTGGCGTGGCGATCTGGTGGTTGCTCTCGCGGGACATGGCGGCGGGCCGATGGCTGCTCGCCGCCCTATTGATCGGCCATGGCGTGGTCCATGTCTTCTTCGCTGTGCCTACGCCTGCGGCATCCGACGGTGGGGCTGCGTGGCCGTTCGACATGGCCGAGTCGTGGGTGGTCACGCGAGCAGGGCTCGATCTCACCCTGGTCCGCGGCATCGGGGTGGTCCTGATCGCGGTCACCGTCGGCGCCTTCGCCCTTGCGGCGCTGTCGACGGTTGGCCTCATCGTCCCGTCCGGGTGGTGGCAGCCGACCATCGCGGTTGGGGCCGTCGCGTCGGCGGCCATGCTGGTCCTGTTCTTCGAGCCCCAGCTGGTGCTCGGCTTGGGGATCGACGCCGTCCTGCTATGGGTGGTGGTGACCAGAGCGTGGGTGCCCTGAGCCGACGGGTCGTCGCTCCGACCTTGGTCCGCGTATTCGCGACGTGGTGCTTGACGGTCGAGTGCGACACGCCGAGCCGGTGGGCGGCTGCCTTCTCCGATCCGGCGACGAGGACCGCTGCGACCACCTCGACCTCACGGTCCGTGGCGCGCTCCGCAGGCCCCGATCGGAATGTGGATCACGTCGCTCTCGTCTCCGGCTCACGGGCTGGCCTCGCCCCAGTGCTTCGCAGCGCACGCCGGAAGACGACACTCAGAAGCACACCAGAGGCGATGAGGACGATCCAGTTGATCGAGAGGACTGCAGACCTCGAAGGCGATGAGGTCGCCGCCGACGATCCACAACCCGACCAACGCCGCGACGGCCAGGACGAAGCCGCCGATGAACAGCCAGCGGATGGCGCGCTCGATCCGGCCGCCCTCGAACACCGGAGCGGCGAACACGAGCGCGAGGCTCAACGCGAGGTAGCCGAACGCCTCGCCGGCGATGAACAGTCCGTGCGGGTTGTACTGGGTGAAGAGCGACAGGCCCTCGGTCTCACCGGCCTGCAGGCTCGGGATGACGACCGCGAACTGGGTGAAGTAGTCGACCCCGATGACGACCGCGTAGGCCAGCGCGAAGGCCAGGGTGATTCGGCTGAAGATCCTCCGCGGCCCCGGGGCGTAGTCGTGGACGGCTGCCATGAGCACGACGACGACCGGCGCCAGCAGGATGGCCGGAATCAACCACAGGTAGTCGCCGGGGATGAACTGGGCGACATCTGTGTACGGCGCAGGGATACAGGCCCACGTGGTCGGACCGCAGAACGGGCCGCTTCTCGCGGGGGTCGCCACCCCTGCGACGGCGGTCGCCGCGGTGAGGAGCACCGTCAGCACGGCCGCCCAGAACCCGACCCGGTGGCGCATCGCTGGGCTGCGGCCTCCCACCGCGGACGCGCATGAACCGGGTCCACACCTGGAGGACGGCGCGTCTTAGCGCCCCGAGGCCTGTGGATAGCGTGTCGGTTCCCTTGGCGATTGACCAGTGCCACTCGGCCCGATCAGGAGGCGAGCTGGCTGCGGTCAGGCTCAGGCTGCGTCGGGAGCGTTCGGTCCTCGCGCCGCGGCAGGGCCACCGAGCGCGAGTGTCTCGTGCCGGTGATCCGAGCCCACGGGCTCGGGCAACCGCAGGGCGAGGATCCACACGAGCTGGGCCGTCGTCGTCGCCCCGACCTTCGACCGCGCGCTCGCGAGGTGGTGCTTGACGGTCGAGTGCGACAGGCCGAGTCGGTGGGCCGCGGCCTTCTCGGAGCCGGCAACGAGAATGGCTTCGACCACGCGGACCTCGCGCTCCGTCGCTCGACCCGGATTCCGTTCTCTCACGCCATCCGCCGGGCCGCCGCGAGCCACTCGCCACGGCCCTCGATCGGGATCTCGTAGGTTGCTAACGCGCGCCCAACACCTGTCGGGCGCGCCACCGACTGCCTCGAGTCCTGCTCTAACCTCGGGTCGCCCAACGGCGCACGGCGGATCTAGGCCTGCACGAGACGAGACGTCCGCTGAGCCACTGCCGAGTGTCATGGCCCGCACAGTCGGTCGAGCGACCCTTGTTGCACGTGAGGTCTCCTGGCTTCTGCACGGTGGGTATCCAGGGGAGTACGACGGGTACCTCGATGGCATTGCGGAGCGACTGGCAACGGCAAGCCAGCGCGGCGTTTGCTGCTCGTAGGCCCACCAGGCCTGCGATCGAGTTGCGATCGACGCCGCGCACTCTGAGGACGTACCAAGGTGAGCACGCCCACGGAGGAGAACACGATGACCCGGTTGCACCACTTGGGATCCCGGCGCCGCGTCTCGCGGAGGATCTGGACCGGGGCGGCAGGAGCAGATTGCTCGCAGAGGGGGCGCTCTGTGAAGGAACTCCTGCGTGCTCTCAGCGGTTCCAGATGGTTCGCGACGCGACGTCTCGCCGTGGTCGTCGTCACGACGATCGCGGCGGTGTCCGCGATGCTGGCGGCGCCGTCGTCGGCGCAGGCCATCGGCGACCCGAGCCCGCCGCAGTGCTTCGTCACCGCGACGCCCAACCCGTCGCCCCTGGGTTCGCCGGTGTCGTTCCGGTTCTTCGTGAGCACTGGGACCGACACCCCACCGGGACCCTTCGGCGTCGTCGCCTTCTTCGACGGAGCCTCCTTCCTCGAGGTCGACGCCCTGTTCCCCGACGGCGTGACCGACCACAGCTCGGTCACGGCGACGAGGTCCGACCTCTCCCAGGGCACCCACACGATCCGCGCCGTCCTCGACCCGCCCCTGCCGCAGTGCGGCGCGGGCGTGACCGTCACGCAGACCGTCAGCGCGCCGGCCTCGAGCACCTCGCTGACGTCCTCGGTGAACCCCTCGGTCTACGGCCAGGCGACGACGTTCACGGCGAGCGTCACCCGCAGCAACGGAGGTACGCCGGACGGCAGCGTCCAGTTCCAGGCCGACGGCACCGACCTCGGGGCGCCGCAGACCCTCGACGGGAGCGGCCACGCCGCCATGCCAACCGCGGCGCTGCCCGCGGGACTGCACAACATCACCGCGCACTTCACCTCTAGCGGCGGTGAGTCCGACAGCGACGGAACGCTGTTTCTCGGCCTGCTTCCTGGCCAGCTCGTTGAGCCGGCAGCGACGACCACGTCCGTCACGAGCTCACCGAACCCGTCGGTCGAGGGCGATCCCGTGACACTCGCGGCGAGTGTCGGCGTCGTATCTCCCGGCGGCGGGACGCCAGGCGGAAGCGTGCAGTTCAGCTCCGACGGGGCGGCCCTCGGTGGGCCGCAGCCGATGGACGGCTCCGGCCACGCGAGCACCACGACCAGCGCGCTCAGTCCCGGCTCGCACACGATCACGGCCACCTACCTGCCGGGCGACGGCAATTTCGCCGGCAGCTCGGGGTCGACCAGCCAGTTCGTCAAGGCCGCGACGGTCCTCACCTACACCGGTGCCACGACGTCGGACTACCACGACACCGCGACCCTCGCGGCACGGTTGACCAGCCGCGACGACGGCGCACCGCTGGCCGGGCGGCCGGTCGCGTTCACGATGGCCGGTGAGAGCTGCTCGGGCACCACCGACGCGAACGGCGTCGCGGCCTGTGCGGTCGTCCCGCAGGAGCCCGCCGGCACCTACAGTGTCGGCGCGACGTACGCCGGCGACGGGACGTACGCCCCGAGCGCGGTGTCACGTCCGTTCGTCGTGACCCGTGAGGAGACCACCACGACGTACACCGGGCCGACCGTGGTCCTCGACGGCGGCACGCTGAACACCTCCGGACGCCTGCTCGAGGACGGCGTGACCCCGGTCTCCGGCCGCACGCTGACCTTCACTCTCGGGTCGGGCTCGAGCGCCCAGACGTGCACGGGGTTCACCGACGCGAGCGGCAACGCGGCCTGCGACATCACGGCGGTCGACCAACCGCTGGGACCAGGCACCGTGACCGCGTCGTTCGCGCAGGACCCGTACTACGTGACGTCCGCCGACACGAGGTCGGCGGTCGTGTTCGCGTTCCCGAAGGGCGGCGCCTTCGTGGTCGGCGACCTTAGTGCGACCCCGGGGGCGACCGTGACCTACTCCGACAGCCAGTGGTCGAAGGTGAACTCGCTCAGCGGCGGCAGCGCACCCTCGTCGTTCAAGGGCTTTGCCACCGACCCCGGCAACCCACCGGCCTGCGGCGGCACCTTTACCACGGACCCCGGCAACAGCGGCCACCCGCCGTCCGCCGTGCCCAGCTACATGGGCGTCCTGGTGACCTCGAGCGTGACCAAGTCCGGCTCGACCATCTCCGGCGCCCGCAGCGGCATCGTCGTGGTCAGGACAACCGGCTCGCCCTCGGGCCGCGGAGTAGTGGTCGCCTCGTTCTGCCCGTGAGTGGGACCACCCGACCGCTAGCACAGGACCTCGCGCGCGACGGCGTACTTGTGCACCTCGGTGGGACCGTCGTAAAGCCGGAAGGCGCGCAGGTCCTCCCCCAGCCGGCTGAGTCACCTTGACGCCTACCTCCGGACGGGGTGGGCCGAGACGATCCCCGCGGCGGCTTCCCACTCGGCCCGCTCTTCAATCGGGATGTTGTAGGTTGCAAACGCGCGCCCAACACCTGTCGGGCGCACTCCTGTTATGAGTCGCGACATCGGTGACACATGAGTCGCGTCATGCGTGACATCTGTGATCAGCGGGTCGCCTGGGACCCCGGCCATCGGCCGGGGTCTCGTCGTTGGTTGCGCCAGTAGCGCCGGTCAGGCTCGATCCGATGGGTCGAGAGGATCTCGCCGGTGTCGAGGGCAACGACCGTGACCGCCTCCTCGTCGACGATGGCCAGGACTCGCCGCCGGGCATTGACCGCGCCGGTGTTGAGATGGTGGAGGCGACCGGCGCGGCGCAGGGTGATGGCACCCTTGCTGTCGGCGATGTCGTAGCGCAGGCGGAAGTGGCCCCGAGCGCCGGAGCCGGACGGCAGCGCCTTGGGCAGCGCTCGATAGGCCTCGCCGGGCGTGGCCCGGCCGATCGCCCGATGTGGCCGGCGCTCGTTGTAGGCGAGGCGGAAGGCGTCGAGCTGGGCCTGCAACTCGGCCAGCGTGCGGGCTGCCGGCTGACGCTCGAGCCAGCGCTTGAGGGTCTGGTGGAAGCGCTCGATCTTGCCCTGGGTCTGAGGGTGGCCCGGCGCGCCGTTCTTCTGGCGGACCCCGAGGTAGGCGAGCAGGTACTCGAAGCCGTTGCGGCCGCCGGTGAAGCGCGACATGTAGACGGCGCCGTTGTCGGTGAGCGTGGCGGCGGGCCAGCCGTGAGCGTCGCCGGCGGCGCTGAACGTGGCCACCACGTCGTCGCCGGTGACCCGGCTGAACACGGTGCAGGCGAGCAGGTAGCGCGAGTGGTCGTCGAGCCAGTTGAGGATCTCGACCTCGCTCCCGTCGGCGAGGTGCCAATGGGTGAAGTCGGACTGCCACAGCTCGTTGGGCGCCGCGGCTTCGAAGCGGATCCACGAGCTGCGCGGGCGCTTGCGCGGCTGGGGCACGACCAGTCCGGCGGCGTGGAGGATGCGCCGGATCGTCGAGCTCGATGGCACCCGCAGGCCCTCGCGCTCGAGGTGCCAGGCGATCGTGTCGGTCCCGCGTCGAGGCCGCTGGCGCTGAGCTCGGTCCGCAGGACGACGAGGGACTACCCCACCCCCGGGCGCGCACGGTCATGCCCGGTCCCTCCGCGCGGAGTTGCATTGGAGGCACGCCGGGCGGACGCTATGGCCAGCAGTAGCCGACTTAGAACGAGGGGCGCGCTCAGGCGACCGGGACCCCTTGCGAGCCAGCATCTCTTAAGCCCTGCCTCAACGCGACGAGCGCCTTACGGCCTTGCCCACGCACGGCCGTGCGGATGGACGGCAGGTCCATGCCCGAGAGCAATGCGTGACGGACGTAATCGACAACGCCTCGATGCAAGCCCACGAGGGCGTTGGCTACCACCCAGGACCCGAGGTCGTCAGCTTCTGCGCCGCCCTCAGCCGCGATGACGCCAGCGAGCGCCGAGGCATAGCGGTCGTAGATCAGGCGCTCGCGTGCCTGCAGGCTCGGACTCTGACTGATCACTCGCGCCACCGATCGCATCGCCGCGGCATCCTCGGGCGCATCGGATGCCAGGTAGCCCCGTATGTTGAACACGAAGTCCGCGAAGGCGTCCAGCACCGCGCTGCCCGCCGGCCGATGGCGAACGGCATCGAGCATCTCGGCCCCGAAGTCCTCGAGGGCGTGGAAGACGAGGTCCTCCTTGGCGGGGAAGTAGTTGAAGACCGTCGCCTCGGACACGTCCGCTGCCCGGGCGATCTCCGCGACGGTCACCTGCTCGAAGCCACGTTCGACGATCAGCGACCAAGCGGCGTCCGCGATCTGCTGACGGGTCCGCTGCTTCTTGCGCTCGCGTAAGCCCAGCTCGGGTGCCACACGCACATCTTACCACGCAATCGTGCGGCTGCAATAAGTCTACTGTTGCCCTAATCTTCTAGTAACTGTAGACTGACGAGCACTGGCCGGAGTCGCGGACTCGGGGCGGTCACTCAAACAGAAGACAGATGGTCGTCCTCCGGCAATCCGGGGGTAAGGAGGTCTCGATGGTGTCACGCCTTGGCGCTGGATCTGCCGCACGGGAGCATTCGAGCGGCGGTGTCGGCTGGGTCGGCTTGGCCGGAGTCGCCGGCGTCGCGCTCCTCATGCTGGCCGACGTCCTGAGCATCCTCCAGCGTCCCGACTACTCGCCCATCAACCAGACGATCAGCGACCTCGGGATCGGCTACAACGGCTGGCTCATCGACGCCTCGCTGGTGGTGCTGGGCCTGTGCCTGATAGGCGTCGCGGTCGCCTTTTACCGGACGGTCCGACCGCCGCGGAGCGGCGTCCTTCGGTTGGCTGCCACGCTTCTCCTGGCGTGCGTGGGCGTCGGATATCTCGTTGCCGGGGTCTTCCCGGAGACCCAGTTGCAGTACCACTACACGGGCGCCGCGCTGGTCTTCCTCGGTTCCCTCCTCGGCCTTCCGACGGCGGGAATCCTCCTGCGACGCGATCCGGAATGGCGCTCGTGGGGCAATCGTTCCTTGCTCGCCAGCCTCGTCTTGGTGGTTCTCGTCGGCGTGATGGGTTTCACCTTCGCCTCCTACACCTTCGACGCGGACGGGGTCTATCGCAGCGGCGCGTGGGGCGGGCTGATGGAGCGGATCGTGTTCGGCGTGATCCTGCTGTGGTTCGGCCTCGCGGGGTTCCTGTCGTGGCGCCGGAACCGCTCGATGCGAGTGAAAGGCTGATGGACGTCGAGCCCTGGGTCCATTTCCTGCACGTGGCCGCCGCCTCGGTTTGGGTTGGGCGGCGGCATCATCATGGCCGTTGTAGGAGTCCACACCCGCCGCAGCACAGACCCTGCGCGCCTCGCCGACTTTGCCCAGTTGCTCCCTTTCGCGGGTCTGCGCGTCCTCACGGCGCTGCTGCCAGCGCTGCGGCTGCCTGATGCCGCCCCGCGCAGAGCTCGGCAGCGGCGTCAATGCGGTCGAAGGAGATTGCGGCATGAACGCGCGCGATTCCATGCCTGACCTGGTGGGTGGCGAAGGGACTCCGCCGGAACGAACGAATCCGGGCCTCGCGAATCGCGCCCGGATCATGGCTGTGCTGAACGTGCCGATGCGCGTGCTGCTGAGCATGCCGTTTCGCACGCCGCTCAGTCGCACCTTGATGCTCATCTCATTCCGCGGCCGCCGCACGGGCAAGCAGTACCGCCAGCCGGTCAGCTACGTGCCCTATCAGGGCGATCTCCTGACTCCGGGTGGTGGCCGATGGAAGCTGAACCTGCGCGATGACGAGCCGATCTCGGCCAACGTGAACGGGAAGCGGGTGCTGCTCCGACCCGAGTTCGTGCGGGACATCGACGAGGTCGGCCGGCTCGTCGGCCACATGCTCACGCTCAACCCGCGCGCCGCCGGGTTCATGCCCTTCGTGCAGGACGGTGCGGTTGACCGTGATCGGCTTGAGGCAGCCCTGTCGTACGGCTTCGCCATCGTGCGCTGGCACCTGCTCGAGTGAGGACCGAGATGGAAGTCGACGTCATCGGCCATGGCCCGGATGGCTGGCGGATCCACCAACGCATTGTCCTTGCCCACCGGCTGCCGCTCGGTGGGCAGCTTGCCAGCTGTTACGACTCTGAAGCCGAGCCATTGATGCTGGCCGTATCCCACCGTCTCAATGAGGTTCCCGAATGAAGCTCGGATTGCACATCCCATCGACCACGTGGCGTGGTGGGCCCCCCGCCCTCCGTGAGAACCTAGTCCGGATCGTCGAGACGGCCGACAGGGTGGGATTCGATGCCATCTGCGTGGTGGACCACGTCTGGCAGAGCCCGCACATGGGCGGTCCCCTCGAAAGTGAGATCGAGGCCTACACCACGCTCGGGTTCATCGCGGCGCATACCGAATCGGTGCGGCTGATGACCCTTGCGACCGCGGCCTCGTACCGACCACCTGGCCTCCTGGCGAAGATGGTCACGACGCTTGACGTGCTCACAGGTGGGCGGATGCTGCTGGGCATTGGCGCGGGCGACTACCCGGAGGAAGCGGAGGGCCTGGGTCTCGCGTACCCGTCGCTCAGAGAGCGCTTCGAGATCCTGGAGGAGACCGTGAAGGTGTGCCTGCAGATGTGGGAGGGAGAGCACGGCGACGAGCAGCCGTTCACGGGCCAGCATGTTCGACTGACGCGGGCCCTCAACGTGCCACAGAGCCTCAGCCGGCCACACCCTCCGATTCTGATCGCTGGCAGCGGGGAACGCCGAACGCTGCCCCTTGTCGCTCGCTACGCGGATGCGTGCAACCTGCGCCCATCCCAGGAGGTCCCGCGACAGCTCGACCTCCTGCGCCGCCTGTGCGACGAAGCCGGCCGCGACTACGATCGCATTGAGAAGACCGCACCGTTCGCATTCGATGTGGGCGAGGACGGATCCAAGGTCCACGAAGTCATCGGTCAGCTTCGCTGGCTGTCGAGCATGGGCATCGAGACAGTCCTGGGCTGGGTTGTTGGGGTCGACCGGATCACCCCGCTCGAGATCATGGGCCGCGAGGTCGTTCCTGCCGTGGCCGAGCTGTAGTCACGATTCTGGGGTGGTGGCGGGCCGGAGCCGCCGCGCGGTGACTTGGTTGAGAGGACGTCTTGCGCGACGTGGTGCCGAGTCGCGAGTCGGATTCGAGGTTCGGTACTACCAGCCAACCCTCGGCTCGTTCTCGGTAGATCAGCTGCTCGGTGCTAGGCCCGACCTTGCGCGAAGGTCGGCGAGGTGCCGCTTGACGGTGCTCGGACGACAACCCACCTGTCCGGCGGCCTTGGGGACGGATCCGCCAGCCGCCACGTAGGCCGCAAGGGCCTTCATCTGGGCCGGAGTCGCGGTCGACGGGAGCGCGCCGCGCTGGTAACCGTCTCTCATGCCATGAGCCTTGAGACGGCGGCGACACACTCGTCGCGGCCCTGCGACCACGATCCGCTCGTAGACGGCGTGCATCAGATCTGCTTTCTCCTTCGGTACGTCTGCGATCTGGGTGGCCCTCGTCAGGCGGTTATTGGGGCGGGCTGGTTCGCTGGGCCCTGCTAAGGTCGCCTCCGTGACGCCCGACCGATCCCCTGCCACCGTCGGCGCCGCGTCGCGTCTCCCAGCGCGTAGGAACGCCAGCTCGATCCGGATCCTGCTCGTCGCGGTCGCGAGCGGGGCTCGCGATCGGCATCGCCACCTCGATGGCGCAGGGGTCGCTGCCGGAGGGGCTGGCGCCCCTGGCCAACTCGTCGGGGTCGTGGTGCCTGTGCGCCTTCGCCCTTGCGCTGCTCGAGCGCGATCCGCGACGGGCCGCCCTGGTCGGGTTCGCGTCGCTCGTCGCCATGCTCGCCGGCTACGCGCTGGCGACGGAGCTCCGCGGGTACCCGGTCGGGACCTCGATGTTCGTCCGCTGGGGCGCTGCGGCAGTCATCGCCGGGCCCGCCGTCGGTGTAGGTGCTGCGTGGCTGAGGGGCCCGAACCCGCTCCGCGCCGCTGCCGGGGTCGCCCCGATCGCCGGCATCCTCCTAGGCGAAGGACTGTACGGGCTCACCGTGGTGGCGGCGACGACATCTGTCGGCTACTGGATCGGCGAGCTGGCCGTCGGCCTCGTGCTCGTGGTCCTCGCGGCGATCCGCATTCGAACCTGGCGCGGGATCGCGCTGATGCTGGCGCTCTCGGCCATCGCGACCGTCGTCTTCTACCTCGTGTACACGCTCGCGCTCGGCGCACTGTTCTGATCCTCCGGCGCGTCTGGGCTCGGGACCGTCTGTCCTCGGGCAGACGCTACCCGTCCGTCCCGGACGTGCCCTCGGGCTCGGGCAGCCGCAGCGCGAGGATCCACACCAGCTGCGCCGTCGACTCCGCCCCGACCTTCGACCGGGCGTTCGCCAGGTGGTGCTTCACGGTCGAGTGCGATAGGCCGAGGCGGTGGGCCGCCGCCTTCTCCGAGCCGGCCTCCAGGACGGCAGCGACCACGACGACCTCGCGGTCAGTGGCCGCGACCTAGGACCACCGGGCTCGACGGGTACGTCTGTCTAGGTGCGGACCGAAGGATGCTCGCGAACGTTGGTTCCCTAGTCGGGCGTCGGCGTGTTCGAGGTCGCCGGGATGCCAGCCAGGATCCGGCGGCGCAACCGGGCGAGGTTCTTGCGGGTCTCGGCTCGACCGACCGCCGGGAAGATCGGGTCCAGAAGGTTCAGGGGGAACCGCATGCGGCCCGTCGCGCTGTAGGTGATCCGGCACCGCTCCTCCCCGACAGGGTCCACGGTGTAGGTCACGATCGACTCGACGTGGGGACCGCCCCGGAGGGCCGCAGTCAGGAAGTGCCCTTCCTCGACGATCCGGACGTCGCCGTCGAGGTGCGTGGCCTTGCCCGCGTAGACCCGCCCGGCGGTGAACCGCATCCCGACGAAGAGGGGACCCTGGTCGATCTGCTTGACATCGAGGATGCCGTGCTCCCATAGCGGCACCTGCTCGAGAGCGGCGAGGTACGGCCACACGACCGCCGCTGGCCGCTCGATCTCCATGCCCTGGCTGATCTTGAACACGGTCGGGACGCTCCTTCGCAGTCGACCCTGCAGGTCGGGTTCCCACTATCTTCCGGTCGCATCAGCTGTGCAATGGGCCCATTGCGGCGACCAGTTCGAGCAAGCGGACCCGTATGCCACTCGAAGATCGCCCATAGGCGAGTACTCGGGGGCCGTGGGTCGGAGCCACGATCGGCCTGCGTGGCCAGCGACGCGTCTCACGCTGAGGCGGAATCCTGGCGGGGAAGTCACCACCGCCCACGTCCGGATAGTGGAGGTCAATCAGGAGCCCTACGACCCGCGTCAAGGAGGCTGCTACTCGTCCGCTTCGGCCATGCCCCCCGGTTCAGGCAACCGCGGCGCGAGGATCCACACGAGCTGCGCCGTGGTCTCCGCCCCCACCTTGCACCGGGCGATCGCCAGGTGATGCTTGACGGTCGAGTGCGACAGCCCGAGGTGATAGGCCGCTGCCTTCTCTGACCCGGCCGACAAGACGGCAGCAACGACAGTGAGCTCACGGTCCGTCGCGACGTCCGCCGGGCCGCGGGGCACCGCCCTGCGGGATCTCACGCCAGCCGTCTCGCCGCGGCCAGCCACTCATCGCGGCCCTCGATCAGGATCTCGCAGGTTGCTAGCGCGCGCCCGAAACCTGTCGGGCGCGCCATTGGAACCTCTTGGTACCCTGAGGGCGTGAGCCCTCATTCGATCCGCCCGTTCTACGCCGACTGGCCGGTGTATCACCGCCACATCGTCGACCTCGTTCGTGGCATGAGCGAGGACGAGCTCGGCATCCGGCCCGCTCCCGAGCGATGGCCGATTTGGGCCACGGTCGGCCATATGGCCGGTGTCCGCGTCTTCTGGCTGTGCTACGTGATCGGAGAGCCGGGGATTGAGGCGACCCCGTGGGCCGACCCCGCGCAGACGGGCTGGGAGGACACGCTCGACCATCCGCGCGGGGCGGACGAACTCGCCCAGGCCCTCACGAGCACGTGGTCCATCGTCGATCGCTGTCTCGATCACTGGACGCCCGAAATGCTGGACGAGACCGTCAGGATCGAGTCCGCGGGTGGCGTGCGGCTCCACACGCGCCAGTCGATCCTGCTGCGCCTCCTTTCGCACGACGCGTACCACGCGGGAGAACTCTCCCAGACGCTCGGCATCGCGGGCCTTTCCCAGATCGACCTGTGGCCTCCCGAGGACCACCCTCTCCGATAGCCGGCGCTCAATCATCGCCAACCAGGATTTTGGAATGCCCGGCAGCGCGAGTGCCAGGCCGTGGGCGTGCGCCGACCGCGTCAGCCTGTAGCTCTGATTCCGTGGATGGCGAGCAGGCAGCGCGCGGTTAATGCAGAGCTGACTCTACGCTGCAAGTGGACACCACCCACCGATCTTGACGGCTCCCAGGCCGCCAAGGGACGCCCCGCTGAAGTCACCCGGGCTCGAGACCCGGCACCACGAGCCACCCCGGTCTCGGCCCAGCGCTGCTTCGGGATCAGCCGCGCCGGCGGAACCACAGGAGCGCGGCGAGGTAGCCGAGGCCGCCAGCTGCGATCACCACGGCGAAGTCGTTGCCGCTCTCACCCTGCGCTATGGACCAGATGAAGCCGACGACGGCGACGAGGAGGGCGACCGTCCCGGCCACGGCGGTGGCGTGGATGCTGAAAGCGGCGAGCCGCTCGTCGACCGGACGGCCCCCGAGGATGCCGAGGGTTTCGATCCGGCCGCCGAAGACCGCGATGACCGTGCTGTAGACCGCCATGACCGCGAACATCGCGAGCCCGGTCTCGGGTTCGCCCCCGATGGCCGATGCGGCGAAGAAGAGCACTCCCAGCAACAGGCCGAACGCCGGCATGCCCCATCTATCGCGCATCGTCGTCTCCATGGAACAGTTCCTCCACCGGTTTGCCGAAGAAGCGTGCCAGCGTGATGGCCAGCGGCAATGACGGGAGATAGCGGCCGGTCTCGATGGCGTTGACGGTCTGGCGCGACACCTTCAGCGCCTTCGCGAGGTCCTCCTGCCGCAGGCCCTTCGCCGTCCTCAGCTCCCGCACGTCGTTCCGCATGGATGGAAAGGTAGCTTGACATCGCGAGGCGTGTCAAGCCCCTTTTACGCCAAGCACGGCGGCTGACAGCGGCCGGGTGCTGGCGCTCAGGCAGGCCTAGTCGTCCGTCGGCGCTCCGCCCTCCGGTTCCGGCAGCCACGGCGCGAAGGATCCACACCAGCCGGGCAGTGTTCGGAGCCCCAACCTTGGACCGCGCGTTCCGCCGCGGCAGCCGTGATGCGTTGGATGAAGGTCAGGATGTCGAGCCCGCTAGGTGCGCTGGGTTCCGGCGGCGTCGAACGCCATGGCACGCTGTAGGGCGGCGGCCCGCAGCTCGGTTGGCACCTCGACCGGGCCACCGAACGCGCGGGCGATGAACGATGCCTGGGCTGCCTCCTCCACGACACCGCCGACGAGCACGGCGAGATCGGCCGTGCGGTGGAACACGAGCACGCCGTGGTTGGCCAGGAGGACTGCCGGCACTCCCGGCCGGACGGCCCGGCGGATGTTCGCCACTGCCTCGCTCGAGCCGCGCGGGCCGTATCCGGCCACGGGCACGCCGTCCGCCAGGCCGAACATCGCGAGGGCCTCGATCCAGCACCCGATCGGCTGATTTGCCACGGCGTAGGCGGTCGCATACGGCGAATGGGTGTGAAGCACGCAGCCAACGCTCGCGTCGTCCAGGTACATCGCCGTGTGCATCGCCACGACGGCCCCCTGGATCGGCGGCAGCGACCCCTCGATGAGCTTCCCGTCGAGGCCGACACGGACCACACCCTCGGCCGTCAGCCCGCGGAGTGAGGGCGCCGACGTGAAGTACATCTCGTCCGAGTTCGGCACCCGAACGCTCACGTTGCCGTGCCCGTTCGCCGAGATCGCGCCGCTCGCGACCACGCTCGCGGCGACGGCCACCACCTGATCAACGAGCACGCGATCCATTTGTCTGCCTCCAAGCGGGATTCTTGCGCGTCATGATGGCCTGGCCGAGGGATGTCGGTCTGGAACGGCCCGACGTGCAGCGTAAAGGACGATCGGCTCCGTCACGCCCTTGAGCTCCACTGGGCCGATGGGCGTGAAGGACACGTCAGCCGAGTCGTCGGCCCGGATCCCATCCGTCGCCGCGTCCACCACGTCCCGGCTGACCAGCACCTCGCCCTGGCGCGCGTAGTCCGCGATGCGCGACGCGACGTTCACCGTCCGCCCGAAGTAGTCTCCGGCCTGGAACAGCACCGGGCCCGAATGCACGCCGACGTGCGCCGGCGGCAGCCCCGATCGTGCGGCTCCCTCCACCATCTCGATCGACGCGATGACGGCGTTCGCCGGGCTCGGGAAATGGAACATGACCCCGTCGCCCAACCATTTCACTGGCTTGCCCCCATGCTGCGTCGACGTCCGCTGCACGAGGCGGCTGAGCTGCGCCGCGAGGTCGGCGGCTGCCTCGTCGCCGCGTTCGTTGGTCAGACGCGTATAGCCGGTCAGGTCGAGAAAGGCGATCGCCGGCGGGACGCTGGAGTCGCTCGTGGAGTCCCGCCCGCACAAGGATCCCCTCGAACCCCTCGAGGATGTTGCGCATCCACTGGTTCGCCTGCTGGCCGTGATAGAGCGCCCGGATCGCCTGATCCGCTGGTCCCACCAGCTCGCCGGACAGCCGGCTGGTCAGCTCGAAGAGCTCCTGGTAGGTCACGTCGCGCCGGAAGAGCGGCTGCAGGAGCTCCGAGCTCCACCACTCCGCCTCTGTCTCCGCGATGCGGCGGAGACTCTCGCCATACGTCCGGAGGGAGCGCTCGATCACTGGCTGGCGGCAGCCGTTATCGACCATGAACCGCAGCAGCGGCAGGACATCCAGCTCGTCCTGGCCGATCCGGTCCGTTGGCCTCGGCGGCGCATAGCCCATCGACTCCCGGACGATCAGCAGTAACTCGACGGGTAGGGCGCATCGCTCTGCTGCCTGCTCGAAGGTCTCGTGTCCGAGCGGGTCAAAGCGTTCATACGTTGGCGTGTCGGCGAAATCGAGCCCGACCAGACCCTGGCGCATCGCCACGGCCAAGCCATCGATCGGCAGGCCGGACCGTTCCAGGGACCTGGTGATCCGAATCCGCCGCACGTGGCCGGTGGAAAAGCGACCGTCCGCGTCCGGCTCGATCACGCCGGCTGACACGTACCGGTCAAGATCGGCGGGGTCCACCTCTGCGCGGATGGCGGTCTCTTCTGCCGTGAACGCGCCCACCTCGGCAGGATGCCGCTTCGCACATCCGGCGGTCAAGGTCGTGTCGGCTGCCGGCCCGAGATCCGTTGCTTATGCCGATCGCGCTCGCGCTACGGCCATCCACTCCTCGCGACCTTCGACTAGAACAGTGTGGGTTGCACGCCCGCGTCCAACACCTGTCGGGCGCGCCAGTGCCAGTCCGTGCGCGTAGGCCGCGTGGGTCAGGCGGACACCGACGATCTCGGGGCCCGCGACCGAGATCCGTTCGTAGGCCGACCTCGTTGTACGAGCCGGGCGACGAGCCCGGTCCCGCCCGCCGTTCGACGCAGCGGCTATCCTGCTGCCGTGGACCTCGGCGTCATCCGCCCCTCCTACGCCGACTGGGAGGCGTGACCACGTATTGCCACGGGATGTTGAGCCGGGACGGCGCCAGTCGAGCCGCCTCCGTTTGCCGTCTCAGCTGCGCGTGAGCGTCGATTCTCAGGCCGGGCGAGCGCCGTCGTCCAGGAGCAGCGATGAATCGTGGTCTCGATGCCAGGCGCGCCGGCCGGGCGAGGAATCGCCCTCCGTACCGCTGGTCATCGCCTCCTCCATCGTCGACCTCGTCGCGGTGCAGATCCGGTTGCGTCCCGTAGATTTCGCCTCGTAAAGGGCAAAGTCGGCGACCCGTAGGGGGCCATCCCAGCTTGAGTGCGGCGGTTCTGAGATGGCCACGCCGCCACTGATCGTGAGCGTTCCATCGGTATCGCCGGGCCGCATCCGGATCCGGAGCCCCTCGACTGCCAGGCGGATCCGCTCGGCCACCGCTGAAGCTGCCTCCATGTCGGCTCCTGGGAGAATCACAACGAACTCCTCGCCGCCATATCGATAGACCGTGTCGCGTCCGCGGACGACGCGTTTGAGCTCGGTAGCGACCGATCGCAGGGCGGCATCTCCGGCGGCATGGCCGAGCTCGTCGTTGAGCTGCTTGAAGCGGTCAACATCGAGCATCAGGACCGCACATGTAGCGTCGATCTGGCGGAGTGAAACGGCGAGGAGCCCAAGGTCCGTCTCGAGCCGGCGCCGGTTCATGAGGTCGGTCAGGGGGTCGGTGGTGGCATGGCCGCTCAGCACCCGGTTCAACCGGACGAGCTCGAGCTCGTTCTCGAGCGTTCGCAAGCGCGGCCGCTCGAGCAGGGCACCGCCACACCAGCCGATCAGGCAGCCGATCGCGATGTCGACCGCGATATCGGCTCGCTGTGTGACATCCAACCGGTCGAACCCGGTCAGCACGACGAACCCGATCAGCGTCCCCGCGTACGCGACCAGCCAGCCGGTCCGCAGATTGCGCGACCAGCCGATGAAGAGCGGCACGGCCACCGGCAGGATGGCGAAGGAGCTGGTCATCGAGAGCAAGGTCTTGGGCTCAATGGCCAGTGTCCAGGGCAAGCAGATCGCCGGGATCGAGGCCATCGCCAAGCTCAGCTGAACGAGGAGCCTGCGCGGAGCGCGGACGGCCAGCGGATGGAGGAGACCGGTCGCCACCGCGGCGATCGCCCAGACGCCGAACAGTTCTGGGGCGTTGTCCGGATAGCGAGCTGCCAGGAAGATGCCCGTGATCAACAGCACCGGGGCCACCCCGAGCGCTCCGAAGCGCAGGGTTCGGCGCAGTTCCTCGAGCTGGCGGATCATGTCGCGCCGACGGACGGCGTCGCGGCGGGCGACGCTTAGGAGTTGATCTGGCGGGGGCACCCGACTGGACCTCAACGGAGGCTCAGCATGGTCGCGCGCAACCGGAGCGGCCCTCACCCATTAGTCATTGAACCGGTAGCGGGCTCGTGGATAGGCCTGGGCCTGCCACGATGACCAAAGCGTGGCGCCCCTGATGACTTTCCTTGGTATGAACCTACCCTGCCGACGGAGTCCGGACCACTGAGGCTCCTGCCGGGGTCCCGGGCTAACGTCGAGCTGGTGTCCCTCTCGCGCTCGGCGGAGGTGCCGGCTGGCCGTGCGCGGGCGGCTGATTGGTCTCATCGGGACCTTGTGAACCGTACGGCCGCTGGCTGGTGCGAGCCAGCGCGTTCGGGTCGAGTCGGCGCTTCTCATGGGCCGCCAATGATCCATCCTCATCCTGGGCCCTGAAGCAATCAGAGCGACAAGCCGAATGACCGCAACGTCAGTCGTCGGGAGATGCGGCGGCCGGAGTCACGTCATGCCTTGATCGTCAGAAATGTCCGGAACACGTAATCCGCTTCGACATTCCGATGAGCGGCGCCCAAAGGGTGCCTAGCAGAGGAGACCGGCGGTGAAGTTCATGATCTCGACGTATGCCACACAGTCCGACTACGACGCAATGGGCGGCAAGCCCGGCGCGAACGCCGAGTGGTCGCCCGAGGCGTTCGCCGCGATGGGGGCCTTCATGGAGGCCTTCAATCGCGAGCTCGACGCGTCAGGCGAGCTCGTCGAGACCCGCGCCCTCGACGCGCCCGTGCACGCCCGGCGCATTCAGCTCAAGCAGGGGCTGCCGATCGTGACCGACGGTCCCTACGCGGAGACCCAGGAAGTGCTGGCCGGCTACTGGATCGTCGAGTGCGCCAGCTTTGATCGAGCGACCGAGATCGCCGCGAGACTCTCGACCATTCCCGGTCCGGAGAGCGTCCAGGACCGCGCCTACGCCGACGTCCGTCCGATCCTCGAGTCCCGGGACGACCTCGCGGAGGGCTGAACGAGCGTGACGGAAACGCCGATCGAGGACCTGCTGCGCCGCCTTGCGCCGCAGGTTCTCGGCGCGCTCGTCCGACGCTACGGCCAGTTCGACACTGCTGAGGACGCCGTTCAGGAGGCACTCGTCGCGGCGGCGACCGCCTGGCCGGTCGAAGGCGTCCCTGCCAACCCGCGCGGCTGGCTCGTGACCGTGGCATCGCGGAGGCTCACGGACATGCTGCGCCAGGGACAGGCCCGGCGGCGGCGCGAGGACGCCGTATCGGCGCAGGTCCTACCGAGCGAGCGGTTCGCTCCTGCCGCTGACGCCGCCCGCGACGACGCCGACGATTCGCTCATCGTCCTGTTCATGTGCTGCCACCCGGCGCTCACGGAGGCTTCTCAGATCGCCCTGACGCTCCGGGCGCTCGGCGGGTTGACGACGGCCGAGGTCGCCCGGGCACTGCTCGTCCCGGAGGCCACCGTCACGCGCCGGATCAGTCGGGCGAAAGCGGCCATCGCGGAGAGCGGCATCCCCTTCCGCCTGCCCTCGAGCGCGGAAGGGGCGGAACGCCTCGCCGTCATCCTTCACGTCCTGTATCTAATCTTCAACGAGGGATACGTGAGCACAGCCGGGTTGGCCCTCCAGCGGCCCGACCTCGCGGCGGAGGCGATCCGGCTCACGCGCCTCGTCCACGCCTTGCTGCCCGACGACCCCGAGGTCAGCGGCCTGCTCGCGCTCATGCTGCTCACCGACGCTCGGCGTGCCGCCCGAACGGGGCCTGCCGGCGAGCTCGTCCCGATGGCCGACCAGGACCGAAGCCTCTGGGACCACGCGGCGATCACCGAGGGAACCGGGCTCGTCGACCAGGCCCTGGCCGAAGGCGTGGCCGGCCCCTACCTGCTCCAGGCCGCGATCGCTGCCGTCCACGATGCGTCGTCGACGGCGGAGGCGACCGACTGGGCCAGGATTGAGGGACTGTACGACCAACTGTCGGCGATCTCGGACAACCCGGTCATCGCGCTCAACCGCGCAGTCGCCGTTGCCATGGTTCGCGGTCCTCTGGCCGGCCTTGAGCTGCTCGTCGCGGTGGAGGGGGACAGGCGGCTCGCCGAAGATCACCGCCTGTACGCGGTGCGTGCGCACCTGCTCGACATGCTCGGCCGAACGGATGCGGCGCGCAAGGCCTACGAGGCCGCTGCGATGCGGACGAGCAACCTCGCACAACAACGGTTCCTTCGAGGGCGGGCCTCGCGAGCCTGATCGAGAACCTCACGCGACCCACTTCTCAGAAGCTCGACGGCGGAGCGGGCGACGAACAGCAGGCCGATCAGACTCGCCGAAGCTGTGCCGATCGTGATGTAGAAATCGTGCCAGCTCGCCAACGTCGCTTGATCCATCCGCCTGGCCTTTCGTGCTGACGACCGCCGCCTCGGTCATGTGCACGATAAGGGGGCTGGCGACACGATGACCACGTCGTGCGTGACCAACGCAAAAGGACTTCGCGGAATGAGCTGAAGTCTGCTCAGGCCGTCGCCTGGTGACGATGGAGCTCGCAATGAGGTGCGCCGTCGCAAGGTAATGAGGCCAAGCGGACATGGGCCTACCTGAGCGGGTGAATCGGGCGCTCACTGAACCGGGAAGCTGGCGCTTGAGCAACCAATGACCCCGTCGCAGCGGTTATCTGGGCTCAAGCCTCGGGACCGGTCCAGCCCGCCTGGCGCCGCTCACGGGCTACCCCCGCTCGACCATCTACAATCACCGACGTCCGCACACCGCGATGGGCGGCTTCGTCCCCCGCGTCGCTGTCAACAACGTCCCCGAACATCACACCTAGCGGTTCAGCGCGAGAAGGTCAGGTGCGTGATCCCGCTCGGGGCGACCTCCGACGTCACGCTGTAGCCATCCTCGAGCCCGCGGAGGTCGTCCCACAGCCGGATGCCGCGGCCGAGCAGGATCGGGACGATGGCGACGTGGAGCCGGTCGACCAGTCCTGCCTTGAGGAACGCGCGGACCACGGTCGGGCCGCCGCCGATCCGCACGTCCTTGCCGCCCGCGGCCTCCAGCGCGAGGTCGAGCGCATCGCGGGGCGTCGCGGCGAGGAAGTGGAAGGTGGTCCCGCCCGCCATCTCGAGCTCCGGGCGCGGAGTGTGGGTGAGCACGAACACCGGGACCCGGAACGGAGGCTCGTCACCCCACCAGCCGCGCCAGTCCGGGTCGTCCGCGGCGGCGTGCAACCCGAACATGCCGGCGCCCATGATCTCCGCGCCGACCTCGGCGAAGTACGCCTGCGCGTACTGGTCGTCGACGCCGGTCGTCCCCTCGCCGGATGTGTCGTGCAGGACCCGGGCCCGGAACGTGCGGGTCGCGACGTAGGCCTCGACCAGGCGCGCCCAGTCGGGCCCGAACGGGTTCTCGCGCGTCTGGTCGGTGGTCGTCGCGAAGCCGTCCAGCGAGATGTTCAGGTCAACACGAACGGCCATCGACGTACCTCCCAAGCGACTGCTTGCACACTCGACCAGCGGTCAGGTCCTGGGCGTGGTCGCGGGTGATGGCATCTGCCAAGAAGTAATGGCGAAAGGCTACCAAATCCGCGCGGCAACTCGTTCCGGCTAAGCACCCGTGTAGGAGACGTCGAGGAGCCGGAACACCTGGCCGCCGGGCGCGACGAAGTATGCGTGGCCGCTGCCCGGATGGCGGAATTCCGGGATCCCCGCCGTCCGCAGCGCACTCTGGAGTCGGTCGACCTCGCCCGTGCGGAACTCGAGCCACGGGCCCCGGAACGCGCGGGCGTCGTCGATCGGACCTGCGACATCGCTCGGGGCGAGCTCGGTGAACTCAGCGCTGAACCCGCTCCCGTCCGGGAACGGAACGAGGAGGATCGGCTGCGCAAGCCCGAAGTCGCGCTCAACGACGGAGCACCCGAGCAGGTCCCGGAACAGCCACAAGAACGCCTCGCGCGCCTCCGGCCGCACGAACAGGTGTACGCGTGCGCCGAGCCCGAGGATGCCCCGCTCGCGATCGTCCATGCCACGTCCCTCGTTCTCTTCTCTTTGCCGGCCAGGGGCACCCCGCGGGCTGCTCGCCGTCCTGGTCAGCTCGCCTTCGGCGGCCAGAACAGGGGCTGGTCCCTCTCGTACACCGTGATCCGGTAGCCGTCCGGGTCGGCCATGACGAAGGTGTCGAGCGATCGCGAGAGACCTCGGCGGCGACGTGACCTGTGATGACGCCCCAAGCGGGGCCTAGTTTACGCTGCGACTGCCCGGCAACACCCGCTGGACGGAGCCATGACCGGTGCCCCGCATCAGGCGTCTGAAGCGGGCGGGGCGAACCCGGCCAGGCGCGCCTTCACGTCGCGGTAGGCAGGATCGAGGGCGAACAGGCGCTCGAGGTCCGCCTCTGCCTTGGACGACTGGCCGGTCTGCTCATAAGCGAGGGCCCGGTCGTAGCGGATCGCCTTGAGCAGCTCAGGACTGCGGCCGGCCGTCCGGGCGAGGGCCAGGCGGTACGCCTCGAAGGCGGCGATCCGGTGATCGAGCTCGAGCAGGGCCCGGGCTCGCAGGTGGATCGTGGCGAGGGTCACGTCGTCGATGTTCTGGACCGACGCGGCCACCTCGACAACGCCCTCGAAGTCGCCCTCGGCCTCGAGCAGGTCGGCCAGTGACAGGCGGACGACCGGGTCGTCGGGCTCCGCGGCATGTAGCTGCTGGACCAGGCCGATCGCCTCCCCCACTCGACCCGCAGCCTGGTACAGCTCGGCCAGGAGAAGGACCGCCCCGGCCCGGTTCAAGGGCACCGCCGCCCGGACGAGGGGCGTGATCGCCACCGCGATCGTCGCGCTGATCCGATCCGCGGGCAGGTACCGTGCGGCGAGAGCATCGGGCAGGGCCAGCGGGCCCTGGACGACCGCTTCGAGATGCCGGATGGCCCGGTCTCGGTCGCCGACATGGAGGGCGCTCAGGGCCGCGAGGAGCTGCGCACTCGGGAGGAGCGGATCCTCGGCACAGGTCCGCTCGAAGAGCGGCAGGGCCGCTGCCTCGTCACCCCGCAGGTAGGCCACGAGGCCGGCGTGGTAATGCTTCTCGGCCCTCGAGGCAAAGAGACCCGGACTGGCCAGGACGGCGGCCGGGTCGACGCTCGGGAGCTGCGCGTCCGGACGCACTGGGCCGGAGACCGCCGGACTCGCCAGGCGTCGTCCGACCATCGCGCGCGCCCGGCTTCGGCCGCTCGTCTGGGCGATGTAGCTGAGCCCGCTGCCCGGGATCCCGATGCTCGTCCGCCGAGCTCCACTCATGTGGACCGTCTCGTGGAATCCGCGGACGCCGACCGACGTGCTGATGCCGCGCTTGCCGACATTCAGCCGGATGCCGGGGGCGATCCGGATGCTCCGGCGGAAACGCAGGTAGCCCATCGCAGGACTATGCCTCGTTTCCCGCCAGCAGGACAGCGCCGCGCGGTTGCGCGCGGTCCCGGCAGCAACGGCGACAGCTCGATCGTCGCCGCCGGCCTCCGCCCAGTGGCGAATCCACGACGGGCGCGGCGATCGTCAGGGCGTCTTCGTCGGCTTGGGCGTCTTCTTCGGTTTCGGCGTGGCCGTGGGCTTGGGCGTCTTCGTCGGCTTGGGCGTCGCCGTTGGCTTGGAGGTCGGACCGGCGCTCATCGCCGGCGAGCCGAAGTCGGCCCCGACCGAGCTCAGCGTGAACGCGATCCGGCCGCCGGCAACGGCGACCACGCCGACGACCAGGATCGCGACCAGGGCCAGCACGATCGCGTACTCAACGAGGCCCTGGCCGGCGGCGGCGAGAGCGAAGAGTCGCTTCGTTCGCCACAGGCCGCCGAGCGCCTCGGACCACGATGACCACCAGGTGTACAGACGGACCAAGGATCGGTCTCCATCGCGTTACGTTCCCCTGCGAGCCAGCCTACGGACCGTCTCCCGGCACGTCCCCGGTACGGGAGAGACTCCAGCGGCCCTGACTTTGGTACCGGTCCGTGCTCCCGGCGGAGGTGCCGGGCCGGCCCAGCGGGCTCAGGCGAGGGGAGTGAAGCGGGACGTGAAGTGACGCAGGGCGGCCGGCTCGTCCGTGATCCGGTAACCGCGCAGGTCCGCGGCGCGGGCACCGACCGCCCGGACGACTTCGATCACGTAGTCGATGTGGCTCTGGGTATACGTCCGGCGGGGGATCGCCAGCCGGACCAGGTCCATCGCCGCCGGCGTCTCCGAGCCGTCGGGATGGCGGCCGAACATCACGGTGCCGATCTCGCAGCCTCGGATGCCGCCCTCGACGTAGAGCGCCACGGCGAGCGACTGGCCGGGGTACTGGAGCGGCGGGATGTGCGGCAGCAGGGCGCGGGCATCGAGGTAGACGGCATGCCCGCCGGCCGGACGGACGGTCGGGATGCCGGCGGCGTCGAGCGCGTCACCGAGGTACGCCGTCGACCGGATCCGGTAGCGCAGGTAGTCCTCGTCGACCACCTCGCGCAGGCCCTGGGCGATCGCCTCGAGGTCGCGCCCGGCCAGGCCGCCGTAGGTCACGAAGCCCTCGGTCAGGATCAGCAGGGTCCGGCAGCGCTCGGCGAGCGCATCGTCGTTCATCGCCAGCCAGCCGCCGATGTTGGCCAGGCCGTCCTTCTTGGCACTCATCGTCATGCCGTCGGCCAGCGCCGCGATGTCGTGGACGATCTCGACCACCGACCGACCGGACTGGCCCTCCTCGCGCTCATGGATGAACCAGGCGTTCTCGGCGAAGCGGCAGGCGTCCAGGAAGAGCGGCACGCCATATCGGTCGCAGACCGCCCGAACGGCTCGCAGGTTGCGCAATGAGACGGGCTGGCCGCCGCCCGAGTTGTTGGTGATCGTGACGAACACGACGGGCACGTCGGCCGCCCGGGCGGCCAGGAGCCGGTCGAGCGCGTCGACGTCCATGTTGCCCTTGAACGGATGGACCGCGGCCGGCTGATGCCCTTCCTCGATGACCAGGTCGACCGCCTCGGCGCCGGTCGCCTCGACGTTCGCCCGGGTCGTGTCGAAGTGGGTGTTGTTGGGGATGACCTTGCCCGGCCCGCCGATCGCGCTGAACAGGATCTTCTCGGCCGCCCGGCCCTGGTGGGTCGGGATCACGTGCTTGAACGGGAAGAGCGCCTGGACGCCCTCGAGGAACGTGAACCAGCTCGGGCTGCCGGCGTAGCTCTCGTCGCCGTGCTGGATCGCCGCCCACTGGTCACGGCTCATCGCGCCGGTGCCCGAATCGGTCAGCAGGTCGATCAGCACGTCGTCGGCATGGACGTTGAACAGGTTGAAGCCGGCCGCCTCGACGGCAGTGACGCGCGCCTCGCGCGTCGTCAGCCGGATCGGCTCGACGGCGTGGATCCGGAACGGCTCGATGATCGTCCGCCAGCCATCCACGCGTCGAGCATACGCCGCGCGGCGGACCGGCCCATTGCGCGCGCGCTTGCGTTGCGGGACCCTGGCAGGCGAGACTGCGCGGCGTGAGCATCATCGCGGCCATGCCCCTCGCTTGCGCGGTTGCAGCGGTCTGGTTCTGGCTGAACCGGGCCCAGCCGATCCTCCGCCAGGCCGGCAACCGGCGGGCCGAGCTGGTCGGGCTGATCGTCACGGCCGAGGCGGTCCTCGCCCAATTCGTGGGGATCGCGGTGTCCATTGCCCGGGAGGTCGGCACGCCCGGCTGGTGGCTGTGGGTGGGCGGGGGTGCCGTCTGGATCGCGATCCTTGCCTTCGGCTATCCCGGCTACGACCGGCTCCTGCGCCTGACCGGCGGCCGGCGGCCGCGCGCCGGCTGATCAGGGCCTGCCCGTCGATCGCGTGCGTTACCCCGTCCGCCGGATGAGCCGCCGCCCCGTCCGCCGGCTCGGCGGCCCGGCGCTGGTCGTGAGCCTCGCCCTTCTCGCCGCGAGCTGTGGAGGCCAGGCATCGCCGGCTGGCTTCATCAGTACGCCCGCCCCATCGACCGGCGTGCCCGCCTCGGCCGGGCCGTCGCCGTCGGCCTCCAGCCGGCCGCGGCCGTCGCTGCCCTCGGCCGACGTCGCGATCCAGACGATCGCCAGCGGCCTGCCGGCACCCGACGGCCTGCTCGCCGCCCCGGACGGCAGCGGGCGGCTGTTCGTCGTCGACCAGACCGGCAAGGTGCTGATCATCAAGGGCGGGAAGGTCCTGGCCGACCCCTTCCTGGACGTCAGCGCACGGCTGGTCAAGCTCGACCCGGACTACGACGAGCGGGGCCTGCTGGGGATGGCCTTCGACCCGGACTACGCCCATACCGGCCGGGTCTTCGTCTACTACACCGCCCGCCTGCGGAGCGGAGCGCCAGCCGGCCAGGACCACACCGATGTCCTGAGCTCGTTCCGGGTGAGCGCGACCGACCCGGACCGGGTCGATCCGGCCTCGGAGCAGGTGGTCCTCCAGTTCGAGCAGCCCCAGCCCAACCACAATGGCGGCGGGCTCGGCTTCGGTCCGGACGGCGACCTCTACCTCGGCGTCGGCGACGGCGGCAGCGAAGGCGACATCGGCCCCGGCCACGCTCCGGGCGGCAACGGCCAGGACACCACCAAGCTCAACGGCAAGATCCTGCGGATCGACGTCAACGCCAAGGCTCCCTATGCGATCCCGGCCGGCAACCCGTTCGCCGCCGGCGGCGGCCGGCCGGAGATCTACGCCTACGGCTTCCGGAACCCGTGGCGCTTCTCCTGGGAGCCGGGCGGGGAGCACCGACTGCTCGTCAGCGATGTCGGCTGGGGCCGGTACGAGGAGGTCGACTCGGTCGTGGCCGGCGGGAACTACGGCTGGCCGATCCGCGAAGGCAGCCACTGCCTTGACGTGACGGCGCCCCTCGAGGACGTGCCGACATGCGCGACCACCGGGCGGAAGGGCGAGCCGCTGATCGCGCCGCTGGTCGAGTACTCCCACGCCGACGTCGGCATCGCGATCGTCGGCGGCTTCATCTACCAGGGCAGCCAGCTGCCGGCCCTGGCCGGCGAGTACGTCTTCGCCGACCTGTCCCGCAACTGGACGACAGCCACGCCGGTCGGCCGGGGCTCACTCCTGGTCGCGCTGCCGCAGGCCGGCAGCGGGCCGTGGACCTGGCGCCGGCTGACGATCAAGAACGATCCGCCGCTCGGCTTCATCGCCGGCCTCGGCCAGGACGCCTCGGGCGAGATCTACGTGCTCACCCGCGATCAGCTCGGGGCATCGGGCGACACCGGCGAGGTCCTCGAGCTCGTCGCCGCGAACTAGCGGCGATCAGGCGCTCAGCGCGAGCGGCGGCCCGTTCGGCGCTGGCCGGCCGGGACCAGGAGCAGGGCGCCGGCCAGGATCGTGCCGAGGCCGACCAGGACGAGCCAGCCCGCGCTGTCGTCGGCCGGCGTCGAGCCGCCCAGGTCGGCGGTCGAGGGCGGCGTGACCCGCGGCTTGCCGGTCGCGGCCCCGACGCCGCCGGTCGCGCTGGCGACCGGCGTGCCGACCGACGACGGGACGGCGCTCGGCGTCCCGTTGGCACCGACCGTGACCGACACCATGTTCGTCAGGCAGGTCGGGGCGCCCTCGTCGTTCGGCTGGCAGACGGTGTAGCTGAATGCGTCGGGGCCGACATAGTCGGCCTGGGGCACGTACGCGATCCCGCTATCGCTGCCGGTGATCTTGCCCCACTCCGGGGGGGACTCGGTGAGGTCGGTCGTCTGGACGTAGACGTCGCCCGGCTGGCCGGCCAGCATCGCGCTGTTGGGCACGAACAGGCTGCCGTTCTCGGCGACCGAGTAGGCAAGCGCGGGCGGCGGGACCATGCCCGCGGCGGCGACCGCGGCCGGCGACAGTGCGGCGAAGGCGAGGAACAGGCCGGCAACCGGCGCAAGGGCCAGGGCGAGCCGCGACCCGGCTCGGGCAACTTCACGATTCTTCATGGAACCATTGTCTCAGGACTTTCGGCCGAAGCAATGCCAATCACCTCGAACGGCGCCATCCAGGTGGTGCGTCCCGGCACCGATCGGCTAGCGGCCGGCGGCCAGGTCGCCGAGCAGGTAGCGCTCGATCGTCGGCCCGATCGCGGCGACGATCCGCTCCGGCTCGGCCCCGGCCAGGGGCTCGACGCCAACGACGTAGCGGGCCATTGCCAGGCCGAGCAGCTGCGAGCCGACGAGCACGGTCCGCAGCTCGGACTGGTCCGGGGCGATGGCGTCCACGATCTGGAAGATGCCCTGCCGGCCGATCAGCCCGCGGAGCAGCTCGGCCGCGTCGGGGTCGGTGCTTGCCGAGCGGACGATCCCGGTCAGGATGGGACGCATCCCGGGCTGCTCGTCCCAGACCGACAGGAAGAAGCGGACCAGCCGCGCTCCGGATCCCGCCCAACCCGGGTCGAGGACCGCCGCCCGCATCGCACCGGGCTCGAACGGCAGGCGCATCACCGACAGGAAGAGGCGCTGCTTGGTCCCGAAATAGTGGTGGACGAGGGCCGGATCGACCCCGGCCCGGGCCGCGATCCCGCGAATCGTCGTCGCCTCGAAGCCGCGCTCCCCGAATGCATCGCGGGCGCTCGTCGCGATTTGCTCGCGGGTCTCGCTCGGCCCCGCCCGCCGGCCTGAACGCGCCATCGCCATCGCGTGGGGCGCCCCCGGCCCGCTACGCGACCTCGCGCCGGATCGTCGCCCCGGCCAGCAGGACGAACAGGACCGCCGCCCCGGCCAGGACGGCGATGTCGAGCTGGAGCGCGCCGTCGGCCAGGCCGGCCCCGCGCAGGAGGACCGCCCGGAGGCCGTCGATCGCGTACGTCATCGGCAGCAGGTGGGCGACCACCTGGAGTGGGTCGGGCAGGCTGTCGACCGACCAGAACACGCCGCCGAGGAACGCCTGGGGGACGATGACCAGGGGAATGAACTCGAGGATCTGGAGCTCGGTCCGGGCGAACGTCGACAGGAAGATCGCCAGGTTCACGGCCCCGATCGCGGTGAGGAAGATCACCACGAAGGCGAGCAGCGGGCTGCCGGCATTGGCGATCCCGAGGCCCACGCCGAAGGCGCCCACGGGGCCGAGCGCGGGCACGCTCAGCGAGCCGAGGGCGAAGAGCAGGATCAGGGCCACCTGGAGCGTCGCGAAGAAGCCGAAGCCCAGGCTGTAGCCGACGACGATCTCGCTCCGCCGGACCGGCGTGGCCAGCAGCCGTTCGAGCGTCCCGCCGGTCCGCTCGCGCAGGAAGCTGATCCCGGTCAGGACGAAGACGAAGAAGAAGCCGAAGAACCCGATCAACGCCGGCGCGAACGTGTCGAGCAGGTCGGCGCTGGGCGAGCCGTAGACGGTGTCGTGTTCGATCGTCAGCACCGTTCCGCCGCCCCCGGCCCGGGCGATCAGGGCCCCCACGGCCTGGATTCGGGCGCCATCGTCGGCCGGAGCGGTGCCCAGCGTGATCAGCTTGACCACGACCGGCCCGCCGCTGCCGATCCCGGCCGGCAGGACGATGACCACGTCGACCCGGCCGGCCTGGAGCGCCGCCCTGGCGCTCGCCTCGTCGCCGCCGACGGCCACGACCGGCAAGCCGGCCTGCGCGGCGGCCGAGCCGAGGGCGGCGCCGATCGTCGCGCCGGCCGGACCGCCGCCGCCGATGATCCCGATCCTGGTCTCGATCGGCTTCTCGTCGCGGATGACGTAGCCGAGCAGCGCGAGCACGGCCAGCGGGGCGATGACCAGGAGAGCAAGCGAACGTCGGTCCCGCCGGAACTGCTGGGCGATCCGCCGGGCGAGCGCGACGATCCGGTACAGGCTCACTCCACCAGTCCCCGGGTCGGGATGCCGGACAGCTTGAGGAAGGCCGACTCGAGGTCGGCTGTGCCCGCCTGGCGGCGGATCTCCGCCCCGTCGCCGCTGGCCAGGACCCGTCCCGAGCGGACCAGGATCAGCTGGTCGCAGCGGTCGCCCTCGTCCATCACGTGGCTCGAGACGACGAGGGTCATGCCCCCGGTCGCCAGCCGCCGGAAGTGATCCCAGAGCTGGTAGCGCAGGACCGGGTCAACCCCGACCGTCGGCTCGTCGAGGAAGACGACCGCCGGCCGGTGGACCAGGGCACAGGCCAGCGACAGGCGGCGACGCATCCCGCCCGACAGCTCGACGATCGGCGTGCCGCGCCGGTCATCGAGCTCGACCAGGGCCAGGACCTCGGCCAGGGCGGCCGGGTCGCGCTGGCCGGACATCGCCGCGAAGAACGACAGGTTCTCCCAGACCGACAGCTCGGCGTACAGGCCGTCGGCCTGGGTCATGTAGCCGATCCGGGCCAGGAGCGGCCGGGACGGCATCGGCGTTCCGAGGACGCGGACCGAACCGGACGTCGGGCGAGCCAGGCCCGCCAGCAGCCGGATCAGGGTCGTCTTGCCCGATCCGTTCGGCCCGAGCAGGCCGTAGATCCGGCCGGCGGTCAGGGCCAGGTCGATCCCGTCGACGGCCCGGATCGACCCGAAGGCCTTGTGCAGGCCGACCGCTTCGATCACCGGGCTCCCGGCGGAGCCCGCTCCGGACTGGGCCTGCGGCTGGCCTGGGACCTCGGTCATGGCCGTAATTCTACATCCGTTGAATTCTGACCAGGCAGCGTCCCGGACCCCGAATTGGTCGCCCTCGTATGATCGGCCTGCCGGACCCCGCGGCCCGACCACACGGTCGGCGACGGGGTGGCAGATGCTGGTGCTTCGATGACCGATGCGTCAAACGGTGGCGGCTCCCGCTTGAGCTCGGCTGAGCTGGCCCGGATCGACGCCTGGTGGCGCGCAGCCAACTACCTCTCGGTCGGCCAGATCTACCTCCTCGACAACCCGCTCCTGCGCGAGCCGCTCCGCCCGGAGCACATCAAGCCGCGCCTGCTCGGCCACTGGGGCACGACCCCTGGGCTGAACTTCCTCTATGCCCACTTCAGCCAGGCCGTCAAGGAGCGCGACCTCGACGCCATCTGGATCGTCGGACCGGGTCACGGCGGCCCGGCGGCCGTCGCCAACGCCTGGCTCGAGGGCACGACCAGCGAGCTCTACCCCGACCTCTCCCGGGACGAGGAGGGGATGCGCCGGCTGTTCCGCCAGTTCTCGTTCCCGGGCGGCATCGGCAGCCACGTCACGCCCGAGACGCCGGGCTCGATCCACGAGGGCGGCGAGCTCGGCTACGCCCTCGTCCACGCGTTCGGCGCGGCGTTCGACAACCCGGACCTGAAGGTCCTGTGCGTGATCGGCGACGGCGAGGCCGAGACCGGCCCGCTCGCGGCAAGCTGGCACTCGAACAAGTTCCTCAACCCGGCCCGCGACGGGGCGGTCCTGCCGATCCTCCACCTGAACGGCTACAAGATCGCCAACCCGACCGTGCTCGCCCGGATTCCCGAGGCCGAGCTGGTCGAGCTCCTGCGCGGCTACGGCTGGCGGCCGGTGATCGTGGCCGGCAGCGAGCCGGCCGAGATGCACCAGGCGATGGCCGCCGCGCTCGACGACGTCCTCGACGACATCGACCGGATCCAGCGGGCCGCCCGCTCCGGCGGCGACCCGAGCCGGCCGCGCTGGCCGATGATCGTGCTCCGGACACCGAAGGGCTGGACCGGCCCGAAGGTCGTCGACGGGGTGAAGATCGAAGGCACGTTCCGGGCTCACCAGGTGCCCCTGGCCGAGGTCCGCACGAAGCCCGACCACCTGGCCCTGCTCGTCGCCTGGATGGAGAGCTATCGCCCGGCCGAGCTGTTCGACGGGGCCGGCGCGCCGCGTCCGGAGCTGCTCGACTTCCCGCCGGCCGGCGCCCGCCGGATCAGCGCCAACCCGCACGCCAACGGCGGGCTCCTCCTGCGGGACCTGTCGCTGCCGGACTTCCGGACATACGGCGTCGACGTCCCCCGGCCGGCGACGACCTCATCCGAAGCGACCCGGGTCCTGGGCACGTTCCTGCGCGACGTGATCGTCCACAACCCCGACCACTTCCGGATCTTCGGGCCGGACGAGACGATGTCGAACCGCCTGAACGCGGTCTTCGATGTGACCGATCGGCAGTGGCTGGCCGAGACCATCCCCGGCGACGATCACCTCGCGCCGGAGGGCCGGGTGATGGAGGTCCTCTCCGAGCACCTCTGCGAGGGCTGGCTGGAGGGCTACCTGCTGACCGGCCGGCACGGCCTGTTCAACTGCTACGAGGCGTTCACCCACATCGTCGATTCGATGTTCAACCAGCACGCCAAGTGGCTGAAGACGACCCGCGAGATTCCCTGGCGGCGGCCGATCGCCTCGCTCAACTACCTGCTGACCAGCCACGTCTGGCGCCAGGACCAGAACGGCTTCTCGCACCAGGATCCGGGCTTCATCGACCACGTGGTGAACAAGAAGGCCGAGGTGATCCGGGTCTACCTGCCGCCCGACACGAACTGCCTGCTGTCGGTCGCCGACCACTGCCTGCGCAGTCGGAACTACGTCAACGTGATCGTCGCCGGCAAGCAGCCGGCCCTCAACTACCTGACCATGGACGAGGCCGTCCTGCACTGCACCCGGGGCATCGGGGTCTGGGACTGGGCAAGCAACGACGGCGACGAGCCGGACGTGGTCATGGCCTGCTGCGGCGACGTACCGACCCTCGAGACGCTGGCCGCGGTCGAGATCCTGCGCCGGGAGCTGCCCGACCTGCGGGTCAGGGTGGTCAACGTCGTCGACCTGATGCGCCTCGAGCCGAGCACCGAGCATCCCCACGGCCTGAGCGACCAGGAGTTCGACACGATCTTCACGACGGACCGGCCGGTGATCTTCGCCTACCACGGCTACCCCTGGCTGATCCACCGGCTCGCCTACCGGCGCACGAACCACGACAACTTCCACGTCCGCGGCTACAAGGAGGAGGGCACCGTCACCACCCCCTTCGACATGGCGATGCGCAACGACCTCGACCGCTTCCACCTGGTGATGGACGTGATCGACCGGGTGCCGACGCTCGGCTCGACCGCTGCCCGCCTGCGCCAGGAGATGGTCGATGACCGGGTCACGGCCCGGGCCTACGCCCAGCGCACCGGCGAGGACCCCGCCGGAGATCAGCGCGTGGGTCTGGTCGGGAGGGAGCACGCCGGCTTGACGACGCTCGTCCTGAACGCGGGATCGAGCACCCTCAAGGCGAGCCTGGTCGAACGCGGGGCCGACCGGCCCGCCACGTTCGCGAGCGAGCCGTGGGTTGGTGGCCAGGGCAACGTCGACGCCGGGACCACCCTCGAGCAGCTCCTCGGCCGGCTGGACCTCGATCGGGTCACGGTCGGCGGAATTGGCCACCGGGTCGTCCATGGCGGCACCGTCTTCGACCGGCCGGCGATCATCGACGAGCGGGTCATCGCCGAGATCGACGCCCTCAGCCCGCTGGCGCCGCTCCACAACCCGATCGCCGTGGCCACGATCCGGGCCGCCCGCCGGCGCTTTCCCGCCGTCCGCCAGGTCGCCTGCTTCGACACGGCCTTCCATGCCCGGCTGCCGGCCACGGCCCGCCGCGACCCGCTGCCCGACGACTGGTCGGCCTGGGGGATCCGGCGCTACGGCTTCCATGGCCTGTCGGTCGAGTGGTCGATGGACCGGGCGGCACGCCTGCTCCACCGCCCCGTCCGGGAGCTGCGCCTCGTCGTCGCCCACCTCGGGGCGGGCTGCTCGGCGACGGCCGTCGACCGGGGCCGCTCGGCCTGGACGTCGATGGGCTTCACCCCGCTCGACGGGATGATGATGGCGACCCGGGCCGGCTCGATCGATCCGGGCATCCTCGTCCAGATCCTGCGCCATCGACGGCTCGACCTCGACGATCTCGAGGCGGCGCTCGAACACGGCTCGGGCCTCCTCGGCGTCGGCGGAACACCCGACATGGCGGCGCTCCTCGAGCGCGAGACGGCGGGTGATCCGGCGGCCCGCCTGGCGATCGCCATGTTCGTCGACCGGGCCGCGGCGGCGATCGCGGGGGCGATGACCCGCCTGCCGGCGGTCGACGCGATCGTCCTGACCGGCGGGATCGGCGAGCACGCCGGGTCGATCCGGGCCCGGATCTGCCGCCGGCTACGGGTCGTCGGCGTGCCGCCGGTCGCCGCCCGGTCGATCGCCCGCGACGCGGTCATCGGCGGGCGGGGCGGCCCGCTGGCGGTGCTGAGGATCGAAGCCCGCGAGGACATCGTGATCTCGCAGGTCGTCGAGGGCCTCGCCTGACACCGGCCTGACGCCCGCCCCTTTACGGTTCGACGGCGTTCCCCGGGCCCGGCGGGACGAGCACGAAGTGGCTGTCGTGGCGTCCCTCGAGCGAGAACGAATCGCCCGATCCGGGCGACAGGTCGATCACGAGCTGGGGCTGGTTCCAGCGCTGGTACAGCTCCGTGTCGGCGTAGAACTGTGCACCGCCGATCTCGCCCAGCAGGCGGTCGGCGGCGGAAACGGGGAGCTCGCCCGTGCGGGCACACAGAGGCGAGCTCCCGTCGCAACATCCCCCCGAGAGCAGGAACCGCAGCGGTCCGTGCTCGGCCGTCAGCCGCTCGATCATCTCGAGGGCCGCCGGCGTCGCCCGGACCCGGTGCTCCTGCCGGGAGGATTCCATGACTCGGGCCGAACCCGACTGCCGGAGGTCTAGAAGAAGCCCAGCGGCTTGGGGCTGTAGCTGACGAGCAGGTTCTTGGTCTGGGTGTAGTGGTCGAGCATCATCTTGTGGGTCTCACGACCAACGCCCGATGCCTTGTAGCCACCGAACGCGGCCCCGGCCGGATAGAGGTGATAGCAGTTCGTCCAGACCCGGCCGGCCTTGATCGCCCGGCCCATCCGGTAGGCGAGCCCGCCATCCCTGCTCCACACGCCGGCGCCCAGGCCATACAGGGTGTCGTTCGCGATCTCGACGGCCTCGGCCTCGTCCTTGAACGTGGTCACCGCGAGAACAGGTCCGAAGATCTCCTCCTGGAAGATCCGCATCTTGTTCTGGCCCTTGAACACGGTCGGCTGGAAGTAGTAGCCAGCGGCCAGCTCGCCCTCGAGCACGTTGCGCTTGCCACCGATCAGCAGCTGCGCCCCTTCGGCCAGGCCGATCTGGACGTAGTTGGTGATCTTCTCGAGCTGGGCCGTGGAGACCTGGGCCCCGATCTGGGTCGTGATGTCAAGCGGGTTGCCCTGCTTGATCGCCGCGATGCGCTCGAGTGCCCGGGCCATGAACCGGTCGTAGATCGACTCCTGGATCAGGGCCCGCGACGGGCAGGTGCAGACCTCGCCCTTGTTGAAGGCGTACAGCACGAGCCCTTCGATCGCCTTGTCCAGGAAGTCGTCATCGGCGGCCATGACGTCGTCGAAGAAGATGTTCGGGCTCTTGCCCCCGAGCTCGGTCGTGGACGGGATGATGTTCTGGGCGGCGTACTGCATGATCAGGCGGCCGGTCGCCGTCTCACCGGTGAACGCCACCTTGGCGATCCGCTTGCTCGAGGCGAGGGCCATCCCCACCTCGGCGCCCGGGCCGTTCACGACGTTGATCACGCCGGGCGGAACGATCCCCTGGATCACTTCGGCCAGCTTGAGGATCGACCAGGGGGTCGGGCTGGCCGGCTTGACGACCGTGCAGTTGCCCCCGGCCAGGGCCGGCGCGATCTTCCAGGCCGCCATCAGGAGCGGGAAGTTGAACGGGATGATCTGGCCCACGACGCCGAGCGGCTCGCGGAAGTGGTAGGCGATCGTGTCCTTGTCGATCTCGCCGATCGAGCCTTCCTCGGCCCGGATCGCACCGGCGAAGTAGCGGAAATGGTCGGAGGCCAGGGGAATGTCGGCAGCCAGCGTCTCGCGCACCGGCTTGCCGTTGTCCCAGCTCTCGGCAACCGCGAGCATCTCGGCGTTGGCGTCGATCGCGTCGGCGATCGCGTTGAGGACCTTCGCCCGCTCGGTCACCGATGTCTCGCCCCAGGCCGTCTTGGCGGCGTGAGCGGCGTCGAGGGCCAGCTCGACGTCCTCGGCCGTCGACCGCGGAACCTCGGTGAATCCCTGCCCGGTGGCCGGGGTCAGGTCGACGGCATAGCGGCCCTGGACTGGCGCGACCCAGCTGCCGCCGATGAAGTTGTCGTAGCGCTCCTTGAGCGGGACCGGACTGCCGGCAGCGCCGGGCGGCGCATACGCGAATTCCTTGGTGGCCATGGTCATGCTGCCTTGCCTCCTTCGTCCCGAGGCGGGACCTCCTGAACGCGCCGGGCTCGCTGACGCGGGCGAATCGGCGCTCGTGGAGCGCGCGTGGCGGTGCTGCCAGCCGGATCGGCCGATCGCCATGGCAGCGCTGCCTGAATCGTCGGCTGCGCCGCGGGCCATGACCAGTGCCAGAGGTCATCACTCAGCACCGGGGCTGCGCCACGGGCTACCCTTGTCCCCGATTCGGGGTCACCCGGTCGGTTTCGAGGTGGGTCGATGACTGGCCAGCCCGCTCTGCCCGGCGACGCCGGCCTGACCGCCGCCGCGGCCGCCGAGCGCCTGCGAATCGACGGGCCGAATGCGATCCAGGAGCACGGCGAGCGGTCGACTGCGGCGATCCTCGTGGGCCAGTTCGCGAGCCCGCTGGTCCTCCTGCTGCTGATCGCCTGCGCGGTCAGCGTCGTCGTCGGCGACAGCGTCGACGCCGGGATCATCCTGGTCATCGTCGTCCTGTCGGCCGGCCTGGGCTTCGTCCAGGAGGCGCGCTCGGAGACGGCCGTCAAGGCGCTCCGCGACCGGCTGGCCCTCCAGGCGAGCGCGATCCGCGACGGCGTGGCCCAGGACGTGCCGGTCAGCGGCCTGGTCGTGGGCGACCTCGTCGCCCTGGCGGCAGGCGACATCGTGCCGGCCGACGGTCGCCTGGTCAGCGCCAATCACCTGTACATCGACGAGTCGGCGATGAGCGGCGAGTCGGCGCCGGCCCCGAAGGTCAGCCCGGCGGCTCCGCCGGCCGCCGGCGACCTGCCGCCCGAGCAACGGGTCCTCTTCGGCACGAGCGTCGTCAGCGGCGAGGGCCGGGCGATCATCACCGCGACCGGGGCCCGGACGGCCTACGGCCAGATCGCCGGCCGGCTGATGGAGCGTCCGCCGAGCAACGACTTCGAGCGCGGCATTCGCAGCTTCGGCCTGCTGATCGCCCGGGTGATCCTGCTCCTCGTCGTGGGAGTGTTCGCGGCCGACATCGCGCTCCATCGGCCCCTCCTCGAATCGCTCCTGTTCGCCCTGGCCCTGGCCGTCGGCCTGACGCCCGAGCTGCTGCCCGCGATCGTCACGGTCAACCTCAGCCGGGGCGCCCGAGCGCTGGCCACGGCCGGCGTCCTGGTCAAGCGCCTGCCGGCGATCCAGAACCTCGGGAGCATGACCGTCCTGTGCACCGACAAGACCGGGACGCTGACCGAGGGCCGGCTGACCTTCGAGCGGACGACCCGGGCCGACGGCTCGGACGCGCCCGGCATCCTGGACCTGGCCTGGCTCAACAGCCAGTTCGAGACGGGCTTCCGCAATCCCCTCGACGCCGCGATCCTGGCCGCCGGCCGGCCGCCGGCCGACCTCGGCAGCTACGCCAAGCTGGCGGAGCTGCCGTTCGACTTCGAGCGACGCTGCCTGAGCGTGCTCCTGCGCCAGCCGGACGGCAGCCAGCTGCTGATCTGCAAGGGGGCACCGGAGGAGGTCCTCGGCCACTCGACGAGCGTGGCCGGACCGGCGCTGAGCGGGCCCCTGGTGGCGGCCGACCACGACCGGATCCTGGACCTGATCGCCGCCAGCGCACAGGCGGGCGACCGGGCGATCGCCGTCGGAACGCGGCGGACCGGCCTGGCCGGGCAGCTCGACCGAAGCACCGAGGCCGAGCTGACGTTCGAGGGCCTGATCCTGTTCAGCGATCCACCCAAGGCCGACATCGCGGCGACCCTGGCCGACCTGCGTGACCTGCAGGTCGACCTGCGGGTGATCACCGGCGACAGTGACCTCGTCGCCCGGGCCGTGGCCGACAAGGTCGGGCTGGCCGTCGACGGCGTCCTGACCGGCGACCAGATGGCCGGCCTGAGCCATCCCGCGTTCGTAGCCCGCGCCCAGCGCACGACGATCTTCGCCCGGATCGAACCCCGACCAGAAGCTGCACGTGATTCGCGCCCTCCAGGAGCGCGGCGCGGTCGTCGGCTATCTCGGCGACGGGATCAACGATGCGCCGCCGCTCCACGTCGCCGATGTCGGGATCAGCGTCGACAATGCGACCGACGTCGCCCGGGCGGCGGCCGACGTGATCCTCCTCCGACCGAGCCTGGCGGCGATCGCCCAGGGCGTGCGCGAGGGACGGCGGACGTTCGCCAACACGCTCAAGTACATCCGGATGGGCACCAGCTCCAACTTCGGCAACATGCTGAGCATGGCCGGGGCGGCCGTCCTGCTGCCCTTCCTGCCGATGCTGCCCAGCCAGATCCTGCTCAACAACCTGATCTACGACGCCTCCCAGACGGCGATCCCGTCCGACTCGATCGACCCCGAAGAGCAGGTCCAGCCCTCCCGCTGGGACATCCGGGGGATCGAGCGGTTCATGATCGTGTTCGGGCCGATCTCGTCGATCTTCGACTACCTGACGTTCGGCCTGCTGCTCGTCGTCCTGGGGGCGAACGAGACCGCCTTCCACACCGGCTGGTTCATCGAATCGCTGGCGACCCAGGTCCTGGTGATCTTCGCCATCCGGACCCGGCGGCGGCCGTTCTGGAAGAGCCGGCCGAGCCGGCCGCTCATGCTCGCTGCCGTCGCCGCGGTCGCCGTGGCCGTCCTCCTGCCGCTCAGCCCGCTCGGTGGGCTGCTCGGCTTCAGCCCGCTGCCGCTCCTGTTCTGGATCGCGCTGCCGTGCCTCGTCGTGCTCTACCTGGCGATCGTCGAGGGCGCCAAGGAGTTCGTCTACCGGCTCAGCCAGGGCGCCCGGCGCAGCTGATCGCCAGCCCAGCCACGGCCGATCGGCCCGGGTCGATCGGCTCCCCGGCGTGGGCCGCGCGGCACCCGAGGTCGGGCCGCCCGGCCCGTTCGCCGGGCCCACGGCCAGCCGTACGGTGAGGGCGCTGAAAGAAGGCCGGCAAGGTCCCGCTGGTTCGAACACGCACCAGCCATGCGCTTCGTGCTCGGGTGATCGGCCGGTCGGGCTAACCCCCGACTGCCCCGGGCACCTCTCGAGACGGCGGTGAGCGAAAGCTCCCGCCGTCTCACTCTGTGTCCGTCCGATGCCTAGCGGACCGATGCCCAGCGCCTGCTACGATCCAGCCGGGCCGACCGCCCGGCCGAGCGGCAGACGCCGGTCCACCTGCGGCGGGGAATCCGGGAGGTAGCAGCCGTGACCGATTCCGTGACCGAGAGGATCAAGACCGAGATGGCCCAGGCGCGGACCGCGCCCCATCTCCACGTGCCCCGGCTCGTCCTCAGCCGCGACGTGGCCGGCGAACGGGTGCTCGACCGGATCGCCGACTTCGTCAACAAGCTGATCGGCTCGATGTACCTGTTCGTGGCGATCACGATCGGGATCGTCGTCTGGCTGTTCGCGGGCAATATCGTCGGCTTCGACAAGACGCCCTGGCCGCTCCTGCTGACCCTCCTCAACCTGCCCCAGCTGTCGATCATGATCTCGCTCCAGGTGAGCGCCAACCGGGCCCAGCGGGCGAGCGACGCCCGCGCCCTGGCTGATCACGCGACCCTGGTTGCCCTCCACGAGCTGGCCAAGAAGCAGGTTCAGATCCTCGACGGCCAGAACAAGGTCCTCGAGATCCTGGAGCACGCGGTCGCCCCCACGGAGCCGCCCGCCCGGTCCTGAGCGGGGCCGGAGCTCAGGCCGGGGCGCCCGCCGTCGCGTCGTGCCACAGGCCCTCACCGATCGCCCACGCCTCGGGCTGGCTCACCCGGAGGCGACGCTCCTCGGCCTGCAGGAGCCGCCACAGGCCAGCCTGCTCCTCGCGCAGCGGTCCACTCGCCCGATACCGGGCCAGCCCGTCGACGACGAAGGCGGCGTAGCGCGCGAGCGGTTCGGCCCGGCTGACCCGGGCCTCGAAGCCGGGGACGTAGTCGACGGCCAGCAGGAACCGGCTGAAGAAGGCCCCGACGCTGTCGGCGCCCTCGTCCCAGCCCTGCGAGTGGCCGCCCCGCCGGAGGAGCGGCGCCGGCGAGGTGAAGACGGCGATCAGGGCTCCGTCGACCCGGTCGACCGCCAGCCGGCCGCCGAAGGCCAGATACGAGTTGGTCACCGCCAGCCGGTCGACGATCCGGATCAGGCCCCACGAGAACGCCGTGTCCAGGGGGACCGCACTGTGGCCAGTCAAGGTCCGGGCCGTGCCCCGGCCGTCGACGGTGATCCAGTAGTCGACGGCCTCGGGGTCGTAGTGGCTCAGGGTCGGCGCATCGCGAATCGCGACGAGCAGGTAGGCCGGCCCGGGCGGCTCGGGCGGTTCCGGGCTGGCCAGGAAGCCGAGATCGGCCAGGGCGGCCGCGGCCGAGGCCGGCTCGACCGGCGACGGGACGACCCGGTTGACCGTCATCGAGCGGTCGTCGGCGCAACCGGCTCGCTGCTGCCCGGCGTCTCCTCGAGCAGGGGCACGAGGAAGCGTTCCTCGCGCTCGAGGTGCGCCCGGAGGAGGGCTTCGAGGCTGAACAGGTGGCAGCGCAGGTCGGACTGGTGGTCGCCCGGCCGCTGGCCCGCCGGCAGCTCCTCGTCGGCCCGCAGGCGGTGGGCCATCGCCCGAATCTGCTGGTGGTCGAAACGCGCCGCCCGGGTGGCCCAGGTCGTGCCAATCCGGATCTCGATCGCCGGATAGAGCCAGGCCTCCTCCCAGCCGATGTGCGGCTCGAGGACGGAATCCAGCCAGCCCAGGACCTCGCTCACGTGGGCCGCGAGCTCGGGTGTGGGCTCGTGGCCGACGTCGCAGGCCAGCTCATGGATCCGGTTGAGGCCCCGGGCAAGGTCGCGGTGCTCATGCTCCTCGAAGGCCCACACGGCCTGCGCTCCACGTGCGTATGTGGTCATCCTCGACCTTCCTTCCACTGGGTCAGACGCGACCCTTCGGCACGGTGTGCCAGTACGTCTTGTTGAAGACGATCTTGCCCAGGTGCCACAGATGGTTCGGCTTCGGCGGCCGGGGGGGATGAGCGTAGTCGAACTCGAGCAAGGTGCCCTTGCCGTCGCCGATCTCCAAGAAGCACATCGCCTTGCCGAGGTACTCGCCCCTGGCCAGGTCGACCGGCCGTCCTTCGAACGCCGCGGCGATCCGTTCGGTCACCACGGGTGCCTCGAAGTAGGCGGTCGAGCCGGCCTTCGAGAGGGGCAGGTCGGTCGCGTCGCCCAGGGCGTGGATCTCCGGCCGGCCACCGACCTCGAGCGTCGTCGCGTCCGTCGGCAGCCAGCCGCCGGGGGCCGGGGCGAGCCCCGAATCGATCAGGAACTGCTGGCCCTTGTGGGGCGGGACGAGGACCAGGAGATCGTACGGCAGCTCCTCGCCCTCGAGGCTCTCGACCATCCGCCGGGCTGGATCGATCGCCTCGACATTGAAGAGCGGATGGAGCTCGATCCCCTTCTCGGCCAGGATCGGGGTGACCATCTCGGACACGCTCTCGATCGGGAACGCCCGCCCGATCGGCGAGCAGAAGTCGATCCTGCTCTGGTCGCGCAGGCCCCGCTCGCGCAGCTCGGCCTCGATCAGGAAGGCGACCTCGATCGGCGCCGGCGGGCACTTGTAGGGCAGCCCGGCGATGCCGATGATGATCCGCCCGCCTTCGAATCGGTCGAGCGCCGAGCGCAGCCTGACGGCGGCTTCGGCGGTATAGAAGTGGTGGGCCTCGGATTCGAAGTGCTCGATCGATTCGGGCACGATCCGCGAGCCCGTCGCCAGGACCAGCTGGTCGTAGCCGAGCGGCCGGCCGTCGACGAGGGTCACGACCCGATGCTCGGGATCGACCCGGGCGACCTCGCCGGTCACCAGGCGAACGCGGTGGTCGAGCAGGGAGCGCTCCGGCCGGTGGAGGTTGGCCGCGCGCTCGCCGCCCAGGGCGATGGACATGAAGCCGGGCTGGTAGGTGTGCTGGCCGGTCGTATCGACCACGGTCAGTCCAACCTCACCCCGGTCGATCCGGGCGTGGAGCTTCCTGACCAGCAGGTTGGCGGTCAGCGTCCCGCCGACGCCGCCACCGAGGATCAGGATCCGGTCCATGCGCTGGTCTAGCGCTGCTTCTCGACGATGATCGCGTCGTAGCCGTCGCGGGCCTCGAGCGACACCAGCCGGTGGCCAGCCTTCTCGATCCACTTCGGAATGTCGATCTTGCTGCCCGAGTCGGAGGAGTAGACGGCGATCACGTCGCCGACCTGCCCCTCGCGGATCGCCCGGATCAGCTCCATCAGGGGTTCCGGGCAGAAGGTTCCCCGAGCATCGATCGTGCGGCTGATGGTCAGTCTGGTCTCGGTCATGGTGCTGGCGCCCTCCTAGATGAACAGCGGGATCGAGTTCTCGGTCATCAGGCCGATGACCGTGGCCGCGCCGACCGGCTCGCTCAGGCCCTCGATCATGTCGTCGGGCTTGAGCCCGAACATGTCCATCGTCATCTGGCAGGGGATGAACTCGACGCCCAGGGCCTGGGCGGCCTCGAGCAGCTCCCTGGGGCTGGCCACGCCGTACTGCCTGGCCAGGCGGCCCATCATCCAGGGGCCCATCCCCAGGAAGTTCATCTTGGACAGCTTGCGGTGGCTGACGCCGGGGCGCTGCATCGCCGAGAGCATCTTCTGCATCCAGTTGCGCCCGGTGATCCGCTTCGAATCCTTGACGAAGACCTGCAGCCCCCAGAACGTCACGAAGACCCGCGTCCGGACGCCCATCGCGCCCGATGTCGAGGCCAGGATGAGCGCCGCCCAGACCTTCTCCAGGTCGCCGCTGTAGTCGATGATCAGGATGTCCTTGGTCTTCGCCGGCTCGTCCTCGGTCGCCCTCGGAGCGGGCCGGGCGGAGGGCGTCTCGCCCAGCTCGGGCAGGCCGTCGACCAGGGCAATCGCCTCGGCCAGGGGATCGAATGTCGGTCGGGTGGCGACGGTCATGACGACCTCACTTCATGCGGATGAGGAACCGGAACGTCGGGCCCTCGACGGACTGCTCGAGGAGCTCGTGGCCGGTGGCCCGGCACCACGCGGCGACATCCCTGGTTGAGCCCGGATCGGTCGCCAGGAGCTCGATGGCGGCGCCCGAGGCGACGGTCCGGACGGCCTGGGCCGCCTTGACGATCGGCATCGGGCAGGATAGTCCGCGGGCATCGATGGTCTGGCTGATCTCCGTGCTGGGCATGACGCCCTCCCTCCTGGAAGCCGGCCTAGATGAAGACGATCTGGCCGTCGCCCGCGTTGAGCCAGGAGGGGGTTAGGCCCTCGACCCTGCCGGGCTCCTCGGCCGTCCGCAGCCCCGTGGTCGCCAATGCCTGCCGCCGGTCACCGCGGGCCGAGAGCAGGACAAGGTCGAGCGATTCGTCCATGTGCCGATGATCGGCAGGCCGGTCCGCGCCGGTGAGTGCCGGGCCGCCCGACTCGGCGGGCCATCGGTCACAACCTCGGGCGCCCGCCCCAGCCTAGAGCGTGGCGTTGGCGAGGTGGATCTGGCGCTGGGTCCAGCCGACCAGCCGCCCGAGCTGGTCGGCGTCGAGGACGTCGCAGGCCCAGCCCCAGTGAATTGAGACGACGTCGTTGGGTCGCACCTCGCCCAGGAAGCCGGCCCCGTCGCGCCAGCCGGTGACCTGCTCGACCCGGGCTGGGCCGAGCGCCAGCCTGCCGTCGACGAGGGCCAGCGGGATCGAGCTGACGACGAGCGAGTCGCCCGCCCGGTCCTGGACCCGACCCCAGCGGATCCGGCACGAGTCCATCGTCTCGAGGACCCGATCGGTGCGCTCGCTGCGCATCAGGCCGACCTTGCTGAAGACGTCCAGGACGTGGAAGGCGTGGACCGGCTTGGCGCCGGCTGGCGCGCTGGCCTCGAGCCACTTCCAGGTCGGCTGGCCGAGCCGTGGCCGGAACCTGAGCCGGAGTGACTCGCCGAGCAGGTTGGGGGTCACGGCGTCGAGCAGCGGGCTGCCCAGCCAGTAGGCGTCGACGACGCGTCGGTCGAGCGGATCGGCGATCCCGTTGGCCCGGGCGATCAACTCGAGGTAGGGGTACGCCCCGTCGAAGCCGTGGGCCAGCTCCCGCAGGGCTCGATCGTCGCCGCCCAGGCTCGTCTCGCCGAACAGGGCCTCGGCATCATCCGGCCCGCACAACCCGAGGCGGTTCGGGCCATACGCGTAGCGGGCGAACAGGACCGGACCGGGCGGCCAATTCCGGACCGCGCTCCGGACCGCGGTCCGGACCGGCTCAGCCTGCCGGTCAGCCCTGGGCGACGGAGCGGGGTGCACGGGATCGACCGAAGCGGCTCGCGCCGGCTGCGACCAGGGCGACCGCGACGGCGATCAGGACGTAGCCGATCACGGCTCGCAGGTCGGGCGCCTTGCCGCTCGATACGGAGCTCAGGGCGCCGGTCACGACGGCCGCCCCGACGAGGATGCTGGTGACCGTCGTGGCCGGGGCGAAGCGGAGGGCCGCGAACCAGGTCGCGACGTAGCCCGCCAGCAGCACGCCGGTGACGAGGACCCAGGCGAGGGCCTGGCCGCTGATCGCGCCGAGCCCGGCCAGCCGGCCGCTCAGCGCGAGATAGCCGATCAGCACGAGGAAGCCGAGACCCATCCGGGCCGCACCCAGGAGCGGGGCGGAGATCCCGACGAGGAGCCGCTTGGCGAGGACGACCTCGACTGCCCAGAGGAGGGTGGCGGCCAGGATCATCGTCTCGCCGGCACCCCAGCCCATTCCCGTCGGGGGAGCGACGAGGACCTGGCCGACCAGCAGGACGCCGAGCGCTCCGATCTGGATCAGGCCGATCCGCTCGCCGAGGAGGGGCAGCGCCATCAGCGCAACCCAGATGAAGAGCGTCTTCTGGACGAAGGCCGCCGTCGGCGCCGTGGCGATCGCCAGGCCGCTGAAGAACAGGACAAACGGCACGCTGCCGCCGATGACCGCGATCGCCAGCAGCCCGGCCCGGCGCCGGCCGTCGAGGGCCCGCGCCTCACGGGCGGCACCCAGGCTGAGGGCCAGGCCGACCAGGATGAGCGCCGCCACACCGTTCTTGGCGGTGGTGTAGACGGCGGCATCGGGCACGGCCTTGACGCCGTACGAGTTGAGGTAGATCGCCAGCCCGCTGATCAGCGCGGTGCCGATGGCGAGCCCGACCCCGAGCCTGGTGTTGGTTGATCGACGTGTGGGGGCCATGGCTAGCCATCCTCCTGAAGCTGGGCAGAGTTGAGCAAGGCGAGGACTTCCTGCGCCTCGGCGGGATTCATGACATCGAGCACGGTGCCGGCCGACACGATCACCCAGTCGCCGACCGCCACCTCGGGCACCAGGGCGAGCGATGCGCGCTGCCGGCGGTGGTCGATCTCGACCAGGGCCATCCCGGCATTGATCTCGAGGACCTCGCCCGGGTAGGTGACGCACATGTCAGCTGATCCCCGCCGTCGGCCGGCCCGCCGGCAGCGCCGTGCGGACCTCGATCAGCTCGAGCTCGGCGGTCCGGCGCAGGGTCGAGACGGCCGCGCAGGCTGGGCAGACGGCGATCGAGCCGCCGACCAGGTCGTCGTGGCCGAGGACGCCCCGGAAGCCGCAGTCGCAGGCCAGCTCGATGTCGAACGCTTCGGCCTCGAGCCGGGCTGCGCCGAGCGGTCCACCGGCGGTCAGCATGCGGAACGCCTGCTCGAGGCTCTCCGCGCTGATGCTCGAGGCATGCCGGACGCGGACAAGCTCGACCGGGGCGCCGGCGGCCCGAACCTCGCAGGCGTCGATCAGCTCGGCGACGAGCGACACTTCATGCATGGACGGGGCTCCCGACGAGCGGCCCGGCGGGGCGCCCGGCGTGGGCTGCGATCAGCCCGGCCAGGGCGTCGACGACGTCCGGCAGGGCGGCCTCGACCGCGGGCGTCAGCTCGTCGCCGAGCGCGAGCGATTGGGCGCCGACCCGGATCGAGAAGGCCGCCGGGACCGGGCCGTACAGCTCGGTCGCCAGGGCGAGCAGGGTCTCCGGATCGAGATGGTGGGACGACGCGCCCGCCCCGGAGCCGGTCGGCTCGATCGGCGCGATGGCGAAGGCCCCGGGCAGCGGGCCGTGGCCGGCGTCGACCAGCACGACGAGCCGGGCCAGGCTGACATCGAGCGCCAGCTCGGGCGTCAGCTGGTGGCGGGCGAAGACCGTGACCCCGGCGAAGCGTGGATCGCCGGCCAGGGCGGCCGCCACGCGCGGGCCGATCCCGTCGTCGGTCCGCAGCGCATTGCCGTAGCCGACGACCAGGGCTCCGTCGGTCACCGCATGAGCTCGTCGAGCACGGTGCCGTCGGGACCGATCAGCTGGAGCTGGAGGGCCATCTCGCCGAGGGCATGGGTCGAGCAGGACAGGCACGGGTCGTAGCAGCGGATGACCGCCTCGACCCGGTTGAGCATCGGCTCGGTCAGCGCCGCGCTCTTGACGTAGCGCTGGGCGACCTGGCGCACGCTGCGGTTCATCGCCAGGTTGTTGTGGCCGGTGGCGATGACCAGGTTGGCCCACTGGACGATCCCGTCGTCGTCGACCTTGTAGTGGTGGATGAGCGTCCCGCGGGGGGCCTCGGAGACGCCGATCCCCTCGTTGCTGTTGATCTGGGCGGTGGACCGGACGCGGGGCGACAGGATGTCCGGCCCGCGCAGCAGCTGGTCGATCCGCTCCGCGGCATGGAGGCCGTCGATCAACCGGGCGTAGTGGTAGTGGAATGAGCTGCTCGGGACGCGGCCGAGGCGCCGGCGGAACTCCTCGAGCTCGGCATCGGCCCGGGGCGTGCCCATCTGGTCGGCCACGATCACCCGGGCGAGCGGTCCGACCCGGTAGATCCCGTCGGGATAGCCGAGCGCCTTCCAGTAGGTCGACTTGAGGTACGACCAGGGCTCGACCGACTCGCCCAGGTAGTCCTGGTAGGTGCGCGGGTCGATCCGGTCGGCCAGCAAGGCCCCGTCGGCGTCCATCACCCGGAGCTTGCCGTCGTAGTAGTCCACGTCGCCGTTGTCGGCGACCAGGCCCATGAACGCCGACCGGAAGTCGCCGAACGTGGCGGCCTCTTCGGCCCAGCCCAGGAGCGCCGACTTGTACCACTCGAGCGCCCGCTCCATGGCGGCGATCGCCTCCGGGATCGTGGCCAGGATCCGGTCGCGGGTCTCGGCCGAGAGCGGCGCGTCGACACCACCGGGCACGACCCACGACGGGTGGATTCGCTTGCCGCCCAGCCATTCGATGATCTGCTGGCCGAAGCGCCGGACGCCGATCCCGTCGCGGGCGAGCTGCGGGTTGGCCCGGGCGACGCCGATGATGTTGCGGGTGGCCGGGTCGGCGTCGAAGCCGAAGAGCAGGTCCGGCGATGACAGGTGGAAGAAGCTCAGCGCGTTCGACTGGACCATCTGGGCCAGGTTGATCACCCGGCGCAGGTCGGCACCGGCCGGTGGCGGCTCGACGGCCAGGATCTGGTCGCAGGCCTTCGACGACGCGACCAGGTGGCTGACCGGGCAGATGCCGCAGATCCTGGCCATGATCGAGGGCATCTCGTGGATCGGGCGGCCCTGGACCATCCGCTCGAAGCCGCGGAACTGGGTCACGTGGAACTGGGCGTCGGTCACCTCGCCGCGGTCGTCGAGGTGGATCGTGACCTTCGAGTGGCCCTCGATCCGGGTGATCGGGTCAATGACGATCTGGCTGGTCACAACTGGATGTCCTTCAGCGGCCGAAGCGGGCGCCGTGGTTGTCGGGGGTCCGACCCTCGACAAGGTCCACGAGCATCTGGTGGATGAGGTCGGCCGAGGGTGGGCACCCCGGCAGGAAGACATCGACGGTGACCACCCGGTGGACGGGCCGCGCCGTCGGCAGGAGGGCCGGCACGACCTGGAGCGGGATCCGCGGGTTGATCGTCACGTTCTCGAGGTAGGCCCGCTCGAGGAGGGGCCGGACGCCGATCGGGTTGCGCATCCCCGGCACGTTGGCGGTCACCGCGCAGTCGCCGAACGAGATGAGGGTCTTGGTCCGCTCGCGGACCATCCGGATCTTGTGCAGGTCCTCCTCGCTCGAGACCGCACCCTCGACGAGGCAGATGTCGACGTCCTCGGGGTAGATCTTCACGTCGATCAACGGGCTGTAGACGATGTCGACCAGCTCGGCAATCTCGAGCAGCCGCTCGTCCATGTCGAGGAAGGACATGTGGCAGCCGGAGCAGCCGTCCAGCCAGACGGTGGCGAAGCGCGGCTTGGCAGGGGTGGTCATGGCGGTCCCGGCTCCTGGCCGAGGACGCGCAGGTACGGCAGGAATGGCCGCCGGCCCTTGCTCCCTTCGGCGATTGATCGGCCCTTCTCGAACAGGGCGCCGGTCGGGCAGACCTGGACGCACTTGCCGCAGCTCGTGCAGGTGGACGACTCGCCCCACGGGGTGCCCATGTCGGTCACGACCCGCGAGGCGAGCCCGGAGCCCATCACGCCCCAGGTCCGCGCCCCCTCGACCTCTTCGCATACCCGGACGCAGCGGACGCACATGATGCAGCGGTTGTGGTCGATCGCGAAAAGCGGGTGGCTGGCGTCGATGCCGACCGAGGCGTTGATCACCGGCAGCTCGAAGTGGTCGACGTGGAGCTCCTCCGAGAGGTCCTGCAGCTCGCAGTGATTGTTCGCCACGCAGACGGCGCAGACGTGGTTGCGCTCCAGGAAGAGCATCTGGGTGATCGTGCGGCGGTACTCGACCAGCGTCGGCGACGAGGTCGTGATCTCCATCCCCTCGGCGACCGGCGTGGTGCAGGCCGGGGCGAGCTTGTTGGAGCCGGCGACCTCGACCACGCACAGCCGGCACGAACCGGTATCGGACAGGCCGTCGAGGTGGCACATCGTCGGGATGTGGATGCCGTTCTCGGTGGCCACCGACAGGATCGATTGGCCATCGTTGCCGGCGACGTCGATGCCGTCGATCCGGAGGGTGTGGACGGTCATGCCAGCACCGCCTGGGGGGTCATCGTGCAGACGCCTGCCGGGCAGACCCGGTCGACGATGTGGGCGACGTACTCATCGCGGAAGTGGCGGATCGTGCTGAAGACCGGGTTGGGCGCACCCTGGCCGAGACCGCACAGGCTGGTCCGCTGGACCATCCTGGCCAGGGTCTCCATCCGATCGAGGTCGTCCAGCGTCGCCTGTCCCGTCGTGATCGCGTCGAGCATCATCCAGAGCTGCGTGGTGCCGACCCGGCAGGGAGCGCACTTGCCGCACGACTCCTCGCGCATGAAGTCCATGAAGAACTTGGCGACGTTGACCATGCAGCTGGTCTCGTCCATCACGATCATCCCGCCCGAGCCCATGAACGAGCCGACGCTCATCAGCGACTCGTAGTCGACCGGCATGTCGAGGAACTCGGCCGGAATGCAGCCGCCGGCCGGCCCGCCGGTCTGGACGGCCTTGAACGCCCGTCCCCCGACGATCCCGCCGCCGATGTCGAACACGATCTCCCGCAGGGTCGTGCCCATCGGGATCTCGACGATGCCGGTGTTGACGACCCGGCCGGCGATCGCGAAGACCTTGGTGCCCTTGCTGGTCGCGGTCCCGACCGAGGCGAACCAGTCGCCGCCGTTGCGGATGATCGGGCCGATGTTGGCCAGCGTCTCGACGTTGTTGATCAGGGTCGGCCGGTCCCACAGCCCCGACACTGCCGGGTATGGCGGCCGCGGCTTGGGCTGGCCGCGCCCGCCTTCGATCGAGGCGATCAGGGCGGTCTCCTCGCCGCAGACATAGGCGCCCGCGCCGAGCCGGACATCGAGCTCGAACGAGAACTGGGTGTCGAGGATCGAGCCACCCAGGTAGCCCGCCCGGGAGGCGTCGTGGATCGCCTTCCGGATCCGGGACACGACCAGCGGATACTCGCCCCGGCAGTAGACGTAGCCGGCGCTCGCCCCGACCGCATAGGCCGCGATCGCCATCCCCTCGACGACCCGGTGGGGATCGCTCTCCAGGATGTTGCGGTCCATGAACGCGCCCGGATCGCCTTCGTCGGCGTTGCAGATGACGTACTTGGGCGAGCCCGCGGCCTTGGCCACGGTGTTCCACTTGAGGCCGGTCGGATAGCCGGCCCCGCCCCGACCGCGCAGGCCGCTCTTGACGATCTCGTCGCGAACCTCGGCCGGCGTCATCGCCAGCGCGCGGCGGAGACCGGCGTAGCCGCCCGCGGCGACGAAGTCCTGGAGGCTCTCGGGATCGATCCAGCCCGAGTTCTCGGTCGCGATCCGGACCTGGCGGGCGAAGAACGGAGCCTCGATCGCCGCCTCGGCGGCCGGGTTGGCGAGCTTGAGGGCGTCGACGATCGCGCCCAGCGCGTCCGGTTGGACACGCTCGAACACCTGGCCGGTCTCGGGGATCTTGACCAGCGGCCCGGCCGCACACAGGCCGAGGCAGCCGACGCGCTTGACCGCGACGTCATCGAGGCCGGCCTCGGCGACCTGCTCGCCGAGCCCGATCAGGACCTGGTGAGAACGGGTCGACAGGCAGCTGACGGCCTCGCAGACGTAGGCCGAGGCACGCACCGGACCGGCCGGATGGATCGGCTCGGTCCGGCGCCGGACGGTGGGGGCGGCCTGGAGGTGCGGTTCGGTCATGGTCGCTGCAGCCCTTCGAGCTGGGAGACGAGCTCCTGCGCCTTGATCCGATCCTGGACCTCGCCATCGACGATCGCCGCTGGAGCCAGGCTGCACGAGCCGAAGCAGCGCCCGGTCAGGAGCGACAGCCGGCCGTTGGCCGTGGTCTGGCCGGGCTCAACCGCGAGCGACTCCCGGATCTGGTCGAGGATCTCCTCGGCGCCGTTGATGTAGCAGGCCGTCCCGGTGCATACCACGCAGGTATGGGCGCCGCGCGGCTTGAGCGCGAAGTAGTGGTAGAACGTCGCGACGCCGAACACCTTCGAGGGCGGCACCGACAGTGTCTCGCCGATGTAGTGCAGGGCGTCGGTGTCGATGTAGCCGAAGGCCTGCTGGGTGGCGTGGAGGGCCTCGATCAGGGCGTCGGGCCGATTCCCAAGCCGTCGCATCCGGTCCTCGACGGCACGCCAGCGCTTGTCGTCGCGCGTGGCGGACGGCGTGGGGTGCGCGTGGGTCACAGTCCCCTCCCCGGGGAAGCGCAGGCCGGTCAACCCGGCTCCTGCCGGGGAAATGACCCGCTGGTCCGAACCGTACCACTGTCCGACGATTGACAGTGGGCCATAGGTCCCAAGACCAGGTGACGCTCGGCCGTCGTCGCCGGAGCGCGCTGGGCGCATGCTCGGCCCGAGGTCCAGTTCAGCGCTGGGCTCGCCCTCGTGGCGAAAGGAACGGCGACATGAAGAAGATCCTGGTTGCATATGACGGCGGCGAGCCGGCCCATCGGGCACTCGAGATGGCGGCCGACCTGGCCGCGAAGTTCGACGCCACCGTCAGCGTCGTCAGCGTCATCCCGGTCCATCCCGGCCGGGTGCCGGTCGATCCCTGGGACGATCGGCCGGTCCATACGGCCGAGCTGGTCGAGGCGCGCGAGATCCTGCTGAAGCGGGGCATCGAGCCGACCCTCCACGAGCCGGCCGGCGACCCCGCGGTGACCATCGAGAAGATCGCCGAAGAGGGCGGCTACGACATGGTGATCGTCGGCTCGCGCGGGCTCGGCGCCCTGTCCCGGGCCCTCCAGGGCAGCGTCTCGGAGCACGTCGCGACCCACGCGACCGCGACGGTGGTCGTCGCTCGCTGACCGAATCGTCCGAACGCGTCCTGGCCGAGCCGCCGAGCGACACCGTCGCCGGCGGCTCGTCCGTTCTCAGCTGATGTCGAGGCGCTGTGCCTCGGCCCGCAGCCGGTCGCGATGGTCGGGATGGGCGATCGCGATCAGCGCCGCGGCACGCTCGCGCAGGCTCCGTCCGAACAGCTCGGCGACGCCCCATTCGGTCACGATCGTGCGCACGTGGGCGCGGGTCGTCACCACGCCCGCCCCGCTGGTCAGGACCGGGCTGATCCGCGAGACCGCGCCGCCCGCCGCCGTCGAGGGCAGGGCGATGATCGCCCGGCCGTGGGCGGCCAGCGCGGCCCCCCGCATGAAGTCCATCTGGCCGCCGACCCCGCTGTAGATCCGGGTCCCGATCGAAATCGGCCACGACCTGGCCGCTCAGGTCGACCTCGATCGCCGAGTTGATCGCGGTCATCGTCTGGAACGAGCGGATGACGTGGGTGTCGTTGGTGAAGTCGACCGAGCGCAGCTCGACCATCGGGTTGTCGTCGACGAAGTCGTACAGCCGCCGTGAGCCCATCACGAAGGCGGCCACCAGCTTGCCCCGGTTGCGCTCCTTGCGGGCGCCGGTCACGACCCCCGCCTCGACCAGGTCGACCACGCCGTCGGTGAACATCTCGGAGTGGATGCCCAGGTCGCGATGGCCGGTCAGGGCCGCCGTCGTAGCGGCCGGGATGGCACCGATCCCCAACTGGAGCGTCGCTCCGTCTGGAATGAGCTCGGCCACGTGCTGGCCGATCCGCCGCTCGACATCGCCGATCTCGCCGCTGTGATACTCGTAGGGTGGCACGTCGACCTCGACCGCCAGGTCGATCTGGTCGACGTGGATGAAGCTCTCGCCGAGCGTCCTGGGCATCGCCCGATTGAGCTGGACGATCACCGTCCGGGCGGACCGGATCGCCGACTGGATCGCCTCGACCGACGTCCCCAGCGAGCAGAAGCCGTGCGCATCGGGCGGCGTCGCATTGGCCAGCACGACGTCGAGCGGCAGGACGCCGCGCTCGAAGAGGTTGGGCACGTCGGACAGGAAGATCGGGACGTAGTCGGCCCGGCCGTCGTTGACGGCCGCCCGGGCGTTGGGGCCGACGAACAGGGCCCGATGGCGGAAGTGACCGGCCATCGCCGGCGCCAGGTGCGGCCCGGGACCCTCCATGTGGAGGTGGATCATGCCCACGTCGTGCAGCTCGGGCGCCCGGGCGACGAGCGCGTCAAGGAGGACCGACGGGGCGGCCGCGGCGCACTGGAGATAGATCTGCTGGCCGCTCTCGATTCCGGCCACGGCCTCGGCCGCCGATACGATCCGCATCAGCCCACCTTAGTCGAGCCGGGCGATCGGGACGCGGGGCCGGGCCGGGCGGGCCTGCCTGCCGTCCCTGGTCCGATCAGGAGGGCTCGATGTCGACCAGTCGATCGGGGCGATGGGTGACCGCGACGTAGGCCCGGTCGAAGCGGGTCCGGGCATCAGCCGGACCGGACACGATCACCCGGACCTCGTCGAGCACCTCGCCGGCGGTCCGAGCGTCGAAGATCTCTTCGCTCTCGGCCGATCGCCGGTCGAGGACCTCGACGGTCTCGACCCCGTCGGTCGTCCGCTCGACGATGATCGCCCGTGCGTGGTCGATCAGGACGGTCGCCTCGTGGCCGGATGGCCGGGGCTGGGCTCCTCCGTGGCGTCCCTGCATGGTCACACCTCTCTTGTCCTGAGGATGGCGATCCGCGGGGCGGTCGGGCAGGGTCGAATGGCACCAGTCGCCCGTTCCACTCGGCCCCCTTCCAGGCGCTCGGCGCGCGGGTCGCACGAAGGGGCCGTCCGGCACTCGACGGCGGCCGCCGGCAGGGCTAGCGTCGCTCCCCTCGGGTAGCGGGATCTGGCTGGAGGGCTGCCATGATCGAACGGTCGGACCATGCACGCTGCCGGCAGATCGCCCGGCAGGTGGTCAGCGAATACGCCCGCGACAAGGTCACCAAGGCGCTCTACGAGGCGGCCCTCGAAGGCCTCGATTTCGGGCCCTGCGAGCTGCCCGCGGCAAGCGATCGCGAGTGGCTCCGGACGGCCCTCGCCGGGCCGCTCCGGGACGCGACCGATGCGGCCCTGCGGACCCTGCGCCGGTCGGTCGGCCGGACGCTCGAGACCGCCCCGCCCAACCTGCTCGCCCAGCTCGAGCGCCAATTCGGCGAGCTGGCGGCGGGCTAGCGGCGCCCGTCGAGCCGCGCGGGGCTGCATGGCCCGCCCGATCGGGCCGGAGAGCACTGGCCGGGCCGGGAGCCCGACCGGATGATCGGCAGGATGGAATCAATTCACCGTCTGCTGCTGGCGACCGACCTCGAGGCTGCCTCCGAGCGGGCCGCCGACGAGGCGATCAACCTGGCGGCCGAATCGGGTGCCCAGCTCGTCGTCCTGAGCGTGATCGAGCCGGGCCGGCTGAGCCTGCCCGGCGGCCGGATCGTGCGCCGGATGGACCAGGAGCGGGCCCGGATCGAATCCGGCGTGCAGAGCCTCGTCGCCCGCGCCCACACGGCGGGCGCCCGGGCCGCCTACCTCGTCTGGGAAGGTGACCCGGCCGAGATGATCATGGCCGCGTCGGAGGCCGAGGACGTCGATGTCATCGTCCTCGGCTCGCATCACCGGGGCCGGCTCGGACGCCTGGTCCTGGGCAGCACATCGGCCCGGATCTCGCGCGACGCGGGCCGCCGAGTCCTCGTCGTCCCCAACTAGCCCTGGGCAAGCGCCGGCCCCGGCGCCGACGCCGAGCGCCTGACCGGCCACGGAGCGCGGCCATCAATCGTCCGCCACCCGCGGTCCGACTTCGCAGGAATTCCGCCCTCAGCGGCATTGCGGTCGACTTCGGGGCGATCTCGATGGCAGGCAAACAACCGGCGGGTCAGGTCGTGCGGGGAATCGCGTCGACGCGGTCGCTCCGGGACGCGGCGGAGGCCAACCTTGCCGACAACGCGCCTGGGGGCGGAATTTCGACGAACCTCTCGATCCGGGGCCGCTGAGGGGCCCGGAACCGGGCCGCGGTTCGGCCCGGACCACTCAGGCCCAGCCGCTCAGGCCCGGTTGTCGATCGACCGTTCCTGGCCGGCGAGCAGCCGCTCGACGTTGTCCCGGTGGAAATACCAGATCAGGGCCGGCGCGCCGATGGCATAGATCAGGTGGGCCGGGGGCAGGCCCTGGATCATGACGACCGCGATCACGATCACGCCGGCCAGGGTCGTCGCGACCAGCGACCCGAGCGACGAATAGCGGGTGACCCGGATCACCCCGAAGAAGACCGGCACGACCAGCAGGGCGACCAGTGGCCACAGGACGACCAGCGAGCCGAACGCCGGCGACACGCCGCGCCCGCCCCGAAAGCCGATGTACGGGGAGCGGCTGTGGCCGATGATCGCGGCGAGGACGGCCAGCGCCTGGACCACCAGCCCGGCACCGAGGAGGCCCGGGACGCCCGCGGCGACCACACCCTTCAGCAGGTCGAGCACCCCGGCGGCCGCCGCCACCCGCGGCCCGAGAACGCGCAGGACGTTGGCCCCGCCGGTCCGGCCACTGCCCTGGGTGCGCGGATCCGGTCCGCCGACCAGCCGGGCCAGGACGACGCCCCAGGGAATGCCACCGACGAGGTAGGCGCCGACGATCGAAGCGACCCCCACGGCAATCGTCGTCGTGTCCATGCCGGCCGAGTATATCGACCGGTCGGGGCCGAACCGGGCCTGGCAGGAGCCAGGCTATGGCTCCGCGAGCGCCTCGAGGAGCCGGTCGGGGCGCCCCTGCAACCAGGCCCGCCGGGCGGGATCCCGATTGCAGGCCTCGACCAGCTCCGCCAGCCGGGCATTGACCGGTGCCCGCCCGCCGAGCCGGCCGGCCGCCGACGCGACGGCCCCGTTGAGCCACTCGACCTCGGTCGGGGCGGCGCTGCCGGCGGCGAGGTGGAGATGGAGCGAGGGGCGCTTGCCGCCCCGCCCGGCGGCCACGACCCGGGTCAGGATCGGCTGGACGAGCGGGCCGGGGAGGCGCAAGGCGAGCGGCAGGAGGCGGGTGTTCGCGCCGAACAGCCGGACCGGCCGGAGGTCAAGCCGGCTCATCACCCCGAGCGCCTCGCCGAGCTGGCGGCGCTCGACGCGGAAGAGGCCTGGATCCTGGTAGACGGCGACCGGATCCAGGTCGACGATCGCTCCGCTGGCGTTGCCCATCAGGTTGACCAGCAGCTTCGACCAGCGGATCGCCTCGGGGTCAGCGCTGAACCGGGCACGCAGGCCGCCGGCGGCGAAGGCCGTCACCAGCCGGGCGATCAGCGGCGCAACCTGGCCCCGGACGGGCGCCAGCACGATCCCGCCCCGCGACAGGCGTCGGACCTGGCCGTCGGCCGCGCGCTCGACGGAGGTCGTCAGCGATCCGGCGATCAGCCCGCCCGCCGGCCGCCGGGCGGCCAGCAGCTCGTCGGCGCCGACGCCGTTCTGGACGGCGAGGATCGTCGCCTCGGGCCAGGCGGCAGCCGTCTCGATCGCCCCCGCGAGGTCCGGCATCTTGACCGCCAGCAGGATCAGCTCGGGTGCCGTGGAGACCGCCCCGGGCGAGCCGGCGACCGTCACGCCGACCGAACCCGTGGGGCCCGAATCGTGCGCGACGACGAGGGTCCCGGGTGCCGGCCCGTCCGGCCCGCCGCGCCGGAGGAGCTCGACCACCTCCCCGCCCCGGACCAGCGTCCAGGCCAGGAACGAGCCGACCGCGCCGGCCCCGATCACCAGGATCACGGCGGGTACACCAGGGCCATCACGCGGGCCATCACGGTTCGGCCGCCGCGTAGGCCTCGGCCAGCAGCTCGACCGGATGGCGCAGGCGGGCCCCGGTGGCGGCACCGATCTGCCAGCGGCAGGTCTCCGAGTCGCACGCGACCTGGTCCTCGCCGCCCGCCCGGATCCGCTCGAAGAGCGGCGCCCCGACGGCCATGGCGATGTCGTACTTCTCGCTCTTCAGGCCGTACGTCCCGGCAATGCCGCAGCAATCGTGGTCGAGGTCGATCGCCCGCAGGCCGGGCACGAGCTCGAACAGGTCGAGGGCAGGCAGGCCGATCCCGTGGCTTCGGAGCTGGCATGGAGCGTGGTACGGCAGCGTGCGCTCCAGCCGGCCGAAGCGCGTGTCGAGCCGGCCCTGCTCGTGGAGGTGAAGCAGGAACTCGCAGATGTCCCAGGTCGCGCCGGCCACCAGCCGGGCATCGGCGTCATCGACATCGAGCATCTCGCGGTACTCGGCCTTGAGGGTGTGGGTGCAGGAGGTGGACGTGCCGACGATCGGGTAGCCGGCCCGGGCGTAGTCGGCCAGGACCGCGATGTTACTTCGCGCCCGGCCCCGGGCCGCGGCGTACAGCCCGTTGCTGATCAGGGGCAGCCCGCAGCAGACCTGGGGCGGGACGATCACGCTGAAGCCGTTTCGCTCGAGGACGTCGATCGCCGCCTGGCCCACGTGGGGCTCGTAGTAGTTCGCGGCGCAGCCGTGGAAGAAGACGACGCTCCGGTCGGGCGGCGGCGCGTCGGCCGACCATGCCCGCCGCCAGTGACGGCCGAGCCCCGAGCGGAACGTCCGGCGGCTGAAGCGCGGCAGTGGCGCCCGGCGATCGATCCGCAGGATCCGGTCGATCAGCGCCCGGATCAGCCCGTTGTGGAGCCCCCAGTTGGCGAGCGGCCCGGCCAGGACGCCGAGCCGGCCGGTCAGGTCCGTCTGGCCCAGGAGCCAGTCGCGCAGCCGCGGCCGGTGGCCGGAGCGCAGGGCGGCCCGCGCCCGGTTGTTGAGCTCGGCGATCTTCACGTCGGCCGGGCAGGCCGTGGTGCACATCCCGCAGCCCGAGCAGTAGTCGACCGTCCGGTCCGGCGACCGAACGACGGAGAGCCCGCCGGTGCCCGGCGAGCGCTCGCTGCCGAGGCGGAAGCGCTGGGCCTGGGGCCCGACGTACTTCGGGCCGGGGAAGAGATCGGTGACCCTGGCGACCGGGCAGGCCGTCGTGCACACGTTGCACTTGAGGCAGGCGTCGGCCGTCAGCCCGATCGGGCCGGGATGGGATTCCTGCGGCGGCCTGCTCGACGAGCTCCGCGATCGTCATCGGGCGTGCCCGGCGCCGGCCGGCTCGGTTGCCCCGAGCTCGACGGCGGCCAGCGTCCCGCTGGCCAGGGCGACGCCGTCGCCGCAGCCCTCCCGCAGGTAGCGCTGGCCGGCCAGCAGGCTGCCCACGACCCGGACGTTCGCGGCCAGCGGCTCGGAGGGCCGGGCGGTCGCGACCGGCCGCAGGTGAGCGTCGGTCCGGATGCCCGCCTGCTCGAGCGGGTGGCCGGCGGGGTCGAAGGGATCGGCGAGCAGCCAGGCCTCCTCCGGGCGGCGCCTCGACCGGCAGGCCGAGGACCGTCTCGCGCAGCGACCCCGGACGATCGGCGACCAGGCCCCCGCCGGCGATCCCGCCGGTGGCCAGGATCACGGACCCGGCCGACAGGACGAAGCTGCGGGCGGCCGCCGGGACCCGCAGCTCGGTCACCCGGCCGTCGGACCCGATCGAGCCGCTGGCGGCCTCGCCCAGCTGCATCCTCCCGCCGGCGCGGCGGAGCGCGGACCGGAGCACGGCATAGCGCCGCAGGCCGGGGACGCTCGGCGGGACGAGGGCGACCTCGAATAGGGGCAGGGGCAATCGCGCCCGGGCCGCGGCCAGGACGGCGGCGTGATCGTCGAGGCCAAGGACCGCCGGCAACGCGAGCCGGGCGCCGCCCGTCAGCGGGCGCCGTTCGACGGCCCGGGCGATCGCCTCGAGCGCCGCAGACCTCCAGGCCGGGTCGTCGAACAGCCGGGCCAGGTCGAGCCCCGACAGGTTGTGCCGGACGGCCAGGCCGGGCAGCTCGACCGACGCGGCCTCGACCCATGCCGGCTGTGAATCTCCGCGCCACGACGCTGTGCGACGCAGCCCGGCAGCGATCGCCTCCGGCCAGAAATCCCGGAACCCGGCCGGCCCGCACACGACCAGGCCCTCACCGGGCGCCCACGGCGGCAGGGCCGCGGCCAGGCCGTCGGGCACGATCGCGACCCGGCGCGTGGATCCGATCGAGGTCGGCACGGCCCGGAGCGGATCGCCCGGGTCGCCGCTGATCGGCAGGCCCGCCCCGGCCAGGGTCCGGCGCAACCAGTCGAGGGCGTCCGGCAGGGAGCCGGCGGTCAGCCCATAGGGATGGCCGGCGACCCGCGCCAGCCGGTCGACCGACGCCTGGGCCGTGGGCGAGTCCGGCAGTGCCCCGATATCGACGCCGCCCGGCGCCCAGTGGGTCGTCGCGTGGCCGGTCGCCAGGACATGGACCCGCGCGCCGCCCTCGGCGAGCCGGATCGCAGCCGTCAGGCCGGCCAGCCCGGCTCCGACGATCGCAACGTCAGCCCGGGCCACGACTGCTCCCCGGAGTCGCAGTGCGAGCGCCGGCCGGGTTCCCCCGGTCGACCGCCAGGGCGTCGACGCCGAGGACGCCCCAGTACATCCCGGTCGACAGCCACAGCTCCTGGAGCTGGCGGCCCCAGGCGATCGGCCGGGTCCCCCGGAACCGTTCGCGCAGGAAGGCCACGAGCGGGTCGTCGCCGTCCTGCAGCCCAGCCGCCTGCGGCCCAGGCGGGGCCGCTGCCCCCGTTCGCTCGGCGATCAGCCCGACGGCCCGGAACATGCAGAACGCGCCCTGGCAGGGACCCATCCCGAGGCGGGTCCCGCGGCGGACGTCGTCGAGGCTGCACGGCAGGCGCTGGTCGAGGAAGTCGTCGAGCAGCGGCCGGCTGACGACTTCGCACTCGCAGATCAGGTCGGCATTGCCGCCCCCGGCGGCCTCGTGGGCAGCGAGCCGCTCACCGAGCCAGAAGTAGGCCCCTCGGGCACCCTGCTCGGGCAGGACTTCGTCGGCCGTCGTGCACGGCCGGTCGACGCCCAGCTTGGCGCACACGAGGTCGGCCGCCTGCTCGGCCATCAGGCGGTAGGTGGTGAGCTTGCCGCCGACGATCGAGACGACGTTCGAGACCCCGTCCCGGCGCTCGTGGTCGATCACGACATGGCTGCGCGAGATCGCCCGGCCGTCGCCCGGGCCGGCAACCGCCTCGGCCGAGTAGAGCGGGCGGACGCCGGCATAGGCCCGCAGGATGCGCATCCGGGGCAGGTCCGGGAAGAGCCGGGCACCCTCCGCGATCAGCGCCTCGACCTCGTCCGGACCGGCGTCGTCATCGTCCGGATCATCGACCGCGACCTCGGTCGTGCCCAGGATCGCCACCGTGTGGACCGGGACCATGATGTCGCCGTCGCTGGGCAGCTTGCAGCGGTTGATCACGGTATCGGTCATCCGCTGGTTGTAGACCAGCATCGTGCCCTTGCCCGGCGACATCGGCAGGTCGATCCCGGCCAGCGCCGCGACCCGCCCGGCCCACGCCCCGGCGGCCGAGACGATGATCCGGGGCGTGATCCGCCGGATCGTGCCGCTGCGCACGTCGGCGACCTCGACCGACGCCACGAAGCCGCCGTTGCGCTCCATCCCGATCAGCCGCTGGTAGGCGTGGGCGCTGCTGCCGCGATCGAGCGCATCGCGCAGGTTGGCTTCGACCAGCTGCCACGGCTCGAGCGAGGCGTCGGGCACCGCGAAGGCCCGCCGGATTCCCCGGTTGAGGGCCGGCTCGCGCTCGAAGGCCGCCGCCAGGGGCACCTCCTCGCACGGGATTCCGGCCGCCGCGCAGCGTCCCGGGAACGCCGCGACGTAGTCATCCGGGTCGTCGGGCGTCGCCACGAACAGGCCGCCGGTGTCCTCGATGCAGGCCGGCGCGATCCGGCGCAGGACGGCGTTCTCGGCGATGCACTCGCGGGCGGTCTGCGGGTCGGTGGCCACGTAGCGCCCGCCCGAATGGAGCAGGCCGTGGTATCGCCCGCTCGTGCCGCTGGCCAGGTCACCCTTGTCGACGAGGAGGCAGCGCAGGCCCCGCCGGGCCAGGTCGCGCAACAGGCCGGCGCCGGTCGCACCGCCGCCGACGATCAGGACGTCGACCGTGTCCGGCAGCCCCGCGGTGCTCCTCATCCGGCCATCATGCCCCAGCCGGAGCCCCGGGGCCGCTCAGGGCTCGAGCCAGTCGAACGTCCGGGCGACCGCCTTCCGCCACCAGTGATACGCCTCGGCCCGGGCGGCCGGGTCGATCGCCGGCGACCAGCGCCGGTCCTCGCGCCAGTTGGCCCGGAGTGCGTCGAGGGACGGCCAGACGCCCACGGCCAGTCCGGCCGCGGAAGCGGCACCGAGGGCGGTCGTCTGGATCACCCCGGGTCGGATCACGGGCACCCCCAGGACGTCGGCCTGGAACTGCATCAGCAGCTCGTTGGTGACCATGCCGCCGTCCACCCTGAGCCCCGCGAGGTCGATCCCGGCATCGCGGTTCATCGCATCGACGACCTCCCGGGTCTGCCAGGCCGTGGCCTCGAGCGCGGCCCGGGCGATCTGGCCGCGGCCGGCGAAGCCGGTCAGGCCGACGATCACGCCGCGCGCCTCGCTCCGCCAGTAGGGCGCGAACAGGCCCGCGAAGGCCGGCACGATGTAGACCCCGCCGTTGTCGGCCACCGATCCGGCCAGGCCCTCGATCTCGTCCGCGGCGCCGATCAGGCCGAGGTTGTCACGCAGCCACTGGACCAGGGCGCCGGCCACGGCGATCGAGCCTTCCAGGGCGTAGGCCGGCGGCTGATCGCCGAGGCGATAGGCGAGGGTCGTGAGCAGGCCGCTGGTCGAGGCCACCGGGCGTTCACCGGTGTTCAGCAGGAGGAAGCAGCCCGTGCCATACGTGTTCTTGGCCTCGCCGGCGGCGAAGCAGGTCTGGCCGAAGAGGGCCGCCTGCTGGTCGCCCAGGTCGCCCGCAATCGGGACCCCGGCGAGCGGTCCGCCGGCCACGCCGTACACCTCGCTCGACGAGGCGATCCGGGGCAGGATCGCCCGCGGGATGGCCATCGCCGCCAGGACGGCGTCGTCCCAGTCGAGGGTCAGCAGGTTCATCAGCATCGTCCGGCTGGCATTCGTGACGTCGGTCACGTGGATGCCCCCGGCCGGGCCGCCGGTCAGGTTCCAGATCAGCCACGTGTCGATCGTGCCGAACAGCAGGTCGCCGGCCTCGGCCCGGGCGCGGGCGCCCGGGACGTGGTCGAGGATCCAGCGGATCTTGGGACCCGAGAAATACGTTGCGAGGGGCAGGCCGCTGGTCGCCCGGAATTGATCGGGACCGCCGTCCGCGGCAAGCTCGGCCACGATCGGAGCGGTGCGGGTGTCCTGCCAGACGATCGCGTTGTGGATCGGCCGGCCCGTCGTGCGCTCCCAGACGACCGTCGTCTCGCGCTGGTTGGTGATCCCGACCGCGGCCAGCTCGCCGGGCTCCAGGCCGGCCTTGGCCAGGGCGCCCCGGATCACGTCGTCGGAACGGGCCAGGATCTCGAGCGGATCGTGCTCGACCCAGCCGGCCGCCGGGTAGATCTGGCGGTGCTCGCGCTGGTCGATCGCGATGAGCCGGCCGGCCTGGTCGAAGATCGCGAAGCGGCTGCTGCTCGTGCCCTGGTCCAGGGCGCCGACGTGCTGGCTCACGGCCCTGCTCCTGGTCGGAGGCGGTCCGGAGATCCGGGATCCCGGCCCCGCGGCCATTGTCCCCGATCGCGGGGGAGCCGGTCGCGCCGGTCCCCTCGGTCGGGCAAGGGTCAGTCGGCGAGCGACCCGAGCGCCCGACGCGCGGCCCGCCACCAGCGGCCCCGGCTCGAGCCGAGGTCCGCCGGCCGAAGGCGCGGCGCCCGGGGCAGGCCGTTGCCCTCGAGGCTTGCCCGCGTGCCCGGGCAGGCCGGGTCTCGCTCGCAGGCGAGGTAGGGCAGGCCGGTCGTCCGATTCCGGCGTTCGGCCAGGGACGAGCCGCAGTGGGGACAGACGACGAGCATCGTCAGACCGCCTTCGATGGGTGGCTCGCGCGCCGCGAACGGGCCGCCGGCGGGACGACCTCGCCTCGTCGGCGGGCATGAACCGCGTCATGGATTGCGCCGTGGTGGCGGTGATCGCCGGCCAGCAGGTCGATCGGCTCGTCGTCTGGGTGGCGGTGGCCGCCTGCCGACGGGACCCCGGGCACGCCGTCGGCGAAGAGGGTCACGAATAGCTGGACGAGCTCGGGGTCGAACTGGATCCCGGCGTGCCGGCGGAGCTCGGCCAGGGCCGCCTCGTGGGCCACCGCGCTGCGGTACGGGCGACCGGCAACCATCGCCTCGTAGGCGTCGGCGATCGCCACGATCCGGGCCCCGACCGGGATCTCGCGGCCGGCCAGGCCGTGGGGGTAGCCGCGACCGTCGAACCACTCGTGATGGTGGAGGACGATCGTCGCCGCATCGCGCAGGGCGCCGGCCTGCTCCAGGACGACCTGGCCGATCTTGGGGTGCTCGGAGACGACCCGCCACTCGCGGTCGTTCAGCTCGCCCGGGTTGTCCAGGATTTCGTCGGGGATCGCCAGCTTGCCCAGATCGTGGAGCAGGCTGGCCGTATGGACGCGTTCGATCTCGCCCGGCGGCAGGTCGAGGGCCTGGGCCAGCATCGCCGACATCTCGGCGATCATGTTCGACGGCTTGCCGGTCCAGCCGTTGCGCTCCTCGAGCGCGGCCTGGAGGGTCGCCGTGGCCGCCCGCATCGCCGACCGGCCGACGTCAACGGCCCGCTGGCGGGCCTGGGGACCGATCGCCGCCCGGCGGACCAGGTCGCCCTCGGCCAGCTCGTGGAAGACATAGACCTGGTCGCGCCCGAGGGCCTTGGCCGAATACAGCGCGGCATCGGCGTCGTTGATCAGGGCCTCGAGCTGGAGGTGCGGCCCCAGTCCGCCGGCGACCCCGGCGCTCATCGTGATGGTCAGGACGTTGCCGTCCTGGACCCGGATCTGGCGGCCGGCCACGACCCGCCGGAGCTTCTCCGCCATCGTCGCCGCCGCGTCAGAATCGGTCTCGGGCAGGACGAGCATGAACTCCTCACCGCCGTAGCGGCCGACGATGTCGACGGCCCGCACGTTCGCCTCGAGCATCCGGGCGAACTCGCGCAGGACGGTGTCGCCGGCCGAGTGGCCGTGGGTGTCGTTGACCCGCTTGAAATGGTCGAGGTCGACCAGGACGAGCGACAGCGGCCGCCCGTAGCGGCTGGCGCGATCGATCTCGGCCTCGATCCGGCCGATCAGCGCCTGGCGATTGAGCACCCCGGTCAGCGGATCGACGGTCGCCAGGGTCCAGGCCTCGGACACCCGGGCAGCCAGCCGGCCGAAGGCGGCCCGCAGCTTGGGATCGTCGAGGCTGTCGGTGGCCACGATCGAGAACGGGTCGGTCGCCCCGGCCAGCGCCTCGGTGATCGCCGTGATCCGCTGCCGCTGGCGGCGGCCGATCGTGGCCGCGAACCCGACGCTGCCGAGGACCGCCCCGACGAAGGCGACGACCAGCGCCGCGAGCAGCAGCTCGGTGCCGGACGAGATCGCCATCGCCTGCCTGTCCCCTTGTCCAGACCGCCACCGGGCCCCATCAGCATGGGCTCGGTCAGGCCGTCAACACGTCGAACACTGGGGCCGGGGGTCCCGGTGGGGTATAGCCAGAACGTCCAGCGCCGGGCCACCGGCCGCTGGTACCCGGGCCGCCGCGGCCGGTGCACCGGCGCACGTCCCGGACAGGCGGGGATCGGAAGTACTGCCGGCGCTGGAGTCTGCTGGCGTGCCGGGTGGTGGTTCGGTGCAGGACGTCACCGGCGGCCGGTGCCCGCCGTCGACGATTGCTCGGCCCGTTCTGTGCGACCCGGTCTCAGGCCGGTGCGGCCAGCTCCAGGCGACCGCCCAGGCTGAGCCGGCCGTCGGCATCCGTGAGCCGGTAGGACCAGCGCCGGAAGAGCGCACGCTCCTGCCCACGCTCCTGCCCCGGCTCGGCGTCCGGGCCGGCCGGCCAGGCCCGGTCCTCGAGCTCGGCCCCGGGCGCGGCCGGGGTCCGGTATTCGAGCCAGTAGCGGCGAGGCACCGTCCGGATCGCCGCCGGCGCAACCAGGTCGACCGCCTCGTCCAGCCAGTCGAGGTAGACCGCGTTGTTGACGTGGCCCATCGGATCGAGCTCATGCAGCCGGACCCGGAACGGACGCCCGACCGCGTCGTCCGGCGGCGGTCCGGGATCGACCCGGATGGGCTCGAAGCTGCCCAGCGGGACGCCGAAGGCGATCGGGAAGGCGTCCGGGACGCGGGTCGGAACGCCGGCCGTCGTGGTCATCACCCAGTCGGTCAGGACGGTGGCGATCGGCGCTCCGTCCGCCTCGCCACGCAGGTCGCATCGCCGGCGGGCCATCACCCGCCGACCGCCGATCACCTCGGTCGTGGCCACGACCGGGGTGCCGGTCGGCAGGGCCGCAACGATCGACAGGTCGACCGCCCGGACGACCCAGGCCAGGTTCCGCTCCTGGTACCAGGGGCGTCCGAAGCCACGTCGCTCGGAGTGGAGCCAGGCCAGGTCCTGGGCGTAGCGGAGATAGGCCGAGGCCCGGGCGATGCCGTCCGGGCCGGCCTCGTCGAAACGGACCCGGTAGGTTGCCGACGAGCGCCGCTCGGTCTCGCTCGGCGGCGCATAGCGATCGGCGGCCGGGTCGTGGGCCGGGGGTCCCGCTCGTCCGCCCGTGGCCGGCGTCTCAGGCGACATCTCAGCCGCCCGGCCGTTGCTGGGCGAGCGCGTCGAGCTGCTCCAGGGCGACCAGCCGGGTGCCGCCGTGGGGCGCAGTCTGGGCCTCGAGCCGGACCCGGCAGGAGCGCTCGGCGTCGAAGATGACGAGGGCGACGGCCAGCTCTTCGTCCTCGTCGGTGGCGTGGCTCCGGGCGTCGTCGAGCTGGTGGAGGACGTCGGCGTTGATCCCCCGCGCGCCCCACTTGCAATCGAACGCCTCGGCTCCGGACGGCAGCTCGAGGGTCACGTCGTAGGGATGGATCTCGGCCGGGACGCCGTCGAACAGGATCCGGCGCTCGCGGCGGACGGCCGCGGCCGGCGCCCGGCGGGCGAGGAGGCGCGCCGTCAGTTCCTCGACGATCGCACCCCGGAGCTGGCTGCGGACCTGGTCACCGCGGTCGGCCACGGTCAGCGCGGCGGCCAGGATCGCCTCGGGCCGGGCCCGATCGCCTCCGGCGGCGGGCCCGAACAGGCCGGGGAACATCCGCCGCCAGCGATCCGGATCGAGCGACTCGCCGTTCATCACGGCTCGGGCCAGGACGCGCTCGGCCTGCGACGCGCCGCTCAGCAGCTCGGCCGCCCGGGCGACAAGCGGATCGGCCTGGATCGCCGCGTAGACGACGGCCCGGCCATCCGGGGCGGCAGACTGGAAGCGCACCTCAGGTCGCCGCGCCGGCGGCGAGCAGGACGACCTGGGGCAGGGTCGACAGCCAGTCGATCGCCCGGTGGGGATCGCTGATCAGGCCGGCTTCATCGATCGCCAGCTCGATGGCCTCGGCCACCCCGTCGGCGGCAGGCTGTGCGCCGGCCGGTCCCTCGGCCACCTCGGCCAGCCGGTCGGCCCAGGCACGGTACAGGTCGTTGACGTACGACCATTCGTCCTCGATCAATTCACCGAGCTCGGCCAGCGCGGCCTCGGCCTGGATCGCTGCCTCGAGCAGTGCCCCGATCGTGGTCCGGTCCATCGCTGGAGCGTAGCGGAATGTGGGCGGTGGTGATCCCGACGGGTCAGCCGGCCTGGCCGGCGCTGGGCAACGGTCGCCCGCTGCGGGCCGCGACCGAGATGCTGGCTGCCCGAGCCTTGGCCTCGACGTCCTCGAGGGTCCGCCGGCAGTTGTCGTCCCACGCCTTGCTGTAGGCCCGGACGGCCTTGTCGCGCAGCTTCGTGGCGTCGAGGCGCAGGCCGAGCTGGCTCAGCTCGTCGACGGCGTCGAGCGCCGCTCGGTAGAGCCTCGGGACGTGATCTGCCAGGTCCAGCTGCGATTCCATCACGATCAGGCTGGGACCTGGCAGTGCTCCTGCCAATGGGCGACAGGTCCGGGCTCGCGGCGGCAAACGGCCCACCGGCGTTGCGCGGCCGGGGCCGGTCCATGGCACGATGACCGCTCGGTCGAGCACGGCGGAGGGTGGCATGGATCTCGGGATACGGGGGCGCGCGGCGCTGGTCGGCGGCGGATCATCGGGGCTGGGCCGGGCAACGGCCGAGCGTCTGGCGGCGGAAGGTTGCCGCCTGGCGATCTGGTCGCGCGGCGCCGATGGCCTGGCGGTCGTCGCAGAGGAGCTTCGCCAACGGCACGGGGTCGAGGTGGTCACCCTCGTCGGCGATGCCACCGAGCCGGGTGTCGGGCCGCGGATCGCCGCCGAGGCGGCCGCCTCGCTCGGGCCGATCGACATCCTGGTCCTGAATGCCGGCGGGCCGCCGGCCACTGATCCCACGACGACCGACGCCCCGGGCTGGGCCCGGGCCTTCCAGCTGCTGGCCACGACGCCGATCGAGATGGCGACGGCCCTCCTGCCCGCCATGCGCGCCGCGGGCTGGGGCCGGATCGTGGCAATCCTGTCGTCGGGCATCCGCCAGCCGATCCCCGACCTCGTCTATTCGAACGCCGCCCGCGGCGCGCTCGCCGCCTGGCTGAAGACGACGGCCCGGGCCGTGGCGGGCGACGGCGTCACGATCAACGGGGTCCTGCCCGGCCGGCTGGCCACGCCCCGGATCGAGAGCCTCGACCGCGGCCGGGCAGAGCTGAGCGGCCAGCCGATCGAGGCCATCCGGGCGGCTCACATCGCCGGGATCCCCGCCGGCCGTTACGGCCGTCCGGACGAGCTCGCGACACTCGTCGCCTACCTGGTCTCGGACCTGGCCAGCTACCAGACCGGCACGTTCAGCGCGGTCGACGGCGGCCTGATCAGCGGCCTCCCCTGATTTCCCAGTTCGGTCCGGCGGCGGGCAATTCGGCGAGCTCGGGCGGCGGCATCGCGGCCTGCGGTGACCTGAGGGATGCTGCGATTGATCGACGTGCGCGACAAAGGTCCGACGCCGTTCGGTTGGTCAGTCGCCGGACGTCCAGCCACTCCGGATCTCGAACCGTCCGAATGACCCGGTTGCCGCGGACCAGCGTGGGCTGACCCGCTCCACCCTGGCCCCGGCCGGACCAAGCTCGAGCGCGGCCAGCAGCGCCTCCAGATCGGGCCGGGGTCCTTCGGCCACGCATTCGACCGCACCGGATGGGCCGTTGCGGACCCAGCCGGTCAAGCCCAGGGCCGCCGCCCGGGTGGCCACGAAGACGCGGAAACCGACGCCCTGGACCCGGCCGTGCACGCTCGCCTCGAGGCGTGCCAAGGCCTCGGGCAGAGGCGACGGCTGGCTGGGATCCATCCGGCTCAGGCGGCGGGGCGCTCGGCGCGCGGCCAGTCCAGACCGAGGACGTCGACCGCCAGCTCGGGCCCGGTGTTGCCCTCGACCAGCTCCGCGACATGGTCGAGCCGGCCGAGGAACGCGCCGACGCTGGCCGTTTCGATTCCCGCGGCGGCCGCGACGACATCATCGAGGAGGGCCGGGTCACGCAGCTCGCGCCGCCCGCCGAGGGTGGCGATCGCCAGGTCGAGGGCCACCTCACGCCAGATCGCGAGCAGGACGAGCACCGCTCGTCGCCGTTCGGCGGGCGGGCGCTTCGCCGGCACGCCGCCGTCGGCCGGCTCCGTGGGCTCGGCGGCGTCGGCACGATCCGGGTCGACCGCCTCGGCGACCGGCCGTGCGCCACGCCCGCCGCGCGGCAGGCGGGCTGCGGCCGGCGGCTGGACGACCGCTGGCCGGAGCGCCGCGTCGAGGGCCGCGGCGCGCTCGATCAGCTCCCGGCCGGCGACGAGCCGGGTCGCGACCGGCGCCCCGAGCAGGTCGAGCAGGGTCCGGGCGATCTCGTCATGGATCGTGACGGCCTCGGGCAGGCGGGCGTAGGCCATCGCCACCCCGGGCCGGCCGGCAGCGATCCGGGCCAGTCGTGCCGCGCTGGCAGCGTCGGCGACGCCTCGCGCGACGAGCAGCTCCTCAATTCGGCGGCCGGCCAGCGGACCCAGCCGGAGCCGGACGCAGCGTGACCGAACGGTCGGCAGCAGGCGATCCTCCTCGTCGGCGCACAGGATCAGGGTCGTCCGTGCCGGGGGCTCCTCGAGCGTCTTGAGCAGGGCGTTCTGGGCGTCCTCGTTCATCCGCTCGGCGTGCTCCACGATCGCGACCCGGTGGCCACCTTCGACCGGCAGGTAGGCCAGCTCGGCGACCAGGTTGCGAACGCCGCGGACGGCCGGCCTGGCCGGATCGCCGATCAGGACCTGGCCACCGGGGCCCTCGGGACCGAGCCGGTGGAGGTCCGGGTGATTGCCGGCCGCTACGAGGTGGCAGCCGCGACAGGCCCGGCACGGCCGAGCGGCCGGATCGGGGGCGAGGCATAGCAAGCCGGCCGCCAGGTCATCGGCCAGGGTCATCTTGCCGACCGCCGGCGGCCCGACGATCAGGACGGCGTGCGGGGCGGCGCCCTCGACGAGCGCGGCGGCAGCGGAGAGCGTCCCGGGCACGGCCCGGGTGATCCACTGCCGCCCAACCTCGACCACGGCCTGGTCCGTCACGACCTGGAGCTCAGAGCGAGGGCCGGTTGGCCGAGGTTGGCTACTCGGCCACCTTGCGCGTCGTCCGCCGCTTGGGGGCCGCGGCAGGTGCCTCGGCCGGCGCTCCGGCCGCGGCCGCCTTGGCCGGGCTGCGCCGGCGGGTCGCCGGAGCTGCCTCCGCCGCCGGCTCGGACGCGGTCGCTGCCGCGGTCCGGGTCGAGGTCCGCCGGCGAGCTGCCGGAGCCTCGCTGGCCGGCGTCCCCTCGGTGGCTGCGGTGGCGGGTTCGGCCGCCCGGCGCGACGTCGTTCGTCGCTTCGGCGCGGTGGGTTCCACGACAGCTGCCTCGGCCGAGGCCGGCACTGCTGCCGGTGACGCAGTCGCCTTGGGTGGTCGCCCGCGACGAGCCGGGGTCGCTGCCGGAACGGGCGCCTCGGCGGCACCAGCCTCGGCAACGGGCGCCGGTTCCTGGGCCCGACCCGACGGCCGGCCGGACGGTCGCTCCGACGAGCGAGCCTCGGCTGGCCGGCCTGGCTTGGCCGCGATCTGGGCCCGGAGCATCGCTTCGAGCTCGGGCGGCACCTCGCTCCACGGCTCGTCGCCGCCCCGCGGTCGTTCCTGTCGCGGCGCGGCGGCCTGCCGATCGTCGTTCCGGGGTCGCTCCTCGGGCCGCCGTGCCGAGACGTCCGGATAGCGGTTGATCCCGCCACCACCGCCACCACGGCCGTAGCGCTCGCGGTCGACCGCGGCGGAATAGCCACCACCCCGGCCGCCCCGATTGGGAACGCCACCACCCGACCGACGGCCATCCCGGCCGACGGGCCGGTTGCCCCGCCGCTGCTCGGCGATCAGGTACTCCGGGATCGCCGGCTCGTCCTCGTCGTCGACGTCGATCCCCGACAGGTTGGCCGCGGGTGGACGATCCATCCCGATCTGGCTGTCCCAGAACGAGCCGAACGCCGCTGAACGCGGCGGTCGGGGCGCCACCGGGATGTCGTCGAGCTCCTCCTCCTCCTCCTCGACTGGACGGGCAACGAGCTCGCGCGGCGCCGGACCACCGGCCACCGGCTCACCCTCGGCCCGGCCACGACCGCGGCCGCGACCACGACCGCCCCGGCGGCGGCGGCGGCGCTGGCCCTCGGCCGACTCGGCGTCGCCTTCGGCCGCCGGCTGGTCGGCCGGCAGGCTCTCATCGTCGACGTCGGGCTCGTCGTCCTGGGCCTCGGCCACCTGGGCCGGGGCTGGTTCGGCCGCCCGCGCGGCCGCCGCGATCGCGGCCTTCGAGAGCTTCTCGCCGGGCAATGCCACCAGGCCACCGGCGTGGGCCGGGGTGGCCACGATCGGAGCGCTGGCGACGGCCTCGAGCGGTGCCGACCCGGCGGGTCGGCGGCCACCCCGGGCCGCCGGCCGCGCGGCGGCCACCGGCTCGGACTCGCCGACGCGGGTCCTGGTCCGTCCGCCCCGGCTGCCGCGTCCGCGGCCCAGGCCGGTCCCCTCGGTCTGCTTGTCGGGGACCTCGGTCATCGACAGGTCCTCGTCGTCGTCGGCGACCCGCCGGCCGCTGCGCGACGAGCCCTTCTCGACCTTGGCGATCTGGGTGATGTCGGTGAACAGGTCGGCGACCTCGATCAGGTCCGAGCTGGTGTTGCCGCGGAAGCTGATCACCTCGCACGCGGACGCCCATCTCCTGGACGGCGCGGATGGCAGGGGCGAAGTCGCCGTCGCCCGACACGATGATCGCGACATCGAGGTTCCGGGCCGTCTTCATCATGTCGACGACGAGCTCGATGTCGAGGTTCGCCTTGACCTTGCCGTCGCCGTACTTGCGGATGTCCTTGCTGACGACCTTGTAGTTGTGGCGCGCCAGGAAGGCGTGGAAGTTGCGCTGGTTCTCGTTGTCCGGGTCGAGCCCGGTATAGGCATATGCCCGGACGAAGTCACGCCCGGCGATCGCCGATTTCAGCAGCGTCACGTAGTCGATGTCGACGCCGGCGGCCTTGGCCGCATAAAAGATGTTCGCGACGTCTACGAAGACGGCGACGTTCTTGCCCACGTTGACTCCTATGTCCTGTGTGCGAACCGCCGGCGCAGGCTGTGCAGCTCGGCGGAGATCAGATGCGGACCTGGCGCGCAGCGGCCCGGCGGGCCGCCACGGACCTGGTCATGAGCGAGCCGCCTTGGCTGAATCCTCGATCTTCCCAGCGGGCTCGCTCGCCGGGATCGTCGGGCAGCGCCGCCTCGACGACGGTGCAGCCCTTGTTGCGCGCTGAACGGAGCAGCTCCTCGAGCAGGTCGTTGGTCACGCCGGTTGCGTCGCTGGCCGGATCGACGACCAGCAGGTCGATCGTGCCGATGTAGCCGCCGGCCCGGACCGATGGCCGAAGGGCCAGGACCGCGCCGCCGATCACCTCGCGTCGCCGCTCGGCGACAAGCACGCTGGCCTGCGGCAGGTAGATGAGCTGCCGCAGAAGATCGGCTGCCACGAGCGGCCCGCCACCCGGATCGATGGCCGGCGCGAAGAGCGCGACGAGCCGATCGACATCGGTGATGCGAGCCGTCCGAACCTGGTAATCCACGCCGACGGGCCTGACCTCAGAAGGGGGCGCATCCGCTGCGGCAGAGGCGGTCAAGTCCGACCGGCTCGACGTTTTCCTGCCGTGAGCGCGCCTCTCGGTGGCGGGCGCCGGAGCGCACAACAACCACCCAAGGGGCACCCAACAGCAGTATTGCAATCGACGCGCCAAGGCCTAATATACGGCATCGCTCCGGCGGCCACCTGCGCGACCGCCCGTAGCCTGCTCGCCGTGCCACCGTCCGTGTCGCACCGACGTCCCCCTGTTGGCCTCCTGGTCAGGGGACGATGGGCCAGGGAGGTCGGCTGGCGACGAGCTCCGGTTGTCGCGCAGGGGTAGCGACCGGGAACGTTCGTCGACAACGGCGGATGGGGATCAGAGGAGGAGCATTTGATGAAGTACAGCAAGCTCGGCGCGTTGGGCGCCGGGGCGCTGCTCGTCCTGTCGGCGTGCAGCAGCACGGCCACGACGGCGCCGGGCACGAGCACCGCACCGGGCGGCAGCTCGGCGGTGACGCCGGGCGCCTGGTGCGTCGGCGGGACGGTCAAGATCGGTACCGAGCTGCCGATGAGCGGCGGCGAGACGGCCAACGGCGTTCCGACGGAGAACGGCGTCGAGCTGCTCGTCTCACAGGTCAATGCGGCCGGCGGCGTGCTCGGTTGCAAGCTGGCCACCAACGTCCAGGATGACGCCTTGAACGGCGTCCACGACCCGCAGACCGGCGCCAAGAACATGCAGACCCTCGTGGCTGATGCCTCGGTGATCGGCGTGGTCGGCCCGTTCAACTCGGGCGTGGCCGAGGCCGAGATCCCGATCAGCAACGGCGCCGGCCTGCTGATGTGCAGCCCGGCCAACACCGCCAACGCGGTGACCCAGCCGCCGGAAGGCGACCAGTACCGGTCGGCTCACCCGGACAAGATCAGCTACATCCGGACCGCCACCCCGGACAGCATCCAGGGTCCGTCGGCCGCCGACTACCTGTACAAGGACCTCGGCGCCAAGAGCGTCTACATCATCGACGACACCGAGACCTTCGGCGTCGGCGTGGGCAAGAGCTTCGAGACCGAGTTCAAGAGCCTGGGCGGCACCGTCGTCAAGCACGACAGCGCCCCGAAGTCGACGACGGACTATACCCCGCTGTTCACGGCCGCCGCGGCCATGAATCCGCAGGGCGTCTACCTCGCCGGCACCACCCCGACCGGCATGGGCCTGGCCCTCAAGCAGGGCCGGACCGTGGCGGGCATGGAGACCATCCCCTTCGTCGGTCCCGACGGCGTGGCTGACCTCGGACCGGGCGGCACCCAGGGCGCGACGATCACGATCGCCGGCGCTGCTGCGGCCAACGTGTACGGCACCGTCGGCGCCGCCCACGACCTCGCCTCGGGCTCCACGTTCGTCGCGGACTACACCGCCAAGTTCAACGGCGCCCCGGGCGCCTACAGCGCAGCGGCCTACGCCTGCGCCCAGATCATCGTCGCCTCGCTGACCAAGGCCGCCGCCACGGCGACCGACCTGGCCAGCGCCCGCGAGGGCGTCCGCGCCAACGCGGTCAACTCGGCCAACACGTTCACCACCGCGCTCGGCTCGCTGAGCTTCGACAAGTACGGTGACAACACCAAGCCGTTCATCTCGTTCTACAAGGTCGACATGACTCTGCAGGGCGGCAAGGGCGACTGGACCTTCGTCAAGCAGGAGTCCTTCACGGACCCCAACGCGACCCCGTAGCACAGCGTTCCAGGAGGCCGGGGAGTTCCAAGCTCCCCGGCCTCTTTTCAACCTCGGAAGCCTCCCCAGCAGGGCCTGCCGACCATCATGTCCGTTGAACTTCGCCGGATCGCTCGACCGCTCGGGATCGGTGCGATCGCCCTGATCGTGGAGTTCGCGCTCCTCGGCACGCAGCAATTCGCCAATGCCCTGACCCTCGGGGCGATCTATGCCCTGATCGCGCTCGGCTACACGATGGTCTACGGCATCGTCGAGCTGATCAACTTTGCCCACGGCGACGTGTTCATGGTCGGCTCGTTCCTGGCGATGTGGATCATGACCACGATCTTCGGCCTGACCGGACCGGTCACCAGCCTGCTCAACCTGGTCGCCCTGCTGGCAATCGTGATGCTGGCGACGATGATCGGGATGGGCCTGATCGGGGTGTTCATCGAGCGGATCGCCTATCGGCCGCTGCGCCACGCCCCGCGCCTGGCGCCGCTGATCACCGCGATCGGCGTGTCGTTCATCCTCCAGAACATCATCGCCTCGCTGTTCGGACCCTCGCCGGTCAACTTCCCGCAGATCGTGCCGGCCGACAAGTTCAACCTGGCCGGCGGGCGGATCGGCTACCTGAACGTGCTGATCGTGATCCTGGCGGTCGTCCTGATGATCGCCCTGCAGGTGTTCGTTGCCCGGACCCGGCTGGGACGGGCGATGCGGGCCACGGCCCAGGATCGCGAGGCGGCTGAGCTGATGGGCGTCGACATCAACCAGACGATCGCGATCACCTTCTTCATCGCGGCCGCCCTCGCCGGCGCGGGCGGGATGGTCCAGGGCCTGTATGCCGGGAGCATCAAGTTCGACCTGGGCTTCTTCGTCGGCCTCAAGGCCTTCACCGCCGCGGTCCTGGGCGGGATCGGCAACACGACCGGCGCGGCGATCGGCGGCTTCGTGATCGCCTTCGTCGAGGTCTACGCCACCGTCCTGGGCTACACCCAATGGTCCGAGGTGGCCGTGTTCACGGTGCTGATCCTCGTCCTGGTCTTCCGGCCGAGCGGCCTGCTCGGCCAGCAGCTCGGTGAGCGGGCATGACCGCCACCACGAAACGCCGGGCACCGTCGGCCTGGGCCCGGCTGCGGGCGCGGGCGGGCGAGCACCGCTCGATCACGATCCTGGTCGGCTGGGCCCTCGTCGCCAGCCTCGTGCCGCTGTTCGTGATGCTGCCGCCGATGAGCACCTTCCAGCCCGAATCGCTGTGGATCGACGGCTTCGCCAACGCCGGCGTGTTCATCCTCCTGGCGATGGGCCTCAACGTCGTCGTCGGCCTGGCCGGCCTGCTCGACCTGGGCTACGCGGCGTTCTTCGCGATCGGCTCGTACGTCTATGCCTTCGGGGCCTCGCCGTTCACCAACACCCAGATCCCGTTCTGGCCGATGCTCCTCGTCGGCGCGGTGATTGCCGCGACCCTCGGCCTGCTGCTCGGCGCGCCGACCCTCCGCCTGCGGGGCGACTACCTGGCGATCGTGACCCTCGGCTTCGGCGAGATCGTCCCGGCCGTCTTCCTGAACGCCAGCGACCTGACCAAGGGCACGAACGGGATCGGCGGGATCTACAAGCCCGAGCTGTTCGGGTTCAAGTTCACCCTCGAGAACCCGGTCCCCTACTACGTCACGATGATCGGCATCCTGGCGATCACGATGGTCCTCCTCTACCGGCTCCAGGGCTCGCGCCTGGGCCGGGCCTGGATGGCGATTCGCGAGGACGAGCTGGCGGCTGCCAGCAGCGGGATCAACACGATCACGACGAAGCTGCTGGCCTTTGCCCTGGGTGCTTCGACGGCCGGCCTGGCGGGCGTCTTCGCGACATCGAAGCTGACCTTCGTCGGCCCGGGCCAGTTCGGCTTCCAGGTCTCGTTCACCGTCCTGGCGATGGTCGTCCTGGGTGGCATGGGCAACATCTGGGGCGTGGCCACCGGCGCCTTCGTGATCTACACCATCCAGGCGGTCCTGCTCAAGGAGCTCAACCAGTTCTTCCAGGCGCTCCACGTGCCGATCCTGCAGAGCATCGACTTCGTCCAGTACCAGTACCTGCTCTACGGCATCGCCCTGGTGGCGATGATGCTCCTCCGTCCGGAGGGCCTCTTCCCGAGCAGCCGGAGACGGCAGGAGCTCCACGCCACATCGGAGGACGTTGCCGACGTGCCGCCGCCGACCGAGGCGCTCGGAGCATGACCGCAGCGGCAACCGGCGCACCGTCGGGCGACGTGATCCTCCGGGCGCGCAAGGTCACCAAGGCCTTCGGCGGCCTGACCGCGGTCAAGGAGGTCGACCTCGAGATCAATCGGGGCGGGATCGTCAGCCTGATCGGGCCGAACGGGGCCGGCAAGACGACCTTCTTCAACGTGATCGCGGGGATCCTCGATCCGACCTCGGGCGTCGTCGAGTTCGCCGGCCGGCAGATGGTCGCCCGTCCGGTCCGGGCCTGGCTCGAGCCGGTCACCTGGGTCCTGCCGGCGGCGATCGTGGCCGCCGTCGGGATCCTCGCCTACCAGGCCTCGGCCGTGGCCGGGGCGCTGGTGATCCTGGTTGCCCTGATCGGCCTGATCGTGATGCTCCTGGCCGCGATCATCCGGCCGGTGTGGTACCAGAAGATGCTCGTCCGGGTCGGCGTGTTCAAGAGCGCGCGCCCGAACGAGATGGTCAAGGCCGGCATCGGCCGGACGTTCCAGAACATCCGGCTGTTCGCCAACATGACCGCCCTCGAGAACGTCCAGGTCGGGATGCACCTGAAGATGAAGGCGAACGCTGCGGATGCCCTGCTCAGCACCCCGCGCGCGCGGGCGGAGGAGAAGGAATCGGTCGCCCAGGCCCTCAAGTACCTCGAGCTCGTCGGCTTGAAAGGCCGGGGCGGGCTCGTGGCCAGGAACCTGCCCTACGGTGACCAGCGCCGGCTGGAGGTCGCCCGGGCCCTGGCCAGCGAGCCGGCCCTCGTCCTGCTCGACGAGCCGACCGCCGGCATGAATCCGCGCGAGACCCGCGAGATGACCGAGCTGATCAGCCGCCTTCGTCACGATCTGGGCCTGTCGTTCCTGCTGATCGAGCACGACATGAAGGTCGTCATGGGCATCAGCGACCGGATCACCGTCCTCGACCACGGCGAGCGGATCGCCGAGGGGACGCCCGAAGAGGTGCGCCAGAACCCGCGGGTGATCGAGGCCTACCTCGGAAAGCCGCCGGAATGACCGTCCCGGCAGGCGACGACGTCCTCCTCCGGCTCGACGACGTCCACACGTACTACGGCCAGATCCACGCCCTGCAGGGCGTCACCCTCGAGGTCCGCCGGGGCGAGATCGTGACCCTGATCGGCGCCAACGGGGCGGGCAAGACCACGACCCTCAAGACGATCTCGGGCCTGCTCCACCCCCGGGAGGGCCGGATCAGCTTCGACGGCCGCGACATCTCCCGGACGCCGGCCCACCAGCTGGTCCGGGCCGGGATCGGCCACTCGCCCGAAGGCCGCCGGATCTTCTCCCGCCTGACGATCCTCGAGAACCTCAAGATGGGCGCCTTCAGCCGGCCCCAGCACGATATCCAGGGCGATCTCGACCACGTCTTCGAGCTCTTCCCCCGGCTCCGCGAGCGAACGGCCCAGCGCGGCGGAAGCCTGTCCGGCGGCGAGCAGCAGATGCTGGCGATCGGCCGGGCGATGATGGCCCGGCCGCGCGTGCTGCTCCTCGACGAGCCCTCGCTGGGCCTGTCGCCGATCCTCGTCCAGCAGATCTTCGCGATCATCCAGGAGATCAACGCGGCCGGCACGACGATCCTGCTCGTCGAGCAGAACGCCCTCCAGGCCCTGATCGTGGCGAATCGGGGCTACGTCCTGCAGACAGGCCAGGTTGCCCTGTCGGGGCCCTCAGCCGAGCTGCGCGAGAACGAGATGGTGCGCAAGGCCTACCTCGGCGAGTAGGCCGCGGCGCGCTGCCGGTGGGATCGTCCCGGCTCCGGCGCTCAGCCTCAGGCGGCGCTCAGCCTCAGGTGGGCCGGTCCCGCTGCGGGCGGCGCCAGGCCTCAAGCGGCGCCAGGGCCCCGACGGCGCCATGGGCCCGCCGGCCAGCGAAGTTCGTCGAAATTCCGCCCCCAGGCGCACTGCGGGTTGGTTCTTCGCCACTCAGCGCCCCGAGCGCAGAGCCGCGCCGGGGTTTCGTGCACGAAACCGGCCTGGCGCGGCCGTCACCTGGCTCGAATCCGGATCAGTTGCGCGCTAACGCGTCTGGTGGCGGAATAGCGACGAACCTTGCCGCGCCACCAGGTCACGCCGGGCAAGGCCTCGACTAGGGCGCCGGCGCGAGACCCGCTCCGGAGCCGGCGCTCCCCTCCCGCTGGCGTGACCGGAAGCGCCGGACCCGATCGCGATTGCCGCAGCCGCCGTCGTCGCACCACAGCCTCGCCCGGTTGCGGGACAGGTCAAGGAAGATCAGCCGGCAGTGGGGGTTGCCGCAGATCTGCAGCCGGTCGCGGAGCTCGACGAGCCGGACCAGGGGCAGGAGGAGGTCGCCGACGAACCCGTCCCAGCCCGGACCCTCGGCCGCCAGCCGGCCGTCCTCATCGAGCCTGAAGCGGGTCTGCCGCAGGCGGCTCCGGAGGGCCGGGCTCCAGCCGGCGCCAGGGTCGAGCAGGGAGCGGACCATCGTCCGGATGTCATCGAGCGCCCGGAGCTGGCCATTGGTCGGCTCGTCGGCCGGCAGGTCGACCCGGTGGTCGGCGAGGTAGCGGACGGCCGTCGAGCCGGAGGCGAGGTGATCGTGATCGCCATCGTCGACGACGACCCGGGCGAACCAGTGCCCGCCGGGACCGTGGCGGGTATTCGCCAGCCAGAGCAGGTCGGCCAGCGAGCGCCGCGGGCGGAGGTCGAGGGTGCCCGGCTCGCGCGGACCGAATTCGACTCACGACTCCTCCCGGGCGGCTCGGCCGGGGACGCCGGCGCGACGTTCATCGTAATGACCTTGCGCTTTGTTTGTCCATGTCGTAGGTTTCGTCTCCCCGGCAACCCGGTCGCCCCATTGGCCGGAGTTGCGACGGAAACCGCCGGAGCTAGACTGGCGAATCTGCTGGAACGGAGGTCGAGCCTCGTGACCCGAACCGCCATCCCGGCGTCCGTGCCGGCGTCCGTGCCGACGTCCTTGGCGCCGCACCGGACCGGACGATTCGCCCGGCTGGCCAGCGCTGTCCTGGTGGCCCTTCTGCTGGCCGCCTGCGGCGGGCCGGCACCATCGGCCACGCCCGTCGGGTCGCCCAGCTCGAGCGTCCTGCCCGGCGCCAGCGCCGCCCCGAGCGGTCCCCCGGCATCACCCAGCGGCCCACCCGCCAGCCTCGATCCCCGGGCCTGGGTTCGGGCTCCGAACATCGAGGAACCCGACGGCTTCATGACCGCCCAGACCGGGGTCGTCATCACCCGGGGCTGCGCGCCGTGCCACCCGGCAATCGACACGCTGATGACCGGCGTGACCGCCGGCCCGGCCGGCCTGCTCGCGGTCGGCTGGATCCTCCAGGACTTCAGCGGCGCCAGCTGGCGCTCGAGCGACGGCGCGACGTGGACCTTCACCGGCGGCTTCCCGACCCAGACCCTGCTGGCCGCCGTCGCCTCGAACGACCAGCGCTATGTTGCGGTCGGCCGGGACGGCAACGGGGCGACCGCCTGGACCTCGACCGACGCGCTGACCTGGCAGAAGGTCGCCAGCCCGTCGTTCAGCCTGAGCCCGCTCCGGCTCACCTCGATCGTCGCCTGGAAGGGCGGGTTCGTCGCCGGCGGCTACAAGGGCAACGAGTTCCTGTCGGCCGATGCGGCGCTCTGGTCGTCGCCCGACGGCCTGACCTGGCAGCGGACGACCGATGCCGCCGAGTTCCACGATGCCCGGGTGTGGGGTGTGGCGGCCGGACCGAACGGGCTCGTGGCGGTCGGTCAGGCCGGGCCGGCGGACGCGCCCGGGGCGGCGGTCGTGTGGACCTCGAGCGACGGGCGGACCTGGAGCCGGGTGCCCGACGGGCCGGCCTTCCACGACGGCCGGATGCGGGCCGTCGCGAGCGTGCCCGGGATCGGCTTCGTGGCCGTGGGCGAGGACCTGGCCGGCGACACCGGGATCATCTGGGTCTCGAAGGACGGCCGCCAATGGGAACGGGCCCCGTCCGACCCGAGCCTCGGCCGGCCCGGGATCCAGGTCCGGATCTACGCCGTTACGAGCGGGCCGAACGGGGCGATCGCGGCGGGCACGATCGACACCGGCGTCCAGTACGGCCAGGCCGAGATCTGGACGTCGAGCGACGGCCGGGCCTGGAAGCCGGTCCCGACCGGCCCCGAGTTCCTCGACAACGAGGTGTCGGCGGCGACCCGCTGGAACGATCGGGTCGTGGCCGTCGGCGACCGGGGCGCCCCCGATGCCTACCAGGCGACCGCCTGGCTGAGCCCGAGCGGCGTGGGCCGCTAGGCGCCCTGGTCAGGGCGCGCTGATGGGGTGACGGTCCTCCAGCCGGTTGGTCGGGTACCGGGCGGCAACAGCCGCCGGCCGCTGGTCGTGGCCGCCCTGCTGCTCCTGGCGATCGGCCTCGCCCTGCTCAAGCCGTGGGCAGTCGAGCCGGCCGGACCCGCGCCGACCTCGGCCAACGTCGCGCTCCGGCCAGCCGCGACGATCGGACCGGCGAGCGACCGCTCCCCGGCGCCATCCGCGACTGCCTCGCCGACCGGGAGCCCGGCCGGCACCAGCAGCGGGCCGTGCTACTACGGCCTCGCCTGGCGGCTGTTCACCACCGACACCACGAACAACGGGCTGGTCCGCAGCTGGTACGGCATCCAGCCGGTCCGGGCGGCCAGTCCGGACGACGGCACGATCCCCGTCGTCGACGTCCATTCCCGGACGCTCGGCCAGCTCGGCTACTGCCTCCAGGAGGCCCCCGATTCGCCGGTCCAGGTCCTGCGCACGCTGGCCTGGCTGCTCCCGGCCGGTGGTCCGCCGCAGTCCGTCCAGCTCGTGCCGACCGGCCCGGGCGGCGGCCCCGAGCCGGGGCAGGGGGCGGTCTTCCTGCCTCCCGCGATCAACGCCGGGCCGCGACCGGCGGCCTGGGCGCCGGCCGTCTACGTCTTCGAGATCCAGCTCGCCGCGACGCCGGGGGCCGGCGAGTGGTTCGCGGTACGGGTCGGCTGAGCCTAGACCCGGTCCCCGCCGCGGCTGATCAGGTAGGTCGCCCGGGAGAGCACGATCAGGGCGATCACGGCCAGCCAGGTGCCCGGGGCCCGGTCCGGCCGCAGGCCGGTCAGGTCGCCCTGGGTCAGGAACGAGAAGAGGGCGTACAGCAGCGACAGCCAGCCCAGGATCGTCAGGAGCAGGAAGCTCAGGCCGCGATCGACGGCCACCGGCCGGTCGCCGATCGCGTAGGGCAGGGCGACGAGGGCCAGGACGAGCAGGGCGATGATGAAGTCGATCATCCCGCCGGCCGTCCCGCACCGGCCGTCGAACGCGTTGCACGAGATCGGGCTCAGGCCCCCGGCATCGCCACCGGCCGTGTACCAGGCCAGGAACGAGGCGACCAGGATCATCACCGCGGCGACGGCCGCGAGCACGCGGCCCCAACCCAGCGGACGGCGGTGCATCGTCATCGGGCGGTCATCCGTCGGCCGCGTCCTGGCCGGAATCCGGCTCGGGCTCGGCGGGCGGCGCCGTCGAATAGACCTCGGGCCGCAGGACGCCGACGTAGCGCAGGTTCCGGTAGAACTCGCCGAAGTCGAGGCCGTAGCCGACGACGAACCGGTCGTCGATGGTGAACCCCGTGTAGTCGACCGGGATCTCAACGAGCCGCCGGGCCGGCTTGTCGAGCAGGGTGCAGATCCGGAGCGAGGCCGGACCCTTGCCGCGCAGGTAGCGGACGAGGTAGTTCAGGGTCAGGCCGGTGTCGATGATGTCCTCGACGAGCAGGACGTCCTCGTCGGCGATGCTGGCCGAGAGGTCCTTCAGGATCCGCACCAGCCCGGACGACTCGGTCGAGGTGCCACCGTACGACGAGACCTCCATCAGGTCGATCCGGACCGGGACCGAGATCGAGCGCATCAGGTCGGCCATGAACGGCAGCGAGCCCTTCAGGACGCTGACCAGGGTCAGCTGGCGACCGGCGTAGTCGGCGCTGATCCGGGCGCCCAGCTCGCGGACCTTGGCCTGGATCTGGTCCTCCGAGACGAGGACCTCGGCCAGGTCGGCCTGGAGGTCGATCGGGACCTTCATGCGCTGGCGCCGGCGGCCTGCTCAGCCGCGGCGGCCCGGCCGGCCGCCCGCCGCCGGCGGCGGTGATGGCCGGCCCGCGGGGCGCGCAGGTCGGCAGCCGGCTCCGCGTCGGCCATGGGGGGAGTGGGTCCCAGGGCGACGATCGGCGGCGTTCGATCGGGGCCGAACCCGCGGGCCAGCATCGAGGCGGCGGAACGGGTCGGCGTGACATGGCCGGCGGTGCCGCTCAGCTCCTCAGCCAGCTCGAGGCGGCCGTACTTGAGCATCAGCGCCCGGAAGTCGCGGGCGTAGAAGAGCTTGATCCGGAGCTCGGGGTAGAGCTCGCGCAGCCGGCGCAGCTTGCGATTCTTCTTGCGCACGAGCTTCTGGCGGAGCGTTGTCAGCTCGACGTACAGGTCGAGCTCGGGCAGGAAGAAATCGGGCGAGAAGCTCTCGAGCAGGTCGCCGGCCAGGTTCCACAGGATCGGGAACGTGTGTGGCTCGTACTCCCAGCGGACCTGGTAGTAGTCGAGGATCCGGGCGAACTCCGCCTCGCTGACGTGGGCGAAGGCCGGACCGGCGTCGGTCGTGCGCGGGTGATCCGGTGCATCGTCGCGCTGATCCATCGGCCGTCAGTCTAGCCGACTCCGGGCGATTGGCGGACGAGTCGGCCGCGCGCACCGAAGGATACCCCTGGGGGGTATCATGGAGGGACGATGCCAGCGAACCTCAAATCCGGCCGAAGCGCGAGCCAGCCGGCCGCCCCGGCGACGCGGCCCGCGGCCGACACCGGCGATCATTTCCGGCACAGCTACTCGAAGGACAAGGCGACCCTCGTTCGGCGCCTGAGCCGGATCGAGGGCCAGGTCCGGGGGATCGCCCGGATGATCGAGCGCGAGGAGTACTGCGTCGACATCCTGCAGCAGACGGCGGCCCTGCGAGCAGCCCTCGATTCGGTCGGGATCCTGATCCTGGAGGATCACGTCCGCGGCTGCGTCCGAACGGCGGCCGAGCGGGGCGAATCGGACGCCTACGTCGACGAGGTCGTCGATGTGGTCCGGCGGACTCTCGGCCGTCCCGTGCGCGGAGCCGGTCGCTCGAGCTGAGCCCATGGATCGCGCCTGCAAGGCCTGGCACCCGCACGAACAGGACGTTCGGGTGATCCTCGTGCCGGGCCCCGCCTGCGAGGATCGCGCCGATGACTGACCAACCGGCGTCCCGGTCGCCCTCGGGCCCGGCGATCGGCGCCCCGCCGCCGTTCGCCGAGCGACGCACCGCCGCTCGCCGGGTCGACGACCAGGTCGCCTGGCGCGAGACGAGCCTGCTGGCGCGGTCGCTCGACATCCTCGTCGCCGACCTGGCCGCCGAGACGCGCCTGGCCTCGATCCTCGACATGCTCGCCGACACGGTCGGGGCCGCCCGGGCGGCCGTCCTGTCGGTGGCCGGCGAGCGCCGGGTGGCGGTTGCGGCCGGCCAGCTCGAGGATCCCGCCGACGCCCTCGCCCTGGCGGCCTGGCTCGATGCCCGCGGACCGGGCTCGCGGGCCGAACGCGCCGCCAGCGGTCCGGCCGCCGTGACGATCGCCCGGACGACCGGGCCCCGGCCGGCCGCCCGCAGCCAGGCCGAGCATCACTACGCCTGGGTCGAGATCCCGAGCAGCGGCCGGGTCGTCCTCGGCTTCGACCTGGCCAGCATCGCGGCGGCCGAGGACGTGGCCAGCCGCCTGCCCCGCCAGCTCGCCCGCCATGCCGCGGTGGTGCTGGCCCTGGTCAGCGACCAGATCGCCGGCGAGCGAGCGTCGGCCGAGCTGGCCGCCCGGGACCGCGAACGTGAGCACTACGTCTCGACCGTGGCCCACGACCTGCGCACGCCGCTCACCGGCCTGGCCGGCTACCTGGAGCTGATCGCCGACGGCCAGGTTGACGACCCCGCGGTCCGCAACGAGTTCCTGGCCCGCAGCCGGGAGATCGTCGAGACGATGGCCGAGCTGATCGGCGACCTGCTCGAGATGAGCCGGATCGAGGCCGGCAACCTGGTCCTCGAGCTGGAGCCATTCTCGATCGCCGACGTCTCGCGCCGGGCGATCGACGCGCTCCGACCGATCAGCCTGAAGCGCAAGGTCGATCTCCGGGCCGACCTCCCGCCCCGGATCCGGGCCGCGGTCGGCGACCGGCGGCGGGTGGGCCAGGTCCTGACCAACCTGATCGGCAACGCCCTCAAGTTCACCCCCGAAGGCGGCACCTGTGAGATCGCCGGCTGGTTCGACGGGCGGGTGGCGCTGATCGCCGTGCGCGACGACGGCACGGGCATCTCGGCCGAGGACCGGCCGCGGATCTTCGAGCGCTACTTCCGGCTCGCCGGCCACGCCAGGGTCATCGGCACGGGCCTCGGCCTGCCGATCGCCCGCGAGCTCGCCCGGGCGATGGCCGGCGACCTCGACGTGGCGTCGGTGCCCGACTCCGGCTCGAGCTTCGTCCTCGCCCTGCCCGGCCCGGCCGACGTCGAGCCCGGCGTCCTGCGGGCCTCCCTCGACGCGGCCCTGAACGCCGAGGAGATCCGGCTCGAGGAAGCGGCTGTGATCCGGGCGATGCACGCCGCCCAGCGTGGCGCCGAGGAAGACGGGGCCGACGGTGGCGACAGAGGCGCAGCCGGCTGAGCCCGGCCTGGTTGTCCACCGTCCCGGCGTTTTCGTCGGACAGTTGGTGGATAACCGGGTTGAATCTCCGCGCCCCGCCGCCTAGCGTCCAGCAACCGCACCCAGATGGGGCCGCAGGGTAACGTGACGCGTGAGGGGCCCGGGGAAACCCGGACCGGAACCAGGCGCGGCGCGGAAGACCAACCGACCTCCGGTGCGAGCCAATACGTCGACGCCGGGAGCGCTAGCGGACGGTTCACCTCCCCCATCGGAGGACTCGTGGACCACGATCGCGAACCGCTCCCGTCGCGCGTTGACGGCCTGCCGGAGTTGCCCGCCGAGGCGCTCGAGGGCCTGCTCGAGGGCCTCGTCGCGCTCGGCCTGGGCGACCTGCCGGCCGACGCCAGGACCGGCCTGGCCGACCACCTGCGGCTGCTCCTGGCCTGGAACCGCTCGATCAACCTGACCGCGATCCGCGAGCCCGCCGCCGCGGTCCGCGAGCACATCCTCGACAGCCTGACCGCCGTCGAACCCTTGCGTGCCCGGCGGATCGAGGCCGTCCTCGACCTGGGCAGCGGCGGCGGCTATCCCGGCCTGCCGATCGCCCTGGCCCTGCCCGCCCGGCGGACCCTGCTCGTCGAGAGCGTGGCCAAGAAGGCCCGTTTCCTGTCGGTCGCGGCGAGCCTCGTGACCCGCCCCGGGCCGGGCCTGGTCGAGGTCTTCCATGGCCGCTCGGAAGTCCTCGCCGCCGATCCGCGCCACCGGGGCCGCTGGCCGGCCGTCGTGGCCCGGGCGATCGCGCCGCTGGCCGAGCTGGCCGAGCTGGCGCTGCCGCTGGTCGCCCCGGGCGGCGTGCTCGTTGCCTGGAAGCGCAGCTCGATCGAGGCCGAGCTCGAGGCGGCCGGGCCGGCGATCGCCCGGCTCGGCGGTGGCCGGCCGGTCCTCATCCCGACGACCGTGGCCGGGCTCGAGGATCACCTCCTCGTGCTCGTCGAGAAGGGCGGTCCGACACCGCCCGGCGATCTCCAGGCTGTGGCCCGGCGCGGACGCCGACGCCGCCTGCCCGGCGAGCGGCTACCCTCGGCCTGATGCGCGTCGCCGTCCTGTCCGACATCCACGCCAACCTCCGCGCGCTCGAGGCCGTCCTGGCCCGGGTCGGAGCCGTCGACGCGGTCTGGCACCTGGGCGACGTCGTCGGCTACGGGCCCGATCCGGATGCGGTCGTGGCCCGCCTCGACGAGCTCGGCGCGGTCGGCGTCCGGGGCAACCACGACCTGGCGGCGACCGGCGACGGCGTGATCCTCGACTTCAACGCCGATGCCCGGGCGGCGATGGAGTGGACCCGGGCGACGATCGCGCCGGCGACCCTGGCCTGGCTGGCGGCCCTGCCGGAGCGGCGGTCGGTGGAGGGCTTCAGCCTGGTCCACGGCAGCCCCCGCGATCCGACCTGGGAGTACATCCTGACCGAGGGCGCCGCGGCGGCGAACATCGAGCTGCTGTCCACGACCCAGGGCTTCTTCGGCCACACCCACCTGCCGATCGCCTACTTCCAGGCCGCCGGCTCGCGCTCGGCCGCCACGATCGAGACGGTCGGACCGGCCGCCGGATCGAGCCTGGTCCTCGACCGGCGCCGGGGCCTGCTCAATCCGGGCAGCGTCGGCCAGCCCCGGGACGGCGATCCGCGGGCGAGCGCGATCGTCCTCGACCTCGTGAGCCGGCAGGTGACCTGGGTCCGGACCGAGTACGACATCGGGGCGACCCAGCGGGCGATGCAGGCGGCGAGGCTGCCGGCGCGAGGGATCCAGCGCCTGAGCGCCGGGACCTGAGCAGGGCCGAATCCGGGTGGTAGCCTTGGCCGTCGCAGGTGTGGGAGACGGAGGCCCGGTGAACAACGTCGGCACAGCGCCCGAAGCATGACCGGCGGCCGCCGCCCGCTGCCCGGGCGCAAGCTGGCCGACCGGCGCGTCCGCGTCGAGCGTCCGCACTCACCCTATTTCCGCTACACCGGACCCGGCCAGATGGTCGCCAAGCAAGCCGCCAGCGTCCCGAACACGCCGGCCGGCCGGCTCATCTTCCGGGCCCGGAGCATGGTCTTCGGCCGCCCCCTCGCGAGCGAAGAAGAGATCGGCGAGCGGCTGGCCAAGAAGAAGGCCCTGGCGATCTTCAGCTCGGACGCGATCAGCTCCTCGGCCTATGCCACCGAGGAGATCCTGCGGGTCCTGATCGTGGCCGGGGCCGCCGGCGCCCTGGCCTATTCGATCGGCGTGTCGATCGCGATCGCCCTGTTGCTGACCGTCGTGTCGTTCTCCTACCGGCAGGTCTGCCGGGCCTATCCCAGCGGCGGCGGGGCGTACATCGTCGCCCGCCAGAACCTGGCCCCGATCTTCGGCCTGATCGCCGCGGCCGCATTGCTGATCGACTACGTGATGACCGTCGCCGTGTCGACCGCGTCGGCCATCCAGCAGATCCAGTCGATCGTGCCGGCCGCCTTCGACTACCGGATCGAGATCGCGTTCGTGTCGATCAGCCTGATCACGATCGGCAACCTGCGCGGCCTGCGCGAGTCGGGCAACATCTTCGCCGTCCCGACCTACCTGTTCGTCGGGCTGGCCCTGCTGATCGTGGTCGGTGGGGTCGTCCGGATCGTCACCGGCACGGTCCACGCCCTGCCGCCCCAGCCCGACGCCGTGCCGCTGGGCGCGACCGAGCAGCTCAGCATCTTCCTGCTCCTCCGGGCGTTTGCCGGCGGATCGGTCGCCCTGACCGGCGTCGAGGCGATCGCCAACGGCGTGCCCGCGTTCAAGAAGCCCGAGGCGAAGAACGCGGCGAACACGATGATCACGATGGCAGTCCTCCTGGGCGTCGTCTTCATCGGGATCACGATCGTGGCCCACGCCTACGCGATCGTGCCCTCGGTCGACAACAGCGGCGGGCCGACGGTCGTCGCCCTGGTCGCCGGGACCGTGTTCGGGGCGAGCCCGCTCTTCTACCTGTTCCAGATCGCGACGGCCCTGATCCTGTTCCTGGCCGCGAACACGAGCTTCAACGCCTTCCCGCGACTGGCCGCGATCCTGGCCGAGGACGGCTACATGCCCCGCCAGTTCAGCTTCCGCGGCGATCGCCTGGCCTACTCCTGGGGCATCGTCCTGCTCGCCGGGATCGCCTTCGGCCTGCTCGTCCTGTTCAACGGCGATACCCACGCCCTGATCCCGCTCTACTCGGTCGGCGTGTTCGTCTGCTTCACCCTCTCCCAGTCGGGCATGGTCAAGCACTGGTTCACGACCCGCGAGCCGGGCTGGTGGTGGCGGGCGATCGTCAACGCCTTCGGCGGCGTCCTGACCTGCCTCGTCCTGATCATCGTCACCTCGGTGAAGTTCCAGAACGGCGCCTACCTGGTGATCATCCTGATCCCGACCCTGGTGGCGATCATGCTGTTCATCCAGCGCCAGTACGGCGCTTCGAAGCGGCAGCTCGCAATCCGGCCCGACTACATCGCCAAGCCACCCCATCGCGAGGAGCGGGTGGTCGATCCCGATCCCGGGCCTGACCCGGGCCGTGATCCAGGCGGTCAACGTCGGCCGCTCGATCAGCCACGACGTGCGGGCGGTCTACATCTCCGAGGATCCCGAGGCGGCCATCGAGCTCCGGGCCCAGTGGGAGCGGCAGGTCCCGGGCGTCCCGCTGGTCGTCGTCGAGTCGCCCTACCGGGCGCTGATCGGCCCCCTGCTCGCCTATCTCGACGTCCTCGACCGGGCCTGGCCGCCGGACAAGCCCCAGCCGATCACGTTCGTCGTCGTGCCCGAGTACGTCGCCCGCCACTGGTGGGAGCGGATCCTCTACAACCAGTCGGCCAAGCGGATGCGGACGGTCCTCATCGGGCGGCCGCACACGGTCGTCGTCAGCGCTCCCGTACCGGCGCGAGGAGGAGGGCCGCTTCGAGCCGCCGCCGATGCCGGACGCCCCGGCCAACGGCTGATCCCGCCGATCCGGCCACGCTGTGGCGGATCGTGGCGGTGGTATCGTGACCGTCGTGCCCGACGTCCATCAGCCGCCATTCCGGCGCGCGGTCCTTGCCGTCAATGGAGGCTCGAGCGATGCCCGCATCGTCCGGCTGGCCTGCCAGGCAGCGAAGCTGAGCAAGGCCGAGCTGGTCGCCGTGCACGTCGTCGAGGTCGATTGGAGCCTGCCCCTCGAAGCCGACGTGGCCGAGCCGCTCCGAGGACGCCCAGCGGGTGCTCGATGCCGTCGACGGAATCGCCGAATCGGAACACCAGGCCGTCGAGACGGTCCTCCTCCAGGCCCGCGACGTGGGCGCGGCGCTCGTCGACGAGGCGAGCGAGCGGGCCGCCGACGTGCTGATCCTGGGCTTGCCCTACCGGAAGCGGTTCGGGGGCGATTTCGCAATCGGGCGCACGATACCCTACGTCTTCTCGAATGCCCCGTGCGCCGTGTGGGTCGTCAGGGAGCCGATCAGCGAGACACCACGAGGGTGACACGATGAGAACAGTGATCGTCGGCTGCGGCAGGGTCGGGGCGATGATGGCCGTGATGCTCGACGACGGAGGCCACAGCGTCTCGATCCTCGACATCTCGAGCGCCGCGTTCGACCGCCTGCCGAGCTCGTTCAAGGGCAGCGCCCAGCGCGGCGACGGGACCGACGAGGACACCTTGCGCCGGGCCGGCACCGAGGATGCCGACCTGTTCCTGGCCCTGACCGAGGGCGACAACCGGAACATCATGGCCGCCCAGCTGGCCGCCGAGGAGTTCCGGGTTGGCCAGGTCATCGCCAAGATCAACGATCCGCTCCGGGCGCTGGCCTACGCCGAGCTCGGGATCGCCACGATCTGCCGGACCGACCTGATGGCCAACGCGATCCTGTCCTATCTCAAGCTGCCGGTCGCCGTCGTGCCCGGGGTTCGCTCGAGCATCGGCCACCACCGCCACTCGGACGAGCCCACGCGGCCCCGAGCCGGGCGGCGCGGCCGACGTGCTGGCCGGCCTGGCCGAGGCCGGGGTCCCGATCCGGACCCTCGACGGCAGCGACCCGTCCGCCGGGCAGGTCGCCAGCGGCTCCGCATCGAAGGAGGGCTGAGCCGTGTTCGTCCTGGTCGATCGGCGGCGGCAAGGTCGGCTACTACCTGGCCAAGGAGCTCCTCGAGCTCCGGCCATGAAGTCGTGGTGATGGAGAAGGATCGAACCCGGGCGAACCAGATCGCCGACGAGATCGGCTCGATCGTCGTCGCCCACGACGGCTGCGAGGGCAAGTACCTCGCCGAGGCGGGCTGCAACCGGGCCGACGTCGTGGCGGCGGTGACCGGCGACGACGAGGACAACCTCGTCATCTGCCAGATGGCCAAGCACCACTTCGACGTCCCCCGGACGATCGCCCGGGTCAACAATCCCAAGAACGAGGAGCTGTTCCGCCATCTCGGCGTCGACGAGCTGATCAGCCCGACCCGGATGATCCTCGGCTCGATCGAGCAGGACATCCCCGTCCACGAGCTGCTCCACCTGGCGGCGCTGGGCAGTGGCGAGCTCGAGCTGATCGAGGCGCGCCTCCAGCCGTCGTCCCCGGCCGTCGGCCGGAATGCCCGCGACATCCCGCTGCCCGAGGGCTGCGCGATCTTCGCCGTGATCCGCGATGACGTGGCGATCTCGGTCCGGGCTGACACCGTCCTGGCCGAAGGCGACAAGGTCATCGCGATCGGTCGGACGGAATGCCAGTCCGCCCTCCACGAACAGCTGATCGGCGACGCTCCGGACACGATCGAGGTCGCCTCGGCGCCGAACCGCTGAGCGGTCGCGGACCCGTGTCCGGTGGCAGGCCTCGCTGCGGCGCCGCACGCGCCAGGACCCCCGAACCTCGCCTGGGCCGGGTGACCCTGCCACATCGGCGGCCGTCCGGGTAGAGCCGGTCGACCGCAACTGGCAGGACCTTCGTCCCGGGATGTCCTGCCGCTCGCCTCACGCGAGCGCGATCGGATGATCCACAGACTTAACTGGGCCGCCGTGTCCGCGGAATCGGTTCCTGCCCAAGCCGGCCGGTGCGCCTCGCTCAAGGAGTCGACATGCGCATTCGACGCGGCCCGCTCTTCTGGGGCCTGTTCCTCATCCCGCTCGGCGCGGTCCCGCTCCTCGTCCGGGCCGGAGCAGTCGACTCTGCGCTGTTCGACGAGGCCTGGCGGCTGTGGCCGCTGGTCCTGGTCGGGTTCGGACTGGCCCTCATCGTCGGTCGCGGACGAGCCTCCATCGTCGTGACGGTCGTCCTCGCCCTGGCTCTCGGGCTGGCCGGCGGCGGCGCCCTGGCCTCGACGAACGACTGGGTCGGCAGCGTCTCCAACTGCACGTCCAACCAAGCCTCGGCCAGCCGATCGACCGACGGCGGAACATTCGCGACCTCCGCGTCGGTCCAACTCAACCTCGACTGCGGCGACGCGCACGTCAGCACGGGCAGCGGGACGGCGTGGGCCCTCGAGGCGGCCTATCGGGGCACGCCGCCGACGATCAGCAAGTCGCCATCGAGCCTGGCCATCGCCTCGCCCCACGGCTCGGGCCGCCACACCTGGACGCTGACCTTGCCCGCCGCCGCGACCCGCGAGATGTCGGTCTCGGCCAACGCCGCGTCGGCCACGGTCGCGCTGGCCGGGTCGAGCCTCGACCGGTTCGAAGCGAGCGTCAACGCGGGCGACCTGCGGGTCGACGCAACGGGCGGCTCGATCGCGCACCTGGACGTCAGCATGAATGCCGGCCGGGCCCGGGTCACCCTGGCCGGCGGATCCACGAGCGGCTCGCTCTCGACCAACGCCGGCGCGATCGACGTGTGCGTGCCCTCGACCGCCGGGCTGACGCTCCATCTCCCGAACCAGTTCACGTTCTCCAACAACCTGGCCCAGCGCGGGCTGGCCCGGGATGGCGACACATGGACCCGAAGTGGTGCTGCCGGCTCGTCGATCGAGCTCACGATCAACGGCACGGTCGGCAGCTTCACGCTCGATCCTGCAGGAGGGTGCTGACATGAAGGAACACCTGACCCGGTCACGCGACGACCGGATGCTCGCCGGAGTCTGCGGCGGACTGGCCGACCTGTGGGACGCCGACCCGTCCCTGGTCCGGTTCGTCTGGCTGGTCCTGGCCGTGGTGACCGGCGGGATCGCGATCGTCGTCTACATCGTCATGGCGATCGTGGTGCCGGAGGCGGACGACGTGGCATGGCTGACGCCACCGATGGCCGGCACGGGCCCGACCCCCGGCCAGCAGGCTGCCGGTCAGCCGGCCGGCCCGACGGTGGCCCCGGGCTGGGTCACGCCGCCCGACTACCGCGCCGCGCGCCGGGCCGCCCGGGCAGCTCGCCGGGCCGAGCGCCGGGCGAACGGGGATGCCACCCTGCCGATCGTGTTCGGCGGCCTGCTGGTGTTCGTCGGCATCGTGTTCCTGGTCCGCGAGTGGCTGCCGGAGATCGACTTCGACTGGGTCGGCCCGTCCCTCCTGATCGCCCTCGGGCTGCTGCTCCTCGTCTCGGCCTTCCGCCGCGGAAGTGCGAGCCGGCCGTCCGGCAGCGGGCCCTCGGCCGGCAGCGGCGGGCTGTGACGTGACCCGCCCCTATCGCAGCTTCGCCATTGGCGGTACCTGGCTGATCGGCATCGGCCTCGTCCTCCTCGTCCAGCAGGGCAGCGGCTGGTCGTGGGATGCCGCCTGGCCCTTGTTCGTGATCCTTGCCGGGACGGCCGGCGGCGTTTCCGCCATCGTGCGGGGCAAGCGCGGGCTCGGGCTGGTCTGGGCCCTCACCTGGCCGATGGCAACCACGGTCGTCGGCGTGCTGCTGCTTGCGAGCACCACCGGCTCGCTCGACGTCGGCCCCGGCGAGCTCGTCGGGACCTGGTGGCCGTGGGCCGCCGTCGTGCTCGGGGCATGGTTCCTGGTTGGGTCGTTCGTCACGGGAGGTCGCCTGATGGAGGAGCTCGTCGTACCGCTGGGCAGCGCCGTCCGGGCCCAGGTCCGGATCAGGTTCGGAGCCGGCCAGCTCGTCGCTCACCGGAGCACCCCGGGCAGCCTCGTCGAGGGCGGCTTCGGCGGTGGCGTCCAGCAGCGCAGCGACGGGCCGGGCCAGATCGAGCTGTCACAGGACCTCGACGGCGGGCTGCCCTGGTTCGATCACGAGTCCCGCTGGGACGTGGGCCTGACCGCCGACGTGCCACTCGACCTGCGCCTCGAGACGGGCGCCTGCCAGGCCTCGATCGACCTGACCGAGCTCCACGTAAGCCGGCTCGAGCTGCACACGGGAGCAAGCGAGACACGGGTCCGCCTGCCCCGGGCCGCCGGGTCGACCTCGGTCGTCGCCGAGGCTGGCGCGGCGTCGCTGACGCTCGAGGTGCCGACCGGCGTCGCCGCCCGGATCCAGACCCGGATGGCGCTCGGCAACACCCGGATCGACCCGGCCCTCTTCCCGCGAACCGGTGACGTCTACCAGTCGCCGAACTACGGGGCGACGCCCAACCAGGTCGACATTCGGGTCCAGGCAGGGATCGGCCAGCTGACCGTCGTCGGCATCTAGCCAGGCGTCGTCGCGTCGGGCCCAGGCGCCGGCTATCCCGGTCCGTGGGCTCGGTTAGCGATCGGGTCGCTATGGAGATGCCTGAATCGGCCCCAGGCCAACTGGCGAGGGCTGGAATCTCGACAGCGATGGCCCGAGCACGCACGAATCCGTCCCGCTCTGCGGTTCGGGTCCCCGGGCGGTGGGCTCCGCTGGCCGTTCGCAGCTGGTGATCGCGTCGGGCTAACGACCCGATCGCTACGATGCGCGGCAAGGGACCGAGCCGACTCCCGCGGGCGCCAAGCCGGCCAACCCCGGGCCACCCCGAACCGCGAGATGCCGAGCCAGTGGCGTCGCCCCGACGCCACCGCCCGGAGGCTCCGGCCACGCGTCGCTCGGCCACCCGTTGCCTGGGCCAGAGTTCTGTCACGAGCGGGACCCAGACTCTTGACAATGGCGTTGACAGGGTTTTAGACTCTCGCCATGTCCACCTTGAGGGCCGCGCAGCGACTCGATCGGAGCCGCTGAGATGCGCCAAATCGATCGCGATCCGACCCGGCCCGTCTACGTGATCAGCGTTGCCGCCAGCATCGTCAGCGTTCATCCGCGCACATTGCGGATCTACGAGGACGAGGGCCTGCTGTGCCCGGCCCGGACCGCGACGAACATCCGCCTGTACAGCGAAGAGGACGTCCGTCGGATCCTGTGGATCCGGCACCTGACCCAGAACCGGGGCGTGAACCTGGCGGGCATCCGGATCCTGTTCGAGCTCGAGGAGCGCCTCGGGACCCGGATCCTGGAGACCCTCTTCGACGAAGCCAACGCGTTCGACGATGCCCAGGCCGAAGCGGCGAGCAAGGATGCCGCGGAGGCCAAGATGGGCGCCGCGACGCAGCGGCACGAGGGGCAGCGACCTGACTTGCAGCGGCACGAAGCGCATCGGCCGGGGGCGACGGGGCAACACGCGGGCCCCGCTCCCGCCGGTCGGCCGGCGCCCCAACCGTCTGGCGACCAAACCAAATCCAGCCAACCGGCCCGGCAGACCGTCGGCGCCGATCACCACTGACGTCCCTGGGAGTTTCGTCCGCTGGCGGGCGATCGACAACCCGATACCGTGAACAACCCACGACGGCCGCGAGCCGCCGACAAGGAGAACCAGGCAATGGCTAGCAAACCGTCGAATCCGGAGACCAAGCGACGGACCAGGCGCCCGGCGCAAGCCGCGACGAACGACACGGCTCCGGCCGCGGGCCCCCGCACGCTGCCCCTCGTCGCCCTGCGCGAGACGGTCATCTTCCCCGAGATGATCGTGCCCCTCCAGGTCGGCCGGGACAAGAGCGTGGCGGCGCTCAATGCCGCGGTCGCCAGCGGCGGCCCGATTGCCCTGGTGACCCAGCGCTCGGCCGAGGTCGAGGACGTCACCGACGCCGCCGAGCTCTACCAGATCGGCACCCTGGCCAAGATCGCCCAGGTCGTCCAGCTCCAGGACGGCACCGTCCGGGCCATCGTCCAGGGCCAGAGCCGCCTGCGGGTGACCAGCGTCGACGCGTCGGGCCCGTACCTCGTCGCGACGGTCGAGGACCTCGCCGACACGACCCCGGCCGGCGTCGAGATCCAGGCCCTGATGCGCTCGGTCCAGACCCAGATCGAGGCCTACGTCGCCAATGGGGCGCCGGTCCCGCCCGAGGCGGCGGTCGCCGCCCGGAACATCACCGAGCCCGGTCTCCTGGCCGACATGATCGCCTACAGCCCGGACATGTCCACCGAGCAGCGCCAGGAGCTGCTCGAGACGGTCGACGTGACCGAGCGCCTCAAGCTCGTCAGCACCTTCCTCGCCCGCCAGGTCGAGATCCTCGAGCTGAAGGGCCGGATCCAGTCCGAGGTCAAGTCCGAGATGGACAAGACCCAGCGCGAGTACATCCTGCGAGAGCAGCTCAAGGCGATCCAGCGCGAGCTGGGCGAGGACGACCCGCAGCAGGCCGAGATCAACGAACTGCGCGACAAGGTCGAGTCGGCCGGCATGCCCGAGGAGATCAAGGCCCGGGCGATCAAGGAAGTCGACCGGATGAGCCGGATCCCGTCCGCCTCACCGGAGGTCGGCGTGATCCGGACGTATGTCGACTGGCTCGTCGGCCTGCCCTGGAACGTCTCGACCACCGACCAGCTCAACATCCGGGAGGCTGCCCGGATCCTCGACGAGGACCACTACGGCCTGGAGAAGGTCAAGGAGCGGATCCTCGAGTACCTGTCGGTGCGTGTCCTGGCCGACACAATTCGCTCGCCTATCCTGGCCCTGGTCGGACCTCCCGGCGTCGGCAAGACCTCGCTCGGCAAGAGCGTGGCCCGGGCGATGGGCCGCAAGTTCGTGCGGATGAGCCTCGGTGGAATCCACGATGAGGCCGAGATCCGCGGCCACCGCCGGACGTACATCGGCGCCCTGCCCGGCCGGGTGATCCAGAACGTCAAGACGGCCGGCACGAACAACCCGGTCTTCATGCTCGACGAGATCGACAAGATCGGGATGGACTTCCGGGGAGACCCGAGCTCGGCCCTCCTCGAAGTCCTTGACCCGGAGCAGAACAACACGTTCCAGGACAACTACCTGGAGGTGCCCTTCGACCTCAGCAAGGTCCTCTTCATCGCGACCGGCAACCTGGTCGATCCGATCCCGGCCGCCCTGCGCGACCGGATGGAGATCATCCAGCTGCCGGGCTACACCCAGCAGGAGAAGATCGAGATCGGCCGCCGGTTCCTGGTCCCCAAGCAGATGGAGAACCACGGCCTGACCGAGAAGCGGATCGAGATCACGCCCGAGGCGATGGTCCGCCTCGTCCAGGCCTACACCAAGGAAGCCGGTGTCCGGAACCTCGAGCGCGAGATCGCCAACGTCATGCGCAAGGTCGCCCGGAGCGTGGCCGAGGGCCGCAAGCGGAAGACCGTCGTCGACGTCAAGAAGCTCGAGGAGTACCTCGGCCAGCCGCGCTGGGAGTACGGCGAGCTCGAGGCCGAGGACCAGACCGGCGCGGCGACGGGCCTGGTCGTGACCGAGGCCGGCGGCGACATCGTCGCGGTCGAGGTCACCAAGATGGAAGGCAAGGAGGACTTCATCCTCACCGGCCAGCTCGGCGAGGTGATGCGCGAGTCCGCCCGGGCCGCCCTGTCCTGGATCCGGGCCAACGCGGCCTCGCTGGGGATCGAGCGTGAGATGTTCGAGCGCAACACGCTCCACATCCACGTCCCGGCCGGCGGGATCCCGAAGGACGGTCCGTCGGCGGGCGTGACGATGGCCACGGCCATGGTCAGCGCGCTGACCGGCATCCCGGTTCGCAAGGACGTGGCGATGACCGGCGAGATCACCCTCCGGGGCCGGGTCCTGCCGATCGGCGGCCTGAAGAGCAAGATCCTGGCCGCGCACCTCTCGGGTGCCGCGATCGTGATCCTGCCCCGCAAGAATGAGCGCGACCTGCGCGATATCCCCGAGGAGATCCGCAAGCAGCTCAAGCTCGTGCTGGTCGACGACATGACCCAGGTGCTCGAGAACGCCCTCCGGCGCCGGCCGCGGGCCCTCGCTCCGCGCCCGGTGCCGCTCCCCGAGCGTGACGCTTCGGGCAGCGGGCCGGCCGCTCGACCGACGTTCCCGCCGACGGACCAGCCGCCCGTGGCCGTCCAGCGAGCGGGCCGCCGAACCGGCCGCTGAATCGCCGGCCGGGGACGGCCCGGACCCGGCGCCAGGTGGCGGGTGAACGTGCCCGGAGGACCTGCTGATGGACTATCGCGATTACTACGCGACGCTCGGGGTCAAGCGTGACGCCACCCCGGCCGAGATCAAGCGCGCCTTCCGCAAGCTCGCCCGCCAGCACCACCCTGACATCAAGCCTGGCGACAAGGCCGCCGAGGCCCGCTTCAAGGAGATCAACGAGGCCAACGAGGTCCTGTCCGATCCCCAGAAGCGGGCCAAGTACGACACGCTCGGAGCCAACTGGGAGGCCTTCTCGGGGGCCGGCGCCGGGCGGCAGGGCGGCCGTGGCAGGGGCGCAGCCGACCCATTCGGGCAGGCCGGCGGATTCGCCGGCTTCGGCGGGCCGGGTGGCGGCAACGTTCGTTACGAGTTCCGGACCGCCGGCGACGCCGGCGGCTTCAGCGACTTCTTCCGGACGTTCTTCGGAGCGGCCGGCGGCTCGGCCGAGAGCTCGCCCGCCAGCGGCGGTCGCGGCTCGCGGCCGGTCGGCGGCGCCAGCTTCGAGGACATCCTGGCCGGCCTGAACCTCGACGGCGGGAGCGCCGGCAGCGCGGCCGGGCATGCTCCGTCGTTCGCGGGCCAGGTCACCAGCCAGGCCGACGTCGAGATCGGGCTCGAGGAGGCCTACCACGGGACGCACCGGCTGCTCGAGGTCGACGGCAAGCGCCTCGAGGTCGCCGTACCCCGGGGCGTCGAGACCGGCAGCCGGATCCGGCTGCGAGGCAAGGGCGCCGAGGGCGGCGACCTCGACCTGATCACCCGCGTCCGGCCCCATCCGGTCTTCGCCCGGAAGGGCGCCGACCTGACCCGCGACCTGCCGATCACCCTGCGCGAGGCGCTCCTCGGCGCCGAGGTGCCGGTGGGCACCCTCAAGGGCAAGGTCCTGCTCAAGATCCCGGCCGGGACCCAGGCCGGCCGGACGTTCCGGCTGAGTGGCCAGGGCATGCCCCGGCTCAAGCCGAAGGATGGCCTCAAGCCGACCGGCGACCTGCTCGTGACCGTGCGCGTCGTCCTGCCGGCGAACCTGGGCGATGAGGCGCGAACCGCCGCCGTCGCCTTCCTCGACCTCGTCGACCAGCCCGATCCCCGGGCACCAGCCTCATAGCGAGAACCAGCGATGCAGCTTGACCGATTCACCCAGAAGGCCCAGGAGGCGATCGTCGCCGCCCAGCAGAATGCCCAGACGCTCGAGAGCCCGATCCTCGATTCCGAGCACATCCTGGCCGCCCTCGTCGAACCCGACGACGGGGTCCCGGCTGAGACGCTCCGCCGCCTGGGCGTCGACCTGCCCGCCTTCCGCGACGAGCTGGCCGGGCTGCTCGCCCGCCGGGCCCGCGTCCGCGGCGGCTAGATCACCCTCGACCCGCGGGCGAAGCGGGTGATCGAACGTGCCGAGGAAGAGGCCCGCCGGCTGACCGACGAATACGTCTCGACGGAGCACCTGCTCCTCGGCGTGGCCGAGATCGGCGGCGAGGCCCAAGCCCTGCTCGAACGCCACGGCGCCGGTCGCGAGGCGATCTTCCAGGCCCTCCAGAGCGTCCGCGGCGGCCAGAGAGTGACCTCGGCCAACCCCGAATCGACCTACCAGGCCCTCGAGAAGTACGGCCGCGACCTGACCACCGAGGCACGAGCGGGCAAGCTCGACCCGGTCATCGGCCGCGACGACGAGATCCGGCGCGTCATCCAGGTCCTCAGCCGGCGGACGAAGAACAACCCGGTCCTGATCGGCGAGCCGGGCGTGGGCAAGACGGCGATCGTCGAGGGCCTGGCCCAGCGGATCATCCGCGGCGACGTGCCCGAGACCCTGCGCGACAAGCGGGTCATCTCGCTCGACCTCGGGGCGTTGATCGCCGGGGCCAAGTTCCGGGGCGAGTTCGAAGAGCGGCTCAAGGCGGTCCTCAAGGAGATCAAGGATTCCGAGGGCCAGGTGATCCTGTTCATCGACGAGCTCCACACGGTCGTCGGCGCAGGTGCCGCCGAAGGGGCGATGGACGCCAGCAACCTGCTCAAGCCGATGCTCGCCCGGGGCGAGCTGCACACGATCGGGGCGACGACCCTCGACGAGTACCGCAAGCACATCGAGAAGGACGCGGCGCTCGAGCGACGCTTCCAGCCGGTCGTCGTCGACCAGCCCAGCGTCGAGGAGACGATCTCGATCCTGCGCGGCCTGCGCGAGCGCTACGAGGTCCACCACGGCGTCCGGATCACGGATTCCGCCCTCGTGGCCGCGGCGACGATGTCGAACCGCTACATCACCGACCGGTTCCTGCCCGACAAGGCGATCGACCTCGTCGACGAGGCGGCCAGCCGCCTGCGGATGGAGATCGACTCGATGCCGATCGAGCTGGACGAGCTCGAGCGTCGCCGGATCCAGCTGGAGATCGAGCGTGAGGCGTTGCGCAAGGAGAAGGACGATGCCTCCAAGGCTCGTCTCGAGGCCCTCGAGCGTGAGCTGAGCGAGATCGAGGAAGCCGCCGGCGGGATGAAACAGCGCTGGCAGGCAGAGAAGGACGCGATCAGCGCGATCCGGGTCACGAAGTCCGAGCTCGAGGCGATCCAGACGAAGATCGAGCAGGTCGAGCGCGAGGCCGATTACGGCCGGGCGGCCGAGCTGAAATACGGCACCCTGATCGAGCTCCAGGGCCGGCTGAAGGCCCAGGAGTCGGCCCTGGCCGCCCTCGACGGCCCCGGCCGCCTGCTCAAGGAGGAGGTCGACGCCGACGACGTAGCGGAGATCGTCGCGTCGTGGACGGGCATCCCGGTGACCAAGCTGCTCGAGGGCGAGATGGCCAAGCTCGTCCACATGGAGGAACGCCTCCACGAGCGGGTCGTCGGCCAGGACGAGGCGATCGAGGCCGTCGCCGATGCCGTCCGGCGAGCCCGGGCCGGCCTGCGCGACCCGCACCGCCCGATCGGCTCGTTCCTGTTCCTCGGGCCGACCGGCGTCGGCAAGACCGAGCTCGCCCGGGCGCTGGCCGGCTTCCTGTTCGACGACGACAGCGCGATGGTCCGGATCGACATGAGCGAGTACATGGAGAAGTTCTCGGTCAGCCGGCTCGTCGGGGCGCCCCCCGGCTATGTCGGCTACGAGGAGGGCGGCCAGTTGACCGAGGCGGTCCGCCGCCGGCCGTACCAGGTCGTCCTGCTGGACGAGATCGAGAAGGCCCACCCGGACGTCTTCAACATCCTGCTCCAGGTCCTCGACGACGGGCGGCTGACCGACGGTCAGGGCCGGACGGTGGACTTCCGGAACGCCGTCGTGATCATGACCAGCAACGTCGGCAGCGACCTGATCGCAGCCGCCGGCGGACATGATCAGGCCAATTACGAGGCGATGAAGGCCAGCCTGAACGATGCCCTCCATCGCCAGTTCCGGCCGGAGTTCCTGAACCGGATCGACGAGGTGATCGTCTTCCATTCGCTGACCGATGCCGAGCTCGAGGCAATCGTCGGGCTGCTCCTGGCCGACCTCGCCCGGCGACTGGCCGGCCAGGACCTGATCCTCGAGCTCACTCCGGCGGCCCGGGCGCTGATCGCCCACGAGGGCCACGACCCGGCCTTCGGCGCCCGGCCGCTCAAGCGGACGATCCAGCGCCTGGTCGAGAACCCGCTCGCGCGGGCCCTCCTCCAGGCCCGGTTCAAGCCCGGCGACCGGATCGTGGCCGACGCCGACCTGACGACGGGGGCGATCGTCTTCTCGTCGGGCGACGCATCGGTGGCGATCGAGGCGGCCGAGCATCGCGACGCCCGGGCGGGATCGAAGGCCACGGCCGGCGGCGGGCGCAACGGACGGCGATCCCCGGCGATCTTCGATGTGCCCGACATTGACGGGCCTCGCACGCCCAGCGGAACGCCCGGCGGCGGCAAGCCGAACTGATGCGCTTCGAGGAGGCGGCCGAGCGACTTGCCCGGCTGCCCGATCGGCTCGCGCTCAATGCCGATGGGGGTGGTGCGGCCCGGGGCCGGCCCCTGCCAACCGGTCCGGTGGCGCTCATGCCCGTGTTCACCGACGGCCGGCCACGGACCGAGCTGCGCCTCGGCGCGGTGGCCGGTGATCGGCCCGCGGCGGTCCTCGTCCTGGTCGTGCGCGGGGTCGACGGCTCGGCCGAGGTGATCCTGACCGAGCGGCCGACCTACGACGGCCTGCACAGCGGTGAGGTCTCGCTGCCGGGGGGCAAGGTCGAAGCCGGCGATGTCGATCTCGAGGCGACCGCCCTGCGAGAGGCGGCCGAGGAGGTGGGCCTCGATCCGGTGGCGGCCGGGGTCGAGGTCATCGGGCGGCTCGATCCGCTCCGGATCCCGGTCAGCCGCTTCAGCATCACACCGGTCGTGGCGATCGCCCGCCGCCTGCCCGTCCTGCAGGCCTCGGCCTCGGAGGTGGCCCGGATCGTCGCCGCGCCGCTGGCCGCCTTCCTGCCCGGCGCGCCGATCGAGATCGTCGAGCGCCAGGTCCGGGACTGGCCGCTGCGCTACGGCGGCTATCGAATCGACGACCTCCACGTGTGGGGCGCCACTGCCCGGATCCTCGGCCAGCTCGGTGCGCTCGTGGCCGAGCTCGGGGGATAGCGCCGGGGCCGGCGTCCCGCGGGGGCGGGGCGGGACCGCGGGCTGCGGGGCGTCCCTCGGGGCGGGACCGGGGCTGCGGGGCGGGACCGGGGCTGCGGGGCGGGACCGGGGCTGCGGGGCGGGACCGGGGCTGAGTTGCGCCAGGCTCTGGCGGCCGGGGTACCACGACTATTCTTATCGGGCGGGTTCACGGCCGATCGGGCCGCTCCTGGCGATCCAACGGCGCCCTCTGAGGCCCGTTCTACGAATAGTCGCGATATATGGGGCGGCAGCGTGGCCTGCTCGGCCCGAATCGGGCCTGCGAGCCCGCCGAAACCTGGCTGCTAAGAATAGTCGTGGTAGCAGGCGCTTCTGCCGGCTCGGGACGAATGGACGAATGGACGAACGGACGAACGGACGAACGGACGAACGGCCGGGCGAGCTCGGCGAGCCGGGCGCAGCCGCGTGGCCCGCCTCAGCCGACCGTGATGAGCGTGGTCCGCTCGTCGTCGAGCGGCCCGGCAAAGTCGACCAAGCCGATCGCGCGCAGGTGGAGCGCGGCCGTTCGCAGCAGTCCAGGGTCGATGCCGCTGGCGGTCAGCTCGCCGATTCGTCCACCGTGTGACGCGACTCGCAGGAGGGCCGCGCGAGCCGCCGCGAACTGGACGACCTGTGGCGAACCGTCAGCGATCGGCGGCGGCCACTGCTCGATGGCTGTGGCCGCGGTGCCCGTATCGGCGTAGACCTGGACCGCATCGGGCTCGACCGGCAGCCGCTCGACCCACCCTCGAAGCACGTCGTCGCTCAGGCCCGTGGCCAGGACGAGCACGCCACGGCGCAGCTCTCGAGCGAGCCGCAGCTCGACGAGCGCGAACGGCCAGGTGACGGCTGACGAGGTCGCCAGCACCACCAGCCCGTCACAGGCGGCGAGGTTCGTGACCAGCGACGCCGACGCGTATTCGGCGGCGATCTCCGGACCGGAGGGCCAGCTTTCGATCAACCGCGTGGCGAGCTCGCGATGCAGCGCTTCGGCCAGGGCCGCGTCCTCCGGCGCCCGGCAGATCACGACGTGGCGCAACGGATCTCCCGGATCCTGGCCGGGGTCAGCAGGTTGCCCATCTCGCTGTTGGGGCCGCGTCGGAACGGAGCGCTAGCGGGGCTCGCCGTGGCGCGGGTCGTAGGGGGCGGGCCGCTCGTCGACGAGGCGGCCGTCGCCCGCGGCAACGGGCACGCCACCGGCTGCGGGCACGCCACCGGCTGCGGGCACGCCGCCGGCACCGCCAGCCAGCACGGGCGCGTCAACGATCGCGGCGCCGGGGCCCAGGGCCAGGTCCGCCACCGGGAACTCGACGACGATCGCGCGCATCTCGGACAGGTCGGTCGCGGCCCCGTGGGGCACGCCGGCCGGCCACAGGACCGCCTCGCCGGCGAAGACCCGGGTCCGTTCCGAGCCCACGGTCACGAAGCCGCCGCCCTCGATCACCACGAACCAGGCCGTGTTCGGGTTGGTGTGCGCCTCGATTGACGCGTGCCGGCCGAGGGCCAGCTCGGCGACCACGCCGCGCGGCCCGGATTCGATCACCGCCGCCTGGACGTTGTGGGTCCCGGCCGGTCCGTCGGGCCGGCGCTGGCCGATGCCGAACCGCCGAATCTCCACGGCTCAGCCCGCTCGCGCGCGACGCCGCGGACCTGCCCCACGCCACGGACCCGCGCGATGCCGCGGATCTGCGCCACGCTGCGGGCCCACGGCTAGCGCCGCTTGCGGGTCCGCTTCGTCGGTGCCGGGCGCGCGACGCGCGCCGGCCGGCTCGACTTCGAGCGGATCGTCGCCTCGGGGTGGGCGTATTTCTGGCGGCTCAGGTAGCGCTGGCGGGCCAGCTTCTGCTCGTACAGGGCGAGGATCGGCGGGAAGCGGATGAACCGGATCCAGACGAAGACGGCGGCCGCCGTGATGATCGTGGCCAGCACGAACAGGAAGTCCCAGACGAAGATGCTGAAGATCAGCAGCAGGCCGAAGGCGATGACCCCCGTCCAGAGCAGCCATTCGTACAGGTCGAGGAAGGGCGGGTGGTGGCGGAGCTGCCGGGTTCGGACGGCATACAGCACGCACAGCGCGACGAGCAGGACGAGCGACCCGAGGGCGATCGGGTAGAACAGGTCGTGGAAGTGCGCGGCATTGAACGACTGGAACAGGTATTCCCAGGGCAGGAGCGTCACCGGGTGATTTCTCCGTTCGGACGGCGGTCACGGGCCGGGCGAGGGTTCCGAGTATGCCACGCCGGGACGCTATACTCGGGGCCAGCTGCGGTACCGCCCGCCGACACACGACCCGCCGCGCCCGGAAGCGCCTGGCCGGGCGCCAATCGGGCAGCCCGCGATGGCCACGAACGCTGGAGGACGCCCGGGTGCGAGCCCTGCTCTCGGTGGCGAATCGTGATGGGATCAGCACGTTCGCACGAGAGCTGCAGGCGCTCGGCGTGGAGATCTACGCCACCGACGGCACCCGCGAGCACCTCGCCGAGGATGGCATCGAGGTCAGCTCCGTCTCCGACCTGACCAACGTCCCGCCGCTCGTCGGCGGCCAGGTCAAGACCTTCCACCCGGCGGTCTACGCCGGGATCCTGGCGCGCCGCGACAGCCCCGCCCAGCTCGAGGAGCTGGCCGCCCAGGGCATCGGCGCGATCGACATCGTCGTGGTCAACATCAAGCCGTTCGCACCCCAGGTCGGCGGCCACCAGGTGGCCCTGTCCGACGCCATCGAGATGATCGACGTCGGCGGGGCGGCGCTGCTGGGCGCGGCCGCCCGCAACTACGCGGCCGTCGCGGCGGTCGCCGACCCGACCCACTACGGCCGGGTCGCGCGTGAGCTGCGCGAGCTCGGCTCGCTGTCGGCCGAGCTCCGCCAGCAACTGGCGGCCGAGGCATTCGGGATCGTCGCCGCCTACCATGCCGAGATCGCGGCCTACATCAACCAGGTCTCGGGAACCCAGTTCCCGAGCCGGCTGGCGATGGTCCTCGAGAAGGTCGAGGACCTGCGCTACGGCGAGAATCCCCACCAGCGGGCGGCCTTCTACCGCGAGACGACCCACCGGAGCGGCTCGCTGGCCGACGCCCGCCAGCTCCAGGGCGGGCAGCCGAGCTTCAACAACCTGCTCGACCTCGACGCCGCCTACCGGATCGCCAGGGACTTCACCGCGCCGACGGTCGCGATCGTCAAGCACACCGACCCGGTCGGGATGGCCTCCCACGACGAGCTGGTCGAGGCCTACCGGCATGCCCTCGAGACGGATCCCGTGGCGGCCTTCGGCGGGATCGTCGGCGTCAACCGCGAGCTCGACGGCGCGACCGCCCGGGAGATCGCGGCCAACTCGTACGAGGCGGTGATCGCCCCGGGCTTCTCCGAATCGGCCCTCGGGATCCTCCGCCAGAAGACCGGCCTCGAGCTGCTGGCCGTGCCGCCCGACCCGTCCGAGGGCCTGCGCGACTACGGCATCGCCAACCTCGACTTCAAGCGGGTGGGCGGCGGCCTGCTCGTCGAGAGCCAGGATTCGCTCGGGCTCGACAAGCGCCAGCTCCAGGTCGTCACCCGCCGCCGGCCGACCCTCGAGGAGCTGACCGACCTGCTCTTCGCCTGGCGGACCGTCCGCCACGTCCGGTCGAACGCGATCGTGCTGGCCCGCAACGCAGCCACGGTCGGCATCGGCGCCGCCCAGGCCAGTCGCCAGGTCTCGGTCGAGGTCGCCCTCCGGCGAGCCGGCGACCGGGCCCGGATGTCAGTCATGGCCAGCGACGCCTACTTCCCGTTCCCGGACGGGATCGCCCTGGCGGCAAACTCGGGGGTCAGCGCGATCATCCAGCCCGGCGGCTCGATCCGCGACGAGATGGCGATCGAGGTCGCCGACCGCCATCATCTCGCGATGGTCTTCACCGGCCGACGCCACTTCCGCCACTGACCTGCGCCGCGGCGAGCCCGCGGGCCAATCGGAGGACTGCGCCATGGAGACGCTTCTCGCCCTCGAGATGGTCCGGGTCACCGAGGCGGCCGCGATCGCCTCGGCGCGCTTCATGGGCCGGGGAGACCAAGGACGAGGCCGACCGGGCGGCGATCGAGGCGATGCGCCGGACGATGGACGAGATCGACATGGCCGGCACGATCGTCATCGGCGAGGGCGAGCGGGACGAGGCGCCGATGCTCTACATCGGCGAGCAGGTCGGGCGCAAGGGCGTCGAGGCGCGCGAAGCCTCGACCGCGGTCGACATCGCCGTCGACCCGCTCGAGGGGACGAACCTCGTTGCCCACGGCCAGGCCAACGCGATCACCGTGCTGGCGGCCTCCGAGCGGGGCGGCCTGCTCCACGCGCCGGACACCTACCTCGAGAAGCTGTGCGTCGGGCCGGTCGTGGCCGGCAAGGTCGACATCCGCAAGAGCCCGACCGAGAACTGCCACCGGATCGCCGAGGCGCTCGGCCGGCGAGTGGCCGACATCACGATCGTCATCCTCGAGCGGCCGCGCCACGATGAGCTGATCGCCGAGGTCCGGGCGGCCGGGGCGCGGATCAAGCTCATCTCCGACGGCGACCTGTCGGCCGCGATCAGCTGCGCCGTCTCGGGCACCGGCGTCCATGCCGTGATGGGCATCGGCGGCGCGCCCGAGGGCGTGATCACGGCTGCCGCGCTGCGCTGCCTCGGCGGCGAGATCCAGGCCCGCTTCCGGTTCCGCAACGATGAGGAGCGGGTCCGCGCCCGGCAGATGGGCAACGACGACGACGAGAGCCGGGTCTACTTCACGGCCGACCTTGCCTCGGGCGAGAACCTCGTCTTCGCCGCGACCGGGGTGACCGGCGGCGACCTGCTCGACGGCGTCCGGTTCTTCGGCGGCGGGGCCCGGACCCACTCGCTCGTGATGGCGTATCGCGAGGCCCACGTCCGCTTCGTCGACACCGTCCAGATGTTCGACCGCTCCCGGCCGCCGAGCGTCCGCCTCTAGCCCGAGCCGTCGACCGCCGGTCCTCGCCAGGTCCCCGCGGCCGGCTCCCAGCGCGCGATCGCCCGGGCCGCGCTCGGGCCCTCGGCGATCTCCCGCCGGCGGCGGGCCGAGCCGATCGTCTCGTGCCAGCCCGGTGGGACGAGCCCCGCGGCGAGGTCGGCCAGCGGGGCGAGGACGAACAGGCGCTCGGCCATCGAGGGGTGGGGCACGACGAGCAGGCGGGCCGCCTTGGCCGGATCCAGCCCGGCATCGACCGAACGAGCGGCGGACGGACGGTCGATCGAGAGCCGGGCCCGGCCAAAGACGAGCAGGTCGAGGTCGAGCTCGCGCGGTCCCCAGCGCCGGCGCGCCTGGCGGCCGAAGGCGACCTCGAGGCCCTTGAGCGCGACGAGCAGGAACGTCGCCCCGGTCGCGGCGTCCGGCCCGGCCGGGACGTCGAGGGCAGCCACCGCGTTGCGGAACTCGGGCTGGTCGGCGAAGCCGACCGGGTCGGTGGCATACAGGCGCGAGACGCCGACCAGCCGGGCGCCGGGCAGGGCGGCCAGCCCATGGACCGCGGCCGCCAGCGTCCCGGCGGGGTCGCCGAGGTTGGCGCCCAGTCCGACGTAGGCCCGGACCCGTCGCTCTGCCAACGCTTCCTCCCGCGCCCATACACTCGGACCGTGCGATCCGCGACAGTGCTCATCTTCCACCCCCGGCCCGGGCCCGGTGCCGGGCCGCTCGAGCAGCGCCTGGCCGCCGCCCGGGACCGGCTGGCCCGGGTCCACGAGCTGGGCTTCGCGCGGGCCGGGGCGACCGGCGTCCGGCTGATCAGCGGGCCGCCCGACGAGCGGCCGTTCGGCGCCCGCCTGCAGGCCGCCCTGCACGATGTGCCCGAGGGCGGCCTGGTCGTGCTCGGCTCGGGCGCGATCCCGCTGGCCGCCCTGGCCGACCGCAAGCTGTTCGTCGCCTGCGCCGCCGGCAGTGGTCCGATGGCGATCACCAACAACCGCTTCTCATCCGATGTCCTGGCCGTCTCCGAGGTGCGCTGGCTGCGTGACCTGCCCCGCACCATCGCCTCCGACAACGTCCTGCCCCGCTGGCTTTCGGAGCAGGTGGGGATCCCGGTGGCCGACCTGCGCTCACGCCATCGCCTCGGTGTCGACCTCGACTCGCCACTCGACCTGATCCTGCTCGGGGCCCAGGGCCGCGCGATCGACCCCGGGCCACACGCCGAGGATGCCCTCGTCCTGGAGCGCCTCGACGCGATCCGGCGGGTCCTGGCCGACCCGCGGGCGGAGCTCGTGATCGCCGGCCGGACCTCGGCACGGGCCCTCGCCTGGCTCGAAGGCTTCGCCCGCTGCCGCGTCCGCGCCCTGATCGAGGAGCGCGGCCTGCGCGCGTCGGGCGCGCTCACCGGTGACCTGCCCCAGCGGCCGCCGCGCTCGGTCCTCGGGACGATCCTGGCGACCGACGGACCGCTCGCGCTCGGGTCGCGCCTGGCCGAGCTGGGCGATGCGGCCCTCGTCGACAGCCGGGTCCTGCTGGCCCATCGCCTCGGCGCCGACGAGGCGGGCTGGCCGCGGCCGGAGGACCGCTTCGCGTCGGACCTGCTCCGCCCCGGGCCGTCACCGATCCCTGGCTGGCCCAGCTCGACCGATCGGCGGTCGGCGCTCCGATCCCGGTCCTCCTCGGCGGCCACTCGCTCGTCGGCCCGGGGGTCCGCCTCCTGGCGGCGGGATGAGCCCCGGCGGGCCCTTCGAGCCGGGCCTGCGCCGGACGGCCGGCGCCGGTCGACTGCCGACCGAGAGCGATCCGATCCTGCTTGCCCAGGTCATCGCCGAGATCGAGGCGAGCGGGCCGATCACGTTCGCCCGGTTCATGGCGATCGCCCTGTACGACCCGGTCAACGGCTACTACCGGACCGCTGCCGAGCGACCGGGCCGGGCGGGCGACTTCCTGACCGCCCCGACTCGACCCGGTCTTCGGCGCCGCGCTCAGCCGGCAGGTCGACGAGGCCTGGCAGCGGCTCGGCCGGCCGGAGTCGTTCGTCCTGCGCGAGTACGGGCCTGGCTCGGGCTCGCTGGCGGCGGCGATCCTGGCCGGCCTGCGGGCGGACGGATCGGCCCTGGCCGGGCAGATCGCCTACGAGCCGATCGAGATCAACGAGCACCGCCGGGCCGCGATCGAGGCGCGTCTCGGCCCGAGCGTGCCGGTCCTCCCGGCCGGCGCCGATCGACGGCCGGTGGACGGCGTCGTGCTGGCCAACGAGTTCCTCGACGCCCTGCCAGTCCACCGCGTCGAGGGGCGAGCCGGTCGACTGCTCGAGCGCTATGTGGCCTGGGATCCGGCCACCGGCCGGCTCCGGGAGCAGGCCGGCGCGCCGTCGACCCCGGCCCTGGCCGAGCGCCTGGCCACGGACGAGGTGACCCTGGCCGAGGGCCAGGTCGCCGAGGTCTGCCTCCTGGTCGAGCCGTGGCTGGCTGAGGTCGCCGCGGACCTGGCCCGGGGCCTCGTCCTCGTCCTCGACTACGGCCGCCGCGCCGCCGAGCTGTACGACCCGGCGCGCACCGGCGGCTCGCTGCGGGCCTACGTGGGCCATCGGGCGCACGCCGACCCGTTCATCGGGATCGGCCGCCAGGACCTGACCGCCCACGTCGACGTGACCGCCCTCGAGGCCGCCGCCCGGCGCCAGGGATTCGCGACGCTGGGCGACATCAGCCAGGCTGAGTTCCTGCTCGGTTGCGGGCTGGAGGAGCTCGTCGACCGGATCCGGTCGAACCCGGCGACGACGATGGAAACCTGGCTGGCGACGCGCTCGGCCGTCGCCCGGCTGCTCGATCCGTCCGCCCTGGGCGGCTTCCGGGCGGTCCTCCTCGGCCGGGGGCTGCCGGCGGACCCGCTGCTGCGTGGCCTGACCCGTCGCCTGCCCCGGCGCTGACTACGTCATTCGCCCTATTGCTGCGCCATTCGCCCCCACGCCAGTCTTTCGATCGGCGCTGGGCACGGCGCCACCGACGAGGGATCGGCCGCGAACTGCACGCGCGCTCGACGCGGCTGATCCCTCGATCTCCCTCCCGTTCCAACCCCGCGCCGCGGCCTGTCCGCCGAGCACCTCCCAGCGGCGCTCCGCGCTAGAATGCCGTCGCGGGGCCTGCGCCATGCGTGTGCCTCGCAGCCCCCCGACAGCCGCAGCGAGGATCACTTGACCGGGATCTGGTACATCGTCGGGTTCGCCTTCGCCGGCGTCTCGTTCGTGTTCCTGACGATCGGCGCCGCCTGGCTCATCTCCCACCGGAACCGCGGCGACGTCCACAAGGGCCTGCCCTACGAATCCGGGATCGACACGTACGGCGACACCCACGGCCGGTTCGGCCTGTCGTTCTACATCTACGCCCTGCTGTTCGTCGCCTTCGACATCGAGGTCGATCTTCATCTACCTCTGGGCGATCGTCTTCCGCGACCTGCTCCTGGGCGGCTTCGTGAGCATGCTGATGTTCGTGGCGATCCTGCTGCTCGGGCTGGCCTATGCCTGGCGCAAGGGCGTCCTGACGTGGCGGTGAAGCCCGAGGCGACCGGCCGGCCGCCGCGGAACCTGGCCGCGCGGTGATCGCCTGCCGGCGGTCTGGCGCCGAGCCTCGGTCGAGCCCGATCGTCGTCCCCAACACGCTCTGGCAGTCGAGCGACCCGGTCGCCTACGACGGCGGCCAGGCGTCGGACATCACCCACCTGCGCGAGTTCGAGGCGTCGGGGCCGGGCCGGCGCGACAACGCCCGCTGGGGCGGGCCGCTCGAGATCATCCCGACCAAGGCCGACATCGTCCTCGACCTGATCCGGGCCAACAGCCTGTGGCCGCTCCTGTCCGGGCTGGCCTGCTGCGCCATCGAGATGATGTCGGCGGCGACCAGCAAGAACGACATGGACCGCTGGGGGATGTTCCCGTTCCGGGCCTCGCCCCGCCAGGCCGACGTCCTGATCGTGGCCGGCACGCTGCACGACCAAGATGGCCGGGCCGCTCGTCCGGCTGTGGGAGCAGATGCCCGAGCCGAAGTGGTGCGTGGCGATGGGCGACTGCACCTGCTCGGGCGGCCGCTACAAGCGGAGCTACACGCACGGTCCAGGGGATCGACCGGATCATGCCGGTCGACGTCTACGTCCCGGGCTGCCCGCCCCGGCCGGAGGGCCTGATCTACGGGATGATGAAGCTCCAGCAGCTGGTCAAGGACCGCCGCGGCCACTGGCCGGAGCGGCCGATCGGGCCGACCGTGCCCGCAGGACGTCTGACGTGGACCGCGCCCTCAGCCGGCGCCTCGAGGCCGCGCTTCGGCGACGCGCCTGACCGGCCCCGTCCGGCAGCGTCACGACGAGACGGAGATCCGGATCGGGCCGGGCGACGTGCCCGAGGTGATGCTGCGCCCTGCACGACGAGCCGGACTTCCGGTTCCAGATGCTGTCCGACCTCGCCGGCGTCGACACGGGCAGCGTGATGCAGGTCGTCTACCACCTGTGGAGCGACACCACGCCGCGACTGGCTGCGGGTCATCGCCGACGGCCTGGCTCGCGACGATCCGCGGGTGCCCTCGGTCACCTTCCTGTGGAAGGGCGCCGAGTGGATGGAGCGCGAGGCCTACGACATGTTCGGGATCACCTTCGAGGGCAACCGCGACCTGCGCCGGATCTACATGCCGCCGGACTACACCAGCTTCCCGCTGCGCAAGGACTTCTACCTGCCCGACGACGCCTCGCGCTCGCCGGGCGGTGGCGTGCGCCCGATGGAGCAGACCCACGGCCCGACGAACGCCCAGGCCGAGGCCCACATCCGGCAGGCTCCGGCAGGCTAGCGATGACCACCCGCACCCCGTTCGACATCCCCGCCCACGCCTCGGCCGACGACCCCCGGGTCACCCTCGACGAGCAGCTCGGCGTCTTCGAGCCGATCCCGCCCTACCCGCCCCGGACCGAGCGCGAGGCCGAGTTCTACACCCTCGGCGACGGCGAGATGTTCCTGAACATGGGCCCCCAGCACCCGTCGACCCACGGCGTGCTGCGGGTCGTGCTCAAGATCGACGGCGAGAAGGTCGTCGACCTCGACCCGGTCCTCGGCTACCTCCACCGCGGCGTCGAGAAGCTCTGCGAGAACGCCGACTACCACCAGGCGATCTGCTACACGGACCCGCTCGAGTACGTCAGCTCGCTGTTCTGCGAGTGGTCGCCGGTGATGGCCTTCGAGAAGCTGCTCGACGTCCAGGTCCCGCGCCGGGCCGAGTACATCCGGGTCCTCGCCGGCGAGCTCAACCGGATCGCCAGCCACGCCCTGTTCATGGGCTGGTTCGCCCTCGACCTCGGCGGCCTGACCCCGATCCTGTGGAGCTTCATCGAGCGCGACGAGATCGTCGAGATGCTGGCCGCCCTGACCGGCCAGCGGATGCTCTTCAACTACTTCCGGATCGGCGGCGTGAACGGCGACCTGAACCACGAGTTCATGAGCCGCCTCGGGGACCTGGATGAGCCGGGCGACCGAGCAGATCGAGGCGAACACGGCCCTCCTCAACGAGAACGAGATCTTCGTCCGCCGGGCGCGCGGCCTGGGCGTCGATCGACACCGCGACGGCGCTCGGATGTGCATGACCGGCCCGAACCTGCGGGCGACCGGGCGTGCCCTTCGACATCCGCCGGGCCCACCCCTACAGCGTCTACCCCGAGCTCGACTTCGACATCCCGACGCGGACCGAGGGCGACTGCCTGGCCCGCTACCTGCTCCGGATGGACGAGATCAAGCAGAGCCTGCGGATCATCGACCAGTGCCTCCACGAGATGCCCGACGGGCCGATCATGGCCAAGCTGCCGCGCCTGCTCCGGCCCCGGCCGGGACGGGCCTACGCCGCGATCGAGGGCCCGCGCGGCCAGTACGCGACCTACGCGATCAGCGACGGGACCGACCAGCCCTTCCGGATGCGGATCCACGACCCGAGCTTCGTCCACCTCCAGGCGGTCGGCCTGCTGATGCCCGGCAACCTGATCGCCGACACGATGGCGATCATGGCCTCGCTCGATCCGATCATGGGCGGGGTGGACAAGTAGATGACCATGGTCGGTCGGACCTGGGAGCGGCTGACGATCCCGGGCAAGATCCTGGCCGTCGTGATCCCGCTGGGCGCGGTCCTGACGGCCGGCCTGGCGGTCCTGATCGCGCTGATCGGCGGCGCGGTCGTCCAGTTCCTGGTCGACAACCTGCCCCTCGTCCGGTTCGTCGTGGCGGCCACCGATCGTCCTGCTGATGACGGTCCCGACGCGCCTTCCTGATCATCTACATGGAGATGAAGGTCATCGCCCTGATGAACCTGCGCTTCGGCCCCGACCGGGTCGGGCCGTTCGGCTCGGCTCCTGTCCGTGGTCCACGGCCTCAAGGTGCTGATGAAGGAGGACTTCACCCCGACCGGCGCCGACGTGCCGGTCTTCACCCTGGGCCCCGGTCGTCGTCTACCTGGCGCAGCGTGATGTCGCTCCTGGTCCTCCCGTTCGCGCCGGGCCTCTTCGGCCAGGACTTCAACATCGGCCTGCTGTACTTCTTCGCGATGGGCGGCCTGACCGTCGTCGGCCTGCTGATGGCCGGCTGGTCGAGCTTCAACAAGTACTCGCTGCTGGGCGGACTGCGCTCGGCGGCCCAGGTCGTCAGCTACGAGATCCCGCTGACCCTGTCGGTCGTCGGGCTGATCCTGCTGGCCGGCACGATGAGCCTCAACCAGATCGTCCTGGGCCAGTCCGGCAACCTGTTCCCGACTGGTACATCTCCGCCAGCCGCTCGGCCTTCGTGATCTTCTTCATCGCCGCCACGGCCGAGGCCAACCGGACGCCGTTCGACCTGACCGAGGCCGACTCGGAGATCGTCGCCGGCTTCGCGACCGAGTACTCGGGGATGCGCTTCGGCTTCTTCTTCTTCGCCGAGTACGTGAACGTGTTCATCGTCTCGGCCCTGACCGTGGCCCTCTTCCTCGGCGGCTGGAACGCGCCGTTCAACTGGCCCTGGCCGGTGACCGTGGCCCTCGACCCGGGCGGCCTCGGGATCGGCCTGCTGTTCCTGCTCGGCGCTCGGGCCGGTCGTGGCGACGCTCGTCCTCGCGGCTGCCGTTCTACCTGCTGAACAGCCGCGATCAAGCTCTGGCAGGCGCTGGTCATCGGCTTCGTCCTGTTCAACGTGCTGGCCGTCGGCGGCGATCCTCGGCCTGCGCCTTCATGAGCTTCGACTGGGTCGTCGGGCTGCTCTGGTTCATGGGCAAGACCTACGTCTTCGTGTTCACCTTCGTCTGGATGCGCGGGACGCTGCCCCGCGTCCGGATCGACCAGCTGATGGGCTTCGCCTGGAAGTGGCTGCTGCCGGCGTCCCTGCTCAACCTGTTCGTGACCGCGTCGGCGATCCGTGGTCCTGAAGCGATGAGGCCGGCCCGATGAGCCTCATCCCGGGCCTGGGCATCGTCAAGGGCATGGCCCTGACCCTGCGCCGGTTCTTCGAGCCCAAGGTGACCCACCTGCTACCCGGAGGTCCCGGCCGACGATCTCGCCCAAGTTCCGGGGCCGGCTCCAGCTCCTCTACGACGAGTACGGCACGCTCAAGTGCGAGACCTGCTTCCAGTGCGCCCAGGCCTGCCCGATCGAGTGCATCGACATGGGCGGCGTCGACACGAAGGGCCGCTACCGCGTCCACTGGGGCGCCCCGGAGACGTACGGCGAGCGGCGCGAGGAATCGGCCCTCCGGCGGTCCGGCCGGACGGTGCCCGACGCCGCCTACGAGCACTTCGGCGCCGATCGACCTCGGGCCGGTCGACGCGATCCTGCACGACGCACGACCACGATCCCAAGCGGCTCCTCGAGATCCTCGAGGCGACCCAGGCCGCCTACGGCTACCTGCCCGTCGCGGCGCTCAAGCGGATCAGCCGGGACCGGGGCCTGGTACGCGATGATCTACGGCACGGCCACGCTACTACGGCCACCTCCGGTTCGAGCCGCCGGCCGACGCCGGCGCCGACGCACCGGCCGCGGAGCGACCACGCGAGGCCGAGCTACCTGGCCGGCCTCGAGCGGCGATCGGCCGGGCCGCCGGGCGGGCCGGGCGACGCGCGAGCCGCGCCGCAATGACCGACCTGCTCAAGACGCCGGCGAGCTGGCCCCGCATCCTGCCTCGGGCGAGCCGACGCGGCGGACCCGACCGACCTCGACGCGGCGGTCAAGGCGGGCGCCTTCGACGGCCTCGCGGGCTGCCGTGCGACCTCGCCCCGGCCGGGGACGATGGCCGACGATCGCGGACCTCCGGCCTGCGCGGCCGCGGCGGGGCCGGCTTCCCGGCCGCCGACAAGTGGCGAGCGGCCGCCGCGCACCGCGGCCGACCGGCGCTACGTCGTGGCCAACGGCTACGGGGCCGACCCGGCCGCCCGGACCGACCCGGTCCTCCTCGAGCGCGACCCGTACGCGGTCATCGAGGGCGTGGCGATCGCCGCCTTCGCGATCGGCGCCGACGACGCCGTTCATCGCCGTCCGGGCGACCGAGACCGAGGCGATCCGACGGCTCGAGGCCGCCCTCGGGGCGGCCGAGGAAGCCGGCTTCATCGGCCCCGACGTGCTCGGCACGCGGCCACGACCTCGACCGTCGAGCTCGCGGCCGGTCCAGGGCGCCTACATGCTCGGCGAGGAGACCGTCCTGCTCAAGGCCCTCGAGGGCAAGCGCGGCCAGCCCGAGCAGCGGCCGCCGTATCCGGCCGAGCGCGGCCTGTTCGGCCGGCCGACCGTCGTCCACAACGTCCAGACCCTGGCCGCGGCCCGTGGATCATGCGCGACGGGCGCCGACGGCCTTCGCGGCGATCGGCGCCCCGGACTGCGCCGGGCACGATCCTCGTCCAGGTCCGCGGCGCCGGACGGCGGCGGCGTCGCCGAGGTGCCGCTGGGCACGCCCCTGCGCGAGATCGTCGGCCTGGCCGGCGCGACCACCCGGACCGGGCCGGTGCCCCGAAGGCATGCTCGTCGGCGGGCCGTCGGGCGGGATCCTGCCGGCCGACCTGCTCGACACGCCCGTACGCGTTCGAGCGCTGCGGGCGGCCGGCGCCCACGTCGGCTCGGGTTCGATCGTCGTCGCCGACGACCGGGCCTGCATCGTGGACCTGGCCCGGCTGCTGACCCGCTTCTGCGCCGACGAGGCCTGCGGCAAGACGATCCCCTGCCGGATCGGCACGCGCCGGCTGTCCGAGATCGCCGACCGGATCGACGGCGGCACGCCCGCGGCCGACCGACGCCGACCTGCTGGCCGACCTGTCGGCCGACATCGTCGCCAGTCGGCGCTGTGCGATCACGAGCGCCTGGCGACCCTTCCGCTGGCCAGCGCGATGCGATACTTCCGAGCCGAGCTCGACGCGAAGCTCCATCCGTGCGGAGCACTGCCCCGCCGGCGTCTGCCACCCGATCGCGGTGGCCGACGGCGGGCCGGCGCACTGAGGCCCGCGAACCGATGGCCGACCTGATCGCGCGCCCCGCCTCGTCGCCCGAGCCGACCCTGTCCGAGCGCCTGCTGACGACCCAGTCGCCGCAGCGACCGCAGTCGACACCGGCGATCCGGATCGAGGTCGACGGCCGGCGTCGTCGAGGGCCTCGAGGGCCAGACGATCCTCGAGGTCTGCCGCGACAACGGGATCGAGATCCCGACCCTGTGCTACGAGCCCAAGCTGCCCGGCTTCGGCGCCTGCCGGATGTGCGTGGTCGAGGTCGAGGGCGAGGAGCACCCGCCGATCAGCTGCTCGCGGACGGCCGAGCCGGGGATGAAGGTCCAGACCCAGACCGAGGAGGTCCGCCGGCTGCGGCGCGACGAACCTCGAGCTGATCTTCAGCGACCACAACGCCTACTGCCTGCCGCCCTGCCAGAACAAGTGCCCGAGCCACATCGACATCCCCGGCTTCCTCAAGCAGAACGCCGAGGGCAACTGGCGCGAATCGACCCGGATCTTCAAGCGCACGATCCCGTTCCCGTCGTCCTCGGCCGGGTCTGCCCGGCGCCCTGCGAGGAGCACTGCCGGCGCGACGAGGTCGACGAGGCGATCGCCATCCGGGACAGCCACCGCTACGCCGGCGACCAGGTCCTCAAGGCGATGCTCGACGACGGCATCGACCCGCCGCTGCCGTTCGAGGTCCAGCCCAAGACCGGCCGGCGGGTGGCGGTCATCGGCTCCGGGCCGGCCGGCATGGCCGCCGCCTACTACCTGCTGATCGCCGGCCACGAGGTGACGGTCTTCGAGCGCGACCCGGCGCCCGGCGGGATGCTCCGCTACGGCATCCCCCAGTACCGCCTGCCCAAGGTCGAGGTCCTCGAGGCCGAGTACGAGAGCGTCACCCGGCTCGGCGGCAGGATCGTCTGCAACCAGGCGCTCGGGCCGCGACTTCACGCCTCGACGACCTCCAGGGCCAGGGCTTCGACGCGGTCCTGATCGCGATCGGCTGCTACGACACGAACAAGCTGGGGATCCCGAACGAGGACGCCGACGGCGTGCTCGACGGCCTCGAATACCTCCGGACCGCGACCCTCGGCCTGCCCTACCCGGGCCACGCGGGCAAGCGGGTCGTGGTCATCGGCGGCGGCTTCACCTCGATGGACTGCTCGCGGACGTCGGTCCGCCAGGGCGCGGCCGAGGTGACCCTCGTCTACCGCCGCGACATGAAGGACATGCCCGCCTCGGACGAGGTCCACGAGGCGATCGAGGAAGGCGCCACGGCCATCTTCCAGGCCGGCGCCGACCCGGGTCATCACCGACGAGCGGCAAGGTGACCGGGGTCGAGTTCATCCGCAACAAGCTGGGCGAGCCGGACGCCTCCGGCCGGCGGCGGCCCGAGCCGGCGCCCGGCACGGAGTTCACGATCGACTGCGACCGGGTCCTGCTGGCGATCGGCCAGGGCCCCGACCTGAGCTGGATCGGCGCCGGCTCGGACGGGCCGCAGGCGACGAAGCAGCGCCGGCTGCAAGGCCGACGCGGTCACCTTCGAGACCGGCCGGCCGGGCGTCTTCGGGACCGGCGACGTCCGGATCGGCGCGGCGACCGTCGTCCAGGCCGATCGCCGAGGGCCGGCGCAGCGCGTATGCCGTCGACGCCTTCCTCAAGGGCCTCGACCTGCGGCGCGATCAAGACCCGCCAGACGCTGGCCGAGCCGCAGCCCGAGTTCCTCTCGATCGTGCCGTTCACGAGCGAGGTCAAGGAGCCGCGCTACCGGCTCAAGGCGATGGAGGCCGGAGGTGCGCAACCAGAGCTACGTCGAGTACGAGATCCCGTACACCCGGGCCGAGGCCGTCGCCGAGACCACCCGCTGCCTGCAGTGCACCTGCGAGGCGATCGGCTTCTGCGACCTGCGCCGGCTGGGGATCGAGTACGGGACGACGCTGCCGACCCTCGAGCCCGGCAACCACCAGGGCGCCGGCTACCGGAGCGTGACCGAGAACCGCTTCACCGGGCTCAACCACGACTACATCCGCGACGACAGCCACGCCTTCATCCTGCGCGAGCCGTCGCGCTGCATCGACTGCGGCCGGTGCGCCCAGGTCTGCTCGGAGGTCGTCGGCGCCGCCTGCTACGACTTCATGCGGATCGGCTTCGACACGCTGGTCACGACGCCGCTCGACATGAGCCTCAACGACACGCCCTGCGTGTCGTGCGGCCGCTGCGCCGAGACCTGCCCGACCGGCGCGCTGATGCCCAAGCCGCGGGTCCTCCAGAAGTACGAGGTCGACGAGAGCCGCTGCATCCTGTGCGGGATCTGCGTCGACGCCTGCCCCTACGACGCGCTGCGCGACGGCGCCGACTTCGAGCTGGCCCACACCAGCCGCGCAGGAGCCGACGATCGACCTGATGGCCCTCGCCGCGATCGACCGCGAGACCGAGGTGACCTACATCCGGCGCGAGCGCGACTGGGCTCGACCGGGCCCGCGGCCGAGGGCCGGATCGTCGACCCGGGCCGGCTGCTGCCGGTCCTGCCCGCGCGATCATGGCCGAGTCGCGGGCAGCGGCCCGCGGCCGGCAACGGCCACGGCAACGGTGCCAACGGCCACGGCAACGGACCGGCGGACGCCGGTGGCGGAGCGGGCGCGGACCAGGTCACGCTCACACGAAGTAGCTGATCGGGGCGGGCTGGATCGGGCGGGGCCCGATCCGGTCGCCTGGTACGAGGAGAGAGGAGTCGCGTGGCGATACCGGACGCGGTGCCGTTCATCGGCCTGCGCTGGGATGACGTGCTGTTCTCGCTCCTCGCGCGCGGTGATGATCGGCTCGGCCCTGCTCGTCGTCACGATGCGCGACATCATCCGCTGCGGCCTGGCGATGATCGTCTGCTTCGCGGCGCTGGCCGGGCATCTACGTCCTGATCGGGGCGCCGCTCGTCGCCGCCGCCCAGGTCCTCGTCTACATCGGCGCGATCAGCGTCCTGATCCTGTTCGCGATCATGCTGACCCAGACGAAGGCGGCCCCGATCCGGCTCGTCTTCCAGACCCAGGCCGTGCCCGCCGGCGATCGCCGCGGTCGTCCTGGCGGTCCTGATCGCCCTGACCGTCGCGGCGACCGACTGGGGCGCGGTCTCGGCGCCGATCCGCGGTCGGCACCGCGCCGTGCTCGCGCAGTCCTGTTCGACGCAGTACGTCCTGCCGTTCGAGATCGTCAGCGTCCTGCTGCTGGCCGCGGTGATCGGCGGGATCTTCCTCGCCCGGCGCGAGCAAGGACGGCCCGCCGTGAGCCACTCGCTCGACGCCTACCTCGTCCTGGCCGGCGATCCTGTTCTGCGATCGGCACGTTCGGCTTCCTCGCCCGGCGCAACGCGATCAGCATGCTGATGTCGATCGAGCTGATGCTCAACGCCGTCAACCTGACGATCGTCGCCTTCGGGGCGTTCATCGCCGGCGCTCAAGGTCGAGGGCTCGGTCATCGCGCTGATCGTCATGGCGGTGGCCGCGGCCGAGGCGACGGTCGGCCTGGCGATCGTGATCGCGATCTTCCGCAACAAGCGGACGCCGCTCGTCGACGAGTACGACACGATGCGCGACTAGGCGCCGTCGATGCCCTACGACACGCTCGATCCCGCTGATCGCGGTCCTGCCGATCGCCGGCTTCGTCGTTCACCGCCTGTTCGGGCGCCGGCTCCAGGCCCGCTACGGCAAGCTCGCCGCGGGCGCGGTGCCCCTGGCGGTGGTGGCCATCGCCTGGGTCGCGGCGATGATCGTCGCCGCCGGCGCGCTCAGCGCGCGGCCCCGTTCGGCGAGCACGGCCACGGCGTCACGTTCTGGCACTGGATCCCGGCCGGCAAGTTCAGCGGTCGACGCCGGCTTCTTCGTCGACGCCCTGACCGCCTGCCTGCTGATCGTGGTGACCACGATCGGCCTGCTCGTCCACATCTACTCGATCGGCTACATGAGCCACGACCCGGGCTACTGGCGGTTCTTCGCCTACCTCAACCTGTTCATGTTCTCGATGCTCTGCTCGTCCTGGCCGACAGCTTCCTGGTCGTCTTCGTGGCCTGGGAGCTGGTCGGCCTGTCGAGCTACCTGCTGATCGGCTTCTGGTTCCGCGCGCCGGAGCGCGGCCCTGGCCAGCAAGAAGGCGTTCATCGTCAACCGCGTCGGCGACGTCGGGTTCGCCCTCGGGATCATGCTGATCTTCGTCAGCTCGGCACGCTCGAACATCCAGGAGGTCGCTGGCCCAGGATCGGCAAGCTCGACCACGACCACGATCAGCTGTCATCGCCCTGCTCGTGCTTTGCGGCGCGGTCGGCAAGAGCGCCCAGTTCCCGCTCCACGTCTGGCTGCCCGACGCGATGGAGGGCCCGACCCCGGTCTCGGCCCTGATCCACGCCGCGACGATGGTCAACGCCGGCGTCTACCTCGTCGCCCGGACCAACCCGATCTTCGCCCGGACGCCCGGAGGCGATGGTCGTGGTCGCCGCGCATCGGCATCTTCACCGCGATCCTGGCCGCCTCGATCGCGTTCACCCAGACCGACATCAAGCGCGTCCTGGCCTACTCGACCCTGTCCCAGCTCGGCTACATGTTCGCCGCGCTCGGGGTCGGGGCCTGGACCGCGGCGATCTTCCACCTGATGACCCACGGCTTCTTCAAGGGCCTGCTGTTCCTCGACTCGGGCTCGGTCATCCACGCCGTCCACGACGAGCAGGACATGCGCCGGATGGGCGGCCTGTCGAAGAAGATCCCGATCACCTACTGGACGATGCTCATCGGCTCGCTGGCGATCTCCGGGCATCCCGCCGCTGGCCGGCTTCTTCAGCAAGGACGAGATCCTCGGCGAGGCGTTCAAGAACGGCTTCCTGTGGGTCTGGGCGATCGGCTTCCTCGTCGCCGGGCATGACCGCCTTCTACATGTTCCGGCTGATGGGCCTGACCTTCTGGGGCGAGAGCCGGGTCGATCCGGCGGTCGAGCCCGAAGATCCACGAGTCGCGGTCGCTGGATGACCATCCCGCTCATCCTGCTGGCGATCCCGTCGATCTTCCTCGGCCTGTTCCTCGGCCTGCCGCTCGGGGCGAGCCGGATCAGCGGCTGGCTCGAGCCGGTCTTCGCCGAGGCCGTGCGCCCTCCGGGCGAGCCCGAGGAGCCCTTCGCACTGTTCGGCATCGACGGCGTGCTGATCCTGGCCAGCGTCGCGGTCGCGACCCTCGGGCATCGCTCCTCGCCTGGCGGCTCTTCGGCGTCGACCTCGGGCCGCTCCGGGCGAAGGCCCGCCCGGCGACGCGTCTCGGCGATCGCCAGCGCCAACGGCGTGACCCGCTTCCTGTACCGCGCCTCGCTCAACAAGTGGTGGTTCGACGACCTCTACGACCTGCTCTTCATCCGGATCGGCGGCCGGGTCGCCGGCGGCCTGTGGTGGTTCGACCGGAACGTCATCGACGGCACGGTCAACGGGACCGGGCGAGTCGTCAGCTCGGCGCGGCGGCGGCCTGCGCCGGGTCCAGACCGGCCGGGTCCAGAACTACGCGCTGGGCATCGCCATCGGGCCTGATCGTGATGGCCGGCTCGTACCTCGTCATCGCTGGCGGCAGGTGAGCGATGGACATCGCGCCTCCCGATCCTAGCCTGATCACGTTCCTGCCGCTCATCGGGGCGATCGTCGTCGCCTTCCTGCCGCGCAGCCAGCCCGGCGCTGATCCGGATCACGGCGCTGGGCTTCGCCCTCGTCGCGTTCGTGCTGTCGCTGCTCCTGCTGATCGGCTTCAACCCGACCAGTCCCGCGCTTCCAGTTCGTCAGGAGGCCCACGACTGGATCCCCGTCTTCGGGATCCAGTACAAGGTCGGCGTCGACGGCCTGTCGACTCGTGCTCGTCGTCCTGACGACGACCCTCAGCTGGATCAGCATCCTGGCCACCTTCCGGCCGATCAAGGACGCGGGTCAAGGAATACATGATCTCGTTCCTGATCCTCGAGGTCGGCATGATCGGCGTCTTCGTCGCCCTCGACCTGTTCCTCTTCTACATCTTCTGGGAGATCGTCCTCGTCCCGATGTACCTGATCATCGGGATCTGGGGCGGCTCCAACCGGATCTACGCCACGATCAAGTTCGTCCTGTACACCCTCGTCGGCTCGCTGCTGATGCTGGTCGCGATCCTGGCCACGGCGTTCAGCTACCAGCCGGCGCGACGCGGCTCGTGGACGGGCGCCTTCGACTTCGCAGCCCTCCAGCAGTTCGCGCGACGGCGGCTTCGCCAGCGACCTCCAGCTCTTCGCCTTCCTGGCGTTCTTCCTGGCCTTCGCGATCAAGGTCCCGATGTTCCCGTTCCACACCTGGCTGCCGGACGCCCACGTCGAGGCGCCGACGGCGGGCTCGGTGATCCTCGCCGCGATCCTGCTGAAGCTCGGCGCCTACGGCTTCATCCGGTTCGCGCTGCCGCTCTTCCCGGACGCGGCCCAGACGTTCGCGCCGGCGATCATCGTGCTGAGCCTGATCGCGATCATCTACGGCGCGATCGTGGCCCTCGTCCAGCCCGACCTCGAAGAAGCTCGTCGCGTACTCGTCGGTCAGCCACATGGGCTTCGTGACCCTGGGCATCTTCGTCTTCCAGCGAGCAGGGCCTCCAGGGCGCGATCCTGCAGATGGTCAACCACGGCCTGATCACGGGCGCCCTGTTCCTGCTCGTCGGCGTCATCTACGAGCGGACCCACGACCGGACGATCGCCAAGATGGGCGGCCTGGCCGGCGCGGACGCCGGTCTACGCCGCGGCGTTCGGCTTCTTCGTCTTCGCCGCGTCGGCCTGCCCGGGCTGTCCGGGCTTCGTCGGCGAGTTCCTCGTCCTGCGTCGGCACGTTCGCCTACAGCCCGGTCGTCGCCGCGATCGCGACGTTCGTGCATGATCCTGGCCGCCGGCTACCTGCTGTGGATGTTCCAGCGGATCTTCACCGGCGAGCTGTCCGACTTCCTGCGCGGCGCTCGGCGACCACCTGACCGACATCAGCCCGATCGAGATCCTGACCGCTCGTGCCGCTCGGCGACCCTGGTCGTCGTCTTCGGGCTGTTCCCGGGGCTGCTCCTGCACCTGATCCAGGGCACCGTCAGCTCGGTCGTCGGCCGAGCGTGACCAGCGGCCACCGGCCATCCACCTCTTCTTCTGGCAGTAGTGGAGCGACCGACCGGACGATGACCTGGGCCGACCTCGTCCACGATCGCGCCGCTCATTGGCCGCGGCTGATCGTCGTCGCCGGGCGGTCATCGTGACCGACATCATCCTGCCCGGCCGGCGCGTACCGGCCCTGGTCGTCGGCCTTCGTCGGGCTGGCGGTCGGTCGCCGGGCGTCACGGTCGCCGTCGGGTCGACGCCGGCGACCGCGTTCGGCGGCGCCTACCGGGTCGACGACCTGACGACCTTCCTCGACCTGCTGTTCGTGGCGATCATCGCCCTGACCCTGATGTTCGCGCCCGACTACCTCGAGCGCGCGCGACCTGCCGGTGGCCGAGTTCGCGGCGGTCCTGGTCTTCGCGATGACCGGCGCGATGCTGATCTCGGCCTCGGCCGACCTGCTCGTGCTGTTCCTCGGCCTCGAGCTGATGGTCCTGCCGGGCTACCTGCTGGCCGGCTTCGCCAAGCGCGACGCGCTGTCGACCGAGGGCGCGATCAAGTACTTCCTGCTCGGCTCGTTCAGCTCGGCCATCTTCCTGTTCGGCCTGGCGTTCGTCTGGGGCCTGACCGGCACGACCCGGATCGACGGCGTCGGCGACGGCGCTCCGGCGATCGTCGGCCGGCAGCGGCGCCGCTCGTCGCCGGGCTGGCGATGGGCCTCGCCTTCCTGACGACCGGGGTCGCGTTCAAGATCGCCGCCGTCCCGTTCCACTACTGGACGCCGGACGCGTACCAGGGCTCGCCGACGCCGGTCACCGGCTACCTGTCGGTCGGCCCGAAGGTCGGCGCGTTCGCGCTGATCCTGCGCCTGTTCGTCGGGCGCCTCGGCCCGCTCAGCAGCGACTGGTGACGTCGATCATCGTCCTGCTCGCGGCGCTGACGATGACCCTGGGCAACCTCGTCGCGCTGACCCAGGACAACGTCAAGCGGATGCTGGCGTACTCCTCGATCGCCCACACCGGCTACATGCTGGTCGGGCTGGCCGCCTGGTCGAGCCCGAACTCGCGGATCGAGGGCCTCGAGGGCCTGCTCTTCTACGGCGCCGCCTACGCGGTCATGAACCTCGGCGCGTTCGCGGTGATCGCCGCCGCTCCAGCGCCGGACCGGGATCTCGAGCCAGCTCGAGTACGTTCGCCGGGCTCGGCCGCCGGGAGCCGGTCCTGGCGATCCTGATGACCCTCTTCCTGCTGTCGCTGACCGGGCATCCCGCCGACGGCCGGCTTCTTCGCCAAGGCCTACATCATCCTGGCCGCGGTCCAGGCCGGGGGCCCGGCCGGGATCCTGGCCGTGGTCGCCGTCCTCAACGCGGCGGCCGCCGCGTTCTACTACCTGCGGGTCGTGGTCTACATGTTCATGCGCGACCCGCGCGGCGAGCCGGCCCCGATCGTCCTCGGCGGCCTGATGCGCACGGGCCTGATCGTGTCGGCGATCCTGACGGTGATCCTCGGGCTGCTGCCCGGGCCCCTGCTGACGGTCGTCGGCAACGCCGCCAGGGCACTCACGCTCTAGGGCGTCCCGCGGCGGCCCGGCGGGGAGTGGGGCTTCTGGCGGGGAGTGTTCGGTCGCCCGGGGCCCCGTCGCCGGCTTGCGGGCCCGTTCGGGGGGCCTGCCTCCCGCCCAGGGCCCACCAATTCTTCGTCCATGGTCGCTCTGAGCACATGGCCGGGTCACCAGGCCCGGGCGACCTTCAATCGGGCCCGCGGCGGCGATTGCCGAGCACGTCCTGAGCGTGGACGCCAGACCGGCAGCCGGCCCAGGTCCTACTGCCCGGGATCCCGCTCCAGCTCGGACGCCAGGGCACCGAGCAGGCGGCCGGTCTCGCGGGGCGCGGCGAGCATCAGGTCGGCGGCGGCCAGCAGCTCGGGCGGTGTCGCGTGGCGGTCGTGGACGCCGACGTTGAGGGCCGCCAGGCGACCCTCGACTCGAGCCGCCCGGAGCACGTCGAAGCCCTCGGCATCGCTCACATCGTCACCGATCGAGAGGACGGACGCCGGCTCGAGCTCGGCCAGGAGCCGGCCGATCGCATCGCCCTTGCCGCCTGCTCCGGCCGGCCGGAGCTCGACGATCAGCCGGCCATCGAAGCGCTCCAGCGGGACGCCCGTCGAGGCCAGGGCCTCGTCCACCGCCGCGCCGATCGCCCGGCCCGCCCCGGCATGATCGGGCGCCTGGCGGTAGTGGAGCGCGACGGAGCCACCCTTGACCTCGACGAACAGCCAGTCGGGATCGCCCAGCGCGGCGGCGACGCCCCGGCCGAGCCGCGCGGCAGCGGTCACGCCCGCAGGCCCGGCCTGGCGCTCCACGAGGGCCCGCAGGTTGCCCCGGCGCGGCAGCCAGTCGGCCTCGAGGCCGTGATTGCCGAGGTAGCGAACGCCACCGACCCGCACCCGTTGGGCGACGTCCGACACCGCCCGGCCGGTCAGGACCGCCAGGGCGAGGCGATCGGGTCGGGCCTCCGCGAACCGGGCCAGGCGGCGGAGCCCACGCCGGGCACCCGGGTCGATCCGGGCGCCCATCGGGTCGGGATCGATCTCGGCCAGCGTGCCGTCGAAGTCGCTGACGACGAGGATCCGTCCGGCGGGCGCGGCCACCCGTCGGGCGAGCTCCGCTGGGTCGGTCACGAGGCTATGGGGTCGAGGCTGACGGGGACGGCGTCGGGGAATGCGAGGCCGACGGGCTGGCGGTCGGGCTGGGGGTCGGCTTCGGGGTCGCGGTGGGCGTCGGGCGCGGCGTTGGCGTCGGCGCGACGGTCGGCCTCGGGGTCGGGGCAGGTGATGGTGCCGGCGCGGCGCTCGACGAGGGGCCTACCGACGGCGGAGCACTCGGCGACGGGCTGGGGCTGGGCGACGGCGAGGGCGACGGTGACGGTGAGGGCGACGGACTCAGGCTCGGCAGCGGCGGGGTCGCCGCGACGTGACTGAGGGGCGGGGCCACGGCAACGATGATCGCCAATGCGGCGATCCCCGTCAGCAGCCCGGCGACGAGGGCGATCGTGACGAGGATCCGCGTCGACATCGTGCGGAGCGTACCAGTACCACGAGCCCGCAGCGGGCCGGCGGGTTCCACGCTAGGATCGGCCGTCGATGGAAACCTACGGCATGCTCGGGCGGCGGGTCGTCTCGGCCCTCCTGACCGCGGTCGGCGTCGTCCTGGTCGCGGCCGGGCTGCTGACCTATACCCAGCCGGTCGCGGCTGCGCCGCCCGCCCCGTCCGCCGCGGCCCAGCCGTCGGGCCCGATCGGGCTCCAGACCCTCGAGCCGCTCGTCACCCCGTCGCCCAGTGGTTCGGCTGCCGCCGCGAACCGGGTTGCCACCAGAGTCGTCGTGCCGGCACTCGGGATCGACCTGCCGGTGATCCTCCAGCCGGGCTCGGCCGACTCGTTCCCGCCGTGCAACGTGGCGATGTACATCCAGCAGCTCCATCAGCCCGGCCAGCCCGGGGCGACGTACCTCTACGCCCATGCCCGGACGGGGATGTTCCTGCCGATCCTCAACGCGTCCCTGGTCAACAACGGCAAGTCGATGATCGGGATGCTGATCGAGGTCTACACCAGCGACAACATGGAGTTCCTGTACGAGGCGGTCGCCGTCCGGCGCCATATCACCGACCTCGGCTCGGCATTCGCCACGACCGACCAGACGCTCTGGCTGCAGACCTCGGAGGGACCGCGGGGCACCATCCAGAAAGTCCAGGTGATCGCCAAGCCGCTCAGCTCGAGTCCGGCAGACCCGGCTGCGGCACACCCGACGCCACATCCCGTGTTCTGCCAGTAGGGCCGGTCCGCAGGGTCAGGCCGGGCACGATCGAGACGAGGACCAGCCCGGCGGCCACCAGGAACAGGACGACCATGATCTGGGCCGCTTCGCCCGCGGCCCACGTCTCGAGCGCCCCGACGACGAGCGGATCGTGCAGGTCACGCGACTGGAGGGCGACCGGGATGTACTGGAGGTAGCCGCCCGGCGTGTTGTAGATCTGATCGTGGAGCCGGTCGATCGTCGTCGAGCCATAGGCCGTCAGGACCGCCAGGCCGATCGCCATCCCGATCATCCGGGCCACCGTCACCGTCGCCGAGGCCACCCCGAACGCCGCCGCGCCGGCCCGCTCCACGGCGGCCGTCGAGCGGGCGGTGACGGTCAGGCCAAAGCCGAGGCCGAACGTGGCCATCGCCAGGCCGACCATCGCCAGCGAGGTGGCCGGCGTCCAGGCCGACATCGCGACGAGGGCCACGCCGCTCAGCACCAGTCCGACGGTCGTCAGGATCCGGAGCGACAGGACGCGGGCGATGAAGCCCGAGGCGAGGGCCCCGACCGCGGTCGCCGCGGCCAGCGAGCCAAGCGCCGCCTGCTGGTCGGCCGGCCCGCCGTACAGGACGCGATCCACGAAGACGGCCCCGCCGATGATCGCCGTCGCGAACGCGTAGCCGGTCAGCAGCGAGACGATCGCAGCCGAGGCGAAGATCCGGTCGCGGAAGAGGCGCACGTCGAGGAACGGCTCCGGCCGGCGCAGGCCGAGGGCGATCGCCACGAACAGCCCGACGAGGCCGGCGACCACCAGCACGACGGGCACGACATCGAGGCCGCTGCCGACCAGGGTCACGCCCAGGAGCAGGCCGCCGAGGCCGATCGTGAAGGCGATCCCGCCGGGGAGGTCGATGCCCGTCGAGCGGCGGGGCGTATCCCAGTCGCCGGTCGCCGCCCAGGCGAGGAGGAGGGCGACGATGCCGATCGGGACGTTGAGGTAGAAGACCCACCGCCAGGCCGGGGCCAGGATTGCCACGAGCGGCGCTGCCGTGATGGCCTGGTCGGAGAGGACCGTCGCCGGGTGAAGTGAGCTGAGGATCGCGGCCCCGGCGAACGGACCGGCGGCCATGCCCAGGAAGGTCAGCGAGCCGACGACGCCCAGCGCCCGGGGCCGGACCGCCGCGGGATAGAGGTGGGCCGCCGCGGCGGTCGCGACCGGGACGACGATCCCGCCCCCGAACGCCTGGATCAGCCGGGCGGCGATCAGCTCGTCGAGGCCCTGGCTCGCCCCGGCGAGGGCGGAGCCGATCGTGAACGCGGCGAGGCCGACGAGCAGCAGCCGGCGGACCCCCCACAGGTCGGCCAGCCGGCCGGCCAGCGGCATCGTTCCGACGTAGACGAGGAGATAGCCGTTGACGATCCAGGACGCGGTCCGGAGCTGGGTCCAGTCGGCCAGCCCGGTCAGGATCGTCGGCAGGGCGACCGCCGTGATCATCAGCTCGAGGCCGGTCAGGAAGACGCCGACACCCAGGACGAGGAGCAGCACGGTCCGGTCGCGTCCGTTCACGGCGCGAGTGTAGACGGACCTGCCCGCGCGTCAGGGCGGCGCGCCCCAAGCCCGGCCCTCAGGGCCCGCCTCTGGTCAGGGAGTGAGCGACTGCCAGCTCGCTCCGCCGTGGGTCGTCGTCACCAGGTGCGAGTCGCCCTGCGGATCGGTCCATACCGCCCAGCCATGGTCCAGGTCGATGAACCGGGCATCCTGGAGACTCGTCCCGAGGCCGGCGATCGGCGTCCGGGTCGTGATGTGAATCCAGCCGGTGCCGCCGTTCGTGGTGTGGACGACGTCCGAGCCGTCCGTCGCGATCCAGGTCTGCTGATCGAGGATCGACACATGCAGGGCGCCGGTCCCCGGCACGTGCGACAGGAATGACCACGTCGCGCCGCCGTCGGTCGTGCGGTAGATCCGGGTCACGTTGCCGGCATCGGCCTGGAAGGTGACCGGCACGAGCCCCGACTGGGCATCGAGGAAGACCGGCTGGCCGAACGTGCGCAGGGCACCCGACATGCCCGCCGGCGCCGACAGCTGAGCGCTTGTCCAGGACTTGCCCGCGTCCCGGGTGTAGGCGATGCCCGACCCGATCGGGCCGCCGGCGATCACCCCGTTGTCCTGGGTGGCGAACGCGACGATCCCCTCGACCCCGTCCGAGCCGCTGCCCGACGGCCGATCGGCCGACCAGGTCCGGCCGCCGTCGGCCGTCCAGTACAGGTCGGTGTCATGGGCCGCGTTGGCCGTTCCGCCGGTGATCGAGGCATAGCCGTGGCTCGTGTCGAGGAAATCAAGGCCGACATCGCCCAGGGTGTCGCCCTGGTTGTGGAGCACCGCCTCGGGCAGCTCCGCCCGGCCCCAGGTCCGGCCGCCGTCGCTCGTCCGCCAGACGTCGACCCGCCCGAAGCCGGGATCGGTGGACAGCCTGAACGGCTCGGCGAACGCGACCCAGCCGTGCTCCGGGTCGAGGAACTCAGCGTTGAGCAGGTTGGCCGGCGTGGTCCCGTCGTGGAGCGCCGGCGGGGTCATGTCGTACCAGCTCGCGCCGCCGTCCGAGGTCAGGACGAGGCGCTGGTCGGCGATGGCCCAGCCGTGGCTCGGGTCGATCAGGCCGACGGGCCCGACGCTCGCGGCGGGCGGAGCCGTCGCAGCGACGATCGGGGTCGGCGGCGCGCTCGGCGCCGGCAGCGGCGAGGCGGATGGTTCGGTGGACGGCTGGCCGGAGGGGCTCGGGGCGACGGACGGGCTGACCACTGGAATCGACGCCTGACCCGTCGGAGCCGGCGGGGCGGACCCGAGGTATGGACCGTGGCCGTTCTCCACGACGACGGCAAGCGCAATCACGGCAAACAGGCTGGCAGCGGCCAGCAACAGGCGAGCACCGGCCAGGCCTGGCCGGACCCGCTGCGGAGGCAGCGCGTGCAGCTGCTCGGCCAGTGCGTCGGGCGCCGTCGGCAGCGGCCGGCGGTGGAAGGCGGTCCGAAGGTTGCGGTCGAAGTCGTCGTCGACGTCGTGGTCCATTTCAGCCTCGGTTTCCATCGAACGGCCGCACGGTGGACGTGCGGAGGTGCTCACGACCTTCGTGGAGGCGGGATTTGACGGTGCCCAGGGGCAGCCCGAGCCGGGCTCCGATCTCGGCCAGGGGCAGGTCGGCCCAGTAATGCAGGACGACGACCTGGCGGCACTCGTCGCGCAGCCCGCCCATCGCCTGGAGGATCGCGTCGCGCTCGATGAACGCCCCGAACGGGTCGCCGGCGGCGGCCGTCTCCGGCGAGCCCTCGAGGTCGATGAACCGGATCCGCTTTCGCCGGCGCATCCGGTCGCGGCAGACGTTGACCAGGATCCGGTCGAACCAGGCCTGGAAGCCGGCCGGGTCACGGAGCGAGCTCAGCCCGCTCCAGGCTCGCAGGAGCGCCTCCTGGGTCGCGTCCTCGGCCTCGGTCGCGTCGCCGAGGAGCAGGCCGGCCAGCCGATAGGCGCGGTCGAGCTCGCCGATCGCCATCGCCCGAAAGCGGGCCTCGGTCGCCCCGGTGTCACGGGCCGACCGTGCCGGCTGCCGGCTGGATCCCACCGCGCCCTCGCTGATTGCCTTCATCCCCCGTACAGACGAACGGGGCGCCGGAAAGGTTCGCTCGGATCGTAGACCCCGGGCTTCCCCACGACGCCCGAGCGGGCCAGGGGCCGGCGCCCGGCCGCCGCCCGAGGGCCAGGGCCCGGCCGCCGCCCAGGGCCCCGCCGCGGCCCCAGGGCCCGATATTTGCCAGATAGCGATCCAGGTGCTGGTCCACGACGACTCGCGGTCCCGGGACGTCGAAGGATGCCGTCCTCCACCGATCTCGAGCGTGAATTCGAGCCATCGCGGTAAGTGGACGGCCCAATCGAGGGCCGACGGGACGTCTAACAGCACCGGGCGAGCTAAGCGGCAAGAATCGCTGACCGAGCGAGCGACGGGGCGGCCATCCTCGGCCAAGTCGCCGGCCTCGCGTGCCGTCAGCGAACGATCAGGCAGGGCCGACGACACCTCGGACCTCCCGACGCTGCCAAAACGCGAGCTGGGTCGCGCGTATGGTCGCCCATCGCCTCCTCGGTGCACGGTTGCCGCGGCCCTCGTGCACGGATCGAGCCGGATCACGGTTCCGATCGCGGTCCAGGGTCCGCAGCCGACCCATAAGCGCGAATTGCGTCGCGTTATGTCAGGAGCGGCGGCATGAGCCGGAGCCCGAGGCCGATCCCCGAGCCGAACAGCGGCTCGAGCCGGAGCCCCGAGCCCGAGGCCGAACCCGAGCAGCGGCCGAGCCGGAGCCCGAGGCCGAGGCCGATCCCCGAGCCGAGCAGCGGCGCCCAACGCAGCGGACCATCAACGACGGCCCACGAGCCGAACTCGCCAGGTATCGACCACAGTGCTGATACGCGAGGCCTCACGATCCCGAGAAGTCGACGGACGACATGTCTGACCGACGTCGACGTGGATTCCGGCCGTCGCGGTGGCGGGCGACCCAATCAAGGGCCGAGGGGCCGTCTAACAGCACCAGGCGAGCTAAGAGCCGCCCGAGCCCCGAGCCCGAGGCCGAGCCCCGAGCCCCGAGCCCGAGCCGAGCCCCGAGGCCGAGCCGGCCATGGCCGCAGGCACACGACGAGCCCCTTGACATCCGGCGCGGCACGAGCCTAGGATCAACAACACTTTATATAAATGACCGTTGAGCCTTCGACCGCCGGAGCGCGGCCGGGGATCGCGGTTCCGCCCGGAGCACCACCCTGAGCCCGTCACCCGCCCGGATCCGCTCGACGATCGCCTCGGTCGTCGACCAGCCCGATGAGCTGCGCAAGATCCGCCTCTTCCACAAGGCCCTGGCCGACGTGAACCGGCTGCGGATCGTGCAGCGCCTGGCCGGTGGTTCGGCGTCCGTGACCGAGCTGATCGACCACGTCGGGCTGAGCCAGCCGCTGGTCAGCTGGCACCTCGGCAAGCTCCGCGCGTCGGGCATCGTGACCACCCGCCGGATCGGCCGGGAGACGATCTGCAGCCTGCGCCCCGAGGCGTTCTCCGAGGCGGCCGCCCACGAGCGTGACCTCCTCGGGATGGTCCCCGGCCGATGAGCGCGCCGCTGCCCGGGACCGCCGCGACCCCCCAAGGCTTCCGGAGCCGCATTCGCCACGTTGGCGAGCCCGTCGCCCTCTTCTTCGGCCGAATCGGGCTGACGCCGAACGCCCTGACCCTGCTCGGCTTCCTGATCACTGTCGCCGGGGCCGCCTTGGCGGCGGTCGGGCTGTGGCTGGCCGCCGGGATCGTCGTCTTCCTGGGCGGGGTCTTCGACATGTTCGACGGCGCGCTCGCCCGGGCGACCGGCCGGGCCAGCAAGCTCGGCGCGTTCCTCGACTCCGTCTTCGACCGCTGGGGCGAGGCGGTCGTCTACGTCGGGATCGTCGTCGGCTGCCTCGGCGTCGGCGTTCAACCTCGGCGCCGGCCTGGCCGCGTTCGCGATGGCCGCGGCATTCCTGGTCAGCTACGCCCGGGCCAGTCCGAGGGCCTCGGCTTCAGCCGGGCAGCGGCATGGCGGCCGTGGGGCTTGCCCCGCGCGAGGTCCGCCTCGTCATCCTCAGCCTCGGCCTGCTGATCAGCGGGCTCGCCGGCGGCGTCCAGGCCGCGCCCTCAACCACCTCGAGCGGTGCCCTGGTCCTGGCGATTGCCCTCGGCCTCATCGCCGTCCTCGCCACGATCACCGTCATCCAGCGCATCCTCCACGTCACGCAGCCAGGCCGCCCCAACCGACGGCCAAGTAGGAGAGACCACCCGTGCCGAAGAACGACACCAACGGACACGACCGCGACGAACGGCAAGTCGGCCGCGGCCGCCGCGAGCAGCCCCAACAAGAACCGCGCCGGCTACGGCCGCAACGACGGCAAGATCCGCGTCGCGATCGTCGGCGTCGGCAACTGCGCCAGCAGCCTCGTCCAGGGCCGCTACTACTACGAGAACGCCAAGAAGGACGACTTCGTCCCCGGCCTGATGCACGTCGACCTGGGCGGCTATCACATCCGCGACATCGAGTTCGTGGCCGCCTTCGACATCGACAAGAACAAGGTCGGCAAGGACCTGTCCGAGGCGATCTACACCAAGCCGAACAACACCTACGTCTTCCAGCAGGTGCCCCACATCGGGCGTCAAGGTCGAGCGCGGGATGACCCACGACGGCCTGGGCAAGTACCTCAGCCAGATCATCGAGAAGGCGCCCGGGCCGACGGCCGACGTCGTCGGCATCCTCAAGGAGCGCGAGGTCGACGTCATGGTCTCGTACCTGCCCGGTCGGCTCCGAGGAGGCGACCAAGTGGTACGTCGAGCAGGCGCTCAAGGCCGGCGTCGGCTTCGTCAACGCGATCCCGGTGTTCATCGGCCGCGAGCCCTACTGGCAGCGCCGCTTCGCCGAGGAAGGCCTGCCGGTCATCGGCGACGACATCAAGAGCCAGGTCGGCGCGACGATCACCCACCGCGTCCTGACCCGCCTGTTCATGGACCGCGGCGTCCGCCTCGACCGGACCTACCAGCTGAACTTCGGCGGCAACACCGACTTCCTCAACATGCTCGAGCGCGAGCGCCTCGAGTCCAAGAAGATCAGCAAGACGAACGCCGTCACCTCGATGCTCGACTACGAGATCGACCCGGACGACATCCACGTCGGCCCGAGCGACCACGTGCCGTGGCTGCTCGACCGCAAGTGGTGCTACATCCGGATGGAGGGCACGACCTACGGCGACGTGCCGCTCAACGCCGAGCTCAAGCTCGAGGTCTGGGACAGCCCCAACAGCGCCGGCGTCGATCACCGACGCGATCCGCTGCCTGAAGCTCGGCCTCGACCGTGGCCTCAAGGGCACGCTCGTGGCACCGTCGAGCTACTTCATGAAGAGCCCGCCGCATCCAGATCCACGACGACATCGCCTTCAATCGCGTCGAGGCGTTCATCCGGGGCGAGGACAACGAGACGCTCGTCGGGACCGAGGCGCCGATCAAGAAGACGTATCGAGCGGATGGCCGGGACGAAGGCGAAGGTCGCCGCGTCTGCCAGCTAGGCCGGCGATGACCGAAGGACGGCGGTCGGCGACCCGAGGCGCCGAGCCGGGCAACGACCGCGCTCGAAGCACCCCATCGCCGGGCGGGCGAAGGCGGCCCGCGTCGTCGAGCGAACGGCGTCCTGCTCTATCGCGGCGGCTCGTGGCTGCTCGGCCACCTGCCGGCCCGTCCGGCCTGGACCGTCGATCGGCTGGTTCACCCAGGCGTCGTACCTGCTGTGGCCGACGAAGCGGCGCTGGTCGAACGGGAACTTCGGCCACGTCCTCGGCCTGCCGCCGGACAGCCCGGCGCGTGCGCCGGCTCGCCCTGCGGGCCTACGCGCACCTACGCGCCGCTACCTCGTCGAGCTGATGCGCCTGCCGCGCCTGCAGCCAGGCCCAGGCCGGCGACCCTGGTCGACGGCGCACGGCCTCGACGGGGTCGAGCGATCTGGCGCTCGTCGAACGGCGGCTCATCCTGGTCGTCTGGCCACGTCGGCAACAACGAGGTCGTTGCGGCCGGGCGTCGCCAACCGCGGCTGGCCGATCAGCGTCGTGGCCGACGATTCGGCGTTCCCCGAGCTGTTCGAGCTCCTCCGCCGCCAGCGCGAGCAGTGGGGCGTCCACGTCATCCCATGGCGCAACCTGCGCGAGGTCTACGGCGTCCTGCGCCGGCAGCGAGATGCTCGCCCTGCTCGTCGACTGGGGCTACCGCGACGACGGCATCCCCGTCCGGCTGTTCGGGGCCTGGACGACGCTGCCGGCCGGCCCGGCGACGCTCGCGGCCAAGACCGGCGCCACGATCCTGCCGATCGTGATCCGGCGCCAGCCCGACGGCCACTTCCGGGTCGAGCATCGAACGAGCCGATCACGGTCGCCTCGACCGACCCGGCCGACCTCCAGCGCGCACGCAGGCGATCGCCGACGCGCTCGAGCGGGTGATCGCCGCCGCGCCCGAGCAGTGGTACAGCTTCAAGCCGATCTGGCCGGCGACCGCGGCCGAGTCCGACGCGCTCGCCGCGCCGGGCCGCGCGAATGGCCGCCAACCGTCAGAAGTCGACCGGAGCGGGCCGCCGAACGAGCCGGAGACCGTCGGCGCAGCCGGCTCGGCGCGCCCGCGTCGCTCGCCGCCGGATCGTGGCTCGCCTGCCGCCTGCCGGAACGGCCGGCGATCCGCCTGGCCGAGCTGGCCGGCGACCTGTGGTACCGCCTGGCACCCGACAGCGCCGCCTGGCCCGGCGCAACCTCCGGCGGGTCGTGACCTGGATGGCCGCCGAACGGGTCGGTGACCCGCGGCCTGGCCGGCGGCGAGCGATCCGGCCGCCCTGGAGCGCCTCGTCCGGTCGGCCTTCCGCCACTACGCCCGCTACTACCTCGAGATGATCCGGGCGCCGATCATGGGCCGGGCCTACGTCCGCGGAACGGACCTCGATCGAGGATCCGGCGGTCGTCGATGACGCATTCGCCGAGACCGGGCCGGTCATCTTCGTCGGCCTGCATTTCGGCGCGCTCGAGCTGCCGGCTTCTACCTGGCGACGCTCGGGCCGGCCGTGACCGCGCCGATGGAGACGATCGACGACCCGGCGCTCCAGGCCTGGTTCGTGCGGACCCGGAGCTCGTCGGGATCCGCCTCGTCGGGCTGCGCGAGGCCCGGCGCGCGCTCCGGCGGCACTGCAGCGGGGCGAGATCGTCGGCCTGGTCGCCGACCGCGACCTGACCGGCGGCGGCATCGCGCTGCCCTTCTTCGGGTCGCCGGCGCCGATGCCGGCCGGCCCGGGCTCCTGGCGGTCGAGACCGGCGCGCCGGCCTTCGTGGCGGCGAGTTCGGCGGACGCACCGCGGCCGCTACCGGGGCCGGCTCGGGCGGATCGATGCCGCCCGCAGCGGGCACCCGGCGCGAGCGGGTGACGGCCTTCCTGACGGCCGAGGTCGGCGGCCTTCGAGCGCGTGATCGCCCCGGCCCCGGAGCAGTGGTGGGCCGTCTTCTTCCCGATCTGGCCGACCGCGGTGTCGGCAGTCGAGGCCGGCCGTGAGCGGCGGCCGAGTCGGAGCCGGCGCCGCCGGGCGCGCCGACCTCCACATCCACACCCTCGCCTCGGACGGGACCGCCGGCATCGACGAGATCCTCGATCGCGTCGAGGCGCCGCCGACCTCGACGTCATCGCGATCGCGGACCACGAGCGGATCGACGCCGCCCGTGGCCGGCGCGACATGGCCCGCGCCGCGGCCTGCCGGTCGAAGTCGTCGTCGGCGAGGAGATCACGACCCGCGGCGGCCACCTCCTCGCCCTGTTTCTCGAGCGAGCCGGTCCGCCCGTTGCGGTCGCTCCGCGCGACGATCGCCGCCGTCCACGAGCAGGGCGGCCTGGCGATCCCGGCCCACCCGCTCTTCCCGTACCCGCTGTGCGCCCAGGGCGATCATGCTCCGCCGCCTGCTCGCCGACCCGGACCGCGCTTCCACCCCGACGCGCTCGAGGCCTTCAACCCGACCGACGTTCGGGCGGCCGGTCCACCGCCGGGTCGTCCGGTTCGCCGAGGATCACGGGCTGGCGCGCGATCGGCAACAGCGACGCGCACGCCGCGCGAGGCGATCGGGCCAGGCTCGGACCACGTTCCCGGGCCGGACCGCCGAGCGATCTCCGCGCGGGCGATCGTCGCCCGCGAGACCGCGCTGGCACGGCACGTTCCATGCCACGGCCGGGCAGCTCGCGACGTTCGCGGCGGCAGCTGCGCAAGTACGGGCGCGACGTGCGCGACGAGACGCGTGGGCGGGTTCGCAGCGACGGCACCGGCCGCGACCATGGCTATCCGGGCGGCCGGCACCGGCCGCCGCGCCTGGACCTGGGTCCCGACGAGGACGGCCGATGAAGATCGGCCTCGTCACGCCCGTACGTCTACCCGGTGCCCGGCGGCGTCAACGAGCACGTCCGCTACCTCTACGAGAACCTCCGCCTGCGCGGCCACGACGTGCGGATCATCAGCAGCAGCCACGGCCTCCAGCGCGCGTCGGAGGGCGACGTCATCCGGCTCGGCAAGGGCTTCAGCATGCCGACCAACGGCTCGGTGGGGACGATCACCGTGTCGCCCCGCTACGTCGGCCAGGTCGGCCGGATGCTCGAGCGGGAGCAGTTCGACCTCCTCCACTTCCACGAGCCGTTCGTGCCCTTCCTGTCGCTGATCCTGCTGCGCCAGTCGAGCAGCGTGAACATCGCGACCTTCCACGCCTATGCCGGCTTCTCGCCCTCGTACGAGTTCGGGCGCCGGTTCATGCAGGGCCACGCCGCGCGGCTGCACGGCCGGATCGCGGTCAGCGCCGCGGCGCGCCACTTCATCGACCGCTACTTCCCGGGCGACTACAAGGTCATCCCGAACGGCGTCGACGTCGAGCGCTTCCGGCGGGCGGTGCCGATCGCCCGCTGGCAGGACGGGACCCCGAACCTCCTCTTCGTCGGCCGCCACGAGCCGCGCAAGGGCCTCATCGAACTCCTCAAGGCGTACCGGATCCTGCGCCGAGACCGGCGTTGCCTGCCGCCTGCTCATCGTCGGCTCGGGCCCCAGGAGCGCGAGGCGCGGCGCTACGTCCTGACCCGCCGGCTGCACGGCGTCGAGTTCCTGGGCCGCGTCAGCGACGACGAGAAGGCGCAGCTCTTCCGGACCGCCGACGTCTTCGTCTCGCCGGCGACCGGCCACGAGTCGTTCGGCATCGTCCTGCTCGAGGCGATGGCCGCCGGCGCCCCGATCGTGTGCAGCGACATCCACGGCTACAAGGGCGTGGTCCGGCGCGGGGCGAACGGGACTGCTCGTCGCCGCCACGAGCCCAAGGAGCTCGCCGCGGCGATCGCCCGCCTGCTCGCCGACGGCCCGCTGCGCGAATGGATGCTCCGGGCCGGGCTCGCCCGGGCGGCCGAGTTCAGCTGGGAGCGGGTGACGGCCAAGGTCGAGGAGTACTACGGCTTCGTCATCCGCCGGCTGGCCGCGACGGGCAGCCTGCCGCCCGACTTCCACGCCGAGGTGCCCGGGGGGTTGGTCCAGCCGATCGACGCCCCATAGGCGCCGGGCTCGGCCGGCTCAGGCGCCGTCCGGCTGGGGCGTGGCCGAGCCGTCGTCGGTGCCCGGGAGCTGGGCCGGCGGCCGCGGAATCCGGCTGCCCAGGCGCTGTAGCCGACGACCACGCACAGGACCGCGAGCATCACCAGGGTCAGGACGGGACGAGCGAGAGGAGCGGCTGGGAGGCGGCCGGGGCGTCGGTGTTGACCGGGAACTGGAACGGGTAGAGCCAGGTCGGCAGCAGGCCCTGGTAGGCGTTGAACAGCGTCGAGGGCAGCGGCAGCGCGGCGATGTTCGGGTAGAAGACGACGAAGAACACCGCCGCCGCGGCGAGCACGCCGACCACGAACCGGCGGGCATCGCGGGCGGTCAGGACGACCCACGCGATCGGGACCAGGACGGCCAGGATGACGATCGCGATCGGGCCGTCGAGAACCGGCCTGGTCGATCAGCGGCGTCGACGGCAGGAGCGCCCGCACGGCGACGACGGCGATCACCGCGCCCACGGCGGTGCCCACGATCTGGGCCAGCTGCCGGTCGCCGCCGCCGCGCCGCAGGCGCAGGAGCTGGATGATCAGAGGACGGCCGCGACGAGCATGACCAGGCCCAGCGCCGGCGGCCTGGTAGGTGATCACGAGGTCGCCCGGCGTGGCATCGACGCAGGCGCCCGAGCCGGGATTCGCGGCATTGACCCGGACGTAGTCGCACAGCGGCCCCTTGAACGGCCAGAGCAACGCCGGTCCGAGGACGACGGCCGCCGCCGAGACCCGGGCCAGCAGCCACGTCCGGCGCGACGGCGCCGTGCCACAGCTCGGCGAGGAAGTAGGCCAGGGCGAGGACCAGGAACGGCAGGCTCGTGTAGTAGTGGTACTGGAACGTGGCCCGGTCGATCCGCACCCAGGGCAGCCACTGGAGGCGAAGCCGACGACGATCAGGCCGAGGCCCAGGCTGCCGCCGCTTGAACGCCTGCCAGGCGACGAACGCCATGGCCGGGATCCCCAGCCACCAGATGACGAGGTTGCCGGCGTCGTAGATCGCTGCCGAGGTGTTGCCGGCGAAGCCGACCTGGTAGAACCAGACCGGCTTGAGGTCGAGCGGCCAGGCCCAGAACGGCGACGAGGCCGCGTGGGTGGCGCGCAGGTTGTTGTGGTAGTCGTACATCGACTGCGTCAGCTGGATCAGGGTCTGGCCGGTGTGCCCCGGCGGCCAGGTGTCGGTCAGCCGGTTGCCCAGGGCGACCCAGGGCAGGTACGAGATGACGTACACGACGAGGGGCAGCACGAGGAGCGAGGCCACCATCCAGGCGATCGGGATGCCGAAGCCCCAGCCGAGGCGCAGCCAGCCCGGCGGCGGTGCGGCCGCCGGCGCGGCCAGCCGGAGCGGATCGCCCGCTTCGAGGGGCGGGGTCAGCGGACCGAGGCCGAACGACCCGGCCAGCCGGAACACGAGGTAGACGATTCCCGAGGCGACGATCAGGGCGCCGGCGATCTCGACCGGTTCGACCCTGATGGAGCCGAGGGCGTAGGCCCTGGTCGCGACCCCACCGGCCACCGCGCCGAGGAAGACGACGATCCCCAGGAGGGCCGGGCCGGCGATCGCGAGGCGGGTCTCGTCGTCGGTCCAGGCGATCGGCCGGAGGACCGTGTGGAGGACCGCGGCCAGGGTCATCCCGACCATGACGAAGACGAAGAAGTAGTTCGGGCCGCTCGTCGGATGGATCGCCGGCAGGGCGGTCAGGGCGATGTAGCCGAGAACGACCGTGCCCCCGATCAGGCTCAGGATCAGGATGATCCGGCCGAGCGCGGACCGGCCGAGGATCAGGATCCCGATTCCCGCGATCGCGTACAGCCCGACCCACTTGCTGGCCAGGGCCAGGCCGAGCAGGACCCCGACGACCGGCAGGGCCACGAGCCAGGCCCAGCGCCAGCGCCACCAGCCCGTCCAGACGGCGGCGAACAGGGTGTAGGCGGCGACGATGAAGAAGCCCACGTAGACGTCGTTCATCGCGATCCGCGACTGGACGAAGAACATCCCGTCGACCGCCACCAGGATCCCGGCCAGGACGGCGATCGAGCGGCGCCTGAACAGGATCCGGGCGAGCAGGTAGAGCAGGACCGCGGTCAGGGCGCCCAGGACGACCCCCGGGAAGCGCCAGGCGAACGGATCGCCGCCGACGTCGATCGTGGCCAGGGTCCCGTCGGCCGAGGCGACGAGGAGCTGCTCGCGGTCCGTGCTCGGATAGTCGTGGTTGGCGTCGAGGGCCCAGGCCACGCTCGTGATCGGCAGCTGGGCGTCGGCGTAGATGGCATTGCCGTGCGGCTCGACGACATACACCGTCTCGGCCGAGCCGTCGGGCGTCCGGCCCAGGACGTGGACCATCTTGGTGGCCTCGTCGAAGACCACCTTGCTGACCTGGCCGGGCATCGGGAACGAGGTCAGCAGGTCGGGCGGCTTGGGCGCACCGCTCGACGAATCGGCGATCGAGATCGTGGCCACGTTCTTGTTCGCCTCGGCGACATACAGCGTCGGCGTGTCGATGTTGACCTCGGCCAGGCCGAGCGCAGCCGCGCTCGTCGCGACGAGGACGTCCTTCTGGCCGGTCGACGCCGCGATGAACGTGACGCCGGCCGTGCCGGCCGCGGCGACCTCGGGCAGCGACTGGACGGCGAAGCCGGCCAGCGGGCCGTCGGTGATCGACTTGCCGATCGAGTCGATCCCGGTCGCGGGAATCGCCCCGAGGACGACCGCCTGGCTGTCGCCGGACTGGTTGGCGATCGACTTGAGGCGGCTCTCGATCGTCGCCGCGTCGAGCAGGGTGTCGGTCGCGATCACCTTCGCCTCGGCGGTCGGGTCGGTGATCGCCGAGGGTGCCGCCACGAGGGCGCTGGCGCTGCCGCCGTCGGCCAGCCCGGCCAGACCGTCGACGTGGACCCGGCCGGCGATCACGCCGCTCGCCGGATCGATCGCGACCACGTCCGAGGCGCTCGTTCCGGCGACCATCGTCGTCCCGTCGGAGCTCAGCCACAGCTCGTTGATCCCGACGCCCAGGTTGGCCACGGTCGCGGGCACGGTCCCGCTCGGCGCCGGCGGCGGGTTGGCGGTGCGCAGCGGGTCGAGCTCCTCGGCCGTGTCGATTGTCGCGATCACCCCGCTCGCCGTCCCGACGTAGACCCGGTGGTCGGAGCTGTCCAGGAACAGCGACTGGGCCCCGGGCAGGCTGTAGGTGGCGACCAGGTCGCGGGTCTGCAGGTCGTAGACCCGGACCTGGTCGCTGCCGGCGACGTAGAACCGGTCGCCCGCCCGGCTGCTGGGCAGGTTGGGATCCTCCCAGCGCGGCTCGACCAGGACGTCCTTGACCGAGACGCCGAGCTGGGTCGTGGCCGTGACCTTGTTGTCGCCCAGGAGCTCGATCCCCTCGGCCATCGAGTACTTGGCGAGGTGGGGGTGGGTGAACTCGTAGATGTCGTGGGGCATCCCGTAGCGCCAGTCCTGGAGGAACTCCATCGCCGTCCGGGCGTGGTAGACCTCGTCGAAGTGGAACTCGTAGGGGTCCGACAGGCGGAACAGGCGCAGGGTGAGGAGGCCGACCAGGAGGACGGCCATGATCAGCAGGTCGAGCTTGTCGATCCGGCCGCCACCCTCGGCCCACAGGCCGCGCGAGCGATCGGCCAGGCGCGGCCGGCGATCGAAGAGGCGGCGCAGGAATCCGGGCTGCTCATGGTGGCCGACGGCCCTGCCGCTGAACGGAGCCCAGGCGGCCGACGGGGCCAGGTCGGTGATGTCCGGCGTGTCCGCCGCGTCGGCCACGTCGGCCGAGAGCGCCGCGCTCGCCGGCGCGAGCCACGACCCGGCCAGAGCCGGCGCGGGCAGGCCCGGCGCGGGCAGGCGCGGCGCGGGCGCGCCGATCGGCCGCAGGTCGGCGCCGGCCGGCTCCGGCTCGCCGGCCAGGGCGTCCGCCTCGGACTCGGCGTCGAGCCGGCGCTGGGCCCCGGGGCGCAGCTCGGTCAGCGCCCAGATCCCGACGAGGAGATGGACCAGCGCGGCGATCGTCACCCCGGCCTGCGAGCGAATCGCGTCGCCGACGCCCAGCCAGTCGCTGATCCCGGGGTTGTTGTAGAAGGGCGTCGTCAGGACCGCGTAGAGATTGGCGAAGTTGGCCAGGGCCAGGGCGAAGTAGGCCAGCCGCCAGCGGAACGAGGTGGCGGCCAGGATCGCGCCAAGGGCGAAGAACGGGAACAGGTAGCGCTCGTGGACCCGGGTCGGGACCACGAAGAAGGCGATCGCCAGGACCGTCAGCCCGACGAGGATCGTGCGCCGGTCGGGACGCACGGCGACCACCACGCTGACCAGCACGATCACGGCCAGGAGGAGGGCCGTCCCGACGAACAGGGCCGGGACGCCCAGGATCGTGACCGGGTCGCCGGGTGCCGTCGGGTTGGCGATGTCCGGTAACCAGCTGCCCGAGCGGGCCAGGCCGCTGCCGGCCTGCTCGATCAGGGCCCACGGGTTGTAGGCGTTGACCGTGATGTAGGGGTAGCCGCCGGCGGTCTTGCCGACCTGGACGAGCAGGTCGACGATCGACAGGCCGAACGGCGCCGAGAGGGCGGCGGCCGTGCCGACGGCCAGCAGGCCGCTGGTCAGCAGCCGGATCGGGCCGCGGCCGAGGCGTCCGCCCAGGCCGGCCCGGCCGGCGCGTCCGGTTCGGCGCCGGCTTCCGGACCCGGCTCGGCGCCGGAGCCCCGCCGGAGCGGATCGACCAGGTGGCGCTTGATCAGGACGGCGACCAGGATCGGCACCAGGATGCCGAGCTGGGGCTTGATCACCGCGGCGATCGTGGCCAGGATCGCCGCCCGTTCAGGGTGGTCGCGCCACAGCTCGCGCAGGGCGAGGAGCAGGAAGACGAGGCCGAAGGAGTCGACCTGGGCCCACACGGCGCTGTCGAACCAGGTCACCGGATTGACCACGAACAGGAGCGCGCCGAGGAGCGCCGCCCGGCGCGACCCTCCGAGCTCCACGACCAGCTGGTGGACCAGGTAGCCGACGGCAACGTCGGCCAGGATCGCCGGCAGCTTGATCAGGTCACCGAGGCCGCCCAGCCAGCTGCCGACGATGCCGAGCAGCCACAGCACGTAGAGGTAGCCCGGGGTGTAGTCGATGAACGACACCCGGCCGTAGAAGCCACCCGGGCCGTGCGCCGCGAGGTCGTTCGCCCAGGCGATGAACGACGCGCGGTCCACGCCGAAGCCGGAGCCCGGGAGGAGGACGTATGCGATGATGAGGCGGAAGGCGAGCCCGACGAGGAGGATCGCGAGCAATCCGCGCGCGGCCCCCAACGACCGCTGCGTCACACTCGGGCCCCGGTCGGACGCACCCATCGCGGGGCCTGCCAACGTCGTTGGCCTCCTGCACGAGCGCTGAGGTGGAGCGGAGGATAGCACAAGGTCCCGTGACGACCGCTGCCGGAGATGCCGCCGACACCGACGCGTCGTGGACCGACTCCCCCGTCCGGGTTGGCCTGCTGATCTTCCTGGGGATGCTGGTGATCTACGTCATCAGCAACCCGGATCGGGTCAACTTCTACAACCACTTCGTGTGGCAGGCGTCGGCCTGGCTCGATGGCCAGGCCGGGATCAGGTTCCCGGTGACGGGCACGGCCACGTCGCCGGGCAACGACTACTTCCAGGACGTGTTCCCGATCGCCGGCAGCTCGCCGCCGCGAGCGCTCATCCCGTTCCCGCCGCTGCCCGCCGTCGTCCTCCTGCCGTTCGTGGCCGTCTTCGGCCTGTCGACCAATGCCCAGCTGATCGCCACGTTCATCGGCGCGATCGACGTCGCCCTCGCGTTCTGGATGCTCGGCCGGCTGCCGCTCGATCGGCCGGTTCGGATTGCGACCACGATCTTCCTCGGTCTGGGCACGGTCCTGTGGTATGCCGCCGAGCTCGGCTCGACCTGGTTCCTGGCCCACGTCGTCGCCGTCGGGCTGACCCTGGCGGCGATCGCGGTGGCCCTCGGGGCGGATCCGCGGGCCGCAATTGGAGACGACGAAGCCGCCCCAGATGAGACGGTCGTCGTCGCCAACCGGTTCCTCGGCCTCGATCGGCGCCAGCTCCTGGCGGGGCTCCTGTTCGGGCTGGCCTGCACCGCCCGCCTGACGGTCGTCTTCGGTGCGCCGTTCTTCGTGCTCGTCGGCGGGGGTGGGTCGTGGCTGCGCCGGGCGATCGCCGCCGGGATCGGGACGGCGATCCCGATCCTCGTCTTCCTGGCCTACAACCAGGTCACGACCGGCCACCTGATGACGCCCGTCTACGACTACCTGTACGGGCTGGAGACCGGCGCCTATCCCCAGCTCAACTACCACGCCGGCTGGGCGATCGAGGACCCGCGCTACCTCGTCCAGAACCTGCCCCTGATGATCGGCGGCCTGCCGGATATCCTTCCGCCGTGCGACCCGAACGCGGTCCGCGGGCTGTTCAGCGCGACGTGTCCGGTGATCGCCCCGCGCGATGTGGGGATGAGCCTGTTCCTGACCAGCCCGGCCTGGCTGCTCGGCTTCCTGTCGCTGCGCTGGTGGGGGATGGATCGCCTGGTCAGCGGCAGCGCCCTGGCGGTGGCGGCGATCGCCATCGTCAACCTGATGCACTTCAGCCAGGGCTGGGTCCAGTTCGGCTATCGGTTCAGCAACGACTTCGCGCCGTTCGCCCTCGTCCTCGTGGCGGTCGCCCTGCAGGCCAGCCGGCGCCGGTCGATCGGCTACGTCCTGGTCGGCGCCTCGGTCGCCATCAACCTGTGGGGGGTGACCTGGGGTCACCTGTTGGGCTGGTGATCGCGACCGGTCGGCGACCATGACCGGGGATCGGGCCGCGCGGGCGGAGCTGCGAGTCGTCAGCCTGGGCCGTGCGGCGCCGGTGATCCTGGCCGCCGGCGTGGCGTTCTTCCTGGCCTGGCGGACGCTCCTGCCGGGCCTCTACCTGTGGGACACGGGCGAGCTCCAGACCGTCGGTCCGCTCCTGGGCACCGGCCACCCCAGCGGCTTCCCGGCCTGGGTCATCCTGGGCTGGTTCGCGTCGGTCGTCCTCCAGCCGTTCGGCGATCCGGCCTACCGGATGAACCTGCTGTCGGCGATCCTGGGCGGCGTCGCGGCCGGCGCGACGGTGGTCCTCGTGGACTGGCTGACCGGCCGGCGCTGGGTGGCCCTCGCCGCCGGGCTCCTCCTGGCCACCACCCCGATCGCCTGGCAGATCGCCAGCCAGGCCGACGTCCATGCGCTCCACCTGGCCCTGGTCGCGATCCTGCTGGGGCTGCTCGTCGACTGGGAGCGCCGCCGGTCCGCGTCGGATCGCGACGGACTCGACCATCGCGCGGACCGCAGCCTCGTCGCGGCCGCGGTCGTCTTCGGGATCGCCCTGGCCAACCACAACCTCGCCCTGCTGCTGATCCCCGGGATCGCGCTGTACGTGCTGGCCGTCGAGCCGGGGATCGTCCACCGCCGGCGCTTCTTCCTGGGCTGCATCGGGGCCGCGCTGCTGACCAGCGCGCTGCTCTACCTCGAGCTGCCCCTGCGGGCCGGGATCTTCCGGGCGCCGCTGGTCTACGGCCACCCCGAGACCCTGTCGGGCTTCCTGTACGTCGTCCTGGGCACGCAGTTCGCCGGCAGCATCAGTGGCCCGCTGGCCCATCTCGACCTGAAGCTGGCCGACCTGGTGGCGGTCGCCGGAGCCCAGTTCGGGCCGCTCGCCTGGCTCATCCCGCTCGGCTTCGTCGCAACCGTCGTCCGCCGGCCGCGCTACGCCCTCCTGACCCTGCCCGCCGTGCTGCTCACCACGTGGTTCGCCGAGTCCTACACGAACGCGGAGATCTGGCGCTACCTGCTGGGGCCGGCCCTGATCGTGATCAGCTGGCTGGCGATCCTGGCCGCCGAGGCCGTCACGCTCCTCGAACGGGCCGCCGAGCACGCCCCCGAGGGCTCGTTCCTGTGGTCGCTCGGGGCGGCCGTCGTCGATGGGGTCCGCGGCCGGGCGAGCGTCCTGCTCGAGGTCGCCCTGGTGGTCGTCCTGCTCATCCCCAACGCCGCCGGGCTGCCGGCCCGCGCCGGCGCGGTATCGCGGAGCGCCGACCTGATCGCGCCCAACTGGCTGGCCGGCGTCCTGCCCAAGCTCGATCCCCACGGCGTGGTGATCAGCTGGTGGAGCTACTCGACCCCGCTCTGGTACGCCCAGGACATCGAGGGCAAGATCCCGGACGTGTCGATCGTCGACGACCGGACCCGGCTGGACGAAGGATTGGGTAGTGTCTCGGATGTGATCAATGCCAACCTCGGCCGCCGCCCGGTCTACCTGGTCCGGCTGCCCGACGAGCTGCCCGCGCTCGAAGCTCGCTATACCCTCGTCCTGGTCGACACGACCGAGCCGGACCAGCCGGTCTACCAGGTCACCGCTCGAACCGGGGCCCAGCCGTGACCGCCGTGGCGCGCCCGGTCGTCGACCCGGCGGCGAACCCCGGCGTGGCCGCGGGCCGCCTGGCCGAGCTGTCGTACTTCTTCCCGGCCCACAACGAGGAGGGCAACGTCGAGGCCCTGGTCCGGGATGCGCTCGAGGCCCTGCCGGCGCTGGCCGAGCGGTTCGAGATCATCGTCGTCGACGACGGTTCGCGCGATCGGACCGGGCAGCTTGCCGACGGGCTGGCCGGCGCCCATCCCGAGATCGTGCGGGTCGTCCATCACCCGACGAACCAGGGCTACGGCGCCGCCCTGCGCTCGGGCTTCCGGGCCGCTCGATTCGACTGGGTCGGATTCACCGACGGCGACCGCCAGTTCGCCGTCGCGGACCTCGGCCGGCTCACGGCCCGGATCGCCGAGGCGGACCAGCCCGATGTCGTGGTGGGCTTCCGGATCCGGCGCGCGGATCCGCTGATCCGGACCCTCTACGCACGGTCGTACCGGCTGGCCAACCGCGTCTTCTTCGGCCTGCGGGTGACCGACGTCGACTGCGCCTGCAAGCTGTATCCGGCGGACGGCGCTGCGCGGGCTGCGCGTGGAATCGGGCGGGGCGTTCTTCTCGGCCGAGCTGCTGATCAAGCTGCGCGCCGCCGGTCGGTCGGTGGTCGAAGTGGGCGTCCCCCACTACGCCCGGACCGTCGGCTCGCCGACCGGTGCCCGGCCGAGCGTGATCCTGCGCGCCGTGCGCGACTTCTGGAGCCTGCGCCTCCGGCTGTGGGCGAACGCCCGCCTGGCGATCGGCCGGGGCGAGCCGATCCTGGGCGACGACTAGCGTCGACCGGGCCGGACGCTGGGCGGCCGGACGGGCCGTGGGATAATCCGGAGATGGCGGGCGAGCTGGTCGAGGTCGTGGTCGAGAGCGTGCGGGTCCACATGCCCTCGAGCAACCACGTGGTGATCCTCAAGGAGGTCGAGCGCGAGCGCTACCTGCCGATCTGGATCGGTCCCTGGGAGGCCAATGCGATCGCGATGCGCCTGCAGGGCGTGTCGCCCGAGCGGCCGCTCAGCCACGACCTGTTCAGCACGATCCTCGAGGACCTCGGGGCGACGATCGAGCGGGTGGTGATCGCGACCCTGTCCGAGGAGACGTTCCACGCCCGGCTCTTCATCCGGGCCAACGGGACCTCGATCGAGGTCGACTCGCGGCCGTCCGACGCGCTCGCCCTGGCCGTTCGGGCGGGCGTCCCGATCTACGCCTCGGAGGCGGTCCTCGAGCGCGCCGGGGTGAGCCCCGACGCTGCGGTCGTCGCCTCGCTGGGCGAGTCCGAGGAGGGCGAAGAGTCGACCGATCCGCGCCTGGCGGTCTTCCGTGACTTCGTCAACTCGCTCGACGTCGACCCAGAGAACCGCGAGGGCCCGAAGCCCGACTAAGGGCCCGAAGGTCAGGGCTTCTTCGTCGGCTTGGGCGTGGGCTTCTTGGTCGGCTTCGGCTTGGCGCTGGCCGGGACCGACGGCGACGGCGAGGGGCCGACCGAGGGTGAGGCGCCCGAGGCCGGGACCGCGACCAGGGTCGAGCTCATCAGCCGGTTCTTGTCGATCCAGTACATGCTCGCCGGCGCGCCGTTCGTGCCGGGGACGACCGCGATCCCGCGCAGGTCCGACCAGCTCTGGTCGCTGCCCGCCAGCTGGTACTGCTCGACGACGCTGCCCGTGTCCTTGTCGATTGCCACGATCCGGGCCTGGGCCCGGTCGTAGCCGTAGACCAGGCCGGTGTCCCGGGCGGTGGCGGTCGTGAGCAGCGTGTACTGCGGCGCGGCGCGCAGGATCTCGTCGCCCGGATCGGCCACCTTCCAGCCCTGCGAGGCACCGTTGATGAAGCGGGTGAGCGTGCCGCCCTCGGTCACGTAGATGTCGCCATCGATCAGCATCGCGTCGACGGTCGACACGTCCTGGGCCGTGGCCAGGCGGCCGGTGCTCGAGGCCGGGAAGCTGCCGTCGAGGGCCGGGGTGTAGACGATGATGTTGCGCTGCGACGGGTCGACGACATACAGGTTGTAGAGGCCCTGGCTGGCGTTGCGCAGGAACGTCCCGATCCCCCGGATGTCGTTGCCCCAGCTCGAGGCGTTGCGCACGATCACCTTGACGATCGTGCCCCGCCCGGTCGCGTCCGCCGGCCGCCAGCGCCACAGGTTGTTCTTCGCGTCGAGGATCAGCAGGTCGGGCCCGCCCACGGCGATGAAGGTCGGGACGTCGACCTTGATCCCCCGGACGAGCTCGCCGTCGTGGGCCACGACGACGGCGTGGCCGCCCTTGAGGTCGATCCGGTAGACGGACTTCGTCGCCGCGTCGAGGACGTACGGGGCGCCGTCCGGGCCGAGGACGAGCGACTTGAGGTCGACCGCCGGGGTCGCCGCGGCAAACGAGAAGGCCTGGGTCGAGTTGACCGCGAGCATGTGGTAGAGCTCGTCGAGGCCGGCCCGGGCCTGGGCTCGGAGGGGCGCGGTGACCGCAGTCGAGATCCCGGCCGCCTCCGCCGTGCCGAGCTGTTGCCAGGCGTCGTCGAGGAGCTGCTGGGCCCGGTTGCGGTCGTTCTTGACCAGGTCGACGCCGGGCCCGTTGACCTGGGCCAGGTCGCCCTGGGCCGCCTCGAAGGCATGCTGGGCGGCGGTGATCGAGGTCAGGGTGCCCGGCGGGCTCTTGAAGAAGCTGACGATCGAGGTCGCCGAGACGAGGACCAGGGCGAGGACGACGAAGGCGAGCACCGCGATCGCGGCCCGGCGCTGGGTCTCGACCTTGCTCGAGGCCGGGGTGACCGTGCGCTGCGCGGGCCGGCGGCGGGGCAGCAGGTCCAGGATCCGGCCGACGCCCCGGCCGACGGCACCCCCGGCCGCTGCCGTCGCCCGGCCGGCGGTCTCCTGGATCGAGCTGGCGGCGTCCGAGACGCTGTCGGCGAGGGGGATCGGCGAGCGGTCGGGCGTGCCGGCCAGCGGTTCCGGGGCCTGGACGGGCACCAGCCGGCGCTGTCGGGCGGTGGCCGAGACCTCGGTCGCCTCGATCGCGATCGCCGCGTCGCTGCCGGAGCCACCGGCGGCCAGGAAATGGGCCTGGAGCTGCTCCATCGCCGACTGGGGATGGAGGGTCAGCAGGGCATCCTTGAGGTCGTCCAGGCCGAGCTTGGCGACGAGGTTCTCGGACGCGATCACGAGCGAATCGCCGACGTTGATCTCGCCCCGCCAGACGCTCGGCTCGAGCTCGTTGGAGGGCAGGCCCCGGGTCCGGCTCGGGTCGGGCAGGGTCGACAGGCGGGCCTGGCGGATCAGGAAGGCCTCCGCCGGGCCGACCGTCACGACGTACAGCTCGTTGCCGCGGACCACGGCCAGGCCGACGCCGAGCGGCCCGTTCGCCTCGTCGGCCTTGTCGCCGCCCAGCCGGTCGCGCTGGTGGAGGATCTTCTTGTTGGCCGCCCGGATCGCCTTCTCGAGGCAGACCATGATCCCGGCCGACTCGTCGTAGTAGTACTCGTCGCGAATCGCCTCGGCAACCAGCCGGGTGGCCTCACCGACCCGGGCCCCGGTCGTCCGCGAGGTCACGACCAGGTACAGGCTGCCCTTCGAGCGGACGACGCTGCCGATCGTCGGCTCTTCGGACAGGATCGCGTCAGGCGATCCGGGCAGGCGCGCTGCGTCGGCGGCGTAGCCGAGCTTCATCTGGAGCCGAACGGCCATGCGGGCCTCAGTGGGCGAAGAAGGTCAGAGGGCGTCCGGGCAATCGGCCCCTCTGGGCCCGACCCCCGTGGCGGCTGGCAGGTGGGCCGGATTATACGCGGCGGATGACCGACCCTCAGCTCGCGGGCCAGAAAGCCGCCCGGCGCCGCCCGGAAGGCCCCCAGGAGCTCCGGCGCCCGGAGACGAAGCTCCTGGGCCACGATCGGCGCATCGGCCTCCACGACGAGGATTCGCCGTCCGCCTGGAGCAGGCGACAGGCGCCGGCCGCCGGCGGGACCCGCTCGGCAACGAGGGCGTCCCAGGTCGCCACGGCCCGGGCGAGGCGCAGCTCATCCTCGAGCCCCAGGCGCCGGGCCGCGTCGGGGATCAGGTCGCCGATCCGCTCCATCGGTCGCCGCCGGCTGCGGCCCGATCCACCGTCGTCGGTCACGGCGCTCCGCTCCCGCCGCTGAGCGACGCGCCGTCGGGCCCGGTCTCGACGGCCCAGCTCGTGGCATGGGCCCGGAGGGCCGGGTCGAGGTCGTCGAGGGTCGTCGTCGTGATCAAGGCCTGGGGCAGCTCGGCGATCCGCCGGACGAGATGCGAGCGGCGGTCTGGATCGAGCTCGCTGAACACGTCGTCGAGGAGGAGCAGCGGCGGCCGGCCGTCGAGGTCGGTCAGCAGGTCGAGCTCGGCCAGCTTGAGGGCGAGGATCGCCGTCCGCTGCTGCCCGCGCGAGGCGAAGCCGGCCAGGTCGCGCACGGTGCCGTCCGGTCGAGCTCGAAGACGAGATCGTCGCGGTGCGGTCCGACCAGCGTCGAGCCGTTCCAGACCTCCTTCTCGGCCGTCTCGGCCAGCCGGCGGGCAAGCGCGGCCCGGATCGGTTCGCCCGGGCCGTGCCGGCGCGTTCGTCTCGTAGCGAAGGGTCAGCGCGCGCGCCTCCTCGGGGGCGATCTCGCGATGGGCTGCCGCGCAGCGGCTCGGCGATCGATTCCAGCAGGCGCAGCCGGCCGGCGACGACCGCCGCACCCGCAGTCGAGCAGGGCGGTGTCCCAGAACCGCAGCTCGTCCCGGCTCGCCTGCTCCTCGCGGATCGCCCGGAGCAGGCTGTTGCGCTGCTGGAGCGCCCGGCCGTAGGTCGCCAGGTCGGCCGGGTAGGCCGGCGAGCGGCCGGCGGCCAGCTGAGTCGAGCGCCGCCCGGCGCAGGGACGGCGAGCCGGCGATCAGGAGCATCTCCTCGGGCGCGAACAGGACGACCCGGAGCGTGCCCGGCCAGGCTCGGCTGCCCGGCGGGGCACGCCGTTGACCCGGATCCGCTTGCGCTGACCGCCGCTGCCCTCGCGCAGGAGGGCAACCTCGACGGTCGCGCCGCCGCCGGCCGTGCCGCCGTCGACGATCCCCTCGACCCGGGCCATCGGCGCACCCCAGCGGATCAGCTCGGCGTCGGTCGGCGGTCCGGTGCGAGCGGCCCCAGGCGAGCAGCACGATCGCCTCGAGCAGGCTCGTCTTGCCGGCCGCGTTCGGCCCCCAGAGCAGGTGCGGTCCCGGGCCGAGATGGACGCTCGAGCGGCGCGTAGCCCCGCAGGTCGAGCAGGAGCGAGGCGCTCGAGCAGGGCTTCGACCCGGCACTGCCCGGCGACCGCCGGGCTCCGGGGCCTCCTAGGAGGTGGTCCGGACCGGCATGACCACGTGCGATGTACGTGTCGTCGCCGATCGGCCTGAAGACGCCGGGCGAGAGCGGGCCGTTGAGCTCGAGCGCGAACTGCTCGGCGCGTCGACGTTCTGGAGGACGTCCGGCAGGTAGCGGGCGTTGAACGCGATCGTCGTGCCGTCGCCCTCGACCGTCGGCCTCGACCTGGCCCTCGTTGTCGCCGACCTCGGCGTTGGCCGTGACGGCGACCCCGGCTCGCCGTCGACGCTGACCTGGAGCTTGACGATGTTGGCCGACGGCGTTGGCGATGAGGGCGGCCAGGCCGGACCGCCTTGAGCAGCTCCTCGCGATCGACCACGGCCCGGGTGGTGTGGGCCTTGGGCAGGACCTGCTGGTAGTTCGGGAACTGGCCGTCGATCAGGCGGCTGACGAGGTCGATGCCCTCGAGGTGGAACAGGACCTGGTTGCGCGCCGGCGGCGAGGACGACCTCGACCGGGTCGTCGGTGTCGGCCAGGACCCGGGCCAGCTCGTTGAGGGACCGGGCCGGGATCGACGAGGCTCGTGTCCTCGACCGGGTCGAGGATCGGCGATCGTCTTGACCGCGATCCGGTAGTTGTCGGCCGCGGCGAGGGTCAGCTGGTCGCCCTCGAAGCGCGCCAGGACGCCGGTCAGGATCGGCCGGGCCTCGTCGCTGGCGGCCGCGAAGGCCGTCTCGTCGAGGGCCTGCCGGAGGACCTTCTGGGAGATCCGGGTCGTCGGCCGCTCACCGGCCGTCGGGATCGCCGGGAACTCCTCGGCGTCGATCCCCTTGACGTGCGATCTCGAACCGGCCGCAGCGGATCCGGAGCGTGTCGCCGGACTGGAGCTCGAGGTCGACCCGCTCGCCGGCCGGCAGGCGAGTTGACGAGGTCGGTCAGCAGCCGGGCCGGGACGGTGGTCGCGCCGTCCGTCTCGATCTTGCCCGGGACCCAGTAGGTGATCCCGATCTCGAGGTTCGTCGCGGTGAGCTTGAGCCCCGCGTCCTCGGTCTGGAGCAGGACGTTGGCGAGCACCGGCAGCGTGCTCCGGGTGGAGACCGCGCGGCTGACGACCGACAGGCCGCGCGCCAGGTTCTCCTGCATGACCGAGAGTTTCACGTTGGGTTCACTCCAGGAAGTCGGACAGGCGGGCTCGGGGCGGGCGCCAGGGCGCGGGCTCGGCACCAAAGCCCGGCGCGGTTGAGCATCTCTGGGGATTTCAAGCAAACCTATCTTAGTCCGTCATCATCGTCATCATCCTGTTGACGGTGTGGACCGTCGCGCTCGGCCGGGCACGATTCGGACGTGGACGACGGACCGGCTGTGGTGGACGACCGGCCGGCTGTCGGGGAGAGTCCGGGCGGATCCCTGTGGACCGCTTCAGGTGGCCGGCGCCGGATTCCCGTCGGAGCCGTTCCCATGGGACGTCCCCGGACCCGCAGGTTCTCCACAACGGTGGGTGGTTGTCCACGCGAATCGGGCCCTTGTCCACAGAAACGGGGTCAAGATGGGTGCTCCGGGTGAGTCCGGGGCGGTCGCGCGATCGGCCTGCCCGGGCCCAGGCCTCGCGCCGGCCGCTGCCGGCCGGCGGGCTCAGTCGGCGTAGATCAGCTCGCGGACCGCGGCGATCTCGCGCCGCAGCTCGTCGTTGGCGGCCGTCTCGCGATTGATCTTGTCGCAGGCGTGGAGGACCGTCGAGTGGTCGCGACCGCCGAGCTCGGCCCCGATCCGGAGCAGCGAGACGTCCGTCTCCTCGCGCATCAGGAACATCGCGATCTGGCGCGGCACGACGATCGCCTTGTCGCGCTTCTGGCCCTGGAGCGCGTCCATCGGCACGCCGTAGTAGTCGGAGACCACCTTGGCGATCCGCTCCGGGGTGACCTGGCGCTTCTTGGGGTTGTAGAGGACGTTGGCCAGGACCGCCTGGGCGAGCTCGATGCTGATCGGCATCGCGCCCATGCTGGCGTAGGCGACGATCCGGTTGAGCGCGCCCTCGAGCTCGCGGATGTTGCTGACGACCTTGCGGGCGATGAACTCGATGACGTCCGAGGTGATCGGGACGCGCCTCTCCTCGGCCTTCGCCCGGAGGATCGCGATCCGGGTCTCGAGGTCGGGCGCCGTGAGGTCGGCGATGAGGCCCCACTCGAACCGGCTGCGGAGCCGTTCCTCGAGGGTGAGGATCGCCTTGGGCGGCCGGTCCGAGCTGACAGCACGATCTGCTTGCCGTCCTCGTGGATCGCGTTGAACGTGTGGAAGAACTCCTCCTGGGTCCGTTCCTTGTCGGCGATGAACTGGATGTCGTCGATCAGGAGGAGGTCGATCCGCCGGTAGCGCGCCCGGAACTCGTCGATCTTGCCCTGCTGGATCGAGGTGATGAACTCGTTGGTGAACTTCTCGGAGGTCGCGTAGACGACCCTCTTGCGCGGGAACTTGGCGATGACCTGGTTGCCGATCGCGTGCATCAGGTGGGTCTTGCCGAGGCCCACGCCGCCGTACAGGAAGAGCGGGTTGTAGGCGTGGCCGGGCCGCTCGGCGACCGACAGGCTGGCCGCGTGGGCGAGGCGGTTGGCCGAGCCGACGATGAAGTTCGCGAACGTGTAGCGCGGGTTGAGGTTCGCTCGCGCCGCCCTCGCCGCCGACCCGGCCGGGCTCGAGCCGGACATGCTGGCGTGGCGCGGCGCCGTCGGCGTCGCCGGGTCGGCGGCCGCGGCCTCGGTCGGCGGCTCCGGACGATCACGACGAACTCGACCTGGACGCTGTAGCCCACGATCCGGGCCAGCGTCTGGGAGATCAGCGAGCGGTAGCGGGTCTCGAGCCAGTCCTTGGCGAACCCGTTCGGGACCGCGATCCGGAAGCGGTTGTCGTCGACGTCGACGAGGCTCGGTGTCGCGCAGCCAGGTCTCGAAGTTGGCCGGCGACAGCGAGACCTGGAGCTCGCCGAGGGCGGCTCGCCAGACTTGCTTCGCGTCCATATGCTCGATCGTGACCCTGCAGCTCGGAGGATTGAATTGCCGCTCCGGCGGATCGTTCTGCCGACGCGGCGGCCACGAGATGAGGCGACGGCGAAGCCGAGGTGTACGCGCCACGAACGCCGCTGTGCGGGGCCGGCCTGGTCGCTCCACCTGCTCCTCCGGGGGGCTCCGAAGGTGCCCGCGAGCGTCCCGGCGCCGGGGGCTCGGGAAGGATAGCACCGGCTCCGCCGGCCTAGCAAGGCGCCGGCGCATGGGAATTGGGATACTCCCAGGGAGTATCCATGCATGGTCGTCCGGGACCCTCGCTCGGGGTCCGGATCGGGGCGATGCGAGTCCCCGCTCGGTGCCGGCAGGGCGTCGTCGGCGGCGTGCCCGGCGCCCGTGAGTCATGCGCCACCTCCGTCCCGTGCACCCCGAATCCTGGCGATGATTAGCCCGAGCAGTGTTGGACGGGACCGGGCGCCGACTTCGGCCGCCCAAGGTTCGCCAGCGGCCTTGTATTCGTGTGTGGGTACGAAGCTGCCGGCCCGGAATCAAGCTCGTCGAGACTCCCGGTTCGCGTCCAGCAACTACCGCCGCTCGATGAACGCCAGAAACGGGCCGCGCCGGTCGCCGATCCGGTCGCCGACCCGGCCGCCGACCCAGCCGCCGACCCTGCCGCCGAACGGGCCGCCAAAACGGGCCGGAACTTCCGAGATACCAACCGGTGTGGTGGTACGCACACACGTGGCCCGATTCTCCGCGGAGCCCCAGAGCCAGGACCCGACCCCCCTGCGTGGATGGGGCCCTGCCGCCGCCAGAAGCGACCTCGGGCGCCTCGGATCCTTGCTTACCACCACCCCGGTTGGTGAACCGGAAGATCCGCCGGTGCGGAGTTGGCGCCGCCTCAACGCCGGAAGCCGCGCCGCACCCCCGTCGCTCTCCCCGGCCGCTCTCCCCGGCCGCTCTCCCCGGCCGCTTACCCCGGCCGCTCACTCGGGCGCCCGAACCGGGCCGAGGTTTGACACTCCTTCGGGGCCGTCCATATAATCCCCCGGACGACGACGCGCCAGGCGCTTTCGGGCGCCCGGCGCGTTCGCGTGCCTCTAGGGGTCGGAACCAACCGTCAACCGGCGGCCCCGAGGCCTGATGGAGAGGATCGCGCACAGTCCCGATGAAGCAGACCTACCAGCCCAAGAAGCGCCACCGCGCCAAGGAGCACGGCTTTCGCGCCCGGATGAAGACGACCGGCGGCCGTCGCGTCCTGGCCGCCCGTCGGGCCCGAGGTCGGAAGCGGCTGACGGCCTGATCGAGCGCGGCACGCACCCGCCGCGTCTCGTGATGCTCTCCCGTCCACGGGATTTCGCGGCGATCCAGGCCACGGGGACCATTCGGTCCCACCCACTCCTCGTCGTCCGGATCCTGCGGACCGACCTCGAGACGACGCGGTTCGGAATGGCGACCGGCCGAAAGCTCGGCGGGGCGGTCGTCCGGAATCGGCCTTCGCCGCCGGCTCCGTGAGGCATTGAGGGCGCTGGCGCCCTCGTTCCAGCCGGGCTGGGACGTCCTGATCATCGCCCGGCCGGCGCTCGTGAACGCGACCACGAGGCGCTGGCCGGGGCGTTGCACGGCTCCTCCGTCGGGGAGGCGTCCTGGAAGGACCGAACACCGCGTGAAGCGGATCGGGATCGGGCTGATCAAGCTCTACCGAGTCGTGTTCGCGTGGCTGCCGTCCAGCTGCCGCTACGAGCCCACCTGCTCGCGCTACACCGAGCAGGCCATCGAGCGCTACGGCCTGCTCAGGGGCAGCTGGATGGGTGCCCGGCGGATCGCCCGCTGCCATCCCTGGCATCCCGGCGGCTACGACCCGGTGCGCTGACGCGATGACCGACGGCCTGCGCTATCTCTACCGGCGGTCGCGTCCGTACCTCGGCGTCGCGCTGCTCCTCGTCGTCGTCGTGCTCGTCCTCGCCGCCTGCGCCGGGCTCACCCCGGCGGCCACCCTGGCCCCCGGCCAGACCGCCACCCCGACGCCCGAAGCGACCCCGCCGCCGGCCGCAACCCCGCTCCAACCGGCGAACCCGAGCGACCCGTTCTCGCTGCTCGCCTGCCTGTTCACGCCGATCTTCCAGGCCCTGTTCATCATCCTGGTCGCGGTTCGAGCAGGCGACCGGCAGCATCGTCATCGCGATCATCGCCGTGACCCTGCTCGTCCGGGTCATCCTGATCCCGCTGTTCCGCAAGCAGATCGTCAGCCAGCGGCGGATGCAGCTCCTGGGGCCGGAGGTCAAGGAGATCCAGCGGCGCTTCAAGGGCGACCGGGTCAAGGTCCAGGAGGCGACCCAGGCGCTCTACAAGGAGCGCGGGGTCAACCCGGCCCGGGCTGCCTGCCCCTGATCCTGCAGTTCATGCTGCTGATCCCGATGTACTCGGTCTTCAGCGCGGGCCTCCAGAACTACGATCCGACGGCGATGCTGGAGGTGTTCGGCTTCCAGCTCGCTCAACCTTCATTGCCCTCCGGCCACGTACATCTCGCCCGGACACGTCCAGCCCTGCATCAACCCGACGGTCGTTCGGGCGTCGACCTGAGCCAGCCGCAGGTCCTGTTCACGATGCCGGTGCTCGGGATCAGCCTGCTGGCCATCATCTCGTCGGCTGCTCCAGCTCGTTCCAGTCCCGGATGACGATGCCCCGCCGCGACCCGAACACGCCCGACGACCAGAACACCAAGATCCAGCGCCAGACGATGCTCTTCCTGCCGTTCATCTCGATCTTCTACGGCGGGTTCCTGCCGGCCGGCCTGTTCATCTACTGGATCGTGTCGACGATCTTCTCGATCGTCCAGCAATACCTGATCATCGGCTGGGGCGGGATGTTCCCGATGTTCGGCTGGGACCCGGCGTTCGCCCGGCCCACACCCCGCGCTTCCCGGTGCCGATCCCGCACCGCGGACCCGATCGAAGCGGGCGGCGAACTCCGTCCTTACCCAATCCGACGAACGGGCCGCAAAAGCCGCGACGACGATCCGCCCCCGCGAACGGGGCGGCCGGCAGGGCCGACGAGGGAGACGACGCTGATCATGAGTGCGTACCAGGAATTCACCGGCAAGTCCGTCGAGGAGGCGCTGCAACGGCCCGCGAGGCGTTCGGGTCGGGCTCGAACGACCTCGACTTCGAGATCCTCACCCCGGCAGCCGGGGCGTCCTCGGCATGGGTGCCGAGCCGGCCCGGATCGTGGCCGCCCCGCGCGCCGCGCTCGGTGGCAGCGCCCCCAAGCGCGAGGCGGCCGCCGCCACGCCGCTGCCGCCCAGCCCCGCCCGCGAGGACCGCCCGCCCCGCCGGGACGGCGATCGAGACCGCGGCCCGCGCCGCGACGATCGGCCCCGCGACGATCGGCCCGACGACGCCCGACGATCGGCCCCGGGACGATCGGCCCCGACCGCGGATCGACCGACCCCGCGGCGGCCGCCGAGGGTCCCCGAGCCGACGCACGCCCCGCGGACGCGCCCCTGGCCGATCGCCCGGCTCGCGACGACCGCCCGCGGCGTGACGACCGCCCGCGGCGCGACGACCGCCCGCGCACGGATCGGCCGCGCCAGGATCGCGAGCGACCGGCCGGCGACCGCCCCGTCCATCGCCCGCCGGCCTCCGACCTGTCCGAGCGCGAGGCAGCCGAGGTGGCTGCCGCGCGAGGCTCGGTGGCCGCCGAGCGGGCCGACCTCGAGGCCGCCGAGGCGTCGCCCGAGGCCCTCGCCGCGGGCAAGGACATCCTCGAGAAGCTGATGCGCCTGATGGGCTTCGACGTACGCGTCGAGGTCCGGGCCGGCGAGACGAGCCGCCTCAACGTCATCGGCGAAGGCGACGAGAAGGAGGCGCTCGGCGCGCTGATCGGCCGCAAGGGCGAGCGCCTGTCCGCGCTCCAGCACCTCGTCAACCTGATGCTGTCGCGGCAGATGGGCGACTGGACCCGGGTCCTGGTCGACGTCGAGGACTACCGCGGCCGGCGCGAGCGCCAGCTCGTCGAGATCGCCCGTCGGGCCGCGGAGCGGGTCGGCGAGACCGGCAAGATGCTCCAGCTCGAGCCGATGTCGGCCCTCGAGCGGCGCTGGATCCACATCGCGCTGCGCGACCATCCGGACGTCGCGACCCAGTCGATCGGCGAGGAGCCGAACCGGCGGGTGATCGTCCTGCCCCGCGCCTGAGCGTCACGAGCGAACCGGCTCGCTCGTCGAGACGTACCCCAGGGAACAGGACCTCTGCCTTGGGAGCAGGGATTGAAGCGGCTGATAGGATGACCTCCGCACATGACCACGACGACCGAAACCGAACTGCCCGCGACGCTCGATTCGCCGCGCTCGGCACGCTGGCCGCGGGTCGTGCTCGCGTTCCTCATCGGGATCGGGCTCGCCCTGATCGTCGCCGCCGGAGGGGTGTTCGCCTACGAGCAGGCCCACGCCGGCAAGGTCGGGGCCGGTGTCCATGGCGGCTCGGTCGACCTGTCCGGCCTGACTCGCGACGAGGCCGGCGCCGCGCTCACGGCCGCCTACGCCTCACTCGGCCAGGGCGACGCTGACCCTGAGCTTGCCCGATGGCACGGCCAAGGTCAGCTTCGCCGAGCTCGGCCGGCGCCTCGATGTCGACGCGATGGTCACCGCTGCCCTCGATGTCGGTCGCTCGGGCAATCCGCTCACCCGGGTGAGCGATGAGATCCGGACGGCACTCCGGGGGACGACCGTCGCGCCGGTCGTGACCTTCGACCCGGCCGCGCTCGAGGCGAGCCTCGCCCGCGTAGCGACCTCGATTGCCCGTACCCCGATGAACGCCAGCGTCCAGAAGACGGCCGCCGGCTTCGTCAGCCACGACCTCGAGCGACGGCCGGACGCTGTCAGTCGATGCCCTGGCCCGCCAGGTGATGCTGGCCCTCGGCTCGCCGAATGCGGCGGCCCAGCAGACGATCGACGTCTCGGCCGACCTCACGCCGGTCGCCCCGCTCGTCAGTACCAGCCAGGCCCGACAGGCGGCGGCGGGCGGCAATGCCGAGATCGCCCCGATCGTCCTGACCCACGACACCGACAGTTGGACGATCCCGGCCGCGACGGTCGCGTCCTGGCTCGCGGTCGGCACGGCGGCCGACGGCACGTACGGCGTGCAGGCCGACCCGGCCAAGGTCAGCGCCTCCCTGAACGGGCTGGCCAAGTCGATCAACCGCAAGGCGGTCGATGCATCGTTCCTGGTGAGCAAGAAGAACAAGGTCGTCGGCGTCATCGCCGGCAAGGACGGCCGGGCGCTCGACGTTGCCGGCTCGGTCGCCCTGATCCAGGCGCTCCTCGGCCAGCGCTCGGCGGGCATCGCCAGCACCGCCCCGCTCACGCCGTCGATCGCGACGACCACGCCGAACCTGACGACGGCCGCCGCCACGAGCGCCGCGCCGCAGATGCGCGCGATCTCGAGCTGGACCACCTACTACGCCCCGGGCGCCCACAACGGCAACAGCGCCAACATCACGATCCCGGCGATGGCGATCGACGGCACGATCGTTGCCCCGGGCGCCGAGTTCAACTTCTGGAAGGCCGTCGGGGTGGTCAGCCTGGCCAAGGGCTACAAGCTCGGCGGCGCGATCATCAACGGCCACTCGGTCGAGGGCAAGACGATCGGTGGCGGGATCTGCTCGACCTCGACCACCCTGTTCAATGCCGCCCTGCGGGCCGGCCTGAAGATGGGCGCCCGGGCGAACCACTACTACTACATCTCGCGCTATCCGCTCGGCCTCGATGCGACGGTCTGGGAAGACGGCAGCGCCGTCCAGAACATGACCTTCACGAACGACACGCCGTACCCGATCCTGATCCGGACCTACGCCAAGCCGGGCATCGTCCGGTTCACGCTGTACAGCGTGCCGACCGGCCGGACCGTCAGCATCTCAGCGCCGACCGTGAAGAACTACATCCGCGGCTATACCGTGGTCGAGCACACGAAGTCGCTCCGGCCCGGCCAGGTCGTGCAGAGTGAGTACCAGGCCGATGGCCAGGACGTCTGGCGCACCGTCACCGTTCGCGACAGGAACGGCAAGGTCATCGACCAGAAGACGTACTACTCGCACTACGCCCGGATGATCGGCGTGATCATGAAGGGCGTCGCCTGATCGGTCGCCGCCAGCCGGCCCGCCTCGGACCGCCCCGTCAGCCGGGCGTCGCCACGTAGATCGCGGCCACACTGATCTTCGTCTCGTAGCCGCTGCCCTCGCGACCAATGAACGACTGGGCATGGCGGAGCGGTGAGGCAGCCAGCGAGACCAGCCGCTGGCCCTTCAGCAGGCGGGCCGCCGCGTCATCGGCGATCTCGCCGTACATCGCGTTCGGATCGACCTCGTCGCTCGTGTCGTCGGAAACGTACACGACGATCGCCTGGCCCGCCCCTGCCGCGAGCTCGTTGGATTGCATCGGTCCGATCCCTTTCCTGACCCTGGTGCTGGGTGTGGCGCCGGACTGAGCCTAGCTCGCTGGACCGATCTCCTGGACCAGCCAGCCGTTGCCGTCCGGATCGCTGAACGAGAGGTACGAGGCGTACTTCTGCCGGGTGGGATCCGGGCCGGGCGCGTGGCCGCCGCCGTCGAAGTGGTAGATCTCACTCGCCTCCACGCCGCGGCCGACCAGCTCGGCCCGGGCCGCCTCGATGTCTTCGACGCACAGGTGGAGGCCCTGGAGGCTGCCCGGGGTCATGTCCGACGACGTCATCAGGGTGATCGAGCAGGCCGAGCCGGGCGGCGTCAGCTGGACGACCCGGAAGTCGCCGGCCTGGAAGTCGACGTCCAGGTTGAAGCCGACCCGATCGACATAGAAGGCCTTGGACCGGTCGACGTCGCTGACCGGCATGACCACGACTTCGAGCTTGAACTCCATGAGAACGCCTCCTGAGGCTGCCGGATGCGGGCGACTGTGGTCCGAGGGCGCCCGGGAGGAGGGAGCGCGGCGAGGCGCGACGAGCAGTTGGTGGAGATGGGGGAGAGTCGAACTCCCCGTCCAGAACCCTTCGCCAGGGACCACTACGAGCGTGTCCGATGATTTGTCGTCAACCGACCAGGCGCCCATCGGCAGGCTCCCGGCCGGTCCAGTCACGTGTCCCTAGATCGGGCTTTGAACGACGCTACGCGGCGATTGCACCGTTCGCATCCTCGCTGAATGACGCTTCCACAGCCCGCGAGGAGGAGGCTGCTTCCACGCTCACCTTACTGCCTAAGCAGCGAGGGCGAGAGCAGGCTGGCGGTTGCCAGTTACTTCGTTTTGTCGCCTTTTAACGAGGCCAGAGCGACATCCTCGGCTCGCGTTCCCTGGTAGCTGGACCCTGTCGAATCCACGCATCCCCACGGCCATCGAACCTGCGTTCGACGGACGCGGATCATCCCACAAGCCCGGCTCCCTGCCAAGCGCTGCCCCGCTGGCTCCGCCCTCGCCGGGCTCGCCCCGAAGTTGGGACGAATGCCGCCACCAGACGCGTAACGGGCCAATTCGAACCCCGGAGTGGCCTCCGGGCGGTCACTCGGGACGGATTCGTGCGGGGCCGCGGGCACCACGCGAGGCAACGGAGCCCGTACCCGGGGCAACTCGGCGATAGCGCGTCTGGTGGCGGCATTCGTACCAACCTTGGGGTGGACGGAGCCCCGGCCGCCCGAGTTCGTGCCGAATTTGCGCCCGGGCGACGCGTATGGTCGGAATCCTCGGCCGTAGGTGGCGGCGACGGGCTACCCAGCGGATCCGAATCGTGCTCAAGCGGGCGGGTCGGCGATCCGGATTGGAGCGGTACGGCGCCGCCAGGATGAGCCGCGAACTCAGCGACCGCGCGAGACGTCGGCCATCTGGCGGGCCACGTCGCGCCGCGAGTCACGTTCGGCGATGTCTCGCCGCCGGTCGTAGAGCTGCTTGCCACGGGCCAGGCCGATCTCGACCTTGGCCCGGCCACGCTCGTTGATGTACAGGCGCAAGGGGACCATCGTCTGGCCCTTCTGCTTCGTCTTCGACAGCAGCTGGGTCAGCTCGGCCCGATGGACGAGCAGCTTGCGGGTCCGCTTCGCCTCGTGGTTCAGCCGGTTGCCGCCCTCGTAGGGGGCAATATGGGCTGCGAACAGCCACATCTCGCCGTGGTCGATCCGGGCGTACGCGTCGGACAGGTTGACGTGATGGCCGCGGACCGACTTGATCTCGGTGCCGGTCAGGGCGATGCCCGCCTCGAACGTGTCGTCGATCGTGAACTGGTGGCGTGCTCGTCGGTTGAGGGCGATCGTCTCCTCGCCCATGGTGGACTCCTTCGGTGATGGCGGCCGGCGGATCGTACCGCGCTGCAGCGCGCCGGGCGCCGCACGGGGCGGGTGGCTGGGTGAGCGCTCATGGACCCCGGCTCCGGCCGGGTCCAGGCACACGAACGCCGGTCCTTGCGGACCGGCGCCCGATAACGCTTCACCACCCGCAGGGTGTCCGCTTAGACGGTCATCTCCTGCGAGGTGGTGCAGCGACGACGTTCAGACACTGCACATCACCTCCTTTCGCTCGCGGAAACCGTACCCGAAGGTCGCGCTCAGCGCAATACCCGCCGGCCGCCGCCAGGGTCGGGTTGCCCAGGCAGCGGTCAGGCAGCCCGCGGCAAGCGAGGCATCGACCGAAGCGGGGCGGCGGCGCTCGGCGCGGCCGCCAGGACCTGGAGCGCCTTGTCGAGGACGGGGTCGGAGCCGGCCGGCGTGTTGGCCGGGGTCGTGACCGGGATGTCCGGAGTCAGGCCGACGTGGTGGATCCAGACATTGTTCGGCGTCAGCCACTTGGCGATCGTCAGGCGGAAGCCGCCGCTGTCGGCCGAGAGCTGCTGGAAGGCCTGGATCGTGCCCTTGCCATACGTCTGGCTGCCGATCAGCTCGGCCCGCCCGCGGGCCTGGAGGGCACCGGCCACGATCTCGCTGGCCGATGCGGTGTTGCCGTCGACCAGCACGACCACCTTGATCCGGGGATCGGTCGCCGCCCCACCGGCCGTCGCGTCGGTGGGCACCTGGACGCCGTCCGCGCCCTGCTCGTAGAAGATCACGCCGTTGGCCAGGAACTGGCTGGCGACCGCCTGGGCGGCGGTGATGTAGCCGCCCAGGTCGCCGCGCAGGTCGATGACCAGGCGGCTCTGGCCGGCCGCCACGTCGGCCTTGACTGCGGCCGCGAAGGCGCGCGCCGACTGGTCGCTGAAGCCCACCAGCCGGACGTAGCCGACCGTGCCGCCGGCCAGCGACCGAGTCTCGACCTCCTGCTGGACCACGACGTCCCGAACGATCGAGATCTCGATCGGGCTGCTCGAGCCGGCCCGTCGGATGCCGAGGACGACCGTCGTGCCCTTGGCGCCCCGGATCCGGGCGACCGCCGCGTCGACGCTGCCGGCCAGGGTCTGGCCGTCGATCGTCAGGATCCGGTCGCCGGGCAGGACGCCGGCCTTGTCGGCCGGAGCGCCCTGGATCACGCTCGACACGACCAGCGTGCAGCTGGCGCTCAGGGTCGTGCACGCCGAGTTGTCCTTGGTCGAGGTCGCCGGGATGGCCGCGCCGATCCCGGTGAACGTGCCGGCCAGGCCCTCGAGCGTCGTCTGGAAGTCGTTCGGGCTGAGGTACTGGCTGAACGGGTCGCCGAGGGCGTCGATCATCCCCTTGATCGCCCCTTCGACCAGGGTCCGGCGGTCGACCTGGTCGAGGGCATAGTCGTTCTCGATCGCGCTGTAGACATCCCAGAACGGCTGGAATGCCTGCTGGGCCTCGACCGGCGTGCCGGGCGTCGAAGCGCGCTGCGCACCGAGGGCGAACCCGGACAGGAAGAGGCCCGAGCCGCCGAGGATCGCCACGAGGGCGATCGACCAGGGCAGGCTGCCGGATGCGCCGGGTCGGCGCCGGGCCGGGGGTGCGAACCGGGTCGCCGGCGGGGGGATCGGTGGGAAGCATCACTCGTCCTGGTCTGCGGCTTGCTCGGCTCCGCGGCAGGCGGAGCTTGGGCACCGGCAGCCTACCGCGGCCCGCCGCGCCGCGCCGTCGCTGGCCGGACGTGCCGTCGCGGTCCGGTCCCGCCTCGGCCGGCCGGACCTACTTCAGGAGGTAGCTCCGGACCGAGACCCACGACCCGAGCGTGCCGAGTCCGATCCCGGTGACCAGCACGATGACCGCCAGGTTGCGTGACAACGAGCCGAGCTCGAGCGGCAGGATCTCGAAGAAGCGGGTCATCAGGTTGGTCAGCGGGGCGGCCCCCAGGGCCAGCAGGACGAGCGTGATCAGGGCCCCGAGCAGGCCGACCAGGGCGCCCTCGAAGATGAACGGCCAGCGGATGAAGGCGTCCGAGGCGCCGACCAGGCGCATGATCTCGATCTCCTCCGAGCGGGCGACGACGGCCAGCCGGATCGTGTTGACGATGATGAACAGGACCGTCAGGCCGACCAGCCCGAGCAGGACCAGGCCGCCGGTCCTGAGCAGGTTCGTCACGGTCAGGACCCGGTCGACGAGGTTCTGGACCTCCTCGACGGTCGAGACCACGTCGGTGCGGGCGCGCAGGACGCTGACGACGCTGCCGAACTGGTGGGGGTCCTTGAGCTTGATGTTGAGGGTCGCCGGGAGCGGATTCGAGTCGAGGTACTGGGTCAGGTCCTCGCGGCCCTGCTGGGCCATCCGCTGCTTGAACTGGGCCAGGGCCGTCGCCTTGTCGATGTACTCGACCGAGGCCACCTCGGGCAGGGCGGCCACGTCCTGGCGGAGCTGGGCCACCTTCAGGTCGGGCGCGTCGTCGCGCAGCTCGGCCACGACTTCCACCTTCTGCTCGACGAACTGGAGCCCGGCGTCGAGGCCGGACAGGACGACGAAGAAGGCGCTCAGCAGGACGAGCATCAGGACCATCGTGGCGGTCGCCGCGATGCTCATCACGGCGTTCCGCCAGAACCCCTGCCAGGCCCGTTTCAGGCTGAACGCGACGAACGACAGCACCGGCCGTCAGTCCTCGCGGTGGTAGGCGGCGCCGAGCTCGTCGCGGGTGATCCGGCCGTCCTCGAGGGCCACGACTCGCCGGCGGAGGGCCGTCACGATCTCGGCATTGTGGGTCGCCATGAGCACCGTGACCCCCAGCTCGTTGATCCGGGACAGGAGCTGGATGATCTCCCAGCTGATCAGCGGGTCGAGGTTGCCGGTCGGCTCGTCGGCAATGATCAGGCGGGGATCATGGACGAGCGCCCGGGCGATCGCCGTCCGCTGCTGCTCGCCGCCCGACAGCTGCGACGGCAGCTGGGCGGCCTGGGCGGTGAGGCCGACGAGGGCCAGCACCCGCTCCACCGCCGGCCCGATCTGGCGGCGCGGCGTGCCGGTCACCTCGAGGGCGAAGCCGACGTTCTCGCGGACCGTCTTCGACGGCAGCAGCTTGAAGTCCTGGAAGATGGTCCCGATCTTGCGCCGGATCCGGGGTACCTCGCGCCGGTTCAGGCGGGCGAGGTCCTGGCCCTCGAGCAGGACGGCGCCCCGGGTCGCGATCTCGTCCCGGATCAGGAGCTTGATCAGGGTCGACTTGCCGGCCCCCGACGCACCGACCAGGAAGACGAAGTCGCCCTCGGGGATGACCAGGTCGACGTCGCGCAGGGCCGTCTTGCCGTTGGGGTACGTCTTGGTGACGTCGTGCAGGACGAGGATCGCCCGGTCGTCCGGGGTTTCGGCGATCGGATGGGCGGCCTGGTGCTCACGGAGCGAACGCGTGGCGGCTCGGGGCGGGGCCGCGTTCGGGGAAGCCACGCCCGGAGGCTACCACCCCCGACCGCACCTGTCCGTCGGCCGAACGTCCTAGAGCAGGCCAGGCGAGATCGGCAGGTAGCGCTCGAACGACCCGAACGACCGATTCCAGCCGAGCAGGATCGGGAAATCCTCGAACCGCAGGCCGGCCCGGAGGAGGAGCTCGACCGCCGGCCGGGCGGCGGCCGGCAGCCAGACGGCCTGGGCGCCGCGCGACGGCACGACCCGCAGCAGGTGGCCGAGGACCGGCCCGAGGAGCTCGGGGTCGCGAACCGCGACGGGACCGACCCGGCCCGTCTCCCAGGCATAGCCATAGCCGCGTGGCGAGCCGACGACGTCGCGGTACAGGAAGCCGTGCCGCCCTTCGGTGCGCAGGAAGCGGTGGTCCTGGGGGTGGGCGACGCCGAGCAGCTCGCGATCGATCGCGTCGACGATGCCCGCCAGCTCGGCATGGCCTCCGGCCCCCGACCCGGCGATCGTCTCGAACGGCACGGCGACGATGCCCGGGGGCAGGTCGGGCAGGACCTCGGGCCGGGTCACGTAGCCGCTCAGCGAGAAGAGGGGCAGGCTGGGCACGATCCCGTAGCGGCTGTACAGGGCACCCGAGAGGGGCTGGAGGCTGTCGGTGGCGGTGGCCCGGATCGCGCCGTCGGCGGGCAGCACCGCTTCGAGCAGCCGGCGGCCGAGCCCCCGGCCCTGCTCGCCGGGGCGGACGAAGCACATCGACAGGAACCACAGCTCCTCGCGGCGCACGGCCGCGATGAAGCCGATGATCCGGGCCTCGCGCTCGGCGACCAGGAACAGCTCGGGATCGGTGCTCCGGAGGTGCGCCCAGGAGGCGGATGATCCGGCCGAGCTCGTTCGGGATCTCGGGCTGGTTCAGGCGCCCCGTGTAGTCGTTGATGCTTTCGCGCCACAGCTCGGCACAGGTCGCCAGGTCGCCGGCCGTCGCCGGCCGGAGGGTCGTCTCCGTCATCCGCCCGAATTGCCCGATGCGCCCGGCCCGCCGCCGGTTGCCAGGCGCTCGAGCTCGGCCTGCATGAACGTGTCGAGGTCGCCGTCGAGGACGGCGCTCGTGTTGCTCGTCTCGACGCCGGTCCGGAGGTCCTTGACCATCTGGTAGGGGTGGAGGACGTAGCTCCGGATCTGGTTGCCCCAGCCGGCGCTGATGTGCTCGCCCTTCAGCTCGCGCAGCTCGGCCTCCTTCTCCTCGAGCCGGCGCTCGAGCAGGCGGGCCTTGAGGACCTTGATCGCGGTCTCCTTGTTCTGGGTCTGCGACCGCTCGTTCTGGCTCTGGGCCACGATGTTCGTCGGCAGGTGGGTCAGCCGGACGGCCGAGTCGGTCTTGTTGACGTGCTGCCCGCCGGCGCCCTGCGAGCGGTAGGTGTCGACCCGGATCTCGTCCCAGTTCAGCTCGATGTCGGGATCGTCCTCCTCGACCTCGGGCAGGACCTCGACCAGGGCGAACGTCGTCTGGCGCCGGTTCTGGGAGTCGAACGGGCTGATCCGGACGAGGCGGTGGACGCCCCGCTCGGCGCGCAGCCAGCCGTAGGCCCGGCGCGCCTCGACGGCGACCGTGACGCTCTTCAGGCCGGCCTGACTCGCCTTCCTGCTGGTCGACGATCTCGGTCGTGGAAGCGATGCCGCTCGGCCCAGCGCAGGTACATCCGGAGGAGCATCTCGGCCCAGTCGGTCGCCTCGGTGCCACCGGCCCCGGCGCTGATCGACAGGAGCGCGGCACGGTCGTCGTACTCGCCCCCGAAGAGGAGCGCCGTCCGCTCGCGCCTGAAGTCGATCTCGAGCGCCTCGGCATCGCGGGCCAGCTCGGCCTCGAGCTCGGGGTCGGGTGAATCCTGGAGGAGGCCGGTGAGCTCGTCGACCGAGGTGGCCCGGGCCTCGAGCTGGCGCCAGGTGTCGGTCTCGGTTCGCAGCCCGTCCGCTTCGCGCAGGACTTTCTTGGCCGTGCGCCCGTCGTCCCAGAAGCCTGGGGCGAGGGTCAGCTGGTCGAGCTCGGCGAGACGGGTTTCCTTGACGCCGAGGTCAAAGACGCCCCGAGGTCGACCGGATCCGCTCTGCCAGGTCCCGGATTGCCGCGGTATCCACTAACCGCGGGCCTGGACGTCCTGGAGGAGGATCGGACGGAGCTCGATGATCCGCAGGGCGGTCTTGCTCCGGGCGACGACGGGGTTCACGCAGGGGCAGTAGCCGTTGTGAGGGCAGACGCCGCAGTTGCCGTCGCAATCGAGCGCCGCGGCGTAGCTGCACGTTCGGCAGTCTCGCTCGCAGGCGATCAGATCAATGAACGACTCTTCCTCGGCCTGCTTCACGGGCTCCCTCTCTCGTGGGCTGGGGAAGGGTGTGGCGCGGCGACCGAAAGCCTCAAACGAACGCGGTTGCGGGCTTCCTCCGGGTCTCCAGCCCCATACCCCGCTGGGCTTGGCCCAGTGTACCGATGCAAGCCGGATTCGCCAAGAGGGAAAGTGCGAGATTCGTGCCCAAATCGTCGATTTGTCGCGCTCAGCGGACCCCAGCCGCATCGACGGCGGCGCGGCGGCCCGCCTCGGCCACGCGCTGCATGAGATGAACGTTAGCGACCAGGTTCTGCGCTCAGCCCGTCGCTCGCCGCGCCCGTCGCTCGCTGAGCCGCTGTGCGTGGGACGGGCACAACTGACCAAGTGGCCGTCGCATCGGTCGGTGTCGTGCGCCAGATGCACGGAACCGACCCGATCCGGCCGAATCGGGTCGAAACTGTGCGTCCCGCGCGCAAGGTCGACACGAGGGTTGGAAAACGCGTCGGATACGCGCGTCACATGCACAGCGCGCCGGAACGCCGCCCGCGGCTCGCCGGCCCGGAACGCCGCCCGCGGCTCGCCGGCCCGGAACGCCGCCCGCGGCGGCCCCGTGAACCCGAGGAACCGATCGTCGGCCCGACGCTCGACCGCCCACAGCCGGCGTCGGCCTCGCCGCGGGGCCCATGGCGCCCCGCCCGATCCGGGAATTCGCCAGCTAGTGCTCCTGGTGCTGGTATCCATGAACCTTGGCGTGATTGGCGGCCAGCGGCAGTGCATCAGACGGTCTCCGGCGCGTTTTCGCGCTCGAACGGTGGGTCCGAGCTCCGCCCGGCGCGAGGAATCTCGGCGTCACTCCGCCTATCAGCACAGGGAGCGCTAACTGGCGAATTCCCAGGGCAGACGGGCCCCTCGCTGTGTCTGGTTCCGGGCGCGCCCCGCGCCTCGAAGCCGGCTGAGCCGCTGTGCGTCAGACGTGCATAACGGACAAGGCAGCGGGCTTACCTGTCGGTTTCGTGCGCGAGATGGACGGATCCGACGCATTCCAGCCGAATGTGGTCGGAGCCGTGCGCTCAGCGCACAGAAACGACACGCGGCCCGGCAAACGCGGCGCTTGTGCCCGTCCCACGCACAGGGCTCCGTTGCGCGAGGCGCCCGGGGGCACGGTCCGGGGGCCCAGCACCCCGAGCCCGGCCCAGCACCCCGAGCCCGGCACGGCCCGGCCAGCACCCCGAGCCCGGCCCAGCACCCCGAGCCCGGCCCAGCACCCCGAGCCCCAGCCCCGGGGCTCTCAGTCCGGCGGGCTGTTACCGGTCAGGAAGTAGACCGCCAGGCCGCCCAGCTCGTGGAACGTGATCTCGACGACGTGGACCGGGTCGCTGTCGCCCGGGCTGTCGGTGGCGGGCGATCCGTAGGCCCGGATCCCGAGGTCGGCGGCGATCCGCAGGACACGGAGCATGTGGCTCCGATCCGAGACGAAGACGGCATCCTCGACCGAGTGGGCAGCCAGCGTCGTCCGCACCGCGTCCAGCGATTCCCGGGTGTTGCGGCCCTGGTCCTCGCTCAGGATTCGCTCGGCGGGCACGCCATGGTCGATCGCGAACTGGCGGCCGACCGCGGCCTCGGTCGTCCGGTCGCCGGGCTGCTTGCCGCCGGTCACCATCAGGAAGCGGTAGTTGCCGGTGTGGAACAGGTCGACGGCATGCTGGAGGCGGGCCTGGTAGATCGGCGACGGCCGGCCGTTGTACTCAGCGGCGCCGAGGACGACCACCGCGCCGGCCGGCCGGGTCTCGTCCTGGAGGCCCTGCTGCCAGATCCGGAAGGCGCCGTAGACGGCCGCGCACAAGAACCCGACGGCGGCCGCCGCCGCGAGGCGGATCAGCGCGTGGCGCATGCCGGGGTGGTCACCGGCCGTGGCACTTCTTGTACTTCAGGCCGGACCCGCAGAAGCAGACGTCGTTGCGCCCCATCCGGCGGCCGTCCGGCGCGTAGCCGGGGCGGAGCGATCCGGAGCCGTTCGTGCCGGCGCTCGTCCCGACAACCTCATCGCCGAGCTGCTCGCGGACGGCGCGCACCGCCGGGGCGGCCGGCAGCCCGCGGGCGATCGAACCGAGGATCGCGTTGCCGGCGGCGGCTTCCCGCCCGGCGCGCCCGGTGGCGGCGACCTGCCGCGGTGCGCCTCCAGGAGCGGTGGCCGACTCGGCCTGGCCCGCGCCGCCCAGGGGCTGGGGCGGCGGCTGGCCGGGACCGGCCAGGGGCTGGGGCGGCGGTGGTTCCTGGCGATTGATCTGGACGCGCAGGATCGACGAGGCGAGCTGGTGGCGGATGAAGCCGCGCAGCTCGGCGTACAGGTTGTAGGCCTCCCGCCGGAACTCGACCAGGGGATCCTGCTGGGCATAGCCCCGCAGGCCGATCCCGCGGCGCATGTCGTCGAGCTCGGTCAGGTGCTCGACCCACAGGCTGTCGATCGTGCGGAGCAGGATGACCCTCTCGACCATCGGCCAGTCGGCCTCGCCGATCTCGGCTTCCTTGGCGTCCAGCCGGGTGTCGATCAGGTCGAGCAGGTGCTCCCGGATCGCCGCTCGCGAACCGACCTCCCAGAGCTCGTCCTCGCTCGTGCCCGGACCGTCGAGGCCCATCGCCTTGACGGCCACCGCCAGGCCTTCGATGTTCCATTCCTCGGGCAGCTCGTTCGAGCAGAACTGGTCGAGCAGGGCATCGACCTCCTCCTCGAGGAAGCCCGAGATCGTCTCGCCCAGGTCCTCGTTGTGGAGGACCTTGTCGCGCTCGGCGTAGATCGTCTCGCGCTGCTTGTTGATCACGTCGTCGAACTCGACGACCCGCTTGCGGATGTCGAAGTTGAAGCCTTCGACCCGGGTCTGGGCGCTCTCGATCGTCTTGCTCACGAGGCGTGACTCGATCGCCACGTCGTCCTCGAGGCCCATCCGCTCCATCAGGCCGGCGACCCGTTCCGAGGCGAAGCGCTTCATCAGGTCGTCGTCGAGCGACAGGTAGAAGCGCGACGAGCCGGGATCCCCCTGGCGGCCGGCGCGGCCGCGGAGCTGGTTGTCGATCCGCCGGCTGTCGTGGCGCTCGGTGCCGATGATGTGCAGGCCGCCGACGGCCACCACCCGCTCGTGGTCGGCATCGCAGATCGCCTTCGCCTCGGCCAGGGCCGCGGCGTACGTCTCCTTGTCGACCTCGGCCGGATTCAGGCCGCGCTGGTGGAGCAGGTCCGAGGCCATGCCGCTCGGCTCGCCGCCCAGCTTGATGTCGGTCCCGCGGCCGGCCATGTTCGTGGCGATCGTGACCGCGCCGCTCCGGCCGGCCTGGGCGACGATCCCCGATTCCTTCTCGTGGAACTTGGCGTTGAGGACCTCGTGCTTGATCCCCCGGCGCTTGAGCATCTCGCCCAGGATCTCGGACTTGGCCACCGAGACGGTCCCGACCAGGACCGGCCGGCCGACCTCGGACATCTCGACGATCTCGTCGATCAGGGCGTTGAACTTGCCCATCTCGTTGCGGAAGACGAGGTCCGCCTCGTCGTCGCGGACCATCGGCCGGTGGGTCGGGATCGCGACGACCTCGAGGTTGTAGATCTTGTGGAACTCCTCGGCCTCGGTCATCGCCGTGCCGGTCATCCCGGCCAGCTTGTCGTACAGCCGGAAGTAGTTCTGGAAGGTGACGGTGGCCATCGTCACGCTCTCGCGCTGGACGCGCAGCCCTTCCTTGGCCTCGACGGCCTGGTGGAGGCCCTCGCTCCAGCGCCGGCCGGGCATCTGCCGTCCGGTGAACTCGTCGACGATGATGATCTCGCCGTCCTTGACGATGTAGTCCCGGTCGCGCTTGTAGAGCGCGTGGGCCCGGAGCGCCTGCTCGAAGTGGCGGGCGAGGGCGGGATCGGCGTCGTACATGTTGGCGACGCCCAGCCAGCCCTCCATCTTCGTGATCCCGGCCTCGGTCGGCGAGACGGCCCGGTCCTTGAGGTCGATGAAGTAGTCGCCGCCGTCCTCGGCCCCCTCGGGCCGCTCGGTCAGGCGAGGCACCAGGCGGGCGAACGTGTAGTACTTGTCGGCCGACTCCTCGGCCTGGCCGCTGATGATCAGCGGCGTGCGCGCCTCGTCGATCAGGATGTTGTCGACCTCGTCGACGATCGCGAAGCTCTGGCCGCGCTGCACCCGCTGGGCGAGCTCCGAGACCATGTTGTCGCGCAGGTAGTCGAAGCCGAACTCGTTGTTCGTGCCGTAGGTCACGTCGGCGGCGTACGCCTCGCGGCGCTCGACCGGCCGGAGGTTGATCAGGCGCTCGTCGTTCGTGGGATAGCCGGGCTCGAAGACGTAGCTCGAGTCGTGGGTGATCATGCCCACGCTGACCCCCAGGAAGTGGAAGATCGGGCCCATCCACTGCGGGTCGCGCCGGGCGAGGTAGTCGTTGGGCGTGACGACGTGGACGCCGCGCCCGGACATCGAGTTCAGGATCGCGGCCAGGGGGGCGACCAGGGTCTTGCCCTCGCCCGTCCGCATCTCGGCGATCTTGCCCTGGTGGAGGACGAACCCGCCGATCAGCTGGACGTCGAAGTGGCGCATCCCGAGGGTCCGCTTCATCGCCTCGCGGGTCATCGCGAAGACTTCCGGGACGGCCTCGTCGAGGGCCGCCGCGATCCGCTCGTTCTCGCGCTTGCGGCGGGCCTTGGCCGCCTCCCGGCGACGCTCCCGTTCGGGGTGGTTGAGCTCGTCGTCGCCCGGCTCGTCGGGCTCGGCGACGGCCAGGATCTCTGCGCGGAGCGCGTCGAAGCGCGCCCGGATCTCCGCGTCGGACAACGCCTCGATCTCGGGTTCGAGGGCGCTGGCCGCGTCGATCAGGGGCTGGATTCGCCGGAGTTCCCGGTCGTTGGAGTCAACAAACCGGTTGAGGAAGCCAAGAACCATGAACGAAGAGTATAGGCGACGCTGTCAGCCGGGCCTCTCGCGCCCCTCGCCGGCTACTTCCAGAAACCGGTGCCGTAGCCCGCGATCAGGAGCACGAAGGTCAGCCCGGCCAGGCCGACCCAGAACAGGACCGACATCAGGCTCGAGGTCGGGTTCATCTCGGAGTTGGCGAGCCGGGGCAGCTTGCCGTTGCGCAAGCCGGCGCCCCAGCGCGGCGAGCGGAGCTGGGTTCGCCAGTCCTCGGGCTGGGCGGTGCGCTGCTCGAGGCCACCCTTGCCGTCGGGCCGGTGAAGCTGGAGGCTCATTCCTCTCCCATCCCTGCGTTCGGAGCGTCGCCGCCCGAACCGTCGTCGTCGGGCGGATCATCGCTCAGATCGAGCGTCCGCTCCGTGCCGTCGTCCCACATCAGCATCTGCTGGGTCAGGGCGACGTCGCTGCTGAACAGGGCGCCGACCGACTCGCCCCGGTGGATCCGGCGGATCGCCTCGCCGATCAGGGGCGCGATCGAGAACGTCTTGATCTTGGCGATGCGCTTGGCCGGCGGCAGCGGGATCGAGTCGGTCAGGATCATCTCCTTGATGCTCGAGGTCCGGATCCGGTCGACCGCCGGATCGGACAGGACGCCGTGGGTGGCGGCCGCGTAGATCTCGTGGACGCCCTCGCGCTCGAGGGCCCGGACGATCTCGATCAGCGTCCCACCCGTGTCGATCTCGTCGTCGACGATGATCGCCCGCTTGCCGCGGACCTCGCCGATCACGTTCATCAGCTCGGCCCGGTCGAGGTTGCCGACGCGCCGCTTCTCGATGATCGCCAGCGGGGCGTCGATCAGCTCGGCGAACGTCCGGGCGCGCTTGGCGAAGCCCAGGTCGGTGACCACGACCAGGTCGTCGAGGTGCTTCGTCCGAAAGTAGTTGCTCAGGATGTGGACGGCGGTCAGCTCGTCGACCGGGATGTTGAAGAAGCCCTGGATCTGGCCCTGGTGGAGGTCGAGGGTCAGGACCCGGTCGGCGCCGGCGACGGTGATCATGTCGGCGATCAGGCGAGCCGTGATCGGGACCCGGGGCTGGTCCTTCTTGTCCGAGCGGCCGTAGGCGTAGAACGGGACGACGGCCGTGATCCGGCCGGCACTCGCCCGCTTGAACGCGTCGATCAGGATCAGGAGCTCCATGATCGACTGGTTGACCGGGTGCGAGGTGGGCTGGATCAGGAAGACGTCCTTCTCACGGACGTTGTCCAGGATCTTGACGAAGATGTTCTCGTTGGCGAACTGGAAGACCTCGGCCTTGCCCAGCTCGACATCGAGGTAGCGGCAGATCTTGCGGGCCAGGTCCGGGTTGGCATTGCCCGTGTAGATGTCGAAGTGATCCGAGTACACGGGAAGGTCTCCTCCGCCGAGGATCGTCACCGGGCCTGGAGTCAGGACGCCGGTGAGCCCGTCGGTGGCGCGCCGTCCGGGCCGTCATTGTCGTCCACACCGTCGCGCTCCGCCAGCCCTTCGCGGAAGGCGGCGATTGCCACCACCCGGTCGCCTTCGGCCAGGCGCATGACGATCACGCCGCGGGCGCCCGAGCTGTAGCGGTTGATCGTGTTCGTCTCGGTCCGGATGACCTGGCCGCCGGAGCTGATCAGGAACAGCTCCTCGTCCTGCTCGGTCACCTGCTGGACGGCGGCCACGCTGCCGGTCTTGCGGCCCTCGAGCGAGATCAGGCCGACGCCCTGCCCGCCGCGATGCTTGACCCGGAACTCGGTCAGCGGGACGCGCTTGCCGTAGCCGGTCTCGGTCAGCACGAGCAGGTCGGCGTCGGGCTGGACGACGCTCATCGAGATGACCTCGTCGCCCTTGCGGGCGAGCCGGATCCCGATCACGCCGCCGGCCGGCCGGCCCATCGGTCGGACCTCGGCCTCGTGGAAGCGGGCGATCTTGCCCAGCGCGGTCGCGATGATGATGTCGTCCGAGCCCGAGGCCACGTCGACCCAGGCCAGCTCGTCGCCCTCGTCGAGGGTGATCGCGATGATTCCCGAGGAGCGGACCTTCTCGAACTGCTCGAGCGGCGTCTTCTTGATCGTGCCGTGCTTGGTGGCCAGGACGAGGTATTTCGCTTCGCGGAAGTCCTTGAGGGTGATCGTGGCCATCGGGACCTCGCCCGAGTCGACCTGGACACCGGGCAGGTTGATGATCGGGATGCCCTTGGCCTGCCGGCTGGCGTCGGGGATCGTGTGGACCTTGCTGCTGAACACCCGGCCGCGGTTGGTGAAGAACAGGGCCCAGTCGTGGGTGTTGGCCACGAGCAGGTGCTCGACCGCGTCTTCCTCGCGGGTCACGTGGCCGATGATCCCCTTGCCGCCCCGGTGCTGGCGGCGGTACGTGGCGATCGGCTGGCGCTTGACGTAGCCCCGGCCGCTGACGGTGACCACGACGTCCTCGTCGGCGATCAGGTCCTCGTCGGTCATCTCCCGGCTCGAGTCGTCGACGATCCGGGTTCGGCGCTCGCCGGCGTACTTGCGCTTCAGCTCGGTCAGCTCGTCCTTGATGATGGCCAGGACCCGGCCCGGATTGGCCAGGATGTCTTCGAGCTCGGCGATCAGCTGGATCACGCTCAGGTATTCGTCCTCGATCTTCTGGCGCTCGAGGGCGGCCAGCCGGGCCAGGCGCATGTCGAGGATCGCCTGGGCCTGGACCTCGGACAGGTCGAAGCGGGTCATCAGGTTGGTCCGGGCGGTCTCGACGTCGGCCGACTCGCGGATCGTGCGGATCACCTCGTCGAGGTGATCGAGGGCGATCTTCAGGCCTTCGAGGATGTGGGCCCGGGCGCGAGCCTTGCCCAGGTCGTACTCGGTCCGCCGCCGGATCACGTCGCGGCGATGCTCGACGTAGTGCTGGAGGACGGACTTCAGGCTGAGCGTCTGGGGCTGCCCATCGACCAGGGCCAGCATGTTCAGGTTGAACGCCGACGACATCGGGGTGTGCTTGAACAGGTTGTTGAGGACCTTGTGCGGGTTCGTGTCGCGGGCGAGCTCGATGTACATCCGCATCCCGTCGCGGTCGGATTCGTCGCGCAGGTCGCTGATCCCGTCGATCCGCTTGGTCTTGACCAGCTCGGCGATCTTCTCCATCAAGGTCGCCTTGTTCACCTGGTAGGGCAGCTCGGTCACGATGATCGCGGTGCGGCCCTTGGCGTTCTCCTCGAAGGCGACCTGGGCCCGGACGACGACCCGGCCGCGGCCGTGGGCGTACATCTCGCGGACCGCGTCGACCGTCTCCATCTCGCCGGTGATCGGGTTGCGCCGGGTCTCGTAGCGGTAGAGCGTGCCGCCGGTCGGGAAGTCGGGGCCGAGGATCAGCCCGCACAGCTCGTCGGTCGTCTTCTCGGGATCGTCGATCAGGGCGATCGTGGCGTCGACGACCTCGCCCAGGTGGTGGGGCGGGATGTTCGTGGCCATCCCCACGGCGATCCCCGACGAGCCGTTGATCAGCAGGTTGGGCAGCTTGGCCGGCAGGACCGAGGGCTGCTGCTGGGTGGCGTCGTAGTTCGGCTCGAAGTCGACCGTCTCCTTGTCGATGTCGGCCAGCAGCTCGGCCGAGATCGCCGTCAGGCGCGCCTCGGTGTAGCGCATCGCGGCCGCACTGTCGCCGTCGACCGAGCCGAAGTTGCCCTGGCCGTCGACGAGCGGGTAGCGCATCGAGAAGTCCTGGGCCATCCGGACGAGGGCGTCGTACAGGGCCACGTCGCCATGGGGGTGGTACTTGCCCATCACCTCGCCGACGATCGCGGCGCACTTGCGGTAGGACGAGCCGGCCGAGAGGCCCATCTCGCCCATCGCGTACAGGATCCGGCGGTGGACCGGCTTGAGGCCGTCGCGGACGTCGGGCAGGGCGCGGGAGACGATCACGCTCATCGCGTAATCGAGGTAGCTCACCCGCATCTCGTCCTCGATCCGGATCGAGCGGATGTCGCCGATGTCGTCGGTCACGGTTCAGGCTCTCCCGAGTGGTTCAGGCGAGGATGTCGGTGGGTCATGCCGGCGCACCGATCGCGGCAGCTTCAGAGGTGGCCGGAGCGCCGGACCGGCGCCGGATCGTGGCGAGCTCGGACCGGATCGCGGCGGCGGGGCCGGACGGCAGCTTGAGCAGGGCGTCGCGCAGGACCCACGCCCGGTAGCCGTCGTCGGTCGAGGCGGCAAGGGATGCCTCGCGCTGGACGAAGTCGAGCACGGCGTCGGGATCGACGAGGACGAGCGAGCGCAGGGCCCAGGCCAGGGCTTTCTGGACGTTCGGCTCGGCGTCGCCGATCAGGTCGCCGATCAGCCCGAGTCCGTGGACCGCGACCTGGGGCCGCCGGCCGGCCGCCTTGTCGACGAACGGCAGCGTGGCGATCGTCGAGCCGACCAGTCGCCGCTCCCATGGCGACGGCGAGAAGATGAGCTGCTCGAGCTCGGCCCAGCGGTACGCCTCGAGGATGATCCCGCGGCCGTAGGGGTGCGCGAGGGAGTCGACCGTGATCCAGTCCGAGGCCTCGCGGGCCGCCCTCCGCAGGAGCTGCCAGGCCCGTTCCGGGTCGACCGGCAGGAGCCGGTCGAGGAGCCCGAAGGCGAACCAGCGGGGCTCGAGCTGGGGCTCGGCGAAGAGCCGCTCGGCGAGCTCGAGATAGCCGGCGGGTCGCTCGCCGCGAGTCGCCGCGCGGAAGCTCCGCTCGACCGCCGCGGACAGCGGCCAGCGGACGCCGTAGATCGGGCCGATGCCCGGCGCGATCCGGCGCGAGCCTTCGCGGTACTCCTCGTCCGACAGGTCGGCGAAGCCGGCCGCGAGGGCCCGAGTGAAGGCGTCCGGATCGGCGGTCAGCTCCGCGACGTGCGCGCCGAGGCGTTCGGCCGCCGGCTTGCGGGCCGCGACGAGACTGACGGCGCGAGCCGTGATGTCGGAGGTGGTGGCGGTCATCGGTCGATCACGGGCATCACTTGCTGATGCCTTCGCCGGTCTCCCGGGCCGTCCGGATCCGGACGCCGTAGCGGGCCATCAGCTCGCGCTTGCGCTCCTCGCCGGCCGCGACATAGACCGCCTCCGCGGTGGCCAGGACCGTGCCCTCGGAATCGACGACCTGGCCGGCCGTGTCGACCAGGCGGCGCCGGCTGCGGACGATCCAGCCGTCGGCCCGGACCTTCGTCCCGATCGGCACCGGCCGCTTGAAGTCGAGCGACATCCGGGCGGTGACGCCCCAGTTGTCCTCGGCGACGAGGGCCCAGGCCATGACCTCGTCGAGGATCGTGGCGATGATCCCGCCGTGGGTGACCCCGCGCCAGCCCTCGAAGCGCTCCTCGAGCACGAACTCGGTCCACGAGCGCCGTTCCTCGAGGTGGAGCTGGAGCCGCAGGCCGTGCTCGTTCAGCTCGCCGCAGGCAAAGCAGTTGTGTGGCTCGAACTCGAACGTCGGGCGGTCGGTGAGGCGGGCCTCAGATGTCAAGGTTGCGTACCTTGCGGGCCTCGGACTTGATGAAGTCCTTGCGCGGGGCGACCTTCTCGCCCATCAGCATCGTGAAGATCTCGTCGGCCGCCGCGGCGTTCTCGCTGTCGACCCGCAGGAGCGTCCGCGACTCGGGGTTCATCGTCGTCTCCCAGAGCTGCTCGGCGTTCATCTCGCCGAGGCCCTTGAAGCGCTGGACCGAGACGTTCTTGACGTTCATCTGCTTGACGATCGCCTCGCGCTCCTTCTCCGACTGGGCGTACCTGGTCACTTTGCCGGTGCTGACCCGGTAGAGCGGTGGCTGGGCGATGTACAGGAAGCCCGACTCGATCACCTGGGGCATGTGCCGGTAGAAGAGGGTCAGCAGGAGGGTCCGGATGTGGGCCCCGTCGACGTCGGCGTCGGTCATGATGATGATCCGGTGATAGCGCAGCTTCGCGATGTCGAAGCTGTCGCCGATGCCCTCGATCCCGGCACCCAGGGCGATGATCAGCGGCCGGACGTTCTCGCTCGCGACGATCCGGTCGAGGCGGGCCTTCTCGACGTTGAGGACCTTGCCCCGCAGGGGCAGGATCGCCTGGAAGCGACGGTCGCGGCCCTGCTTGGCCGAGCCGCCGGCCGAATCGCCCTCGACAATGAAGATCTCGCTCCGCTCGGGATCCCGCTCCTGGCAATCGGCCAGCTTGCCCGGCAGGGACAGGCCGTCGAGGGCGCCCTTGCGGATGACGAGGTCGCGGGCCTTGCGGGCCGCCTCCCGGGCACGGGACGCCGTGAGGCATTTCTCGATGATCCGCCGGCCGTCGCCGGGATTCTCCTCGAGGTACTGGACCAGGCCGTCGGTCAGGACCGCCTGGACCTGGCCCTTGACCTCGGCACTGCCCAGCTTGGCCTTGGTCTGGCCCTCGAACTGCGGCTCCGGCAGCTTGACGCTGATCACGGCGGTCAGGCCCTCGCGAACGTCGTCCCCGCTCAGGTTGGCGTCTGAGTCCTTGAGGATCCCCGAACGGCGGGCCCAATCGTTGAGCGAGCTCGTCAGGGCGGCCCGGAAGCCAGTCACGTGGGTGCCGCCGTCGACCGTGTTGATGTTGTTGGCGAACGCCAGCACGTTCTCGGTGTACGTGTCGTTGTACTGGAGGGCGACCTCGACGACTGTCTGGCCCTCCTTGCGCTCGACGTAGATCGGGCGCTGGGTCAGGACTTCCTTGTTCCGGTTCATGTGCCGGACGAAGGACATCAGGCCGCCTTCGAAGTAGAACGAGCGCTCGCGCTCGTGCCGCTCATCGTTGAACGTGATCCAGACCCGCTTGTTCAGGTAGGCCAATTCGCGCAGGCGCTGGGAGATCGTCTCGAACGAGAACTCGGTCTCCTGGAACATCTCGGGATCCGCCCGGAAGCTGGTCTTGGTGCCCCGCCGGGTCCCCGCCGGGCCGACCTTGATCACCCTGGTCGACGGCTTGCCGCGCAGGTACTCCTGGGACCAGATGAAGCCGTCACGCGACAATTCGACGCGCATCCACTCGCTCAGGGCGTTGACCACGCTCACGCCGACCCCGTGCAGGCCGCCCGAGACCTTGTAGCCGCCCTGCTCGAACTTCGCCCCGGCGTGGAGGATCGTGTGGACCACTTCGAGGGCGTCGATCCCGCTCTTATGCCGTCCGACCGGTACGCCCCGGCCGTCGTCCTCGACCGTGACCATCCCATCGGGCGCGATCTGAACGGTGATCCGCGTGGCGAAGCCGGCCATCGCCTCGTCGATCGAGTTGTCGACCACCTCCCAGACGAGGTGGTGGAGCCCGCGAGCGTCGGTCGAGCCGATGTACATGCCGGGGCGCTTGCGGACCGCTTCGAGGCCCTCGAGGATCTGGATGCTCTCCGCGTTGTAGTCGGAGCCCCCCTTGGCGCCAGCCCTCGCACGCGGGCGCCGCTCGGCCGGGGCAGTCTCGGGCGACGGCGCGCTGCTCGAGGCGGCCGCCGCGCCCGTCGCTGCCGAGGCGCTCAACTTGCGGCTGGTCTCCTGGGTCACGCGGGTCCTCCGGTCAGGCGGTCGTAGAGCCGCCCAAGATCCTCGTCGGTGTAGTACTCGATCACGATCCGGCCGCCCTTCCGGCCGCGGGCCACGGACACCTTTGTGCCGAGCGCCGTCCGGAGGTCGTCCTCGACCCGCTCAAGGTCGGGATCCGCGCGGCGCTCCGTTGCCGGCCGGCTGGGCCTGGGCTCGCGCAGGCGGCGGGCAAGCTCTTCGGCCTGGCGGACCGACAACCCGCTCTCGACGATCGTCGAAACCAGGTGGAGCTGCTGGACCGGCGGCAGCCCAACGAGCGCTCGAGCGTGGCCCTCGCTCAGCCGGCCGTCGGCGACTGCGGCCTGGACGCCGTCATCGAGCTCGAGCAGGCGAAGCGTGTTGGCGATCGTCGTCCGGGCCCGCCCGACCTGCCGGGCGATATCGTCCTGGGTCAGGCCGTACTCCTCGTGGAGCTGCCGGAACGCGTTGGCCTCCTCGATCGGGTTGAGGTCTTCGCGCTGGACGTTCTCGACGAGCGCAAGCTCGAGCTGCTCGCGATCGGCCAGCTGGCGGATGACAGCCGGGATTCGTTCGAGCCCGGCAATGCGAGCGGCCTGGACCCGGCGCTCGCCGGCGACGATCCGATAGCCGTCGAGCGTTTCCGTGACGAGGATGGGCTGGAGCACGCCGTGGTCGGCGATGCTCGTCGCGAGCGCCTCGAGGTTGGCGTGCTCGACGTCGCGCCGGGGCTGGTTCGGGTTGACCCGGATCTCGCTCAGTGGAATGTCGGTGGCCCCGTTCGACGCGTCGTCCCGTGACGGGATCAGTGCCGATAGGCCGCGGCCGAGCGCCGGTCCGGTCGCCCGCGCGCTCAATGGACACCTGCCGGGGGCGAAACCGCCGGTGCGGAGGCGTCCGACCGGAGAGCGGGCGCCATCACCGGCACGGCGTCGCGACCTGTGCCAGCGTCGGTCGGGCGAGCCGACGCAGCCGACGCCAGGCGGGCGCCGAACTCGCGCGAGAACGCGTTGTAGGCACGGGCGCCCTTCGAGTCGGCCTCGTACAGCGCGATCGGAAGGCCATGGCTCGGGGCCTCGGACAGTCGAACGGATCGCGGGATCAGCGTGTCGTAGACCGCCGGGCCGAGATGACGGCGAACCTCGGCGCGGACCTCAGCCGAGAGATTCGTCCGGGCGTCGAACATCGTGAGAAGCACTCCCTGGATCGTGAGCTTCGGGTTCAGGTGATCGCGCACGAGATGGATCGTTCCGATGAGCTGGCCGATGCCCTCGAGGGCGTAGTACTCGCATTGGAGCGGGATCAGGACCGAGTCCGCCGCGGTGAGGGCGTTCACCGTCAGGAGGCCGAGTGACGGAGCGCAGTCGATGAGGATCAGGTCGTAGTCGTTGGAGATCGGTGCGAGCGCCCTGGCGAGGCGGCGCTCGCGGCTGTTCATCGCGGCCAGCTCGATCTCGGCGCCGGCGAGCGCCGGAGTCGAGGGGACGAGTGCGACACCGGTCGACGAGATCGAGACAATCGTGTCGGCGATCGCGGTCCCGTTCACGAGGACTTCGTAGATCGAGGCCTTGATCTTCCGCCGATCGACGCCCAGGCCGCTCGTCGCGTTGCCCTGGGGATCCAGATCGACCACGAGAACCCGGTTTCGGGCGAGGGCGAGGTCAGTGGCGAGATTCACCACCGTCGTCGTCTTTCCGACGCCGCCTTTCTGGTTGGCGCAGGCAATGATCTGGCCCACTCAGTGACCCGGTCCGATGTCATTCACGCTCGATCATTCTACCAAAACGGCCCCATTCGAGGTTCCCGAGAGAACGGGTGGTCGAATCGCGGTGCCCCGCCGACGCGACCGGGCCGATCAGCCTGCGGCAAGCAGCCTCGCCGAGGCGATCAGTGGACCCGATCTTGCACAGCTGCCCTCATCGGGCGATTACCCGGCGGTTCACGCGATGTTTCACGTGAAACACCCACGGACCGAGCGGAGCTCCATGCGGCAGTTGGCGCGCCCGTGATACGCACGGTCACGTGGCTCCATTGGGCCCCATTGGCTCCGCTGGCCTTATGGGCTCCAAGGCCACGAGTCACCGGACCCCGACGTCGATCGAGCAGGTAGCTTGGAAGCTTGCCGGGTCCGGGCTGGTCGTGACGCGGACGACGACCGGCCCAGACCCGAGCGGGGCGTCGAGGTCAGTCCAGCAGCGGCCGAGCAGATCGTAGGCGTGGCTTCCGTCGGGATTGAAGGACGGCGTGTCGTACCCACCGAGGATCGAGATGACAATTCGATGGGGTCCAGGCGCGAGGCTGGGAACGCCGTTTGCCGGACTCGGATCGAACCGTGCGGCCTGCCCTTGGCCGTCCCAGTCCGGGGCCCACCACGGATCGGACGGCCCAGGCCGCCAAATCGTGGCCACCGCGGTGCCTGGAGCAAGCACGCTCAGCGTCGCGATGCAGCCGTAGGGAAACGACGCGCAGCCGATGCGGCCCGCGAAGCGCACATCGAGGCGAACCGCCGTGGTTGAGTCGCCCGTGCTCGCCGGCGCATCCCGCGCGACCGGAGCAGAGCTTGCCGGAACCTTGGTGCTGAGCGGGGAGGAGCAGCCGGTCAGAACGAGGCAGATCAGCCCGAGGGCAAGGAACCTCACATCACCGAGACGGTGATGGTTGCTCCCTGGTTGCCCAACCTGCGCGGGACCATGCGGTCGATCGGGCTGACCCAGAGGTTCGCTGGTTCGCGTGGCCAGCCACCGGATGGCCCGTGGTCAATGGTTCGCACAGAACGACAAACGTCGGGTTCCCGGGCCTCAGGCGCCTCAGGGTAGGGTCAACAAGGCTCGTCGTTAGGCTCTCGCGGGTAGTGTCTCCGTTTGGCCGACAATCGTCCGTTCGGCCCTTGCCGATATTGGCCGGCTCGGCAGATGATCCAGACCACCGCTCACAGGAGGCGTAGCAGTGACCCGCATCCGCCGAATGGGGATCGCCCTGGGCTCGCTCGTCGCGGCGTGGCTCGTGATTTGGATCGTCGGGGGACAAACGCTCGGCACCCTCGCGGGCGTTCTCGTGATCGTGCTCGGCGCCCTGATCTATCTCGACATCATCCGCCGGGATCAGCGGCCGAGTCCCTAGTCCAGGAGCGCCGCGATCTGGGTCATAGCTTCATCTGGGTCGCGATCCCTGAGCTCGACGGCGCGCCCCCACTGCAGATTCGCCGCAGCGGCTCCCTCAAGAAGCTCGCCGATGACCAATCGGACGAATGCGTCCTTTCGGCCCAAGACGTCGGGTGCCTCGGGCGGCTCCGGCTGGGCCGGTTCGCCCGATCCCGGCTGGGCCGGTTCGCCGGCTTGGTCTGGCCGGTACTCCATTGGATCCCTCGATATGAATGGCAGGATCGAGCGTGGCGCACCCCAGAAGGGCACATCCGCGAGCCAATCCCAGTGCAATGGTGCGCACAGAACGACAAACTCCGGTTCCCAGGTTCCAAATGGACCTCACGGGGGTCGAGGAGGCGCGGCGTTAGCCTCTGACGGCTAACTCATGGTGCTCCTGGCTCCGGCGCCCCGGTTCGCAGCCAGATAGGGGCCAATTCGAGGGCCAAAACGCCACATTTGTCGTTCTGTGCGAACCATCTTGTCGAGAGGCCCCCGGCCGAGGCCCCGAACCGAGGCCCCGACCGAGGCCCCGAACCGAGGCCCCGACCGAGGGCCACAGAACCGAGGCCCCGAACCGAGGCGGCCACGACCTCCGGCCACTGCCCCAGGCCGGCACGGGATTGGGATCGAGCACGATTGCCTCGATTTGGAGTCGATCGGTATACTGACCCGGCCGGAGCCGCCACCTCGGTCGTCGCCTCGTCCGATCAACCGGCAAGTGGCAAGGCATCTCGCCGAGGATCGCGCCAGATGAGTCTGACACTCGCCGCGGTGGGCGCCGTGGTGGCTGCGGTCCTGCAGCTGACCATCGTCCCGTACCTCGGCATCGCCGGGGCCTATCCCGATCTTCTCCTCGTCGTCGCCGTGATCGCCACCTTCGCGTGGAGCATCGAAGCGGGGATGACGCTCGCATTCGTCGGCGGTCTGATGATCGATCTCCTGGCTCCTCGACCAGTCGGCCTGACGGCCTTTACCCTGCTCGTCTCGACGGGCATCGCGGCCGCCATCGGCCGGGTCATCCAGCGCGGCCGGGTGATCACCCCGATCGTGCTCGTCTTCGGCCTGTCATTCGTGACCGACCTCCTGTTCCTGGCCATGTTCAGCGCCCTGCGCGGACGGCTCGCGGCGGACGATCCCGTCCAGCTGATCCTGCCCGGGGCGATCTACTCGGCCGCGATCGCGGTCGTCCTGTCGCCGGCGGCCATGGCGATCCGGAAGCGGTTCGCCGATCGTGAGCGGGTCGCGTGGTAGCCCCCGGGATGGTCGACGAGCGACCCGGTCGCGAGCGCCAGCTCGTCCGGTTCATCACGTTCGGGATCGCCGCCCTGATCGCCATCAGCCTGCTGATCGCCCGGATGGTCTACCTCCAGCTGGTCAACGGCCAGACGTACCAGCAGCAGGCGGTCAGCAACAGCACGATCCAGCAGGCGATCCCCTCGACCCGGGGCCTGATCTACGACCGCAACGGCCTGCCCCTGGTCGAGAACCTGCCCAGCTACACGGTTGAGATCCGGCCGTCGGACCTGCCCTTCACCCAGCGCGCCACGGTCGTGGCCCAGCTTGCCTCGCTCCTGAAGATGGACCCGGCCGACATCAACTCGGAGATCGACGGCAACCCCGGCTCGAACTTCGACCTGGTCCGGATCGCGGGCGGCGTGCCCGTCGCCACCGCCAACCTGATCGCCGAGGAGCACCTCAGCCTGCCCGGTGTCGAGGTCACGGTTGCCGCCCTGCGCGACTACACCCAGGGCCCGCTCCTGAGCGAGGTCCTGGGCTACACCGGCCCGATCGACGCGGCCACCCTCAAGCAGCTCAAGTCGGTCGGCTACCTGCCCGACGACCTGATCGGCCGGGCCGGGGTCGAGGCGGAGTACGAGACGCAGCTGCGCGGGACGTATGGCATGGAGACGATCCAGCGCGACGCCACCGGCCGCCAGATCCAGGTCCTGTCGACCGACAGCCAGCCCGTCGCCGGCGACTCGCTGACGCTCACGATCGACACGAAGATGCAGCAGCAGGCCCAGCAGGCCGTCGACTGGGCGATGCGTGCCTCGCACCTCAAGTCGGCCGTCCTGATCGCGATGAACCCCCAGACCGGCGAGATCCTGGCGATGGTCAGCATGCCGACCTACGACGACAACCAGTTCGCCGGGGGGATCAGCACGGCCCAGTTCCAGGCGCTCCTCAAGAACCCCGACAAGCCACTCCTGAACCACGCGATCAGCCTCCAGTTCCCGGAAGGCTCGACCTACAAGCTGGTGACGGGCGCGGGCGCGCTGGCCGACAAGAAGCTCACCCCAACGACCCTCGTCCAGACCCACCCCTACATCCAGATCGGGGCCGACAAGTTCTGGGACTGGAACCACGCGGGCTTCGGCGCGATCAACATCGTGACCGGCTTCGCCCATTCGAGCGACACGTTCTTCTACCAGGTCGCCCAGATGCTCGGCATCCAGCGCCTGGCCTATTGGGGCCGCCAGTTCGGGTTCGGGGCGCCGACCGGGATCGACCTGCCCGGCGAGGTCGCCGGGATCGTCCCCGACAACCAGTGGAAGCAGGACACCTTCGGCCAGCCGATGCTGCCTGGCGAGGTCGTCCAGTCGGGCATCGGCCAGGGCTTCGACACCTCGACGCCGCTCCAGCTCCTGAACGCCTACGCCGCGCTGGCCAACGGCGGCACGCTCTACCAGCCCCAGGTCGTCCGCCAGATCACCGGCCCGGACGGCAGCATCGTCCGGCCGTTCCACCCGATCGTCCTGCACAAGATCGCCATCCCGGCGAGCGTCCTGACCACGATGCGGCAAGCCGCCCGGCGGGTGGTCACGATCCGCCACACGTACAACCTGGTCAACGAGCCGTTCGTTGTCGCCGGCAAGACCGGCACGGCCGAGTTCGGAGTGAAGGACTCCAAGGGCCGCCTGCCCTACCACAACTGGTTCGTCTGCTTCGTCCCGCTCCACGGCGACGTCAGCAAGCCTGACTCGCAACTGGCGATCGTGGGCTTCAACGAGGACGCCAACACGGTCGGCAACTCGGCCACCGAGATGGTCAAGTACTTCCTCCAGATGCACTTCAACGCGAAGAAGGACCTTCGCCTCTTCCCGCTGATGAAGATCGGCGACTTCTATGCGGGGAACTGATGGGCGTCCTTAAGGCCGAGCCGGCCAAGGTCCAGGACTGGGCGACCCGTTCGGTCGGCGCCTACTGGCGCGCCTACGACATCCAGCTGGCGATCTACGCCCTGCTCCTGGCCGGGCTGGGCCTGGCGATGTCCTACAGCAGCACCGTGGTGACCGGCGTCAATCCGCTCGACCCGAGCTCGAACTTCCTGCGCGGCCTGATGTGGTCGGGAATCGCGATCGTCGTGTTCTTCGCGGCCACGCTGTTCGACTACAAGTGGCTCAAGACGTTCGTCTGGCCGATCTACTTCGTGAACCTCGGCCTGCTCGCCCTCAGCCTGGTCATCGGCACCGGCGTCGGCGGAGCGGCGCGCTGGATCGCCTTCGGGCCGCTCCAGTTCCAGTTCAGCGAGCTGGCCAAGATCCTGATGATCATCGTCCTGGCCAACTACCTGGCCGCCCGCCACGACCGGCTCGGCTCGCTCCGGGTGATCCTCGGCGCCTGCGTCCTGATGGTCCCGACCTGGGTCCTGGTCATGCTCCAGCCGGACCTCGGGACGTCGCTCGTCCTGGCCGGGATCCTGGCCGGGATGCTCTTCCTGTCGGGCGCCAGCATGAAGTGGCTGGGGGTCCTGGCCGGGCTGGTGGTCGCGATGGTCCCGATCGCCTGGACGTACATCCTGCGCGACTACCAGAAGCAGCGCCTGATCGGCTTCCTCAATCCGGCGAGCGACCCGCAGGGCTCGGGCTACCAGCTGATCCAGTCCCAGATCGCGGTCGGCTCGGGCGGGGTGTTCGGCAAGGGCCTGACCAACGGCACCCAGGACGCACTCGCGTTCCTGCCCGTCGGCGACACCGACTTTGCCTTCGCCCGGCTGGCCGAGGAGCTCGGGTTCATCGGCGCGGTCCTCGTCTTCGTCCTGTTCGTCGTCCTGATCTGGCGGGTGCTGATGTCCGGTTACCGCTCGGAAGACCGCTTCGGGACGATCTTCGCCGGCGGGATCGCCTCGCTCCTCCTGTTCCAGCTCGTGGTCAACGTCGGGATGGTCATCGGGCTGATGCCGGTCACCGGGATCCCGCTGCCGTTCATTACCCGGGGCGGCGCGTCGCTGATCAGCCTGGCGATCGGCCTGGGCATCCTCCAGAGCATCAACATCCGCCAGTCACGGGCGGAGTGGTGATTCGGCGCCCGGCTCCGGGCTGATCCGGCCCGTTCATACTCTTGGCCATGAGTGACGACGTGGCCCTGACCGGGATTCGGGTGTTCGTTGCCCTGCTCGCGGCCGCGGTCGTGGTCGCCCTGGTCACCCGCCGGATCCGCGTCCCGTACACGGTCGGCCTCGTCCTGCTCGGCCTGGCCGTGGGCATCGTTCGGCCGGGCGGCGGGCCGACGATCACGCCGGCGCTCGTCCTGGCCGTCCTGCTGCCCGGCCTGATCTTCGAGGCGGCCTTCCGGATCGATCCCGCGGTGCTCCGTCCGTCGCTCATCGCCGTCCTGTTCCTGGCTGCCCCGGGCGTGCTCGTCGTGGCCGTGATCGTGGCCGTCGTGCTCGAGGCGACGACCGGCCTCGGCTTCCCGTCGGCGTTCCTCGTCGGGGCGATGGTCGCCGCGACCGATCCGGCGGCCGTGATCGCCACGTTCAAGCGGCTGCGAGCGCCCGAGCGGCTGGCGACCGCGGTCGAGGCCGAGAGCCTGCTCAATGACGGCACCGGGATCGTGATCTTCACGATCGCCCTGGCGGCGATCTCCGGCTCGGTGGCGCCGGCCGAAGGTGCCCTCCGGTTCGTCCTGGTCGTCGTCGGCAGCACGATCCTGGGCGGCCTGGCCGGGTTCGTCGCCACGAGGCTGCTGACCATCAGCAACGACCACCTCGTCGAGCTGACCATCTCGCTCGTCCTGGCCTACGGCGCCTACCTCGTCGCCGATGCGTTCGGGGGCTCGGGCGTGATTGCCACGACCGCCGCCGGGATCACCCTCGGCGGCTACGGCCGCCGGCATGGCCTGAGCTCGCGGGCGGCCGAGTCGATCGACCTCGTCTGGGAGTTCATCGCGTTCCTGCTGACGGCGCTGATCTTCCTGCTGATCGGCCTCGCGATCGATGTCGAGGTGCTCCTGGCCGACCTCGGGCCGATCGCCTGGACGGTCCTCGCGATCCTCCTGGCGCGCGCGTTCGTCGTCTACGTCCTGCTCGGCGGCGCGGGCCTGATCGCGGCCCGCGGTCGGGAGTCGGTGGTGCCCCTGGGCTGGCTCCACGTCCTGTTCTGGGCGGGCCTGCGGGGTGCGGTCTCGGTGGCCCTCGTCCTGTCGCTGCCCGACGACCTGCCGAATCGCGGACTGATCCAGTCGGTCGTGTTCGGGGTCGTCCTGTTCACCCTGCTCGTCCAGGGCTCGACGGCCGACTACGTCATCGGCAAGGCACTCGGGCAGGCCACCGGCCCGCGGTCAACGCCGGCGGAATAGCCCCGGACGGTCGTCGCGAACGGCGGATCGCCGGCGCCCCGTGCGGCGCAGGATCGCGTCGATCTCGTCGCGATAGGGCCGGCCGATGGTCATCCGGTCGAGCCATTCGAGGTACTCGAGGTCGCGCCGGGCGATCTCGCCCAGCGACCAGCCGGCGTACCGGCCGAAGTTGACGACGCTGCCCGATGGCTGGCCGGGCGGCGGACCGGCGGCGCCCTCGCCGTCCGGGCGGCGCATCGACTTCTCGTCGTAGCCACCGCCGACGTTCGAGCGGCCGGAGGTCCAGTTGCTGCTGATCGGCTCGGGTGGGGGCATCCCGGCCCCGGCGACCGGCCGTCGGGCGGCAGGCGCAGCAGGGCGCGCGGCGGCAGCGCCATCTGGCCCGGGCGGAGTAGCGGGCGGGCCGGCCGGAGCGGCGGCCGGTGAAGCGGCCGCGATCCGGGCCTGCTCGCGCTCGCGGTCGTACTCGGCCCGCCGGACCGGGTCGCCGAGCACCTCCCAGGCGCCGTTGATCGCGACCATCCGCTCGGCTGCCTCGGGTCCGCTGGCCAGGTCCGGATGGAACTTCTGGGCGAGCCGCCGGTAGGCAGCCTGGATCACCTCGGGGTCGGCTTCGGAGTCGACCTGGAGGAGCTTGTACAGGTCCTGCTGATCGGTCATCGACGGGCGGCGCCGGTCTGAGCGATGGGTGTCACGGACCGCCAGACTAGCAGGATGGTCGAACCGGTCCAGCGCTGGCGCATCGCCTTTCAGCGCGGCGCTCCGGCGCTCGAGCTCGGGCCCCCGGAGATCAGCCGGGCCTGGGAGGACGCCATCGCGTCGGCCGCCATCCCCGTGGTGCTGAGCGCTGCCGCCCGGCCCCGTCCCCGGCTGGCGTTCGCCGCGCCGTTGCCGCCCGGCCGGGCCGCCGAGCACGACCTGGCCGATCTCGTCCTGTCCGAGCGCTGGCCGATCTCCCGGCTCCGCTCCGACGCTGGCCGCGGCCCTGCCGCCCGGCTTCCGGATCGTCGACCTGTACGACGTGTGGCTCGGCGCGCCATCGATCACGGCGGCGCTATCGGCGATCAGCACCCGGGCAACGCTCCGCGGGGCGTCCGTGCCGGACGTCCGCGATGCCGTGCGGACGCTGCTGGCCGCCGGGCGGCTCGATCGGACGCGGGCCAAGGGCGCGGAGCAGCGACTCGCCTACGACCTGCGGCCGCTGATCCTCGAGCTCGAGGCGGAGGCCGGGGCCGAGGCCGGGGACGTGGCGGGGGCCGGGGACGTGGCGGGGCCGGCGTTGGACGCAACCGGCATGGACGACGCAACGTCTGTCGTTCGGATGGTCCTGCGCTCGTCGGCCGATGGGCCGTCGGGCCGGGCCGACGAGGTGATCGCCGCCCTCGGCGAGGTGATCGGCCGTGAGCTCGAGCTCGTCGAACAGGTCCGCGAGCGGCTATGGACGAGCGACGAGGTTCCGACGCTGCGCAGATAGCGTGAACCGCGGGGCATCGGCCGGACTCGTATGAGACAGGAGGCGCCGAGCACAGGGTGACCGAGCTGGAACTCGTCGGTCGCGCCCGAGGGGGCGACCTCGACGCCTTCACGGCACTGGCCGGTGCACGCCTCCAGGCGATGACCCGGACGGCGACGGCGATCCTGGGCGACGAATCGGAGGCGAACGACGCGGTGCAGGAGGCCCTGATCTCGGTCTGGCGCGAGCTGCCGACCCTGCGCGAACCCGAGCGCTTCGACGCCTGGGCGGGCCGGATCCTCGTCAACGCCTGCCGCCACGCCCTCAAGCGTCGGGTTCGGTCCCAGGTCCGCGAGATCCGGCTCCAGCCCGAAGCGGCCGATGGGCTGGGCATCGGGCTGCGCTCGGGGGCGAGCCTGCCGATCGCCGCCGGCCGGGCCGAATCGCTGGCCGCCGACGACGCCCTGAACCGCGCCTTCGAGCGGCTCGACGCGGACCAGCGCGCAATCCTCGTGCTGCACCACCTCGAGGACCGACCGCTGGCCGAGATCGCGGCGACCCTGGGGATCCCGGCGGGCACGGTGAAATCGCGGCTCTTCGCAGCACGGCGTGCGCTCCAGAGGGCGCTCGAACGGGAATGGCGATGAACGACCGACCGGAGCTCAGCGATGACGACCTGCGCGAGCTGCTGGCCCGGCGCGCGGCCCGGGCGAAGGCCGATGGCCTGTTGTCGGCCGTTCGGGCGGCCGCGGCCGTGACGCCCCAGCGCCGTCGGATCGGCCGGCTCGGCTTCGGACCGTGGCGCGGGCGGGTCGCGGCCGGGCTCGCGGGCGTTGCCTCGCTCGCCGTCGTGGCCCTGATCGTCGTGCTGGCCACGGGCGGGCGCGCGCCGGACGTGGGAGTGGTGCCGGGGAGTGCCTCGCCGGGTGCCTCGAGCGTGGTTGGTAGCTCGTCCGAGCCGCCGGCGACGCCGGTCCCGCCCGTGGCGGCGCAGCCGGTTATGCCACTGACGGTGGACCAGCTCAACGCGATCCTGCTGCCGGACTCGACCGCGCTCCTCGGTCGCCAGCTCGTCATCACGGGGACGATTGTCGTGAATCCGGTCATCACCGTTTCGTGCCCTACCCGCCGCCTGGTTCGAGTTCGCAGCTGTTTACTGGTCCGCCGGCGATCCTGGACGGCGCCGTCCCCGAGCTCGGGATCCAGGATTCAACCAGCGCGCTGCTGCCCGTTCACCTTCCGAGCACGGGCACGTTCGCCGCGAAGATGCTCGACACCCGCACGCTCGAATACGAGGGTCCGGTCGCGCTCACGGCCGACGGCGGAGCGTTCCTGCCCAGCCAGCTCGTCGCCGCCGAAACGGCGAATCACGTCAGCGGCCTGCGGCTCGTCCATGGCTGGATCGCCGGGTTCGAGGCGGACCTGCCCTGCCCACTCCAGCCGGGCGGCTCGACCTCGGGGCCGCAATACGGCTGCGGCCGGGCCGCAAGCCTGAGCGACTCGGGTTCACAGCCGGTGACCGGCCCGTCCATGACGTTCAGGCTCCCAGCCGACGGCGTCCAGGTGCAGAACCGCGCCTACGACGACTTCGCTCCGGCGCCCGAGTCGCTGGGACCGCAGTCGAAACCCGAGGAGGCGACGTTCCTCGTTCGCGTGGTTGGGCCGACGCCGTGCGCGTCGGGCGAGTTCTGCGCGCTGGAGTTTGCCGCCGGGCTATGGCAGATCGTCGCCCGCGTCGACCCTTGGCCGGACCTCGCTGGGATTCCGACCCCGGCGCCTACGATCGCTCCATCGCCCGGCGCTCCGGGTGCTGCGGCGCCGGTCCTGCCGCTGACCGTCGACCAGCTCAACGCCTACATGCGGATGAACTCCCAGTCGCCTGATGGCCGCCAGCTCGTGATCACCGGCACGATCGTGCAGAAGGCGCCGGGGATGGCGTGCACCGGGTCGTGCACCGACTGGCTCCTTGAGGGGTCGGACCCGACGTTGTACGTGAAGCCGGTCGGGGATATCGGGCTGGGCCCCTGGGACCAGGGCGGCGAGCCCTTGACGGGCACGTTCGCCGCGACGATGAATGAGCCGTACCTGCTCGAGTACCAGGGCGCGGTTGCGCTGGGCGCCGACGGCGGCCCCTGGTTGCCGAGCCAGTTGCCGAGCCCCGCGAATGGCCCGGCCCAGACCGACTACTGGCTGGTCCACGGCTGGATCGAGGGGATGGTGGGTGCCCCGTCCTGCCCGGTCGATCCCGCGGCCAGTCCGTACCAGGGTCCCCAGTACGGCTGTGGTCCGGTCGCCTACCTGAGCAATGGCGCATTCCAACCGTGGATCGGCAACGAGTTCAACCTGCCCCCGAGCTCGATCCGGGTGCAGAACGGGGCGTATCGGGACTTCGCGCCGGTCTTCAACCCCGACCAGTTGATCGCCCCGTCCGAACAGGCGACATTCCTGGTGCGGGCGACGTACATCCCGCCCTGCGGCCCGACCGAGGATTGCGTGGTCCCTGCGGCGAACTACCACTGGGAGATCGTCGCCCGCGTCGGCCCGTGGCCGGTGGCCGCCCTGCCCTGAGCCGCGGCGCGGAGCCGTGGGCCGGGGCCCCCACCGTTCGTCGCGAGCCGATTCCAGTGCGTATATCCGATGGATATCCGTGGCTGCGCCCGATCCCGGGCGGGCAGGTACGGGCTCGCCGATGCGGGCTCACGCGTGCGCAGAAGCAGAATCGCTGGGCGGCGAGAACGGGAGTCGGCCCGAGCCCGGAACAGGTTGGGCCGCCGGCCCGGCGTGGGTTCTGGGTGCAACAAATCCGCGCCAGCGAGGCCCGGCCAAGGCGGTCAGTGGATCGTCGAGGCGTGTCCTTAGCCGCCGACGGCTCACCGGTCGCGAAGAGTCGGCTACGAGCGCGGTTTCAGGGCCTGATCGTGACCGTCCAGGGGTGACTCAAGCCTGGAATCGGCTCGTTTGCAGTACTGCGTACACACCGCGCGACGGCCCGGGGGCCCCACCGGGCCGGGGCCCCACCGGGCCGGGGCCCCACCGGGCCGGGGCCCCACCGTTCGTCGCCAGCCGATTCCGGTGCGTATATCCGAAGGATATCCGTGGCTGCGCCCCTTTCGGGCGCGCCGGCACGGGCTCGCGTGCGCAGAAGCAAGTCGCCCGCGGCGAAATCGGGTCGGCCCCCGCCCTACCCCTGCGGGAAGAACCGCGGCAACAGCCCTCGATTCGCGTCGAGGAGCGCATCGAGCAGCGGCGCCGCCACTCCCCCAGGCACGAGCGGGTTCGCGGTCAAGGCCTCGAGCGCAAGCGCACGGTCCCCTGACAGCGCGGCCCGGATCGTCAGCCGCTCGTAGGCCTTGACCCGGCGGATCAGCTCGAGCATCTCGGGGCGGAGCGGCGCCTGGGGCAGCGGCACGGCGCCGGAACGGGTGATCCGGGCCGGCACTTCCACCACCTCGTCGTCGGCGATGCCCGGCAGCGCGCCCGCGTTGCGGACGTCGACGACCTGGACGTCGCCGGTGCCGGCATGGAGCGACGCGATCAACTGGACGGCTGCCTCGCTGTAGAAGGCCCCGCCCCGTTCCTCGAGCTGCTTCGGCTTCTCGGCCAGCTTCGGGTCGCGGTAGCGCTCGAGCAGGTCGTGCTCGATCGCCATGACATCCTCGGCTCGCGACGTCCCGCTGCGCTGGGCCAGGAGTGAGCCGGCCGTGTCGTCGTAGTAGGTCAGGTAGTAGGACGGGATCGCAGCCAGGGCCCGGACCCGCTCCGGGGTCGAGTCGACCTGGGCCGCCAGGCCGGCCGCGTCCTCGGCGATCAGCGAGGGCAGGACGTCGACCCCGTCGACACAGACGCTCCGCTCCCACGACAGGTGGTTCAGGCCGCTGTGCTCGAGCGCGACCCGATCGGCCGTCACGCCCAAACGACTTGCCAGCCAGCGCTGGAATCCGATCGCGACGTTGCACAGCCCGAGGGCCTGATGGCCGCCGTCGAGCAGGGCCTGGGTCGACGATCCCGACCGGGTTCGTGAAGTCGATGATCCAGGCGCCGCGGGCCGCCAGGCGGTCGGCCGCCTCGGCGATCTCGAGGACCACCGGGACGGTCCGGAGTGCCTTGGCGAAGCCGCCCGGGCCGGTCGTCTCCTGGCCGATGGCGCCGAACCGGAGCGGAAGCGTCTCATCGACCAGCCGGGTGGCCTGGCCGCCCACCCGGATCTGGAGCAGGACGAAGTCGGCTCCCTCGAGTGCGGCGTCGCGGGTCGTGCTCAGCTCGAGCCGCCCCGCCCAGCCGGCCCGATCGAGCATCCGCCGGGCGAGGCCGCCGACGACCTCGAGCCGTTCGCGGTCGATGTCGAGCAGGACGAGGTCGTCGACCGTGAAGCCGTAGCTCCGCTTGCCGAAGCCCTCGATCAGCTCCGGGGTGTAGGTGCTGCCTCCCCCGACCACGACGACCTTCACGTTTGTGCTCCGTGGTATTGACATGGCGACTACGCCGCGGTAATGCTTATAACCTTATCAGCAAGACGCAAGTGCTGAGGGCCCCGGTTTGGCACGCTTTCACCTCGAGCCCGGACCGATCCCGCTCCATCATCAGGTCTACCTCGACCTGCGGGCGGCCCTCGACGCCGGCGAGTGGCGGACCGGCGATCGGCTGCCGCCCGAGCGCGACCTGGCCGGCCGCTATGGCTGCAGCCTGATCACCGTCCGGCGTGCCCTTGCCGACCTGACCCGCGAGGAGCGCCTGGAGCGGACCCGCGGCCGAGGCACGTTCGTCCGGGCGCCGCGGATCGTCCGTGAGCTGAGCTCGACGCTGAGCTTCTCGCAGGAGATGGAGCTGCGCGGCCTGCAGCCCCGGACGACGCTCCTGACGGCCAGGATCCAGCCGGCCGGAGAAGGGGTGGCTGCGGCCCTCCTCCTCCGCCGCGGTGCGCCGACGGTCCACCTCGAACGGCTGCGGAGCGCGGCCGACCGGCCCCTGCTCCTGGAGCAGGCCCACCTGTCCGCCGAGTCGTCATCGCGTCGCGGAGCCGCTCCCGGACTCGGGCAGCGGCTCCTCGACACTGGATCGAGACCATGGCGCTACTCAACCCGGACAATCTCGAGCTTCGGCCCCACGGCCGCGGCCAGTACCGACAGTACGGGTAGCCGATTTCTCCTCCTCCGGCCGTCCCCTAACGTCTGAGGCTCAATGGATCGAGACGCCGCCACACGAATGTCGACCGATCGCGAACGCGCTCTCGTCGCGCGTGCTCGCGTCGACACGGCTGCCTTCGGCGAGCTCTACGACTTCTACCTGCCCCGCATTCACGCCTTCATCTACCGCCGCGTGCGAGAGCGATGCGTGGCCGAGGACCTTACTTCGATGACCTTCCAGCGAGCCCTCGAGAACGTCCGGCGCGCGGACTTCCGGAACGACTGCTTCGGCGGCTGGCTGTACCGTGTGGCCTCGAACGCGGTCGTGGACCACGCCCGCCGGGGCCGGCGCTTCGTCCCCCTTGGCGATGCCGACGAGCCGACCGTCGCCGACTCCACGGCGCTGGACGCGATGGCGTCCACCCTCGACCAGGACGAACTGCGGGTCGCGATGCTGAGCCTGCCCAACCAGTATCGGGACCTGCTCTTCATGAGGTTCTACGACGACCTGGATACCGACGAGCTGTGCGCCGTCCTGAACTGCTCGAAGGAGACCCTGGCCGTCAAGCTCCATCGTTCCCTCCGCGCCCTCCGCGCCGCCATGGCAAGTGAGTCCGTCGATGTCGCCTGACGACACCACCGACCTCGCGCAGCTCGACGAGCTGGCCGGCTCGCTGGGCGACGCCTGCCGCCGGGCGCGCGCGGCCTCGGTCGGCGCCGAGCAGCCGGCACCGGATTTCGCCGCGAACCTTCGCGCCGCGCTGATGTCGACGCTCCGTCGCAGGCAGCCGCGCCGGTTGAGCTGACGGCCGAACCCGAGCGACGCCGGTCGGATCGGCCCTTCGATTCGAAGACCGTCGAGTTGGGCAGCCGCGCGCAGGGCCCCGACCCACGGGCGCCCAACCGGCTGGGTCGGCATAGGGCTGGCCGCCTGTCTCGCGGTTGGCCTGGCGCTGTACGGCGGCAGCCTGCTGATCCGTCCGGCGGTGGTCTCGGCCACGGCGCAGGACGCCAGTTCGGCCACCTTGATTTCGGGCCGGGGCACGCACCGCCCTAACCTCCTACGAAGTGCTTCGGGTCGATGACGAGATCGAAGTCGGCGCCGGCGGCCACGCCAGCCTGGCGATCGGCGACAGCCACGTGCGGCTCTCGACCGGGGCGACGGTCAAACTGGACCGGATCGACCCCACCAATATCGTCCTGGATCAGCTCGCCGGCGAGGTCTACCACCGCGTCTCCCTGCCGAGCGGCGGCGAATACAGCGTCAGGACCGGCGGGCTGACCTTCGTGGCGCGGGGCACGGCGTTCGACCTCGCGCGCCGGCCGGGCACGTTCGGCGGGGACCAACTGTACGCGCTGGCCCTCGTGGACGGCCTCGATGTCGACGGTGTCCAGGGCGGGACCACGCTCCATCTCGGCCAGGGCATGAGCGCCACGCTGGAACTCTCCGGCGCCGGCGCATCCGCCGGCTCGCTCGTCAGCGGCCCGATACCGGCCGCGGCGCTCTCTCAGGCATGGATCGTCGAAAACGCCGCACTCGACGCGCAGCTGGGATTGCCCATGGGCGTACTGAAGAGCGCGAGGTCACCATCGCCCAGCATCGAGCCGACCTCCACGCCGACGGCGAGCCCGACGTCCGACTCGACCCCAATCGCCACGCCTAGCCCGAGCCCCAGCGCCAGCCCGAGCCCCAGCGCCAGCCCCACGCCGAAGCCGACGCCGAAGCCGACGCCGAAACCGACTCCGAAACCGACTCCGAAGCCCACGCCGAAGCCCACGCCGACGGCACCGGCCGGTCCGGTGAGCCTCGGCAACCTGGGGATCACCGACAATGCCGACGGCACCTACACCTTCACGTGGACGAAGTACGCGGGCACCTGGGAAAGCAACTACTTCTACAAGCTCGCCTACCTCGTAGGCACGACCGGCGACCCGTCGTATGCCGAAGGCGACAGCTACCTGGCTGCGACCACGGACCAGAGTCAGCGTTCGTTCACGATCTCGGTTGCCGACCTGCCGGGCTCCGGAAGCTACCGCCTGCGACTTCAGGCGCTTGACCTGAACGGCGCGGCCATCGTTCTCGGCCAGACCGCAACGATCAGCTTCGTCGTCCCCTGACCCGGTGCCAACGGTCAGGCCGGCCCAGTCCCTCGCGGAAGCCCGGCGCACCCGGACAGAAGAAGACCCCTGTGAGCGAGATCAACAGGGGTCATCGAGCCGGATCGGTCTCTTCAGGCGTTGGCCATCTGCGCCATTTGCGGGGCCGTGATGAAGCGGCGGGCAACCGCCTTTGTTCTGCTCTGTTGGGGACGCCATGCGATCCTTTTTTGGGTTCTTGGCCCGTCGGACGGCCGGTCTCGCCCTTGGCCCTGCGCGACGGTCGAAGCGACCGTGTGGGGACGCCGCGCTGGTGAGAGCTACTCTGCTCCCGCCTCCGCCCGGTCGGCGGAGTATGCGGACGCGACTTCGGCCGGGCGAAAAGGCGCACCTGCCGGGGCGTTGTTGCGAATGACCAGGCCGAGCTTCCTAGACCGGGCGAGCCCTGCGGCACCGCGCCGAGCTGCTGCATCATCGCCAGGGCATCGATGACACCCCAGTGCTCATGGACCAGCCCGTCGGCGCCGAACAGGAACAGGTCGATGAGCTGAACGTCGACCTTCTTTCCGCTCGCCGGCATGCCCATGAAGTCGCCCTTGTTCGTGCCCGTGTACCTGACGCGCGCGACGGCCTTGTCGCCGCTGGCGAAGACATCCTCGGCGCTCATGCGCAGGTCGGGGAACGCCGCGAGCTGCATCCGGAAGAAGCTCTTGACCCCTTCCTTCGTCGGCTCCAGTCCCGGCGTCTGCTCGTGCTCGACGAAATCGTCGGCCAGGAGCTCGCTGAAGGCACCGATCTCTCCGGCGTTGATCAATTCGTACAGGCGCCGGACCGTGGCTGCGTGATCCATGCTCGGGACCTCTCTCGGCGCGGGACGCGCCCGCACGGCAGCTCGGTCTCGCCATTGGCCCTGCGCGACGGTCGAGGCGACCGTGTGGGGACGCCGCGCTGGTCGGAGCCGGGAGGCTCCTGTGCCTGCCTGCCGTATCCGCGCAGGTTCGCGGTCTCGCGGCGACCGGCTAGCCCGGTCCCGGAGGGTGGGCCGGCGCGGTGAAGCCGGGAGATAAGCCGGCGGTTGAGCGCCGTGCGCGTAAGTTCCCGGTCACCCGCCGTCACGCAGGGCGCCGCCAGAGAGCGGCGCGGAAAGAGGAGACAGGGACCGTGAACAAGGTCCTTCTGACCGGCCGGCTGACCCGCGATCCGGAGCTGCGATCGCTGGCCAGCGGATCGAGCGTCGCCACATTCGCCGTGGCCACGAACGAGTTCCGCGGCAACGGCAAGGAGCGCGCCGAGTATCACAACGTGGTCGTCTGGGACCGCCTGGCCCAGGTCTGCGGCCAGTACCTCGGCAAGGGCCAGCAGGTCGCGATCGAGGGCCGGCTGCAGACCCGCCAGTGGGACGACGACCGCGGCACGCGCCACTGGAAGACCGAGGTCGTGGCCACGTCGGTCGAGATGCTCTCGGGCCGCCGCAAGCGCGACTACGAGGCCGAATTCGCTGGCGGCCCAGGCCGCGGCCGAGTCGGCCGACGCCACTCATCTCCCCGAACGAAGCGGCCGAGGTCGGCGTCATGACCGATGGCCGCACGCGCCGAAGCCGACGACGCGGCGTCCGACGACGACGAGCAGGTGCTCGTCCTGGCGTAGCGCACCGTCCCCGGGGCGCGGCCGCTCCTCCCCCAGGCCGCCGCGCCCCGACTTCATTCCTCGTCAGCCCGCGCGTGCGCCGATCACCGGCCCGGGGCGGCGTCCAGCTCCGCGACGAATCGGGCGATGCACGCGCGCCAGCGCGGACCGGCCGGCTGCTCCGCTGCGGCCAGGACCTCGGCGTGGCTCAGCTCCGCGCCGGAAAGGCCGGCGCCCGGGTTCGTCACCAGCGAGACGCCGCAGACCCGGATCCCGGCCCAGCGCGCCGCGACCGCCTCGAGCGCCGTGGACATGCCGACGGCGTCGGCGCCGAGGCGCCCGAGCATCCGGACCTCGGCCGGGGTCTCGTAGCTCGGGCCCGGGAGGCACGCGTAGACGCCCTCGGCCAGGGCCACGCCCTCGGCCCCGCGGCGGCGTGCAGCCGCGCCCGCAAGCTCGCGTCCCAGACGGCGGTCATGTCCGGGAAGCGCGGCCCGAGCTCGGCGGCATTGGCGCCGATCAGCGGCGATCGGCCGGTCAGGTTGAGGTGGTCGGCGATGGCCATGAGCGTGCCCGCGCCGAAAGCCGGGTTGACGCCGCCGGCCGCGTTCGTGAGCACGACCGTCCCGGCGCCGAGGCGCCCCATGAGCAGCACGGGCTGGACCACGAAGCCCGCCGAGTGGCCTTCGTACAGATGGAAGCGGCCCTGCTGGACGACGACCGGCACGCCGGCGAGGCGCCCGAAGAGGAGCCGGCCGGCGTGACCGGGCGCGGTCGCGGGCGGCCAGCCCGGCAGCTCGCCGAACGGGATCGCGACGTCCAGATCGAGCGCGTCGGCCAGACCGCCCAGCCCGGAGCCCGAGCACGAGGCCGACCCGCGGCCGCAGCGGCGTCCGCTCGCGGACGGCGCCGCTCGAGGGCGGCCAGCAGCGCCGGCTGCTCGGCCGGCGCGATCTCGCGCCCGAGCACGAAGCCGGCCATGCGGCGCTCGCGTCGCCCGGCCGGCTCATCCCGAGCGCTCGTCGGCGCGCCTCGGCCAGGTTCCGGCCCAAAGAGAGCGGCAGCAGATCGCCGAGCCGCGCCGCGTAGACGCGCGTCGCTCACGCTCGAGGCCGCGAAGACCAGCACGTCCGGACCGAACTCGGCCAGCAGCTGGCGGCAGATGCCGCACGGGCTGGACGGCTCCGCGGTGGGCGTGACGACGACGCAGGCCCGGATCGCCGTCTCGCCCGCGGCGACGGCGCCCACGACGGCGCTCCGCTCGGCGCAGATCGTGGCCCCGTACGAGGCGGACTCGACGTTGCACCCCGGATACGCGGCGCCGCTCGCCGCCGAGCACCGCCGCTCCGACGTGGAAGTTCGAGTACGGCGCCCGGGCCCGGCTCTGGGCCGTCAGGGCCAGCGTCCAGCAGAGCGCTCGAACTCGGGCAGGCGGGCGGCCGGCCTCGGCCCGGTCGATCAGACTCGATACCGCTACCGGCCATATCGCGGAACCTCACTCCGCGACTGCCTGCACTCCAGGAGTGATAGCGTCTGCCGCACGACCACCGAGCCACCGCCCGGCGGAGGACAGGACGACCGATGGAAACCAGCGGCCCACGTCAGCGGCGAAGCGTCGCGCCGACGCGCCGACCAACGAGACGGGGGCACAGTATCACCTGCATCTCTCGCCCGGGCAGATCCCGCCCACGGTCCTGATGCCCGGCGATCCCGGCCGCGTGCCGAGGATGCAGGCCACCTGGGACGACGGCGAGGAGCTGGCCTTCCACCGCGAGTATCGCTCCGCGCGCGGCACGTACAAAGGCGTGCCGATCGGCGCGATCTCGAGCGGCGTCGGCGCGCCGAGCCTCGAGATCGCGACCCAGGAATTCGCCGTCATCGGCGGGCGAGACGATCATCCGCGTCGGCACGTGCGGGGCGCTGCGGGCCGAGATCGAGCCCGGCGATCTGATCGTCCCCGTGGCCGCGGTCCGGCGCGACGGCACCGCCGATCGCTACCTGCCGCTCGAGCACCCGGCCTTCGCCGATCCCGAGGTCTACATGGCCCTGATCGAGGCCTGCGAGCGGCTCGGCTACCGCTATCACCTCGGCATCGTCTGCAGCATCGGCTCGTTCTACCTCGGGCCAGGAGCGGCCGGTCACGGGCGGCTTCTGGCAGTCGGCGCGGACGGCCTGATCGACGACCTCCGCAAGGCCGGCGTCGCCTGCCTGGAGATGGAGTGCTCGGCCCTGTTCGTCCTGGCGCGGCTGTTCGGCATGCGCAGCGGCGCGATCCTGGGCGCCGTGGCCAATCGCGTCACCAACGCCTTCGGCGACAACGGCGCCGAGGAGCGGGCGATCGGCGCGGCCAACGAGGCGGTGGTCATCCTGGACGAGTGGCGGCGGCTCAAGACGGCCGCCGGCAAGGCCAACTTCTACCCGTCGCTGCTCGGGGCTGACCGGCGCAGGCCTCGAGGACGGCCGTCAGGACGCCGACTCGCGCTCGTACGGCTGGCCGTCCGCGGCCGGGGCGATGCTTCGCCCGATCAGGCCGGCCAGGATCACGATGGTGATGATGTAGGGCAGCGCTTCCCAGAACTCGCCCGGCACGTGGGCCATCAGGTTGCCCAGGTCGCCGCGTCGGGCGGCGAGATCTGCAGCGACGTGGCTGAAGCCGGTTGCGGAGGCGAAGAGCAGCGCCGCGCCGAACGCGCCGAGCGGGGTCCAGCGGCCGACGATCATCGCCGCCAGGCCGATGAAGCCGCGGCCCGGCGGTCATGTTCGGCGTTGAAGTTGCTGCCGTGCTCCATGCTCAGCCAGGCGCCGCCGAGAGCCGCCAGCGCGCCCGACAGCGACGACGTTCCGGTAGCGCAGCCGGATGACGTCGATGCCGACCGTTTCGGCGGCCCGCGGATGCTCGCCGGACGGCCCGAGTCCGCAGGCCCCAGCGAGACCGGAACAGCATGATCTGCAGGACGATCACGATGCACGATCGTGGCCAGGCCGATCGGGCCCTGGTCGAGGACCGCGTTCAGCAGCCAGCCGACCAGCGGCACGTTCGCAACTCCGTCGGGCACGACGAACGGCTGAGAACTGCCCGCGCCCCGCGGCGACTGGCGGCGAGACAGGCGTGTACATGTAGCCGGTGATCCCGGCGGCGCCGATGTTGATGATCGTGCCGCTGATGATCTGGTCGACCCGCAGCGATGATCGCGAGCCAGGCGTGGAGCAGCGAGACCGCCATGCCGGCGAGCAATCGCCGCGACCAGGCCGATGAGCAGCGGCGTCGTGATGCCGAAGAACGGCAGCGGCTCGCCCGCGCCGAGGAACCCGACGGCCGCGGCGCCCACGACCCAGCCGACGAAGGCGGCGGTCAGCATGATCCCTTCGAGGCCGATGTTGACCACGCCGGAGCGCTCGCACATGACGCCGCACAGCGCCGCGAGCGCGATCGGGACCGCCACCGCGACGGTGGTGCTGAGACATGAAGCTGATGTTCGCCACCACGTAGCCGATGAGCTGGAAGAGGATCCCCAGGACCGGCATGCGCGTCCAGGCTCCGGGACGAAGCCGCTCATATCGCGCCCTCCGCAGACGTGCCCGGTTTCGACGCCGCAGGGAAAGCTCGGCGGCCGGGCCGGCGGAGCGGCCGCCGGAGCCAGCGTCTCAGCACGTTGATCACCAGGAACACCAGGATGATCGCCTGCAGCGCGTCGACCAGCTCGGCCGGGACCCCGGCCTGGATCTGCATCGATTGCGAGCCGGCCCGCATCGCCCCCAGCAGCAGGCCGGCGAACAGCGACGCCGATCGGGTTGGATCGGCCGAGCAGGGCCACGGTGATGGCGTCGAAACCGACCGTGGTGTCGTAGCCGGGCGCCATCTGGTGGACGACGCCGAGCAGCGTGGTCGAGCCGGCCAGGCCGCGACATGAAGCCCGCCATCGACATCGTCAGGACGATCAGGCGGCTGCGTCCGCATGCCCGCCGTATCGGGCCGCGTCCGGGTTGGCGCCGGCGGCGCGGATCTCGAACCCGAGAGTCGTCCGGTAGAGCAGGAACCAGATGAGCGGCACTGCCACGAGCGCGAGCAGGATGCCGATGTGGCCAGAGTCCCGGCCGAAGCGATGATCGGCAGGGCCGCGTTGCAGGTCGCTGACGTCGGCCGTGATCGGCTGAGGTGCGTTCGGGCAGCGTGAGCGGGCCCGCTGATGGCCCAGTAGGTCACGAACACGAAGATGTAGTTGAGCATGATCGTCGTCACGACCTCGTGGGCCCCGGACGTGGCTTTGAGGAACCCGGGCATGAAGCCCGGCGCAGCCCCGAAGAGCCCGCCGACCAGCAGCGCCAGCGGGATCGTGATCCAGGGCCCGGCGCTCGGTCCGATGGCCGTGGCGACGGCCATCGACGCCGACGGCGCCCATCAGGAACTGGCCGCGCCCGCCGATGTTGAACAGCCCGGCCTTGAAGCCGAGGCCGACGCCCAGGCCCGCCAGAATCAGCGGCGTGGCGTAGACGAGCGTCGAGTCGAGCCGTTGGGATAGGCGACGCGCCCTCGATCAGGCGCCGCATAGGCGGCGATCGGCAGACCGACGTCGAAGTTGGCATGTCCCGGCACGAGCCCGCTGAAGAGCGTTATCCCGATGCCGCCCACGACCAGGGCCAGGACGATCGCGAAGAGCGGCTCTGCGATCGGCTGCAGGTCGAGAGCCCGGATGAAGCTGTGCGGCGCGCTCGGGCGAGGAGAGCTCTTTGCCTTCCGGGACCGCTCATGCCGTCGCCTCCCTCGCCGACGCCGTCTGCGATGTCACTTGCCCGCCCCGTGGCCATCAGCAGGCCCACCTCGCTCTTGTCCGCCGTCCGCCCGTCCATCTCGGCCACGATCCGGCCGCGATACATGACCGCGATCCGGTCGGACATCTCCATCACTTCGTCCAGCTCGGCCGAGACCAGCAGCACCGCCGTGCCCGCATCGCGCTTGGCGATGATCTGGCGGTGGATGAACTCGATGCTGCCCACGTCCAGGCCGCGCGTCGGCTGGTCGAGGATCAGCAGCGTCAGCGTCGCGGTCGAACTCCCGCGCGACGACGACCTTCTGCTGATTGCCGCCCGAAGCGTGGTGGTCGATGCCGCGGCCGAGGGAGTCCGGATGTCGAAACGCTCGATCTGAGCGCGTGGCCGAAGTCATGATCGCGGCAATCGTCGCGGAGGACGCCGCGCGCGAACGGCGGCCCGGTAGTAGCTCGTGAGCACGAGGTTGTCGTAGACGGGAACGGCAGGATCAGGCCGAAACGATGCCGGTCGCCGGGCACGTATCCGACCCCGCCTCGTTCATGGCGCGGGGCGGCAGGCCGGTCACATCGCGGCCTCGCAGCGTGACCTTGCCGGCGGTGGCGCGGCGCAGCCCAACGATGGCCTGGATCAGCTCGTCCTGGCCGTTGCCGGCGACGCCGGCGACGCCGAGGATCTCGCCGGCTCGGATCTCGAACGTGGCGCCGGGCACGACCTCGCGGTGGCGATCGTCTGCCACGCGCAGGCCCTCGACCCGGAACACGGGCCCGGCCACGTGCGAAAGAAATGAGAGTAACTGGCCATGCGGAGGCCCTCACAACTGTGAGTGGCCGCCAGGTCAAGCGCGGCGAAGCCACCGTGCCCCGGCGCCCGTAGCTGGGGCCGGGGGCACACGCGCCCCGATGGTCGGCGCTGGTCATCACGCTTCGTGACTCATGGTGTCTGTGAGGTAAGTGAGGCGATTTCGCGCATGGACGATTCAGCCGGCGCGCCTGCCTGGCTTGGCGGGCCGCGCGCGGGCCGCGGCCGCCTCTGCGCCCCTGGCCGCACCGGCCGGCTCGGCCGGCTCCGCATATCCAGCTCCGGACGAACATGGTCCGGATATCCCGGGCCCACGCAGAACCGGATGTCCTCATGCCCGACCGGATCCCCGCACTGCTCGCAGATCACCCGACTGACGATGCCGTGACCATCCCCGTGATGACACAACGTGACCGGCGCACCGCCCCCGCCGTCCAGCCACTTATCCCCCCAGGACAGCATCGCCGCCAGGACCGGGAAGAAGTCCCGGCCCATCTCGGTCAGCAAGTACTCATAGCGCGGCGGATTGTCCTGGTAGAACCGCTTGGTCATGACCCCCACGTCCACCAGCTTGCCCAGCCGGTCCGACAGCGTGTTCCGGGCGATATGCAACGAGCGCTGGAACTCGTCATAGCGCGTCAGTCCGTACATCGCGTCACGCAGGATCAGCAGCGTCCACGAATCACCGAACACCCCCGCCGCACGCGCCACTGAACACGGCCAGTCCGCGAATTCGTGCTTCATCGATCCAGTTTAGCAACTGAGTCGTATTACGCCATCGACCATCTGCAAGTCCGTCGCGTGCCCGGATTGCCTGCCGACCCGGCGAAGGGACCACTGCCGTCCAGGAAAATAAGGAGCTTGCAGGGTCTCCACTTAAGCGTGGCAGACGAGCAGGATGGGCAGCCGGGCTTCGATGTCTTCCCTGGCAGCGCCCGGATTTGACCTGGGAGCACCGTCTGGATTGTCCTCGGACGCGAGATGCGCGCGATGTGCCTAGTGCTCATTTTCGGCCTCCCGGGCGGGCTGGGGAATCCGTTAGGGACGGACGGCGGCGGCGTCCGCGGATGTGAGCACGTTCACCCGGCCCCCGTCGATGTCGAGGACCGCGCCGTGGACGAAGGCGGCCTCGTCTGAGGCGAGATAGACCGCCGCGGCGGCGATCGCACCCGGGTGACCGGGCGCGCTCGCCGGGGCACCGCGCATGAACACCGCGCCGGGGTACTCGGTGTCCGGATCCCAGTCCGGCGGCAGGATGACCCCTGGCGAGATCGCGTTGACGCGGATGCGCAGGGGGCCGAACTCGGCCGCCCAGGCCCGGGTCAGGGTTTCCACCGCTCCCTTGGTCGAGCTGTAGAGCGCGCCGACCGGCAGCCCGAGCCGTGCGACCCAGGAGCCGAGGTTGATGATGGCCCCGCCGCCAGCGCGGATCATCGCGGGCGCGACGGCCTGCGTGAGGAAGAACGCGGACTTGACGTTGACCGCGTAAACGCGGTCGAACGTGTCCTCGTCGGTCGTCAGCGTGGTGTGGCCAGGAAAGATACCGGCGTTGTTCACGAGGATGTCAATGCGCCCGCCCAGCAGCCCTGCTGCCTCTTCGGCGAGCGCCCGGCTCGCGGCCGCGCCGCCCAGGTCGGCGTGCACGTAGTCCGCCTTGCCGCCCGCGTCGCGAATGCGCGCGACCACCGCCTGTCCCCGCGCGTCGCCGCGCCCGGAAGCGATGACGTGCGCGCCTTCGCCGCCGAACGCCACGGCGATCTCCCGGCCGATGTTGCTCGTGGAACCCGTGACGAGGGCAGTCTTGTTCTCAAGTCGTCGTGTCATGGCAGCGATGCTAGAAACGTATTTTTGGACTGGCAAGTCCAATTCTCTTTTGGCGTCTCATACGCAGCGCAGGTGATCGATCAGCGTGTCGAGCGTCGCCTCGAGGTGCCGCGTGCTCCCGGTCGAGCGAAGCACCTGAACGCCGCCCTGGATGCCCGCGATGAAGGCCGCCGAGACCCGGGCGGACTCCAGTTCCCGGCGGACGAGGTCCGCGGCCTGCATCTGGGTGATGCCCTGGATGAGGTGCGCCTGCCACTGAGCTAGGAGAGTAGTGACGACCTCGGCCGCGCCCGGCGTGCTGCCGACCTGGGCCATGAGCGCGCCAAGCGGGCAGTTCCGTCCTTGTGCCCGGTAACGGGCCACGACGGCGTCCCGCCAGCGATTCCACGCGGCCCAGGAGGTGAGGCTGCCGAGGTGAGGCTGCTGGTCGTCGAGGACGCGCTGAGATTCGTACCGCGCGACCTCAAGCAGCAGTTCCTCCTTGCCCGCCGGGAAGTAGTGGAAGATCTGGCTCTTGCTCGTGCCGGTGATGGCCCGGATGTCGTCCAGCGTCACCTCGCCAGGGATGTCGCCGCGCAGGTACTCCGCTGCGCCCACGATGATGCGTTCCCTGGTAGCCCGCCCCTTCGCAGTAAGTGCCACGTGGCAACGGTACCCCATTATGGACCTGACGGTCCAAACTGGCCGCGACCGCCTTGCCCCCCGGGGGCCTTCTGGGTCGGGTCCAGGTCACGGATCGCTGGGCGGGCGACGGTGTGGTGACCCGCGCGGCGGCTACGCCACGCCCGAGGAGCTGCCAGGACGCAGCCCGCATGGTTGTACTCACGCTCACGAACCCCGGAGCCCATCCGGGACCCTGACGCTAGGGTTGATCTTTTTCTGCTACCAAGTCTTGAATTAAGACTCGATCTGTGATCTATTGATGGCACGCGGACGCGGTGGTCCGGATCACGCGATCGCTACCGCCAGCAGGCGCCCGGCGCGCTCGCACGCGCCCGCAAGGACATCACCAGCTCAACCGGGTCAATACGGACAAGCAAGGAAGCAGAGATGCCGCTCTGGAAGATCCACCATCCGGTCGGCGCCTACACGGCCGAAGAGAATGGCGCCGTGTCGCTGCCTGCTGCGGGCGGCTCGCGGCGGGCCGTGTTTGTCATCTCGCTGATCTGCGCCGCCCAGTTCGTGCTGCGGCTGGACTTCAGCGTGGTGAACGTGGCGCTGCCGTCGATCCAGCGGGAGCTGGGCATGCCCGCGGCGGAGTTGCAGTGGTCCGTCACCGGGTACGCGCTGGCGTTCGGGTCGCTGCTGCTGGCGGGAGGCCGCCTGGCGGACCTGCTCGGCCGGCGGCAGGTGCTGGCCGCCGGGCTGGCCCTGTTCGGGATCGCGTCGCTGGCCGGCGGGCTCGCGCAGTGGCCGGTCATGCTGATCATCGCCCGGATCGTGCAGGGCGCGGCCGGGGCGATGGTCTCCCGGCCGCGCTGTCGCTGCTGACGACGACCAACGCCGAAGGGGCCGCGCGCAACCGGGCGCTGGCGATCTGGCAGGCCACCACCGCGGCGGGCGCGACCGCCGGGATCGTGGCCGGCGGGCTGCTCACCCAGTACTTCGGCTGGCGGGCGGTGTTCCTGATCAACCCGCCGATCATCGCCATCATGCTCGCGCTGGTGCCGCGGCTGCCGGCCGGGAAGCGGTCCGGTGGCGGCGGCAGCGTCGATGTGCGCGGGGCGCTGCTGGTGACCACCGGCATCGCGGCGCTGATCTTCGGGCTCAGCAGCGGGCAGCAGCACGGCTTCACCGCGCCCGCCACCATCATCGCTCTGGCCCTGGCGGTGCTGCTGACCACGGGCTGCCGCCGGGCCGGCATCGGCGTTCTGACGGACGCGGTTGACGCCGATGAACCAGTAAGGAACACAGTCAGGACAGGAGATCCGCCCATGGCAGACCACCCGACGGATGGCGCCGCGCCAGTCATCTGCCCAAGCGAGGGGAAGCCCCCGCATTCGTAACGTCGCAGCTGTCCCTAGCCAGCTATGCAGTCGTCACCCGGCACCGACACGGAAAGGCAGGTCAATGAAACTCGCCCGCGCCGCGCACCTGATAAGCGTGCGCGCACTCGTCATCGTCATCGCGGCGGTCGCCGGCATCGCCGGGCTGCTCATCACGGCCGGACCGGAGGCGTCCGCCCAAACCGGATCCGCTCACGTCCGATCCGCCCCGGGCGGCGCTGCCCTTACGGCCCAGCGCGCCTGCTCACTCAACCCGTCACCCCCGGCCGGCTTCATCGAGCGTAAAGTCCAGGTCAATGGCATCGGCATCAACTATGTGCGCGGCGGCCACGGGCCGACCCTGCTCCTGCTGCATGGCTATCCGGAAACCTGGCACGTCTGGGATGACATCGCCGGCCCTCGCCCGGCACTACACGGTCGTCGCGCCCGACCTCCCCGGCGCCGGGCTCAGCGATGCCCCCGCTGCCGCTGCTGACTACACCAAGAAAGCCATGGCCGCCGACATCTACGGGCTCTTGGTCAAGCTCGGCCTCAGCCACGGCATCAGGATCGTCGGCCACGACATCGGCACTACGGTCGCCTATCCCTACGCCGCCGCCCATCCCGATGACGTCGTGAAACTCGTGCTCAGCGAGGCACCGATCCCGGACCCGACCATCTACACATTCCCCTCGCTGACTCCGCACGGTCCCGGGCTGTGGTGGTTCGGCCTGTTCGCCGAGAAAGACGGCCTGGCCGAGGAGTTGATGGCCGGCCGGGAGCTGCAGTGGGTGACCGGCTTCATGCCGACGAGCGAGGTGGTCAAGGGCGCCGTCACCGCATGCGACATGGACATCTACGCCCACTTCCTCGGGCAACCCGGACACCTGCGGGCAAGCATCGAATGGTTCGCCACCCTGCCGCAAGACGTCAAGAACAACGCCGTCTACCAGAAGACCAAGCTCAGGATGCTGGTGCTGGCCATCGGGGCTTCGGGCAACCTGGGCAGCCGTGAGGCCACCTGGGTCCGCGGGTACGCCACCAACGTGACCGGGGTGGTCGTCCCGAACTCCGGGCACTGGACGTACGAAGAGCACCCCGCCGAGCTCACCAGGATCCTCCTGCAGTTCCTGGGATAACCGGCGCTCGGGCGGCTGCCGCCGCGACCAACGGCAACCGCCCGTCGGGAACGGCTGAAGTGCACGCCCTACTAGAGGAACGACATGGACTTCAACCTGGCCGGACGGACTGCAGTGGTCACCGGGGGGCAGCATAGGCATTCGGACTTACCGTCGTCCGCCTGCTGGCCGCCAGCGGCGCCCGAGGGAATACGCGCCCGCATAGCCACGGCCAGCCCAGGCAGCCGCCCGTCCCTGAGCCAGGCCAGCGCGCGCAGATTAACCCGTTCAGCGCGCTGCTCCAGACGAGGACTGATTACGGGGCGTGGCAGGGAGCGTCCCGGCTCCGGGCCGCCGGGTATTTGCTGTATGCCTATGGTGATTTCGCCGCAACCGGGGACACCGAACGACCGGTTCCGGCGCCGTCGCGCAGTCGCTCCGGGTGACAGCTGGTGCCGATCACCGCGAAGAATCCGCGAGATCCGAGATGATGAGAATGACCCTGCACGGGCTAGACACAGTGATCAGGAGGCAGCAACCAATGGACGACGCGCAGGTTGACCGGGCCGCCTTCGACACCGCCGAAAGGTTGCTGGGAGCACCACTGGTCCTTCCCCTGGGCCCAGGCGAACCACCATCAGGCGCTGACTTCCGGCGGCTTACCACCCGGCACACATTCGGGGACTCCTGGACACGGACGGGACTCGACCTGCGAAGCCGGGCGCTCGTCTCGGTGACCATCGCCGCGACGCTTGGCACACTCGAGCCGTTGCGCGGCCAGCTGCGAATCGCCCTCAACAACGGGGTCACCAAGGATGAGATTGTCGACTTGTTCATTCACCTGGAGGCGTACGCCGGCGCCGCCAGAGCGTTCGACAGCTACCAGATCGCGCTGGAGATCTTCGCGGAAACTACTGGCACCGAGTAGCCGCCCCGGTCCCAAGCCGGCGCCGGACGGCAGCGTTACCGAGCCGCCCGCTGCCAGCCCAGCACCGGCGCGTGCGGGGCCGGGCAGGTTCTGCGTAGGGAGGCGACCGCTTTACGGGTGTGGGTCGCCCAGTCTCCGGATGGTCCCGGGTGTACAGGGAGCAAGCTGGTGCATGCCAGCAGGTCGTATCCATCCCGGCGCGAGCGGGCACGGCGCCACAGAACAAGCCTTCTGGCGCGGTCGCAGCGGCAGTGCCGTTCTACGCGCAAGCAGCCAATTGGGCGGCTACTGGCTCCACTTCCGAAGCCAGGTGGACAACGTGTATCATTATCGTTTGCACCGTGGAGAATGACCGCATCCGCAAATAGGACGCTGACCAGGCTAAACGGTCGAGCGATTTCGCGGCGCGTCTCACCTCACCACATGTCGCCGATAATGGTCAGCGTCGACTAGCACTTGAAGTGAGGCGGGCTGCTGTCGGCGCCGAGGTGGCGGTTCCAGCCATTTTGTCGGTACCTGGTGCGACACTGCGAGTCCTGGACACTCTCAGCAACATATCGGACACCAACTAGAAAAGAGCGTTAAGCTCCCCAGGTTCGTCCACTGGTTGCCCTGCATGGCGTTCTGAAGTACATGACGGCTACTCGCGGAACTGCGTCCTCGCCGACTCGTCGAAGTCGTCCTCAGCGCATGCGCGAAGAGCCCGTCGTGACCCCAAGCGACCAGGCCGATCCGGCAATGCGCTGCCACGGGCTCAGCGTGCGCGCAGCCAGCAAGCGGCTCAGTGCCGGGGGGCTGACCACCGTCGAGGTGAGGGATTTCGCCGGTAATCTCGGCATTCACTCCGACTTCTCGGCGGGCGTACTCGACGGCCAGTGAGCGGGCGACCAGTCACCCGCTGAGGTCCGTGGTTTGCCCTACTTCGATCAGGTGACCGTCGGGATCCCGGATGTAGCAGCGCTTCTCGTACTGGTGCTGTTTCGGCGGTGTCAGAAATTGAGCACCCCGGGCGCTCCATTCGGCGTACACGGTGTCGATGTCTTTGACCCGGATGTTGAGGAAGCTGCTGAACCCGGTCGGGATCGCGTGGCGGGTCCAGGATGACCGTAGGCTTGTCGTCGGTCGGGCCTCCGCCGGCATTGATGACGATCCAGCTATTGGCTAGCGCGACGTTGACCTCATTCTCCGGGGAAGGCCACCCTGCCGCCGAGTACTTCGGTGTAGAAGCGCCGAGAGCGCTGAACATCGTCCGAGACGATGAAGTGGGTCAGCACAATTCCATCGGGGGGCCGTGGGGACTCAGCCATCCGGGACCTCCGCGGGTAAGGTCGCACGCCCCCACTTCACGGGAGCAGAGGAGTCTGCAGCCGACGTTAGCACGAGTAAGACACCGTGGTTATGGGGCACACAGACCGTCATTACCAGCATCGCTTGGATCGTGGGCTCCCGCGGCATCTAGCTGCGCTTGTCGGCGCGCTGAACGGGCCAGCAGAGCCGCTGTGCCGGGCGATCTGGGCCAGCCGGATCACCGAGGTGCCGAACGCGAGCATGGCGGCGAAGTCGGCGTCGTCCGGGCCGGCGATCCCGGGCACGTGCGGCGGGATGGCCAGAGAGCGCGCGGACACCGCGCACCGCCAGGCGCGCGCCGTCCGCGTGGAGGCAATCTTGTCCAGCCTTCCCGTCGAGCCATACAACGTGGGCATCGCCCGGGTGCATGCGCGCCTGACGGTAGCAGCGATGGCGAAAGGACGGCCGAGATCCGCAAACGACATGACGATCGCCGCCACGGCCGCCGCAACCAGCCGGATCCTGCTGACCACTGACGCCAGCGCGGGCTTCGACCAGCTCACAGGCGTCCGAACCGAAGTACTTAAGCTTCCCTGACCAGCAGGCCGTCCGGGTCATCAATCCGTTCCGCTGAGTCTGCCGCATCTGTGTTACTAACGCTTGCATGCGGAACATGCCGACACGCTCAGATCAGCCGGTGGCCCGTATTTTCACTGATCTTGGAAGGACGACTGCCGGATCGCGCGTCACCGATGTCGGGCCCCGCGGCACGAGGCATAGGCCACATAAACTGTGTTACTGTGAAACTGTGAAGAACATTCCGGTCTCCGTGCCCGACCACGTGTACCGCAACGCCCGGGTCGCCGCAGCGCAGCGCGATACCTCGCTGAGCGCATTGGTCGTCGCGTATCTCGAACGGCTGTCCGGGGGGATGGAAGAGTTCACGAGGCTGGAGGCGCT
>CAVSEN010000003.1:0-2117741 GCA_963727055.1 uncultured Chloroflexia bacterium
AGGCGAACCCTGAGACGTTCACCGACCCATCGGGTCACGTCACGATCGATGAGGGCGATGCCTACAACAGCACCCTCACGATCGATGCGACCCACCACCACAGCGTCCATCGGCATCTCTCGACCGCGCAGATGTATCCCGGGCTCAACTGGAAGAAGATCAGCGCCGAGCGGGCGGTCGAGCGCAAGGCGCAGCTCTCCGCAGACAAGGCCCATGCCCGCCAGGTTCGGCACACTGGCGAGGCCGCGATCGAGGCCCAGGATGCGGCGAGCGCCCAGGTAGGTGTCGCCGATTGGGGCAGCCAGGCGGCTGGCGATCTTGCGAGCTCGGGCAGGATGGAACCGCCGATGTACTGCGCGCGGCTCGGCATGTGCTCCACACGGCCCCCTGACAAGCTCACCTTGGAAGGGATTGGTTGGGCGGCGAATACAGCGTTGAAGGCCGTCAGTGGAACCACAGGCCTGCTCGCAATCGCATCCGCAACTGCGTCTATGGTCGATGGGCCCGCCGCGCTCGCAACATTACCTTCAGCAGGTGTCCTTGAAGCTGTGTCGATTACCACAGGCGGCATCGCGACGCTCGGCGATTGGGTGAATGGCCACATCACAGATGCACGGATCGGGGCCACTGCACTCACCCTTGGGCTCGTCGCGCCAGCTGCGGAGACAGCAGCAAATGCTTATCGCGGGGGCTTGGACGTTGCCGCCGCGCTAGGATGGTCGGGCGACCTGGGAGCCGCCGCAGCATGGTTCGGTGGTGAGCTGAACACGCTCTTTGGGAAGCACGAACAAGGGAGCCCGTAGCGCAATGGGGACCAATTCGAGGCTTCCACCGCGGCTGTTGTCCGGTAAGCCGGCATTGTCCTGGCAACGCCAAATTCTGGGCGAAGTGTTCGGCGCCGGAGCATGTCTTGTCGGATTCCTAATAGGAACGTTTCTGGCGCATCCCGTTCAGGACATCGTGACGTACGGGGCGCTTGTCGCGGTAATTGTGCTCGGTGCTCTCCTATTCCGGTCCAGCCGGTTGAGTGAGCAAGCCGCTCATCGCGAGAACGACGCCGGTTACACGACGCTCTACGGGCGAAAGTACCGCCACCTCTGGCAATTGGATCCAAAGACGGGTGCTGTGATTCGTCCACCAGAACCTCATGACTGATACCTGACCCCCGGTCCGCGCGACGCAGACTTGGAGTGTCGGCTTAGTCAGTCAGGTTTCCAGCCATGAGCAGTCGAAGTTCTTTCAGCGCCATCGTGTGGCTATCCCCACGTCAAGGAACCCCATGGGTTCCAATTCGGTCTTTCGAGATCTGCCCATCGACAAGTGCCCAGTTTGCATCTCGCCCGCGATTAGACTCACTCGCTGTGCTTAAGGGCCGGGCTAAGCTCGGCCGAGGGCCTCGGTCAGCCAGGGCAGCGGCGTGATGCCGTCGTCCTCGTAGGCGTTGGCGAACGACCAGGTGGCGCCGTCGGCGCGGTCGACCCAGTCGTTGAAGAGCTGCTCGATCGTGTCCATCCCGGCCGACAGGGGCAGGGTGAACGAGGAGAGCTCCTGCTCGCGGCCGTCGAGCGTGCCGCCCAGGGCGATCACGCCCGGCACGAGCTCGGCGTCGACCCGGCCGGCCAGGTCGAGCCCGGGATACCAGACCTGGACGCACAGGTTGCCGCCGTGCTCCTTGACCCGGTACAGGCTCGACACCGGGTCGATCACGAAGATGTCGCCCGAGGCGAGGCCGTCGAGGATGCCCGGCGAGGCGAGCAGCCGGTAGCGGCCGTCGCCGAGGATCTCGACGGGGACCTCCTCGTAGACGGGCTGGCCCGACTCCTTGAGGGTCGCCAGGAGGCGGACGGTCGGCTGGTTCGGGTCGGGCGTGCCGGTCACCGGCCCATTGTCGCCGATCGGCGACGGACCGCGCCGGGGGCTGGCATCCTGCTCGGATGACGCAGCTCGCCGGATTCGGCGCCCAGAGCATGACCGCCCGCTCCGGGACGTCCTCGTGAAGCGGCCCGGGCCGGCGTTCGGCCGGGCGTTCGACGACCCGCAGCACGGCTTCCTCCATCCGGTGGACCTGGCCGTCGCCCGGCGCGAGCACGACGCGTTCGTCGAGCTGCTGGCCGGCCTCGGCCCGACGGTCCACGAGCTGGAGCGCCGAGACCGACAGCCCGGACCTCGTCTACCAGTTCGACCCGCTCCTGGTCACCGACCGGGGGGCGATCCCGCTCCGGGCCGGCAAGCCGAACCGGCAGGGCGAGGAGCTGGTCACCGAGGCCTGGGTCAACGCCCACGGGATCCCGACCCTCGGCCGGATCGAGGCCCCGGCCACGATCGAGGGCGGCGACACGTTCTGGCTGCGGCCCGACCTGCTGTGCATCGGCCGGACGCTGCGCTCGAACGACGCCGGCGCGCGGCAGCTGGCCGGCCTCGTCGGGGGCGACGTCCGGATCTTCGACCTGCCGTACTGGCGCGGGCCCGCCGAGCTGGTCCATCTGCTGTCGGTGATCTCGCCGGTCGCCGACGATCTCGCCGTCGTCTACCTGCCGCTCCTGCCGGTCGCCCTGTGGCAGCTCCTGGCCGACCTGGCGATCCGGACCATTCCGGTCCCGGAGGCCGAGTTCGCGACCCTCGGCTGCAACGTCCTGGCGGTCCGGCCCGGCGTCGTGATCCTGGCCGAGGGCAATCCGGCGACGGCCGCCGCCCTGGCCGCGGCCGGCTGCGAGGTCCATGCGTACGCGGCGACCGAGATCGGCCTGAACGGCTCCGGTGGCCCGACCTGCCTGACCCGGCCGCTGTGGCGACAGGGGTGACCGGCGGGCTGAGCCGCGCTCGAGCGGCGGCGATCGACGCGGTCGACCGCGCCCGGATCGAGCGAGAGCTGCGGGCGATCCTGGCGATCCCCAGCGTGACCGGCGACGAGGAGGCGGTCCAGGCGGCGATGGCCGGCCTGATGGCGGAATCCGGGCTTCCGGGTCGAGCAGGTCGCGACCGACCCGGCCGTGCTCGCGGCCGATCCGGACTGGCCGGGCAGCGAGGTCGAGCGCACGACGTTGCCGGTCGTGATCGGCCGGGTCGGGCCGCCCGGCCGGCGGCGGGTCATCGTCCTCGGCCACGTCGACGTCGTGCCGGTCGGCGACGAATCGCTCTGGCAGAGCCCGCCCTGGGAGCCGACGCTCGTCGGGGACCGGCTGTTCGCCCGCGGCGCGGTCGACATGAAGGGCGGCGTGGTCGCCGGCCTGGCCGCGGTCCGGGCCGCGGTCGAGGCGGCTTCTGGCGCCGGGCGCGAGCTCGACGGGGAGATCCTGTTCGTCAGCGTCTCGTCCGAGGAGGACGGCGGGGGCGGGATGCTGGCCGCGATCCGGGCCGGCGTCCGGGGCGATGCTGCCGTGATTCCCGAGCCGTCGGGCCTCGAGATCGTGACCGCCCATGCCGGGGCGATCACCTTCCGGCTGACGATCCGGGGCAAGGCCGCCCATGCCTCGAAGCGGCGCGAGGGCGTCTCGGCGCTCGACAAGCTGACCGTGCTGACCGACGCGCTGGCCGCCGACGAGGCCGCCCGCAATGCTGCCGAGACCCGGCCCCGGATGGCGGCCCTGGGCCTGCCCTACCCCACGATCATCGGCAAGGTCCAGGGCGGCGAGTGGGCGTCGACGGTGATCGACCGGATCGTCGCCGAGGGCCGCTACGGCGTCCGGCTGGGCGATACCTGGCAGCAGGCCGAGGTCGAGCTCCGCTCGGCGATCGCCGCGGCCTGTGCCGCCGATCCGTGGCTGCGCGATCACCCGGCGACGGTCGAGATCACCGGCGGCCGATTCTCCTCATCGGAGATCGCCGACGACCACCCGCTGCCGGCCGGCCTGGCGGCAGCCGCGCGCGACGTCCTCGGGCGGCCGCCGCAGTTCCTGGCCGAGCCGTACGGCGCCGACATGCGCCTGCTGATCAACGAGGGCGGCACGCCGACGGTCATCTTCGGGCCGGGATCACCCGAGGTCGCCCACGCCCCGAACGAGCATGTCGCGCTGGACGACGTGGTCCGCTGCGCCCAGGTCCTGGCCGTCTGGCTCCTGCGCGAGGTCGGCCCGGCCTGAGCGGCGGATCGGCTCGAATGGCGGTCGGCCGATCGGCTCAGAGCGGCGGGAAGAGCTCGTCGAGGGCCGCCGCAAAGGCGACCGTGTGGGCGTCGACGTCCGCCTCGGTCGTGGCCGGGCTCATCAGGGCCATGTTGTGGAACGGGGTCATCAGGACCCGGCGGTTCATGACGTAGAGGTGCAGGAAGCGCTCGAGCTCCGGGTCGCTGGCCGCCCATTGCGCCGCGCCGTCGCGGGGCGGCTCGGGCAGGAAGTGGTACTCGGCCCGGCAGCCGAGCCGGGTGACATGCCAGGGCACGTTCCGGGCATGGATCGCGTCGGCGACGCCGGCGGTCCAGCGCTCGGCCAGCGGGATCATCCGCTCGAAGGCGGCCTCGGTCAGGACCTCGCCCAGGGTCGCCCGCACGGCGGCCAGCGACAGGGCGTAGCCGGCCAGGGTCCCGCCGACCCCGCCGACGTCGGAGTTGTCGACCTCGAGCATCGCGTTGATCCGGTCGCCGAGCTCCTGGCTGAAGCCGTACGTGCCGACCGGGATGCCGCCACCGATCGTCTTGCCGATGACCAGGATGTCCGGCTCAAGGCCGAAGGCCCGGGTGTAGCCGCCGGGGCCGGCGCAGATCGTGTGGGTCTCGTCGATGATCAGCAGCGTCCCGTAGCGGCGGGTCAGCTCGCGGACGCCTTCGAGGTAGCCCGGCTCGGGCAGGACGATCCCGATGTTGGTCAGGGCCGGCTCGATCAGCAGGACGGCCACGTCGCGGTGGGCGAGGGCGGCCTCGAGCGCGGCCAGGTCGTTGTAGGGCACGACCCGGGTCGTCACGGCCGGATCGACCGGGGCGCCCATGTTGCCCTCGCGCTCGACGACCCGGCCGTCGGGCGCGAGCGTGGCGATCGTCTCGTCGACCGAGCCGTGGTAGCAGAAGTCGTGGACGGCGATCTTGGGCCGGCCGGTGACCATCCGGGCGAGGCGGATCGCGAAGCGGTTGGCGTCGGTCGCGGTGAGGGTGAACTGCCAGTACTTCAGCCCGAACCGGCGCTGGAGCTCCTCGCCGCACCACACGGCGTCCTCGGTCGGCAGCATGTGGGTGATGCCCCGGCCGTGGATCTGGCGCTCGACCGCGGCGACCGTCGCCGGCGCGTCGTGGCCGGCCATCGCCCCGGTGTCGCCCAGGCACAGGTCGACGTAGTCGTGGCCGTCGACGTCCCGGAAATGGGCGCCCGAGGCGCTCTCGACGAAGATCGGGAAGCCGCCGGCCCACTTGACCATCCAGTTCATCGGCACGCCGGCGAGGAGCGAGCCGGTCGCCCGCTCGTAGAGCGCCAGCGAGCGCGGATGGTCGTCGCGGAACTGCGGCGATCTCGCGCTCCATCAGCGCCTGGAGGCGGGTGCGGTCGAGGGTCCGGGGGTTCGTCATCGGACCATGATGCCTGCTCGCGCGAGGCGCGGGCGGGCTCGTTCCGGGACTAGTTCATGCGGCGGTGGAGTCCGCAGATCGGGCAGGTCGCCACGCCGGTCGACGGATCGAGCCGGAGGAGGGTGGCGCACCCGTTGGTGGAGCAGAAGAGGGGATGGGCGGCGGCGGCGCGGCGGCGCAGGCGGCGCATGGCCTGGGCGCGCATCGGCGCGCTGGCTGCAGTGGATCGTGAAAGCATCGAAGAGATAACCCTGGTTGCTGACCGCTCGAACGAACCCGGAAAGGTGGGTCGGAGCGGGCTGGTTGATGGCCTGGCGCGTCGCGGGAGCAAAGGTTCTGATGCTCTGACCTGCGACGCCGCCCGGGCGTTGACCTACAGAGGATCACCCAGAACGTCCGTTCTGTCAAACGGCCAAAGGTCACGAACCTTGAGGAGAGCGCCGGCCCAGGATGTCCCGGATCGGCCCCGACCGCCCCCCGGACGGCCCGAGCCGGCCACGAAGGTTCAGGCCACCCTGCGGTGATAGCGCTCCATCATCCGGGTGACCGCCAGGCGGGCGGCCCGCCAGTCGTCCTGGTCGGCGAAGACATCGATCTCGCCCGGCCCCCAGCGGGCGACCTGGCTGATCGCCGTGACGATCGCGTCGTGCTGGTACTGGCGGCCACGCCCGCCGTCGACGATGCCGGTCACGAGGTAGCGGCGGACCAGGTCGAACGGGGCCCAGCCGTCGCCGACCCGGACCCGGTCACCGCTGCGCAGCGACTCGAGCCAGTCGTCGTCGCCGACGGGGAAGCGCTCGTGCTCGGCCACGTGCTCGGCGATCGGCAGGCGGCGGCCCGAGCCGGCCAGCGAGGTGAGCAGGCCGGCGTCGTCGACGGTCACGTAGCAGACCGGGCAGGACGGCAGGCGGGCCTCGATCGAGGGCGCCGCCCCGTACGGAATCCCGCACCGGCGGCAGAAGGTGACCGACGGATTCGGCTGCGACGCGCCGCATTGGCGGCAGCTCTGGAGGCTCGCCGGCGGGGCGCTGCGGGTCAGGCCGAGCATCGCTGGACGGCTTCGGGGAATGGCACGAGCCAATGATGGCGGGTCGCCCCTCGGAAGCGAAGATCGCCGCCGGCCCCGTTGGTCCCAAGTCGGCCCGGCGTTCGTCCCCGTTGGCGCGTCGGTGCACCGGCCCGCTCTCCGGCGGCGGGTACGGGTCAGCTGAGGGCCAGCTCCGCCTCGCTCGAATCGCCCGGCTCGGCGTCCGTCGTGAAGCCGTGGACGACGCTCGATTCGGCGCCCGGGAAGAAGAAGCCGAGCTCGAGGTCGCTCTCGACCCGATCGACCCCGTAGCGATTGACCCAGGCCAGGAGGTGGTTGTCGACGCCGTCGTCCGGCCGGCCGGCCAGGCCGATCCGGACGTCGCCGAGGAGGACGAACGAGCCACTCGGCCGCGCCAGGGCCCGGGCCGGGTCGAAGCCGGGCAGGGTCGGCAGGCGGGCCTCGAGGACGTACGGTCCGGCATGGATCCGGACGTCGTGCCAGACGGAATGGGCCGGTCCGGTCGTCTCGGGTGGCGCCACGACGACCAGGAAGTCGTCGATCTCCAGGTGGGACGAACCGTGCGGGACCGGATCGCCACCGTCGAGCCCGGCGAGATGGCCGGCTGCGACCTCGACCTGCTCGAGCGACTCGAGGAGGTCGCCAAGTCGCCCCTCGCGGGCAATCGTCCCGTGGCGGATCCCGTCGGCGGTATAGGCCTCGAACTGAATGGTCATCACAGACCCCCGTTCGGAGGGAGCCTCCCACGGACGGCCGGGCGCGTCCATCGACGCCCGTACCAGCCCGGCGATCCGTTCGTACCTCGGCGGCGGAAAGCGGTGCCCAGGTGCACCACGTTTTACGGTTATCAGTACGGCGGCCAGGGGATCGCGGGCCGCTCGGGGTCGGGCTGTGGGAACCGGCCGGCCGCGATGAGCTCGTCGAGCCGCTCCTTCGTGGCCTCGACCTCGATCCGGGGCGAGGAGACCGGCCAGGCGTCGCCCCAGCCGGCCCTCGAGGCCGGCCCGCAGGGCCACGAGGACGGCCAGCTCGTCGGGCCGGAAGCGCTTCCCCCGCCAGGCCCACAGGACCGTCCGCAGCTTCGGCTCGTCGGAGAAGCACACCCCGTGATCGACGCCGTACAGGTGGAGCGGCCGGGCCGAGTGGTCGACCGGCTCATCGCCAATCGCCGGCCCGACCGAAAGTGCCGGCATCGTCCGCCGCCAAGGCCGGCTCGAGGCAGACCGGCAGGATGTGGCCGCCCTTGCGGTCGGTGTTGTTGACGACGGCGTCGAAGATCGCCATCGCCCGCAGCCGCTGGTCGGAGGTCCGCACGAGGTCCCAGGAGTGGACCGCCGGGTCGGTCTCGATCCACAGCTGGACCATGCCCGGACCGAACGGCCCCTCGCGCAGGACCGTCGGCGGCACGATCCCCCAGCCGGTCGCGTCCGACACCAGGCCCGCCGCGAACTCGCGGTTGGCGAGCGTCTCGTCGGGGAAGTCCCACAGCGGCCGTTCGAAGCGGACCGGCTTGTAGATCGCCGCGGCCTCGTGCGATCCGGACCGCAGGCGGCAGTAGAGGGCCGAGTTCGAGGAGACCTCGAGCCGGCCCACGACGTCGAGCTCGCCCCGGCGCAGGAGCGCCAGGGCGCCCGCCTGGTCGAGTCCCGGCAGCCCCGGCAGGCCCACGCCGCTCAGTTCAGGTAGGCGGTCGGACGACTGCAGATGTGGCCCTGGGGATCGAGCGGCTCGCCGCAGCGCGGGCAGAGCGGCCGGCCACTGGCGATCACCCGGGCCGCCCGGGCCACGAAGGCCCGGATGTCGGCCGGCGAGAGGCGGACCCGGATCAGGTCCGGTCCGTCGGCGGCATCCTCGTCGGCCATGATCGCCTCGATGACCGAGGCCTCGTCCGGCTCGTCCTCGTCGGTGGTGATCGCCGCAGCCTGGATCACGACCTTCTGCCGGGCCCCGTCCCAGCCGATCGTCATCGCGCCGACCCGGAAGGCTTCGACCAGTGGCTCGCCCAGCGGCTCGTCATCGATCGCGCCGTCCTCGATCGCGGCCGGGATCCCCTCGACGCCGCGTTCGGCCAGGGTGTCGAGCAGGGCGGCCAGGTTGGCCGCGAGCACGGCGACCTGGGTCTTCTCGGCTGCCACGCTGACGATCGAGCCGCCCTGGCGGGCCTGCAGGAAGAACGCCCGGTGGCCGGGCTCGCCGACCGTCCCGGCGATGAACCGGTCGGGGGCATCGAAGTTCGAGATTCGGCGTGTCATGCGGGTGCCTCAGTGCCGGCCGTCGGGCGGGGCGTCGACGGCGAATCGACCGGCCTGGCCCGCCGGCCCCTCTTCTTCTTCGTCTCGAGCAGGTCGACCGGATCGCCGGCCTGGTCGTTGATCCGGAGGACGAACGGCCGGAGCCGGGTGTAGCGGACGACGCTCAGGCTGGCCGGGCCGACGACGATCCGCTGGAACTGGTCGAGATGGAGGCCGAGGGCGTCGGCCAGGACGGCCTTGATGATGTCGGCATGGCTGACGATCGCGTACGTCGCGTCCGCGCCGAGCCGGTCGTTCCAGTCGCGGACCGCGGCCACCGCCCGGGCCTGCATCTCGCGCAACGCCTCGCCGCCCGGGAAGGTCACCGCCGACGGGTGGGCCTGGACCGTGGCCCACAGTGGATCGCGGGCGAGGACCTTGATCTCGCCGCCCTGCCAGGAGCCGTAGCGGACCTCGCCCAGCCGCTCGTCGACGTGGCGGGTCGGGGCCGGCTCGCGCCCGGCGGCCAGGGCGTCGGCCGTGTCGACGCAGCGCTCGAGGGGCGAGCTGACGATGTCGGCCAGGGGGATCGCCCGCAGCCGACCGGCGAGCGCCTCCGCCTGGCGCCGGCCGCGGTCGTCGAGATGGACGCCCGGCGTCCAGCCGACCAGGATGGGACCGGTCAGGGCGGTCAGGCCATGGCGAACGAAGAGGACAGTGGTCAAGGGAGGCAGATCGTACCCCGCCGTCCGTGGACCCGCGATCCGCGAGACCCGCGGCCAGAGCCCGGCTCGTATGATCGCGGGCGATGGCGTCCTCGGCGGCAGCGCCGTCGGGGCGGTCCTCGGCCTGGCATTGCCCGTCGGGGGCCCGCCGCGATGATCCATCCTGTGGTCTGCTGGTCCCTGCGTTGCCACGGAGGCGGTCGATGACGGTCCGATCGGGCACGGCCTTTGCCCGCGCTGACAGCGATGCGGCGTGGCAGCCCGGCCCGGAGCAGCTCGCTGATGCCCGCCTGGCGCGCTTCGTCCGCGCCGCGGGGTTCGCCGACCTCGAGGGACTCCAGGCCCGGGCGGCGGCCGATCCGGCCTGGTTCTGGGCGGCGGCCGCCGACGACATCGGGATCGCCTGGCAGCGCCCGCCGACCTCGACCCTCGACCTGGCCGGTGGGCCGGCCCGCGCGACGTGGTGGGGCGGGGGAGCCTTCAACCACGCCCTCGCCGCGACCGAGCCGTGGGCCCGCAGCCGGCCCGCCGAGGAGGCCCTGGCCTGGGAGGGCGAGGACGGCGCCGTCCGACGCTGGACCTGGGCCGAGCTGGACCTGGCCGCCCGGCGGGCCGCTGCGCAGCTGGCCGGCCTCGGGATCGGCCGCGGCAGCCGGGTCGGGATCTTCCTGCCGATGCTGCCCGAGACGGTCCTCGCGGTCCTCGCCCTCGGCCGCCTGGGCGCCGTCTTCACCCCGATCTTCAGCGGCTACGCGGCCCCCGCGGTCGCGGCCCGGCTCGCGGCGTTCGAGGCGACCCACCTGATCACCGCGGACGGCTTCTACCGGCGCGGCGCGATCGTCGCCCTGAAGGCGGTGGCCGACGAGGCGCTGGCCCTGGCGCCGTCCGTGCAGCGGCTGATCGTCGTCCGCCGCCTGCCGGCGGTGCCGATCGAGCTGGACCCGGGGCGGGACGTCCTGTGGCGGGACGACGCCCTGGATCCGAGCCCGGATTCGGGTGCGAAACCGAGCCCGGATGCCGTGCCGCCGACCGATCCCGAGCAGCCGTACATGGTGATCTACACCTCGGGCACGACCGGCCGGCCGAAGGGCACGGTCCACGTCCACGGCGGCTTCCCGATCAAGGCGGCCCAGGACCTCGCCCACACGTTCGACCTGCGGGCCGGCGACGCCCTGTGCTGGTTCACCGACCTGGGCTGGATGATGGGTCCCTGGGCGATCAGCGGCGCGCTCCTGCTCGGGGCTCGGCTGGTGATCTACGAGGGCGCGCCCGACTGGCCCGACCCGGGCCGCCTGTGGGCGCTCGTTGCCCGCCACCGGATCAGCCACATGGGCGTCAGCCCGACCCTGATCCGGGCCCTGCGGGTGCACGGCGACGAGCCGGTCCTGGCCCACGATCGATCGAGCCTGCGCGTGCTGGGCTCGACCGGCGAGCCGTGGAATCCGGATCCGTGGGGCTGGCTCTTCTCGGTCGTGGGCGGCGGGCGGCTGCCGATCGTCAACTACAGCGGCGGGACGGAGGTCAGCGGCGGGATCGTCGGCTGCAGCCTGCTCCGGCCGATCCGGGCGACCTCGTTCAACGGGCCGTGCGTGGGGATGGCCGCCGACATCGTCGACGCAAGCGGGGCGCCGGTCCGGGGCTCGGTCGGCGAGCTGGCGATCCGCCAGCCGTGGCCGGGCATGACCCGCGGCTTCTGGGCCGAGCCCGACGACGAGCGCTACCTCGAGACGTACTGGCGGCAGGTCCCCGGCCTGTGGATCCACGGCGACTTCGCGGCGACCGACGCCGACGGCTACTGGTACATCCACGGCCGCTCCGACGACACGCTCAAGGTCGCCGGCAAGCGGGTCGGGCCGGCCGAGGTCGAGGCCTGCGCCGTCGCCCATCCGGCGGTCATGGCCGCCGCCGCGATCGGGGTGCCCGACCCGATCAAGGGCGAGGCGATCGTCGATCCTGTGCGTCACCCGGCCGGGGATCGCCTGGGATCCGGCGATCGGCGCCGAGGTCGGCCAGCGCGTCGTCCACGAGCTGGGCAAGCCCGTCCGGCCGAAGCTGGTCGTGGGGGTGCCGGCGCTGCCCCACACCCGGAGCGGCAAGGTGATGCGCCGGGTCGCCCGGGCCGCCTGGCTCGGCCTCGATCCGGGCGACCTGTCGGCGCTCGAGAACCCGGCCGCGGTCGAGGCGATCGCGGCGGTGGGGCGGCGGTAGGGTCCCGGTCGCCAGCGGGCCGGGCCAGGGCAGCGGGCCTCTCGCCCTGCCCGGCTTAGGTCCCGCCGTGCTGCGTGCATGGACGCTATGAGCACAAGGCTCGACCGTACGGGCGCGGGGACCCTCGCGGCCGGGCGAATCGGTCCGAATGAGCGTGAGCCCAGGCTCGGCTTGACCGGCGCCGGCGCCCGGGAGGCCTCGCACGAGCCATTGAGCCCCACATACCGCACGGAAAGACCATGCACCCGGAATTGGCGGGAGCACCGGCCGGAAGTGGCTGCTCGCTGGCCCTGCTGCTCGCGGAGGGGAGGGGCCACCGATCGGTGTGAAGATATCCCCTCCTGGGCGACGACCGGTCACGGCTGCCTGGCTGTGTTGCGTGACGGACGCCCCGCTATCCTGCGCGCATGGTCCAGACGGCGCCGATCGACGAGGCAACCGGAGCCGCATTCCTGCGCACGGTCGCGGCGGCGCTGCCCGGCCTGCGCCTGCTCACCGACCCGCTCGACCTCGACGCCTACCGGACCGACGAGACAGCCTATCTCCGGCCGCCCCGCCCGCTGGCCGTCGCCCTGCCGACCGCGACGGCCGAGGTCGCCCAGCTCGTCCGGCTCGCCGCCGAGCGGCGGATCCCGATCGTGGCCCGGGGTGCCGGCAGCGGCCTGTCCGGCGGAGCGGCCGCGGTCGCCGGCGGCCTGACGATCTCGTTCATGCGCATGAACCAGGTGATCGAGATCGATCGGGCCAACCTCGTCGTCGTCACCCAGCCGGGGATCCTCAACGCCGCCCTCAAGCAGGCCGTCGCCGCCGAGGGCCTGTTCTACGCCCCGGATCCGGCGAGCACCGACATCTGCTCGATCGGCGGCAACCTGGGCACGAACGCCGGCGGCCTGTGCTGCCTGAAGTACGGCGTGACCCGCGACGCGGTGCTCGGGCTCGAGATCGTGACCGCGGCCGGCGAGGTGGTCCGGCTCGGCGGGCGGACGTCGAAGGACGTCGCCGGCTACGGCCTGATCCCGCTGATCGTCGGCTCGCAGGGGACGCTCGCCCTGATCACCGAGGCGACCCTCAAGCTGCGCCCGACCCCGCCGCCCAAATCGACCCTGCTGGCGTTCTTCCCGAGCCTGGCCGCGGCCGGTGACGCCGTCTCCGCCCTGGTCACGGCCGGGGTCGAGCCGTGCACCCTGGAGCTGATGGACCGGACGACGATCCGGGCGGTCGACGACGACCATAACCTCGGCCTCGACCGGGACGCGGCCGCGATGCTGATGATCGAGTCGGACCTGCCCGGGGTCGCCGCCGGCCGGGCGCTCGAGATCGCCGAAGCAGCCTGCGTCGCGGCCGGCGCCGCCTCGACGGTCCTCGCCGCCGACCAGGCCGAGGCCGATCTCCTGCGCCAGGCGCGCCGTCTCGCATTCAACTCGATGGAGCGCCTGGGCGTGGCCCGGATGGAGGACGTCGGGGTGCCCCGCGGTCGGGTTCCGCGAGCTGCTGGCCGAGATCGAGCGGATCGGGGCCGAGCAGGGCCTGGTGATCGCCACGTTCGGCCACGTCGGCGACGGCAACCTCCACCCGAACATCATCCTCGACCGCGACGACCCGGACGGCGAGGCGCAGCCTCGGCCGGGCGACCGACGCCCTGTACCGGGCCGCGATCGCCCTGGGCGGCACGGTCACCGCCGAGCACGGGATCGGGGCGAGCCGGCGCGACTACCTCGAGCTCCAGCGGGGCAGCGGCGGGGTGGCGATGATGCGCGCGATCAAGACCGCCCTCGATCCACTCGGCATCCTCAACCCGGGCAAGGTCCTGCCCGACGCCTGATCCCGTGGCGGGCGGGCCGGCCGATGACACGGCCGGAGTGCCTGGTCGCCCGGCCAGTGGCCCCGCTCGGCCCGGCCACGCAGGCTCGAACTGGCCTGGCCGCGCGGCCTCCCTTGGGCCCCGCCATTCTTTGTGCATGGTCGCTGGGAGCGCAGGGCGGGCCCCCAGGGCCCGAATTCGCAGGCCGTCGGGCGTGACGCTCGCGGCTCCGAGCGGGCCTTCGCGCTCGCCAGCCGACCAGCGGCGCCTGGCTGGGGCCATGGGCGGGTGCCTGAGCTCACAGCGCCATGGACGAAGAATCGACCTGCTCAACGTCCCGAGGCGCCGCGGCACAGCGCCGGGGCAACCTTGACGGGCTCGGTGCTCGCTGCATGAGCATTCCGTGGGTTGGGACCGCGGTAAGGGCGTCGACCAGGCTCGATGCCAGGCGCACGATCACCTGAGCCGTGCTCGAGTTCGTGCGTGGATCGTGGTCGGCGGCGAGGCAGCTCGCTTGCCGGGAGCGCTCTCGCGCCCGTTGTCGGTCGCCCTGCGCTTGGAATGCTCATGCAGCGAGCGCGAGAACGTCCAGGGCCTCGACGCACCCCGGCACGCGCCACGAACCACCGGCCACGAACCGCCGGCCACGAACCGCCGGCCACGAACCGCCGGCCACGAACCGCCCGCGGCGGCAATCAGCGCCTACAGCCACCACGTGGCGAGGTCGGCCGCGACGTGGGCGATCGCCGGCGCCGCGACGCTGCCTGCGGCGAGCCGCAGGCCGGCCAGGAAGACGCCGACGCCCAGGTCGAGGGGCACCACGTGCCAGCCGTAGAGCGGCACGTGCATCAGGGCAAAGGCCGCGCTGGTGACGATGACGGCGATCCACAGGCCGGCCGCCTGGCGCAGGGAATCGAACAGGGCACCGCGCAGGACCAGCTCCTCGGCGCTCGCGACGACGATGGTGATCACGGCCCACAGGCCGAAGTCGGTCTTGGGCACGGACCGCAGCGGCTGGCCGGCGAGCTGGCTCGCCCCCAGCGCAAGGGCGACGAGGACGACCGAGCCAACCGCCCCGATCAGCACGGCCGATGCCGGCGGCAGGCCCGCCCGCTGGCCGCCGGCTGCGGCGAGCGCGACGAAGGCGATCCCGAACAGCGCCCCCACCAGGTACGGCGGCGCCGCATTGATCGTCGCGGCCCAGCGGGCGCCGACGATCGCGGCCAGCGCCAGCCCGATCGAGGCCGGCCGGACCAGGCCGCGGATGCCTGCCGGAGCCAGGGCCCGAGCCGAAGCCGACGTGGGAGCGACCATCGGGACCGTCAGCGGCTGAGCGGCACGAACTGGATCGAGCCCGTGGCGTAGGTCGGCGGCCAGACGAACGTGTACTTCTGGACCGCCTGCCACTGCCAGATCACGGCCGCCGCCCGGAGGTTCTGGCCGAGGCTGTCGGCAGCGCTCGAGAAGCGGATCCCGGCGCCGTTCGGGAGGCTGCCCGCTCGGCAGGTCGAGGGCTCGGGCGGCGGCGGCGACCTGGGCGGCCGAGGTGCCCCCGGCGGCCGGCAGGACGTCATGGAACAGGGCCCACGCCGCGGAGAAGCCGGACAGGGCCTCCTCGCTCGGACCGGCCGCCGGCGACGACTCGTCGATCGGGCCGACGATCACCGCGCCGCTGCTCGACTGGGCGTCGGGGTCGCCGCCCGATCCGTAGCCATGCCCGATCCGTAGCCATTGCCCGAGCCGTACTCGTCGGTCGGCGCGCTCGACGGGTTGTCGCTGGCCCACGCCGCGGCCAGCCGGTCGTAGGTCGCCCGGGCTGCCGGGTCGAGCGCCGACGGCTGGAAGCCGCCGGTCGGCCGGTCGGAGGCGAACACGCCGACCGCGTCGGCCCCCAGCTCGCCGGCGAAGTCCGGTGAGCACTCGGCCATCGTCGAGCCGATCAGGGCGGCGACCTTCAGGCCCGCCCCGACCATCGCCTTGCGGAATGCGACCCCATCGTCGATGTGCGAGGCGAGGATGATCACCGAGGGCTTGGCCGCGGCGAGCTCGGCCATCACCTTGGGCCAGTCCGGGTAGGTCAGGTTGTACGTCTGCTGGTCGACGATCGGCGCGCCGTCGGCCTTGGCTGTGGCCATGGCGGCCGCCGCGACGGACTGCGGGTAGGCATCGCTGGCGGCGACGATCGCCAGGCGCAGGCCGGCCGGCGTCGTGCCCAGCCGGGGGGCGAGCTGGCTGGCCGCGAAGTCGGCCGAGTTCTCGCCCAGGTTCGTGCTGCTCGCGCCGACCCGGAAGACGAGCGGCAGGCCCTGGCCGGTCAGCTGGTCGGCGACGGCGCCGGCTTCCCAGTAGACGAGGCCGGCCTTGTCGGCGGCCGCGGCCGCCGGGATCGACAGCTCCGACGAATAGGCGCCGAGGACCACCGACACGCCGTCGGCCCGCAGCGAGGCCATCGCCGCCGGGGCCGCGTCGCCCAATTCGAGGTCACGGGTGTCGAGGACGATCGAGCGGCCGCCGACCCCGCCGTCGGCGTTGACGAAGTCGGCCGCCAGCTGGACGCCGCGCAGCTCCTCGCGGGCAAGGCTCGCGGCCGTGCCGCCGGTCGGGAAGACAGCCCCGATCCGGATCGGGTTCGTGCCCAGGTCAGTCGGGCCGGGCGAGCCGCCGGCCGACGGGCCGGTAGCGCTGCCGCCGGCGCAGGCGGCGACGACGGCCGCGACGGCGACGACCAGCAGGCGGCGCGGAAGGGTCGGCATGACGGTGCCTCCGTGGTGCAGTGGTGGCTGAGTCTGGGGTGGATCGGTCATCGCCGCTTGCGCTTCTTCGAGCGGTTCGGGCCGGCCGGCGAGCGCCGAGCGGCGGCCTGAGCGGGAGCCGGCAGCGCTCGCCGCCGGCGACGGAGGACGACGAAGCCGAACAGGCCGACGATCGCCCCGACGACGAGGATCGCCAGGCTGATCACCAGCGGCCCGAAGCCGGCCGGCGCAGCGACGAGGGCGAAGTCGCCGAAGGTCGAGGTCGTGGCCAGGAAGAAGGCCGGCGTGCCCGACGGCGAGGAGGCGACCAGTGACCAGGCGCCGTTCGCGTACTGGGCCACGAGCGCTTCACTCGTGGCATCCGGGGCGCGCAGGACGAGGCTGACGTCGGTGCCCGGCTTCGTCGCGAGGGTGGCGCCGTTCTGGTCGGCCACCGTGTAGCGGTAGACGTTGCCCAGGATCGTCCCGACGGTCGACGGCGCGGGCGGGGCGACCGGCGTGATCGTGACGGTGACGGCGGTGCTGCCGGGGGCCAATTGGAAGGCGTCCGGGGCGGCAATCAGCTGGGCCTGCGGCGGCGATTCGGTCGTGGCCGCGTTGAAGCCCGGGCTCGCCCCGTTGGCCAGCGGCTCGGTCACCGTGGCCGAGGTCGGATCGCCGGTCTGGTTGCCGGTCGGGGTGAGGTAGCGGTACGGACCGAGGACGGTCAGGGAATCGAAGAGTGGCGCGGCGACCGGCGCCAGGACCTGGGCCGCGACGATCAGCACGACGCCGGCCGCGAGGGCCAGCGGGGCGCCACGGCGGTCAGCCGGGAAGCCGAGGCGACGCATGGGTCGACGGAGCCAGCTCAATGGACGGTGAAGATGATCTCGGGCGTCTTGACTCGCGGGTCGAAGGGCGCGTGGTCGGCGGCCACGAACTCGGCGTACATCACGTAGGTTCCGGGGTGGACCGGCAGGTCCTGGCTCAACTGGTAGTTCATCGACACCAGCGCATTGTCCACGTACAGGTGGACATGGCCCGTCGTCGGGCTGATGTTCGTCGTGGTCGCCGAAACGATCGTGGCGTTCTGGAGGGACAGCACGACGTGCACGGTCGTGCCCGTGACGATCTCATTGGGCGTCGGCGACACGAAGGCCAGCACCGCGGGCGACGAAGGCCGTGAGCCGGCCGGAGTCGGCGCCACCAGGCTCTGGCCGGCCGAGGCGTCGACCGTGGCGCCCGGGCTGCTGCAGCCTGTGACGGCGAGCAGGGCGAGGACGAGCGCGACGGGGCCGGAATGTCGGATGTGGATCATCTCTGCCTCATGGTGTCACGGGGATGTCGAGCTGGGTCGTGAGCTGGTCACCGTTCGGAGCCGGACCGGCGACGGACAGGGTCCAGGTCCCGGCGGCCAGGGTGCTGTCGGCGACGAAGTGGCCCGGCTCGAGCTGGCGCGGGGTGAGGGCCGCCGCCGGTCCACCCTTCGGTCCGAGGACCATCGCGACGGCCTGGACCGGGAGCTCGTTGCCGGCCGCGTCGAAGAACGTCGTGTGAACCTCGTTGGCGCCTGCCTTGCCCGGGTCGAGGTAGACCTGGAGCGTGCGGCCGGCCGACAGGTGGACGGTGTAGATCGTCGGCAGGCCGCTGACGGCGTTGACGTCGATCGTCGCCGGTGCCGTGCGGGTGACCAGCTCGAGCGGGACCTCGACCGAGGCCGTCCCATTGACCACGAGCGCCGTCACCTGCCACGCGCCGACGAGCGACAGGTTCGAGCCGGTGCCGCTGAACACGCCGGGACCGCTCGCCGGAAGGTCGAGCCGCGAGCTGCCCACGTCCGATCGACCCGGGAAGGTGAAGCGCAGGGTGACGCCCGTCGCCGAGGCAAGCGGAGCGCCGGTATCGAAGTCGGTGACGGTCGCCTTGAAGGCATTGAAGCCGGCCATCCCCGGGGAGACGTCGAGGCGCAGCTTGAGCGAGGTCCCGAAGTCCGAGCCGGCCAGGATCACCGGCTCGACGGTCGGCGCCGAGGTCGCGGCCGAACCGGGCGTCTCGGCCGGCGGCGCGAGGTTGACCAGGGAGGCAGACAGGAGCAGGACCGTCGCCCCGACCAGCAGCTCGGCCGAGCCGATCCGGCGCAGGCCCCGCACGGATCGCCCTGCCGCCGGGACATGGCGGAAATGGTTGACGGCGCCGAGGAGGGCGAGCACGCCGAGCAGGGCCGTCTTGGCGATGACCAGATGACCGAAGTCGGATGACAGCAGGTTGTCGATCGAGCCGACCTCGGAGATCGCCCGGAGCAGGCCGGTGATCGCGACGATCGCGATGCCGACGCGTCGCCAGCCGCGAAAATCGGCTGGCCAGGCGGGCGGTCGTCGCATCGGGCTCGCGGCGGAGGTTGACGAGCAGGCCGAGCAGGCCGCCCAGCCACAGGCCGACGGCGACCACGTGGAGCACCTGGACCGGGACCTCGAGGAGCGAGTCTCCACCGGCGGCCGCGTGGCTGTAGGCGACGTCGGCGACCATCGCGCCGGCGGCACCGAGCGCGACCAGGACCAACGCGGGACGCCGGGCACCCCGGCGCAGCCAGAGGGCCAGGATCGCCAGCCCCGCCAGGACGATCGGCAGGGTCCGCTCGACGATTGCCGGGCCAAATGAGGTCTGGAAGGCCCGGCCGAGGTCGACTCCGGCGTCGTTGAGCTGGAACCCGATGACGAGGCCGGTTCCGGCGGCTGCGATCAGCCAGGCCAGCGGCAGAACGCGTCGAACAGAGGCCGGCGAGCCGTGGGCGACGAGCGCTCCGAAGACGGCCAGGCCAAGCAACCCGACCAGGCCCAGGTAGAGCAGCCAGCGACCGGCAATCGCCCCGGTCGATGGCCCGGCTGACGACGTGAGCGGGGCCGACGAGCTCGACGAGCCCGCGGCGGGTGGCGCGACGCCGATCCCGAAGGCGAACGAACCGGTCGCCAGGTGCCCGTCGACTGCCGAGACGGTCCGCCAGGCAACGGTGTAGACGCCATCCGGCAGGTTCGGCTTCAGCGGCACCTCGAGCGCCACGGGGTTTCCGGCGGCCGGGGCCGCCGGGCCGGAGGTGACCAGCGCGCCCGTCGTGTCGAGCACCTTGATCGTCGACAGGTTCGGATCCGGACGCTCGCCAAAGATGATCGAGACCTGGCTCGGCGGCGTCGTCACCGTCGACCCGGCACTCGGCACACTCGACTGCGCCAGGGCGTGGCCGACGGCGATTCCGGGCAGGGCCAGCGTCGCGGCGAGCCCGAGGAGGACTGCCGCGACGCCTGCGACCGTTGCCCGCAGGTTCACCTGCGGGTCACGCTGCTGGACGTCGACCGCGCATCGCAACGGCCAGCGCCGCGAGCCCAACGATCACGCCCGCAGCCCCGATGGCGCCGCCCACGAGCAGCGCGTTGTTCGCGGCGGTCTGGGCGCTTGCCGCATTCGCCGTGGCGGCGTCGATGGCGGCGTTGTCGACCGGCGCCGCGCTTGGCGCGACGGCCACGCTCGACGGCGCCGGGCTGGCGCTGAGCCGGGCGTCGATTCGGTCGAGGCGGGTGACGATGTCGGTCAGGGCCGGCAGCTTGTTCGGGAACTGGATCCCGCCGGCGTCGACCGCGGAGTTGAACGTGGCATCGCTCGAGACGGCCGTCTCGTCGACCGGCGTCGAGTGGATCGAGCCGGTCAGGTGGAAGGTGTAGTCACCCGGCGCGGTGGGGATGATCGGCGCCTCGTAGTCGCCCGCCGTGCCCAGGCCGGTATCCGGGTCGAAGGTGTTGAGCAGGGGCAGCGGATCGGATGTCTGGCCGCCGACCGCCACGGTCACCTTCAGGTCGCCGTCGGCGAGATCGGTGACCGGCTTGCCCGCGGCGTCCTTGATCACGACCTGGATGGCGTTCTGCTCGCCGACGTAGGTCGGCTCGTGGACCCAGCCGAGGGCCACGCTGTACGGGCCGAACGTCTTGACGACGTGCGCGTCGGCCACGCCGTTGAAGACCAGCAGGGCCAGGAAGGTGGTTGCGACGACCGCGCCCGGTCGCCGGAATCGGGTGAAGCGCATCGGGATCCTCCGGGGTGGGCTGCCGCCCGTGGTGCACGGGCGGCTTGCCATCGCGAGCTCGGATCGAGCCGGTCACCGGCGCCTCGGGCGCCGGGCGGCTCAGGCGAGGGCGAAAGCGGGCGGCGCCCGTCCCGAGATCCGCTGGCGAGCGATCGAGCCGTGGCCGCGATCGAGCCACGGCAAGCCGGCCCGGACCACGGCCGTGGGCCGGCGCTGATGCCGCGCGCGGGCGGCCTCGATCCGGGCCACGAGCACGTCGCGCCGCCAGCGATACAGGCCGTCGACGACCGCGGCAAGCAGCGTGACGAGGGCAAAGACGGCCAGGACCGAGTGGTACTGGCTCGAGCCGAGGACGCTCAACCCGGGCGCCGGCAGGCCGACGGAGAGGTGCTCCAGGTTCTCGACCGCGACGAACAGGACGAGCGCCGCGGGCAGGATCAGCAGCCAGGCCCGACCGACGTGGCGGGCGAGGTCGGCGAGCCGGCCGGAATCGATCGCCATGTCGCCCGCCTCCAGCTCGCGGGCGAGCATCGACAACCGGGCCAGGCGGACGCCACCCGCGGCTCCCAGGGCCAGGGCCAGGCCGGCCACGATGATCACCGTCGCCGTCCACTGGTCGCCATGACCGGTGCGGGCGAGCGCGAGCCCGATCGATCGACCGTCGCTGAGCAGGAAGACCAGGTCGTGGGCCAGCACGAACGCGGCCGCCACGAGGGCCGCCAGCCGGACGGTGTCGCGCCAGGATCCCCGGATCATCGGGTCACTCTACGCGACCTGCTCGTGCCTCGCCTCTGGCGGCGAGCCGCGCGGCCGCCCTCAGCACGACGGGCGCACGATCAGGGCGGCCTGGCCCGAGCCGACCTGGTTGGCCGAGATCGTGACCCGGCACGAGCCCGAGACCGCGGCCAGGACCGTCGCCTTGGCCAGTGGCTGGTCGTTGCCGCTGATCGTCAGGTCGTCCGTGGCGCCGAAGTCCATCAGCGGGATGGCGAGGTCGGCGAGCGTGTCGGAGCGGTTGTTGCTGATCGTGAAGTCGGCCCGTCGATAGCCGCTGCCGGCTGCCGGCTCGACCGTCACCCGGAGCGGCAGACCGGCCAGGACGTTGCCCGTCACCGTCACCCGATCGATCGGGCCCCAGCCGTCGGCCGCGACGACGTAGCCGCTCACCGGGGCGTTCACCGTGTTGTCGGCGAACCTGACGTCGGCCGCCCCTTCGAGCGGCGGGCCCTGGTTCGGCTCGAGGTCGAGGACGTGATAGCCGATGTTCGAGAACGTGGTCCGCTCGACATCGATGTTCTGTCCGCCGACCACCGCCACCCCGTTGCGGCCCGGTCCGCTGCAGCGGCTGTCGACGAGGCGGACCCCGTCCGACCAGGTGCCGGCGCGGTCCGCGACGTAGACGCAGTCACCGATCGTCCGTTCGACCGTCAGCCCGCTCAGGGTCGTGTTCTTGCTGCCGACGATCGCGATGCCGTGGTCATGCTCGCGCGCCGGCTGGTAGACACCGGGCGCCGTGCTCGCGCCGACCAGGTCGAGGTCCCGGATCGTGGTCGCCGTCGAGCCGCTGATCCCCAGGACCGGCCGGCCGGCGCCGGTCGCTGGGCGGGTGACGAGCGAGGCGCCGTTGCCGTCGAGGACGAGGCCGTTCCGGCCGTCCAGGTGGAGCGTGGCACCGAGCAGGAAGCGGGCGCCGGCCGGCAGCTCGACCGTCGTCCCGTCCGGGGCGCCGTCGATCACTGCCTGGAGGGCGGCGGCCACGTCCCGGCTGCCGGTCGCGTCGATGCTCGCCGGAACGACCACGATCGGGCCGCCGGTCGAAGCGGCCGAGCTCGGGAAGGGCTCGTCGCTCGGAGTGGCGGCCGGGCTCGCCGATCCGGCCCCCGGGCCCGGCGTTGCCCCAGCGCTGCCGATTGCGCTGCCGCCGAGCGCGCCGCCGCGGAGTGCGACGAAGCCGATCGCCAGGACGAGGAGGACGGCGGCGAGCGGCCCGGCCGGTGGGCGGGGCAGGCGGCGATCAGGCTGGGTCGGGGCCACGTGCACCCCAGAAGCCTAGCCCCGGTCGAGCCGGGGCCGTGCCGTGGGCGCGGGGTCGCCCCTGGTCAGAGGCCCTTGGTCAGTCCCTCGGTCAGTCCTTGTTGCCCGAGATGTGGACGTCGGTCGAGTTGGACACCGTCGTCAGGCTGCCGCTCGAGAGCGGCTGGGTGTTGCCGGTCACGGTCAGGCCGTCATTCGCGGCGAAGTACATCAGCGGACCGGACGAGCTGGCGGTGGCCGTGTTGTCGGTGATCACGATCGCCGCCCGGCGGTAGCCGCTGCCCGCCATCGGGCGGACGGTGATCCGGAGCGTCCCGCCGATCACCTCGTTGCCGCTGACGGTCAGGTGGTCGATCGGGCCCCAGCCATCGGCCCCCACGAGATAGTCCTTGAGCGGCCCGTGGATCGTGTTGTTCCGGATCGTGACGTACGAGCTGCCCTGGGCAGGGAACTGCTTGTTGGGCTCGAGGTCGAAGACCTGGTAGGCGATCGAGGAGAACATGTTGTGCTCGATCGTCACGTGCCGGGCGGCCACGATCGCGATGCCCATCCGGCCGTTGCCGGTGCAGGTCGAGTCGTGGATCCAGATGTTGCTCGACCAGGGCAGCGCCCCGCCGGCGTCGGACAGGTAGACGCAGTCGCCCCGGTTGCGGGTCATCGTCACGTGGCTGATCTCGATCCCGCTGCTGCCGTCGATCCAGAAGCCGTGCTCGAACTCGTGGTTGGGGTCGTACGTGCCCGGGTTCGGGTTGGCGCCCTGGACGGTCATCTGCTCGAACGTGATCCCGCTCGAGGATTTGACGTTCCAGTTGCGGCGGTTGGCGGACGTGTTCGAGGTCGCGTAGATCGTGGCCCCGTTGCCGTCGAAGGTCAGGTTCGAGCGACTGACGACGCTCAGGATCCCCTCGCTCCGGTAGCGGCCGTTGGCCTTGAACGAGATCGTCGAGCCGTTCGGCACGGAGGCGATGAACGAGTTCAGGGCGGTCGTCACGTCCGAGCCGCCACTCGAGTCGATCGAGGCCGGCACGGTGTAGACGTTGCCCGCCGGTGGCGTCGGCTTGGGCGTGGGCTTGGGCGTGGGGACCGGCGTCGGGCGGGGCGTCGGAACGGGCGTTGGATTCGGCGTCGGCGGCGGCGTCGGGGCGCCGGTCGGGACCGGCGTGGGGCCCCCGGTCGGGTACGGGGTCGGCGGGCCGAAGGTTGGTCCCGAGGTCGGGCCGGAGGTCGGATTCGGAGGCTGGCTGGCCCCGCTCGTGGGATCACCGGTTGGGTCGCCGGGGTTCGGCGCAGCGCCGGTCGAGGTGGCACCCGGGGCGGGGGTCGTTCCGGCCTGGCCGGGGACCGTCGGGAGCGAGCTCGAGCCGGGCCGGCCGATCAGCCCGTAGGCGGGTGGGCTGCCCTGCGGATTGCCTGACGGGCCGAGGATGGCGCCCGGACCGGAGAGCTGGGCCGCGGCCGCGGGCAGGACCACGGCGAAGGCGACGAAGATCGCGGCGCCCAGGGCCTGGTGCAGCCCACGGCGCTCACGCCGGGTGCGGCTGGGGGTTGGCTGGGCATGCTCGTCGACCCATTCGGTTCCGTTCCAGAAGGACATTCGATCGTGACTCCATTCGGCAACCCGGCTGACTCGGAGAGTCCCGTGGCTTTGCGACCCCGCCTCGCGACGGGTGTGCTCGTTCGTGGATCGCGCTGTGTCGGGGCCTGGCTGGACGCGGCCCGATCGGGCGGTCGGTGCTACGGCCAAGGATCGGGGCGGGCGACGCGCCTGTCTGTAGCCGATTGGTACGTCGAACCGGGCCGAAGCCGTGGGCCGCGAGGTGCGGTCCGGGGCGGTCCGGAGTGGTCCGGGTGGAACCTTCGTCCGGGTCCGGGGCCTTGCGCAGCCGGGTTGGCCACGGCACGATAGGCTCCTTCCTGCACCCGCCCCGCGCCGGCCGATCCTCGGCATCCCGCCGGTGGCGACCCAGCCTGCACTTGTCCGGGGAGTCATGACCGAGAGCCACGACCTCGCGCCCGCACCGCTGTTCACGGTGTTCACCGGGACCCGCAACCGGGCGCATACCCTGCCCCGGGTCTACGACAGCCTGCGCGCCCAGACCCTGCGCGACTTCGAGTGGCTGATCGTCGACAACGGCTCGACCGACGCGACCCGGACGCTGGTCGAGGGCTGGCAGCAGGAGGCCGACTTCCCGATCCGCTACCTGTGGCACGAGAACCGGGGCAAGCACGGCTCCCAGAACCGGGCGGTCGCCGAGGCGCGCGGCGAGCTCTTCCTGACCCTCGACTCGGACGACCCCTGCGAGCCGTACGCGCTCGAGCACTTTCGCGACCACTGGCTGTCGATCCCGGCCGACGATCGGCCTCGCTTCTCGGGCGTCACCGGCCACACCCTCGATGCCGACGGCCGGATCCAGGGCACCCCGTTCCCCCATGACCCGACCGATTCGGACTCGCTCGAGATCCGCTACCGCTACCACGTCGCCGGCGAGAAGTGGGGCTTCCACCGGACGTCCGTGATGCGCGAGTTCCCGCTGCCCGAGGTCCCCGGCTACACCGGCCTGATGCCGTCCTCGATCACCTGGGCGGCGATCGCCCGCCACTACCGGATGCGCTTCGTCAACGAGGCCCTCAAGACCTGGTCGGGCGACCAGGCCGGCAGCCTGAGCCGGCCGGAGAACCGCCTGGCCGACGCCCCCGGGGCGATGATCGAGGCCCAGGAGACGATCAACCACGACCTGCGCTGGCTGCCCCGGGCGCCGCTCAAGTTCTACCTCAAGGCGGCCAAGTTCAGCCGGAGCGCCTTCCACCAGGGGATCGACCCGGCCGGCCAGGCCGCCCGACTGACCTCGTGGCCGACCCGCCTCCTGTGGCTGGCGGCCCTGCCGGTCGGCTTCGGTGTCTACGTTGCGGAGCGCTTCCGGGTCGCCCGCTTCCTGCCCGGTCCAGCCGAGCGGAACATCGGCCGATGAGCGTCCCGGCCGCGACCGACGTCGCGATCCTGGGCACCGGCATGGCCGCCTTCGGGGCGGCCCACCGGCTGGCCGCGGCCGGGGTCGGCTTCCGGGCGTTCGACCGGGCCGACCACATCGGCGGCCACACGGCGACCTACCCGGCCCCCGGCGGCTTCCTGTTCGACGACGGGCCGCACGTCTCGTTCACCAAGGACCCCCGAATCCAGGCGATCCTGGCCGAGCAGGTCGGCGGCCGCTACGAGACCGTCCAGATGTTCGTCGACAACTACTGGCACGGCCATCTCGTCAAGCACCCGGTCCAGTGCAACCTGCACGGCCTGCCGACCGACCTCGTCGTGGACGTCATCCGTGATTTCGCGGCCGTCCATGCCGCCCCGGAACGCCCGATCGTTGATTACGCCGACTGGCTCGAGGCGGCCTACGGCCCGACGTTCGCGCGCACGTTCCCGGCCGTCTACGGGCTGAAGTACCACACCATCCCACCCGAGCGGATGACGACGGAGTGGCTCGGGCCGCGGATGTACCGGCCGAGCCTGGACGAGGTCCTGCGCGGAGCGCTCGAGGCCTCGACCGCCGACGTCCACTACGTCACCCACTTCCGCTACCCGGCCGAGGGCGGCTTCGAGTCGTACCTGCGCCCGTTCTGGACCAGCCATCCGCCCGAGCTCGGCCGGGAGCTGACCGGCTACGAGCCCGCCGGCCGGACGTTGCGCTTCGCCGACGGCAGCGTCGTCCAGGCGGCCGAGGTCATCTCGTCGATCGCCCTGACCGACCTCGTGCCGCTGATCGACGGCGTCCCGGACGAGGTCCGGGCGGCGGCTTCCAGGCTGGCGTTCACGACCGCGGTGGTGGTCGACGTGGGGGTCGAGCGGGCCGACCTGTCGAGTGCCCACCTGCGCTACTTCTACGACGAGGACATCGTCTTCGCCCGGCTCAACTTCCCGCACATGCTCTCGCCCCGGACCGTGCCGGCCGGGATGGGCGCGGTCCAGGCGGAGATCTACTTCTCGGACAAGTACCGGCCCCTCGACGTCCCGCTCGGTTCGCTCGTCGAGCGGACGGTGGCCGACCTGGAACGGGTCGGCATCCTCCGGCCGGCCGACCGGCTGCCGGTCCGGCGGGCCCGGATCGTGCGCCACGCCAACGTGATCTACGACCGGGATCGGGCGGCGGCCCTGCCCATCGTCCACGACTACCTCGCGTCGATCGGCCTGCGCTACTGCGGCCGCTACGGCGACTGGGACCATTCGTGGACCGACGAGGCGTTCGCCAGCGGCGAACGGGCAGCCGACGCGGTCCTCGCCGCGGGCTGACCCCCTAGCGCCCGGCCAGCCGGGCGACGATCGGGGCGGCCGCGTCGACGTCGTGGCCGAGGTGCCAGTAGCTCAACCCGAACCGCTCTCGGCGCTCCTCGAGCAGCTCGACGCAGCGCTCGACCGAGCCGACCAGCACGGCCGGTGACGCCTCGACCAGGCGCGGATCGGCGCCGAGGGCCGCTCCGAAGCTCGAGCGGGCTGCCGCCGCCGCGCGACTCGAGTCCTCGATCCGGGCCAGGTAGACGCTGAACTGGAGCTCCACCGCGCCAGCCGGGCGGCCGATCCGGGCGAGCTCGGCCCGGACCCAGCCGACCTTCTGCTCGATTGCCTCCGGGGCCAGGTCCGCGGCGGCGCCGGCGTCGACCCCGGCCGGGCTCGAGCCGGGCGTGGATCCCGACGATGTCGGCCTCGCGGGCGGCCAGCCGCAGCAGCCGCGCTCCGCCGCCGCCGACGAGGATCGGCGGATGGGGCAGCTGGACGGGCCGGGGCAGGCCGGCCAGGTCGGTCAGCTCGTAGTCGGCCCCGGCGAACGTCACCGGCTGCTCGCCGAAGAGGCCCTTGATCACCGCCAGCGACTCGGCCAGGCGCTCGATCCGCCGGCCGATCGGGGGCAGCGGCAGGCCGCTCGCGGCGAAGTCGGCCGCCAGCCAGCCGGTGCCCAGGCCGAGCTCCAGCCGGCCGCCCGACAGGACGTCGATCGTTGCCGCGGCCCGGTGGAGGAGGACCGGGTGGCGGAACTCGTTTGCGAGGACCAGGCTGAGCAGGCGCAGCCGGGTCGTGGCCACGGCGGCCGCGGCGAGGGTGGCCAGGGCGTCCATCGACCAGCCGCCGGTGAGGTGCTCGGAGATCGCCACCGAGTCGAAGCCGAGGTCCTCGATCCGGCGCAGCTCGCCGGCCCAGGCCAGCGGGTCGCGGTCGATCGCCGGCATCGGGGCGATGAAGCGGAACGCCCGCGGCGCGGTCACCGCCCGGTCGACGGCTCCGGCCCCGTTGTCGTCACGCCGGCTGCCGGTGCGGTCTCGGCCCGGATCGCGGCGATGATCTGGTCGATCGTCGTGGCCAGCGGGGTCGCCGGCACGAAGCCGGTCAGCCGCCGGAGCTTGGAGACGTCGGGCACCCGCCGGCGCATGTCCTCGAAGCCGGCCCCGTAGGCCGAGTCATAGTCGAGGTGCTCGATCGGCGAGCGGCTGCCGACCTGCGCCCGGACGAGCTCGGCCAGGGCCTGGATCGAGATCTCCGAGGGCTGCCCGATGTTGACCACCTCGCCGATCGCGGCTTCGGTCCGGCCGAGCCGGACCAGGGCCTCGACCACGTCGAACACGTTCGTGAAGCAGCGCGTCTGCGACCCGTCGCCGAAGACCACCAGCGGCTCGCCGGCGAGGGCCTGCCGGACGAAGCGCGGGGCGACCATGCCGTACGCCCCGGTCTGGCGCGAGCCGGTCGTGTTGAACAGGCGGGCGACGGTGATCGGCAGGTTGCGCTCGCGGTAGTAGGCCAGGGCCATGAACTCGTCGGTCGCCTTCGACAGGGCGTACAGCCAGCGGGCGATCGAGGTCGAGCCGAAGATCGAATCGTCGGTCTCGCTCAGCCCGTCGCGGTCGTTCTTGCCGTAGACCTCGCTGGTCGAGGTGAAGACCGTCCGGACGCCGAGCGAGGCCGATCGCTCGAAGACCTCCTCGCTCGCCTTGAGGTTCGTGCGCAGGGCGTCGAGCGGGCGGCGAAGGACCTCGAAGACACCGACGGTGGCGGCCAGGTGGTAGACGAGCTGGGCGCCCTCGAATGCCCGGTCAAACGCCGGCCGATCCTCGACGCGGCCCTCGACCACGACCAGCCGGGCAGCGCGGTGGTGGGCGAGGTTCGCCCGGCTGCCGGTCGAGAAGTCGTCGATCACCACCACGTCGTCGCCCTCGGCCAGGTGGCGGTCGACGAGGTGGGATCCGATGAAGCCGGCCCCGCCGGTGATCAGCACGCGCATCGTCAGTTCGCCTCTTCGCTGGGGACGGCCGATCCGGTCGGGAGATCGGGGGTTGGGCTGGAGTGGCTGGTCAGGACGAGTTCGAAGGCGATCACCGCGATGCCCGCGACGATCGCCCCGGTGGCCAGCACGAGCGGGGCAGCGACGCCGGCAAGCAGGATGAGCCCGAGGCTGTCGACGGCGGCCGCCAGGCCGACGATGACGGCCAGCATCGCCCGTGGCCCGAAGCCGAGGCGGAGCAGGCGATGGGTCGTGTGGTCGACCCCGCCTTGGAACGGCGACAGGCCGCGCCGCCGGCGGGACAGGACGACCATCGTCATGTCGCCGAGCTGGGCCTGCCAGGCGAACAGGACGATCAGGCCGGCGGCCAGGGCGAGGGGCGTGCCGATCCGGATCGCGTCACGGACGAGGAGGACCGAGCCGGCGGCGAGCGTTGCTCCGAGCATGAGGCTCCCGGTGTCGCCCATGAAGACCCGGGCGGGCGGGCGATTGTAGGCGATGAACCCGACCAGTGCGGCCCCGACGGTGACCCCGAGCACCGTTGCCGAGCCGTCGATGCCGCCGAGATGGGCGGCCAGGGCGAGGGTCACCGCCGTCGCTGTCGACAGGCTGGCGGCCGAGCCGTCGGCGTTGTCGACCAGGTTCGTGGCATTGATCACGATCGGGAAGGCGACCGCCGCCGCGGCCGCCGCGGCGAGGCGCAGGAGCGGCTCCGCGCCGTCGAGGACGGCCAGCGTGAAGGCCGCCCCGACGAGCGCCTCGACGACCAGCCGGAGCGACGGGCTGAGCGCCCGGACGTCGTCGATGAAGCCGAGCCCGACCAGGATCGCGCCGGCCGTGATGATCGCCCAGCGATCGAGGTCGGGCAGCGGTCCCACGAGCAGCCCAAGGCCGATCGCGGCCGCGATGCCGAGCCCGCCGAGGGTCGGGATCTCGCGCGCGCCCCACCGGTCGCGGCGGGGCTTGACGACCATCCCCAGCCGGCGGGCGAGCCGGCTCGCGACGGGGATCAGGAGCAGGCTGGCCACGAGGCTGACGACCGCGGCCAGGAGGGTCGGGCTCATCGCCGGCGCTCTGCCAGGATCTCGCGATAGAGCCGGTCGAGGTCGTCGACGAGGCGCCCGGCGGCAAACGCCTCGGCCCGCGCCGGCGCCGCCGTGCCGAGCCGGCGGCACAGGTCCGGGTCACGGGCGAGCCGCTCGAGCCGCTCGGCCAGGCCGGCCTCGTCAGCGGGCGCCACGACGAACCCGGTCCGGCCGTCGTCGACCACGTCGGCGACCCCTCCGACGGCGGTCGCCACGACCGGCCGGCCGGCGGCCGCAGCCTCGATCAGGGTCAGCGGTGTCCCCTCGCGGTCGGAGGACAGGGCGACCACGTCGGCCGCCGCGTGCCAGGCGCGCGTGTCGGACTGCCAGCCGGCGAACCGGACGCGCGCCCCGAGGCCGAGCTGGGCTGCGAGCGCCTCGAGCCCGGTCCGTTCCGCACCGTCCCCGACGACCGCCAGGCGGGCCGCCGGCACGCGCTCGGCCAGCGTCGCGAACGCCCGGATCAGGCGGTCGATCCGCTTGATCGGGACGAGCCGGCCGATCGCCACGACCAGGAATGCGTCGGCCGGCTCGCCGAGGGCGGTCCGGGCGGCGGCGCGATCGAGGCCGCCGAAGCGGGCGAGATCCAGGCCGAGGGGCACGACCCGGATCCGCTCCGGCGGCGCGATCCGGTGCTCGACCAGCTCGGCCCGCTGGAGCTCGCTCAGGGCGATGACCCGGCTCGATCGAGCGCCCAGGAAGCGTTCGGCGCGGACGATCGCGCCGCTCGTCCGGTCGCCGAAGTAGCCCCCGAAGACCGTTCCGTGGAACGTGTGGACGCGGGCCGCCGAGCTCGTCGCCAGGCCGGCGCTGCGGGCGATCAGGCCGGCCTTCGAGAGGTGGCTGTGGATGATCTGCGGACGGTGCTCGCGGATCGCCCGGACGACGGCCGCGAACGCCCGGGCGTCGGCCACCGGCCGGATCGGGCGGGCGAGGCTGGGCACCCGGCGGAGGGGGAGGTCGATCCCGGACAGGTCGACCTCGGCCTCGTCCGGCTCGACCTGGCCGTGGAGCAGGAGGGTCTGCCAGCCGCGTTCCCGCAGGCCCCGGTCGGCGAGCAGGACGTGGGTCGCCGGGCCGCCGACGTTCAGGCGGGTGATCACCCGCAGGATCCGCGGCTCTGCCCCCGTCCGCCCGCTCATCGGCGCAGCCCCCGCCGGTCGGCCAGCTCGTCGTACAGGGCGGCGTACTCGGCCACCATCCGGTCCATCCCGAACGTCGCCGCGACGTGCGCCCGGGCGGCGGCCCCCAGCCGGGTGCGCAGCTCGGGCTCGGACGCCAGGCGCCGGACGGCGGCGGCCAGGGCGGCCTCGTCGCCGAGCGGCACGAGCAGCCCGGTCCGGCCGTCCTCGACGATCTCGACCGTGCCCCCGGCGGCGGTCGCCGCGATCGGCCGGCCGGCGGCGGCCGCCTCGAGCAGGGCATTGGGCAGGCCCTCGGCGGCCGAGGCCGAGACGACCAGGTCGAACGCCTCGACGAGGTGGCGGGCATCGGGCTCGGGCCCGTTGACCCGGACGATCGACCCGGCGCCGAGGCTCGCCGCCTGGGCCTCCAGCGCGGGCCCGAGCGGCCCGTCGCCGATCAGCACGAGGCGCAGCGTTGGCAGCTCGGCGCGCAGCCCGGCGACGACCCGGACCAGCCGGTCGAGGCCCTTGACCGATCGGTAGTTGGCCACCGCCCCGGCCACGATCTCGTCCGGCCCGGCGCCCCAGCCGGCCCGGATCCGGGTCCGCTCGGCGGCCGCCAGCGGCGCGGCCGGGCTGATCCCGTTGCGGATCACCCGCAGCCGGGCCGGCTCGAGGCCCTCCCGCTGGAGGGTATCGGCGGCGACCGCGGCCGAGTTCGCGACGACGACGTCGGCCCGTCCCCGGCTGAGTCGGTCGAGGCCTCGCTCGAGCGGCCCGAAGCGGTCCTTGAACTCGCCCAGGCTGCGCCGGCCGGTGACCAGGATCGGGGCCCCGCTCAACGGCTTGGTCAGCCCGGCCAGGACGTAGCCGTGGAACAGGCGGGCATCGACGATGTCGTAGTGGCCGGCCCGGATCGCGCGCAGGTAGCGGGGGACGCTCAGCCCGGCCCGGGCCAGGGCCGAGCCGAAGCTGCCGCCGGCCTGGGCGGGCATGCTCAGGACCCGCAGCCCGACACCCGCCGGCGGCGCCCACGCCCCGTCGACCGGGCGCAGGACGACGAGGTCGCTCCGGAACCGGTCGCGGGGCAGGCGCTGGGCGAGCTCGACGATCTGGCGCTCCGTCCCGCCCGGGCCCATGTCGGCCACGACGAAGGCGAGCCGCAGCGGGCGGCTCATGCTCGCGCCTCGCCGGCTGCGATCGCCGCCAGCTCGCCCATCGTCCGGACGTCCAGCCGGCCGGCTGCCCGCAGTGCCGCAACCTCGGCCAGGACCCGATCGAGGGCGGCCAGCATCGCCACCCGATCCGGGGCGAGGTTGAACGGGTGGAACCAGAGATGGAAGACGGCTTCTTCGCGGACGGCCCGGCGGAGGCCCTTGTGGGCCTTCCGGACCCGGGCCCCGACCGGCACGAGCCGGCGCAGGCCGCGTCGCTCGAGGAGGAGCATCGAGCCCGGGATGTCCCACAGGCCCGGCTGGACCTCGCGCGGGACCGAGACGGGCGGCGTGATCGCGAGCGCCTGGTCGACGAGGTGGGCGAGCCGGCCGAGGGCGCCCGGCAGGCGCCGGTGCCAGGTCGGGTCGGCGCCCCGGATCGCCCGGAAGCCACGCTGGGCGATGACGGCGTGATGGCCCTCGCGATTGCGCGGGAAGACGAAGCTGCGCAGCTCGAGCCCGCGCAGGCCGGCCAGCCGGCGGCATTCGTCGAGCTCGGCCGCGGCCATGGCCGGCCGGCAGCCGGGGTCGCCGAAGACGGCGTGCGAGAAGCCGTGACAGCCGATCTCGTGGCCGGCCGCCGCGGCCGAGATCGCGTCGACGATGTCGTCGCCGTACCACAGCGGCTCGGAGCCCCGGTCGGCGCACGGGTCGCTCGCGTACCAGTCGCCCGGATGCCAGGCGTAGTCCGGCCGGGGCATCGCCGGATGGGGCCGGCCGTCGTCGCCGCGCCGGCAGTCGGCCAGGAACAGATGCCCGACGACCGCCCACGTCGCCGCGACCTGGTGCTTGTCGAGGAGGGCCAGGATCTCCCGGATCACCCCGCGCTCGTCGGGGTAGCGCGCCGCGAACTCGGCCGGGGCGAGGTGGTCGAAGCTACCCCACACGAGCTCGGTGTCGATGCTCAGGCAGAACGTCCCCCGGCCCGTCCCCCGGCCCTCGGCCCCGGCCCGGGCCGCCCGTCCGCCCGCTCATCGGCGCAGCCCCCGCCGGTCGGCCAGCTCGTCGTACAGGGCGGCGTACTCGGCCACCATCCGGTCCATCCCGAACGCCGCCGCGACGTGCGCCCGGGCGGCGGCCCCCAGCCGGGTGCGCAGCTCGGGCTCGGACGCCAGGCGCCGGACGGCGGCGGCCAGGGCGGCCTCGTCGCCGAGCGGCACGAGCAGCCCGGTCCGGCCGTCCTCGACGATCTCGACCGTGCCCCCGGCGGCGGTCGCCGCGATCGGCCGGCCGGCGGCGGCCGCCTCGAGCAGGGCATTGGGCAGGCCCTCGGCGGCCGAGGCCGAGACGACCAGGTCGAACGCCTCGACGAGGTGGCGGGCATCGGGCTCGGGCCCGTTGACCCGGACGATCGACCCGGCGCCGAGGCTCGCCGCCTGGGCCTCCAGCGCGGGCCCGAGCGGCCCGTCGCCGATCAGCACGAGGCGCAGCGTTGGCAGCTCGGCGCGCAGCCCGGCGACGACCCGGACCAGCCGGTCGAGGCCCTTGACCGATCGGTAGTTGGCCACCGCCCCGGCCACGATCTCGTCCGGCCCGGCGCCCCAGCCGGCCCGGATCCGGGTCCGCTCGGCGGCCGCCAGCGGCGCGGCCGGGCTGATCCCGTTGCGGATCACCCGCAGCCGGGCCGGCTCGAGGCCCTCCCGCTGGAGGGTATCGGCGGCGACCGCGGCCGAGTTCGCGACGACGACGTCGGCCCGTCCCCGGCTGAGTCGGTCGAGGCCTCGCTCGAGCGGCCCGAAGCGGTCCTTGAACTCGCCCAGGCTGCGCCGGCCGGTGACCAGGATCGGGGCCCCGCTCAACGGCTTGGTCAGCCCGGCCAGGACGTAGCCGTGGAACAGGCGGGCATCGACGATGTCGTAGTGGCCGGCCCGGATCGCGCGCAGGTAGCGGGCCAGGAGGCGGGCCGAGCGGGCGGCGAAGACGGCGGGCGGGGTCGGATCGGGACCTTCGCGGTGGGCCCGGCCGAGGACGGCCAGCCGGTCGGCGCCCCGCACGGCGTCCGCGTACAGCGCGCCGCGGTTGCCGAAGGCGATGATCCCGACCATGAACCGGTCGTGGGGCAGGCGCTGGGCGAGCTCGACGATCTGGCGCTCGCTGCCACCGGGCCGCAGGCCGGTCAGGAACGCGACCCGCAGCGGGCGCCGCCCGGCGGCCGACCCGGCGGCCGTGCCGGTCAGCCGATCGCCGGCCTGGCTCATCGGGCCCGCCCGAGCCGTCGGCCGACCAGCGCGGCGATCCCGCGGGCCACCGTCCACGGCTCGTCCAGGCGCAGCCAGCGGGCGACGATCACGTACTCGACGGCGCCGACGGCGCCCAGGGCCAGGGTCACGGCGAGGTCGACCAGGAGGCTGCCGCCGACGGCGTTCGACCAGGCGATCAGGGCCGCCGGGACGGCCGGCACGAGGCTGGCCACGACCGCCCGGGCTGCCACCGACAGCAGCTCCCGGCCGCGAAAGGCCGGCTCGGCCCGCTCCAGGCGAGCACCCATCACGAGCAGCACGATCGCCATCGTGAACGTCGTCGACAGGGCGATCCCGCCGATCCCCAGGGCGAACCCGAAGAGCACGTCGAAGGCCAGGTTGAGGATCGCGTTGAGGAAGCCCATCAGCATCAGGAAGATCGCCCGGCGCTGGGCGTTGTGGGCCCCGACGAGGACGCCCTGGACCATCGTCAGGCCGACCAGGCCGGCAAAGCCGGCGAGGGCCGCGGCGGTGGCCACCACGGCCGCTTCGTCGAACGCCCCCCGGCCGAAGACGATCCGGACCCCGAGTGGGGCGAGGGCGGCAATCGCGACGCTGATCGGCACGAAGATCGACAGCAGGTAGCGCATCGCCCGGTGGGCCGAGGCGCCGACCAATTCGTGGTCGCCCGGCCGGGCAGCGGCCACGAGCGACGGGTAGACGACCCGGGCCCAGGCCGGGCCCAGGGTGTTGAGCGGCAGGCGGACGATGCTGTCGCCGTAGCGCAGGGCACTGACCGCGCCCGAGGCGATCAGCGAGGCGATCGAGCGGTCGGCCAGCAGGTTGAACTGGAGGACCGAGGCACTGATCGTGAGCGGCACTGCGTGGCCGACGAAGCCGCCCAGGTCACCCTGGCCGGTGCGCAGGGCCGGACCCGGCATGAATCCGCCCCGGGCGGCGAGGACGATCAGCACGACCAGGGTGGCCGCCGGGTTGAGCACCAGGCCCAGGGCATAGGCCGTCAGGCCGAGCGCCGGCCACAGGACGATCGTGACCAGCATCGAGACGATCGGCCCGACGAGCCAGGCGACCGCGATCGAGCGGAAGCGGCCGAGGACCTGGAAGACCGCCGTGATCAGGCCGCCGACCGCCGACAGGACGAGGATCGGGGCGACGACCGGTACGAAGCCCTCGGCCGTCGTCCGGCCGTCGGCGCCCAGCCCGGGCCCGGCAATCGCCACGACGAGCGGGGCGGCGACCGTCAGCAGGAGCATCGCGGCGAAGCCGGCGATCGTCGTCCAGGTCAGGATCACGCCGACCATCCGCTGGGCCGCAGCCGTGCCGTGGCGCTCCTCCACGGCCGCATGCGCCGGCACGAGGGCGGCCGCGGCGCCGCTCGACAGCAGGCCGGCGATCATCGTTGGCGCCACGAGCGCGATGAGCAGGGCGTCGAGCTGGGGCGAGGTACCGACCCGGCTGGCCACGAACAGCTCCCGGCCGACGCCGAAGACCTGGCCGAGCGAGGCGGCGACGGTCAGCAGCGCGGCCGAGCGGCCCAGGCCGGCCAGGCCCGCGGTGCCGTCGTCGAGCGCACCCTCGCTGGCCGGCGGGGCGAGCACCGCGGCCTCGGCCTGCTCCTCGGCCGACGATTCGAGGACGTTCATCGACCCACCCCGACCCGGCTGAAGAGCTCCTCCCACAGGCCGAGGACGCGCCCGATCGAAAACCGCTCGACGATCTGGGCGCCGTTCGCGCCGAGCCGCCGCCGTTCCGCCGGGTCGTCGATCAGCTCGGCCAGGGCGGCGGCGAACGCGGGCACGTCGTCGGTCGCGATCAGTCGGCCGTCGACTCGGTCACGGACAGCTCGCGCGGCCCGCTCAGGCAGTCGAAGGCGACCACCGGCACGCCGCACGCGAGCGCCTCGACGGCGACCATCGGGAAGCCCTCGCGGCGGGAGGGCAGGGCCAGGATGCTGGCCTTCTCGAGCTCGTCGAGGGGGGCCTGGGTGATCCCCGGCAGGTCGACCCGGCCCTGCAGGCCGAGCTCGGTGCGGAGCGCCTCGAGCGGGCCTCGCTCGGGACCTTCGCCCCAGATCGAGATCTGCCAGTCGGGCCGCTCCGGGGCGATTCGGGCAAACGCCCGCAGGAGGTTGTCGTAGCCCTTCTCCCGGCTCAGGCGGCCGATTGCGACGATCAGCGGTCGGTCGAGCGCTGCCGGCGATCGGCCCTCGAGCTCCCGGCCGGCCGGATTGGGCATGACCACCATCCGGCGCCGGATCGCGGGCGAAAAGGCACCCATTGCCCCTCGGGTCAGGACGAGGACCGCCGCCGCACGCCGATAGAGGAGCGTCCGGAGCGCCGACCAGGCCCGTCCGGTCGAACCGTGGCGAGGATCGGTGTGCTCGGCCACGATCACCGGCACGGCGCTGCCCAGGGTGGCGGCCAGGGTCAGCACGTTCGTCCGGTCGATGAACGAGATGACCACGTCCGGCCGGCTCCGGCGGATCGCCCGGCGGAGGGTGGCGATCCGGCGCAGGTTGGCCGCGATCCCGGCCGCCGGGTTGGAGGAGTGCCGGCGGAGGTCGAGGCGGACCTCGTCGACGGCCGGGTCGAGGGGGTAGAAGGCCGGCTCGCCCGGGGCCGCGAAGTTGATCAGGGTGACCGCCCGTCCGGCGCTCGCCCACTCGTGGGCCAGGACGGTCATCACCCGCTCGGCGCCGCCCAGGACCAGGGCCGAGATGACCAGGGTCAGGCGGAGGGGGTCATGCGGCGGCGCGGATCGCGCGCTGGTCGCCGGGCCGGCCACGGTCAGGGCCGCTGGAGCAGGTCGGCCGGCGCGTCCCGATACCAGGTGACCGTCCGGCGGACGCCTTCCTCGAAGGGCACGAGCACGTCGTAGCCGAGCCGTTCGCGGGCGACCTCGATGCTTGCCTGCAAATCGCGGACGTCGCCCACCCGGGGTGCCTCGAAGATCGGCTCGATCGGCCGGCCGATGGCCGCAGCGACCGCGTTGAGCAGGTCGAGCAGCGAGTAGCGCCCGCCGCAGCCGATGTTGCAGGTCGTGCCTGAGGCTCCAGCCACGGTCGCCGCCAGGAGGTTGGCCGAGATCACGTTGTCGATGAACGTGAAGTCACGCGACTGGAGGCCGTCGCCGAAGATCGTCGGCCGCTCGCCGCGCAGGCCGGCCATGATGAACGCGGGCACGACCGGGGCGTACTCCGAGTTCGGGTCCTGGCCCGGCCCGAAGATGTTGAAGTAGCGCAGGACGACACTCTCGATCCCGTTGAGGGCGGCCAGGACGTGGACCATCTGCTCGCCGGCCAGCTTGTTGACGGCGTACGGCGAGCGCGGGTCGGGCATGTGCGCCTCGAGCCGGGGCAGCCTCGGGTCGGCGCCGTAGATCGACGATGAGCCGGCGAAGACGACCCGCCCGACGCCCGCCCGGGCGGCGGCCAGCATCACCTCGACCGTCCCGGTCACGTTGATGTCGGAGCTCAGCCGGGGATCCCGGATCGACATCGCGACCGAGGGCAGGGCGGCCTCGTGGAGGACGACCTGGCAGCCGGCGACCGCCCGGTCGAGGGCGTTCGGATCGCGGATGTCGCCCTCGACGAGGTGGATCCGGCCGAGGACATCGGCCAGCCGCCAGTGGCGGCCAGTTCGGAAGTCGTCGATGACGGCGACCTCGTCGCCCCGCTCCAGCAGGGCACGGACGAGGTGATGGCCGATGAAGCCGGCCCCGCCGGTGACGAGGACCCTCACGCCGCGACTCCGGCTCCCGAGGTAGCGGGGCTCGCGCACGGGCGGTCGATCGCGATCGGCCGGAGGAGGTCCATCGTTGCTCCGTTTGAGGGGGCACCACTATAGCCAAGTCCGCCTGACCGGACCCGAATCGGACGGGCTTTCGTTGCCCCCGGTCAACCCCGGCTGGGCTGCCTCAGGCCGGCCACCGACGATGGCGCCCGGCCCATGGCCCGGGGATCCTCGGCCAGCGGACCGACAGGTCGATGACGGTCAGCCCGTCGAGCTCGGCCAGGGTATGGGTGCCGACGATGTCGCGGTCCCAGTTGGGCTGGAGCTGGGCGACCCGGGTCTCGCCGTAGCCGTCGTCGTCGAGTCGATCGATCCGGTTGAGGTTGAGCGCCCAGCCGTAGCTGACGCTGCCGTCCTGGGATGGCCGGTACCAGCGGCCGTCGCGCCGGACGAGGCGGCCGGCCGGGCGGGCCGCCCGGATGTCGGACAGGACCGGGTTGCGCCGGTGCGCTGTCCACGGGCCGAGCGGCCCGTCGGCGGAGAAGAGCAGGAGCTCGTCGGCCGAGGTCCCGCCGGGGGCGCGGGCGGCCGCGAACAGCCACCACCGTCCGTCGATCTCGGCCAGCGTCGCGTCGGCCAGGGGCGGCTCGTCGATCAGCGTCCGGTCGTGCGTCCAGGCCGTCGGGAACGAGGTGGCCCGGTACAGCTCGAGGCCACCGCTGGCGGCCTGCTCCGGCAGGAGGTACCAGCTGCCGTGCCACTCGAAGACCTGGGGATACGAGAGGTGGCCGGGCAGCGCGAGGACCGGCTCGGACGGCGCCGGCCGTCCGCTGGAATCGAGTCGGACGAGGGCGATCCGGCCCCGCCGCTCGGCGTCGACCCACTCCTCGACGAAGAGCAGCGTCTCCTCGCCCGACCGGACGAGGAACGGATCCGCCCAGCCCCGCCCGGGCGGCGGCAGGAGATGGCGGAGCGGCCGACGGGCCGGATCTGGCAGCAGCGCGTCGGGCCGGGGCGCGTCAGGCGACGGGCCCGCGACGGCGAGGATCCACCGATCGGGGGCGATCGTCCGACCGATGAGCCGGGCGGCGTAGCCAAGCCCGAGCCGAAGCAGGCTCGCGGCGAGCCTGGCAGCACCGGCCGGCACGGCGGGCTCCGGATCGGCACCGAGCGCCGGGGCGACGGGCAGGCCTCCGTCCAGGCGCAGGTCGCGCAGGGCCCGGGCGGCCAGCGGCGCCACCTTGGCGAGGTGGCCCCGCATCCCGCGCGCATGCGACACGCGATCGGTGGCCGAGGCCGTCCAGCCGAGCAGCTCGGGGGCCGGGCCGTCGAGCCGGGCCACGAGTCGGCCGACGGTCACGACGGTTCCGGCGAGGACCTCGGCCAGGCCCGGCGCGATGTTCGTGGCGGCCGCCGGTTCGATCGACCAGACCCCATGGCGGGCGATGCCCCGGCCGAGGGGGTCGAGGTCGGACCGCCCGAAGCGGAGCAGGACGTCGAGCTCGGCAGCGCGCAGGCGGTCGACGAGCGGTTCGCGGGCCCAGTCCCGCCCGGGACGGAAGACGGCGAGGCCGTCGAGGGCGGGCTCCGGATCGATGGGCTCGGTGGGGTCGCCCGGCCGGCCGAACGCCCGGCGGTCCAGGCGGCGAACGAGCCCGAGCACGGCCCGCCCGGCACGGCCCGGGCCGCCCGGCGTCGTGGATCCGGCGGGCTGCCCCGGCCGTTCCGCGACCCGGATCGCGAGGACGACCTCGGCGTCGCCGGCCGCCCGGATCCCGGTGATCGTGGCGGCGATCCAGGCCGGAACGGCCCCGGCCGGCAGGACGATGCCCAGCCGGATCGGTGCCGCGGGCTCGATCTTCGGGAACGAATCAGTCACGCTCGCCGCCGGGCGTCTTCGGGGACGGACGATCCGTCACGAGGCGGCCGACGGACCGGAACCGGGCCGCGGGCAGGGGATCGACGCTGGCGATCAGCATCCGGGGCTGCGAGATCGCGTCGGCCAGCTCGTCGATCGGATGATGGTCGACCGGAATGAGCCCGTACCAGCCCTCGCGCGGCACCCGTTCGACGGGCACGGCGGCGACCATCGCGGCGAGCCGCGCCGGACCGGCGAGCCAGGCGACCCCGAGCTCTGTGCCCAGGACGCTGATCATGAACGCGCGGTCGCCCCGGTAGCGGCGCTCGACGGCGAGCGCGAGCAGGCGCGCCGAGAAGCGCCGTTCCATCTCCCAGAACCCAAGCTCGACTCGTTCCGCGTCGGCCAGGCCGATGGTCGCGATCGGCTGGTAGATCGCCGCCGCGGCAACGGCCGACGAGCCCGCCGGAGCCGGGATCCCGGGCGCGTTAGCCGGCAGCCGGGTCTGGGCGGCGAAGCCGGTCAGCAGGCGTGGCCCCTCGACCTTGGCCCGGCGCAGCCAGCCTACTGAGCGCAGCCGGCCCCGGGCCAGACGGCGAAGCGACGGCCAGGCCGCTGCCGCGGCCGGCCGCGGCCAGGTAGACCGCCCGTTCGCGGTCGGCCCAGGTCAGCTTGTAGGCGCTCCTGCCGAGCGAGAAGTCGAACGCCGGGTCGCCCCGGTCGGCCGCGGCCTGCAGAACCCGGATGCTCGTTATCGTGCCCAGCGAATACGGCCCGAGGCGGTCGTCATGGCCCACGACGTAGCTCGAGCTGACGTGGCCCGCTCTAAGGCTCAGCGAGAGCGCGACCGTCCGGCCGTCGAGGCGCAGGACCGACAGGAGCTCGACGCCGCTGCCGGCAGCGTCCAGCTGGAACGCCCGGTTGCGCTCGGCGAAGGCGCCCGACACCCAGCGCCCCGCCCAGCGCCGCTGGTAGAAGCGGAACAGGTGGGGCAGCTCGGCCCGGATGCGCTCGGGGTTGTCAATCTCCTCGAACGTCAGGCGTCCGAACGCCTGAAGTCGCTTCTCGGCCTGCTGGTGGGCTGTTCGATGGCCCTTGTGCCGACGGTAGCGATCGGCCCAATCCGCAAGGTCGACCTCGGGCGACACATTCGTCTGCACCAACGTCGTCGGGCCCCAGTTGGGATGGCGCCAGCCGCGCAGGGCCGCCAGGAACGGATCTCCGGCGCGCAGGCCGGCCAGCCGGAGCGAGCGGATCGCCGGATCGGCGGCGATCGCCGCCAGCAGCTCGGCAGAAGCCTCCGGGGCCTGGTCCCCGGAGAGCGTCGGCCCGCAGTAATTGCCCAGCCCGGTGCCGATGAACGACAGCTCGCCGTTCGGGCCGAGCATCGTCGGCAGGATCGCGGCGACCAACCCGTCGCGTTCGACCACGAGCACGTGGAGCCGCTCCGGGCGGTCCGGCCGGGCACGCCAGCAGGCCGCGACCCAGCCCGGCGCATGGAAGCCCGAGACCGCCGGGCTGCCCGGCAGCAGTCGCTCCCACTCGGGTCGCAGCGCCGCCAGGCCGGCCTCGGTCGAGACGATCCGGATCATCGGGCCGCCGGCCGGCACGGGCGTGGGCTGCTGGTCATGTCCTCTCGGTGGGTCGCTCGGGCCCGGAGCATGCCGGGGTGGCGGTGGCGGACCATCATAGCCAGGCCCCGGACCCGGCCCATCGTCCTCGGCCCATCGGCGCCGGCCAAGGCGCTCGGGCCTGCTACGATCCGGCCCGTCCCACGAGCGAGGTCGCCCATCGTGTCCCTGCCGTTCGCCCAGGCCTTCGCCGGCCGGTCGGTGCTGGTCACCGGCCATACCGGCTTCAAGGGCTCCTGGCTGTGCCTGTGGCTCGACCGGCTGGGCGCCCGCGTCAGCGGCTACGCCCTCGACCCGCCGACCGAGCCGAGCAACTTCGTCGAGGCCCGGATCGCCGACCTGCTGGTCGCCGACGTTCGGGCCGACCTGCGCGACCGCGAGGCCCTGGCTGCCGCGCTCCAGGCAGCCCGCCCCGAGGTGATGCTGCACCTCGCCGCCCAGAGCGTCGTCCGTCAGGGCTATGCCGACCCGGCCGGCACGTTCGAGGTCAACGTGCTCGGCACGGTCAACGTCCTGGAGGCGGTTCGCCTGGCCGGCCGACCGTGTGCCGTGGTGGTGGTCACCAGCGACAAGGCCTACGAGAACGATGGCTCGGGCCGGCCGCTGACCGAGGCCGATCGCTTCGGCGGCAGCGACCCGTACAGCGCCAGCAAGGGCGCGGCCGAGATCGTGACGACCGCCTATCGCCGCTCGTTCTTCCCGCCCGCCGATCTCGCCCGCCATGGCGTCGCGCTGGCCAGCGCCCGGGCCGGCAACGTCGTCGGTGGTGGTGACTGGACGACCGACGGGATCGTGGCCGACATCGTCCGGGCGCTGGCCGCCGGCCGGCCGGTCCCCGTCCGCAATCCGGCCGCGGTCCGGCCCTGGGAGCATGTCCTGGAGCCGCTGGCCGGCTACCTGACCCTGGCCGCGGGCCTCCTCGGGCCCGACGCCGCGGCCGCTGCCCGGGGCTGGAACTTCGGCCCGGCCGACACCGATGCCGCGACGGTTCGCCAGGTCGTGGAGGCGTTCATCGCCGCGTGGGGGAGCGGCTCGTGGCAGCCGGCCGGCCAGCCAGGCGACCCGCCCGAGGCGGCCGTCCTCCGGCTGTCGATCGAGGCGGCAACCCGCGAGCTCGGCTGGGCACCACGCTGGGGCTTCGAGGAGACGATCCGGCGGACCAGCGCCTGGTACCGGCGCTACCTCGTCGAGCCCGGCGCAGCCCGCCAGGCCTGCCTCGACGACATCACCGCCTACGAGGCCTGAGCCTCGGGCCGGTGGCAGCGGGGAGCGGCGCCGCTGAGCGTCGATCCCGGCCCGAGTTCCGGATCTTCCATGGAGCGGCGCCGCTGAGCGTCGTTCCGGGTCCGAGCTCCGGAACTTCGCAGGATGCGGCAACGCTGAGCGTCGATCCCGGCTCGAGTTCCGGAACTTCGCAGCAATTCCGCCCCCAGCTGCATTCCGGACGAGTTGCACGGCTCGAGTTCCGACGCGGCGGGTCGTGGCGGGCTGTACCGGGCAGCGCCTGAGCACGAGGAGACCGCGACACGGACGTTTTGACCGGCCCCGAACGGGTCGGCTTCGCCGTAATGCGTCCCTGGGCGGAAATCCTGCGAAGTCGAGCCAGCGGCGTTGCCTGATGTGCCGTCTCGGCCCCTGCCTGGCTCGCCCCGGGCCGGCCCGCTCCAGCGGCGCTCAGGTGCCGGAAGGCGCCACGTGCATCGGGTTCGAGGTCAGGCGACCTCGGCGAATGCGGGCAGGGCGACCACCAGCCGGCCGCTCCAACCCGCGATCTGGCGCAGCTGGCGGGCGATCTCCGGCGCGATCGGCCAGGGCAGGATCAGGACGACATCCGGTCGCTCGGCTTCGATCGCCTCGGCCGGCCTGACCGGGATCCCCGTTCCGGCCAGCACCCGGCCGGCCTTGGCCGGGTCGCGATCCGCGACGAACGCGATCTCCCGCCGGGTCAGGCCGGCATAGCCGAGCAGGGTCAGGCCCCGGCTCGACGCGCCGTACGCTGCGACGATCTCGCCGGCGGCCCGGGCGGCCTCGACGGCGGCCCGCAGCTCTTCTCGAACCGCACTTGCCCGGGCGGCCAGGGGCCGGTAGGTCTCCGGCTCGGCCAGACCGGCGCTGGCCTCAACCGCCCGCAGGGCAGCGATAGAAGAATCCGCCCTGATCCCCGCGGCGACTGGCCGGACGACGACCGAGAACGAGCCGCCGTGGAGCGCAGATCGGCCGGCGCTGACGGCGACCAGCCCGTGCCGGGCGAGGGCCCGTTCGAGCGCGCCAAGGGCGAGGTACGTCCGGTGGGGGTGGGACACGATGTCGAACGCCCCGTCCTGGAGCAATCCGAGGACGTGGTGAGCCTCGATCGCGATCAGGCCGTCCGCCGCGACGACCGAGGCCAGGGCGGCGATCATCCCGTCGAAGTCGTCGAGGTGGGCCAGGGCGTGGTCGACCAGCACGAGCTGGGCGCGGCGGCCCAGGTGGGCGACGGCTCCCGGCAGGACCGCCGGCTCGGCGTCGAGCCCAAGCACCTCGGCGCCGGTCGTGGCGAACGCCGCCAGGGCGGCTCCGTCGCCGGCCGCCACGTCGACGACGAGGGCCCCGGGCCCCAGCCCCGCCAGGCGGCCGAGCTCGGCGACCCGGGCGCCGACGTGGGCACTGACCGTCGACGAGAACGCGCTGCCATGGCCGTGGCCGGCGCGGGCCGGCTCGGGGCCCTCCCGGCCGAGCTGGACGAGCCCGCAGGCTGGGCAGCAGTGGAGCCGGAGCGGACGTCGCTCGGCGGCCTCCGCACCGGGCCCGGTCGGCTCGAACTCGCTGACGGGCTGCGAGCCGAGGTCGAGGACCGGCGCGCCGAGCGCTGCCCCGCACGAGCGACAGGGCTCGCCGGCGCCGGGTCCGTCACCCGGCGATCGGCTCGATGCCGCCGGCGCCGCCGGCCGGCTCCTCGGCCTGTGGCGCACGCGGCCGGCTCAGGACGACGGCCAGGCAGAGCCAGAAGAGGACCGACGTCTGGAGCGTCGTGACCGAGTCGATGAACAGCGACCCGGCGAGGTAGGTGATCCCCAGCGCACCGATCGGGACGGCCAGCGGATGGCCGGACCGCCGGACCCCGATGACGATCGCCACGAGCAGGGCGCCGAAGATCACGACCCCCAGGAGTCCCTGCTCGGCCAGGATCCCGACGAAGATGTTGTGCGGGAAGGTGACCCCGCTCGAGCCGACGAAGCGTGGGCTGAGATAGTGGAACTGGCCATAGCCGATTCCGAACAGCGGCGCGGTCAGGAACAGCTCGACGCCGGCCAGGGCCGCGCCCGAGCGTCCGGCGTCGCTCGCGCTCAGGCTGCCCAGGGCGTTGCCCGGGGCACTGCCGTGGGTGATGTCGACCCGGGCCTGGAGGAGCGTCTCGTAGGCCAGCACGAAGGCGACCCCGCCGACGACCAACACCACGAGACCGAGCTTCCGGCTGCGCATGAAGGCCAGCGCCACGATCCCCACGGCGAGAGCGAGGAAGCCGCTCCGGGCGAACGACGCGACGAGGGCCACGCCGGCGACCAGGGCCACGGCGACGGCCGGCAGCCGGAACGCCCGCTCATAGATCGCCCAGCCCACGGCCAGCACGATCGCCTGGGCCGCGGCGAAGCCGAGGTAGTCCGAGTTGTAGAACGGGCCGTAGGCCCGCAGGTCGGTCGACGACTGGGAGACGAGCCCGCTCAGCGGCCGGCCGAGGTCGGGGCCCTTGACGAATGCCAGGATGGCGATCACGCCGCCCAGGGCGAGCGAGCCGAGGGTCAGGGCGATCAGCGGCCGGGCATCCCGGTCACGCAGCAGGATCGTGCCCGCAGCGATCAGGACCGCGCCGGCGGCCAGGGCCAGGAAGAGGCTGATCCCGGAGACCGCCCGCGCGTAGGGCAGGTCGTTGAGGAGCGGGGTGACCGATACGGCGGTGATCGCCAGGTAGGCCAGTGCCAGCCAGCCGACCCGCCCGGTTCGCAGCCGGGGCCGGTCGATCGGCAGGCGCAGGATGACGCCCAGTCCGATGGCGAACGCGAGGAGGACCGGGACGCCGATCGGGCCAATCGGCTCCGGCTCGCGCTGGGGCAGGGTCACGGCCGCGAAGGCGAGGCCGGCGATCGGGTCCAGCGCCGCCAGGACGATCCCCAGGATCGAGATGCCGCGCTCGAGGATCGAGACCCCCGAACCGAGGCCGACGATCAGGGCGACCCCCAGGCCGCCGCCCATCGCCAGGCTGGCCGCCGGCAGCGACGTCGACCTCCGCCAGCTCGACCAGCTCCCGGCCCGTCCGCCGGGGACGGACCTGGGCAGGCCGGGCAGCGTCGACTCAGTCACCCGAGGATCGTCGCCCCCTGGCCTTGGCCACGGGCGGATTGGCCGCCGGCGCATGGACGGCGGCCGGTTTCGACGCAGCCGGCACGGACCTGGCCGGCCTGGCCAGCTTGGCCGGCTTGGCCGGGACGACCTTGGAGGTGACCGGCGTCGCGGCAACGGGCCTGGAGTTCACCGGACCGGACGGCGCGGCAACCTTCCTCGGCGCCGGCCGGGGCACGGGCGCGGGCGTGACCGTGGGCACACCCACTGGCCGGGAGGCAGCGGTGGCGCCCGGCGGCCGCGCCCTGGGGCGGCCGGACGGTGCCGGCGGGGCAGCGACCGGCGCGGCCGGACGGGTCCGCTGGGCGACGACGGCGGGTGGCGACGAGGCGGCGGCCGCCGGCCGGCCGCGGACCGGCGCGGGCGGCTCCGACGTGGTCGCCGGCGGGGATGCCACCGGCGCCGGGGGCGGGATGATGATCGGGGCCGGGATGATGATCGGCACCGAGGCCTGGACCGGCGCGGCAGCCGCCGGTGCGGGAGCAACGGCGACGGGCGTGGGTCGAACCGACGCCGAGGACTGGACCGGCGTCGCGGGCCTCGTTGGCAGAGCCGGCCGGCGGACCTCGGTCAGCAGCATCGGTCCGGCCGTCGGCTCGGGTGGCGCAGGGGGGCCCTGGCTGGCGACGACCGGCCGCGGGTCGGCGGGCGCGGTCGGGCGGGCGCCGTTCGCCGGTTCCGGAATCGGAGCGAGCTCCGGCGTCCCGACCCGCCGGGCCGCCGGCGTCCGGCGGAGCTGGGGCGACTCGCGATAGGCGAGGATGAAGATCGTGGTGATCGAGACGATCAGCGCGGTCAGCCCGCCGAGCGCGGCATACAGGGTCACCTTGGGTGACTTGACCGCCTCCGAAGCCTGGGCTGGATCGACCAGGGTCACGACCCCGGCGACCTTCGTCGCGCTGGTCGAGACCAGGATGCCCGGCGACTCGGCGATCAGCTCGTTGGCCACCGCGTTGGCCAGGTTGGCGGCGTCCGTGTCGCTGGCGGCCCGCGCCGAGATCGTGATGAACAGGCTACCGGGCGGGGCGAGCGCGTCGACCCGACCGCGCAGGCTGCTCGGATCGTCGGTCAGGCTGAGCGTGGCGGCCACCTTGGCCAGGACCGGCCGGGTGTCGGCCAGCGCGGCGAAGGTCGTCGCCAGCTGCTCGGACGCCAGGAATGCGTCGTAGCTCAGCTGGGGCGGCTGGCTGGCCTGGGTCGAGTCGTAGACCTGGCCGACGAGCAGGGTGGCGCTCGCCTCGTACGTCCGGGGGATGAAGCTGGCCAGGGCAAACGACAGCACGCCGGCGATCAGCGTGACGATCACGATCAGGCGCAGGCGCGGGCGCAGGATGGCCAGCTGTTGGGACAGGTCCACGAATGTCTCCGATCCGGGACCGGAGTATAGCCAACCGGCCCCAATGGTCCTCCCCCGACAGGAGGCCTCCGGATCGTCGGGCACCACCCCCAACCGCACCGCACTGGTGCGCCAAGTCACCAGTATCAACAGTCCGGGACAGGAGGTTGATGATCTGCTACTTGTCCCGGTACGAAGGTACCAGTACGCTGCAAGTCTCCCCTTGGGGAGCTGGTCTCATCTGGCGGCGTCGGCCTATGCCGAGGCGGCCAACCGTGCTCGATCGGGACCGCAGCGCGATTATTCGCGGATTCCGGGCGGGCGACTAAGAAAGTGGCATGGCCTTGTCTATCCATGGGCGCGGACGCCATCGGGGGACCTTCGATTGACCGACACCCTGGCTCCCCGGAGCCTCCCGTCAGGGATCGAGGTGCACGATCTCAAGCCTGATCAGGTCGACCAGATTGCCGCGGCCGTTCGGCCTCCGCTGTCGGGCCCGATCGCCATCCTGGGCCTCGGCTATGTCGGCCTGCCCAGTGCCCTCGCCCTGGTCCAGCGCGGCCAGGATGTCCTTGGGATCGACATCAGCGCCGAGCGCATGGCCTCGATCCGCGCCGAACGGGTCGACCTCGTGCCCGAGGATGCCCGGCGGCTGACCGAAGCGCTCCAGGGCACGGCCCTCGGCCTGTCGTCCGACCCGGCCGCCCTGGCCACGGCCCGGGCCGTAGTCATCTGCGTCCCGACCCCGGTCGACGACCACCTCGTGCCCGACCTGCGGATCCTCGAGGCAGCCTGCCGGACGGTCGTCGAGCAGGCCACCGCCGGACAGGTGATCATCCTGACCAGCACGACCTATGTCGGCTCGACTCGCGAGATGATCGCGGCGCCGCTCGCCGCCCGGGGCTTCGAGGTCGGCCGGGACGTCTTCGTTGCGTTCAGTCCCGAGCGGATCGACCCGGGCAATGTGACCCATCCCCAGGAGGTGGTGCCCCGGGTGATCGGCGGGATGACCGACGAGTGCGCCCGGCGGGCGGCCGAGGTCATCGGCCAGATGACCCGCACGGTCCACTTCGTGAGCTCGCCCGAGACGGCCGAGCTCACGAAGCTGTACGAGAACACCTTCCGGGCGGTGAACATCGCCCTGGCCAACGAGATCGGCGAGATCAGCCGGGCCTTCGCGGTCGACGCCGGCGAGGTCGTTGCCGCCGCCTCGACCAAGCCCTACGGCTTCATGCCCTTCCACGCCGGGACCGGCGTCGGCGGCCACTGCATCCCGTGCGATCCGCACTACCTCCTGTGGGCCGCCCGTGCGGCCCGGGTCAGCACCCCGCTGATCGAGCAGGCGATGGCCGACATCGCCGTCCGGCCGAGCCGGATGGCCGAGCAGATCGTGGCCGCCCTGTCATCGGTCGGACGCGGGATCCGGGGCGCCCGGGTGCTCGTCGTCGGGGCCGCCTACAAGCGCGGCGTCGAGGACGTCCGGGAATTGCCGGCCCTCGAGATCATGGCCGAGCTGATCGATCGCGAGGCGATCGTGGAGTATGCCGACAGCCTCGTACCGGCCGTTCGGTTGCGCGATGGGACGATCCTCCATGCCACCGTCGAGCCGGCGGCCGAGTACGACGCGGCGATCCTCCACGTCCTCCAGCCCGGCTTCGATCCGACCTGGCTCGACGCCTGCCGGGTGATCGTCGATCCGGGCGGACTGGCCCGCCGCCACGGCCTGAACCACACCACCTCGAACGGGCCCCGCCGGCGGGGCTGAACCGGCCTCCCCCGGGCCACGGATCGACCGCCCGCCGGGCGGTCGATCCGATTCAGACGACGATCTTGCGGGCGATGAACGCCTCGGCCCAGCCCGACGCCGCGTTCGATTCGATGCCCCGCAGGCGGAGGACGGCGCGGAACGTCGCCTCGCTGAACCACTGCCGGCCGCGCTGCGACGGGAAGGCTGTGGCCAGGACGGCCAGCTTGGCGGCCAGCTGTTCCTCGGTCAGGGGCACGTACACGTTGGCGGCCGTCGTGTCGCCGTCGTACTTGGGGATCTCGTACTCGAGCACGAGGTGGTCGCGGAACGTCTGCCAGGTCACCTCGGCCAGCAGCCGGTGATCCTGGTGGCGGTCCTCGAGGCGGGGCGCCAGGACCAGGTCGGGATGTCCGTCCTTGAGCCCCTCGAGGCGGTCCTTGAGCGCTTCGAAGTGGGCCGGGAAGCGGCCGTCGGGCAGGTCGCCGACCTCGACCTCGAGGCGGCCGGCCCGGCCGGCGAGCGCGTTGGCGCCGGTCCGCGCCTCGGCTGCCCGCTCGGGGCTGGCGCTCAGGACGACCCACCGGACCTCGGCGGTCGGCTGTTCCTGGAGGAGCCGGACGATCGTCCCGCCGGCGCCGATCTCGATGTCGTCCGGGTGGGCGCCGAGGGCCAGGATCCGCAGGGGCCGGCCGGCCGGCGCGGGCAGGAGCAGGTTGAGCACCGGCTCAGCCTTCGGGCGCCCGGTCGCGCTGCCAGAGCGCCCAGGGCGCCCGGCCGCTCTCGTAGTGGGACTCGAGGGTCTGGACATCCTTGAGGGTGTCCATCGGCGCCCAGAACCCGTCGTAGCGGTAGGCTGACCAGCTGGTTTGCGCGCGATCAGCCGGGCGAACGGCGCCTCGACGAGCTCCTCGCCCGGCTCGAGGTAGTCGAAGATCTCGCGCCGGAAGATGAAGAAGCCGCCGTTGATCCACAGGTCGGACGAGCGGACATCGTCGAGGCCGGCGACCAGCCCCTCGGGCCCGAAGCGAACGACGTGGAACGAGTAGCTCGTCGGCCGGACCGAGATGAAGGCCGCGACCTTGTCCCGCCCCCGGAAGTCCGCGATGAACGTGTCGAGCGGGGCGTCGGTCACGACGTCGCCATAGTTGGCCAGGAAGATCTCGTCGCCGCCGAGGTACGAGCGGACCGCCCGCAGCCGCTCGCCGATGTTCGCGTTCAGGCCGGTGTCGATGAAGGTGATCCGCCAGTCGTCGATGTCGCTGCGCAGGAGGGTCAGCTCGAACCGGGCTGGCCGTCGGCCTGCCGTCGAGCACGAAGTCGTTCGACAGGGCCTCGTTGTAGCGCAGGAAGTAGTCCTTGATCACGTCGGCCCTGTAGCCCAGGCAGAGGATGAAGTCGTGGTGGCCGAAGTGGGCGTAGTAGCGCATGACGTGCCACAGGATCGGGCGGTAGCCGATCGGGACCATCGGCTTGGGGATGCGTCTCGGACGCCGTCGCGCAGGCGGATGCCCCGACCGCCGCAGAACAGGACAACTTTCAGCCCCCGGCCGCCGTCCTGGCCTCCAGCGTCGCTCATGGCAGGACCTCGAGGTGGGGGATCGGCACGACGAAGCGGGCGCCCCAGGCCCGGGCGATATCGCAGCTGGGCGACGATCTCGGCGACGCAGGTTCCAGGGCAGGATCAGGACGTAGTCGGGCCGGTCCTCGGCGAGGCGCTCGGGGTCGAAGATCGGGATGCGGGTCCCCGGCGTGAACCGGCCGTGCTTGTACGGATTGCGGTCGACGGTGAACTCAGCAGGTCGGTCCTGATCCCGCAGTAGTTGAGCAAGCGTGTTGCCCTTGCCCGGGGCCCCGTAGCCGGCGACCCGGGCGGCCCGCCCGGCGCGGCGCCGATCAGGAACTCGAGCAGGACTCGCTTCGTGACTCGCGCGACCCGCGCCGCGAAGCCGGTAGCCGGCCGCTCGCCCATAGCCGCCCGCCCGCTCCCGTCGACGCAGGGCGGCGACGCGCGATCCTCCGGCGCGGGCCGGCGCATGGCGGATGTACAGGCGCAGCGAGCCGCCGTGGGTCTCGAGTCGTCGACGTCCGCGATCACCCGGAGACCGGGCCGGGCCAAGATCCGCCGGCGGGCGAGCATCGAGAAGTACGAGAAATGCTCGTGGTAGATCGTGTCGAACTGGTTGCCTTCCATCAGGCGGAGCAGGTGCGGCACCTCGATCGTCAGGGCCCGTCCTCGGCAAGAGCAGGGTCGCAGGCCGGAGGCGAAGTCGTTCAGGTCGGGCACGTGGGCGAGGACGTTGTTGCCGATCACAGGTCGGCCCGGCCGTGCCTCGTCCACGAGCCTTCGGCACTCCCGGCCGAAGAACCCGCGATGGTCGGGACGCCTTGGCCTCGGCCGCCCGGGCGACGTTGGCCGCCGGTTCGATGCCCAGCGCCGGAATCCCGCGGGTCACGACGTGCGAGAGGAGGTAGCCGTCGTTGCTGCCCACCTCGACGACGAGGCGGGACGACGACAGGCCGAGCCTCGGCACCATCTCATCGACATAGCGCTCGGCGTGGCCAGCCAGGAATCGGAGATACGAGGAGAAGTAGGCGTACTCACCGAAGATCTCCTCGCGCGGCACGTACGCCGGGAGCTGGGCGAGGAAGCATGGCTCGCAGACCTCGACGCGCAGCGGGTAGAACGGCTCCATCTCGTCGAGCTGGTCTGGGCGCAGAAAACGCTCGCAGAGCGGCGAAGGCCCGAGATCGACGAACGTCCGCCGGAGCGGGGCCGAGCACGACCGACAGCGCCGTTCGGCGCCGGTGGCGCCAACCGGGTCGCGGCTCACCGCGGCGGGTTCTGCTTCGGGGCTGCGCGTCACGTCGGCTGTGGCCTCATCCGGATCGGCCCGGCGATCCAGCGAACCGTCCGGGAGCGACCATGATACGGCGACCTCCGGTCCGATCCGGCGATTGGCGCCGCTCGCGGTGTCGGAGCGCACCGAGCCGGCCGGGTCCGGCTCCACCGATCAGGCCGGCAGGGCGAACCAGAACCGGGTCGGGCCGCCCGCCGACTCGGCGCCGACCCGGCCGCCGGCGGCCTCGACGAGCTGCTGGACGATCGCCAGGCCGATCCCGGCCCCGCCGTGGACCCGGTCGCGCGACTTGTCGACCCGGTAGAAGCGCTCGAAGACATGGGCCAGCTCGCCCGGCGGGATGCCCTCGCCGCTGTTCGTGACCGTGACCAGGATGTCGGCCGGTCGCCGTTCGGCCCGGACCCCGACCCGCCCGCCGCGGCGGGGTGTAGCGGGTCGCGTTCTGGAGGAGATTGCCCAGGACCTGGGCCAGGGCATCCGGGTCGGCCTGCGCCGGGAGGCCGGCCGGCAGGTCCAGCTCGACCGCCAGGCCCGGCCCGCTCGAGGCCCGGTGCGGCCAGCTCGACTGCCGTCCGGACGGCCGCCACGATGTCGACGTCGGTCGTGGTCCGCGGTCGCTCGCCCGCATCGCCCTCGGCCAGCGTGTCGAGCGAGGCCGCCAGGCGGACGAGGCGTTCGGCCTCGTCCCACAGCGAGTCGAACGTGGCCCGCTCGGCGGGGATGACACCGTCGCGCAGCCCTTCGAGGTAGCCCTGCAGGTTGGTCAGCGGGGTGCGCAGCTCGTGGGCGGCGTTGGCGATGAACTCGCGCCGCATCCGCTCCTGCTCCTCGAGGCTGGCCGCCATCTGGTTGAAGGAGTCGGCCAGGCTGGCGATCTCCTCCGGGCCGCGCGCGGGGCACCCGGACGTGCGTAGTCGCCGGCGGCGATCCGCCGGGCGCCCGAGCCGATCTCGGCCAGCGGCCGGGCGAGCCGTCGGCCGAGGACGATCGCCAGGACGAGGCCGGCCGCGATGGCCACGCGATCCCGGCCAGGAGGACGAGGGTGATCGACTGGTCGAACATCGCATGGGCGGACTCGGCCGTCGCCCCGTGCTTCATCATCAGGTCGGCGAAGATCGCGCCCCCGACGACCAGGACACCGAACGAGACGATCCCGACGGCGACGATCGTGGTCAGCACCGCGGCCAGGGCGATCCGCGCCCCGACCCCGCGCGACCAGCCCGGTCGCCGGCCGGGCCAGCGGCTCATCGGCCGTCGCTCGTCAGGCCCATCGCCGCCCGGCCCGCCGGGTCGCGCGGCGCGGCCCGCACGCCGCCCGGTAGCCGACGCCGCGGACCGTGGCGATGAACCGGGGCTCGGCGGCCGTGTCGGCGAGCTTGTCTCGCAGGCGCCCGACATGAACGTCGATCGTCCGCTCGAGGACGGCCTCGCCGTCGAGCCCGTAGACCGCGTCGAGGAGCTGGTCACGGGTCAGGACCCGGCCGTCTGCCTCGAGCAGGGCGACGAGCAGCCGGAACTCGATCGCGGTCAGCGTCACGGGCCGGCCGTCGAGCACGACCGAGTGGCGCTGTCGATCGACGACGAGCCCCGCCCGGACGAGCGGCGGCAGGTCCTCCACGGCCGGCTCGGCGCGGGGGTCGCCGGCCGTCCGGGCCAGGACCCGCCCGACCCGCAGGACGAGCTCGGCCGGCGAGAACGGCTTGGGCAGGTAGTCGTCGGCGCCGCTGCCCAGGCCGGTGATCCGGTCGGCGGTGGTGCCCCGGGCCGACAGGATGATGATCGGGATGTCGGCCGTCCGGCGGATGGCCCGGACCACCGACAGGCCGTCGATCTCGGGCAGCATCAGGTCAAGGACGATCAGCGCCGGCCGCTCGCGGGCGACCGCCGCCAGTGCCGCCCGGCCATCGGCCGCATCGACGACCCGGTAGCCGTCGCGTTCGAGGTAGGCCCGGACGAGGCGCACGATCTTGGCGTCGTCGTCGACGACCAGGATCGGCCGGGCTGTGTCGACTGCCATGGCTGGCCATCGTACCGACGCTCCGATGACGTTGTCGTGACGGACCGTGTCGTGACGGCCGGGAGATCGCTGACACGCATTCGTCACACCGGGAGGGTAGGGTGGGCGAGATGAGCTCGTCGACCGAAGCCGACCCCTTGCCCCCCGAGTCAGCTCCGACCCCGGTCGCCGGCGGCGGGCCGAGGCTCGTGGCGCGGGTCCGGACCGCCCTGCCGTGGGCCGTCGCCGGGCTGGCCGCCGGTGGGGCGGCGATCGCCGTCGGCGAGCTGGTCGCCGGCGTCGTCCGCGACGCACCGTCGCTGGTGACCGTCATCGGCTCGCTGGTGATCGCCCTCCAGCCATCGGGCGCCAAGGAGCTGATGGTCAACCTGTTCGGCACGAACGACAAGCTCGTGCTCAACCTGGCGGTGCTCGTCGCCGGCCTCGTCGTCGCCGCGATCGCCGGGATCCTCGCCGGCCGCCGCTTCCAGACCGGCGCCTCGGTGTTGATCGGCTTCGGGGTCGTGGCCGCGTTCGCCGCGCTCGAGCAGCCGCTCACCTCGCGCCTCTTCGCGATCGTTGTGCCGGTCCTGGCCGTGGCCGTCGGCCTGGCCGTCCTGCACTGGCTGCTCGGCCTGGCGCCGGGCTCGTCGCTGGCCGTCGCCCGGGCCGCTCGAGCGACCCACAACGGGGCTGGTCCGGCGTCCGGCGCGGACGAGCACCCGGTCTGGCGACCGTCCGGCAGCAGCGCCGACCGGCGGGCGGCCGTCGTCCAGTCGGCGGTCATCGGTGGACGGACCGGACGGCCGGCGAGGTCGACCACTCGCAAGGCGACGGCCCGCGAGGCGGCCACCTCGACCAGCCCGGAATGGACCCGGCGGCGGTTCCTGATCGCCAGCGCCGGCACGCTCGGCACGGCGGTCGTCGCCGGGGGCATCGGGCGGGCCCTCGTCAACGGCCAGCACCCGACGGGCGTCGTCAGCACCTCGCGGCTGCCCGCCGTGCTCAATCCGGTCCCGCCGCTCACCTCCACGGAATCGTTCGCGATCAGCGGCCTGACCCCGATCGTCATGCCCAACAACCAGTTCTACAAGATCGACACGACCCTGCTGACCCCGCAGGTCGACGCCAATGGCTGGCAGCTCAACGTGAAGGGCATGGTCGACCACCCGCTGTCGTTCACCTACGACGAGCTGCTGGCGATGCCCCTCTTCGAGCAGTACATCACGATCGCCTGCGTCAGCAACGACGTCCCCAGCGGGAACCGGCCGGGCCTCAACCTGGTCGGCAACGCCCTGTGGACCGGGGTCCACCTCAAGGACGTCCTGCGGATGGCCGGCGTGGCCGCCGGCGCGACCCAGGTCGTCGGCCGCTCGGTCGACAACTTCACGGTCGGCTTCCCGACCGAATGGGCGATGGCCGACGGGCGCGAGCCGATGATCGCCGTGGGCATGAACGGGGTGCCGCTGCCCGCCGAGCACGGCTTTCCGGCACGGCTGATCGTGCCCGGCCTGTACGGCTACGTCTCGGCGACGAAGTGGCTGGCATCGATCGAGCTGACGACCCGCGAGGCGGTCGACGGCTACTGGATCCCGCTGGGCTGGGCGAAGGACGGCCCCATCCTGACCCAGTCCCGGATCGACGTCCCGCAGGGTGGCAGCAACCTGCCCGAAGGCCGGATCAACCTGGCCGGTGTCGCCTGGGCGCCCGACCGCGGGATCGCCGGGGTGGAGGTCAGGATCGACGACGGTGCCTGGCAGCCGGCCCAGATCAGCCAGCCGATCTCGAAGGCGACGTGGGTCCAATGGCTGCTGCCCTGGACGGCCAGCCACGGGCCGCACTCGATCGAGGTCCGGGCGACCGACGGAACCGGCATCGTCCAGACCGACCAGCTCAGCGACCCGGCACCCGACGGCGCCCGCGGCCACCACCGGATCACGGTGACGGTGGGCTGACCTCCTCCGGTCCGGCGTCGGCCGACCCGCGCCCGTCCGCGCGGAGGACCGGCACGTCCGATCGTCGGCGCAGGTGGAACGAGACCCCGTACGCCAGGCCGGTCTCGACGTCCCGGCGAGGCATCGCCGTCAGCCGCCAGTCCTCGCCGCCGATCGCGACCCAGCGGGCGAGCGGCCGCCCGTCGGCCAGGACCGCGTCGAGCAGCTCGAACGCCTCGGACGGCAGCCCCAGCATCGTCTCCCGGGCGGGCATCCCGATGCACTGCCGGCCGAACGTGGCGACGAACGCCGGGTTGCCGTAGACGACCAGGTGCCCAGGCCCGAGGCACATCCCGGCCGGTCGCGGGGCTCCTGTCGTCTCGGTCACGCTGCGCCTCCCGCACGATTGTCGATGAACGACTCGATGCCGTCGAGCGCTGTGGTCCTCAACAGCCCGATCCTCGACCTGGCGGCGGCGCGAGTGCGCCGGCCCCGCTCCTCGCTAGTAATCCCATCACTAACCGCCCGGCTTGCCCCCCGTCTTGAGCGGCCTTTGACCCAAACCCGGACCGACAGCCGCGCCCCCACGCACGGATCAGGTCCGCATTCGCGGGCCGGTCGGTCGGACGAGGTCACAGAAGTCGCAGGGGGCGCAAGCTTAACGATGGCATCGCTATCGCCCGCTCGAGCCCTTGCGCCTGGCCGCATCCGGGCGGAGGATCGGCGCGAATGGTGGCGTCCGATTGAAGCCGTTCCTCGCCGCGATCGTTTTCGCGACCCTGGCCGCCGCCTGCGCGCCGACCGCGCCGACGCCGGTCCCCCTCGAGCAGGAGCGGTTCTTTCAGCCGACCGACATCGCGGTCCATGCTCCGGCCGGCTGGACGACGTATGAGACGAAGCTGCCGATCTTCATCCCATACGGCGGTCCGGTCTACGTGGCGAACCAGGTCTTGCCCGACCCGTGCGCCGGTTCGACCCAGCAGGACGTCCAGTGCGTTTCGTTCCCGCCAACCGTGCCGCTCGTGCCCGGTGGCGTGATCGTCGGCTTCGAGTACCAGCGCCAGATGCTCGACGTGGCGTTTCCCGAGCCGAGCGCGTCGGGCCAGGTGATCACCTTGAACGGGTTCCGCACGAAGGTCGTTCGGGACATGCCCGGCACCTGCGGGCCCCTGGGCGCGGACGAAACCGTGACGATCCTGATCCCGTCCATCGCCGACTGGACCGGCCGAACGACGGTCGAAGCGTGCCTCCGCGGACCGGACCTCGCCGCCAACGAGGCAAAGCTCCTGGCAATGATCCAGGCGGCAACGACCAAGTGACAGGACGCCGAGCCAGACCGCGGTGACGGTCCGTGCACGGCATCCCGTCGCCGGGAGCCCACAGGGAGCCCCGCGTATAGTGACCTGCGCCCTTTCAGGCGGGGAGAGAACGATGCGATGGGCGACGATGGCAAGGCCATGACAACTCGACGGACGCGGAGCGTGCCGGTCGTCCTGTTCCTCGTTGGCGTGCTGGTGATGCTCCTGGTTGGGCCGCTCGTGGCTCCGAAGGGCTTCAGGGGCTCGATCTTGCTCGAGCTCGACTTTTACCTCGGCTTGACGCTGGGCCTCGCCCTCGTGCTCGGGTGGGTCGTCATCCGGCTACCCCGCCAGGCACGCCCGGACTTCCTCCTGAGCACGGTCGTCGTGGCGGCGATGTTCTACGTCGTGACGATCGCCGCCACGTATGCGTACCTGGTGCTGAACTACGTGACGGAGCTAGCACGTTCGCCGCTACTCCCTGGCAACGGGTCGAACTGGGGCGTCGTCGGGATCCTCTCGGGCTTCGGGATGGCCCTCGGAGCGTCCCTGGTCGGCGGGCTAGCGCTGGCCACGCTGGGCCGCGTGCGGGCCTCGGCCATCATGCCAGGCATCGCGGCCGGGTTCGGCGCAGTCCTCCTCATGTACCTCGTGTTCCAGAACCTGTTCCACACGAGTCTCACCTAGAGGGTTCGATGAAGGGCACGGGACCCCATCGACTGGTTGGCCGTTGAAATGCGGTCGGCAGCGAAGCTCGAGCTGCCGAACAGGACGTACCTGTTGTTCGAGGGACCGCTGGTCGCGATCTCGGATCTCGGGTGGCGCGAGGATCTCTGAGGGCTCGGGCACCCGGAGGTCGCAACCTGTTCGGGTGGAACACCGAGGGTTTCGGCGGTGCGCCGTCAGCCGAGGGCGGTCGCCACGAGCGTGTAGAAGCTGACCACGGCGACCGCCAGCTGGACGCACAGTGCGAGCGAATACAGGGCCGCTGAGGCGACGAGCACGTTCGCCGCGAACAGCAGGACCGCGCCCCCAGCGATGAGGAGGAGCACCCGCCCGCTCCGGGCGCGAATGGCGCCGGTGCGGACGAACTGGCGCAGGCGCACCGCGACGATCCAGCCGACGTACACGGCCACGCCGGCGCTCGAGACGACCAGTGAGGACCGCACGTCGGCGAGCCAGGCGAAGACGATCACGGGAATCAACGCTTCGAACATCACGTTGAAGCTCGTCGAGACGATCGACCGGTGGCGGATGCGCAGCGCCGGGCTCCACGAGCCGCCCGGCGGTTGGAGGACCGCGGTCACGGCGGTGAAGCCGGCGACCACCGCCCCGAGCTGTGCGATCCCGAGAAACAGCGCTTCGCTCGGCATGGGCGGCATCCTACGGCCCGGGGTCAACCCCCGGCTCTTCCGGGCCGCGCCGGAGCGCGCCGGACGGTCAGCCGGCCGATCCCGCCGTGTAGGTCGGCACGGCCTTGCACGTGTCGCCGACGCCGGGACAGCTGACCGCGATCGCGTTGCGCGATCCATCGGCGAGCTGGAAGACGAAGATGTCGTAGCCGCCGGTCAGCGCGCAGGCGACCGGGCCGCAGAAGCGTGCCATGTCGAGGTCGTAGATCGTGGTCCGAACGATGGCCGGGTGGCCGCCATCGCGGGCATCGAACCCGTCAACCGCGATCTGCTCCCTGCCGGAGCGGTCGCTGCACGGGCAGTCCTCGACCATGGCGCCCAGCGGGAAGCCGTCGATCGTCGAACATTCCAACGGTGCGTTCGGCGTGCAGGCCGGCAGGGCGTTGGGGGCGGGCCGATAGACGAACACCGCCCAAGCGGCCCAGAGGGCAACACCGATGCCGAGCACGGCAGCGATTCGAAGTCGCATTCGTCCCCCTGGGGCTGGCCGATCGGTGCGCAGCGACCTGCGCACCTAACGTAGCCGACCCTGCAAGCGTCGGGCATGGGCCGGAAGTGCCCGACAGCGACGCCGATCGGCGCACCGGCTTCGGCGTCCTGGGCGCCGGAAGGCCTGGATATCGGCTGGATATATCAGGGCGCAGCCAGCGGCAGTGGTGCCGGGGAAGGGGATCGAAGGCCGCCTGAACCTCGGCTAGCTCGCGATCGCCTCGACGAACTGGCTGTTGTAGAGGTCGTAGTAGAAGCCCTTGCGCGGCGAGCAGCGCGTCGTGGGTGCCCTGCTCGACGATCGCGCCGTGGTCCATGACCAGGATCATGTCGGCGTCGCGGATCGTCGAGAGCCGGTGGGCGATGACGAACGTCGTGCGGCCCTTCATCAGGCGGGCCATCGCCCGCTGGATCGAGGACCTCGGTCCGCGTGTCGACCGAGCTCGTCGCCTCGTCGAGGATCAGGATCGGCGGATCGGCCAGGAACGCCCGGGCGATCGTCAGGAGCTGCTTCTCGCCGGCCGACAGGTTCGTCGCGTCGTCGTCGATGACCGTGTCGTAGCCGTCGGGCAGGGTTCGCACGAAGTGGTCGACGTGGGCGGCCTCGGCGGCCGCCACGATCTCGGCCTCGGTGGCGTCCTCGCGGCCGTAGCCGATGTTCTCGCGGATCGTGCCGTGGAACAGCCACGTGTCCTGGAGGACCATCCCGAACGTCGCGGCGGAGGTTGTCCCGGGTGAGTGTCGCGCGTGTCGATCCCGTCGACCGTGATCCGCCCGCCGTCGATCTCGTAGAAGCGCATCAGGAGGTTGACCAGGGTCGTCTTGCCGGCGCCGGTCGGCCCGACGATGGCGATCGTCTGGCCCGCCTTCGACGTCGAGACTGAGGTCGTCGATGAGCGGCTTGTCCGGCTCGTAGCGGAAGGAGACGTCCTCGAAGGTGACCGCGCCGACGGCGTCCTCGAGCAGGTCGCGGCTGCGACCGGGTCGGGGATCTCCTCGGGCTCGTCGAGCAGCTCGAAGACCCGCTCGGCCGAGGCGGCCGCGGACTGCAGGACGTTGACGATGCTCGCCGTCTGGACGATCGGGAAGGTGAACTGGCGCGAGTACTGGATGAACGCCATCACGTCGCCCAGCGACAGCTGGCCGGACGCGACGCGCAGGCCGCCGACGACGGCGATCGCGACGTAGTTGAGGTTCGCGATGAAGTTCATCGCGGGCTGGATGATCCCGGAGATGAACTGGGCCCGGTAGCTCGCGTCGTAGAGCCGGTCGTTCTCCTCGTCGAAGCGGGCGACCGCCTCCTCCTGGCGGCCGAAGACCTTGACGATCGCGTGGCCGGTGTGCATCTCCTCGACCTGGCCGTTGAGCGTGCCGGTCGAGGCCCACTGGCGCGACGAACTGCTTCTGCGAGCGGCCCGCGATCACGATCGTGACGACCACCGAGACGGGCACGGCGAGGAGCGAGATGACCGCCAGGATCGGGCTGATCAGGAGCATCATCAGGAGCACCCCGACGACCGTCAGGAGGGACGTGATCAGCTGGGTCAGGCTCTGCTGGAGCGACTGGCCGATGTTGTCGATGTCGTTCGTGACCCGGCTCAGGATGTCGCCCCGGGGATGGCTGTCGAAGTAGCTTGAGGGGCAGCCGGCCGAGCTTGCCGTCGACGTCCCGGCGCAGGCGGTAGACGGTTCGCTGGGTGACGCCGGCCATGATGTAGGCCTGCACCCAGCTGAACGACGGCGCTCAGCAGGTAGAGCCCGACCAGGCACGACCAGGATCCCGCCCAGCGCGCCGAAGTCGACCCCATGGCCGGGGGTCAGGTGTCATGCCGGCGAGCATGTCGGCGAGCTGGTCCTGGCCGCTCGCGCGCAGCCCGGCCACGGCCTGGTCCTTGGTCACGCCGGCCGGCAGCCTGCGCGCTGATGACGCCCTGGAAGATCGTCGTTCGTCGCGTTGCCCAGGATCTTCGGGCCCGATGACCGCGAACGATGACGCTGACGATCGCCAGCAGGAAGACCAGCGATGAGCAGGTGGCTCTCGGGCCGCAGCGCGGCGGCAGGAGCCGGCCGAAGGCGACCCGGAAGTTCTTCGACTTCTCGGCCGGCATGCCCATGCCCATCATCTCCGGCCGCGCCATGCCGGCCCGCCGGCGCATCGGCGGGCGTCCGCCCGGCCTCGCCATCGGCCGGCCCGCCGGCGCCCGGGTCGCCCGCTCATGCCACGGCCTCCGCTTCGGATAGCTGCGAGTAGACGATCTCGCGGTACGTCTCGTTCGACTCGAGCAGCTCGGCGTGCGTCCCGATGCCGACGATCCGGCCGCCGTCGAGGACGATGATCCGGTCGGCGTTCATGATCGTGCCCGACCCGCTGGGCGACGATGATCACGGTCGACGCCGCCGAGCTCGCGGCCGAGGGCCGCCCGCAGCCGGGCGTCGGTCGTGAAGTCGAGGGCCGAGAAGCTGTCGTCGAAGATGTAGATCGCGGCCCGCTTGACCAGCGCCCGGGCGATCGCCAGGCGCTGCCGCTGGCCGCCCGACACGTTCGTGCCGCCCTGCGTGATCGGCGCCTCGAGGCCGCCCTCCATCGCGCTCCACGAAGTCACGCGCCTGGGCGATCTCGAGGGCGTGCCACAGCTCCTCGTCGGTGGCCTCCTCGTCGCCGTAGCGGAGGTTGCTGGCGACCGTCCCGCTGAACAGGAACGCCTTCTGGGGGATGACCCCGAGGCGCGCCCAGACGTCGCGCGCTGGCGCATCTCGCGGACGTCGACGCCGTCGATCAGGACCGCGCCCTTGGTCGCGTCGTAGAACCGCGGGATGAGGTTGATCAGGGTCGACTTGCCGCTGCCGGTGCTGCCGACGATCGCCGTCGTCTTGCCCGGTTCGGGCCTCGAACGAGATGTCGACGCAGGACCGGTGCCTCGGCGCCCGGGTAGCCGAACTCGACGTCGCGGAACTCGACCAGGCCCGGCGGCACCGGACGGCGTCCGGGACGACCGGCTGCTCGGGATCGTGGACCGACAGGTCCTGCTCGAGGACCTCCTGGATCCGGCCGGCGGAGACCGCCGCGCGGGGCACGAAGACGAACATGATCACGGCGAACAGGACCGCGAACAGGATCTGCATGAGGTACTGCAGGAAGGCGGTCAGGTTGCCGATCGGCATCCCGCCGCTGTCGACCCGGGCCGCCCCGAACCACATGACCGCGACGAGTCGAGAGGTTCAGGATCGCGGTCATCACCGGGATCATCAGGGCGAAGAGCCGGTTGACGCTGATCGCGGTGCTGAAGAGGTCCTTGTTGGCGACGTCGAAGCGCTCCTCCTCGTGGCCGGTCCGGACGAAGGCCCGGATCACCCGGACGCCGGACAGCGTCTCGCGCATGACCTGGTTGATCCGGTCGAGCTTGGTCTGCATCGCCCGGAAGAGCGGGATCGCCCGCGACATCACGATCCCGATCACGAGGCGCCATGAGCGGCAGGATCGACGATCAGGAGGCCCGACAGCGGGACGTCCTGGCGGAGCGCCATGATGATCCCGCCGATGCCCAGGATCGGGGCCGAGATGAGCACGGTCAGGGCCATGAAGACGACGGTCTGGACCTGCTGGACGTCGTTCGTGTTGCGGGTGATCAGGGACGCCGGCCCGAAGTGGTTGACCTCGACCTGGGCGAAGCTCTCGACCTTGCGGAAGATCGCCGTGCGCACGTCGCGGCCGAAGCCCATCGCGATCTGGGCGCCCCAGTAGACGGCCAGGATCGAGGCGATCCCGAGCAGGAGCGGTGACGCCCAGCATCAGGGCGCCGGTCCGGAGCGATGTAGTCGTTGTCGCCCTTGACGATCCCGTTGTTGATGATGTCGGCGTTGAGGTCGGGCAGGTAGAGGTTGCCCGATGGCCTGGATCAGGAGGAGGATCACGACCAGCACGATCGAGCCGCGATACGGCCTGAGGTACGTCCGCAGCAGGCTGATCATCGGGCGGGCTCCAGGCCGGCGGCGGTCGGGGTCGGGGTTCGACCGGCCAGGTCGCTGGGGTCGGGCTCGGCAGCAGCCCAGTCGAGCGCGGTCTCGGGCAGCCTGGCGCGCGCCGCGTGGAGCGACGCGAAGGCCGAGCAGGAAGCCGGCCAGCTCCTCTTCGCTGAACAGCTCGAGCAGGCTGGCCAGCCGCGCCCGGTGGTGCTGCTCAAGGTTCTGGAAGACCCGGGCGCCGCGCGGGGTAAGGTGGACGAGCACGACCCGCCGATCCTCGGCGTCATGGCGGCGCTCGATGACCCCCCGGGCCATCATCCGGCTGACGATCCCGGTCGCGCTGGCGACCGAGACATCGAGCGCCTCGGCCAGGCGGCCCATCGACAGCGGGCCCTCAGCCTCGAGCAGGGTGAGGACGTTGAGGTGGACCAGGCTGAGCGCGCCGCGATGCCACTTGCGGAACGCGCCGATCCGCTCGCGCGGGCTCCACGACGTGAGCTCGGTGAGCAGGTCGTCGGCGAGGGACTGGCGCCGGACGTCGGCCGGCTGGCCCTTTCGCATGGCGCTGAAAGTCAATGACACATTGATAATCTAGCTGATCCGTAGCGGATGGGCAAACGCCCCCATGGACGCCCCCGTGAGTCGCCGCCCTTGATGGCCCCCGGACGGTCAGTCGATCGGCGATTTCGGCCGGATCCGGATGATCAGCATCGACCCGCCACCTTCGCTCACGAGCTCGGCGTCGTGGGGGATCGTGCCGTCCCAGCGGACATAGTCGCCCGGCCCGGTCTCGATGACGGTATCGCCCTGGGCCATCCGGAACCGGCCGCGCAGGACGATGTGGTGCTCCTCGCCGGCATGGGCGTGGATCCCGACCCGGCGGCCCGGCTCGGTCCCGGTCACCTCGATGATCGAGACGTCGCGCGACAGGCGGCCGTCGACGTGCTCGACGCGACCCAGGCTCGTCTCGGTGATCGGCCGCTCGGCGGCCCGGACGACCTGTGGCTCGGGCAGGTCGTCGATCAGGAACCAGGCCGCCGGGACCTCGAGCGCGGCCGCGATCGCGCCGAGGCAGGTGAGCGACGGCGATGCCTTGTCGTTCTCGATCTGGGACAGGTAGCCGACGTTCAGCCCGCTCCGCTCGGCGACGCCGGCCAGGGTCAGGCCCCGCTCGGAGCGCCACTTCTTGATCTGGACCCCGACGGCCGGCCGGTGCCGTTCCTCGGTCGTCATATTTGTTCTCCGCAAACTGGTATTGACAAGGGCATTGTCGATCGATATGGTTGTGCTATCAACAAATCTTGCTTGACGAAGGCAAACTCGTCAAGCCGCAGGAAGGATCTCGCGACCATGAAGATCGCCATCATCGGTGCCGGTAACGTCGGGACTGCCCTCGCCACCTCGTTCGAACGTGCCGGCCACGACGTCGTGATCGCCTCGCGCGATCCGCAGGATGCCGGCGGCGCAGCCGCCTCGACCGGCGCCCGGGTCGCAACCTCCAACCACGAAGCCGCTGCTGCCGCCGACCTCGTTGTGCTGGCGATCCCATTCTCGAGCGCGGCCGATGTCGCCCGTGAGATCGCCGCGGCCGTCGCCGGCAAGCCGGTCGTCGACGCCACCAACCGGATGTCGTTCGGAGCCTCCGGGCCGGAGATCGACACCTCGACCTCGAACGCCGAGGAGCTGGCCGCCCTGCTGCCCGGCGCCCACGTCATCAAGGCCTTCAACACGCTGTTCGCCTCGAAGCAGGTCGATCCGGCCAGTGGCGGGCTCGAGCTCGACGGCTTCGTCGCCGGCGACGATCCGACCGCCAAGGCGCTCGTCGTCGAGCTCATCGCCTCGATCGGCCTTCACCCGGTCGACGTCGGGCCGCTCGCCCGGGCCCGGCAGCTCGAGGGCCTGGCCTTCCTGAACATCAGCCTGAACGTTGCGAATGGCGGCAGCTGGCAGTCCGCGTGGAAGCTGATCGGCGCCCCAGGCGTCAACCCGAAAGCCGCCTGACCGAGCGCCTCACCGACCGATCAGGAGGCCGGACGAGGCCTCCCGCCATGAACCCGAACGGCTCCCGCCTAGTGCAGGAGCCGTTCCCAATGGGCGGGCACCCGGCCGGCCGGTCCGGGAACGGGCTGGTCGAGCGGGTGGTGGCTGGGCGGCGCCAGCCGCGGCCCGTCGACGAAGTCGTCCAGGGCGTAGCTCCAGAACCAGTCCTCGTCCGGTTCGAAGCTGCGCACGATCGGGTGGCCGGCTGTCCGCGCGTGCTCCGCGGCGTGCTGCGACGGCGACGAATCGCAGCAGCCGACCTGTCCGCACCGGGCGCAGCGACGGAGGTGGAACCACCAGCCGCCGGTCGCCTCGCACTCGAGGCAGCCCGGCCCGCTCGGCCGCGCCCGGCTGTCGATGTCGTCGTTGCCGGCCATCAGCGACTCCCTCGAATTCACCCCCGCCGCCCTGATTCGGGCAGCTGCGCGTGGCTATCATGGCCGCCAGGACCAACCCTTGCACCGGCCCGACCGCGGCCACCTGGAGGCGCCCGATGAACGGATTCCGTGAGTTCCTGCTCAAGACGAACGCGATGGCCCTGGCCGTCGGCGTGATCATCGGCGTCGCCCTCGGTGCCGTCGTGACCTCCCTCGTCAACGACATCATCATGCCGCCGGTCGGGGTCATCCTCGGCGGGGTCGACTTCAGCTCGCTCGTGATCAAGCTCAAGGACGCGACGGTGGACGCCGCGGGCAAGGCGGTCCCGGAAGTCGACATCCGCTGGGGCAGCTTCATCAACGTCGTGATCGCGTTCATCGTGATCGCCTTCGTCGTCTACATGATCAGCAAGGCCTTCATCAAGGAGGAGGTTGCGGGGCCTTCGAAGACCTGCCCGGCGTGCAAGGAAGCCAACGCGGTCGACGCGACCCGCTGCCGGGCCTGCACCAGCGCGATCTGAGTCGGGCGCTCAGCCTTCCGAGGCGCCGCGGGCCGGCCGCGGTCCGAAGAGGCGGGCCGACCAGAGCGCGATCGAGACGACGCCCAGGCCGACGATCGCCAGGACGAACGGGGCCGAGGTCCGGTCGGCGAGCGGCCCGGCGATCAGGGTGGGGGCCAGGCTGGCCGTGCTGACGACCGACGCCAGGACGCCGAACACCCGGCCGCGAAATGCGGCCGGGATGCCCTCGAGGAGCGCCGTCTGGGCCGAGACCAGGGTCACGGCATAGGCGGCGCCGGAGACGCAGGGCGATCGCCATGATCAGCGGAATCGAGCGGAACGCCGGCGGCCGTCAAGCCGGGCCTCGGCGAGGGCGACGAGGGCGAGGACCGCGGTCAGTCCGCCGAAGACGAGCAGGCCGGCCTCAGCCGCTCGGCGATGGTCGGCGCGCCGAACGCGGCGCAGGCCGACGACGCCGAGGAGGACCCCGATGCCGAGCGGGACGACGATCACGACGAGGTGATCGGGCGCCAGGCCGACGGTCGTCGCCAGCGCCGGTCCGAGCACGCCAAGGACCCCGGCGATCGAGGCCGCGGCGGCCTGGTGGACGATCGGCCGGCTGATCTCGCGGTCCCCAGCGACGATCCGGAAGCCGGCAGCCAGCTCGTGGAGCGGCTCGCGCAACGCCTGCCGGCGTGATCCGGCCCGGTTCGCCTCGACCGGTGGAGCGGAGGGCAGGCCGATGCAGGCGATCGATGCGGCGACGTACAGGCCGGCCACGACGCCGAGCACTGCCGACGATCCGGCCAGCGTCACGAGGATCGGCCCGAGGAAGGCGAAGCCCAGCGCGAAGGAGCCCTGCAGGGTGAGGTTGAAGATGCCCATCGCCAGCCCGAGCTGGTCGCGCGGGACGACCCGGGGGATCATCGAGCCCTCGGCCGGGGTCAGGGCGACGCTCATGCAGCTGATCGCCAGGTTGAGCGCCAGGAGGACGAGCAGGTCGCGGCCGGTCAGGGCCAGTGCAACCATCAGCACCGCCCGCAGGACGTTCGGGCCGACCAGCGCCCAGCGCAGGTTGAGCCGATCGACGACGACCCCGGCGAAGGGCGACAGGACGATCTGGGGCAGGACGTAGGTCGAGAACAGGACGCTGACGGCCGAGGTTGAGCCGGTCGTCTCGAAGACCAGGATCGTCATCGCAAAGAGCGCCATGTTGCCGCCGACCTGAGTGGCGCCCTGGATGAACCACAGCCGGACGAAGGCCGGGTTGCGGAGGAGCGGGAAGGTGGCCCGGCGTCTCACCCGCCGAGGATAGGCGAGCCGCCGGCCCGTCCGGCGAGCCGGCCCGGAGCGCTGGGCAGCCGGCCTAGGTCCCGCTGCCGGGGTTGCGCAGGTGGGCCATGTACGCCGCGGCCTGGGCGCGCCGCTCGAGGTTGAGCTTGGCCAGGATCGAGCTGACGTAGTTCTTGACGGTCTTGTCCGACAGGAAGACGTCGGCCGCGATCTCCTTGTTCGTCTTGCCCTCGGCCACCAGGAGCAGGATCTTCTGCTCCTGGGCGGTCAGCTGGGCGAGCTCGTCGGGCTGGTCGGCGGTCGCGATCCGGCGCACCCGCTCGAGGACCCGGCCGGTCACCGCCGGGTCGAGCAGCGATTCACCCCGGCCGACCGTCTCCAGCGCGGCAACCAGGTCGCGCGCCCGGACCTGCTTGAGGAGGTAGCCGCTGGCGCCGGCGACGATCGCCGACAGGACGGCGTCCTCGTCGGGGTAGCTGGTCAGGATCACGACCCGCGTCTCGGGCCGTTCCGCCCGGATCTCGCGACAGGCCTCGATGCCCGAGCCGTCGGGCAGCCGGACGTCCATCACCACCAGGTCGGGTTGGAAGCGGCGGGCCAGCTCGATCGCGTCGGCGACCGTGCCCGCCTCGGCCACGACCTGGAACTCCGGCCGGCGGCTGAGGAGGGCGACGAGGCCCTGCCGGACGACCTCGTGGTCGTCGACGATCAGCAGGCTCAGCGGACGCGGTGTGGAGGATTCCGTCCCTGACACGCTTACTCCCCTAGATGGCCCGGACCGGTAGTCGAACGACCACCCGGCAACCGGCGCCCGGTTCACTGTCGATCGCGAGCGAGGCGCCGATCGCGGCAGCTCGTTCGCGGGTATTGGCCAGGCCCTGGTGCCCGAGCCGGATCGTGTGGGCCGGATCGAAGCCTACCCCGTTGTCTTCGATCCGGACCTCGAGGCCGAGACCGTCGTCGGTTGAGCGCAAGGCTACAACGGCGCGCGTCGCGCGGGAATGGCGGACGACGTTGCTGAGCGACTCGCTCACGATCCCGAGCAGCTGGCCGGTCACCTCGGCCGACGGTTCCCGGACGGCGGCCGGCAGCTCCAGCTCGAAATCGATGATCGCATTGTGGCGGTACTCCTCGACCAGGGCGGCCAGGCCGCCGACCAGCGAGGCGCCCGACAGGAGCTCCGGTCGAAGCCCGAAGATGAAGTTGCGGATGTCCTGGATCGCGAGGTGGATCGAGTCGATCGCCCGCTCGACGCGGACCGTCGCCTCGGCCGGGTCGTCGGCCATCAGCTCGGGCACGTCCTCGAGCGACAGGCCGACGCCATACATGTTCTGGATGATCCCGTCGTGGAGGTCCTTCGAGATCCGGTCGCGCTCGTCGACGACGGCCAGGCGCCGGACCTGTTCGTGGAGCCGGGCGTTCTCCATCGCGATGCCGGCGTGCAGGGCGAACGTCTCGACCAGGGCCTGGTCCTCGGCGCTGAACTCATGCGCGCCGGTCTTGTTGGTCAGGTACAGCCGGCCGACGGTGCTGCCCTTGACCGAGATCGGCACGCCCAGGAAGCTGGTCATCGGCGGGTGGTGGGGTGGGAATCCGTAGCGTCGGGGGTCAAGGTTCAGGTCCGGGATCCGGAACGACCGGTTCTCGCGGATGATCAGGCCGAGCAGGCCCTGGCCGACCGGCAGCGGACCGAGCCGGCGTCGCGTCTCCTCGTCGATGCCGCTCGTGATGAAGCGCTCGATCCGGCCGTCCGGGTCGACGATCCCCAGGGCCGCGTACTCCGCCCCGACCAGGGGCCGGACGCGATCGACGATGACCTGGAGCGCCTCATCGACCGAGGCCAGCCCGGCGATTCCGCGGACGGCGGCGTCGAGGGCAGCGTGGACCGGGCCCGCCGGGGCCTCGACTGCCGCCTTCGCTTCCGTTCCCACGAGGCGATAGTACGGCCCGGCCGGTTCGGCGTGGGCTGACGGCCCGCCCGTCGTGCCGAGCGGTTGACGGAATCGGCCGGCGGCCCGATGGTGGAAGCCTCGTCGCAGGCGCCGGGCCCCCATTCGCGGGTCCGAAGCGCGCGATGGATCGGATGTCACCCATGGCCCGAACGGCCTTTTCGCCTGCCGAGGCAACGATCGTCGTGTGCAGCGACGGCTACTTCGATGTCTATCCGTCGAGCGCGCGGACGAACGGCGACAAGCCCGCCTACCGTGGCCGGCTGGCCGAGCTCGGCCCGGGCATCCGCGGCGCCGACGACCGGCTCGCCGTCCGCCCGGGATCGCCCGCCCTGTCGGCGGCGGTCAGCAGCTGGTCGGCCAGCCATGGCGCGGCGGCCTTGCGCGGGGAGCTCGGCGGCGGACGCGACGGCAACGAAGCCGTGGTGGTCGCCGGCTGATCCGAGCTAGCCCCTTCCGATCGCCCGGCCAGCGTGAGATGATCGGCGCATGGTCGAGTATGGCAACGGCGTCAGCCAGGTCGCGGGCAAGGTCGGTGGCGGGAGTGGGAGCACGCCCGTCGACGTCGGTGCGTCGATCGGCCAGTTCGTGACGAGCTCGGTCCACACCCTCCAGGCGATGCCGCCGGCCGAGCTGCTCGGCGTGATCGTCGTGGTCGTGATCGGCCTGCTGATCCTGAAGCGGGCGTTCTGACCGCGGGCTCGTTCGATCCGGTTCGATCCGGTTCGCTCAGTCGAGCTTGATCCGGCCGATCCGCTCGGCGAATGCCTCGATCTCGGGCGAGCCGATCAGGGCCCCGATCTCAAGGTCGTACTCGCGCTTGTCGCCGCCTTCGAGGAACTGGAGCTCGCCCCGCTTGCGGGCATCCCAGCGCCCTGCGTCGCGGTTGGTGCCCGCCTCGAGCGCCATGGCGTAGGTATCCTCGCCCATCATTCGCCAGACCTCGTGGAACGGCAGCTGGGCCTTCTGGAAGACCTGGTAGACACCGATCCCGCGGCGACGATTGACCAGGGCGACGGGCACGCTGCCGGCCGGCTCGGATACGACGGCGTGCTCGAAGCACGCCTCGGTGAACCCGGCGATCGGGCCGCTCAGGGTTCGGTAGCCCTCGATCGGAACGTTGTAGTCGGTCGTCGCCGACAGTGAAGGCACCAGCAGCTCGGCGCCGGCATCGACGACCGGGAAGCCCGCGTTGCAGTGGTACAGGAACATGTGGCTCGTCCGATGATGGCCCACGTTCTCGACCACGTCGTGGATCGTGAAGTGGCTGTCGCCCAGCCGGGCTTCGATTCGCCGGCGCAGGACGAGGTGCTCGCCGAAGATCTCCGACTGGAGGACTTCGCCTTCGGCCCACAGGACGCAGTCGTCCCCCTCCCAGCGCTCGCCGTAGCCGACGAGGCGGGCCGGCAGGCCCCCGACCCGACCGTGCAGCGGGTAGGTCTGGTTCGCCCGGATATGGGGCTGGTTGAAGTCCGCTGCAGTGTCCTCGCCGCCCATCAGGGTGTGGTCCAGCCCGCAGGTCACGACCATCCCGCCGCCCCACGCCCGGAACCAGCCCAGGGCGTCGTTCTCGTAGTACCAGGGCGCGACCGTGCCCGGGTTGGCGATCCAGGCCAGCGCTTGTCCGCCGATCTCGCACCGGCCGATGTCGAACGACCGATCGACGACGACATCGAAGCTGAAGCCGGTCCCCGTCCGGAACTCCAGCAGCCGGACGCCACGGCCGATCCCATCGCCGAGCGTCACCAGCCGGACGCCGGCGACCTGGTCGAGCCGGCCGACCCGACGGAGCAATTCATCCCGGGACACCGTCTGGCCCCACAGCTCGGGCATCTCTGCCTCCGATACAAACGCTGGCCGGCGTCGCCGCCGGCCAGGGATGCGAGCCCTGGGAACCCGGAGCCGGGCTCCCAGGGCAGGTGAGTGGCGCGGCGCGGTTACCAGTCGCCCGCCGTCTCGCGGAGCTCTTCCTCCGTCGCTGGCCGTTCCGATGCGCCTTCGCCTGCAGCGGCCATCCACTCCTCGTGGCCGGTCGCCCGGAGGAGCAGGATCAACACGATTCCGGCGATGAACCAGATGCCGACGAAGATGACGGCATAGTTGAAGGGGGCCGCCGGAAGCGCCCACTTGTCTGGCTGGAAGGCGAGGGGCGTGCCGCCGATGATGTTCAGCGAGAACAGCAGCACGAGGACCATGCCCAGGGTCGAGAGCAGCGGGAACAGTCCGTGGAGGACCCAGCTGAACTCGCTTCGCCGCTCGCGGCGATAGAGCATGTAGGCGGCGATGTTGCCCAGGGTGTAGATCAACAGGACGACGTAGCCGATCAGGTAGCCGTCGAAGTAGTACTGGTACTGGTAGGCGGTCGCCAGGTTCATCGGCGCGTCGGCCGTGGTCGGGGTCGTGACGTAGACCAGGACCGTCAGGCCGATCGCCGTCGCGATCGCCAGGATCCACTGGGCGATGATCGCGTTGACCGGCGTCTTGCGCGTCGGATGGACCTTGGCGAACCACTTCGGCAGGGCACCGTCGACGCCCATCCGGTACCACATCCGGGTGCCGACGTTGGCGCAGGCGATGGAGACGGCGATCACCGAGCTGACCAGCATCACGAGCAGGACGACCCAGAAATCACCCCAGAACTGCTTGGCCAGGGTGATGCCCGGGAGCTCGATGCCCGGCTTGGTCATGTCGGCGAAGCGGTCGGTTCCCCAGCCGACCATGACGCCCCACTGGACCACGACGATGAAGATCCCGAACAGGATCACCGAGCCGATCAGGGCGCGGGGCACGTTCTTGGTCGGGTTCTCGGACTCCTCGGCCATCGGCGCGGAGCCTTCCCAGCCGGTGAACGCCTGGATGGCGAAGACGGCGGCAATGAAGATGCCGGCCGCGCTCGACGCGTTACCGGGGTTGAACGGCGAGAAGTTGAAGCCGCCCGGTCCCGGGTTGACGAGGCCCCACAGGCCGAGCAGGGAGACCACGATCAGCTCGATCCCGCCGGTGATGACCAGCGTCTTGCCCGAGATGGTCACGCCGAGGAACTGGACGCCGGCGACGATCGAGACCATCACCAGCCCGAAGATGAGCGGGAACCAGTCGGCCAGCGTTCCCGTCCAGCCCAGCGAGCTCGAGATGACGTAGCCGCCGAAGACGGTCACCGCGCCCAGCACGAGCGGGGCGTAGATGACGTTCAACCATGAAACGAGGAACCCGGCTCGGGGGTGGATCCCGCGAGACACGTACGTGTAGTACCCACCCGACGACGGCAGCGCCCGGGCGAGCTGGGCGAGGACGATCGCCGTGAACAGGACGATCAGGAACGCGATCGGATAGGCCAATGGAGCGGCGAGGCCGGCCTGGGACACGACGACCGGCGTGTAGAACAGCGCCGCGATGCCGGGGGCCACCATCGTCAGGCTCTGCATGAAGATTGATGGCAGCTTGAGCGCCCCGGCCTTGAGCTTCGTGTCCGCGACCTTGACCTGCGTTCCAGCAGCTACGTCAACCATGAGAAAACACCCTCCACAGATGACTCCCTCGTAGAGCTTCGGCACGGCACCGTTTCAGGTCCTGCCCTCCAACCCTGTCAGTCGATCGTCCGACTCTGCGCCTCCTCGTTGGTCGTTCCCCGACGGGGCTCGTGATCAGAAGATCGCCAGTGGATTCCAGGGCGAGCCGGTCGCCCCGGGCAGCCGCAGCGGCGCGCCGACGACCAGGAACTCGAACCGGCCGAGCTCTTCGCTGAGCCGGGCCAGGTCCTCGAACTGGAGGCTGTCGGAGCAGGCCATGCCCATGGCCGCGATCTGGAGCGGATGGATCGGATAGAGGATCCCGTCGACCGAGCTCGGGACGGCCTCGCCGTCACCGTCGGGCAGGAACGCCGCGATCCGGCGCTCGTGCATCCACGGGATCGTGTCGACGTGGAGGCCGGCCTTGCCCTGGCCGTCATAGCCGTTGTCCCAGGCGCCGAGCTCCAGCCGCCGGCGATGGTGCCCGGTCCGGTAGACGAAGATGTCGCCCTCGCCCAGGTGGACGCCCTCGGCCCGCTCGCAGGCCTCGAGCTCGGCCCGGGTCACGGCCTCGCCCGGTTCGAGCCACTTGACTCCCCGGAAGCGGGGCAGGTCGAGCAGGACGCCCCGGCCGATGATCCCGTTGGCGTAATTCGCGATGTCGAGGCTCGTGGCTCCGTGGGAGGTCACGACGGCCTGCGCCGGCCGGCCGTTGTAGACCTGCCCGCCGTAGGCGATATGGCACAGGGCGTCGACGTGGGTGTGGCAGTCCCCGTGGAAGTTCATGCCCAGGAAGTCGGTCGCGAATCGGAGGCTGCCCGAGCCGATGTCGAAGTCGTGCATCTGGCTCATGTAATGGAGCGCGGGATTCGGGTTGTCGGGGCCGGCCGCCGTGTTGATCGGGATCGCCAGGGAGACCGAGCGACCCGTCTTGACCAGCGCGGCAGCCGCGCTGACATGGGTCGGGGTGATGTAGTTCAGGGTGCCGAGCTGGTCGTCGGGGCCCCACCGGCCCCAGTTCTTGACGGCCTCGAACATCGCCTCGAACTCGGCCAGCGAGATGTTCGGAGCGCGCTCCGGGGCGCTGGCGAGGGCCGGCTGGCCGGCGCTCATCGGACGCCACCCGGAACGAGCGGGACGTCGAGCTCACCGGGCACCGGCAGGCCGACCGAATACGCGCCGTCGACGACCATCAGGGCTCCGGTCATGAACGAGGCGTCGTCGGAGCACATGTACAGGATCGGCTTGGCGATCTCGACCGATTCGGCAAAGCGCCCCAGCGGGGTCCGGTCGAGGAACACCTTCGACTGGACCGGATCCTGGATCACGAACCAGGACAGGCGGGTATTGATGATCCCGGGCGCGATCCCGTTGACCCGGATGCCCAGCTTGCCGAGCTCCATCGCGGCGGTGTGCATGATCGCCACCTGGCCCGACTTGGACGTGTTGTAGAACACGCCTTCCTGCTCGGGCTGGTAGGCATTGGTCGACGAGACGACGACGATCGCCCCGCCATGGCCTTCCTTGACCATCTGCCGGGCGGATTCCTGGACGGACAGCCAGGTGCCCTTGAGGTCGATCCCGATCTGCTGCTCCCAGGACTCGTCGCTGCCTTCCAGGAACGGCACGAAGTCGGCGATGCCGGCGTTGGCCACCATGTAGTCGTGGCTCCCGAACGCCTCCGAGCAGCGGGCGACCGCCCGCTGGACGTCGGCCCGCTGGGAGACGTCGCCGACGACGACCTCGCACCGACCGCCGTCGGCGCGGATCCCGCCGGCCACCTCCTCGAGGATCTCGGCGTGCCAGCCGAACAGGACCACGCCGGCGCCTTCCGCGGCGAAGCATTCGGCCGTCGCTCGTCCGATCCCTCGGCCGGCTCCCGTCACAACCGCACCCTTGCCTTCGAAGCGCCTCACGCTGTTCTCCTCTCGGCCCCGGCTCCTCAGCCGGCGACCAGTCCGTGGTGGCCCGGTCCGCGTGGAATCACGGGCCAGATATCGACGACGCGTCCGTCCTCGACGACGTGGTACGCGTCGTACCAGTTGACCGTTGAGGGTGAGTAGCCGGGGACCAGGGCGACGACATCGCCGACCTTGAGCGCGGATCCGGCGGTCGCGTCGAAGATCCCGTGCTCCTCGTCGAAGCGGAATGACGGGCTCGGATCCCCGACGATCGTGGCCATGTCGCCGGCGCCCATCGACTTGCCCCCGGCGTCGACGATCACCCGGTTCGGGCGCCGGCTGATGACCGTCGCCATGACCGTCAGGGAATGCTCGAAGCCGCCGACCATCCGGCCGTGGAAGTTGTCCATGACCGCGTACGTCCCGGCCTGGATCTCGGTGATCCCGGGGTAGGCCGCGGTCCAGTCCCAGGTGGCCGTCCCGCCGGCCGACCGGATCGGGCAGGGCAGGCCGTCGTGCTCGAACGCCTCGGCGACCTCGATCAGGAGGGCCATCGCGGTTCGCTCCTTGGCCAGGCGCTGATCGTGATCGGGGGTCAACGAGCAGTGGCCCTCATAGCCGGTCACCCCGAGCAGGTGGAGGCCCGGGCTGGCCGCCACGCGGCGGGCGAGGGCGAGGGCTTCAGCCGGGCTGTCCGCGCCGCAGCGGTCCATGCCCGTATCGACTTCGACCAGCACGCCGAGCTCGCTGCCGGCGGCAACCGCCGCGCTCGACAGCTGATCGATGTTGGACGGGTCGTCGACCGCGATCAGGAGATCGGCCCGCTGGGCGAGCCGGGCGACGGTCCGCAGCTTGTCCGGCCCGGCGACCGTGTTCACGATGAGGATGTGGTCGAGCCCGGCCTCGACGAGGACGATCGCCTCCCAGACCGTTGCCGTCGACAGCCCGATCGCGCCGGCCTCGACCTGGAGGCGGGCGAGCTCAGGGCTCTTGTGAACCTTGATGTGCGGCCGGATCTCGGCCGGCAGGGCGTGGATGCGCTCGCCCATCCGGCTGATGTTGCGCTTCGCCGCCGGCAGGTCGAGGACGAGCGCGGGGGTCACGAGCTCGGCCGGCGCCCGCCCGATCGCCGCGCCGTATTCGCGCCGGACGCGCTCATAGCCTTCGGCGATCGTCGCGGCGACGTCCAGCGGTTCGCGGGTCGTGGTGGTGCTGGTCATGACGCGGGCGGGTAGACCCGGCTGGGCGTCAGGTCGATCGCGTGGCCGCTGCCGGATTCGAGGATGAACTTGAGCATCGGCTCGGTATCGAGATAGAAGAACTCGATCGTTTCGCCGATCCGGCCACCCATCAGGACCTTCGCCCCGCGGGCCTCCCATTCGGCCTTGAAGGCATCCAAATCGGCCTGCGAATGCATCATGCAGGCGATGTGCTGGACGCCCTCGCCGTGCTCGTCGAGGAACTCCTTGTAGATGCTCGGCCCATCGAGGGGCTGGACCAGCTCGAAGACCAGGCCCGGCTGGACCTCGCACTCGGCGCCAAGCATCGAGAACGCCACGTCCTTGCCCCGCAGGTGGGTGTGGTGGAGCTTCGGCGGGACATGCTCGTAGACGTTCCAGGGGCCCCAGCCGAGCGTGTCATGGAACATCTTCATCGAGGCATCGAGGTCGCGAACGACCATCGCCACCTGGGAAATGTGGGTTGGACCTGCCGGCAGCGCCATCGTGATCACCTCGTCGGGGCTTGGGGCAGGCTTCTGCCCATGTCTGGAAAGACTGTGCGCGTCGTGTCAAGACATTGCACGACGGTCGTGCAACCGACCAGGGCGCTCACGATGCAGCGTCGAGGTGGGCCCCGCCGAGCTCCGGCGCGACGATCACCTCGATGCCTCGCTCGCGCAGCGCCGCGAGCGTGTCCGGGTCGGTCCCGGTCGACGTGACGACGTGGGTCAGGACGTCGACCGGTGCCACCCGGACCAGCGATTCATGGCCGAACTTCGACGGGTCGGCCAGCAGGATGACCTCGGTCGCGGCGGCGATCATCGCCCGCTTGACGGCCACTTCCTCGAAGTTCGGGTAGGTCAGGCCGCCCTCGATTGAGATGCTGTTGATCGCCAGGAACGTCTGGTCGACGCGTAGCTCGGCCAGGGTTGCCACGGCGAAGTCGCCGACCGCGCCAAAGGTCGTCGGCCGGACGACGCCGCCGGTCAGCACGACCGTGATGTCCCGGCTCTGCATCAGTTCCATTGCGTTGGTCACCGCGTTGGTGACCACGATCAGGTCACGCTTCGACTTCAGGGCCCGGACGAAATGGACGGCGGTCGAGCCGGAGTCGACGATGATCGTGCTGCCGTCGCTGACCAGCTCGGCTGCGGCTCGCCCGATCGCCTGCTTCTCCGCCTCGTGCTCGCGCAGGCGCAGGGCGAAGTCCGACTCGGCGTGGGCCGGGGCGATCGCGCCTCCGTGGGCCCGGCGCAGCGCGCCGAGGTCGGCCAGCTGGGCCAGGTCCCGCCGGATCGTCTCGTCGGTCACGCCGAAGAGGGCCATCAGCTCACTGGCCCGGACGCTCCCGCGGTCGCGGACGAGCTCCACGATCCGCCGTCGCCGCTCCGGTGCAACCAACCCGATCGGCCGTCTCGCCATGCGTTCGACTTCCGCTAGCTGCGATCCCAACGAAACCCACGGTCATGGAGCGTGCCCGCCACGCCTGAACGTGGGGAGTGCGCCGCACCCATCCGGACGGAATGATACCGCGCCACGCCCGGTTCTGTGGGTTTGGTTGGCTTTGTATCGCCGGCCCGGGCCGGATGGCGTAACGTAGCCGCAATCAGGGCAGATTGACGCCGGTGGATGCCAGGCAGGCCACCCGTCTTCGTCCGGCGATGGAGGGCGTGCAGATGAGCGGACCCGGTCGGGTCGCGATCGTCACGGGGGCCGGAACGGGGATTGGGGCAGCGATCGCCCGTCGCCTCGGCCGGGGCGGTACGGCCGTTGCCGTTGTCGGCCGGCGCGCCGGCCTGCTCAAGGAGACGGTCGACGCAATCGTGGCCGCCGGCGGCGATGCCTTTGCCGTGCCGGGCGACCTCGCTGATCCGACCCTGCCCAGAATCGATCGTCGCGGCCGTCCTGGACCGCTGGGCGAGGATCGACGTCATCGTCAACAACGCGGCGGTGATCAAGAATCAGCCACTCGCGGAGACGGCCCTGGCGACCTTCGACGAGCACATCGCGGTGAACATCCGGGCTCCATTCCTGCTCGTCCAGGCAGCGCTGACCTCGCTTCGTGCATCGGGCAGCGGATCGGTCATCAACATCTCGTCGTCGTCGGCCAGCCTGGCCATCCCGGGCCAGGCGGTCTACGGCCTGACCAAGGCGGCCCTCGAGTACGTCACCCGCTCGTGGGCCGCCGAGCTGCGCGCCGTGGAAGATCCGGGTGAACGCGATCGCGCCGGGACCGATCGATACGCCGATCCACCTGACCTGGGCGTCGGACATGGAGGCCGCCTACGTTGCCCTGCGCGAGGCCACGCCCCTGCGCACGATCGGTGACCCGGATGACATCGCTCGCTGGGCGGAGCACCTCGCGGATCCGCGCGAGCCGTTCGTCACCGGTGCCGTCTTCGCCATCGACGGCGGCCAGACCCTCAACGGCTGGGCCTCGGCGATCGCCGCGGCCGCCGACCCGGCCGGCGCTGCCGAGCCGGTTGCCTGACCTGCAGGGAGGGCAGCCGGCCGTGAAGAAGCTGATCAACGACCCGTTCGACGCGGTCGACGAGATGGTGGAGGGCTTCGTCGCGGCCCACGCCGACATCGTCCGGCTGCACGCCCCGCGCGTCGTGGTCCGGCGCGACCCGCCGGGCTCCAAGGTGGGCCTGGTCATCGGCGGCGGCTCCGGCCATGAGCCGGCGTTCCTGGGCTATGTCGGTCCGGGCCTGGCCGACGCGGCGGCGATCGGGAATGTCTTTGCCGCCCCGGCGGCCGATGTCTGCCTCGAGGCAATCCGGGCCGCCTCAGCGGGCCGGGGCGTCGTTGTGGGCTACGGCAACTACGCCGGCGACGTGTTGAACTTCGATCTCGCCTCCGAGCTCGCGGAGTCCGAGGGGATCGCCTGTCGGACGCTCCGCGTGACCGACGACGTTGCCTCGGCCCCGATCGGGGACCGGGCCCGCCGGCGGGGGATCGCCGGCGACGTCCTGGTCTTCAAGATTGCCGGCGCGGCGGCCGAGCGGGGCGACGACCTCGACGAGGTGGCCCGGCTGGCCTGGCTGGCCAACGACCGCTGCGACGGCCTGGGCGTGGCGCTCGAGCCCTGCGAGGTTCCCGGCGCGGGTCGGGCCACGTTCGAGATTGCCGCCGATCAGATCGAGATCGGGATGGGCATCCACGGTGAGCCGGGCCTGACCACCGGTCCGATCGAGTCGGCGGACGCGGTCGCTGCCCGAATTGTCGATGCGATCCTGGCCGACCTCCAGGCGGCCGGGGTCGAGCCCGGCGAGATCGCCCTGCTCGTCAACGGCATGGGCGCAACCGCGTACCTCGACCTGTACATCGTCTACCGGGCGGCCCGTCGCAACTTCGAGGCCGCCGGCTGGACCGTCAGCCGGAGCTTCGTCGGCGAGTACGTGACCTCGCTCGAGATGGCCGGCGTGTCAATCGTGATCCTGCGCCTCGATGATGAGCTGCGGCCCCTGCTCGATGCACCCGCCCGCGCTGCGCGGACCCTGGCATGACGGCCCTGCGGGCGGCGATCCTGGCTGCGGCCGATGCCCTGGAGGCGTCACGCGAGGCGCTCTGCCTGCTCGACGCGGCCAGTGGCGATGGCGACCATGGCGTGACGATGGCGATCGGCGCCCGGAGCGTCCGGACTCAGCTCGGGCAGCTGTCGTCGGATGAGCCCGAAGCGCTGGTCCGGGCCGCGGCGGTCGGCATGGCCGGTGCCGGCGGGACGATCGGCGCAGTCTACGGGCGCGGCTTGCTGGCGATCGCCACGCAGCTTCATGAGGCGGCGCAGTCGGCCGGCGGCAACCCGGCTCCGGAACCCCCTCCCATTGCGCTCCTGGCCGCTGTCGCGGATCGGGCGGCGAAGGCCGTCGGTGCGCTCGGCGCCGGGCCGGGTGACAAGACGATCCTCGACACGATCCTGCCCGTCGCCGCCGCCCTGGCAACCGCCGCCCAGGAAGGCACGGACCTCGCGCTGACCCTCGCGGAAGCCGACCGGGCCGCTCGCTCGGGTGCCGACGCGACGGCCGGGATGGTCGCCCGGATCGGCCGCTCGGCCCGCTTCGCAGAGCGTGGCCGGGGCACCATCGACCCCGGCGCTAAATCGCTGGCGATCGTGATCCACGCGCTCGTCTCAGGGTCGGATCGCGCCGCGCCGGGCGACCCCGGGCAGGCCGTCTGACATGCGTCCGATGATCGGTACCAGCTGGAAGATGAACCTGACCCCGAGCGAGGCAGCCGACTGGTTCACCGTCTTCGTGCCCCTGGCGGTGGGCCTGCCGGATGTCGACCTGTTCGTCCTGCCTTCGTTTCCGAGCATCGCCCTGGCCCGTGACCGGCTGGCCGGGACAGCGGTCGCCTGGGGGGCCCAGGACGTCAGTCCCTACGACAACGGCGAGCACACCGGCGACGTGTCCGCGGCGATGCTGGCCGATCTCGGCTGTCGCTACGTCGAGGTCGGCCACAGCGAGCGGCGGCGAGAGCACGCCGAGACGCCGGACCTGATCGGATCGAAGATCCGGGCCGTGCTTCGAGCAGGGATGGACGTGATCCTGTGCACCGGCGAGCTCGACCCGGCTCCCGTCCAGGCGGCGATCGGGCAGGTCTGCGCTGACCTCGACGCCTGCCTCGCCAATGTCACCGAAGCTGAGCTCGGTCGGGTCGTGGTGGCCTACGAGCCCGCCTGGGCGATCGGGTCCGGGCACCGGCCGGCAGATCCCCAGCGCGTGGGGCGGGTCCATCGGGCGATCGCGGGCCTGCTGGGTTCCGCTCGGGAGCCGGCCCGCTCGAGGGTGGTCTATGGCGGCAGTGTCGACGCCGCGAGCGCGCCCCGGCTGCTCGCCGAGCCCGGGGTTGACGGCCTGTTCGTCGGTCGCAATGCCCTCGATCCGCGGGCCTTTGCGCTGATCGCCGGGGCCCGGCCCAGGCCATGAAGATCGCCGTCGGGGCCGATCATCTCGGCCTGCCCCTGAAGGATTCGGTCAAGGCCCATCTCGAGGCGAGCGGCCACGAGGTTGTCGACTTCGGGGTCACCGAGACGACGCCGGTGGACTACCCGGATATCGCGATCGAGGTTGCCAATGCGGTCGCCGCCGGGACGTACGGCCGGGCCATTCTCGTGTGCGGGACGGGGATCGGCATGGCGATCACGGCCAACAAGGTCGCGGGGGTCCGGGCGGCCTCGGTGGCCGATCCCTACTCAGCGGAACGGGCGCGAAAGTCGAACGATGCCCAGGTCCTGTGCCTCGGCTCGCGGGTCGTGGCGCCCGAGCTCGCCCGGATCATCGTCGACCATTGGCTGGCGTCCGAGTTCCAGGGCGGCGACTCGGCCCGCAAGGTGGCCAAGATGAACGCCCTGGACGACGCCCGCGAGCCGAAGGGAGGCGGCTGAGGAGCCGCCCTGCCCCGGCCTCGCCGGCGCTAGGCGAGGATCGCCGTGGCCGTGGCCTGATCGGTGATCAGGACGTTGATCGCCCCGCTCCGGATCGCGCCCCGTACGGCCCGCGCCTTGGCGGCCCCGGCGGCGATCGCGATCACCTGGGGGATCGCGGCCAGGTCGGCCCATTCGATCGCCACGGTCCGCCGGTCGAGATGCTTGACCGGCTTGCCGTCAGCGTCGAAGAACCGCGCATTCATGCTGCCGACGGCGCCCTGGGCGAGGAGCTCGGCGAGGTCGGGCCCCACGACATGGCTGGCGGCGAGGAGCGTGGCGCTGGGCGTCATGTCGCCGATCCCGACGATCGCGATCTCGCTCTGGGCGGCGGTCGCGAGCGCCGCCTGGACCGACCGGTCGGCGAGGAGGACCTGGCAGATCTCCGCCGAAATCGACGATCGACGGCGCATGGAGGTAGGTGACCCGGCTGCCCGGGTAGATTTCGGTCAGCTGGCGGGCGAGCTCGTGGCCCTGGGTCCCGGGGGCGGCGTCGGCCAGGCCGCCGGCCAGCTGGGCGACCCGCAGCTCGCCGACGACGCCGGGCGCCAGGTTCCGAGCGACCGCGGCGATCGTCTGGCCCCAGCCGATGCCGACCCGGCTGCCTCGCCGGAGCTGATCGGAGATGAACTCCGCCGCCGCCCGCGCGACGATGTCCAGCTCGGCCAGTTCGGTGCCCGATGGCAGCTCGGTCACGATCGCCCGGTCGAGGGCGAACTCGCTCGCCAATCGAACGCCCAGCTCGACCACCGGTCGGACGGGGGTCACGATATCGATCCGGACGAGCCCTTCGTCACGCGCCCGTTTCAGGTAGCGCGAGATCGTCGAGGGATCGAGCCCAAGGTCGCGGGCGATCTTGATCTGGCTGTTGCCGTGGACGTAGTGGCGCGTCGCCAGGTCGAGCAGAAGGTCGAGCGATTGGCCCTCGACCGGGGTCCGGTCCAGTCTCGCGCGCAACTTCGGCTCCCTGCACAACTCGATCGCGAGCATCGTACAGGATCGACCCGGTCGACCGGGTGGCGGATCGGCACGTTCTTGTCGTATGCTGCAACTCCATGGAGGGTAGCCCCGGACGTGTGCCGAGCAGGACCGATCCAGGTGCTCGAGTGAGCTTCGATGCCTTGTGCCAGCAGGCTTGGGCGGCCAACCAGGAGCTGTGGCGGGCCGGCCTTGTCTGCCTGACCTTCGGCAACGCCAGCGCGGTCGACCGGGCCAATGGCGTCCTGGCGATCAAGCCCAGCGGGATCGCAGCGGCAGCGCTGACCGTCGAGGACATCGTGGTCGTCTCGATCGCCACTGGTCGGGTCGTCGCCGGCCGGAACCGGCCATCGTCCGACACGCCCACCCACCTGGTCATCGCCCGGGCGTTCCCGGCGGTCGGTGAAATCGTCCATACCCACTCCCGGGCGGCCGCGGCCTGGGCCCAGGCTCATCGCCCGATCCCGTGCCTTGGCACGAGCCATGCCGACCACTTCCGCGGCGCGGTCCCCGTCACCCGGCCGCTCGAGCCGGAGGAGATCACGGCCGACTACGAGGCGGCCACCGGCCGGGTGATCGTGGAGGCATTCGACGGCCTCGACCCGATCGACGTGCCGGCCGTCCTCGTCCGGGACCACGGCCCGTTCACCTGGGGTCCGACCGCCGACGCGGCCGTGACCAACGCGATCGCCCTCGAGCTCGTTGCGGCGATCGCGATCGACACCCTCGCCCTCGGCGGACCGGGCGGACCGATCGCCGCGGAGCTCCTCGAGCGACACCATGGGCGCAAGCACGGTCCGCGCGCGACCTACGGCCAGGGACCGACAGCCTGATGCGAATCCTCGTCCTCGGTGACAGCTACTGCCCCAGTGAGCGCTTCCGGCCGGCCTTCGGGGCGTTGGCCCGCTCGACGGCCGCTCCGTCGGTCGAATTCGCCGACGTGGTCGACGAGCCCGGCTGGCAGCCGGCGACCCCCTCGGAGCGCAAGGTCAAGGAGATCCTCGGTTCGCCCGACCAGGTGATCGCCCGGCTCGACGGCCACGACGTCCTGGTGGTCCAGGGTGCGCCGGTGACGGATGCCGTCCTGGATTCGGCGCCGATCCGGCTGGTGTGCGTCGCCCGCGGCGGCCCGGTCAACGTCGACCTGGACGCGGCCGCCGAGCGCGGGATCCCGGTCGTGACCACCCCCGGCAAGAACGCCAACGCGGTCGCCGAGCTGACGATCGCCTGCCTCGTCCTGCTCGCCCGGCGGGTCGTCGACGCGCTCCGGTTCATCGACGGCGGCGGCGAGTTCGCCCTCGACAACTACGAGGGGGCCCACTGGCTCGGCCATGACCTCGCCGGCCACACCCTCGGCCTGGTCGGCTTCGGCCAGATCGGGCGGCGCGTGGCAGCCCGGGCCGCGGCGTTCGAGATGCGCACGATCGCCTACGATCCGTTCATGGCCGACGACATCGTGCGCGGGGGCGGGGCCGAACCGGTCGGTCTCGATGCCCTGCTCGAGGCGTCCGACTACGTCTCCCTCCACGCTCGCCTGAGCCCGGACAACCGGGGCCTGTTCGACGCCCGCAGCTTTGCCCAGATGAAGGCCGGGGCCGGTTTCGTCAACACCGCCCGGGCCGAGCTCGTCGACGAGGCCGCCCTCCACGCCGCCCTCGTCTCCGGCCACCTGGCCGGGGCCGCCGTCGACATCGCCACCGGCCGGGCCGCGAACGCGCCCCATCCGCTCATCGGCCTGGGCAACGTCTTCGTCCTGCCCCACATCGGCGGCGCCACCATCGACACCCTGGAGACCGGCGGGCGAATGGCGGCGGCCGAGGTCCAGCGCTTCCTCGACGGCGAGCCGCTGGTCAATGTCGCCAACCGGGCGGCGCTGGCCGCCGTCCGGCCGGGGGCGGCATGAGCCACACCCTGGCCGTCGACCTCGGCACCGGCAGCTGCCGGGCGCTCGTCTTCGACCTCGACGGCCGGCCGATCGCGACCAGTCAGCGCGAGTGGTCCCACCCGCCGATCCCCGGCGTGCCCGGCTCGCAGTCGTTCGACACGGCCCGCAACTGGCCGCTGATTGCGGCCTGCATCCGCGAGGCGATCGAGCAGAGCGGCCTGCAGGCGGCCGACATCAAGGGCGTGTCGGCGACGAGCATGCGCGAGGGGATGGTTCTGTACGACGCGGCCGGCGCCGAGATCTGGGCCTGCCCCAACGTCGACTCGCGCGCCTCGAGCGAGGCCGACGAGCTGGTCCGCTCGGGCACGGCCGCCCGGATCTATGGCGTCGCCGGTGACTGGGTCTCGATCACCTCGCCGGCCCGCTTCCTGTGGATCCGCGACCACGAGCCGGAGATCTTCCGCGCGATCGCCCACATGGGCATGCTCTCCGACTGGGTCCTGTACCGACTGACCGGCCGCTTCGTGACCGACCCGTCGGCCGGCTCGAGCTCGAACCTGTTCGACCTCGCCAGCCGGACGTGGTCGTCCGAGGTCCTCGGCTGGATCGGACTGCCGGCCTCGATCGTGCCCGAGGTGCTCGAGCCCGGTTCGATCGTCGGCGGCGTGAGCCCGGCAGCCGCGGCCGAGACCGGCCTTGCGGCGGGCACCCCGGTGGTCGTCGGCGGGGCCGACACCCAGCTCGGCCTGGTCGGGATCGGCGGCGGCAGCCCCGGCCGGCTGGCCCTCCTGGGCGGCAGCTTCTGGCAGCTGACGGTCGTCAGCGACCGGCCGCTGATCGATCCCCAGGCTCGCCTGCGGACGCTCTGCCACGCCGTCCCCGGGCAGTGGATGACCGAGGGGATCGGGTTCTACTGTGGAATCGTCATGCGCTGGTTCCGCGACGCGTTCTGCGATCCGGAGCGAGCCGAGGCTGTCCGCCGGGGCATCGACCCGTACGCCGTGATGGAGGAGCTGGCGGCCGGCGTGCCGGCCGGCGCGAACGGCCTGGTCGCGATCTTCTCCAACGTGATGAACGCCAAGCGCTGGGTGCAGGCCAGCCCGAGCTTCATCCAGTTCGATGTCGACAACCCGGCCTCCACGGGCCGGGCGGCCTGCATCCGGGCGATCGAGGAGCAGGCCGCCTTCGCCACCCGCGGCCACCTCAAGATCATCGAGGAGCTGACCGGCACGACCTACGACGAGGTCATCTTCACCGGCGGCGCCTCGCGCGGCCGGCTCTGGCCGCAGATCGTGGCCGACGTGACGGGCCTCCGGGTGAGGGTCGCCTCGGTCACCGAGTCGACCGCCCTCGGTGCCGCGATCTTCGCCGGCCTGGGCGCCGGCCTGTATCGCGACCTGCCCGAGGCCCTCGCCCGGATCGTCCGGCTCGAGGACCCGATCGAGCCGGTCGGCGCCAATGTCGAGCTCTATGCCGGCCTGTTCGATCGCTGGTCGGCCATCTACCAACGGGTGCTCGAGCTCTCCGAGTCCGGGCTGGCCCGACCCATGTGGTGGCCGGCCGGGGCCATCTGACGCCGTACCCGGCCAGTAAAGGAACAGCGCGATGCCTGAAGCAGATGCCCTTGAGCGCAAGGATTTCCACGTCGGCCAGCCGGCCCGCAACCAGGCCTTCTTCCTGAAGGGCTCGGGCGCCTACGACTGGGGGATGCAGAGCCGGCTCGCCCGGATCTTCCGGCCCGCCAGCGGGCGGACGGTCATGCTGGCCGTCGACCACGGCTACTTCCAGGGCCCGACCAGCGGCCTCGAGCGGATCGACATCGACATCGCCCCGCTCGTCGGCTCGATCGACGCCCTGTTCTGCACCCGGGGCATGCTCCGCTCGAGCATCCCCTCGAGCATGTCCGCGCCGGTCGTCCTGCGCGCCTCGGGCGGCCCCTCGATCCTGCGCGAGCTGAGCGACGAGGAGATCGCGATGGACCTCGACGACGCGGTCCGGCTGAATGCCGCCGGCGTCGGCGTGCAGGTTTTCATCGGCGGCCCGAACGAGACCCGCACGGTCCACAACATGACCCGCCTGGTCGATCGCGGAATTGCGATCGGGATGCCGGTGATGGGCGTGACGGCCGTCGGCCGTGACCTCGCCCGCGACGCCCGCTACCTCGGGCTCGCCACCCGGATCTGCGCCGAGCTCGGTGCCCAGGTCGTCAAGACGTACTACTGCGACGAAGGCTTCGAGAAGGTCACGGCCGGTTGCCCGGTGCCGATCGTGATGGCCGGCGGCAAGAAGCTGCCCGAGCTCGAGGCCTTGACGATGGCCTACCAGGCGATCGACCAGGGTGCGGCCGGGGTCGACATGGGCCGCAACATCTTCCAGACCGAATCACCGGCGGCGATGCTGGCCGCGATCAACGGCGTGGTTCACGATGGACTGTCGCCGAAGCTCGCCCTCGACCTGTTCCAGACCCTCGCCGCGAGCACGACCGTCGGCGTCAGGTGAGCGGCCCGCTGGCCGCGCAGGTCGAGGTCCGGCCCGAGACCCGGCCACGGGGCGGCGTCGACTGGCTGCTCGAGGGCGGTCCCCGGGCGTCGATCGGGATCCTGACCGCCGACCTGGCCAACCTCGGCGCCGAGGTTGGCCTCCTGGAACGGATTGGGGCCGAGATCGTCCACATCGACGTGATGGACGGCGTCTACTGCCCCCAGTTCACCGTCGGCGCGCCGATCGTCAAGGCGATCGGTCCGGCCCTCCTGCGCGACGTCCACCTGATGGTCGACGATCCGCTTGCCAAGATCGAGCCGATCCTGGCCGCCGGCGCCGACATCGTCACGGTCCACATCGAGCGGGCGGGACATCCCCACCGCGTGTTCAAGGCGCTGGCCGAGCTCCACGCCAGGCTGCCCGGCGCCGAGCGGCCGCTGATCCGGGGGATCGGGCTCAGCCCGAGCCAGCCGGTCGAGGCGATCGAGCCGTTCCTCGACGACGTCGAGTTCGTCCTCGTCCTGGCGATCGACCCGGGCTGGGGTGGCCAGTCGTTCATCCCGGGCACGATCGGGCGCCTGGCCCGCGTGCGCGAGATCGTCGCCCGGTCCGGGCGGCGGATCGGGGTCGGCGTCGACGGCGGGGTGACGATGGCCAACGTGGCCGGCCTGACCGGGCTCGGGCTCGACGTCATCGTGACCGGCAGCGCCGTGTTCGACGGCAAGGCGGCCGAGGAGAACGGGCGACGGATGCTCGGCCTCGTCCGGGGCGAGGCCCCCGTGCGGGCGGAGCCGGTCCAGGCAGCGCCGGCGTGAGCGTCCGCCTGATCGGGATCGTCATCGGCCTGCTGGTGGCCGGCTTCTACGCCATCCAGCTCCAGCGGATCCTCTCCGGCCGGGCAACCGGCCCGGCGGGGCAGAGCCCGGCGACGGCCCGGGTGATCGCCGCGATCGGCCTGCTGATCGGCCTGGGCGTCGCGGCCTGGTGGTTCCTGAGCTAGCTCCTTCGGGCCGGATCTAGCCGGCCGAGCGTACGGTCAGGACCGAGTCCTCCGCGAACGGCGGCTCGAGGACGAGCGGCCCCGGGCCCCCGACGCCCTGGGCCGCGACCCGCCGGCCCGTGGCCGGCTCGAACCAGTCGGCGGCCAGGCGCGACCCGCCGAGGCGACCCGGGTCGATCGTCAGCGGTCGGCGGACGGGCAGGTAGGCGACGGCCAGGTCGCCGGCCGTCGACACGGCGGCGGTGACCCGGTCGAGGCCACGCGCCTCGCCCAGGCCCGCGGTGGCGAACGTGTGGTCCTGGTCCGGGACGAGGTCGGCCCAGGGCAGGGCCCGGAAGAAGTCGCCCCAGCGGGCCATCGCCACCGACGCCGGGCTCCGGAGCTGGTCCTGCCAGCCGGTCCCGAACAGCCACATCGGCTTGTTGCCGATCAGGTGGCCGTTGCCGCCGCACAGGACCGACCAGTACGCCTGGCGCCGGATCTGGAGCTCGGACGCGTCGTGCTCCCCCTCGTAGGTCGAATTCGATCAGGAAGAACGGCCAGACCGGCACCCGGTTCCAGTCCTCGATCAGGCTCTTGTGGACGATCCCGTAGGTGTACGTCGGGTTGACGTCGAGCCAGTCCGCGCCGGGGAACTGGTCGACCGGTGAATCCTCGGGATGGACGTGGGCCGTGAACGGGGTCGTGATCCCGGTGCTCCGCAGGCCGTGGGCAAGGGCCGTCAGCGGCTCGAGGGCGGGACCCGGATTCCGGTCGCCGCCCATCATCCACATGATGTTGTCGAAGTGGCCGAAGCGCCGGCCCAGGTATTCGCCCCAGCCCCGGTTGCCCTCGACCCCGTTGGCCACGACCTCCTCGTACCAGCCCTCGGACCGGTTGCCGAAGCCCGGGTAGTGGGGATCCGGATAGCCGAGGTAGGCCGGCGCCAGGAGGACGAGGAAGCCTCGCTCGGCGATGAGCTCCAGGACCCGTTCAGCGTGGTCCATGTAGGCCGGATTCGGGGTGGTGAAGTCACCGGGCGCCAGGAACGGCTCGTCGCCGGCCACGTTGCGCGGCGGATCGGCCGAGAAGAGGTACTCGATCACGCTGACCATGATCGTGTTGAAGCCCAGCGCCCGGCGCTCGTCGAGGTAGAGCCGGGCGCCGTCGAGCGTCGTGTTGGCGATCAGCGACCAGGCTGCGTCGCCCTGGAGGAGAACCGGCCGGCCGCTGGGATCCAGCAGCCGCCGTCGATCGGCCGAGACCGACAGCGGGAATCTGGTCGGCTCGGGGACCGCTGGCAGCCCGGTGGCCGGCAGATCGTGATCGGTCATTATCCGTCGACCTCCAGGCGAACCAGGTCGCCGTGCTCGTCGAATAGCCGGGTGGCGCCCGGGGTGATCTGGATCCGGACGGTCTCGCCCTCGCTCACCTTCGTCTCGGAGTCGACCCGGATCGTGACGATCGCGCCGCCCTCGACCGCGGCCGTCAGGAAGATGTCGGCGCCGACCGGCTCGACCAGCTCGATCACCGCCGGGAATGCGCCGGCCGTCGACGGCCCGGTCAGGAGCAGCTCCTCGGACCGGATGCCGATCGCGACCGGACCGTCGGCCAGGGCCACGCCCGCCAGGCCCGGGATGTCGACCTGGATCGGGCCCGCGAACCGGCGCCGGCCGTCGGCCGTTTCCAGCCGGCCTTCGAGGATGTTCATCGGCGGGCTGCCCACGAACGAGGCGACGAAGCGGTTCGCGGGGCGGCGGTAGACCTCGTCGGGCGGGCCGATCTGCTGGATCAGGCCGGCGCGCATGACCACGACCCGGTCGGCCATCGTCATCGCCTCGATCTGGTCGTGGGTGACGTAGACCGTCGTCCGACCGACCCGCTTGTGGAGCCGGAGCAGCTCCGAGCGCATCTGGACCCGGAGCAGGGCGTCGAGGTTGGAGAGCGGCTCGTCCATCAGGAAGGCGAGCGGCTGGCGGACGATCGCCCGGCCCAGGGCGACCCGCTGGCGCTGGCCGCCGGACAGCTCGTCGGGGTACTTGTCGAGCTCGCTGGTGATCTGGAGGAGGGTCGCCGCGGCGGCCACCTCGCGCTCGATCTCGGCCTTCGGCCGGCGGGCCATCTTGAGCGGGAAGCCGATGTTCGTGCGCACGGTCATGTGCGGATAGAGGGCGTAGTTCTGGAAGACCATCGCCACGTCGCGGGCGCTCGGTTTGAGGTAGTTGGCGAGCCGGCCGCCGATGTAGACCTCGCCCTCGGTCAGGTCCTCCAGCCCGGCGATGATCTTGAGCAGGGTGCTCTTGCCGCAGCCAGACGGCCCGAGCAGGACGACGAACTCGCCCGGCTCGATGTCCAGGTCGACGCCGTCGAGGGCGGTGATCCGGCCGTAGCGCTTGGTCACCGACAGGATCTCGATCGCGTACTTCGAGGCGGCGGGGGTGGCGCTGGTCGGGCTGGCCGTGGTCATTGCTTCAGTGCTCCGGCAAGGGATCGGGCCAGGAACTGGCGCTGGAGGACGAAGAAGAAGATCGCGATCGGGACGAGGGACATCACCGCCGCGGCCGACCACAGCCCGTAGTCCGCGCCGCCGTGCGAGCGCAGGCCGGCCACCCCCACGGTCAGCAGCTGGAGGTCGTCGCTGGAGGTCGCGATCAGCGGCCAGATGAAGCTCATGAACTGGTCGGTGAAGATGATCACGGCCAGGACGACCAGCCCCGGCTTGATCAGGGGCAGGATGATTCGCCGGTAGATCCCGAACTCGCTCACGCCGTCCAGCCGGGCGGCGTTCTCGAGGTCCTTGGGCAAGCCCAGGATGAACTGGCGCATCAGGAAGACCCCCAGTGGATTGGCCAGCGGCGGCAGGATCAGGGCGAAGTACGTGTTGGTCAGGCCCATCGCCGAGACAAGCGCCCAGAGGGGCACGATGAGGGCGCCCAGGGGCACCATCAGCAGGATCACCATCAGCAGGAAGATCCAGCGCTTGCCGCTCAGGTCGAGCTTGGCCAGGGCATAGCCGGCCATCGAGTCCATGAACACCTTGATCACGGTCACCGTGCCCGCCACGAACAGCGTGTTGAACATCCAGCGCAGGAAGCCGGTGTCGCCGATCAGCTTCTGGTAGTTGCCCAGGTACGGCGGGATCGGCAGCAGCTTGGGCGGGTAGGTGAAGATCTCGGTGCTGTTCTTGAACGAGGCCAGGATGACGTAGTAGAACGGCGCCACGAGGAGGAACGTCACGAGGGCCAGGAAGAGGTGCTTGCCGAGGCCGCCCAGCCGGCGCCGGCGGCGGCTGCGGAGCTGGGCCGCCTGGATCGTGAGGGCGGCGCCCGGCGCGCCCCGCCGCCGGCCGATCGCCTGGCTCATCAGTCGCCGCCCCGGCGCGAGCGCAGCACGCGCATCTGGGCCACGGTCAGGGTCAGGATCGAGGCGATCAGGACGAGCGAGATGGCGGCCGCGAAGCCGACCTTGTCGTTCGAGCCGAAGACGTACTGCCAGACCCGGAAGATGATCGTGGTGGTGGCCGTGCCCGGCCCCCCGTTGGTCAGGACCAGGGCCGTGTCGAAGACCTGCAGGCCCCAGATCGTCGATACGACGATGGCGAACAACAGGATCCGGCGCATGAGCGGCAGGGTCAGGTACCAGAAGCGCCTCGTCGTCGAGGCGCCGTCGAGGTCGGCCGCCTGGTACAGCTCCTGGGGCAGGCCGATCAGCGCGGCCACGAAGAAGATCGCCCAGTAGCCCACGTTGCGCCAGACGTCAAGCGCAGCCAGCACGCCCAGGGCGGTCCCCGAGCCGAGCCAGGTCACCGGCTCGACTCCGACCGCGCGCAGGACGTTGTCGAACAGCCCGAAGTCGACGTTCGTCAGGAACAGCCAGATCAGGCCGGCGACGACGCCCGGGACGAGGACCGGGAAGTACACGAAGAAGCGGTAGACCGCTGCCCCCCGGCCGACCCGGGCCAGGACGAGCGAGATCGCCAGGGCCCCGATCAGGATCGGGGGGATCGACAGCAGGGCGAAGGTCAGCGTGTTCTGGATCGCCGTCGTGGCCCCGACCAGGTCAGGCAGGCGCTCGAAGTTCTGGAGGCCGACCGACTTGGTTCCGCTGGCGATGCCGCCCGACTGGGTGCTCCACCAGACGGTGCCCACGACCGGAATCACCAGGAACACGACGAAGAACAGGAACATCGGGCCGAGGAAGGCCCATGCCGTCAGCTCGCGCCGGACCCGGGCCTGCCGGCGCAGGCGCCGGTGCTGATCGGGGGACAGCCGCATCCGGCGGACGTGGCCCTCCCCGATCAGGTCTGCTCCAAGCGCCATCGATTCGATCGAGTACCTACCCGGCGCAGCTCCGGGTGGCGGCCGTCACAGGCCGACCTCCTGCTTCACGATCTTCTCGACGTTGGCCACCGCCTGGGCGGCGGTCTCCTTGCCGGCATAGCAGTTCTGGATCTCGGCCTCGGCCAGGTTCTCGACGTCGGACCACTGCTTGAAATTCTCGAGGCCCACGGCGTGGGCCTGGAACAGGGGCAGGGCCTCGGCCAGCTGCGGCGCGCTGTTCGTGCCATAGCCCAGCGTGGCGGCGTCGCTGCGGGCCGGGTAGGTGCCCGAGTTGTCCGCCCAGTAGGCATCGCTGCTGCCGTTCGTCCACCACTTGACGACTTCCCAGGCCAGGTCCTGGTCGCTCGTCTTGGCGTTGACCATGTAGATGCTGAGGTCGTTGAAGTTGACCTGGGAGACCGGTCCGGGCGGGTAGGGGAGGAGCTTCCAGGTGAAGGGCACGGTCGCCGGCAGGGCCGTGGTCGAGGCCAGGTCGGACGAGTAGATCGCCATCTTGCCTGCGGCAAAGGCGGCCGGTGCCGCGTCGTAGGTGTACGTGCCGAGGGGCGGCGCGATCCCCAGCTTGAACAGGCTGGCCATCTGGTCGGTGACCTCGACGACCGCGGGCAGGTTGACGTTGGGGGCCGACAGGTCGGGCGTCAGGTACGAGCCGCCCGCCGCTCGCAGGCGCTGGTACCACTCGGCGTAGCCACCGAGCTGGATGCCGATCCCCATCCCGTAGGTCTGGCCCTTCTTGGTCATCTTGGTGACGCACTCGAGGAAGGTGGGGTAGCTGTCGATGAAATGCTCATCAAAGCCCGCGGCCTTGACCATGTCCATGTTGACGAACATCGCGTCCTCAACGTGGAAGCTGATCGGCAGGCCGAGGATCTTGGGGCCGTACGACTTGATCCGGTCCATGTACTGGTACTTGGCCAGCTCGCCGGCAAAGGACGAGTCGTTGATCCGCGACGTCAGGTCGGTGAAGCCCGTGCCACTTTCGTAGTCGGGGTACGAGCTCTCGGTCGTCATGTAGATGTCGTGGGCGCCCTCGGTCAGCGAGGTGTTGATCTCCTGGCTGGCGGTGTCCCATTGATAGAGCCGGAAGTCGAACGTCACGTTCGGGTAGATCGCGTTGAAGCCCTGGGCGATGTGCTGGTGGTGGGCCACTTCGTCGCTCGACCAGGGCCCGATGAGGAAGCGGACCTTGCCCTTCAGGTCGAGCGGGGACGGGCTGGCCGCCGGGGCCTGGCTGGCCGGGGCGCTGCCGGCGGCCGTCGGGGCCGTCGATGGGGCGACGGTCGGGGCCGCCGTCGCCGGCGAGCTGCAGGCCGCCACGATCGCCCCGACGGCGCTCGGGGCGAGGCCCAGGGCCAGCAGTCGCATGACGAAGGTGCGGCGGGAAATCTGGCCGGCCAGGTAGGAGTTCGCGAACTCCTCGGTCTGCCGTTCTCGGTGCCTGTCCATCGAACCGGCCTCCTCCTCGAATCGCCGCGCCGCCGTACGCCGGTCGCGCGGATCAGTGCCCGGATCCATGCTGTTCACGAGACGTGAACACAGTCTCCGAGATCGCCCGGGGGCTGTCAAGCGATTTCCGTCTCTCCTTCGGGGCCGCGCCGGACGCCCTTGACAGCGGTGCGGTCCCGGGCTTAACTGTTCACGAATACCGAACATTGCGGGTGAGCGTGCTCGTCGGACCACGTTCCCGCGCCGGGCGTGGCGTCGCGACGCCGGTCGGCGCCGAAGTTGAGGAGGCATCCGGGCAATGAGTGTCGAGGCTCCGAAGCTCCCTGTCGGTCTTGCCGGGCTGCACTACCCGATCACCCAGATCTCGCTCGCGGTGCGCGACCTCGATAAGACGATGGCGGCCTACTACAAGGTCTTCGGCTGGGGGCCGTGGAACGTCTTCGACCACAAGCCGCCGGCGCACCACGACACCGAGCTGCGCGGGCGGCCCGAGCACTACGCCCTGCGCGGCGCCGAGGTCTACGTCGGCGACATGAACTTCGAGCTGCTCGAGCCGACCGAGGGGCCCAACCTGTGGTCCGAGTTCATCGCCGAGCGGGGCGAGGGGATCGCCTCGATCGCGGTCATGTTCAAGGAGAAGGAGGAGGGCGACGCGGTCAAGGCCGCGTTCAAGGACCGCCTCGGGATCGACGTCACGATGAAGGCCAACATCGGCGATCACATCGAGTACTACTACCTCGACACCCAGGAGCGCTTCGGCTGCCTGATCGAGTCGGGCAGCGGCCACGCCATCGACTTCGTCAAGCCGGCCTACTCGTATCCACGGCCCGAGACGCCGCCCTCGACCAAGCCGGCCGGGCTCGACTACCGGATCAGCCAGGTCTCGCTCGTGGTGCGCGACCTCGACAGCCGGATGCGGGCCTTCCACGAGGCGTTCGGCTGGGGCCCCTGGAAGGTCTACCAGTCCGACGGCGACGTCGTCATGCACGACTGCGAGTACCGCGGCAAGCCGGGCTACTTCAACGTCCGCTGGGCCGAGACGTTCGTCGGCGACATGAACTTCGAGCTGATCCAGCCGCTCGGCGGCGAGAGCCCGTTCCAGGATCACCTCGACCAGAAGGGGGAGGGGATCGGCTCGATCGCGGTGATGTTCAAGACCCGCGAGGAGTCCGAGGCGGTCAAGGCCCAGTTCGCCGAGCTGGGCATCGGTGTCCTCGCCGTCGGCCACATCGGCGACCACATCGAGTGGTACTACCTCGACACCGAGCCCGCCTTCAAGTGCCTGATCGAGTCGGGCAGCGGCCACGCGATCGACTTCATGCAGCCGATCAGCGTGTACCCGTGACGCCCATTGCCGACCGGTTCGCCGGCCGCCGGGCGATCGTCACCGGGGCGAGCAGCGGCATCGGCAAGGCAACCGCCCTGCGCTTCGCCGCGGAGGGCGCCCGGGTGGCCCTGATCGCACGCCGGCCGGGTCCCCTCGAGGAGGTCGCGGCGACGATCCGGGCGGCCGGCGGGGAGTGCCTGGTCCTGCCCGCCGACTGCACGATCGAGGAGCAGGTCGGGGGCGCGATCGACGCGGCCGCCGCGGCCTGGGGCGGCCTCGACATCATCGTCTCGAACGCGGCGGTCGAGCTGCCTGAGGAGGATGACCGGCTGGACCGGATCAGCCTCGAGGCCTGGAACCGGCTGATCACCACGAACCTCAACGGCCAGTTCCTGACCTGCAAGCACGGCCTGCAACATCTCCAGGCGGCCGGTGGCGGGGCGATCGTCTGCCTCGGCTCGAACGTCGGCTACCTCGGGATGGCGACCAACGAGCCGGCCTACAGCGCGAGCAAGGGCGGCATCTTCGCCATGATGCGGGTGATGGCCAACGACTTTGCCCGGCTCAACATCCGGGTCAACATGGTCATCCCGGGCTTCATCGACACGCCGATGAACGACTTCGTGATGCGCGACCCGGTCCAGCTCAAGTACTGGAGCGACCAGGTCCCGATCGGCCGGGCCGGCACCGCCGAGGAATGCGCCGCCGCGATCCTGTGGCTCGCCTCGGATGAGGCCTCGTACTGCGTCGGGACGGCGCTCGTGATCGACGGCGGCCAGTCGGCGATCTGATCGGCCCGAGGCGGCCGCTGCCGGCCGGAGTGGACGGCCGCATATGATGAAGGCTGGCTCGCAGGCCCGACCGGTGACGATGAGGGATGAGGCGGAATGACCCGTAGCCTCGCGCGGCCGCGGCGGGCCGAGCGGCTCCGCCGCGATGTCGCCCTGGTCCTGATCCGGACCGAGGAGGGCGGCGCCCTGCCGCCGATCCGCCAGCTCGCCAGCCGCTTCGGGGCGAGCGTCGGGGCAACCCAGATGGCGATCGCCCGGCTCGTCGAGGAAGGCACGGTCGAGGTCGACAGCCGGCCGGGCCGGGGCGCGATCCTGCTCCACAAGAGCGTCGGCGGCCTGTTCGCGGCGATTCACGAAGGCCCCCTGCTCGTCGCCCTGCCCCTGCCCTCGACCGAGCGGATCAACGGCCTGGCCACGGCGATCAAGTCGTCGCTCACGGCCCGCGGGGTCGAGGCCTACATGGTCTTCATCCGTGGCTCGCGCCACCGGATCGCGGCCCTCTCCCAGGATCGCTGCCACATCGCGGTCCTCTCGCGGCTGGCGGCCCGCGAGCTGACCGGTCCGGCCTACGACATCCTGCTGACCCTGCCGCCGGGCAGCTACGTCCTGGAGCATCGCGTCTTCTACGTGCCCGAGCCGAGCTCCGGGCGGCGCCTGCGAATCGCCATCGACCCCAGCTCGCGCGACTTCGAGCGGCTGACCGAGCTCGAGTTCGCGGGCATCGACGTCGAGCTGGTGCCCCTCAACTACCTGCGCAGCGTGCGGGCGATGGCCGACGGCACGATCGACGCCGCGATCCTCGATAGCGAGGACGCCCTGATGCACTTCCCGCCCGGCCTCGCCAACCGGTCGCTGTCCGAGCGGGTCCGGTCCGAGCTCGGCGGCGCCAACCTCCAGGCATCGTTCGTGGGCCGGGCCGGCAACGCCGTGATCCGCGAGATCGTGGCCAGCTGCCTCGTGCCGGCCGAGATCCTGCGGATCCAGGAGGACGTGATCGCCGGCCGCCGCCCGCCCGAGTACTGAGCCGGTCCTAGCCCGGCGTCGCCGCCGCGACCCGTCCGGCGAAGGCCGAGATCGCGGCCTCGCCGACGAGCGCCCCGAGCTCCAGGTCGTAGGTCCGCGCCTCGCCCGGGGCGAGCTCGATCAGCTCGCCCGCGGCGCGCAGCTCGGAGCGGGCCACGGCCCGGTTCGTGCCCGGCTCGAGGGCGACGGCATAGGCCCCTTCGCCCATCATTCGCCAGATCATGAACGCGGGCAGCTGACGCCGGTCGAAGACCTGGTAGACGCCCAGGCCGAGCGCCCGGTTGACGACCGCGGCCGGGGTCCGGCCATCGGGCCCGGTTCCGGCCTGCTCGTAGAAGCAGGCCTCCTGGAAGGCCGGCTGGGGGCCGGTCAGGGTCCGGTAGCCGTCGATCGTCGACCACGGGTCGGTGCTCGTCGAGGCACTCGGGATCAGCAGCTCGCTGCCCGCATCGACGACCGGGAAGCCGGCGTTGCAGTGGTACAGGAGCATGTGGCTGGTCCGCTCGTGGCCGGCGTTCTCGACCTCGTCGTGGATCGTGAACCGGCTCTCGCCCACCCGCGCCTCGATCCGGCGATGGAGGACCAGCGTCTCGCCGAAGACCGAGCTCTGGCGAACCTCACCCTCGGCCCACAGGACGCAGGCATCGCCGTCCCAGCGCTCGCCGTAGCCGACGAGCCGGGCGGGCAGGCCGCCGACCCGGCCGTGGAGGCCGTAGTCGACTGTCTCGAACATGTGCGGCTGGTGGAACTCGGCGGCCGTGTCCCGGGCGGCATTCATCGTGTGATCGAGGCCGCAGGTGACGACCATCCCGCCGCCCCAGGCCCGGAACCAGCCCCAGCCCTCGGGCTCGTAGTAGCTCGGCGCAATGACGCCGACCGACGAGGTCCAGTTGAGCGACCGCCCGGCATGCTCGCAGCGGCCGATGTCGAAAGCCCGATCGACCAGCACGTCGAACGAGAACCCGGAGCCCGTCCGGAACTCGAGGATTCGGACCCCGCGCCCCTGGCCGTCGGCCAGGCTGACCTCCCGGACGCCGGCGACCTGATCGAGTCGGCCGACTCGGCGCAGGAGCTCCGTCCGGTCGTAGTGCCTGCCCCACAGCTCGGGCATCGTTCTCGCCTCCTGCGTTCGGCACGATGTTGGTGCCAAGCGAAGGATATTGCAGGTGGATGCGTCCGCGCCGTCGCCTCGGCAATGCGCCGGATGGGGACCGAGCCGGTCTGGGAGCGCTGACCGGGTCAGCTGACCGGCGCGCTCCACGATCGGATCGTGTCCATGTAGTTGGCCCGCTCGAAGGCCGCCGGGTTCTCGGCGGTCGCCTGGCTCGCGCTGCCCCGGAGCTGGCTGACCGACTCGTACTCGTGGGCGGCCAGCCAGGCCCGCAGCTCGGCCTCGACCGTGGCGACGTGGCCGGGGCCCTGGCGCAGGATCGCCGAGGTCATCATCACCACGTCGGCGCCGACCATCAGGCCCTTGACCACGTCCGGCGCGGCCTGGGCGCCGCTGCTCGCGGCGAGCGAGACGGTGTCACCCAGCTGGGGCCGCAGGATCGCGATCCAGCGCACGGGCAGGCGGAGCTCCCAGGCATGGCTCAGCTCGAGTCGGGGGACGACCTCGAGCGCCTCGAGATCGAGGTCCGGCTGGTAGAAGCGGTTGAACAGGACGAGCCCGTCGGCGCCCGCATCGATCGTCGCCGCGGCGAAGTGGGCGAGGGCCGAGTAGATACGGGCTGAGCTTGACCGCCAGGGGGATCGTGACGGCCGCCCGGACGGCGGCGATCAGGTCGAGGTCGGCCGCCTCCATGTCGGCCGCGGTCCGGCGCGGATCGGCCGCGACGCGGTACAGGTTGAGCTCGAGGGCATCGGCGCCGGCATCCTGCATGAGCCGGGCATAGCGGACCCAGCCCCCGACGCTCGTCGCGTTGAGGCTGGCGATGACCGGCACGCCGGCCTGCGCCCGAATCTGCTCGAGCGAGCGCAGGTAGCGGTCGGCGGCGCCGATGAACTCGTGGACGGCGGGGAAGTAGTCGAGCGCCTCGGCGAAGTGCTCGGTGCCCTGCTCGAGGGCCCGGTTCAGCTCGATCTCCTCGCCCAGGATCTCCTCTTCGAAGAGCGAGGGCAGGACGATCGCGCCGATCCCGGCGCCCTCCAGGCGCCGGGTGTGGAGCGGATCGCTGTTGAGCGGCGAGGCCGAGGCGACGATCGGCGAGCGAAGCTGGAGGCCGAGGTAGCGAGTCTGGAGGTCGACGCTCATGCCGGGTCCGCCTCTCCGTCGTAGCGATAGCCGGCGTCGCTCTCGACCTCGGGCAGGATCGCCGGGTCGGGCCGGTGGATGTGGGGCACGGTCCGCTCGATGCCGGCCAGCTGCTCGTAGTAGCGCCAGCGCTCGTCGGCGTCGGCCTGGGCCAGCAGGGCCAGCTCGGCGGCGCGCTCCGGGTGGGTGCGCTTGAGGACCGCGAAGCGGGTCTCGGTGGCGACGAACGCCGCGACCGGGATCGAGGGCGTCGCCGAGTCGAGCTTGAACGGCTTGCCGCCGTCGATCTCGGACGGGTGGAAGCGGTACAGCGGCCAGTAGCCGCTCTTGACCGCGTCCTTCTGGTGGGACATCGACTTGCGACATGTCGATGCCGTGGGCGATGCAGGTGCTGTAGGCGATGACCAGCGACGGCCCCGGCCAGGCATCGGCCTCGAGCAGCGCCTTGGTCGTCTGCTGGTCGTTGGCGCCCATCGAGATCTGGGCGACGTAGACGTTGCCGTAGGACCGGGCGATCGCGCCCAGGTCCTTCTTGGCCGTGGCCTTGCCGGCCGCCGCGAACTTGGCCACCGCACCGCGCGGGGTCGACTTCGAGGCCTGGCCGCCGGTGTTCGAGTAGACCTCGGTGTCGAGGACCAGGATGTTGACGTTGCGGCCCGAGGACAGGACCTGGTCGACTCCGCCGAAGCCGATGTCGTAGGCCCAGCCGTCGCCGCCGATGATCCAGACCCCCTTGCGGACGAGGTCGTCGGCCAGGGCCAGCAGGTGGCGGGCATCCGCCGCGCCGGCCCCGTCGATCCGGCCGAGCGCCGCGCGCAGGCTGGTGACCCGGCCCCGCTGGAGATCGATCTCGGCTTCGGTCTCCTGGCTGGCGTCGAGCAGCCCGGCCACCAGCTCGGCGCCGAGCTCGGGCGCGAGGCGGCCGACGAGCCGGCGGGCCTGGTCGGTCTGGGCGTCGAGGGCGAGGCGCATCCCGAGGCCGAACTCGGCGTTGTCCTCGAACAGCGAGTTGGTCCAGGCCGGGCCGCGGCCGGCCGCGTTGACCGTCCAGGGCGTCGTCGGCAGGTTGGCGCCGTAGATCGACGAGCAGCCGGTCGCGTTGGCCACGATCATCCGGTCGCCGAAGAGCTGGCTGACGAGCTTGAGGTAGGGCGTCTCGCCGCAGCCGCCGCAGGCGCCCGAGAACTCGAACAGCGGCTCGAGGACCTGGGTGCCCTTGACCGTGTCGTGGGCGAGCAGGCTCGCGGTCGAGCGAGCGGGATCGACTGGAAGAAGTCCCAGCGCGGCCGCTCGACGTCGCGGTGCTCCAGCGACCGGCTCCATGTTGATCGCCTTGTGGCTCGTGTCGGTCTTGCTCTTGGCCGGGCAGACGTCGACGCACACGCCGCAGCCGGTGCAGTCGTCGGGCGCGACCTGGATCGTCAGGCGATGGTCGGGCAGGTCCCGCGAGCGGAACTCCTTGTGCAGGAAGCCGGCCGGGCGCCGCGTCGACCGCGGCGTTCGGGAAGACCTTCATCCGGATCGTGGCGTGCGGGCAGACGATGGCGCACTTGCCGCAGTCGATGCAGATCGTCGGGATCCCAGATCGGGATCTCCTGGGCGATCGCCCGCTTCTCGTACTTGGTCGTCCCGGTCGGGAACGTGCCGTCGACGGGCAGGGCGCTGACCGGCAGCAGGTCGCCGTCGCCGGCCATCAGCCGGCGCGGTGACCGGCGCCACGAAGTCGGGGACGCCATCCGAGGATCTCGGCCGGCCGGTCGGTGCTCACGCTGGCGGCCGGCCGAGCGAGACGTGGCTCGAGCCGCTCGAGCGATCGGTCGATCGCCGCGAAGTTGCGCTGCGACGATCGCGTCGCCGCGCTTGGCGTAGGTCTTCTCGACGAAGCCCTTGATCCGGCTGATCGCCTCGTCGGCGGGCAGCACGCCGGCCAGCTGGAAGAAGCAGGGCTGCATGACCGTGTTGATCCGGCTGCCCATGCCGACCTCGGCGGCGACGGCCAGGGCGTCGATGACCCAGAAGTCGATCTCCTTGTCGATGAGCTGGCGCTGGACGTCGCCGGGCAGGTGCTCCCAGACCTCGTCCGGCCCGTACGGGGCGTTGAGCAGGAACGTCGCGCCGGGCTTGGCGTACTCGAGGACGTCGATCTTGGCCGAGCAGCCCGAACTGGTGGCAGGCCACGAAGTCGGCGTCGTCGACGAGGTAGGTCGAGCGGATCGGCTCGGGGCCGAAGCGCAGGTGCGAGACGGTGATCGAGCCGGACTTCTTCGAGTCGTACACGAAGTAGCCCTGGGCGTACAGGTCGGTGCTCTCGCCGATGATCTTGACCGAGGCCTTGTTGGCGCCGACCGTGCCGTCGGAGCCGAGGCCGAAGAAGACCGCCTGGACCTCGCCGGCCGGCCGCGGCGTGCCGGAAGTCGGTGTCGATCGGCAGGCTGAGGTGGGTCACGTCGTCGTAGATGCCGACCGTGAAGTGGCGCTTCGGCCGGTCGGCGGCGAGCTCGTCGAAGATCGGCTTGATCATCGACGGCGTCATCTCCTTGGACGACAGGCCGTAGCGGCCGCCGATCACCCGTGGCGACCGTCGCGAAGGGCGGCTCGGCCCGATCCATCGCCTCGGCCAGCGCCGGCGACGACCTCCAGGTAGAGCGGCTCGCCGACCGCGCCCGGCTCCTTGGTCCGGTCGAGGACGGCGATCGCCCGGACCGTGGCCGGCAGGGCGGCAATGATCTGCTCGGCCGGGAACGGCTGGAACAGGCGGATCCGGAGCAGCCCGACGCGCTCGCCGGCGGCAACCAGGGTGTCGACCGTCTCCTCGACCGCCCCGGTGGCCGAGCCCATCACGACGATCACCCGGTCGGCGTCCGGCGCGCCGTGGTAGTCGACCAGGCCGTACTGCCGGCCGGTCCGCGCGGCGAGCTCGTCCATGACCTCCTGGACGATCCCGGGCACCGCCAGGTGGTACGGGTTCGACGCCTCGCGGGCCTGGAAGAAGACGTCGGGGTTCTGGGCCGTGCCGCGCACGACCGGCGCGTCCGGGGTCATGCCCCGGCTGCGGAAGGCAAGGACATCCTCGTCGCGGACCAGCGCCCGGATGTCGTCGTCGCTCGAGGACCGCGATCTTGTCGATCTCGTGCGAGGTCCGGAAGCCGTCGAAGAAGTGCAGGAACGGCACCCGCGCCCGGAGCGTCGCCGCGTGGGCGACGAGGGCGAAGTCGTGCGCCTCCTGGACCGAGCCGGCGGCGAGCATCGCCCAGCCGGTCGTGCGGGCGTGCATCACGTCGCTGTGGTCGCCGAAGATCGACAGGGCGTGGGTCGCGATCGTCCGGGCGGCGACATGGATCACGGCCGGCGTCAGCTCGCCGGCGATCTTGAACATGTTGGGGATCATCAGCAGGAGGCCCTGCGACGCGGTGAAGGTCGTGCGCCAGGGCGCCCTTCTGGAGGGCGCCGTGGAGGGCCCCGGCGGCGCCGGCCTCGGACTGCATCTCGACGACGTCGGGGACCTTGCCCCACAGGTTCGGCCGGCCGGCCGCCGCCCAGTCGTCGCAGTGCTCGGCCATCGGCGACGCCGGCGTGATCGGGTAGATCGAGATGACTTCGCTGACGGCGTAGGCGATTCGGGCCGCGGCCTCATTGCCGTCCAGGCACTCGTACCGCTCGCTCACGGGCGCGGCCTCCCTTCGAGGATCGGGGGCCAGGCAGGCTCGTGGTCGGGCTTGACCCGGATGACGCGCTGGATCCCGGAGGCCCAAGTATCCGCCCGATCGCCCCCGGGTGGGCCGGGCGCTCAAGCACACAGCGGCACGACATCCGGCCCGTTCGAGCAGGCCATTCGGCCCGATCAGCCGCGGGAGACACGTCGGGCGGGCGCCCATCGCCGGAGTAGATTCCGCCGATGGGCAACCCGCCAGGCTCCAGCTCGAGCTCGCCGTCCGAGCCCCTCCGGCCGCGGGACGGACTGGTCGCGGTCGAGCACCGGCCCGAGCGGCTGCGGGCCGGCGGCAGCCGGCGTCCGCTGGCCCTCGCGATGGGAATCGGCTGCCTGCTCGCCGCGCTCGTCTGGCAGCCCTGGGGCAGGACAACGGCGGCGCCCGGCCCCGACCCGGTTGCCCGGCGGTCGCCGGCTCCGACCGCCCCGGCCCGCCCGCCGGCACCGTCGCCGGTGGCCTCGAGCAGCCGGCCTGTTCCGCCCGCGGTGTCCGGGGTTCCGGTCGCCTACGTCTCGCTCGTCGACAACGAGTGGACGGTCGTCGGCCTGCTGAGCTCGGCAGTCGGCGGGTCGACCGACGAGCCGGCCATCCAGCACCCGGCACCGGCCGGGGCGAGCGACGCCCTGCTCGTCCTCCAGCAGGGCGTCGTCGAGAGCAGCCAGCCGATCGAGCAGGCCGGCCAGCCCGATCTCGCCTGCCATGGCTCGGAGGTGCCGCGTGATCAGCGAGCCGTCTTCCTGCCCGCCGGCCGGGTGCTCTACCTGGGGGTCACGTTCCCCGACATCAGCCCGGCGGCCAGGGTCTCGGTGGTCGACCTGGATGCTCCCGGGACCCGCCTCGGGCACGTCCCGTCGGTGGTCGTGCCGCTCTCCGGCCGGGCCGATGGCCAGGCCTTTCGACTGCCGGGCTCGGGGCCGGGCGCGGTCCAGCTCTTTGCCCTGACGCCGGCGTCCAGCCTGCCCTCGGCCACCTACCGCTTCGACGTGACCTTGCCCGGCACCACCAGCCACCGGTTCGTGTACGCCTGCGTCGGGCCCTGACAGCCGACGACCCTGCGGCGAGCCCTGGCCGGTGGCGACCAGGCTGGCGACCCGGGCGCCGGCCGCTGACGGGCCGCCGGCTCAGATCCCGAGCCGGCGCAGGTACTCCCGGTTCGCGCGCTGGCCGGCGACGACCGACGCTGGCGTATCGGTCGGGCGCAGGAACTGGTCCTGCTCGATCACCAGCCAGCCCTGGTAGTCGTAGGCGCGAAGGGCCTCGATCACCGCGTCGATCCGCGAGTCGCCCAGCCCGAGCTGGCAGAAGACGCCCCGGGCGAGCGCTTCCTCGAGGCCCTTGCCCTCGGCCTTGACCCCGTCCATCACGGCCGTCCGGCAGTCCTTGATGTGAACATGCCGGATCAGCTCGTGGTAGTCGTGGACCGACTGGGTCGGGTCGGCGCCCCCGAAGCGGAAATGGCCGGTGTCGAGGCACAGCCCGAGCAGGGCCGGGTCGATCCGGTCCATCACCCGGGCGATCTCGTCGGCCGTCTCGATGTACGTCCCGGCGTGGGGATGGAGGACAGGCTCGAAGCCGGCCGAGCGGCACACCTCGGAGGCCCGATGGAGGTTGTCGATCAGGGTCTCGAAGCGGGCCGCCGACAGCCAGGTCTCGGGATGGTCCTGGATCCGCCCGGACAGCGCCCGCCGGTCGGGCTCGTCGAAGTGGTCGGACAGGACGACGAACGGGTGCGAGCCGGCCGGCGAGCCGTCGGCCAGCACCTTGAGACCGGCCAGCAGGGCGGCCCGGTCCTCGTCCGCCTTCTCGGCCCGGCTGAAGTGCTGGGGCATGAACGCGCCGACGAGCTCCAGGCCGCGGCCCGACAGGCGCTCGTGGACCTGGCCCGCGTCCCCCAGGAAGCCCGGCGCGCCGAGCTCGGTCCCCTCGAAGCCGATGTCGACCATCCAGTCGAGCATCTCGTCGGGGGCGGGCATCCAGGCATCGTCGACGAGGATCTCGTCGACGCCGAACGAGACCGGGGCGCTGGCGACGCGCAGCGGGGACGTGGCCATGGGTTCCTCCGGGCGGTTGCTGGTCAGGGCTTGATGACGATCTTCACGGCTTCGCCCGAGCGGATCCGGCCGATGCCGGCAACCGTCTCGTCGAGCGGGATCGTGGCGGTGATCATCGGGGCCAGGTTGAGCTGGCCGCTCTCGACCAGCCGGATCGCGGCGGGAAAGGTGAAGTTCGAGATGTACGAGCCGAGGATCGACAGGCCCTTCTCCACGATCTCGACCTGGTGCACGGCCGGCCGGGCGTTCTGGTTCATCCCGAAGATGATCACCCGGGCGCCCATTCCGGCGGCCTCGATCGCCTGGGGCAGGACGCTGCCCACGGCGTCGACGACGACGTCGGCCCCGGCCGGCAACAGCTCCGCCCGGCGAGCCGACCAGTCGTCCGGGCTGAGGACCTCGGCGGCGCCCAGCGCCCGGGCAACCGGCGCCCGCGCCGCGCTCGGCTCGACGACGATGATCCGGGCGGCGCCGGCCGCGTGGAGCACAGCCGTGAACAGGCAGCCGATCGCCCCGGCGCCGAAGACGACGACCGATTCGCCCGGCCGGAGCGCCGCCCGGTTCGTCCCGTTGACGACGCAGGCGAGCGGCTCCACCAGGGCCGCGAGCTCGGCCGGCACGTCCTCGGAGATCGGGTAGACGCTGTTCGCCGGGGCGGTCACGTACTGGGCCAGGGCACCGTCGCGGTAGACGCCGAGGGCCACGATGTTGGTGCAGTTGGCCGGCCGGCCGGCCCGGCACGAGTCGCACGCCCCGCACTTCGGGTCGGGGTCGACGACGACCCGGGCGCCGAGCGTGACGTCCCGGACCGCCGAGCCGGCCGCCCGGATCCGGCCGACGAACTCGTGGCCGATGATCACCGGCGGGGTCGACGGATGGCCGGGCGGGATGTTGATGATCTGGACGTCCGACCCGCACACCCCGCAGGCCTCGACCTCGATCAGGACCTCGTCGGCGGCCGGGACCGGATCCGGGACGTCGCGGACGACCAGCCGGCCTTCGCCTTCATAGACGGCAGCGCGCATCAGGTGGAACCTCCATGGCTTGGGCGGACGTGGCAGGGGATCACGCCAGGCGATCCCGGACGGAACCAGCCAGGTGTTCGATCGTCTCGTCGTCGATCGGCAAGGGCAGGTCGACGATCGCCTCCTCGGCACCGGCGGCGTGCCAGCCGCGCAGGATGCCGATCACGGTCTCCTCGGTGTCGGCGAGGGGCGAGCCGGCGGCCCACGCCCGGGCCTGGGTGCCGCCGCCCTGCCTGGCGAGGATCGCCGCCAGGGCGTTGACCGCCTCCGCCCGGGACGCCCGGATGCAGATCGGGGGGATGCCCACCGTCCGCCGGATCGAGCCTGGATCGCGGCCGAGCGCGGCACAGTGCTCGTCGAGCACGCGACTCTTGCGGGCGAAGCTCTCGGGATCTCCTTCGCCGTTCCAGATGTCGGCGTCGCGGGCGACGATCCGCAGAGTGCGCTTCTCGCCGCTGCCGCCGATCAGCAGGGGCAGCCGGGCCTGGACCGGGGCCGGATCGTTGCGCACGTCCTGGCCGCTCACCCAGCGGCCGGCCAGGGTCACCGACTCTCCGTCGAGGAGGCCCCGGGCCAGCTGGCTCGCCTCGTCCAGGCGGCTGATCCGGTCGCCCAGCGAGAGGACGTCGTAGCCGAACGCGCGATGCTCGGGCTCGTGCCAGCCCGCACCGAGGCCGAGGATCGCCCGGCCCCGGCTGGCGTGGTCGAGGGCGGTGGCCATCTTCACGGTCAGCCCGACGTTGCGATAGCCGACCCCGCAGACGAGCACGCCCAGGGGCAGCCGGCTCGTCCGGGCGGCCCACGCCCCGAGCGTCATCCAGCCCTCGAAGACCGGGCCCTGGGCGCCCAGGACCGGCCCGTCGGAATCGCCCAGGATCGGCATCAGGTGGTCGTTCGCGAAGAGGCTGTCAAAGCCGAGGGCCTCGATCCGTTCGCCGGCCGCCATCAGCTCGTCCCAGCCGGCGAACTGGCCCCAGACCTGGAAGCCGATCCGGATCGGCGCCTCCGGTTCGGGGCGCCGGCCCAGCAGGCCGCTCAAGCGTCGCCGGTCGGCCGGGCCGCGATCACCTCGACCCGCGTCGGCGCAGCCGGCGGCTGCCGGTCAGGAGCAGGGAGCCGATCGCGACCGCGGACAGCGACACCACGAGGATGACCGTCGCGATCGCGTTGACCTCGGGCGTCACCCCGAACTTGATCTGGGTGTAGATGTACAGCGGCAGGGTCTGCTGCGGGCCGATCAAGAAGAACGTGATCACGAACTCGTCGATCGACAGGGTGACGCACAGCAAGGCACCTGCCAGGATCGCCGGCGCGATCAGGGGCAGGACGATATGGCGCAGTGTCCGCCACGGGCCCGCTCCGAGGTCGGCGGCGGCCCATTCCAGGCGGCGATCGAAGCCCTGCAGCCGGGACGCCACGATCAGGACAACGAACGGGATGGTGAAGACCAGGTGGCCGGCGACCACGGTGTACAGGCCGAGCTGGACATCGATGAGCGGATGGAGCCCCTGGCGAAAGAAGATGAGCAGCCCGATCCCGATCAGGAAGCCGGGGATCATGATCGGCAGGGTGAAGCCCAGGCGCAGGATCCCGGGGGCGCGCACGCCGCCGCGGACCAGCGGGAAGGCGACCATCGTGCCCACGATCGAGGCAATGATCGTGACCACGACGGCGACCTCGACCGAGGTCAGCAGGGCCTTCTGGATCGCCGAATCCGACGCCAGCACCTGGTACCAGTGCAGGGTCAGCCCGGTGATCGGCAGGCCCGGCGTCGCAGCATCCTCGAACGAGAACAGGATCAGGAACGCGATCGGCAGGTACAGGAATGCCAGCATCGCGCCGGTCAGCACGATCAGCGACCAGCGCGTCTGCCGGGCGAAGCGGCTGACCGGCATCGTCTCGAGCGGGCTGGTCCCCCTAGCCACTGGTGACCACGTCCTCCACCCGGAACGACTTCCGGAACACGATCATGATCGCGGTCACGAAGGCCGCGATGATGATGGCCAGGGCGGCGCCCTCTGCGAACTGGTCATTCCGGAGGAAGTTCAGCACCAGGTTGGCGATCAGGCTGCTCTGGGCGCCGCCAACCAGGGTCGGCGTCAGGAACTCACCCAGGATCGGGATGAACACGAAGATGCAGGCCGTGATGATCCCGGCCCGGATCTGCGGCAGCAGGACATGCCGGAACGCCTGGTCGGGCCGCGCCCCGAGGTCCTGGGCTGCGTTGAGCTGGGTGAAGTCGAACTTCTCCAGTGAGGCATACAGGGCCAGCAGGGCGAACGGGAAGTAGATGTAGGTGAGCACCACGAAGACGCCCGGATCGTCGTAGTTGAAGACGTCCAGGGGGACCTTGATGACGCCGATGGCCTGCAGGATCTGGTTGAGCGCGCCGTTCTCGCCGAGGATCGCCTGCCAGGCATAGACCCGGACCAGGTAGCTCGTCCAGAACGGGACGATCACGGCCAGCAGGATCACCCGCTGGGTCAGCTTGCCCGTATAGCGCACGAGGAAGTAGGCGAAGGGCAGGCCGATCGCGAGTGCCGTCACGGTGACGAGGGCAGCCATGATCAGGGTCTTGATGAAGGTTCGCAGGTAGGTTCCCTCGACGAAGAACCGGGCGTAGTTGCCGAGGTTCCACTCGGGCACGACGACGAAGTCGTTGTTCGTCCGCCAGAAGCTGAACACGAACATGATCGCCATCGGGACCAGGAACAGGAAGACGAGCACGCCCAGGCCCGGCAGGGCCGGAAGAGCCCTGCCCAGGCGCCGGGCGAGCCCGGACGAGGACCCGGCAGCCGGGGCCGACAGGGCCCCGGCGTCGGATTCCGCGGTCATCTCAGCGAGAGCCAGGCAGTCTGGCTACGAGCCGAAGACGTCGTTGAACGCGGCGATGGCGGCCTGGGTCGATGTACCAGGACCCTTGAGGGTCATGGTGTTGACCGTCTCGGGCTTGTTGAAGAGCAGGTGATCGGCGAGCTCCTGCTGGCCCTGGTTGATCAGCAGCTTGTAGGCCGCCTCACTGAACAGCGGCCGCCGGTTGATCATGAAGTTGGCGGCAACGTATTCGGCCTGCTCGTGGACCTCGAGGAAGGGCATCAGCAGGTTGTTGTTGGCGCCGCCGTGGACGAGCATCTCGGCGTCCATCCAGCCGATGGAGCCTTCCTTGGGGGTGAACGTCGTCAGCTTCGGGCCGCCCTGGTCCATGACCGCCGTGTCGGCGCCGAGGTTGATCGTGGCGATCCACGCCTCGCCGTTCTTGAGCGCAGCGACCGTATCGGTGGCCTGCGGCGCGAGGCGCAGGATGTTCGGCTTGAGCTGGACGAGGAGCGCCTTGGCCTGGGCGACCTCGGCATCGGTCATGTTGTAGGGATCCTTGACCCCGGCGGCCTTGCCCATGTAGGCCATGACCTCGACCGGCTGGTCCTCGACGACGACCCGCTTGCGGTACTTCGGGTCCAGCAGGAGCTGCCACGAGTCGGCGCCCGAGGTCACGTGAGCCGGGTCGTAGGTGATCTGGATCGGCGCCCAGCCGTTCGGATAGCCGAGGTAGCCGGCCGGGCTGGTCCAGATCGAGAACTCGCGGGCGACCGAGTACAGCTGGCTGGCCACCTTCAGTGAGTTGATGTCGAAGGCATCGATCAACTGGTGCTGGTAGAAGTACGGCACCCAAAGTGCGTCTTCCGAGACCAGGTCGATCTGGCCGCCGACCTGCTGGACCTTGGTGTAGGCGTCGATGTCGTCGCTGAAGCTGGTGATGTTGGCCTTGATCCCGATATCGGCCGCGATCTTGTCCATCTCGGCCTGGTACCAGTGGTCGCCCCAGGTCAGCCAGTTGAACGTGCCCGTCGGCCCCGGCGTCGCGGAGGCGGCGGTCGTGGGCGCGGCGCTCGCGCCGCCGCCGACGCTCGGCGCGACGGTCGGGGCGGTCGTCGCCGCGGATGCGCCGCAGGCCGCCAGGAAGGCGCCCAGTCCGGCGGTCGCGCCGACCGCTCCGGCGACTTTCAGGAACTGTCGCCGGTCCAGCCTCTGGTTCAAGTCAGCCATTCCGTGCTCCTCCATCAGGTGTGGCTACTCCCGGATCAGTGCGGCGTTGTCGGCCCGCCACCATACGCAAACCTCCTCACCCAATTCGCGCTGCGTGTCTTTCGTCCAATCCCTGGTCCCGTGCGGCCGGACGACGACCATCTCGCCCGATGCCGTGGCGACCGTGAGCCGGGTGTGATTGCCGAGGAAGGCGACGTTGACGATCCGGCCGGCCAGCCCCGGGGGACCATCGGTCGCATCCTGTGGTCGCACGGCCAGGAACTCGGGCCGGATCATCAGCGTGGCCGGGCCCGGCTCGGCATCGCCCTGCACCTCCACCACCGCCCCGCCGACGTCGAAGACGGCCCGGTCGCCGTCGCGCCGGACGCTGCCCTCCAGGAAGTTCGTATCGCCGACGAAGTCGGCCACGAACCGATTGGCGGGCTTGTCGTAGACCTCCCGCGGTGAGCCCTGCTGGAGGACCGTGCCGTTGGACATGATCGCGATCGTCGTCGCCATCGACAGGGCCTCTTCCTGGTCGTGGGTGACGAAGACGAACGTGGTCCCGACCTGGCGGTGGATCCGGGAGAGCTCGGTCTGCATCTGCTTGCGCAGCTTCAGGTCGAGGGCCCCCAACGGCTCATCGAGGAGGAGCACCGCCGGCCGCTTGGCCAGCGCCCGGGCCAGTGCGACGCGCTGTTGCTGGCCGCCGGACATCTGCGCCGGCAGGCGACCGGCGAGCCCGCTCAGGCCCACCAGCGCCAGGTACTCGTCGGTGCGGCTGGCCACATCCGCCTTCGACAGCTTCTCCATGCGCAGCCCGAAGGCCACGTTCTGGGCGACCGTCATGTGCGGGAAGAGGGCGTAGTTCTGGAAGACCGTGTTGACGTTGCGCTTGTGGGGCGGCAGGTCGTTGACCGTCCGGCCCTCGATCAGGAGGTCGCCCGAGCTGAGCGGGATGAACCCGCCGATCAGGTTGAGGGTCGTGGTCTTGCCGCAGCCCGACGGGCCAAGCAGGCAGAAGAACTCGCCCGGCCGGATGACCATCGAGACGTCATCCAGGGCGACCGCCTCGCCATAGCGCTTGGTGGCATGGCGGAGCTCGATTGCGGGGGTCGCGTCAGCCAAGTCGGGATCCGCTGACCATCGGGAACGACGCGCCGCGAAGCATGATGCGTCCCTCTTGTGCAACCGTTTGCCCGATGCTAGCGTGCGACCTATGGCCCGTCAATATCGTGACCTTCGGCACGGGCGGAGCGGGCCTCGATGAGCGTCACCCGGCTGGCCACGACCATCGACCTCGAGCCGGCCAGGAACATCGCCGAGGACGAGCTCGGCGCGCGGTTCCATTCCGCGTATCGACCTGCGCTCGGGCGTCTTCCGGCCGGCCGGCAGGTCTTCCATGGCGTCCCGTTCGATCTCGGTCCGGGCGCTGGTCAGCGACGCTGGATCCTCGTCGAACGGCCGATCACGCTCGACCTCGGCGGCCGGCCGGCCCGCCACCTCGTCGTCGCCCACCTGTGCGACACCTGGCGTGACGATCACGGCAACCGGCCGGCCGGCCTGGCCGTCGGCCACGTCGTCCCGGTCGGCGAACGCCTGGCCCGGTACACGATCGTCGACCGCTCCGGAGCGCGCACCGAGCGGCTGATCCGGCGCCGGTTCGAGGTCAACGACGGGATCCTCGGCTGGGGCTCGGGAGCGTTCCGGGCGGTGGCCCACCTCGACAACGAGCCGCTCGACTGGCGCGGTCCGCACCCGGCCCAGGGCGCCGGTCGATACGCGCCGGCCGGCCAGTCGGGCACGCTCACGATCATGCCCGGCTCGTTCGGCACGGGCCAGGTCGGGATGACCGATTTCGTGCCCAGCCCGACCGACGACCTCCTGCTCTGGCTCCACGCGATCGAGCTCCCGCCCGGCTCCGAGCCCGTCGAGCTCGTGCTGGAACCGCTGAGCGCCGGCCGCGCCGGCAGCGACCTGATCGTGGCCGGCGTGACCCTGTTCAACGGCTCGGCCGATCCGCTGGCCCGCGGGCCGCGCTTCCAGGTCCGGGTCGACGGCCCGCCCGGCGCCAGGCTCGAGGTCGACCTGGGCACGGTGATCCGGAGCCGTCCCTCGCCGGCCCGCGCCGAGGTCGGCTCAGCACGTGGGGCCGAGCCGGCTCGGGTCTCCGGCTGGGGCACTCCACGGGCCGACCCGGATGCCCCGGCCGCTGGGTCGTCGCTGGTCGACCTGTCGATCGCGCCCGATGCCGTCCTCGCCCTCGACCGATCGCCGATCGCCGGTCGCGACCTGCTCGCCGGCGTGCCCCGCCTCGATCCCACGGGGCGCTGGTCGATCGAGGTCCTGCCCCCGGCCGACGTGCCGGTCACGATCGAGATCGTCGAGCCGGCGACCGGTGAGCGGGTGCCCGGCCGGGTCCGGTTCACGGCGGCCGACGGCCGCTACCTGCCGCCGGCCGGCCATCGTGACGAGGTCAATCCGGCGTTCTTCGAGGACACCGGCGGCGACCTCGTCCTGGGCTCGGCGACCTATGCCTACGTTCCCGGTCGGTTCGAGATCGACCTGCCGGTCGGGGCGGTCGAGGTCGAGGTCGTGGGCGGGTTCGACCGCCGGCCGCATCGTGCCCGGCTGGCGATCGAGCCCGGGACGCGCCGAGCTCGTGCTGCCCCTCGAGCGGACGATCGAGCTGCACAGCGGGCGCTGGGTGACCGCCGACAGCCACGTCCACTTCCTGTCGCCGTCCACGGCGCTCCTCCAGGCTGCGGCCGAGGATGTCGACCTGGTCAACCTGCTGGCCGCCCAGTGGGGCGACCTGTTCACCAACGTGACCGACCTGCCCTGGGGCGCGATCGCCGACCCGGCCGGCCGCCGGATCGTGGTGCCCGGCACCGAGAACCGCCAGAACATGCTGGGCCACCTCGCCCTCCTCGGCGCCCATCGGCCGACGACGCCGCTGGCCAGCGGCGGACCGCCCGAGGGCCGCCTGGGCGGTCCGCTGAGCGTCCTCCTCGCCGACTGGGCCGACCGCTGCCGGGCCGCCGGAGGTCTCGTCGTGGCCGCCCACTTCCCGCTGCCCTACGCCGAGATCGCGGCCGACATCCTGACCGGCCGGATCGACGCAATCGAGACCCAGGCCCTGGCACCCGGCCTCGACGACCCGGCCGTCGTCGAGTGGTACCGCTACCTCAACCTCGGCGAGCGGTTGCCGGTCGTGGCCGGCACCGACAAGATGTCGGCCGAGGTGCCGATCGGCGCGGTCCGCACCTATACCCATTTGCGCTCCGACGAGCCGCTGACGTTCGCGGGCTGGGCAGCGGCCGTCCGGGCCGGCCGGACGTTCGTGTCGTCGGGCCCGATCCTCGAGCTGGCCGTTGACGGCCACGAGCCGGGCGCCGTCGTTGCGTTGCCCGGCCCGGGCCGGCTCGAGGTGACCGTCCGGGCCCGGGCCGCCCAGCCGCTGATCACCGACCTGGAGCTGGTCGTCAACGGGCGGATCGTGGCGGCCAGCCAGGCGGCGGCCGGCGTTGCCGAGCTCGGCCTGGACGAGTCGGTCGAGCTCCCGGCCGGGGCCTGGATCGCGGCCCGTTCCCGGAGCGGTGACCAGGTCCATTCGGCGTTCGCAACCTCGATGGCCGCCCATACCTCGCCGGTCTACGTCGAGGTCCGCGACCGGCCACTCAGGCCACCGGCCGACGACGCGGCCGTCGTCGAACAGGTGATCCTCGGCGCCCGGACCTGGGTCGCCGAGCTGGCCGCCGTGGCCGATCCGGCCAACCGGGCCCGGATGATCGCCTTCTTCGACGCCGCCCTCAAGGCGCTCGAGGACCGGCTGGCCGGGACCCGCCCCGCCCGCGCGCCCTAGGGGGCCTTGACCGCCCGCAGGGTGCGGGTGCTCTCGCGCACGATCAGCTCGGGCGGCAGGAGTGCCGCCTCGGGCCGCGCGCCGTCCTGGATCGCCCGGATCAGGGATGCCGCGGCGAGCCGGCCCATCTCGCCCGACGGGGTGGCGACCGTGGTCAACCGGGGATTGGCGATCGCCGCAAAGGGGATCCCGTCGAAGCCCACGATCGCGACGTCCTCGGGCACCCGGACCCGGACCTTGCGCAGGGCGTCCATCAGGGCCAGGGCCAGCTTGTCGTCGTAGCACACGAGGGCCTCGGGCAGGTCGGCGGCAATCGTCGCAGCGAGCTCGCCGGGCGTGCGCCAGGTGTCCCCGTCGGCCGCGAAGACGCGCAGTGGCGCCCGGACGCCGCGAGCTCGGAGGGTCGAGCCGACCGCCTCGGCGCGGACCTTGTTCGTCGCCCCTCCGCCGCCCTCGACCCAGGCGATCCGCCGGTAGCCGTTGTCGACGAGGTAGTTCACGGCGGCCCGCAGGCCGCTCGCATCGTCGGTCAGGATGACGCCCGGGGGCAGCGTCCCTTCGCGGCGGGGGAGGCTGCCGTGGTCGGGCTGGACGATGATCAGGCGGTCCGGGTCGACCCGTTCGCGCGCCTCGCGCGGCGATATGGCGCTCGACACGATCGCCACGCCATCGGTGCCGTGCTCGGCGAAGATCTTGAGGGCCAGCCGCTCGCGGACCGGCTCGTTCTCGCCGGCGACCATCATCACGCAGTAGCCGCTCCGGCGGGCCTCCTCCTCGAAGCCCGAGGCGACCTGGCCGTGGACCGGGTCGCGCAGGTCGGGAATGAGCAGGCCGAGGGTCAGGGTGTGGCGCATCCGCAGGCTGCGGGCGGCGGCATTGGGAACGTAATCGAGCTCGGCCGCCGCGGCCTTGACCGACAGCCGGGTGGCGAGGCTGATCCGCGGATCATCGGCGAGGCCCCGCGATGCGGTGGACCCGGAGACGTTCGCCGCCCGAGCCACGTCCTTGAGCAGGACGCGACGGCGCGGCGACGGCGAGGCCCCGTTGGTCACCGTGGGCCCGCTCGCACCGGATCGACCTCCGCTAAGGCAATCGATCAGGGGCAACCGATTGCGCATCGACCGTAGCATCGGCTCTCCGGGCCGTCAATCCGGGCGTGGCCCGGGGCCTCGCTGATAGCCCGGGCTGTGCCCCGGGCTGGTTGCCCGGCTGGGGTTGCGGCTCGCGGCACCGGCTCGTTTGTTTGGCTGGTGGCCTTGGCTCGTTTGTTCGGATCGTGGCCTTGGCTCGTTTGTTTGGATCGCGGACGACCAGCGGCCCGACGTGCGGCGCGCCCGCGCCGCGCGTTGCCAGATCTCGATTGCAGTCGCGCTTATGGTCGCTCGCGCCGGCCGGATCGGCCGATCCGGGAGATGGAGCCGGGAGTCGAGCACGACGCGAGCCGCCGAACCGTCCAATCTGGCCTGGCGGGTCCCGGCTCCGGCCATACGCGCGACTCGAGTCGCGATTTGACAACACCGCTGCTGGAGCATCGCCTGACTTGCCAGATCGTTCGCTGAACGACGCGTATGGCCGAGGCATGGGACCCAGGCAACGTGATCATGCGTGGGCCGAGCACGAATCGGCCCGCTGCTGACCCCGATTCGACCGCCCTGGGCCACGAAACAGCGGCCCAGCCACGGACCCGCCGCCGACCCGGAGCCGCCACGGCCTCTAACCCAGCAGGTCGACCAGCACCTCACGCAAGCCAGAGGCGACCGCGAACGGATCGGGCAGCTCCCAGTGGACCGGGCTGTACAGCTCGTTGTCCCACCAGCCGTCGAAGCCGGTCGAGCGGACCGCGGCGACCCATTCCCGCAGCGGGATCGAGCCGTCGCCGGGCCATACGCAGCGGCTCAGCTGGTCGGGTCCGCCCGCGCCGGGCGTGCCCAGCGAATCGCCGAGGTCGACGCCGAAGATCAGGCGCGCGTCGAGCCGGGCGACCGCGTCGGGCGTCACGCCGGTCTGCCACAGGTGCCAGAAGTCGAGCACCAGGCCCACGTTATCCGCCCCGCACGCCTCGACCGCCTCGACGGCCTCGGCCAGGTCGCCCAGCGGGGTCCACGCGATCGGCTCGAGGTAATAGCGGATCCCGTCGGACGCACCGAGGTGGGCCACCGAGCGCAGGCCATCGGCCGTGGCCCGGATCCGGTCGGCCCTCGAGAGCGAGCCGGGGCCCGGATACGCGCCGGTGGGGTCGACCGGCCCGCTGAGCAGCTGCACGTACGAGGCGCCGACGTCGACCGCCAGCTCGGTCAGCGCCTCGGCCTCCGCGAGCATCGCCGCCCGGTCGGCCGGTCGCCAGCGTTCGACGTCGGCCAGGGCCCCCAGGTTCACCGGCTCGAGGCCGGCCAGCGCCTCGCGCAGCCCCGCGACCCCGTGGCCCCGGGCGAGGTAGCGGCGGAGGTGCTCCTCGCGCAGGAAGATTCCGTCCCAGCCGGTCTCGCGGGCCAGCCGGACCTGGTGCAGGGCCGGCAGGTGCATCGTCGAATTCGAGTTGTAGACCAGCCGCATCGGTGCCTCCGTCCTGTCCGGGCTAGGCGGAGAATGCGCCGAGGAGCGCGATGCCGACGACGACGAGGGCGATCCCGACCACCTGCCGGGGCGCGAGGCGTTCCCGGAACAGGACGAACGCGGCGATCGCCGCCATCGGCGCGAACATCGAGGCCAGGACGGACGTGACCGCGATGTCCTGGCGGCTGCCGATCGAGAACGAGGCGAGCCCGACCACCTCGACGACGCCGGTCAGGACGATGAACGGCACGGCCCGCCGCGGGACGCGTGCCCGGCCGGTGGCCAGGATCGGCAGGCCGACGACCAGGACGCCGGCCAGCCGCCCGGGCAGGACGACCCATGCCGGCGGCAGGCTGGCGCTGACCTGGCCGGTCACGAACAGCCCGCTGCCGAGGGCCAGGGCGGCACACAGGGCCAGGCCGGCTGCCCGGAGCGACTGGCCGCGGCTGATCGGAACGCCCTCCTCGAGCTCATGGCCGCCGCTGGTCGCCGCCAGCACCACGCCCACGGCGACGATCGCCAGCACCGGCCCGGATCCGGGCGCGAGCGCCTGGCCGGCCAGCACCGAGATGATTGCGGCGATCGCCCCCTCGGTCGAGCCGATCGTCGACACGATCCCGACCGCGCCGATCCGGTAGGCGGCGTAGGCCAGGAGCAGGCCGACCACGTTCAGCCCGCCGGCCAGCACCGAGCCGGCGATGGTCGAGGCCGGCACCGGCGGCAGTGGCGTGACGAGCAGGGCGACCGGCAGGAGCAGGAGCGACCCGATCAGCATCACGCCGGCGACCGCCGGAACCGCGCCCGCGATCCGGCTGGAGCGCGCCGAGGAGAGGGTCGAGATGGCGTAGGCGACCGCGGTCACGGCGCCCGCCAGGATCGGCGGCATCGAGGACGGTCGTCCGGCGCTGGTTCAATCGACCGGCGCGAGCCGGAGGGGTTGCGCGAACCGGTGCGCCGTGTCGCGGCAGCGCTCGAATGCGGGCAGGGCGACGGCCCGGGCGAGCCGCTCGGCCTCGGCCGGATCCGGGCTGAGGGCGGGGCCCCAGATACCGCGCCCGGCCAGAAAGCCCGACGCTCCGGCCCGCCCCGCCAGCCGGACCTGGTCGACGAACTCGTCGATCCCCACGCCCGCCCCGAGGAGCACCCATGGCGTTCCGGCACAGGCGCCGGCCAGCGCCCGGCAGGCCTCGCTCGCCCGGTCCTCGCCGGCGCTCGCCAGGCCAGGCAGCGGGAACGGCACCTTGAGCAGGTCGGCGCCCAGCGGCTGGAGGCGGGCGACGGCACCAATGACGAGCGCCTCGTAGGCCAGCGCGTAGTCCGCCGCCGACTCGCTCGACCACTGGTAGGCAACCGGCTCGATCACCAGCGGCAGGCCGTAGCCATGGCAGACCTGGGCGACGCCGGCAACGAGCGCATCCTGCCGGGCGGCCGATGGCTCGTGGTCGACCCGGTAGGGGAGCAGCAGCTTGCAGGCATCGGCGTGGTGGCTCGGCGCGATGGCTTCCCAGTCCGCGAGAAGGGTGGTCAGCCGGCCGTCGCCGACGACCTCGTAGCCCTGCGCCTCGATGGGCATGATCAGGCCGATCGAGGGCGGCACGGCCCCGCTGTCGAAGGCCGCCTGGCCGAGCTCGGCGTCGAGCATCAGGGTCGATGCAGCCGGCGCCAGGACCCTGACCAGGGCGGCCTTCAGGTCCCCCAGCTCGGCCGTCGTCAGGCCGGCCAGGCCCTGCCGCTCGAGGTAGACCCGCAGGCTGTCGCGGTGGTCGATCGCCAGGCCGGCGATGATCCCATCAGGACCGGCCAGGCGCAGGAGGCGCTGGCGTCGATCGCGGTCGAGGCCCGCCTGCCGCCCGTGTGCGCGCTCAAGGTCCCGTTCCAGGTGGTCGGCCGGCTCCGTTCCGTGACGGGTCACAGGCTGACGAGCGGCAGTCGCGGATCGGGCTTCATCGCCGGCCATTCGGCCCGGATCCAGGCGAAATCGGGATCGTCGCTGTTGGCCATCGTCCGACGGTCGCCGGCCAGCGCGTTCAGGAAGTAGGCGTCGTAGCCGGGCATGGCGATGAACGGGTGGTAGCCCTGGTCGACGATCAGCAGGTCGCCGTGCCGGACCGGTATCAGCAGGTCGCGCGACCCGTCACGGTGATAGATCCGCTGGATCGCCGACGCCTCCGGCCGGGCGAACTGGTAGAAGTACGTCTCCTCGAGGACCGCCTCGCGCGGCGGGTCATCCACGTCGTGCTTGTGGGGCGGCCAGCCAGACCAGCCGCCGGCCGGCGTGAGCACCTCGCAGATCAGCAACCGGTCGGCCGGGAAGTCGGGCAGCATGATGTTGTTGACCTGCCGGGTGCAGTTGCCGGCGCCCCGGATCTCGATCGCGACGTCGGACGGCCGGACCACGATCGGCTGGGTGGCGATCCCCGGCCGGCCCGTCAGGGGCGCCTGGGCCAGGGCGACCACGGCGCGCCGCCCGGGCAGCGGCCGGCCGACGATCCGGGCCGTCGTGCCGGCCGGGATGTACGCGCTCCAGGGCAGGCCCTCGAAGACCGAGGCGCGGCCCGGCAGGGCCAGGCTCGGCCGGTCGTCGAAGGCGACCTCGATGCCGCCACCGGAGATCGTGACCAGGGCCGCCTCCTGGTCGGGTGCATCGAGCAGGGCAACCTCGCCCTCGGCCAGCGAGAACGAGCGGAACGACAGGTAGCGCCAGCCCGCCCGGGCCGGGTTGGTGGCCACGATCCCGTCGGCCCCGGGTCGGACATGGAGCAGCTCCGGGGGCAGGCGAGACGGCAGCTTGGCAGCATGGATCTCGACGCCCGACTCGTCGCGGGTGGTCGTCACGGCAGGGCCTCCTGGGCTTGGCTCACGAGCGATCCGCCCGGTCCACGGGCAAGCAGCTCGTCGATCTCGGCGGGCGCGGGCATCGCCGCGCTGCACATCAGGCGGGAAGCAACGATGGCCCCGGCGGCGTTGCCCCGGGCGATCGCGGCCAGCGGATCGAGGCCGCGCAGCAAGCCCGCGGCGACGGCCGCCGTGAGCGCGTCGCCGGCGCCCAGCCCGCAGGTCACCTCGACCGGGATCCCCGGCAGCGAGGCGCGCCGGCCGCCGGCCAGCAACGAGACACCGTCCTGGCCGTGCTTGAGGATCACGAGCCGGGACCCTTCCGCCATGGCCGCCGGGGTGAGGCCGGCGGCGGCGAACTCGGCGTCGCTGCCGATCAGGAGGTCGCTCAGCTCGGCGGCCCGCTCGATCAAGGCCGGGTACTCGCCGGGGTCCGCCCACAGGGTCGGCCGCCAGTCCAGGTCGAGGATCGTCCACGACGCGGCCCGCCGATCGCCGGCCGCCAGCCGGTCGGCGAGGATCGCGAGGGTCGTCGAACGGGCCGGCTCGGTCGCCAGGAGGGCGCCCGAGACGATCACCAGGCGGGCCTTCGACAGCTCGTCGAGGGGCGCCTCGCCCGGCGCCAGGAGCGTGTCGGGGGCCGGTGCCAGGCGATAGAACGTGACCGGGAAGTGGTCCGGTGGCCAGGCCTCGAAGAAGGCGACCTGCGTCCGCAGCGCGGGCCGGGTCGTCAGGCTGGCGACCGAGATCCCTTCCGCGACGAGGGCCGTCCGGACGTGCTCACCGTGGCCATCGTCGCCCACGCTCGACACGACGGCCGTGACGATGCCCAGGCGGGCCAGGCCGGTCCCGATGTTGCCCGCGAAGCCACCCACGGCGCGCCGGAACGAGGCTGCCTCGGCCAGCGACGTCCGGGGCTCGGACGGCGTGAAGTCGACCCCGATCCGCCCGACGACGAAGGCCTCGATCATCGCCGGTCGGGGCCTCAGTCGAGGTGCTTCTGGACGGCGTCCCGGAAGGTCAGCGCGCAGGCCCGGGCCTCGTCCGCGCCGTCCCGCATCCGGAGGCCGAACGGGGCCAGGTTCGCGTCGCGGACGCCGATTCCGATGCTGATCGAGCGATCGAGCAGGGCATCGGTCTGGGGCAGCAGCCCGGTCCGGTAGTCGCCGTGGGCGTGGCCGGGGACGTCGCAGTCGAACGGGCAGCCCTTGCCGGTGACCGTGCGTCGCTCGAGCAGGTGGTTCATCCGGCTGTAGACATGCCAGCCCGATTCGGACAGGGTGATCGAACCGACCTCCCGGGCGACCTTGTGGGCGATGTCGGCCGTCGGCAGGACCACGACCAGGTGGGTGGCCAGGTCGCCCTCCGGATCGGGCAGGTTGCGGAAGCCGATCGCCGGCTCCTCCTCGAGGAACTCCTGGACGATCGCCTTGTTGGCCCGCAGGTGCGAGGTGATCAGGTCGAGCTTGCGGAACTGGGCCAGGAGGACGGCCCCGGACAGCTCGGTCATCCGGAAGTTCATGCCCAGGAATGGGCGCGGCGCGTACTTCGATTCGAGCCGGTCCGGGGCATGGCCCTGGTCGTGCATCGCGAAGCAGCGCTCGTAGAGGGCCTCGTCGTCGGTCACGATCATCCCGCCGTCGCCGCAGGTGATCGTCTTGTACTCGTTGAAGCTGTACACCCCGGCGCTGCCGATCCCGCCGACGCCCTGGCCGTGGTAGGACGCGCCGAACGCCTGGGCGCAATCCTCGACGAGCGGGAGTCCATGCTTGTCGGCGATCGCCTTGAGTTCGTCCAGCCGGGCCGGCCCGCCGAGCATGTGGACGACCAGGATCGCCGCCGTGCGCGGGGTGATCCGGGCCTCGACGTCGGCCGGGTCGAGGTCGAACGAATCGTCGACCTCGGCCAGGACCGGCGTGGCACCGGCGTAGACGATCGCCGAAATCGAGGCGACGAACGTGAAGCCGGGCACGATCACCTCGTCGCCCGCCCCGATGCCCAGGCCGAGCAGGGCGATCCACAGGCCGGCCGACCCGCCGCCATGCAGCCCGAGGCCGAAGCGGACGCCGGCCAGCCGGGCGATCTCGCCCTCGAGATCCGGTGGACCTTGGCCCCGAAGGCGGGGTTGTCCGAGGGGCCGTACCGGCTGAGGAAGCCGCTCGACATCACCTCGAGCACCTCGGCCGTCTCCTCGGCCCCGATGAGTTCGACTCCGGGTCCTGGCATGTGGCGTTCTCCTGCTAAGCGACGGTTGCCGGCCAGGCCGGCGGCTGGGTGGGGCGGCCCCGGATGGGGCCATCAGTGGAGGTCGGTTCGCTGCCGGTCGCGGGCCAGCTCGTAGGCGGCCCGGGCGGCCCGCACGCCGGCCTGTCCGCTGGCCGCCGGGACGGGGACGTCCCACCAGGTCTCGAAGCCGGTGACCCGCTTCTCGGGCTCGGTCGGCACGAGGATCACCGTGACCCGGTCGGCGGCCCGGGCCTGGGCCAGCGCGTCCTGGAGCTCGCCCGGCGTCCGGGCGAGCAGCCCCAGGGCCCCCATCGCCTCGGCGTGGGCCCGGAAGTCGATCGGCACGTATGGTCCGCTGAGGCGCCGGCTGGCCGGATCGCGGAAGCGCAGCTCGTTGCCGAAGTCGGGCACCCCGACCGAGCGCTGGAGGGCCAGGATGCACTGGAAGCCGTGGTTGTCGAGGACGACGATCGTGAGCTTCAGGCCCTCGGCCACGGCCGTCACGATCTCCGAGTTCATCATCAGGTACGAGCCATCGCCGACCATCACGACGACCTCGCGTTCGGGCTCCGCCAGCCGGACGCCCAGCCCGGCGGCGATCTCGTAGCCCATGCACGAGAAGCCGTACTCGACGTGGTAGGCCTTCGGGTCCTCGACCCGCCACAGGCGGAGCAGGTCGCCGGGCAGGCTGCCGGCGGCGCAGATCACGGTGGCTCGGGCGCCGACGGCATCATTGACCAGGCCGATCACCTCGGCCTGGCCCAGGTCGCCCGGGTCGCCGCTCAGGGTGCGCAGCTTCGTGACGGCGGCGTCCCACTCCTCCTTCAGGTCGCCCGCCTTCCGGCGGTAGGCGTCATCGGTGCCCGGGTAGCCGGCCGCGGCCAGCCCGGCGCCCAGGGCCCGGAGGGCCTCCCGCGCGTCGGCGACCACCGGCACGGCCCGCAGCTTGTGGGCATCGAACGAGCCGATGTTGATCCCGATGAAGGCGACATCCGGGTCCTGGAACGTCGTGTTGGAGGCGGTCACGAAGTCGCCCAGCCGGGTGCCGACGCACACGACCAGGTCCGCGGTGCGGGCCAGCCGGTTGGCGGCCAGGCCACCGTTCGTGCCGGCCGGGCCCATGTTCATCGGGTGGTCCCAGGCCAGGGCGCCCTTGCCGGCCTGGGTCTCGACCACCGGGATTCCGAAGCGGGTCGCGAGGTCGGCCAGCTCGTCGGTGGCCTCGGAGTAGATCGTGCCCCCGCCGCTGACGATCAGCGGCGCCCGGGCGGCGGAGATCAGGCGGACCGCGTCGGCCAGGTCGGCCGCGGCCGGCAACGGCCGGCGGACGCGCCAGGTGCGCCGGTCGAAGAAGGCCAGCGGCCAGTCGAAGGCCTCGGCCTGGACATCCTCGGGCAGCGAGATCGTCGCTGCACCGGTCTCGGCCGGATCGGTCAGGACCCGAAAGGCGGCCGGCAGCGAGCCGAGCAGCTGCTCCGGCCGTGAGATCCGGTCGAAGTAGCGGGACACCGGCCGGAACGCGTCGTTCACGCTGACGTCCCGCTCGATCGGGTGCTCGACCTGCTGGAGCACCGGGTCGGGCGCCCGGTTGGCGAAGTAGTCGCTCGGGAAGAGCAGGACCGGGATCCGGTTGACGGTCGCCACTGCCGCCCCGGTCACCATGTTCAACGCCCCGGGGCCGACCGACGACGTGCAGGCGAAGGCCTGGAGGCGGTTGAGGTGCTTGGCAAAGGCCGTCGCAATGTGGACCTGGGCCTGCTCGTTCTGGGAGCGGTAGAAGGGCATCGCCTCGGCCGCCCCGAGCTCCTCCAGGGCCTGGCCCAGCCCGGCGACGTTGCCGTGCCCGAAGATGCCCCAGAAGCCGGCGATGAATCGGTGCTCTCGGCCATCGCGCTCGACGTACTGGGCGGCGCAGAAGCGAACGACGGCCTGGCCCACGGTCAGCCGGACAGTGTCCATCGAGCCTCCTTGCGCAACCGATTGCAACGAAGGTATCATCGCCGCTCACTCCACGTCAACATCGGTCGGAGGGGTCGGCGTGATGACCATCGGGCGCTCCGCTGTGACCTCGCCTGCGGCCCGCCCGATCGACCTCTCGGCGAGCTGGAACGCCTCGGACGCCGAGCTCGGAGCCCGCCTCCATCCGCTCTACGGCTCGGCGCTCGGCCGCTTGCCCGAGGGCGACCAGGCGTTCCGCGGACTCCCGTTCCGGCTCGGCAGCCGGGCGGTCGGCGCGCGCTGGATCGCGGTCGGCGACGGCCTGACGGTCGAGCTGGGGCAGGGGAGCGGCAACGAAGGTCGGGCGAGCCACCTCGTCGTTGCCCACTTCAGCGACAGCTGGCGAGAGCCGGCCGGTGGCCGGCCGGCCGGGATGCCCGTCGGCTGGGTCCTGCCCACCGGCGAGCCGCTGGCCCGCTACGAGGTGCTGTTTGGCGCCGGGCGGAGCCAGGTGCTCAACGTCCGGCGCCGGTTCGAGATCGCCGACGGGGTCATCGGCTGGGGCTTCCTGCCGTTCGCCGCCGTCGGTCACCAGGCCGACGAGGCCCTCAGACTGGCGTGGCCCGTTTCCGCGCCAGGAGGCGGGTCGAACGGCGCCGGCCGGTCACGCCGGCGCGCTCACGATGCTGCCCGGGTCCTGGGCCGCGGGCCAGTCAGGGGCGGTCGACTACGTGCCCTCGGCCGACGACGACATCACCCTCTGGCTGCACGCCATCCCCCTCGACGACGGCCGCCTGCCGGCGGCGATCCGGCTCGTCCCGCTGGGGTCGGGGCGGCCGGGCACGGAGGTGGTGCTGGCCGGGTTGACCGCGTTCGAAGGCACGGCCGACCCGCTCGTCCTGGCCGGGCGACGGGCGTTCCGCGTCGGCGGCAGCCGGGCCTGGCCGGCGATCGACCTGGGCGTCGGGATCCGCGCTCGGCCTGCCGTCCCGGCGCCGCGCCGAGCAGAGCCGGAGGGGCCCCTCGGCTGGGGACGCGAGGCCGAGCTCGAGCCCGATCGGCGTGCTCGACACGATCGTCGATGCCGCCCTGGCAGCCGACGCCCGGCTGACGTTCGGGGGCTGGTCGGTAGCCGCCACCGAGCTCGGCAACGAGGTCGTGACCAGCCCGGATGGGACGATCTCGATCCGGGCCCTGCCCAACCCCGTGATCCGCGTCGACGTGCGCGTCTCGGCCGGCGGGGAGCCCACCCCGAGCCGGGTCCGGTTCGTTGCCGGCGACGGCCGCTACCTGCCGCCGGTCGGCCATCGCGACGAGGTCAACCCGGGCATCTTCGAGGACAGCGGTGCAGGCCTGATCCTGGGCGCCGACACGTTCGCCTACGTCCCGGGCGAGTTCCGGGTCGACCTGCCGGTCGGCGCCGGTCGAGGTCGAGGTGGTCAAGGGCTTCGACCATCGCCCGGTCCGGATGGCGATCGAGGTCGGGCCGCAGGCGCGTGAGCTCGTCGATCGACCTCGACCGCCCGATCGACCTGCGCCCGGCCGGCTGGCTGACGTCCGACTCCCACGTCCACTACATCTCCCCGTCGACCGCCCTGCTCCAGGCGGCCGCCGAGGACGTGGCCTTCGTCCACCTCCTGGCGACCCAGCTGGGCGACCATTTCACCAACATCCCCGACCTCAGCTGGGGTTCGCAGGTCGAGCCGGGCGGCCGGCACGCGGTCATCGTCGGCACCGAGAACCGGCAGAACGTGCTCGGGCACCTCGCCCTCCTCGGCGCCCGTCGGCCGGTGGCGCCGTACGCCTCCGGCGGGGCGCCCGAGGGCCGGATCGGGCAGCCGGTCAGCGAGCTGCTCGCCGACTGGGCCGCCGAGTGCCACGCCCAGGGCGGCCTGGTGGTCGCGGCCCATTTCCCCCTGCCGTTCGCCGAGATCGCGGCCGACATCGTCGCCGGCGAGATTGACGCGGTCGAGATGCAGTGCTTCGCGCCCGGTCTCGACAACCCGTCGATCCTCGAGTGGTACCGGTTCCTCAACTGCGGCTACCGCCTGCCGGTCCTGGGGGGCACCGACAAGATGTCGGCCGAGGTGCCGGTCGGTGCCGTCCGGACCTACGCCCGGCTCGACCCCGACGTCGCCGCCGACCTTCGAGGCCTGGTCGGCCGCCGTCCGCGCGGGCCGGACCTTCGCGACCTCGGGGCCGGTCCTCGAGCTGCTCGTCGACGGCCACGAGCCGGGTGACGTGCTGTCGCTGCCGGCCTCCGGCGGCCGCCTCGCGGTCGACGTCCGGGCCAGGGCGGCCCAGCCCGTCATCCAGGCGATCGAGCTGGTCGTCAACGGCCGGGTCGTCGCCCGCGAGGCGGCCGGCGCGGAGACCGGCGAGCTGCGCCTGGCGGCGAACGTCACGATCGAGGCCGGCTCATGGATCGCGGCCCGGGCCCTGCAGCGATCGCCAGGTCTACTCGGCGTTCCGCTCGAGCATGGCCGCCCACACCTCGCCGGTCTACGTCGACGTCCTCGACCACCCGCTCCTCGTCGCCGCCGATGCGCAGGCGATCCTGGCCGTGATCGACGGGACCGCGCGCTGGCTCGAGACGATGGCGGCGATCGACGATCCCGCCGTCCGGGCCCGGATGGTGGCCCGGATCGAGGCAAGCGGCCGCCGCCTGCGCGGCCGGCTCCGGCAACAGGCAGAGGGAGGCGTCCTGAGATGAAGATCGCGCTCGATCCATACATGCTCCGCGAGCGGCCCTTCGGCGAGGTCTGCCGGATCGCGGCGGACATCGGCTACGACTCGATCGAGCTCTCGCCGCGGCCCGACTTCATCCCCTTCTTCGTCCACCCGCGGGCCGACCGGGCCAAGGTCGCCGAGTTCCGGACCGCGCTCCGCGAGACGGGCCTCGAGCTGGCCTCGATCCTGCCCCTCTACCGCTGGTCGAGCCCGGACGAGGACGAGCGCCAGGCGGCGGTCCGCTACTGGAAGCGGGCGATCGAGCTGTGCGTCGACGTCGGCTGCAGCACGATGAACTCGGAGTTCAACGGCCGGCCCGAGCTGGCCGCCCAGAGCGAGGCCCAGTTCTGGCGCTCGATGGAGGAGCTCCTGCCGATCTTCGAGCGGGAAGGGATCCGGCTCAACCTGGAGGCCCACCCGGACGACTTCATCGAGCGCAACCAGGAGGCCGTCGACCTCGTCCGGGGGATCGACTCGGACCTCGTCCGCTACGTGTTCTGCGCGCCGCACACGTACTACCTGGGCGACGACATCGCGGCGATGATCGCCTACGCCGCGCCGGTCCTCGCCCAGGTCCACATCGCCGACGTGCTCAACCACCGGGCGTCCTCCGGCCTGCGCTACATCGTCAACCCGCCCGGGTCGCCGGCCCGGGTCCACCAGCACCTCGACATCGGCCAGGGCGAGGTCGATTTCGAGGCCTGCTTCGGCGCGCTGGCGGCAGTCGACTTCGACGGAATCCTGACCAGCTGCGTCTTCGCCTGGGAGGAGCGTGCCGTGGAGTCGTCACGGTTCATGTTCGAGACAATCCAGGGCCTGCTGGGCGGGACTAGGCGAGCAGGCCGGCAATGAACGCGGCGGCCTCGCGCACGCCGTCGGCCTGGCTCGAATAGGGGTCCTCCTGCTCGATCGACAGCGAATCGTCGTAGCCGGCCAGCCGCAGGGCGGCGACGAACTCCCGCCACCACGCCGCCGAATGGACTCGCCCGACGGTCCGGAACAGCCACGCCCGTTCGGCCGGGGTCTCGAACGGCCGATTGTCCAGGACCCCGGCCAGGGCGACCTGGGCGGCCACGATCTCGGTGTCCTTCATGTGCACATGCTGGACGGCCGGACCGAGCGCCGCGATCACCGCGATCGGGTCCATCTGCTGCCAGAAGAGGTGGCTGGGATCCATGTTCGCCCCGATCCGGTCGCCCACCTCGGAGCGGAAGGCGAGGGCGTCGGGGCGTTGTAGACCAGGTGGAGGGGATGGAGCTCGAACGCGATCCGGTCGACGCCGCACTGCTCGGCGAGGCGGACCTTCTCCGTCCAGAACCGGATGCCGTCGCGTCCCAGCTCCGCCGGCCGAGGGCCAGCGCGTCGTCCGGCCAGGGATACCAGGTCCAGTTGAAGGTCGTCGCGCCGGGTCCATCACCGGGGCAGCCGGCCATCGACACGATCTTGGGGACGCCCAGCTCCTGGGCGAGGCGGAGCGTCTTGCTGATCAGCTCGGAATGGGCCGGTCCGACGACCGGATGGAGCGGCCAGGCCGAGCAGTTGAGGGCCGCGATGCGCAGGCCGCGGCGCTCGAACGCCGCCCGGAAGCTCGTTCGCGCGGCCGCGCTGGCGAGGAGCTCATCGACGCGCAGGTGGGGTGCGCTCGACTGGCCGCCGGTGGCAATCTCGATCGAGCGAACGCCCGCCTCGGCGGCGACGTCGAGCGCCTCGTCGAACGAGTGGCTCGTCAGCGAGTCGGTGTACAGGCCGATATCCACGCGGGCTCCTTGCGTTCCAGGCGTGTGCGCGAGCGGAAAGCCTCCTGCCCGGGCCTGCTCATGATAGACTGTGCTAACGATTGCACGCCGCGTGGGAGCTGACGATGCCACAAGCCAATTCGGTGGTGTTGAACGACGGCCCGATCCCGTGGGATCCCCTCCTGCCCCTCGACGATCCGTATCCCGGCTACCGCAGGCTGCGCGACGAGGCGCCGCTCTACCACCACCTCGGCCGAGACGTGTGGGCCCTGTCACGCTTCGATGACGTCCAGAAGGCGGCCCGCGACTGGGCGACGTTCTCGAGCCGCGAGGGCAACGACCACGACGACACCTACCAGCTGTTCCTGCCCGCCGGCGACGTGGCCGGGGTGGATCCGCCGGTCCACACCCGCCTGCGCAAGGTCTTCCGCGAGGCGTTCAATCCGACGGCAGTCCGCGAGCGCTTCGAGCCGCCGGTCCGGGTCGCGGCGCGGGCCCTGGTCGAGGCGTTCGCCGAGGCGGGCAAGGCCGACTTCGCCCAGGACCTGGCCCGGCCACTGCCCGGCCAGATGATGTGCACCTGGCTCGGCTTCCCGGCCGAGGATCATGCGATGCTCCTCGGCTGGTTCGGCCACCTGCTGGACCGGGTGCCCGGCGACCGGGCGCTGCCGGCCAGCACGCTCCATGCCCGCGACCAGCTCCAGGCCTACATTGGCGAAGCGGCCGCCGACCGGCGGGTCCATCCCGGCAATGACCTGCTGAGCACGATGGTCCAGGCTGAGCGCGAGGGCCTGATCAGCAACGACGAGATCCTGGGCAGCTCGGTCCTGCTGTTCCTGGCCGGGATCACCACGACCGCCGGGCTGATCTCGAACTCGCTCTTCCACCTCGAGCGGCATCCTGATCAGCTGGCGTTGCTGCGCGACGAACCCGCCCGGATCCCGAATGCCGTCGAGGAGCTGTTGCGCTTCGACGCCCCGATCCAGACACTGATCCGGGTCACGACCCACGACGTCGACATGGATGGGCAGGTGATTCCCGAGGGCGCGGTGATGAGCCTGATCTGGGCTTCGGCCAACCACGACGAGCGCCGCTGGCCCGACGCGGACCAGCTCGACGTCACCCGCGAGCCCGAGCGCCACCTGGCATTCGGCGAAGGGATCCACCACTGCATCGGGGCGCCCCTCGCCCGGCTCGAGGGCCGGATCGCCTTCGAGGAGCTCTTCGCCCGGATCCCCGACTACCGGATCAGCGGACCCACCGAGCGGATCAGCACGCCGACCGACCGCGCCTTCAAGCACCTGCCGGTCGAGTTCTGAGCCGGCCCTCGCGGGCCTAGTCCGCGATCGGGTTCACCTCGACCGGCTGGCGAATGATCGTCCTCAGCCGATCGGGAGCCGTCCGGTTCGGGTCGCCCAGGTAGATCTCGTGGTGGCAGCCTCGAGCCCGGAGGCCCGCGGCCTCGATCGCCCGATGCAGCTCGACGATCGTGCCCGCCTCGGTCGAGTACGGGCCGACATGGATCATCTGGGCAACCCGGCCCTCACGCCAGGCCTCGACCCGCAGGCGGGCCAGCCCTTCGGGATGCTTCTTGCGGGCGACCTCGTCGATCGCCGCCCGGAGGTCCTCCGGCCCGGCTTCGGTCGGGACGGGCAGGAGCAGGCGCCAATGCCAGTCGGGCGACGTCTTGAGGTCGAAGCCCTGCGGCCCGATCGGGCGCTCCGCCCGGCCGAACCAGTACAGGCCCTCGAGGACGCCCACCCGGGCCCCCTGGCCACGCCGGCGCAACGCGAAGTGAAGCGCGTAGGCGACCGGGTAGATCGCGCCGATCGCCACGCGGAAGGCCGAGTCGCCGGGCGCCCCCCGTCCATCGACCATCAGGTAGCGGCGTTCCGGCACGGCCAGGAAGCGGACCCGGCCGGCCGGCGCAGCGAGCAGGTCGGCCTCGGTCACCGGCTCATCGAAGCGGGGGCCACGCGGGGGAGCAGAGGCGAGGACCATGGTCGACCTCCGGCAATCGCGGCCGCCGAGCGTCGAGCCGACGGCCTGGCGTTCCGATCGTGAGCCACTCGGGACCGCCTGGACAGTGCCCATGGTCATGAATCGGGCCGGACGGGCGGCGATCCCGGCGGCCGCACCCGCCAGCCGTCGATCAGCTCGCGTGCCCGCCGGCGGAGGGCGAAGGCAGCTTCGTCGCCCGCGGCGAGCGCCTCCTCGAGCCCGTCGAGGGTGTCGTAGATCGCCCCCCAGGCGACCCGCTCGGCCTCGATCCGGGCGGCGAACGCCTCCCCGTCGGCGGTGGCGGCCAGGGTCTCGAGCAGGCGCCTGGCGCCGATCGTGGCATACGACCGGCCGAGCTCCGGCTTGCCGGCCTGGTAGGCCTCGACGATCCGCAGCGCGAAGCGGAGCAGGACGCAGGTGATCGGCAGGCGCGAGATGAAGCCGCCGGTGAACGGGTCGGCCAGGGCCTTGATCGAGCCGACCGTCGGCCGGCCGCCGGCAGCCCCGCTCGCCAGCGCCCGCGCATACGCCGAGAAGACCAGGATCCGGACGTCGTCGCCGACGAGCTTGCCGGCCTGGGCGGCCTCGATCGCCGCCCTGGCGTAGGCGTCCTTGTCGTGGCGCATGACGAGTCCGGCGGCATGGACGTAGGCCAGCCGCGGACCCTGCCGGCCCTGGACCGACAGCCCATAGGCCTGGTCCTCGGCGCGGCCGATGAACGACGGCGTGAACGGGCGGTGGCGGCGCAGGGCGTCGACCAGGATCCCGTTCGTGCCGCCGGTCACGTGGACCCGCTCGAGGGCGGTCCCGACGCCGTCCGGGCGCGGGCCGTCGTAGCGCTCGACCATCTCGGCCCGGGTCGAGACCGCCTGGGGCAGGGGACTGAAGAAGACCTGCTCGGACGGCCGTCGGGGATCGGCCGGGATCGGCACGTCGGGACTGAACAGGCCGTCCCCGAGGTCACCGGCATTGACCAGGGCCCCGGCGAGCATCCCCAGGTCCACCGGCCGGCCGTCGCCGTCCCGGGCGCGGGCACCCCACAGCGGCGTCTCCAGGTGCTGGAGCGCCGTTCGGCCGGTCTGGGCGATCAGCTCGGGCTGGGGGAAGACCTGGTCGAGATCGATCTTGAACGTGCCCCGGATCCCGGGGTCGACGAGCACCGCCCAGACCGCGGCGATCGCCTTGAGGAACGAGTAATGCCGCCCGTACTCGCCGTCGACGCCGAGGACGGCCAGGTCGAGCGGCCCGTCCGGTTGGCCGGCCCGGCCGCTGGCCGGTCCGTAGCGTTCCAGCGCCGGCGCGATGACCTCGTCGACGAGCCGGCGGACATCGGTCTCGGTCACGACCAGGACGTCGACCCGCTCGAGGGCCGCAACCCGGTCGAGCTCGACCTCGATATAGCGCCGGGCGACCGCGTGCAGCTCGGTATGGGTCACCGACACCGACAGGAGGCAGGTCAGCCGGCGCGGACCGCCCGCGGCCGGCGGTTCCGCCCCCAGCGCTTCGTCCAGCCCGGCCAGGCCGTGGAGCAGCTCGTTCGCGCGGGGAGCGACCCCGATCGGGATGGGGTGGTCGTACCAGTAGCGCTGGGGCGCCTGCCTCGCCCGCTCCACCGCGGCAGCGACCGCCGGGTCCAGTACCGGGACGTCGGCCGGGCCATCGTCGCCGGCCGGCTCGAGCGGCAGGCCGAGGAGCACGTTCGAGGTGAACAGGACCTCCCGGGCGGCATCCCCGATCGGTCGCGCGTTCGGCGCCTCGACCTCGACGATCCGTCGCCGGCGGAGCGCCGCCACCGAACCGGCGATATCGGGCGCGAGGCCGACCGCCTCCGGGTACAGGACGGACCAGGCGGCCTCGGTCGCGGCCCGGTCAGCGGTCGCCGAGTGGGTCAGGGTGGCGGCCGCCCGGTCGAGGCGGGCGGCGAAGTCCGGGTCGTCCGCCGAGCGGTCGGCGACCTCCCGGCGAATCGCGGCCGTTGCCTCGCGGAACAGCGCGACGAGGCCGGCCGGGGCATCCACGGGCGGGCCGTCGAGAACGGCCCGGGCCCGTTCGACGGCCGGATGATCCGGGCCGCTGAGCAGGACCAGGAAGGCCGAGGCCACGATTGCGGCGCCCTGGCCGTCCGGCGGCGGCCGGTCGGGCGACGGTCGGCCGTCGAGCCAGCGCTCCGGGTCGAGGGCGCCGGCGTGCCGATTCGGGTCGATGAGGTAGCCGACGATCGCCGACAGTGGATCCGTCATCGGCCAAGGATGGCGGAAGCGTCAGGCGCTGGCGACCGACTCGGCTTCGGCCTCGCCCGCGGTGTGGGTGTAGTAGTGGCGATACTCGCCCGGCGACATCGCGCATGAGCGGTAGAAGACCTTGTAGAACTGGTACATGTTCGAGTAGCTCACCCGGTGGGCGATGTCGGCCACCGACAGGTCCGTGCCCAGCAGGAGCTTCTTGGCCTCGGCCAGGCGGGCCTGGGTGAGGTATTCCTTGAAGCCGACCCCGGTCACGTCCTTGAACACGTGGCGGACCCGGGACGAGCTGATGTGCATCACCCCGGCGATGTCGTCGAGGCTGATCCCCTCGCCGCAATGGCGGTCGACGTAGGCCAGGATCGGCCGGATGTGCTCCCGGCGGTCGGCCATCGCGCGGAGCGCCGCGCCGGTCGACTCGGCACCCCGGGCGCGATTGACGAGGGCCAGCGCCCGGCGCAGCGTCGCGTCGACCAGGTGGCGCTCGGCCGGATCGTGGCGGTTCCAGGCGAGCATCAGCTCGGTCAGGACCGGCCCCAGCTCGGCGGCCAGCGGCGAGTCCGCCTGGACCCGGGGCGAGGCGATCCGTTCATCGGTCCGGAACGGCGCCAGGTAGCCAAGGTCGAGCTCGCGACAGCCCGGGCCGGCGATCAGCTCCGGCCGGAACAGGACGAGCAGGAGGCGGAGCTGGCTCAATCCGGCCGACAGGGCGACGTGGGGCTGCGAGTTGTCGATGAAGAAGACGTCGCCGGCCTCGGCCGGCAGGGTCCGCCCGCCGAACAGGAAGCTGCCCCGGCCGTCCAGGACCAGGGCGATCTCGAGGTAGTCGTGCCAGTGCATCGGGTCGGCCTGCAGCGGCGTGGTGTACTCGAGGATCGAGATCGGGAACTCCGGCTCCATCGCGTACGACCAGACGTAGAGCGCCATGGCCCGAGGCTGGCGGCCGCCAGCCGCAACGGATAGGGCCATTTGGAACGAACTGCGGCGTTCCTTCGTGCCCGGCAGCCGGTTGTGTCAATCGATCGACCCGCTCTGGCATTGCGGCGACCGGCGGGCGACGCCCAGCATCGATGAGTCGAACCGCGCCGATCGAGCAGGAGAGATCCCGACATGGACTTCCCGCATCTGTTCAGTCCACTCCAGCTGGGCAACCTCGAGCTTCCCAATCGGATCGTCCACGTGCCGACGGACATCAGCTCGTCGCACGCGGACGGCGAGGTCAGCGAGCGTGACCTGCACCATCACACGGACATCGCCCGGGGCGGGACCGGGTTCATCATCGTCGGCGCGACCACGCCCGACCTGGCGACCGGCCGGCCGACGGTCACCTGCCTGTCGGCCGACGGCGACAACTACATCCCGGGCCTGGCCCGCCTGGCCGAGGGGATGCATCGCTACGGCGCCAGGTGCGCTGTCCAGCTCCAGCATCCAGGCCGGCAGTGCGCGATCCCGCGCTACAACACGCTCGGCGCGACCGACCGGGTCCTGAAGCTGCCCTGGTCGGCCGGCCACGAGATCGTCTACGAGAACGCCGAGGAGCAGGGCAAGGAGATCCGCGAGGCGTCGATCGCCGAGATCCTGGGCCTCGTCGACTTGTTCAGCGAGGCGGCCTGGCGGGTCAAGCAGGCCGGCTTCGACGCGGTCGAGCTGCACGCGGCCCACGGCTACCTGCTGTCGGAGTTCATGAGCCCGTTCCTGAACATGCGCACCGACCGCTTCGGTGGCAGCCTCGAGAACCGGATGCGCTTCCCGCTGGCGGTCGTCGATTCGATCCAGAAGAAGTGCGGGCGGGGCTTCCCGCTCCTGGTCCGCTACTCGTTCGAGGAGTTCTGCGAGGGCGGCCGGCAGCTCGAGGAGGGCATCGAGATCGCCCGGATCCTGGAGCGCGCCGGCTGCGCCGCCGTCGACCTGTCGATGGGCATGCAGGAGAGCGCCGGGGCGGGCTTCGACCCGATGCAGTACCCCCAGGGCTGGGCCACCTACGCGGCCGAGGCGGTCAAGAAGGCCGTCCGGATCCCGGTCATCACCAGCCACTCGCTGCGCGACCCGGAGTACTGCGAGCAGATCATCGCCGAAGGCAAGACCGACCTGGTCGGGCTGGCCCGGCAGCTGCTGGCCGACCCGTACTGGCCGGTCAAGGCCCAGTACGGGCGGGTCAAGTCGATCCGGCGCTGCATCTCCTGCCTCGGCGGCTGCTGGCAGGAGTCGCTGATGGCCAAGAAGGAGATCGCCTGCTCGATCAACGCGGCCTGCGGCAAGCCGGCCTACGCCGGGGCGCAGCGCACGACGAAGCCGGTTCGAGTCGCCGTCGTCGGCGGCGGGCCGGCCGGCATGGAGGCCGCCCGGATCGCGACCGAGCGCGGTCACCTGGTCACCCTCTTCGAGCAGGCCGGTGAGCTGGGCGGCGCGCTCAAGTACGTCTGCCTGGTCCCGGGCAAGGAGAAGATGCGCTGGTACCTGGACTGGATCCGCGACCAGCTCGTCGAGCTGACCGTCGACATCCGCCTGAACCATGCGCCGACCGTGGCCGAGCTGCGCGGCTTCGACATCGTCCTGAACGCGACCGGCGCCCATTCCTACGTGCCCGAGGTCGCCGGCGATCCGTCGCGGGTCGTGCCGTTCGAGGACACGATGGCCTGCCCCAAGGTCGCCTGCGAGTGCTTCCCGGGGGGCCGCAAGCTGCACAAGCTCGGCCAGCGCGTCCTGCTCTGGGGCGACGACTACGCGGCGGCCGACACGGCCGCCTTCCTGGCCAACATCGGCAAGCAGGTCACGATCGTGACCGAGAATCCCGAGTTCGCCGCCGACTGCGAAGTCATCCACATGTACGTGCTCCGCAAGCGCTTCGCCCAGGGGGACGCCGAGGTCCTGACGTCGCGGCCCTATCCCCACCCGGTCACGGTCCTGACCAGCACGACCGTGCTCGAGATCCGGCCCGGCGAGGTCGTCCTCCAGGGCCGGGACTTTGCCCGCACGACCCTCGCCGTCGACGACGTGGTCACCTGCCGGACCCGGCCCCAGGTGGGCTTCCTGGCCGAACTGCGCGCCGCCGGCATCCACGTCCTCAACGTCGGCGACTCGGTCCGGCCCCGGAACCTGTACCACGCGGTCAAGGAAGGTTCGGCGTTCGGCTACGAGGTCGACCAGAACCTCCTCTTCAACCCGAACGGCGCGATCCTGAATGACCTGCCGATCGACGTCCTGGCCCAGCTCACCCGTGAGCCCGGACCGTCCTACTCGACCCGTCAGATGCTGGTCATCGCCGAGGCGCTGGACCACCGGCCCGGAACCCCGAGCAGCCGCTAGGGGCGGCCGATGACAACTTCCTCGATGATCGATCATTGCTCGTCTAGTCGTATAGACTGGTTGCGCCCCGCGGCCCAGCGGGCGACCGGCTCACTGCCGGGCAGCGAGGAGGCCCTCCACGGATGACGAGACAAGGTGACATCGGGACCGCGGTCATCGGCTCCGGCTTCATCGGCACGGTCCATGTCGAGGCCCTCCGCCGGATCGGCGTCCGGATCACCGGCCTGCTCGAGTCCTCGCCCGAACTTGGAGCCACGCGGGCGGCCGAGCTCAGCCTGGCCGGCTCATACGGGTCGCTGGCCGAGCTGCTCGCCGACGATGCCGTCCAGGTCGTCCACGTCACCTCGCCCAACGCCCTGCACCACCCGCAGGTCAGGCAGATCCTGGCCGCGGGCAAGCATGTGGTGTGCGAGAAGCCGCTGGCCCTGACCTCGACCGAGTCGGCCGAGCTGGTCGGCCTGGCCGAGGCCAGCGGACTGGTCAACGCGGTCAACTTCAACCTGCGTTTCTACCCGCTCAACCAGCATCTCGCCGGCCTGGTCGCCGCCGGCGGTCTGGGCGACGTCCGCCTCGTCACCGGCCGCTACTTCCAGGACTGGCTGCTGTACGACACCGACTGGAACTGGCGCCTCGAGAAGGACACCGGCGGCACGCTCCGGGCGGTCGGCGACATCGGCTCGCACTGGCTCGACCTGATGAGCTTCCTGACCGGCTGCCGGATCGAGTCGGTCGTGGCCGACCTGACCACGTTCATCCCGGTCCGCCAGCGGCCGGCCGGCCCGGTCCGCACCTTCTCGACCGAACGGGCGACCGAGACGATCCCGGTGGCGATCGAGACCGAGGACGTCGCGACGATCATGATCCGGTTCGAGGGTGGTGCCCGGGGCAGCTGCGCGATCTCGCAGCTGAGCGCCGGCCGGAAGAACAGCCTGGTCTACGAGATCGATGGCGCCGCCGCCGCCGCGGCCTGGGACTCGGAGCAGCCCGAGCAGCTCTGGATCGGCCATCGGGACGAGCCCAATGAGCTGCTCCTGCGCAATCCGGCCCTGATGAACGCCGCCGGGCGGGCCGCAGCCCGCCTCCCGGGCGGCCACGTCGAGGGCTTCGCCGACACGTTCGCGGCCGCCTTCAGCGCGATCTATGCCGACGTCATTGCCGGCGGCCCGACGGCCACCCGCAGCTATGCCAATTTCGCCGATGGCCACGAGGAGATGCTGGTCGGGGACGCGGTCCTCGAGAGCTCGCGCACCGGGCGCTGGGTCCCGGTCGCCCGGAGCGGCGCCCCGGGCGGGACCGATCGGCGATCGAACCAGGAGGTTTCGTCCCGATGAAGCTGGGCTTCCTGACCGCTCCGTTTCCCGCCACGCCGCTGGCCGAGGTGGCCGACTGGGGCGCCGCGGCCGGCTTCGAGGTGCTCGAGATCGCCTGCTGGCCACGGACCGGGGGCAGCGCCCGGCGCTACGCCGGCACGAGCCACATCGACGTCGCCAACCTCTCGGCGAGCCAGGCAACCGAGCTGGTCGACGAGCTGCGCGCCACGGGCCTGTCGATCTCCGGGCTGGGCTTCTATCCCAATCCGCTCCACCCCGATCCGGCCCACCGAGCGGCGGTCATCGCCCACCTCAAGGACGTCATCACCGCGGCCGAGAAGATGGACGTCGCCCTGGTCAACACGTTCATGGGCGGCGACGCGGCCCGCAACCCGGACGAGAACTGGGAGGAGGCGCTCCGGGTCTGGCCCGAGATCGTCGCCTTCGCCCGCGACCACGGCCGGAAGATCACCCTCGAGAACTGCCCGATGCTCTTCTCCTACGACGAATGGCCGGGCGGCCACAACATCGCCACCAGCCCCCGGATGTGGCGCCGGATCCTGGAGCAGTGGGGCGACACGATCGGGCTGAACTTCGACCCGAGCCACCTCGTCCTGCAGATGATCGACACCCGGCGCTTCCTCAAGGAGTTCGGGCCGCACGTCCTCCATTTCCAGGCCAAGGACCTGATGATCGACCGCGACGGGCTGTACGAGCGCGGGATCTTCTCGCTGGGGATGGGCTGGCAGATCCCGCGCATCCCGGGCCTGGGCGAGGTCGACTGGCCGGCCGTCTTCTCCGAGCTGTACCGCGCCGGCTACGAAGGCGACTGCATCATCGAGCACGAAGACCGGCGGTTCGAAGGCAGCGACGAGAAGGTCAAGCAGGGCTTTCTCATCGCCCGGGACATCCTGCGTCCGTACTGCCGCTAGCGTCCCGAGACTGGAGCCCCTGATGACCCTGTCCATCGACGACCTGACCGAGCGCGACATCGCCAAGGCGATCGACCATTCGCTCCTGCGGCCCGAGCTCGACGACGCCTTCGTCGAGGCCGGCTGCCGGCTCGCGGCGAAGTACGACGTCGCCTCGGTCTGCGTCCGGCCGGTCGACGTCCGCCGGGCCAGGGCGATCCTGGCCGGGACCGACGTCGCGGTCGGGACGACGATCGGCTTCCCCCACGGCAATCACCTGACCGAGGTCAAGGTCCTCGAGGCCCGGCGCGCGCTGGCCGACGGGGCGACCGAGCTCGACATGGTCCTCCAGGTCGCCGCCCTCAAGTCGGGCCGCGACGCCGACGTCGAGGCCGACATCCGGGCGGTCGTCGAGGTCGGCCATGCGGCCGGCGCCATCGTCAAGGTGATCTTCGAGAACGCCTACCTGACCGACGACGAGAAGATCCGGGCCTGCCACCTGACCGAGGCCGCCGGTGGCGATTTCGTCAAGACGAGCACCGGCTTTGCGCCGAGTGGCGCGACCCACGACGACCTGCGCCTGATGCGGGCCAACACCCGGCCAACGACCCGGGTCAAGGCGGCCGGCGGCGTCCGCAGCCTCGACGCGCTGCTGGCCGTGATGGACCTGGGCGTGACCCGGATCGGCGCCACGGCGACCGAGTCGATCATCGAGGAGTTCCGGGCGCGCAAGGCCGGCCGGAGCCTGGCGGCGACGGCGCCCGACGTGGGCTACTGATGGCCGTCGTCGGAATCGGCATGCTCGGGTCGGGATTCATCGGCGAGTTCCATACCCTCGGCCTGCGCCATGTCCCGGAGGCCCGGGTCGTGGCCAACTTCGGGGCCGGGCGCGAGCGGCGCGAGGCGTTCGCCGCTCGCTTCGATAGCCGGCCGCTCGGCTCGATCGAGGCCGTCTGCCACGATCCGGCGGTCGACCTCGTCGTGGTCTCGCTGCCCAACCATCTTCACCGGGCCGCCGTCCTGGCCGCCGCCGCGGCGGGCAAGGCCGTCGCCTGCACCAAGCCGCTGGGCCGGACCGGCGCCGAGGCGGCCGCGATGCTGGCCGCGGTCGAGGCCGGCGGCCTGTTCCACGCCTATCTCGAGAACGTCGTGTTCAACGCCGAGATCGTCCGGATGCGGGAGCTGATCGAGGCCGGCGCGATCGGCCGGCTGACGACCTTCCGGGCCAGGGAAGGGCACAGCGGGCCGCACGCGGCCCACTTCTGGGACGCCGACCTGGCCGGCGGCGGGGCGCTCCTCGACATGGCCGCCCACGGCATCGAGTGCGCCCGCTACCTGTTCGGCAAGGACGCCGCCGTCCGCGAGGTCTTCGCCTGGGCCGCCACGCTGGTCCACGGTGAGCGCACCACGGCCGAGGACAACGCCGTCCTCGTCGCCCGGCTCGAAGACGGCCGGGCGTTCACCTGCGACGTGTCGTGGTCTTCGCGGGGCGGCCTCGAGGGCCGTTTCGAGGCCTACGGCGACGAGGGCCGGATGATCGAGGACCTGGGCACCACTTCGCTCCGGGCGTTCATCGGCCGCCCGGCGGGCTACATCGGCGAGAAGGCCGACGCCGACACGGGCTGGACCTACCCGGTGCCCGACGAGACCCACGTCCACGGCCACGACGCGATGATGGCCGACGTCGTCGGGTCGTTCATCGCCGGCCGCCCGCCGCGCGAGACCTTCCGGGATGGCCTGATCGTCAACACGATCCTCGACGCGGCCTACCGCTCGACCCGGACCGGCTGCTGGGAAGTGGTCAGCCCGGCGCCGGTCCTGGCGGGGGTCGCCTGATGGCCAGCGGCGGATCAGCGGCCGCGACCTGGCTGCGCGAGGCGGTCGCCCTGCTCGGGCGCCTGGGGGAGACCCAGGCCGAGGCGATCGAGACCGCCAGCCAGTGGTGCGCCGAGGCGATCGCCAACGACGGCCTCGTCCACCTGTTCGGGGCCGGCCACTCGCGGATCGGCGTCGAGGAGATGTTCCCGCGCTACGGGTCGTATCCCGGCTTCAACCCGATGGTCGAGCTGTCGGTGACCTACCACACCCAGGTCGTGGGTTCGAACGGCCAGCGCCAGGCGATGTTCATCGAGCGGATGCCCGGGCTGGCCGAAGTGATCCTGTCGAACTTCAGGTTCGGCGCCCATGACGCGATGATCGTCTTCTCGGCCAGCGGCCTGACCGCTCTGCCGGTCGAGATGGCCCGCGGCGCCCAGGCCCGCGGCCTGCGCGTGATCGCGGTCACCTCCGTTGCCCAATCCCTCTCCGGCCAGCCTGAGCCTGGGGCCGGAGCTCGCCTCCTGGAGGTGGCCGATCTCGTGATCGACATCTGCACCCCGCCCGCGGACGCGATGGTGACCATTGGCTCCCTAGATACCCCCATCGGGCCCGGGTCGACGATCGGCGCGGTCGCCATCGTCAACTCGATCAAGGTCCGGACCGCCGAGCTCCTCGTGGAGCTTGGGGCCATGACCCCCGTGATGACCCGCGCAAGCGTCGTCGGCACGGCCCGGTCCAAGGCCCTGTTTGAGTCGGCCTATCAAGAGCATGCGCGGCGGCTCGCCCGCGCGATTGACCTGCAAGGAGGTGGGAGACCGAGCGATGAGTCCGTTGCATCCAGCACACCCAGCACGGGCCGGCCATAGACCACGCAATCGTCGGCCGGGCACAGGAGGATTCGAGATCTCATGAACCATTCCGGTATCGCCCGCGCGCTCGCGACGCTGACCACGGTCGTGGTCGTCGCGGCGGCGTGCACCAGCACTGCCACGACCCAGCCCGGGTCCAGTACCGCTCCGGGTACGTCCGGCGCACCGGCCGGCAAGACCTACACGATCGGCTATTCCAACGGCTCGAGCGTCGGCAACGGCTTCCGCGAGGAGCAGGTCTGCACCGCCAAGGCGCAGGCCAAGGCCTCCGGGGCCGTCTCCACGCTGACCGTCATCCATCGCAACACGGACGCCGCCGGGCAGCTTTCCGACATCCGTGACCTGATCGCCAAGAACGTCAACGCGATCGTCTTCAACCCGAACGATCCGTCCGCCCTCAACCCGGCCCTGGCCGAGGCGAAGGCCGCCGGCATCGTGACCGTCTCGGTCGATGCCTACGTCACCGACACGAACACGTACAACCTGTACAACAACCAGGTCAAGTACGCCGAGCTCGGGGCCAAGTGGCTGTTCGACCAGATGGGCGGCACCGGGACCGTCTACTACATGCGCGGGCTTGCCGGCAACTCGGCTGACTCCGACCGCGACACCGGCTTCAAGAACGTGCTCAAGAGCTATCCCAACATCAAGGTCGTCCCGAACGCCGATGGCGTCGCCACGGGCTGGGATCCGGCCACGGCCACCCAGCTGATCAATGCCTTCATTGCCAGCGGCCAGTACGACTCGATCCAGGGCATCTGGACCTCCGGCATGGACTCGATGATCGTCGATGCGATCAAGTCCGCCAACAAGAAGTTCGTGCCGATCGTCGGCGCGGACCTCGGCGCGTTCGTCAAGCAGCTCCTCGACCCGGTCGGCTATCCGGGCCTCAAGGGCGTCGCGGTCACCAACACCGCGGCCGTCGGCGGCGCAGGCATCGGCCTGGCGCTCAAGCTCCTCAACCACGAGACGGTCACCACTGACCCCTCGGCAGCCCATCCGAACACCGTCCTGCTGGACCCGGTCGCGGTCGACAACACGACCGATGCCGGCAAGGCCCAGCTCAAGTCCTGGCAGTCGGTTCCGGGCCTCGACCCGACCTGGCCGCTCGGCATCCAGATCGCGGGATACACCACGTATACCCCCGACCAGGCCATCGCCTGCAAGGGCCCGGGCGAATAGCCCCCACCTGAGCTGACACCCAGGCGAGGGGCGCCGGGCCCAACCGGCACCCCTCGCCCAACCCCACCCATAATCGGACCGATGAGCCTGATCACGACCGACCTGTTGCTCGAGGCGACGGGCATCAAGAAGACGTACGGCGCCGTCGTGGCGCTCAGGAACGCCTCCCTGGCTGTGCGCCCGGGCGAGGTCCACGCCCTGATGGGCGCCAACGGCGCCGGCAAGAGCACCCTCGTCAAGATCCTGACCGGCGCGGTCATGCCCGACGCCGGCACGATCACCGTTCGCGGCCGGCCGCGAACCGCCCACTCGCCGGCCGAGGCCCGCCGGGGCGGCCTGGTCTCCGTCTACCAGGAGCCGGCTCTCATCCCCGACCTCGACATCCGCTCGAACCTGCGCCTGACCCGGACGCCGGTTGAGCCGTTCCGCCACTGGCTGAAGGAGCTCGGCCTCGAGGGACTCGACCTGTCGAGCCTGGCGCGGCGCGTGCCGCTTGCCTCGCTCCGGATCATCGACCTCGCCCGGGCGCTGGCGATCGAGCCCGACGTGCTGATGCTCGACGAGATGACCGCGGCGTTGCCCGCCAACCTGACCGAGCGTGTCCTCGACGTGATCGGCCGCCAGCGGGGTGGTGAGCGTTGCGTCATCTTCATCTCCCACCGCCTGATCGAGATCGCTGCGGTGTGCGACCGGGCGACCGTCCTGCGAGAGGGCGAGACGGTCGGCGTCGTCGACGTCAGCGCCGGGTCCGAGGAGCGGATCGTCGAGCTGATGCTCGGCCAGGTCGTCGCGGACCTGCCCGCCGTTGCCACCCGGGCCGCGGCCCAGGCCCGAATCGCCGGAGTCCAGCCCCGCCTCGCGGCCCGTGGCCTGGGCGCCGGCCCGAAGCTGGCCGACGTGTCGTTCGACCTCTACCCGGGCGAGGTCCTGGGGGTCGTCGCCCTCGAGGGCCAGGGCCAGGACGAGCTGTTCGACGTCCTGGCCGGGTCCGAGCGCCCGTCGGCCGGCCAGCTCCTCGTGGACGGCACGCCGACCACCTTCCACCACCCCGCCGACGCGATCCGGGCCGGCCTGGTGTACGTCGCCGCCGATCGCGCCGAGGCGCTCCTGATGCAGCGCTCGGTCCGCGAGAACATCGCCCTGCCCGGCTCGACCCGGCTCCGGCGGTGGGGCCTGATCGACCTGGCCAAGGAGCGGCGGACGGTCGACGGCGCCGTCGAGAAGCTGCAGATCGATGCCCGGGCCGGCGGCGAGGTGCGCCGCCTGTCGGGCGGCAACCAGCAGAAGGTGACGATCGCCCGCTGGGTCGCCGGCGGGGTCCACACGATGCTCTGCTTCGATCCCACCCGGGGGATCGACATCCGCACGAAGAACCAGATCTATGTCCTGCTCCGTGATCTGGCCGAGGCCGGCGCGGCCGTCCTGCTGTACACCTCCGAGCTGAAGGAGGTCCAGCTCGTGTGTGATCGGGCGATCGTGATCTTCGGCGGCCGGGTGGTGGCCGAGATCCAGGCCGCCGACGCCGACGAGCCGGCCCTGCTGCGCGCCGCCTACAACCTCCGAGCCGACGCCGTGATTCCCGAGCAGGCGGCCGCCGACGCCAATGCCGACGCCATTGCCGAGTCCGCCGGCCAGGAGGCCGCCCGATGACAGCCGCGGCAGTCCCGCCCCAGGCTCGCAGCCGAACCCTGGTGCTGTTCGGGTCGTCGGCCCGGCGCAACGGCTGGGTGCTCGGCCTGGTGAGCTTCCTCGTCCTCCTCCTGGTCTTCACCAAGCTGATCCAGCCGAGCTACGGCGTGACCGGTGTGCAGGGCCTCGGGATCTCCGTCCTGCCCCTCGCCCTGGCCGCCGTCGCCCAGGCCGTCGTCGTCATCTCGGGCGGGATCGACCTGTCGATCGGGGCGATGATGGCCCTCACCAACGTCGTCTCGGCCAGCCTGATGAAGGGCCAGTCGGAGCAGTTCGACGTCCTCGTCGTGATCGCGGTCCTCGGCCTCGGCCTCCTCCTCGGAGCGATCAATGGCGGGGTCGTCGTGATCACCCGCGTCCCGGACATCGTCGTGACCCTGGCCATGTCGTTCGTGTGGGCCGGCTTCGCCCTGCTCGTCCTGCCCACCCCCGGTGGCAGCTCGGCCCAGTGGCTGATGGACCTCGCCAGCGGGTCATTCCTGAACGAGTGGATCCCCAAGGCCGCGGTCGTCCTGATCGTCGTGGTGGCCGTCATCTGGATCCCGGTCCGCCGCTCGCGGCTCGGCCTCTCGATCTACGCCACCGGCAGCCATCCGCTGGCCGCGTTCCGGAGCGGCGTCTCGATCGGCCGGACGAAGGTCCTGGCCTACGCCCTGATGGGCCTGTTCGCGGCGCTGGCCGGCCTGTCGCTGACCGCCAGCACCGGCATCGGGACGCCCGTCCCCGGCCCGTACACCCTCCTGAGCGTGGCCGCGGTCGTCCTCGGCGGGGTCAGCCTGGCCGGCGGCAAGGGCGGTGTCTTCGGCTCGATCGTGGCGGTCGTGATCCTGCAGCTGATCCGGACCGACATGACCTTCCTCAACGTGAACACGAACCTGGCCACCGTCGTCCAGGGGCTCATCCTGATCGGAGTCGTGATGATCGGCAGCCTGGTCCAGATCCGGCGGGCACGGGCATGAGCGGCGCCGCCGGCGTGTCGGGCACGCGCCGCTCGCAGCTGGGCACGGCAGCGATCGGGCGCCTGTTCCGCGACCGGCCGATCCTGCCCCTGCTCGTCCTGCTGGCCGTGCTCGTCGGCCTGAGCGAGCTTGCCCGGCCGGGCATCGTCAGCCCCGAATGGATCGGGGTGATCATCCGGGCGGCCGTGCCCCTGGCCATCCTCGCCGGCTGCCAGGTCCTGACGATGCTGACCGGTGGGATCGACCTGTCGGTGGGGGCCGTTGCGTCGATGTCCGGCTTCGTCGTGGCCACCCTGGTGATGGGCCCCGGGACGCCGGCCGGGATCGTCATCGCCCTCCTCGTGGCGGCGCTGGCCGGCCTGGTCACCGGCGTCGGCGTCGGCGTCTTCCGGGTCCATCCCCTGATCATGACCCTGGGCATGAGCCTGGTCGTCCTCGGCCTGGCCAACGTCTGGCAGCTGGTCATGGTCAAGACCAACTCCGGGGTGCCGCCCGAGCTGCGCTGGATCGGCTCCGAGGAGGTCTTCGGGATCCTGCCGGTCAGCCTCCTGCTGTTCGTCCCGCTGACGGTGGCGATTCTGGTCGGCCTCCGGCGGAGCGGCTTCGGCCGGCTGCTCTACGCGATCGGCGACAACCCGGTGGCCGCCCGCCTGTCGGGCGCCCGGTCGTGGCAGGTCCTCGTCGTGCTGTACGTCATCTCGGCCCTGATGGCGGCGATCGCCGGCTTCCTGGTCACCGGTCAGACGAACGTGGCCAGCGTCTCCCTCGTCGACTCGTCGGTCCTGCCCTCGGTCGCCGCGGCGGTGATCGGCGGGACGTCGATCATGGGCGGCCGGGGCGGCTTCGGCGGAGCGATCGTGGGGGCCCTGATCCTGACCGTCATCAGCTCGCTCCTCTCGTCGCTCGGCTATCCCGAGGCCGTCCGCCAGATCCTGTTCGGGGCGATCATCGTGGCCGTTGCCGCCGCCTACACCCGGGTCACGGCCGAGTCGTGAGCGACTCCGGCCCGCGGACCTGACGTGACGACCCAGGCGGCTGCCAGTCGACACCTGGGTCTCGACCTCGGCGGCACGAACCTGAAGTGGGCGGTGGTCGCCCGCGACGGCGAGGCGTGGGCCAGCCTGGCGACCGGCCAGGTCGCCACCCGGATCGGGCCGGATCCGGCGACTGTGCCGGGCGCCATCGTGACCCAGCTGGCCGAGGTCGCGGTCGCGGCCTGCGCCGAGTGGGGGCCGGTCGAGAGCATCGGGATCGGCGTACCCGGGCTCTACGACCCGGTCGCCGGCACGACCCGCTTCCTGGTCAACATTCCCGGACCATGGGCCGGCCATCCGGTCGCCGGTCCGGTGGGTGCCGCCGCCCGGCTGCCCGCCTTCCTGATCAACGACGCCCGGGCCTTCGGCCTGGCCGAGCTGCGCCTGGGGGCCGGCCGGGGCGCGACGTCGATGGTCGGGCTGACCCTCGGCACCGGGATCGGCGGCGTGCTGGTGATCGATGGCCGGGTCCATGCCGGTCACGACGGCACCGCCGGCGAGATCGGCCACCAGACGATCGATCCTGACGGCCCGTGGTGCAACTGCGGCAATCGGGGCTGCCTCGAGGCATTCGCCCGGGCCGACCAGATCGCGGCGGCCTGCGGCACGGCAAGCGCCGAGGATGCCGTCCGGGCGGTCGAGGCCGGCGACGAGCGTGCCCGGGCCGGCCTGGCCGAGATCGGCCGCTACCTCGGGATCGGGATCGCCAACATGATCACCGTCGTGGCACCCGACCGGGTGGTCGTCGGCGGCGGCGTGGCGGCGGCCGGGGAGGTCCTCTTCGCGCCGATCCGGGCCGAGATCGCCCGCCGGGTGCGGACGACCTCGATCGAGGACGTGGCCCTGGTGCGGGCCGAACTGGGGACGTGGGCCGGCGCGATCGGCGCCGCGGTCCACGGTGCAGAGCAGGCCGGCCGATGATGCCCCGGGCCTCGTGGACGCCCCACTACCGCTCGATCGAGCTTGCCCTGCGCGCTCGCCTGGCAACGATGCGGCCGGGCGACCGGCTGCCGTCGGACAGTGACCTGTGCCGCGAATTCGGGGTCAGCCGGATGACGGCCCGCAACGCGATGCAGCGCCTGGCCGAGGACGGCCTCGTGCGGCGGATTCCCGGCCGCGGCTCATTCGTCGTCGAGCCACCGGCCCATCGCTACGCCGACCGGCTGATGGCCTTCACCCAGGAGATGCGCCGCCAGGGCCGAACGCCGAGCTCCAGGCTCCTGAACCGGGAGGTCCGCCCGGCAACCGAGGCCGAGGCCAAGGCGCTCGAGCTGCAGCCCGATGAGGCGGTCGTCGTCGTCCGCCGGGTGCGCTTCGTCGACGACCGGGCGATGGCCGCCGAGACGGCGGTCCTCGTCCGGCGGGTCCAGGCGATCGTGATGGCCGCCGACCTCGAGTCGGGCTCCCTGCACGAGGCGCTCGCCCGGGCCGACCTCCACCTCCGACGCGGGCAGGGCACGATCTCCGCCGAGCCGGCCACGGCCGAGGACGCCGAGCTGCTGGGGGTAGCGGTGGGGGACGCGCTGCTCGTCGAGCGGCGGGTCATCGTCGCCGCCGACGGGCGACCGGTCGAGGCAACCGAATCGCGCTATCCCGGCGACCGCTACGCCCTCGACGTCCGGTTCGAGGTGGACGAGGGGTGGGCGACCCGATGACCGCGGTGGGCGGCCGGCTCGTCCTCGACGACACGATCATCGCCGGCCGGCTCGTGCTGGAGGATGGCCGGATCGCGGCGATCGAGCCCGATGAGCGGGAGGCGGACGGGCCGTACCTGGCGCCCGGGTTCGTCGACCTCCACGTTCACGGCTGGGGCGGCCACGACGCGATGGGCTCCCGGGCGGATCTCGACGGGATGGCCCGGGCGCTCCTGCGCCGCGGCGTGACCGGATTCCTGCCGACCGCCGTGACCGCCGGCCTGGACACCCTGGCGGCCTTCGCCGAGCGGGTCCGCGGCTGGCTGCCCGACGCCCCGCCGGACGGGTCCGACCCGCTCGGGTTCAACCTCGAGGGCCCGTTCCTCTCGCCCAGCCGGAAGGGCGCCCAGAACCCGGCGTTCATCGCCGTCCCGGCCGCCGTTGGCCACGACGTCCTCCGTCCGCTCCTGCCCGGCCTGAAGGTGATGACCGTCGCGCCCGAGGTCGAGGGCGGCCTCGACCTGATCCGCTGGCTCGTCGCCAACCAGGTCGTCGTGTCCCTCGGCCACTCCGCCGCCGGCCTCGAGCAGGCCCGGGCCGGCTACGCCGCCGGCGCGAGCTCGACGACCCACCTGTTCAATGCGATGTCGGGGATCGACCACCACGCACCGGGCCTGGCGGTCGCCGCCCTGGCCGACGACGCGGTCACGGTCGAGCTGATCGCCGATGGCCACCACGTCCATCCGGCCCTGTGGCCGATCATCGAACGCACGAAGCCGGCCGGCCGGCTGATCCTGGTCAGCGACGCGCTGCCCCAGGCCGGCCTGGGCGACGGGCGGATGGTGATGGGCGGTCTCGAGGTCGAGGTCCGCGCCGGCAGCGCCCGGCTGGCGGGCAGCGACACCCTGGCCGGCAGCGTCATCGCCCTCGACAGCGCCGTGCGCAACCTCGTGGCGGCCGGCCTGGCGCTGCCCGCGGCGGTCGCTGCCGCCAGCCGCAACCCGCTTGGCCTGCTCGGAGTCACGGATCGGGGCCGGCTGGCCGTCGGCCAGCGGGCCGACCTGGTCGAGCTCGACGATGCCCTGGAGGTGGTCCGGGTGGCGCGCGCCGGGGCCTGGATCAGCGCCGGCTGACGAGGCTCAGTAACCGACCGACGGCAGCCAGGCGCCGCGCGGCTGCTGGTAGATCCCGACGCTCATCAGGTTCGTGACGAAGAAGACCCGCAGGCCGCGGGCGAGGCCCCAGCGGAACAGATCGGCATTGTCGAGTGGCACCAGGATGCCCGGCGGCGGGATCGCGCCGGCCGTGCAGATCAGGGCCTCGAGGTCGGCATTCGCCTCGGCGACGGAATGGCTCCAGTAGCAGATCCCGCAGGTGTAGCCGGTGATCCGGCCGAGGTGCTCGACGACCCGCGCCGTGCCGGCGGCGATCGCCTCGCGCAGCTCGCCCGACCGGTCGTGGCCGTGGACCCGGACGCAGAGCCGGTTGCACTCGCCCTCGTCGTCGGGGTAGGCCCGCCGGACGCGGTAGCCGGGCAGCGCCTCCCCAAGCGGATCGCCATGCAGCGCGGCGAGCGTGGCCCGCACGTCGAAGCCGAGCTTGGCATACAGGCTGAGCGAGCGGTTGTGGTAGGCAATCTGGACCAGGCGCACGCCCGGGGCGCCCCGCTCGGCGACGCGGTCGAGCATCGCGCCGACCAGCACCCGGCCGACACCGGCGTCCTGGACCGCCGGGTCGACGCTGACCGGTCCGATCGCCGAGATCGACGAGCGCTCGTCGAGGAAGCTGCTGCCGGCGATCCGGCCATCGCGCTCGGCGACGACTCCGTACACGCCGGGGTGGTTGATCAGGCCGCGGATCGGGCCGGCCGCGGCCTCGACCGTCGGGAAGTCGGGCGGGAAGCCGTGCCGCCGGGCGACCGCGGCGAACGCCTCGAAGCAGATCCGTCCGCACTCCGCCCAGTCGGGGTCGGCGGCCCGGCGCACGTTGATCGGCCGGCCGTCGGGCGGGGCCAGCAGGAGCGGCGCTGGGGCCTGGACAGCCATCTGGATGCTCCGCGGAAGGTCGTCGAACCAGCGGTCCGGACGGTCCGCCGATCATCCGATCGTAGCCACGCGCGGAGCGCCCCCAACAGGGCCAAACGGCCCGCTATCGTTCGTCCAGCAGACCGAGCCAGGAGGAGAAGGGACCGCGATGAAGCCGCCCACCGTGTTCCTCGGCGAGATGACCACGCTCGAGGTCGAGGCCTTCCTCGAACACCACCTGACGGTGATCGTGCCGGTCGGCTCGACCGAGCAGCACGGCCCGCATGCCCCGCTCCTGACCGACGTCCTGATTCCCCAGGAGGTGGCCCGGCGCGTCGCGCCGCGCGTGGGCGGCGTGGTGGCGCCGCCGGTCAACTACGCCCTGTCCTACCCCCACGTGGGATTCACCGGCGTGGTCCAAGTCCGGATTCCGACGTTCATGGCGCTGATCGAGGACCTGTGCGCGTCGCTGGCCGCGGTGGGCTTCCGGCGGATCGTCTTCCTCAATGGCCACTACGACAACACGTACGCGATCGCCTATGCCTGCGCCAACGCCGCGGACCGCCTGCCGGCCGGCGTCCACGCCTTCCCGATCAACTACTGGGACGGCATGACGCCGGCCGAGGCGGCCGAGTTCTTCGACCCGGCGACCGGCCTGCACGCCAACCGGGGCGAGACCTCGGCCGTCCTGGCGATCGCCCCCGACCTGGTCGACATGGACCGGGCGAACGTCGAGTTCCCGCCCTTCCCCGAGGTCACCGGCGGCGCGGCGGTCCACACCGCGTTCTTCTTCTCGGCGCCCGGCTCCGTCCACCGGGCAACCCGGTCGGGCACCTGGGGCGATGCCCGGAACGCGAGCGCCGAGTTCGGCGAGCGCTACCTGGCGGTCGTGGCCGAGTCGACGGTCCGCCTCCTCGAGGACATCGACCGGACGTTCGCGGCGATGCCCGGGCGCTGAGCCCCCGATCGGGGGCGGAGGACTAGAATCGGACCCGCGGTCTGGGGGCCGCTCCCTGAGGACGCGCACGATGGACCTGGCCGCCACGCTCTCCGCGCACGGGATCCTGCCCGTGGTCACCGTGGCGACGGCCGACCGGGCCGTCCCCCTGGCGGAGGCCCTCGTTGCCGGCGGCCTGCCGCTGGTCGAGATCACGTTCCGGTCCGAGGCGGCCGTCGGGGCGATCCGGGCGATCCGGCAGGGCGTGCCCGGGATGCTGGTCGGTGCCGGGACCGTGCTGACCGTGGCCCAGGCGGATGCGGCGATCGAGGCCGGCGCCGCGTTCCTGGTCAGCCCGGGGCTCGACCTCGCGATCGTCGACCGGGCGCTTGCCCGGGGCGTCGCCGTCCTGCCCGGCATTGCCACCCCGACCGAGCTCCAGGCGGCGCTCGGCCGGGACCTGCGCCTGGTCAAGGTCTTCCCGGCGGCCGCGCTCGGTGGCCCGGCCTACCTGCGCGCCCTGGAGGCGCCCTACCCGATGGTCCGCTTCGTGCCGACCGGCGGGGTCAGCCCGGCGAACCTGGCCGACTACCTCGAGCTGGGCTCGGTGGCCGCGGTCGGCGGCACCTGGCTGGCCCGGGCCGGGACCATCGCGGCCGGGGGCTGGACCGAGATCACCGGGCTCGCCCGCGAGGCGGTCGCCTGCGTCGAACGGGTTCGCGCCGGCCTGCCCGCCGCGAGCGGGGCGTCCGGCTCGTGAGCCTCGCCCCGAAGGGCCCCGAAGAGGCGCGCTGGGACCTCGTCGCATTGGGCGAGGTGATGCTCCGCCTCGACCCGGGCGAGGACCGGATCCACACGGCGCGCCAGTTCCGGGCCTGGGAGGGTGGCGGCGAGTACAACGTCGCGCGCGGCCTGCGGCGCTGCTTCGGCCTGCGGACGACGATCGTCACGGCCTTCGCCGACAACCCGATCGGGCGGCTGATCGAGGACCTGATGCTGACCGGCGGGGTCGACCTCGGGCACGTCGCCTGGCGGCCGTACGACGGCGTCGGCCGGAGCGTCAGGAACGGCCTGAACTTCACCGAGCGGGGCTTCGGCGTGCGCGGCGCTGTCGGCGTCTCCGATCGGGGAGGTACCGCCGCCAGCCAGCTCCGCCCGGGCGACATCGACTGGGACGCGATCTTCGGGACGGAAGGCGCCCGCTGGTTCCACACCGGCGGGATCTTCGCGGCGCTCTCGTCGTCGACGGCCGAGGTTGCCGCCGAGGCGATGGCGGCCGCGCGCCGGCACGGCACGATCGTGAGCTACGACCTCAACTACCGGCCGAGCCTGTGGCAGGGCATCGGCGGCAAGGCCCAGGCCCAGGCGGTGAATCGCTCGCTCGCCCCGTTCGTCGACGTGATCCTCGGCAACGAGGAGGACTTCGGCGCCGCGCTCGGCTTCCCGACCGGGCCGTCCGAGCCCGACCTGTCGAGCCTCGATCCGGCGAGCTACGGCGAGATGATGGCCCGGGTGGTCGAGGCCTACCCCAACCTGGCGGTGATCGCCACGACCCTCCGGGTCGCCCGCAGCGCGAGCCGCAATGACTGGGGCGGGGCGGGCTATGCCGACGGGCGGCTGACCGTCGCGACGGCGCGGCCCGACCTCGAGATCCTCGACCGGATCGGCGGCGGCGACTCGTTCGCGTCCGGGCTGATCTACGGGCTGCTCGGCGGCCTGCCGTTGAGCGTCGCGCTCGAGTACGGGGTCGCCCACGGTGCGCTGGCGATGACCACGCCGGGTGACACCTCGACGGCGACCCTGGCCGAGGTCGAGGCGTTGGTCGCCGGCGGGTCGGCCCGGGTGAGGCGATGATCAGACGCGCGGAGGACCGGTTCGTCAAGGGTGAATCGGCCCCTATCCAACCGCCAACGGGCCGGGCCGGCGTGGCCTCCAGCCCGTGTCCGGCCGGGCCGGTCGGTGGCATCGTGGCCGGGGCGGACGGGCGTCGCCATGACGCCCGACGAACGGCGTCCGGAAAGGCCAGGCAATGATCGAGCGGCACATCACGTTCAGCGTCCACCCCGATCGGACGGCCGAGTTCGAGCGCTTCTTTGCCCAGGATTACGGCCCGGCCATGGCCCAGTCGCCCGGCTTCGTCCGGGTCGAGCTCCTGCGCGAAGCCGAGAATGAAGCCGGCTACCAGATGGTCCTCCGCTTCCGGGATGCCGAGGCATCGCTTGCCTGGCGCAACTCGCCCGTCCACCAGGGCCTCCAGCCCGCGCTCAACGCGCTCGTCTCGAGCAGCGTGGTGCAGGGCTACCTCGTGGTCGGCTGAGCCCCGCCGCCCGATGAACGTGACCGGCGGCGCGACGCTCGACGCGCCCCGCGCGGCCGTCTTCGAGGCGATCTGCGATGCGGGCACGCTGCTCGAGGTGATCCCCGGCTGCCAGGCGATCGAGCAGGTCTCGGCCAACGAGTACCGCGGCCGGATCTCGCTCCGCCTGCCGGCCATCGTCGGAACCTACGACACGGTCGTCCGGCTGGTCGAATCGGAGCCGCCGGCGTGGGGCGTGCTCGAGGGCCGGCTCGAAGGCCGGGTGGGCACGATCGCCGGCCGAGCGACGTTCCGCCTGGCCGCCGATGGCCCGCGGACGATCGTCACCTATGACGGGACCGCCGTGGTGAGCGGGCCCCTCGCCCGGCTCGACTCACGCTTCATCGAGGGCCTCGCCCGGTCGATGGTCAACGACGGCCTGGTCCGGCTCGGGCGCCGGCTGGCGGCGGTCCCGGCGGCCGCCGTGGCCAAGACCCCTGTCGCCAAGGCCGTCCGGTGAGCGTCCTCGAGTACCTGCAGCCGCGATCCCTGTCCGAGGCGATCGGCCTCCTCGAGCACCACGGTTCCGAGCTCCTGGTGATGGCCGGCGGGACCGTGGCGATGCCCCTGATCAACGACGGGATCTCGCTGCCCGAGCGGGTGATGAGCCTGCGGGCGGCAGGCCTCGACCGGATCGAGCAGCGCGGCGATGAGCTGCTGATCGGCGCCGCGGCGACGCTCAGCGCGCTCCTGGCCGATGACCACCTGGCGCTGCTCCGGGAGGCCGCCGCCAGCACCGCCAGCTGGCCGATCCGGAACCTGGCCACGGTCGGCGGCAACCTCTTCACCCCGCCCCCGGGCGGCGATCTCGGCGTCGCCCTGCTGGCCCTCGACGCCCGGGTCCGGCTGGCCGGTCCGGGCGGAGAGCGGGTGCTGCCCCTGGCCGAGTTCTGGACCGGCTTCATGAGCACCGCCCTGGCCCCCGACGAGCTGCTCGTCGAGATCGTCGTTCCGCTCGCCGTCCACGAGACGGGCTATCTCAAGCTGGGCCGCAAGCAGGCCAACACGCCGGCCGTGGTGACCGTCGCCGTCGCCATCGAGCGGACGGCGGGCCGGATCACGATTGCCCGGGTCGCGCTGGGCGCGGCCGGCCCCCATCCGATCCGGGCCGCGGCCGCCGAGGCGGCGGTCACCGGGACGACCCTCGAGCCGGCCGACATCGAGCGGGCGGCCGAGGCCGCCACGGCCGAATGCCAGCCCTTCACCGACGCGCTGGCGACCGAGTGGTACCGCCGCCGGATGGTCGGCGTCCTCGTCCGCCGGGCGCTGGCCGGAATTGCCGGCCAGGCATCGGCAGGCCCGCCGCACGTCCAGGAGCACGACCGCAAGGACCACCGCTGATGCCATCGACGATTGTCGCCTTCGAGCTCGGCCAGCGCGAGGTCGAGGTCATGGTCAAGCCCCTGACCACCCTCCAGACGGTGCTCCGCTCCCAGCTCGGGATGACCGCGGTCAAGGAAGGCTGCCGGCAGGGCGGCTGCGGCAGCTGCGCGGTCCTGGTCGACGGCGAGCCGGTGATGTCCTGCCTCGTCCCGATCGAGGATGTCGCCGGCAGGCGGGTGACCACGCTCGAGGGCCTCTCGCCGGTCGAGGGCGTGAGCCCGCTCCAGCAGGCGTTCATCGATGCCGGTGCATTCCAGTGCGGCTACTGCACGCCGGGGATGATCGTCGTCTCGAGCGCCCTCCTCGACCGCAACCCGCGGCCGAGCCGGGCCGAGATCATCGAGGCCCTGGGCGGCAACGTCTGTCGCTGCACCGGCTATGAGCCGATCGTGGCCGCCGTCGAGGCAGCCGCGGGCGGCGGGCAGAGTCCGCCATGAACCCGGACCTGAAGGTCGTCGGCCGGTCCGTCCCGCGCAGCGACGGCGTCGGCCATGTCACCGGCCGGACCCGGTTCACGACCGACCGCACGTTCCCCGGCCTGCTCCATCTCAAGGTCGTCCGCAGCCCGGTCCACCACGCCCGGATCCGGGGCGTGGACCTGACCGAGGCCGAGCGCGTGCCGGGCTTCGTCCGGGCCCTGACCCACGCCGACGTGCCCCACAACGTCTACACGATCCTGGGCCTGATCGGGGTCGAGCCGGAGGAGGAGTACGTCCTCGCCGAGGAGCGCGTCCGCTACAAGGGCGAGCCGATCGTGGCCATCGTCGCCGAGACCGAGGCGGCGGCCCTCGACGCGGTCGCCCGGGTGAGGCTCGACCTGGAGGAGCTGCCGGCGGTCTTCGACGTCGAGGAAGCGCTCAAGCCCGGCGCCCCGATCGTCACCCACTGGGGCAACAACACGTTCATGTACGAGGGCCATCCCTGCCGGCGGGTCCGCTTCGGCGATGTCGAGGCCGCCTTCGCCCGGGCCGACCAGATCGTCGAGGGCGTCTACAACACCAAGCCGATCGAACAGGCGCCGACCGAGACGACGGCCTGCATCGCGGTCCCCGAGGCGAACGGCCGGTTCACGGTCTACACCAACAGCCAGGCCGTCTACTTCAGCCTGGACAACACCGCGATCATTCTCCAGGTCCCGGGCAGCCAGCTCCACTTCGTCGGCGGGACCGTGGGCGGCGGCTTCGGCGGCAAGGTCGACGTGATCGTCGAGCCGCTGGCCACCCTCGCCGCGATGAAGACCGACCGGCCCGTCCGCTACGCGTTCAGCCGGATCGACGAGATGCAGGTCTCGTCGACCCGCAGCGCCTGGCGGATCTACGTCAAGGACGGCGTGCTGAACGACGGCCGGATCATCGCCCGCAAGGTGACCAGCTACGCTGACTCGGGCGCCTACAGCCGCCAGACGCCGTACGCCCTGACCAAGCACGCGGCCAACGCGGCGGGCCCCTACGCGATCCCGAACGTCTCGATCGACGCCTACTGCGTGTTCACCAACCGCCAGCCGTCGAGCGCGATGCGCGGCTTCGGGATCACGATGGCCTCGTTCGCGATCGAGATCCAGATGGACAAGATCGCCGAGCGCCTCGGCCTCGATCCGTGGGCGGTCCGCTTCCTGAACGCCTACCACGACGGTGACATGAAGCCGCACCGCAAGCTGGTCGAGGACGCGACCCTGATCGAGACGCTCCAGGCCGCGGCCGAGCTGGTCGGCCAGGACCTGCCGGCGCGCTTCCGGGCGATGACCTCGGCGCCCCGGATCGAAGGGCAGGACTGAGATGGCCACGCTGCGCGGGACCGGCATCGCCGCGGTCAACTACCCGACCGGGATGAACCTCGGCGGTGATCCGTCCCAGGCCCTGATCCACGCCACGACGAGCGGCTCGTTCGTCGTCTCCCTGTCGGCCACCGATCTCGGCCAGGGCCTGCGCACGGTGATCGGCCAGATCGCCGCCGAGGCCCTCGGGGTGGGGATGGCCGACATCCTGATCGACACTGCCGATACCGACAGCGGCCCGCACGACATGGGCACGTTCGCCAGCCGGGCGACCCACCGCGTCGGCAACGCCGTGATCGTCGCCGCCAACGAGGCACGCGAGGCACTGCTCGACGTTGCCCAGGACGAGCTCGAGGCGGCCCGGGGCGACCTCGAGTTCGACGGCCGCGGCCACATCCTGGTCCGGGGCGCGCCGGACCGCTCGCTCAAGATCGCCGACATCGCGGTCGCCGCCCAGTTCAAGTACGGCAAGACGATCGCCGGCCGGGGGGCCTGGATGAAGCCCAAGAGCCCGGTCGATCCGGAGACCGGCGCGATGGACCCCGACTCGACCGAAGCCCACGCCTGCACCGTGGCCGAGGTCGAGGTCGACACCGAGACCGGCCAGGTGACGGTTCTCAGCATCCGGAGCGCCTACGAGGTCGGCCGCCAGGTCAATCCGGCCCTGGTCCGGGGCCAGATCGTGGGCGGCGCCTGGATGGGCATGTCGCACGCCCTGTACGAGACGACGCAGCCCTACTATCCCGATCCCGACCACAGCCCCAAGGACTTCAGCGAGTACCTGATGCCCGGCGCCCACGAGATGCCGGTGATCGACTGCGTCGTCCTCGAGCAGCCCTCCTCGAACGGGCCGTACGGGGTCAAGGGCGTCGGCGAGATGACTGCCAACTCACCGATCCCGGCGATCGTCAACGCGATCTACCACGCGACCGGCGTCCGGATCGATGAGCTGCCGGTCACGCCCGAGCTGATCCTGCGCGGCCTGGACGCAAGGCAGCGCGCGGCCGCCGGCGACGGGACCGACGGCGCCTAGCCAAGACAGGGAGCGTGGCCATGCGACAGATCACGACCTGGGACGAGTTCCCGACCGTCGAGTACATCCCGGGCGTCTTCCGCCAGGCGGTCTCCGGGGAGAAGACGATGCTCACCCGGATCGTCTACCGGGGCGGGGTCGTGATCCCCGAGCACAGCCACGGCGCCGAGCAGATCATGCTCATCGAGCAGGGTCGGCTGTGGGCCAAGGTGGGCGCCGAGGAGAGCGAGGTCGGCCCGGGCGCCCTGCTCGTGATCCCCTCGGACTGGGTCCACGCCTTCCGCCAGCTGGGCACCGAGGATGTCGTCTTCTACGAATGCTTCGCGCCGATCCGGCTCGAATACCTGGTCGGCTTCAAGGGTCCCGACCCGTCCCTGACCCAGATCAAGGACGGGCTGCCGGGCTGAGGCTCGCCCCGCTCAGCTCGTCCGGAGCGAGGCGACCAGCAGGCCCTCGTGCTCCTCGAAGCTGAAGCCGGCCTTGACCAGCAGCGCCCGCATCCCGGCGTTGTCGGGGGCCAGCCGGGCCACGATCCCCTCGTGGTGCTCGGCCCGGGCCACCGCGATCGCCGAGCGGAGCAGCTCCCGCCCAATTCCGCGGTGCTGCCAGGCATCGGCCACGACCAGCGACAGCTCGTGCTCGTCGCTGGCATGGACCCAGGACAGCCGGGCGACGCCGGCGACGGCGGTCTGCCCGGCCGGTCCGTCGCCGACCGGGACCTCTGCGACGAGGGCGATCTCCCGGTCGTAGTCGACGAAGCAGATCCGGGTCAGGCGTTCGTGGGCGGTCCGTGCCGCGAGGGCCAGGTCGGTCCCGTAGCGGGCCCGGACGGTGGCCTCCGAGAGGGTCGCGTGGAAGCGGGCCAGGCCCGGCTCGTCCTCGGGCCGGATCGGCCGGATGGTGACCGGGACGCCGGTCTCGTCCGCTGTCTCCCGGATGTACGCCCGGGGGTAGGGCCGGATCGCCAGGCGGGGCAGGTCGCGCTCGGCGATGCTCGCGGGGTGGAGGACGACCCGGGCGTCGAGGGCAATGATCCGCTCGGGCGAGGCGAGCAGGGGGTTGATGTCGATCTCCGCGATTCGGGGCTGTTCGGCGACGAGCTCGCTGAACCGGACGAGGAGGGCGGCCAGGACATCGAGGTCGACCGGTCGCCGGCCGCGGACGCCGTGCAGGGCGGTGGCGATCGTCGTCTCCTCGATCAACCGCCGGGCGAGGGTCATGTTGAGCGGGGGCAGGGCGAGGGCCCGGTCGCGGAAGACCTCGACCAGCTGGCCGCCCATCCCGAACAGGAGGACCGGCCCGAACTGCGGGTCGGGGCTGCTGCCGACGATCAGCTCGTAGCCTGACCAGTTGACCATCGGCTGGATCGTGACGCCCTCGAAGTGCTGGGCCCCGACCTTGGCCGTGACCGCGTCGCGGATCGTCGTGAACGCCTCGCGGACGGCATCCGGGCTGACCAGGTTGAGGATCACCCCGCCGACATCGGTCTTGTGGGTGATCGTCCGGCTGAGGAGCTTGGCAACGACCGGATAGCCCATCGCGTCGGCGGCCACCACGGCCTCGTCGGCCGTCCGGGCCAGCTCGGTATCGGTGATCGGGATGCCGTAGGCGGCAAGGACCTTCTTGCTCTCGTACTCGGTCAGCAGCGTGCGGCCCTCGGCGGTGACGTCGGCGATGATCCGGTCGACCGCCTCGCGGAATTCGCCCCGCTCCGGTGCGATCGGCAGGGCCGGCGTTTCGTACAGCGAGCGCAGGTTGTCGGCGTAGCGCCAGAGGTAGTTGAACAGGACGCAGGCCGTGTCCGGATACTCGAACGTGGGGATCCCGGCCGCGCGCAGGATCGCGGCTCCTTCGGCCACGTCCGTGCCGCCCATCCACGAGGCGAGCACCGGCTTGCCCTCGATCCGGGCGTAGCGGGCCAGGGCATTGGCCGTCGCGGTCGGATCGGTCATCGCCTGGGGGGTCAGGATGACCAGCAGGCCGGAGGTGTCCGGATCGGCGGCGGCGATCTCGAGCGCCTTGGCATAGCGCTCGGGCGGGGCGTCACCGATGATGTCGATCGGGTTGTTGTGGCTCCAGACCGACGGCAGGACCTCGTTCAGGCGGTCCATCGTGGCCGGCGTCAGCTCGGTCAGCTCGCCCCCGCCGCCGATCAGGGCGTCGGTTGCGATGACCCCCGGTCCGCCGGCGTTGGTCACGATCGACAGGCCGCGGCCCGCCGGACGGGGCTGCTTGGCCAGGATCTCGGAGACCATGAACAGCTCGCTGATCGACTCGACCCGGAGCACCCCGGCCCGTCGGAAGGCGGCATCGAGGACGTCGTCGGAGCCGGTCAGGGAGCCGGTGTGCGACGCGGCGGCCTTGGCCGCCTGGGCGGTCCGGCCGGGCTTGATCACGATGATCGGCTTGGTCAGGGCGACCTCGCGGGCGGCCGACAGGAAGGCCCGGGCGTCGCCGATCGTCTCCATGTAGATCACGATCGAATCGGTGTTGGGGTCGTCGCCCAGGTAGTTGATCACGTCGCCCCAGCCGACATCGAGCATCGAGCCGAGGGACACGATCGAGCTGAAGCCGACGTTCTCCAGCGCTGCCCAGTCGAGGATTGCGGTGAGCAGGGCGCCCGACTGGGAGATGAAGCCGACCCGGCCCGGCCGGGCAATCCCGGCCGCGAACGTGGCGTTCATCGAGCCGACCGGATTCATCACCCCGAGGCAGTTGGGGCCGATGACCCGGATTCCGTAGCGACGGGCGGTGGCCAGGATCTGGTGCTCGAGCTCGGCACCCGCGGGCCCGATCTCCTTGAAGCCGGCGCTGATGATGATCACCCCGCGGACGCCGGCCTGGCCGCATTCCTCGACGAGGCCCGGCGCCGTCCCGGCCGGGGTCACGATCACGGCCAGGTCGACCGTCTCGCCGATCGCCCCGATCGAGGCGTAGGCCTTCACGCCGAGGATCGCCGGCCGGGTCGGGTTGACCGGGTAGACGGTTCCGCCGAAGGGCGACGAGAGCAGGTTCCAGAGGATCGTCCGGCCGACCGAGCCGACCTTCTCGGTTGCCCCGATCACCGCGATCGAGCGGGGATGGAAGAACGCGTCGAGCGGATGGCGCTCGACGTGCAGGAAGTCGGACGACGGGTCCGGCGCACTGGCGGCGGACCGGGCGGGAGCGGGAGCGGTCATCTGGGAGGCCTCGATCTGCGCTGCGGTGCGGCGGTTGAGTCCGGCCGGCGGGGGCCGGAGCGTGGTCGTGAGCAAGGTCGTGAGCAACGTTGTGAGCAACGTTGTGAGCAGGGGCGCCGGCCTGGCCGCAGCCACGGCATGACCGGCGACCCGTCCACCGTGGCGTACCCGCTCGAATCGTGCAAGGGCTGGCTGGCGGGCCGGGAGCGGTCCATCTGGCCCCTTCGCCGCCGGCCGACCCGCCCGGCACACCTCCCTGGGGCCTGCGGCTCTAGCCTGGTATCACCACTGCCAGTGCCAGGTGGCTAGATCCGGCGGGCCGGGCACGAATCGGCGTGTTGGAGCTGCCCGCTGAGCGGCTAGGTCGTCGGCCGTGCCGCGATCGGGCCGGGGGATCCGCCGATCGCCGCTTGCCCGTCCGGCCAGCGGCGGGCCATGTTCTCACTGGCCCGGGCGAAGTGCAGCTCGAGCGCCGCGACGACCTCGTCCGGCTCGCCCCGCCGGAGCGCGGCCAGGATCGGAGCGTGGAGCTCGGCCGACCAGTGCGGGTCGGCGCCCGGCACGACCAGGGTGATGTAGGTCCGGAGGAACGGCTCGAGCGAGCGCCAGACCTTGTCCAGGGTCCGGTTGTCGGCCAGCTCGACCAGCCGGCCGTGGAACTTCGCGTCGGCATCGGCCACCCCGTGGCCGTCGCCGAGCTCGGCCGCGGCCTGCATCGCGGCGCAGTAGCCCTCGAGCTCGTCGAGGTCGGCCGGGGTCAGGCGGGGCACGGCCGACCGTGCGCCGAGCGCTTCGAGCGCCGAGCGGACGGCGTAGGCCTCGAGGATCTCGCGCCGGGTCGGCCGCCGCAGGCGGGCGCCCTTGAACGGGGTGATCTCGACGAAGCCGAGCGCTTCGAGCGCGCGGAGCGCCTCGCGCACCGGCGCCTGGCTCGTGTTCAGCTCGCGGGCGACCTGGGTCTCGACGATCCGGGCGTCGGGCGGGTACTCACCGTTCAGGATTCCCTCGAGGATGCGGTCCTTGACCTGGTCGGCCAGGACGCTCCGGGACAGGGCACGACTGGTCATGTCGCCACCTCCTCAGGCGCCCTCGGGATCGGTGGCGCGGCCGGCGGGCCGGCCGCCGCGTCGCGCAGGATCTCGACCGTGCCGGCCGTGCCGTCGATCCGCAGCCGGTCGCCGGTGGCGATCCGGTGGGTGGCGACCGACGTCCCGATCACGGCCGGGATGCCGAACTCGCGGGCCAGGACGGCCGGGTGGGAGGTCGTCCCGCCGGTGTCGGTCACCAGGCCGGCGATCTTGGTGAACAGGACGACCCAGGCCGGGTTCGTCATCTGGCAGACGAGGATGTCGCCGTCGCGCACCTCGTCGAACTCGTCGACGGTGCGCACGACCCGGGCGATGCCCTCGACCACTCCCGGCGATGCACCCAGGCCGGTGACCTGCCGTTCGTCGGCCGATTGGCGCTGGTAGAAGCGATCCGGATAGCCCCAGTTGACCAGGTACGGGAACGCCAGCTGGGACGGCGTGGCGGTGCCGATCCAGTCTCGCGGCCGGAGCTGCTCCGAGGCGGCCCGCTCGGCCCGGCGGGCGGCGACCAGCGCCCGGCCGTCGATCGCGGCTGCGCCGCCGATCAGGCCGCGCAGCTCGTTGTAGCGCAGGAACATCACGTCGTCGGGCTGGTCGAGCCGGCCGGCCTCGACCAGCTTCCGGCCGATCGCCATCAGGACGAGCCGGACGTGGGCGTTCGCCCCCTGGTCGATGTAGAAGTGGTGGTCGGGGGTGAGCGGGGCCATCCGCAGGTTGACCGCGTTGGCGGCGCGCATCTCGTCGAGGGCGTTGCCGGTCAGCCCGTCGAGGATCTCGCGCGACGCGGCCTCGATGTCGAGGCGCATCGCCTCGATCGCCGTCGGATAGTCGTAGTCCGTCTCGAGGTAGCCCCGGATCAGCTCGATCGCCGGCTCCATCTGCTCGCGCACGGTGGGGAAGATGAACTCGTGGCTCCAGACGGCGTGCCAGCCGAACTCGCGCTGGTAGGCGTTCACCCGCTCGGCGATGAACCGCCGGCCACGCTCCGATGCGCGCAGGGCGGCGACGATCGCCGCCGGGCCGTCCGCGGCAAAGGCCGCTCGCAACTCGACGTCGTCGCGGACCTCGTTCTTCATCCGCCAGAGCGCTTCGATCGAGTCCCAGTTCCGGTCCGAGGCCGAGTTCTGGAGACGGCCCAGGAGTTGCTCGTCGACCGAGCCCCGGGTGCGCTCCATCACGGCCCGCAGGTTGAGGGTCGCCGACAGCTGGGCGAAGTTGAGCATCCAGTGGATCTTCCAGTGCCGGTCGTGGACGTCGATCGCGTCCTCGAGCAGGCAGGCGACCTCGGCCAGCGACATCCGCTCGACGGCGTCGAGGCGCTCCTCGAGGAAGGCGAAGTTGCGCTCCATCTCCGGCCGCAGCCGATCACGCCACCAGTCGGCGAACTGGTCGCCGTAGACCGGCAGGACGGTGTCCAGGTAGGCGCCCATCGTCTTCGCGAAGCTGGCGTCGCGGGGCACCCGGGCGCCGTAGCGCGAGCTGTACTCGGTGGCGTCGATCCGGAGGTCCGGGTCGGCCGGCACGGCCGTCGTGTAGACGTAGCCGTTAACGTTCTTGGCCAGCCAGTCGACGGCGAACGGTGTGCCGAACCGGCGGAACATGTGGTCGCAGCTCAACCACCAGCCGCCAATGTCGAAGAACATCGGGCTGACTGGATGGGGGCAATGGAGGTCGTCATAGACCCAGAAGAAGTCCTTCTCGATCTCGGCCGCCCAGTCGACCGGGAACGTGGCATCCCCCAGGAACCGGCCGAGGATCTCCTCATCCTGAGACACTGGTGCGCCTCCCGTCCATGTTGACCGGCCCTGCCGCCCTCGCGTTCACCCTCGCGACGGCCACTGTGCAACCTATCGATAATCGATTATACTCAACTGCGACCGCGATGCACGCTGGAGGATGCAAGAGGTGACCGCGCCCGCGCTCGACGGCTTCGTCGACAGCCCGCTGTTCCGGATGGCGAGCGGCTCGCTGACGGACTACTGGAACGATTCGTGCGCGGTGGCCGAGCTCGAGTACGCCGTCGCACGGGGGGCGACCGGGGCGACCTCCAATCCCAGCATCGTGCTCGAGGTCCTGCGCTCCGAGAAGGCCCACTGGCTGCCCCGGATCCGCCAGCTGGCCGCCGGGCATCCCGACTGGACCGAGGTCGACCTGACCTGGGCCACGATCGAGGAGATGGCCGTCCGCGGGGCGGCGATCCTCGAGCCGGTCTTCCGGCGCGAGGCGGGCCGCAAGGGTCGCCTCTCGCTCCAGACGAATCCCCAGAACTACCCCAACACCGAACGGATGCTCGAGCAGGGGACCCGCTTCGCCGGCCTCGCCCCGAACATCCAGGTCAAGTTCCCGGCGACCCGGGCCGGGATCCGGGCGATCGAGGAGGCGACCGCGGCCGGGGTGAACATCAACGCCACGGTCTGCTTCACGGTGCCCCAGGCCCTGGCCGTGGCCGAGGCCGTCGAGCGCGGCCTCGATGCGCTGGCCGAGCGGGGTGGCGACGTCGCGGCGATCACCCCGGTGTGCACGATCATGGTCGGCCGCCTCGACGACTGGCTGCGGATCCTGGTCGAGCGTGACGAGATCGCCGTCCATCCCGACGCCCTGAACTGGGCGGGCGTGGCCGCCTTCAAGCGGGCCCGGGCGATCTACGCCGAGCGGCGCTACCGGACACGACTCCTGGTGGCGGCCTATCGCCACCGCCTGCACTGGACCGAGTTCGTCGGCGGCGACGTCGTCCTGACGATGCCCCACGCCTGGCAGGTCCGCTTCAACGCCAGCGGCATCGCGCCCCTGGCCCGGATCGACGAGCCGGTCGACGCCGGCATGATCGCCGAGCTCCAGGCCCGGATCCCCGACTTCGGCCGGGCGTTCGAGCCGGACGGCCTGTCGATCGACGAGTTCGACAGCTACGGAGCGACGGTCAGGACGCTGCGCGGCTTCATCAAGTCCTACCACGACCTCGTCGCGGCGATCCGCGACGTCGTCCTGCCCGACCCCGAAATCAAGCCCGGCTGAGGTTCGCCTCGGCGCCGGTCCAAGCTCCAGCGAGGTAACCGTCGTGACCATCCAGACCGCAGAACCGGCCGCCGCGGCGACGAGCGTGCCCACGATCAGCCACTGGATCGACGGCCGGCCGGCCGAGGCCCTCGGCGGCCCGACGTCCGACGTGTTCAATCCGGCCACCGGCGCCCTGATCGGGCGGGTGCCGCGCGGCGGGGCGGCCGAGGTCGACGCCGCGGTGGCCGCCGCCCGGGCCGCCTTCCCGGCCTGGCGAGACCTGCCCCTGATCGCCCGCAGCCAGATCTTCTTCGCCTATCGCCAGCTCGTCTGGCAGCACCGCCACGACCTCGCCCGGTTGATCACCCGCGACCACGGCAAGACCCTGCCCGACGCCCTGTCGGAGGTGACCCGCGGCCTGGAGACGGTCGAGTACGCCTGCGGCCTGCCGGTCCACCTGGCCGGGATGAACACCCCCAACGTGTCGACCGGCGTCGACGCCCTGACCCTCCGCCAGCCGCTCGGCGTCGCGGCCGGGATCACCCCGTTCAACTTCCCGGCGATGGTCCCGATGTGGATCTACCCGATCGCCCTGGCCTGCGGCAACACCTTCGTCTGGAAGCCCAGCTCGCACACCCCGGGCGCGGCCCAGCTGCAGGCCGAGCTGTGGAAGGAAGCCGGCCTGCCCGACGGCGTGTTCAACATCGTGTACGGCGGCCGCGAGGCGGTCGAGGCGATCCTCGAGCATCCCGACATCGCCGCGATCAGCTTCGTCGGCTCGACCGCCGTCGGGCGTCACGTCCACGAGGTGGGCAGCCGGAACGGCAAGCGCGTCGGCGCCTACACCGGGGCCAAGAACGCGATGGTCGTCCTGCCCGACGCCGACCTCGAGCTGGCCGCCGATGCGGCGGTCGCGGCGGGCTACGGCTCGGCCGGCGAGCGGTGCATGGCCCAGACCCTGGTCATCGGGGTGGGCGATGCCGGCGAGCGCCTGCTGCCCCTGATCCGCCAGCGGATCGATGGCCTGAAGGTCGGCCCGGGCGACGAGCCCGGCATGGACATGGGCCCGATCTACTCGGCCGAGCACCGCGGCGAGGTGATCCGCTGGATCGACCGCGGCGTGGAGGAGGGCGCCGAGCTGCTCGTCGACGGCCGGCCGTTCCGCCATCCGACCCAGCCCGACGGCTTCTTCCTGGGCGTCTCCCTGTTCGACAAGGTCACCCCGGAGATGGACATCTACCAGGAGGAGATCTTCGGGCCGGTCCTGGGCATGGTCCATACCCGCTCGTTCGACGAAGCCGTCGGCCTGATCAACGCCCACAAGTACGGCAACGGGACGGCGATCTTCACCAACGATGGCGGGGCCGCCCGCCGGTTCGAGCTGGAGGTCGACGTGCCGATGATCGGGGTGAACGTCCCGATCCCGGTGCCGGCCGGCTACCTGTCGTTCGGCGGCACCCGGAACTCGGCCTTCGCCGACCTCCAGATGCGCGGCGAGGACGGGATCCGCTTCTTCACCAGGCAGAAGGAGGTCACGGTCCGCTGGGCGGATCCGAGCCGGCGGCCGTCGCTCAGCCTCGTCTTCCCGGGCAACTGATGGCCGGTCCGCTTCAGCTGACCGAGGAGATGTCGGCCGGCCCAGCCCGTCTGCGGGTTGACGTCTTCGGCCACCAGCCGCTCCAGCACGTCCTCGAGGACCTGACCTTCCTCAACTACCGGCTGGCCGATGTCCGGATCTCGCCCGAGGTCACCCTCGCCGAGCCGGACATCACCTGGGACCAGGACGGCGAGAAGTCGGTCGCCTACGACGGCCGGGCGATGCACTTCACGGGTCCGTGGCCGGCCGGCCCGATCCAGAAGGTCGTGGTCACGATGCTCGCCCTGCGGATGGAGGCGGCCGGCCTCCATCCCTTCCACGCGTCGGCCGTCCGCTACGGCGGCAAGACGGTGATGTTCCTGGGCGGCGAGTCGAACCATGGCAAGACGATGGGCCAGATCGAGGCCTGCCGGCGGGGCGCCCTGCTGGTGTCGACCGAGACGACGGTCGTCGACGAGACGGGCCGGGTGACCGCCGGCTCGCGCGAGCCGTTCCTCAAGAAGCGGACCGAGGGCACCGAGCGGGCCGACAAGGCGGCCCCCGACCGGGCCGTCGAGAAGTTCTTCGGCGGCCTGCCGACCTGGACCCTGTACACCGAGCCGAGCGCGGTCGACGTCGTCGTCGTGCCCGCGATCGACGGCAACTTCGACCCGGGCTGCGCGCCGATGATCCCGTTCGAGCGCCAGTTCCAGACGCTCCACTCGCTCCAGAACTACTTCCTGCTGAACGAGCTCCTGGCCCCCGGCCAGCCGATGCCGGTCGTCGACAGCGATCCGCTCCGGAGCGCCCGGGCGGGGTTCGTCGCCCGCTTCAGCGAGCGACCCTACTTCTTCATCCGGGCGGCCACCCCGCAGGTGCTGCTCGACGAGCTCGACAAGGTCCTCTGAGCCCCTCGCCGGACGCATGCAGACGTTCGACTACGTCCGGCCGGCGACCCTCGCCGAGACCTTCGCCCTGCTCGATGCCCACGGTGACCAGGCGCGCCTGCTGGCCGGCGGTACGGACCTGATCATCCGGCTCCGGGACGGGACGGTCCGGCCGGCGCTGGTCGTCGACCTGAAGCGGATTCCCGAGCTCCGACCGTCGATCCACGAGGCGGACGGCCGGCTGGTGATCAGCGCGACGACGGTGATGACCGAGATCGCCGCCGACGAGCGGATCCGCCGGCGGTTCACCGCCCTGGCCGAGTCGGCGGCGGTCGTCGGCTCGGTCCAGATCCGCAACCGGGCAACGCTCGGCGGGAACATCTGCAACGCCTCGCCGGCGGCCGACACGGCGCCGGCGCTGCTCGTCTACGGCGCCGTGGTCGTCGTCCTGGGCAGCTCCGGGACCCGCCGGATCCCGATCGACGAGTTCTTCATTCGGTCCGGCCAGACCACGCTCCGGCGGGGCGAGCTGGCCGCCGCGATCGAGCTGCCCCTGCCGGTCGGGCCGACCGGCTCCGTCCACCAGCGCCGGACCCGGCGACGCGGCCACGACCTGGCCTCGGTCACCCTGGCCTGCCTGGTCGAGGCCGGGGGAACGACCCGGATCGCCTTCGGCAGCGTCGGCCCGCGGCCGGTCCTGGCCGTCGACGACAGCGGGGTGCTGGCCGATCGGGCCACGTCGGACGCCGCCAGGGCGGCGATCCTCGACGCGATGTTCGCCGTCGCCAGCCCGTCGCCCCGCTCGATGCGGGCCAGCCCGGAGTACCGCCGGGCGATGCTCGGCGTCCTCGCCCGGCGTGGGCTGGCGATCGCCCTGGATCGGTTGGCCTCAGGATGAGCGCGATGCCGACGACGATCCCGATCGAGCTGACGGTCAACGGGCGGGTCCGTTCGATCGACGTCGCGCCCCACCACACCCTGCTCGACGTGCTCCGCGACGACCTGCGCCTGACCGGGGCGAAGTCGTGCTGCCTTGTCGGTGAGTGCGGGGCGTGCACCGTGCTGATCGACGGCAAGCCGGTTGAATTCGTGCCTCGTCCTGGCGGCCGAGGCCGACGGCACCACGGTCACGACGATCGAGGGCCTGGCGGTCGGTGGCCGCCTGCTGCCGATCCAGGAGGCGTTCCTCGACGAGGGCGGCGTCCAGTGCGGCTTCTGCATCCCGGGCCAGGTCCTCGCGGCCCATGCCCTGCTGGCCGCCAACCACCACCCCTCGCGACCCGAGATCGAGGAGGCGATGGCCGGCAACCTGTGCCGCTGCGGCTGCTACCAGCAGATCACCGAGGCGATCCTCGCCGCGGCCGAGGTCGGACCGTCGTGACCGAGCCGTGATCGGCCGGGTCGGCTCCTCGCCCCAGCGCGTCGGGGGTCGCGGCCGGGTGACCGGGGCGCAGGAATACGTCGCCGACATCCGGCTGGCCGACGCCCTCCAGGCCAAGCTCGTGACCGTGCCCGTCGCCCGGGCGCGGATCATCTCGATCGACACGACGGCGGCCGAACGGGTACCCGGCGTGCGCTTCGTGATGACCCCGGCTGACCTGCCCCAGCCGGTCCCACGCTTCGGGCCGCAGTTCCAGGATCGGCCCGTCCTGGCGGTCGGCGAGGTGAAGTACCACGGCGAGCCGGTCGCCGCCGTCGCCGCCGACACGATCGACGCCGCCGAAGCGGGTGCCCGCCTCGTGCGAGGTCGTCTACGAGGAGCTGCCGGCCGTCTTCACCCTCGACGCGGCGCTGAGCCCCGGGGCGCCCCTCGTCCAGGACGCCGCCCTGCGTCCGAACGACCCGTTGGCGGGCACCAACGTCCTGCGCGAGCACCGGGTCGGCTGGGGCGACGTCGACGCGAGCGCCGCCGACCTGGTCGTCGACCACACCTACGAGTTCCCGATCGTCACCCACTTCGCGATCGAGCCGCACGCGTTTGTCGCCGCGCCCGACGGCGACGGGATCGCCGTGTGGAGCTCGATCCAGCATCCGAGCTGGCTCCAGAAGGTGCTGGCCACCATCCTCCGGATGCCGCTGGCCAAGGTCCGCGTGCACGCCCCCGACCCGGGCGGCGCGTTCGGCGGCAAGCAGCACGCCAAGCTCGAGCCGCTCGTCGCGCTGATGGCCCTCCGGGCGGATCGGCCGGTCCGCCTCGTGCTCAGCCTCGAGGAATTGTTCCAGGCGGTCCGCCGGGCGGCCGCCCGGGTCCACGTCCGGACCGGCTTCCGGGCGGACGGCACCTTCGCCTTCCAGGACATCGCCGCCGACTACCTGATCGGAGCCTACGCCGACATCGCCGACCGGGTCGTGGGCAAGGGCAGCTACCCGGGCTGCGGGCCGTACCGGGTGCCGGCCGCCCGGATCCTCGCTCGGAGCGTCCTGTCCCACACGACGCCGTCGACCGCCTTCCGGGGGTTCGGGGCGCCGCAGGTCAACTGGGCCGTCGAGTCGAACATCGACGCGGCCGCCGGAGCCCTGGGCATCGACCGGCTCGAGCTCCGCCTGCGCAACCTCGCGCGCCGGGGCGAGGCATTCATCCCGTTCGACACACCCTGCGACGGCGATTGGGAGCAGTCGGTCCGGCGGGCCGCCGAGCTGATCGGCTGGGGCACCCCGCTGCCCGCGGGCCACGGCCGGGGGATCGCTGTGGGGATCAAGTCCGGGCCGACCACCGGCCTGTCCTACGCGACCGTCCGGCTGCTGGCCGACGGCAGCGTGATCGTCTTCGCCGGGACGTCGGACATGGGCCAGGGCGCCCGGACGATCCTGGCCCAGATCGCGGCCGACGAGCTCGGCGCCCCGCTCGACTGGGTGTCGGTGGTGATGGGCGACACGTCGGTCGTGCCCTACGACCAGCAGACCTCGGCCAGCCGCTCGACCGTCCTGATGGGCAATGCCGTCCTGAACGCCTGCCGCGACATCCAGCGCAAGCTCCGGGCGATGGCCGCCCGGCTCGAGGGAGTCGACCCGGACGGCATCGTCGTCGAGCACGGTCTCGTCCGCCTTCCCGGCCGCGAGCTGCCGATTGCCGAGGTCCTGAAGCGCGGCCTCGGGCGGCAAGGCGGCGAGATCGTCGGCAACGGCGAGATGCGCAAGGAGGCCGACCCCGACCATCCGCTCGGCGGATCGGCCGCGTTCTTCGAGTTCAACTGCACCGCGATCGAGGCGACCGTCGACCGCGAGACCGGCGACATCGTCCTCGTCCGCCACGCGACCGTGTCGGACGTCGGCAAGGCGCTCAACCCGCTCCAGGTCCGGATGCAGGACGAGGGGGCCGCGATCATGGGCCTCGGCCACACCCTGATGGAGCACGAGATCTTCGACGACGGTGGCCGGATCCGGAACCTGGGTGCGATCGACTACCGGATCCCGACGAGCATGGACCTGCCCCTCGACCTGGTCAGCGACATGATCGAGAACGAGGACGGCCCGGGACCGTACGGCGCGAAGGGCATGAGCGAGGGCGCCCTGCTCTGCGTCGCGGCCGCGGTCGCCGGGGCGGTCGGCGAGGCGACCGGCGTCGTGATCCGCGACCTGCCCCTGTCGCCGGAGCGGGTCTGGCTGGCCCTCCAGGACCAGGCCAAGGAGCCGCGCCGGGAGGAGCGCCAGGACGAGCACGGGAGGAGCGCCAGGAGCGGCGCCATGACCGCGCCGGCCTGGGTCTACGACTCCGACCATCGCTTCGACCGGCCGTTCGAGGAGGTCAAGGCGATCATGGGCGGCAAGGCCGCCAACCTCGGGGTGATGGCCGTCGACCTCGGGCTGCCCGTGCCGCCCGCCTTCACGATCACGACGGCGGCCTGCAATGCCTACCTCGGCAGCGGCTGGCCGGCCGGCCTCGACGGCCAGGTCCGCGAGCACATGGCCACGATCGAAGGCCGGATCGGCCGCCGGTTCGGCGATCCGGCCGACCCCCTCCTTGTCTCGGTCCGCTCCGGGGCGCCGGTCTCGATGCCCGGGATGATGGACACGATCCTCAACCTCGGCCTGAACGAGGCCACGACCCACGGCCTGGCTGCGACCGCGGCCGACCCCCGGTTCGCGGCCGACTGCCGGGCCCGCTTCGACCAGATGTACCGGACCGTCGTCGGTTCCCGGGCCGTGCCCGAGGACCCGTGGCTCCAGCTGCGGGCGGCGATCGAGGCGGTCTTCCGCTCCTGGAACAGCGACCGGGCCCGGACCTACCGCCGGCGCGAAGGGATCGCCGACGACCTCGGGACGGCGGTCACGGTCCAGGCGATGGTCTTCGGCAACCGCAGCCCGGACTCGGGCACCGGCGTCCTGTTCACCCGCAACCCGGCGACCGGCGAACCGGGGCTGTATGGAGACGTGATGTTCAACGCCCAGGGCGAGGACGTCGTGGCCGGCAGCCACCGGACCCAGTCGCTGGCCGAGCTGGCGGTCCGCCAGCCGGCGGTGGCCGCCGAGCTCGAGGCCGACGCCCGGGCGCTCGAGCGGTTCCACCGCGACCTGTGCGACATCGAGTTCACGATCGAGCAGGGCAGGCTCTGGCTGCTCCAGTGCCGGATCGGCAAGCGCAGCCCGCAGGCCGCCCTGCGGATCGCGGTCGACATGGCCCAGGACGAGGACTTCCCGCTGAGCCGGGCCGATGCCGTCGGGCGGGTTGCCGCGATCCTGGCCAGCCCGCCGACCGTCGCGATCGGCCGGGAGGCCGGCCGCCAGCCCAACCAGCAGCCCCTGGCCGTCGGGCTGCCGGCCTCGCCGGGCGTGGCGGCCGGCGAGATCGCCACGACGCCCGAGGCCGCGATCGCGGCGGCCGACGCCGGCCGGCCGGTCATCCTCGTCCGGGCCGAGACGTCGCCCGACGATGTCCACGGGATGGCCCGGGCCGCCGGGCTGCTCACCTCCCGCGGCGGCCTCGCCAGCCATGCCGCGGTCGTCGCCCGGGGCTGGGGGATCCCGGCGGTGGTCGGGGCGTCGACGGTTGAGGTAAGCGACGACGCTGTCTCGATCGGCGGCCGGCGGCTCACGTCCGGGATGCCGATCACGATCGACGGCAGCACCGGCGAGGTCTTCGCGGGTCGCCTCGACACGAGCCGGACGGTCGTGCCCGAGGTCGCGACGTTGCGGTCCTGGGCAGCCGAGCTTGGCATCGCGATCCCCGTCGCGGCCGAGCCCTCCGAGTCGAGCGCGGCGCCGGTCGCCACAGGCGCGCAAACGACGGCCCCACCTGCCGAAGGAGCCCGAGCGCTCGGGCCGGACGACCTCCTGCGCTCGCTGGCGATCAAGGGCTACGGCACGCCGGCGGGGCTGGCCGAGGCCCAGCTGTCGAGCGCCGACGAGGTTGGCGGGTGCCTCGACCGGCTCGTGGCCGACGGCCTCGTCGAGCCGGCGGCCGGCTCGTTCCGGCTGACCGCCGCGGGCAAGACCGCCAGCGCCGAGCTGATCAGGGCCGACCGGGCGCAGTGGGGCGGGGAAGCGGCCGCAGCCGCCCTCGACGCGTTCCTCGTCCTCGACCGGCGGATGAAGGCGACCGTCACGGCCTGGCAGATGCGCACGGTCGACGGGGCCGAGGCCCTCAACGACCATTCCGATCCGAGGTACGACGGCCGGGTCCTGGCCGACCTGGCCGGCCTCAACGCGGACACCGGCCGCTGGCTGACGCCGCTCGCCGCCGGCCTGCCCCGGCTGGCGACCTACGTCAGCCGGCTCGACCGGGCAGAGCGCCTGGCGGCCGGCGGCGACCAGCGCTACGTGGCGTCACCGCGGGTCGACAGCTACCACAGCGCGTGGTTCGAGCTGCACGAGGACCTGATCCTGCTCGCCGGCCGGAATCGGGCCGACGAGGTCGCCGCCGGCCGGGCCTGACGCAGCCCGGCCGCGGCGTCGGGGGCTAGCGGCGCTCGGGCGGGACCGCCCCGGTGAACTTGTCCCAGAGCGAGGCGGCGTTCAGGGTCTGGATGTGGGACATCATGTAGCCCTGCCCGACGTCGACCGGGTAGCGCTCGGCGAAGTTGACTCGGGCGATCGTCTCCTCGCGGGACCAGCCCTTGGCCACCGCGTCGGCCACCGCCGCCTTCCAGTCGAGCAGGTTCGCCCGCTGCGTATGGAGGTAGGCCAGGTCCGTGACCGGCCCGTGGCCGGGGACGACGTGGTCGACGTCGAGCGCGCCGATCCGGTCGAGCGCGTCGATCCACTGGTTGACGTTCGAGGTCATCAGCCAGGTCTGGCACTCGCAGAAGACGGTGTCGCCGGTGAAGACGACCCGCTCCTCGGGCACGTACACGGCGATCTGGCCCGGCGTGTGGCCGGGGGTATGGAGGAGCTGGAAGGTCGTGCCGCCGACCCGCAGGGTGAGGTCGCCGGTGAACACGATCGTGCCCTTGTTCGGGTTGGCGTAGTACTCGGCCCGCTCGGGGTAGATCGCCGCGCCGTCGGGGTCGTCGGTCGGGATCGCTTCCTTGGCGTACTCGTACGGGTCGAGGTCGGGCGTCACGACCATGAAGTTGTCGTACACGCCCTGGTGCTCGACGACCGCCCCGGCGCCCTTGAAGTAGTAGTTGCCGAAGATGTGGTCGACGTGGTGCTCGGTGTTGATCAGGTAGCGGATCGGGCCGTGCAATTCGGCTTCCTTGCGCATCGCAACGGCCTTCGTCGGCAGCTGCGGGGTGTCGATGACCACGACGCCGTCGGAGGTCAGGACGTAGCTCGGATTGCAGCCGCGCAGCTTCGTGTTGGTGAAGACGGAGGGCGTCACCTGTTCCATCGAATCGGCTCCTTCGGGGTCCCCGAGCAGGCTCGGGCTACTGGGTCGCGGTCAGGCCGCCGTCGATCATCAGGATCTGGCCGGTCACGAACGAGCCGGCGGCGGAGCAGAACAGGAGGGTCGGCCCGATCAGGTCGTCGGTCGCGCCGACCCGGCCGAGGGGAATCCGGCTGACGATGTTCGCCTTGAAGGCGGGGTCGCCGAGCAGGGTCGCGACCTGCGGGGTGTCGACGAACGTGGGCGAGATCGCGTTGACCGTGATCCCGTGCTTTGCCCATTCGGTCGCCCACTGGCGGGTCAGCGAGGCGAGCGCGCCCTTCGCGGCAACATAGGCCGAGTAGCCGGCGTTGATCCCGAGCTGGGCCCGGACCGACGAGATGTTGACGACCCGGCCACCCCGCCCGCCGGCGATCATCGCCTTGACCGCGGCCTGGGTCGGGTAGAGGCTGCTGCGCAGGTTGAGCTCGAAGATCCAGTCCCAGGCGTCGGCCGGGTACTCCTCGGCCGCGAACAGGACCTTGCCCGCGCCGCCCCCGGCGGCATTCACGATGATATCGAGCCGGCCGAAGCGGCCGACGGCCTCGGCGACCATCTGCGCGGCCCCGGCCTGGTCGGCGGCATCGGCGACCACGGACAGCGCGTCCGAGCCGGTCGCCTTGATCCGCTCGACCGCGGCCTCGAGAGCCGGCGCGGTCCGGCCGCCGACCGCGATCCGGGCCCCGGCCTCGGCCAGGCCGACGCCGAGCGCCGATCCGATCGCGCCACCGCCGCCGACGACGAGGGCGACGCGCCCTTCCAGGCTGAACAGGGAGGCAGGCGTCATGGCGTCCTCGGCAACGCAGCGGATGACCTGATCATCGATAATCGATGATAATCCCGGACGCGCGGGTCGGTCAACCGCGCTCAGGCCGCGGGGTCGCGGTCCTCCAGCTCCCAGGCGTGGTCCATGACGTGGTGGGCGGTGCGCCGGATCAGGAACTGGATCGGCCAGGTCCGGGCCGCCTTGCCGGCCACGTTGTACGCCCGGATCGCCTCGAGGTAGGCCTGCCGGTGGGCCAGCAGCCCGGCCGGCGTCAGGACGACCTCGCGCGGCGTGCGGACCTCGACCTTGCGCGAGAACTGCTCGGGCTCGTTGGCGTGGACATGTCGAATGATCTGGTCCCGGCTCCGGCCGGCGCTGCGTGGCCCGGGCAGCAGCTCCGAGCCAACACGGGCCGCCACGTCGTCGAATTCGGCCCAGCACGCCTGGAGGAGGTCGAGCCGCCGCTCGAGCTCGGCGGGGGAGAGGACCTCGGCTTCGATCCGCGACGGCACGTGAGCGATGCCCCAGAAGTCCGTCGAGCTCGATCCCGGGACGCGCTCCACGACCTCGATCTCGCCCGATCCCTCGAGCTCGGAGCCCAGGCTGGCCCGCTCGGCGACGGGGACGTAGCGCGGCAGGTACGACGCCAGCTTCGCGACGGCATCCTCCTCCGAGGTGCCCCACCGATCGAGGCCCGGCCAGTCCATCGCGCCGGCCACCACCCGGCGCTTCTTGCCCACCTCCAGGATCACCCGCAGCGTCGTTCCGGCCATGGCGGATAGCCTAGCCGCGGGCCGTCTCGAAGGGGCGACGAGTACGATGGCGAGACCCTTCGCTGGACCGCACGGAAGGACTGCTCGATGTCGCTGTTGGCAAGGATCAAGCGCGCGTTGTCGGGAGCTGCCGATCCTGCCGCGCCGGAGCCCGCTCCCCGGGCCGAGCGTCGCGAGGCGGGTCGGGAACGGCATCACGAGACGGGTGAGCCGGCCTGGGAGGCTGGCGACCGGGTCGACGAGCCGGCGGGCGCCGGCAAGCGCAATCCGGACGCTGCACCCGAGATCCTCGGCGGGAGCTGAGGGCGCCGTGCAGGTCGAGCGCTACGAGGCCGATCGCGACGCGCTGCTGGGGCTCTTCGCCCTGGCCGATGATTCGCCGGCCCAGGTCGGGACGTACATCGCGCTGGGCGAGGTCCTCGTCGCCCGGGACGGCGAGCTGATCGTCGGTCACGCGCAGGTGATCGAGTCGGGAGACCCGCCCGACCTCCCGCGGAAGTTCGAGCTCAAGAGCCTGGCCGTGATCGAAGGCCGGCAGGGCGAGGGGATCGGAACGCGCCTGGTCTCGGCCGTCGTCGCCCACTGCCGCGAGCGCGGCGGCCGGCGCCTGATCGTCTCGACAGCCGCCGCCTCGACCGACAGCCTCCGGTTCTACCAGCGCCGCGGCTTCCGGATGTTCCGCGTCGTCCAGGATGCTTTCGGACCCTCGACGGGCTATCCGCCGGGTCTGCTCATCGACGGCATCCCCCTCCGCGACCAGGTCTTCCTGGAGATGGCCCTCTGATCGGAGCCGGCCTGGTCCCGGCTCGGCGCCGGCCGGCTAGCGATGGAGCTCGAGCCGCGCATAGCCGGCCGAGTGAACACCCAGGGCGACGATCGCACTGACGACGATGGCAATCCCGGCGATCGGGGCGATGTGCCAGAAGGCGGCGGCTGCGCCGACGAAGGCGCTCAGCTGCGCGATCGCCTTGGTCGCATCCACCAGGCGCGACCCGGTCGCCCGTCGTCGAAAGACCTCCTGCGCGTTGAGCAGGACAAGGGCGGCCAGGAGCGGGAACGCCAGCGCGAAGGCCACCACGCAGATCTCCGCCGACAGGTCGAGGGTCGGAGCCGTCAGGAACGGCTGGATGATCACGGCCCCGACCCCGATCAAGCCGCCGTACATGAGGTTGTTCTGACGGAGCCATTCCTGTTGCTGGGCCGGGTCGGTGCGCAACCGCTCGACGATCTGCTCGGCGTCCTCTTGCATCGCATGGCACTCCTTGATCGGCGCGAGAAGAACGGGTCGGCACACCGTAGCGCGTCCCCTCCCGACCTGCCCGGGCACGGGCGTATTCTCGCGCTGACGGAGGAGCATGCGAGATGTCCGAGCCCACGATCCTGCCGGCTCGTCCGGCGGGTCGCCTGCGATCGATCGCTCATCACCTGGCCGGTGACGACGTCGAGCTGCCCGTCGAGGGCCGCCTGCCCGGGTTCGAGGGCGCCAGCGGCTGGCTCAACTCCCCGCCGCTGACGCCGGACGGGCTGCTTGGTCGCGTCGTGCTCGTCAACTTCTGGACCTACACCTGCGTCAACTGGCTCCGGACGCTGCCCTACGTCCGGGCCTGGGCCGACGCATACGGGGGCCAGGGGCTGGCGGTCGATCGGCGTCCACACGCCCGAGTTCGACTTCGAGCACGACCCCGAGAATGTCGTCACCCAGGCGCCTCGTCTCGACGTCCGGTATCCCATCGCCCTCGACAACGATTACCGCGTCTGGCGGGCCTTCGCCAATCACTTCTGGCCCGCGATCTACCTCGCCGACGGCCAGGGACGGATCCGCTACCACCACTTCGGCGAGGGCGAGTACGCCATGACCGAGATGGCGATCCAGCAGATGCTCCTCGAGGCCGGCGCCAGCGATGTCGCAGAGGGCGTCGTGTCGGTCGAGCCCACGGGTCTCGAGGTGGCGGCCGACTTCGGGACGCTGCGATCGCCGGAAACCTACCTGGGCTACGGCCAGGCGAGCGGCTTCGCCTCGCCCGACGGCCTGCGCCCTGACCAGCCGCACGATTACGCGGCGGTGCCGAGGCTGAACCTCAACTACTGGGCGCCGGCGGGCACGTGGACGATCACTGACCGCGCCGCGCTGCTCGACGAGCCGGGCGGACGGCTGGCGTTCCGCTTCCAGGCCCGCGATGTCAACCTGGTCATGGGTCCGGCCCAGCGCGGTACGGCGATCCGCTTCCGCGTTCGCTTCGACGGCCTGCCGGCCGGCGCGGCGCACGGCTCCGACGTCCAGGCGGACGGCAGCGGCACCGTGAGCGAGCAACGCACCTACCAGCTGATCCGCCAGCCGGGTCAGGTCAGCCAGCGCACCTTCGAGATCGAGTTCCTCGACGCCGGCGTCGAGGCGTTCTGCTTCACGTTCGGCTGACACCCGCGACGGGCGTTCCACCCCTGCCGAGCAGCTCGACGGCAAGCCAGCCGAGGTCGGCCGGGATCAGCCACCAGCCGCCTTCCCACGCCGCCAGGAACAGCAGCGGAAGAACGCCGAGGGCGAGCGCGACGCGGGCGCCCTTCGTCGTCGGCAGGAGGTGTCGTCCCACGACCGCGATGAGCGCCAGGAGGACGAGCCAGAGGGCGACCGGCTGCCAGAGGACGAAGCTGCTGCCCACGAGTGGGATCGCCAGCCCCGCGACGGCCAGCACCCATGGCACCGAACGGAAGAGTCGCATCACAGCTCGATCGACAAGGACAAACGCGCTGCCGCAGTGTATCGAGTTGGGGGACGGCAGGCTCACCCTGCCGGTTGGAGTCCGCCTGCGTCGACGAGCTGCGCCAGGACGGTTCCGGACGCGTCGAGCGCCTCGATCCGGAGCCTCCTGCGTTCCGTCCCCGAAGGCCAGGCGGACCGCATTGGCCCCCGGCGGGAGCGGGTGACGACGCCCGCCCGCCGTCCGAGCCGGGCGATGGCTTGCTGGGTGCCGCGCTGGCTCAGCGCACCTTGCCGGCCGGTGAATAGCGCGTCCGCCGTCGAGGCTCGAGCCCTGGTCGCGAGATAGCGGACGAGCGCCCGCCGGGCAGTTGTTCCCAGCGGCACGATCCGTTCCTTCGCGCCCTTGCCGACAACGTGGAGCGTTCCGTCCGGGCGGACGTCGCCGACACGGAGGGACACCAGCTCGGATAGTCGGAATCCCGTGTCGAAGAGGAGCAGGACAAGCGCCCGCTCGCGCTCGTCCGCCAGGGCCAGCAGACTGTTGAGCTCCGCGTCGCTGAACGGCGCGATGAGCCGGCGCGGGACATGCGGCCGACGGAGGCCCGAAAGCCCGGCGCTCCGGCGAGCTCCTCCGCGACACACCAACTGCCGAACGCCTTCAAGCCGCGGACGTAGCCGGCGATCGACTCGGACGCGAGTGAGCTTCGCAGCTCGAGCAGCCAGGCCCGGAGTTCGGCCGCCGTGGTCGCGTCGACGGGTCGTGGATCACCGAACCGGCGGACCGCCCGGATGAGGATCACCCGGTACCACTCGACCGTCCGCGGCGAGGCTCCTTCAGCCGCTTTGGCGGCACAGAAGAAGTCGGTCGCGGCTCCGATTCCGATGGCCAGAACGCCCCCAGAATCAAGCGCAATCCCCGACGTGCCATAAGAGTCAGGCGCACAAGTTGGGGTAGAGTCAGGCGCACTTCGCATCTCCGAGCCTCCTTGGAGATGCCGTCCGTCACTTTCAGAACCACATCATCTGGTGGTCTGAACCCGGTCAGACCGCACAGCTTGTGGTGTTGGCTGGCGAGGAAGGATTCGAACCTTCGATCTCCTGATCCAGAGTCAGGCGCCTTACCGCTTGGCCACTCGCCAACGAGCCGGTCGGGATGATACTCCAGACCCGGCCTTGAGCCGGCCCGCGAGCCCCACGCGGGTCGATTCCTCGACCGAATCGACGATGCGGCCACGCTGCGATCGAACTGCGATCGTTCGACGCGACGATCGGCCCCTGTTCCCGAACCAGGTCAACAGGGAGAACTTCGATGTCGACCCGATCCCGTCTGCAACGAATGCCGCGGATCCTGCTCGCCGCCATGATCATCCCCGTCCTGGCCGCCTGTTCGAGCGGCGCCGGATCGAATCCGACGACGAACTCGCCGGGCGGCAGTACGGCCCAGGGCAACGTGCCCGTGGCTGCCGGCGGCGCCGACGTCTGCTCGTCGAATTCCGCAGGCCGATGTGCAGGCCCTGCTCGCCTTCCAGATCACCCACGTCGCCGACAACAGCGCCTACTTCTCTTGTGGTTACAAGTTCAGCGGGGGAACCACCTCGTTCTCGATCGACTGGGCGCCCGGTGACGCCGACCTGAGCTCATACGACACGCTCAAGGGCAATGGCGATCACGCAATCAGCGGGTTCGGTGATATGGCCTACTGGAACGAGGCGGTCCCGGGCCACACACCGCCGTACATCAGTACCCACAAGGGCAACGCCTCGTGCACCCTGATGGCCAACGACCTGCCCGATATCACGATGAAGACGACGCCGATGACCGGCGTGTACACCTTCAGCGTGACCGACGCCGATGCCCTGGCCTATGTCCAGCTCATGGGCAAGGTCTGCAACGACGTGTTCGCCGGGCTGGGAAGCTGAAGGATGTGGTCGACCGCTGTTCGCCCCGCCTGACCGAAGTGGGCCGAGCGGCCCTTGCGTTCCACCGAACGAGCGTCGACGCTGCGACGTGTCGAGGAGCTCTACTCGGCGCTCGGGGACGAGCACCCGGTCGCACCGTTTCGTGACCAACGGCGCTAGGAGTGCCGCCGGCCCCGGGCTACAGTTATGGACATAGAGAGGCGCGCGTCGCTCCGAATCAATGGGCCGACCTCGTCATCAGCCGCCTATCGACTGAGGGATCTCATGACGCCACCCACAACTTCCAATCCGCGCGGAGTCGGAGTCGGCATCGGGGCCGGGATCGGCGCCGGTGTCGGCCTCGTTGTAGCACTTCTCGTCGGGGTTGAGATCGGGCTTGGGCTCGCCTTCGGGGCGGCACTCGGCGTCGTCGCGGGACTCTTGCTCGATTCTGCCTGGACCTAGGCAGACCGCGGGCTACGACCTGAAGGGACCTCGATGGCAACGCACGCCGACGAAGTGAAATCAGCCCAATTCCCTGGGGGGATGTCGCCCGTGCACTCGAGTCCCGGCAATCGCACCGTCGGACGGTCGAGCCTCGCCATACGGTGGCTCGAAACCGCCGCCATCCTTGTCGGCGCCGTTGCCGGCGCGACCGCCATCGCAGTCCTCAACGGCGTCTGGTTCGACCTCGTGAACGGGATCGTGCACGCGACCGGGAGCATCGCCCGCGGGCTCGTGTACTCGTCGTGGCTCATCGTGATCGGAGTGCCAATCGTCGTTCGGCGGCCACGCGCCTTCGGCTTCCGAGTCGCTCAGGTATCGGACCGCCTGACCCTCGTGGCGGGTGTCGTCGTCTTGGCCACCGCCGGGACCGTGTTCCTGCTCCAGCTCATCGGCTCGACGCCGTACAGCGACGCATCGCTCTTCATCGAGGTCGTCGACGTGCCGTTCACGGAGGAACTCGTCTTCCGGGCGGTCCTGCTGACGGCACTACTCGTCGTCCTCCGCCGACTGTGGTCGCCGGCGACGACGGTGGCCCTGGCGATCATCATCGATGCAATCGCATTCGGCACGGCGCACCTCGCGAACCTCACGGCCACCGCGACGATATTCACTCTCGGTCAGGCCGTATTCGCCACCATCCTCGGCGGGCTCTGCGCCGTCTTGATGGTGCGGACGAAGAGCGTCTACCCGGCGATCGCACTCCACGCTGCCGTAAACGCCGCGGTCGTTCTCGCCTCGTGACGGTCGTACGGTCGGACGATGCGTCTGGCGCTGACCCGCCGCTCCGCTCCGCCGGCCCGCTGCTCACGATTGGCGGGTTCGCCCTCGTCCTCGTCGCCGTGCTCGCCCTCCGCGAGGTGGCGTCGCTCGTCGTGCCAGTACTGTTTGGGCTCTTCATCGCTCTGATCGCTTGGCCGATGGTAGGCACCTTCGAACGGCGCGGCGTTCGACACGCGCTCGCGCTGGCGGGCGCGATCGTGGTCGTTCTCGCCGTCCTTCTTCTCGCGGGGTTTATCGTCGCGCTCTCGGTCGGTGAGCTCGTCGTCCAGGTCCCCAGGTACGAGAGCGAGCTGAACGCGGCCGTGGTGGCATTCCGCGATCTCCTCGCACAGGTCGGGATCAACGCTGATGCCGGCGCCATCACAGCGATCATCTCACCGGAGCAGGTCTTCGCCGTCATCCGGCCAGTGGCTTCCGCAGTCTCCGGGGCCGGCGCCGCGCTGTTCGTCCTCGCCCTCACGATGATCTACGCGCTGGCGGGCGGATCGTCGCTCCGGGCGCGGGCGGCGGCGGCGTTCGGCGAGCAGCATCCGCTTCTGGTCGGCATGGAGCGCTTCGGCGCCGATCTGCGTCGATACCTCGTCGTGCGCGCGGAGCTCGGGCTGTTCGCGGCGGTGCTCTCATTCCTGCTCCTGTTCGTCCTCGGCGTGCCGTTCCCGGTCCTGTGGGCGATCCTCGTGTTCGCGGCCAGCTTCGTCCCGAATGTCGGCACCTTCATCGCCGTCATCCCGCCGACGATCCTCGCCTACCTCGACAGCGGGCTGGGGGCGGCGGTGCTCGTCGTCGTCGGCTACACCCTCATCAACGTCGCGCAGGACCAGTTCCTCCAGCCGGTGGTCGTGGGGAGCGAGCTCAACCTGAGCCCGCTCGTCGTCTTCCTCTCGGTCATCGTCTGGGCGTGGATCCTCGGCCCGGCCGGCGCGCTCCTCGCGGTCCCGTTGACCATCGGGCTGGTCATGCTCCTCGAGGCATTCCCGTCCTCGCAGGGCGTCGCGGCCCTGCTCCGCAACAAGGTCGAGCCGCAGCCTGGGATCGTCGATGAGGCAGCCGCGCTGGCTCGGTCAGCCTCGGATCTACCGACATGAGGAGTCTCTTCGGTCGTCGAGCCGGACCGACTACCCGGTGAAGGTGACAAACAGCCCTGCCGCCGTACATGCCGGCGGGAGGATCATCTAACGAGAGTCGATCCTCCTCGGAGGGCAACCGGTGCGGATTCTCCTAGCGATCGACGGCTCGCCGTCGTCGATCCAGGCTCGCGATCTGGTCGCATCGCTGTCGGTCCCGAGTGGGTCGTCCGTGACGTTGCTCACGGCGTACGACTTTCCCCTTGCCTGGTTTGGCGATCCGGTGACGTCTGGAGGGGCCGGCCTGGCGGAGGCCGAGGAAGCGGTGCGCCGCGAGGCGGACGCCACCCTGGTCCGGTTGGCCGCGCCCTTCAGCGGCCGTGACTGGTCGGTCGACCGACGCGTCGTGCGCGGCCGCGCGCCGGGCGTAATCGTCGAGGCTGCCGCCGACGTGGGCGCTGATCTGATTGTGCTCGGCTCACGGGGTCACGGCCCGATCGCGTCGATGCTGCTCGGTTCGGTGTCCACCGAGGTCGTCGAGCGGGCCAGCTGTTCGGTCCTGGTCGCTCGAGGCCCGGGCGTGTCTCGTCTGCTCGTGGCAACCGACGGGCCGCCGTGCGCGGAGATCATTCCCGACTTGCTTACCACGTGGGGAGCATTCGAAGGGCTTCCTGCGGTCGCCGTCAGCGTCACGCCGGTCGAATTCGCCCGCCTTCGATTTGTTAGTGAGCCTGTACACATTCGGCAGCCTGTCGCTCGAGCCCGAACGTGAGGAAATGCGGAAGCGCCACCAGGAGCACGCCGCGGCCATGGCCACACGGCTCTCGGAGAAGGGAATCCCGACCAAAGCCGAGGTTCGGACCGGGGACGCGGCACACGAGATCATCGCCGCGGCTGCCGAACGCCAGGTTGACCTCGTCGTGACCGGCTCGCGGTGCCTGCACGGCCTCGACCGATGGCTTCTCGGAAGCGTCTCGCGAAACGTGCTCCTGCATGCGGGCGTTTCCGTCCTGATCGTCCGGCGGAGCGCCTCAGCCAGCGGATCGTGACCCCGACTTCCTGGGACACGTCCCGGCCAGGGTGGGGATGTCAACCGGCGGCACGATCACCGTGGCGTGTGGCTCGCGGCTCGGACCCGTGGACCTGCGCCGACGCTCTCGGTGCCCGGCCGGCGTGCGGCCCGGACGTACGGCGCCCGACCCACTTCTCGACCTCGACGGCCGCGAAACCGAGAGTCGAGGCGACCAGGACCAGTAGCAGTTGGGGCAGGGTCAAGGCGACCGTCCCGAAGATCGGCTGGAGGGCCGGGACGAAGATGAGGGCCATCTGCACGACGAACGTGGCCGCCACCGTGATCGTCAGCGGCAGGTTCGATCGGAGGCCGAGCCGGAACAGGCTGTCCGTCTCCGACCGGATGGCCAGCGCATGGCCAAGCTGGAGGAGCGCCAGAGTTGCGAAAACCATGGTCTGCCACGGCCAACCTTGGCCAATGGCGTAGGCCTGAACGGCGAGCGCAACGGCCGCCATCAGCAGTCCGACCCAGATCGTGTGCTGCCAGAGGCCGCGGGCGAAGAGCGATTCGGACGGTGACCGCGGTGGCCGGAGCATGGTGCCTCGCTCCGTCGGCTCGACGCCGAGCGCGAGGGCCGGCAGCCCATCGGTGACGAGGTTGACCCACAGGATCTGGACGGCGAGCAGCGGGAACGGGAGGCCGAGGAACGGGGCGAGCGTCATCACCCAGATCTCGGCGGAGTTCGTGGTCAACAGGTAGCGGACGAAGCGCCGGATGTTGTCGTAGATCCGCCGGCCCTCCTCGACGGCGGCGACGATCGTCGCGAAGTCGTCGTCGGCCAGCGACCATGTCGGCCGCCTCCTTGCTGACCTCCGTCCCGGTGACGCCCATCGCGACGCCGATGTCGGCGCGGCGCAGTGCGGGGGCGTCGTTCACGCCGTCGCCCGTCATCGAAACGACGGCGCCACGGCGCCGCCAGGCGTCCACGATGCGGAGCTTCTGTTCGGGGTTGGTCCGCGCATACACGGCCACATCGGCGACGATCGCATCGAAGCGCGGCGTCGTCGAGTTGCTCGAGCTCGGCGCCGGTCAGGCTGCGTCCGCCGTCGCGCAGGACACCGATCCGCCGGGCGATGGCGTTGGCCGTCAGTGGGTGATCGCCCGTGATCATGATTGGCGTGATGCCCGCCGCACGGCACGCGGCGATGGACGGGGCCGAGGCCTCGCGCGGCGGGTCTGCCATCCCGACGATCCCCAGAAGGCGGAGGCCGTGCTCGGCGTCGTCGAGCCGGGCGGGGACGTCGTCGATCGTGCGCTCCGCCAACGCGAGTACGCGGTATCCATCGGCGGCGTAGCGTTCGGCGACGCTCTCGGCCCGCCGCAGCAGGTGAGCCTCGGTCGCATCGAGGAGCGGTCCGATCGCCTCCAGGGCGCCCTTCACGGCGACCCAGACCTCGCCACCAGCCGTGTGGATGGTCGCCATCCGTCGCCGCTCGGCGTCGAACGTCAACTCTTCGACCCGCGGCCATGCGGCGGCGACCGTGCGTCGACGCCTCGAGCTTGGCGGCGAGGGCGAGGAGGGCCGCCTCGGTCGGATCGCCGCTGATGGTCCACGGGTCGTCGTTCGTCGCCGGCGCATGGAGCGACGCGATCGTTGCAGGCGGCGGCGACCTCGGCGAGTCGGCTGCCAGGGCGAAGTGTCGTTCGCCGGGCTGGGGACCGAACCGGCCCGTCGGGCGCGTAGCCATCGCCGGTCACGTCGATAGTCGCCGTCGGCGTCCAGACCCGCTCGGCCAGCATCCGGTTCTCGGTCAGGGTGCCTGTCTTGTCGCTGCAGATCACGGTGACCGACCCGAGGGACTCGACGGCCGGTAGCTTGCGGACGAGGGCGTGTCGTCGGGCCATCCGTCGGGCGCCCAGAGCCAGGGCGATCGTCACGACGGCCGGCAGGCCCTCCGGGATGGCTGCGACCGCGAGACTCACCGCTCTGAGGAACATCACGTCGGCCGGCTCGCCGCGGGCGACGCCGCTGACGAACACGAAGATGCACACCAGGAAGGCCGCAACGGCCAGTCGCTTGCCGAGCGTCGACAGCCGCCGCTGGAGCGGTGTCTGGCCGCTGCCATGTTCCTCGAGGAGTTCGGCGACGCGTCCGAGGGCCGTCTCCATCCCGGTCGCGACGACGACGCCCAGGCCACGCCCGTAGGTCACCGCGGTGCCACTGAAGGCCATGTTCCGCTGGTCGGCGAGGACCGCTGCCGTGACATCGGGAATCGGAGCAGTGATCTTGCTGGCGGGTTCCGATTCGCCGGTCAGGGCGGCCTCGTTGATCCGGAGGGATCGGGCCTCGACCAGGCGCATGTCGGCGGTCACGACGTCCCCCACGTCGAGCCGCACGAGGTCACCCGGCACGAGCTCGGCCGCGGGAACGAGGATCGTGACGCCGGCGCGAATGATCCGCGCCGACGGACTAGTCATGCGCTTCAGCGCATCCATCGCCTGTTCCGCCCGATACTCCTGGACGAACCCGATGATCCCGTTGAGGGCGACGATGATCAGGATGATCGCGGTGTCCTTGAGGTCGCCGATGGCTGCGGTGATCGCGGCGGCACCGAGCAGGACCAGGATCATCGCGTTGGTGAACTGTTCGGCCAGCAGGCGCCAGGTGGGCTTGGCGGCGTGCGCCTCGAGCTCGTTCGGCCCGTGGGCGATCAGGCGACGACGAGCCTCATTGGGATCGAGGCCCCGGTCCGCATCGGAGCCGAGGGCGGAGACGACCTCCGGGGCGTCGAGCGCCCACGGGCTCGGGACGCGGTCCACCTCCGCGACGTGCAAGGTTTGCACGCCCGAGGATCCTCCACCGGCCGGGAGCACACTCATGTTGTCGGTTCCGGTTCGTCGCACGCGGCGTAGTCGGGGCGACGTCGGCCGGTACGACCCAGAGCCTCGACGCCGAGACGCGCCCGGCAATAGTGCCGATCGGACCGATCGGCCGCATCGGCCGTCCTCGATTCAGGCGATCCGGCACTTCGCGCCGAAGCCGGACCACCCAGCGTGGGGCTCGGATCGGCCTCGACCGTGCCAGCGGACAGGTCCTGGTTCCAACGGAGACGAGATGGACGGCCCGCATGCGTAGCGCGGCGCTCGAAATCTCGCCCTTGTGATGGGCGTCGCAGTACGTCGAGCGCGGGTTCGGCCCCGAGGGGGCCGAACGGTTCGTCGACGCCGTCTTCGCCAATCCGGCCCATGCCGTCCGCCTCCTCATCTTTGAGGAGGTCAGCCTCGATGCCCGCTCGATCGGCTCGCCGCAGGCCGCCGCCGGTTCCTTCGTCGCGTTCACGACCGGCGCGTTCATCCCCCTCGTCCCATACCTCCTCGGCGCCGGGATTGCCCGCGTTCGTGGCCAGCCTGCTGGTCAGCCTGGCCGCGCTGGCGTTCCTCGGGGCGGGGATCGCCACACTCCTACGCCGTCGGCCTCGTGACCGGGGTCGGCGCTCCCTGACCGAGCGACCCCTGGCTGTGGCTGGTCGCGGAGATGCGGTGTTGCGGCGCCGCAGGGTCGGCGGCCTGGCAGGCTCGCGAATCACTACCTGATTCGGGCCATCCGGCCCTACCGGTTGTCAGCCACGACTGTCATCTTGAGTGTTGACCCGGAGAGGTCAGCACCGAACCATCGCGAGATCGCATCAACCGATGGAGCGTCCAGAGATGGCATCAACGGACGGCACGTCAGAGATTGCATCAACGACAGATGGAAACGGTCCCTCCGGGTCGTTCGTCGTCTCCGGCGCCTCAGCCGGGCGGCGACGACCAGTGGGACGACGGGCATCTCGATCTCGGTCCGGTACTCGCTTGTGCTGACGCGTCGCACGGTGCGTTGAGATATCGCTCTTGGATCCGACGCGATGTCGCGAAGGATCATCGGCCGGCCGGAGATGACCACGACGACCAGCTTGGCCACCAGCGGCGCGGCCGCGTGGAGCGATTCCGATCCGTGGCCGGCATCGGCCTGGCTAGCGCCAGCCGAGCTCCGGTGCGACGAACTTGAGGATGCTCTCGATGGCGTGGGCGTTGTACTCGACGCCGAGCTGGTTGGGGACCGTCAGGAGCAGCGTGTCCGCAGCCTGGATGGCGGTGTCCCCGGCAAGCTCCTTGACGAGGACGTCGGGTTCCGCGGCGTACGAGCGACCGAAGATCGCCTTGGTCTGAGCATCGAGGTAGCCGACCTTGTCCGTCTCCTGGTTACCGCGCCCGAAGTACGCCCGATCGCGGTCATCGACCAGGGCGAAGATGCTCCGACTGACCGACACCCGCGGCTCGCGCTGATGGCCCGCCGCCGTCCAGGCATCCCGGAACCGACGGATCTGCTCCGCCTGGAGCTCGTGGAACGGCACGCCGGCGTCCTCGGTCAGCAGGGTCGACGACATCAGGTTCATGCCCTGCTGGGCGGTCCATTCCGCCGTCGCGCGGGATCCGGCGCCCCACCAGATCCGGTCGCGCAGGCCGGGCGAGTGCGGCTCGGGGCGGAGCAACCCGGGCGGGTTGGGGAACATCGGCGATGGGTTGGGCTGGGCGAACCCGGCCCCGGACAGGGCCTGGAGGAAGACGTCGGTGTGCCGGCGGGCCATGTCGGCGTCGGTCCCGCCGTCGGGCGGCACGTAGCCGAAGTAGCGGAAGCCATCGATGACCTGTTCGGGCGATCCGCGGCTGATTCCGAGCTGGAGGCGGCCGCCCGCGATCAGGTCGGCCGCGCCGGCGTCCTCGACCATGTACAGCGGGTTCTCGTAGCGCATGTCGATCACGGCCGTGCCGATCTCGATCCGCTTCGTTCGCGCCCCGATCGCCGCCAGGAGCGGGAACGGCGATCCGAGCTGCTGGGCGAAGTGGTGGACCCGGAAGTAGGCGCCGTCGGCGCCCAGGTCCTCGACCGCCTCGGCCAGCTCGATCGACTGGATCAGCGCGTCCGAGCCCGACCGGACCTGCGAATAGGGCGATGCCGACCAATGCCCGAAGGACAGGAACCCGATCTTCTTCACCCGTGGATTCTACCGATCGCTCGGCGTTCCCATCTCCGGCAGACGGTCGCGTCCACGGCAGCATCACGCTCGCGCAATCCCTGCTCGATGCGCTCCTCGTCGACGAGCTGCAGCGGCCTCCTCGCCTACCGCGTCGACTGACACTCGTCCGCCGCGAACCTCCACCCAGCCTCCATCGTCGCTCCACGTGCGCAACGGATGATCTCGGTGACACCCAGTGGGGTGCGCCGGGCGACCCGGCCCGCAGCCTTCGAGAGAGGCCCACGATGAACCGACTCACGCGCTCCTTCCTGATCGCGAGCATCGCGACCCTTGCCGCCGTCGCGACCGTGGCCGCGGCCAGTCCCACCCCGTCGACCGGTCCGGCCCAGGTCCGCGATCGCGACACCCTGCCGGCGGTTCTCGGCCTGACCCAGGCCCAGGTCATGGCCCTCCGCCACGACGGGCTGTCCCTCGCCCAGATTGCGGTCCGCCAGAAGGTCGATACGCAGAAGCTCGTCGATGCGCTCGTCGGCCCAGTGGACCGTCCGGATCGACGCCCGGGTGGTGAAGGGCGGCCTCACGGGGGCCGAGGCGACGACGCTCAAGACGCAGGCAGCCGCCAAGGCGAAGGCGATGGTCGATCAGACCGGCCCCGGCGGGATGCAGGGTGCGGCCGTCGGAGCCGGACCCGGTGCGGCCGCGGGCAACGGGGCCGGTAAGGCCGCCGGCAACGGGGCCGGCTTCGGCGCCGGCACCGGACACGGCGCCGGCACCGGACCAGGCGACGGCACCTGCGACGGCTCCGGGCGACAGGGCCGAATGGCCCCCTAGCAGACCGCGAGATCGGGATGGTCGGACCTGTCAGCGCGTCCGACCATCCCGTCATGCTTGGGTCATGGCCCGCATCCTCGTCGTCGACGACGAGCCGCACATCGTGGAGGTGGTCTGCGCGTACCTCGGCCGCGAAGGGCATGACGTCGCCACGGCGGCCGACGGCGAGCGCGCGCTCGAGCTCGCCGCCGTCCAGCCACCGGACCTGCATCGTGCTGGACGTGATGCTGCCGCGGCGATCCGGGTTCGAGGTCCTGCGCGAGCTCCGCGCCCGGGGCAGCGACGCGGCGGTCATCCTCCTGACGGCCCGCGACGACCTCGTCGACCGCGTGGCCGGCCTCGAGATCGGCGCGGACGACTACGTGACGAAGCCGTTCGAGCCGCGCGAGCTCGTCGCCCGCGTCAGCGCGGTCCTGCGTCGGACGGAGGGCTCCGCGCCAGGCTTCGCGCGACGCCCCGCCGGCGGCGGAACGCGAGCAGTTCTGCGACCTCGAGATCGACCGCGCCGGCAGGGAGGCCCTCCGCGGCGGGCGTACCGTGGCGTTGACCCGGGCCGAGTTCGATCTGCTGTCCGCCTTCGCCGCCCACCCGGGCATCGACCCTGTCGCGCGATCAGCTCGGCGCGCTCGTGTTCGGCGAGGCATTCGCAGCGTTCGATCGAACGATCGACAGCCACGTCAAGAACCTCCGCCACAAGCTCGGCCCTCGTCCCGGCGGCCAGTCGTACATCGACACGGTGCGCGGCGTCGGCTACCGCGCGGCCCGCCGATGAGCCTCCGCCTGCGCCTTGCGCTCGCCTTCGGTCTGGTGGCGATCCTGACGGCCGCGGCGATTGCGCTCACCGCACCGACGATCGTCGGGCGGGGATTCGCGGCGGTGCAGGCCGAGGAGCCGGGCACATCCGGTCGCGGTCCGGGCATGGGTCCGGGTCCCGGGGCCGGCCCGCACGCCCAGACCGTGCAGCAGGAGACGACGATCACCCTGATCGTCGTGGCCCTCGCCGCCGCCGGCATGTCCTCGCTCCTGGGCTTCGCCCTCGCCAGCCGGACGGCGCGGCCGCTCGCCCGGCTCGAGGCCGCCGCCGCGTCCCTCGCCGGCGGCCGGCTCGACGAGCGCTCCGGGTTGGGAGACCGCACCGACGAGCTCGGTTCGCTCGGCCGGTCGTTCGACGCAATGGCCGGCCGGCTGCAGGCCGACGAGGCCGCCCGCCGGCGCTTCCTGCAGGACGCCGCGCATGAGCTGAAGACGCCCCTCGCGGTCATCGACGCGACGACGGCCGCCATCCTCGATGGGGTGTACCCGCACGACGCGAAGCACCTCGAGACGATCCGAGGCCAGACCCGGCTCCTCGCCCGGATCGTCGACGACCTCCGGACGATCAGCCTGCGGACGCCCGTGCCCTGCCCCTCCGACGCGAGCCCGTCGCGATCCGCGACCTCCTGGGCTCGGTGGCGGAGGACCTCGCGGCGCGCGCGAACGCGGCCAGCATCGGGATCGAGGTCGCGGCCCCCGCCGGGCTCATCGTGCCGGGCGATGCCGACCGGCTGCGCCAGGCGCTCGCGGCGCTGGCGGACAACGCGCTCCGCCACGCTCCGGCCGGCGGCCGGATCCGGCTCGAGGCCCGCGCCACGGCAGACGGGTCGGTGGCCATCACCGTCGTCGACTCGGGGCCCGGGATCGACCCGGTCGACCTACCCCACGTCTTCGATCGGTTCTTTCAGGCCGACCCCGCCCGGGATCGCGCGACCGGCGGCTCCGGGCTCGGGTTGGCGATCGTCCGCGCGATTGTCGAGGCGCACGGCGGGCACGTCCGCGCCGCCAACGAGCCCGGCGGTGGCGCGCGGTTCGAGCTCAGCCTGCCGGCCGGTGTGGCCTGAGCGCGGGCCGGCCAGGCACGAGCTGGTGTCGGCCGACCGCGCCGTCGACCTCGACGCCGAACTCCGGGACTCGTTGGACACACTGGCACGGTGCGGCACGACGGTTCGTTCGGCACTGGCCCGCATGCCCTCGGCGAGACCATGATCGGCTTGAACCCTGGCATGGCTCGACGGGCAGTCGTCCTGGCGAGAGGGAGGACCACGGTGATAATGACGTCACGGTCGGCGGCGGAATCGCGGTTGGGGCAGTACTCGGACTGCTCCCTGGTCTCGTCCTTCTGCTAGCCTTCCGACCGTGACGACGTCCCAGCCGGCCCCATCGACGTCGCCCCACGTCCCGGCCTGGCGCTCGCGCTACCTGCCGGCCGTCCTCGACGCGATCGTGCCGGGCCTCGGCCACCTCGTCGCCGGACGGCGCAAGCTCGCAGCGATCTTCGGAATCCCGTTCCTGGCCCTCGTCCTCGTCGCCCTGCTGATCGTGGCGACCACCTCGACCGGCCGGCTGGTCGCCGAGGCGGTCAACGTCTTCTGGCTCCTGCTCGGGGTCCAGGGGATCGTCCTCGTCTGGCGCCTGCTCGCTGCGGGGACCAGCCTCGTCGCGCCGGGCCTGCCCCGGCTGCGCGTCCTGGACACCCTGCCGATCGCCGTCCTGCTCCTCCTCCTCGCCGGGCCGCAGATCGTCCTCGGCTATTTCACCAACGAGGCGCGGGTCCAGGCCGACAACATCTTCGCCGTCGATCCGGGCCCGATCGGGAGCTGGACGCCCGAGGGCTCGGTCAGCCCCGATCCGAACGCATTCGACACGCCGGGGCCGTCCGATTCGCCGATCCCCTCACCGTCGCCGTCGGCCACCACCGGCCCGCAGCGGATCACGATCCTGCTGATGGGCATCGACTCCGGCACGGGCCGGAGCACGGCGCTGACCGACACGATGATCGTCGCCTCGCTCGACCCGGTCGCCGAGACGGTCTCGATGGTTTCCGTGCCACGCGACATGGTCGACGTGCCCTTGCCGAACGGCAAGCGCTACAGCGGCAAGATCAACGGCCTCGACGCCTACGCTCGCCACAACCCGAAGCAGTTCCCGGGTTCGAACGGGACCGGCCACGACGTCCTGATGGCGGCCCTCGGCACCCTCCTCCACATCAAGATCGACTACTGGGCCGCCGTCGACCTGCAGGGCTTCGTCAACGTCGTGAACCGCCTCGGCGGGGTCGACGTCAACGTCGCCCACGGCTTCTGTGATCCGACCTACGACCAGTACGGCTACACGAACGGCTTCTCGATCACGGCCGGCCACCACCACCTGAACGGCTACCAGGCCCTGGCCTACGCCCGCGTCCGCAAGGCGTCCGGCGAGTCCGACTTCACCCGGGCGGCCCGCCAGCAGGAGCTCCTCAACGGCTTGCGTGACACGATCGTCAAGGGTGGCTTCCTCAAGGACCCGATCGGCCTCCTGAAGGCGATCGGCCAGACCCTGAGCACGAACGTGCCCCGCTCGCTGCTGCCCGACCTGGCCGACGACATGGCCAAGATCGGCCGTGCCCAGACCTACCGGGCGGTGATCGATCATCCGCTGGTCAAGCCGGGCTCGGATTACCGTGGCTCGATCCAGATCCCGGACTACACGGCCATCCTCAACCTGTCGGGCCAGATCTTCACGACGCCGGGCAATCTGCCCTCGAAGCAGTACGCAGCGCCACCCGCCTCGACCGGCGGCGGGGGAGGATCGGGCGTCGGCCCCTGCGCACCCGCTCCCACGCCGACCCCGAAGCCCACACCCAAGCCGACTCCGAAGCCGTCGCCCAGTGGACCGAGCCCGTCGGCCGCAGCCACGGCCAGCCCCTCCGACGAGAAGTCGCCGTCACCGCTGCCCTCGCCGTAACGCGCGGCCCGTTTCGGGGCCGTTGGCCACCGGCGGCAGACTTCGTCGAAATTCCGCCCCCAGGCCCCTTGCGGACAAGGTCGGTCCCCTGAGGCGGCGGATCCGGTCCCGAGCGGACGCGCCTGCGCACGCGGACGATCCGGAATCCAGCGCTCCGACGACGTTCGGGGTCTCGGCTTCGCGGCAAGGCGTCCCCGGGCGGAATTCCTGCGAACTCGGCGGTGATGCCGAGGCGAGCGCCGGATGAGCGCCGTCGCCCAGCATCGCTGAGTGGATGATCTCCGCTTTGGCCGACTGGTCCGGGTTCTCAGGCACAAACGCGGTTGGCGCCTGGTCGACCTCGCGGCCCGAGCCGGCGTGGGCCGAACGATCCTCTCGGACATCGAGCACGGCCGGGCATCCCGATCCAGCATCGCGATCGTGCGCCAGGCGACCGCACCGCTCGAGCTCAGCGTGGAGCTCGCAGCTCGCGGACGCGGTGCCGATGTCGATCGGGTGCTTGACGAGCGGCACGCTCGACTGCTCGGCGCCACCGCCCGCTGGCTCGCCGGGCTCGGGTGGACCACGATGGCCGAGGTCTCCTACTCGGAGTGGGGCGAGCGGGGATCGATCGACCTCCTTGCCTGGCATGAGGCGACCGGAACCCTCCTGGTGATCGAGATCAAGACCGAGCTGGTGTCCCTCGAGGCGACGCTGCGCAAGCACGACGAGAAGGTTCGGCTCGCCCCGCGGGTGGCCCGCGAACGTCTCGGCTGGCTGGCCAGGACCACCGCCCGCTTGATCGTATTTCCCGACGATCGGACCGAACGTGCCAGGATCGCCGCCCAGGCAGCGGTCCTGGAACCCGCCTATCCCGTTCGCGCCTACGCCGCCCGGCGCTGGTGCCGCCTCCCAACTGGCCCCTTCTCCGGCTTGCTGTTCCTGAAAGCGGACCCGGACAGGCGCCGGCGCCCGATCAACGGCCCGCGACTCCGGGTCTCGGCGCCGAACGGAGTCACGCGCCGCCGATGACCGAGACTTCGTCGAGATTCCGCCCCCAGGCGCCTTCCGGACAAGGCCGGCCTTCTGGGGCCACTGGTGCGGGTCCGAGCGACCGGTCCTGCGCACGCGGACGACAGAAATCCGGCGATCCGACGTCATTCGGGGTCTCGGCTTCGCGGCAATGCGTCCCCGGGCGGAATTCCTGCGAAGTCCGGCCTGAGGCGCGTCCCGGAGCGAGGCGACGCGACTCCGGACGCTGAGGCGCGTCCCGGAGCGAGGCGACACGACTCCGGACGCTGAGGCGGGTCCCGGAGCGAGGAAGACGGTGAGTCAGCCGACGGCGACGGCGAGGGCCTCGGTGAGCACCGTGCCGAGCTGGTCCCACTCGACGAGGAAGGCGTCATGGCCCTTGGTCGAGGTCAGCTCGCGGTAGGTCGCCTCGACTCCAGCCTGGGTCGCCTGGTCGACCAGCGCGTGGACCTGGGCCGGTCCGTACAGGATGTCGTCCTCGATCCCCAGCCCGATGAGCCTGGTGCCGCCGGTCGCCAGCGCGCCCAGCGCGGCAACCGTGCCGCCCCGCCGCGGCCGATGTCGTGGAGGTCCATTGCCCGGACCAGGATCCGGTAGGTGTCCGGATCGAAGCGTTCGACGAGCTTGCGGCCCTGGTACGAGAGGTAGCTCGCGATCGACAGCCGCCCGTCGGGCTCGAGCTGCCGCCCGAATCGACCATCGAAATCGGACGCGCTTCGATACGTCGTCATCGCCAGCTGGCGGGCGAGGGCCAGCCCGTCCTCGCCCAGGGCAGCGATCATCTCGAGCTGGATCGCGTTCCAGGCCATGGCCAGGGCGCCGGTCGCGGCCGGCGCGGCCATCGGCACGACCGCCCGGACGGCCGCCGGACGTTCGAGCGCCGTTTCGAGGGCGACCATGCCGCCGAGCGAGCCGCCGGCGACGACCGCCAGCTCCGGGATCGCCAGGGCGTCGAGCAGGCGCCACAGGGCGCGGGCCTGGTCGCGGGTCGAGACCTCGGGGAAGCCGGCGCCGAACGCTGTCCCGGTGCGCGGGTCGATCGAGGTCGGACCGGTCGTGCCATACCGGCCGCCGAGCAGGTTGGCGCACAGGACGCCGACCCGGTTCGTGTCGAGGGCCCGGCCCGGCCCGATCAGGGGTCCCCACCAGTCGCCGGCGGCATCGGCCGAGCCGGTCAGGGCATGGACCGCCAGGACCTGCGGACCGTCGTCCGGGCCGAGCCCGTCGTGACGGTAGGCGATCGTCAGGTCGCCCAGGCGAAGACCGGACTCGAGCTCGAACGGGCCGAGCGGGATCGAATTCGATCCGGCCCGTCCCGAGGGCCGGTGGGGACGCTGCCGTCCCCACCGAGGAGGAGCCCCCGGGTCGGGTCGAATCCGGGCCAGGCGTCCGCCCGTTCGTCACGCCCCGGCGCTCGCGAGCGCGGCGCTGCCGGTCGTGATCGGGCTGCCCGTCGCGGCGGCCAGCGCCTGGTCGAGGTCGGCGAGCAGGTCGTCGACGTTCTCCAGGCCGACCGACAGCCGGACGAGGTCGTCCGTGACGCCGGTCGCGAACTGGTCTTCCACGCTGAGCTGGGAATGGGTGGTCGAGGCAGGGTGGATGATCAGCGACTTGGCGTCGCCGACGTTGGCCAGCAGGCTGAAGATGTTGACCGCGTCGATCAGCTTCTGGCCGGCCTCCACGCCGCCCTTCACGCCGAACGTGACGATCCCGCCGAAGCCGCCCTTGAGGTACTTCAGCGCCTGGCGATGAGCGGCGTGGCTGGGCAGGCCGGGATAGCTCACCCAGGTGACCGACGGGTGGCGCTCGAGCCAGGTCGCCACGGCCAGCGCGTTCTCGCTGTGGCGCAGGATCCGCAGCGGGAGCGTCTCGAGGCCCTGGATGAAGAGCCAGGCGTTGAACGGGCTGAGGGCCGGCCCGATGTCGCGCAGGCCCTGGACCCGCAGCTTGAGGATGAACGCCAGCCGCCCGAAGGCACCGGTGTAGCTGATCCCGTGGTAGCTGGGATCGGGATCGACGAAGTCCTCCTTGAACCGCGGCGAGGCGGCCCAGTCGAACGTCCCGCCGTCGACCACGACGCCGCCGATCGCGGTCCCGTGGCCGCCGATCCACTTCGTGGCCGAGTGGATGACGATGTCCGCCCCGTGGGCGATCGGCTGGGTCAGCAGCGGAGCAAAGGTGTTGTCGACGACGAGCGGCACGCCATGGGCGTGGGCGATGTCGGCGATCGCCGCGATGTCGTGGACATCCAGGCGAGGATTGCCGATCGTCTCGAGGTAGACCGCCTTGGTGTGCTCGTCGATCGCCGGGGCGAACGTCTCGGGCCGGGTGCCGTCGACGAAGCGAGTCGTGATCCCGATCTTGGGCAGGGTGTACTGGAACAGGTTCCAGGTGCCGCCGTACAGGCTCGAGCTCGAGACGATGTTGTCGCCGGCCCGGGCGAGGTTGAGGATCGTGAGCGTCTCGGCCGCCTGGCCCGAGGCCAGGCCCAGGGCGCCGACGCCACCCTCGAGGGCGGCGATCCGCTGCTCGAAGACGTCCGTCGTCGGATTCATGATCCGGGTGTAGATGTTCCCGAACTCCTGCAGCCCGAAGAGCCGGGCGGCATGGGCCGCGTCGTTGAAGACGTAGCTCGTCGTGGCATAGATCGGCACGGCCCGGGCGTTGGTCGCCGGGTCGGGCTTCTGGCCGGCGTGGAGGGCCAGCGTCTCGGGGCGGAGCTTGGGCTGATCGGCGTCGGCCATCGGTAGGTTCTCCTCTCGAACATCGTTGCCTGGGGAACGTGGACAGGGGAGGCTGGGTTCGGCGGCTACCCGTCGTGCTCTGCCGGAGAATCAAAAGACCGTAGATCCTTCCCTGGATCTACGGCCCCGGGACCGGCCTGCGGTCCCGCTCCCTGCTGATCAGGATGTGCGTGACCTCAGGCCCCATCCTCCACACGGCGGGGCCGCCCGGGCATACACATCTCCATGGATCGGCAGGTGCGCTTCACGGCGCGAATGGTGGGTGAGCCGGCCGGGATCGTCAACCCCACACCAAGGGGTAGGGGGTTCGAGCGTCCGGCCGCGGCCGTAAAATCCAGCCGTGAGCGAGCTGCCGGCGGAGTTCCGGGCATTCGTCGCCGAGAAGATCGACGATCGGGTCGAGCGCGGCGTGCGGACTCTCTCTCCGGCCGACCTGCCACCGGGCGAGGTGACCGTCCGGGTGCAGTGGTCGAGCGTCAACTACAAGGACGGCCTGGCGACGATCCCGAACGGACGGGTCGCCCGGGTCAGCCCGCTCGTTCCCGGGATCGACCTGGCCGGCGAGGTCGTTGCCTCGGATGATCCAGAGATCGAGCCCGGACAGGCGGTGCTGGCCCACGGCTACGACCTCGGCGTCGGTCGCCAGGGCGGCTTCGCCGAGTACAACCGGCTGCCGGCCGGCTGGATCGTGCCCCTGCCCGAAGGCCTTTCGGCGCGCGAGGCGATGTCGATCGGCACGGCCGGCTTCACGGCCGGGTTGTCGGTCGCCCGCCTCGAGGCCGGCGGCCTGAGCCCGTCGGACGGCCCGGTGCTGGTGACCGGCGCCTCGGGCGGTGTCGGCCGGACGGCGATCGCGATCCTCCTCGAGCGCGGCTATGAGACGTGGGCCTCGACCGGCAAGCCGCAGGTCCACGACGACCTCCTGGCGCTCGGGGTCGCCGGGATCATCGGCCGCGACGAGGTGACCGCCGAGAGCGCCCGGCCGCTCGAGACGGAGCGCTGGGCGGCCGCCGTCGATTGCGTCGGCGGGGCGACCCTGCCCTACCTCCTCCGCACGCTGCGCTACGGCGGCGCGATCGCCGCCTCGGGCAACACGGGTGGGGCGTCCTTCGCGACGACCGTCTTCCCGTTCATCCTGCGCGGGGCGGCCCTGCTCGGGATCGACTCGGCCGCCCTGCCGATCGCAGAGCGGCGCTCGCTGTGGGAACGGCTGGCGACGGACTACCGCCCGCGCGGGCTGGGTGATCGGGTGGCCGAGGTGACCCTCGAGACCCTGCCCGGGGCGCTCGACGCGATCCTGGCCGGCCAGGCCCACGGCCGCTGGCTCGTCCGAGTGGCCGGATGACCGGCGCGGCGGGCGGCCGATCGGCGCCGAGCAGCCTGTCGAAGATCAGCGCTCGCGACGGCGAGTCCCTCGCCCTGCGCCACTGGCCGGTCGCCGGGACGCCGCGCGCCAGCGTCCTGATCATCCACGGCCTGGGCGAGCACGGTGGCCGGTACGAGCGGGCCGGCGGGATCCTCGCCGCGAGCGGCCTCGAGCCATGGGCCCTCGACCTGCGCGGCTTCGGTGCGTCGGGTGGCCGGCGCGCCTACGTCGAGCGGCTCGACGCCTGGCTCGACGACATCGGCGATCGCCTGGCCGATCTGCGTGCCGCGGGCCGTCCGGTCGTCCTCCTGGGCCACTCGATGGGTGCGCTCGTGTGCCTGTGCTACGCAGAGGCCGATGGCGCCAAGGCCGACGGCGCCAAGGCGGACCGTCCCCAGCCCGACCTCCTCGTCCTGAGCGCGCCGGCGATCGAGGGCAACGTCGCGGCCTGGAAGAAGGCCCTGGCCGGTGTCCTCGGCCGTTTGGCGCCGGGCGCCCGGGTCAAGAACGACATCGACGGCCCGCTCCTGTCGCGCGATCCGGCCGTCGGCGTGGACTATCTCAGCGACCCGCTCAACGTCCACACGACGACGACGCGTCTCGGCGCGGTCCTGCTCGCGGCCCAGCGACCGGCGATCGCCGGGATCGGCCGGATCCGGGTCCCGACCCTGGTCATCCACGGCGGCGCCGATCACCTTGTCCCGACGGCGTCGTCCGAGGTCTTCGCCGGCCACCCCGGAATCGAGCGGCGGGTCTTGCCCGGCCTCGCTCACGAGACGTTCAACGAACCCGAGGGTCCCCAGGTCGTGGCCGACGTCGCGGCCTGGATCGGGGCCCACCTGCCGCCGGCCTGACTACGCCAGGCGACACGCCCCTGGGCCGACACGACTCGGTCAGCCGGGGTCGAGGTCGCCGTTCAGCTGGGCGATCGCCCGTTCCAGGGTCTCGCGGGCGGCCTCGGCCGGCCATGGTGCCGCCGCGAGTGCCTCGGCCAGGATGATCTCCTGGGATTCTAGGCGGCGGCCGAGGTCGGCCATCGTCCGCAGCTCGACCAGGACCCGCTCCAGGAACGCGAGGTCGCCGACGGCACCGTGGCCGGGCACGACCGCGACCGGGGTCGGACCGGCGACGAGGTCCCGGATCGCCTCGACGGTGTCCGGCCAGTCGATCGGGTAGCCATCGCCCGTCCAGGGTGGCGCGCCGTTCTCGAGCAGGTCGCCGGCGAAGACGACGGCGGCGTCCGGCACCCGGATCACGATGTCGTTGTCGGTGTGGCCGCGCCCGAGCCAGCGCAGCTCGAGGCGCCGGCCACCGATCTCGAGGTCGCCCCCGTCGTCATCGACCGTGTGGTCCGGCGCGTCGGGCACCACGTCGCCCAGCTCGGCCGCGATCCGCGGGTACTCGTCGGCCACCTCGGCGAGGTTGGCGGCGTGGGCAACGGGGTCGTCGACCATGTGCTGGATCCGGGCGGCGCAGCGGACGTGGGCCCAGACCGGCGCCGGCCGGAACTCGTGGTTGCCGTAGGTGTGATCGAAGTGGTGGTGGGTGTTGATCACGGCCGCAACAGGCTGGGCGGTCAGCCGGCGGAGATCGTCGAGGACCTGCCGGGCGTGGCCGACCGTGCTCCGGGTGTCGATGACCACCGGCCCGTCGTCGGTCAGGATCGCCCCGATCTGCTGGTCCAGGAAGCGGTAGCGGCGGGTGAAGACCCGCTCGCCGATCTCCTGCCAGGGCCCACCCGAACCGTGGCCCGCGTCGTGTTCGACCATCGCCTCCTCCCGTTCGTCGATCGATATCATGGCCTTCCTTCAGCCCGCACGAGGGCCGCGCGTGGCCGGTCGAACGATCGTGTTCTTTCCCGAGGGCGCCTTCGGCCCGACGAACAACTGCGTCGGGATCGGCAACGTCCTGCGCGAGCGCGGCCACCGGGTCGTGTTCATCGTGGAGGAGTCGTTCGCCGGCCGCCTCGAGGCGCAGGGCTTCGAGGAGCGCCTGATGCGCCTCGGACCGCCGCCCGAGGTCCCCGAGGTCCCCGGCCAGTTCTGGATCGACTTCATTCGCGACACGGCGCCCGTCTTCCGCAAGTCGACCTTCGAGCAGCTGGGCGAGTTCATCGCCCCGACCTGGGCGGCGCTCGTGGACGGCGCCCGCTACGTCGAGCCGCGCCTGCGCGAGATCTTCGACGAGCTCCGGCCCGACGCGGTCGTCGAGGACAACGTCGTCGGCTTCGCCGCCGTGGTGTCCGGCGGCCGGCCGTGGGCCCGGATCGTGAGCTGCAATCCGGCCGAGGTGAAGGACGTCGCGATCCCACCCTTCTCGAGCGGCTATCCGACGGCCGACCGAAGCGCCTGGCCGGCCTTCCTCGACGAGGTCCGCCGGACGCATTCCGAGCTGTGGGCGGGCTTCGACGCGTTCATGCGCGAGCAGGGCGCGCCGGGCCTCGAATATGGTCCGCTGGGGCCCGAGTTCATCCATCGATCGCCGTACCTCAACATGGTCCTCTACCCGGCCGAGGCCGACTACCGGCGGAGCGTGGCCCTCGACCCGACCTGGCACCGGCTCGACTCGTGCGTCCGATCGACCTCCGAGACCTGGCAGCTGCCCGAGCACCTGGCGCCCGGTGCCGGCGGCCGCGACGGCGCGCTGCTGTATCTCTCGCTGGGCAGCCTGGGCTCGGCCGACGTGGCCCTGATGCAGCGCCTCGTCGAGATCCTCGGCCGGACCCGCCACCGGGTGATCGTCAGCAAGGGACCCCTGGCCGACCAGCTCGGGCTGCCCGACAACATGGCCGGCGAGGCGTTCCTGCCCCAGCCGGCGATCATCCCCCAGGTCGACCTGGTGATCACCCACGGCGGCAACAACACGGTCACCGAGGCGTTCCACCACGGCAAGCCGATGGTCGTCCTGCCCCTCTTCTGGGACCAGGTCGACAACGCCCAGCGCCTGGCCGAGAGCGGCTTCGGGGCGCGCCTCGCGGCGTACGGCGCCGACGAGTCGGAGCTGACCGCTGCGATCGACCGGCTCCTCGCCGACACGGCCGTCCACGCCCGGCTGGCGGCCATCTCGGCCCGCCTCCAGGCGAATCCGGGCACCGTCCGGGCGGCCGGCCTGATCGAGCAGCTGGCCCGTACCGGCGCACCGGTCACGGGCTGATCCGCGGCCCGGCCCGAGGGGTGGAACGGGCTTCCCCGGCTGGCGCACAATGCCATGCACGACTCGTCCCGAACCGCGCCGAGCAGCGCTCCGACGCGCCTCGCCGCGCCCCGCTTCCAGCCGTCCGGAGGAGCAAGCGACGTGACCGACACCCTCGAGAAGACGACGACCCATCAGCAGTTCATCGGCGGAGCCTGGGTCGACAGCGCGACCGGCCAGACGCTGGCTGTCGAGAACCCGGCCAACGGTGAGGTGATCGCCCACGTCCAGGCCTCGGGTCCGGAGGACGTCGACCGGGCGGTCAAGGCCGCCGCCAAGGCGTTCGAGACCTGGCAGCACACGACGCCCCAGGAGCGCAGCCTCGCCCTGCTCAAGCTGGCCGACGCGATCGACGCCCGGGCCGACGAGCTCGGCCGGCTCGAAAGCCGCAACGCCGGCAAGCCCGTTGGCGCGGCGATCGACGAGATCCCGGTCGTCGTCGACAACCTGCGCTTCTTCGCCGGCGCGGCGCGGGTCATGGAGGGCAAGGCGGCCAACGAGTACATGGCCGGCCACACGTCGCTGATCCGGCGCGAGCCGGTCGGGGTGGTCGCCTCGATCGCGCCCTGGAACTACCCGATGATGATGGCCGGCTGGAAGATCGGCCCGGCCCTCGCCGCAGGCAACACCGTCGTCCTCAAGCCGTCGGCACGGACCCCCCTGACCGCCGTCGTCCTGGCCGAGATTGCCGCCGACATCCTGCCGCCCGGCGTCCTCAACGTGATCACCGGCACGGGCGCCGCGATCGGTGACGCGCTCGTCGCCCACCCCGGCGTCGGGATGATCTCGGTGACCGGCGACACCGACACCGGCAAGCACATCGCCCGGACCGCGGCCGAGCGGGTCAAGCGCCTCCACCTCGAGCTCGGCGGCAAGGCGCCGGTGATCATCTTCGACGACGCCGACCTCGACGCGGCGGCCGAGACGATCAAGCTGTTCGGCTACTGGAACTCGGGCCAGGACTGCACCGCCGCCTGCCGGGTGATCGTCGGGCCGAAGGTCTACGACCAATTCGTGGCCCAGCTGGCCGGCGAGGTCAGGACGATCAAGTGGGGCGATCCGGCCGAGGGTGACCAGATCGAGATGGGCTCCCTGATCGCCGGCCCCCAGGCCGACAAGGTCGAGGGGATGGTCGAGCGGGCGCGCTCCGGGGCCGAGGTCGTCGCCGGCGGCCACCGGCCGAAGCGGGCCGGTGCGTACTACGAGCCGACCGTGATCGCCGGCCCGGACCAGCGCAGCGAGATCGTCCAGGACGAGGTCTTCGGGCCGGTGGTCACGGTCCAGCGCTTCAGCGACGAGGACCAGGCGATCGCCTGGGCAAACGACGTCCGGTTCGGCCTGGCGGCCTCGGTCTGGTCGTCGGACATCGGGCAAGGCGATGCGGGTGGCCAAGGCGATCCAGTTCGGCACGGTCTGGATCAACGACCACTTCATGCTCGTGTCCGAGATGCCCCATGGCGGCTTCAAGGAGTCCGGCTACGGCAAGGACCAGAGCATGTACGCGATCGAGGACTACACGGTCGTCAAGCACGTGATGCTCAAGCTCTGAGCGAGGCAGCCGCCCGCACCACGCCGGACCCGCTTGGGCGCCTCGACATCGAGGCGTTCCGGCGGGCCGTGCTCGACTGGTTCTCGGCGCGCGGCCGCGCCTTCCCGTTCCGGGGGACCACGGATCCGTACCTGGTCCTGGTCTCCGAGACGCTCCTGCAGCAGACCCAGATCTCGCGCGGCGGGCCGGCCTGGGTCCGATTCACGACCGAGTTCCCGACGGTCGAATCGCTCGCTGCGGCCACTCCGGCGGCGGTTCTCCGGGCGTGGCAGGGCCTCGGCTACAACCGCCGGGCGATCAACCTCCAGCGCGCCGCCCGGATCGTCGTCGACGAGCTCGGCGGGGCGTTCCCGCGCGATGTCGCCGGCCTTGAGCGGCTGCCCGGGGTCGGGCCGTACACCGCCCGGGCGGTCGCCTCGATCGCCTACCGGATCCCGACCGGGGCGGTCGACACGAACGTCCGCCGGGTCCTCGGCCGGGTGCTCGCCGGTGATCTGATTGTCGGAAGCCCTGCGGCGTTGGGCCCGAGCCGGCTCCAGGCGGCGGCCGACCGGGTTGTCGACCCGGTCTCACCCGACGAGTGGACCCATGCCCTGATGGACATCGGCTCCACGCTCTGCCGGCCGGTCCGGCCGCTGTGCGTCGAATGCCCGGTGGCGGCGTTCTGTGCCTATGCCGCCGGGGAGCGGCCGGGCCGAGCCCCGACCAGGCACAGTCGCGGGCCGAAGGCCGCCTCGGGCGGGTTCCCGGCCACGACCCGCTGGCTGCGCGGGCGGATTGTCGATCGCCTGCGGGCCGCGCCAGGCGACGCGTGGCTGGCGTTCGACGGGCCGATCGGCGACCACGATGCCCCGGCGGTCGCCCGATCGCTGGCGGCCCTCGCCCGCGACGGCCTGATCGAGCTCGACGACCGCGGCCCGAATCCAAGGGCTCGCCTTCCGATCGCCTGAGCGGCTACGCTTCGGCCGTGAGTCCCACTCTGCCGGTCGCCCACGTCACGATCGACCCGCGCACGGGGATCACCCTGCCCACCGAGGATCCCGAGCTGCTGACCCTCGGGCTGCGCGACCTCGTCAAGCGCTGGGCGGCGGCCAGGGACCTGCCCCCGATGGCGGCCGAGGCGATGACCGGGGCCGATCGCAAGGCGCAGGCCCTGGGGGTGGCCGGCGGGTGGCTGATGGAGCAGGCCGGCACGGCCGTCGCGGCGGCGGTCCGCGCCGTCGCCGTCGACCAGGGTCGCCTCGGCCACGGTCCGATCCTGGTCCTGTGCGGCCCGGGCAACAACGGCGGGGATGGCTTCGTGGCGGCCCGCCGGCTCGCCCACCTTGGCCTCGCCGTGCTCGTCGTGTTCGTCGCCCCGGAGGCCAAGCCGGGCACCCGTGACGCCGCCGCCAACTGGGATCGGCTGGCCAACGAGCCAACGGTCACCCGGATCCACGCCGCCTCGGCCCGCGACCTGGCCGTCCTCGGGCAGGGGATCGAGAAGGCGAGCGTGCTCGTCGACGCCCTCCTCGGGACCGGCGTCCGGGGCGCCCTGCGAGAGCCGATCCGGACCGCGGTCGAGATGATCCGGCGGGCCGCCGCCGGGGGCGTCCCGGTCGTCGCGGTCGATACTCCGACGGCGGTCGACCTGACCAGCGGCGAGGCCTCCGAGCCGGCCGTCCGGGCCGACCTGACGATCACCTTCCATCGCCCCAAGACCGGCCTGCTGACCCGCCGCGGTGCGGCCCTCGCGGGCAAGGTCCTCGTCGCCCCGATCGGGATCCCGCTGGAGGCCGACCGTGCCTGAGCCGACCACCGTCCGGGCCTACGGCTGGCGCGAGGTCCTGCTCGTGGGCGGCGCGATCGTGTTCATCGTCCTGGGCATCTCGCTGGTGACCGCCTTCCTGCCCGACGGCGCCCGCTGGGTCGTCTTCCAGTCGCCCCTGTTCATCGTCGTGATCGCCGTGGGCACGATCCTCGTCCTCGCCGGCCTGCTCCGCGGAGCCGGCCGTCGCTGAGCGTGCGCCTGCACGATTTGCCCTATGTACAGCCGCCAGTCCACGGCCTAGACTCCCGCCCATCAAACGCCACGGCCCGGGGCCGTGGCCAGAGCCCGTAGCACGCTGACCGAACTCCTCTGTGGCTGACGCGAGGGACCGACGGACCGCGCGGCTACAAAGATGGAGTGTTCGTGTACACCGACAAGAACCTGACCTGCGCCGACTGCGGCCAGGAATTCGTGTTCACTGCCAGCGAGCAGGACTTCTACGCCCAGCGCAACTTCACTGAGCCCCGCCGCTGCTCAAGCTGCCGGGCCAGCCGGAAGGCCGCCCGGAATGCCGCCGACGGTGGCGGCAGCTACGCGTCCGATGGTGGTTCATCGTCGAGCTACGGCGGCTACGGAGCCGGCGGCTCGTACAGCGCCGGTGGCTACAGCGGCGCCCGTGATCGTGGTCCCCGGGAGATGTTCACGGCGACCTGCAGCAACTGCGGCCGCGACGCCCAGGTTCCGTTCCGCCCGACCAGCGGCAAGCCCGTCTATTGCAGCGACTGCTTCCGGACGATGCGCGGCGCCTGACCCGCCCCTCGTTCGCCTGGACCGCCGTCGGGCTGTCCTCGATCTCCCGGCCCTCGCCCTGCGTCAGTCCAGCGGCCAGCCCGGAGCCTCGAGAGCCAGCCAGGCGGCGGTTCTGATTCCGGCCCGGCCTCGGTTGCGTGGGTCGGGACAGCGCGGGTACCATCGGTCGGTCCCCATCCCGCCACCTGCGCGAGGTTGCCCCACCTGATGGCCGTCGGCTCCAGCAACGACTTCGACCTCGTCGTCCTCGGGGCCGGCACCGGTGGCTACACCGCCGCGTTTCGGGCGGCGCAGCTCGGGTTGCGGGTGGCCCTCGTCGACCAGGACAAGGTCGGCGGCACCTGCCTTCATCGCGGCTGCATCCCGACCAAGGCCCTCCTCGAGTCGGCCGACATGATCCATCGTGCCCGCCACCTGAAGGAGTACGGGGTCGTGCTGCCGGGCGAGCCGGGGATCGACTATGCCGCGATCGCGACCCGCCGGGATGCCGTGGTCAAGCGGATGTGGACCGGGCTGAAGAGCCTGGTCGACAAGAACAAGGTGGCCTGGGTCGCCGGCCGGGGCCGGCTCGACGGCGCGAACCGGATCCGGGTCAGCCAGCCCGGCGAGGACGGTACGCCGGGCGGCGGTGGCGAGCGGGTCCTCCAGGCAACGGACGTGATCATCGCCACCGGCAGCCGGGTCAAGAGCCTGCCCGGCCTGGTGCCCGACGGCCGCCGGATCGTGACCAGCGACGACATCCTGCGCCTGCCCGACCAGCCGGCCAGCATCATCATCGTCGGCGCCGGCGCGGTCGGCGTCGAGTTCGCCAGCTTCTACCACGACATCGGGACGGCAGTCACCCTGCTCGAGTACCTGCCGGGAATCGTGCCCCTCGAGGATCGCGACGTCAGCCAGCTCCTCGAGCGCAGCTTCACCAAGCGCGGGATCAAGGTGATCACGAAGGCGCGCTTCGACGTCGCCGCGGTCAAGACCGGCAAGGCCGGGGTCACCCTGCCCGTCGGGCCCGAGGGCGGCCCGACCGAGGAGATCACGGCCGAGATGATGCTCGTCGCCACGGGCCGGGCGGCCAACGTCGAGGACATCGGCCTGGAGACGACGAAGGTCGAGGTCGAGCGGGGCACGATCAAGGTCAACGGCCGGATGCGCACCCGCGAGCCGCACGTCTACGCGATCGGCGACGTGATCGGCGGCCTGTGGCTGGCCCACACCGCCGCCCACGAGGGGATCGTCGCCGCCCACACGATCGCCGGCGAGAAGGATGTCGCCGAGATCGAACTACACCGAACAACCGAAGGCCACCTATTGCCGGCCCGAGATCGCCTCGATCGGCCTGACCGAGGCCCAGTGCCAGGAGCGTGGCCTGCCCTACAAGGTCGGCAAGGTGCCCTTCCAGGCGATCGCCAAGGCGATCATCGGCGGCGAGTACGAGGGCTTCGCCAAGGTCATCGCCAACACCGAGACCGGCGACACGCTCGGCGTCCACCTCGTCGGTCCGCACGCGACCGACCTGATCGCCGAGGCCTCGCTCGGCTTCGAGCTCGAGGCGGCGGCGTGGGAGATCGGCGCCGCGACCCACCCCCATCCGACCCTGTCCGAAGTGCTGGGCGAGGCAGCCCTCGCCGTCGACGGCCGGTCGATCAACTTCTGACCACGGAGGGGGCATGACCGCGACCGGGCATCGAGCCAAGAAGGCCAGTCACCTCGGCGAGCAGGCCGGTCTCGACGACGACCAGCTCCTCGCGATGTACCGGATGGTCGCCCTCGCCCGGGCGGTCGACGAGCGGATGTGGATCCTGAACCGCGCCGGCCGGATCCCGTTCGTCATCAGTGGCCAGGGCCACGAAGGCGCCCAGGTCGGAGTCACCTGGGCCCTGCGCAAGGGCCACGACTGGATCGCCCCGTTCTACCGCTCGATCGCGATGTGCATGACCTTCGGGATGAGCGCCCGGGACATCATGCTGGCCCAGTACGCCCGGGCCAGCGACCCGTCGTCCGGTGGCCGGCAGATGCCCGGCCACTACGGCGACCGGCGCCACAACCTCCTCTCGGTCTCGTCACCGGTCGCGACCCAGATCCTGCACGCGGTGGGGATCGCCCTGGCGGCCAAGATCCGCAAGACCGGCCAGGTTGCCCTGACCGCGATGGGCGAGGGCTCCTCGAACCAGGGCGACGTCCACGAGGCGCTCAACTTCGCCGCGATCCACAAGCTCCCCTTCGTGTTCCTGGTCGAGAACAACGGCTACGCGATCAGCGTGCCGGCGGCGATGCAGCTGGCGACCCCTGACGTGGCCCAGCGGGCCGCCGGCTACGGCATCCCGGGGGTGGTCGTCGACGGCTCCGACGTGCTGGCCTGCTACGTCGCGGCGAAGGCCGCCGTCGAGCGGGCGCGGGCCGGCGACGGACCGACCCTGATCGAGGCCAAGGTGACCCGCCTGACCGGCCACTCCTCGGACGACCAGCAGACGAAGTACCGCTCCGAGGCCGAGATGGCGCTGGAGAAGGGCCGCGACGTGCTGCCCCACTTCCGCGACCAGCTCCGGTCGGCCGGCGTCCTGACCCCGGCGATCGAGGCGGCCCTGGCCGAGGAGATTGCCGCGATCGTCACCGACGCCACCGATTTCGCCGAAGGCGAGCCCGACCCGCTGCCGTCGACCGCGATGCGCTGGGTCTACGCCGAGGACTGGCCATCCGAGACGCCGCCGTCGTGGGGCTTCGGCGACCCGGAGGCTTCGGACGCGTCGGCCGGGGAGGGCGCGGGCTGATGCCGACCCGGACGTTCCTCGAGGCGATCCGGACGACGCTCGCCGAGGAGATGCGCCGCGACGAGGCGATCATCGTCCTGGGCGAGGACGTCGGCCGGAAGGGCGGCGTCTTCCTGGCCACCGACGGGCTGTGGGCCGAGTTCGGCGAGGACCGGGTGATCGACACCCCGCTGACCGAGTCGATGATCGTGGGCGCCTCGATCGGGGCCGCCGTCAACGGCCTCCGGCCGGTCGCCGAGATCCAGTTCGCCGACTTCATCCATCCGGCCTTCAACCAGATCGTGTCCGAGGCGGCCCGGATGCGCTACCGCTCGAACAACGCGGTCGGCGTGCCGCTGACGATCCGGGCCCCGTACGGCGGCGGGATCCACGGCGCGCTCTACCACTCGCAGTCGGTCGAGGCCTTCTTCAGCCACGTCCCGGGCCTGAAGATCGTCGTGCCCTCGACCCCGTACGACGCGCGAGGCCTCCTGCGCAGCTCGATCCGCGACGACGATCCGGTCCTCTTCTTCGAGCACAAGAAGATGTACCGGAGCGTGCGCGGCGACGTGCCCGATACGGACTACGTCGTGCCCCTCGGCCGGGCGGCGATCACCCGGCCCGGGACGCAGGTCACGGTCATCGCCTACGGCCTGATGGCCCACTACGCCCTCGAGGCGGCCGAGCGGGTCGCCGATGAGGGGATCAGCGTCGAGGTCGTCGACCTGCGGACGCTCCGGCCGCTCGACAAGGAAACGGTGCTCGGCTCGGTTCGCAAGACCGGCAAATGCCTGATCGTCTACGAGGACAACCGCTTCGGCGGCTACGGCGCAGAGGTCGCCGCGACGGTCGCCGAGGAGGCCTTCGACTACCTCGACGGCCCGGTCACCCGGATCGCCGGCCCGGACGTGCCCGGCGTTCCCTACAACCACGTCCTCGAGGACTGGTTCATGGTCGATCCGGCCAAGATCGTCGCCGGCATCCGCAAGCTGGCCGCCTACTAGGGCGCAGCCCGGGCCGGGGAGCGGCGGGTTCGAGGCTCGGCGGGGCGCGGCGGGTGTGGCGTGGCGCGGCGGGCGTGGCGCGGCGGGCGTGGCGCCGGCCGCCGCCTCGTAGTGGGTGGTTGGCCGTGACCCAAGGGGAGTGGCCCGGGCGCGCGGCCGTGGAAGGCGCGTCCGTCGCTCCGAGCCGGCAATCGACGACACCTCCGGACCAGGCGAATACCCGCCCGAGGCCACTTCTTCCGGTCTACCAATCGGTGAGGTGGTAAGCAAGAATCCGTCACCGCTACGGCGACCTTGGCGTCCCGGATCCACGGTTGTCGCGCCGATTCGTGCTCGGCCGGGGCCGGTCGGACGGTTGGCTCGACCGTCGGATCCGATGCGAGCGTCCATTTCCTTCCTTACCACCACGGGGGTTGGGAATCCGGAAGAAGAGTCGCCCCTGGAGGCTGCCGGAGGGGGCGGCGAGCCAGCGGCGGACCGCTACGTTCTCTGCCGGCAGGACCGAATCGAGGATTCCTGCATGCCGCGAGACGCGATCACGGGCCGCGCTGGATTCGGGCAGCACCAGGAGCCGAGAGGTGCTGGAGGAACGCCACGCGAGTCGATCCCGGGCAACGCCGGCAGCGAGGCGGGTCTTCTCATCGAGGCGTCGCAGGGTCTCCTCGATCGAGGTCAGTTCGGTCTTCACCTCGATCACCAGCAAGGACCCGGTCGCGGGATGGAAGCCCAGCACGTCGATCGAGCCTCGTTCGCCAAATACGGAGTACGTGACTTCCACGGCAGATTGCCAGCCGGCCAAGGTCAGGAGGGCGACGATCGCTTCGACGAGGCGGGCATGGCCTTCATCGAGCGTTCGATCGAGGTTGCCGCCGCGCCAGCGCACCTCGATCTCCCCTCGAGCGTCCAGCGCGCCGAGAATCTGGCGCAGCGTGCGGTGCGCAACCGTCTCGACGTGGCCGCGCTCAATGGAGGAGACGAGCTGCTGCGATACGCGGGCCTGGATGCCAGGTCGATTGCCGCCAGCCGCGGCGACGGCGGAGGGCCCGGATGATCAATCCGACGCGGCGGTCGTCCATCCGCTGATCATCTCGAGGCACTCTTATCGGACGCGTATCCGCCGCGGCGCCTCTCCGCCCCGAATGCCGGCTCGACCAATCGCGGCCCGATGCGCGACACTGTGCCCCGGAGCCGGCCGGTCGATCGTCGGGTCCGACTCGCAGCGCGAACGTCCAGGAGGACTGAACCCGTGGCCAAGGTGACGATGCCCCAGCTCGGCGAGAGCGTCGCCGAAGGGACGATCGGCAAGTGGCTCAAGAAGCCCGGCGATCATGTCGCCAAGTACGAGCCGCTGCTCGAGGTGATCACCGACAAGGTGAACGCCGAGGTCCCGTCGCCGGTCGAGGGGACGCTGACCCAGATCCTGGTCGAAGAAGGCGCGACCGTCCCCAACAACGCCGAGATCGCGGTGATCGAGACGGCCGCCGAGGCGAGTGCGAGCGCGACGGCCAGCGGCCCGACGACCGCGACTCCTCCAGCAACCGCCGCTCCAGCAACCGCCGCCCCGGCACCTGCGACCGCCGCCGCCGCGCCGGCTCCCGCCCAGACACCGACCGTTCCGGCAGCAGACGCCGCGACCGGACCCGTCGTCACCTCGACCCCGCCGATCCAATCCCCGGCCTTCGGTCCGGCCGGGTCCGACGAGCGCCCCGAACGGGCGGCCGCCGTCGACGTCGCGGCCCTGCCCGGCGATCCCGACGCCCGGATGACCCCGGCCGTCCGGCGCCTCCTGCGGGAGCACGGCCTGACGGCAGCGATGATCGTCGGCACCGGCGGTGGCGGCCGGATCACCCGCGATGACGTCTCGAACTACGTCGAGACCCAGCGCACGAACAGTCCGGTCGGCGGCCAGATCGTCGGCGGCGCAGCAGGCTCCGACGGCGGCAACGGGACCGTGATCGGCGTGCCGGTCGGTCCGAGCTCGTCACCCACCCAGGGCGCGCCACGCGCCGCGGGCGTCGGGACTCCCGCAAGCGCCGGAGCTCCCGCGGGCGCCGGCACCGCGGCCCCGGCTCCGGCTGCTTCGATCGCCTTCCCGGCCGGCGCGGACGAAGTTCTCCTGCCGATGACCCAGATGCGCAAGGGCATCGCCGCCCAGATGACCCGCGCCCTGGCGATCCCCCATGCCTACGTCCAGATGGAGGTCGATGCCACCGGCCTCGTCCGCCTGCGCGATGCGCTCAAGCGCGAGTACCAGGCGGCCAACGGGATCTCGCTCAGCTTCGTGCCGTTCGTGGTCAAGGCGGCAGTCGAAGCGCTCCGCCGCCACGGTGCCTTCAACGCGAACTGGACCGACGCCGGCCTGCTGGCCAAGCGCCGGATCAACATCGGGGTGGCCGTCGCGGTCGACGACGGCCTGATCGTGCCCGTCATCCGCGACGCCGACCAGCTCTCGATCCACGGCCTCAACCAGGCCATCGCCGACGTCGCCGGCCGGGCGCGGGCGAACAAGCTCCGCCTCGACGACTTCGGCGGCGGCACCTTCACGATCGACAACACGGGCTGGCTCGGTTCGAACCTGACGATGCCGATCATCAACGCGCCCGAGGTCGGCATCCTGACGATGGAGGCGATCACCAAGCGGCCGGTCGTGATCGAGACCGCGGTCGGCGACGTGCTCGCGATCCGGCCGGTGATGAACATGGTCCTGGGCATCGACCACCGGGCGAACGACGGCGCCGGGGGCGCGGCCCTGCTCCGGGACATCAAGGCCTGGCTCGAGGGCGTCGGTCCCGACACCGCGGTCTACTAGGGGCGACCGATGCGGGTCGCCGTCACCGGCGCCGGCGGGTTCATCGGCGGAGCGGTCGCCCGCGCCCTCCGGGCCCGCGGTGACGAGGTCGTCGCGATCGTCCGGGATCCGGCCCGCGTCGCCGCGCTCCGGTCAATCGGGATCGAGCTCGTCCAGGGCGACCTCGGACGGGTGGACGAGATCGTCGGCCAGGTCGCCGAAGCCGACGCCCTGGTCCACGTGGCGGGCTCCTACCGAACGGGGATCCTGCCCTCCGAGCGACCCGCCATGGAGGATGCCAACGTCGGGACCACGACCCGCGTCCTTGATGCGGCGATCGCGGCGCGCCTGCCCCGGATCGTCTACACGTCGACCGTGAACGTCTTCGGCAACACCCACGGCGTGGTCGTCGACGAGTCGTACCAGCGCGACCTCGGGGAGGGCTTCCTGACCTGGTACGACGAGACGAAGTACCGGGCCCATCTCGTCGCCGAGGAGCGGATCGGCCAGGGGGCGCCGATCGTCATCGCCATGCCCGCCGGGGTCTACGGTCCGGGCGATCACTCCGAGGCCGGCGAGCAGGTTGCCCTGGCTCATGCCGGGCGGCTGCCGTACCTGGCCCTGGCCGACTGCGGAATCGCCTGGGTCCATGTCGACGACGTCGCCCGGGGGATTGTCGAGGTCCTCAGCGGCGGCCGCCTCGGGGAGCAGTACATCCTGAGCGGGGCCGCGCTGCGCCTTCGGGACGCGATCGTGATCGCGGCGCGCCTCGGCGGGCGGCGCCCGCCGCGCCTGACGATGCCGACGACAGTCCTTCGCGCCCTCGTCCCGATCAACCGGAGATTCGGCGCCGTGCTGGGCATGCCCGCGAACCTCGCCGAGACCATCAGTGCGGCGGCCGGGGTGACCTACTGGGCAAGCGCGGCCAAGGCAGAGAGCCAGCTGGGCTTCACCGCCCGGGACCTCGAGACCGGGTTGCGCGCCACGTTCGGGGCGTAGGCCTACACTCCGGCCATGGGACGCGAGCTGCCGATCTTCGAGCCTGCGGGCGCCGCCGCCCACCATGCCGGCGCGGCGGGCCTGTCGATCGCGCTCGGCGGCGGGCCGCAGCCCGGCCAGCCAGCCGCCGGCCCAGATGGCTCGCTCGCCCTCCGCCGCCATCCGGACTGGATCAAGGCCCGGATCCCGTCGGGCGAGAACTACCACGACCTGAAGTCGCTCCTCCGCGGCCTGACCCTCAACACGGTCTGCGAGGAGGCCCACTGCCCGAACATCGGCGAGTGCTGGGACCAGCGCACGGCGACGATCATGATCCTGGGCGACACCTGCACCCGGGCCTGCGGCTTCTGCGCGGTCAAGACCGGCCGGCCGACCTGGTTCGACGACGACGAGCCGCGGCGCGTCGCGGAGGCCCTCGCGGCGCTCGACCTCGAGCACGTCGTGATCACCAGCGTCGCCCGCGACGACCTGCCCGACGGTGGTGCAGGAATCTTCGCCGAGACGATCCGCCAGGTCCGCGCTCGCTCGGCCGGGATGGGCATCGAGGTCCTGATCCCCGACTTCAACGGCACCGACGCGCCGCTCCGGACCGTGATGGACGCCCGGCCCGACATCCTCAACCACAACATCGAGACCGTCGAGCGCCTCCAGAAGCCGGTCCGCAAGCGGGCCCGCTACGATCGCAGCCTGTCGGTCCTCGAACGGGCCAAGGCGTTCGCCCTGGCCGACGGCTGGACCGTCCACACGAAGTCGAGCGTGATGGTCGGCCTGGGCGAGACCCGGCCCGAGCTGAGCCAGGCCTTCCGCGACCTGCGGGCCGTCGACTGCGACATCCTCACGATCGGCCAGTACCTGCGCCCATCGCTCGAGCACCTCGAGCTCGTCCGCTACTACCACCCCGACGAGTTCGCCGAGATGAAGGCCGAGGCCCTCGAGCTCGGCTTCCGCCACGTCGAATCGGGACCGCTCGTCCGTTCGAGCTACCACGCCCGCGACCAGGTCCCCGGGGCCGAGCTGCGCCGCCTGCGTCGGGCGGCGACGGTCGACGCCGAGGGCCGGGTGGTCCCCGGAGCGCTCGCGCAGCCGCAGGCTCTCGCCGGCTGAACCGGTCGGTCCGGTCCGACGAACAAATCGACGTGCCCGACCCAGCCCGACCCGAGCCAGAGCCGCGAGCCGCCGTCGCCTTCGAGCCGACCGCCGTCGGCCGGCGTCGCCGCCGGCTCGACCCGGGCCTGCTGATCGTGGGCCTGGCCGTGATCCTGGTCGTGGCCGCCGTCGCCCGGCCCTGGGCGGGCGGCGTGCCGGCCGTCTCTCCGCGCCCCACCGCCGGTTCAGCCGGCCTGCTCGGCGGGCGGACCCCCAGTCCGCCACCGTCGGCCACCCCCCGAGTCCCAACGCCGTCGCCAACCGTGCCGACGCCCGACCCCACCAGGCTCGAGAGCCTGATCCAGGAGCTGACGGTCTACCGCGGGCAGTGGGGAATCGGGGCGGCCGCCGCTCCGTATTCCGTCATCCGGCCGCCGGTCGACTGGATCGCCTGGGTCAAGGTCGATCCCGTCTCGATCGCCGACATGCCCAGCGCCTCGCCCGACCTGCTGCGGGGCCTGGCCTCGATCGAGCCCTGCAGGGGCCTGCCCGCGCTGCCGTCGGGGGCCCAGCTGATCGCGATCACCGTCCCCGGCACATCCGCTGGGCACGATCGGCATCCGCGGCTGGCGGATGGTCGGTGGCGGCGTAGACCCGCCCGACGTGCAGGAGGTCTCCGAGCAGTGGGACGCCACGTTCTGGGGGACCGGCGACGTCATCTACCTCGAGCGCCACGATGGCCAGCCCTGGGCGGACGGCCGCTACGAGTTCCTGATCGCGGGCAGCACAGGCACGACCCTCACGGTCTGCCTCGGCCCGGCCTGACGGGCCAGGCCTGACGGATCGCGGCCGCGGGCGAGTCGGCTGGTATCCTCAGCGCATGGCGACGATCTCCCGCAAGACGGCCCTGGCCGAGCTCCACTGCCACCTCGGCGGCGCCGTGACCCCCTCGATCATGTGGGGGATTGCCCAGGCCCAGGGGATCAAGCTCCCGACCAAGGACTACTGGGAATTCCGGGACATGATCACCGTGTCCAACAAGCGCAGCCGGAGCTTCGACGGCTACCTCCAGCTGTTCCACTGGACCGAGCTGATCCAGTCCTCGCCGCTGGCCGTCGAGCGCTCGGTCTACGAGGTCGTCGGCGGCGCGTACCGCAAGAACAACATCACGACGACCGAGCTGCGCTTCAACCCGATGAAGCGCAACCGGGGCGGCGAGCAGGACCTCGACCACATCATCGCCGCAGCGGTGCGCGGGATGGACCGGGCGTCGCTCGAGTACCCGGTCAAGCCGGGCCTGATCTTCTGCCTCGACCGTGCCTTCCCCTACGAGCTCAACGAGATCCTCGTCGAGAAGGCGATCGCCTGGCACGACCGGGGCGTCGTGGGGGTCGACATCGCCGGCCCCGAGAGCGCCACGTTCCGGGTCGCCGACTACCGCCGACTGTTCCGGCGGGCCCGCCAGTTCGGCCTCGGGATCACCGTCCATACCGGCGAATCCGGGCCGATCGAAGAGGTTGCCCGGGTCGTCGAGCTGCTCGAGCCGGACCGGATCGGCCACGGCGTGAAGGCGGCCTACGACCCGCGCACGATGGAGATGATCCGGGACCGGGGGATCGTCCTCGAGATCTGCCCGACCTCGAACCTCAACACCGGGGTCGTCTCGAGCTGGGAGGAGTTCCGCTGGATCTTCGACCAGTTCCGGCGCAACGAGGTCCGCTTCACGATCAACACCGACGGCCCGGAGATGCTCAAGACGTACATCCGGGACGAGCTCCACACGCTCGGCCGGCTGGGAATCCTGTCGACCGACGACCAGCGCGTTGCGATCGACACCGCCCTTGCCTCGTCGTTCGTGCCCAACGTCACCGACGTGATCCCGTCCGTGCTCGAGCCGGCACGCCGGGTCGAGGTGGAGCGCGAAGAGGCCTGACCTCGGCCCCGCCCGGGCCTCGTCGCCGAGGCCGCCGTGGTCCCGACGCCCCGTCCGTCGGGTCCCAGTCCCCGGAGCGTTCGATCCGAACTTCGTAGGAATGTCGCCCGGGGCGGAATTGCGGGCGAGATTCGGGCCGAACGCCGGGCGACGAGGTTCCGGACGCGCCCGGCCGTGCTCGCCCACGCACGAATCTGGCGCTTGGGGCGTGCCCGACTTTCCCGACTTGCCCGCAACGCCGCTCCCGGCGACATTTCGACGAACCCGGGCGGCCATAACCGCGGGCATCGCCGTCGGCCGCCGCCGCACGCAGCCCGGGATGGCGAAGAGGCCTGGCGACTCAGTCGGGTCGGGCGGCGATCCGGTACGTGCAGCAGCGGTCGCCGGCCAGGATGTGGCTCTCGCGGACGACGTCGGTGCCCAGCACGTCGGCGAACAGTGACAGCTCCGCGGCACAGGCGGCCGGGTCGCTCGAGGCGACCTCGTAGATCGCGCAGTTGTGCTCGCGCAGGGTAATCGTGCCGTCGGCCGACAGCTCGATCCCGCACAGGTAGCCCTGCTCGTCCTGGACCACTGCCAGCTCGCGGACGCGCTCGATGAACGGGGTCCGGCCCCCGGTGCTGCCGTCCAGCCGGCGCTGGATCCGCTCGGCCGTCTGGTGGCGGCGGGTCTCGAAGACGCGCTCGACGAGCTCGCGCCCACCGATCGAGTCGATCGCCGCGATCAGGCTCGCGGCGAGGCCGTCGTAGTTCGTGGGGAAGAGCGACTGGGCGCTGGGCGTGACGTCGTACAGGTGGCGCGGCCGGCCGACGCCGTGGCGCTCCGTCCGGCGCGAGACGAGGCCGTCGATCTCGAGGACCCGGAGCTGCTGGAGGACGCCGGTGCGGCTCGCCCCGAGGCGGGTCGCGAGCTGGTCGGGCGAGCTCGGGCCGGCCGTTCGGAGGGCCACGACCAGCTCCCGCCGCAGCGACGGGGCGTGGGCCAGGTGGCCGTTGGCCGGCTCGGCGGCGTGATCGCCCGTCGAGCTCGGGTCCTGCGACTGCGGTGATGCGGCTGGGCCAACCATCGCGCTGAGGCTAGCAGAGGCCCGCTCGCGGCGCTGGCGGCGTTCCACCGGTGTACCCTCCCGGCTGTGGACCTTGACCTCGGCCCCGAGCACCTCCTCCTGCGCGACACGATCCGCGACTTCATGCGGGCCGAGGTCGAGCCGGCGATCGATGAGCACGAGCGGGCGCGGCGCTTCCCCCGGCCGATCGTCGAGCGGCTCGGCGCCCTGGGCTGGCTCGGCATCCCGTTCCCGGAGGATGAGGGCGGGGCCGGCCTCGACACGCTCGCCTACGCCATCGCGATCGAGGAGATCGGCCGGGTGTGGGGCTCGCTGGGGCTGATCGTCGCCGCCCACACCAGCCTCGGTTGCGGGCCGCTCCACCTGTCCGGATCGGCCGACCAGAAGCAGCGCTTCCTGGTGCCGATGGCCGAGGGCCGGGTGATCGGTGCCTACGGCCTGACCGAGCCGGCGGCCGGCTCGGATTCGGGCGGGACGCGGACGACGGCCCGGTTCGAGGACGGGGCCGACGGCGGCAGCTGGGTCATCGACGGCGGCAAGCGCTTCATCACCAACGCCGGCCAGGCCGGAACCTACATCGTCACGGCCCGGACCGGCTCCGGGCGCGCAAGGACGGCGCCGAGGGCGACGGGGGCGCCGAGATCAGCGCGTTCATCGTGCCGGCCGACACGCCCGGCTTCACGATCGGACGGCTGGAGGACAAGATGGGCCTCCATGCCTCGGCCACCGGCGAGCTGATCTTCGATGGCGCCCGGGTGCCCGCGGCGAACCTGCTCGGTGCGCGGGGCGAGGGCTTCCGGATCGTCCTGCGGACCCTCGACGGCGGCCGGATCTGCATCGGCGCGCTGGCTGTCGGGCTGGCCCAGGCCGCCCTCGACGCCGCGATCCCGTACGCGCAGACCCGCCAGCAGTTCGGCCGGCCGATCGGCTCGTTCCAGGGCGTGGCGTTCATGATCGCCGACATGGCGACCGAGATCGAGGCCGCCCGGCAGCTCGTCTGGCGGGCGGCCTGGCTCAAGGACCAGGGCCGGGAGTACGGCCTGGCCGCCGCCCAGGCCAAGCTCTTCGCGTCCGAGGTCAGTGCCCGGGCGACGAACGCGGCGATCCAGGTCCACGGCGGCTACGGCTACATCGAGGAATACAAGGTCGAGCGCTTCCTGCGCGACGCGAAGCTGACCGAGATCGGGGAGGGGACCAGCCAGATCCAGCGCCTGGTCATCGCCCGCCGGATCCTCGACCTGCGGGTGGTCTGAGCCTAGGGATTGCCGCCGCCACCCCCGTCGCTGCCGTTGCCGCCGTCCCCGGCAGCCGCCGTCAGGACCTCGCGCAGCTTCGCCCGGAACTGGTCGGCCCACGGTCCCTGGCCGGCCAGGACGTAGGGCGACGGATCGATCGACTCGTACGTGGCCGGATCGGTGACGAAGCTCTGGGCGCAGGCCGAGACCGTGCTCGACAGGCGACTCCAGGTGGGCGCGTCGGCGAAGATGTAGATGTGGATCCGGACCGGCGCGGCCTGGTCGAGGCCTGAGGCTGTGAAGCCGATCGCGGTCGAGACGAGGTGGGCATCCTTGCAGCCGGCATCGCCCGAGACCTGGTCGGTCACCGTGATCCCGGCCGCCGACAGTTCGGAGACGATCGACGGGAAGTTGGCCGGACTGGGTGCCGGCAGGTCCGCGACCCGGGTGCCACAACCGGCCAGGAGCAGGGCGAGCACGCCGACGATGATCCGGGACATCGGCCCGAGGCTACCACCGGACCGGCTCGCTCGCGTCCGCCGCCCGGCGTGTCGTAGGATTGCGCAGCCCAGGCGCCAGGGATACGGGTCGACCGTTGAGCCCGATTGCCGCGCCCCGTCGAGGAACCCGTGCCCGAAGTCCGACCCTTTCGCGCCCTACGCTATGAGTCGGAGGTGGTCGGCGACCTCGCCGCGGTGGTCAGCCCACCCTACGACGTGATCAGCCCGACCGAGGCGGCGGCCCTGCTCGCCCGCCATCCGAAGAACGTCGTCCGGCTCGACCTGCCGATCGGCGAGCAAGGCGACGGTCCCGACGACCGCTACCGCCGGGCGGCCCGGACCTTCGCGGCCTGGCGCTCGGACGGCACGTTCCACAAGGATCCCCGCCCCTCGCTGTACGTCTACGAGCAGGCCTACCGGGTGCCCGGCACGAGCGTCGAGCGCGTCCAGCGGGGCTTCTTCGGGCGGCTCCGGCTCGAGCCGCTCGAGCCCGGCTCGGGCGTCCTGGCCCACGAGCGGACGATGTCCGCCCCGCGCGAGGATCGCTACAAGCTGCTCCGGGCGACGGGCGTCAACACCAGCCCGGTCGTCGGCCTGTACGCCGATCCGTCCGGGGCGACGAAGGGCATCCTGGATGCGACGACCCGCGGCCGGCCGATCGCCGACATCACCGACGGCGACGGTGTCCGCCACCGGATGTGGGCGCTCGTGGCCGAGGGGCCGGAGGCGGCCCAGGTCGAGGCCCTCGTCGCCGGTGTCGGCGCCGGGCCGATCACGATCGCCGACGGCCATCACCGCTACGAGACAGCCCTGCGCTACCGCGACGAGCGGCGGATGAGCCGTTCGTGCGAGGAGGATCCGGCCTTCGATTACATCCTGATGCTCTTCCTCGACGCCGGCGGGCCGCTCACGATCCTGGCCACCCATCGGGTCGTCGGCGGCCTGGGCGAGGACGGCCTGGCCCGACTGCAGGCAAGCCTGCCGACCCTGTTCGACGTCCAGCCGGCTGAACGGGCCGAGCTCGACGCCGCCTTCGGGACGGCCAATTCCGGCGCCGGTGGCCGCGGCCGCTTCGGGCTCTGGACCCGGGCCGGCGGGTCGATCCTGACCGCCCGGCGGTCGGCCTTCGAGGGGCTCCTGCCGGCCGGCGGCAGTGGCCTGCGCGGGCTCGACGTGACCCTCCTCCAGGTCGCCCTCGAACGCTTCGCCGGGATCGATCAGGCGGCCCTGGCCGCCGGCCGGGTCACGTACACGAAGTCGGCCGACGAGGCGATCCACTGGGTCGACGAGGCGCTGAACGGGGCGGACCTCGCCGTCCTGCTCGAGCCGACGCCGGTCGGCTCGATCGTCGAGGTTGCCCGCGAGGGCGACGTGATGCCCCAGAAGTCGACCTACTTCTACCCGAAGCCGCTGACCGGCCTCGTCCTCAACCCCCACGAGTGGTGACGCCGATGACCGACACGAACCCGGGCGTCCGGCCGATGCCCGCCAACGTCCCGACCCGACCCGTGCGCAAGGACGAGATCGAGCTGAGCGAACGCGGGATCTACATCGAATCGTGGCTGCCCGAGCGGCGCTCGCGCCGCCGGCCGCTGCTGTTCATCCATGGCGAGCTGGCCGGCTCGTGGGTCTGGGAGCACCAGCTCCAGTACTTCGCGGCGCGCGGCTGGGAAGGCCACGCGCTCAACCTGCGCAACCACTTCTGGTCGCAGACGGCCGACCCGACGACGCTGTCGTTCGACACGTACACCGAGGACGTGCTCGAGGCGATCGAGCGGTTCGGGCCGTCGGTCGTCCTGGTCGGCCACGGGATGGGCGGCCTGCTCGCCCTCAAGGCGATCGAGCGCCGACCGGTCGGCGGCCTGATCCTGCTGTCGTCCGAGCTGCCAAAGGAGCTCCGGCCGCCGGCCCACGCCCACGAGCTGCGCGAGATCCCCGAGGTCTACGGCCGCGACCTGCTCGGCTGGGAGACGCTGCCCGAGCGGCTCCAGCGCGACCACCGCGACCTGGCGCTGGCCGACATCCTGCGAATCCAGCACCTCCTCGGCCAGAAGCCGCACGAGGCCGGTGCGGCCCGCCGGCAGATGATCGCCGGCGTCCCGATCGAGCGCGCCCGGCTGGCCGGCATCCCGATCCTGGTCGTGGGGGCAGGCCTCGATCGCTACGTCCCGGAGGCGTCGAGCGAGCGCCTCGCCGAGTGGCTGTCGGCCGACTACGAGCCGTTCGGGGCGCACTCCCACTTCGGCCTCGTCCTGGGCGAGGCGAGCCATCTCCAGGTAGCCGAGACGATGCGCGCGTTCCTCGAGGCGAACCACCTCTAGGCGTCGCTGGTATCATTCCGGCCGGTCCGGCGTTCGCCGCCATCGGCCGACCTGCCGCATTCGTCTAGAGGCCCAGGACACCGCCCTCTCAAGGCGGAGATCACCGGTTCGAATCCGGTATGCGGTACCAGCGCCTCGATGGCCAGAGCCCGACGTCTTCGCTGTGGAAGCGCTCGCCGTGCAGGTGCTCGCCGTGGAAATCTTCGCCGAGGGAGTTCCGTGACCCGACCAGCGGTCCGTCGCCTGGTAATCCTGGCCGAGGGCCATTTCGGACCGCACGACGGCAAGACCGCGATGGGCGTGATCCGCTACGGACCGGACCCGATCGTGGCCGTGATCGACTCGACCAACGCCGGCCGCAACGTCCGCGAATGGCTCGGCGACCGGCCCCGCTTCGACATCCCGATCGTTGCCTCGCTGGCCGACGGGCTGGCCCTCGGTCCGACCCGCGGCGAACCGACTGCGCTCCTGATCGGGATCGCCCCGACCGGCGGCAAGCTGCCCGCGGCCTGGCGCCGGGCGATCCTCGACGCCATCGCGGCCGGCCTCGACATCCTGTCCGGCCTGCACACGCTGATCGGCGATGACCCGGAGTTCGCGTCGGCGGCCCGCGCCGCGGGCGTCGAGATCGTCGACTATCGCCGCCCGCCCCGCCGCGAGGAGACCGCCGTCGGCCGGGCCCACGCCCCCGGCAAGCACGTGATCCTGACGGTCGGGACGGACTGCGCGATCGGCAAGATGAGCGTTGCCCTGGAGCTGCGCCGGGCGGCCGTCGAGGCCGGCCTGGCCGCCGTCTTCGTGCCGACCGGTCAGACCGGGATGATGATCGATGGCTGGGGCGTGGCCGTCGACCGGGTGATCAGTGACTTCAGCAACGGCACCTGCGAGTGGCTGGTCGAGCAGGCCGAGGAGCGCGGCGACTGGATCATCGTCGAGGGCCAGGGCTCGCTCGACCACCCGGCCTACAGCGCGGTGACCCTCGGCCTGATCCACGGCAGCACCCCCCAGGCGATGGTCATGGTCCACAAGCCCGGCCTGCCCGAGCACGACTGGGACCACGTCCCGGGCCGGACCTTCCCGCTCCAGCCGCTGACCGACTTCATCCGGCTCCACGAGCAGGTAGCCGGTGTCGTCGCGCCCTCGAAGGTCGTGGCGATCGCCCTCAACACGTCGCTCTTCGCGGATGAGGCCGAGGCGCGCCGGCAGATCGCCGAGATCGCGGCCCAGACCGGGCTGCCGGCCGATGACCCGGTCCGGTTCGGGCCGGAGCGGCTGTGGGCGGCGATCCAGGCCGGGGTCGAGGCGCTCGACCAGCCCGCCGGGCCTCGCTGAGCTGGCCGCGATGAGCCTGGAACTGCGGACCGAGGTCATCCGGCTGCCCTATCGCGAGCCGTTCCGGATCGCCCGGTCCCACGGCGGCGACGGAATGAGCTCGGTCGTCGTCGAGCTCCGCCACCCCGCCTGGCCCGGCCTGGTCGGCCTGGGCGAGGGCTACCCCGACGCCTACTACGGCGAGACGCTCGAGACGATCGCGGTGGTCCTGCCGCTGCTCCTGGCCGCGATCTCGCCGGAGCACCTCGATGCGGCCGCCGCGGATCCGGGCCCGGGCCTGGCGGCGATCGGCGACGCGTTCGATGCGGCGATCGCTCATCACGGTGCGGCCAAGTGCGCCCTCGACAGCGCCGTCCACGACCTCGTCGGCCGGCGCCTGGGCCGGCCGGCCTACGCGCTCCTGGACCTGTCGGCGGAGATCGGCCCGACCGACTTCACGATCGGCCTCGACGAGCCCGAGGTGGTTGCCGCCCGGGCGACCCGCGCGGCCCGCTTCCCGGCGCTCAAGATCAAGGTCGGCGGCCCGGCCGACCTCGAGACGCTCGAAGCCGTCCGGCGGGTCTACGCCGGCCCGCTGCGGGTCGACGCGAATACCGGCTGGACGCCCGAGCAGGGCGCCCGGCTGGTGCCCGACCTCGTCCGCCTCGGCGTCGAGCTGATCGAGCAGCCGTTCCCCGCCCATCGGCTCGATCAGCTGGCCTGGCTCCAGGAACGCTCCGCGCTGCCCCTCGTTGCCGACGAGAGCGCGGTCACGATCCAGGACCTCGACCGGCTGGTCGGCGTCGTGGCCGGAGTCAACGTCAAGCTGGCCAAGTGCGGTGGCCCGGGGCCCGCCCGGCGGATGCTCGCCCGGGCCCGCGAGCTCGGCTTCCGGACCTTCCTGGGCTGCATGGAGGAGACCTCGCTCGGGATCGCCGCCTCGGCCCACGTCGCGAGCCTGGCCGACTGGATCGACCTCGACGGCTGCCTGCTGATCGCCAACGACCCATTCGAGGGCCTCGAGCTCGGTCCGGACTGCCGCTGGCAGCTGGGTTCCGAGCCCGGATTGGGCATCCGGCGGCGCCCGGCCTGAGCGCTCGCCGCGCGTCGGCCGGCTGCGCCCGGGTCCCGGCGCCGATCCCGGGCCTGTGGACAAGTTGGTGGACGAGATCGTGGACAAACCCCCTGCCCGCCTGCCGGGGCGAGGCCTATGATGGTTCGAACGGGCTGACGGACCTTCGGGAGGGGGTCCTCGGCACCCCGATTGCACGCGGCCAGACCGCCCGCATCCGCGGTCGAGCGCGCCCTGCAGACGCGAGAGGAGGAGGGGGTTTTCATTGACTGATACGCGCGCGCCCGCCGCGGCACCGATGTCCGCCGAGGCGATCGAATTCGTGCGCTTCTGCTACCGCCGGCGACGAGTCGGCTGGCCGGAGCTGTACGACGAGATGTGCGCCGTTGCGAGCCGTGGCCTGTATCAGGGCTGGGGCCTGGACGAGCTGTCCGAGCACGGGATCGGGTTCTCCCTGTTCGAGACACCCGGCCTTGCCCGGGTCGCAGCGGACGTCGCCCGGGAGGAGACCGACCGACGTCCCGCCAGCATCCCGATCCCCGTCGCGACCCCCTGACGGGTCCCGGCCCAGGCCCTGCGGCGACCCCTGTCGAACCGGCGGGGGTCGTTCGATTCAGGGCTTGAGTGACGCATCCGCGGGTACTGGGTACAACAAGATGGCGGTTTCGGGCCGCAGGACGGGTCGGATGTCGCCGAAGACGCCCCAGGATGTCCGACCTCGAGCGTGGGACAGGAGCATCGACCCTTCGCTGGAGTCGCGGCCGTCGCGACTCGAGCCCGGAATCGCGTCACGAGGGCCCGTTTGTTGTACCTGATACCCGCTTGATTCGGGGAGCGGGCGGCGGGCGACCCGGCAGGGGTCTAGGCGCGGATCCGGCGGCGGGCCATCTCGCCCTCGATCTGGCGTTCGGCCTCGACATAGCGATCGATCTGCTCGCGAAGCTCGTTGGCCTCGGGCGAGTAGAGGTGGACCTGCTGCTGGAGGATGTAGCTGAGGCGGCGGCTCGTCATCCGGACGTGGTCGAGGTTCTTCATCAGGACGAGGGGGTCCATCGCGGCCAGGTCCGACGGGTGGTACATCTCCTGCATGGCGGCATTCTAGCCGGGCCCACCGCCCCCGGCCGGGCCGGGATCAGACCGCGCGCAGGCGGCGCGGCGGCCAATCCCAGTCGACCGGTGTCGCCGCCCCACTGAGGGCCCGGCGGCGGCCGGCCTCGGTCGCCCCCAGGACCAGGATCCGGTCGAGCTTCGTTGCCCGCCCGGCCTCGTCACCCCAAAGCTTGGTCATCTTCCGCCCGGCCGCCACGTCGTCGAGGGCGACCCCGGCCAGCCGGTAGCCGGCCGGCAGCGCCGCCTCGGCCCAGACCCGCTCGGCCAGGCCGACGCCGCCCGACAGGTGTCGCCCGCGGTCGCGCTCGACGTCGCCGATCACGAGCACCACGACCGCGTCGTCGGCGAGCACGGGCCGGAGCCCGTCGAGGACCTCGCGCATGAACTGCAGGTATTCCGTCCGGTGGTGGGCATCGTCGAGGGCTGCGTCGATGGCCGCCGGGTCTTCGCCCAGCAGCCAGGCCCGCATCCAGTTGTAGTAGCCGTACTTCACGACGCGGAGGTAGGGCGGTGAGGTCACGACCAGCCGGGCGCGATCAGGCAAGGCCCGAGCCCGCAGGGCGGCCCGGGCCCGGACGCCGGCATCACGCGCGTCGCCCAGCAGCGCGATCCCGCTCGAGGATGGGGGCGGCTGGCGGTAGAGGCGGGTCAGCTTGCGGTCGAGGCAGGTGAACAGGTCGCGTTCGGGCGAGTGGAACTCGGTCCGGGCGACGAAGTCCCGGACGTAGCCGCGGGCCATGCTGAACGTGTTCGGCATGACCTCGGACAGGTAGCTGGCCGACTTGCCGTGGAGGATCCCGGTCAGTGCGGCGGCCAGGAAGCGGTCGACCCGGTCGTCGAGCTGGAGGACGGTCCGCACGAACAGGAGCTGGGCAAAGGTCCGGGGATGGAACGACAGGGCGACTTCGGGCGGTACCGGCTCGACCCCGTCCGTCGGTGCCCCGGCCGACCCGGCCGCCGGGACGAGCTCGCCACCGGTTCCGGGCGCGGCGAGGAGGCGCAGCGACAGCGCCAGCCAGGCCGGGCCTTCGCTCGCCCAGCGCAGCCGGAGGGCCGTCAGGCGGGTCCGCGCCCCGGCCGGCGAGGCCGGCTCGAGCTTGGCCGCGGTCAGCAGGTAGGCGAACGGGTTGAGATCGTTGCCGACCCCGACCCGACCCTCGGCCGACGCCTGGAGGGCCGTGGTTCCCCGGCCACTGAACGGGTCGAAGACCACGTCGCCGGGCCGCGACCAGCGGGCGATGAAGGCATGGGCGAGGGCCGCCGGGAAGCTCGCCAGGTACGAGCACATCGGGTGGAAGCTGTGGCCCCAAAGCCGCTGCTGGTCCTTCCACTCCGGGGCGATCGTCAATCGCGGGAGCTCGGCCGGCAGTTCGAAGGCCAGCTGGGCCGCCGTGGAGCCGGAAGTCGTCGATCGCGTCGCTGGCAGGTCGATGATCGAGGGAGAACTGGCGCGTTGGGCGCGCGGCACGTTCGGGCGGACCTCCGCAAGATCGTTCTGTCGCACTCGGAGCGACGGAGGCGGAGTGTAGCACGGCGAATCCAGCCCGCCGCACGGTACTCTTAGGCGTGCCGCGCCCGACGGTCGCGCACGAACCCCCTACTGCCGGAGGCCCGCCATGGACGATCTGCTCAAGGAGATCAGCGGGGCCGTCGAAGGTCAGGCTGGTCAGGCAGGAACGCAGGGAGCGGGCCAAGCGACGCAGGGCCTGGGCGAGCTCAGCCAGCTGCTCGGCGGGCTCGGCGGCGGCAATCTCGGCTCACTGCTCGGGGGCGTGACCGGGACCCCCGGCGCGACGACCGGCGGGAGCCCGTTGGGCAGTCTCGGCGCGCTGTTGCCGGCCCTGCTCGGCCTGCTCGGGGGGCAGGGCGGCAGCAATCAAACCGGCCTTCACCAGGTCGTCGGCAACATGCAGGCCAACGGCCTGGGCTCGGTGGCCCAGTCGTGGATCGGGAACGGCGCCAGCCAGGCGATCACGCCGGCGCAGGTTGAGCAGGTCCTCAGCTCGGGCCAGCTCGCCCAGCTCGCCTCGCAGTCGGGCCTTCCAGCCGACCAGCTGAAGACCAACATCGCCGCGATCCTGCCCCATCTCGTCAGCGGCCTGTCGCCCAACGGATCCCTGCCCGAGCCGGCCCAGGTCCAGGGCATGATCGGCCAGATCCAGGGCGCACTGGGCGGGATCGCCGGCCAGCGCTGACCGGCCCGCACGACCGGCAAACGCCTGCCGGCCCGGACGGCCCGCCCAAGGGACCGTCGGGGAAGCCGCACGTTCGACTCGTGCAGTCAATATCAGAGGGAGAGGGCCCAACGTGAATCAACCGTTTCATGACGCGATGGCCCAGGGCTATGCCCTGAGCGAGCCGGCGATCCCGATCGGATCGCCGATCGACGGTGCGGACGCCCTCGGCGACGTCCGGATCCAGGTCTCGCTCGGCGTCCTCAACCGCCACGGGCTGATCGCCGGGGCGACCGGCACGGGCAAGACAAAGACGATCCAGCTCCTCGCCGGCGAGCTCTCCAAGGCCGGCGTGCCGGTCTTCGTCACCGACATCAAAGGCGACGTCACCGGGCTCGGGGCGCCGGGCGACGCGACCAACCCGCGGGTCATCGCTCGCTGCCAGCAGCTCGACTGGACCTTCGTGCCCGCAGCCCACCCGGTCGAGTTCCTGTCCCTGTCGGGCAAGCTCGGCGCCCAGATCCGGGCGACGACCCACTCGTTCGGCCCGATCCTGCTGGGCAAGGTCCTCGGCCTGAACGACACCCAGACCTCGATCCTGTCGATCGTCTTCAAGTACTGCGACGACAACCAGCTGCCGCTGCTCGACCTGGCCGACCTGCGGACGACCCTGAACTACCTCGGCTCGGACGCGGCGAAAGTCGCCCTGGCTGACTACGGCGGGATCGCGCCGGCCTCGCTGGGGGTCATCAACCGGGCCCTGATCACCCTCGAGCAGCAGGGTGCCGACGCGTTCTTCGGGGAGCCCGAGTTCGACGTTCGCGACCTGATCCGGACGACGGCCGACGGCCAGGGCATCATCAGCGTTCTCGAGATCTCGGACGTGATGGACAAGCCGGCCCTGTTCGGGACGTTCGTCCTGTGGATGCTGGCCCAGCTCTACCATGCCCTGCCCGAGATCGGTGACCCGGTCAAGCCCCGCCTGGCGTTCTTCTTCGACGAGGCGCACCTGCTCTTCGACGATGCCAGCAAGGCCCTCCTCGACGAGATCGAGCAGACCGTCCGGCTGATCCGCTCGAAGGGCGTCGGCGTCTTCTTCGCGACCCAGACGCCGACCGACATGCCGGCCTCGGTCCTGGCCCAGCTCGGCAACCGCTTCCAGCACGCGCTGCGGGCGTTCACGCCGCAGGATGCCGACAACCTCAAGAAGACCGTCGAGACCTTCCCGATGACCACGTTCTTCGACGTCGGCCAGCGGATCCAGCAGCTCGGGACCGGGGAGGCGCTGGTCACCGTCCTGTCCCCGAACGGCGTGCCGACGCCCCTGGCACCGACCCGCGTGGGACCGCCCGACTCGCTGATGGCCGCCCTCGATCCGGCGACCTTCCAGCAGCTGGTCGCGACGGGCTCGCTTGGTCCCAAGTACGCGGCAACCGTCGATCGGCAGAGCGCCCACGAGATCATCACCGCCCGGATCCAGGCCGCTCAGCAGGCAGCGGCCCAGGTCGCGGCAGCACCAGGTGCAGTAGCCGCCGGCGTCCCCGTTGGCGGCCCGGCGGCGACGCCCGGCCAGGTCACGATGACCCAGGCCGAGTACAACCGCCAGGTCCGCGACCAGGAGCGAGCAGCGGCCGCGGCGCAACGGGCGGCCGACCAGGCCCAGCGCGCCCAGCAGCGCGCCCAGGCCCAGGCCGCCGCTGCCCAGAAGCGCCAGGAGACCCAGATCCTGCGGAGTGGCACCAGGCTGGTTACCTCGAGCGTCGGCCAGAGCCTGATCCGGGGCGTCTTCGGGACCCTGTTCGGAAAGCATTGACCGGGGAGGAGCTGCGCACGTGCCTCGTCGAGCTCGTTGACGACCAGCCTGGGGATGCCGTCATGGGTGATCGCACGGATGGCCGGCTCAGCCTCGGCGGAGTCGTCCTCGCGATCCTCTTCGTCGCGTTCTGTCTTCTTGCCCTCGTCCTGATGGCCAACGCGATCGTTTCGGACAACCTTCCGTTCGTCCAACCGCCCTGAACGACCGCGACTCCCTGACACGTCGTGTTGGGCGGAGGTTGGTCTAGACCTGGGCGACGCAGTCGGTGGCCCCGGGTCTCGACATCAGGAAGCTCAAGTTGACCCCGCCGATCGATCCGGATCGATCGGCGGGGGTCAGTGCAACGGCTCAGCCACCGGGGGAGACACGGAGCCGTCGTACAGCGTTCGGTCGCCGAGCCACTGGTCGAGGTGGATCGGCTCGGGACCCCACGTGTCGTACATGCCGCATTGGCCCGGCGTCCTGTTGATGTACGCCTCGCTCTCGCGGAGCGTGATGATCACCGCCGTGGGCGTGTAGGTGATGACCGGGGTAAGCCAGGAAGTATCACCGGGGAGGTCCCACGGATGGCACCCGGGCCACTCGTTGAACCTGACGAAGATGGTCGTCGCGTCGTGCGCCGTAACCGTGGGGTCTGGGTTTCCGCTCGCGAGGGTGGGCCACCCCCACTCAACCGTCGGTCCCAACGTGTGTGGGCTGACCAGCCAGACCGAGAGCCCAAGGAGCATTGCCAGCCCGATGGCGATGAGCCCCAAAGGCACGAAGCGACGGAGCCGAGACGGGGCAGTAGCGGGGATACTCGGTGCGATGGCAGGAGTGGGGGTCATTGGCTTCGTGTGACCTGCGGGCTGTCAGAGTCAGTCAATGCCGACTGGAGGCACCCCGCTACTACCCGGACGTACCCATGGTGGCTTCTGTCGGACGTGTGCTTCCGGACAAGAGAACGCCGACATCGAGTCGCAAGGCGACGGTCGTGCCGGGCTGCGTAGACTGGTCGCGCCCGTCCCCGTAGCTCAGCGGACAGAGCAACCGCCTTCTAAGCGGTAGGTCGAAGGTTCGAACCCTTCCGGGGACGCCACTTGCCCAGAGCCGGCGTCGCGCTCCGGGTCATGGCGCCCCAGCTTCTCGACGGTTCGGCCGAGCCTAGACCTGGTGCGTGCTCGCTGCATGGACATTCCCAGGGTATGGGGGTCGATAAGGCTATGGATTCGGGCGAAACGGCGGACTAGGGTCGCCTCGATTCGCTCGATCGTGCTCAATTCGTGCTCAACGGACGGGCTCTGAACCGGCGATCCCGCGCGCCTGGAGCGCTAAGCCGCGGGCTTACGCTCACAGCGACCATGCAGCGAGAATCGGATCGCCCAACGGGGTCAAGGGGCCGGCGGAGCCGCCGCGGTGCGCACGAATCGGCACGAACCAGGCACGGAGCAGCGCCGAACGTGGTACTCCCGGAGGGGACGAACGTACGGCTAGTCGATGAACCGGCCCCACCCCTACAGTCCACCCAGCAGCAGGCCGCACTTCACCCGTCGCAACCGGACGGGCCCGGAACGGCCGAAGACGCACCGACGTGAGGCAAACTCGACCGATGGCATCAATGGCCGCCACTGACCTGGGACCGATGCTCACTGCGAGCGAAGTTGCCGAGATGCTCCACCTGCACGTGAACACGGTGAAGCGCCTCGGGGACCGCGGCGAACTCCCTTTCTATCGCGTCTGCAAGCGGGGCGATCGTCGCTTTCGCCTCGATGACGTGATGGCCTTCCTCGCCCGCAACCGCTAGCAAGCGGCGGCTACACGCCGCCGAGCTTCAGAACGACGTCTCGAGCGCTCGCTGATCGGCGGGCGCTCGCTGCTGTCCGCCGCATCCTCGAGGCTGCGCGCCGGACCTTGCCCTGGTCCCTCAGGCGGGCAGGGCCGCCAGCGATCGATCGAAGATCCCGAGCGCCTCGCCGACCTCGGCCGGGCTGACGTCGATCGGCGGGATGAGGCGGATCACGTTGTGGTCCCGGCCGCACAGCAGGACGAGCAGCCCTTCGTCCGCACAGCGCGCAACCATCGCATCCGCCAGCGCCCCATCTGGCTCGCGGGTCGCCCGATCCTTGACGAACTCGACGCCGATCATCAGCCCCGGCCCGCGCACGTCGCCGATCCGCGGATCCTCGGCGGCGATCGCCTTGAGGCCGCCGGTCAGCTCGGCACCTCGCGCGGCCGCATTGGCGACCAGGTTCTCCGAGCGGATCGTGGCCAGGACGGCGAGCGCCGCGGCGCAGGCCACCGGATTGCCGCCGTAGGTGCTGCCGTGGGCGCCCCGCCCCCAGCGCTCCTGGAGGTCGCGCGAGCTGACGATCGCCGAGAGGGGCAGGCCGTTGGCGATCGCCTTGGCCACGCAGACCACGTCGGGCAGGATCCCGGCATGCTCGAACGCCCACATCCGGCCGGTTCGCCCGTAGCCGCTCTGGATCTCGTCGATGATCAGGACGATCCCGTGCTGGGTGCTGAACGTGCGCAGGGCACGCAGGAAGGCCGCCGGCGCCGGGTAGTAGCCGCCCTCGCCCTGGATCGGCTCGATCAGGATCGACCCGATCTCGTTCGCCGGGATCGTCGTCCGGACGAGCTCGTCCAGGGCCGCCAGGCATGTTGCGGTGGCCCGCTCCTCGTCGCCTTCGAAATCGCGGTAGGCGGCCGGGAACGGCAGGAGGTGGACGCCGGGCAGGAGCGGCTCGTAGCCGGCCCGGTAGTTGAGGGATGAGCTGGTCACCGAGGCGGCGCCCAGCGTCCGGCCGTGGAAGCCGCCCCGGAAGGCGACGATCCCGGGCCGGCCGGTCGTCCGCCGGGCGAGCTTGAGCGCGCCCTCGATCGCCTCCGAGCCCGAGTTCAGGAGCATCACCGTGTCGAGCTCGGCCGGGAACGTGGCCGCGAGCTCCGCCGCCAGCCGGACGACCGGCTCCGAGAAGCCGATCGCCGAGGTCGGCACGATCAACCGGTCGACCTGCTCGTGAATCGCCCGGGTCACGGCCGGATGGCGGTGGCCGAGGGCCGACACGGCGATCCCGTTGGCGAAGTCGAGGTAGGCCTTGCCGTCCGTGTCGTACAGCCGATGGCCGATGCCGTGGCTCCAGCTCCGCTCGAAGTAGCGGCCGAGGACCGGGGTCAGGTTCGGACGGGCGAGGACGGCCAGGTCGAGGCCGGTCGGTTCGATCGTGGCACTGAGCTCCTGGTGGGTATCCATGATCCGAGGATAGCCGCTCGGGCACAATGGCGAGGTTCCACCTGCCACCTGAGGCCCCGTTCGTGATCGACTTCCAGCTGAGCGACGAGAACCGCCTGGTCCAGGCCAGCGCCCGGGCGTTCGCCGAGGCCGAGATCCTGCCCCACATCCGGGACTGGGACAGCGGCGGCGAGGCGCATCCCGAGGTCTTTGCCCGGATGGGCGAGCTCGGCTTCCTCGGCGCCCCGGTGCCCGAGCAGTACGGCGGCCTGGGCATGGACTACATCAGCTTCGCCCTGCTGTGCGAGGAGCTCGAGCGAGCCGATACCGCCTTCCGGGTCGTCCAGAGCGTCCATGTCGGGCTCAACTCGCTGACCCTGCTCCAGTGGGGGAGCGAGGCCCAGCGCCAGCAGTACCTGGTGCCCCAGGCCCGAGGCGACAAGCTGGCCACCTTCTGCCTGACCGAGCCCGGCGTGGGAACAGACGCCGGCGCCCTCCAGACGACGGCCCGCCGGGACGGCTCGATCTATCGCCTGAACGGCCAGAAGATCTGGATCAGCCTGGCCGACCTGGCCGATCACTTCCTGGTCTTCGCCACGGTGGACCGGACGAAGAAGCATCGCGGCGTGACCGCGTTCATCGTCGAGCGCGGCTTCAAGGGCCTGTCGACCGACACCCTCCACGGCAAGCTCGGGATCCGGGCCGGCAACACCGGGATCGTCAACTTCGACGATTGCGAGGTACCGGTCGAGAACCGGGTCGGCGAAGAGGGCGAGGGCTTCCTGATCGCGATGAGCGCGATCGACCAGGGCCGCTACACGGTCGCCGCGGGGGCCGTCGGCCTGGCCCAGGCCTGCCTCGACGCGAGCCTCAAGTACGCCCACGAGCGGCAGACCTTCGGCGAGGAGATCGGCCGCCACCAGCTCGTCAAGCAGATGATCGCCAAGATGGCGGCCGGGACCGAGATCGGCCGGCTCCTCGTCTGGCGGGCCGGCTGGCTCAAGAACCAGGGCCTGCGCAACACCCGCGAGACGAGCCTCGCCAAATGGCATGCGACCGAGCATTCGGTCCAGGCCGCCCTCGACGCGATCCAGATCCACGGCGCGAACGGCTACTCGAACGAGTTCCCGGTCGAGCGCTACCTGCGCAACTCGAAGGCCGCCGTCATCTACGAAGGCACCAGCCAGCTGCACACGCTGATCCAGGCCGATTACGCCCTCGGCTATCGCGAGGACCGGCCGCTGCGCTGCGAGCCGTGGCCGGCCCAGGGCTTCGAGCGGCCGAGGGCCGCGGGCGGTCCGGCATGACGACCGGCGCATGACGATCGCCGCCGGGCTGCCGTCCGCCGCGCCGGGCGGGACGTGGTCGGCCGAGGAGCTGGCGACGCTCGCCGCGGTTGCCGAGACGTTCGTCCGCGGCGCGGCGACCCGGCGGGCCAACCTCGCCTCGACGGCGCTCGACCTGGCGGCCGACCCGGAGCAGGTCGGCCAGCTCCGGCTCGTCCTGCGCCTGCTCGAGCGGCCGATCGTCAACCTCGTCCTGGGCGCCGGTCCGACCCGCTTCCGCGATCTCTCGCCGGCGGCCCGTGAGCGCTACCTGCTGACCTGGGGGACCTCCCGCTTCGCCCAGCGCCGGAGCGCCTTCCAGGCCCTGCGCCGGCTGCTCTGCTTCCTGGCCTACGCCGATCCCGGCGAGGGCGGCGTGACCAACCCGCACTGGGCCCGGATGGGCTACCGGCCCGATCGCGCACCGCTGACCAGCCACCCGACGCCGATCCAGCCGATCAGCCTGCCGCCAGGCGCGGGCGACGGCGTCGTCCTGGAGGCCGACGTGTGCATCGTCGGCTCGGGCGCCGGGGCCGGTGTCGTCGCCCGCGAGCTGGCGGCGGCCGGCCGCTCGGTCCTCATCCTCGAAGCCGCCTCGTTCGTGCCCGAGCCGGCGATGCCGTCCGACGAGCTGGCGGCCTTCGACCGGCTCTACCTCGATCACGGCCTGGCCTCGACCTGGGACGGCGCGATCACGATCCTGGCCGGGGCGAGCGTCGGCGGCGGCACGACGGTCAACTGGATGACCTGCCTTGGCGCGCCGCCGGACGTTCGCCGGGAATGGGCGCGCGACCACGGCCTGGAGGGCTTCGACGGGGCCGAGGGTGATGCCGACTACGCCGCGATCCGGGGCGAGCTGGGGGTCACCCAGGCACCGGCCGTGCCGCCCAAGGACGCGGTGCTGATCGCCGGCGCCCGGGTCCTGGGCATCGAAGCCGCACCGACGGAACGCAACGCCGGCGGCTGCACCAGTTGCGGGTCGTGCCCGTTCGGGTGCCGGGCCGGGACGAAGCGCTCGGGCCTCCAGGCCCACCTCGCCGACGCCACCCTGCGCGGCGCGCGGCTCGTCGCCGACGCCCGGGTCGAGCGGGTCCTGATCGATGGCGGCCGGGTCGTCGGGGTGGAGGCGACCCTCGGCGGCTCGAATCCGGACGGGACCCGGGCCGCGACCCGGCCGCTCACCGTTCGCGCCCGGCAGGTCGTGGTCGCCGCCGGCGCCCTGCGCAGCCCGGCGATCCTGGCCCGGAGCGGGCTCGGTCACCCGGCGATCGGGCGCAACCTGCGCCTCCACCCGGTGCCCCTGGTCGCCGGCCGGTTCGGCGAGCCGATCGACATGTGGAGCGGGGTGATGCAGGCCGCGCGCTCGACCGAGTACCTGGCGGCCGAGCCCGGCAGGAACGGGTACGTGATCGAATTCGGCGCCCGGCCATCCCGGGCTGATCGCCCAGGCCTTCTCCTGGGAGGGCGCCGACGTCCACGCCGGCCTGATGGACCGGATCGGCACGTTCGCGCCGCTGATCGCGATCACCCGGGACGGCGGCGAGGGCCGGGTCAGCCTGTCCCGGGCGGGCTCGGTCCGGGTCGACTACCGGCTCGACCCGGCCGGCGTGGCCACCCTCCGCCACGCCCTCGTCCGGATGGCCCGGATCAGCCGGGCGGCGGGCGCCCGCGAGATCGTGGCGATGGGCACACCCCCGGCGTGGCACGGGCCGCAGGCGTTCGGGCCTGGTGGCGAGGAGCGCGCCTTCGCGGCGTTCGAGGAGCGCCTCGGCGCGTTCGACTTCCGGCCGAATTGGGGCTCGATCTTCTCGGCCCACCAGATGGGCACGGTTCGCCTCGGCGGGGATCCGCGCCGGCACCCATGCGACCCGGGCGGCCGGGTCCGGTCGGGCACCTCGAACCAGGTCGTCGGCGGGTTGTACGTGGCCGATGCGTCGCTCTTCCCGACGGCGATCGGGGCGAACCCGATGCTGACCGTGATGGCCCTAGCCCGGGGTGTCGCCCGGACGGTCATCGCCGAGGCCTGAGCCGGACCGCGGGCCTGCCGGCGTCAGGCCGGGCCGATCTCCGCTGAATTCGAGGGTCTCGACGACCGGATTCGGCGCCGGATCGCTGCCCCGACCCGGCCGGCCACGGGCCGTCACGATCAGGGCGACTCCGGCGACGATCACCGCGCCGGCCAGGGCCGTCCGCGGCTCGACGGTCTCGCCGAGGAGCAGGCCGGCCAGGATGAAGGCCACGATCGGGTTGATGTAGGCATAGGTCGCAACCTTGGGCAGCGGCGCGACCCGCAGGAGCCAGACGTACGTCGTGAAGCCAACCAGGCTGCCGATCGTCGTCAGGTAGGCCAGCCCGACCAGCGAGCGCCCAGTGACCGCGGCCAGGTCGAACGTCGCCAGCTCGCCGGTCAGCACGGCGGCGATCAACAGCAGGATTCCGCCGCAGACCATCTGGAGGCCCGTCGCGGTGAGCGGCCGATGGGGCAGGACGGCCATGTGGCTCGAATAGAGCGAGCCCGAGCCCCAGCAGATCGGCGATATCAGGAGCACGGCGATCCCGAACGGGTCGAAGGCCGGCCCGCTGGAGCCCACCGGATCGACGAGGATCGCGACCCCGACGAGGCCGACGATGATCCCGACCACGACCATCCGGGGCAGTCGCTCGCCGAAGAAGATCCGGCCGAGGACGGCCACCCAGACCGGCAGCAGGGCAATCAGGAATGCCGCGATTCCGGCCGGCACGGTCCGCTCGCCGAGGGCCACCAGGCCCATCCCGCCGAGCAGCAGCGCGCCGCCGACGATCGCCGAGTCCCGCACCTGGCGGCGGCTGGGCAGGCCGGGCCGGCCGCCTTCGGTCGGGCCCAGGTCGCGCGGGAGCCGCCGGGTCGCGACGAACTCCCAGGCCAGCAGGGCGGTGCCGGCGAGGAGGAATCGGACGCCGGCCATCAGGAACGGCGGGATCGATTCGTCGGCCAGCCGGATCCCGATGTAGGTCGAGCCCCACACGAAGTAGATCGCGAGCAGGCCGAGCCAGATCGCGACCGGTCCGGCCGAGCTCCTGACCCGTCCGTCGGCGCCGGTCACCGTTCTTGGCTGAGCCGATTGGTCCAAGGCGGGATGATACAACGACGCCAATCGGCGATGCGCGACCCCGAAATCCGTCGCGGGGTCAGGCCGCGACGGCCGGCCGGCACTCGCGGCAGGCCCGGTAGCCGGCGCTGATCCCGGCGGCGGCCGAGCGGAAGAGGACCCGATGCCGGTCGCTGATTCGCTTGGCGTTGTGGCAGGTCGGCAGGCAGTAGACATGGGTCGTGTCCGAGCCGACATAGCGCACGCCGGCCCGGGCCAGGCCCTCCATCCCGTCCGGATCGAGGCCCTCGGAGGCGAGCAGGGCCCGCTTGTTGGCCGGCCCGCCGAGCGAGTACTGGCCGAGCATCCCGTCGCTCCGGACGACCCGGTGGCAGGGCACGATCAGGGGGACCGGGTTGTGTCCGAGCGCCGTGCCCACGGCCCGGACCGCCCTCGGCCGGCCGATCTCGGCCGCGATCCAGCCATACGGCCGGACCTCGCCCCGGGGGATCTCGAGGGCCTTCATCCAGACGTCGGTCTCGAACGACGAATGGCCGCGCAGGTCGAGCGGAACCCGGACCCGGCGGTCGCCGGCCAGCCGACGCCGGATCGCGGCGGCGAGTCGGGGCGGGAGCGCCTCGATCCGGTGCGCCGGCCGGCCCCGGGTGGCGAGGACCCGGGCCTCGAACGCGGCGCCCGACTCGGCCGATTCGACCGTGCTCACGCCGAGCCCATTGAAGGCGACCCAGATCGGTCCGATGACCGTCTCGATCGGGGCGTAGGCATCGGCCAGGCCGACGGCGACGAGCGTCCGGTCGGCGAGACCCCGCGGGGCTGCGAGTCGCAGGTCGCCGAGGCCGGCCTCGAGCAGGGCGTCGATCGTGAGGGAGGGCTGGGCTGTCGGGGTCACGGGACCACCTCCTGGAACAGGCTGCGTGGCGGGGATGCGGGATCGATGCTTGTGGTGTCGACTGCGCCGGCCTCGTCGACCAGAACGGCCCGGAGCAGCGCGATCCCGCGGTGGACCTGGGCCTTGACCGTGCCGGACGGCCGGCCGAGCGCTTCGGCGATCTCCTCGTACGACAGGCCGTCGACGTGGCGCAGGACGAGCGGCGCCCGGTAGCGCTCGGGCAGGGCGAGCAGGCGCGCCGCCCAGGCCTGGGCGGCCTCGCGCCGTTCGAGCCGGCCGTGGGGCGTCGCCTCGAGGGGGATCCGGGGGTGGGCCAGCTCGTCGACGAGGCTGACCGTCGCCGGCCGGCTCAACCTGGACCGGGCCCGGTTGCGAGCGAGGTTGACCACGATGCTCGCCAGCCAGGGCCGGACGGCGAGCTCCCGGATCCGGGCCGGCTCCCAGGTCGCCAGCGCCCGGTAGGCCCGGACGAGCGCGTCCTGGGCGAGGTCCTCGGCATCGGCCGGGCGCCCGGTCAGGCGCATCGCGATGGCGTAGATCCGCGAGATCTCGGCCTCGACGAAGGCCGGGAAGGCTGCGTCGAGGTCGGCCGCCAGGGCGGGCCGCAGGTCGGTGATCGCGTCGGCGCGGTTCGTTGCGTCCATCACGGGTTCATAACACGGCACCGGGCGCCGTGGTTGCATCGTCCGGCGCGACCCGCTCAGGCGGGCGCGCCCGCCAGGTCGAGGCGCGTCAGCCGGCCATCGCCGTCGATCGCGTCGATCTCGCCGGTCGGCTGGACGAGGAAGATCCAGATGTCCCAGGTCGTGTGGCTCACGATCAGGGCGCCGAGCGGCACGCCGGCGGCGTACAGGGCACACCAGTGGGCGCCCGCCACGCCGGCCGCGCCCATCAGGGTGAAGTTGCCGGTCACGACGTGCACGCCACCGTAGGCGACGGCTGCCAGGGCCGCTCCGCGCCAGCGACCGTAGCGGCGCATCAGGGCCGACTGGACCAGGCCCCGCCAGAAGATCTCCTCGGCCGGCCCGACGAGGAGCGCCAGGCGGGCCGCGATCTCGGGCTTCGGGCGGAGCGTGCGCAGCGTGTAGATGTCGCGGATCTGGGCGTCACCGCCGGGCACGAATCGGCGGGCGAATCGATCGCCGGCCTGGAACGTCAGGTACAGCACACCGGCCGAGGCCAGGCCGAGGGGCAGGTGCCACCACCGTGGCCGCAGCCGGCGCGAGCGGTTGGACGTGAGCAGCGCCCAGCTGCCCAGGCCGACGCCGGTCCAGGTCATCCGGCTCCAGAAGCGATCGCGCGGGCCGTTGAACGTGGCGCTGAAGCCGGCCACGGCCCCGGCCAGGCCCACGACCAGGGGCAGGGTCCCCGGTCCCCGGGCTGGGCTCGTGCCAGGTCGCGTCGTGCGGGCCCGGCTAGCCATGCAGCGGCAGGCCCGACAGGAGGAGGCCCACGACGAGCAGCGCTCCGAACGTCATGTGCAGCCGGGCGGTCTGGATGTCGATCATCGCGATCGCCCGCTGCTGGCCGGTCGCACCGAGCTCGGCCGAGCGGATCACCTGGGCCAGGAACGGCAGCGACACGATCGCGATGAGCGTCTGGGGCGGGAGCCAGCCGACCGCCACGGTGAGCCCGAGGGCGATGTAGGCGCCGAGGACGAGCGCCACGTAGAAGTAGTGCGCCCGCTCGCGCCCGATCCGGGCCGACAGGGTCGAGATCCCGGCCCGGCTGTCTTCGCTGATGTCCCGCCACTCGTTGCCGTCCAGGATCGCCGTGACCAGCATGCCGACCGGGACCGAGGCCGCCAGGGCCGTCGCGCTCCAGGTCCCGGTGATCGCGAAATACGTGCCGACCACCATCAGCGGACCCATCAGCAGGAAGACGAGGGGCACGCCCAGGGCGCGGTACTTGTAGGCAAACGGGGGCGCCGTGTAGAAGTAGCCGCCCAGCACGCCGGCCAGCCCGAGGGCGACGATCGCCGGGCCGCGCAGTGCGATGAGGTAGAGCCCGATGGCGACGGCCAGGCCGAACGCGACGAACGCGGTGGCGAACGCCTGGCGCTCGGTCATCCGGGCCTTCAGGATCGCGTGGCTGGCCCGCGGCGAGGTGATCGTGTCGATGCCCTTCCGGACGTCGTAGATCTCGTTGACGATGTTCGTCCCCGAGTGGAGCAGGACCCCACCGACGAGGGCGGCCAGGAACGGCAGCCAGCTGAAGTCGTGGCCGACCGCCGCCAGGGCTCCACCGGTCAGGACCGGGATGACCGAGGCGGTGTAAGCGAAGGGCCGCAGGATCTCCCAGATCGCGCCGGCGCGCCGGACCAGGAGGTCGCCGAGGCCGAGCCGGTGATCGCCGGCCAGGCCGGCCGACGGCCCGGCGTCGCCGGTCACCGCTGCGACCTCGAGGCCAGCCCCCGGACTCGCCCCGACGCCGAGCGTGTCGGGTCGGCCCAGGCGGCGGGCGGCGCGGCTGCCGGCCGGTTCGGGCAGGCCGGCGTAGAGCGCCGCCGAGGCGATCAGCTCGTTGATCTGGCGGTCCTCCTGGAGGACCGGCTGGAGGAGCGGCAGGCCGAGCCCCGCGTCGGCGTGGAAGGCGAGCGCCTTGGCCGCGACGTCGTCGCGCGTGCCGCACAGCATGTAGGCGTCGAGCAGCTCGTCGGGGATCAGGGCCCCGGCGCCGTGGTAGTCCTCGGCTCGCCAGGCCGCCGCGATCCGGTCGCGCAGCTCGGGCTCGAAGCCGGCCCGCTTGAGGGAGACATCGCCCAGGACCGACATCATGTAGATCACGAACGGCTCGCGCTTCGCCCGGTTGAGCGCCTCGCGCCGGGTCGAGTCCACGAGCGACAGGAGGTAGCCACCGGTCTCGATCTCGCCCGGATCCCGGCCGGCCTCGACGGCCGCCGCCGTCAGCCGTTCGAGGATCCCGCGCAGCGAGGCGATCGATTCGGCCGGCCGGGCGAGGTAGCCGTCGGCCTTCTGGCCGGCCAGGGCCACGAACTCGCGCCGGTAGGCCGCGACATGGATCGGGATCCGGTGGGTCGGCGGGAACATCGGCTGGATCGGGGGCAGGCCGGGGGTCGCCGATGGCAGGCGCTCGCCGCGCCACAGCAGGCGGAGCGTGTCGATCGCCTTCGAGACGTCCTCGAGTGCCGTGTCGGGGGTGTACGGGATGCCCATTTGCTTGAGCCGGAGGGGCAGGCCGGTGCCGATCGCCATGACGATCCGGCCGGGCAGGATCTCGTCGAGCGCCGAGCCGGTCATCGCCAGGACGACCGGGTGGCGGGTGTTCGGGTTGACGGCCCCGAGCGCGACCCGGAAGCCCCCTTCGCCCGTCTCGCCGTCGAGCTCGAGGGCCCGGGCGACGGACGTCACGAAGGTGATCGCATCGCGTTCGAAGTACGAGTCGTGGATCCAGAGCGAGTCGAGGCCGGCATCCCGGGCCTGGAGCGCCCAGCCGACCACGTCGCCGACATCGTCGCGGGCGGCAAGCCCGAGGCCGATCGGGCGGGCGAGGCTGGACATGGTGGCTGCTTCCTCCGGAGCTGCTGCGGTCGGACCCAATCGTAGCGGGTCCGGCCCTCATTGGCTACTTCGCACTAGCGAGTATTTCGGATTTTGCCACGGGGGACCGTGTGCGGTTGCGTGGGGCCGTGGCCGCCCGGCGGGCCGCCCGGGCTCGTCGCGCTGGCAGTCTGCAGCACCTGGAAGCTCCCAATGCTCGCTGCATGAGCATTCCGAGGGCTGCGAGGCCGTTACGGTTGGGCGGCCAGATGCGAGGGGGATGCGGGCAGGCGCTCGTCCGCTCGTGCCGCGCTTGGGCAAGGCGAGAAATCAGACCAAGGACCGAGGCCGAGACGCCGCCGACAGCGCGTTACGGCCGGTCCTGCCCTTGGAATGCTCATGCAGCGAGCGCGAGGACGGGGCAGCGACCGCCGGGGGCGAGGGCAGAGCCCTGAACGCCGCCGGTCGAGGGCCCAAGGCAAGCCGATTCCTTGTCCATGGTCGCTGCGAGCGTAAGCAGCCCAGTCAGGGCGAGGGTCCGGGGCCCGATCACGCGCGCGGCTGCCGACGGCGCCTTCGTCCACGCTCAGGAGCAGCCCAGTAGCTGGTGATCGAACCAGCCAGATGCGAGTCTCGGGGCGCTGCAGCCCTACCTTGTGTTCACAGCGACCATGGACGCGGAATGCCCGGGATCAGGCTCAGCTCGCGCTCGGGCGCGCCCTTCGCGCTGGCGGGCCGAGTCGAGACAGGACGACCGCGGGACGAGCAGCAGCGGGCCGTATCCTGCGAAGCGCATGACGATCGATCCGATTCGCATCGACTGGACGAGCCCGGGCTTCCGCGACCTCCTGGCGGCGCTGGGCATCTCGATCGTCGACGGCGCTCGGCGGGCGGCCATCGAGCGGAGTCCGGGGCGACGAGTCGAGGCCGAGGTCGCGGCCGTGGGCTGGGCGACCGTCGACCTCGATCGGGCGGAGGCGGAGCTCGGCGCGGCATTCGCCACCACGTTCGAGGCGGCGCCACGCGATGCGCTCCTCGGTGCGACCGTCCGCCGATCGGCGCGCACGGAGCCCACGGTTCTCCTGCTCGAGCCCGATACGGAAGGCCGCCTGTCCGGAGCCCTGGCCCGATACGGCGAGGGCCCGGTCGCGCTCTACCTGCGGCTCGCAGCCGGAGCAACGATCCCGGCGCCGCCCGCCGGCTTCGTGACCCGCGCCGGAAGCGGCCCGCTCGGCCCCGCGCGGGTCGTCCTGAGCGGCTCGCCCTGGGGCCCGTTCCTGCTCTTCGTCGAGAGCGCGCCGCCGGACGAGCCCGACCGGGTACCATCGGAGCCATGATCGAGACCGACGTCGCCCTCCGACCGGCGACTCCTGCCGACGCCCCGCGAATCGCCGAGCTGTTCACCGAGGAGGGCTATCCCGCCGGCGCCTCGGCGATCGAGTCGCGGCTGACTCACTTCGAGGGGCCCGACTCCACGGTCGTCGTGGCCGACCACGACGGGGAGATCCTGGGCTTCATCGCCCTCCACGTGATCGCCCGCTTCGAGCACGATGATTCGTTCGTGCGGATCGTCGCCCTGGTCGTCGACCCCGGCGTCCGCGATCGCGGGATCGGCCGGCTGCTGATGGCCGAGGCCGAGCGGATCGGCCGCGAGCGTTCGGCGGCCTTCGTCGAGCTGACCGCGGGCCATCATCGGCCCGCCGCCCGTCACCTGTACGACAGCCTGGCCTACGACCCGAACCTGACGGCCTACCTGAGGAAGCGGCTCTAGGCCGGCCGCCCAGCCGGCCGCCAAGCCTCCGAGCCGATCTCGACCGACGGACGCCCAGCCGACGCTCGATCCCGCCGCGTTTCCCCACCTGCGCCTGCGCAGCGCGTCGCCGACCCTCATCGGCCTGCCCTGGGAGCTGCCCCTTGGCTCGTGGACGGCCGGCCGGGCCGACCTGCGTGAGCTGCCGATCGGGCCGTCCCGCCACCTCGTCCGGTTCGTCCAGGATGAGGGCCGCCTGATCGCCCTCAAGGAGGAGCCGGTCGAGATCGCCCGGCGGGAGTACGACGTCCTGCGCCGGCTCGAGACCCTCGAGCTGCCCGCGGTCCTGCCCCTCGGGCTGGCCGAGCTGCCCGACGGCGGCAACGCGATCCTGGTGACCGAGTTCCTGGCCCATTCGCTCCAGTACCGGCGGCTGCTGATGCGCCTGCCGCCCGGCCCGTCCGGCGGCCGCGGCCGGCTCCTCGACGCCATGGCCTCCCTCCTCGTCGACCTCCACCGGGCCGGCATCTACTGGGGCGACTGCTCGCTGGCGAACACCCTGTTCCGGCGTGACGGCGACCTGATCCAGGCCTACCTGGTCGATGCCGAGACGAGCGAGTGCCACGAAGCGCTGTCGGACGGCCAGCGCGAGTACGACCTCGACGTCCTGGTCGAGAACGTCGCCTTCGGCCTGGCCGACCTGGCCGCCTTCGCCCGCCGCGATGCACCGACCGGCGACGACTACGAGGATGCGATCCGCGAGGCCGAGAGCGTCCAGTCCCGCTACCGCAGCCTGTGGGACGAGCTCCACGCCGAGGAGGAGCTGGCGCCCGGTGACCGCCACGCGGTCGCGGCCCGGATCCGGCGGCTCAACGACCTGGGCTTCGCGATCGACGAGATCGAGCTGGAGCCCGGCCGGAGTGGGCGGTTGCGCTTCCGGGTCGCGGTCACGACGCGCCGCTTCCATGCCCGCGAGCTCGAGCGGCGGACGGGCCTCGTGGCGCTCGAGGGCCAGGCCCGGATCCTGATGAACGACCTGCGCCAGTACCGGAGCTGGCTCGAGTGGTACGAGGTCCGGCCGATCGACCGGGCCGAGGGCAGCCGGCGCTGGCTGACCGAGGTCTTCCGGCCGACCACCGCCCGCCTGGCGGCGGTCGTCGGGCCGGACCGGGACATCATCCAGTCCTACTGCGACGTGCTCGAGCACAAGTGGCTGCTGTCCGAACGGGCCGGCCGGGACGTCGGCCTCGAGGCCGCCATCCACTCGTACCTCGAGAGCGGCGCTCCGGCGCCCGAGATCGGGCCCGACCTGGCGGCCGAGAAGGCGGCCGAACGACCGAGCGACCTCCTTTGAGCCATCCGCGACGCCATGCGAAAATGCGCCGATGACGACGACCGCCACGCATGCCTCCCCATCGCCCAGGCCGGCCGGCGCCGGGCCGGCGGTCAAGGTGGCCGATCTCCACAAGCACTACGGGCCCGTTCTCGCCGTCGACGGCATCTCGTTCGAGGTCGCCCCGGGCGAGGTCTTCGGCCTGCTGGGACCGAACGGCGCCGGCAAGACGACGACCGTCGAGATGCTCGAGGGCCTGCGGGCACCCGACTCGGGCCACCTCGAGGTCCTGGGCATCGACGTCGCCCGTAACCCGGACGATCTCAAGCAACGGGTCGGGGTCACCCTCCAGACGGCCGAGCTCTACCCGAAGCTGACGATCGTCGAGGTCCTCGACCTCTTTCGAAGCTTCTACAAGCGGTCCCTGCCGACCCAGCAGCTGATCGACTTCCTCGACCTGGGCGAGCGGCGCAATGCCCAGACCCGGCAGCTCTCGGGCGGCCAGCGGCAGCGCCTCGCCGTGGCCCTGGCCCTGGTCAACGACCCCGAGGTGATCTTCCTCGATGAGCCCACGACCGGCCTCGACCCGGCCGCCCGGCGGGCCCTGTGGGACCTGGTCCAGAAGCTCCAGGGCGAGGGCAAGACGATCCTGCTCACGACCCACTACATGGAAGAGGCCGAGGTCCTGTGCGATCGGCTGGCGATCATGGACCACGGCCACATCCTGGCGATGGGCACGGTCAACGAGCTCGTCAACCAGCGCTTCAAGGACCGTTCGGTCCGCTTCGACCGGATCGCGTCGGTGACCGACGATCAGCTCAGGGCGCTGCCCGGCGTCGAGTCGGTCAAGGACGACGACGGCCAGGCCGTCCTGTACACCCTCGACGTGCCGGCCACGATCGGCGGCGTCCTCGCCCTGACCGAGGCGATCGGCGTGGAGCCGCGCAACCTGGGCATCCGCCGGCCGACCCTCGAAGACCTGTTCCTCGACCTGACCGGTCGAGCGCTGCGCGACTGAGAGGGTTCGAATGCAGGCCTTGATCCAGCTCAGCATCGCCAACATCCGGAGCTTCGTGCGCGACCGCGCGGCGCTGTTCTGGACGTTCGCCTTCCCGCTGATCTTCGTCGTCCTGTTCGGCCTGATCTTCCAGGGCGGCAGCACCACGATCAAGCTCGGCTGGGTCGACCTCGACGGGTCGAGCGGGCCGACCGGCTCGACGACCCTGCGCGGGGCGTTCGCCTCGGTCAAGGGTGTCGTCCTGACCGATTCGGACGAGGCGACGGCCAAGGACCAGATGAGGTCCGGCAAGCTCGACGCGATCGTCGAGGTGCCCAAGGGCTACGGCGCCGCGGTGGCCGCCGCGGCCGGCGGCGGCGCGTCGGGGACGCCCGCCCAGATCACCGTGTTCACCGACCCGACCCAGGCGGCGACCGGCGGCATCGTCCAGCAGGTCGTCGGCGGTGTGCTCGGGGCGGTCAACCTCGGCGGCCGGCCGCCGATCGTGGCGGCCCAGCTGGCCACGATCCAGACCCAGAACCTGAACATCATCAGCTACCTCGTGCCCAGCATCCTGGGCATGGCCCTGATGCAGCTCGGTGTCTTCGCCGCGATCCCACTCGTGGCCGACCGCGAGAAGAAGATCCTCAAGCGGCTGAACGCGACGCCGCTCCACCGCTGGCAGCTGGTCGGCAGCAACGTCGTGATGCGCCTGATCATCGGGATCATCCAGGCCCTGATCATCGTCGCCGTCGGCACGGTCCTGTTCGGCCTGCAGGTGACCGGCAGCCTGATCCTGCTGGCGACCCTCGTTGTCCTGGGGGCCCTGGCGTTCATCTCGCTGGGCTACGTGATCGCCTCGTTTGCCCCGACCGAGGACGCGGCCAACAGCATGACCAGCGTCGTCCAGTTCCCGCTGATGTTCCTGTCGGGCACGTTCTTCGTGATCGACCAGATGCCCCAGCCACTCCAGGTCGTTGCCCGCTTCCTGCCCTTGACCTACCTCTCCGACGCGCTCCGCCAGGTCATGGTCAACGGCACGGCCTTCTCACCGCTGTGGTTCTGCTTCGCGGTCCTCATCGGCTGGACGGCGGTCTGCTTCGGGATCTCGTCGCGCTTCTTCCGCTGGCAGTGACCGGAGCCTGACCCGGGTCCCCGGCCCGGCCCTGGCCGCCTACCAGCGCTCCTCGTGGATGAGCTGGTCGAGCGGCGTCCGGCCACCGGCTCGCGCGGGCGCGCTCAAGTCAGCCGGATCCGCGGGATAGCCGAACGAGAGCAGGAACTCGCAGTCCTGGCCGGCCGGATAGCCGAGCAGCCCCCGGGCCCGATCATGGTCGTAGACCGTCGCCGGGACGCTGCCGATCCCGAGCTCCCAGGCGACGAGCATCATGTTCGCCGCCGCTTGGCCGAGGTCGAACAGGATCGACGCCGGAGCGCCGGGCGCCCGCGGGTCGGGTGTGACCAGAGCGATCGCGACGGCGGCGCCGGCGACGTGACCCGCCCATGGTCCGAGCGTGGCGAGCTCGGCCAGGTGGCCTCGATCGCGGCAGACGATGAACGCCCAGCGCTGGAGATTCTTGGAGCTGCCGCTCCGCCGGCCGGCGGCCAGGATGCGCTCGAGGTGCTCAGGCTCCAGCGGGCGCTCGGCGAAGCGGCGGATCGCCCGTTTCGCCCGGACCGCGTCCCAGGCCGAGATCATCGCTCGCTCCTTCCAGCGGCCGGCGAGCCGCCGGCCAGGAATGCGGCGGCGACGCCGGCCGTGCGGTCGCCGACGAGCGAGCCCTCGGGCTCGGGCAGCCGGCTGACCCGCTGGGCGCCGGCCGCGTGGGCCGCCGCCTCGGGGCTGAGCGGACCGCCCAGCGACCGGGCCAGGAAGGCGCTCACCCGGCGTCGATAGGCGACGTTCTCGTATAGCCAGGTATGGCCGCCGCCGGGAACGATCAACAGCTCGACGCTGCCCGAATCTCCGCCCCGGGCGGCAACCGCCGCCGCCCGGAGCCGCTCGGCGTGGCGGGCGCGGGATGACCTGGTCGACCTCGCCGTGGACCAGCAGGATCGGGCCGCGATAGCGGCCGATCGCCGCCCGGGCGCTGATGTCGCTGGGCCGGTGACCGCGCTGGCGCAGGAACTCGCGGGTGGTGAGCCAGCTCAGCGGCCCCGCGATCGGGGCAGGGAAGCGCAGCCCGGCGAGGCGGAACGTCTCGCGTACGAGCCGGCGCGGATCCGACGGCGCGGATGAGCTGACGAGGGCGGCCACGCGCGGGTCGGCCGCGGCGGCCAGGATCGCCCCGACCCCGCCCAGCGAGTGGCCGAGGATCGCACCGGTCGAAACCTCGGGCCGGGCGATCAGGGTGGCGAAGCCGGCCAGGGCGTCCGAGCCGAACTCGCCGGTGCTGACCGGCAGGGTCTCGGCCGGGTTCGCCCCGTTGCCGCGCACGTCGAAGGTCAGGCAGTGGAAGCCGGCCGCGTGCAGGAACTCGACATGGGCGAGCATCCGGTCGCGGGCCGAATCCCAGCCATGGACGAGGAGGACGCCGGGGCCGACGGCCCCGCCCCGGGCGGGCACGAACCAGGCCGGCAGATCGCCGCCCGGTGAGCGGACGATGGTCTCCTCGTACTCGAGCCCGAAGTCGGCCGGCGTGAAGACCGGCGGCCGCCGGTAGGGGAAGCCTGCCCGGGCGCGATAGACCTGGCTGAAGCGGTAGGCGAGGGCGACGGGCAAGGCAGCAAGGGTCGCCACGGCGCCCGCCCGGCGGAGCTTGGACACGCGGCAATGGGACGCCCGGCTGTCGTTCCTGTCAAGCGCGCCGCGCCCAGCCGGCGAACTGGGCGTGAGGGCTAGACTCGGTTGGTGAAGAAGCGCGACCCGCACGTCGTCCTGGGTCTCGAGCCGGGGGCCTCCCCGTCGGCCGTCAAGGCCGCCTGGCGCCGCCTGGCGCGGGCGAACCACCCGGACCTGAGCGCCGGCGATCCGGCGGCGGCCCGTGCGGCGACGGCCCGGATGGTCGAGATCAACGCCGCCTACGAGCACCTGCGCGAGGGCAATCGCGCCGATCGCAGCCACCGCAACGGTGGCCGGCCGGGCGGCCAGGCCGACGGCTACCCGGACGGCAACGGGGCGCCCTTCGACGCCAGCGGCGCCCGCCGCGGTGGCCCGCCGCCGCCTCGACCGACCCGGCCGGTCACCGCCCACCTCGACACGACCGAGGTGCTCTACACCCGCAACCGGACGACGAGCCCGGCGCCGCCCGTTGCCCGCCACGGGTCCCTCGGCCAGCCGGCCCGCCAGTCGCGCTCGGCCAACCTCGGTCCGCGCCGGGCATCGGTCCCGACCGGGCCGCTGCGCCGCGGCCGGGTCCGCAACTTCCAGGCGCCGACACCGCCCGACCTCGAGGTGGCCCTGGCGACCGAGATGCCCTTCGGCAAGTTCCACGGCCACACCCTGGGCCAGATCGCCGCGTTCGAGCCGAGCTACATCGACTGGGTCTCGGGCACGATCACCCGCGATCCGGAGCTGGTCGCGGCGGCCCGGGTGGTGCGCACGGAGCTCGACCGGCGGGGGATCATCCGGCGGACCCGCGAGAGCCACGTCCTGCGCCCAGCGGGCGATTGAACTACGGGCGACTGACAAAGGAAAAGCGACCGGCTCCGGTTGTGCCCCCGGAGGCGGTCGCTTGATCAGATGAAATGGCGGATGAGGCCTGCCGTCTGTCGCAAGTCCCCGGGCCCGCTGGCCGATAGATCATGGTTGCTCGGCTCGTGACCCGACGTCCCCTGATCTCGTCGACGGTCCCTGGCGAGGCCTTGGACCGCCCTGTAGTTGAGATCCGACCGGCTTCGGATCCGTGACCGACGCCCCGGGTTCCTCCCCGGATGGCTCGCTCGACGGCGTACCGCAACAGTACGCCGGGCCGCCGCCGTGGGCCATGGCCTATCCGTCCGTTCAACCCGGCCCCATGGTGGGGGCGCGCCGACGCACCACTTCAGGGACACAGGTACCGGTGCGCGCACCACGGGCCATGTGGCCCCTCGTGACGGGCCAGCTGGCCTGCCTACAGGACGTCGCGCTCGCGCTCGACGTAGGTCCGGTCGATGCGGAACGGCGAGAAGCCGCCCGAATCGGGCTCGATCCCGCCGGCCGGCGCAGTCGACCGGCCGGTGATCAGGTCGAGCAGCAGCCGGCTGCCGCCGGCCGAGCCCATCACCCCGTGGCCGCTGTAGCCGCCGTTCAGCCACAGGCCGCCGACCGATGTCGGCGAGACGTACGGGCGGTGATCGGGGGTGACCTCGTACTGGCCGGCCTGGACGGTGAACGAGACGCCGCCGGCCGCCCACGCCTCGGCCCACAACGGGCTGATCCGGGCGACCGAAACGGGCGAGGCCGGGTCGAGCAGGCGGAAGCCGGCGTCGGCCCGCGCCACGGGCGACCAGGAAGGCTCGTCCGGGGCGGTCGCCGGGTCGGTGTGGAGGACGAGCGCGCCGCGCAGCCAGGGTCGCCAGTGGGCGCCGGTCTCCTCGTCGATCGTCATCGGTGCGTCGCCCGGCACCGCGGGCAGGTCCGCGACCAGGACCTTCTGGCGGACCGTGGGGGCCAGCTCGATCGTCAGGCCGGCCAGGCCCGCCGTCCGGGCGAGGAACGGTCCGGTGGCCAGCACGACCGTCGGCGCGGCGATCGCGAAATGGGCCGTCTCGACGGCCACGATCCGATTGCCCACGACCCGCAGTCCCGTCGCCCGCTCGCCCAGGCAGAAGGTCGCCTCGGCCGTCCCGGCCGGCCGCTCGACGCCCCGGCCGTTCGAGGCCGACAGGGCGTAGCCCAGGGCAACCCTGACCTGGTCGATGAACCCGTCCGCCGCCCGGTAGCGGGCGCCGACGACCGTCGGCGACACATGGGGGAAGCGCGTTCGCGTCTCGTCGCCGGTCAGCAGCTCGACGTCGTCAAGCCCGAAGCCGTGCTGGCGGTCGACCATCCGGCGCTGGCGCTCAAGCTTGGCGGGCTCCGTCGTGCAGAAGAGGTAGCCCTGCGGCCGGAGGCGGATGTCGTAGCCGGGCAGTCCGGTCCGGGCGGCGAAATCGAAGAACAGCTCGACCCCCTCCCGGACGAGGGCCAGCTCCTCGGCATTGTCGTGCTGGAGCCGGTACGCGCCGGTCGCTGCCGCGGTCGTCAGGGTGGCCGGCCGGGGCCGGGCGTCGAGGACCACCGTCCGCAGCCCGGCCGCCGTCGCGAAGAAGGCGGTGGCGCAGCCGATCACGCCGGCCCCGACGATCACGACATCGGCGGTCTTCGGCGGCGCTCCGGTTCGCAGGCTGAATGCGGGCTGGCGGTCGGCCATCGTGCCCGGACGATACCCTCTCGGGCCACGGCGGGGGGCGGCTCGCGCCCGCGCGGCGTCGGCGGGCGACGGGGCCCGGTCGTATCCTCGTGGCGATGACCCCTCGCCCCTGGGTCGCCCGGCTGGCGGCCCTCCTGATCATGGCCGCGATCGCGGCCGGCTGCGTGGACGACGCGACACCGGTCGGCTCGTTCGACCCGTCGACCCCGTGCAACGGCGCCGACAGCCAGGTGATGCCGGCCGCCTACCCGGCGCTCGAGGTGCTCCTGCCGGTCAGCCTGGCCGGCGTCGCCCCGAACACCCTTGTCTCGGGTCGCCTGTGCTCGGCCAACACGCTCGGCACGCTCTACGGCCGGGGCATCCACGAGACCCACTTCGCGAGCGCGGTCTGGAATCGCGGCGGCGGGTCCGGCATCCAGCTGACGCTGATGACCGCCGACGGCCTGACCGTTGCCAACGTGCTCGAGTCGTACAGCGCAGGCGCCGCCAACGCGCCGAAGGTCCACAGCCTCAAGACCTCGAACGTGACGGTCAACGGCCTGGCCGGGATGCGCCTCGACATCGAGAACGACGACTATGCCCAGCAGGTCGTCGTCTGGCCGGGCGACATCGCCGGCCGGATCCGGATCGTGATCACCTCGAATATCCACGAAGCGGACCTCCAGGTGGCACTGACGGCGTTCAAGTGAGATAGAGTCCCGGCCATGACGTGGTCTGCGCGCCGGCGCGCCTGGCAGGAGCAGCGGGTCAAGCCGGCCCTCGAGCGGGCGCCCGAACGGCGGACCGGCTTCAGCACGATCAGCGATGTCGAGATCGAGCGGCTGTACGGGCCCTGGAGCTGGACCGCCGGTCGGGACGGGCCACCGGCGGAAGAGCCAGCTGGTCCTGGCGGCCCGACCGCCGTCGACCATCTCGGCGAGCCCCTCCGCGGCGGGCGCTGGGACGACTTCGATCCCCTCCGTGACATCGGCCTGCCGGGCGAGCCGCCGTTCACCCGGGGGATCCACCCGAGCGGCTATCGCAGCCGCCTGTGGACGATGCGGATGTTCGCCGGCTTCGGCGCCGCCGAGGACACCAACGCCCGCTTCCGGCAGCTCCTCGACGCCGGCCAGACCGGCCTGTCGATCGCCTTCGACATGCCGACCCTGTACGGCTACGACACCGACGATGCCGAGGCCGAGGGCGAGTTCGGGACGTGCGGGGTCGCGGTCAGCAGCCTGGCCGACATGGAGGTCCTGCTGGCCGGCCTGCCGCTCGACCGGATCAGCACCTCGATGACGATCAACTCGCCGGCCGCCCCGATCTGGGCGATGTACATCGCCGCCGCCGAGCGGCGGGGCGTGCCCCGGGCGGTCCTCGAGGGCACCCTCCAGAACGACATCCTCAAGGAGTTCGTGGCCCAGAAGGAGTTCCTCTTCCCGCCCAGCCACTCGATCCGCCTGGTGACCGACACGATCGAGTTCGGGACGAACGAGCTGCCCCGCTGGAACACGATCTCGATCAGCGGCTATCACATCCGGGAGGCCGGCTCGACCGCCGTCCAGGAGCTGGCCTTCACCATCGCCGACGGGATGGCCTACGTCGAGGAGTGCCTCCGGCGCGGCCTGCGCATCGACGACTTCGCCCCGCGCCTGAGCTTCTTCTTCAACAGCCACAGCGACTTCTTCGAGGAGATCGCCAAGTTCCGGGCGGCCCGCCGGATCTGGTACCGGCTGCTGACCGAGCGCTATCGGGCCGAGAACGAGCGCTCGACCTGGATGCGCTTCCACACCCAGACCGCCGGCGTCAGCCTGACCGCCCAGCAGCCGCTCAACAACCTGACCCGGGTCGCGATCCAGGCGCTCGCGGCGGTGCTCGGCGGGACCCAGTCGCTCCACACCGACGCCTACGACGAGGCCTGGGCCGTGCCCTCGGCCGAGGCCGCCCTGCTCGCCCTGCGCCAGCAGCAGGTCATCGCCGAGGAATCGGGCGTGGCCAGCACCGTCGACCCGCTCGGTGGCAGCTGGTTCGTCGAGTCGCTCACGAACGAGACCGAGCGCGCGGTCTGGCGCTACCTCGACGAGATCGACCGGCGGGGCGGGATGGTCGAGGCGATCGCCGAGGGCTACCCGCAGCGCGAGATCGCCGACGCGGCGTACCGCTTCCAGCGCGAGCTCGACGACGGGGAACGGACGATCGTCGGGGTCAACAGCCAGGTCGACCCGAACGAGCGGCTGGCGATCCCCTTGCTCGAGGTGTCGGAAACGTCGAAGCGGCTCCACCTGGAGCGGCTCGGGCGGACCCGCCGCGAGCGGGATGCGTCGGCCGTCGAGGCCGCCCTGGCGGGCCTGCGGGCTGCCGCCTCCCGGCCCGGATCGTCGGAGACGAACCTGATGCCCCACTTCCTGCGCTGCGCCGAGGCGTACGCGACGCTGGGCGAGCAGTGCGGGGTCCTGCGCGAGGTCTTCGGCGAGTACCGCGAGCCGGTCGCGGTCTAGGTACCATTCGGGCATGTATTCCGATGCGCTCGAGTTCCTCGAGGACGAACGTGAGGCCTGGCGACCGTTCGAAGCGTTGCTCGACCTGTCCGACACGGACCTCGCCGTGCCGCTCGATGGTGCGCACGGCTGGTCGGGCCGCGACCTGATGGCCCACCTGACGTTCTGGCAGGAGATGGGCCTGGCGGTCGCCCGCGACCTGGCCCTGCGCGAGACGAGCGAGACCAAGGTCCAGTCCGACCGCGACTGGGACGAGCGCGGGGACGCCTGGAACGAGGACATCCGGCTGGCCGGGCTGGCCATGCCGATGGACGAGGTCCGATCGCGATTTCACCTGATCCCGGGCGAGCTGCGCGGCTACCTGACGGTCGTGCCCGAGACGCGCTGGCTGAAGAACACCGAGTACGAGAACTTCTTCCTCAACGAGACGACCGACCACTACGCCGCGCACATGGCCGACCTGGCCGCGGTCCTCGCCTCCGCCACATCTACCGGAGCGTCGCGTCAAGCCACGTGACGCCGAAGGCAGCCGAACCTACTGAGGGAACGGCCGCGCAAGGCCACGTCCTCACGCCGCTGCCGGCCGCGGTGACGGGCCGGGCAAGCCCCGCCCGGGCCGCGCTCGGCGACAAGCCGGTCTTCGCCTACATCGGCAGCTTGCCGCAGCCGCAACGCGCCATCGCCGAACGCGTCGATGCCCTGGCGGCCAGGACGCTGCCGGGCCTGGAGCGCTCCGTGAAGTGGGGCATGGCCTGGTATGGCGTCGGCGACGGCTGGTGCTTCTCGTGCGGCGGCTTCGCCGGCCACGTCAAGCTCACGTTCGGGCGCGGCACGAGCCTCACGCCCGTCCCGCCGGCCAGACCGATCGGCATGGGCAAGGACTCGCGCGGGGTCGACCTCGAATCCGTCGACGACGTCGACGAACTCCAGCTCGGCTCGTGGATGGAACAGGCAGCGGCCCTCCCCGGCTTCGGCAAGAGACGCTGAGCCCGACCGAGGTCTAGCGCTCCGCGTTTCGGCGGCTCTGCCGCCCCCGGATCCCACCGTCGACTTCGTCGTAATGCCGCCGCCAAACGCACTACCGCGCGGTTTCGGTCGGGACTCGGGCCGGCCGGCCATGGCCGGCTCGAATTCGTGCACGGCCGAGGGGCTCCGGACCAAGGTTCGGGCAGCCGCGAGAGCCGAGTTGGCGATACCGCGTCTGGTGGCGGCATTCGTGCCAAGTCCGGCGGCCGCGGCGCGTCCGAGCGCCACTGGGCCCGCTCGACGCGGGCACGGACGCCGGGGAATCGGAGAACCCCGTTCGGCGATCGAACGGGGTTCGGAATTCGGTTTGGGGACCGCCTCGACCGGCGGGCTGGGGCTCAGCTGGCGGCCGGCTCGACCGGGGCCGCCGGCTTGGTGAAGGTGGCCAGCCCGAACTGCTGCTCGAGCTGCTCCATCGGCCGGAAGCCGACGACGCCCATCGGCTGCTGGCCGGGGCGGAAGAAGGCGATCGTGGGGATGCTCATGATCCCGTACTTCTGGGAGAGACTCGGGTTGGCATCGACGTCGACCTTCACGACGTCAACGGCGCCGTCGTACTTGGCGGCGATCTTCTCCATCTCCGGGGCGACCATCTTGCACGGCCCGCACCAGGTGGCCCAGAAGTCGACCAGCACGGGTCGCTCGTTGTTGATCACCATCTCGTCGAATGTCGCGTCGGTGACTACCTTGATCTCAGCCATTACGGGCCACGATCCTTTCTCCCGCGTACTAGCGGGCAAACGTCTGGATGAGGTGATAGGCCTCGAGGACCCGTGGGTCCGAAAGGCGGTAGTAGATGGTTGTGCCCTCTCGTCGGGTGGTGACCAACCCGGCGCTGCGGAGGACGGACAGATGCTGGCTCATGTTCGGGACCTGGCAGCCGACCTGACCGGACAGATCACCGACGGATTGCTCGCCGCGGGCGAGGCACTCGAGGACGCACAGCCGCTTGGGGTCAGCCAGGGCCCGCCCGACCGCGGCAAAGCGCTGTCGGTCCAGCTCGGATGACGGTTCGGTCTGTTCCACGGCCGCAACTATATCACTTAGTTGCGCAACTGCGCAAGTGTTCGTTGGGGGTAGCCGCCCGCTACCCTTGAGCGATGGCCCACGAGTTCATCTACACGACCTACAAGCTCGCCCGGCATTACCCGCCCGACCAGACCGTTCTCGAGAACATCTCGATCTCGTTCTACCCGGGCGCCAAGATCGGGGTCATCGGGCCGAACGGGGCGGGGAAGTCGAGCCTGCTCCGGATCATGGCCGGCCTCGACGACGGCTTCTCGGGCGAGGCCCGCCTGACGCCCGGGTTCACGGTCGGCTACCTGGCCCAGGAGCCTGAGCTCGACCCCGGCAAGGACGTCAAGGGCAACGTCCTCGACGGCGTGCGCGAGGTCCACGCCCTGATCGAGCAGTACAACGCGGTGATGGCCCGCTGGTCAGAGCCGGATGCCGACTACGAGGCGATCGGGGCGGAGCAGGCCGTCCTCGAGGACCGGATCGCGGCAACGGACGCCTGGAGCCTGGAGCGCAACGTCGACATCGCCATGGATGCCCTGCGCTGCCCGCCCGATGACGCCGACGTCACGACCCTGTCGGGCGGCGAGAAGCGCCGCGTGGCGCTCTGCCGGCTGCTGCTCAGCCATCCCGACCTGCTCCTCCTCGACGAGCCGACGAACCACCTCGACGCCGAGTCGGTCGAATGGCTGGAGCGCTTCCTGCAGGAGTACTCGGGCACGGTCGTCGCGATCACCCATGACCGCTACTTCCTGGACAACGTCGCCCAGTGGATCCTCGAGCTCGACCGCGGCCGGGGGATCCCGTTCGAGGGCAACTACTCGAGCTGGCTGGAGCAGAAGCTGGAGCGCCTCGGCCGTGAGGAGCGGGCGAACGACGCCCGCCGGCGAACCCTGGCCCGCGAGCTCGAGTGGGTCCGCCTCGCGCCGCGCGCCCGGCAGGCAAAGGGCAAGGCCCGCCTCGGCGCCTACGAGCAGCTCCTGGCCGAGGCCAACGATGCCAAGGGGGCCGGCCGCGAGCTCGAGATCGCGATCCCGCCCGGTCCCCGGCTGGGCGACTCGGTCATCGAGGTGAAGGGCCTGCGCAAGGCATTCGGACCCAAGCTGCTCTTCGACGACCTGACCTTCTCGCTGCCCAAGGCCGGGATCGTCGGGATCATCGGGGCGAACGGCGCGGGCAAGACGACCCTCTTCCGGATGATCGTCGGCGAGGAGCCGCCCGACGCCGGCACGATCACGATCGGCGACACCGTCCAGCTGGCCTACGTCGACCAGGATCGGACCGACCTCGAGGCCGACCGGAGCGTCTACGAGGAGATCAGCGGCGGCAACGAGTTCATCAAGGTCGGGCCGCGCGAGCTGCCGGCCCGGGCCTACGTCTCGAGCTTCAACTTCCGGGGCACGGACCAGCAGAAGCCGGTCGGCAAGCTGTCGGGCGGCGAGCGTAATCGGGTCCACCTGGCCAAGCTGCTCAAGTCGAGCGGCAACGTCCTGCTCCTCGACGAGCCGACCAACGACCTCGATGTCGACACCCTGCGGGCGCTCGAGGCCGGCCTCGAATCGTTCCCGGGCTGCGTCGTCGTGATCAGCCACGATCGCTGGTTCCTGGACCGGGTCGCGACGCACGTCCTGGCCTTCGAGGGCGACAGCGTCGTGCGCTGGTTCGAGGGCAACTTCACCGAGTACGAGGCGTTCCGCCACCGCGAGCTGGGGACGGCCGCCGACCAGCCCCATCGGATCCGCTACAAGCGGCTGGCCGGCTGATCGACCGGCGTCCTGACATACTCCCGGGCATGCCCGAGCACATCGTCAGCCTGGCCCAGGTTCGTGAGGCGCGGCCGGTCGTTGCCGGCCGCGTCCACCGCACACCGATGCTGAGCTCGGCGACCGCTGCCCGGTACATCGAGGCGGCGACCGGCGCCAGGCTCGCCGACGGTCGCCTCTACCTCAAGGCCGAGCACCTCCAGAAGACCGGCTCGTTCAAGCCCCGCGGGATGACCTGGAAGATCGCCTCGCTGACCGCCGACGAACGCCGGCGGGGGATCATCACCCTGTCGGCGGGCAACGCCGCCCAGGCCTACGCCTGGGCCGGCGGCGCGGCCGGCGTCCCGGTGACTGTCGTGATGCCCGCCGGCGGCCGTTCGCTCCAAGGTCGACGCCTGCCTGGGCTACGGCGCGGAGGTGATCCTCCACGGCGCGGACGTCGGCGAGGCGCTGCTCGAGATGGAGCGCGTCCGCGAGACCCGCGGCCTGACCTACTGCCACCCGTTCAACGACCCGTTCGTGATCGCCGGCCACGGCTCGATCGGCCTCGAGATCCTCGAGGATCATGCCCGAGGTCGACGTGGTCGTCGTGGGCGTCGGTGGCGGGGGCCTGATCTCGGGCGTGGCCGCCGCCCTGAAGGAGTCGCGGCCGGCCGTCCGGGTCTACGGCGTCGAGCCCGAGCGCTCGAACGCCCTGTCGCTCGCCCTCGAGCGGGGCGAGGTCGTCCGGGTCCAGCCGGTCAGCGTGGCCGACGGGCTCGGGGCGCCGTTCGCCGGGGAGTGGACGCTGGCGATGGCCCAGCGCTACCTCGACGGGATCGTCCTGCTCGACGACCCGACGATCCTGGCCGGGATGCGCTTCGCGGCCGAGCGCCTGAAGCAGGTCCTCGAGCCGGCCGGTGCCGCCGCCCTGGCCGCCCTCCTGGCCGGCCGGATCCCGCTGAAGGCCGGCGACCGGGTCGTGGCTCTCGCCTCTGGCGGCAACGTCGAGGTCGGCCGGATCGGCGAGCTGTTCGCGGCGGCCGGGCCGCTGCCTTCCGCCTAGCTGCCTTCCGCCCAGTTGTCTTCCGCCTAGCCAATTCCGAGCTCGTCGAGGCGGTCGTCATCGATGCCCAGGTGGTGGGCCAGCTCGTGGACGACCGTACGGCGGACCTCGACCGCCAGCCGAGCCGGATCGGGGAAGTCCGCCTCGAGCGGCAGGCGGAAGAGGCTGATCTTGTTGGGCACGATCGCCAGGTCGGCGCCCCAGGCCGTCCGGGGCACGCCCTCGTAGAGGCCGTAGAGCTCGCCGCCGGGCCGCACCCCGCCCTCGTCGAGCTGCTCGTCCGAGGCCTCGTCCTCGATCACGATCGCGACATCGCGGAGGGCCGAGCGGAACTGCGCGGGGATCCCGGCCAGGGCCCGGTCCACGAGCACCTCGAACGAGGGTGGCCGGCTGCCGGCCGGCAGGACGCGCGACGGAGCGCTCGAAAGGGGATGGGCCGCCCGGCTGCCCCGGCGTCGCTTCGGCATCAGGCCCGTATCCTACGGCCGATGGACCGCCACCCCGACCAGGCCGAACGCGGTGAGCAGGCTGCGGACCCCGACCCGGATCGGTCGGTCGAGCCCCAAGGCTTCCTGGTCGAGATCGTGCCCGGCGAGCGGATCCACTTCCTCGATTGGGGCGGCCCCGAGCCCGGCCGGCCGCCCGCCTGGCCGGTCCTCCTCGTTCATGGATTGAGCGCAACGGCCTGGTCGTGGACCCCGGTCGCCCGCCGGCTCCGGCGCGCGTCGCGGACCGTGGCGGTCGACCTGCGCGGTCACGGCCTGTCGGACGCGCCGACGACCGGCTACAGCGCCGACCAGCTCGGGGCCGACGTCGTCGCGGTCGGCGAGGGGGCGGGGTTGCTGCCCGAGGATGGCTCGCGGCTCGTGCTGGCCGGCCACGGCTACGGGGCGATCGTCGCGGCGTGGGCCGCCGGGCAGCTCGGCCCGCGCTGCGCCGGCCTGGTCCTGGTCGATGGCGGCTGGCAGGACCTCGCGGCCGAGACCGGGCTGTCGCCCGAGGAGTGGCTGCGCGAGCTCGAGGAGCCGCCCGAGATCTTCAGCTCGATGGCGGCCTACCTGGCCGATCGGCGAGGGTTCGACCCGGGCAGCTGGGACGCCGACCAGGAGCAGGCCGCCCGGACCACCGTCGTCGAGGTCCCGGCGGGCAAGGTCGTGCCGGCGGTGCGGCCCCACGCCCTGGCCGGGTCGGTCGAGGCGATGTTCAGCTACGAGCCGCTGCAGGCATTGGGGCGCCTGGCGCTGCCGATCGTGATCCTGCTCGCGGCGACCGCGGATGCCGCCGGTCGCCGGGCGGCGCTGGACGCCATCGACCGCACCCGGGCAGCGGCCGGCCTTCCGGCGATCGGGCGGATCGACCTGTCGAGCGCCGCCCACAACCTGATCCGCTACCGGCCCGACGAGGTCGGCCGGGCGATCCTCGGCCTCGCTCGGGAACCCGCCGGCCGCTGACGACGTCATCCACCTGGGCCGATCCTCCGGATCCGGCGACAGGGAGCGTCCAGTCATGACTCGATCGATCAGCCGGCGACGCGCCGCCGTCTCTCTAGGTGCAGCAGCCGTGATCGTGGCCCTGGCGGCCTGCGCGGGAAGCGCGGCCAACCTCGTCCCGGCCGGCCAGGACACCAGCGTGTTCGGACCAGACTCCGCCGGGCCCGTGCCGGCTGCGTCGTCCGCCGCGGCCGAGCCCGGAGCGGGTGGGGCCACCGACAAGACGGCCTCGAGCCCGCCGACCGACCAGGCCCTGACGGTCGACCCGAACACCTACGTCGTGCGGACCGGCTCGATCTCGATCGAGGTCCCCAAGATCGATCCAGCACTGCTCCAGGTGCGGACGGCGATCGTCGGCCTGGGCGGCTACGTCAGCGACTCCGACCAGTCGAACGACGCCGACAAGGCGATGGCCTCGGTGACCTACCGGATCCCGGTCGCCCGCTGGCAGGACGCCCTCGACGCGATCACCGGCATTGCGACCAAGGTCGACTCGGCCAAGTCGAACGCTGTCGAGGTGACCGGCCAGGTCCTCGATCTCGGCGCCCGGATCGACAACCTCCGGACGACGGAGCTCGCCCTCCAGTCGATCATGACCAAGGCGACCAAGATCAGCGACGTCCTGGCGGTCGAGTCGCAGCTCAGCGACGTCCAGGGCCAGATCGAGCAGCTCAGCACCCAGCAGGCCCACCTCAAGGACCAGGCCAGCCTGGCCACGCTGACGGTCCTGTTCGCCCTGCCGCCGACGCCGGCCACCGTCCAGACCGGGCGCGGCTGGGATCCCGGGGCGCAGTTCGACCAGGCCAGCTCGGCCCTCCTGGCGATCGGCCAGGGCCTGGCCTCGGCCGGGATCTGGCTGCTGATCGTCGTCCTGCCGGTCGGGATCAGCCTGCTGGTCATCCTTGGCCTGGCGATCTTCGTCGGCCGGCGCCTGCGCCGCTCGAGCAGGTCGACCGGCCTGGTCGTGCCGCCGGCCGGCGGCTGACGATCGGGTACGATCGCGGCCCACGTCCTGGAGCCGCCCTCGATGCCCAACCTGCCCGACCACGTCCAGTCGATCGTCACCGAGATCGAGACCGATATCGGTGAGATCGACGAGGGCACCACAGATGCCCCCGACGGCGGCGCTGGTCCCGCTGCCGGCAACGACCGGATCGAGCACGCCGTCCGGTCGATCCTGACCGAGATCGGCGAGGATCCCGACCGCGAGGGGCTGCGGCGAACGCCGGAACGGATCCACCGGATGTACCACGAGCTGACCGCCGGCTATCACGTCGACCCGGACCGCCTGGTCAACGGGGCGGTCTTCGCCGTCGACTACAGCGAGATGGTCGTGGTCAAGGGGATCGAGTTCTACTCCCTGTGCGAGCACCACCTGCTGCCGTTCTTCGGCACGGCCGCCGTCGGCTACCTGCCCCGGGAGCGGGTGATCGGGCTGTCCAAGATCCCCCGGATCGTCGAGATGTATGCCCGCCGGCTGCAGGTCCAGGAGCGGCTGACCCAGCAGGTCGCGGACTTCCTGATGGAGCGCATCGACCCGTACGGGGTCGGCGTGGTGATCGAGGCCCAGCACCTGTGCACCGCGATGCGCGGCGTGCGCAAGGGCGGCGCGACGATGGTCACCAGCGCGGTCCTCGGCCAGTTCCGCCGGAGCCAGCGCTCCCGCGACGAGTTCCTCGCCCACCTCGAGCGCGGCGACCGCCACCAGTAGCCGGCGCCGACGCGGCTCGTCGGCGGTCGTCCCAGCCGGCCGTTCGTCCCGAGCCCGCGCCGCCCGGAAGGCGCTTCGTCCCGAGCCGGCCCTTCGTCCCGAGCCAGCCGCCCGGAGGGCCCTTCGCCTGCCGCCTGCTCGCTGCATGAGCATTCCCTGGCCAAGGCGAGCCATAGCGCGTCGGTCGGGACCCCTTGGAGGGGCGATCAAGGCCCGAGACCTCGATTCTGAGCACGCGCCCAGCGTGAACGGGACTCGTCCGGATCGGTGCTCGGTCCCTCTTGACGGCCTTGTCGGGGCCGTAGCCCTTGAAATGCTCATGGAGCGAGCGTCCGTGAGCGCAAGGCTCGGCAAGTGCCCCTCTGGCCCGCTCCTGGCGCGCGTTATCTCCTGGCGAGATCAAGTCCGCCGAACCCATCCCGGCGGATCGTCGGTCGGCGGCGCATTCGGGCAAATCGATCTCCCCCGGAGATCAAATTGGCAATTCGCGTCGACTCGGGGCCGGGAGGCGGGATTCGGCCATCTCGGACGCAGCGACCACCTTCCGGATGGGCGACCGCCGCTCGCCGCGACCACCCCGCACGCGCGACCGCGGACGCCGCGACCACCCCGCACGCGCGACCGCGGACGCCGCGACCACCCCGCACGCGCGACCGCGGACGCCGCGACCCCTCCGCGCCGCGTCCCAACCGCGAACCGACGCGGGCGGCGCCTAGCGGATGTCGAGGGTCAGCCGGTTCGCGCCGCCGGTCAGCTCGACCTCGTAGCGCTCGGTGAGCGAACCGAAGCCCGGTGTCTCGAACGTCACCTCGCCCGGCCGGGGGGCGTCGGTCGTGTCGTCGAAGGCGACCTCGCCCCGGCCGCGGATGGGGCGGCCGTCGACCACCACCCGGTTCGCGCCGCCCCGGATTCGCAGCCGGAGGCCGGCCCCGGCGGGCCGGTGGAGGGTCACGTCGTTGGCCCCGCCGCTGATCCGGATCGGGACGATCGAGCGGGGGAGGGGCAGGTCCAGGTCGACCTTGCTGATTCCGCCGGCCGCGTCGAGGCTCGCCAGCTGGAGCTCGACCAGGTCGCCCGTCAGCCGGGAGACGCCGCCGCGCAGCTCGATCGACCAGGGCACTCGGGCGCTCAGCGTGATGTCGGCCTGGTCGTCGCGCCAGTGGGCCGACGCTTCAAGCAGCTGGCCGGCGATCTGGGCCCGCCACTCGAACCACGACAGCCGCCCGTATCGAACCGTGACCGCCCCATCGCGCACGCGCACCTTGGGGATCGCGCCCTTGAACCGCGCCCGGTACAGGACATCCATGCTCGGCTCGCCGCGCAGGGTGACGTACGGTGCACCTGACACGAAGACGAGCCGGCCGCTCGTCGTCCCGCCCAGCGGGGCAACCGACGAGGCATCGCCGCCCGGGCCGGTCGGCGGGGCGGTGAGGCGGACCGTCTGCTCCCGGCCGGCATCGAGCGTCCGTTCGAGGTAGTCGCGGATCAGGCCGAGATCGCGGTCCGAATAGCGCTCGATCGCGGCCAGGGTGGCCGTGCGCAGGGCGGCGTACTGGACCTCGACATCGCGCACCCGCTCGAGGACCGGCTCGACGATGACCCGCCGCCGGTCGGCCGGATCGGCTGCCCGGCGGACGAAGCCCGACTGCTCGAGGCGATCGATCATCCGGGTTGCCGCGCCGGTGGTGAGTCCGGTGAGCTCCGCGATCTGGCCGGCCGTCGCCCGGCCGAGGGCGGCCAGCTGCTGGAGCGCCTCGGCATCGGTCGCCGCCAGCCCCAGCCGATCGGCCACCGCCTGGCTGAACACGATTCCCTGGCCGGTCAGCTTGCGGGTTGCGAGCAGGACCGCATCGAGCAGCTCGCGCCGGCCCAAATCATCCCTTGACATCAGTACGCTCCCTTGGCTATCTTCTGCACTGCGCAGATAAATGATAGCGCAAATGCTGAGGCGTCAATACAAACAGGATAGCGAGGTTCGGCGATGAGGTTCAACCGGCAGCAGTTCGACATCGCGGTGGGAGGCGGGTACGTGACGAGCATCGTGACGGCGGCATTCATCTCCCTGCCGCTGGTTGTCCCGGTGACGGTCATCGGCGCGCTCCTGACGGGCATCGCCTTTGCCCTCCGGGACGGCGCCGAGGCCGGCGGGGAAGGGGCTTGCAGCCATGACCGCTAGCCTGCCGCCGGCTCCGGTCCGCTCGCAGGCCATCTCGATGGGGAGCAGTGCTCCTGGCCGGCCCGCGATCCTGGCCGAGGACATGGTCAAGACCTACCGCGGTGGCGTGCGGGCGCTCGACGGGGTCAGCCTGGCGGTGGGCCAGGGCACGATCTTCGGCCTGCTCGGGCCCAACGGGGCGGGCAAGTCGACGCTGGTCAGGATCCTGGCCACCCTGTCCCGGGCCGATTCCGGGCGGGCCGAGGTGGCCGGCATCGATGTCGCCCGCCAGCCGGACCGGGTGCGCCGGGTCATCGGCCTCGTCGGCCAGCAGGGCGCCGTCGACCCGGAGGCGACCGGCCGCGAGAACCTCATCCTCCAGGGCCACCTCTACGGGCTGGGCGGAGCCGAGCTCGGCCGCCGGGCAGACGACCTGCTCGAACGGTTCGGGCTGACCGAAGCGGCCGGCCGGATCGTCAAGACCTGGTCGGGCGGGATGCGGCGCAAGCTCGACGTGGCCTCCGGCCTCGTCCACCAGCCGAGCGCCCTGTTCCTCGACGAGCCGACGACCGGCCTCGATCCCGAGGCCCGGACCGAGCTATGGTCGGAGATCGAGCGCCTGGCTGCGGGCGGCCTGACGATCCTGCTCACGACCCACTACCTCGAGGAGGCCGACCGGCTGGCCGGCCAGGTCGCGATCATCGACCGCGGCCGGATCGTGGCCCGCGGCACGCCCGACGACCTGAAGGCCGAGCTGCACGGCGACGCGATCGTCGTCGAACTGCGCGACCCGGACCTCGGCGGCGACGCCGCCCGCATCCTGTCCTCGGTCGCCGGGGTCCAGGAGCCAACGATCGAGGGTCGCACCGTGCGCGCCCGGGTCGACGACGGGGCCCGGGCCGTCCCGGCCATCCTCGGCGCCCTCGATGGCGCCGGCCTGGTCGTTGCCTCGGTGACGGTCGCCCGGCCCTCACTCGACGACGTCTACCTCCGGCATACCGGCCGGGCCTATCGACCCGAGAGCCAGGAGGCAACCCGATGACCGTGATCGCCCAGAGCTCCTACATCGCCGGCCGCCACCTGCGGTTCTTCCTGCGCCAGCCGTGGTTCGTCGTGATGTCGCTGATCCAGCCGGTCATCTGGCTGCTGCTGTTCGGCGCCCTGTTCAAGAGCGTGATCGAGATCCCGGGCTTCACCAGCTCGGCCAGCTACATCGACTACCTGGTGCCCGGGGTGGTGGTGATGACGGCCCTCTTCTCGTGCGGCTGGAGCGGGATGTCGATCATCGAGGACCTCGACCGCTCGATCATGGACCGGATGCTGTCCACGCCGATCCACCGCAGCGCGATCATCGTCGGGCTCAACGTCTACGAGCTCGTCGCGTTCGGCATCCAGGCCGCGATCATCGGCTGGATGGCGCTCCTCCTCGGCGCCCATTTCGCGGGCGGCCTGGCGGGCTTCGGCGTCCTGGTCCTGGGCGCGATGCTGGTCGGCGCGATCACCGCCTCGTTCTCGGACGCGATGGCCCTCGTCCTGCGCCAGCGGGAGTCGGTCATCGGGATCAACACCTTGATGACCCTGCCCCTGACATTCCTGTCGGGCGCGTTCATGCCGCTCAGAGCTGGCGCCCGACTGGATCTCGACGGTGGCCACCTTCAACCCGGTCAACTGGGCGGTCGGCGCTGGCCGCGAGGCGCTGGCGGCCAGCCCGGACTGGGCCTTTGTCCTGGTCAGGCTCGCCCTGCTGGCCGGGTTGACCGTCGTGTCGGCGGCCTTCGCCACCCGGACATTCCGCTCGTACCAGCGTTCGATCTGACCGGAGCCCATAGACTCTGCCGACGCGGTGCCCGGCCTTGGGACGACTCACCGATCGCCGGACCAGCCAGGAGACCAGACGATGACCATCGATCCAGCCGCCGCCTCGGTCATCCGGACCCGGGAGCTGCGCAAGACGTTCACCGGCCGGGGCGGACCGGTGGAGGCCGTCAAGGGCGTCGATCTCGACGTCAGGGCCGGCGAGGTCTTCGGCTTCCTCGGCCCGAACGGGGCGGGCAAGACGACGACCCTGCGGATGCTGGCGACGCTCATCCCGCCGACCTCCGGCGAAGCGACCGTGGCCGGTGTCGACCTCCTGCGCGACCCCGCCCGGGTACGCGAGCAGATCGGCTATGTCGCCCAGGGCGGCGGGAGCGACCCGCTGATGACCGGCCGGGGCGAGCTCGTGATCCAGGGCCGCCTGTTCGGCATGAGTCGCAAGCAGGCGGAGCAGCGGGCGACCGAGGTCCTCGCCGCCCTCGACCTGTCCGACGCGGCGGGCCGGACCACCGGGACGTACTCGGGTGGCATGCGCCGCCGGCTCGACATCGGGCTGGGCATGGTCCACCAGCCCAAGCTCCTGTTCCTCGACGAGCCGACGACCGGTCTCGATCCGCAGGCCCGGGCGAACCTGTGGGACGAGGTCCGCAAGCTCGCGAGAGGGCGGCACGACCGTCTTCCTGACGACCCACTACCTCGAGGAGGCCGACGTCCTGTGCGACCGGGTGGCGATCATCGACCACGGCCGGATCGTGGCCGAGGGCACCCCGGACGAGCTCAAGAAGGCGATCGCCGGCGACGTGATCACCCTCGGCATCGGCGACCACGAGCGTGTCCTCGAGCTGGCCCGCAGCCAGCCCTACGTGCGCGAGGCGGAGGACCACGACGAGGATGGCCTGGTCCGGCTGTACGTCGACGACGGCGACCGGGCCCTGCCCCAGATCCTCCGGCTGCTCGACGACGCCGGCCTGCCGCCCCAGACGATTGCCCTCAGCCGGCCGAGCCTGGACGACGTGTTCCTGCGCAAGACCGGCCGCTCGCTGCGCGAAACCGCGGCCTGAAGGAGCACCGACGATGAAGGTCCTGCGCGATACCTGGCTGATCTTCGAGCGCTCGATGTTCCTGACCCTGCGCAACCCGGTCTGGATCATCGTCGGCCTGCTCCAGCCGTTCCTCTACCTCGTCCTGTTCGGGCCGCTCCTCAAGAGCATCGCCGAGAACACCCCGGGCTTCCCGCCCGGCGGCGCCTTCAACATCTTCGTGCCCGGGCTGCTGATCCAGATCGCCCTGTTCGGAGCGGCCTTCGTCGGCTTCGGGCTGATCTCCGAGATGCGCAGCGGCGTCGTCGAGCGGATGCGGGTGACGCCCCTCAGCCGGTTCGCGATGCTCTTCGGGCGGGCGCTCCGGGATGTCGTGATCCTCGACGTGCAGGCCCTCGTCCTGATCGTTATCGCCGTGCCGTTCGGGCTGAAGATCGACCCGGCCGGGCTGCTCGTCGCCCTGTCGCTGCTGTCCCTGATCGGCCTGACGATGGCCCCCCTCTCGTACACCCTGGCCCTGATCCTCAAGAGCGAGGACGCCCTGGCGCCCCTCGTCACCACGATCTCGCTGCCGCTCCTGCTCCTGTCGGGCATCCTGCTGCCGCTGACCCTGGCCCCCGACTGGCTCCAGACCCTGGCCAGGATCAACCCACTGAGCCATGCCGTCGATGCGATCCGGGCCCTGTTCAACGGCCACTTCGGCGACCCGAGCGTCGGCTTCGGGGTGGCCCTGATGGCGATCCTGGCCGTCATCGCCCTGGCCGTCGCCTCGCGCACGTTCGGTCGCTCGGCGGCCTGAGCGGCCTACAATCCGCCCATGACCGACCGGCCCATCAAGGTCCTGATTGCCAAGCCCGGCCTGGACGGCCATGACCGGGGTGCCAAGGTCCTCGCCCGCGGCCTGCGCGACGAGGGCTTCGAGGTCGTCTACACCGGCCTCCGGCAGACGCCCGAGATGGTCGCCACGGCCGCCCTCCAGGAGGACGTCGACATCGTCGGCCTGTCGATCCTGTCGGGCGCCCACATGACCCTCGTGCCCCGGATCTGCCAGCTCCTCAGGGCGGAGGGGCTGACCGACGTGCTCGTGTCGGTCGGCGGGATCATTCCCGACGACGACGTGCCGGCCCTCACCGAGGCCGGCGTTGGCGCGGTGTTCGGGCCGGGCACCACGATCGCCCAGGTCGCCGACTACTTCCGGGCCAACGCCCGACCGCGCGAGTAGCGTGGGTTCGCCGGCCGGCGAACCGGCCGATCGCCCGGCGCCGGCGTCGCGCGCGGACGAGCTCTGTGACCAGGCCCTGGCCGGCGACCGGCGCTCGCTCGCTCGTCTCCTGACGGCCGTCGAGAATCGGACGCCGGTCGCCGAGGCCGCCCTGCGCCGGCTCTATCCGCTCGCCGGCCAGGCCCACCTCGTGGGCATGACCGGTCCGCCCGGGGCCGGCAAGAGCACCCTCGTCGCGGCCCTCGTCGGGGAGCTGCGGGCCGCCGGCCGGTCGGTAGCCGTGGTGGCCGTCGACCCGTCGAGCCCGATCACCGGCGGGGCGATCCTCGGTGACCGCGTCCGGATGCAGGCCTATGCCGGCGACCGCGACGTCTTCATCCGCTCGATGGCCGCCCGCGGCCATGCCGGCGGCCTGGCCTCGACCACCGGGGCAGCCTGCGCCGTTCTCGACGCGGTCGGCTTCGGGCTGATCCTGATCGAGACAGTCGGCACCGGCCAGAGCGAGGTCGAGGTGGCGTCGGCCGCCGATACGACGGTCGTCCTGGAGGCGCCCGAGATGGGCGACGAGGTCCAGGCGATCAAGGCCGGCCTGCTCGAGGTGGCCGACCTGGTGGTGGTCAACAAGGGCGATCGGCCGGGGGCGGCGCGCACCGCGAGCCAGCTCCGGGCGATGCTCGGCGGCGGCCGGCGGGGGGTGCATGGGCCGCCGGTCCTGATCACGACCGCCGCCACCGGGGCGGGGGTGCCGGAGCTACTTGCGGCGATCGACCGCCGGGCGGCCGACGGCGCCCTGGCCGGCGACGGGGCGACCCGCCTCGCCCGGGCCGATGCCCAGGTTCGGGGCGCCCTGGCCGACCGGATCGGACGGTTGCTCGGCGAGCCCGGCCTCATCGCGGCCCGGGAAGATGCCGTCCGGGCGGTCGCCGCCCACGAGATCGATCCGTACAGCGCCGCCGACGGGCTCCTGGCAGTCGTGGCCGGCCGAAGGGAGGTCCGGGACCTGTGACGATCAACCGTGTCTTCGTGGCGGGGGCGGGGCTCATGGGCCATGGCATCGCCCAGGTCCATGCCGTCATCGGCAAGCAGGTGACGCTCTACGAGCCGGATCTCGCCCGGGCCGTCGCCGGGCGAGATCGGATCGCCGGCAATCTCGAGCGGGCCGTGGCCAAGGGCCAGCTCGATGCTCCGACGCGCGACGCCGCCCTGGCTCGGGTCCGGCCGACGGACCGGCTGGCCGACGTCGCCGACGCCGATCTCGTGGTCGAGGCGGTCTTCGAGGACATCGACGTCAAGCGGGCACTCTGGTCGTCGATCGACGGCCTCGCCCGCCCGGAGGCGATCTTCGCCTCCAATACCAGCTCGATCGCGATCGCCGACCTGGCGGCCGCGGTCTCGGCTCCCCGCCGGCCGCAATTCGTGGGGATGCACTTCTTCAGCCCGGTGCCGGTGATGCGCCTCGTCGAGCTGATCCGGAGCAATGGCACGTCGGACGCGACCGAGGCCGCGATCCGCGGCCTGGTGGGGGAGCTGGAAGTCCAGGGCCGCGAGCGGGACGGGGCCAAGCCGTGGGTGATGATCGTCTCGGCCGACCGGCCCGGTTTCATCGTCAACCGGATCCTGATGCCGTTCCTGGCCGAGGCGATCCGGGCCCTCGAGGAGGGACTCGGCACGGCCGAGGACATCGACACCGGCGCGAAGCGGGGCCTCAACCACCCGATGGGCCCGCTCGAGCTGGCTGATTTCATCGGCCTCGACGTCTGCCTGGGGGTGATGCGCGTGCTCCATGCCGGCCTCGGCGACGAGCGCTTCGCCCCACCCCGGATGCTCGACGAGCTGGTCGCCGCCGGCCATCTCGGCCAGAAATCGGGCCGAGGGTTCTACACCTACCCACGCTGAGCGGGGAGTGCCGCGGCCTCGGCCCGCTCTCGTCCGACTACGTCAAGATTCCGTCCCCAGGCGCAGTGCGGACAGGATTGGACTCGTCGAGCGGTCATCGGTACCGATCTGGCGCGCTTCTGAGCACGAACGCAGCGACCAGCGGGGACGCCGGCGCCGAGTCTTTACCGTAAGGCGTCTGGCGGCGGAATTCCTGCGAAGTCCGGCCAGCCCGGGAACGGGTGCCTGAGCCGCCGCCGGGCCCCGGTGTAAATTCCGGGCCATGACCAACGAACGAACCGGCCGCGACGGCGGCATCTTCATCGTCAGCGCCCGGCGCACGCCGATCGGCAAGTTCGGCGGGGCGCTGAGCGGCGTGCCGGCGACCGAGCTGGGCGGGATCGCGATCCGGGCCGCGCTCGGGGACGCGGGCCTGCCCGAGGGGACGCCGATCGACGAGGTGCTGATGGGCCAGGTGCTCCAGGCGGGCGTCGGCCAGGCGCCGGCGCGCCAGGCTGCGCTCAAGGGTGGCCTGCCCGATACGACGAGCGCGACGACGATCAACCGGGTCTGCGGATCGGGCCTCAAGGCGATCATGCTCGCCGCGGCCGGGATCCGGGCGGGGGACGCGGAGGTCGCCGTGGCCGGCGGGATGGAGAGCATGAATCGGGCGCCGTTCCTGCTCCCGAATGCCCGCTTCGGCTATCGCCTGGGGGATGGGGCGCTGGTCGACTCGACCGTCCATGACGGGCTGTGGTGTGCCTTCGAGGACTGCCACATGGGCACCCACGCCGAACGGGTCGCGATCCACGACGCCGTGTCGCGCGCGGACCAGGATGCCTTTGCGCTCCAGAGCCACGAGCGGGCGATCGCGGCGATCGACGCCGGCCGATTCGATGCCGAGCTCGCTCCGGTCACGATTCGCGACGCGAAGGGCCGCGAGACGATCGTCAATGTCGACGAGGGCCCGCGGCGCGACTCGACGCTCGAGGCACTGGCGCGGCTGAAGCCGGCCTTCCCGCTGCCGGATGGGCCCGACCGTGGCTCGGCGACGGAGGGCACGGTCACCGCCGGCAATGCGCCGGGGATCACCGACGGGGCGGCGGCCACGGTCGTCGCCAGCGAACGGGCGGTCGAGCGGCTCGGACTCGAGCCGCTGGCCAGGATCGTCGGCTACAGCCAGGCCGAGGTCGCCCCGAAGTGGCTCTTCCTGGCCCCGGTGGCCGGCGTCCGGCGCCTGCTCGAGCGGATCGAGCTGCCGATCGAGGCGTTCGACCTGGTCGAGATCAACGAGGCGTTCGCGGCCCAGACCCTGGCCGACGGCCGGGAGCTCGGCTTCGACTGGTCGAAGGTCAACGTCAACGGGGGAGCGATCGCCCTCGGCCACCCGATCGGCGCCAGCGGCGCCCGGATCGTGGCGACGCTGCTCCACGAGCTCGGCCGGCGAGGGGGCCGCTACGGCCTGGCGACGCTCTGCCTCGGTGGTGGCGGATCGGTGGCGATGGCCTTCGAGCGCGTCCAGCCATGACCACTGCCCAGCCGACCGCGGTGGACGCCCCGACGTTCCAGCTGCTCATCGCCGGCGAGTGGGTCGACGGCGTCAGCGGTGGGACGTTCGAGAGCCGCAACCCGGCCGACACCCGTGATCTGATCGGCCACTTCCAGGCCGGCACCGCGGCCGACGTCGCCCGGGCGATCCGGGCGGCCGAGACGGCCGGCCTTCTCTGGCGGCGAACCCCGGCACCCAAGCGGGGCGAGATCCTGTATCGCTTCGGGGCACTGCTGGCCGAGCACAAGGAACGCCTGGCCCGGGCGATGACCCGCGAGATGGGCAAGGTCCTGGCCGAGGCTCGGGGCGATGTCCAGGAGGGCATCGACATCGCCTTCCTGATGGCCGGCGAGGGCCGCCGGCTCTTCGGCGACACGACCCCGTCCGAGCTGCCCGACAAGTGGGCGATGTCGATCCGCGAGCCGATCGGGGTGGCCGGGATCATCACTCCCTGGAACTTCCCGATGGCGATCCCGTGCTGGAAGATGATGCCCGCCCTCGTCAGCGGCAACACCGTCGTGTTCAAGCCGTCGAGCGACACGCCCCACTGCGCGACGCTGCTGGTCGAGCTGATGGCCGAGGCCGGTTTCCCGGCCGGCACCGTCAATCTCGTCACCGGTCCGGGCGCCGAGGTCGGCGACGCGATCGTGGCCAGCCCGGACGTGCCGGTCATCAGCTTCACCGGCAACACCGAGACCGGCCGACGGCTGGCGACCCAGGCCGCGACCCGCCTGAAGCGGGTCAGCCTCGAGCTCGGCGGCAAGAACGGGATCGTGGTCCTGGCCGACGCCGACCTCGACCTGGCGACCGACGGGATCCTCTGGTCGGCGTTCGGCACGACCGGCCAGCGCTGCACGGCGGCCAGTCGGGTGATCGTCGAGCGGGCGGTCGTCGACCCGCTCCTCGAGCGGCTCGAGCGCCGGGCGAAGGCGCTCCGGCTCGGCTCGGGCCTCGAGCCGACGACCGACGTGGGGCCCCTGGTCAACGCCGGAGCCCGGTCGAAGGTCAGTGGATACATCGACGTCGGCCGGCGCGACGGCGAGCTGGTCACCGGCGGCCGGCCGCCGGGCGGCGTGGCGTTCGAGCACGGCCATTTCTTCGAGCCGACGATCTTCGCCGGCGTCGCGCCGATGGCCCGGATCGCCCAGGAGGAGATCTTCGGCCCGGTCCTGTCGGTCATCCCGGTCGACGACTACCCGGCCGCGGTCACCGCCCTCAACCAGATCCGCTACGGCCTCTCGTCGTCGATCTTCACCCGCGACGCGAACAGCGCCTTCCGGGCGATGCGCGACTTCGAGACCGGGATCGTGTACGTCAACGCCGGGACGATCGGGGCCGAGACCCATCTCCCGTTCGGGGGCACGAAAGAGACCGGCAACGGCCACCGTGAGGCGGGCCATGCCGCGCTCGACACGTACACCGAGTGGAAGTCGATCTACGTCGACTTCTCGGGCCGTCTCCAGAAGGCCCAGATCGACAACCAGCCCGACTGATCGAGCGTCTGGGGCTGGCCGGCCGCTCGATGGGGTATCCTTCGCCCGGGCCGGTAGCTCAACGGCAGAGCAACTGACTCTTAATCAGTTGGTTGGGGGTTCGAATCCCCCCGGCTCACCATTCCCTGCCGCACGAAACGACCCCCCCGGAGGCAACTCCGAGGGGGTTTCGTTTGGTCCCGCTGGACTGTCGGCGAGGGCCGCTGGACCTTTGGGCTGTAGTCCGGTGGGGACGGGTCCGGTAGCCTCGGGCGGTAACCAGAATCCCGCCGACACCTCAGTTCGAGGCAAGTGCAACCAACGTCGTGCGGGAGGCGAGCCCTCACGCGACGGGGTTCCCGCGACGCGTGAGGGTCCGCCGAGTCCGGTTGCCGCGAGCCGTTCCCGCTCGTGGCGTCCGGTGCCAGCACGCGGTTGCACGGGGGGATGAAACGATGACAACCAGGTTCACGTCCGCGGATCCGCTGCCGCCGATGGGCCTCGGCCGCTACGACCGGCTCGGCCGATACGCGGACGGGATGGCCTACATCGACCGCCAGGCAACCCGCGCCACGCTGACCACTTGTGGCTTCTGCTACCGCTCGTACGAGCAGGCCCAGGTCGTCGTCGGCGCCTTCGGGCCGTCGGCCCGGATCTGCGCGTCGTGTGCGCTGGAGGCCGTGGCGGTTCTCCAGGCCAACTAGGAGGCGCCGACTCCGCGTTTCTGTTCGGGCCGGCGTTGATTGCCCGGACAGCGATCAGCCGGCCCGGCCAGGTTGCGCACGGCGGGCATAACTGACCGAAATCGGGGGTCCACTGGTCGCTCGCGTGCGCAAGGCGCGACAGCGCGACTCGATTCGGGCGATTCCGGTCGTCCTCGTGCGTCCGGGGCCCTCAATCGACATGCCGAGCGAGCGATTCGTCCGGTACGTGCGCCTGGCGCAACCCGGATGGGCCAGGGGCGGGCAGGCAGCGGCGGGCAGGCGGGGGCGGGGCGAGCAGGCGGCGCACCACGTGCACGCGGGACCGGGCGAGCTACGCCGCGGCAGGCGGTCCGAACCAGGACGGCGGCGGGGCGAGCGGCTAGCCGGCTCGAGTCGACTCGCCGGCGACATCGACCATCAGTCGCCAGGCGTTGAAGACCGACGAGCCGAGGGCGACGGCCGCGGCCGGCAGGAGCAGCCACAGGCCGCCGCCGGCGCCGACTGCCAGGCTGATTCCCGCCGCGACGGCCAGCAGGCCGGCTGCGACCCCAACGCAGACGATGATCAGCGCCGCCCGATTGCCCGGGGGCAGGTGGGCGACGGCAACCGCGCTGTAGGCCGGGCTGGCCAGGGCGATCACCGCCACGATCGCGCCGACCAGGGCCGTCGGCGCCGAGGGGACCAGGAGGGCGCCCGAGATCAGGACCACGCTCATCAGGGCGAGCAGCGACGAGCCGGCAGCACCCCGGTGCCACGGATTCCGGAGGACCGCCTCGAGGTGCAGCGACACCGCCACGAAGATGAGCCCGGTCAGGCCGGCAGCAGCGCCGCCGACCATCAGGTAGAGGTCGTGCCAGGCGCCTGGCTGGTAGGCCGTGTCCATCGTCACCCTCCCGATCCCGTCAGGCGATCGTAGGCACCTGGGGACCTGGGATTCTCGTGCCATCCGGCCCCTTCTGGCCCGGTCGAGTGGGTACCGGGAGGGTGGCTAGGCAGCCGTCCAGAGCGTCTGCTGGCGAGCGGCCGGGGTCATGCGCAGGGTTCCCTCGGCCTCGACCCACCAGGCGGCGAGGCCCCGTCGGCGGGCCTCGTCACCGATCGACGCGGGTCCGGCCAGGAAGAGGGTCTTCGTCCAGACCTCGGCCCAGGCCGGGTCCGGGCCGGCCACCGAGACCGCGAGCAGCCCGTCACCGCCCGGCAGGCCCGTCGCCGGGTCGATCAGGTGATGCACGGCCTGGCCTCGATCGTCGTGCCAGCGGGCTCGGGCGACCGACGAGGTGCACAGCGCGCCGCGGCTCAGCTCGACCACGGCGAGCGGATCCTCACCGCCGGCAGGATCCTCGATTCCGACCCGCCACGGGCCGCCATCGGGGGACGGCCCCCGGCCGACAATGTCCCCGCCGGCCTCGATCAGCGCCCCGCCTTCATCCAGATCGCGCTCGATCGCGCTCCACGCCCAGCGCAGGGCGAGGCCCTTGCCCAGGCCGCCCGAGTCGACCCGGCTGGCAAGGCTGATCCGGCGGCTCCGGACGTCGCGCTCGAGCCAGGTCGGAAGACGGCCGGCGATCGCACCGGGCGGATCTCCCTCGTGCCGGCGAGCGGGCCTGCCGACCAGCCCCGGATGCCCGAGCCGGACGAGATCGTCCAGGACGCGCGGATCGAATCGCCCGTTGCTCCGGCGCCAGGCGCGCTCGGCCAGCGCCAGGAATCGGTAGAGGCGCGGGCCGGCGGCCTTCCAGGCGCCCTCACCGGCGGATTGGTTCAGGCGGCTCAGGGCACTGTCGGCGCGATAGCACGAGAGCTCGGCCTCGGTCGCCCTGAACTCGGCCTGGACCTTCGACCAGATCGTGTCGGTGGAGGCGCGCACCCCGTCGGGCCCTGGAGCCAGCTGGAGTCGGAGGGGCGAGCCCATCGCCCGGCTCTCGAACCCGAGCAGCTCGGTCACGGTTTGGCGCCCGACGCCCCCGTGGTCGTGTGGACGACCGGGGCGGCGGCGGTCGTCCGCCCGATCGTCGGCATGGCCGGCAGGGCGCTGAGGGCGCCGGCCGCCTTGCCCAGGCCGCTCAACTTCTGCTCCAGGGCGGTGATCGCGGCGCCGGCCTGAGCGTAGGTCGCCGCCCCTGCCTGGAGCTTCGAGGTCGCCTGCTGGACCTGCGCGGCGATCGCGGCGTCGTGCGCGCGGAGCTGGTCGAGGGCCGCCTGGGTCGGTTCCTGCGGCCCCGCGGCCAAGGCAGCGCTCGAGGCCTGCATCGTCGTGACTGCGGCCAGGTTGACGGCGTAGATCGCGGCGCTCAGGCCGACCATCGAGACGATGTGGAGCGGCCGGCGGCCCTCAGTCGCCATCGTCGCCGCCACCGCCGGTTCCGCCCGAGGCGCCGGTCGTCGAGTGGGTGGGCGGCGGCGTCGCCGCCGGCTTGTGAGCGGCCGCCTTGGCGGCGGCCGCGGCCGCGGCCTTGAGCGCAGCGAGCTGCTTCTGCTCGGCGGCCAGCTGCGTCCGCAGGGCGGCGGCCTTCTGGACATCGCTGGCGACCCGGTCACCGGCCGCGGTGAGGGCGGTGTTGAACTGGGCGGCCTGGGCGAGTAGTGCGTCGACTTGGGCCTGGAGCGCGGCCGAGCGGGCCTGCTCGGAGGCGAGCTGATCGTGGAGCTGGGCGGCGGTCAGCGCCGGGTCGCTGCTCGGCACGGTCGTCTGGACCCAGGCAGCGGCCGTTTGGACCGCGGCGGCGCCCAGGACCAGGCTCGCGCCCGTGGCGGTGACGACCAGACTGCGTCGAACCTGGAGCTTCATGCTTCGGTGCCTCCGATCGTGGTTTCCCGGGTGAGGGCTCGGGCTGGTTCGGGCGCCGGCCGGCTAACGACGGCCGGGGCGTGGCTGGCGGTTCGGGCGCGCCGGACGACCCAGTAGCGGTAGGCGGCGGCGGCGACAACCGCGGCCCCGCTCGCGACGTAGACCGGCAGGAATGGCTGGCTGTCGGTGCCGGCCAGCATCCCGTGCGCCCAGGCGCCGATCAGGACGACGAGCGAGAAGCGGTGGATCTTGAGCCACCAGCCGGCCGGCAGCCGCTTGGGATAGCGCGCGGTCAGGCCGGTGATCAGGAGGGCGTACAGGGCGACGACGCCGACCGCGACCGGCACGCTGCGGTAGCTCGACAGGCCCGGCACGAACGCCCCACCGAGGCCGACGCCGGCGAACGGATCGAGGATCAGGAAGGTGACGTGGACGGCGAGGAACGCGACGATGAACACGAACAGGTTCTCGTGCCACGGGAAGAGGCGCTTCGAGAGCTTCCAGGTCGACTGGTTCGTGGGGTGGCTCAGGACGAGGCCGAGGACGACCTGGAGGGTCAGCAGGATGAGCGCCGTGATCCCGGTCGCCCTGGCCGCCAGCCAGATCCGGAGCTGCGCCTCGCGGCTGGTGCCGGCCGGCGCGACCTGGTCGGTCGCGTACAGGATGGCGATGATCAGCAGCGCTCCGAGCAGCGCGACGGTCGAGCCTTTGAGACGCACGAGACCTCCGGGCATGGCAGTCGTCTGGGAGGTAGAGACGGTGATGCCCGAAAAGGTTTCAGACCGGGCATGTCATCGCTTCCGTGGCCTCGCCCGCCCGAGTTGGCACGAATTCCGCCACCAGGCGCATTACCGTCAGGACGTGCCCCGATTTCGAGGCCATCGAGTTGGAGGAGCGGCTTGCTCGTGCTCAGAACCGCGGAGGATCGGCGCCAGGCGCCGTCGCATCGGGCCAAACCTGTCCGTAACGCGCCTGGTGGCGGAATCTCGACGAAGTCGGGTCGGGCACGCAGAGTCGGTTGCGGCACGGATCCGGGGCGCCGCCAGCGACGCGACCCGGCCTCCAGGCGAACTAGCCCGAGCGCTCCGACCGGGCGAGCCTGGCCAGCCCGGCCAGGTGCTCGGCATCATGGTCGGCCGCCAAGGCGAGCAGGCCGGCCACGTCGAGCCGGCCGAGATTTGCGTGCTGGCCCGCCCGCGACCAACCGGCATCGTCGAGAGCGGCGACCCAGTCGAGCGTCGCCAGGCGGGCGGCGGCGAAGCGGATGAGCGAGCCGGCGAGCGACTCGTCGCCCAGCGGCTCGGCCGGACCCGGTTCGACCCAGCCCCACTCCGGCGCGTCGAGCTCGCTCAGCTCGTGCAGTCGCTGCTGGAACACGCCGACCTCGACCGCCACCAGGTGGAGGACGATCTGCTGGGCGGTCCACTCGCCGGGCTTCGGCGTCGCGTTCGACGCGGCAATCGCGGCGCGCTTGATGCGGGCCGGGCCACCAACCAGGCGACCGGCCAGCCCGCTTCGCCGTCCGGGCTCAGGCTCGGGGGCCACGGTGTTGCCTGCCGATTCGGGTCACGGCTCAGGATCGCATGACCGGGGGCAGGCGGCGGAATAGGTCGTTCGCGCCGCCCGAGCCCCGACTCGTTCAGGGAGGCATTGCTCGCCGACCGGGGTATCCTCGGGGCCTGCCGAGCCGCACCCGCACCACTCGCGCCGAGGAGCGTTTCGATGACCGGACCGAAGGGCGCCCCGTCCCCCGCCGACCCGCTCGAATTCCCGATTCGGATCCAGCCCAACCTCAAGCCGATCCTGCTCCTCTTCGGCGTGCACGATGACGGCCGGGCCAGGGTCCGGATCGCCGACGGCGAGTTCATCGCCACGTTCGGCCGGTTCGGGGCCCGAACCCCGCTCTCGAACATCGAGTCGTGGGACATCACCGGCCCGTACAACTCGCTGCGGGCCGTCGGCGTGCGGCGCACGATCCCCAAGCCCGACCTGAGCTTCGGCGGCAGCGCCCACGGCGGGCTCCGGGTCCATTTCCGGCAGCGAGTCCGGGCCGCCCGGCTGATGAACACCGAGCTGTACGTGACGGTCGACGACCTCGAGGGCCTGGGCGCGGCCTTGACCGCGCGCGGGATCCCGGGCCAGGACCTCCGCCGAACCTAGGCCGGGTCGCTCGCGCTCGGCGTGCTCGGCGCGACCGGCTCGACCTCGATCCGGATCCTGGGCAGCCAGCGCAGGAACGGCGGCAGGTACCAGTTCCACTCGCCCAGCAGGCGCATCGTGGCCGGCAGGAGGATGCTCCGGATCACGGTCGCATCGACCAGCACGGCAACCGCCAGGCCGAGTCCGAGCTCGCGGATGATCACCAGGCGGAGGGTCATGAACACGGCGAAGACGACGACCATGATCGCCGCCGCGCTGGTGACCGTGCCGGCGGTGACCGACAGGCCGCGGGCGACGGCCAGGCGGGTGTCCGCCCCACGGTCGACGAACTCCTTGACCCGCGACAGGATGAAGACCTCGTAGTCCATCGACAGGCCGAAGAGGACCGTGAAGATGAAGATCGGGATCCAGTTCTGGATCGCGTCGGTCGGCCGGACGCCGAGGATCGAGCCGAGCCAGCCGTCCTGGAAGACGAGGACCACGGCACCGTAGGCCGCCCCGGTCGAGAGCAGGTTGAGCAGGATCGCCTTGGTCGGGATGACGATCGAGTGGAAGACGACCATGAGGAGCAGGAACGAGAGGGCCAGCACGAACAGGAAGACCCGGGCCATCCCGTCGGTGTAGATCGTCGTGTTGTCGAGCGATGCGGCGGCGTCACCGGTGACGTAGACATGGCTGCCGGCCAGGCCGCCGAAGACGGCCGGCACCACCTGGCTGCGGACCTGGCGGACGATCTGCCAGTTCGCCGGGTCGTTCATCGAGCCCGACATCTCGACGGAGACGGACGCCGCCGAGCCGTCCGGTGAGGTTGCCGGCTGGGCCGGCCCGCTCAGGCCGCTGATCGCCAGCAGCTTCGGACCGAGTGAAGCAAGCGCCGCCTTGGCCGCGGGATTCCCGGCGTCGGTCACGACGACCTCGAGGGTCAGGAGGGTGCCCTGCGGCCAGTGCGCCTGGAGCGCCTCGACCGCCTGGACGCCGTCGACGCTCTCGGGGAACGTCGTCAGGTCGCTCTCGCCGAGGTGCATGTGGAGGACCGGCGCGGCGAGCGCGAGCAGCACGACCGATGCGCCGATGGCGCTGACCCAGGGCCGGCTCATCACCGCGTTCGCGACCCGAGCCCAGACGCCCCGGCCTTCGCCCCCGGCGTGGGACAGGAACGGCACCGACAGGCGGCTCACCCCGTCGCCCAGGATCGAGAGCGTGGCCGGCACGAACGTCAGGCTGCCGGTGATCGCGGCCAGGATGACCGCGATCGTGCCCAGGGCCATCGAGTGGAAGATCTCGTCGGGCAGCATGAACAGGCCGGCCAGCGAGATCATCACGGCCAGCCCCGAGAAGAAGACCGCCCGCCCGGCCGTGGCGCTGGCCGTCTCGATCGCGGCCAGCTTGAGCCGGCCGGCCCGCCGCTCCGCCCTGAAGCGGGTGACCATGAACAGCGAGTAGTCGACCGCGACGGCCAGCCCGATCAGGACGACCAGCTGGCTGGCGTATGGGCTCACCGGGTTGAAGGCCTGGCTGTAGATGCCGAGCAGGCCGAAAGCCGCCAGCAGGGCGGTGATCGCCAGCAGGAGCGGCACGAACGCAGCGACCACGGCCCCGAAGGCCAGGACCAGGATGATGAACGTGGCCGGCAGGCTGATCCGGAGCGATCCGTCGAGGTCGGCGTTGACGACCGCGCCGATCTGGTCGTTGGTGAGCGTGTTCGACACGGCGTGGATCGCGTAGGACGGGAAGGCGGCCTGGGCCGCGCTGATCGCCGGGCTGAGCGCCTGCGACCGCGTCTCGCGGTCCTCGGTGCTGCCCGGGATCTGGGCGCTGACGATCACGCCGGCTCCATCGGGGGCGACCAGGCCGGCCGTCGCCGGCGCCTCGTAGGGATCGACCACCTGCCCGAGGGCGGGCCCGGTCGTACCGCCGACCGAGGCGCTGACCGCCCTGAGCCGGCTGATCACCGACTCGACGGTCGACTGGAACGCCGGGTCGGTGACCTTCGCCGCGGCGCTCGTGATCACGATGGTCAGCGTCTCCGAGGCCGCCGACGCCGTGGCGCCCGCGGTCATCGCCCGCGAGCCCTGGCGCGCCTCGGTGTCCGAGCCGTTCAGGCCGCCGGTCGCGGCGATCGCCCGGATGCCGCCCATCGACAGGCTGGCGACGAAGACGCCGATCGTCAGGACGAACCACAGGCCGAAGACCGGCCAGCGATGACGGGCGCTCCACAGCGCGACGCGGACGGTCCACGGTTGGCCCCGACGGACGGGCGGAGTGCTGGCTGGCATCGATCTCACCTGGTTCGACATCCCGGATGGAGAGTGTCGCCGACGCCGCGATTCGGTGCCCGGCGGCCGCTGGTATCGTCGGGACGTGGCATTCGTCGAGGCGGACCGCTCCTACCGGGCCCTGCTCCGGGTGCCGACGATCGCCCGGGTCCTGCTGGGCATGCAGGTGGCCCGAATCGCCCAGGCGATGGTCAACGTGGCGATGGTCCTGTTCACCCTCACGGTCTACAACTCGCCGGTCCTGGCCGGTTTGGTTGCGGTCGCGCTGGCCCTGCCGGGGATCATCTTCTCGCCCGTCGCCGGCGCGCTCCTCGACCGCCATGGGCGGATGCGCCTGGTCACGATCGACTACGGGCTGGCAGCCACGTCGCTGGCCGTGATCGCGGTCCTGGCCGTGGCGGGCCGGCTGCCGGCGTGGCTCCTCCTGTCGATCGCTGCAGCCTCGTCGCTGACGTCGCCGCTGAGCACCGCCGGCCTGCGCAGCCTGCTGCCGATGATCGTGCCGCCGCAGCTCTGGGAGCGGGCCAACGCCGCCAATTCGGTCGGCTACGTCCTGGCCACGGTCGTCGGCCCGCCGCTGGCCGGGATCATCGTCCAGCTCTGGGGGCCGGCGGCCGCCCTCGGGGCGATCAGCGCGATCTTCGTCGTCGCCGTCCTGATCATGGCCGGCATCCCCGAGCCGCCGGTCGGCAGTGGCTCGAGCGGCCGGCTGTGGTTCGATGCCTGGCAGGGCCTGCTGTACACCTGGCACAACCGCACGCTGCGCGCCCTGGGCGTCGCGATCAGCACCCTGAACATCGCCTGGGGCGTGAACACGATCATCGTGCCCCTGATCGTCCTCCAGCGGCTGCATGGCGGACCGGCCCTGGTCGGGGCGATCTTCGCGGCCCAGGGGCTCGGCGGCGTGGTGTCCTCGATGCTCGCCGGGCGGATCGACACCCGCGGCCGGGAGCGGCAGATGATCGTCCTGCCGATGCTCGCCTCGGCGTTCCTCGTCGGCCTGCTCCTGCTTGATGCCGGCCTGTTGCCGGTCCTCGTCGCCGTCCTCCTGTTCGGGGTGGTCAACGGCCCGCTCGACGTGGCCATGTTCACCCTCCGCCAGCGGCGGACGGACCCGGCCTGGATGGGCCGGGCATTCGCCGTCTCGATGTCCTTCAACTACCTCGGCTTCCCGGTCGGCTCAGGCCTCGCCGGGCTGATCGCCGGAGGGTCGCTCGACGGCGCGATCCTGGTGGCGATCGTGGCCAGCGGGCTGGCGGCCGTCGCGGCAGCGATCCTGATCCCGCGCGACTGAAGCCGGGCAACGGGAACCGGGCCGGAGGATACTCGGGCGATGTTCGCCACCCTCGTCCTGGTCGTCGCGGCGAGCCTCCTGGGCCCGCTCCTGGCGGCCGGCCGCCGGCCGATCGTGCCCGTGGTCGTCGGCGAGATCGCCGCCGGCCTCCTCCTGGGCCGGAGCGGCCTGAACCTGATCGACCCGGCGGTCGCCCCGCTGCCGAGCCTCTCGTCGATCGGGTTCATCCTGTTGATGTTCTCGGCAGGCTCACACATCGATTTCAGCTCGCCCGCCTTCCGGGCCGGGGCACGGAGTGGTCTCGCCGCCCTGGCCCTGGCCGGCATCGCCGCCGTGCCCGCAGCGCTCGTCCTCGTCGCGCTGGCCGGGGCCGGTGCGCCGCCCTGGATCGCGGTCCTGCTGGCCGGCAGCTCGGCGGCGGTCGCCTTCCCGATCGCGGCCGAGGAGCGGATCGATCCCGCCTCGATCGCCTCGCTGATCGCCTGGATCGCCCTGGCCGACAGCGTGACGGTGATCCTGCTGCCCCTGGCGATCGGCGCCGGCAGCTCGCCGCTCGTCGCGATCCTGGCCGACGCCGCGATCATCGCGCTCGGCGCAGCGGGGCTCGCCGGCGGCGGGCGGCTCCTGGCCTGGCGGCCCGGCCGAGCCCTCGCCGGCATGTCACGGACCCGAGGCTGGGCGCTCCAGCTCCGGGTCGCGCTCCTGCTCGTCTTCGCCTTCGGAGCGATTGCCGAGGCGGGCGGCGGCAGCCAGCTCGTCGCCGGCTTCATGGCCGGGCTTGTCCTCGGCGGGCTGGGCCGGCCGAGCCGCCTGGCGACCCAGCTGAGCGGCCTGGCCGACGGCTTCCTCGTGCCGGCGTTCTTCGTCCTGCTCGGTGCGCGGCTCGACCTGCGGGCCCTGGCCGGCGATCCCGGCGCCCTGGCGTTCATGGTCCTCGATGCGCTTCTCGTCGTTGGTGTCCACCTCGTCGGAGCCCTTGCCCTGCCGAAACGCAAGCTGCCGACCGGGCTGGCGGCCTCGGCCCAGCTCGGCCTGCCCGCGGCAGCGGCCACCCTCGGCCTGCAGGCCGGAGTGCTGACCCCGGCGCTGGCGGCCGCCCTCGTGGGCGCCGCCCTCCTGACCCTGATCCCGGCCACGCTCGGCTCGCTTCGCCTGGCCGCCGACAGCCCGGCCGGCCGGCGGCCGCCTGGCGGAACGTCGGACGCAGCGGCCTGACCGGGCGAGCCGCGCAAGGCCCGCGGCCAGATCGCCGGTGGTACCCTCTGGGCAGTCCTTGGAGCCGGTCCCGTGAGGCCGGCGTACCGGTCCCGTGAGGCCGGAAAGGGAGGCTCGATCGACCATGGCCGGGACAGGCCAGTCCGCGCAGGTCCGCGCACCAGCCCTGCCTGGTCCGGACGGATATGCGATGGCCGGATCAGTCGTTCCCCCGATGCCTCCTCTGCCTCTTTCGAGCTCGATCGTGGACCCCAGGGTCGGTGACCTCGGCCCGGCGCTCCTGGCCCTGGCCGACGGGACCGTCTTCGCCGGGATCGCCTTCGGCGCGCCTCTCGCTGCGGGCGGCGACCTGGTCGTCAACACCAGCCAGACCGGCTACCAGGAGGTCTGCACCGACCCTTCGTATGCCGGCCAGGTCGTGGTGATGACCTATCCGCTCATCGGCAACCACGGCCGACTGCGCTCCGACGACCAGTCCGAGCGGCCCTGGCTGCGGGCCCTGGTCGTGGCCAACGCGACAGCGGCCGTCCTCGAGGACGCCCGCCAGCTGGCCACGCTGCTGCGCGAATCGGGGATCCCGGCGATCGCCGGGATCGACACCAGGGCGCTCGCCCGCCACCTCCGGACCCACGGCTCGATCCCGGGGATCGTGACCGCTCCGGGCCAGGTCAATGCTGCCGACGCGATCGCGGCGGTGCGCTCGCTGCCACGCTGGGAGGACGAGGACTTCGTCGGCCTCGTGTCGCCGACCGCGATCGTCGATGTCGGCGACCCGGCCGAGGGCGGTCCGCTCGTCGCGATCGTCGACCTGGGGCTCAAGGCGAACATCGTCCGCTCGCTCCGCCGGCGCGGCGCGCGGGTCCGGATCCTGCCCCACACGGTGTCGCCGGCCGACGCCCTCGACCCCGACATCCGCGGCCTCGTCTTCTCGCCCGGACCCGGCGATCCGGCCCGCCTCGACCGGCCGGTCGCCCTCGCCCGGCTGGCCCTCGCCGATGGCCGTCCACTGCTCGGCATCTGCCTTGGACACCAGATCATCGGCCGGGCGGCGGGAGCCGAGACGCGCCGGTTGCGCTTCGGCCATCACGGCGCCAACCATCCCGTTCGCGACGAGGACACCGGCCTGGTCCAGGTGACGGCCCAGAACCACGAGGTCCAGGTCGTCGGCGAGACGCTCTCGGCGAGCAGCGGCTTCCGGGTCAGCCAGGTCAACCTGAACGACGGCTCGGTCGAGGGCCTGCGCCACCGCGAGCTGCCCGTCGAGACGGTCCAGTACCACCCCGAGGGTGCCCCGGGCCCGCTCGACGCGCTGGCCGTCTTCGATCGCTTCGTCGCGGCAGCCGGGAGCCGATGAAGCCGGCGTCGGTCCTCATCCTGGGCTCGGGTCCCGTCGTCATCGGCCAGGCGGCCGAGTTCGACTACGCCGGAACGCAGGCCTGCCGGGCGCTCCGGGCCGAGGGCATCCGGACGATCCTGGTCAACTCGAACCCGGCGACGATCATGACCGACCCCCAGGTCGCCGATGTCGTCTACCTCGAGCCGCTGACGGTCGAGGCCGTCGAGGCGGTGATCGAGCGGGAGCGGCCCGAGGGCCTGCTGGCCGGCCTCGGTGGCCAGACCGCCCTCAACCTGGCTGTGGCCCTGGCCCAGGCCGGCGTCCTCGAGCGCCACCACGTCCGGCTGCTCGGCACCCCGCTCGAGGCGATCGAGATGGCCGAGGACCGCGAGCGCTTCCGCGAGCTGCTCGACCGGATCGGCCAGCCGTACGCGCCCTCGGCGATCGTCGACGGGGCGACGGACCTGGAACGGGCCGAGTCGGCCGACCGGGCCCTGGCCGAGATCGGCCTGCCGGCGATCGTCCGGCCGGCGTTCACCCTCGGCGGCACCGGCGGCGGGATCGTCGAGAGCGAGCCGGCCTATCGGGAGCGGGTCCGGGCCGGCCTGCGGTCCAGCCCCATCGGCCAGGTGATGGTCGAGCGCTGCCTCGTCGGCTGGCGGGAGATCGAGTACGAGGTCATGCGCGACGCCGACGACACGTGCATCGCCGTGTGCTCGATGGAGAACGTCGACCCGCTCGGCGTCCACACCGGCGACTCGATCGTCGTCGCCCCGGTCCAGACGCTGCCCGACGCCGTCCACCAGCGCCTGCGCAGCGCCGCCCTGGCGATCATCCGGGCCCTCGGCGTGGAGGGTGGCTGCAACGTCCAGTTCGCCCTGCGCCCGACTACGACGACTACGCCGTGATCGAGGTGAATCCCCGGGTCAGCCGCTCGTCGGCCCTGGCCAGCAAGGCGACGGGCTACCCGATCGCCCGGGTCGCCGCCCAGATCGCGGCCGGCCGGCGCCTGGCCGAGATCCCGAACGTCGTCACCGGCACGACGGTCGCCGCGTTCGAGCCGGCCCTCGACTACGTCGTGGTCAAGCTGCCCCGCTTCCCGTTCGACAAGTTCCCGCTCGCCGACCGCTCGCTCGGCAGCCAGATGAAGGCGACCGGCGAGGTGATGGCGATCGACCGGACGTTCGGGGCGGCGCTCAACAAGGCCCTCCGGGGCCTGGAGCAGGCCGGCGTCGGGCCGCTCGCGGAGGATCCCGACTGGGCGCCGACCTTGGCCTACCTGGCCGCCGTCTACCCGGCCGATCCCGATCCGACGACGACGAAGGTGGCGATGGCGCGGATGTCGCCCCGATCCGCTGGGTCGACGCCGAGGGCCGGGCCTGCGAGTCGACCCGGCACGCCGAGCGAGCGGCCGCGCCGATCGTCCTGCGCCGCTTCCTGGCACCGTCCGACACCCGGCTGTGGCGCGTCCTCGCCCTCCTCCGGCGGGGCGTGCCCGAGGCGACGATCGGGGCGGCCACGGGGATCGCGTCCTGGTTCCTCGCCGAGTTCGGCCGGGCCGTGGGCCTCGAGCGGAGCGTGCGCGCGACGCCGGTCCTCGCCTCGGCGACCCGGGCGACGGCCCGGCCATGCGCCTCCTGGCGACGGTCAAGCGGGCCGGCTTCGGGGATCGCGAGCTGGCGACCCTGGCCCGGGTCGAGCCCGCGGAGGTCCGGCTGGCCCGCCTGGCGGTCGGCCTCCAGCCGGGCTACGCGATGGTCGACACCTGCGCCGCGGAGTTCGCCGCGGAGACGCCGTACTTCTACTCGACCTACGCCGCGGCCGGCTCGCCGGCCGAGGCGCCGCCCGTCGGCCGCCCGGCGGCCCTCGTCATCGGCTCCGGGCCGGTCCGGATCGGGCAGGGGATCGAGTTCGACTATTGCGCCGTCCAGGCCGCCGACACCCTGCGCCGCCTCGGCTGGAACGCGGTCATGATCAACTCGAACCCGGAGACCGTGTCGACCGACTTCGACGCCAGCAGCCGGCTGTACTTCGAGCCGCTCGACCCCGAGTCGGTGCGCAGCGTGATCGAGGCCGAGACCGCGCCCGGCGGGCAGCTCCTGCCGGCCTTCGTCCAGTTCGGCGGCCAGACGCCGCTCAACCTGGCGGCGCCGCTGGCCGCCGCCGGGGTGGAGCTGCTCGGGGCGGACCTCGAGGCGATCGACCAGTCCGAGGAGCGGACCCGCTTCTCCGCGCTCCTCGACCGGCTCGGGATCCCCCAGCCGGAGGGCGGCATGGCCCACAGCGTCGAGGAGGCGCTGACCCTCGCCGAGCGGATCGGCTACCCGGTCATCGTCCGGCCGAGCTTCGTGATCGGCGGCCTGGCGATCGACTTCTCCTACTCGCCCGACGACCTCGTCCGGCAGCTGGCCGCCGCGACGGTCGTCGACCCGGATCGGCCGGTCCGGATCGACCGCTACCTCGAGGGCGTCGAGGTCGATGTCGACGCGGATCAGCGACGGCACCGACGTCCTGATCCCGGGCCTGCTCGAGCACGTCGAGCGGGCCGGCGTCCACTCGGGCGACTCGGTCGGCGTCTTCCCGCCGCAGACGGTCAGCGAAGGCGACCAGGGCCTGATCGTGGCCACGATGGAGCGGATCGTCCTGGCCCTCGGCGTGCGCGGGCCTGGTCAACGCCCAGTTCATCGTCCGCGAGGACGGCGTCTACCTGATCGAGGTCAACCCGCGCGCCTCCCGCGACGGTGCCCGTTCCTGTCCAAGGTGACCGGCGTGCCGATGGTCGAGCTCGCCGTCCGGATCGCCCTGGGCGAGCGCCTGGCGGATCTCGGCTGGAGCGGTGGCCTGCTCCCGCCGCCGGACTTCGTGGCGGTCAAGGCCCCGGCCTTCTCGACGGCCAAGCTGCGCGGCGTCGACCCCTCGGTCGGGCCGGGGATGCAGTCGACCGGCGAGGTGATCGGGATCCACACGGACCCGCGCGTGGCCCTGGCCAAGGCGCTCGTCGGCTGCCGCCCTCGTGCCGCCGCGACCGGCGACGGCCGGCGGGCGCCCGGTCGCCCTCCTCTCGATCGCCGATCGGGACAAGGCGCTCCTCGGCCGGCTGGCCACCGCGCTCCGGGCCGCCGGCTTCGAGCTGTGCGCCACCGACGGCACGGCCCGGGCGCTCGCTGCCCTCGGGTTCGCGTGCCCAGCTCGTGGCGAAGACGGCGACGACCGCCGTGCCCGACGTCGGCAACGGGCTGCCGATCCTCGACCTGATCGCGCTCGGGCCGGGTCGGCCTCGTCGTCAACACCCCGACGCCCCAGTCCGGCGCGGTGCGCGACGCCGTCGAGATCCGCCTGGCGGCCACGGCCGAGGGGATCCTGTGCCTGACGGCGATCGAGACCGCGGTCGCCGCCGCCGAGGCCCTCGATCCTGCCCTGCGCCAGCGGATCGCCGAGGTCAGGGCCCTCGGCGAGTGGGTCCCCGGCCGGTTGCCGCTGGTCGTGTCCCGCTAGATCGTCCGCCCGGCCCGGCTAGGTCGTCCGGTGCAGGCGCGGGGTATGGGGCTCGTCGGCCAGGCTTCGGCCCACCCGGATCAAGGCGTGGCCGACGCTTTGGCGGAGGCCGCTGCGCGGCTCGCCCGGAGCCCGGCGGACGAGGCGCTCGGCCTCGGCCTCGGCCAGCAGGGTCGCCTTGCGGTCGTTGGCGACCATCCGGTGGAGGTCCATCCATGGTTCGTCGTGTCGGTCTACCGGCATATGAGGTGCTTCCTCTCGTAAGTCATACATCTAACTCAAAGTCCTTCGTCGTGGCTCGCGGCCCGGTTCTCCGTGCCGGTCAGGGAATGCCCAGGTACTCCTTGAGCGAGTCGCCGATCGTCCTGATCGTCGCTCGCCGGAGGCTGTAGTAGGACAGCCCGCCCTCCTCGGTCAGGGTCACCAGCCCCGCCGCCCGGAGGAGAATCAGGTGGTGCTTGATCGTCGGCTTGGACAGCTCGAGCTGCTGGGCGATCTCGGTCAGGTACCAGTCCCGGCTCGAGAGGAGCTTCAGCATCCGCAGGCGGGTGTCGTCGCCCAGCGCCCGGTGGAGGCGGACCACGGCCAGTGGCGGCGCCGACGGATCGGCACCATCGAGCACGGCGTCGGCGATCGGGTAGCCGAAGAGGCGCCAGCCGTCGCCGCCGAGGAGGTAGTTGTACGGCCGGCTGAAGTACGACGGGGCGAGGATCACCCGCCGGACGCCCGGCTCCGAAAGCCAGCGAACTCCGCCGGTGGTGGCCTCGATCAAGGCCGCCGGCGTCAATCGGCCCCGATCCACCGCCCGCAGGCTGACGTCGCGCTCGATCATCGCCGCGACTCGCCCCTCGACCTCCTGGAAGTGGGGGAGCCAGGCGCGCAGGATCGCGACGATCTGCTCGACCAGCCCGGCCGGATCGCGAAGGAGGGCCTCGGCGGTCAGCCGGATGTCGGCCGGGACCCCGGATTCCAGCTGCTCGAGCGCGACCTCCGAGCCGGCCAGGGCCATGTTCGAGGCACTCGCGCATCTTGGGGTCGGCGATCGACTCGGCCAGGGCGAGCCGGACCACGTCGTGCGGGTCGAGGCCGGCGACGAACTCGACGAGGTCGGCCGCTGTCCGGACCTCGGGCCGATCCACGGCCAGGCCGGCCACGCTGACCGCGATCTCCACGCCCCGGAGCGCACCGACGCCCTCCAGCCCGAGGTTGAGCCCCGCCCGCGCCTCGCGCAGCCAGGCCCGGTCGGCCTCGGGCAGGTCGTCGGTCGCGCCGGCCTCCTCGGACAGGCTGAAGACGAAGTCGTACAGCGTCCGCGCGTCGAACTCGACGCTGACCTGGCCCAGGCCGCTGCCCGAGAAGCCGCGCACCCGGACGTGCGCCGGCGGCTCTCCGGCCGGCCCCGGCCCGGTCCGCGGGTGTTCGATCGCTCGAACCATGTGTGTCATCGACCCCTTACTGGTGTTAGACCTTAATCTAACACGGGGCGAGCCGGCGTCAAGACCCCTCCGGGGCGATCGCGACCTGCGGTACCCTTCGGGCCATGGTCAACCCCACCGTCCCGTTCACCGACGAGCGGCTGCCCAACGGGCTTCGGCTGGTCATCGCCGAGGACCACCTGGCGCCCGTCGTCGCCGTCAACATCTGGTACGCGGTCGGCTCGAAGAACGAGGTCCCCGGCAAGACCGGCTTCGCCCACCTCTTCGAGCACGTCATGTTCCAGGGCTCGCGCAACGTCAGGAAGGCCGAGCACATCGCCCTCGTCCAGGCCGCCGGCGGCACGATGAACGGCACGACCTGGCTCGATCGGACGAACTACTTCGAGACGCTGCCCTCGAACCAGCTCGAGCTCGCCCTGTGGCTCGAGGCGGATCGGCTGGGCACCCTGCTCGACGCCCTGAGCCAGGAGAACCTCGACAACCAGCGCGAGGTGGTCAAGAACGAGAAGCGGTCGTCTTACGACAACCGCCCGTACGGCAGCTGGTCGGAGAAGCTCCAGGCCCACATCTATCCCGAGGGTCATCCCTACCATCACCCGACGATCGGCTCGATGGAGGACCTGGACGCCGCCTCGCTCGAGGACGTGTCGGCCTTCTTCCGGACCCACTACGCGCCGAACAACGCCGTCCTGGCGGTCGTCGGCGACGTCGACCCGGACCAGGTCCGGGAGTGGTCGGAGCGCTACTTCGGGGGCATCCCGGCCAACCCGGCGATCCCGCCGGTCGGCGACATGAGCCTGCCCCCGACGCTCGGCGGCGAGATCCGCGAGACGGTGGTCGACCAGGTCCCGCTGCCCCGGATCTACTTCGGCTTCCGGGCGCCGGCCCTCGGTGACCCGCGCCTCGACGCCCTCGAGGTCGCGATGCAGATCCTGGCCGGGGGGAAGGGCAGCCGGCTCGACCGGCGCCTCGTCCGCGACGAGCAGATCGCCCAGGATGTCGTGGCCTTCGTGCTGGGCTTCATCGGCGGGGGCTCGATCGCCTCGGGCTGGGCCACGGTCCGCCCGGGGATCAGCCTCGAGCGGGTCGAGACGGCCTACCTCGAGGAGCTCGACCGCCTGACCCGCGAGCCGGTCACCGACGACGAGCTGGCCCGGGCCAAGGCCCTGATCGAGACCGAGGAGCTCGGTGCCCTGAGCGGGTCGAGGAGCGGGCCGACCGGCTGGCGATGAACGCGACCCTGTTCGACGATCCGGGCCTGGTCGACGCCATGCTCGAGCGCTACCTGGCGGTGACCGCCGCCGACATCCAGGCCGTTTCGGCGGCCGTCTTCCGGCCGGACAATCGGCTGGTCCTGACCTACCTGCCGGCGGCGGCCGCCCCCGAGGAGGCAGCCGAATGAGCGACGCGACCGTTATCGCAACCCGGCCGACGCCCGGCCAGCCACGGCCGTACGAGTTCCCGGCGTTCAGCCGTTCCATCCTCGCCAACGGGCTGTCGGTCATCGTTGCCCCGATGCCCGGCCGGCCGCTCGTGACCGCCTCGCTCATCCTGCGTAACGGCGCCGCCGATGACCCGTTCCCGGTGGCCGGCGCAACCGCGCTCGCCGCGCGGGCCCTGTCCGAGGGGACCGAGCGCTACGACGCCGTCGCCCTGGTCGAGGCAACCGAGCGGCTGGGGGCCGGGCTCCACGCGGACGCCGGCTGGGACGCATCCACGGTCAGCGTCGAGGTGCCGGTCGCCCGCCTCGAGCCGGCCCTCGCCCTGCTGGCCGAGATGGCGGCGCATCCCACCTTCCCGGCACGCGAGGTCGAGCGGCTGCGTGAGGAGCGCCTGAACGACCTGCTCCAAGCCCGGGCCGAGCCACGCCGGCGGGTCGACGAGGCATTCATCGGCACGATCTACGACCACGGATCGCCCTACCACCAGCCGTCGGGCGGCCTCGCCGGCACGGTCGAGACACTCGACCCCGAGCGGCTGGCGGGCGCCTGGCGGCGTGGCTTCGATCCCGCCCGGATGACCCTGGTCATGGCCGGCGACTTCGCGGCGGCCGGCGGACCCGGTCCGGTGGCGATCGCCGAGGGCCTGTTCGGGGACTGGGCGGCCGCGCCCGGCGCAGACGCCGCCGGCGGCCCGGTCATGTCGGATTCGGCGATCGACTCGCTCCGGATCAAGCTCCTCGATCGGCCCGGGTCGGTCCAGACCGAGATCCGGGTCGGCCACGTCGGCGTTCCGCGCCGGATCGACAAGTACGCGGCCCTGAGCGTGATGAGCGCGATCCTCGGCGGCCTGTTCAACTCCCGCCTGAACATGAAGCTGCGCGAGGAGAAGGGCTACACGTACGGGGCGTCGGCCGGCTTCGACCCGCGGCGCGGCGCGGGGCCGTTCTCGGCGCGGGTCGCCGTCAACACCGAGGTCACCGTACCGGCCCTGGTCGACCTGCTGGCCGAGCTCGACCGGATGCGCCAGACGCCGGTCAAGCCTTCTGAGCTCGCCGCGGCCCGCGACTTCCTGGTCGGCGTCTTCCCGCTGCGCTTCGAGACGCCCGGGCCGGTGATCGGGGCCCTCGCGGGGATCGTCGTCCACGACCTGCCCGACGATGAGCTGGCCACCTACCGCTCGCGGATCGAGGCGGTGACGATCGCCGACATCCAGGCGATCGCGGAGGCGACGATCCATCCCGACCGAACGGCGATCGTGATGGTCGGCGACGCGGCCCGGGTCCAGCCCGAGCTCGAGGCGGCTGCGATCGGGCCGCTCGAGGTGATCCGCGACCAGGACGAGGCCGAAGCCGGGTCCTGAAACCTTCGGCGGTACTTCCGTCTCATCGTGAGTAGGTGGTCGGTCCGGGCCCCCAACACGATGCGGAAGGAAGCCCCAGGAATGCACTCCCAGGATCGCTTGATGCGCGGTGCCGCGGCGGCCGTCGTTGCCCTGTTCGTAGGGGCGGGCGTAGCCCTTGCCGCCCCGGGCATGGCCGGCCCGGCCCGGACCACCAGCGCTGCCAACGTCGAGGCTGTGTCCACCGAGCGCGCCGACCCGACCGAGGCGACGGAGCCCACGGAGACGGCCGAGCCGACCGAGACCGCGGAGCCCACGGAGACGGCCGAGCCGACGGAGCGAGCCGAGCCGACCGACAAGGCGGAACCGACGCACAAGCCTGCGCTGCCCGACCGGTCCGAGCCCACCGAGAAGCCGGAGCCGACGGAGACCGCCGAACCGGGCGATGGGGACCATGGCGGCAGCAACGATGGTCAGGGTGGCGGCGGCAGCCAGGGTGGCGACAATGGCGGCTCGGCCGGCAACGGCCAGGGTGGCAACGACGGCCAGGGCGACGGCTGAGCGCCGGCTGGTCGAGTCCTCAGGATCTGCGCGGCCGCCGACGCGACCGGGCTAGATTGATGGGCAACCCAGCAATGGAGGCCAGGCCATCGCCGTCGACCGCGACGCCCCCGCCGACCAGCTTGCCGATGCAGCCCGGGACGATCAGGCGATCCGGGTCGTCGAGGCCGTCCTCGCCGGAGACCGGGACGCGTTCCGCGTCCTCGTCGAGCGTGAGGCGGCCTCGACCGTGCGCGCCTGCCACCGGATCCTGGCCGACCTGCACGACGCCGAGGACGCGGCCCAGGAGGCGTTCGTGATCGCCTTCCGCTCGCTCGATTCGTGGCGGGCGACGGGGTCGTTCGGCGCGTGGCTGCGCCGGATCGCCATCCGGGTGGCCATCCGCCGGGCCAGCACGCGGCGACCGATGATCCGCCTCGATCCGGTCGCGCTCGATGTTGACGACGGGCCGCCCGGCGAGCTCGGCCGGCTGAGCTCGACCACCGGCGACCCGGCCGAGGCGTCACTCGCGGCCGAGCAGGCCGACGATGTGCGGCGGGCCTTGGGCGAGCTCGATGAGCCGTACCGCGAAGTGGTCCTGTTGCGCTTCTTTGGCGACCTGTCGCTGGCCGAGATCGCCGAGCAGACCGGGCGGCCGGTGGCGACGGTCAAGACCCATCTGCGGCGCGGGCTGCTCCGGCTCCGGACGAGCGCCAGCGATCCGGGGTGGGACCGATGACCCGGCCGTTCGGTGTCGACGAGCTGACCGGATCCGACGACTACGCGCCGGCCGCCGAGCTTGCGCCGGCCCTCGAGGCTGCCCGTCGCATCGAGCGAACCGTCGCGACGGCCGGGGTCCAGCCCAGCCCGGACTTCGCCGACCGGGTGATGTTCGCCGTCGCCTCCCAACCGATCCCGCGCCGAAGCCGGCTGGCGTTGCTCGCGGGAGGCCTGCGTTCCGCCTGGCAGGTCGCCCTGACCGCGAACCGTCCGCCGCTGGTTCGGGCCCGCGCCGCCGCGATCGTGCTCGCAGCGGTCCTCGCCCTGGGCTCGCTGGGCGGCGCCGCGACCCTGGCCGCGGCCGGTGCCTGGAACCTGCTCCAGGCGCATCCCACGACGACGCCGCTCGTCACGGCGGAGCCTCAGCTGCCGAGCCCGCGGCCGACCGACGGGTCGCACATCGTGCCGACAGCCCGGCCGACCGAGACCGCCGAGCCGGGCGAGTCGCCCGGGGCGTCCGAGACGCCGGAGCCGTCCGAGACGCCGGAACCAGGAGACACGCCCGAGCCGGGCTCGAGCGACCAGCATGGCAGCGGAGGAGGGGACGGCAGCGGCGATGGTGGTGGCAGCGCAGGGTCGAGTCGCCACCCCGAGCCGACCGAGACGCCCGAGCCGACCGAGACGCCCGAGCCGACCGACAACTGATCCGGCGAGCGCCGGGTATCCTCCGACGGTGATCGTCGTCATCGGCTCGCCGTCCGTCGTGCCCGGCGACCTCGGCCAGCGCTCGAGGGCCGCCGGGCGAGCCTTCGAGGTGGCGCTCGGGGCGAGCGACGGAGGCTCGACCGTCCAGCTGGTCGGCAAGGTCGGCGACGACCCCGCCGGCGATGCGCTGATCCTGTCCCTCGCCGACGCCGGCATCGGCCACGTTGCGCTCCTGCGCGATCCGGCCCGCTCGACCCCCGTTGCAGCCCCGCCGCCGACCGACCTCGACGCCTCGGCCCTCGACGCTCCGGCCTCGGATGTTCCGGCCTTGGACGACGAGGGCGATCCGGGCGCCCTGCCCGGGCCGGCCGCCGGGGCCGGTCCGGACGACCGTCCGGTGGTCGATGCCGGGGACCTCGACCTGGCCCTGCGCTACCTGCCCGACCATCACGTGGTCGTCGTCACCGAGCGGCTCGCGGCCGATGCCTTCGCGGTGGTCCTGGCCGATTGTGGCTACGTCGGGGCGACGCTCGTCGTGATCCTCGAGGCCGGCGAGACTGCACCCGAGCTGCCGTCGAGCGCAACGGCCTTCGAAGCACCCGATTCCGATCCCGACGGCCTGTTCGGGCGGACGGTCGGCGGTTTCGCGGCGGGCCTCGATCAGGGGACGGGAGCGGCCCAGGCCCTCGACCGGGCCACCGCGAGCGCCGGCTGGCAGCCGGCCTCGAGCTGACCGGCGGGTCAGATCGGCTCGGTCAGCTCCGGCCCGTTGTTCCTGACGTTGTTGACCAGGGGCCGCACCGGGTAGAGCTCGAGCTCGCCCTCCGGCGCGGGGACGAGCAAGCCGTTCAGCTCCTCCACGTCGGGATCGGCGGTATCCAGCCAGCGCGACCAGTCGCGCGGCTCGAGGACCACCGGCATCCGGTCGTGGATCGCGGCCAGGGTCCGGTTGGCCTCGGTCGTGACGATCGTGAACGAGCGGATCACCTGCTCCGTCTCCGGATGGCGCCAGCCGGACCACAGCCCGGCCAGCGCAAGCGGGCCGCCGTCGACTCGCCGGATCAGGAACGGCTGGCGTACGCCCGCCGTTCGCTGCCATTCGTAGAACGCGTCGGCCGGGACGATGCAGCGCCGTCGCCGGAACGACTCGCGAAACGCGCCGCTGGTTGCCAGGGTCTCGGCCCGGGCGTTGAACAGCTTCGAGGCGATCTTCTCGTCCCTGGCCCACGACGGGATCAATCCCCAGCGGTAGGCTCGAATCGCCCGCCGCTCGCCGCGCTCCACGACCACGGCCGCCTCGTCGGTCGGGGCCAGGTTGTAGGTCGGCTTCAGGTCGTCGGGCGGCGGTTCCGCGTCGAACATCGCCGCGAGCTCGGCGGTCGGTCGCTGCTGGGTGAACCGGCCGCACACGGACCGATTCTAGCAGCGCCCTGCTATCGTCCCGCCGATGGATGATCCGAGTCGGGCCCGCGCGCCACAGGGAACGCTGAGCCGGGCCGAGGCCCTCGATCACCTCGGCCGGGCCGACGCGCTCCTTGCCTCGGGCGACCTCCAGGACGCGGCCAACCTCTACTCACGGGTGATCGGCCACCCGGATGCGGCGATCACCGCCGCCGCCCTCAACGGGATCGGCAATGTCTATTTCCGGGCAAGCGAGGAGGACCAGGCCCTCCAGAGCTGGCGGGCGGCCGCGGCGGTCGGCGAGACGCCCAGCAGCTATCCGGCCTGGCGGAACATCGCCGCCGAGCTCGTCCGGCGGGGCAGCCTGCCGGACGCGATCAGGGCCTACCGTGAGGCCGATCGCCGGGCGCCGGCCGGCGACAAGGCCGAGATCGCCTCCCGCCTCGGCTGGCTGGCCAAGGAGACCGGCAATCCGGGCGCGGCCCGGCGCTACTTCGCCCGCAGCCGGGGCGGCGGACTGCCGTTCTCGATCTCGTACGCGATCATCGCGATCACGGTCGTGGCCTACGTCCTGGCCCCGCCCGACAACTCGGCCAGCTCGCCCTTCGGGCTGCTGCTCCTCGACAAGCAGCTCGTCGCCAGCGGCCAGTACTGGCGCCTGCTGACGGTCGCCCTGCTCCACGAGAGCCCGATCCACCTCGCGTTCAACATGTACGCCCTGTACCTCGTCGGGCCGGTGGTCGAACGGATCTACGGCTGGAAGCTGTTCATCGTCATCTACCTCGCCTGCGACCTGACCGCGTCGGTCGCCAGCTTCGTCTTCGGCGACCCGCTGATCGGGTCGGTCGGCGCGTCGGGGGCGATCTTCGGACTGTTCGGCTGCCTGTTCGTCGCCGGTCGGGTCCACAATCCGGTCCTCGATCGCCAGAGCCGCGGGCTGGCGGCCCAGATCGGGATGCTGATCGTGCTCAACCTGTTCCTGGGCTTCACCTTCGGGGCGGGCTCGATCGACAACTTCGCCCACGTCGGAGGACTGCTGGGCGGCGCCTGGCTGGGCCTCGTCCTGGTCCCGCACGGCGTGCCGACCCTGGCCAGCGGCTGGATCAGGACGAACGGCCTGCCGCTGCCCACGGATCCCCGCGCCCGGGACTGGCTGCGGGTCCTGGCCGTCGTGGCCCTGTTGGCCGTGTGCCTGGCCGGCGTGATCATCGGCAGCGACCCGGCGCGCTTCGCCCTGCTGCCCTAGGCCGCCGGGGTCAGGAGGCGATCCGCGGCGTGCGGGGCAGGTGGACGACCACCCGCGCGCCGTGCGGGGCGAGGTTCTCGGCCTGGGCCTCGCCGCCATGCGCCCGGGCGAGCTCGCGCACGATCGCCAGGCCGAGGCCGCTGCCGCTCCCGCTGCGGGCCGGGTCGCCCCGGTAGAAGCGGTCGAAGACGCGCTCGGTGGCGCCGTTCGGGAAGCCGGGCCCGTCGTCGCTCACGGCGAGCGTGATCCACTCGGCGGAGCCGCGCGCCTCGAGCCAGACATGGCCGCCCGGCGAGGACACGACGGCCAGCCCGTTGTCGACCAGGTTGCCCAGGATCCGGTCGACGGCGACCCGGTCGGCGCTGAAGCCAAGGTCGGCCTCGACCGGGCCGCTCGCGTCGATCGCCGTCAGGGCGACGCCCTTGCCCGCAGCACGCGCGCCGAAGCGCTCGACCGTCCCCGCCAGCAACGCCCGGGCGTCGATCTGCTCCGGGCGCAGGCCGCCGGCGCCGGTCCGCAGGCGATCCATCGTGTCCAGCTCGGCGACCAGCCGCTCGAGCCGGTCGGCCTCCTGGCCGATCGTCTGGCCGGCCTTGACCGCCTCCGGCCCGGTCGCCGTCCCATCGGCGATCGCGGCGGCGAAGCCGCCAATGACCGTGAGCGGCGTGCGCAGGTCATGGCGAAGGTTCGCCAGCAGCCGCTCCTCGCGTTCGCGGGTCGCCCGCAGCTCGGCAGTCATCGCGTTGAAGTGCTCGGTCAGCTCGCGTACCTCGCGGGGCCCTTCAACCGGCACCGGTCCCGGGCTCAGCCCGGCCGTGACGCCCGCGGCCGGCGGCCCGCCGCTCGGGGCGCCGGTCGCCCCGCCGGTTGCAGGAATCGCGGCGGTCGCATGCTGCAGTCGGCGCAGCGGCCCGGTGACCGAGCGCGACAGGACCAGGGCGAGCGGCCCGCCGACCACCAGGATCGCGAGCAGGCCGATCGGGATCGTCCGGGCCAGGTCGCCGAGCGCCTCCCCGCCGGACCGGTCGAGGGTGGCGAAGACGACCGAGCGGGCGTTGACCTTTGTCGCCGCCCACGAGTGGGGCTTGCCGTCGGCGAAGACCGAGGTGCTGTGGACATCCTGGCCGCGCAGGGTCGCCGTGGCCAGGTCGATCGTGCCGGTGACCGAGGAGAAGCCGTTGATCGGGTGGAGCTGGCCGTCGGCGGTCGCCAGCATGATGTCGACGCCGCCCTCGGCGAGCTGCTGCTGGGTGTCGGCCAGGGCGCCCGCGAGGTTGCCCGAGGCGATGCTCTGGCGGAGCTGGGGCAGGAGGCTGTCGGCGAGGTCGGCCATCCGGCTCTCGGTCGATGCCCGGTGGAGGTCGCGCAGGACGACGAAGACGGTTCCGCCGATCGCCAGCAGGAGGGCCAGGGCCAACAGCGCGAAGCTGGCGATGATCCGGCCGCTCAGTCCCCGAGGCACGCCGTCAGCCTGCGACCGGCTCACGGGCGGGCGGCACGAGCCGGTAGCCCAGGCCCCGGATCGTCTCGATCGCCGGGCCGTCCGCGCCCAGCTTCTTGCGCACCTCGGCGACGTGGACGTCGACCGTCCGCGTCTCGCCCGGGAAGTCGGTGCCCCACACGCCCTCGAGCAGGACGTCCCGGGTGAGGACGACCCCGGCGTCGCGGGCCAGGGCGGCCAGCAGGTCGAACTCGCGAGCGCGCAGCTCGAGCCGGCGGCTGCCGACGCTCGCCTCGCGCCGGCGCGGATCGATCCGCAGGCTGCCGACCTCGATCGGCCGGCCGCCCCGGCCGGTCGCCTCGGTCCGCCGGAAGATCGCCTTGATCCGGGCGACAAGAGCGCGCGGGTTGAACGGCTTGGAGACGTAGTCGTCGGCGCCCAGCTCGAGGCCGACGATCGAATCGACGACGTCGTCGCGGGCCGTCAGCATCACGATCGGCACGTCGCCCCGCCGGCGCAGCTCGCGGCAGACCTCGAAGCCGTCGATCCGGGGCAGCATCAGGTCGAGGATGACGAGGTCGGGGTCGTGCCGGGCATGGAGGGCCAGGCCTTCCTCGCCGTCGGAGGCGGCGATCACGACCCAGCCCTCCTTCTCGAGGTAGAGCCGGAGCAGCTCCACGATGTTGCGCTCGTCGTCGACGACCAGGATCGTCTTCATCGGGCCGAGGATACCTGCGCCGATCGGCGCCGGTGCCCGTCCATGTAAGCGGCGTGTAAGCCCGGGCGGAGCACGAGCGGCGGGCGGCGATGCCGTACGATCGAGGCGATGTTCGCCACGCTCCATGGCGCCTACCCCAGTCCGGTCGTCGACCGGGACGACCCGGCGGCCCTCGAGCTCGCCGTCGCCGAGGTCCTCGAGACCCAGGCCGCGGCCGGCCTGACCCTGCTGACCGACGCCGGCCTGCGCACGCCCGACCTGGTAGCCGCCTCGGTCGCCGGCCTGGCCGGGATCGAGCCGGTCGACAACCCGACGGGGACCGGCAGGCCGCGGGTGATCAGCCTGCCCGCCTGGGAGCGGCCGGGACTGGTCGATGGCTGGCGCCGGACCGCCGAGCTGACCGACCTTGCGGTCAAGGCCCGGCTGGTCGGGCCGTACACCCTCGCCCGACGCGTGGACCGGGGCAACTTCGGGCGGCGCCGCCTGACCCTCGCCCTGGCGGCCGCGCTGAACGCCGAGCTGACCGCCCTGGCCGAGGCGGGCTGCCCGTTCGTCCAGGTCGAAGAGGATGACGCGGTCAGGATCGGCTCGAACGCCGACGAGCGGAGCCTGTTCCGCGACGCCCAGGCCCGCCTCCTCGACGGCGTGCCCGACGCGGCCGGCGGTCTCCACCGGAGCCTGGCGATCAGCGGCGGGAACGCCGACGGGGCCGGTCCGGTGACCTTCTTCGAGGCCCCCTTCGAAAGCTACTTCTTCGACCTGATCCAGGGCCCGGACAACTGGCGCCTGATCACCCGGGCGCCGCGCGAGCGGGGGATCGTGTGCGGCGCCGTCGATGCCCGTGATCCGCGCCTCGACGACAAGGAGCTGATCGTCTGGGCGGCGTCGTACGCCGCGAGCGGCGGCCGGGGCTTCGAGCGGGTCGGGGTCGCGCCGTCCGGCAGCCTGGCCGGGCTCGAGCCGGCGGCCGCGCGAGCCAAGATCGAGCGCCTCGGGCTGGCCGCCCGGATCGTCGAGGCCCGGGGCGAGACCCCGATCCAGGCCCAGCTCGACCCGCGCGCCGTCGACAGTCGGAGCGCGGCCCTCGGTCGCTGGACGCCGCCGGCCGAGCTGCCGCCCCGCCGCCCGCGCTGACCGGCGAGGCGTCCCGCGGGGCGGATTCCTGTTGCCAGCGGTCGGCGGGGGTGCCAGCATTGGCGGACGAACTCTGGGTACCGCAGCGCCGGCCCTCGACCGGCGGATGGAGGGCAGACCAGTGACAGAGCAGGTCCGACTCACGGTCAACGGGGTCCCTCACCAGATCACGGTCGAGCCCAGACAGCTGCTCGTCCATGCCCTGCGCGAGGACCTCGGCCTGACCGGGACCCACGTCGGCTGCGACACCAGCCAGTGCGGGGCCTGCACGGTCGAGCTCGACGGTGCCGCGGTGAAGTCGTGCACGGTGCTCGCGGTCCAGGCCGACGGCGCGACGATCCGGACGATCGAAGGGCTGGCCCCTGAAGGCGGCCTGCACGCCATCCAGCGTGCGTTCTGGGAGAAGCACGGCCTGCAATGCGGCTTCTGCACGCCGGGCATGATCATGGCCGCCGCGGACCTGCTCGGCCGCAACCCCGACCCCACCGACGACGAGATCCGCCACGGGATCGAGGGCAACCTGTGCCGCTGCACGGGCTACCAGAACATCGTCGCGGCGATCCGTGAGGCCGCCTCGACCGTCCGCGCCGGGGCCGCCGCCCCGGCCGGCGCCCACGACTGACAGGAGGCCACCCCGATGGCCACCGAGATCCTCGGCGCCTCGATCAAGCGGGTCGAGGATCCCCGGTTCATCACCGGCAAGGGCCGCTACCTCGACGACATCAAGCTCGCCGGGATGACCTACATGAGCCATCCTGCGCAGCCCGTACGCGCACGCCAACATCCGCTCGATCGACACCAGCGCGGCCAAGGCGATGCCCGGCGTCGTCCTGGTCCTGACCGGGGCCGACATCCCCTACAACCCGCTGCCGATGGCCTGGCCGGCGGGCGGCGTGGCGGGCATCCAGAACAACATCAACACGCCCCGGGTGCTGGCCACCGACAGCGTCAAGTGGACCGGCGAAGGCGTCGCCGCCGTGATCGCCGAGACAGCCGCCCAGGCGGTCGACGCGCTCGATGCGATCGTCGTCGACTGGGAGCCCCTGCCCGCCGTGGTCGACGCCGAGAAGGCGACCCAGCCCGGCGCGCCGCAGCTCCACGAGAACGCGCCCGAACAACGTCGTCTTCGAGTGGACCGTCGGCGACAGGGCGGGTACCGACGCGGCGATCGACGCGGCCGAGGTCGTCGTCCGCCAGCGGATCGTCAACCAGCGCCTGATCCCGAACCCGATGGAGGTCCGGGGCGACATCGGCGTGTTCAACCCGGGCACCGACGAGTACACGATCTGGATGTCGAGCCAGACGCCCGCACATCCAGCGGCTCCTGCTGGCCGCCTTCGTCATGGGCATCCCGGAGAACAAGATCCGCTGCATCAGCCCCGATGTCGGCGGGGCGTTCGGCACGAAGATCTTCTGCTACGCCGACATGGCGCTCTGCCTGTTCGCCTCGAAGGCGCTCGGCGGCCGGGCGGTCAAGTGGGTCGAGACCCGCCGCGAGAACTACCAGAGCACGATCCACGGCCGCGACCACATCACCTACCTCGAGATCGCCGGCGACGCGCGACGGCGTGATCAGCGGACTGCGGGTCAAGACGTACGCCAACCTCGGCGGCCGCCTGTCGACGATCGGACCGGGCATCCCCACGACCCTCTACGGCCGGGTCCTGTCGGGCTGCTACAAGATCCCCAACGTCTACTGCGAGGTCACCGGCGTCTACACCAACACGACGTTCGTCGACGCCTACCGGGGCGCCGGCCGGCCCGAGGCGACCTACGTCATCGAGCGGGCGATGGACCTCTTCGCCGACGAGATCGGGCTGGACCCGGCCGAGGTCCGGCGGCGCAATTTCATCGCCCCCGACAAGTTCCCCTACGACAACCCGTCGGGCCTGGGCACCGCCTCGAACGGCGAGAAGATCTACATCGACTCGGGCAACTACGCGCCGGCCCTGGAAAGGCCCTGGAGACGGTCGGCTACGCGTCCATCGACAAGGCCAAGGCCGACGCCCGCTCCCGGGGCAAGTACCTCGGGCTCGGCCTGTCGACCTACATCGAGGTCTGCGGCGTCGCGCCCTCCAAGTGGATCGGCGCGGTCGGCGAGGGCTGGGGCGCCGCGATGTGGGAGTCGGCCAACCTCAAGATCCACCTGACCGGCAAGGTCGTCCTGACGATGGGCACCCAGCCCCAGGGCCAGGGCCACGAGACGACCTACGCCCAGATCATCGCCTCCGAGCTGGGCCTCGGGATGGAGGACATCATCGTCCAGCACTCCGACACCCAGGGCACGCCGTTCGGCTACGGCTCGTACGGCAGCCGGACCTCGTCGGTCGGCGGCACGGCCGCGGTCAAGGCCGCCGGCAAGATCCGCGAGAAGGCCCGCCACTACGCCGCCCACATGCTCGAGGCGTCGGTCGACGACATCGAGGTCGTGGGCAACGAGTACCGGGTCAAGGGCTCGCCCGAGAAGAAGAAGACGCTCCAGGAGATCGCCTTCGCCCTCGACCTCGGCTTCAGCCTGCCGGCCGGCATGGAGCCGTACCTCGACGAGACCGTCTACTACGACACGCCGAACTGCACCTGGCCGTTCGGGACCCACATCGCGATCGTCGAGATCGACGAGGAGACCGGCAAGGTCGACCTCGTCCGCTACGTCGCGGTCGACGACGTCGGCAAGAAGATCAACCCGATGATCGTCGACGGCCAGCTCCACGGCGGGATCGCCCAGGGCGTCGGCCAGGCGCTCTGGGAGGGCGCCGTCTACGGCGACGACGGGCAGCTCCTGTCCGGCTCGATGCTCGACTATGCCGTGCCGCGTGCCTCCTGGTTCCCGAACGTTCGAGCTGGGCGAGACGGTCACCCCGTCGCCGGTCAACCCGCTCGGGGTCAAGGGCGTCGGCGAGGCGGGCGCGATCGCCAGCACGGCCGCCGTGGCCAACGCGGTCGATCGACGCCCTCAGCCCGTTCGGCATCCGCCACCTCGACATGCCCTACACGGCGCCGAAGGTCTGGCGCGCGATGCACGACAAGGAGGCCCGCTCGTGATCCCGGCAGCCTTCGACTACGCCCGGCCGGCCAGCCTCGACGAGGCGCTCGCCCTCCTCGCCCGGGGCGACGGCTCGGCCAAGGTCATCGCCGGCGGCCAGAGCCTCCTGCCGCTCATGCGGCTGCGCCTGGCCAGCCCGGCCAAGCTGATCGACATCGGCCGGCTCGCCGAGCTCCGGGCGATTCGCGATCTCGGCGGCCGGATCGACGGGCATCGGCGCTCTCGCCACGTACCGGCGAGGTGCTCGACTCGGACCTCGTCACGCGCAACCACCCGATCCTGGCCGACGCGATCCCGAAGATCGGCGACGTCCAGGTCCGCAACCGGGGCACGCTCGGCCGGCTCGATCGCGCATGCCGACCCGGCGTCGGACCTGCCGGCGATCCTGCTCGCCCTCGATGCCAGCCTCGTGATCCGCTCGGGAGCCGGGGAACGGGTCGTGGGCATCGACGGGTTCTTCCAGGGCGCCTTCTCGACCGACCTGGCCGAGGACGAGATCCTGACCGAGATCCGCCTGCCGGCGACCCCCGCCGGGGCGGGGATGGCCTACCGGGCGATCGAGCAGCCCGCCTCGGGCTACTCGATGGTCGGCGTGGCGGCCGTCGTCGGCCGGGGCGGCGGTACCGTCAACCACGCCCGGATCGGGATCACCGGCGTCAGCCGACGCACGCCTACCGCGCGGCGGCCGTCGAAGCTGCCTTGATCGGGAGTGACGGCGGCCAGGCCGCGATCGCCGCGGCCGCGGCCCACGCCACCGATGGCCAGGCCGTCAGCTCGGACTTCCACGCCGAACGCGAGTACCGATCGGCGATGGCCGAGGTCCACACCCGCCGGGCGGTCGAAGCGGCGCTCGCCGCGGCCGGCTGACCGCCGGCCGTGCGGATCGCCCGTCTCATCCCGGGTGAGCCGCCCGACGGGGAGCTGGTCGGGGCCGTCCTGACCCGCGACCTGCAGGTCGGCGGCGAACGCTGGCCGAAGGGCCGCCGGCTGACCGGTGCGGACCTCGTGGTCCTCGCCGAGTCCGACCCGGCGGCCGTGGTCGGCGATCGGGCGCTCGACCGTGCCGGCCTGACGGTGCTCGTGCCCGGCCCGGACGACGTCCACGAGGACGACGCGGCCCTCCGGCTCGCCGCCGCTGGTCGCCGGTGCCGGGCTGACGCGGCGCGGGCCCGCCGAGAGCCGGGTCGACCTCCTGGCGGCGGCAGCCGGCGTCGTCCACGTCCGGATCGGCCTGCTCGAGCGCCTGAACCGGATCGATCCGCTCGAGGTGTTCACCGTGTACGACGGCCAGGCCGTCGGCGGACGGCGAGCTCGTCGCCAGCGCCAAGGTCGCGCCGCATCTCGTCCCGGCCGGCGTCCTCGCCCGGGCGGCGGCCCTCGTCGGCGGCCGGGGAATCGTCGGCGTGGCACCGTTCGTCGCCCGGCGGGTCGCGGCGATCGTCAAGGAGTCGCTCCACGCCCCGGCCCGTGAGCGCTTCGAGGCGAGCGTCAGGACCAAGGTCGAGTCGCTCGGGTCGACGCTCGTGGGCTTCACCTATGCCCAGGACACCGAGGCCGCCGTTGCCGCGGCGCTCTTGGCCGCCGCGTCGAGGACGGGGCGGCGCGGGCCGACGTGATCCTGACCGCCGGCTCGGCCTCGACCGATCCGTCCGATCCGTTCTTCGTCGCGATCACCCGGCTCGGCGGCCGGGTCGTCCGCCATGGCGTTCCGGCCCATCCCGGCTCGATGCTCTGGCTGGCCCGGCTCGGGCCGGTCGACATCCTCGGCCTGCCGACCTGCGGGGCCTACTCGAAGGCGACGGCGGCCGACCTGGTCCTGCCCCGCCTGCTGACCGGCGAACGGGTCTCGCGCGGGCTGGTCGCCGGCCTCGGCCACGGCGGAATCCTGGGCCGCTCGATGCGCTTTCGATTCCCGGCCTACGCCCGCGACCTCGACGCACCAGACGGCTGACCGGGTGGGGCAGTCAGATTCCGGTCATGACCAACAGCCTCCCGACCGTTCGACCGGTGCCCGCCGCACGCGGAGCGGCGACCGCCTCCGTCGAGGCGATCCAGGCCGCGTTCCGGGCCCGTGACTACATCGCCGACCGCTCGGTCGCAACGGCCGTCTTCCTGGCCCTCGAGCTCGAACGTCCACTGCTCCTCGAGGGCGAGGCGGGCGTCGGCAAGACCGAGCTGGCCAAGGTCCTCGCGGCGACCCTCGAGGCCCCCCTGATCCGCCTCCAGTGCTACGAGGGACTCGACGTCACGAGCGCGGTCTACGAGTGGAACTACCCCCGCCAGATGCTCGAGATCCGGCTGCTCGAGGCCCGCGGCGAGGCCGATCGGGCCACCGCCCACGACATCTTCGGGCCCGACTTCCTGATCCGCCGGCCGCTGCTCCAGGCCCTCGACGCCCCGGCCGGCGTGGCCCCGGTCCTGCTCATCGACGAGATCGACCGGGCCGACGAGGAGTTCGAGGCCTACCTGCTCGAGATCCTGTCCGACTTCCAGGTCACGGTGCCCGAGATCGGCACGATCCGGGCCGAGCTGACGCCCCGGGTGATCCTGACCAGCAACCGGACCCGCGAAGTCCATGACGCCCTGAAGCGGCGCTGCCTGTACCACTGGATCGACTATCCGACGTTCGAGCGCGAGCTCGAGATCGTGCTGACCCGGGTGCCCGCGGCGCCCGAGCGGCTGGCCCGTCAGATCGTCGCCTTCGTCCATCGCCTGCGCGACGCCGACCTGACCAAGGTCCCCGGCGTCGCCGAGACGCTCGACTGGGCGGCGGCTCTCCTCGCGCTCGGGGCGACCGAGCTCGTGCCGGCGGTCGTCGACGACACCCTCGGGGTCGTCCTCAAGTACGAGGAGGACGTCCGCGGCGTCCGGGGCGAGACCGCTCGCCAGATGCTCGAGGAGCTCGCCCCCGGCGCGTAGCCGTGGCGAGACGCAGGTGACGAGGAGCGGCCCGGCGGCCACCGCGCCGGTTCCGGCCTGGATCCAGCCCCTGTCGGCGCCGGGCCTGCCCGGGGCGTCGGCCGTCGACGGCCGGCGGTTCCTGGGCCGGGCCGTGCGCTTCGCCCGGGAGCTGCGCCTGGCCGGCCTGGCCACCGACCTCGGCGCGGCGATCGACTTCAGCCGGGCGCTCGGGGTGATCTCGATCGGCGACCGGGAGCAGGTCCGGGCGGCCGGCGAGGCCGTCTTCGTCCGGCGCCGGGACGAGATCGAGGTCTACAACGCCGTCTTCGATCGCTTCTGGCGCGCCCACCGGGCCCGGCCGGCGAACCAGGACGGCCCGCTTCCGGCCAAGCCGCCCCGGGACGAGGCGCCGGCCGAGGAGCCCACCGCTGGCACGACCGACGAGCAGCTCAGCCAGGACGTCCGGGAGTCGACGCCCGAGGGTGCGCCGCGCTCGGTCGACGACGGCGAGGATGCCGACGAGGACGCCGCCCTCGACGGGCTGGCCGTCTCCGAGCTGGCCTACGGCCAGGGCGAGGTCGATCGTCACCAGCAGTTCGACCGGATGAGCGCCGCCGAGCTGCGCGAGGCCGAGCGGCTGATCGACCTGCTCCTGCCCAACCTCGAGCGGCGCCGGACGCGGCGGAGCGAGCTCCACCACCATGGCCGGACCGTCGCCCCGCGAGTGATGTTCCGGCGCAGCCTGGCGACCGGCGGCGATGTCCTCGACTGGGTCTGGCGACGGCCGGTCCGCCGCCCGCGCCAGCTCGTCGTCATCTGCGACATCTCGGGCTCGATGGAGCGCCATGCCCGGGTCCTGCTCCGGTTCAGCCAGGCGCTCGCCGCGTCGGCCGTGCGGACCGAGGCCTTCGTCTTCGGGACCCGCCTCACCCGGGTCACCCGGCTGCTCCGCGACCGCGATCGCGATCGGGCCCTGACCCGGGTCTCATCGACGGTCACCGACTGGTCGGGCGGAACCCGGATCGGCGAGTCGTTCCGGACGTTCAACCTCCATTGGGCGCGGCGCGTGCTGCGCAGCAGCGCGGTCGTCGTCGTCGTCAGCGACGGCTGGGATCGGGGCGATCCGGAGCTCGTGGCGGCCGAGACCGCCCGCCTCCAGCGCAGCTGCCACCGCCTGATCTGGCTCAATCCGCTGGCCAGCGCGCCGGGCTACCAGCCGCTGGCCGCCGGGATGTCCGCGGCGCTGCCGTACATCGACGACTTCGTGCCGGCGGGCACGATCGCCAGCCTCCAGCGGCTCGGCGTCCTGCTCTCCGACGCGTCGACCCGGCGCGAGGCCGCCCGGCGCTCGCGGGTCCCGGGCAGCCCGACCCCGGCGATCGCCGCCCGCGCCGGCCGGCGTCGGGCCGAGGCCGGCGGCCCGCGTCCAGCCCGGATCGTCAGCCTGCGACCCGAGGTCCGCCGGATGGCGGTCGTCCCGCCGGCCGATCCCGAGCGCGCGGCCACGGCTCGTCCACTGGGCGAGCGAGCCTGAGCAGATTCGAGGGACACGATGCGTGAGCTGATCGATACGGTTGATGCCTGGCAGGCCGACGGCGCGGAGTTCGGCCGGGCGGTCGTGGTCCGGACCTTCGGCTCGGCGCCGCGCCCGGCGGGTGCGGTCCTCCTCGCGGCAGCCGACGGCCGGCTGGCCGGGTCGGTCAGCGGCGGCTGCGTCGAGGGCGCGGCGTTCGAACAGATCGAGCAGGCCCGGGCGGCCGATCGCTCGCGGGTGATCCGCTACGGGATCAGCGACGAGCAGGCCTGGGACGTCGGGCTGGCCTGTGGCGGCACGATCGACGTCCTCGTCGAGCCCCGGCTCCGGCCGGAGATCCTGGCCGCCGCCCGCGACGCCGGCGTGTGCGTGGCGATCCCCCTGCCGGCCGACGCGCCACCGGCCGAGTTCGGGCCGGCCGAGCCGGGTCGCGGCGAGGTCCCGCCGGCCGTCGTCCTCGTCGCCGAGGACGGCGCGCTGACCGGCTCGCTCGGTTCGCCCGCCGCCGACGACGCGCTCCGGACCGCCGCCCTGGATGCCCTCGATCGGGGCGAATCGGGGACGGTCGAGATCGCCGGCCGGCAGGTCTTCCTGGAGGCGTATCCGGTTCGCCCGCGGCTGGTCGTGGTGGGTGCCGTCGAGGTCGCCCGCTTCCTCGTGCGCTTCGCCCGCGAGCTGGGCTACGCCACGATCGTCGTCGATGGCCGGGCATCCTTCGCGACCCCGGCCCGCTTCCCCGATGTCGACGAGCTGATCGTCGGCTGGCCGGACGAGGTCGCCGACCAGATCGGACTCGGGCCAAGCGACGCGGTGGCCGTCCTGACCCACGACGTCAAGTTCGACGAGCCGGCGATCGTCGAGGCGCTCCGCCGCCGGTGCCGCTACGTCGGTGCCGTCGGCTCGCGCAAGACCCAGGGCGATCGCCGCGAGCGGCTCCGGGCGGCGGGGCTCGGCGATGCCGAGCTGGACCGCCTGCGCGGTCCGGTCGGCCTCGACCTCGGTGGCCGGGCGCCGGCCGAGACGGCCCTGGCGATCATCGCCGAGATCGTGGCCGAACGGCGCGGCGGGACCGGCCGGCCGATGCGCGAGCGCAGCCAGGCGTGACCGATCGGACCCGAACCGCGGCGGTCGTCCTGGCGGCCGGTGCCGGCTCGCGCTTCGGCGGGGGCAAGCTCCTCGCCTCGATCGGCGGCCGGCCGCTCCTCGAGCACGTCCTCGAGGCCGTTCGAGCCGCGGGCCTGGGCGCCGTCCTCGTCGTCCTGGGGCCGGACGCCGGGCCGCTCGAAGCCATCGCCGTCGCCCGCGGCGCAACGATCGCCCGCAATCCCGACCCCGGCCGCGGCCTGTCGAGCTCGGTCCGGGCCGGCCTGGCGGCGCTCGATGGGATCGCCGCGGGCCCGGGCGCCGACGTCGAGGCGGCCCTGATCCTGCTCGCCGACCAGCCCCGGACGAGCGTGGCGACGATCGACGCCCTGCTCGCCGCGCCGGTGCCCGCCGGCCGCTCGATCGTCGTGCCGCGCTACCGGGGCGGGGGAGGCCCGAACCCGGCTCTCCTGCTGCGGCCGGCCTGGGCGCTCGCCGGGGGCCTGACCGGTGACCGCGGCTTCGGTCCGCTGATCTCGGACCATCCCGGACTGGTGGTGGAGGTTGACCTGGCTGGCGACAATCCGGACGTGGACACGCCGGCCGACCTCGCAGCCCTGGCCGAACGTGGCTGGGCCGCCAAGGTGCTGGCCAACCGGGCCCAGGTCGAGCGGATCCGGGAGGTGCCCGACGGCCCCGACTTCTACGCTCCGGTCCGCTCGATCTTCCGGGCCGACCCGACCCGGACCGACGACCCGGTCCTGGCCCTCCTGCTCGGCAAGGTCCGGCCGGCGGACCGCTGGCTCGACGTCGGGGCCGGTGCCGGCCGCTTCGCCCTGCCGCTGGCCCGGGCCCTGGCGCCGTCGGGCGGCGAGGTCGTCGCCCTCGATGCCTCGCCGTCGATGCTCGAGACGCTGGCCGAGATCGCCGCCGAGCACCGGATCGGCAACATCCGGACCGTGGAGGCGCGCTGGCCGCCGGACCGGGCCGCTGCGAGCGGCTTCGACGCCGACGTCGTGCTGATCGCCCATGTCGGCTACGACGTGGCCGAGATCGGCCCCTTCGTCGACGCCCTGGAGGCTGCCGCCCGCCGCTCGTGCCTGGCCGTGCTGATGGACCAGGTCCCGGCCTCGGCCGCCGATCCCTTCTGGCCGCTCGTCCACGGCCAGGCCCGCGAGCCGTTGCCGGCCCTGCCCGACTTCCTCGACCTGCTCGCCGCCCGGGGGACCGCGTCGACCGTGACCCGGGTCCCGACGCCCGGCCGGAGGTTCGAGTCGCGGGCGGTCCTCGCGGGCTTCGTCCGGCGCCAGCTGTGGATCGACCCGGCCGGTCCCAGCGAAGTGCGCTTCCAGGCCGCGCTCGACGAGCTGGCCGTGACCGACGATGCGGGCTGGCTGATCGCCGGCCGCGGGCTGAACGAGATCGGCCTGGTCGAGTGGCACCGATAGGCGCCCTCGGGGCGGCCTACGTCGAGGGCCGCCCGTGAGCATCCCGCCGGAGGCCCTCCTGGACGGCTATCCCGAGCCGATCATCGACCTCGGCGAGGGCCTCCGGACGCTCGTCCGGGCAACCGTTCCGGGGGCGATCGAGGCCGTCCGAGCCGGCTGGCGGGTGATCGGCTATGACCTGCCCGTCGGACGCCGCACGCCGTTCTTCGCCTGGATCATGCCCCAGGCCGCCCACATTCACCTCGGCTTTCCGCAGGGCGTCCTGATCGACGACCCGGCTGGGCGCCTGGGCGGGGTCGGCGAGACGAAGCGAGCACGCTGGCTCACCCTCGAGCCGGGCCAGCCGATCCCGGTCGCCGAGTACGCCCAGTTCCTGCGCGAGGCCGCCCGCATCGCCGGCCTGTCGAGCGCCGAGCGAGGCCTGATCCTGCTCGATCGCGAGCTTCGCGCGGGGTCCGCCAATACCTAGTGTTCCGCCCCCGAATCTCGTTGACGAGCGAAGGACCCGAGGCATATCCTGCGGGTCACGACGCTACGGCCGACCTCCGGCGACCCCTGGACAGGGGCGACCGTGCGCTGACGCGAAGGAGGACGGATGATCCCGGCTCAATTCGACTACGTCCGGCCGGCCGCCATGCATGAGGCGCTCCAGATCCTCGTCGACCACGAAGGGGAGGCGAAGATCCTGGCCGGTGGCTACAGCCTCCTGCCCCTGCTCAAGCTCCGCCTGGCCGCGCCCGCCCTGCTCGTCGACATCCGCGACCTCGATGGCCTGGATGAGATCATCGAGACCGCCGACGGGCTGCGGATCGGAGCGCGCACCACCCACCGCCAGATCCACGACAACGCTGTGGTCGCCGGCTACCCGCTGCTGACCGACGCGGCCGGCGGCATCGGCGATCCCCAGGTCCGCAACTGGGGCACGATCGGCGGTTCCTGCGCTCACGCGGATCCCTCCTCGGACTGGCCGGCGGTCCTGATCGCCACGCGGGCATCGATCGTCCTCAGGAGCACGAGCGGCGAACGTGTCGTCGCGGCCCGGGACTTCTTCATCGACACGTTCCAGACGGCGATCGAGCCGACGGAGTTGCTGACCGAGGTGATCATCCCCGAGCTCCCCGACCTTCCGGTGCTGCCTATGCCAAGCTCGAGCGACGGGCCGGCGACTTCGCCACGGTCGGGGTGGCCGCCCAGCTGTCGCTGGGTCCGGACGGCCGGATCTCGGCGGCCGGGATCGGCCTGACCGCGGTCGCCGAAGCGCCCTTCGCGGCACTCGGGGCGGAAGCCGCGCTGGTTGGCAACGAGCCCAGCGAGGCCACCTTCCAGGCGGCCGGGATCGCGGCGGCCGCCGAATCGCGGCCGGGAGCCGACGCGCACGGCCCGGTCGAGTACAAGCGGGCGATGGTCAAGGAGATGGTCGTCCGGGCCTTGCGCACGGCGGCCGGTCGTGCAGCGGCGCAGCGGTAGGAGTGATCAGATGACCACCCAGCACATCCAGCTGACCGTCAACGGGCAGGCCCGCGAGGCAGACGTCGAGCCCCGCCTGCTGCTCGTCCACCTCCTGCGCGAGGTGTTCGAGCTGACCGGCACCCATATCGGCTGCGACACGAGCAACTGCGGGGCGTGCACCGTGCTCGTCGACGGCGAGAGCGCCAAGTCGTGCACGATGCTGGCCGTCAGTGCGGCCGGCAGCTCGATCAAGACGATCGAGGGGATGGAGGACGGGGCGGGCCTCCATCCGCTCCAGCAGGCGTTCTGGGACCAGCATGGCCTGCAGTGCGGCTTCTGCACGCCGGGCATGATCATGCAGGCCTCCTGGCTGCTGGCCCGCAATCCGGATCCGACCGACATGGAGATCCGCGAGGGGATCGCCGGCAACCTGTGCCGCTGCACGGGCTACGTCAACATCGTCAAGGCGATCGAGCAGGCGGCCGGCGAGCTGCGTGGCGCCGACGCGCCGGCCGAGCCGGCCGCGGCCAGCTGAGCGAGGGGCGACACGATGACCGACATGATGGCCGAGACCGGAACACTCAAGGAAACGCCCCAGACGACCGAGGCCGTCGGCGGGATGGGCCACTCCGTCAAGCGCAAGGAAGATCCCCGCTTCATCCGCGGCCAGGGCGAGTACATCGACGACGTCAACCTGCCCGGCCAGCTCTGGCTCGATATCGTCCGCTCGCCGTACGCCCATGCCCGGATCAAGTCGATCGACGCCTCCGAGGCGCTCAAGGTCCCCGGCGTGGCCGCGGTCGTGACGGGCAAGGACCTGGACGGCTACAAGCTGGCCTGGATGCCCACCCTGGCCGGTGACATGCAGATGGTGCTGCCGGTGGACACCGTGATGTACCAGTCGCAGGAGGTGGCCGCGGTCATTGCCACCTCACGCTAATGCAGCGGCCGATGGCGTCGCCGCGGTCGTGGTCGACTACGAGCCGCTGCCGGTCATCGTCGATCCGTTCAAGTCACTCGAGCCGGATGCGTTCGTCCTGCGTCCGGATCGCGGGCCGGACAAGGCCAACAACCACATCTGGCACTGGGAATCGGGCGATCGGGACGCCACCGACGCGGCCATGGAAGCGGCCGAGGTACGGGTCTCCGAGGACATCTACATCCCGCGGATCCACGTCGCCTCGATCGAGACGTGTGGCTGCGTCGCCGACTGGAATCCCGTTCGCCAGCAGCTGACCCTGCACATGACCTCCCAGGCGCCGCATGCCATCCGGACCGTCCTGGCGCTCGTCGCGGGCGGCGCCGGCCTGCCGATCTACGAACAGAACATCCGGGTCAAGACCCATGACATCGGGGGCGGATTCGGCGGCAAGGTGCCGGTCTACCCCGGCTACGTCCTGGCGGTCGCGGCGTCGTTCCTGACCGGCAAGCCGGTCAAGTGGATCGAGGACCGGTCGGAGAACCTGCAGGCCGATTCGTTCGCCCGGGACTACCACATCCATGCCGAGCTGGGCGCGACGAAGGCCGGCAAGATCACCTCGCTCAAGGTCGAAGACGATCGCCGACCACGGCTACACCGACGCGGCGGCCGATCCTTCCAAGTTCCCGGCCGGCCTGTTCAACGTGATCACCGGCTCGTACGACTTCCCCAACGCCTTCGTCGAGGTCGACGGGGTCTACACCAACAAGCCGCCCGGCGGGGTCGCCTACCGCTGCTCGTTCCGGGTGACCGAGGCGGTCCACGCCATCGAGCGGATGGTCGACATCCTGGCCCACGACATCGGCAAGGACCCGGCCCAGCTCCGGATGGAGAACTTCATCCAGCCCGAGCAGTTCCCGTACAAGACGCCGACCGGCTGGTCGTACGACTCGGGCGACTACCCGCGCGCCCTCCAGAAGGCGCTCGACATGATCGGCTACGACGACCTCCGCAAGGAGCAGCTCGAGAAGCGCGCCCGGGGCGAGCTGATGGGCATCGGCATCAGCTCGTTCACCGAGATCGTCGGCGCCGGGCCGTCGCACGACTTCGACATCCTGGGCATCAAGATGTTCGACTAGCTGCGAGATCCGGGTCCATCCCGACCGGCAAGGTCCTGGCCCGGATCGGCGTCCAGAGCCAGGGCCAGGGCCACGAGACGACGTTCGCCCAGATCATCGCCGAGGAGCTTGGTTTCCCGGTCGCCGACATCAAGATCGAGTACGGCGACACGGACACCGCGCCCTACGGCCTGGGCACCTACGCCTCGCGCTCGACGCCGGTCGCCGGCGCCGCCACGGCCGTCGCCGCCCGCAAGATCCGCGACAAGTCGCGCAAGATCGCCGCCCACCTGCTCGAGGCCAGCGAGGACGACCTCGAGTGGACGAACGGCAAGTTCTCGGTCAAGGGCTCGCCCGACAAGTCGAAGACGATCCAGGAGATCGCCTTCGCGGCGTACACCAACCACCCGGCCGGGATGGAGGCCGGCCTCGAGGCGGTCGACTACTACGACCCGCCCAACCTGACCTTCCCGTTCGGCAGCTACATCTGCGTCGTCGACATCGACCGGGGCACCGGCCAGGTCGACCGTCCGCCGCTTCGTCGCGGTCGACGACTGCGGCAACATCATCAACCCGATGATCGTCGACGGCCAGATCCACGGCGGCCTGACGATGGGCTTCGCGCCGTCGCTGTACGAGGAGATCTCGTACGACGAGCTGGGCAACAACCTGGCCGGTACGTTCATGGACTACCTCCTGCCGACGGCCGTCGAGACGCCCGGCCTGGGAGACCGGCAAGACGACCACCCCGTCGCCCCATCACCCGATCGGGGCCAAGGGCGTCGGCGAGTCGGCCACCGTCGGCGCCCCGCCGGCCATTGCCAACGCCGTCGTCGACGCCCTGTGGCACCTCGGCGTGCGCAACATCGACATCCCGATGACCCCCCAGAAGATCTGGGCGATCCTCAACGAGAAGGGGGTGACGGCGTAGCCGCGTTCGCCGGGCCCGGCGGCCATCGGCTGACGCCGCCGGCCGCCCTCCTCGCCCGGGCGGTCGAGCTCGACCTGGCCGGCCGCGCCTTTGCCCTGGCCACGGTCGTCGCCGTCCGCCGGCCGACCTCCGCCCGTCCGGGCGCCCGTGGCCTGGTTCATCCCGACGGCTCGATCGAGGGCTTCGTCGGCGGCAGCTGCGCCCGGCCGCTCGTCATCCGCGAGGCGCTCCGGGCGCTGGCTGACGGACAGCCCCGGCTCCTGCGGATCAGCAAGGAGCTGCCCTCCGACTCACGCCGGGGCGACGGGATCGTCGACGAGATCATGACCTGCCACTCGGGCGGAACCCTGGAGATCTACGTGGAACCCCACCTGCCCGCGCCCGCCCTGTGGATCGCCGGAACCAGCCCGATCGCGACCGCCCTGGCCGAGCTCGGCCTGGCGATGGGCTACGACGTGACCGTCGTCGACCCTGTCGCCGAGGGCGGCTTCCTGCCCGATCCGATCCGGGTCGTCGCCGGTGATGACTTCGGGGCCCTGCCGACGCCCGCGGTCGGCCCGTACGTCGTGGTCGCCAGCCAGGGCAGCTGGGATGAGGAGGCGGTCCTGTCGGCGCTCCGCCTCGAGCCGGCCTATGTCGGCCTGGTCGCCAGCCCGACCCGGGCCGAGACGGTCCGGGCCTGGCTGCTCGGCGAAGGCGTGGCGCCCGAGCGGGTCGCGGCCCTGCGCGCGCCGGCCGGCCTCGACCTCGGCGCCGAGGGCGGCCCGGAGGTCGCCGTCTCGATCCTGGCCGAGCTCGTCCAGGTCCGTCGCGGCCGGGCTTCGTTCGTGGCCGCGCCCGGGCCGGCAACGATCGCCGGACCGCCACCCGAGCCGCCATCGGCCGGGGCGCCGGCGATCGACGACATCGTCCTGCTCGACCCCGTCTGCGGGATGACCGTCGATCGAGCCGACGCCCGGCACCTGGCCGAGCACGCCGGGATCGTGTATGCCTTCTGCTCGATCGGCTGCCGCTCGAGCTTCGTCCGCCAGCCCGACGCGTACGTCGGCAGCGGAGCATCAACCGGCGGCTGAGCCGCCGCTGCGCGGAGGATCCAATGCATTTCGAAGGGACCGTCGAGATCGCCGCGCCCCGCAGCCGGGTCTGGACGTTCGTCATCGACCCGGTCGAGGCCGGCTCGTGCGGCCCCGGCGTCGAGTCGGTCGAGCTCCTCGACCCGACCCACTTCAAGGCGCGGGCCAAGGTCGGGATCGGGTTCATCAGCGCCCGCTTCGTGCTCGACAGGGAGATCGTCACGGTCACCGAGTCGGAGGTGGCCGAGGTCAAGGCCCACGGCCAGGCGCCGGGCAGCGCGGTCGACGGCACGGCCACGATGCGCCTGAGCGACCAGCCGGACGGCGGCACGACGATGAACTGGAGCGCCGAGGTGAACATCTCGGGCACGCTGGCCAGCCTCGGCGCCCGGCTGATCGAGGGGACGGCCAACAAGATGATCGGCCAGACCTTCGTGTGCATGAAGACGAAGCTCGAGGCCTGAGCCGACCGCGAACCGCCGCGAGCCTCGCCGGTGGAGCTCCTCAGCCGGGCGGTCGGCCCGATCGCCACGAACGTCCAGGTCCTGGCCGATCCGCGCAGCCGTGAGGCGATCGCGATCGACACCGCGACCCCATGCCTCGACTGGATCGCCGGGCAGCTGGCCGAGCGGGGCTGGACGCTCAAGCTGATCGTCTCGACCCACGGCCACTGGGACCACATCGGCGACAACGCCGCGCTGGCGGCTCAGACCGGCGCGCCGATCGCGGTCCATCCCCTCGATCGCGAGCGACTGGTCCATCCGAGCGCGCTGCTGGCGCCGTTCGAGATCCCGCCGTCGGTGCCCGCGGTCGAGCTGGCCGAGGGCGGCGTGATCCGCTTCGGCGAGCTGCGCCTCGAGGTCCTCCACACCCCGGGCCATACCGAAGGCTCGGTCTGCCTGCTGGCTCCCGATGACGGGCTGTTGTTCAGCGGCGACACCCTGTTCGCCGGCGGCTGGGGCCGGGTCGACCTGCCCGGGGGCTCACCCGCGCAGATGGCCGAATCGATCGCCCGGCTCGGCCGGCTGGAGCCTGGGACCCGGGTCCTGCCCGGCCACGGGCCGGCCACGACGATCGGGCGCGAGGCGGCCTGGATCGAGCTGGTCACGGCCGAGGGCCGCCTCTTCGCCTGATCGGATCGCCCGGCCCCAGCGCAGCAACGGGGCTCGGCGAGCCTAGAACGCCTTGCGGTAGTTGACGGTGGTCCGGGCGGGCTCGAAGCCGAGCCGCTCGTAGACCCTGACGGCGCCCGTCACGTTCTCGGCGTCCGCGCCAAGGAACGCCTCGGTCATGCCTGCCGAGCGCAGGCCGAGGAGGGCCTCGACGATCAGGGCCGAGGCCACGCCCCGGCGGCGCCATGGCCGGCGGACGCTGACGTGGTCGAGCCAGCCGCGCCGGATTCCGAGCGCCTCGTTCTCCGCCGCCCAGATCGAGGGCATCACCGCCCCGACGACTTCGTGGCCGGCCCAGGCGACCCGCCACAGGCTGGTGTCGAGCTCCGGCGCGGCGAACCAGCCCTCGAAATCGGCCTCGGTCCGCTCGAGGCTGTTCCAGTGGTCGCGGAACGCCTCGACGTCGGCGTCCCAGATCCGGCGATGGTGGGCCGGTTCGACCGGCCGGATCTCGAGCCCCTCGGGCAGGGCCCGCGGCGCGATCGGGGTCGTCAGGTCGCGGCGCATCAGGACGCCGTAGCGGCCGATCTCGTAGCCGTGCTCACGGAGGAGCCCGACCGCCTCGGCCTGGGTCCCGTCGACCCAGGTCTCGAGCTCGCGCGGGCCGGCCCGGCCATCGACGGCCGCGACCTCCGTGGCCCGTCGCTCGATCCAGGCCAGGAGCGCTTCCTCGAGCCCCCGCTGCCGCCAGGCCGGCGCGACCCACAGGTCGAAGTGATGGCTGCCCCGTCCGTCGCGCGTCCGGGCGGTCGTCCGGCCGGCGGCGCACAGCCCACCGTCGACCTCGGCCACCAGGAGGTCCCGGCGCGGGTCGAGGCCCTCCAGGTGGGCCTGCTCGGTCCGCAGGCTCTCGACGGTCGGCAGCTCGTCGATCTGGTCGAATCGATGGCTGGCATGGATGAGCTCGGCGAATCGCTCGTAGTCGGCGTCCGGATCGAAGGCCCGCAGGCCAAAGCCGGCGGGCAGGCCGGCGGGCAGGCCGGTGGGCTCGTTCATCGTCACCACCGCTCCGCGCCGTACTTGGCGTCCATGTGCTTGCCGACCTGCTTGCTGATCGCCTTCCAGCGCCGGCGCTCCTCGTCGCGGGCGAGGGCGTCGACCTTGCGTTCGTGATGGCGTGCCTCCTTCTGGAGCTTGTCCCAGGCGGCGAGCCGATCCGACCCGAGGGCGCCCGAGCGGATCGCGGCCTGGACCGCGCAGCCGGGCTCGGCTCGATGGGCGCAATCGCTGAACCGGCAGCGGGTGGCCAGCTCGTCGACGTCGGCGAACGACTGCTCGAGCCCGTCGCCGTCCCACAGGGCGATCTCGCGCATCCCGGGCGTGTCCAGGACGAGCCCGCCGCCGGGCAGCAGGTGGATCTGGCGGCGGGTCGTGGTATGCCGGCCGCGGGCATCGCCCGCACGGATTGCCTGGACGGCGGCCCGCTCCTCGCCGGCCAGGCGGTTGAGGAGGGTCGACTTGCCGACGCCCGACGAACCGACGAAGGCGGCCGTCCGGCCGGGTCCGATCCGGGCCTGGACCGCTTCGACGCCGCGCCCGTCGAACGAGCTCACGACGAGGACCGCGGCGCCCGCGGCCACGCCGGCGACCCCGGCCAGGGTCGTGTCCACGTCGTCGGCCAGGTCGGCCTTCGAGAGCAGGATGACCGGCTCGGCGCCGCTCTCCCAGGCGACGGCGACATAGCGCTCGAGCCGGCGCAGGTTGAGGTCCCCGTTGAGCGAGGCCACGACGAACACGACGTCGAGGTTCGCCCCCACGACCTGGGCCTCGGTCCGCCGGCCGGCCGCCTGGCGGACCAGGGCGCTCCGCCGGGGAAGAACGGCATGGATCGTCGTGTCGCCGGCGGACCCGCCGTCGGTCGCCACCCAGTCGCCGACCGCCGGGAACGCGGCCGGATCGCTGGTCTCGAACCGGAAGCGGCCGGTCACCGAGGCGCGCTGCTCGCCCGCCGGTCCGAGGACCTGGTACGAGCCCCGGTCCTCGGCGACGACCCGGGCCGGCCGGTGGCCGCTGGCGGCGTGCTCGGCATGGGCGTCGGCCAGGGCTGCCGTCCAGCCGAGCGCGGCAAGCGTGGGTCGCGTGGCTTCGACCGCCATCTCAGCCGACCCGCTTGAGCTTGCCGGTCCGCTTGGCATAGCGCTCGGCTCGGCCGAAGGCCCAGATCCCGAGCGGGATCAGGGTCACGCCCATCACCAGCAGGGGCCAGATGTCGCCGCCCAGCTGCGTCAACGGGACGCCGTCGATCAGGCCCTTGCGGACTCCGTCGAGGACGTAGGTGGCCGGCGAGACATGGGACAGGACCTGCATCCACGGCGGCAGGATGGTGATCGAGTAGTAGACCCCGCTGACCAGCAGCAGGCAGGACTGGAGGACGAACGTCATCTGGGCGCCACGCTCGACGTAGAGCAAGGGCAGGATCGCCGCGATCATCCCGATCCCGACGAAGCTGAACGAGCCGAGCAGGACGAAGCCGATCGCCGTCAGCGGATTCGCCCGGGTGAGGTCGAGCTGCGGGAAGAACAGGAGGAGGACGACCAGGATCACCGCGGTGTGGACCAGGCCGTAGACGATCGCGTAGGCGATCGAGCCGAGGAGCTGGGTCGAGCGCCGGATCGGCGCCATCATCGTGTACTCGAGCGTCCCCTCCCAGCGCTCGACGGCGATCGTCTCGGCAATCCATGAGAAGACCACCGACAGGTAGTTCCAGAAGATCGCCCCGATCATCAGCGACAGGAGGAGGCGCGGGTCGCCGGCCTGGGCGCCGATCAGCGAGATCGACAGCGCGCCCGCGACCGAATAGACCAGGAAGGCGAGCTCCCAGCCCCAGTAGCGGCGGGTGAGGTAGAAGTTGCGTTCGATGAAGGCGAAGCTCGTCTTCATCTCGTGGCTCAGGACGGTCACGGGAGTGTCCTCAGGAGGTGGTGGGGCCGCCCGGCCCGGTCACTCAACGTGATCGAGCCGGGCGGAGGTTCGGTTCGGCCAGGCGGATGCCGATGCGGACCATCGACCGGCCGATTGCCCGGCGAATCGGGCGACGTGCGGGATGCTGGCGGGCCAGCCGGTCGGCCTCGCGCTCGGCAATGCCGCGAGCGAGTCGTTCGGCGTGGATGACCCGCGCCAGCTCGTGCTGCTGGTTCATGAAGATTGGTTCCTTTCGGGCGTCGAATTCGAACGGGTTGGGGCGGAGCGGCCGCGCTCCGGATCGATCAATTCGGCTCATCGGTCTCCTCCGTTTCTTCGTGGTCGTCGTCGAGCGAGCGACCGGTGTAGGTCATGAATGCCGCGTCGAGGGTGGCCGGCTGGTCGTAGCGTTCGGCGACCAGCAGCTTCAGCCCGGCGGGCGTGGACTCGACGACCTTCCGGCCGTCGTTCAGGATCGAGATCCGGTCGCACAGGCGATCGGCCTCGGCGAGGTCGTGGGTCGTCAGCACGATCGTTGCGTCGTGGTCGGCCCGGAGCTCCTCGATGAAGGCCTGGACGTCGAGCTTCGAGCGCGGGTCCAGGCCGGTCGTCGGCTCGTCGAGGAGCAGCAGGGCAGGGGAGGTGAGCAGGGCTCGCGCGATCGCGACCTTCTGCTGCATTCCCCGGCTCATCTGCTCGATCGGCCGATCGGCCCGCTTGGCCGAGATGCCGAGGCGGTCGAGGATCTGGAGCGTCGCGATCCGGGCCGGACCGGCCTCCAGGCCGTACAGCCGAGCGGCGAAGCTCAGGTTCTCGAGCGGGCTCAGCTTCTTGAAGAAGGCCGCGTCGACCGAGACCCGGTTGATCAGGCGCTTCACGGCCAGCTCCTCGCGGACGAGGTCATGGCCGAAGATCTCGACCCGCCCCGCGTCGAGCGTGAGCAGGCCGCAGATCAGCCGGATCAGGGTCGACTTGCCGGAGCCGTTCGAGCCCAGGATCCCGTAGATCTCGCCCCGCTCGAGGCGCATGGAGACGTCATCGATGGCGATCACCGGCCGGCGCTTGTCGGCGACGGTGAACCGCTTGATCGCGTGCTCCACGAGGAGCGCGGCATCCCGGGGTTCGGCGAGCCGCGGATTCAGTTGTGGACTCAGGGTGGCGGTCATGGTTTGCTCCAGGCGGTGGCGGGACCCCGGTCGACGGGCCTGGCGGGCCCGGGAATCGGAAGAGCCGCGGATCGGCTTCGACGTCACATCGCGTCGGCGGTCTCGCGGCTCACGTCACCCGGCTGGCGGGCAACAAAAAACCGTGGGACCGGCTCCGGCCCACGGCTCGTGGATCTCCTGGCGGCCCCTGGCCGCCGGGCATGCTACGAGATGGGCAGGACCTTCCGAGCAGCGCCAGCGGCGCCGATCGGGGTGGGGATGCGGACGTCGTTTGTCATTGCCGACGCCTCCTCAACTCGTAAGCTGCACGGCACCCAGGTGGGTGCCGGGGCAGGATACGATCCTCCCGCGTTGTTCGTCAACCCCTGATGTGCCCGGACAGGTGGAATATTGCAGGTGGGTGGGTGGGTGGGTGGCGGGCGTGCGGCGAGCCGTGGCCGGCGCTCAAGGTTTGGAGCGGAGCCGAGTGCCGAGCGTATCGTGTGGCTCGAACGCCCTAGACTGCGGCCCGTGGAGAGCGAAGCGACCGACGGGCCGGGCGCGCCCGAACCCAGGGCCGACGTCGAACGCCGAGCCGATCCCGAACCAGATACCGCGCCCGAACTCCGGGCCGGCCTCGCGCCCGAACCGCGAGTCGACGCCGAGCCCGGGCCGGCCGCGGCACCGGCCCCCACCACGCCTTGGCGCCGGATCCTCGAACCGGGCTGGTATGTCGGGCTGACCGTGGCGGTCGTCGCCCTGGTCGTATATGTCCGGACGCTGATGCCCGGGGTCGCCTTCGGGGACTGGGGCGAGATGGCCACCGTCCCCCACGTGCTCGGCGTCGCCCACCCGACGGGCTATCCGACCTACATCGTGCTGGCCTGGCTGGCCGAGCTCCTGCCGATCGGCTCGGTCGCGTTCCGGGCGAATCTCCTGTCGGCGGTCTATGTGACCGTCGCCCTGGTGACCCTGGCCCTGATCGCCCGGCGGCTCGGCGTGCGGCCGGTCCTGGCGATCGCGGCGGCCCTCGCGACCGGAGCCGTGGGTACGGTCTGGGCGGCGGCGACCGTATCGGAGGTCAACCCCCTCCACCTGATGCTCGTCGCCCTGATCATCCATCGGGCGCTGGCCTGGTCGGACCGGCGGCAGGCGTCAGACCTGGCCATCGGCGGGCTGCTGATCGGCCTGGCGCTGGGCAACCACCTGCTGATGCTGTTCGTCGCCCCGTTCGTCGTCGCGTTCGTCCTGTGGTCCGGCCGGCGGGAGCTGCTCGCCCGGCCCTGGCTCCTGCTGGTCGCGGCCGCCACCGTGGCCCTCGGCCTGTCGGTCTACCTCTACATCCCGCTCGCCGCGCTCGGCTCGCCGCCGCTCCCGTACAACCACCCGACGACGCTCGACGGCGTGATCTGGCTCGTGACCGGCACCCAGTTCCGGGGCCAGTTCGACTTTCTCGCCGCGCGCGGCCCGGGCGATTTCGTGGCCGCCCTGCCGGCGCTCTGGCAGCTTGCGCTCAACCGCTCGACGATCGTCCTGCCCGTCCTCGGGGCGATCGGCCTGATCCGCCTGACGTGGCTCCGGCCGGCCTTCGGCCTGATGTGCGTGGGGATCCTGGTCACGGCCACCTACATCTGGGCCAACTACCTTGAGCTCGAGCACTACCTCCTCGTCCCGTGGCTGATCGTCGGCCTGGCGGCCGCGGTCGGGCTCGAAAGCATTGCCCGGTTCCTCGCCCGGTTCCTCGCCCGGCTGCTCGCCGCGGGGCTCAGGTTTGGGCCGGGCACGCCGGCGGCCGGGCGATCGGCCGGCGTTGTCATTGGCGCGGCCACCCTAGGCTTCGCGCTCCTCCTCGGCGGCCTGAACTGGAGCACCGCCGACCTGAGCGCCGACCGCTCGGGCCCGGACTATGTCGACGCGGTCTTCTCGGCGCTGCCCGAAAACGCCGCGATCCTGTCCTACTGGGACGCGTCGACGCCACTCTGGTACGGCCAGCACGTCGAGGGCCGCCGGCCCGACATCCTGATCGTCGACGACACCAACATCGTCTACGAGGGCTGGGGCACCCGCGAGGCTCGGATCGCCTCGTTGATCTGCAGCCGGCCGGTGTTCATCGAGCGGCTCGACCCGAGCGATCTCGTCCCGACCCGCGAGCAGTACCAGCTCGTCCCGTTCATGGCAGTGTCGGTCGCCGCCGGCGGACCGTCGGCCGCCGCGACCGTCGAGGTCTACCAGGTCGAGCCGCCGGCCGCGACGCCCTGCCCGTAGGCGGCCGGGCGACGGCCGCAACCGACCTGCAACGCCCCGGTGAACCGATCGGCGGGCCCGTTTGACGCCTCCCGGGCGGCGACCTAGGCTGACCGGACCGAGCTCGACCCTGACATCGGAGCGTGCGTGGACGACCAACCAGGCCAGCCCGGTTCCGCCCCCGTCGGAACCCTGCCCCGGACTGCCCTGCCCGGGGCGGTGACCGGCTGGATCCGGCTGGGCATCCTCGACCCCGAACTCGCGGGCCTCGTCTCGATCATGATCGAGCACGGCCTGCCGCTGGTCGTCGCCGCCGGCAACGAGGCCGCCGGCGGGCGATGGGCCGCGAACGAGGTGCGCGCCGGCCTAGGCCGGGTCCTGCTGGCCAGCGCCCTGCCGCCCGCCCAGGGCACCCGGACGTCGGCCCCGGTCACCGTCGACGCCACGTCGCTCGAGCTCGTCCTGGCCCGGATGCCGCTGCTCAGCCTCGAGGCGGTCGACGAGAGCGGCGCGCGGGTGGCGATCGTCGTCGTCCTCGGCCTCGACGCCGGGGCCGCCTGGCGAGTCGTCGCCGCCCACCTCCTGCGCCCGCCGCTGCGTGACGGCCACGGCCACCTGCAGCGCCAGGGCCCGGCGGTCCTGGCGACGTGGGATCCGGGGCTGGCCCGCTTCGAGCATTTCGCGTGGGCCGTCATGCCCGAGCTGGCCCGGCTGATCGACCGGCGGTCCGGCGATCTCGAGGCCGAGGTGGAGACCCGGGTGGACCTGCTGGCCGGCCTCGTCGCCCACCGGATCGAGGATCCCGTCGCCGTCCGCCTGGCGATCGAAGCCGCCCGTACCACGATGACCACCCCCCGACGCCACTGACCGCCCCTGAGGGCAGCCCGAGCGAGGTACCGATGACGACACGACCAGACCAGGCGCCCGACGCAGCCGCCGAACGACCAGCCGCGCGGACGATCGGCGAGCTGCGCCGATCGGGCTGGCGTCCGCGCTCGGTCAAGGCCGAGCTGCGCTCGAACCTGCTCGCCCGGCTGGGCGAGGGCCGGGCGATCTTCCCCGGCGTGATCGGCTACGCCGACTCCGTCCTGCCCGCGGTCGAGAACGCGATCCTGGCCGGGCAGGACCTCGTCTTCCTCGGCGAGCGGGGCCAGGGCAAGACGCGGATGGCCCGCCTGCTCGTCGGCCTGCTCGATCCGTGGCTGCCGGTCGTCGCCGGCGGGGAGCTGAACGACGATCCGTTCGCGCCGATCAGCCCGTCGGCCCGGGCCCTGGTCGCCGAAGGCGCCGAGGAGACGCCGATCGCCTGGCTGCCCCGCGACCGTCGCTACGGGGAGAAGCTGGCAACGCCCGACATCTCGATCGCCGACCTGATCGGCGAGGTCGACCCGATCCGGGTCGCCGAGGGCCGCTACCTGTCCGACGAGCTGGTGATCCACTACGGCCTGATCCCGCGCTCGAACCGGGGCATTTTCGCGATCAACGAGCTACCCGACCTGGCCGAGCGGATCCAGGTCGGCCTGCTGAACATCCTCGAGGAACGCGACGTGCAGGTCCGCGGCTTCACGATCCGCCTGCCGCTCGACCTGTTCGTCGTCGCCAGTGCCAACCCCGAGGACTACACCAGCCGGGGCCGGATCATCACCCCGCTCAAGGACCGCCTCGGTTCGCAGATCCGGACCCACTACCCGCGCACCCTCGACGACGAGATCTCGATCGTCCGCCAGGAGAAGGTCGGCTTCCCGCCCGAGGAGGGCGTGCCGACCGTCCACGTGCCGGCGTTCATCGAGGAGATCGTGGCCGAGCTGACCCACCTCGCCCGCCGCTCGGGCGACATCAGCCAGCGGTCGGGGGTCAGCGTGCGGGTCTCGGTCGCCAACCTCGAGGTCCTCGAGGCCGCTGCCCTCAAGCGGGCCGTCCGGCTGGGCGAGCCGGCCGGGGCGCCCCGGATCAGCGACCTCGGCGCGGTCGTGGCCTCGACCGCCGGCAAGATCGAGCTGGAGTCGGCCGGCGACGATGCGCCCGAGGACCGGATCATCGAGCGCCTGATCACCAAGGCCGTCTACGCCACGTTCAACCGCCGGATCGCGGTCGACGACCTCGAGGCGCTGGTCGAGGCATTCGAGGACGGCCTGACCCTCGAGACCGGCGACCGGGTCCATTCCGCCGAATACGTCCGCTGGGCGAGCGAGGTGCCCGGCCTGGCCGAGGCGATCCGCCGGACCGGCGTCCTGTCCGAGCCCGATGCGGCGACGGGCTCCGGCGGCGGCCCAGTCCCCGGCTGCCGCCTCCGGGTCGGGGCGCGGCCCGGCCGCCGAGGCGGCCCTCGTCGCATCGGCGATCGAGTTCCTGCTCGAGGGCCTCCACCTCGCCCGGCGCCTCAACAAGGACCGCCTCGGCGCCGGGGTCCTGTACCGCCGATGAGCCACTGGACGCCCGACCGGCGCGATATCGACAGCCCGTCCACGGCCGCTCGCCCGGCTCCGGCTGCGTCGGGCGAAACTCCGGAGCGACCGGCGGCGGCCGGGGCGCTCGCCCGGGGGGCCCGGTTCGGTCGTTGGGACGGCCGCCAGCTCGTGCCCGACCTGTCGGCCGAGGAGATCGTCGACGCCCTGGCCGACGACGTCATGGCCGACGGCGACCTGGCCGAGGCGTTGCGCCGGCTGCTCGAGCGCGGCTGGCGCTCGGACGACCGCGATCGACCCGACCTGCCTGGGCTGGCCGCCCTGCGTGAGCGCCTCCGGGCACGCCGCGACGAGGTCCTCGATCGCTACAACCTGGGCGATGTCCTGGGCGACGTCCGGGCCGAGCTCAAGTCGATCGTCGAGACCGAGCGGGCGAAGATCGAGGCCCGACTGGCAGGCTCGAGCGAGGGCGAGGCGGACGCTCCCTCGCCGGAGCTCGCCGACCTGCTCCGCCAGACGGCCGGCCGCCGCCTTGAGCGCCTCGATTCGCTGCCGGCCGACCTGGGCGACCGGATCCGGGCGCTGGAGGAGTACGAGTTCCTCGATCCGGCCGCCCGCGAGCGGTTCGAGGCCCTGGTCGAGCGCTTGCGGCGCTCGGTCCTCGATCGCTATGCGGCGGGCATGGCCGACGCGGTCCGCAACATAAGCCCCGAGGATCTCGCCGCCAACCGGGCGATGGTCCGGGACCTCGACCAGCTCCTCCAGCAGCACCTGGCGGGGGCGGAGCCCGACCCGGCCGAGTTCCTCGCCCGGCACGGCAGCTTCTTCCCGGGGGCGCGGACCGTCGAGGACATCATCGAGCAGCTGGCCGAGCGCATGTCGGCGATGCAGTCGCTCCTCCGCTCGCTGACGGCCGCCCAGCGCTCCGAGCTCAATTCGCTCGTCGACGGCCTCCTGCGCGACGACCGCCTGCGCTGGGACCTGGCCCAGCTGGCGGCCACCCTCGACCAGGTCCTGCCCGGCGGCCTGGGCGAACGCTACCGATTCGGCGGGGACGAGGAGCTCGGGCTCGAAGGGGCCCTTGGCCAGCTCGAGACGCTCGGCCGCCTGGAGAGCCTCGAGAGCCGGCTCGCGGAGATCGGCGCCCCGGGCGACCTGGCCGCGATCGACCGCGACGACCTGCGCGAGCTGGCCGGCGATGACGCCGTCCGCGACCTCGACCGGCTCGACGCGCTGGCGGCCCGCCTCGAGGCAGCGGGCTACCTGACCCGCGACGGGGACCACCTCGAGCTGACCCCGCGCGGCAGCCGGCGGATCGGCCAGAAGGTCCTCGACGACCTGTTCGCCCGACTCCGCCGGGATGCCTTCGGCGAGCACCGGATCGATCGGGCCGGACGCGGCTCGGAGCGGGCCGAGGGCACCAAGCCGTTCGAGTTCGGGGACGCATTCGACCTCGACCTGCGCGAGACACTGGCCAATGCCCTGACCAGGCCCGAGAACGCCCCGTCGGCCGCCCGCGGCGCCGCGATCAGCCTGGAGGCCGGTGACTTCGCCGTGCATCGGACCGAGGAGTCGACCCGCACCTCGACCGTCCTGCTCGTCGACATGAGCCGGTCGATGCTCCTGCGGGGCTGCTTCGTGGCGGCCAAGAAGGTCGCCGTGGCCCTCGACACGCTGATCCGGACCCAGTACCCGCGCGACGACCTCACGGTGATCGGCTTTGCCTACTACGCCCGGGAGATCAAGCCGGGCAGCCTGGCCGAGCTGTCGTGGCACGGCTACGAGTACGGCACGAACCTCCAGCACGGGCTGCTCCTCGCCCGGCGGATCCTGGCCCGCAGCGGGGCGGCCAACCGCCAGGTCGTGGTGATCACCGACGGCGAGCCGACGGCCCATTTCCAGGACGGCCAGGTCGAGTTCAACTACCCGCCCACGCGGCGCACGATCGAGGAGACCCTGCGCGAGGTCCAGCGCTGCACGAAGGCCGGCATCACGATCAACACGTTCATGCTCGAGCGCTCCCGGACCCTGACCGACTTCGTCGCCCACATCACCCGGCTGAACCGCGGGCGGGCCTTCTATGCCGAGCCAGAGCACCTCGGCGAGTACGTCCTGGTCGACTTCGTCCGCGGCCGGACAGCCCATCGCCGGGATTGAATCCGCAGGGGGACTAGAATCGGAGCTCACCTCCCGGCCCTGCACGGGCCTTCGTGCCAATCGGAGACGTCCCAGATGCCCACCGTCGCCTCGACTGTTCCCGAGCTCCTCGGCCTGCTCGCTCCCGCCGCGGCGGTCAGTGACGGGCGCCTGACGATCTCGGACCCGGCTGCCTTCCGCTCGACCACGATCCGCGACCTGGCCTGGACGTCCGCGTTCTCGACCGACGATGCCACCCTCGAGGCGGCCCGCTGGCTCGTCTGGGAGGCGAGCATCGAGCTCGGCGCCCACTCGGCCAGCATCCAGGAGCTGTACCTGGCCCGGGCCCGGGGCGAGGTCCACGGCTTCACCGTGCCGGCGATGAACCTGCGCGCCCAGTCCTTCGATCTCGCCCGCACGATCTTCACCACCGCCGAGGCGGCCGGTGTCGGCGCCCTGATCCTGGAGATCGCCCGGAGCGAGCAGACCTACACGTACCAGCGACCGGCCGAGTTCGCCACCAGCGTGCTGGCCGGGGCGATCGCCGCGGGCTGGCAGCATCCGGTCTTCATCCAGGGCGACCACTACCAGTTCAACGCCGCGAAGTACGCCGCGGACCCCGAGAAGATGACCGAGGAGATTCGCGCCGCCTGCCGCCAGGCGATTGCGGTCGGCTACCGGAACATCGACATCGACTCCTCGACCCTGGTCGACCTGTCGCAGCCCAACGTCGACCTCGAGCAGCGCCAGAACTACCTCCGGGCGGCCGAGCTGACCGCCCTGATCCGCGAGCTCGAGCCGGACGGGATCACGATCAGTGTCGGCGGCGAGATCGGCGAAGTCGGCAAGCAGAACTCGACCGAGCCCGAGCTGCGGGCCTACCTCGACGGGTTCAACGGCGAGCTCAGCCGCCGCCGGCCGGGCGCCGCCGGGATCAGCAAGGTCAGCCTCCAGACCGGCACGAGCCACGGCGGCGTGCCGCTGCCCGACGGTTCGATCGCCGCGGTCAAGCTCGACTTCGAGGTGATCCGGCGCCTGGGCGAGGTTGCCCGCGAGTACGGCCTGGCCGGCGCGGTCCAGCATGGGGCGAGCACCCTGCCCGACGAGCTCTTCCACCACTTCCCGGCGGTCGAGACGGCCGAGATCCACCTCGCCACGGGCTTCCAGAACGCGCTCCTCGACAACCCGGCCTTCCCCGCGGAGCTGACCAAGGCGATCGACGGCTGGTGCTATGCCGAGGCGATCGGCGAGCGGAAGGCAGGCCAGACCGACGAGCAGTTCGTCTACACGACCCGCAAGAAGGCGGTCGGCCCGTTCAAGCGCGAGCTGTGGGACCTGCCCGAGAAGGACCAGATCCTGGCCGACCAGGCCCGGAAGATCGCCTTCCTGTTCAAGGAGCTGGCCGTCCTCGAGTCCCAGCCGATGGTCGACCGCTACATCCGGCCGGTCGTCCATCACCGCGAGGCCCCCGCCGCGGTCCGCGAGGCGCTCGTCACCCTGTAGGGCCTCCGGGTTTCGCGCCGCCTCGGGGCTCCTTGCCGCCTCGGCGCTCTGTGGCGTCAAGCGCGCGGTTCGGGCCGCGGTTCTTGACAGATTCCGGTCCCGGCCGCGTTATGGCCGGATCGGGCCGGGAGAGCCCGACGCCGATCGGTCCGTGGCGGGTCCCGTGTGCGCAGTTTCGTCCGAGGCGGCCAGTCTGACCCGACGCCGGCGACGCGATCCAGCGATACGGCCGCTTCCGGCGGAATTTGTCAAGAAGACGAGCCCAGCCAGCGGTCCGTTGGGGGAGCGGCACCAGGCGCGGACCGTGCGCCCGCGGCATGGATAGGCGGCGCGCAGGACCGCGTCATGCGCCTGGACCCGCCGCCGCTCGGTGCGATCCTCCGGGAGGACGAGCAGGCGCCCGAGCGAGACTGGATGCCAGCCCAGTGGGCGGGCGATCGCCGTGGCGAGGCGGACCTTCTCGCCATGCTTGCGGAGCGTCTCCTCGAGGGAGGCGAGCTCGGACTTGACCTCGACGACCAGGAGGCTGCCCGAGGCTGGATGCCAGGCCAGGAGGTCGACGGATCCACGCTCGCCCCATTCCGAGTAGGACGCCTCGGCGATCGTCTGCCAGCCAAGGCGGGCCAGCCAGGCCGCACATGCCTCGACGAGGGCTGCGTGACGTTGGTCCAGGAGCCGGTCGGCGTCCGCGCCCAGGCCGCGAAGCGTGCCCTCCAGCGTCAAGGAGAAAGCTGCGGCGACCCTCCGGAGTGTCGCCACAGACATTCCATTCAGGCGACCGAGCTCCATGTCCGAAACCACCGACCGGCCGACGCCTGCCGTCCGAGCAAGGTCGACCTGCCGCCAGCCACGCCGCTGGCGAAGCAGTCGGATCAACCGGCCGAGTCTCGGGTCGTCCATCGGCCACAGTGTCGTACTGCCCGCTCTCCCGGCTGTTATCTGGCCGGGCTGGGAAGGTTCGTGGCGCTGGATGGCGGGGCTCGGCGACGGTTTGGTGGTCAGATTCCGCCAGTAGCCGCGCAACGACTGGACTCGGGAGACCGCGGAGCCCGGTCGGCCGTTGGCGTGCTCAGGACCAAGGTAGACAACGCCGGAAGGGCTGCCATCGGGCCGTCTCAGGACCGTACCGCACGTGGTGGCGGAATCTGACAGGAGAAGGGCCGTCATCGGATCAGCGCGCCAGCGGCGGTCGCACCCGCGGAGCGCTGCCATGGCGCTACCCGACGCTCGATCCGCGCTGCGCGAATTGGCGTTGACTCCGCCCGCGGCCGCTCCTATCCTGCGGCCCAGCATGTTCCGGTGAGGGAGCCGGTCGAACGTGCCCATCGGTTCCTCGCGACTCATGACGGATCAGGGCCCGCGGCGACGTTCCCCGGTCGACGCGCGGCGCAGGAGGAGGGTCTGTTCGTGTCGGGTCCAACCAGTTCCGCGGATCAGGCTGCCCGCGACGATGCGCACCTGCAGAGCCTGGGCATCAGGCCGGAGCTGCGACGCTCGCTCGGCTTCCTGTCGAACTTCGCGGTCGCCTTCAGCTACATCAGCGTGTCGACCGGGACGTTCACCCTGTTCGGCCTGGGCCTGTTCGTCGGTGGCCCGATGTTCTTCTGGTCATGGCCGCTGGTCGTGATCGGCCAGCTGTTCGTCGCCCTCAACTTCGCCGAGCTGGCCAGCCACTTCCCGGTCGCCGGCTCGATCTACCAGTGGTCGAAGCGGCTGTCGAACCGGTCGCTGGGCTGGTTCACCGGCTGGTTCTACTTCTGGGCCGGCGTCCTGACCACGACCGCCGTGGCGATCACGGTGCCGCTCGTCCTGTCCTCGATCCTCAAGATCGACGGCACGGGCAAGTTCGGTCCGTTCGCCTGGAACGTGTGGGTGGCCCTCGGGACGCTGGTCATCACGACCCTGATCAACGCCTACGGCGTCCGGCTGATGTCGATCATCAACAACCTGGGCGTCGCCGCGGAGATCATCGGGATGCTGATCTTCGGCGGGATCCTGCTGATCTTCTTCAACCACCAGCCGCTCAGCGTCCTGACCAACACGTACGGCCTCGAGTCGCAGGCCAACGGCAACTACCTGCCCGTGTTCGCGGTCGCGGCGTTCATGTCGCTGTTCGTCGTCTACGGCTTCGACACCGCCGGGACGTACGGCGAGGAGACCATCGACGCCAGCCGCCAGGCCCCGCGCGGGATCCTCTCGGCGATCCTCCTGTCGGGGATCATCGGGGCGATCTTCCTGCTCGCGATCATCCTCTCGACGCCGGACATGGCCGGCGAGATCACCGCCGCCAGCAAGGGCGCGTTCCCGATCGCCGACGCGATCCTCTACAACCTGGGCGACGTGTGGGGCAACATCTACCTGTTCGTGGTCCTTGCCGCCGTCTTCGTGTGCACGATGGCGATCCAGGGCGCGACGACCCGCCTGATGTTCTCGATGGGCCGCGACGGCCGCCTGCCGGCTGGTGCGACCTGGGCCCACGTCAGCAGCTTCAGGACGCCGACCAACGCCGCAATCGCCGTCGGAGTCCTGGCGGCGATCCCGTTCCTCGTTTCGGACAGTGCCGGGGTCATCGCAATCGGCGCGACCGGCACGATCTACCTGAGCTACTTCCTGTGCAACCTTGGGGTAATGATCGCCCGGTCCAAGGGCTGGCCGCACAAGGAGGCCTGGTTCAAGCTTCGCAGCTGGGGCATCGTGCTGAATGCCGTCGCGCTGATCTACGGCGGGATCATGATCCTCAACTTCGCACTGTGGGATACCCCCACGTTCGGCGACTGGAGCAACTCGCTTCGCGACCTCACGAACCCGACGATCAACACCCTCTCGTTCCTGGGCAGCGGAGCGCTGTCGAGCCTGCCGGCGATCCCGATCTTCGAGACGTTCCTGGCGATCATCCTGGTCGTCGGGGCGATCTACTATCTCGTCGCTGCCCGTGGCCGGGCGGACGTGGTCCAGGCCGACATCGCCACCGGCGAGGTCGCGATCGGCTGAGGCCGGCTCCAGGCCAAACGTGACGGCGCGGCGGACGACACGTCGCGCCGTCATCATGTCCGGCATCGGCTGGTGACTGAGGAGGCCGGTTGACCCACGCACAGCACCTGGACGGCGGGGAGCGCCACGATGAGCTCGTGGCCGCGATGCAGCGCGTCCCTGAGCTGGCCGGCCGGCCGCTGACCCTGACCGCCATCTCGGGCGGGATCACCAACCGCAACTTCCTGGTCGAGGTGGCCGGCGAGACGGACCGCTACGTCATCCGCCTGGCGGGCAACGACACCCACCTCCTGGGCATCAGCCGCGAGGTCGAGCAGGCCGCCACGGTCGCGGCGGCCGGCGTCGGCGTCGGGCCGGAGGTCACCGCGTTCATCCGGCCCGAGGGCCTCCTGCTGACCCGCTTCATCGTCGGCGAGCCGGTTTCCGACGAGGCGGTCCACCGGCCCGAGACGATCCGCCGGGTAGCCGACTCGATCCGCCGGTTCCACGAGGGCCCGGCGATCCCCGGCCTGTTCATCCCGCTCCGGATCGTCGAGGCCTACCGCGCCCTGGCGAGCGCCCGGGGCGTCCCGATCCCGATCGAGTACGGCCTGGCAACCGCCGTCGGCCGGCGGATCGAGCTCGCCCTGCTGAGCAATCCGATCGAGCTGCGGCCGTGCCACAACGACTTGCTGAACGCCAACTTCATCGACGACGGCAAGCGCATCCGGATCGTCGACTGGGAGTATGCCGGGATGGGCGACCCGTTCTTCGACCTGGGGAACTTCAGCGTGAACCACGACCTGACCCCGGCCGAGGACCGGATCCTGCTGGAGGCCTACGACGGCGGCTCGCCCCGGGCCGACCGCCTGGCCCGGCTCGCCCTGATGCGCATCGTGTCCGACTTCCGGGAGGCGATGTGGGGCGTCCTCCAGCAGGGCGTCAGCACCCTCGAGGTCGATTTCGTCGGCTACGCCGCTGAGCACTTCGACCGGCTCCTGGCCAACGCGGCGACACCGGCCTTCGAACGGGCCCTGCACGAGGCGGCCGGCGCCTGACCCACCCGTGGGGAGGGTCGGGGCGACGGAGCTCGATCATGGATGCCGCCCGAGTCGTCGTGATCGGCGGTGGGATCACCGGCTGCAGCGTCGCCTATCACCTCGCCGAGGCGGGCTGGACGGACATCCTGCTCGTCGAGAAGGCCCAGCTGACCGCCGGCTCGACCTGCCACGCGGCCGGCCTGGTGACCGTCTTCAACCCGTCGTCGACGATGATGCGGTTCCGGCGCTACAGCGTCGAGCTGTACGAGCGCCTGGGGGTCTTCGAGCGGGTCGGCAGCCTGCGCCTGGCATCGAGCCGTGACCAGCTTCTGGAGCTGGAGCGAGCCGCCAGCCGCGCCCGGGGGATCGGCCTCGATGTCGACGTGATCTCGGCCGACGAGGCGCGCCGGCTGATGCCCGCGATCTCGCCGGACTCGCTCTATGGCGCGGTCCACCTGGCGGCGGACGGTCATCTCGATCCCCACCGGGCGACGCACGCCGTCGCCGATGCGGCCCGGGCGCTCGGGGTGCGCTTCCGGACCGGCGTCCGGGTGACGGGCTTCGAGCTCACACCCGGGCGAGCCGTGCGGCGGGTGCTGACCGACCAGGGACCGATCGAGGCGGAGGTGGTCGTCGACGCTGCCGGCATCTGGGCGCCCCAGGTCGCGGCGATGGTCGGCGGCTTCATCCCCTCGACGCCGGTCGACCACCAGCACGTCGCCCTGCGCGCCGTGGTCGGCCACGAGCTGCCGGCCGACATGCCCTGCTTCCGCGACCCCGACAACCTCGTCTACGGCAAGAGCGAGCAGGGCGGCATGCTCTTCGGCGGCTACGAGCTCGAGCCTCGCAGCCGCTGGGAGGACGGCGTCCCATGGGACCACGCCGCCCGGTCCCTGCCGCCCGATTTCGAGCGATTCGAGCCGCTCATGGCCGGCGCCATCCGGCGCTTCCCGTTCCTGGCCGATGCCGAGGTGGTCCGCCTCGTCTGCCACCCGGACGCGATGACGCCCGATGCCAACCCGCTCCTCGGCCCGCTGCCCGGCGTCGGCGGCTTCTGGATCGCCGCCGGCCTGTCGCTCAACGGCTTCGGCGGGGGCGGCGGCCTGGGTCGGGCGCTGGCGGCCTGGATGACGAGCGGCGACCCGGGCGTCGACGTCGGTCCATACCGGGCCGGCCGGTTCGGCGGGCCGTACCGTGACCCGAGCTTCGCGGCCGGCCTCGCCCGCGAGACGTACTCCGACTATTACCGCCTGCGCTATCCCTACGATGCCGACCTGGCCGGCCGGCCGCGGCGGCTGTCGGCGCTCCACGGGCGGCTCCAGGAAGCCGGCGCGGTCTTCGGCACGAAGGCCGGCTGGGAACGGGCGGACTACCACCAGCCGGGCGAGCCGTGGCGGCGGGCCGGCCGCGACCAGGCGGCCTGGGGCTGGACGAAGCCGCCATGGTTCGAGCGGGTCGCGGCGGAGGCCCTGGCCGTTCGCGAGCGGGCCGGCCTGATCGACCTCAGCTCGTTCGGCAAGATCGAGATCGATGGCCCGGGCGCCGTCGGGCTGCTCCAGCGGGTCGCGGCCAACGACGTCGACCGGTCGGTGGGCAGCGTGACCTACAGCCAGTTCCTCGACGATCGGGGCGGGATCGTGGCCGACGTGACGATCAGCCGGCTGGCGGACGACCGCTTCCGGGTCGTGACCGGGGCGGGCTCGCTGGCCGCCGACCTCGCCTGGCTCGCTGGCCACGTCGATCCGGCGGACACCTCCGCTGAGCATCCGCGACGGCAGCGACGAGCAGGCCGTGATCGGGCTGTGGGGCCCCGCGGGCCCGCGCCATCCTGGCGGCCGCGGCCGCCGATGACGTGTCGGACGGGGCGATCCCGCTCCGGCGGGCCGTCCTGATCACGATCGACGGAGCGCCGGTCCTGGCCTCCCGGATCAGCTACGCCGGCGAGCTCGGCTGGGAGCTGTATGTCGAGCCGCGCTGGGCCGTCTCCACCTGGGATCGGCTGATCGAGGCCGGCCTGCCCCACGGCCTCGAGATCGTCGGCTACCGGGCGCTCGAGGCGCTCCGGCTCGAGAAGGGCTACCGCTACTTCGGGACCGACCTGACGATGCTCGACGACCCGTTCGAGGCGGGCCTCGGCCCCTTCGTCCGCCTCGACAAGGGCCCGTTCATCGGCCGGGAGGCGCTCCTGGCCCGCCGGGCCGGGCGCTCCGACCGGGCGGCCCGGCGGCTGGCCACGGTCCTCATCGGCGGAGCCGGCTACCAGCCGGTCTACGGCGGGGAAGCCGTCCGGCTCGCCGGCTCGGTCGTCGGCCGGCTGCGCAGCAGCGCCTGGGGCCCGACCGTCGGCGCGCACGATCGGGACCGTCTACCTGGACGCCGGCCTGCCCCGGGGACCGAGCTCGAGGTCGACGTCTTCAGCGAGCGCGTGCCGGCCGACGCTGGCCGCCGATGTGCTGGTCGACCCGCGCGGCGAGCGGATGCGGGGCTGAGCGCCGGCCTCAGCCGCCGACCGCGGCCAGCCAGCCCTCGAAGTCGGGGCCGCCGGCCTTCGCCCGCGCGCGCGCCCAGCGCTCCTCGGCCCAGCCGCCGAAGTCGTAGCTGATCGTCGAGATCCGGGCCTGGATCGCCGCCCACAGGGTCCAGCCGACATCGGACATGATCATCTGGAGGTGCATCCGGGCGAGGAGCGCCGGGTCGGCCGTCCCGAAATAGGCAGCGCACAGCCCGGCCGCCCGGGCGTCGTCGAAGCCGAGCTCCTGGCAGGTGTTGCCCAGCTCGAAGGTGGGGTCGTTGTTGCCGCTGTACTCGAAGTCGACGAGCCACAGTCGGTCCTCGTCGTCGAGGTAGTTCTCGGCCAGCAGGTCGTTGTGGCAGGGGACGCTCGGCAGCGGCCGGCGACCGAGGGCCGCCTCGATCCGGGCGACCGACGGCAGGATCGCCCGGAAGCCGGCCGGGATCGCCACCTCCCGCTCGGCCACGACGCCGAGGTAGTAGTCGGTCAACCGGAACATGTCGAAGTCGTGCAGGAAGCGCGGACCGCCATGCAGCCGGCGGAGGACCTCCGCGATCCGGGCCGGGCTGCCCGGATCGGCGAAGGCGGCGTTCGACATCGTCCGGCCGGGCAGCCACTCGAGGACCATCACGTTCCACGCCGGGAGCTGGTCGAGGACCCGCGGACCGACCCCGGCGGTGGCCGCGGCCCGGGTGTTGTGGAGCTCGTTGGCCCGGTCGATCGCGAGGAGGTCGGTGGCCGGCCCGGGGATCCGGACGAAGCGCGGCGCACCATCGACATCGACCCGGTAGTTGCGGTTGGTCAGGCCGCCGCCGATCGGCGCGACCTCGATCCGTCGCCCGTGCCAGCCGGGAACGGCCGCGACGACTGCCTCGATCGTCGGCTGGGATGGCTGGCTGGGCATGCGGCTCATTGTGCCACCCGATACCCTAGCCTCCGGGGCGTGGCGTGCCCGTTGGCCGCAGGCTGCAGGTGAGGAGCGCGCTCGGCATGGACCAGGCCCAGGCGGTGATCATCGGCGGGGGCGTCGGCGGCACGAGCATCGCCTATCACCTGGCCGATCGCGGCTGGCGCGACATCGTCCTGGTCGAGCGGGCCGAGCTGACCTCGGGCTCGACGTTCCATTCGGCCGGCCTCGTCGGCCAGCTCCGCTCGAGCGTCACCCTGACCCGGATGATGATGGACAGCGTCGAGCTGTACCGGCGGCTGAAGGCGGAGACGGGCAGCGACCCGGCCTGGCACGAGGTCGGCTCGCTGCGCCTTGCCTCCACGCCGGCGCGGATGGAGGAGCTGACCCGCCAGGCGGGCTGGGCCAAGACCTTCGGCCTGCCACTGGAGCTCATCGGCCCGGCCGAGGCCCGCGACCTTTTCCCGCTGATGTCGATCGAGGGCGTCCTCGGTGCGGTCTTCCTGCCCACCGACGGCTGGCTCGATCCATCGGGCCTGGCCTTCGCCCTGGCGGCCGGCGCCCGGGCCCGCGGGGCGCGAATCGAGACCGCCACCCGGGTCGTCGCGATCGACGTGGATGGCGGCCGGGTGACCGGCGTCGAGGTCGAGCACGGTGGCGAGCGGCGGACGATCCGGACCGACGTCGTGGTCAACGCCGGCGGGATGTTCTCGCCCGAGATCGGGCGCCTGGCCGGGGTCAACGTGCCGATCATCCCGATGGCCCACGAGTACCTCTTCACCGAGGCGATCGAGGGCGTGACGGCCAGCCTGCCGACGATGCGCGACCCGGATCACCTGTGCTACTTCCGCGAGGAGGTCGGCGGCCTGTGCATGGGCGGCTACGAGCGCCATCCCGCTCCGTGGTCGCTCGACGGCGTGCCGGCCGACTTCAACGGCAAGCTCCTTGCGCCGGACTGGCCGCGCTTCGCCGAGATCATGGACGGCGCCGTCCACCGGGTGCCGCCGATCGCCGACGCCGGCATCAACCGGATGATCAACGGCCCGGAGGCGTTCACCCCGGACAACGAGTTCATCCTGGGCGAGAGCGACGTCCGGGGGTTCTTCGTGGCCGCCGGCTTCTGCGCCCACGGCATCGCGGGGGCGGGCGGGATCGGCAGGCAGATGGCGAGCTGGATCGTCGACGGCGAGCCGGAGCTCGACCTGTGGAAGATGGACATCCGCCGCTTCGGGGCCCAGTACCGCTCGCAGGCCTACACCCTGGCCCGGACGGTCGAGGTCTACCAGCAGTATTACGACATCCACTACCCGAACGAGGAGCGCCAGGCCGGCCGGCCGCTGCGCCTGTCGGCCGCCTACGGCCGGCTGGCCGAGCTCGGGGCGAGCTTCGGCGAGAAGTCCGGCTGGGAGCGGCCGAACTGGTTCGCGTCGAACGAGGCGGCCGGTCTGGAGGCGTGGCGACCGCGCGGCTGGGCCGGCGAGAACTGGTCGCCGGCGATCGGCGCCGAGGCCCTCGCGACCCGGACGCGGGCCGGCCTGTTCGACGAGTCGAGCTTCGCCAAGATCGAGCTGGCCGGACCGGGGGCGGCGGCCTTCCTCGGCCGGCTGTGCGCGAACGACATCGACCGGCCGGTCGGCTCGATCGTCTACACCCAGATGCTCAACCGGCGAGGCGGGATCGAGACCGACTTTACCGTCAGCCGCCTGGCAGCGGATCGCTTCCTGATCGTGACCGGCACCGCCGTCGGCAACCACGACCTGGGCTGGATCCGGAAGCAGCTCGACGACGATCCGGCGGCGCGCGGCCAGGTGGTCGTCAGCGACCTGACCTCGGCGCTGTCGTGCTTCGGGCTGTGGGGCCCGAACGCCCGGGCGATCCTGGCCGGCCTGACTCGCGACGACCTGTCCGATGCGGCCTTTCCGTACCTGACCGCCCGCCGGATCACGGTCGGCAACGTGCCGGTCCTGGCCCTGCGGGTGACCTACGTCGGGGAGCTGGGCTGGGAGCTCTATCCACCGAGCGAATACGGGGCGACGCTGTGGGACGCGCTGTGGCTGGCCGGCGCCGGGCAGGGGCTCGTCGCCGGGGGCTACCGGGCGATCGATGCCCTGCGCCTGGAGAAGGGCTACCGGGTCTGGTCGAGCGACATCACCCCCGACGAGACGCCCTACGAGGCCGGGCTCGGCTTCGCCGTCCGCCTCGAGCGGCCCGACGGGACGCCACGTGACTTCATCGGCCGGGACGCCCTGGTCGCGGCCCGGGCCGCCGGTCCGCGCAAGCGGCTGCGCTGCCTCGTCCTCGACGACCCGCGCTCGGTCTGCCTGGGCAACGAGCCGGTCCGGGTCGGCGGCGGCGTGGTCGGCCGGGTGACGAGTGGCGGCTACGGCTTCGCCGTCGAACGATCGATCGCCTATGCCTACCTGCCGCCCGATCAGGCCGCGATCGGGACGCGGGGCGAGATCGAGGTCTTCGGACGCTGGATCGGCTTCGAGGTCATGGCCGAGCCGCTCTACGATCCGGCCGGCGAGCGGATCCGGGCATGAGCGGCCGGACCGGCGCTGACGCGCGCTTCTCGCCGTCGATCGCCGATGCCGTGGCGGCCGGCCCGGCCTGGAGCGCCGGCCGGGCGCGTGCCGGACGCCGCCCAGCTCGATGCCTGGCTGGCCTTCGCCCAGGCCGCCTGCGACGCGGCCGACCGTCTCGCCCTGGGTCACTTCCGGCGCGACCTGGAGGTGATGACCAAGCCCGACCGCTCGTTCGTGACCGTGGCCGACCAGGCGATCGAGCGCCTGATCCGGGAGCGGATCCTGGCCGCCTATCCCGACCACGGCCTGGTCGGCGAGGAATACGGCGCCGAGGCCGGCGGGGCGACCCATCGCTGGTACATCGACCCGATCGACGGCACCCACAACTTCATCCGGGGCGTGCCCCTGTTCGGGACGCTCCTCGCGCTCGAGGTCGACGGCGAGCTCCAGCTGGGGGTCGTCTCGGCGCCCGCGCTGCGCGAGCGCTGGTATGCCCGGCGGGGCGGGGGAGCGTGGGCGGTCGGGGCGGCCGGCAGCGAGGCGCCCCGGGCGATCCACGTCTCGGGGATCAGCGCACTGGCCGATGCCCAGGTGTTCTACGGCTCGGCCCACGACCTCGAGGCATCGCCCCTGGCGCCGGGCTTCGGCGCGCTCCTGGGCGACGTCTGGCGCGATCGCGGCTTCGGCGACTTCTGGGGCTACGCCCTGCTCGCCGAGGGGGCGGCCGAGGCTGTCGTCGAGGTCGACCTGTCGGCCTGGGACATGGCCGCGCCGCTCGTCCTGGTCGAGGAGGCGGGTGGCCGGGTGACGGACTTCGGGGGCCGCCGGCTGATCGACTCGGGCACCCTCCTGGCGACCAACGGCCTGCTCCACGACGAGATCCTGGCCCGGATCACGGCGACCGACTGAGCTCCGGCCCGACCTCCGGCCCGACCTCCGGCCCGACCTCCGCGCCCGAACCTAAGCCTCGGCCATGCTCGCTCCATGAGCATTCCGGGGCTTGCAGGGACATCAGGGGCCCGGCGCACGCGCCATCGGCTCCATCCTCGCCCGAAATCCGCCATGTCCTGGTGCGGAAGCGTGCTCAGCCGGCAGCGCGGCCACAGGCCCCGACTGATCGCGACGAGCCCAATCGGCCTCGTCCGCCATGGAATGCTCGTGCAGCGAGCGCCCGCCGGGCATGGGGTTCGGGTGGCCGGTTGAACCTGCACGCCGCCCGAGTGACGTCACGTTGACCCCAGTCGATTCCGTGTGCATGGTCGCTGCGAGCGTTGGGCGGGTCAACAAGGACCAACGATGCTGGCCTCGGGTCGGACCGGGCGGCCTTCGGCCCCGCCTCACGCTCGGGAGCGATCAGGGAACCGCTCGGCCCGGGCCGATTCGACGCTTGGCCGGGCCGTACGGATGGACGCTGTGCTCGGAGCGACCATGCACGCGGAATTGCCCGACCCAAGGCCTGGAACGGAGCCGAACGGGCCCAAGCGGCGAGGGACGGAGTCGAGCCGGGGCCCGGCGGGCCCGTGGCAGCGGGGAGATCCTGTAAACCGCTCGGCGCTTCGTCCGACCTGCGTACCCATGGCCGGATCGTCGTGGGACGATCAGATGCGAGCCGGCTGATCCGCTCCGGGCTACCCTCGAGGCATGAACCGCAGGCAGCCGTCGCGGGCCGTCGGGGTCGCGCTCGTCGTTGCCCTGATCGCCGCCTGCGCCCCGTCGGCGCTCGGCCCCAGCAGCAGCCCGGACAGCAATCAGCCCGCGTCCCTCGCGATCGCCTCAGGCCTGGCCCCGGGCACGTTCGCCTCGAGCCCGCCGGGCAGCACCTTCGGGTCCCCGGCACCCTCCACGCCCGGGTCGCAGACCGGCCTCGGGACCAGCCCGACCCCGACGCCGGCTCCTGCCGGACGTCCCACGGCCACGCCCGTGCCGCTCAATCCGACACCACGTCCGACGCCCAAGCCGACGCCTAAGCCGACGCCGCGCCCGGTGGCCATCCCGCCGCTCAGTCACTGCCCGATCTTCCCGGCCTCGAACCCCTGGAACGAGCGGGTCGATACGTTGCCGGTCGCCGGCGACTCGGCCGCGATGATCGCCGCGATCGGGGCCGGGGTCGGCGTCCACCCTGACTTCGACACGAGTCCGGGTGACGGCATCCCGTACAACATCGTGGGCACGTCGACGCCCCGCTCGACGGTGACGTTCCAGTACAGCTCCGAGTCCGACCGAGTCGGCTATCCGATCCCGAGCAAGCCGAAGATCGAGGGCGGCTCCGACCGCCACCTGCTGATGGTCGACACGAATGCCTGCCGGCTGTACGAGCTGTTCGACGCGACCTACAGCAGCGGCCGCTGGCATGCCGGGTCGGGCGCCACCTGGAGCCTCGCCTCGAACGCCCTGCGGCCGGCCGGCTGGACGAGTGCCGATGCCGCCGGCCTGCCGATCCTGCCCGGCCTCGCGCGCTACGACCAGGTCGCCTCGGGCGTCATCCGCCACGCCCTCCGGTTCACGGCCCCGGACAGCTGCGCCGGCTACGTCTACCCGGCCCGTCACGAGGCCGGCAGCGGGTCGTGCAGCGTCGAGCCGCCGATGGGCCTCCGGGTCCGGCTCAAGGCCTCGTTCGACATCTCCCACTTCTCGGCCCAGACCCGGGTCATCCTCCAGGCGCTCAAGACGTACGGGATGATCCTCGCCGACAACGGCTCGCCGTGGTACATCAGCGGCGCCTATAGCCCCAGCTGGGACGACGACGGGCTGCACAACCTGAACCAGGTCAAGGGTTCGGACTTCGAAGTCGTCGTCACCCCCGGGCCGTAACGCCTCGGTCAGCCTCGGATCCGATTCGCGTCGTCGGCCCGCCTCAGCCGGGTCGGGGCGCTGGTCAGCCTCCGGCGGCGGTGATGCTCTCGTCCAGGATCGAAACCGCCAGGTCGACCTCGGCGGCGGTCGTCACCAGCGGCGGGATGATCCGGGCGACGTTGGCGTAGGTTCCCGCGGACAGCACGATCAGGTTGCGGTCGAGTGCCTCGGCCAGGACCCGCCGGGCGAGCGCCGGGTCGGGCTGCCGGCCGTCGCCGACCCCCGGCTGGATGAACTCGAGGGCGAGCATCAGGCCGAGCCCGCGCACGTCGCCGATCGCCGGGTGCCGGGCGGCCAGCCCGCGCAGGCCGGTCAGGAATTGCGAGCCGCGGGCCGCGGCGTTCGCGACCAGGCCCTCGTCCTCGATCACGTCGAGCGTCGCGTTGGCCGCCGCACAGCTGACGACGTTGCCGCCGTACGTCCCGCCGTGGGTGCCGGGCGGCCACTTCTCGAGCAGCTCCCGCTTGGCCAGCAGGCCGCTCAGCGGGAGGCCCGAGGCGATCCCCTTGGCCATGACCAGGATGTCGGGCTCGACGCCCCAGTGCTCGACCGCGAAGAACCGCCCGGTCCGGCCGTAGCCGGTCTGGACCTCGTCGGCGATCAACAGGATTCCGTGCTGGCGGGTGATCTCCCGGAGCCGGGGCAGGAAGCCCGGCGGGGGCACGATGTAGCCGCCCTCGCCGAGGACCGGCTCGATGATGATCGCCGCGACGTGCTCGGGGTAGATCAGCTGGTGGAAGGTCAGGTCGAGCTGGGCCTCCCAGTCGCAGGTGCAGGCCGACGGGTCGTGGCCGCCGCCCGGCGCCCGGTAGCAGTACGGGTAGGCCGTGTGGTAGACGGAGCCCGGCAGCGGCTCGAAATGGCCGCGATAGACGTCCTTGGCGGTGGTCAGGGCCATCGTCTGGGCCGTGCGGCCGTGGTAGCCGCCGCGGAAGCCGATGATCACCGGCCGGCCGGTGGCGATCCGGGCGAGCTTGACCGAGGCTTCGATCGCCTCGGCTCCGCTGTTCGACAGGAACGCGCCCCAGCCGTCGCCGGGCAGGACGTGCTGGAGGCGTTCATGGAGGCGCAGCCCGGGCTCGTGGTAGACGATGTTCTGCTGGCCGTGGATCAGCCTGGCGGCCTGCGCGGCGATCGCGGCCGCGACCCGGGGGTGGGCATGGCCCGTGTTCGTGACCCCGATGCCCGAGCTGTAGTCGAGGTAGCGCCGGCCGTCGCGGGTGATCAGCCAGCTGCCCTCGCCGCGCTCGACCTCCAGGTTCGTGATCCGGCTCCAGACCGACGGGATGACCGAGTGGTCGGGCCACTCGCCACGAGCGGCTGGCGTCGCGCCGGCAGGCGCCGGCTGGATCCGGGTATCGACCATCGGGGTGCCTCCCAGGGCGGCCGGCGGGCGCGCCGGACGGATGCTCAGCGGTTGGCGCGGGCCTGCCGGATGTTGGACAGGCCGACGATCAGGACGGCGCCCAGGAAGACCATCGAACCGACCACGTTGATCTGCACCGGCAGGGCGTTCTTGATGATGCTGTAGGCCCAGATCGGGAACGTGTTCGTGGTGCCCGACACGAAGCTGGTGATGATGAAGTCGTCGATCGATAGCGAGAATGCCAGCAGGCCGGCCGCCAGGATACCTGGGAAGATCAGCGGAAAGGTCACCTTGCGGAACGTCGTCAGCTCGTCGGCCCCGAGGTCCATCGCCGCCTCCTCGAGGCGCCGGTCGAAGCCCGCGATACGGGCCTTCACGGTGACCACCACGTAGCTGATGTTGAACATGATGTGGGCGATCAGGATCGTGGTGAAGCCGAGCGGGAAGAGGACGCCCTTGGGCACGATCCCGTTGAGCATCCCGCCCTGGAGGCCCGAGTTGACGAACAGGGTCAGCAGGCTCGAGCCCATCACGATCTCGGGGGTCGCCATGGGCAGGAAGATCAGGCCGTTGATCGCGCCCCGGCCGCGGAAGCTGTAGCGGGTCAGGGCCAGGCCGATGAACGTGCCCAGGATGGTCGAGCCGACGGTCGACAGGAAGGCGATCAGGAGGCTCGTCTTGATCGCGTCGGGCAGTCCCGGCCAGTCGAACGGATGGAGCCAGCCCTGGAGCGTGAAGCCGTGCCACACGAAGTTGAACTTGCCCTGGTAGTCGTTGAAGCTGAAGATGATCATCACCACGATCGGGATCAGCAGGTAGCCGATCGCCAGCACCGTGAAGCCCGGCAGGAACCAGTGGTCCAGGGCGTGCAGGAAGCGACGCGGCGGACGCCGGGCGGTCGTGGCGGCGCCGGAGGCGATCGGCTGGCTGACGGCGGTCATCGGCCTAGCCCGTCAGCTGCTCGGTGCCCAGCGCCCGGGCGTAGATCGAGACGGCGACCAGGATCGCGGCCATCAGGATGAACGACAGGGCCGCCGCGACGGGGTAGTCGCCGAGCAGCAGGAAGCGGCTCTGGATCACGTTGCCGATCATCTGGGTCTGCGGCCCGCCCAGCAGGATCGCGTTGACGTAGTCGCCCAGGGCGGGGATGAAGGTCAGGATCGTCCCGGCGAAGATGCCCGGCAGGGCGAGCGGGATGGTGACTCGCCGGAACGCCCCGCCGCGGGTCGCGTACAAGTCGTTGGCTGCTTCGATCAGGCGCGGGTCGATCTTCTCGAGGGCGACGTACAGGGGCAGGATCATGAACGGCAGGAAGTTGTAGGTGATCCCGGCGATCACCGCGATCGGCGTGCCGATGACCGACGCGTCGGCCGGGATGACGTGCAGGGTGTCGCGCAGGAATGAGAGAACGGGCCCGTTGTCGAGGAGGAGGACCTTCCAGCTGATCGTCCGGATCAGGAAACTGGTGAAGAACGGGGCGATGACGATGAACAGCAGGAAGTTCTTCCAGCGGCCACCCCGGAAGGCGATCGTGTAGGCCACCGGGAAGCCGATCGCGAAGGTCAGCAGGGTGGCCATCCCGCCGTACAGCAGCGAGTTGAGGAACTGCGGCCCGAACTTGGTCAGCGAGGTGACGTAGGCGGCACCCGAGAAGGTCAGCTTGAAGCCGCTGTCGAGCGACCCGGTCGAGACCGAGGTCAGGAACATCTGGAACGTGGGCAGGATGAAGAAGATCAGCAGCCACAGGATGCCCGGGGCGAGCAGCAGGTAGGGCGTCGTCCGGCCGACCCGCTGGCGCAGCGACGGGCCGGTCGGCGCCGGGCGGGCGGCCACGCCGGGAGTGGTCATGGGCGGGCGATCCTCGGACGGGTCGGGCGGCTCAGCCGCCGGCCAGGTCGAGGTACAGGTTGTTGAGCGCGGTGTCGAGGTCGTCCGACAGGAACTGGAAGTTGTGCTGCTTGGCCACGACTGCGTCGGGCGGGAAGAGCAGGTCGAAGAGGGCCGGATCGAGCGGCGCCGACGAGTTCAGCGTCTTCACCACGGCATCGGCGCCCTTGACCGGCGAGACATAGTAGACAAAGTTCGCGATCTGGCCGGCGACCGTCGGGTCGTACACGAAGTTCATCATCAGCTCGGCCGTGTAGACGTTCACGGCACCCTTGGGGATGAGCATGTTGTCGGTCCACAGCATGGTCCCCTCGGTCGGGTAGACGAAGACCTGGTCGGCCGAGCCCGACGAGGCAAGGTCGCCCGACCAGACCATCGCCGCCCACGTCTTCTTGGCGGCGAAGTTCTGGAGGTACTCGTTGCCGGTGAACGTCAGGCCGCCGGCGACGAGGGGCTTGATGTCGTCGTGGACGGCCTGCAGGTCGTCGCTGGTCGTCTGCTGGGGATCGGCGCTCTTGCCCAGCTTGAGCAGGCCGAGGCCGAACGTGTCGCGGGCCTCGGACAGGAACGAGACCTTCTTGGGGTCGATCTTCCACAGGTCGGCCAGGCTGGCCGGCGCGGTGATCTTGGCCGAGGCCAGGGACGTCTTGTCGTAGCCCAGGCCGGTCATCCCCGACTGCCACGGGTAGTGGAAGTCGTTCTTGGGGTCCCAGACCTGGCCCTTGAGCGGGTCGCGCAGGTTGGCCACGCAGTTGGGCACGTTCGTCTGGTCGATCTGCTCGGCCCAGCCCTTGGTGATCACCTTGGCCGCCAGCCAGTCGGTGATGACGATCAGGTCCCAGCCGGTCGGCGCGCCCGCGACCAGCTCGGGCTGGATCGTGGCGTAGAACGTGTTGTTGTCCTCGATCTTCTCCTCGTAGTCGACGTCGACCTTGTATTTCGCCTTGAACTGCTCGAGGGTCGGCGACGAGCCGGGGCTGTACTTCAGGTTGGTCGCGGCCGCGCCGGTCAGGTCGATGTAGGCCGGCCACTGCGCCCAGTGGAGCGGGCCGGTGATCACCTTGGGCGTGGCGGCCACCGACGGCACGGGGGTCGGCGGGGGCAGGGTCGGGATCGCGGCATTGCTGGCCGGCGCGCTCGAGATCGGAGCGGTCGTGGCCCCAGTGCTGCTGCAAGCCGCCAGGAAGGCGCCCAGGCCGGCCAGCGCGGTGCCGTGGAGGAAGCGGCGCCGGCTGATGACCGGCTGGACGGGATCCTGGTCGTTGGCGCTCATCGATCTCCTTCCCGGGGATGGTTCGAGCCGGACACTCAGCCGGCCGGGGCCGTCGCGGGCGCGCTGCCGACGACGAACGAGTGCTCGGGTAGCCACGACAGGCGAACGGCGTCGCCCTGTCGATAAAGGGAGCCGGTGGTCGTTCGCTCGATGTTCTGCTCGTAGATCGTCATCGGGATGCCGCTCTTCGAGTCGACGATGTACTGGGTGCTGACCCCGACGTAGGCCACGTCGGTCACCGTCCCATCGAGCTGGTTTGCGGCGGCCGGGATCGAATCGCTGGTCGTGTTCATGCGCACCTTCTCGGGCCGGATCCCGACCTCGACCTGGGTGTTGCCGTCGACCAGGGCGGCCGGCACGCGCAGGCGGGTGTCGTCGGCCAGCTTGACCAGGGCGTAGCCGTCGGCCGTCCCGTCGACCGTCCCGGCGAGCAGGTTGCTGACGCCCAGGAAGCCGGCCACGAACCTGGTCTGGGGCCGCTCGTAGAGGCTCTCGGGATCGCCCAGCTGCTCGTACCGGCCGCGGTTCATGACAGCGATCCGATCGGACATCGTCATGGCCTCTTCCTGGTCGTGGGTCACGTAGATGAACGTGATCCCGACCTCCCGCTGGATGCGCTTGAGCTCGACCTGCATCTGCTTGCGGAGCTTGAGGTCGAGCGCGCCGAGGGGCTCGTCGAGGAGCAGCACGGCCGGCCGATTGATCAACGCCCGGGCGAGCGCGACGCGCTGCGCCTGGCCGCCGGAGATCTGGTTCGGCTTGCGCTTCTCGAAGCCGGGCAGCTCGACCAGCTTGAGCATGTCGGCAACCCGCGTCCGCACTTCGGCGTCCTTGACGCCCTTGCGCCGCAGGCCGAAGGCGACGTTCTCCTCGATCGTCAGGTGGGGGAACAGGGCATAGCTCTGGAAGACCGTGTTGACGTTGCGCTTGTACGAGGGCAGCCAGGTCACGTCCTGCCCCTGCAGCTCGATCAGGCCGCTCGTAGGCTGCTCGAAGCCGCCGATCATCCGCAGGGTCGTGGTCTTGCCGCAGCCCGACGGGCCGAGGAGCGAGAAGAACTCGCCGTCGTTGACGTCGAGCGTGATGTGGTCGACCGCGTTGCTGTCGCCGAAGCGCTTCACAACGTCGACAAGGCGGACATCGATTTCGGACACGGGCTCCACGAACTCCTGCGGCGTGGGGTTCGACCATTCCCAGGGGGAGGCGAGCGCTCATCGAAGGCGCCTCCGTCGCCTGCTCGCGAACGCCTTCGATGGCTGGCAGGATAGGGCCCGGCCGAAACGGGTGTCAAGGATTGGCGAAAGCTGCGTTCTTCGCAGCATCAGGCGCGCTGGTCCACGAGAATTGCACGAGATTGCCGGTGCGCCGGACGTGCTTCGGGGGTGCCGGCCGGCGGGCGGCCGGCTCAGGGCGGGTTGTCCCGCTCGGCGCTACGATTGCGACGCGAAACCTGTCAGAACCGGCAACCCGCCGCCGCGCCCGAGGGACCCAGCCACATGCCCGTACTCACCGAGGACGCGGTCCACGCCGCGCTGCAGACCGTCCAGGAGCCCGAGCTCGGACGCGACATCGAAACGCTCAACATGGTCAAGGACCTGGTCATCAGCGGCAGCCGGGTCGCGTTCACGATCGAGCTGACGACGCCGGCCTGCCCGCTGAAGGACGAGATCGAGGGCAACGCCCGGGCCGTCCTCCAGGCGATCGGGGCCGAATTGGTCGAGATCACCTGGGGCGCGATGGTCCGCCGCGCGTCGCCGGCCCAGCCCCAGCAGCTCCTGCCCGCAGTCAAGAACATCATCGCCGTCGTGTCCGGCAAGGGCGGCGTCGGCAAGAGCACGGTCAGCGTCAACCTGGCCGTCGCCCTGGCCCAGGCCGGCGCCTCGGTCGGCCTGCTCGATGCCGACATCACCGGTCCCAACATCCCGCTGATGATGGGCGTCGATGGCCAGCCCAAGGCCAGCCCGAACAACAAGATCACGCCGCTCGAACGCCACGGGGTCAAGGTCATCTCGATCCAGTTCTTCGTGCCCGAGGGCCAGCCGGTCGTCTGGCGCGGTCCGCTCGTCGGCGGGGCGATCCAGCAGTTCCTGCGCGACGTCGAATGGGGCGATCTCGACTACCTCGTTGTCGACCTGCCGCCGGGCACCTCGGACGCCCAGCTGACCCTGGCCCAGGCCGTGCCGATCTCGGGCGCCGTGCTCGTCACCACGCCCCAGGAGGTCGCCCTGCTCGACGTGACCAAGGCCCTGGCGATGCTCCGCCGGATGAACGTGCCGATCACCGGGATCATCGAGAACATGAGCGGCTTCGTGTGCGGCCACTGCGGCGAGGTGACGGAGATCTTCGGCCGGGGCGGCGGCGAGCGGTTCGCCCGCGAACACGGAATCGACTACCTCGGCTCGGTGCCCCTCGACGTGACCGTCCGCCAGGGTGCCGACGTGGGCATCCCGGCGGTTGCCCAGCGCGAGCCGGGTCCGGCTGCCCGGGCGTTGTCCGAGATCGCCAGCCAGGTGGCGGCCCGGATGAGCGTGGCGGCCGCCCGCAACGAGGCGCCGGTCCTGTCGATGTCCTGAATCGGCGAATTGGGCCGTGTCCTGCAACAGCGAGTTGTAACATCCAGTCGATGCTCGAGCGTCGGCCATCGATCCAGGTGCTGGCGTCGCTGCGACTGTTCGATGGGATCGACGCCGCGGGCCTGAACCTGATCGCGGGCGGGATGCGCCTGCGGACGCACCGGACCGGCGAGGTGGTCGTCCACCAGGGGGATCCGGGCGAGGTGCTCCACGTCGTCACGAGCGGGTCGGTCAGGCTGCTCCTCCTGTCGCCCAACGGCGACGACGCGATCCTGGCCACGCTCCACGCCCCGGCCTTCCTCGGCGAGCTTGCCCTGCTCGACCGGGGTGTCCAGGCGACGACGGCCGTTGCCCTCGAGGCGACCGATACGCTGATCGTTCCGCGGGCGACGTTCGAGGAGCTGATGGGCGAGCGGGCCGCCGCCCGGGAGGTCGTCCTGGCCGCCCTTGCCGGCGAGGTCCGCCGCCTGACCGCCCGGGTCGAAGCCCTCCACTTCCTGGACGTCCCGGGCCGGGTCGCGGAGGTCCTCCTCGGCCTGGCCGAGGACCACGGGCGGCGCCTCGAGGCGTCGGCCGACACCCCCAGCGGGGCGCTCCGGATCGACGGTCGCCTGACCCAGGGCGACCTGGCAGGCATGGTCGATTCGTCCCGTCAGAGCGTGAACCAGGCACTTGCCGAGCTGGGCGGGGAGGGGATCATCCGGTTCGAGCGGGACGGCATCGTCATCCTGGCTCCGGATCGCCTCGCCCGCCGGGCGCGGCCCTGAGCGGGCGGGGGATCAGGCGCCGGTCCGAGCCCCTCTGCCGCGCAAGCGTGCGCAAGAGCGCCGCTGCCCCGGTCAGGGCCGCTCGCGAGCGACCGGCCGCTCCGCCGAGGAACGCGAGGTGCCGCTCCCGGACCACCCCCACCGGGGTCGCGATCGCCAGGCTGACGTCCGTGTCGTCGTGCCTCGGCCGGGCCAGGAGGGCCACCCCGACGTCGGCCCCCGAACGATCCGCGATCGCCCGCGCCGCGGCCTCGAGGCCGGCCTTGGTGCGATCGGCGACGGCCGGCGACTCGGCCCGCCGAAGCTGGGCGACCCCGCTCAGCAGGTTGCCCAGCGAGCCGTCGGTGCCGCTCTCGACGATCGCCAGCGACCAGCCCAGCCGGGCCAGCTCGACCCCGATCGCCTCGGGCCAGGTCGTCGCGCCACGCGCCCAGAGGTACGGCCCCAGACGGTCGAGGACGATGGCCTCGGCCTCATCGAGCAGGGCGCTCGGCGGTGCGGCCCCGGCCCGCCGTCGCGGACAGGCGGACGTCGACCGCGTCGGCCCGGGCATAGGTTGCGATCTCCGGGTTGGACCGGCGCAGGACGGCCTCTCCGAGGAGGTCGGCGACCTGCGATTCGCCGATCCCCGACAGGCGCAGGGTCCGGCTGATCAGGCCCCGGCCGAGCCCCAGCTCGCGCAGGCGGGGGAGGGCCAGCTCGAACCACATCGGGCGCATCTCGCGCGGCGGACCGGGCAGCAGGACGACGACCCGGCCGTCCGGCCGGTCGATCCACCAGCCGGGCGCCGTGCCATTGGGATTGGCCAGCGGCTGGGCGCTCGGGACCAGCCAGGCCTGCTTGCGGTTGATCTCGGGGAACGGCAGGTGGCGACGCTTCCACAAGCCGCGCAGCCAGGCTTCGAGGTCGGCGTCGACCACCGGGGTCTCGCCCAGCACCGCGGCGATCGCCTCCCGGGTCAGGTCGTCGGGCGTCGGCCCCAGGCCGCCGGTCGAGACGACGAGGTCGGCCCGCCGAAGGGCGGCCCGGAAGGCCCCCGAGACGACTCCCAGCCGGTCGGGCAGGACCGTGATCCGGCTGATCGCGGCGCCCGCCTCGCTCAGGCTGCGGGCGATCTCGCCGCTGTTCGTGTCGCGCGTCTCGCCTACGGTCAACTCGGCCCCCACGGCGAGGATCTCGGCCGTCCTGAGCCGGCGCCTGGTTTGCGCTGGGGCGTCCATGAGCTGAGCGTAACCCACGTCCCGGGCAGGTTGCCGCCCGACGGTCCGGGGCCCGAGGCGGGCCGCCGCGCTATGATCAGGACGCCCAAGCCCGCCGCGTCGGAGATCTGATCCTGGACGCTCCCGAGACCCCGCCTCCGCCCGCGGATTCGCGGCCCCCTGCCGGCGATCGCGCCGCCCCGAAGGGCCTGCGGGACCAGCTGAAGGCGACGGTCGAGGCGGCCATCGGGGTCGGCCGGGCGCACATCGCACTGGCCCGGGCCGAGCTGGGCGAGATCGTCGGCGAGGGCATGCGGGTCGGCATCCTGGCCGGCATCGCCCTCGGGCTGCTCCTTTTCGCCGGGCTGCTGTTGCCGATCGGGTTGACCCTGTTCCTCGGTGAGTGGCTGTTCGGCTCGATCGGCTGGGGCGTCCTGCTCGGCGCCGAGCTGGCGGTCGGCGGCGCGATCGTGCTCGTCTTCGCCGCCCTGTACGTGCCCGGCCGGCGGATCGCCGGCCAGCTCCTGGTCGCCGTCGTCGTCGGGCTTCTAATCGCCGTCCTGCTCGGGCTCGACCTGCCCCACCAGGCGTTCAGCTCGATCGGCACCTCCGCGTTCACGTCCGTCGACCCAGGGCCACGGCCGCTGATCGTGGGCCTGCTGGTGGGCGCGATCGTCGGGGCGGTGGTCGGGCTCGTGCTCGGCCTCGCCCGGCGGGCCGGCGGCGGCGGGACGCTGGCCGCGGCGATCGGCCTGGCCCTGGTCGGCTTGCTGGTCGGTGCGGTCGGCGCGATCGACTTCCACTGGCACGTCGCGATCGCCGTCGGGCTGGCCGTGGCCCTCGCCCTCTGGCCCGCCCTGGTCGGCATCGACACCTACCGCCGGGGGATCGACATCGAAGCGCTCAAGAACCGGTTCTATCCAAGGCTGACGATCGAGACGACGAAGGAGACCATCGAGTGGGTACGGAAGCAGAGGCCGCTCGGGCCGAGGTCGTAGCGGCCCGCGAGGCGTTCTCGACCGAGCTCGTCCGCCTCGAGGCTGCCGGACGAGCCGCCGTCGATATCAAGGCCAAGGTCAAGCGCAGCCCGGCAAAGGCGGCCGGGTTGGCCGCCGGGGCCGGCTTCCTCGCGGTCGGCGGACCGCTCAAGGTTGCCCGCGGCGTCGGCCGGGCCCTGCGCGGCAAGCGCGAGCCGCTGCCGCCGTCGCTCCTGCCGAAGGAGGTCGACAAGGCCCTCCGCTCGCTCGGCGACGACGGGACGAAGGTGCGCGGGACGCTCGAGCGGGAGTTCGCCACCTTCCTCGAGCAGCGCAAGCCCGAGGCGGACAAGGGCCTGATCGGCGGGATCACCGGGGCCCTGACGGCCGGGCTGGTGGTTCCGGCCAGCCGGACGCTCGCCCGCCGGCTCGCCTCGCAGCTGGCCAATGTCGACGAGGCCGACTTCCGCCGCGCGCTCGACGGGCTGCGGGGCTCGACCTCCGGCGGCCCGGCCGCCCCGAGCCCGGCCGCCAGCGACCCGCCGACCAAGGGTCCGACCGTCCGCTAGACTCGGCCCGGGGCGAGTGGCGGAATGGCAGACGCGCCGGCCTTAGGAGCCGGTGCCGCGTGAGCGGCATCAGAGTTCGAATCTCTGTTCGCCCACCATCCCGGCGTCGCCGGGAGCCGCCGCCTATACTCCCGGACGATGAACGTAACCTCCACCCGCAACCCGAATTCAACCGTCTTGCTCGAGATCGAGCTGCCGCCGGAGCGCTTGACCCGCTCGATGGACGAGGCCACCCGGCGCCTCGCCCGGCGGACGAAGGTCGCCGGTTTTCGCCCCGGGAAGGCGCCTCGATTCATGCTCGAGCGCGTCCTGGGGCCGAGCGCGGTCCTCGATGAGGCCGTCGAGCTGCTCGTCCAGGCGGCCTACCGCGAGGCGCTCGTGGAGCAGGGGATCGTGCCCCTGACCGAGGCCAGCGTCGACGTCGTCCAGGCCGTCGAAGGCCAGCCGGTCATCTTCAAGGCGACCGTCCAGGTCCCGCCCGAGGTCACCCTCGGCGACTACCGCAACTTCAACTTCGCGCCCGAGATCGACCCGGTCGACGACGACAAGATCGACCAGGTGGTGGCCGAGCTGCGCGACCAGAACGCCACCCTTCGTCCGCTCGACGACCGGGGGGCGAAGGAAGGCGACTACGCTGTGATCGGTTTCGTCGGCAGCCGCGACGGGCAGCCGTTCGACGGCGGCTCGTCCGACCGGATGCCGATCGTGCTGGGCGAGGACCGCCTGATCCCCGGCTTCGAGGCGAATCTCATGGGCGCCAGGGTGGGCGACCACCTCGAGTTCGACCTGACCTTCCCCGCCGACTACGGCGAGGCAAGCCTGGCCGGCCAGGTCGCCCACTTCGCGGTCGATGTCAAGGAGCTGCGCGAGAAGGTCCTCCCGCCGCTCGACGACGAGTTCGCGACCCAGATGGGCGACTTCAAGGACCTGCCCGAGCTGCGCACGGCGATCCGGGAGCGCCTCGAGCGGAGCGCACTTGACCGGGCCCGGCACGCCTTCAGCGACCGGATCATCCAGTACGCCGCCGCCAACGCGACCCTCGCCGTGCCGCCGATCCTGATCGACCAGGAAGTCGAGGTGATGCACGACGAGTTCCGGGCGTCGATCGCCCGCCAGGGGATCTCCGAGCCGGCCTACCTCAAGGCGACCGAGCAGACCGAGGCCGACCTCCACGCCGAGTTCCGGCCGCGGGCCGAGGAGCGAGTCAAGACGCTCCTGATCCTGTCCCAGATCGCCGAGGCCGAGGGGATCACGATCGACGACGCGGCGGTCGAGGCCGAGGTCGAAGCCGCCCGGCGGCGGTACACGGGCGACCAGAAGACGATCGGTTACTTCGAGTCCGAGCGCGGCCGCAACTTCATCCGCAGCACCCTGCGCCGGACGCGGACGGTCGAGGGCCTGGTCGATGCCTGGCTGGCCGCCCATCCCGAGCATCCCGCCCTGCCCCACCTCGAGGACGACAGCGGTGCAGCCGTCGAGGCCGAATTTGCCGGTTCGAATGCCGCGATCGGCGCCACCGACCCGGCCAGCGTGCTCGTCGCGACCGAATCCGACGCCGGCCAGGAGCCGGCCGGAGAGCCGGCCGGCCACCCAGCCTGACCCGTAGCGAAGCCCGTTTCCAGGAGACCCCGAATGCTCGTACCGATGGTCATCGAATCGTCGAGCCGCGGAGAGCGCGCCTACGACATCTACTCCCGCCTGCTCAAGGAGCGGATCATCTTCCTGGGCGACCAGATCGACGATCACATGGCCAACCTGGTCATCGCCCAGCTCCTGTTCCTCGAGTCGGAGGACCCCGAGCGGGACATCAGCCTGTACATCAACTCGCCCGGCGGGGTCGTCACCTCCGGCCTGGCGATCTACGACACGATGCAGTTCCTGCGCGCGCCGGTCAGCACCCTGTGCATCGGGATGGCCGCCAGCATGGCCGCCGTCCTTCTCGCGGCCGGCGCCAAGGGCAAGCGCTATGCCCTGCCCAACAGCCGGATCATGATCCACCAGGGCTCGGGCGGCTTCCGGGGCAACGCGCCCGACGCGGTGATCCAGATGCGCGAATGGGAGCGGCTGGTCGAGGTCAACAACCAGATCCTCGCCCGGCACACCGGCCAGGCGATCGACAAGATCGCCAAGGACACCGACCGGGACTTCTTCATGTCGGGTGACGAGGCCCGCGACTATGGCATCATCGATGAGGTCTACACGGCAACCGGCGATTCGCTGATTGCCCAGGCTCACGACGCCGGCGGAGTCGGCGGCGAGGTTCCAGCGGTCGACGAAGCGCCGGCCCCGAAGAAGGTCAAGGACTGAACGTGCTCGAGCGGCGGGCCGGGAGACCCCGGTGACCACCACCACGACGACGAAGGGACCCAAGGTCCCGTACCGGTGCAGCTTCTGCGGCAAGAGCCAGGAGCAGGTCCGCAAGCTGATCGCCGGACAGGGCGTCTATATCTGTGACGAGTGCATCAACCTCTGCCAGGAAATCATCGAAGAGGAGATGCTCGAGGCGCCCAAGACCCGGCCGCAGGCGGCCAAGCTGCCCAACCCTCGCCAGATCAAGGCGGCCCTCGACCAGTACGTGATCAGCCAGGAGCGCCCCAAGAAGGTCCTGTCGGTCGCGATCTACAACCACTACAAGCGGATCAACGCCGGCCACACGGTCGATGAGGTCGAGCTCCAGAAGTCGAACGTGCTCCTCGTCGGGCCCACCGGGTCGGGCAAGACGCTGATGGCCCAGACCCTCGCCCGGGTCCTCGACGTGCCCTTCTGCATCGCCGACGCGACGAGCCTGACCGAGGCCGGCTACGTCGGCGAGGACGTCGAGAACATCCTCCTGCGCCTGATCCAGGCAGCCGACTTCGACGTCGCCCGGGCCCAGCGCGGGATCATCTACATCGACGAGATCGACAAGATCGCGCGCAAGGCCGACAACCCCTCGATCACCCGGGACGTGTCGGGCGAGGGCGTCCAGCAGGCCCTCCTGAAGATCCTCGAAGGGACCGTCGCCAACGTTCCGCCCCAGGGTGGCCGCAAGCATCCCCACCAGGACTTCATCCAGATCGACACGACGAACGTCCTGTTCGTCTGCGGCGGCGCCTTCGACGGCCTCGAGAAGATCGTCGAGGAGCGGATCGGGCGCAAGTCGATCGGCTTCGCGTCGGACGCCCGGGTCCTGAGGACCGACCGCGACCGGATCCTCGACCACCTCATGCCCGAGGACCTGCTCAAGTTCGGCCTGATCCCCGAGTTCGTCGGCCGGCTGCCGGTCGTGGTGACCCTCTCGGCACTGACCGCGGCCGACCTGGTCCGGGTCCTGACCGAGCCCAAGAACGCGATCGCCCGTCAGTTCCAGCGCTTCCTGTCGCTCGACAAGGTCGATCTGGCGTTCACCGACGGTGCCCTCCGGGCGGCGGCCGAGGTCGCCCTCGACCGCAAGACCGGCGCCCGGGCCCTGCGCTCGATCGTCGAGGAAGCCCTGCTCGAGGTGATGTACGACATCCCGGAGCGGACCGATATCCGCAAGTGCATCATCACCGAGGAGACGATCCGCGACGGGCGACTGCCGCTCCTGTTGACCAAGGTCGAGCTCGACAAGGGCGTCGACGAGACGAACTACGAGGAGTGGCTGGCCGAGCGGGGCGAGAGCGCCTGAGCTCCGTCGGCTCCGCGGACGACCCGCCGGCCCCCTCCCGGCCCGTGCGCCGGATCGCCATCATCGGCGGCGGCTTCTGCGGGACGATGGTCGCCGTCCACCTCCTGCGTCGGGCGACGGCCCCGCTCGAGATCAGCCTGATCGAGCGTCGTCCGGTCCTGGGTGAAGGGCTCGCCTATTCGACCACCCTCGGCACCCACGTCCTGAACGTGCCGGCCGAGAAGATGGGCGCCCTTGCCGAGGCGATCGACGACTTCCGGCGCTGGCTCAAGGCGCTCGAGCCTGAGTTCGGCGAGTTCGCGCCGGACGGCTTCGTGCCCCGGATCTGGTACGGGACATACCTTCGCTCGGTCCTCGCCGAGGCGGAGCGCATGGCACCCGAGGGCGTCAGCCTGGCCCGCTTCGCCGACTCGGCCGAATCGATCGCCGCCGGGTCGGCCGGACTCGAGCTGCGCCTCGCCTCCGGCGATCGGGTCGAAGCCGACACGGTCGTCCTGGCCGTCGGGAACCTGCCGGCCGGCGACCCGCCGCTCGAGGCCGGCCGCCTTGCCGGTCACCCGGCCTACCAGCCCGATCCCTGGGACACCGAGGCGGTCCGGGCGATCCCGCCCGACGCCGACGTGCTCCTCGTCGGGACGGGCCTGACCATGGTCGACTGGGCGTTCTCGCTCGGGCGGCAGGGGCACCGGGGGAGCATCCACGCCGTCTCCCGGCGCGGCCTGGTGCCCCGCGCCCACGGACCGGCGGCGGCTCTCGCCGCCGGGCCGTGGCTCGACGCTGCGCCGCCCACCGCCCTCGGGCTGAGCCGTGCCGTCCGCGCCGAGGTGCGCCGGGTCGAGGCGGCCGGCGGTGACTGGCGCTCGGTGATCGACGCGCTCCGGCCGCGGACCCAGGGCCTGTGGGCCGGGCTGCCGGCCGCCGAGCGACGCCGGTTCCTGCGCCACCTTCGCCCGTACTGGGACGTTCACCGCCATCGCGCGGCGCCCCATGTCGCGAACCTGATCGACGAGCTCCGCCGGAGCGGCCTGCTCGAGGTCCATGCCGGGCGCCTCGTGTCGGTCCGGGACCGCCCGGCCGCCGCCGGGCGGCCGGCCGGCGCCGAGGTGACGATCCGGGAGCGTCGGTCCGGAACCGAGCTCGTCATCGGCGTCGAGGCGATCGTCAACGCCATCGGGCCCGGCGGCGACATCCGGTCGAGCGGGGATCCGCTGATCGACGACCTGCTCCGCTCCGGCCTGGCCGCGGCAGATCCGCTCGGCCTCGGCCTGCGGACGGCCGACGACGGGGCCGTGATCGGGTCCGGCGGGCAGGCCTCGAACTGGCTCTTCACCCTCGGCTCCCTCCGCCGGGGGGACCTGTGGGAGTCGACCGCGGTGCCCGAGCTGCGCGGCCAGGCCGCCCGATTGGCCGAACGGCTCGTGCTACACTCCGCCCCTCACGGCAGCGACCGGGAAGAGTAGCGCCAGGGCGGGAGCCCAGCGAGTGCGGGATGGTGGAAGCCGCACGGAACGCCGGCGCGAACGTCGCCTGCGAGCCGTGCGCCCGGCGCCCGATAGAGCGCCACGAGGATGGCCGGATCGGGCGCTCGCGATGAACGAGCGTCCCGGCGATCGAACCAGCAGGTGGCACCACGACCCCGTTCGTCCGCTGGACGAGCGGGCGTTTTCTTGTCCAGCGCGGAGCGGCGACCGATGAGCGACGAACGAACGAACGAGCTGCCCCCGAAGTACGACCCGGCGACGGTCGAGGACGGGATCTACGAGCGCTGGCTGGCTGCGGACGTCTTCGCGCCCGACGGCGCGGGCAGCCGGGCCCGGCCGGGGGCCGTGCCGTTCGTCATCGTCCAGCCGCCGCCCAACGTGACCGGCGCCCTCCACCTGGGCCATGCCTTCACGGCCGACATGGAGGACGTCATGGTCCGCCATGCCCGGATGAACGGCCGGCCGACGCTCTGGCTGCCCGGCCTCGACCATGCCTCGATCGCTGCCCAGGTGGTCCTCGACCGGATCCTGGACAAGGAGGGCGAGTCGCGCGCCTCGCTCGGCCGCGAGCGCTACCTCGAGCGGATGTGGGCATTCGTCGAGACGACCCGGGCGACGATCCTGGGCCAGAGCCGTCGCTTCGGCTCATCGCTGGACTGGCCGCGGCTGCGGTTCACGATGGACGAGACGAGCGCGAAGGCCGTGCGCACGGCGTTCGCCCGGCTGTATGCCGATGGGCTCGCCTACCGGACCGAGGCCCTCGCCAACTGGTGCAGCGGCTGCCAGACCACGGTCAGCGACCTCGAGGTCGTGCCCACGCCCGAAACCGGCACGCTGTGGACGATCCGCTACCACGCTGTCGACGCGGGGGGCGCTACCGTGCCCGGACGCTGGATCGACATCGCCACCACCCGGCCCGAGACGCTCCTCGGTGACGTGGCCGTCGCGGTCCACCCCGACGACCCGCGCTATCGCGACCTGGTCGGCACGTCGGTGATGATCCCGTTCGTCGAGCGGGTCGTGCCGGTGATCGCCGACACGGCCGTGCGGATCGAGTTCGGGACCGGCGCGGTCAAGATCACCCCGGCCCACGACCCGGACGACTACGCCACGGGCCGGCGCCACGACCTGCCGATGATCAATGTCTTCGACGATGCCGGCCGGATCAATGAGCACGGCGACGGCTACGCCGGGCTGGGCCTGGCCGAGGCCCGCCGGCGAATCCTGGCCGACCTCGACGCCCGCGGCGACCTCGTCGCGGCCGTGCCCCACGAGATGCTGATCGGCCGCTGCCAGCGCAGCAATGACGTGATCGAGCCGCGGCTCAAGACCCAGTGGTTCATCCGCACCAAGCCGCTGGCGGAGCGCGCCCTCGAGGCGACCCGCAGCGGCCAGACCCGGATCGTGCCCGACCGTTTCGTCGGCGTCTGGGAGCACTGGCTGACCGAGATCCGCGACTGGAACGTCAGTCGCCAGCTGTGGTGGGGCCACCGGATCCCGGCCTGGTACTGCCCCGACGGCCATATTACGGTGACTGCCGACCCGGACGGGCCGGCCGGCTGCGAGACGTGCGGCCGGTCGCGGGCCGAGCTGCGCCAGGACGACGACATCTTCGACACGTGGTTCTCGTCGGGGCTGTGGCCGATGTCGACCCTCGGCTGGCCCGACGCCACCGCCGACCTCGCCCGCTATTACCCCGGCTCGGTCCTCGAGACCGGCTACGACATCATCTTCTTCTGGGTGGCCCGGATGATGATGCTCGGGATCCATTTCATGGCCGAGCCGCCGTTCGAGACGATCTACCTGCACGGGATGGTCCGCGACCCGGTCGGCAAGAAGATGTCGAAGACGGCCGGCAACGTGGTCGACCCACTCGAGGCGATCGATCGGATCGGGGCCGATTCGCTGCGCTTTGCGCTGATCAACGGCAACTCGGCCGGCAACGACCAGCGCCTGTCGCCGGAGCGCCTGGACACCGCCCGGAACTTCGGCAACAAGCTCTGGAATGCCGCCCGCTATGTCCTCGGGGCGCGACCTGGGACGATCCCGGCCGATGCGCCAAGGCGAGCGCCGGATCCTGACCAGCTCGGCCCGTCGGAGCGCTGGATCCGGAGCCGGGCCGCGGCGACGGCCGCCGGCGTCGATCGGGCATTCGTGGACTTCGCCCTGGGCGAGGCCAGTCGGCTCCTGTACGACGCCGTCTGGAGTGAGCTGTGCGACTGGGGCCTGGAGATGGCCAAGGTCCGCCTGGCGGACCAGGGTCTGGCGCCGGCCGTCCGCGCGGCCACCTGGTGGACGCTGGTCGAGGCGCTCGATACGTACCTCCGACTGCTCCACCCGTTCATGCCGTTCCTGACCGAGGCGATCTGGGCGGCGATGCCCCACGACCCGGGCGATCCCGAGCTGTTGATCGTCGCCGACTGGCCGGGCCCCGACCTGGCCGCCCGCCGGGACGAGGCCACCGAGACCGACGTCGACCTGCTGATCGACCTGGTCCGCGGGATCCGCAATGCCCGCTCGGAGGCACGCCTCGAGCCGGCGGCCTGGCTGCCGGTCGACGTGATCCTGGACGACCGCCTGGGCCCGGCGCTCGAGGTGCTCCGGCCGGAGGTCGAGCGGCTCGCCCGGGCCCGACCGCTGCGGATCCACCCCGGACGGCCGGCGTTCGAAGCGGCGACCGCCGGGGGCGGCCTGACCGTCATCGGCACGAGCTTCCAGGCCGTCGTCGGCCGACCGGCAACGGGCGAGGCGACCGGCGGCGAGGGCCTCGAGCGTGAGCGGCTCGGCCGCGAGCTGGCCGCAGCGCGCGGGCTGCTGGCCGCCGCCAACGCCCGCCTGGCCAACGACTCGTTCACCAGCAAGGCACCGCCCGCGGTCGTGGCGGGCGCCCGAGTACGGGCGGCCGAGCTGGCCGACCAGGTCCGCCGGCTCGAGGAGCGCCTCGGCAGCTAGGGCAGCCTCGCCCGGCCATCGCCGGGCGCGCCTGCCGGGCGAGGGCGCGGGTTATCATCGCCCGAGGACCATTTCACCGGGAGTACCGCGTGCCACCTGAATTCCTGCGACGCAAGAGTTCCAGCACCAAGCCCGCCGCCGATGCCGGTTCATCGACGCCACTGCCCGAGGACATCACGGCCCAGGAGTACCAGCTCAAGCTGTACTACGCGGGCAAGAGCAGCGCGGGGGTCCGGTTCAAGGCCGGGCCACGGACGCTCGACGAGATCCCGTCGATGCTCGCCGGCATCGCCCGGAGCGATGTGGAAGTCGTCGAGCCGCTGCCGATCGAGTTCAGCCAGGCGACGCCCTCGATCGTCCATCCGTCGGAGGCGATGCAGTGGCTGAACGCCCACCATTCGAACTCGCCGATCACCCGGCATGCCCTCGTCGTGCTCGAGTCGATCGATGCGATCGACCTTGCCTTCGACACCTTCGCCTGCGGCCTGCTCGAAGGTGAGACCGACACGTCCGGCTATCCGGAATACAGCGCGATCGTGGGCGGCGTCGCCTCCCACTGGGACGAGTCGAACGGCGACCTCGTCCTGCGCGCCGTCGTCGGCTGGGGCGGCCGGGGCGTCCGCGGGGACACCGACCGGAACGGAGCCCGGATCCTGGGCGGCCTGCTCACGAACATCCTGGCCAACCAGTACTCGATGGGCCTGACCGCCCTCGAGCGTCCCGTCCCCGCCGCGGGCCGGGGCGGCCTCGTCTGCGCCCACTGCGGCTTCGCCTCGGCCCACGAGCGCGCGTTCTACTGCCCGAAGTGCGGCATGCGACTCCTGCGCGGCTAGCGCGACCAGATGCCGACCTACGACTACGTCTGCTCGAGCTGCGGCCGGGTCACCGAGATCGTCCATTCGATCAACGCCAGCGGCCCGGCCGCCTGCCCGGCCTGCGGGGCGGTCGGCACGCTGACCAAGGCGTTCAATCCGCCGACGATCCATTTCAAGGGCTCGGGCTGGGCCAAGAAGGACCGCAGCGGGGTGGGCTCGAAGCCGTCCCGGGCGGCGGACGCGAGCTCGAAGGACGGCACCGCCGCCGAGCCGGCATCCGCCGCGGCGGGCAACGACGATGTGCCGCCAAAGGACGCTGCCGGCGGCGAGGGCAAGTCCGGCAGCAGCACCAAGGCCGGCGACTCGAAGCCCCGGCCGGCGGCCAAGGGCTCGTCCTCCGGCAATTCGTCCAGCGCATCGGCCGACTGAGATGGCTGCCCCCGCGGACTGGATCAGCCTGGCCGAGGCGGCCGAGATCCTGGCGGCAGCGAACGTCCGCTTCCGGCCCGAGACCATCGGTCGCTGGGCACGGACCGGCCGGCTCCAGAGCATCAAGCTCGGCGGCCGCCGCTTCGTCCGGCGCGGCCAGGTCCGGGCGCTCGTCGCCACGCCCCGCCATGTCCGGGCGGGCGACCTGCAGCCGGGGCTCTTCGAGGAGCTCTAGACCATCGACCCGCCCGGATCCGACGCCGGCGGCCCGGCCGGCCGACGCCCGCGCTTCGCCGCGGTCCGGGCGGCCTGGGCCCGCATCATTGAACGCCCGCGGGTGCGCCGGCTGCGGGCCGTCCTCGATGCCTATTCGGGCGTCGGTGGCGGGATCCTGGCCGACGGGATCGCCTACAACGCGCTCTTCGCCCTGCTGCCGGCGCTCCTCCTCGTCGTGGCCGTGATCGGCGTCTTCGTCCGCGAACCGGCGCGCCAGGCACAGATCGTCGATGCGATCGCGACGCAGTCTGCCGCCCCTGCGCGAGCTGCTGACGTCGACCCTCAAGGCGATCGCCGAGGGCGCGATCGGGGTCTCGGTCGTCGGCGTGGTCGCCCTGATCTGGGGCGCCAGCCGGTTCGCCCGGGCGCTCGATTCGAGCTTCGGCCGGGTCTTCGGGGGCGGCCCCGAGCGCAGCCTGGTCCGCCGTTCACTCGTTGGCGTGGCGTCGGTCCTGATCCTGATCGGGGCGGTGGTCGTGGTCCTCGGGCTCGCATCGGTTGCCTCGTTCGTCACGGCCGACCTCGGGGCGCCGCTGCTCATCGCCCACTTCGACCGGCTGGGCCTGATGAATCCACTGATCACCGCGGTCACCGCATCGATCGGGGTCGGGGTCGTCTACCGCTTCCTGCCGGTCCGCCATCCGGGCTGGCGGGCGATCCGACTGCCGGCCGTGCTCGTCGGGATCGCGACGGCGGCATTCACCCAGGCGTTTGCCTTCATCGCCCCGCGGCTGATCGGGATCGCCGCCCTGTACGGTGCAATCGCGGCCCTGTTCGCCGTCCTCGCCTGGCTGTCGGTGGTTGCCCAGCTGCTCCTGATCGGGCTCGTCTGGGTCAGGTTTCGCGAGGAAGGCTGGCCCGACGCCGGTTCGGCGCCGGACTGATCGGGAGACGCGGCGCTCAGCCCTGGCGCGACCCGCAGCGCCGGCAGAAGCGAGCGGTCGCCGACAGCGACAGGCCACAGCTGACGCACGACTGGATCCCGGCCTGCGCGGCAGCCTGGCCGGGCGGTCCGGCGACCTCCTTGGCGGAGGCGCTCCACAGCTCGGCCTCCCGAGTGACCCTGGCCTTGTCGCCGGACGCCCAGAACGGGGTCGAGCTCGCGTCGACGCCGTGCTGGAGCGGCGCCGGCCACTGTGGGGCCCCCGTCGGCGTCGGCCGGCGAGCAGGCGCCTGGACGGGCGGAGGGACGACGGGCTGGGGCGCGACCAGGGGTGGTGCCGGAGCATCGGCCAGGGGGGCTCGAGGCGCGGTCGGCCAGACCGGCATCTCGACTCGATCGATCGCCGGGGCGGCCGGAGCGACGGGCGCCGGCCATGGCGGAGTCGCGGCTGGAGCCGCTGCCGCGGGCTCCGGCGCGCCGGCAGCGGGCGGGGCCGGGACGAACATCCAGGCCGGCGGCGGGGCGGGTGGAGCGGCGACCTCGTCCTCGGCGGCTGGTTGTGGCACGGCCTTGGCGTCGGCGGCGGCGGGCTCCGGCACGGCATCGCCGCGGCCGGAGCAGGCTCGGGCACGGCGTCCGCCGCGGCCGGAGCAGGCTCGGGCTCGACAACGACCGGCGGCGGTGCGGCGATCGGCGCCGATTGGGCGATGTGCGCCGGCTCAAGGACCGGGGCAGGGGAGGTGGCCGCTGCCGGTGGAGCCTCGGCGGCTATAGGAACCTCGGCGGCTTCAGGAGCCTCGAGCGGCTCCTCCGCCTGCGATGCGGCGGCCGAGCGAGGTGCGACGCGGAAGCGGCCGAGGAGCCGCGTCGTCCGGTCGGCCAGCTCGCCCGCGCGCGTGTCCGGCGCGGTGCCCACGAGCGGTGCCGGGCGATCCATCGGTGCCGAGATCTCCGGCACCCGGGACTCCGGCGCCGCCGGCGGCGGACTGGCCGCTTCGGCGGCGACCTGGGCGGCGATCGGCTCCGACGCCGCGCTCGTGGCAGGTTCGGGCGTTTCGACGACCGGGGCCGGCTCGTACACCGCGGGCTCCAGGTCCTCGGCGGCGCTCGCGGCGGTCGGCTCGGCGTCCGTGCGCAGCTCGGAGCTGGGCGCCTCGGCCAAGGACGCCTCGGCCAAGGGCGCCTCGGCCAAGGGCGCCTCGGCCGCCGGTGTCTCGGCGGGAGCCTCGTGCCCGTTGGTCGAGCCCTCGAGCGGGGCATAGCCGGTGAACGGTCGGGTCCAGAACTCGGCCGTCGGCGGCTCGGCCGCCTCGGTGGCCGGCGGAGGCTCGATTGCGCTCGTCTCGGCGCCGATCATCTCCTCTGGCTGGGCGAGCCCGGGCAGGTCAGCCTCGGTCGGCAGCGTTTCGGCGCTGGCCAGGACTTCGGCCTCGGCCTCGGCGGCGACGCCCTCGGCGGCGACGTCCTCGGCCGCACCTGCCGGGGGAGATAGCGGGCTGGCGAGCGGCTCATCCAGGTCGCGCCGGAGGTCGATCGTCGGCCAGGCCGAGCCGACCACGGCCGGCGGGGGCTCGTCGACGGTGGGGTGGCCGTTGCCGTTGCTCGTCCAGGCCGGAGGCGGAGCCTCGGTCTCGACCGGTGGTGCGACCAGGGGTGCCATCCCGCCCCCGGCCAGCAGGTCGTCGAGCGGGGAGTGATGCTGGCCCGCGACCAGCGACAGCGGAGCACAGCTCAGGCAGCGGCCTTCGGCATCGTTCCAGCAGTTGGCGCAGGTGTACTGGCGGCACGACATGCAGAACTGGAACGTCTGGTGGAACGCATCGAGCTGGCCGCCGCTCCGTTCGCGCTCGTCTTCCGACCGGGCGTCGGCGAGGGCCTCGTCGAGCGAGGCGTCATCGCTCAGGACGTAGTTCTTCAGGCCCTTGGAGAGCACCTTGAGCCTGCCGATCCGGCGTTTCTTCGGGATGGCCGCCTCGAACGTGTAGCGAGTGCCACACCGTTCGCAGAACGACTCGGTAACGATCTCGGCCATGCGACTTCCACGCGAGGGACACAGCCCGGGGTATCGCGCTCCCCGAGCGGGGCGAGAGTATAGCGCAGGGCACCACGCCGACCCTCGACCGCAGGTACCCCGGGGTGCGCACCGAAGGTACGGCCGGGCTCCGTGCCGGATGCCCGCCGGCCCGGCCGGGGGGCTTGCCCTGCTAGACTCCGGCCGACCATGCAGCCGATCGCCGCGGTGGAGCGATTCCTCGAGCGACTGCTCGAGCGCCCTGCCGCCCGCCTCTTCCGATCCCCGCTCCAGCCGATCCAGATCCAGCGCCGGATCGAGCGGGCAATGGAGAACGAGCGACGGGTCGTCAACGGCCGCGGCCGGGTACCGGACCTGTACCGAGTCCATCTCTCCCCGGCGGACGTCGAGGCGCTCGGCGGCCGGGCCGACCAGCTCGCGGCGGACCTCGCGGACGAGGCCCTCGCCTTCGCCCGGAGCCACGGCTACACCCTCGACCAGGCGCCGACGGTCGAGCTGGTCGTCGATCGCGACGTGCCCACCGGCGAGGTGCGGGTGGCCGGCGGCCGCGCGGACGAGCGCGTCGGGCCGGCCACCGACGGCGCCCGGATCCCCGCCGCGATGGTCGCCGGCAGCGAGGGCGAGGACCTGACCGGCACCCGGGCATTCGAGGTCCAGTCCGCGCCGGCGCCCGCCGCGACCCTGGTCGAGCAGCGGCCCGACGGCCGGGGCCGGCGGATCGCCCTCAGCGGCGGGGTGCTCACGATCGGCCGGGCAGCCGACAACGACCTCGTCCTCGACGACCAGCGCGTGTCGCGCCACCACGCCCGCCTCCAGGGCCGGCGGGGCATGCTGGTCCTGACCGACCTCGACAGTGCCAACGGGTCGCGAGTGAACAGCGTGGCGATCACCGAGGTTGCCCTGGGCGCCGGCGACCGGATCGAGATCGGCACCACAATCTTCGTGGTCGAAGCCGTCCCAGCGGGTTGATGGATCCCTACGTCGTCGCGATCTGGATCGTCCGGATCGCCTTCCTCGGCGGGCTCTACCTGTTCATGTTCGGGGTGACCCGCCTGCTCCTGCGCGACCTGCGGGCAGCGACCCGTGAGCCGGGCGGCGCCCTCGCTCGCCTGGTCGTCGTCGCCTCCGACGTGTCCGAACCGCCGCGAGGCACGGTCTTCGGGCTTGACGCGGTGGCCACGATCGGGCGCGACGTCAACAACTCGATCGTGGTCGAGGACGACTTCGCCTCGACCGAGCATGCCGCGCTCACGTTCCGCGGCCGGGCCTGGTATGTCGAGGACCTGGCGAGCACGAACGGGACGTTCCTCAACGGCGCCCGGGTCGAGGGCCTGAGCGCAATCGCCTACGGTGACGAGCTCCAGGTCGGCCGGGTCCGCTTCCGGTTCGAGCGAGCTCACCGGTGACGGCCGCCGCACCTGCCAGGAGGGTCGCCGGCCTGACCCGCCTGCACCCCCGCGCCCGACGGCGCGAGACGGGCCTCCTGATCGTGGTGGCGCTGGTCCTGGCGCTGGGCAGCGTCTCGCTGGGGGCCACCCAGCGCGAGCTCGCCGGCCAGAAGCTCAGCTGGACGCCGGCCGACGCGGGCCAGCTGCTGATCTACCTGGCCGCCCTGGCCGCCGCCCACCTGGCCCTCGTGCTGGCCGGTCGCCGGGCGGACCAGGTCCTGCTGCCGACGATCGGGCTCCTGGGCGGCATCAGCCTGCTCCTCATGGAGCGCCTGCCCCAGGGCCTCGTGACCCAGTCGATCGCCGGCCGGAGCTTCGGGCTCGCGTCGATCCAGCTCGGCTGGCTGGTCCTGGCGATCGCGGTGATCACGGTCGTCGCGATCGCGGTCCGGTCGGACGCCTGGCTGCGCCGCTACAAATACACCTGGGCGGCCGCCGGGATTGCCCTCCTGCTGCTCACCTTCGTGCTCGGCAACGAGGTCAACGGGGCGCTCCTGACGATCGACATCGGCCCGTTCAGCGGCCAGCCAACCGAGCTGATCAAGGTCGTCCTGGTGATCTTCCTGGCCGGCTACCTGTCGGACTTCCGGCCGCTCCTCGTGTCGTCCAGCCTGCGCCTCGGTCCACTTCGCCTGCCGCCGGTGCCCTATCTGCTGCCGATGCTGGTGATGTGGGCGGTGGCCCTCGGCATCGTCGTGGTCCAGCGTGACCTCGGCGCTGCCCTGCTCTTCTTCGCCGTGTTCCTGGCCCTTGTCTATATCGCGACGGCGCGGGCGAGCTACGTCCTGATCGGGCTCGTCCTGTTCGTGGTCGGCAGCCTGATCGCCTACCAGCTGTTCGGGACCGTTCGTGATCGGGTCGACATCTGGCTCGATCCGTTCGCCGATGCCGCCGGCAAGGGCTACCAGGTCGTCCAGGCGCTATACGCGTTCGGCCGGGGCGGGATCATCGGGACCGGGCTGGGGGCGGGCCTGCCGCTCGTCGCCGGCCGACTGCCGATCCCGGCGATCCACACCGACTTCCCGTTCGCGGCGCTGGGCGAGGAGCTCGGCCTGATCGGGGTCGTGGCCATCCTCGGCCTGTACCTGATCGTGATCGAGCGCGGGCTGCGGGTCGCCGCCTCGGCCGCCGACGACTTCCGAGCCCTGCTCGCCGCCGGACTGACCCTGGTCGTCGGGGTCCAGGCATTCATCATCGCGGCCGGCAACCTGAAGCTGATCCCGCTGACCGGCGTGACGCTGCCGTTCATCAGCTACGGCGGCTCCTCACTGCTGGCCAACGGCGTTGTCGTCGGCCTGCTCCTGGCCCTGTCCGACCGGGGCGTCGAGCCGCCCCCGCCGCCCCGGCCGGGCGGTCGACGCCGGCCGCGGATCCTGGGCGGCGCGGCCGGAGCCCGGCGATGACCATCCACGATCGGGCACCGATCGGGCGGGGGATCGCCCGGGTGGGGCTGGTCCTCAGCCTGCTCTTCGCGCTGATCGCCGTCGGGGCGGGGTACTGGCAGGTCGTGCGCGCCTCCGAGCTCAGCCGGGCGGTCGACAACCCGCTGGTCATCGCCGCTGCCCGGGACCTGGTCCGGGGCCGGATCCTCGATCGCTCGGGCGCCGTCCTGGCGACGAGCAAGACCGACGCCAACGGCGAGCCCTACCGGGTCTACGCCGACCGGTCGCTGGCGCCGCTGATCGGCTACGCCTCGCCGGTCTACGGCACCGCCGGCCTGGAGCGGGCGTACAACGCCGAGCTGAGCGGGCTGGGCAGCGCGAACTCGCTCGACGACCTTCTCCACAAGCTCGCCCCGGCCCAGCGCAAGGGCGCCGACCTGACCCTCAGCCTGTCGCTCAAGCTGCAGGAGGCGGCGGTCAAGGCCCTCGGCGCCGATCGGGGCGCGGTCGTGATGCTCGATCCACGGAACGGCCGGGTCCTGGCGATGGCCTCGACGCCGACCTTCGACGCCAGCGCGATCGCCAATCCGGCGACGGCCGCGGCGGCCTTCAAGCGGACCTCGGCGGCCGCCGGCCAGCCGTTCCTCGACCGGGCCACGATGGGTCGCTATGTGCCTGGCTCAATCTTCAAGATCGTGACCTCCGTGGCGGCCCTCGGCTCCGGTGCGATCACCCCCTCCACGACCTACGCCCAGCAGCCGGGGGCCGAAACCAACGGGCTGCTCGTGGACGGCTTCCGGATCCACGACGGCCATCACGACTTCACTGGCTCGCAGGCGCTCGACTACGACCAGGCGCTCGAGGTCTCGTGCAACATCTACTTCGCCCTGACCGGGCTGCGGACCGGTGGCGCGGCCCTGGCCGACTGGGCCGCCAAGTTCGGCTTCGGCGCTCCGTTGCCGTTCGACCTGCCGACGGCCACCAGCCAGGTCACCAACGGCGGGGGTTCGTTCGGTGGCGGGTTCAGCGATGCCGTCGAGCTGGCGAACGCCGCCTATGGCCAGGCCGAGACGCTGGTCACGCCGCTCCAGATGGCCCTCGTCGCGGCCACGATCGCCAACGGCGGGGTGATGATGACGCCCGAGCTGGTGACAGCGACGAGCGGCCCCAGCGGCAGCCGGACGATCAACCCCGAGGTGCTCGGGACCGTGATGTCGCCGGGCGTCGCGGGCACGGTCGGGCACGCGATGAACCTGGCCGTCGAGAGCGACTGGGGCCGGATCTTCACCGCCGGCGCGGCCATCCCCGGGATCCAGACCGCGGGCAAGACGGGTACCGCCCAGATCGGCGGCAGTGCCGAGCCCAACTCGTGGTTCATCGGCTACGCGCCGGCCGACAACCCCCAGGTCGCGATCGCCGTGGTCGTCGAGCAGGGCGGCCACGGCTCGGCCCGGGCGGCACCGATCGCCGGCTCGCTGATGGGCCTGTGGCTGAAGAACCTCGGCCGATGACCGACCATCCGGTCGTGCCCGACTCGGTCGTGCCCGACTCGGCCGTGCCCGGAGCGGGCCTGCCCGACTCGGCCGTGCCCGATTCGGCCGCGCGAGGGCCTGGCGCGCCCCAGGTGCCCACTCCGGGCCCACGGGTCAAGCGACCGATCCTCGAACGGATCGGGCTGGCGCTGATCGCCCTCGTCCTCGGGGCTCTCTTCGGCGGGATGGCGGTCGCCTCCTGGATCGGCGGCGAGCTGTTCCTGGCCGCCATGGGTGCGATCGGCTGCGCGATGACCCTGTGGGTCGGCGGCCTGACCCTGATCAGGGGCTGATCCGGGTTGATCCCGGGGCCGGCCTCGGGGCAGACCCGGGGCGACGGCCCCCGGCCCCCCGTTGCACCTCGGTTTCAGCCGGATAGCGCTCCCGGTGCTGGTAGCCGAGAGTCGCATCCGATTCCAGGCCAGCGACGGCCTCGAATTCGCCGATCCGTGCACGAAAACCCGGGCTGCGGCCTCGACGACGCCTCAGGGACTCCGCGATCTGTGTCTACCAGCACTGGCAGCGCTAGACGGCCAAAACGGCCGTGGCCAGCCGAGGGCACGGAGACGCACGACCCGGCGCTGGGCGTCAACGGCGGCGGGACGGCCCTGCGGCCCGCGGGGCGGCCCGGCGAAAGCAGCGGACTCCCGACTTCGTACGAATGCCGCCGGGAGCGGCGTTACGGGCAACCGCGGAGGCCCTGACGGCTCGAAGGCGGTGCCGCCGGCGCGGATTCGTGCGTGAAGGAGCCCCGGTTCCGCTGCCTCGAGGTCGCGACCCGCACCAATCTGATCCGTAGTGCGTCTGCCAGCGGAATTCGGGCGAAGTCGGCCACGCTGGCCGGGCCCCCGCCCCCCGCCCCTCGGGAACGGCGAGTCCGCCAACGGGCGCGGGGCAGGCCACGCCTCACCCGTCTCGCCACGCGTTGTTAACGCCCTGATCACCGGGCCGCACGAGGCGCTGATCGAGGCCGCCCACGATCTGGGCAGATGCACTCCGCGGCCAGGGCCTCGCGCAACCTGTGGCAGTGGTCCCGTGGCAGCCGCTCGGGGCGGGTCGCTTCGGGCCGGCCGCGATCAGGGCTCTGGGTCGTCGACGTTCCCCTCACGCCGGCGGCGGCGGGCCGTCTGCTCGAGGAGCTTGGCGACGAGCGCCGTCCAGCCGGTCTGGTGGCTGGCTCCGACACCCCGCCCGATGTCGCCGTCGAAGTACTCGTAGAAGGGAATCCGGTCGATCCAGGCCGGGTCGGGCTGGAGCCGGGCATCCGGGCCCAGGACGGGTCGCCGACCCGAGGCGTCCCGCAGGAACAGGTTGACCAGCCGGTCGGACAGGCTCCAGGCCAGGGTGTCGAGCTCTTCGTGGCGGCCGGAGCCGTAGGGCAGCTCGACCTTGAGCTCCCCGCCGTGGTAGTGGTGGAACGTCAGGTAGGCCTCGATCAACAGGTAGTTGATCGGGAACCAGACCGGCCCGCGCCAGTTCGAATTGCCCCCGAACAGCCCTGAGCGCGCCTCGGCCGGCTCGTAGCCGATCGTGTACGAGCTGCCCCCGGGCAGGGTCAGGCTGACCGGGTGGTCGAGGTGCTCGCGGCTCAGCGAGCGGATCCCGAACGGGCTGAGGAACTCGTCGGGGTCGACGATCCGGCGGGTGACCGCCTGCAGGCGGTCGCCGTGGACGAGCGACAGGAGGCGGCGCTCGCCGACGCCCGGATCGGTCCAGCTGGCGACGCTCCCGGCGAGCTGCGGCCGGTTGGCGAGGAACCACCGCATCCGGCGCCGGAAGTCGGGCAGGGCGGCGATCACCTCGGGCTCCAGGACGTGGACCGCCAGGAGCGGGATCAGCCCGACGACCGACCGGACCCGCAGCGACTGGACCTCGCCCGAGTCGAAATGGATCGCGTCGTAATAGAAGCCGTCCTCCTCGTTCCAGAGCGAGACGCCGCTGCCGCCCAGGTTGTTGAGGGCTCCGGCGATGTACAGGAAGTGCTCGAAGAACTTCGTCGCGATGTCCTCGTACACTCGGTCGTCCTGGGCCAGCTCGAGGGCGATCGCCAGCATGTTCAGGCAGAACATCCCCATCCAGGCCGTCCCGTCGGCCTGGCCGAGGTGGGCGCCGCCCGGCAGGGGGGCGTCACGATCGAACAGGCCGATGTTGTCGAGCCCCAGGAAGCCGCCCTGGAAGACGTTGGCCCCGTCGAGGTCCTTGCGGTTGACCCACCAGGTGAAGTTCAGCAGGAGCTTGTGGAAGACCCGCTCGAGGAAGCCCAGGTCACCGCGGCCCGTTGCCCGCCGCTCGATCTGGTAGACCCGCCAGGCGGCCCAGGCGTGGACCGGCGGGTTCACGTCCCCGAAGCGCCACTCGTAGGCCGGCAGCTGCCCGTTCGGGTGCATGTACCACTCCCGGGTCAGGAGCAGCAGCTGGGCCTTGGCGAAGCCGGGATCGATGACCGCCAGGGTGACGCAGTGGAAGGCGAGGTCCCAGGCCGCGAACCACGGGTACTCCCAGTTGTCGGGCATCGACAGGATGTCCTTGGTGTTGAGCTCGCGCCAGTCGGCGTTGCGGCCGGTCCGCCGTGAAGGGGGTGGCGGGTTGTTCGGGTCGCCGTCGAGCCATTCGTTCACGTCGTAGTGATAGAACTGCTTGCACCAGATCAGGCCCGCGAACGCCTGGCGCTGGACGAGCCGCTCGTCGGCGCTCAGGAGGTCGCCACCGAGGCCGGCATGGAACGCGTCGGCCTCGGCGATCCGGGCGGCGAACGTCGCCTCGGCAGCCGCGAACGGATCGACGCCGTCTCCGGCCGCCCGTGCCGCGTCGCCCAGCCTGAGGCGCAGCTGGATCGTCTGGCGCTGCCCCGGGTCGAGGACCAGGCGATGGTGGCCGGCCGCCTTGGAGCCGGTCAGGGCCGGGTTCACGGCCCCGGCCTCGCCGTTGACGATCGCCCGATGGAAAGCGTCCTTCACGAACGGTCCGCCGTTGGCGACACCCCACAGGCGCTCGGCGTTCGACTCGTTCTCGGTGAACAGCAGCTCGCCGGGCGAATCGAAATCGAGCCGGATCTCGCCCAGCCGATCGTCCCGGCCAAGAATCGCGCGGGCGCCGGCGCCCGCCGCCACGGGGCCGGCCTCCAGGCGCGGCCGCGGTTCGTCGCGGCCCCACGACCAGGTGTTCCGGAACCAGAGCGTCGGCAGCACGCGGATCGGGGCCGGATCGGGGCCCATGTTCGTGACGCTGACCCGGACCAGGATGTCGTCGGCGGCGGCCTTGGCGTACTCGACGATCAGGTCGAACCAGCGCCCTTCGGCGAACGCGCCGGTGTCGACCAGCTCGTATTCGTCGTCGGCTCGCGTCCGCCGGGCGTTCTCGGCCACGAGATCGGCGTACGGGAATGCCCCCTGGGGGTAGGCATAGGCCGCCTTGAGGTAGCTGTGGCTGGGTGTCGCGTCGAGGAACCAGTAGAGCTCCTTGACGTCCTCGCCGTGATTGCCCTCGGGGCCGCTGAGACCGAAGGGTCGCTCCTTGAGGATGGGGTCGTGCTCGTTCCACAGGGCGAGGGCGAAGCACAGCCGGCCGTGGTCGTCGCTGATCCCGAGCAGGCCGTCCTCGCCCCAGCGGTAGGCGCGCGAGCGGGCCTGGTCGTGGGTGAGGTAGGTCCACGGCTGGCCGTCGGCCGAGTAGTCCTCGCGGACCGTGCCCCACTGGCGACTCGAGAGATACGGTCCCCAGCGCTCCCAGCGGACCGTGCGACTGTCGCGCTCGGCCAGCCGCCGGCGCTCGGGGTCGATTTCGGGCTTGGCTCGGCTGGTCATCGGCGCTATCGTGGCCCGTCACGTCGTGTCCTGCAGGCGGGCTGCGCGTCACGACGGGAACCGGATCGACGTCCCTGGCGTACGATCTCCCGACACTCAAAGCCTGCCGGTTCCGCCGCCGGTCCATCCCCGCCGCTCGGTCGCCGATCGGCACCCGTCACCGAGGGAGCCCGATGACGAAGATCCAGGAGACGGGCGAGAAGGTCGTCGCCAACGTCGAACGCGTGATCGTGGGCAAGCACCACGAGGTCCGCCTGGCCCTCGTCGCGCTGATGTGCCGCGGCCACCTGCTGATCGAGGACGTGCCGGGAACGGGCAAGACCGTCCTGGCCAAGGCCCTCGCGCGGAGCATCGGCTGCACCTTCCGCCGGATCCAGTTCACGCCCGACCTGCTGCCCTCGGACGTGACCGGCCTGTCGATCTACAACCAGAAGACCCAGGAGTTCGAGTTCCGGCCGGGCCCGATCATGGCCCAGGTCGTGCTGGCCGACGAGATCAACCGGGCGACGCCCAAGACCCAGTCGAGCCTGCTCGAATGCATGGAGGAGCGCCAGGCGACGATCGACGGGACGACCTACCCGATGCCCGATCCGTTCCTGGTGATCGCCACCCAGAACCCGATCGAGTACGAGGGCACGTTCGCCCTGCCGGAGGCCCAGCTCGACCGGTTCATGCTTCGCCTGCGCCTGGGCTACCCCCAGCCGATCGAGGAGATCGTGATCCTCGACGAGCAGAAGCGGACCCACCCGCTCGACGAGCTGACCGAGGTCTGCTCGAACGATGAGCTGCGCGAGATGCAGGCCGCGATCCGCGAGGTCTACGTCGACAGCTCGGTCAGCGAATACATCGTCCGGCTGGTCAACGGCACCCGGAGCCATGCCGACGTCTACCTTGGGGCGTCGCCCCGAGGCTCGATCGCGCTCTACCGCGCCGAGCCAGGCCTATGCCGGCCTGCTCGGCCGCGACTACGTCATCCCCGACGACGTGAAGGCCCTCGCCGAACCCTGCCTCGCCCATCGCCTGATCATCAAGACGAGCGCCACCATCCACGACGTCCTGCCCGCCCAGATCATCCGGGAGCTGCTCGACACGATCCCGGTCGGCGCCGCGTCGGCGACGCTCCACGGCCCGCGCGAGATCCCCGCCGGCTCCCGCGACGACCCAGCCCAGCGCGTGGCGCGCTGAGGTCGCCCGGTGCTCCGCCGGCTGCCGATCGTTGCCCTGGCGGTCCTCCTGGTCCTGGCCGCGTTCTCGTCCGGCCTGCCCTTCCTCTTCTACCTGCTCTATCTCGGCATCCTGGTCTTCGGCGGGAGCTACGTCCTGACCCGGCTCGGCCTGGCCGACCTGGAGGCCGGCTACGCCGTCGGCCAGGTCACCGGCCACGTCGGTGACCAGCTCAAGGTGACGTACACCCTGCGCAACGCGGGCCGGATGCCGAAGCCGTGGCTCCAGGTCCACAACCCGACCAGCCTGCCGGTCGCGATCCCCGGCCGGGCGATCGGGATCGGCTCGCACGGCGAGCGGTCGTGGATCGCTCGCGTGCCGCTGACCCGTCGCGGCCACTTCCGGATCGAGCCTCTCCAGGTCCGGACCGGGGACCCGTTCGGCTTCTTCGAGTCGTCGGCCGTCGTCGGCCAGCCGATCACCCTGGTCGTCTATCCCAGGGTCGATGCCCTGCCCCTGTGGCGCCTGCCGTCGGCCAACATCGAGGGCAGCCACGCGGCACCCGAACGGACGATCCAGACCAGCCCGCTGGCGACCAGCGTCCGGCCCTACGCTCCGGGCGACGGCTTCAACCGGATCCACTGGAAGTCGACTGCGCGCCAGGGTGAGATCCAGGTCAAGGAATTCGACCTGGAGCAGACCGCCGACGTATGGCTCTTCCTCGACCTCGAGAGCCGGGTCCAGGAGGGCTCCGGGGCGAGCTCGAGCGTCGAGGTCGGCGTGCGGGTCGCGGCCTCGATCGCCGACAAGTCACTGGGCGAGAACCGGGCCGTCGGGCTGACCGCGTACGGTCATCGGCTGGCGGTCCTGCCGGCCGACCGGGGCGGCCGCCAGTACCTCAAGGTGATGCAGCTCCTGGCGGCCGTCGAGGGCGACGGGACGACGCCGCTCGTCGAGGGGCTGCTGACCGGCCTGCCTCGCCTTCGCCGGGGGATGACCGCGGTCGTCATCACGCCGTCGCTCGACCGGACGTGGGTCCGGCCGCTGGCCAGCCTGCGCGGCCGAGGGATCGCCACGGTCGTCGTGACGATCCGGGCGGGCGACCGGGCGCCCGGCTCGGACGCCGCCCTCCAGGCGCGGGCTCTCGGCCATGCGCTGGCCGAGTACGAGCTCACGACCTATGCCGTCGCGCCCGACCTGCCCCTCGCGACCCAGCTCGTCCGGGCGCGCCGATGAACGACCGGCTGGTTGCCCGGATCCCACGCGCGCCGGCCGAGGGCTGGCTGAGCCTCGTGCTGGTCTTCGTCCTCTCGGTCTGCCTGGCCTGGTCGTTCGACAGCGCCCGCTGGGTGCTCGGCCGGCCGGCGCTGACCTCGTTCCTGCCCTACGCCACGGCCGGCGGCGTGGCCTGGGGCTTCATCTCGGCCAAGGTCGGCTGGTCGCGCTGGCTGGCTCACCTGCTCGGAGCCGTCTTCGCCGCCCTGCTCCTGCCGATCGCCGTCGGCGGCGTCCTGCTCAACGGCGACTTCACGCCCGGGCCGGCCTTCTTCGTGACGGCCTCGTCGTCGGTCGACGCCTACCTCGACCTGGCGTTCCGGGGCCTGGCGTTCACCCAGCAGTACGCCCACTTCATGCTGGTCCTGGGGATCCTGTGCTGGGGCACCGGCCAGTTCACCAGCTACGCCGTCTTCGGCCACCACCGACCCTTGAACGCGGTGATCATCTCGGGCCTGGCCCTGGTGCTCGACATGAGCATCACCCGCGACGAGCAGCTCGGGATCCTGATCTGGTTCAGCCTGGCCGCCCTCTTCCTGCTGATCCGCCTGCACGCCCTCGACGAACGGTCGACGTGGCTCCGGCACCGGCTGGGCGACGCCGGCTCGCTGTCGGGGATCTACCTCCGCGCGGGCAGCGTCTTCGTCACCGTCGCCGTCCTCGGGGCCCTGGTCCTGACCTCGACCGCGTCGTCGGCGCCGCTCGCGGGGCTCGGCCGGGGCCTCGACCAGCGCCTCGTGGAGCTGACCCACGGCCTGGAGGCCGTCTTCCGCGGCGGTGGCGCCGGCACCCGCCTCGCGCCCGTCGACTTCCTGACCTCGACCCCGATCACCGGCCAATGGATTACCGATTCGACGCCGGTCCTGCAGATCACCGTGCCGGATGCCGGCCAGTATCACTGGCGAGCCGTGGCCTACGACTTCTTCGACGGCCGCAACTGGAGCATCACCCACCCCGACGACACCTCGGTCGCCGCCGGCGGCCCGCTCCTGGCCGGCACCCTCGACGATCCGGGCAGCGCCGCCGGCCGGCATCCGGTCACGATCTCGGTTCACGAGCTCAACTTCGATCCACCCAACGTCTTCGCGCCGGATGCGCCGGTGAAGACGTCGACCGACGCCACCGTCTCGCTCCTGGGCAGCGCGCCGGACGCCTTCATTGGCTCGATCACGAAGTCGACGTCGGCCGACTACAGCGTGACCGCCCAGGTCCCGATCGACTACGCGACGGATCCCGCCCACGGCCTGACCGGCAACCAGCTGAGCGTCGCCGGGACTGACTATCCCGCCGCCGTGACCAAGTACTACCTCCAGCTCGACCCGACCGTCCAGCGCCGCCCCGAACACGAATCGCCTGCTGGCGGCGATCCGGGCCGCCCACCCGACTGCAAACGACCCGTACAGCCTGAGCCGGGCGATCGAGGGCTACCTCAAGTCCGAGGGCGGCTTCACCTACCGGGCGAACGTCTCGGACGTCGATTGCGGCAACGCCGGCGTCGTCGAGTGCTTCGCCACGAGCAAGGTCGGCTACTGCGAGTACTACGCCAGCACGATGGTCGTCCTCCTCCGGATGCTGGGCATCCCGGCCCGGATGGCCGAGGGCTTCCTGCCCAGCACGCCCGACGCCAATGGCGTCGAGGTCATCCCGCACAGCGCCGCCCATGCCTGGGTCGAGGTCTACTTCCCCGGCTACGGCTGGATCACGTTCGACCCGACCGGGGGCGGAATCGGCGTGGCCGACGCGCTGCCGGCCGGTCCGCGGGTCACGCCTCGCCCAACGATCAGCGCCGCGCCGCTGAGCAGCGGCGGCACGCCACTCCCGCGGCGGACGATCCGCGACCAGAATGACAACCCGGCGGGCCCCGTGGCCGGGCCGTCCGGCGGCGGGACGGGCGGCTACGTCCTGGTCGGCCTGCTCCTCCTGGCGATCATGGGCAGCCTCGTCCTGGTCGCCTGGCAGCGCGGTCCGCGGACAGCCCAGGAGCCCGACCGGGTCTACGGCGGGGTCGTCGGCCTCGCCCGGCGGTTCGGCTTCGGCCCGCGGCCCAACCAGACCGTCTACGAGTACGCCGGCGGCCTGGGCGACATCCTGCCCTCGGCCCGGCCCGACCTGCACACCGTGGCTGTGGCCAAGGTCGAGGTCGCCTACGGCCGCCGGACGCTCGAGCCCGACCGGCTCGACGCCCTGCACCGCGCCCAGCGCCACCTCCGCATCGTCCTGCTGAGGCTGATCTTCCGACGCTCCGAGCGGCGTGCCCAGCGCCGGGGACGTTCGAACCGAGGCTGAGCCCGCGGTTCCAGGCCGGCCTAGAGCGCGCCGCTCTCCGCCCGCTCGGTGGCCTCGTCGTCGGGACCGGCGCCCGCCTCCTGGAGCGGCGCCAGGTGGTCAAGCAGGTTGTGCGCCCGGAGCACGGCGCTGCCGTCGTGGATCCCGACGATCGTGATTCCGGTCAGGCCCAGCGAGAAGGACCAGAACCGCTCGAGCGGCAGCCCGAGGAGCGCCAGCAGGGTGACCTTGAACACGCCGTCGTGGCCGACGAGGAGGCTCCAGGCCGTGCTGCTCGTCGGCGGTGGATAGCCGGCAGCCGAGCTCCGGGCCGCGGTCGTCGGCGGTCCGGCGGCCAGCCGGCCGAGGATGGCCGTGAGCGCCGTCCGGACCCGGGCATCGACCGAGCGCAGCGGCTCGGACCCGGGCGCCGACGGCTCGGTTGGCGCCCGTCGCCACGATTCGAGCTCGGCCGGGTAGCGGGCCTCGACCTCGTCGCGATGGAGGCCCTCCCAGGCGCCCTGGCCGATCTCGAGCAGCCCGGGCTCGGGCCGCACAGCCGGCACGGCCGGGCCGTAGACGGCGCGCAGGGCCGACTCGGCGGCGGCCGCCGTGGCCGCGGTCCGGGCCAGGGGCGAGCTGGCGATCTCGAGCGGAGCGGCGGCCGGCACGGCGATGTGCGGCGGCCGATCGGGTCGGGCCAGCCGGCGGCCGGCGAGCAGCGCCTGTTGCTCGCCGAGCGGGCTGAGCGGGGTGTTCAGCCGGCCCTGGAAGCGACCCTCGGTGATCGCGACCGACTCGCCATGGCGGAGCAGGACGATGGTCGCGTTCAGGCCGGCCGGGACCAGTGGGTCGCTCAGCGCTCGGTCCCCAGCCGGATCAGCCACAGGTCGAGGACCGCCTCCTCGGCCCGGATCGCGTCGGCGACCGCGGGCGGCACATCGTCGTCGAGGGCCAGGATCATCAGGGCGTCGGCCCGCGGCAGCGAGCGGGCGAGGTGCATCGCGCTGATGTTGACGTCGGCCGCGCCGAGGACCAGGCCGATCCGGCCGACCGTGCCCGGCCGGTCGTGGTGGCGCGTCACGAGCATCACCGGGCTGGGCGCGACGTCGGTCGACAGCTCGTTGAGGCGCACCAGGCGAGCCTCGCCGTTGGCCACCGTCCCGGCGATCGTCGTCGTCGTCCCGTCGGCCTCGCCGGTCAGGGTCAGGAGCGAGCTGTACGCGCCGGCGTCCGACGACGTCCGCTCGACGACGTTGATGCCCCGGGCCCGGGCCAGGGCTCCGGCGTTGACCAGGTTGACCCGCTCGGTCGTCGTCGTCTCGAGCAGGCCGCGCAGCACGGCCGCGGTCAGCGGCGAGGAATCCTGGCCGGCCAGGTCGCGGGCCACTTCGCCGGCCACGTCGAGGGTCAGCCGCCGGACGCCCGTCCGGCTGAACTGGGCGAAGAAGCGTCCCAGGATCTCGGCCAGGGGCAGGTACGGGGCGATCGCGCGAGCCGTCTCCGGGGTGAGCAGCGGGGCGTTGACCGCATAGCGGGCCGGGCGGCCGGCCAGCACGTCGTTGACCTGGGCGGCGACCTCCTCGGCGACCAGGACCTGGGCCTCCGCGGTCGAAGCCCCGAGGTGGGGGGTGAGGACGGTGTTCGGGGCGTCGAGCAACGGCGAGCCGGCCGGCGGCTCGTGCTCGAAGACGTCGATCCCGGCGCCGCCCAGGTGGCCCGCTCGAAGGGCGTCGGCGACGGCCGCCTCGTCGAGGATTCCGCCACGGGCCACGTTGAGCAGGAACGCGCCGGGCTTCATCCGGGCGATCTCGGCGGCGCCGATCAAGCCCCGGGTCTGGCGGGTCAGCGGGACGTGGACCGTGATTGCGTCGGCGCGCTCGAGGAGCGCGTCGAAGGTGACCAGCTCGACCCCGTGGACGGCGGCCCCGTCGGCCGAGACGTAGGGATCGACGGCGATCACCGTCATCTCCATTGCCCGGGCCCGCTTGGCGATGGCCTGGCCGATCTTGCCCAGGCCGACGATGCCCAGGGTCCGGCCGCGCAGCTCGACGCCGGTGAACTGGCTCCGCTTCCACTCGCCCCGGCGGATCGACGCGTCGGCGGCCGCCACGCGCCGGGCGAGGACGTAGAGCAGGGCGAGGGTGTGCTCGGCCGCCGCGACTGTGTTGCCCGTCGGCGCGTTGACCACGGTGATCCCGGCCCGGGTCGCCGCTTCGAGGTCGACGTTGTCGACGCCGACCCCGGCCCGGCCGATGACGACGAGGCGGCTGCCGGCCGCGATCAGCCCGGCGTCGACCTGGACCTGGCTGCGGACGACGAGCGCGTCGTAACCGGCCACGATCGCCCGGTAGCCTTCGGGGCTCAGGCCGATCTGCTCGTCGACCTCGTGCTCCGCGCGGAGGAGGGCCAGGCCCTCCCCGGCAACCGACTCGGCGACGAGGATCCTCACGCTCCGGCGGCGCCCGCGGCGGCGATCGCCGGATGGTTCGGATGGATCGCCATCCGGTTCAGGGCGGCGGCCTGAGCTGCCGCGATCCCGGCGCCTGGCTCGACCGGCCGCTCGAACCGGATCGAAACCTGCTCGAGGACGCCGATCGCGTCGAGGATCTCGCCCAGGGTGACCGAGCCGAGGTGGCCGACCCGGAAGATCTTGCCGGCCAGGGGACCCTGGCCGCCGGCCAGGATGACGCCGTCGCCCGTGAGCGCCGCATTGATCGCCTTCCAGTCGAAGCCGGCCGGCACCCGCGCCGCGGTCACCGTCCGGGAGTAGTGGGCGGGGTCGCCGAACAGCTCGAAGCCGAGCGCCTCGAGCCCTGCCCGGGCCGCCAGGGCGCAGGTCTCGTGGCGGGCGAAGATCGCCTGGGCGCCCTCGCTCTCCATCAGGGCCAGGCCGGCATCGACCTGGTAGACGACCGCGATCGCCGGTGTCCAGGGCGTCTGGCCCAGGGCGTGGGCCTCGCGATGCTTGCGCAGGTCGAGGTAGAAGCGGGGCATCGTGGCCGTATCCATCGCCGCCCATGCCCGCCGCGAGGCGGCGACCATGGCCAGCCCGGGCGCCGCCATCCAGGCCTTCTGCGAGCCGGTCACGACGACATCGACGCCCCAGGCGTCCATCTCGAAGGGCACCGCGCCCAGGCCCGACACGCTGTCGACGATGATCAGGGCGTCGGGCTGGACCGACCGGATCGTGGCGGCCAGCTCGGCGATCGGGTTCATCACCGCGGTCGACGTCTCGTTGTGGGTGAGGAGCACGGCCCGGTAGCCCGGGTTCGCCTCGAGGTGCGTGCGCAGCTCGGCCGGATCAGCGGCCCGGCCCCATTCGATCGAGAGCTTCGTCACGTCGGCGCCATAGACCTGGGCGATCTTGGCGATCCGGTCGCCGAACGAGCCGATCGACACGCCCAGGACCCGCTCGCCCGGCGACAGGGTGTTGACGACGGCCGCCTCGAGGCCGCCCGAGCCGGCACAGGACAGAATCGCGACGTCGCTCGTCGTACCGAAGTACGGCTTCATCCGGGCCAGGATCCGGCCGAGCATCGCCGCGAACTCGGGTCCCCGGTGGTTGATCATCTGGCGGGCGCCGGCTTCGCGGACGCTGGGCGGCAGGGCGGTCGGCCCGGGGATCCGGAGGTTGGGCTCGAAGCGATTCACGACGGGCTCCCTGTGGTTCGATCGACCCGCGGATCGTGACACGGGGCGGGGGAGCCTGCAGGACGGCGTCGGTCAGCTCGCCGGTCCGCCAGCGTCACGATCGACGACGGCGCCGCCGGCGTCGCGCCGCTCGGTCTCGGCCAGCTTGCGCCGGTTCGTCTCGCGGGTCTTGAGGATCGAGCCGGCCGCCTTCATCGAGTCGACCGGTGGTCCCGGCTCCGCCTCGCGCCGCTGCCGGCCGGCCTCGCGCGCCGCCTGGCGGCCCGCGGCCCGGCCGGCCATCCGGGTCCCGATCGTCGTCTCGTAACCCTGGTCGTTGGGCCGGTAGTACTCGCGCCCGGCGAGGGCCTCGGGCAGGTACAGCTGGGCGATGTCCGAATCCTCGAAGTCGGGCGGGTAGCGATAGCCGACGCCGTAGCCGTGGTGCTTGAGGGCGGGATGGCCGGCGCTCCGCAGGTGGAGCGGGACGGGCAGAGCACCGTTCGCCTCGAGGTCGGCCACGGCGGCCCAGTAGGCGGCCCCCGAACGGTTCGACTTGGGCGCCGTGGCGATGTACGTGGTCGCCTGGGCCAGGGCGTACTGGGCCTCGGGCAGGCCGACGTGATCGAGGGCCTGGGCCGCCGCGACCGCGACCTGGAGGGCGCGCGGATCGGCATTGCCGACGTCCTCCGAGGCGCTGATGATCAGCCGCCGGACGATGAACCGGGGATCCTCGCCCGCGGCGATCATCGTCGCCAGCCAGTACAGGGCGCCGTCGGCGTCGTTGCCGCGCAGGCTCTTGATGAACGCGGACGCCGTGTCGTAGTGGCCGTCGCCGGCTCGGTCGTAGGCCAGCACCTTCTGCTGAGCGGCCGCCTCGATGTCGGGCAGGCTGGGCACGACCCGGCCCTCCGCGTCGCGCTCGCCGGCCGACTCGGCCAGGGCCGTCGCCCCCTCCAGGACATTGAGCGCCTGCCGGGCGTCGCCGCCGGCCAGGCCGACGAGATGGGCGAAGGCGTCCTCCGGCAAGTCGACCCCGCCGCTCGGGCCCAGGTCGCCGGCCAGGCCCCGCTGGGGATCCTCGATCGCCCGGCGGACGACCGTCGCGACGTCGTCGTCGGAGAGCGGCTCGAGGCGCCAGATCCGGAGTCGGGAGAGGAGCGCGCCGTTCAGCTCGAAGTACGGATTCTCGGTCGTTGCACCGATCAGGATGATCGTGCCGTCCTCGACGTGCGGCAGCAGGCCGTCCTGCTGGGACTTGTTGAAGCGGTGGATCTCGTCGATGAACAGCACGCTCCGGCCGCCGCCGATCGTCAGCCGCTCGCGGGCCGCGGCCACGGTCGAGCGGATCTCGGCGACCCCGCTCATCACCGCCGACAGGCTCATGAACTCGGCCCCGATCGCATCGGCCAGGAGGCGGGCCAGGCTGGTCTTGCCGGTGCCCGGCGGCCCCCACAGGAGGATCGACCCGAGGTAGCCCCGCTCGACCGAGCGGCGCAACGGTCCGTGCTCGCCGACGAGGTGGTCCTGGCCGACGTACTCGGCCAGCGTCCGGGGCCGCATCCGGGCGGCCAGCGGCTGGACGCCGGCCGGCGGCTGGAAGAGGGCGGTCTGGTCCGGAGCTGTTCGGCGGGTCGCCACCCGGTCAGTCTACGACCGGGCCGCGGGGCTCAGGCGACGCTGGCCTGGGGCGTCCAGATCCGGCGCAGCGGCCGGCCGTCGCCTGGCAGCGGGGCGTCCTCGGCCGTCTCGATCCCGGTCACGAACGCGGTCACGAGGCGCTCATCGAGCTGGCTCCCGGCAGCGTCCTCGAGGCGATGGAGGGCCTCCTGGATCGACATCGCCTTGCGATAGGGCCGAGTCGTGGTCATCGCGCTGAACGCGTCGGCGACGGCCAGGATCCGGGCGATCAAGGGGATCTCCTCGCCGGCCAGGCCGTCGAGGTAGCCGTCGCCGTCCCAGCGCTCGTGGTGGTGGCGGACGGCGGCCCGGACGAGAACCGCGTTGGGGACGTCGCGCACGATCGAGTCACCGAGCGCGACGTGCTGCTTGACGATCGCATACTCGTCGACCGTCAGCGGCCCGGGCTTGCGCAGGATCCCGTCGGGGATGCCGATCTTGCCGACGTCGTGGAGCAGGCCGGCGATCTCGATCGTCTGGCGCAGCTCGAGGTCGACCGCCAGCCGGTCGGCCAGGAACAGGCTGTAGCGGGCGACGTCCTCGGAATGGCGCTTCGTGTAGCGGTCCTTGGTATCGACGGCCAGGACCAGGCCGGCCAGGACGTCGAAGCTCGAGCGCTCCGCCGGGCCGAGTGCGGCCGGGGCCGCGTCGGCGACCCGGACGCCGTTGCCGCCACTGGCCTTGGCCTCGCCCAGGACGATCGCGGCTACGGTCAGCAGCTCGGTCGCCGCGTTGCCATCGGCGGGGGCGTAGCAGATCCCGGCGCTGACGGTGACCGGCAGCCGTTCCGACTGGCCGAACTGGAGGCTGAGCTCGGCGATCTGGTCACGCAGCCGGTCGATCGCCGCCTCGAGCCCGGCGCTGTGATCGGGCGGGGCGACGACCAGGAACTCGTCGGGCCCGTAGCGGCCGAGGATTGCGGTCTCGTCGAACTCGGCGCGCATGATCCGGGCGACCTCGAGCAGCGCCCGATCGCCGGCCCCGTGGCCATGGGTGTCGTTAAGCAGTCGGAAGTTGTCGATGTCGATCAGGGCCATGCCCGTGCAGCCCGCATCGCCGCGGGTGTGCTCGAGGAGCTCGGCCAGGGCGGCAACGGCCGTGCCGTGGTTGAGCAGGCCGGTCAGCGCATCGCGCCGGCCGGCCTCGACCAATGCCCGTGTCTGGCGGGTGAGCCGGCGCTGGGCGGCCTGGAAGATGAGGTACAGCAGCATGCCCAGGACCAGGGCCGCGACCAGGACGACGGCGATGACCTGGCGGGTCGTGTCGGCGACCGTGGCCAGGATCGGCCCGGCGTCCCGGTAGATCTCGAACACGGCAGGGACGCTGTTCCCGACGCGGATCGGGTAGTACTCCTGGAGCAGCTCGGTGCCGGCCGGCTGGCGGGCCGTGGCGGCGTCCGGGTCGTCCGCGGCGACGATCGACGGGGCGACCCGCCCGGTGTCGAAGGCCTGCTCAAGATCGTCGTCCGGCCCGAGATTCTGGCCGCGCAGGCCGCCCAGGTTGCTGTACAGGATCGTCCCGTCGGGCGCGTAGACCTTGACGTGCAGGATTCCGGTCGCGTGGTCCAGCAGGGACTGGAGCTGGGCCTGGATCTCGGTCACCCGGGCAGCCGGGACGCCGGTCAGCGACAGGTCGGCGGCGGGCAGGCCGGATTCGACCAGGGCCGTCACGATCGACTGGTCGGACGCATCCGAGGCGCTCATCGCCGCGTGTTCCACGTTGGCGCTGACGACCGCCACCAGGGCGATGCTCGTCGCCGCGACGAGGAGCAGGCTCAGGCCGAGGACGACGACGAGAAGACGTGAGCGCCGATATGGACGTTCGGTGCGGATGCTCGACAAGGACGTACGCTCGTGCTCCGGGTTCCCGGCCTCGGATCGTGTCCGCTGGCCCCGGCCGTGTCGATAGGCCGATCGGGGGATGGCCGGCCTACCCGGAGCAGGAATTCGAGCTCGAGCGGGCGAGCGCGGCCCGCGGTCGGCTCAGTGCTGGGCGACGCCCGCGATCTGGAGCACGACGAACAGGACCGCCAGGACGATGAACATCGAGCCGCCGATGACGGCGATCCGGCGGATGTCGCGGGCGACGTACTGGTACTCCTCGGCGGCCTCCAGGGCGAGCCGGCCGGACCCGGCTGGACGGCGGCCCAGCGCCGGGGCGGGATCGACCGTTCGGGTTCGCTCGAGCGGGCGGCCGGCGACGGCCTCGCCGGCTCGCGTCGCGGCAACCAGGCCGGCCTCCAGCTCGGCCGCCCGGGCGACCTCGGCGGCCGTCAGGGCCTCCGGCGGCGCTGCCGTCGTCGAGCCGGCGAGCGGTCGGGCCATCCGCTGGATCGGGCGGCGCTGGCCTGGTCGCGTGGTCCCGCGAGCGCGCTTGGCCATCGGCGGCAGTGTCCTCCGTGTGGGAAGCCGGCGGCGATTCGCCGACGGCTGAGGATAGCACCCGGCCTGCTAGACTCGGCGGCGTGCCCGATCCGGCGACGCTGATGCCCGTGCTCATCGTCCTGCTCGGCGCCTGCCTGGCCGGCCTGGCCCTCCTCTGGCGCCGGCTGGCGAACCTCCAGGGCCGCCTCGACCGGGTGACCCGCGGCGACGACGGGCAAAGCCTGCAGGGCGTCCTCGAGACCCACCTCGGCCGGGTCGTCGAGGTCCAGGCGGACGTGATCGAGCTCGCCCGGCGGACCGGCAAGCTCGAGGTCGACGGCCGGCGGGCGTTCCAGCGGATCGGCCTCGTCCGGTTCAACCCCTTCGAGGACACGGGCGGCAACCAGAGCTTCGCGCTGGCCCTGCTCGACGCCGAGGAAGACGGGATCATCATCTCCAGCCTCCACTCGCGCGGCGCGACCCGGATCTACGCCAAGGCGGTGGCCGCCGGCCGGCCCGAGGCGGCCCTCTCGGACGAGGAGGGGGAAGCGCTCGACCTGGCCCGCGACGCGACCGGGGGCCGGGTCGCGATCCGCGGCCGGGCCGCGGCCGGCGCACCCGCCGGCGGTCGCGGAGGCCGGTGACGCCCGAGCTGTCACGACGACCCGCGATCCTTGCGCCATGCCCCTCCAGACGCTGACCGCAACCCGTCCCAGCCGAGCGAGGCGCTCCGGATCCCGGCTCCATCCGCTCGAGCAGGTTCCGCTGTGGGGCGCCCAGAAGGGACCCGCGCTGCACCCGGTCATCGTCGAGCCGGGGCTGGGTGGTGGCCTCGACGCGCTGCTCGACGGGCTGAACCCCGAGCAGCGCCGGGCCGTCGTCCATGGCAGCGGGCCGCTCCTCGTGGTGGCCGGCGCGGGAACCGGCAAGACCCAGGTCATCACCCGGCGGATCGCCTGGCTGATCGCCTCCCATGCAGCCCGCCCATCGGAGATCCTCGGCCTGACATTCACCGACAAGGCCGCGGCCGAGATGCAGCTGCGGGTCGACCAGCTCGTGCCGTATGGCTACGCCGACGCGACCATCGCGACGTTCCACGCCTTCGGCGACCGCCTGGTCCGCGAGTTCGCGCTCGAGCTTGGCCTGCCGCCCGACGCCCGGGTCCTGTCCCGGCCCGAAGTCGTCATCTTCCTGCGCGAGCGGCTGTTCGAGCTCGAGCTCGATGCCTACCGCCCGCTGGGCGACCCGACTCGTTTCCTGTCGGCCCTGGCCGCCCACTTCAGCCGCTGCAAGGACGAGGACATCAGCCCGCCGGCGTACCTGGCCGGTGCCGATCGACTCGTCGGCGAGGCCGGACGCCTGGCCCGGATCGCGCGGCGGGGAACGGCCGGCGATGAGGACCGCGCGGCGTCCGCCTCCGCCGCCGAGACCGCCGAGCGCCAGCTCGAGCTCGGCCGGGCCTACGCTCGCTACCAGGCCCTCCTGGGCGAAGCCGGGTTGATCGACTTCGGCGACCAGGTCAGCCTCGCCGTCCGCTTGCTGCGCGAGTCCCCGGCCGCCCGCCAGGAGCTCCAGCGCCGCTACCGGTACATCCTCGTCGACGAGTTCCAGGACACGAACCGGGCCCAGGCCGAGCTCGTCGCGCTGCTCGCCGAGAGCCACCGCAACGTGACCGTGGTGGGCGACGACGACCAGTCGATCTACCGCTTCCGGGGCGCGGCGATCAGCAACATCCTCGAGTTCCGTGAGCGCTACCGGCGCAGCCGGCTCGTCGTCCTGCGTCGCAACTACCGCTCGCGGCCGGAGATCCTGGCCGCCAGCCACCGCCTGATCCAGTTCAACGACCCGGATCGCCTCGAGGTCCGGGCCGGGATCTCGAAGCGACTCCGGGCCGAACGCCCCGAGCCGGCCTCGGGCGGCCGCCTGCCGGGCCTGCGCCACGAGTCGTTCGCGACCGGGGCGGAGGAGGCGGACTGGATCGCCGCGGAGATCCGGGCGCGGGTCAAGGCCGGCGCGGCCCTTCGCGATCACGCCGTGCTCGTCCGGACGAACGGCGGCGCGGACACGATCCTGCGCAGCCTCAACGTTGCCGGCCTGCCCTGGCGCTTCAGCGGCGCGTCGGGGCTGTATGCCCGGCCCGAGATCCGTCTCCTCCTGGCGTTCATGCGGACGCTGGCCGACCTGTCCTCGAGCGTCGACCTGTACGCCCTCGCCGCGTCCCACGTCTACAACCTCCACGGTCCCGACCTGACCGCGATCATCAACTCCGCCCGGCGGCGCAACCGCTCGCTGTGGGAGGTCCTCGAGGAGCTCGACCGCCAGCCCGGCATCCTGCGAATCGGGCCCGAGACCAGGAGCGCGCTCGGCCGGCTCGTCGCCGACCTGCGCACGTTCAGCGAGCTTGCCCACGAGCGGCCCGCGGGCGAGGTCCTGTATGCCTTCCTGAAGGGCTCGGGGATCCTCGGCCGGCTGGCGGCGGCCACGACCGCCGCGGACGAAGAGGCGCTCCAGAACATCGCCCGCTTCTTCGAGATCGTCCACGGCCAGGCCGCCCTCCTCCCGGACGACCGGACGGTCTTCGTCGCCCGCCACCTCCAGACCCTGATCGAGGCAGGTGACGAGCCGCCCACGGCCGAGGTCGACACCGACGCCGACGTCGTCTCAGTCCTGACGGTCCACAAGGCGAAGGGCCTCGAGTTCCCGACCGTGTTCCTGGCCGGCCTGGCCGACGGCCGGTTTCCCGCCAGCCGGCGCCGGGACGGGCTCGAGATCCCCGCCGAGCTGCTGCCCGTGTCGGGCTCCAGCGCCGACCACCATCTCCAGGAGGAGCGGCGCCTGTTCTACGTCGGGATGACCCGGGCACGGGACGAGCTGATCCTCAGCCACGCCGTCGACTACGGCGGCCGACGGGCCCGGCGGGTCTCGCCGTTCGTCCTGGAAGCCCTCGACCTGCCGATCGCCGCACTGCCCCAGGGCATCGCCCGGCCGGCAGGCCCGCTCGCCCGGCTGGCGACGTTCGAGGCCGCCGACGAGCCGGCGGCCTCGACCGCCGATCGGCGACGACCGTCGAACGAGCCGCTCTCGCTGAGCTTCTACCAGGTCGACGATTACCTGACCTGCCCGCTCAAGTACAAGTTCGTCCATGTCCTGCGGATGCCCGTATCGCCCCATCACTCGATCATCTATGGAGCGGCGCTCCATCGGGCCGTCCAGGAGTTCCACAAGCGCCACGCCCGGGGCGAGGTGATGTCGGAGGCCGAGCTCGAGACCTCGTTCGAGGCGGCCTGGTCGAGCGAAGGATTCCTGAACCGGGAGCACGAGACAGCGCGGCTCGAGGCCGGCAAGGCGGCACTTCGGCGGTTCCGCGCCGAGCAGCTCGAGCCCGGCGCGGTGATCCCGGCCTACGTCGAGCGCGACTTCGCCTTCTCGCTCGACGGCGATCGGATCCGCGGCCGCTGGGATCGCGTTGATGTCGAGCCCGCCGGCCAGGGTGTCGAGGCAGCGCCCGACGGCGACGCGCCCGGCCCGGCGATCATGCCCGATGTCGTCGAGCCGACCCTGGCCCTGTTGCCGCGCGAGGTCGTCACCATCACCGACTACAAGTCGAGCGACGTGCGCGACCCCGACAAGGCCCGCCAGCGCGCCCGAGATTCGCTCCAGCTCACGATCTACGCGATGGGCTGGCAGGCGATGACCGGCCGGCTGCCCGACGCGGTCCAGCTCAATTTCCTCGAGTCGGGCGTGGTCGGCCGGGCCACCGTCGACGACAAGCGTCTCGCCCGCGGCCGGGCCCAGATCCAGGTGGCGGCGACCGGGATCCGCGCCGGCGACTTCAGCCCCCGACCGGACCTCGTCGCCTGCTCCTACTGCCCGTTCCGGGAGATCTGCCCGGCGAGCGCGGCCCGCTAGGGATGCCCCCTGCGTCGAAGCGCTTCCCCGACCTCCGGGCGATCACCTTCGACTTCGGCAATACCCTCGTCCCGGTCGGCGGCCCGGGTCTCCGGGCGGTCGTCGACGAGATGATCCGGACGACGATCAGGCGGGTCGACGGCCTCGACCAGGCGGCGTTCGCCACGGCCTGGGCTGAGGAGCGCGACCGGCAGTTCGCCGAGGACGTGCCCCGCCTGCGCGAGGTCGACCTCGACCGGCGCGTCGTCCGGGTCCTCGCCCGGCTCCGAGGGATGGCCGCGCCCGGACCCGACTCGCGCTGGGACGACGACGCCGCAGCGCGTCGCTCGAAGCCGGCCGAGGTCGAGCAAGCGCTCGCCGCCTACAGCCGGGCGTTCATCGAGCTCATCCCGGCGCCGACCGAGGTCGGCCCGCTCCTCGAGCGCCTGGCCGGCCGGTTCACCCTGGGCCTGCTCTCGAACTGGCCCTGGGCGGTGACGATCGACGACTTCGTCGATCACGCCGGTTGGCGGCCCTGGCTCGCCACGGTCGTCGTCTCCCACCGGGTCGGGACGATCAAGCCCGATCCCCGGATCTTCCGCGTCGCCGAGGCGGGCCTCGGCCAGAGCGGGCGGGCGATCCTCCACGTGGGCGACGACTGGGCGGCCGACATCGTCGGGGCGAAGGGGGCCGGCTGGCGGGCTGCCTACCTTCGCGATCGGCAATCCGGGTCGCCCCTGCCCGCCTCCCCGCCCGACGGCTCGACGACGGCCGACCTGGAGGTCGACTCGCTGGCCGAGCTCGAGGCGGCGCTCGACTGACGGCCGCCGATCGGCAGCGGTCACGGCCGGTCGCCCGAGTCGGCGTGCCTGCCGCGGCTAGACTCGCCAGTGCATGGAACCCCGTGACCGATTGCTCAATATCGCGACCCTCGTCGCCGCGGCGATCGCCTGGGTTGGGGTCGCGATCATCGTCACGACCCAGGACCCGCGCGCGAGCGGCCAGGCAGCCTTCCTCGGAGCGGTCATGATTGGCCTGTCGTTCGGCCTGACCGCCGTCCCGATCCTGTGGCTGGTGATCTTCAGCCGGCATGGCCGGATCGCCTACCGGGGCGACTGGACCCGGGCCTTCCGGCGCGGAGGCTGGGTTGCATTCGTCATTGCCTTGTTCGTGCTCCTGCGGCTGGAGAACGCGTTCAGCCTTCCGATCGGCCTGTTCGTGCTGGTGATCGTGGGTGTCGCCGAGGCGACCCTGTCGGTGGACCGATGACGGCGGTCCGGCGTGAGCCGCCGGCGATCGGCGACCTCGGTGCCACCGAGCCGGTTGGGCCCTTTGCGCCGGCCAAGGCGCGCCTGGCGGCCGCCGTCGCGGCCAATCGCGCCGAGATCCTCGAGCTCAGCCACCGGATCCACGCCAACCCCGAGGAGGCGTTCGAGGAGCACCAGGCCGCGGCCTGGATCGCCGATTCCCTGCGCCGTCACGGCTTCACGGTCGAGCTGCCGGCCGGCAGCCTGGCCACCGCGATTCGAGCCCGACTGGCGGGGGGTCGGCCGGCGAACCGGGCGGGGACCGGCCACGGATCGGGATCCTCGCCGAGTACGACGCATTGCCGGGCCTGGGTCACGGCTGCGGCCACAACACGATGGCGGCCTCCGGGCTCGGCGCGGCGCTCGCCCTCGCGGCGCTCGCGCCGGAGCTTCCCGGCGAGATCGTCTTCCTCGGCACGCCGGCCGAGGAGCGGGGCTCGGGCAAGGCGGTGATGATCGAGGACGGCTTGTTCGAGGGCCTCGACGCAGCCCTCCTCTACCACCCGTCGGACCAGACCCATGTGACCTGCGGGCTGCTGGCCAGCGAGGACGTCGAGGTGACGTTCCACGGCTTCCAGGCCCACGCCGCGTCGGATCCGTGGCTCGGCCGGAACGCGCTCGACGCCATGATCCTGCTGTTCACCTCGGTCGGCCTGTGGCGCCAGCAGCTCCGGCCCGAGGCGCGGGTCCACGGGATCGATCCTCGAGGGCGGCACGGCCGCCAACATCATCCCCGAGCGGACCCGGGCGTGGTTCATGATCCGCTCGCCCGAGGAAGCCGAGTACGAGCGGATGCGGGCGCGCTTCGAGGAGCTCTGCCGGGCGGCGGCCCTGCGCCGCCGACTGTACCGTCGAGGTGGTCTTCAGCGGGCGGGCCACGCACGATGCGCAACAACCTCGTCCTGGCCGACCGGTTCGGGACGAACCTGGCCGCGTACGGCGTCGTCGACCGGCCCCCAGGCCGAGAACCTGGGCAGCTCCGACATGGGCAACGTCAGCCAGGTGCTGCCGACCATCCATCCCTGCGTCGCGATCTGTGCCGTCGGCGTCCCCGGTCATTCGATCGAGTTCCGCGACGCGGCCGCCCTGCCGTATGCCGACGCCGTGACCCTGCTCGTCGCGACCGTCGTCGCCCAGACCGCCTACGAGCTGTTCGCCGATCCGGCCCTCGTGGCGGCGGCCTGGCAGGAGTTCCGGGCGGCGGGCTGAGGCAGTCTTGGCTGCGGTGACGCCGCGGGCCGGTGCTAGGATGGCCGCCGGCGCCCCGCTGGACGGTCGGTCCGAACCGGCGGCGTCCCAGAAGACGCCCAAATCGCGACGGCCTCCCGGTAGTCCGGACCGTCCCGAGGCGCCTCCCGGAGGTCTCGATGGCCGAGCGCCAGGAACCCGCCCCCGCCGACGGATTCGCCGCGGCCAACGGCTGGGATCACGACTACGAGGTCTATCCCGACTTCGACCTGCCGACCTACGTCGGCCCGACGACATTCATGAACCTGCCCTGGATCACCGACCCGGCCGCCCTGCGCCTGCGTCGGACGGACGTCGCGATCGTCGGCGCCCCGTTCGACGACGCCGTCAGCCACCGGTCGGGTGCCCGCTTCGGTCCGCGTGCGATCCGCCAGGCCCAGTACACGTCCGGTTCGATCAACTCGCTCCAGCTCGGGGTCGAGCCGTTCGAGGTCCTCGACGTGGTCGACGCCGGCGACGCGAACGTCGTGCCGGCCTGGATCGAGCGGGCCCACGCGATGATCTACCGCAAGGTCCACGAGGTGGCCGGGACCGGCGCCATCCCGATCATCCTCGGTGGCGACCACTCGATCACCTGGCCGTCGGCCACCGCGATCGCCGAGGTCCGCCGGCCCGGCATCGATCGGGATCGTCCACTTCGACGCCCACGCCGACACGGCCAACGACGACTGGGGCGTGCTGGCCGGCCACGGCACGCCGATGCGCCGGCTGATCGAGTCCGGGGCGGTCAAGGGCTCGAACTTCGTCCAGGTCGGCCTGCGCGGCTACTGGCCGCCGGTCGACGTCTTCGCATGGATGGAGGCTCATGGCCTGCGCTACCACCTGATGCGCGAGATCGAGGAGCGGGGCTCCGAGGCGGTGATCGCCGACGCGATCGCCGAGGCGCTCGACGGGCCCGATTCGATCTACCTGAGCATCGACATCGACGTGATCGATCCGGGCCTGGCGCCGGGTACCGGCACGCCGGAGCCGGGCGGGATGCTGACCCGCGAGGTCCTCCGGGCGATCCGCCAGATCGTGGCCGCGGTCGACCTGTGCGGGATGGACATCGTCGAGGTCTCGCCGCCCTACGACCACGCCGAGACGACGGCGATGGCCGCCAACCGGGCCGCCCTCGAGGCGATCAGCGCCCTGGCGGTCAAGAAGCGCGGCCGGCCGGACGGTCCGCTGGGAGCCGGCCGGCGCGTGACCGTCCCCGACGCGAAGGCGAGGATCACTGTCCCCGCCGGGGACGAGGCGGCCGCCCTCGCCCGGCTGTACGACCTCGACCTGGCCGAGGACCCGGGCGACGACATCGACCTCTACCTCGCGCTCGCCGAGCGAACCGGCGGGCCGATCCTCGAGCTGGCGGTCGGCACCGGCCGGATCGTCCGCCCGCTCGCGGCCGGCGGCCGGCTGGTCACCGGCGTGGACATCGATCCGGCGATGCTCGCCCGCCTCGAGGCGAACGCTCCGGCCGGACGTGACGACGATCGAGGCGGATCTCGTCGACCTGGCGACCGCCGCGGCCCGCCTTCCGCCTGGCGTTCCTCGCCCTGAACGCCCTGTTCCTCCTGCCCGAGCGGCACGACCAGCGGGCCGCCCTCGACACGCTGTTCGCGGCCCTCCTGCCGGGTGGCCTGGCCGTGGTTGACATCTGGCTGCCCGATGCCGGCCGACCTCGCCCGCTACGACCGGCGGCTCGTGCTCGAATACGTCCGGCGTCGAGCCCGAGACCGGACGGACCGTGACCAAGACGGGCCGCCCTCCACGATGCGGCGACCGCGACCGTCATCCTGACCGCGATCTACGACGAGGGCCGGCCGGGCGAGCCGCTGACCCGCTGGATCCGGCGCGATCACCTCCGGCTCGTCGGCGCGGGCGAGCTCGTCGACCTGGCAAGGGCGGCCGGCTTCGAGGTGGAGATCCTGGCCGGCGACTATGGCCTGGAGCCGCTCGGGCCGGGCGCAGAACGGGCGATCCTGGTCGCCCGCCGTCCATAGCCTCGTTGGCGCGTTCCATGGGCCGTTCGGCGGGCTAGTCGCGCCGGCCGTGCATGGTATCGTCGAACGATGGCGAAGGACCAGATTCGGCTCCTGCTCGTCGAGGACGTCCCGCAGGTCGCCCAATACATCCGGGGGCTGCTCAACGCCCAGAGCGCGATCAAGCTGCTCGACGTGCTCGTCGACGGCTCCAAGGCCGCCGGCCAGATCGGCCAGCTGCGACCCGACGTGGTGATCGTCGACGCCCTGCTCCAGGGGCGGGTCAAGGGCCTCCAGCTCGTCGACCAGCTCCACGCCGGCGGGATCGGCCTGCCGATGATCGTCCTGACCGTGCCCCAGCACCCGGTCGAGTGCCGGACCCGGACCGGGGCATCCACGGCGTGCTGATCGATGCCGTTCTCGGGCTTCGACCTGATGAACAAGGTGTCCGGCGTCCACACGCGCGTTCCAGGTCGAGCGAGCAGGCGGCCGCCTCGCGGGTCCTGACCGTGTTCGCCCCGAAGGGCGGCGTGGGCAAGACGACCATCGCCTTCAACCTCGCGGTGGCGATGGGCCAGGCCGGCCAGCGGACGGTGCTGATCGACGGCAGCCTCCAGTTCGGCGACCTGCGCTCGCTGCTCAAGGTGCCGCCCGACGCGCCGTCGATCCTCGACCTGCCGACCGACCGGATCCAGGAATCGGACCTGGCCGACGTCCTGTGGCGCGATCCGTCGGGCATCGACATCCTCCTCGCCCCGCCCCGGATCGAGATGGCCGAGATGGTCACCGTGCGCGACGTCGACAAGATCCTGTCGCTCCTGCGCCGGGTGTACGAGGTGGTCGTCGATCGACACGCCGGCCGCCCTGACCGACACGACGCTCAGCCTTCCTCGACGCCTGTCGACACGATCGTCGAGATCGTCACCTACGACTCGACCACGATCCACAACACCCTGGCCATGGCCGACACGTTCCGCTCGATCGGCTACCCGCCGAGCAAGGTCCGCTACCTCGTCAACCGGGCCGATTCGTCCGGCGGCATGGCGATCGATCGAGCTGGCCAGGGTGCTCGGCCGGGTGCCCGAGCACTACGTCGTGTCCGACGGCCGGCTCGTCGATCCAGGCCAACAACGCGGGCGTGCCGTTCGTCCTGGCCGAGCCCGGCGCCCAGGTCAGCCAGGACATCACCCGGGTGGCCATGGAGCTCCTGGTCGGCGAGCCGGTCCCGGTCGGGGCGCGGCGCTAGGTCCGGTGTCCGACCCGCGTCCGATCGGCGTCTTCGATTCCGGGGTCGGCGGCCTGACGGTCCTGCGCGAGATCCTGCGCCGCTCGCCGGGCGAATCGACGATCTACCTCGGTGACAACGCCCGGGCGCCGTACGGGCCCCGGCCCGACGATGAGGTCCTGGCGTTCAGCCGGCAGGCCGTCGAGCGGCTCGCCGAGCGCGACGTGAAGGCGATCGTCATCGCCTGCAACACGTCGACCGCGGTCGCCCTGGCCGACCTCCGCCGGCGCTACGACCTGCCGATCCTGGGCGTGATCCGGCCCGGCGCCGTGACCGCCTCGCTGGCGACCCGCAACCGGCGGGTCGGCGTGATCGCGACCCCGGCCACGGTCCGCTCGCATGCCTACTTCCAGGCGATCAAGGAGGAGAACCCGGCGATCGAGGTCTACGAGCAGGCGACACCGGCCCTCGTCCCGCTCGTCGAGGCGGGTCGGCTGCATGGTCCGGAGGTCGAGGCCGCCGTCCGCGAGTCGCTGGCCGGCCTGCTCGGCGAGCGGGCGGCCGATGGTGCCCTGCGCGAGCCCCAGCCCGCCTCCGCGGCGGATCGACACGCTGCTCCTCGGCTGCACCCACTATCCGCTGCTCGCGGCCGCGATCCGGGCGGTGGGCGGCGACCGGGTCGCCGTCGTCGACTCGGCGACGGCCACCGCCTGGGCGCTCGGCGACCTGCTGGCGATCAACGGCCTCGAGGCCCCCGGCTCGAGCCGCGGGACGGCCGCCGATCCCGGTCGCGACGGCCATGCCCGCCCGGCCCCGGCGGCCGGTCCGGTCGTCCATCGCCAGCTGACGACGGGCTCGACCGAGACGTTCAGCCACTTGCCCGGCGGCTGTTCGGGGATGCCTTCGCCGACGTCGAGGCGAATCGAGCTGGGGGTCCCGGTCGGATGAGCAGCCCGGCGCCGGCGACGACCGCGCTGTGGCAGGCGGGCTTCCTCGTCGGTTCGGCACTGGGGGCCGCGGTGACCGTCCTCGGCCGCCGGGCAGAGCGCTCGGCCCGGCGTGGGCTCGTCGACTGGACCCGGGCCGAGGCCGTGGCGGTCGGTCGCCTGCGCCAAGGCCCCGGGCAGCTTGACGCCGGCCGAGATCCGGGCCACCGAACCGGCCTATGCCGCGGCGATGGCGGTCGTCGTCCCGCGCCTGGCCGAGGCCCTGGGCACCGAGCTGCCGGGAATCGTCGACCGGGTCGGGGTCGTCGACCGGGCCGGCTGGGTCCGAGCCAACGCCGCCAGCTTCGCCGACCTGATCGGCCGGCTGGAGGGCCAGCTCCTCGACCAGGTCGTGCCCTCGGGCGGGGGACTGGTCCCGGCAACGATGGCGATCGCCAACCGCTGGGTCACGACCCGCCAGATCGGCTACCTCCTGGGCTTCATGGGCGGCCGGGTCCTGGGCCAGTACGACCTGGCCCTGCTGGCCGCCGAGACAACCCCCGGCCGGCTCCTGTTCGTCGAGGAGAACATCCGCCAGACGGCCCGTGTCCTGGACGTCCCGCTCGACCCCTTCCGGACCTGGATCGCCCTCCACGAGACGACCCACGCCTTCGAGTTCGAGGCCCATCCCTGGCTGCGGCCGTACCTCGCCGATCGGCTCGAGCGCCAGCTGAGCGCGTTCTCCAACGGTGCGGCGTCGCTCAGCAAGGGCGGCCTGCGGCGGCTGGGACGGTCGCTCCGGGGCGAAGGCGGCGCCGAGCACTGGCTGGAGCGCCTGATGGACCCCGAGCAGCGCCGGCTGTTCCGCGAGACCCAGGCCGTGATGAGCCTGCTGGAGGGCTTCAGCGACTTCGTCATGGACGAGTACGGCCGCGATCTCGTGCCCGGGATTGACCGGATCAGCGAGCGCTTCCATGCCCGGCGGGACCAGAAGAAGACCGGCGTCGAGCGGGCGATGATGCGCCTGATCGGGATGGACCTGAAGATGGAGCAGTACCGCAGGGGCGAGCGCTTCGTGGCCGCGATCGCCGCGGCCGGCGGCAGGGCCGCCCTGAACCGGCTGTGGGACGGCCCCGAGTCGCTGCCCCAGGCGGGTGAGATCGATGCGCCCGAGCGCTGGCTCGCCCGGGTGATCGGCACGAGGCGGGACGCTTGACCAGCGATAGCGCGGTCGTCGGACCCGGTCCCGGCCCTGGGCGTGGACCGCACGGCGTGCCCGCCGCGATCGCCCTCAGCCCAATCCTGTCCGCCCGCTACCGCTCGCGCGACCTCGAGCGGATCCGGGCCGCAGCCCCCGGCTCGCGCCTGGTCATGGTCTCGTCGGAGGGCCTGGCCGACGGCCCGGTCGAGGACGTCGAGGTCCTGCTGCGCGGCTTCCTCAGCTCGGAGGCCTTCGACCGGCTGCTCGCTCGCACGCCCCGACTGGCCTGGGTCCACTCCGCAACGGCGGGCGTCGAGCGGGTCCTGACCCCGGCAAGCCGCCAGCGCGGCGTGGTGATCACGAATGCCCGGGGTGTCTTCTCCGAGCCGATCGCCGAGTACGTCCTGATGATGATCCTGGCCGTCAGCCGGCGGCTGCCCCAGCTCCTCGAGCTCCAGCGGGAGCGGACCTGGCAGCCGCTCGAGGGAGCCGAGCTGGGTGACGTGACCGTCGGCATCGTCGGGCTCGGATCGATCGGCCAGGCGGTCGCCCGTCTCGCGACGGCGTTCGGCTGCCGGGTGATCGCGACCCGGCGCCGCTCGGACGACAGCCAGCCGTCGCTCGCCGGGGATGATCCCGCGGCCTGGCTCCCACGGGCCGAGGATCGGGTCCTGGGGCCGGACGGCCTGCCCGAGCTCCTGGCTGAGTCCGACTTCGTCGTCCTCGCCGCGCCGCTCACCCCGGCGACGGAGAACCTGATCGACGGCCCGGCGCTCGAGGCGATGAAGCCCGGAGCCTGGCTGATCAACGTCGCCCGCGGCCGGCTGATCGACGAGCGGGCGCTCCTGCGCGCGCTGCGCGAGGGCCAGATCGGCGGGGCCGTCCTCGACACGTTCCGCGACGAGCCGCTGCCGGCGACCTCGCCGTTCTACGGCCTCCCGAACGCGATCGTCACGCCTCACACGTCGTGGTCGAGCGGCCGCGTCCTCGACCGCTCGGTCGAGCTGTTCTGCGACAACCTCCGTCGTTACGCCGCCGGCGAGCCCCTCGCCAACGTGGTCGATCCGCTCGCCGGCTACTGAGCCGACGCCGACCGGGCCGATCGGCGACAATCGGGGCGCATGCAGATCGCCATCGTCGGGCTTGCCGCGGCGGGCAAGACCACCGTCTTCAACACCCTGACCCGGGGTCACGCCGAGACGGGCGGATTCGGCGGGATGCAGCTCAACGTCGGGGTGGTCAAGGTCCCCGACGCGCGGCTCGACCGCCTCGCGGAGATCTTCAAGCCGAAGAAGATCGTCCACGCCGACGTGACCTACGCGGACCTGCCGGCGCCGCCCGCATCATCCGAGGGCCACGTCGGGACCGAGGAGCTGCCGGCCGAGCACCTGGCCCGGCTGCGCGACTCGGACGCGCTGCTCCACGTCGTGCGGGCGTTCGAGGATGCCTCGGTGCCCCATCCCGACGGCTCGGTCGACGCCTGGCGCGACCTCGAGCGGCTCGACCTGGAGTTCGTCCTGGCCGACCTGTCGATGGCCGAACGCCGGCTCGAGCGGCTCCGGGCGACCGGCCGCCACGGTACACCCGCCGAGCGCGAATCGAACGAGCGGGAGGAGGCCGTCCTGGCCCGGCTCCACGCCGGGCTGGTCAGCCGGCTCGCCCATCCGCGACCTCGACCTCGACGGCGACGAGGAGAAGATCCTGCGTGGCTTCCGGTTCCTGAGCCAGAAGCCGGTCCTCGTCCTGCTCAACGTCGGCGAGGGCGACATCGCCCGGGAAGCCGAGATCGTGGCCGGGATCGCCGAGCGCTACGTCCATCGGAATGCGCTCGTCGATGCGCTGTCCGCCCGGATCGAGATGGAGCTGGGCGAGCTCGAGCCCGACGAGGCCGCCGCGTTCATGGACGAGCTCGGGATCCACGGCTCGAGCCTCGACCGGGTGATCGGCCTGTCGTATCGGCTGCTGGGCCTGGTCAGCTTCCTGACCGCCGGCCCCGACGAGGTCCGGGCCTGGCCGATTCCCGTCGGGGTCGACGGCGGTCGATGCCGCCGGCGCGATCCACACCGACCTGGCCAGGGGCTTCATCCGGGCCGAGACGGTCCCCTACGAGGACCTCCTCGAGCTCGGCTCGATGGCCGAGGCCCGCAAGCACGGCCGGCTGCGCTCCGAGGGCAAGACCTACCTCGTCAAGGACGGCGACGTGCTGGAGATCCTCTTCTCGAAATAGGTCTCGTGACCGGGGTCCGCAGCCCTGATCTGGCCCCAGCGGCTTCCCGGCCGTCGTCCCGCTCGCGTTTCCTGGGATCGAGTCGGGTCATCTCCCCAGGAGATCAGAACCGCGGAACCCAGACGGTTTGCTGCGTGGTCGGGGCACCATTCGGCCGATTCGATCTCCTGGGGAGATTGAATCGGCCTCGTGCCCGCCGGAGACGGCCCTTCGAGCCATCGATTCGGGGGTTTTGATCTCCGTCGGAGATACCCGGGCGGGTGGGCGTCCTGCTGAGCGCCGAACGCCGCAAGGGGCCAGGTTCCCGGTGTTCGCCGCTGGCGAACAGAACGCGGTCGACGCGCCAGAGTCGCCTGGCTCGGGCAGTCGGTTTCCGCCGTCCGTTCGCCAGCGGCGAACGAAACCGCGAGATCGGGCGTCCCCGCCGGGGCCTGGAGCGCGTCGATTCGGCCGATTTGTTTGCCGTGGGCGAACGGCCGGCCCGCGACGGCGCACGGCGACCGGGACGAGGCCTCGAGCTCGTCAATTTGGCCGATTTGTTTGCCTCTAGCGAACGCGCCCCGCCGTACGCGCCACTGCCGGCCGCGCTGCCGGCCGCGCCGCCGCCGATCGCGCCGGCCGCCGACCGCGCCAGGAACTTCAGTTCAGCGACGGATCCCGGTTCGGGCGCAGCTCGGCGATGACCGCCCGGTAGTCGGGCAGGTCGTCCTCGTCGATGTCGTTCTCGTCGATGTCCTCGTCGCCCCAGTCGGGACCGGCATCGGCGGCCTCGAGCACGCTGAGCTGCGTGTCTTCCTCGTTCGTGGTGACCAGGACCGAGGCGGTCAGCCGCTCGTCGCTGACGGTCGTGAAGCCCTGCTCGTCCTCGAGGACCCGGGCAACGGCCTCGATCAACGTATCCTCCTCGAACCCGTCGTGGACCTTCCGGTTGGCGGCCCGGACCAGGTCCAGGAATTCGTCGGGTTCGAAGCGCTCCTCGTGGACGAGAAGCAGGTCCGAGAAGATGTCGCCCTCGGCCTCATGGAGCTCGTAGAAGTACATGCCCTCACGATACCGCGCTGGCGCCGAATTCGACCAATTCGACGCGGTCCACGTCGGTAATCCGTGCCGCGACCTCGACCCGGCCGACCCGCGCGGCTGGCGGCTCGGAGGGGGAGTGGCCTACGCGGCCCTGACCAGCGCCCGCCTCGGCCTGCGTTCCCTGGCGATCATCGGCGTCGACCGGATCACGGCGCAGGCCGCCGAGCTCGAGCTCCTCCGCGCAGCCGGCGTGACGCTCGAGTTCGTGCCGATCGGTCGGAGCGCTGTGTTCGAGAACGTGGAGACGCGGGCCGGCCGGGTCCAGACGTGCGTCGAGCCCGGCGACCCGCTGCCGGTCGTCGCGATCCAGCCCGCGTGGTCGGAGGCACCGTCGTGGCTGGTCGTGCCCGTCTCGGCCGAGACCGGGCCGGAGTGGGCGGCGGCCGTGCCGCGCGAGGCCCGCCTGGCCCTCGGCTGGCAGGGGCTGCTGCGGGTGCTCGGGGCCGGACGGCGCACCGGACGCAAGCCGCCGGAGCGAACGCCGCTCGTCGAGCGCGCCGACCTGATCGGCGCCAGCCGGCACGACCTCGGGCCCGACGTGTCCGTCGACGACGCCTGCACGTTCCTGCGCCCCGGTGCCCGGCTGGTGCTGACCGACGGCGAGGCGGGCGGCCTGATCGTCACAGCCGGTCGGGCCGCGAAGGAGGAGGGCCCGCTGCGCTATCGGGCCGTCGCGGCTCGGCAGGTCGACCCGACCGGTGCCGGTGACGTCTTCCTCGCCGCCCTCGCGGCAGCGCCGTTCATGGGCGGCCGGACGGTCACCCGCGACACCAGAATCACCGACGACGACGTCCGGCTGGCCGCTGCGGCCGCAGCGCTCGTCGTGGAAGGGACGGGGCTCGGGGCGGTTCCGGACCGGGCCGCGGTCGAAGCCCGGCTCAGCCGAGGTGCTTGACCATGGTCACGTCGGTCTCGACGTAGCCTGCTGAGCGGTACAGGTTGCGAGCGATCTCGTTGTCGCCGAAGACATGGAGCCGGATCGAGTGGTAGCCGAGCTGGAGCGCGGCCCGGTCGAGTGCCTCGAGCGCGGCCCGGCCGTAGCCTCGACCGCGGAACGGCGCCGCGATCGCGATATCCCACAGGAAGAGCGAGCCTTGGCCGATCGCCTCGTTCGGCGCGAACCAGACCGCGCCGACCGTTTCACCGTCGTCGGTGACGATCGTGCGGAACTCGTGGCCGGGTGTCTCGCGACCGTTCGGCGCGAACCGCTCGAACTCCGCGACCGCCCGGACGACAGCGCCGTCCGCCGGCCAGGCGCCGACCCGGATCATGTCGGCGGCGTAGGCCTCGATCGCCGCGTCGCGCCAGGCCGCCCATTCGTCGAGGGCCATCGGCCGCAGCGTGACGCTCATCGCTCGAGTCGGGGGGCGCCGAGGTCCACCCGCGGAGTCTGCCAGTCCCCGCCGGCGGCGACACGCACCGCGACCGGCTCCCCGGGCCCGCCCTGCGAGGCCCGAAGACGGCGGCTCAGCCGGACGCGCCGACGGGCGAGATCCGCTTCGACGACGCGCATCGGCCGGCCGAGGAACCGCGCCCGCTGGGCCAGCCGGTCGGCGGCTGCGCAGGCGTTCAGGGCGCCGACGGGGTCGCGTTCGCGATGCTCGAGGCACTTCGCGACCTCGATCCAGGCCGAGGCAGCGTCGGGCCCACCGCCATGGGCCGCATCGCGCCAGGCCTCGAGTGCCTCGCGATGGCGGCCGAGCCGGCGCAGGAGCCGGGCTCGCTCGACGACCAGCTCGAGCCGCGCCGGCCCGGGTGGGCCCTCGCCGGTCGCGTCGGCCCGCTGGGTCAGGATCGTCGACCACGACCGCCGGGCTGCGGCCGGCGGCCCGAACGCCGGCGGGACGCTCGCCGCGGCGGATCGGGGTGGGCCTTCGAGGGCGGCATCGAGGCAGTCGAGCGCGTCGTCGTCGCGCCGCGTCCGACGGTAGGCGCGGGCCAGCCCGACGAGATCGCCGGCTGGGGCCGAACGCCGCTCCGAGGCCGCCCCCAGGTGCTGCTCGGCATGGGCCATCAGTCGGGCGAGCGAGCGAACGTCCTCGTGGTTGTGGCGGACGACCTCGGCGATCGGTTCGATCGGACCGCCCCGGAGCATCTCGAGGTAGCGCCCCGGGATCTCCCAGCCCTCGATGTCGTGGCCGCGCGCCTGGCCCAGGAGCTCGGTTTCGACCGTCTTCAACCGGGCGTCGCTCATCCGGTGGCGGAAGACGCGCCGCACGAACGGGAGCAGGTCGAGATGGCCGGCAAGCGGCGGCGGCGAGCGCCGGTTCAGGCGGTAGCGGGCGACGAGCAACGGCCAGTCGAAGCTGCGGCCGTTGTAGGTGACCAGCCAGGCGTCGGCCGGCAGCAGCGCGGCCAGGGCGTCGAGCAGGCCGGGCTCGCCGGCCTGGTCCGGAAGGAGGAGCTGGACCTGCTGGAAGCGATCACCGCTCCACCAGCCGAGCCCGACGAGGAACGCCACGGTGCCCGCGCCCGTCGCCAGGCCGGTCGTCTCCGTGTCGAGGCAGACGAGCGGGATATCGGGTCCGGGATGATCGGGCAGGCCGGCGATCCGGTCCCGATCGAGAGCCAGGCTGATCGCCGGTGGATCGATCCGGATATGGCCGCCGCCCGGGCCCTGGATCCACGTGCCGTCGAGCGCATCAGCGAGCCGAGCCGCCCGGCGCTCGGCCGAGCGGGCCAGGTCGGCCCATCGACTGCGCGCGTCAACCGGTTCGCCGTGCGGCCGGTCGACGGTGCTGCGTTCCAGCCGGAGCCGCTCGAGGCGACGCTCGAGGATGCCGATCTCGCTCATCGCGCGGCCAGGCTGCGATCCGGGTCAGGCGGCGCGAGCCGGGACGGGGGCGCCGAGGGTCGTCAGCAGGCGCAGGGCGAGCTGCCGGGCGTTGATCCCCGGCTCGAGCCGGGGTCCGGTGCAGCTGGGGCAGCCCTCGTCGCAGGCGCAGCCGGCGATCAGCTCGGCCGCTCCGGCGATCAGCTCGTCTGTCCGCCCGAACAGGCGCTCGGACAACCCGACGCCGCCGGGCACCGTCTCGTAGAGATAGATCGTGGGTGCCTCGTGGTGGGGTGATCGGACTTGGCAGACGAGGCCGAGGTCGGCCGGCGAGACCATCAGCAGGAAGCTGGCGACCGCCTGGAGGGCGCGTCCGGCGCCGAGCAGGGCGACGTCGAGCTCGTCCCGTCGCCAGCGGCTGGCCGGGGTGCCGACGATCGCGGGATCGAGGGTCAGCCAGGCGGCGGTCGTCTGGAGCTCGATCTCGGGCAGGTGGATCCGGCCCCAGCCGAGGTTCTCGTTGGTCACGAACTTCAGCTTCTTGTAGATCGTGGCGAGGCTGGCGACCATCACCTCGCCGTGCTCCCGCCGGCCGCCGGCCAGGGGCTCCGAGCCGAATGTGTCGAGCGGCTTGAGGGTCACTGCCGTATCGGCCTGGGTGTAGTGGTCGACGTCGACCCGCCGGACGTACGCCTTGCGCTCGTCCCAGTCGAGCCGGTCGACGTGGAACTGGGCGGATTCGTGGAGATAGATCGCATCCTCGTGGACGGTGGTCTGGGCCCCGAACAGGTCGACCTCGCCGATCACCCGCGGCCGATCCGGGGTGGTATCGATGATCACCACGTTCTCGCTGGCCGCCGTGCGGAGCGAGATGGCCGAGGCCGGGAAGTTCTCGCTCGACCAGTACCAGCGGCCGTCGCCGGCCTGCCGGACGTGGTGCTCCTCGGCCAGGAAGGCGAGGAGGTCGTCGGCCGGACCCGGTCCGAACGTCTCGCCCGGCTCGAAGGGCAGCTCGAACGTCGCTGCCTTGAGGTGGGCCAGCAGGATATGGAGGTTGTCGGGGTCGAGGCGGGCTTCCTCGGGCGCGCCCTGGAGCAGGAAGTCCGGGTGGTGGATGACGTACTGGTCGACGGGCGAGCCGCTGGCGATCACGACGGCGACGCTCACCCCGCTCCGCCGGCCGGCCCGCCCGATCTGCTGCCAGGTGGCCGCCACCGAGCCGGGGTAGCCGGCGATGATCGCCGCATCGAGCCGGCCGATGTCGACCCCCAGCTCGAGCGCGTTCGTGCTCACGACGCCGAGCACCTCGCCGCTGCGCAGGCCCTGCTCGATCGACCGCCGTTCCGTCGGCAGGTAGCCGCCGCGATAGCCGCGCACCCGCGAGCGCGGGCCGGCATGCTCGCGCAGGGCCTCGCGCAGGCCGGTCAGCAGCAGCTCGACCGCCGTGCGCGACCGCCCGAAGACGATCGTCTGGCGCCCGGCCCGCAGGAACGGCAGGGCCCAGCGATTGGCGAGGGTCAGCGCCGAGCCCCGGGCGCCGGTCGCGCCGTCGAGGAGCGGGGGATCGACGAGCAGTAGGTGACGTTCGCCGGACGGGGCGCCGTTGCGATCGACGAGCTGCGGGGTCCGGCCGGTGAGCGTGCTGGCCAGCTCGAGCGGATTGCCGATCGTGGCCGAGCAGCACACGATCACCGGCGTCGAGCCGTAGTGGGCGCACAGCCGGAGCAGCCGTCGGAGGACGTTCGCCACGTGGCTGCCGAAGACGCCCCGGTACGTGTGGAGCTCGTCGACGACGATCACCTGGAGCTGCTCGAAGAGCTGGAACCACTTGGTGTGGTGGGGGAGGATCGCCGCGTGGAGCATGTCCGGATTCGTCACCACGACCTGGCCGGCCGTCCGGATCGCCGAGCGGATCGGCGCCGGCGTGTCGCCGTCGTACGTCGCGGCGGCCACATCGAGCCCGGAGAGCTGGGCGAGCGTGCTGAACTCGGCGACCTGGTCCTGGCCGAGCGCCTTGGTGGGGAACAGGAAGAGGGCCCGGGCCGAGCGATCGGCCGCCAGGGCCTGGAGGACGGGCAGCGTGTAGCACAGCGACTTGCCCGATGCCGTCGGGGTCACGACCACCACGTCGCGCCCGGCGTGGATCGCCTCGATCGCCTCGGCCTGGTGGGTGTAGAGCTCGGTGATCCCGCGCCGCTCCAGGCCCGCCCGGATCCGCGGATCGACCCACGCCGGCAGCGGCGCCGTGCGGGCCGCCCGGGCGGGCACGAGCTGGTGATGGACGACACCGCGCGCGATCGACGGCTCGTCGAGCAGGTCGTCCAGGACGGCGGCGACGGTGGCCGGTGCGTAGGTCCGCATGAGGCTCCAATTAGAACCGACGTTCGAAAGATGGACGGAGTCTAGCAGCCAGCCTGGGCCCCTGCCGCGTCACCTTGTGTGTCACGAGAACGCGGTTGTCGGTTTGACATGTCAGCTGCCCGTCAGCTACGCTGGGCCGAATGACCGGCCGGCGGACTGACCAGCGCGACTTCGCCGACGATCCCGACGGCTCCACCGACGATGTCTTCGAGGCAGGGCCGGGGATGCTGGCCCGGGGTCGCGACCTGGCCGGGCTGTCCGTTGCCGGGATCACCCGACGCCGGATCGCGATCCTGCTGGCCGCGCTGCTCTCGGCCTGGATCGTCCTCGCCCTGTCGCGCCAGGTGGGAGAAGCGGCCGATGCGACGAGCCGGGCCGGTCAGCTCAGCCGCGACAACCAGGCGCTCAGCGCCCAGATCGACACCCTGACCCAGGAGCGGGTCCTGATCCAGCAGCAGGCGTACATCGAGATCGAGGCCCGCGCCCACGGACTCGGCGGACGCCAGGAGCACCCGTTCGAGTTGGCCCCCGACGCCTCGCCCCTGCCGGCCGACGCGCCGGGCAGCGCTGCGGCAGCCCTCGGCGCGCCACCGGCCCAGGTCGCACCGCTCGACGCCTGGCTCGACCTGCTGTTCGGTCCCGGCCGCTAGCGCCTTCGGCCCTGCCCGGCGGACGCCCGCCGCGGCTCGACTTCTGCGACGATCGGCCGATGCCGATTCGCACCCTGACCGCCGCCGAGCTCAACCGGGCGACCCTCGCCCGGCGAGCTGCTCCTCGAACGCGAGCGCCTCGACCCAGTCGCGGCGGTCGAGCGACTCGTCGCCCTCCAGGCGCAGGAGCCGGCCTCGCCCTATCTGGCCCTGTGGAGCCGCCTCGCCGAATTCGAGCCGGCCACCCTGACCGACGCCTTCCACCGGCGGCAGGTCGTCAAGGGCACCCTGCTCCGGGTCACGCTGCACGCCGTGAGCGCCGCCGACTACCGCCGGTTCTGGCCCGCGGTCAGTCCCAGCCTCCGCCGCTGGCGGACGCCGATCTTCCGCCGGCTCGGGCTGGAGCCCGAGCTCGAGGTCCTCGGGCAGCAGGCGCTGGCCTATGGCGGCGAGCCCCGGACCGCCGCCGAGCTGCGCGACCACATGCCAGCCCTGGCGGGCGGCGTCGGGCCGGCCGGCCAGACGGATAGCTGGTGGGCGGTCCGGCCGATCCTGCCGTTCGTGATGGCGCCCGGCCCCGAGGTCTGGGCGTTCGGTCGCCGGCCGAGGTTCGTCGCGGCAGCCGCCTGGCTGGGCGAGGAGCTGGCTCGGCCGGAAGAGGGCCTGGTCCATTTCATCCGCCGCTACCTGGCCGGCTTCGGACCGGCCGGGGTCGACGACCTCCACCGGTTCAGCCACATCCCGATCACCACGATCCGGGCGGCGCTCCACGAGCTGGCCGGCGAGGTCGTCGAGTACCGCGACGAGCGTGCTCGGATCGTGTACGACGTGCCCGATGGCGTCCTGCCCGAGCCCGACCGTCCTGCCCCGGTCCAATTCCTGCCGATGTGGGACAGCCTCCTGCTGGCCTATCACGATCGCAGCCGGGTCCTGCCTGACGCGTACCGGCGGCGGGTGATCCAGCCCAACGGCGACTTCCTGCCGACGTTCACGGTCGACGGCCGGGTCGCCGGCCTGTGGCGGGCCGACCTGGTCGACGGCCGTTCCCGGGTGACCGCCCTGCCGTTCGAGCCGCTCGCGCCGCCCGACGCGGACGAGGTTGGCGCCGAAGGCGAGCGCCTGGCCCGCTTCCTCGATCCCCTCGAGCCGAGCGTGTACGCGCGCTACGCCAAGACCTGGCTCAAGCAGCCGGCCCGATCGTCCGATGCACCCCGTCGAACGGCTCGAAATTCAGTGCGCTGAACGCCGGGACGGGCCGTATCCTTGGCCGCGATGAGCCAGCTCGAAGGCGACGAAGGACCTCGGTTCGGACCGCTTCGCCCCGGGCGGATGGTCGCCGACCGGCGACCATCCCCGCGCCGGATGGACGCCCGACCCCCGGTTCAGCTCGACCGCGGCTCGATCGTAGCCTGGGTCCCGGCCGTGATCGCCTCGGTCGTTGCCCTCGGCCTGCTGCTGGCGATCTGGGCCGCCGATCTCGACGGCGCAAGCCAGGGCCAGGACAGCCTGATCGTCGTCGCGGGTTGGGGAGCGGTCCTGCTGTTCATGATCGTCCGTGACCACGGCCGAGCGCTACGCCTGTTCAACCTGCTGGCCCTGCTGTGCCTTCTCGTGTTCGCCGCGATCGTCATCCTGGCGATCGTCCAGTTCGTGCGCCTCGCCGGCGAGGCCTGACCGGTCGGTGAACGGGGCCAGGACGGCCAGCAGGGCAACCCAGCCCGACAGGTAGAGCGAGGGCGTCCCGATGATCGAGACGACCACCGCGACGATGAACGACCAGCGCGGCCAGCGACCGAGCGCGACGGCCACGACGGTGCCGCCGATCAGGGTCGCCTCCGACAACCAGGCGATCCCGGTCAGGCCGGACAGGCTGGCCGTCGACGGCGCGGTCGACGTAGCCACGTCGAGGTACTCACGAAACGCGTCGAGGCCCGCACCGAGCACGGTGATCAGCAGGATCACCACGGCGATCGCCAGCGCGCCGCCCAGCGCCCGCCAGCGGCGACTGCCGACCAGCCAGCCGCCCAGGCTGCCCGGCGACAGCTTCATCAGGGCCATGAACCCGACCGCGAGGCCGGCCAGCTCCCGATCCCGCAGCTTCCAGGCCCCGACCATCAGGACCGGGAAGAAGGCGGCCACGTTGCCCGCGGCCAGCTGCTCGCCGATCGCCGGGGCGAGGACGCAGGCGACCAGGGCCCCCGGCAGGCCGGTCCGGTAGACCAGGTAGAACGTCGTACCCAGGACGGACAGCCAGCAGGCGACCATCCACGCCGCGAAGCCGCCCGGGACTGCCACGATCGGCCGCCAGAGGACGGCGATCGGCGGCGGCGACAGGAGCGGCGCGGTCACGCCCTGCACGAAGAGCACGGGCGGATCGCCGGGACCGAGGTGGTACAGGTCGTGACCGAGGTTGAGACGGACGGCCGCCGCCTGGTACCAGAGGGCGTCCTGGAACGGCTTGGCCAGGCTCTGCGTCGTCGACATGAAGGCCAGGTACTCGGCCGCGATGAACACGCCCAGGAGGCAGGGCACGAGCGCGACGATCAGCCGCAGGCGGGCGGACGAAGGGACGGCGAACATCGACCTGGCGGGCAACCGCACATCTCCCGGACTGGCGACCCTCCCCGGTTCCCGGCGGGGCGTGGACGAAGCGGACTATCGCGGCCGTCGCAGCAGGCGACAAGTCCCCAACTGGCTGATCCCGGCCGGTACCACGCCGGCATGACCGAGCGACCGCCCGGGCAGGCCCTTTGTCCCTGTTCGCCCGGCCGGCTTCCCGACCATACTCCGGCGGATGGCTGACCTGGACGAGCTGACTGGGGCGATCGAGGCTGGGGATCGGGACCTGGCCGTCGAGCTGACCTCGGCGGCGATCGCGGCCGGTCACGCCCCGCAGGAGATCCTCGACGCGATGACGGCGGCGATGGACGACGTCGGCGACCGGTTCCAGGCCAACCTGATCTTCGTGCCCGAGATGCTCGTCTCGGCCCGGGCCATGCGCGAGGCGATGGCCCGTCTCGAGCCGGTCCTGGTCGAGGCCGGGATCCGGCCCGAGGCCAGGGCCGTGATCGGGACCGTCCGGGGCGACCTCCACGACATCGGCAAGAACCTCGTGGCGATGATGTGGCGGGGCGCCCACATCGAGGTGATCGACCTGGGCGTCAACGTGACCGCCGAGCAGTTCATCGCCGCGGTCGACACCCACCGGCCGCAACTGATCGGCCTGTCCGCCCTGCTGACCACGACCCTGCCCTCGATGCGCTCGATCGTCGCGGCGCTCCGGCGGGTCGACCTGGCTGGGGCCCGGATCGTCGTCGGCGGCGCGCCGGTCAACGAGGAGTTCGCGACCGTCATCGGGGCCGATGGGTTCGCCCAGGATGCCGGCGCGGCAGTGGTCGTCGCCCGCCGCCTGCTGGGCCTGTCCGAAGCGACCGGCGAGGCGCCGATTCCGGCCCCTTCCGGACCGGCCTCGTGACGATGACCGGTCGCGAGCGGGTGCTGGCCGCGATCAACCACGAAACGCCCGACCGGGTTCCGATCGTGATCGGGGCGAGCAACGCGACCGGCCTGAAGGCCGGCCCGTACCACGGCCTCAAGCGCCAACTGGGGATCGAGACCGCCGACCGATACATCTACGACTGGCCGGAGCTGGGCACCATCCTGCCCGACGAGGCCGTCCTCGAACGCCTCCACGCCGACGTTCGGGGCGTCCTCGATTCCTTCCCGGCCGCGACCCTGGCGCGCAATGCCGCCCGGCCGGCGCACGCCCCGTTCATCGACGACTGGGGCAGCGGCCAGGTCGAAGTCGAGGACGGCACCTGGTATCCGGGCGTCCACCCGCTGGCCGAGGCGTCCACGGTCGAGGCGATCGAGGCCTATCCCTGGCCGGACATGGATGATCCGTCGCGGGTCGCCGACGTTCGCTCCGCGGCTGCCCGCCTGGCCGCCGATGGCCGCTACGCGATCCTGGCCACCCCCTGGCTCCTGTTCCCGTTCGAGCGGGCCTTCGCGATGCAGGGCCTCGAGACCTTCCTGATGAACCTGGCCCTCGAGCCCGACTTCGCCGAGGCCCTCCTGCGCACGATCGCCGACCGCTGCAAGGTGCTGATGGGCCACTTCCTCGACGCGCTCGGGCCGAACGTCGACATGATCAAGATCGGCGACGACCTGGGCACCGAGCAGAGCCTCCTGATGTCACCGGCGATGTACCGCCAGATCCTCAAGCCGATCCACGCGGACTACATCGCGTTCATCAAGTCGCGGACGAAGGCCAAGGTCTTCTTCCATACCGACGGCGACGTCTTCGACCTGCTCGACGACCTGGTCGAGATCGGCGTGGACATCCTCAACCCGGTCCAGTCCGGCTCGGGCAAGCTGGGCAACCTGGCCGAGGTCAAGCGGCGCTACGGTCGCAGCCTGGCCTTCTGCGGCGCGATCGACACCCAGCACGTCCTGCCCAACGGGACGCCGGACGAGGTCCGGGCCGAGGTCCGCCGGGCGATCGCCACGCTCGGGCCGGGCGGAGGGTATCTGCTCTCGGCCGTCCACACGATCATGAACGAGGTGCCGGCCGAGAACGTGCTGGCGATGGTCGACGCGGCCGTCGAGTTCGGGACCTGCCCGCTCCGGGACTGAGCCGGGCACGGTCATGGCCTTGGTATCGGCCTTTGCCTCGGCCCTGGTGATTGCCTTGGTCTTGGCGTTGGTCTTGGCGCCTTTGCTAAACTCTGGAGTCGAACCCGGGTCCGTACCCGCGGCACCTGTGGCGGAGTAGCTCAGTGGTAGAGCAGGGGACTCATAAGCCCTTGGTCGCAAGTTCAACTCTTGCCTCCGCTACCAACCCTTCCTTCCCGACCATGACCGAACCGACGAAGAAGCTGTTCCGATTGGCGGCCATCGACACGTCCGAGGGCCCGCTCCACATCCTGTGGACCCTCGACGAGGACGGCGTCTGGGTCCTGCCCTGGGCGTCGATGCGCGCCGGCGACCAGCGCCGGCTGGGCGAGACGATCGCCCGGATCGGCTCGTTCTCCGATCCCCGGATGCCGGCCGAGATCGCCGAGCTGGCCCGCCGCGGCGCACGCTTCGTCGAGCTCAACGCCAGCCAGGCCGCCGCGATCACCCGCGAGCTCGCCGCCGAGCTGCCCGTCGCCGACATCGCCTCCTGAGGTTTGCCCGGCCCTAGCCACGAAGCCGTGGGCCGGGAGCCCATCCGGCGCGGGTCGCCACCCGTACTAGTTGGTGTGCGGCGATCGCCGACTGGCCTGCGGGCGTCGATCGGACCGGACGGTATACTCAAATCGAGGTCGGCGTTCGATCGCCGGCCGAATGATTTGGAGGCTCCTCGTTGAACGCAAAATTCGCTCGCAACGGGATCGTGATGCTGGTCCTCGTTGTGGGGACGCTGTTCCTGCTGTGGCAGCTCCTTGGGCAGTCGTCGTCGCCCAACAACACGGCGTACTCCACGTTCCTCGACAACGTCCAGAAGGGCCAGGTGGCCAACGTCGTCCAGGAGCAGTCGACCCTGACCGTGACGCCCAAGGGCGGGGCGGCGACCTATACCGTGACCGTCCCGCCGATCCTGACCAACGTCCTCCAGGACATGAAGGCGGCGGCCCAGGCCGGCGGCACCACCTTGCCCACCGACGTGTTCGCAGCCAAGGACGCGCCGGACACCTCGTGGATCGGGCTGCTCGTGACGACCGCGCTGCCGCTGATCCTGATCGTCGGCTTCATCCTGTTCATGATGCGCCAGGCCCAGGGCACGAACAACCAGGCCCTCAGCTTCGGCAAGAGCCGGGCGCGGATGTTCCTGGGCAACAAGACCGTCGTGACCTTCGCCGACGTGGCCGGCGTCGACGAGGCGAAGATGGAACTCCAGGAAGTCGTCGAGTTCCTCAAATACCCCGAGAAGTTCAACTCGCTCGGCGCCCGAATCCCGCGCGGCGTGCTCCTCGTCGGCCCCCCCGGCACCGGCAAGACGCTGATGGCCCGGGCAGTCGCCGGCGAGGCCGGCGTGCCCTTCTTCAGCATCTCCGGCTCGGAGTTCGTCGAGATGTTCGTCGGCGTCGGCGCCAGCCGGGTGCGCGACCTGTTCGACCAGGCCAAGCGCAACTCGCCGTGCATCGTCTTCGTCGACGAGATCGACGCCGTCGGCCGCCAGCGCGGCGCCGGCCTGGGCGGCTCGCACGACGAGCGCGAGCAGACCCTCAACCAGATCCTGGTCGAGATGGACGGCTTCGACACCAACACGAACGTGATCGTCGTCGCCGCCACGAACCGGCCCGACGTGCTCGATCCGGCCCTCCTGCGGCCGGGCCGCTTCGACCGCCAGGTCATCCTCGACCGGCCCGACATGAAGGGCCGCACGGCGATCCTCAAGGTCCACACCAAGGGCAAGCCGCTCGACAAGGGCCTCGACGTCGAGGGCATCGCCCGCCAGTCGCCGGGTTTCTCCGGGGCCGACCTGGCCAACCTCGTCAACGAGGCGGCGATCCTGTCGGCCCGGCGCAACAAGAAGGTCATCGGGATGTCCGAGTTCCAGGAGGCGCTCGAACGGATCGTCGCCGGTCCGGAGCGGCGCAGCCGAGTGATCTCCGACGCCGAGAAGAAGATCATCGCCTACCACGAGGGCGGCCATGCCGTCGTCGATGCGCGTCCTGCCCAAATGCGATCCGGTCCAGAAGGTCACGATCATCAGCCGCGGGATGGCCCTCGGCTACACGATGGGCGTGCCGATGGAGGACCGCTACCTGAAGTCCAAGACCGAGTTCGAGGACCAGATCGCCGGGCTCCTCGCCGGTAACGCCTCGGAGCGAATCGTCTTCGGCGATACGACGACCGGAGCCAGCAACGACATCGAGAAGGCGACCGACCTCGCCCGGCGGATGGTGACCGAGTACGGCATGAGCGAGAAGCTCGGACCGCTCTCGTTCGGCAAGCGCGACGAGATGGTCTTCCTCGGCCGGGAGATTGGCGAACAGCGCAACTACTCGGACGAGGTCGCCAAGCAGATCGACGAGGAGGTCCGGGCGATCATCGATCGGGCCTACGAGCGGGCCCACGAGGTCCTGATCACGAATCGCGAACGGCTCGACCGGCTGGCCGCCAAGCTCGTCGCCGAGGAGACGGTCGACTCGCCCGACTTCGAGGCGCTCTTCGCTGACCTGCCGCCGAAGACCGACGTTCGGACCCACGGCTCGATCGTCGCCCCGGGCGACACCGGGCCCGTGGCGGAGCCGGCGCCGAACCCGATCTGACCAACCCTCGGCCAACGACGAAACGGGCGAGCCTGACCGGCCCGCCCGTTTCGATTCGGGCCGCCGTACACTCCCGACAGCACCCCCCAGCCCAGCCGTCGCGAGGCAGACCGCAATGACCGACGCCTTCGAAGCCTACCTGGCGGCCAACGCCGACCGGCGCCTGGCTTCCTACCTCGAGTTCCTCCGGATCCCGAGCATCTCGACCCAGCCCGAGTACGCGGCGTCGTGCCGCGACGCCGCCGAATGGATCGCCGGCCAGTTCCGGGCGATGGGGATCGAGCACGTCGAGGTCGCCGAGACCGGCGGCCACCCGATCGTCTACGGCGACTGGCTCCATGCGCCGGATGCCCCGACGATCCTCGTCTACGCCCACTACGACGTCCAGCCGGTCGATCCGATCGAGCTGTGGGAGACGGCCCCGTTCGAGCCGTTCGTCAAGGGCGACCGGATGATCGGCCGGGGCGCGGCCGACGACAAGGGCCAGGTCCACATCCACCTTCGGGCGACGGAGGCGATCCTCGCCACTCGAGGTGGCCTGCCGGTCAACCTCAAGTTCGTCTTCGAGGGCGAGGAGGAATCGAGCTCGGTCCACCTTGACGCCTGGCTCGAGGCAAACCGTGAGCGGCTGGCGGCCGACCTGGCCGTGATCAGCGACAGCGGTTTCTTCGAGGGCAACCGGCCCGCGATCACGGTCGGCCTGCGCGGGATCTGCTACATCCAGGTCGACGTGACCGGCACGGCCGTCGACCTCCACTCGGGCAGCTTCGGGGGTGCGGTCCAGAATCCCGGCAACGCCCTGGCCCAGATCATCGCCGCGCTCAAGGGCCCCGACGGCCGGATCCGGGTGCCGGGCTTCTACGACGACGTCGTGGCCCTGACCGACACGGACCGGGCCGCCTTTGCCGCGCTGCCGTTCGACGAGGAGGCCTACCGGACGGCCCTCGGCCTGCCGGCCCTTGTCGGAGAGGCCGGCTACTCGACCCTCGAGCGGCGCGGCGGTCGGCCGACGCTCGACGTCAACGGCCTGTGGGGCGGCTTCGAGGGCGATGGCAGCAAGACGATCATCCCGGCCCATGCCCACGCCAAGATCAGCTGCCGGCTCGTCGCGGCCCAGGATCCGGGCACGATCTTCGAGCTGCTCCGGGCGTTCATCCTCGAGGTTGCCCCGCCCGGCTGCACGGTCGACGTCCAGTTCCTGGGCGGCGGCCGGCCGAGCCTGACCCCGATCGACCATCCGGCGACCCAGGCCGCCGCGCGGGCGATCGAGGCGACCTTCGGCGTCGCCCCCTTGTACATCCGGGAGGGCGGCTCGATCCCGGTCTGTGCCAGCTTCGAGACGATCCTCGGCCTGTCGGTCGTCCTCCTCGGGTTCACTCCGCCGGACGACAACGCCCATGCCCCGAACGAGTCGATGTCGATGGCCAACCACGAGACGGCAATCCGGACGGTGGCCGCCTACTGGGACGAGCTGGCTCGCCTGCCACGCTGAAGCCCGCCGCCACTGTGCGGAAATGTGGGGTCTGGGCCGGTGATCCGGGGGTCACCGGGTGCTAGGATGCTCGAACTGGCAGCACCGGGAGGATCCATTCGCGTGAGCACCGAAGCAGCCGAGCCGACGACCGCCCAGAAGGGCGTCTGGCGGCTCGAGACCCCCAACGGCAGCATGGCGCCGCGCTCGGCGCTCGACGTGCTGGTCGACCTGAACGATCGGGTCACGAGCGGCAAGGTCGGCGAGTTCCAGCCGATCCCACTGGGCTTCACACCACTTGACAAGACGATCGGCGCCGGCCTGCGGCCGGGCGAGCTGCTCCTGATCGGCGGCGCCCAGGGCACCGGCAAGACGACGATGGCCCTCCAGATGGCCCGCAACGTCGCCTCGGCCGGCCAGGCCAACGTGCTCTACATCTGCTTCGAGCACGAGGAGCAGTACCTGCTCAACCGGATGATCGCGATGGAGTCGGCGCTCGCCCACCTGCCCCACAAGACCGGGGCGATCAAGATCCAGGACGTCCGCAAGGAGATCCTCGGTTCGTGGCTGGCCGAGGGCCAGTCGGGCACCCAGCTCGCCAACAACCCGCGCCTCCGCCCGTCGCTCGACCGGATCGCCCGCTACGGCCAGAACCTCTTCCTGCTGCGCGGATCGCAGACGGCCAGCACGGTCGACAACATCCGCAACCTCGTCCGCCAGCACCGCGAGCTGTCCGGCGACCGCCGGCTGATGGTGATGGTCGACTACATGCAGAAGGTGCCGGTCATCCCCGAGCCCCCGACCGAGGCCGAGAAGGTGACCTACGTCATCAACGGCCTCAAGGACATCGCCCTGTCCGAGGACGTCCCGATGGTCGCGATCGTGGCCGCCGACAAGGAGGGCCTGAAGGCGGCCCGCCTGCGCAACCACCACCTGCGCGGCTCGTCGGCGATCAACTACGAGGCCGACATCATCCTGATCCTGAACGAGAAGTACAACATCGTGGCCAAGGTGAACATCGAGTTCAACCCGTACCAGGCCCAGCGCTTCCGGGACTGGGTGATCGTGTCGGTCGAGAAGAACCGCGGCGGCCAGGACAACGTCGACCTCGAGTTCGAGAAGCACTTCGAGTTCTCGTGCTTCGACCCGAACGGCCGGACGGTCCAGGAGAAGCTGATCGAAGAGCGGCTCTATAACGACTGACCGACCGGGCGAGCCGGCGGGCCGCCTCGCCGCGGTCGCGGCCCCTGCCGGCTGGGCGTGAACGCCGGCCGGACCCGCTTCAGGCCGGCGGGCGACGAACCGGTCGGGCCGAGCCTGTTCATCGCCGTCCCGTTGCCGGCGCCCGCCCGAGCGGCGATCGAGGAGCTGGTGGCCGCCGTCCGGCTGGCCCCCGAGCCGGCCCCGGGTGAGCGGCGCGACCCGCGCGACGTGCGCTGGGTGCGGATGGACGGCCTGCACGTCACGCTCCGCTTCCTCGGCCCGACCGACGCCCGCCGGCTTGACGCCGCCCGAGCCGCGGTCCTGGCGGCAGCCGCCGGCTTCGAGCGCTTCGAGGTCGGCGTGGCGGGCGCCGGCGCCTTCCCGAACCTGGGCAGGCCGCGGGTCTTGTGGCTCGGCCTCAGCCACGGTCTCGAGCCGCTCAACGAGCTCACCAGCCGGCTTTCCCGGGCGCTGGCCGAGCAGGGCTGGCCGCACGACGACCGACCCGTGCGGCCCCACCTGACCCTCGCCCGGAGCGATGGTGTCGCGGCCGGCTCGCAGGTCGCCGCCCGGCTGGTGGCCGCCGCCGCCGAGTTCGCGCTGGGCTGGAGCGCGGACCGGCTCGTCCTGTTCGAAAGCCAGACCGGCGGCGGCCCCGCGCGCTACTTGCCGCTCCTCGAGGCGGACCTCCAGGTGGGCCCCCAGGCGGACCCCCAGGCGGACCCCCAGGCGGACCTGAGGTCCGCACCTGAGGCACCCGCCGGGACGCCTCGGCCGACCCGCGACACCGGCCCCGAGTCGGGGTAGGATCACACCGTGCCCAGACTCGCCTGCCGCTCCTGTGGGCGGCAAATTTACGCTACGGCGCCGCTCGAATCATTGTGGGCCGAGGAGCGCCGCTGTCCGCGCTGCGGAACGAACCTGAACGAGGATCGCCGTGACGGGGAGCGCCGGCTCATCGCCCGCCGGGTCAACGGCTTCGACGAGCCCGGCCCGCCCGCCAGCGGTGAGCGCCGGGTGGCCACCCGCCGCCAGCGGTCCCGCCGCCAGGGGGCCGCGCGGACATCGGCGCCGGTCGGCAGCAGTGCCGGCTGGGTCGACTAGCCGGACCCCTCGGTGCGCCTCGCGCTCATCGGCCTGGGACTGATCGGAGGCTCGATCGCCCGGGCAATCAGGAGTGGCCCGGCGCACTCCACGTTCACCGAGATCAGCGCCTGGAGCCCGACCGGCCGGGGACCCGCGGCAGCCGCGGCAGCGGGCATCGTCGATCGGTCCGCGACCTCGCTGGCGGGGGCGGTCGAGGGGGCCGACCTGGTCGTCCTGGCGGCCGATCCGCTCGGCTGCCTGGACCTCCTCGGGCGCCTTGCCGAAGTGGCTTTGCCCCTCGCCGCGCTGACGGTCACCGACGTCGCCAGCACCAAGGCCCGGATCGTCGCACGGGCGGATGCCCTCGGGCTGGCCTTCGTCGGCGGTCATCCGATGGCCGGCCTCGAGTCGAGCGGCTTCGGGGCGTCGCGGCCGGACCTGTTCGTCGGCCGGCCGTGGGTCCTGTGTCCCGGGACCGCCGCCCGACCCGTGGATCTGGAGCGGGTCGAGGCGCTCGTCGGGGCCTGCGGGGCCCGGGTCCAACGGCTCGACCCAGGCGATCACGATCGCGCTGTCGCGGCGATCAGCCACCTGCCGCTGGCCGTTGCCGCCAGCCTGGTCGAGGGGAATGCCGCCGCCGATGACTGGCCGCTGGCTCGCGCCCTTGCCGCCGGTGGCTGGGCGAGCGCGACCCGCCTCGCCCGGGGCGACCCGCTGATGGGCGCGGCGATCGCCGCGACGAACGCCGCCGAGCTCGCCCGCCGGATCCGTGCCCTGCAGGCCGAGCTTGACACGTGGCTGGCCGACCTCGAGGCGACGCCCGACGATCCGGCGGTGACCGCCGGCCGGATCCGGACCAGGCTCGACGCCGCCCGGCGAGCGCTCGAGGTCGACGATTGAGCGAGCGGGTCCTCGTCGTGCCCCGTGGCGCGGTGATCGACGAACCGGGCTGGCACGGGCTGCGAACCGACGGCCTGGACGGCGTCCTCGACACGGTCGCCCGGCAGGGGCAGTTCGAGCCGCGGGCCGAGGTCGAGCTCGATCCGGGCTGGAAGCAGGTGATCCCGTATCTCGTCGTCCGCGACGGCGCCCGCTACTTCCTGATGCAGCGCACCCGGGCCGGCGCCGACGCCCGGCTCCACGATCTGTGGTCGATCGGCGTGGGCGGACACGTCAACCCGGGCGACGATGGCCTGCTCGGCGGGCTGCGCCGGGAATGGATCGAGGAGATCGCGGCGGACTTCGAACCCGAGCCCCGCCTCGTCGGCCTGCTCAACGACGACACGACCGAGGTCGGCCGGGTCCACCTCGGGGTGGTCTTCGAGGCCGATGCCGCCGGCCGGGCGGTGGCGATCCGCGAGACGAGCAAGCTCAGCGGGGCGTTTGCCTCGGCGGCGGCCGTGCGCGCCGTCGCCGATCGGCTCGAGACCTGGAGCCAGCTGATCTTCGATCGCCTCGACGGCCCGGCCGGTCAGGCCGTGCGCCTATAATCGGCCGGCCGAGCCGACCAACGGCTTTCTTATCCTGGGGAGGCGATGGCCGCCAAGATCCTCGTCATCGACGACGACCCGAATGTGCAGCGCCTGCTGACCTACACCCTCAAGCAGGAAGGCTACGAGGTCCTCGTCGCGTCCGACGGCGCCGAGGGCTACCGGCTGTGGAGCGCCGACGTTCCGGCCCTGATCCTGCTCGACATCATGCTGCCCAAGATCGACGGCTACCAGGTGGCCACGAAGATCCGGGCCGAAGAAGGCGCGTCCGCCCACGTCCCGATCATCATGCTGACCGCCGAACGAGAGGTGGAGCAGAAGGTTCGCGGCCTGCGGGCCGGCGCCGACGACTACCTGATCAAGCCCTTCCATCCGGCCGAGCTGCTGGCCCGGATCAAGAGCCTCCTCGCCCGCTTCGCTCCCCGCGACGTCCTCGTCGGCCGGCCGCCGCTCGGCCGGGTGCTCGCCTTCTACGGCGCCAAGGGCGGTGTGGGCACGACGACGATCGCGATCAACGCGGCGATCGCGCTCCACCGGGAGCTCGGCCGGAAGGTCGTCCTGGTCGACGCCAACCTCCAGTTCGGCGACCATCGCGTCTTCCTCGACCTGGGCCTCGATCGCAAGAGCATCATCGACATCGTCACCGCGCCGTCGATCGATGTCGACCTCGTCCGGCAGGTCCTGGTCCACCACGATTCGGGGATCGACCTGCTCCTCGCGCCCCCGTCGCCGGAGACCGCCGAGCTCGTCACCGAGGAGCACGTCCCGCAGATCCTCGACCACCTCCGGACGCTCTACGACTACGTCATCCTCGACATCGACAAGCGACTCGACGAGATCAACCTCAAGATCCTCGACCAGTCCGACCAGTTCTTCGTGGTCATGACGGCCGACCTGTCGTGCCTCAAGAACGTCCGGCTCGTGCTCGAGACGATCGGCCACCTCGGCGTCGAACCGGGCAAGGTCCACCTCGTCCTGAACCGCTCGAACGCGTTCACCGGGATCAGCCAGAAGAATGCCGAGAGCGCCCTGAAGCGGACGATCGAGTTCCAGGTGATCAACGAGTATCGCGGCGCGATCAGCGCCCTGAACAGCGGCGCGCCATTCATGTACACCAAGGCCGACTCGCCCCTCGGCCGGTCGCTGCTCGACTTCGGCCGGACGATCGACAAGACGGTCTCGGGCGGGGCCGCCCAGCCGGTGGCCACGACCCGCTGACCGACGCGACGGCCGGGTGAGCCCGGACGGCTACGCTGGGGTCATGGTCGAACCACGCGACCCCGAGCGGATCCTCGACGGCCTGAACGAGGCGCAACGGCGAGCGGCCCTGGCCGTGTCGGGGCCGGTTGCAATCCTGGCCGGGGCGGGCACCGGCAAGACCCGGGTGATCAGCCGCCGGGCGGCCTATGCCATCGCGACCGGCGTCGTGCCCGCCGGCGAGGTCCTCCTCGTCACGTTCACCGACAAGGCGGCCAACGAGATGGCCGAGCGGCTCGCGGCGCTCGGCGAGCCCGGCGTGTCGGCCCGCACGTTCCACGCCCACGCCCTCTCGCAGCTCCGCCACTTCTGGCCCTCCGGCCACGGCGGGGCCCCCGCCCCTGAGATCCTGGAGTCGAAGTTCCCGATTCTCGCCCGGATCGGCCGGGCCCTGCCCGGGGGCTACCGGTTCACCCCGGTCAAGGACCTCGCCGGCGAGATCGAGTGGGCAAAGAACCGGCGGATCGGGGCGGGGGAGTACGCCACTGCGGCAGCCACCGCCGGGCGCGAGGCGCCGATTCCGATCGAGCTGATGGCCCGTGCCTTCGCCGACTACGAACGGGCCAAGGCGCGGGCCGGCCGGATCGACTTCGAGGACATGCTCGGGGCGACGGTCGAGCTGCTCGAGTCGAACGCCGAGGCTGCCGCGATCGTGCGCGGCCGCAAGCGCTGGTTCAGCGTCGACGAGTACCAGGACACCAACCCGCTCCAGGAGCGGCTCCTCGGCCTGTGGGCCGGGACCTCGCCCGACGTGTGCGTCGTGGGCGACGAGGACCAGACGATCTACAGCTTCACCGGCGCGTCGAGCGGCTATCTGCGCGACTTCGCCCGGGTCCACCCGGGCACGACCGTCGTGCGGCTGACCGAGAACTACCGCTCGAGCCCCGAGATCCTGGCCGTGGCCAATCGCCTGATCGCCTCGACCGGGCGGACCAAGGACCTCGTCGCCACCCGCCCGGCCGGGCCGTCGCCGACCCGCCTCGCCTTCGCCGGTCCGGAGGCCGAGCAGGCCGGCCTCGTCGCCTGGATCCGGGCGCGGCTGGCCGACGGGGTCGTCCCGGCCGAGATCGCGGTCCTCGTCCGGCTCAACGCCCAGCTTCCGCCGATCGAAGCGGCCCTGACCACGGCCGCGATCCCGTACGTCGTTCGCGGCGGCCGGTTCTATGAGCGGCCTGACGTCCGGGCCGCGATCCGCGCCCTTCAGCAGGCCCGTCCGGCGGCGACGGGCAAGCACCTGCCGGCGGCGATCGAGGCGATCTTCGTGACCGGCCTGGGCTATGCCCCGGGCGCATCGTCGGGCGGGCCGGAGGAGCGCGAGCGGACGGCAGACCTCGGCGTCCTCCTGGCGATCGCCGCGGAGTTCGCCGGGACCCGGCATCCGGACGCCGGCCCGCCGGATATCGGCGGTTACCTGGGGGAGCTCGCCCGACGGGACGCGGCGGAGCGCACCAACATCGCCGGCGGGCTGACCCTGTCGACGATCCACCGGGCCAAGGGCCTCGAGTGGGATGCGGTCTTCCTGCCCGGTCTCGAGGAGGGCACCCTGCCGACCGGCCAGGCGGCCGGTGATCCGGCGGCGATCGACGAGGAGCGCCGCCTCCTGTACGTCGGGCTCACCCGGGCGCGCCGCTACCTCGCGCTGTCGTGGGCAGCCCGCCGGGCCGGCTCGAGCGGCCGGGAGGGCAGCCGTCGTCCGTCGCGCTTCCTGGCCGACCTGGGCCTGGGCAAGGGCGTGGAGCGACCCGCGGGGCGGCCGCGCGATCCGGCGGCGCGGACCCGGGCTGCCACCCGGGCGACGGACGGCGCCGCCGGCGGTCCGGTCTTCGAAGCCCTCCGGGCGTGGCGCGCGGAACGGGCCCGGACCGATGGCGTGCCCGCCTACGTGGTGGCCCACGACGCGACGCTGCTGGCCGTCGTGGCGGCCAGGCCTGCGTCGCTGGTCGAGCTCGGCCGGGTCAAGGGCATGGGCCCGGCCCGTGTCGAGCGCTATGGAACGGAGATCCTGGCGGCCCTCGAGCGGAGCTGACCGCGTGACTGCAAATCACGTCAGCCGGGCTGTCGATTCGGCCGACCCCGTTCGTTGTATCGGTGAGGGCCAGCGAGGCGCGGACGACCTCGGTCCCGGGACAAGGAGATCGGCACGATGACAGACGCGCGAGTGATCCACTTCGAGGTGGTGGGCAAGGACGGGAAGTCGCTCCAGTCCTACTACACCAAGCTCTTCGGCTGGAAGCTCAACACCGACAACGCGGGTGGCTACGGCATGAGCGACCCGGCCGACACCGGCGTGATCGTCGGGATCGGCTCGACCCCCGACGGCTCGGCCGGCCATGTGACGGGCTACGTCACGGTCGACGACATCGACGCGACGCTGGCCAAGGCGGTCGACCTCGGCGGCCGGGTGATCATGCCCAAGTTCTCGCCCGGTCCCGGAGCGACGATCGCCCTGGTGGCCGATCCCGAGGGGCACGTCCTGGGCCTCACCCAGATGTAGTCCGGGCCGGGTTGAGCCTCAGCCCGGCCGTGCGCCCGAGCGGGTCGCTGGTCCAGCCGGACCGGCGGCCCGTTTCGCGTTGGCCAGCCCGTCTCAGGCCCGCCGGCCCGTCCGGAATGGCGCCCCGTGGCCCGGGATGACGATGTCGGCGCCGGCCAGGATTCGCGCCCGGCTGACCTCGAGGCTGGCCTGGTCGGCGGCTAGCGGATCGATCTCCGGCGTCCGGTCGCCGCGCCACCAGGCGTGGGTCATGGCGTAGGTCCCGTCGTCCGTCTCGACGATGAGCGAGGCGTCCTGGTCGGTGTGGCCGGGGGTCAGCCAGAGCTGGCTGTGGGCCGCCAGGTGATAGCCGTCGCCATCGTGATCGAGCCACTCGTCGCCGACGTAGCGCGCCCAGAAGTCGACGACCTCGGCCGCCGGGAAGAGGGCGACGTTGATCGTGTGGTCCGGGTGGTGGTGGGACAGGAAGACGTGGCTGACCGATTCGGGCTCGACCCCCAGCGCGGCCAGCGGCTCGAGGATCAGCCCCCGGCGGGCGACCATCCCCGGGTCGACGATGATCCGGGCATCGCCGTCGATCACCAGCACGACGCTGCTGGCGACCCGGTCACCGGCATAGCCGGCGTGGAGCAGGTGGACGGTCGTCATCGGGCGCTGGTCACGATCCGCGAGCGCAGGATCTGGTGGTGGACGCCGCGCAACCGCCAGGCCAGGACGAGGCTGGTGATCCCGAACACGATCGCCCAGGCGCCGGCGATCCAGACCAGCGACAGCAGGCCGCTGCCCGGGAAGACGGCCAGGAAGATCCCGAACAGGATCGTCAGCGCCCCACCGGTGATCAGCCACAGCTCGCCGGCGATCTCGCGCCGCAGGCGGAAGGCAGCCACCACCTGGACGGCCCCCAGGGTCACCGCCCAGAACGCGATCAGGTAGAGCAGGGTCAGCGCCGTGATCGCCGGCCAGACGATCGTGGCGATCCCGACGGCGATCCCCAGCACGCCCATGATCGCGATCGCCCAGCCGTGGCCGCGAGTGCCCGGCTCGCCCCGGACCAGGGCGACCAGCAGGGTGACTCCGTCGATCAGGAGGTAGGCGGCGAACAGGGTGACCAGCACGAGCAGGGTCAGTGATGGCCACAGGAATGCGAGCAGGCCGAAGGCGATCGCCGCGACACCCCGGATCTCCAGCAGCCACCAGTTACGGGCCATCAGGTTGAGCATCGGCGCCTCCTCCCGCGAGAGTACGCCATCGCGGCCTCGCGGTCGCTCGCGGCGACCGCTGCCGGCTGGCAAGATGGGCCCTACGCAGCGGAGGTGCAGGTGCAGCTCGCCGGAATCGATCACGTCCAGCTGGCGATGCCGGCCGGTGGCGAGGCCCGGGCCCGGGCGTTCTACGGTGGAATCCTTGGGTTGACCGAGGTCGCCAAGCCGGCCGCCCTGGCGGACCGTGGCGGGTGCTGGTTCAGCGGGCCCGGGATCTCGCTCCACCTCGGCGTCGAGGACTCGTTCGCGCCGGCCCGGAAGGCCCACCTGGCGTTCCGCGTACGGGACCTGGCCGCCGCTCGGAGCGTGCTCGAGGCCGCCGGCGTGCCCCTGTCCGACGATGGCCTGGACGTCGGCTTCGCCCGGTTCCATGCCCAGGACCCGTTCGGCAACCGGCTCGAGATCGTCAGCCGCGACCGGCCCTCGGATGCGGCCGGCACGATCGCGGCCCGGGACGGCTTCGAGATCAGCACCGACCGGGACCGGCTCGACCTCGACTGGGTCGTCGGCGCGCTCTCCGAGCGGGCATATTGGGCGCTGGGCCGGCCGCGGAGCACGATCCTGCGCTCGATCGCCGGGTCGAGCTGCTATGGCATCTACGCCGGTTCTCGCCAGGTCGGCCTGGCCCGGGTGGTCACTGACGGAGCCACCTTTGGCTGGCTCTGTGACGTGTTCATCGACGAGGCCTGGCGGGGCCGCGGTCTCGGCGCCTGGCTGGTCGATACGATCGTGGCCGAGCCGGACCTGGCCGGGTTGCGGAGGTTCGTCCTCGCGACCCGCGACGCGAGCGAGCTCTACCGCCGCCACGGGGGGTTCGGCACGCTGCCCAACCCGGACCGCTGGATGGCTCGCTTCCGCGACTAGCGCCCGACCCCTGGGAACCGCGCGGCGCTCGCCGGCGTCACAGGACCAGCCGGCCCGTCACCGTCCTGGATCCGCCGGCGCCACGGGAGCCTGACCGCGATGTTCCTTCTCCGATCCGCCGGTTCCAGCACGCCGGCCGCATCCATCCGGTCGCGCGCCCTTCTGGGCCTGCCGGCCATCCTCGTCCTTCTCGTGGGTTGCACCAGCTCCGGCGCGCCGCCCAGCGCCCCATCCATTCCCGGATCGACCGGCGTCGCCGCCAACGCGCCGGCCCTGAGCGTTCCGGCCTTGGGCGTTGCGACCTTGGGCCTTGCGACCTTGGGCGTCGCGAGCGACCAGTCCGGGCCGGCCGCCAGTCCGCCTCCGGCCGGGGTCGCGGTCGGCGCGCCGGGGTCGGTCGAAGCCGGCGGTGGCAGCGCCGCGAGCGGCGCGATCGCCTATCCGTTCCCGGCCTACGTCGGGACGAGCGGCGTCGCCCCGGATCACACGATCGTCGTCGTCGGCAGCGGCCAGGCGACCCTCAAGGCCGACGGCAGCAATCGCAGCGCGGCCCAGCGGACGGCGGTCGCCGCAGCGATGGCCGACGCCAGGGCGCTGGCCGAGGCAGCCGCGTCGGCCGCCGGCGTGACGATCACCGGCGTGAGCTCGATCAGCGTGTCGGTCGGCGAGAGCTATGCCGGCGTGCAGCCGATGACCGGCGTGCCCGAGCCGGGCACCACTCAGAACGCTCCGGCTGTGCCGGGCCCGAGCACGGTCGCACCCGAGCTCGCGGTGACCGTTACAGTGGCCTACAAGTTCGGCTGAGCCGGGGCCCCGAGGCCGCTAGGGCGTCAGGCCGGGCAGCGAGAAGGGCTGGTCGCTGACCTGGTCGGCAGGCGGCGCCGCGATCGTCACCGCTGCGTCGTACTTCGTCAGGTCCACGGTCAGGGTCACCTTGCCCTGGCTGCCGCCGTCGACGACGACCACCAGCCGGCTCGGGCGCAGGTCGGCCTTCTGGGTCCACAGGTCGACCGTCAGGGTGCCCGACAGCCCGCTCCCGCTTGCCTCGGGGATATCGGCCGGGGTCACGACTTCCTGGACGTGGTAGCAGTCCTGGCCGTTGACGTTCTCGTCGGCAAGCTTCGTCGGAGCCGGAAGCTTGGCCAGCTCGGCGTCGATCGCCGAGACGACGGCCGAGGCCTCGGCCGGGTCGGGCGAGCCGATCGCGGGCAGGCTGGGGATCGGCAGGCTGCTGGTCAGGGCCCCCAGGTCGAGCTTGGCGTACTTGCTGTCACCCAGGCTCGTCTTGATGTAGGCCACCCCGCCGACCTCGACCAGGTTGGCGCTGAAGGCCAGCAGGGCGGGCACGCTGACGGCGACCTGGCCGCTGCTGTCGGCGATGTCGACGTCGCCCGAGATCGTCGTGCCAGTGAGGTCGAGCATCGTCGGGCTGGCGTTCGGATCAGGGCTCGCGTCGCTGCCGCCGGTCAGGGCGCCGGCATCGACGCTGCCGCTCACGGCGATGTTGAAGTGGACGGACTTGAGGTTCTGGAGCGACGCGGTCGAGGCGGTCAGGATCGCCTTCGGGTCGCTGAGGGCGGGCGTGGCGGCCGCCCCGCCGCTGCAGGCGGCGAACAGGACGGTGCCGGCGGCAACCAGCGAGAGCAGTCGTCGGGTCATGGCGGATCTCCAGGAGCGATGGATGCAGTTGAGTGCCGAGGTAGGGTACCGCTCCCCGCCGCCCCCGGTCCACCGGACTGATGGCGTCCGCGGCCTGCTTGACGGCGGGACGATCGGGGCAGACAGTCGGGCCGGACGGCCCACCACCTGGGCGCGACGATCGAGGAGTGGCGATGCAGGCCTATCGGACGGGTGTCTCGGAGTGGCGCCACCCCGTCAACATCCAGTTGCACGCCAACGCTCCCCGCGGGGTACGCGTCGCGAACGCCGTGACCGGCTTCCTCGGTTCGTGGACGTTCATCATCATCCAGACGGTCGTCGTCGGGGTGTGGGTCCTCGGCAACATCTACCTGCTCTTCCACTTCGATCCCTACCCGTTCATCTTCCTGAACCTGGCCTTCAGCACCCAGGCGGCCTACGCCGCCCCGCTGATCCTGTTGGCCAGCAACCAATCGGCGGCACGCGACCGGGCAACCCTGGAGCACGCCGCGACGGAGGCCGAAGAGGGCGACGCCAAGGACGATGAGCTCGGCGCCCGCCTGAAGCGCATCGAGGAGCTGCTGGAGCAGCTGACCCGGGCCCGCTCGTGACCGGCGACCACGGCTTGATCGACTTCGCCCGGGTGCGGGCCGGCGAGCTCGAGCTGGCCGACATCGGGCGAGGACTGACCTCGGCCGACCTCGCCGTCGCGGCGCGGGCGATGACCGCCGACCTCCTCGACCGGCTGGCTGGCGCCGAGGACCCGGACGTGACGTTCGTGCCCGACGACCCGGCTGCCGAGGACACGTTCGCGACGGATCCGGCCGAGGTGGGCCTCGCCTGGACCCTGGGTCACGTGATCGCCCACGTCACGGCCAGCGCCGAGGAGGCGGCGTTCCTGGCGGCCGAGCTGGCCCGCGGCGTGGAGCCCCACGGCCGCTCCCGCTACGAGCAGCCGTGGGCCGAGGTGTGCACCGTCGCGGCGGTCGAGCACCGGCTGCGCGAGAGCCAGCGGATGATCCTGGCGACGCTCGAGGCCTGGCCTGATCCGCCGCACCTCGACGTGCTCTACACGACGCCGCGCGGCTCGGTCCGCAACGCGCCGGCCCGCTTCCTGGGCGGCCTGCTCCATGCCGATGATCACCGTGCCCAGGTCTCCGAGATCCTGCGCCAGGCCCGAGGGGCGCGGCTCGCCTGACCGGAGCACCGGCCTAGGGGATCGTCCGCCCGGCCGGCCGCGGTCGCAGACCGCCCTCGATCAGTTCGTCGTCGGTAACGCTCCGGATCCAGTCGGCCGCATGGCGATTGACCACGAGGGTGCCGGTCGACTGGTAGCGCCGGCCGCCGCGGGCCCAGTACTCGATCCAGGCGTCGGTCAGGGCGACCATCGTCGGGCGGGTCGCCAGCCTGGCGAGCGGATCGACGCCGGGCTCGGTGTGGAGCAGCCCGCCGATCAGGAAGTTGCCCGACTGGATCGCCACCGGGTGGGTCCTCGTCCGCTGGTGGAGTGCCTCGTTCCCGCGGGGTCCGCTGGCATGGACGGCGACGAGGTCGGCCCGGTGGATGAGGACCTGTTCGAGCGCCTCGATCCGGCCGGTTTCGAGGTTCTCGACCTCGACGTTGGCCAGGTGGAGCTCGGCGTGCGCGTTGAGCAGGTCGGTCAGCCGGTCGGCACGCAGCCGGACCCAGCCGAAGAGACGGTGGGCGCCGCTGTAGGCAATGAACCGGACGAGCGGGAGATCGGCGACGGAATCCGGCTCGAAGGCCTCCTCGGAGGTTGGCTGGGTCTGGAGGTAGAGGCGTCCCGGAGATGATGGCGACGGCATCGGCGACAGGATCGCTGAGCGTCTCCGCCATTCGACATCACCCGAACGTACCGTGAGCCCCGGCGCGGCGGGAGTCCACTGCGGGGTATCAGGCGCGGGCCTGGTCGAGGGCCGACTGGAGCGATTGAGCGTAGGCCTCGCTCGTGTAGGTCGCGCCCGATACGGCGTCGATCCGGGAGCTCTGCGCCGAGATCGCTTCGCCCTGGAGGATCGGCGCCACGCTCTGTGAGATGAACCCGGAGCGACCCTGGCTGGGCAGCGCGAGTGCCTTGACCTCGGTGATCCTGCCGCCCGCCAGGATCACCTGGACCTGGACCGGCCCGTAGGGATCCTGGACGACCGCGCCGGTGAACGTGCCGTCGCCCTTCGAGGCCGCGGCCACCGGCGCCGGCGAGGCGACGGCCGCCTGGACCGGAGCACTCAGCCCTGCCGCGCCGGCGGGGGCCTTGAAGCCGAGGAGCAGGACGACGGCCAGGAGGGCGATCACGAGATAGGCCGGGATTCAATTCCGGATCGGCGTGGGTGGCGCCGGTCGCCAATACTCGACGGTCCGGTCCCCGGCCGGTCGCTTCGTCCGCGTGCTCATGTCCCCGACAATGGGACCCGTTCATGAGACGCGTCTGAGAACGGGGCCGGCGTCTGCGCGCGGCAGCCGCCGGCCCCGGCGAGATCAGTGGCCGAGGAATTCGTTCATCGTCTGGACCTGGATGTGGTCGCTGGTGAAGCCGAGCTCGTTCAGGCCCCAGGCGTCCTCGAGGGTTCGCAGCAGCGAGTAGTGGTTGTACGCGACGCTGCTCACGTAGTGGTGGGGTCCGCTCGGATCGACCACGATCGCGGGCACCAGGGCGCCGCCATACAGGCCGCCCGGCCAGGCCGCATTGATGTCCGGGTCGCCCGCTGGCAGGAGCGGCGAATCGCAGCAGCCGGCCGGGGAATCCCAGCCGCCATTCTGGGCCACGCCGGTGTAGTCGCCCTCATCGGCGACGATGAAGATCGCGCTGTGGCGCGTCCATGCCCGGCTTGTCGTGATCGTGTGGACCGCCGTCTTCACGAACGCATCGGCGTTGGCCTTCAGCTGCTCGTCCTGCGGGTCGCCGGAGGTTTTGTTATACGGGCATGGCGTATCGGCGTAGCCGGGCACGGCGGTGTATACGCCGCCGTGCATATCGTTGCACTGGTCCGGCGAGATGAACACGAACCTGGGTGCGTTCCAGCGGTTCAGGTCGGCCGCCAGGGACGTGTACGGCTTGACCTTCGCCAGCCGGCCAGGGCTGGCCAGGATGTCCGTGAAGAGCACGAACGGGTTGTGCTTCGAGGCATACAGCGGAGTGCCGCTGGACGGCCAGAACTGGGCCGTCGAGCCGACGCCCGGCAGGCCTTCCATGTAGGCGCCCCAGCTGATGTGGTTGGCCTCCAGCTCGTCGACCAAATTCGTATGGTTGAACGTGTTGGCCGGGTTGTCGTTGTTGATGTCCCAGTTGGAGCCGCTGATCATCGCGACGTAATTGGGCTCGCTTGGATGGGTCACGCCGTAGTAGTTGGCCGCCTCGGCGTAGTTGTGGGCCAGCGACGTGATGTACGGCGCGCTCGGATCGCCGATGACACTGTTCAGGCCGTGGTTCTCGAGCATGATCACGTAGGCGTGATCGAGGTAGGCGCCGTGTTCGTACCCGCCCGCGTCCTGACTCGCGGTCGTGGTTGCAACCAGCGCTCCACTGAGCGCAACGGACAGCGCCGCCGCCGAGGCGAGCGCGATCCACTTTGTCCGCCGGGCTCTGAGGGACATGGGAACCTCCGATCGGTGAACAGGCCGTCACAGGCGCGGCCACAGGGGAGAAGCGTACGGCCGGGAAGGCGGTCGTTCGAGGCGGGCGGTCCGCCGATCCAGCCTCGGCCCGCCGCGGCGGTGCATTGGCGCACCGCAAATTACGGCCGCCGCGTCCCGCGGATTGCGTCGACCAGCGAGGCCGGTCCCCGCAAGGAGCGAGCCGCGAACCGGGCTACGATAGGGGCGACGGATCGACCCCTGGGGGAGCGACGATGATCGACCTGACGGTGCGCCTGCTGAACCAGCCCGGGACGCTCCTTCGGGCGAGCGAGGCGCTTGGCCGGGCCGGCGTCAACATCGAAGGGACGTGTGGCTACGTCGAGGACGGCCAGGGGATCTACCACGTCCTCGTCACGGACGTCGACCAGGCCCGGCGGGCGCTGATCGACGCCGGCCTCGAGATCCAGGCCGAGCGCCGGGTCGCCGTCGTTGCCGTCCGGAACGAGCCCGGCTCCGCCGCGGCCGTCCTGCGCCGGGTGGCCGAGGCGAACGTCAACGTGGACCTCGTCTACCTGACCGTCGATGGGCGGCTCGTGCTCGACGGATCGGACGTTCCGGCGATCCTGGCTGCGCTGGACGCGACGAACCACCCGCCGGCCTGACGGCCGGTCAGCCCTGGCTGGCCCCGGGCTGGCCGACCGGGTTGGGGACGCCCGCTGGAGCCGACGCCCGCCCGCGCATCGCCGCCAGGATGCTGGCGATCCCGACGAGGAGCATCGCGGCGGCGATGATGGCCACCGCGTTGACGGGACCCTGTTCCACCGGGTACACGAAGTTCACGAACGAGGCGATCGGCCCCGGCAGGATCGGGTCCGCGCCGTTGATGCTGGCAGACCAGGTCCAGACGATCGGCGACAGGAACGCCAGGAACGCGCCGACGAGAGCGTAGACCAGCCCCACGGTCGCGCTTCCTGCCCAGCGCGCGAGCAGCCCGATCAGCAGGACCGCCCCGGCCGCCAGCAGGTAGGCCGAGGCCTGCGACCAGGTGAGCTGGGTCGGATCGAAGGTCGCCTCGGCCGTTCGCTGGATCCCCACCAGCACCACCGAGTCGAGCCATCCGGCGATTCCAATGATCGCGGCGGCCGCTGCGATCGCCACGACCTTCCGCACCGACGTCGGCGACATCCCGTCCCCTCCCGAGCCTGACGATGGCAACGATCTTGACGGACAAGTATCGCGCGACCGTCTACACCCGGCTGAGCTCAGCGCCGGACGGGCTGGCTCAGCTCCCGGCCGGCCGAGGCGGGCGGGACCGGCTCGGGCGGAGCATCAGCCGTCGCCAGCGCTCGGCGGGTCATCTCGTCGGCCAGCACCTCGTGCAGCCTCGCCTGGCCGGGCTCCACCATGCCGGCCATCAGGCCGGGCACGAGGGCCAGCTCCTCGCGCTCGCGCCGGTTCTTGCCCCAGGTGATCAGGATCCGGACCCGGGTGCCGTCGGGCACGTCCTCGAACGCGAACGTCGAGACCGCCCTGAAGCCGTTGGGCATCGTCGTCCGGTGGGTGACGTAGTCGGTCGGCCGCCAGTCGAGGATCTCCTCGATCAGGACGTCCGCACCGTGCATGCAGTGGTTCGTCGTGCCGGCCCCGCGCCGGGGGGCCGTTGGCTGCTCCTCCACGCCGTTCACCCCGAACTGCCACAGCGGGCGCAACGCCGGGTCGGTCATGAACGACCAGACGATGTCGCGGGGTGCCGGGTGGACGGCCTCGAACTGGTAGCCCGCCTCCCGATCGGTGACGAGCACCCGCCGGCGATCGAGGTCGGCGCTCCAGGCCGCGCCCAGGTCGTGGACCCAGCCGGCCACCTCGCCCAGGTCGTAGCTCTCGGTGTAACGGGTCATCCCGAGGGCCGCCGCGTCCATGCCGATCACCGCGATGCAGGCGTCGCTGAACAGGGCGTAGGCCGGGATCTCGAGCCCGTCGACGACATGGTTCTTGAGCAGCCGATGGACGACGATCACGTCTGAGCCGACGAGCTCCTCGTGGCCGGCGATCCGGTGACGGACGATCTGGCCGTGGTGGACGACCATCTTCAGGTCGAGCCTCGGCATCAGGGTGCAGGCGTTGCACTCGCAGGCCGTCGCCTGGGCGATGTCGCGCAGCCGGCGCCGGAAGGCGAAGTACGTCCGCTCGACCGTGTCGAGCAGCTGGGAGCCGTCGAGCCGCTCGCCGAGCGCGAACGTGAAGGCGGCGTCGCCCTCGAGCTTGGCCAGGCGGAAGCCCGGCCGCAGGGCACCGACGACGGTCGTCATCAGGTCGGCCAGGATGTCCTGGGCGTGGTCCAGCTCCGTGCCGGCGAGATAGCTCGTGTAGCCCGAGATATCGGCGATCAGCAGGCAGGCGGGCTCAGGCTGGGTGAGCACCCGGCGTCTCCTCGGGTCAGGGCAGCTGACGACTCGGCGATCATACGGCCCGGCCGATCACGGGCGAAGGGTTCGGCCGGTTGAGGAGGGTCACAGGCAGGCACCCCGAGGCGTCTGGCCAACGTGCGCACGAGCCTGCCGACGATCGTCCAGACGGCCTTGCGGGGTGCTGCGCTGTTCCTGGCCGGGTTCACCCTGATCGGGATCCTCGGTGAGGTCCGCGGTCGGACAATCGACCCCAGCCTGTGGTGGGTCGACCTCCGGGACCTTCCGGCCGCGCACCGCCTCATCCTGCTCGCTGGGTTTGCCGCGCTGCTTGCTATCTGGGCGACTGGTGCGGCGCCCGGCCGCCGGCTCCGCCGGGCCGCGGCGATCGGCTGTCTCGTGTTCGCACTCCTCGCGGTCCGTGACGTGATCCGCTTCTACGCCGCCATCGGCGTGGGGGACGTCCGTCCGCTCATCGACGTTCCCCTGTCCGCGTTCATCGCCCTGCTGCTCGTCGCCGTCGCCGCGGAGGCCATTCGTGAGCGCCGGGCTCGGCCGCTCATCCAGCGGCGCGACGCGTTGGGGTTGGCCATGGCCGTTGGCGCCTGGGCCATCGCCTTCCCGCTGGCGCAGATGCTCTTCTTCGGGACGACCGACTACCGGCGTCCGGCTGACGTGGCGGTCGTCTTCGGGGCGCGGGTCTACGCCAACGGGCAACCCTCGCCGCTCCTCGCGGACCGCATCCAGACCGGCGTCGAGCTCTATCGGAGCGGGCTGGTCCGGCGTCTCGTGATGTCCGGCGGCGACGGCGCGGACGGCTTCAACGAAGCCCGGGTGATGCGCGACGTGGCCCTGGCCGACGGCGTCGACCCAGCGGCGGTCGTCGTCGATCCGACCGGCAACACGACCGAGGCGACCGTGGCCAACCTGTCGACGCTCATCGCCGGGCAGGGCGGTGGCGCGGGGTCCTGGCGGGTCATCGCCGTGAGCCAGGCCTACCACCTGCCACGGGTCCAGCTCGCCTTTGCCGACGCCGGCATCGACGCGATCACGGTCCCGGCCGCCGACCCCCAGCCGATCGGCGAGATGCCGCTCCTCGTTGCCCGCGAGATTCCGGCCTTCTGGGCCTACTACCTGCGGGTCTGCCTCTTCTGATCGGCTTCTCATCGGCGTCCGGTTCCGAAGCTTCCCGGTAAGGGCGAGGTGAGCGTCGATCCGTAGCCTGCAGGGATGCTGGCCACCCTGCTTTCGGCGACGCTCCAGGGGATCGACGGGCGGGTGATTCGGGTCGAGGTCGACGTCGCCCCGGGCCTGCCCGGCTTCTCGGTCGTCGGACTGGCGGACGCCTCGCTCCAGGAGGCGCGCGAGCGGGTCCGGGGCGCGATCCGCAACAGCGGCCTCGTCTTCCCGCCCCGGCGGATCACCGTGAATCTCGCCCCGGCTGACCTCCGCAAGACGGGCGCTTCGCTCGACACGGCGATCGCGGTCGGCATCCTGCTCGGCTCGGAGCAGGCCCGGGCCGACGGCCCTTGGGCGCTGATCGGCGAGCTGTCGCTGGGCGGCGAGCTGCGCCGGGTTCCGGGCATCCTGTCGATGGTGGCGGCGCTCGCCCGGCGGGGGATCAGGCGGGTGGTCGTGCCGGCGGAGGCGGCGGCCGAGGCCGAGCTCGTCGACCGGATCACGGTCCACCCGGCAGCCAACCTGTCCGGCGTCCTGTCCGCCATCCGCTCCGGCCGGGCCGGCCGCCCCCGCGCCAATCCGGCTCGCGTCGATCTCGGCGGCCCTGGCGTGGCGCCGACCGATCGTGACCGCGAGACGCCCCCGCCTGCCGACGGACCGGACCTGGCCGAGGTGCGTGGCCAGGCCGGAGCCCGGCGGGCCCTCGAGATCGCCCTGGCCGGTGGCCACGCCCTGCTCCTGGTCGGCCCGCCGGGCTCGGGCAAAACGCTCCTCGCGCGGACCGTCCCCGGCCTCCTGCCCCCGCTCGACCCGGCCGATGCCCTGACGGCGACGGCGATCCGCTCGGCGGCCGGGGAGGGGCCGATCCAGGAGCTCGACCGCCGCCGGCCGTTCCGTGCTCCCCACCACACGATCTCGTACGCCGGCATGGTCGGCGGGGGACCGGTCCTCGCTCCGGGCGAGGTGACCCGGGCCGATCAGGGCGTGCTCTTCCTCGACGAGCTCCCGGAGTTCGGCCGGGACGTCCTCGAGGCACTCCGCCAACCGCTCGAGGAGGGCCGGGTCGCGATCGTCCGGGTCGGCCGCGCGGTCAGCCTGCCGGCGCGCTTCCAGCTGGTCGCGGCGATGAATCCCTGCCCGTGTGGCGGCGCGGTCGGGATCGAGCCGGCGTGCCGTTGCCGCCCCGGTGTGCCGGAGCGCTACGCTGCCCGGGTCTCGGGTCCGCTTCGCGACCGGATCGACCTGTGGGTCGAGATGCCCCGCGTTCCACCGGCCAGCCTCGTCGAGGGACCCCCGGCTGAGGCATCGGCAGCGGTCGCGCAGCGGATCGAGGCGGCCCGCCGGCGCCAGATCGAGCAGCGCGGGAGCCTCAACGCGGGCCTGTCCGGGAACCGGCTGCGCGCCGCGTGCCGGCTCGGTGCCCGCGAGCGCACCCGGGTCGTGAACCTGGCCGATGGCCTCGACCTGTCGGCTCGCGGCGTGGAACGGCTCCTGCGGGCAGCCCGCACGATCGCGGACCTCGAGGGTCCCGGCCCGGTCAGCCTGGCCCACCTCGACGAAGCCGGTCGATTCCGGGCGCTCGGCGCGCAGCCTGCCGAGCGACTGGCCCTCTGATGCTCGGCGTGGGGCGTGGCGGGCCGGTCGGACCGGTCGGACCGGACGAGTCCGTGGCCGACGTCGGCGATCGGACTGGCCTGCCCGATCGCCTCCAGGAACGCCGCGCGGCGATGCTGCTGATGTCGGTCGAGGGCCTCGGCCCGGCCACGTTCTACCGCCTGCTGGCCGCCCACCGATCGGCTGCCGTGGTGATCGACCTGGCCCGCAGCCCGGCCGGCCGGGCGGCTCTGCTTCGGGCCGTTGGACGGATCGAAGACGCGGACCCCGGTCCGGGCGGACGCCCGGGCGCCGTCGTCGACCGCCTCGCGGCCGCAGCCCGCGACCCGGCGGTCATCCTCGACCGGCTGGCGACCCTCGGGCTCACCTGGCTGACGCTCGACGATCGCGACTATCCGGCTCGCCTGCGGGCCCTCGAGGTACCGCCGCCGGTCCTCTTCGTGCGCGGCTCGGCCGCGGCGATGGCCGCGACCGACAGCGTGGCGATCGTCGGGACCCGGCGCCCCACGGATGCCGGCCGGCGGATTTCCGCCCGTCTGGCCGATGCGCTGGCCCGGCTCGGAGTGACGATCGTGTCCGGGCTGGCGGTCGGTATCGACGGCGCGGCCCACGAGGCCACCGTGCTCGCCGGTGGGCGAACGGTGGCCGTCCTGGGCTCGGGCCATGCCCAGCTCTTCCCGCGAGCCCATGCCCGGCTGGCCGAGCGGATCGTCGCCGCGGGCGGGGCGCTCGTGTCCGAGCTGCCGCCCGATGCGACCGCCACCCGGGGTACGTTCCCGCGTCGCAACCGGGTGATCAGCGGCCTCGCCGATGCCACGATCGTGGTCGAGGCGGCCGCCCGGAGCGGGGCCCTGATCACGGCCGCCTGGGCGCTCGAGCAGGGCCGGGAGTGCTTCGCCGTGCCCGGCCCGATCGACGCACCCGCCTCGGCAGGCTGTCTGGCGTTCCTGCGCGAGTACGCCGGCCAGGTCCGGATCGTGGCCGGCGTGGCCGAGCTGATCGAAGACCTTGACCTGGTGGGTCAAAGCCAGGCGACGTCCAGGTCGGGATACGAGCGGCCATCAGCCCTGGCGCCCCGGCCGACGCCGTCGGCTGTCCTGGCGACGCTTGGCCCGGCCGAACGGGCGATCGCCACGGCCCTGCTGGCCGGCTCGGCCACGGTCGACGACCTGGCTCGCGCTGCCGGAATGCCGGTCGCGACCGTCCTCGGTACGCTGACCGTGCTCGAGCTCCGGGCACTGGTGAGCGCCGGGGGCGGCCGGTATCGCCTCGATGGCGTGCTGGCCGGGGCCGCTCCGGTGCAGACCGGCGCGGTTGCCCACCTTCGACAGCCGGTGCTACCCTGAGTCGAACGTCCGGGCCTCTGCCCGATTGACAGCCGCACGATGCCGCTGACCCCCAGCAGCTAGCCAGGAGACTGTCTATTGCGAAAGTTCGCAGCAGCCGCTCTCGCGTTGCCCGTCCTGGCCACGCTATATGTGCCGCTCCTCCTTCGCCGGAGCGTCGCGCTGCGGCTGGTCCTCGGGCTCGGAGTCATCGGCCTGCTGGGGCTCGGCACGCTGGCTTTCCTGTCGCCCAAGCCGATCGCGGCCAAGGCGCCGACCGTGTCAGCGCCGCTCAATTCCGCATCGTTCGCCCAGAAGGTCGACGCCAGCCATCGACTCCATGACCCAGTTCGGCTCGGCTTCTCGAGCGCGATGAACACCGCCTCCGTCGCCGCAGCGCTGACGATCGATCCAGCGGTGGCCGTCACGACGGCCTGGGACGCGGCGGGCCGGACCCTGACGATCAGCCCGCGCGGGATGTGGCAGCCCGGTACCTTCTATACGGTCAAGGTCGCCGCCACGGCAGTCGATGCGGCCGGCCAGCCGCTCGGCCAGGCCGCGCGCGTCCTGTTCAACACCCGGCCGGCCACCACCGCCCGCGTCGCCCCGACTGCCCCGCTGGCGGGCGGCGCCGCGCCGACGACCGGCTTCATCGTGACCTTCGACGCGGCCGTCCCGACCCCGACCGCGGACGCCCTCCTGGCGATCAGCCCAGCCGTGTCGGGCACCCTGACGGACATCTCGACGACGGACACGGCGACGACCGTGACGTTCCAGCCCGACCAGCCGCTCCTCGCCGGGACCGCCTACACGGTCGGCCTCCAGCCCGGGATCAAGGACGCCGACGGCTCGAACGTGGCGATGCCGGATCCGATCACGGTCACGGCGGCCGTCCCGCCACGGGTCGTCCGCTTCCGGCCGTTGAACGGAACCACCGCCGTCTCGGCGTCGGCCCTCCTGTCCGTGCGCTTCAGCGCGGCGATGGACCACAAGACCACGGCCGCCGCCTTCCAGGCAGCGATCGGCACGAAGGTCCTGGCCGGCAAGGTCACCTGGGCCGAGAACGACACGGTCCTCGTCTTCCGGCCGTCCAGCCCGTTGGCCAGGGGCAGCTCGGTCACGATGACGGTGGGCATCGGGGCGCAGTCGGCGACGGGCGTTCCGCTCGCCGCGGCCAAGAGCGTGAGGTTCCAGACGGTCGCCGTGGTCGCGCCGGCCAAGGCCAGCCCGACACCCAAGCCGACGCCCAAGCCAAAGCCCAAAGGCGGCGGCTCGGGCGGCAGCACGGCCGGGGCCGGCGCCTGGCACGCGGTCGAGGTCTACTACCTCGGCCTGATGAACTGCACCCGGGGTGGTGGCTGGGTCCTGTCCTCGGGCCGCTGCAGCAGCCCGGGCGGGAGCGGGATCGCCCCGTTGATCCTCAACGCCGGCATCTCGAACAAGGTCTCCCGACCGTACGCCAAGTTCCTCGCCACCCGGAACATCTGCAGCCACTTCGCCGAGGGCACGCCGGGCGACCGGCTCCACAAGGCGGGCTACCCGGGCGACTATCGCGAGAACATCGGCTGCCGGGCCGCCAGCAACCCGTACGCGTCGGTGCTCGGCACGCATCTGTACTTCCAGGACGAGAAGCCGTGCGGCAACTACTGCCACTGGGCGAACATCATGGACACCCGGATGAAGCAGGTCGGCATCGGGATCTGGGTGATCGGTGACCGGGTTCGCCTCGTCGTGGACTTCTGGAAAGGCTGACCGAGCAAGAGGTTGACCGAGCAGCTGTCGCCGGGTGAAGCGATGTCCAGCGGTGCGACCCCCGAGCGCGACCCGGTCCTGCTCAACGTCGTCATCCACCTGAACAACGAGCAACCGGTGGTGGCCGACCTGTTCGAGTTCCCCTCGGCCCGGGACGTCGCCGTGATCTGCACCAACATGCGCACGCCCGACGGCAAGAAGCCGATCTTCATCGACCAGACGGAGTCGATCTTCGTGATCCCGCTTGCCCATATCCGGTTCATCGAGCTGCCCGACGGCGGCGTGGAGAGCGTCGATCCGCGGTCCGGGCGGGCCGTCCCGGGCAGCGCCCACGCCGGCCACGGAGCCCCGCCACCGGAGCCCGAGCTGGAGATCGACGAGGACTTCCTGCGCCGGATCCGGGACGCCTGAGCGCCCGCGCGAATCGCGCGCGACATGCGCGGCGCCGTAGGCGCAGATGATCGCCGGCCAAGAATCCGGTGCTAGACTCCCGGACGTCATGAGCGGAAATCTGGTGATCGTCGAGTCGCCCGCCAAGGCGAAGACGATCGAACGCTACCTCGGACCCGGCTACCGGGTCCTCGCCTCGTACGGCCACGTCCGGGACCTGCCCGAGAAGCTGGGCAAGGACCAGCTCGGCGTGGACGTCGAGCACGACTTCGCGCCGAGCTACGAGATCGTCGCGGACCGCCGCAAGCAGGTCTCGGAGATCACCAAGGCCGCCCGCGACGCGGACATGGTCTTCCTGGCGACCGACCTCGACCGGGAAGGGGAGGCGATCGCCTGGCACGTGGCCGAGGCCGCCCGGCTTGTCCCCGCCCGGACCCGCCGGGTGACGTTCAGCGAGATCACCGAGAGCGCGATCCGGGAGGCGTTCGCCCATCCCCGCGACATCGATCTCGACCTGGTCGACGCCCAGCAGGCCCGCCGGATCGTCGACCGCCTGTTCGGCTACACCCTCAGCCCGCTCCTCTGGCGCAAGGTTCGCTCGGGCCTGTCGGCCGGCCGCGTCCAGTCCGTTGCGGTCCGCCTCGTCGTCGACCGCGAGCGCGAGATCCGGGCGTTCACGCCGACCGAGTACTGGTCGATCGAGGCGACGCTCCTCGCGCCGGACGGCACGCCGTTCAGCGCCGACCTCGTCCGGATCGACGGCCGGAAGCCGGTCATCGGCGACGAGGCCACGGCGCTGGCCCACGCCGCTGCCCTGCGCGCCAGCCGGCCGGTCGTCCGAGCCGTGACGGTCAAGCGCTCGAAGCGCAGCCCGGCGCCGCCGTTCACCACGTCGACCCTCCAGCAGGAGGCGAGCCGCAAGCTCGGCTTCAGCCCGAAGCGGACGATGAGCGTCGCCCAGCGGCTGTACGAAGGCCTCGAGACGGACGAGGGCCAGGTCGGCCTGATCACCTACATGCGGACCGACTCGGTTGCCCTGTCGGGCCAGGCGATGGGCGAGGCCCGGGACACGATCGCGGCCCGCTTCGGGCCGAGCTACACCATGCCCAAGGGCCGGCCGTTCAAGACCAAGACCCGCAACGCCCAGGAGGCCCACGAGGCGATCCGGCCGACCTCGTTCGGGCGTTCGCCCGACCAGCTCGCGAAGGCCCTGCCCCGCGACGAGGCGCGGCTCTATCGCCTGATCTGGCAGCGCGCCCTGGCCAGCCAGATGAAGGAGAAGGAGCTCGAGACGACCGGCGTCGACCTCGCCGCCGACCCGTACGAGCTCCGGGCGACTGCCACCCGGACCGTCTTCGACGGCTTCGCGGCGGTCTACACCGAGGGCCAGGACGACGCCGCCGAGGAGCAGGAGCGTGTCCTCCCGCCGCTGCGCGAGGAGGACCGGACGACGGTCGAATCGATCCAGCCCGCCCAGCACTTCACCGAGCCCCTGCCGCGCTACACCGAAGCGACCCTGATCAAGGCCCTCGAGGAGCACGGGATCGGCCGTCCGTCGACCTATGCCGCCACGATCTCGACGATCCTCGACCGCGGCTACGTCACGGTCAGCGAGCGCCGGCTGCGGCCCGAGCCGGTCGGCGAGATCGTCAACGACCTGCTCGTCGACCACTTCGGATCGCTCGTCGACCTCGAGTTCACGGCCCGGATGGAAGACGATCTCGACGAGGTCGCCAGTGGCAAGCGCGCCTGGGTGCCCCTCGTCCGGGCGTTCTACACGCCGTTCGAGGCGACGGTCGCGGCCAAGCAGAAGGAGCTCCGTCCGGCCGACATCGGCCTGGCGACGGCCGAGCTGTGCTCCGAGGGCCACCCGATGGTGATCCGGGCGGGCCGCTACGGCGAGTACCTGGCCTGTTCGATGTTCCCCGAGCACAAGGAGACCCGGCCGATCGGGCGCGAGGCGTCGGGCGAGGTCGGCCCGGACGGCGAGCCCGCCCCGGCGATGCCCGGCGTGGGCGAGGCCTGCCCGCTGTGCGGCGCGACCGAGGGCGGCACGCTGGTCGCCAAGAAGGGTCGCTTCGGGCCGTTCGTGGGCTGTGCCCGCTACCCCGAGTGCAAGTACATCAAGAAGGACGGACCACCGCCGCCCGAGCCGCTGCCGTTCGAGGTCACCTGTCCGAAGTGCGGCCAGGGCCACCTTGCGGCGCGCCGCGCACGGCGCACGGGGTCGGTCTTCTGGGGCTGCTCGCGCTATCCGAAATGCGACTTCACGACCTCGCGAGAACCGACCGGGGCGGTCCACGACGCGGATGCCGGCCCGATCGCCCGGAACGGGTCGCCGGTCCTCACCGATGCCGGCGAAGCCACGGGATCAGCGGCCGCGGCCGAGGCCGACGGGGCCGGCGCGACCGGGCTGTGCCTGCTGTGCGGCGCGGCGATCCCCCTGCCGGCCGGTAGCCTGGCCGGCCGGAAGCTGGCCGGCGGTCCGCCCAACCCGGCGGCGCTCCAGCGGCCCGGTCGCGGCGGCCGGCCGGCGGGTCGAGCCCGGGGCGGCGGCGGGCGAGCCGGGCGAGCTGCACCGCGCACGGCCAGGACGGGCCGGGCTCGCGGGTCGGCGGCCACCGGGAGCGCACCCGGGGCGTGACCGGCGACGAAGCCCGCGACCGCTTTCTCGACGGGCTCACCGCCCGCGACGCTTCGCCGCACACCAGACGGGCCTATGCGACCGTCGTCGGGGCGTACCTGGCCTGGCTCGACCAGCGGGGGATCGACTGGCGCCGGCCCGCGCGGGCCGACCTGCGGGCCTATCTCGCCGTCCTGGGGCTGGGGATCGTCCGCAGCTCGGTCGGCCAGCGCCTCGCGGCGTTGCGATCGTTCTACCGGTTCACGACCCGCAACGGCTGGACCGACGGTGATCCCTGGTCGGCGATCGCCACGCCCCGGATGCCCCGTCGCCTGCCCCGCGTCCTCGAGGTGGAGGAGGTCGAGCGCCTCCTCGCGGCGGTCGATTCCGTCGCCCGGCAGGCAGCCGGCCATTCGACGGGCCGCTCCCGGCTGCCGGTCTCGCCGGTGACCGACGCGCTCGCCCTGCGCGACCGGGCGATCGTCGAGACGGCGTACGCGGCGGGCCTCCGGATCAGCGAGCTGGCGGCGGCGACGATCGGCTCGGTCGACCTCCGGCGGGGAGAGATCCGGGTCCTGGGCAAGGGCCGCAAGGAACGGATCGGGCTGCTCGGTCGGCCGGCGCGGGCGGCCCTCGCGGCCTATCTGGCCGATGGCCGCCCGGTCCTCGCCGCGCGCGCCGCGCCGGCGGCCGACCCGCACCCGGCGGTCTTCCTCAATCACCGCGGAGCTGCCCTCGGGGTCCGCGGCCTGCGTCTCCGGCTCGAGGGCCTCCGCCGGCAGGCCGGCCTGCCCCTCGGCGTCTCGCCCCACACGCTTCGCCACAGCTTCGCCACCCACCTGCTCGACGGCGGGGCCGACCTGCGGGTCGTCCAGGAGCTGCTGGGCCACGAGAGCCTGGCCACGACCCAGATCTACACCCACGTCTCGCCGGCCCGCCTGCGGGTCGCCTACGAAGCGGCTCACCCACGCGCCCGCCAGGCGCATTGACCGCCCGCGGATGACGGCAACAGGCGGGATCGCCCGGGCCGGGTTGATCGTGACCAGCGCGTTCCTCGTCTCGCGCATCCTCGGTTCGGTCCGCCTGATCGTGATCGGGGCGACCTTCGGTGCCAGCGCCGACCTTGATGCCTTCCTGGCCGCCTTCCGGATCCCGGACTTCATCTTCCAGCTCGTGGCCGCCGGCGCCCTGAGCTCGGCCCTGATCCCGATCGCGGCCGGCCTGCTGGCCACAAACGAGGAGGCTCGGGCCTGGCGCGTCGCCTCGACCGTGGCGACGCTGATGCTGGCGGTCCTCCTGGTGCTTGCCGTGATCGTGGCGATCGCCGCTCCGGTCCTCGTCCCGGTGATCACCAGCCACTTCACGCCGGACCAGCTCCAGCGGACGATCGAGCTGACCCGGGTGATGCTCCTCAGCCCGATCCTGCTCGCCGGCGGGGCGCTCGCGACAAGCCTGCTCAACGCCCGCGGCCGGTTCGCCGCCTCGGCGATCGCACCGATCGTGTACAACGTCGCGATCATCCTCGCCGCGGTCTTCCTGGCCCCCTGGCTGGGGATCGTCGGGCTGGCCATCGGGGTGGTCGTGGGCGCCGCCGGCCACCTCGGGATCCAGCTCCTGCCGCTGCGCCAGACCGGCTTCCGGTTCACTCCGGGGGTCGACCTGTCCGACCAGGATGCCCGCCAGGCGCTCTTCCTGATGGCCCCCCGGGCGGTCGGCCTGGCGGCGAGCCAACTGACGTTCCTCGTGGCGACCTCCGTCTCGACCGGCCTCGGTGTCGGAGCGGTGACCGCCTTCACGTTCGCCTTCTCGATCTTCCAGCTGCCGATCGGAGTGATCGGCGTGCCGCTCGGCGTCGTGACCCTGCCGGCCCTTGCGCGCGAGCTCGCCCTGGGCGAGGTGGAGCGCTACCTGGCCCTCGTCCGCCAGGCGCTCCGGCTGATCCTGTTCGTGATGATCCCGCTGACCGGCCTGGCGATCGTCGCTCGGGGCGACGTCGTCGTGCTCCTCTTCGGCTACGGCCGGATGGACGCCGTCTCGATCGAGCGCACGGCGACGACCCTGGGCTGGCTGCTCCTGGCGCTGACCTCGGAATCGATGATCGCGATCCTCGCCCGGGCGTTCTACGCGGGGCGCGACACGCGGACGCCGGTCTTCGCCGCGGTGATTGCCGTGGCCCTCAACGTCAGCCTGTCGATCCTGCTGGCGGGCCCGTTCGGGCTGGCCGGGATCGGCCTGGCGATCACGGTCGGCTCGTGGGCCGAGACGGGCGTCCTGATCCTGATCCTGGCCTGGCGGCGGCCGACCTTCGGGCCGCTCGAGCTGCTCCGCGCCGGGGGGTTGGCGCTGGTCGCCGGCCTGGTCGCGGCAGCCGCCGGGTTTGGCGCCGAGCAGGTCGTCGCGAACGTGCTCGATCTGGAGCCGGAGAAGCTGCAGATCCTGGTCGAGCTGGGCGCCACGGCGATCGTCGGCGGCCTGGTGTACTGCGGACTGGCCGCGCTGCTGCGGATCCCCGAGCTGGCCACGATCGTCGATCTCGCCATCGCGGTGATCCGGCGCCGTACGCTTGCGGCATGAGGTTTGCCGAAGCGACGGCGGAGCAGCTCCTCGACTGGGACGCGCATACCGTCGAGCCGGCCGGCGGCAACGTCTATCAGTCCCGGGCCTGGGCTGAGCAGCGGGCGCGCCAGGGCTGGCGGCCCCGCTACCTCGTCGCCGACGACGGCTTCCGGCTCCTCTCGCTCGAACGACCGTGGCGGATCGTGCCGGGCGCGGGTGCCTACCTGTCGAAGGGCCCGATCTCGGCCGGCGAGCCCCCGGCCATGACGGCGGAACGCCTCGTCGGCGCGAGCGACTGGCTGTTCGCCCACGGGGTCGATGTCGTCGCGTCCGACGCGGAGATTCCCGCCGCCACGGACTACGGCCGCTTGATCGAGGCGAGCGGCTTTCGGCCGATCGAAGAGGTCCAGCCCTCGCGCCACCGGGTCGCCCTGCCATTGACCCCGGGCGAGCCCGAGGCGACCTACTTCGGCGGTTTGGCGATGTCGACCCGCCAGCGGGTCCGCCAGGGCGAGAAGGCCGGCCTGCGCATCGTCCGTTGGGACGCCCGCTGGGACGCGCGCTGGAGCCCCTCGGGCGGGGATCGCATGGAGGGGTTCGAGGCGCCACCCCCGGCCGCCGCGCCCGAGCCGGCCTTCGACCGGTTCTACGATCTCCTCGAGGCAACGGCCGCCCGCCGGCACTTCGGCCTGGGCTCGCGAGCGGGGTTCATCGAGTGGTCGAGCGCCGGCCTGGCAGCGGGCCACGTGATCCTGCTCGAGGTTCGCACACCGGACGACGAGCTGATCGGTGGTGGAACCTTCTATCGCCACGGCGGCCGGCTGACGTATTCCCACTCCGGCGATCGGGCGGATCGCAGGCGGACCTTCCCGGGCGTCATCCACCTGATGCTCTGGCGCGCGATCCAGCTGGCGGTCCGGGAGGGGATGATCGAGGTCGACCTGGCGGGCGTCGACGTGCGTGGCGCGCGCCGTGAGCCGCGACCTGGTGACGAGATGATCGGCCTGTACGACTTCAAGCGCTCGTTCGGGGCGACCTGGATCGAGCTGACGGGCAACCACGAGCGGGTCGCCCGGGCCTGGCGCTACGGCCTCGGCCGGGTGACCGGCCGGCTGCTCGGCGGCCGATGAACGCCGGGCGGGACCGGGACTCGAGCCTCGCGGCCGGCGGCGCGCCCCAGGACGACGCCACCTGGGACGCGTTCGTCGAGTCGAACCCGCGGGCAACCTATCTCCAGCTGAGCGGCTGGGCGGGCACGAAGGCGGCCAACGGCTGGCGGCCGTGGCCGATCGAAGCGATGGCCTCCGGTGGGGCTGTTGGGGCCCGGGTCCTCCTGCGCCGCCCGGCCGGGATCCCCTGGACGTTTGCCTATGCGCCGCGCGGGCCAGTCGCCGCGACCTGGGATCGGGCCAGCCTGGCCGCCTTCACCGAGGCCGTCCGGGAGGCGGCGCCGCGGGCCGGTCGGATCTCGCACCTCCGGATCGACCCGGAGATCGAGCGCGACGCCGCCGACGATCTCGGCGGTGGGACCCGTCGCGCCCTGGCCGAGCTCGGCTGGCGGCCGGCCCCGGAGGTCCAGCCGAGCGTGACCCGGGTGGTTGACCTGGCCGCCGACGAGGCGACGCTGTGGGCCGACCTGCGTGGCAAGTGGCGCCAGTACGTGAACCGCGCCCGGAACGCCGGGATCAGGGTCGAGGAGCGGGGCGCCGCTGACCTTGCCCAATTCCACGCGATCATGGCCGAGACATCGGCCCGGACCGGGACCGCCATCCGGACCGAGGGTTCGTATCGGGCGATCTGGGATGCCTTCGGACCGGCCGGCCGGGCCCGCCTCCTCTTCGCGGTCGCGCCCGACGGCACGCCCGAGGCGGCCCTCTTCCTCGTCCGGGCCGGCGGCCGGGTGGTCGAGCCCTATGGCGGGATGACCAACGCCGGGGCCGCCTCGCGGGCGAACTACCTCCTGAAGTGGGAGGCGATCCGCTCGTCGCGCGCCGCCGGGGGAACGTCGTACGACATGTGGGGCCTGGTCCATCCGGGGATCCGCCAGTTCAAGGAGGGCTTCGGCGGCCGCGAGGTTCACCTGGTCGGCGCATTCGACCTCGACCTGCGACGGCTGGGCGCCCGCCTCTACCGCCTGGCCGAGGCGCGCCGTGGTCCACGCCGAGCCGGTGCCAACGCCGGCGGCACGACCGGCGCCAGGACCGGCGAGGATTCGAGATGACGATCGCCGACCGGCTGGCGGCCGTCGACTCGGGGCGCCGGCCGCTGCCGCTGGCCGGTTTGGTCGCGCGGCTGGCGGCCGAGGGGCGCCTGCGCGGTGCTCGGGCGGATGACGGCCGGCCGATCGCGCCGGCCGGGCTGGACGCCGGGCCCGTCCGGGCGATCACGGCCAATTCGCGCGCCGTCCGGCCAGGCTCGCTGTTCGTGGCCGTTCCGGGCGATCACGTCGACGGGCACGACTTCGTGGCGGCGGCCGCGGCCGCGGGCGCCATCGCCGTGATCGTCGAGCATCCCGCGAGCGACGTCGGGATCATCCAGCTCGTCGTGGATCGCAGCCGGGCCGCACTGGCCAGCTCGGCCGGCTGGTGGTACGGCGATCCGAGCCGAGAGCTGCGGGTCGTCGGGATCACCGGGACCGACGGCAAGACGACCACGTCATTCCTGGCGGCGGCAGCGCTCGCTGCGGCGGGCGTGCGGGCCGGCCTCGTCGGCACGGTCGAGCTCCGGATCGGCGGCGATGCCGAGCCGACACCTGAGCACCAGACGACGCCCGAGGCCCCCGACCTCCAGCGCCTCCTCCGGGCGATGGCCGAGGGCGGCGATGCGGTGGCGATCGTCGAGACGACCTCGCACGGGCTGGCCCTCGAGCGGGTGGCCGGAATCGCCTACGACGCCGCCATCTTCACCAACCTGACCCACGAGCACCTCGAGCTGCACGGCTCATTCGAGGCGTATCGGGCGGCCAAGGTCAGCCTCTTCGAGCGCCTCGCGGCCCGCGGCCCGGCCAAGACCGGGGCGGCGGCCGCGCTGGACTGGCCGCGCCTGGCCGTGATCAACCGTGACGACGCCTCGGCCGACGAGTTCATCGCCGTGAGCCGCGAAGCCGGGGCGCGGATCGTGACCTACGGCGCCGAGCCGGGCGCCGACGTGCGGGCCGGCCGGATCGAGGAGGACGCCCGCCACCTGACCGTGAGCTACGAGGGCCCGTCCGGCCCGGCGCGCCTGGCCCTCCGGCTCGCGGGGCGGTTCAACGTCCACAACGCACTGGCGGTCGTCGCCCTGGGGGAGGGCCTCGGGCTCGATCCCGCGACCGTGCGGGCCGGGATCGAGGCGCTGGAGGGCGTGCCCGGACGGATGGAGCGGATCGTCCGGGGGCAGCCGTTCAGCGTCATCGTCGACTACGCCCATACGCCCGCGTCGCTCGGGACGGTCCTTGACCTGCTTGCCCCGGTCGCCGCCGCGGGTGGCGGAGGGCTGATCGCGGTGTTCGGGTCGGCCGGCGAGCGCGACCAGGCGAAGCGCTCGATGATGGGCCGGATCGCCGGCGAGCGGGCTCGCCTCGTCATCGCCACCGACGAGGACCCCCGGGGCGAGGACCGCCAGGGGATCATCGAGGCGATCGGCCGGGGCGCCGAGGCGGCCGGCCGGCGACGCGACCGCGACCTGCTCCTGATCGCCGACCGCCGCGCCGCGATCGCCGCCGCCCTCGAACAGGCCCGGCCCGGCGACGTTGTCCTGTTCGCCGGCAAGGGCCACGAGCGCTCGATCATCGGCCCCGACGGCCCCGTTGCCTGGAACGAACGGGCCGAGGTCGAGGCGGCCCTGGCCGCCCTGGGCTACGACCGGGGCTGAGCCGGAGGCCCGGGGGTCGCGACGCGCCCTGGCGCGCTCACCCCGGATCCGGCTTCGGCGGCGTCGGGTCCGGGCGCGGTATCGTCCGGATCCGCTCGCGGCGGCCCAGCCCGGGCTTCCGGGTGCCACGGTCCTGGTCGGGAAGGAACAGCAAGCCGGCGATTGAGCCTGACGGCGCCCGGCACCAGTTCCGGACCTGCTGTGCCCGGGCTGGGAAGGCTCCGTCGAGGACGGGAGCGTGAGCGGCGACGCGTCGGCGCTGCGTCCGATCCTCGGGCAGGACGAGGAGCCTGCTGATCGAGGCCGGCCGCCAGCCGAAGGGACGGACGATCCCCGCTGCGAGACGGGTCTTCTCGTCGAGCTTCCGGACCGTCGCCTCGATCGACGCGAGCTCGGTCTTGATCTCGATCACGAGCAGGCTTCTCGACGGTGCGTGCCATGCGACGAGGTCGATCGAACCACGCTCGCCCCACTCGGAATAGGAAACCTCAGTCCTGGTCAGCCACAGGAGACGGGTGAGCCACACGGCGCACGAGCCGAGAAGAACGGCGTGGCGCTCGTCGAGGAGGCGATCCTCGTGCGCGCCCAGGCCGCGGATGGATGGCTCGTAGCTCAGTCCGAAGACGGCCACGATTGCCCGGATCGAATCCGTGCGCATCGGGCCGAGGCGCCCGGCCTCGAGTCTCGTGATCGCGTCATGCCCGACGCCGGCACGCACGGCCAGATCGACCTGGCGCCAGCGGCGGCGATGGCGCAGGGCGCGGACCAGGCGTCCGAGTCGAGCGTCATCCACGCCCTCGAGGATCAGTGACCCGGCTCATCGGCCCGTTATCTGCGTCGAGCCCGTCGCCTCACGCGAAACGCGGCCTGTTCTTGGACAAAACGCGACTCAGCGCGCGCTTATGGTCAGTGGGCGGCGGATCCAAGTGCTTCGGGCCTCCTGACCGCACCGCGCCGAGCGTGGAATCGGACGATCGGAGTCATTCCGACGCGAATTCGATCGACCGTTCGACCATAAGCTCGATCAGGCTCGCGATTTGTCAAGGGCGAGCATGAAAACGCAGCCAGACGCAGGCAAGCTCCGGGTCGGGGCAGGCCTGACGCTACGCGGCCACGCTCCTGGGCGGAGCAGCGTGCGGGCGCTGGTATTCTTGGATGGGATGACCATCGAACCAATTCCGAGCACGAAACGCGGGGAGCGACGCCCGGCGGCGCGCACGAACGGAGCGGCGGCCGCCCAGCCACCTGCCAAGCTCGCCGCCAAGGCCGCCGCCAGGGCCACCGCCAAGGCCACGGCCCCCGAGCCCGCCACGGCCCCCGAGCCGGCCCCCGAGCCCGCCGTGCAACCCCGAGCCCGCCGTGAACCCCGAGCCCGCCGTGAACCCCGAGGCCGCCGCCAAGGCCACGGCCGCCCAGCCGGCGCGGCGCGTCCGCGGGCCGGCCCGGGCGGATCCGATCGAGGCCCTCCGCGCGCCGCTCCTGGCCACCCTCCTGACCCACTACCCGCAGGCCGACCTGGCCGGGGTCAACGCCGCGTTCGACCTCGCCGTCGAGGCCCACCATGACCAGAACCGGGCGTCGGGCGAGCCGTATGTCATCCACCCGATCGCCAGCGCCCAGACCGTCGCCGACCTGGGCATCGACCCGGTCGCGGTCGAGGCGGCCCTCCTCCACGACGTGCCCGAGGACACCGAATACAGCCTGACCGACATCGAGGATCGCTTCGGGCCCGAGGTCGCCCGGCTCGTCGACGGGGTCACCAAGCTGTCGAAGTTCAGCACCCATTCCCACGAGGAGCAGCAGGCCGAGAACATTCGCAAGATGTTCCTGGCGATGGCCGAGGACATCCGGGTCGTCCTGATCAAGCTCGCCGACCGGCTCCACAACATGCGCACCCTGTCCGCCCTGCCGATCGAGAAGCAGACCCGGATCGCCCGCCAGACGATGGAGATCTACGCCCCGCTGGCCGAGCGGCTCGGGATCTGGCAGATGAAGTGGGAGCTCGAGGACCTCGCCTTCAAGACGCTCGAGCCCGACCGCTACCGCGAGCTCGCCCGGCTGCTCGACACCCGCCGCCAGAGCCGCGAGGCGTTCATCGAGCGGGCGATCGCCGAGCTCAAGCCGGCCCTCGCGGCGGCCGGCATCCACGCCGATATCCAGGGCCGGCCGAAGCACCTGACCAGCATCTGGAAGAAGATGGAGCGCAAGAGCGCCGAGTTCGAAGAGATCTACGACGTCTACGCGATCCGCTGCCTGGTCGACGAGGTCAAGGACTGCTACGCGGCCCTGGGCATCGTCCACTCCCTCTGGCGGCCGATCCCCGGGCAGTTCGACGACTACATCGCGATGCCCAAGAACAACCTCTACCAGAGCCTCCACACCGCCGTCATGGCCCTCGACGGCAAGCCCCTCGAGATCCAGATCCGGACCCACCAGATGCACCAGGTCTCGGAGGTCGGGATCGCCGCCCACTGGCGCTACAAGGAAGGCTCCAAGGTCGATCGCGAGTACGACGCCAAGCTCGCCTGGCTGCGCCAGCTCATGGACTGGCAGCGCGACGTGGCCGACGCGACCGAGTTCGTCGAGGGGATCAAGCTCGACATCTTCCAGGACCAGGTCTTCGTCTTCACCCCCAAGGGCGACGTCAAGGACCTGCCGGCCGGCTCGACCCCGCTCGACTTCGCCTACCGGATCCATACCGACGTCGGCCACCGCTGCATCGGGGCCAAGGTCAACAACCGGCTGGTGCCGCTCGACTACCGGCTCCACAACGGCGACATCGTCGAGATCGTCACGACCAAGGGCGCCCACGGCCCGTCGCGCGACTGGCTGAACGTCGTCCGCACGAGCCACGCCCGGGAGAAGATCCGGGCCTGGTTCAAGCGCCAGGAACGGGACGAGAACATCATCCACGGCCGCGAGTCGCTCGAGCGCGAGCTCCGCCGGCTCGCCCGCAAGTCGATCCAGTCGGTCGGCCTGGACAAGATCAACGAGGTGGCCCGCTCGTACGACCACGACAACCTCGATGACTTCTACGCCTCGATCGGCTACGGCGCGATCGGCGCCCAGCAGGTCGTCATGCGCCTGGGCGTCGTCGACGATGCCGAGCTCGTCCTGCCCACGATCGCGCCACCCCAGCCGGTGCGGACCGGCGGCGTCCGGGTCAAGGGCGTCGGCGACCTGCTGGTCCGCTTCGGCAAGTGCTGCCACCCGATCCCCGGCGATCCGATCGTCGGCTTCATCACCCGGGGCAAGGGGGTCACCGTCCACCTCCAGTCGTGCCCGACGGTGATGAACGAGCGCGAGGTCGGGCGGATGATCGAGGTCGAATGGGAGGCCGCCGCGACCCAGACCTACCCGATCGCGATCCGGGTCGAGGCCTACGACCGGACCGGCCTGCTGAACGACATCACCCAGGTCGTGGCCGAGCACAAGGTCAACATCCTGGCCGCCGCGGTCAAGGTCCTGCCCGACCACATCGCGGTCGTCACCGCGACCCTCCAGGTCGCCGCCGTGAGCCAGCTGGCCAAGGTGATGAGCCGGATCGAGGGCCTCAAGGACGTGATCTCGGTCCAGCGCGACCTCGGCTGACCGGCCCGCCCGCCCGGCGGCCGGTCGCTAGACTTCGGCCCATGCCCGCCTTCCGCGCCCCGCGCGGCACTCGCGACCTGCTGCCCGAGGAGCGCGCCGCCTTCCGGCGGCTCGAGACGATCGCCACCGACCTCGCCCGCCGTTACGGCTACCGCGAGATCGAGACGCCGATGTTCGAGGAGGCGGCCGTCTTCGAGCGCGGCGTCGGGGCGGTCACCGATGTCGTCGAGAAGGAGCTCTTCCGGATCGCCCGGCGGACCGAGGAGTCCGAATCGTGGGCCCTCCGGCCGGAGCCCACGGCCGGCATCGTCCGGGCGTTCATCGAGCACGGCATGCAGACCTGGCCCCAGCCGGTGAAGCTGACGATGACCGGGCCGATGTTCCGCCACGACCGGCCCCAGGCCGGGCGCTACCGCCAGTTCTGGCAGTTCGACATCGAGGCGATCGGCGATCCGGGTCCGGCGATCGACGCCGAGATCATCGAGCTCGGCCGGACGTTCTACCGGCTGGCCGGCCTGGAGCGGGTCGAGGTCCTCCTGAACTCGATCGGCGATCCCGCCTGCCGGCCGGCCTACCTGGCCGCCCTGGCCGCCCACTACGCCCCCCACCTCGATCGCCTGCCGACGCTCGAGCGCGAGCGGCTCCACAAGAACCCCCTCCGCCTCCTCGACTCGAAGGATCCGGCGATGGCCGGCCTGAACGCCACGGCGCCCCGGATCACCGATCACCTGTGCGAGCCGTGCCGGGTCCACTTCGCCGCGGTCTGCGAGCACCTCGAGGCGCTCGGGCTCACCTATCGCCTCGAGCCGGGCCTGGTCCGCGGGCTCGACTACTACACCCGGACCGCGTTCGAGTTCTTCGTCCCGGGCCGGGAGGGCGGCCAGCAGGCGCTCGGCGGGGGAGGGCGCTACGACGGCCTGGTCGAGCTGCTCGGCGGCCGGCCGACGCCCGGGATCGGCTTCGGGCTGGGCCTCGACCGGATCGTCCTCGCCCTCCAGGCCGAGGGCGTCGCGGAGGCGGCCGAGGCGGCCCCCGTCGCCGTCGTGGTCGGGGCCGACCCGGCCGCGACGTCGCTCCGGCTCAAGGTCGCGACCGACCTGCGGGCGGCCGGGATCGCGGTCCGGGCCGACCTCAGCCGGCGCAAGCTCGGCAAGCAGCTCGAGTCGGCCGCGCGGGAACGGGCCCACTTCGTGGTGATCATCGGCGACGAGCTGGCCGACGGGAACGTCCAGCTGAAGGATCTCGACGCGGGCTCGCAGCAGCTCGTGGCGCTCGCCGACCTGGCCCGCAAGCTGGTCAGCGGCGACCGCTCCCACCACCATGGCTCGGGCGGCGGCTGAGGCTGGAGCCGGTCGTCCGAACCCGCGGCCAGAACGACTACGATAGGCCGACCATGAACGACTCGAGCCCCGGCTTTGCCACGCCCTATCGGACCCACACCTGCGGCGCAGCTCCGGCCGGGCGATGCCGACAGCCCGGCCCGGCTGGCCGGCTGGGTCCACCGCCGGCGTGACCTGGGCCACCTGATCTTCCTCGAGCTGCGCGACCGCTACGGGATCACCCAGGTGATCGTCGACGCGACCGAGGCCCCGGCGGCCCACGCCGCGGCCAGCCGCGTGCGCAACGAGTTCGTGGTCAGCGTCACGGGCGTCGTTGCGCCGCGCCTGGCCGGGACCGAGAACCCGCGCCTCGCGACCGGCGCCGTCGAGCTCCGGGCGAGCGAGGTCACGGTCCTGTCCGAGGCCAAGACGCCGCCGTTCTACATCAACGAGCCCGACGCGCCGATCGACGAGGCCCTCCGCCTGCGCTACCGCTACCTCGACATCCGGCGCGAGCCGATGACCCGCCGCCTACTCCTGCGTTCGAAGCTGGTCCAGGCGATCCGCGACATCCATCACGAGCACGGCTTCGTCGAGATCGAGACGCCCAACCTGATCCGCTCCACGCCGGAGGGCGCGCGCGACTTCATCGTCCCCTCGCGGATCAAGCCGGGCACGGTCTACGCCCTGCCCCAGAGCCCCCAGCAGCTGAAGCAGCTGCTGATGGTCGCCGGGATCGACCGCTACTTCCAGATCGCCCGCTGCTACCGGGACGAGGACCTGCGCGGCGACCGGCAGCCGGAGTTCACCCAGCTCGACCTGGAGATGAGCTTCGTCGACGAGGCGACCGTGATCGGCTTCGTCGAGCAGCTCGCGATCCGGGTGATGGCCGCGGTCGTGCCCGAGCGGCCGCTCCTCCAGGTGCCCTTCCCCCGGCTCACGTTCCACGAGGCGATCGAGCGCTTCGGCTCGGACAAGCCCGACCTGCGCTTCGGCCTCGAGCTGGTCGACCTCGCGCCCGACCTGACCGATGCCGGCGGCACGCCGGACTCGGGCTTCCGCGTCTTCGACGAGGCCCTGGCGGCGGGCGGGCGGGTCAAGGCGATCGTCGCACCGGGCATGGCCACGGCCAGCCGCTCGCAGGTCGACGAGCTGGTTGAGCTGGTCCGGGGCTACGGCGCCCACGGCCTGGCCTGGCTGGCCGTCGAGGCCGACGGCACGATCCGATCGTCGATCGCCAAGTACCTGGGGCCCGAACGGACGGCCGCGGTCGTGGCCCGCGCCGGTGGCTCGCCCGGTGACCTCGTCCTCGTGGTCGCCGACCGGGCCGAGGTCACGGCCGACGCCCTCGGCCGGCTCCGGACCGAGCTCGGCGCTCGGCTCGGGCTGGCCGACCCGAACGTCTTTGCCTACTGCTGGGTGACCGAGTTCCCGATGTACAAGTGGGATGCCGAGAACGGGCGCTGGGACGCCACCCACAACCCGTTCAGCGGCGTCCGGCCGGAGGACCTCGAGCTGCTGACGACCGCCTCGGGCGATCTCGGCCAGCCCTCGCCGGACGATCCGGCCGGCCGCGCCCGGGCGCTCCAGTACGACCTGGCCCTCAACGGCTGGGAGCTGGGCGGCGGCTCGATCCGGATCAACCAGCACGACCTGCTGGCGCGCAGCTTCGCCCTCCAGGGCCAGACGGCCGAGGGGATGGCCGAGAAGTTCGGGGCCGTCCTCGACGCCTTCGAGTTCGGCGCCCCGCCCCACGGCGGGATCGCCCTGGGGATCGATCGCTGGGCCGCGCTGCTGACCGACCAGACGAACATCCGCGAGGTGATGGCCTTCCCCAAGACCCAGTCCGGTTCCGACCTCATGCTCGACGCGCCGTCGGTCCCCGAACCGGGCCAGTACGCCGAGCTCGGCCTGAGGTACGTCGGACTCGACCGGACGTGACCCTGCCGGTCGGGGCGCCACCCGCGGCGGCCGAAGCGGCCGCGACCCCGGCCCGCCTCGATGCCGTCCTCGAGCATCCCCAGCTGGCGGCCGTGGCCGGCGCGCTGTGCATCGCCTTCTCGGGGATCCTCGTCCGCGAGTCGGGCGTCTCGCCCTCGACCGCGGCCGTCTTCCGCTGCCTCTATGCCCTGCCCCCGCTCGCCCTGCTGGCGTGGCTCGAAGGTCGGCGCTACGGCCGGCTCGAGCGACGGACCGTCTGGCTGTCGATCGTGGCGGGCTGCTTCTTCGCCGCCGACCTGACGTTCTGGGCGCATTCGATCGAGGCCGTCGGGGCCGGCCTGGCGACGGTCCTGGGCAACCTCCAGGTGGTGGTCGTCGGCATCGTGGCCTGGGTCCTGTACGGCGAGCGACCGCGCCGGGCGATCATCGTTGCCCTGCCGATCGTGATCCTCGGGGTGGTCCTGATCGCCGGGATCGTCGGCACCCACCCGTACGGCTCGGCGCCGATCCTGGGCGTCGTGATGGGCCTCCTGACCGCGGTCAGCTACGCCGGCTACCTGATCGTCGTGCGGCGCGGCCAGCGCGACATCCGGCGGCTGGCCGGGCCGCTGTTCTGGGCGACCCTCGCGACGACGGTCGCGGCCGCGGTCGCCGGCGTCGTCGTGGGCGACTTCGACCCGGTCCCGCGCCTGCCCGGCCACGCCTGGCTGATCATCATGGCCCTGACCGCCCAGGTCGCCGGCTACCTCCTGATCAACGTCTCGCTGCCCCGCCTGCCGAGCGTCGTGACCTCGCTCCTGCTCCTGATCCAGCCGGTGGCGACAGTCTTCCTGGCGATGATCCTGCTGGGCGAGGACCCCTCGCCCTTCCAGCTGGTCGGGATCGGCCTGGTGATGGCCGGCCTGGCGATCGCCGTCCTGCCCTTCGACCGGCTGCGCCGGGCGCCTCGGGCCCTCGTCGCGCAGGAGATCCCGGCCGGGCCCGGCGGACCGGCCTAGGGCACGTCGAGGCCCCGCGCCTCGGCCTCGCCCCATTCGTGGACATGGCCGCTGGCCGGCTCGCTCGGACCCTGGTAGGGCGGCAGCTCGGCCCGGGCAGTGCCCGCGTCGAGGACCGCGCCCGGGTCGCCCAGGTCGAGCAGGCGGACCGCGACGCCGGCCGCAGCCAGGTCGTCGATCAGTTGGTCCGGCACCCGCTCGGAGCCGAGCCCGCGCAGCAGCTCGAGGCTGGCGATCGGCAGCAGGACGGGCCAGCCGGGCTGGGCGTCCCAGGCCGGGCGGAGGATCGCGCCGGGGTCCGCTCCGTGGCCCTCGATCAGCGAGGTGATCGTCTCGGGATCGGGCCAGGTCATCCGGGCCGGCCAGACCAGGGCGGCGTCCGTCTCGCCGACCAGGGCCAGGGCCCCGTCGATCCCGGCGCAGATCTGGCCCACCGGGCCGCGGGCGACCGGCGCCGGTTCGACCAGGCTCGCCTCGGTGCCGACGATCGAGGCTGCGACGAGGCCGTCCGGGTCGAAGCTGACCAACACCACCGGGATCGCCCCGCCCGACCAGGCCGCCTCGGCGATCCGCCGGGCCGCCGGCAGGCCGTCGGCGTCGGCCAGCGCCGATTTGGGCCGGGCGGCGAGGAGGACGGCGGCGACGGTCACCGGCCAAGCGTAGCAAAGGCCGCTGCCTGCGCATGAGGCCGGCGCCAAACGAAACGGCGCCTTCCGCCGGAGCGGAAGGCGCCGTACTCGATTGTCCCTCCGGACGCAGGGCCGGCCAGCCGGCCGGTCAGCGCCCGGTGGGGATCAGTGGTCGAGGGCCGCGAGGAGCGGCACCAGGACGTTGGCCTTCGGCGAGCCCCAGCCGGTCGCAGCATCCCAGCGGACCTTCGCGCTGAAGCCCGGGATCGTGACCAGGTTGTTCGAGGCATCGAGGAAGCCGAAGCGGTTCGAGCCGGAGGTGATGTCGTGGTAGGCAGCACCGTGCAGGCCGGCCGTCTTGCCGATCTGGTAGAGGGTCGTATTGATCTCGCCCAGGCGATGCCCGGCGAGCTGGTCGGCCAGGACGCCCAGGCCGGCCCACTGGGGCGACCCGGCGCTCGTGCCGCCGACGATGAAGAACGTCGAGGCATCGGTCGGGTCAAGGCCGAACAGGACGTTGATCACGCCCAGGTGGGTCAGGACGCCGCCGTCGACGCCGGCGTTGTAGGACACGTCGGGGACGCCGCGGCGGGTCGGGCTCGTGCCGGCCACGCCCTGCTGGAAGGCTGGGCGGGCGTAGATGTTGCTGAAGCCGCCGCCGCCGCAGCCGTAGTCGGCATCGGGACCGCAGCCGCTGAAGGCGTCGTTCCAGGCGATCTCGCTGCCGTAGGCGCCGGTGTGCAGGTCGGCGGTCAGGTTGGTGCCGCCGACGGCGGTGACCAGCGGGTCGTTGGCCGGCGAGGACGCGCTCTTGATGAACGAGCTGCCGTCGCAGGTCGGCTGGGCCGAGCCATCGTCACCAGCCGAGGCGAACAGGGTGATGCCCTTGGCGACGGCCTTCTGGAACAGGGCGTGCTGCATCTTGTCGAGCTTGGGATCGACGCACGACTCGGCTTCGCCGAAGCTCTGCGAGATCACGTCGCCCAGGTTGTGGTCGATCGCGTACTTCGTCGCGTTGTAGATGTCGATGTCGGCATCCGACTTGGCGTCGATCAGGAGGATGCTGGCCTTCGGGGCGACGGCATGCGCCCACTGGGTGTCGAGGTCGCTCTCGACGGTCCAGCCGGTCATGTCGGCGTTGTTGAAGTCGAACGCCGGGACGCCCTGCGGCGCGATCTGGTTGAAGATCGGATCGGGCAGGCCGAACGTCTTGTCGAAGATCTGGAGGTCCGACGCCGCGTACGGGTTCGAGAAGGCGTCGATGATCACGATCGTCCGGTTCTTGCCATTGATCCCCGCCTTGATCAGCGGAGCGATCTGGTAGGCGTTCTGGATCTGCTGGGGGCTGTAGCACAGGGGTGCGTCGGGCCGCACGTCCTGGCAGTTGAAGCGGACCGATGACTTGGGCTTGACGGTCTTGGTGTAGGTCGGGTTGACCGACACCGCGTGGGGCTTGACCCCGCCGCCGGTCGAGGCGGAGGTGAGGCCGGCCAACGGCAGCGAGATGGCGAAGGCCGCGGCCGTGGCTGTGACCAGGACGCGGCGACGAATGCCCGCGGGGCGCGAAGACATGGGCGTGTCAGACCTCAGAGCAGGGACCACAACATGGATCGCGGGGACGAGCGTGGTCTCGGCGGACCTCCGTTTCTGCCGAATTCGGCTCTCGCGACAACCTTGCCGGGCGCTGGCTTGGGGGGAACCTCGCCCGGTCAAGTGGGACTCCTGAGACCGTAACGGAGCGACCTGACCGGGGTCAATCGGAGGGCATCCGGCGCACGGTCCAGCGCGGTCGAAGTGGTGCACCGCGGCACCGCATTGGCTGCCCGCGCTGGACGCTCCGGCGTCGCGCGCTCAGGCGCGAAGTCCCCGCGGTCCGATCGGCCGGCCGTGTGCGACAATCAACGTTCCCATGACCTCGCTGACCTCGTCCACCATGCCCGGCGTACGGCACGACCTGCGCAACATCGCGATCGTCGCCCATGTCGACCACGGCAAGACGACCCTGGTCGACGCGATGCTCCGCCAGACCGGTGCCTTCCGGGCCAACCAGGCGCTCGTCGACCGCGTCCTCGACTCGGGCGACCTCGAGCGCGAGAAGGGGATCACGATCCTCGCCAAGCAGACGACGGTCGACTTCGACGGCATCCGCCTGAACATCGTCGACACGCCCGGCCACGCCGACTTCGGCGGCGAGGTCGAGCGGACCCTGCTGATGGTCGATTCGATCCTCCTCCTCGTCGATGCTGCCGAGGGCCCGCTGCCCCAGACCCGCTATGTCCTCCAGAAGGCGATGGCCCGCCACCTGCCCGTCGTGGTGGCCCTGAACAAGATCGACCGGTCGGACGCCCGGCCGGCCGAGGTCCTCGATGCCGTCTACGAGCTGTTCATGGACCTTGGCGCCACCGCCGCCCAGATCGAGTTCCCGGTCGTGTACACGAACGCCCGGCTGGGGACGGCGACCCGCGATCCGGCCCGTCCCGGGAAGGACCTCCGGCCCCTGCTCGAGCTGCTGATCGAGCTCACCCCGCCGCCGACGTTCACGCCCGGCCACCCGCTCCAGCTCCTCGTCACCAACCTGTCGGCGAACGAGTACGTCGGCCGGATGGCTGTCGGCCGGATCTGGAATGGATCGATCCGGCTCGGCCAGCGGCTGACCGTGGTGCGAGCCGACGAGGATGCCCCCGACGGCTCGGTCGAACCGGGCCGGACGACGATCCTGAACGGGACGGTGACCAGCCTCCAGACGGCCCACGGGATCGAGCGGATCGAGATCGACGAGGCGACCGCCGGCGACATCGTGTCGGTCGCCGGCCTGCCCGACGTGACGATCGGCGACACGCTGACCGACCCGGCCGATCCCCGCCCGCTGGCCCGCCTCGACGTCGACGCGCCGACCCTGCGGATGACCTTCGGGGTCAACACCTCGCCGCTGGCCGGTCGCGAGGGCAGGTTCGTGACCAGCCGCCAGATCAAGGCCCGCCTCGACCGGGAGGTCCTGGGCAACGTCTCGATCGAGGTCCATCCGACCGACTCGGGCGACACGTTCGAGGTCCGCGGCCGGGGCGAGCTGCAGCTGGCCGTCCTGATCGAGCAGATGCGGCGGGAGGGTTTCGAGCTCCAGGCCAGCCGCCCGGAGGTGATCCTGCGCACGGTCGGTGGCGAGACCCAGGAGCCCTACGAGCGGATCACGATCGACATCCCGCCCGACTACATCGGCGAGGTCCAGGCGGCGATGGCCGGCCGCAAGGGCCGCCTCGAGCAGATGTCGACCGACGCCGACGGCCGGGTCCGGATGGAGTTCATCGTCCCGGTCCGGGGCCTGATCGGCTATCGCGGCCAGCTGCTGACCGAAAGCCGGGGGACGGCCCTGATGCACCAGATCGGCGAGGGCTACGGACCCTGGGCGGGCGAGGTCACCCACCGCACGAGCGGCGTGCTCGTGGCCGACCGGCTCGGGACGAGCAACGCCTACGGCCTGTTCAATCTCCAGGAGCGGTCCGAGCTGTTCATCGGCGCCGGCGAGCAGGTCTACGAAGGGATGATCGTCGGCGAGAACTCGCGGCCCGGCGACATGGACGTCAACGCGACCAAGGAGAAGAAGCTGACCAACATCCGGACCCACGCCCACGACGAGGCGCTCCGGCTGACGCCGCCCCGGCCGCTGACCCTCGAATCGGCGATCGAGTTCATCTCGGTCGACGAGCTGGTCGAGGTCACCCCGCTCTCGATCCGCCTGCGCAAGCGGCTCCTGAGCGGCCACGACCGGCGCCGCGAGCGGGGCCGCGAAGAGGATCTCAGCCGCCCCGCCGAGTAGGCCGACGTACAATCGGCCGGATGCCGATCTACCTCGATCACGCCGCGACGACGCCGGTTCGCCGGGAAGTCGTCGACGCGATGCTGCCCTATCTCCTCGAGCACTGGGGCAACCCCAGCTCGGGCCATGCCTATGGCCGAGCGGCGCGCCGGGGGCTGGACGAGGCCCATGAGCGACTCGCGACCGGGCTCGGGGCCGAGGCCCGCGAGATCGTCCTGACCTCGGGCGGCACCGAGGCGATCAACCTGGCCCTCAAGGGCGCCGCCTGGGCGGGCAAGGCCCGCGGCCACCGGATCGTGACGAGCTCGATCGAGCACCACGCCGTCGGCCACAGCCTGCGCTACCTCGAGAAGTTCGGGTTCGAGACGGTCGAGCTGCCGGTCGACCGCTACGGCCGGGTCGACCCGGACGAGCTCGATGCCGCGATCGACGACCGGACGATCCTGGTCAGCGTGATGCTGGCCAACAACGAGGTCGGCACGATCGAGCCGGTCGCCGACATCGCCGCTCGCGTCCACGCCCATCGCGGTGTCCTGTTCCATGTCGACGCTGTCCAGGCCGCGCCGTACCTGCCGATCGACATGGCGACGCTCGATGCCGACCTGCTCTCGATCGCCGCCCACAAGTTCGAGGGGCCCAAGGGGATCGGCGCCCTGTTCGTCCGTCACGGCACCCACCTCCTCGGCCAGCAGCACGGCGGCTCGCAGGAGCGCCACCGACGGGCAGGGACCGAGGACGTCGCGGCCGCGGTGGGGATGGCCGTCGCCTACGAGCTGACCCGGGCCGAGCTGGCCGACACCGCACCGCGCGTGGCCGCGCTCCGCGACCGGCTGGCCGAGGCCGTCCTCGCGCTGCCCGGCGTGGAGCTCACCGGCCACCCCCGCGACCGGCTGCCCGGGATCCTGTCGATCATCGCCCGGGACACCGACGGAACATCGGTCAGCCAGGCCCTCGACCTCGAGGGAATCGCGGTGGCCACCGGCTCCGCCTGCACGACCGGCTCGCCCGAGCCCAGCCACGTCCTGGCGGCGATGGGCTACCCGGACGAGGAGTCGCGGGGCGCGCTGCGGATGTCGCTCGGCCGGACGACGACGGACGCCGAGATCGACGTGGCCGCGGTGGCGATCCCGCGCAGCCTGGCGATGCTCCGCCTGGGTGCGGCGGCGATTGCCGCCGACCCGCTCGGGCTGGGGGTTGCGGCGGGGGCCTGACCCCGGCCGGGACGGCGATGGCGCGGGTTCTCGTGGCGATGTCCGGGGGCGTCGATTCGTCGGTCGCCGCCGCCCTGGTCCAGGCTGCCGGTGACGAGCCGATCGGGGTCTGGATGCGCCTCCACGACGTGGCCGACAGCTACTCCGAGTTCAAGCGGAGCTGCTGCTCGGCCGATGCGGCCGACGATGCCCGGCGGGTGGCCGGCCAGCTGGGGATCCCGTTCTACGTCATGAATCTCGAGCGGGAGTTCGAGGCGGGCGTGATCCAGCCCTTCCTCGATGCCTACCTCGACGGCCGGACGCCGAGCCCCTGCGTCGACTGCAACACGTACGTGAAGTTCGGGGCGCTCCTCGGCCGGGCGCGCCACGTCTACGACTGCGACGCGGTCGCCACCGGCCATTACGCCCGGCGCGACGGTCGGTCCGGACGGCACGGCCGAGCTGCGCCGGGCGGTCGACCCGGACAAGGACCAGACCTACTTCCTGTACGGCCTGCGCCAGGACCAGCTGGCGGCACGCCCGGTTCCCGCTCGGCGAGCTGACCAAGCCCCAGGTCCGGGCCGCGGCCCGCTCGCTCGGCCTGGCGACGGCCGACAAGCCCGAGAGCCAGGAGATCTGCTTCGTGCCCGGCGGGGACTATCGCGAGGCGCTGCGGGAGCGGGCCGGCTGGGTCCCCGCGGCCGGCCCGCTCGTCGACGACGACGGCCAGGCGGTCGGCAGCCACGCCGGATCGGCGGGCTACACGGTCGGCCAGCGACGCGGCCTCGGTCGTCGCCCTGGGCGAGCCGCGCTACGTCAGCCGGATCGATCCGGTCACCAACACGATCACCCTCGCCCGACGGGCCGACCTCGAGACGCGCTCGGTGACCCTCGAGCGGACGACGTTCGTGGCCGGCGAGCCGCCGGCCGGCCCCGGCCGCCCGTTCCGGGCCGAGCTCCGGATCCGCCACCGGGGGCGACCCGTGGCCGGGCTCGTGCGGCCCGCGACCGGGGACCAGCCGGCGCGCGGCGGGACCTGGCAGGTCGAGCTCGACGAGCCGGTCTGGGCGGCCGCACCAGGCCAGGCGGCGGTCCTCTACGACGGCGAGCTCGTCCTGGGCGGCGGGCGCATCGCGCGGCCGTGAACGGGGCTATCCTGCCGTCATGGTGATCGGTCCGGCGCCCGTCCTGGCCGTCCTGGTGGGCATCTTCCACACGTCGCTGTACGTCATCGCCCGGGGCACGGCCGGCGGCCAGCTGCCGCTCCTCCTGATCGCCGCCTGCCTGGGCGCCTGGGCCGGCGACGCGCTCGGCGCCCGGCTGGGGATCGACCTGCTCCGGATCGGCGACTTCCGCCTGCTCGAGCGCCTCGGTCGTCGCCTGGGCCGGGATCGGCTTCATCGCGATCGTCGCGATCCTCGGCCCGGAACGCCGCCGGCTGCGATGAGCCGCCGGCGCGACCGGCAGCGTGAGCCACGCCGGACGGTGCCGCCCGCGGAGGAGGGCCTCGATCCGGGCCGCTTCATGCGCGGCCTGACGATCGGCCTGATCGTCGGCGCGGTGATCGCCGGGTCGACCCTCTGGCGCCGATTCGGGTCGCTCCGGCCGCGATCCTGACCGTCGCCCGGGCGGCGCGTCACCCGAGCGTGCCGCTCGGGCCTGCCCGTTCGGTACCATGGGCCTGACGTGAGTGCCAAGGCCCGCCGCGATCCCCGGATTCGACCCCTGCCCGCCGCCGAGATCCGGCGCCGGTTCGTCGACTTCTTCGCCGAGCGCGGCCACGCCGTCGTGCCCTCGGCCAGCCTCGTCCCGGCCGGCGACCAGACGCTCCTCTTCACGAACTCGGGCATGGTCCAGTTCAAGGAGGTCTTCACCGGCGCCGAGACGCGGAGCTACACCCGGGCGGTCGACTACCAGCGCGTCCTGCGCGTCGCCGGCAAGCACAACGACTTCGAGGAGGTCGGCCGGACGACCCGCCACAACACCTTCTTCGAGATGCTCGGCAACTGGAGCTTCGGCGACTACTTCAAGCGCGAGGCGATCCACTTGGCCTGGGACTTCCTGACCCGCGACCTGGGCATCCCGCCCGAGCGGCTGGCGGCGACGACCTACAAGGACGACGACGTCGCCCGGGCGATCTGGCGCGACGAGATCGGCCTGCCCCCGGAGCGGATGGCGGTCTGGGGCGACGTCGACGCCGGCGACGACAGCAACTTCTGGCGGATGGCCGAGACCGGCCCGTGCGGACCGTGCAGCGAGATCCACTTCGATCGCGGGGTCGAGTTCTCCGAGGGCCCGCACTGCATCCCCGACCACTCCGAGACCTGCCCGCGCTGGCTCGAGATCTGGAACCTCGTGTTCATGGAGTTCGACCAGCGGCCGGACGGCCGGGTCCCGCTGCCGTTCCAGAGCGTCGACACCGGCATGAGCCTGGAGCGCCTGGCGAGCGTCCTGCAGCAGGTCCCGAGCAACTTCGACACCGACCTGTTCACCCCGATCCACGCCCGGATGCGCGAGCTCCTCGGCCACGACCCGGACGCCTTCGAGGCCGAGCGGTTCAGCTACCAGGTCATCGCCGACCACTCCCGGGCGATCACGTTCCTGATCGCCGACGGCGTCCTGCCCTCGAACGAGGGCCGCGGCTACGTCCTCCGCCGGATCGTCCGCCGGGCGGTCCGCCACGGCCGGCTCCTGGGCCGGCGGGAGCCGTTCCTGGCGGAGACGGCCGAGGTCGTCATCGAGACGATGCGCGGCGCCTACCCCTACCTGACCGAACGGCGCGAGGCGATCCTCGGGGCGATCGCCCGCGAGGAGGACCAGTTCGCCCGGACGCTCGATGCCGGGACCATCCACCTCGAGGAGGCCCTGATCCCGCTCACCGGCGCCGAGCGGGTGGTCGGGCGGCGGCCCGAGGAGCTGCCCGCCGGGGCCCCGGTCCTGGCCGGCGGGATCGCCTTCCGGCTCCACGACACGTACGGCTTCCCGATCGACCTGACGATCGAGCTGGCGGCCGAATACGGGGTGGCCGTCGACCGACCGGGCTTCGACCGGGCCCTGGCCGAGCAGCGCGACCGGAGCCGGGGTGGCCGGAAGGCCGAGCTGGCCCGCAACGCCGAGCTCGGGGCGCTCTACGAATCGCTCGCCCGACGGCTGGGCGAGACACCCTTCCTGGGCTACGAGACGACGACCGCCGAGGCCCGGGTCGTGGCGATCGTCCGCGACGGGATCGAGTACGACGAGCTCGAGGCCGTCGGCGACGCCGAGCTGCGCAGCGAGCCGTCGGCGACGGCCGAGGTCGTCCTCGACCGGACGCCGTTCTACGCCGAGGGCGGCGGCCAGGTCGGCGACCAGGGCGTCCTGCGCCTCGCCGGCCATGACGAGCCGATCTTCGTGGTCGCCGACACCCAGCGCCCGGCCGGCGGCCTGATCGTCCATCGCGGCCAGCTCCGCGGCGCGCTGGCGGTCGGCGACGCGGTGAGGGCCGAGGTCGACGCGGAGCGCCGCGCCCGGACGATGCGCAACCACACCGGCACCCACCTGCTCCACCGGGCGCTGCGCAACGTCGTCGGCGAGGGGGCCCGGCAGGCCGGCTCGCTCGTGACGCCCGACGGCCTGCGCTTCGACTTCCCGCTCGACCGCGGGCTGACCGACGACGAACGGCGGCGATCGAGGACGAGGTGCGCCGCATCATCCGCGAGGACCGGCCGGTCACGGCGGCCCGGATGACGATGGCCGAGGCGATCGAGGCCGGCGCCGACGCCTTCTTCGACGAGAAGTACGGCGAGACGGTCCGCACGATCCGGGTCGAGGGCTACAGCCACGAGCTGTGCGGCGGCACCCATTGCCGGGCGTCGGGCCAGATCGGCGGCTTCCTGATCACGAGCGAGCGCAGCATCGGCTCGGGCATGCGCCGGATCGAGGCGCTCACCGGCGATGGCGCCGATGCCTGGGTCGGGGCCCGCCTCGAGCTGCTCCAGCGAGCCGGCGGCGTGGCCGGCGCGACGTCGATCGAATCGCTGCCCGAGCGGGTCGCGGCCCTCCAGGACGAGCTGCGCGAGGCGAAGCGGCGGGCACGGGCCGGCGCCGGATCGGCGATTCCCAAGGCAGCCGAGCTGGCCGCCAGCGCGGCCGCGGTCGCCCCGGGCATCGAGGTCGTCACATTCGGCGGCCCGTTCGAGTCGATCGAGGCGATGAAGGGGGTGGCCCGGGACGTGCGCGGCCTGCTGCCGAGCGGCGTCATCGCCCTCGGCCTGGATGCCGACGAGCCGCAGATCTTCGTGACCGTGTCGCCCGACCTGGTCGAGCGCGGGCTGGCCGCCGGCAGCCTCGTCCAGCGGGCGGTCGCCCGGTTCGACGGCAAGGGCGGCGGTCGCCCGGAGATGGCCCAGGGCAGGGGAACGCGCCGGGACGGGCTGGCCGCGGCCCTCGACGAGGTTCGTGAGCAGGCCGGCCGGGCCGTCCAGGCGGGGGCGGCGGATGGCGTTCCTGCGGCGGTTCTGGCACCGCGACGACGAGCCCACCCTGGCCGCCTGCACGGCCCTCGACGTCGGCACGGAGTTCGCCAAGGCGCTCGTCTTCGAGATCGATCCGTCGGGCATCGGCACCGTGCGCGGCGTCGGCCGCAAGCGCCAGGGCCTGTCCCACATGCAGTCGGGCACCGTGGCCGACATCGCCGCCGTCGTCGACAACTGCTCGGTCGCCCTCCAGGAGGCCGAGGAGATGGCCGGCTTCCGGCCGACCCAGGTCGTCATCGGCATCGCCGGCGAGCTGGTCAAGGGCTTCACCACGACCCACAGCCAGGAGCGCAAGCGGGCCGACCAGCCGATCACCGAGGCCGAGCTCCAGAAGCTGATCGACGGCGTCCAGCAGGAGGCCCTGCGCGAGGCCGAGCGGGCGATCACCTGGGAGACCGGCCTGCCCAACGTCGACGTCCGGCTCGTCCACGCCGCGGTCACCTCGGCCAGCATCGACGGCTACGCGGTGACCAACCCGGTCGGCTTCCAGGGCCGGCACGTCAAGATCGGGATCTTCAACGCCTTCGCTCCGCTCGTCCACCTCGGCGCCCTCCAGAGCGTGGCCACCCAGCTCGACCTCGAGCTGCTCGAGGTCGTGGCCGAGCCGTACGCCGTCGCCCGGGTGCTGGGTACCGAGCAGGTCCAGCAGGCCGGGGCGATCTTCATCGACGTCGGCGGCGGGACGACCGACGTGGCCCTCGTCCGGCAGGGCGGGATCGAGGGCACCCGGATGTTCGCCCTCGGCGGCCGGGCGTTCACGAAATCGCTGGCCGACCGGCTCGACCTGCCGTTCCCGCGGGCCGAAGCGCTCAAGGTCGACTACGCCCGCGGCCTCAGGGTCGATCGGCGCGACGAGATCGCCCAGATCATCGCCGACGACGTCACGGTCTGGGCCGCCGGCGTCGAGCTGGTGATCGAGGAGCTGGCCGGCGGGCGAGCTGCTGCCCGGCCGGATCTACCTGTGCGGCGGCGGCTCCCGCCTGCCCGAGATCCGGGAGACCCTGGCCGCCGAGCGATTCTGGAAGCACCTGCCGTTCGCCCGGCCGCCGGAGGTGGCGATCATGTCGCCCGAGAAGGTCGAGACGATCCGCGACGACACGAAGCTGCTGGTCGACCAGCAGGACGTCACCCCGCTTGGGCTGGCCTACCAGGCGATCGAGCTACGCTCGACCGAGGACCCGCTCGATGCCGCCCTCCGCCGGGTCCTGCGGGCGATGAAGGTCTAGGCTGGGCACGATGGCCAACGTCTTCTACCTGGACGTGGACGACGAGATCACCTCCGCCGCCGCCCGGATCCGGACGTCGCAGGATCCGCGGGTCGGGCTGGTCATCCCGCCCGGCTCGCGGATCGCCACGTCACGGATCAACTTCCGGCTGCTCGCTCGCGAGGCGCTCGAGCGCAACCGGGCGCTGTCGATCGTGTCCAGCGATCCCGCGGCGCGAGCGTTGGCCGCATCGGCCGGCCTGCCGGCGTTTGCCACCGTGGCCGAGTTCGAGGCAGATCATGGCCCGGCGCGGTCTGGAGCCCCGACTGCCGAGGGCGGGGTGGCGGCCGCTGCCGCCGCGCCGATCGCCGGAGCGGGCCCGGCCGCCAGCCGGACCGCCGCGGCGACGGGCGCGGGAATGGCGGCGGGCAGCGTCGTCCGCGGCTCGACGGGTGGGCCCGACGGCCGGGTCGGGGCGCGCTCGAGCGGTGCCTCCGCGCCGCCGGTCCGGACCACGAGCCGCACGGCGGCGGCCTCGGCGCGGGTCGCGGCGACCGCCCTCGCCCTGGTCGTGATGGTCCTCGTCGTCGGCCTGATCGTGGTCTTCCTGCTGCCCAGTGCGACGATCACGGTGACGCCCAGGCTCGAGGCGGTCACCCCGCTCGAGCTGTCGGTCCGGGCGGACCCGAATGCGACCGCCAGCGATTCGGTCGCGGGTGTCGTCCCGGCGGCCGTCCTGACCAAGGACTTCACCTCGTTCGGCACGTTCAACGCGACCGGCCAGAAGGTCGATTCGACGCCGGCCGCCGGCGTGGTGAAGTTCACCAACTACGACACGAGCAGCCCGGTGACGATCCCGGCCGGTTCGAAGGTGTCGACCGTCGATGGCATCGCGTTCGCGACGACCCAGGATCTGACGATCCCCAGCGCCCATCCGCACCCGTTCAAGCAGACGACGGCCTCGGTCAACATCACCGCGGTCGGCGGCGGCCCGGCCGGGAACGTGGCGGCCGGCACGATCGTGAACGTGCCCAATGGCTACCGGCCCGATCTGCTCAACGTCACGAACCCGACCGCGACGACCGGCGGGACGAAGACGACGACGATCCAGATCCAGAAGAAGGACACCGACGCCGCCGTGGCCAACCTGACGAAGGGCCTCAAGCAGCAGTTCACCACCTGGCTGGCGGCGCCCGATGCGCTGGCTCCGGGCAGCACGGCATTCCCCAAGACCGGGGTCCTCGGGACGGCGGCCGCCGACACGGACCCGGCGACCCTGATCGGCGTCACCCAGCCGACGTTCCAGCTGACGATGACGGCCACCGGGACCGAGACCGCGGTCGACGAGCAGCTCATCACGAGCCTTGCCCTCGGCCGTCTCACGACCTCCGTCCCGAGCCAATACAGCCTGGTGAGCGGCAGCGAGAAGGTCACCCTCGGGACGGCCCGCACGGACGGCACCGCGGTCGTCTTCCCGGTGACCGCCACGGCCAGCCAGGTCCGCCACCTCGACCCGGACACGCTTCGCCAGGAGGTCAAGGGCAAGTCGGTCGACGAGGCCCGCTCGATCCTGTCCCAGGACGGCATCGTCGACATCCAGACCTGGCCGGGATTCGTCGGCACGATCCCCAGCCTCGAATGGCGGCTGACCCTCACGATCGACACTTCGGTCGCGACCGGCTCACCGGGGCCGTCGTCATCGGCCGGCCCGACGTTCCAGCCGCCCGGCTCGCCGCCAGCGTCGGCGGCTCCCTCCAGCCCACCCTCGAGCGCGCCGCCGGCGTCGGGCAACGGATGACGAACCGGCTCGGGATCGACCTCGGCGAGCGCCGGATCGGGATCGCCCTGGCCGAGGGGGATGGCGGTGCCCGGCCGCTCACGACGATTCGCCGCGCACGCACGATCGATGCCGACGCGGCGGCGATCCAGGAGCTCGTCGCCCGCCATGCCGTCGCGGAGCTCGTCGTCGGCCTGCCGCTCGAGGCCGATGGCCGCGAGGGACCGCAGGTCGCCCGGACCCGGGCCTGGGTCGAGGCGATCGAACCGCTCCTGTCCAACGTGGCCATCCGCTTCCGGGACGAGCGGCTGTCGAGCCAGGTGGCCGAGGAGCGGGTCGGGCCGGCGAAGCGGGGCCGCTCGGGCGGCCCGCCCAGCGCGGGCCAGCGCGATGCGCATCGCGCCCGCATCGATCGCGAGGCGGCGGCGGTCATCCTCCAGGACGAGCTCGACGCCCGGGCGAGGCCCGGCCGGTGACGATCCGCGGTTCCGGTTCACCGCGCGACGGCGGCCCGATCCGGGAGAGCACCGGCGGATCACGCTTCCGCCAGGCCCATCCGATCGACGAGCCGCTGCTCGACGACGATCACTACGCCCGTCCGCCGAGCACTGCCGATCGGCCGCCGGACCGGCCGGTCCGGACGGCCGGCCGGCGCGGATCGCGAGGTGGTGGCGGCCTCGTGGCGCTCGTCCGCCTGTTGCTGTTCATCGCGGTCCTGGCCGGGGTCGTGATCGTCGCCTCGCTGACGGTCCTCAGGCCGGTGATCGCTCATGCCGTGGTGGACTACGCCTCGAAGAACCCGAGTGCGCTCAAGCTGCCGTTCGTGGCCGATCTCGTCCGTGAGGACCTGGGCAGCGCCCTGACCGACGCCCCGAGCACGAGCGCGACCGAGGTCACCTTCGACGTGGCCGACGGTGACACGGCCGAGACGATCGCGACCCGGCTCCAGGCGGCCGGCCTGCTCAAGGACGCCCGGGCGCTCGTGTTCATCGCCACCGAGCAGGACCTGACCACGAGCCTCGAGACCGGGACGTACATCCTCCGCCCGAACATGACCCCCCAGCAGATCGTCACCTCGCTCCTCGTCTCGCACCAGCTGGCAGTCACGATCTCGCTCCGGCCGAGCCTCCGACTGGAGCAGATCACGGCCAAGCTCCAGACCGTCGCCGGCCTGTCGATGGACATCCAGGCGTTCTACGACGAGGTCAAGCACCCGCCGGCGACGCTCCTCGACGACTACCCCTGGCTGAAGACGGTCCTGCCCAGGGGCGCCTCGCTCGAGGGCTTCCTCGCCGCCGCGACCTACGTCGTGTCGCCCGACGTCACCGCCGACCAGTTCGTCCGGGACCTGCTCGACGCGTGGTACCAGCAGGTCGGGCCGGAGCTGCTGACGGTCCCCGCGGCGCGGGGCATGACCTTCTACCAGGTCCTCAGCCTGGCCTCGGTCGTCGAGCGCGAGACGGGCAGCGACGCCGACCGGGCGAAGATCGCCGGCGTCTACCAGAACCGGCTGAACCCGAAGCTGTTCCCGCTGGGCGCGTTCCAGTCCGACCCGACCATCTTCTACGTCAACGACACGCTCAAGCTGGCCGACCTGCCGTTCAACCAGTGGCAGTCGTACCTGTTCTGGGCGCCGCTGCCCAAGGGCACGCAGCTGCCGGCGACTCTGCCCGCCGATCTCGCCGGCTACAACACGTACACCAGCAAGGGCCTGATCCCCGGTCCGATCTGTACCCCGTCGCCGGCCTCGATCCGGGCCGCCCTGGACCCCGATACGAAGGACGGCTATCTCTTCTTCCTGGCGACCAAGGACGGCACGACGGTCTACGCCAAGACGTACGCCCAGCACCTCATCAACGTCCAGAAGTACGGCTCGTGAGCGACGACCGGCTCCCGCGCGCGGCCGACTTCGCCCCGCCGCCGTCCGGCGCGGACCGGCTGCGCTGGGACGCCGCCGATCGGGCGGCCCGCCCGGCCCGCCTCGCCCGGTTGCGGGCCCGGATGGCGGCCGCCGGGGTCGATGCCTACGTCGGGGTGCGGCCCGAGCACAGCCGCTACCTGACCGGCCTGGTCCTCGGCGACGGCGAGGAGAAAGTCGCTGGCTACTCCGGCTGGTTCGTCGTGGGCGCCGAGGACCTGATCGTCTTTGCCGACAGTCGCTACACGATCCAGGTCGGCCGCGAGGCACCCGAGGCCCGGATCGAGCCGGTCTACGGCGACCTTCGCCAGCGCTGGCCGGAGATCGCGGCGGGCCTCGCAGCGCGGCAGGTCGCGGTCGAGGCCAGCCACCTGAGCCACGCGGCCTGGGCGAGCCTGGCCGATTCGGCGCCCTCGGTGGTGCTCCTGCCCGCCGGCGACGTCGCGGACGACGGCGAGCCCGGGCCGGGTTGGGTGGAGAGCGACCGGGCGATCAAGGAGCCGGCCGAGCTCGAACGGGTCGCCGCGGCCTGTGCCGTCGCCGATCGCGCGCTGGCGACCCTGCTGCCCGAGATCCGGCCCGGCGTCACCGAGGCCGAGCTGGCCTGGCGGCTCGAGGTCCTGATCCGGACCGGCGGCGCGGACGGCCTGGCGTTCGACGTGGCCTGCCTCGCCGGGCCCGAGGCCGCGCTGCCGCACGGCTCGCCGGGCGCCCGGCCGGTTCGATCGGGGGCCGTCCTGCTGTTCGACTTCGGAGCCCAGGTCGCAGGCTACCGGAGCGACATGACCCGGACCCTGTTCGTCGGCGAGCCGGTTGCCCGGGACGTCGAGATCTACGACCTCGTCCGGCGTGCCCAGTCGGCCGCGATCGACGGACTCGCTGCGGCGGTTGCCGCCGGCGGACCGCTGCCGACGGGTCCGGCGGCGGATGCGCTGGCGCGCGACGTGATCGCGGCCGCCGGCCACGGCGACCACTTCGGCCACGGCACCGGCCACGGGATCGGCCTCGCCACCCACGAGCTGCCCAGCCTGGGCAAGCGCGCGGCCCAGGTCGAGCTGCCCAGCCCGACCGTGTTCTCGGTGGAGCCGGGGGTCTACCTCGATGGCGAGATGGGCGTCCGGATCGAGGACCTGGTCAGCGTGGACGTCGCCGCCCGCCGGCTCGAGGTCCTGACGAGGTTCCCGAACGGGATCGTCGTCGTCGGCACCTGACGGGCCGCGCGGCAACTGAGGGCGGGCTGAAGGCCGGTGCCCAGAGGCGTGGGCTGAGCGTCACGCTCCCGGGCCCGAGCCGCGCAGACGAGCCGCGTGCTCGCTGCATGAGCATTCCAAGGGGAACCAGCCGATTGCGCTCGGCAGGACGAGCCGGGGCACTGCGCACGGGGCGGACCTGAGCACGATCCCGTCCTGGCTCGGGTTGCTCTTTGGCTCTTGAGCGCCTGGTCGCCCGGCTACTGCCTCCGGAGCCCCCGGAATGCCCATGCAGCGAGCACGGACTGGGCGTAGGCACGGCCCTGGGCACGACCGTCGAGTCCGGCCCGCTGCTGGCGCGGGTCCAGGCTCCCGGAGCATCGGCCCGGATCGGGCCTCGGCTACAATCGGGCGAACAGCCCGACCGACCGAGCCGTCCGCTGCTGCCACGCGCAGCGTGGGCCGCCGTCGAACCCTGCAGGAGCCCACCTCCCGATGATCAGCACCGGCGAACTTCGCAAAGGCGTCGCGATCGAGCTCGACGGCGAGCTCTGGCAGATCCTCGACTACCACCACATCAAGATGGGCCGCGGCTCGGCCCAGGTCCGGATCACGCTGCGCAACATCAAGCGCGGCCAGACCGTCGAGCGCAGCTTCCAGGCCGGCACGAAGTGGCCCCGGGCACAGATGGATCGCCGGCCGGTCCAGTTCCTGTACCGCGACGGCGACGACTACCACTTCATGGACACCGACACCTACGACCAGTTCACGCTCAGCGCTGCCCAGCTCGAGGACGCCGTCCACTACCTCAAGGACGGGATGCTCCTCGAGCGGACGAGCTACCAGGACGAGACGATCGGGGTCGAGCTGCCGGTGACCGTCGACCTGGTCGTGGCCGAGACCGAGCCGGGCTTCGCCGGGGATACCCAGACCGGCGCCCGCAAGCCGGCCACGACCGAATCCGGCCTCGTCGTCACCGTCCCGATCTTCGTCAACGAGGGCGACACGATCCGGGTCGACACCCGGACCGGCGAGTACCAGACCCGGGTCTGACCCTGCCCCGATGAGCCGCCGGGATCCGACCCTCTGGAGCCCGGGCGGCGACGAGCCACCCGACTGGGCCCTGCCCTCGTGGGACGCGCTGCCGGTCGAGGATGCGCCCTCGCGGGCGTCCGGCGCGGGACGGGCCGCGAGCCCGCGCCCGGCCCCCGCCCCGGCCCCGGCCGCGACCCCGTCCCCCGGCGAGCGCCCGGTGCCAAACCTGATCCCGGCCGAGTTTCGGCCGGCGATCCTGGCCGTGAGCGACGTGACCCGGGCCGTCCGCGAGGCGGTCCGGGCCGACGAGCGGCTGCGCGACGTGTGGGTCGAGGGAGAGGTCGGGCGGGTCACGATCTCCTCGGCCGGGCATGCCTACTTCACCCTCAAGGACGAACGAAGCCAGCTGTCCTGCATCTGGTTCCGCGACGACCGGATCGTCTCGCCGTTCGAGCCCAGAACCGGTCTGCGGGTGGTTGCCCACGGTCGAATCGACGTCTTCGACCAGCAGGGCGTCTACCAGCTGTACGTGACCGCGGTCCAGCCGGCCGGCTTCGGCGACCTTGCCCTGCGCTTCGAGGAGCTCAAGGCACGGCTCGCGGCCGAGGGCCTGTTCGATGCCGGGCGCAAACGCCCTCTGCCCGTCCGGCCGGTCGTGATCGCGGTGGCTACCTCGTCGACCGGCGCCGTGTGGCACGACATCCGCCATGTCCTCGAGCGCCGCTGGCCGCTGGCCCGGATCGTCTTCGCCCCGTGCCAGGTCCAGGGCGAGCCGGCCCCGGCGAGCATCGTCGGGGCCCTCAACCGGATCGGCCGCTATGCCGGGCAATGCGTCGCGAACGGCCACCCGGCCGACGCACCGGTCGTCACGATCCTGGCCCGCGGCGGCGGCTCGCTGGAGGACCTCTGGTCGTTCAACGACGAGCGTGTCGTCCGGGCGATCGTCGGCCATCCGCTGCCGATCGTCTGCGGCGTCGGCCACGAAACCGACGTGACCCTGGCCGACTTCGCGGCCGACGTCCGGGCGCCGACGCCGTCGGCCGCCGCCGAGATCGTCGTGCCCGAGCGGATCGAGGTCGCGGCCAGCCTGGCGGCCGACGCCCGGCGACTGACCGGCGTCGCCCAGCGGACCGTGGTCGCCGCCCGGCGCGAGCTCGATGCCGAACGGCGGGCGCTGGACGGCCTGCGACCGGCGGAACGCCTCGCCCAGGCCCGGGAACGCGCCGGCGTCCTGCTCGACCGGGCGACCCGGACCGTGCTCGAGCGACTCGGGGCGGCGCATGCGGCGGATGGTGCGGCGGAGTCGCGCCTGGGGCCGATCGTTGCCCTCCGGCTCGCCTCGGCCCACGCCGCGCTCGAGGCCGGTGCCGCGGCGCTGGCGGTCCTCGGTCCCCAGGCGACCCTCGACCGCGGCTACGCGATCGTGCGGCGGGCGGACGACGGCCGGATCCTGCGCCGGGCCGGCGAAGCCGCCGCGGGCACCGGCCTGGCGATCCGGCTGGCGGATGGCGAGCTCGGGGCGAGCTCGACCGGACCGCTCGATCCCCGGTGAGCGAGCTCGGGGCGCTCGGGTTGCTCGCCCTCGTGGTGGTCGTTGCGGCGGTCGCCGGGCTGGTCGTTGGTAGGATGATTGCCGCCCGCATCGATCGCTGGCAGCAGCCCGCGCAAGAGGACCATGGTGACGACACCGATCCCGCCTGACATCGCCAACCTGACGTTCGACGAGGCGCTGGCCGAGCTCCAGCGGACGGTCGCCGAGCTGGAGGCCGGCGGCGGTTCGCTCGAGGCGTCGATTGCCGGCTACGAGCGGGGCGTCGCCCTCCACGAACGCTGCGCCACGCTGCTGGCCGACGCCGAGCTGCGGGTCAGGCGGCTGGTCGAGCGGGCCGGCGGTGCGCTCGAGGCGATCGAGCTGCGAGTCGACGACGAGGCCCCGGCCGATGGCCAGGGATAGGCTCCGCCCGATGCCCGGATCAAACGACGATCCTCGCGCGTCGTTCATGCGCATGTCCGTACGAGGGCCGGTCAGGAGGCCGGTCGATTCCTCGAACAGGAGCAGCTGACCCGTGGCCATCCTCCCGACGCTTCGCGGCCCGGCCGACCTGCGCGGCCTGGGCGACGCCCAGCTGGCCCAGCTGGCCGACGAGATCCGCGAGAAGATCATCGAAACGGTGGCCACCACCGGCGGCCACCTCGGGTCGTCGCTCGGGGTCGTCGAGCTGACCATCGCCCTCCATCGGCTGCTCGAGTCGCCCCGTGACCGGATCGTCTGGGACACCGGCCACCAGGCCTATCCCCACAAGCTGCTGACCGGCCGCTACGAACGCTTCGACACGCTCCGTTCGCTGGGCGGCGTGGGCGGCTTCCCGCGCCGCTCCGAGTCGCCTCACGACGTATTCGACGGCGGCCACGCGGGCACAGGTCTGTCGATCGGGCAGGGCCTGGCCGAGGCTCGCGACCTTCGCCACGGCCTCGAGCGGATCGCGGTCGTGATCGGCGACGCGGCCCTGATGAGCGGCCTGTCGCTCGAGGCGCTCAACGACATCGGCCAGCGCGGGACCCGGATGCTGATCGTCCTGAACGACAACGAGATGTCGATCAGCCCGACGGTCGGCGCCTTCAGCAAGTACCTCAGCCAGATCAAGCTGTCGTCGGCCTGGAAGCAGAGCAAGAGCGCCTATGACCGGACGATCGAACGGATCCCGTTCGTCGGCGAGACGGCCCTCGAGCTGAGCCAGCGGCTGCGCAAGTCGGTCGTCAACTTCGCCCAGCCCGGCCAGCTCTTCGAGGACCTCGGAATCACCTACGTCGGGGTCGTCCCCGGCCACGACCTGCGGGCGCTGCTCCAGACGTTCGCCGGCGCGCTCCAGCTGCGCGAGCCGGTCATCGTCCACGTCCGGACCCAGAAGGGCCGCGGCTACCGGCCGGCCGAGGCCGACCAGGTCGGCTTCCACGGTGCGGCCCTGCCGCCGATGACGTCGAGCTTCGAGCCGCGGGTGAGCGGCGGCGCCAGCGCAGCCGCACCCGGGGCCCGGGCCCGGACGCTCAACTCCGCGCCGATCTCCGCCATCGCCGGCCCGATGCCGACCGAATCGATGAGCGACGACGCGGCTCCGGCAACCCGATCGACCGCCACCGCGTCAGGCAAGGCCCCGAACTACACCGCCGTCTTCGTGGCCGAGCTGCTCGAGATCGCGCGCGAGGACCGGCGGGTCGTGGGGATCACCGCCGGCATGCCGACCGGGACCGGGCTCAATCGCCTGCAGGCCGAGTTCCCCGACCGGTTCTTCGACGTCGGGATTGCCGAGCAGCATGCGGTGACGATGGCGACCGGCCTGGCGATGGGCGGCCAGCGGCCGGTCGTGGCCCTGTACTCGACGTTCCTCCAGCGGGCCTTCGACCAGGTCGTCCACGACGTCTGCCAGAACGACCAGCCGGTCGTGATCGCGGTCGACCGGGCCGGACTGGTCGGCGAGGACGGGACGAGCCACCAGGGGATGTTCACCCTGCCGGCCCAGCGCCAGGTCCCGAACCTGGTGATCGCCAGCCCGAAGGACGAGCAGGAGCTGCGAGCGCTCCTCCGGACGGCGTTCGGCCAGGATCACCCGTTCGCGCTCCACTACCCGCGTGATCCGGGCTTCAACCTGCCGCCGATCGAGCCCCGGCCGATCCCGGTCGGGCAGGCCGAGCTGGTCCAGGACGGCTCGGAGATCCTGATCGTCGGCTTCGGGCCGATCGTCGATCGGGGTCGCCAGGTGGCCGCCCGGCTGGCGGCCGACGGTTGGTCGGTCGGCGTGATCAACGCTCGCTGGGCGAAGCCGCTCGACCGCCAGCTGATCCTCGAACAGGCGCGCGGCAAGCGCCTGGTCGTGACCCTCGAGGAGAGCGTCATCACCGGCGGCTTCGGCAGCGGCGTCCTCGAGCTGCTCGAGGAGGCCCGGGCCGTCGATCCCGCCTTCCGCGAGGTGGTCCTCAAGATCATCGGGATCCCGGCCGACCATTTCGTCGAGCACGGCTCGGTGGCCGACCTGCGCCACCTCATTCGGCTCGACGTCGACGGCATCACCGCCCAGATCCGCGAGACGCTGGCAACGCTCCACGCCGCGCCGGCCGGCAACGAGGCGAAGCGGGTCTGATCTGGGCCGCGGGCTCGCAGCCCGCGGCTCCGGGCTGGTGGCCCGTCGGCCGGACGTACGCCGGCGGGATCCGCCCGGAGCGATGGGTGGCGTGGCATGATCGACCGGTGAGTTCCACCAGCCGCCAGCGCCTCGACCAGCTGCTCGTCGAACGGGGCCTCGTCGAGAGCCGCACGCGAGCCCAGGCGATGGTCCTCGCCGGTCGAGTCAGGGTGGGGGAGGGCGACGCGCGCGCGACTCGACCGGAAGCCGGGCGACCTGCTCGATGCGGGCGTCAGCGTCGAGGTGGTGGCCCGTGATCCATTCGTCAGCCGGGGCGCCCACAAGCTGATCGCCGCCCTCGACGCGTTCTCGATCGACCCGGCCGGCCTGACGGCGCTCGATGTCGGCGCCTCGACCGGCGGCTTCACCGACGTCCTGCTCCAGCGCGGCGCGCGGCGGGTCTACGCCCTCGACGTCGGCCGGGGCCAGCTCGCCGATCGTCTGCGGGGCGACGCACGGGTCGTTTCCATGGAGCGGACCAACGCCCGGACGCTCGGCCCGGGCGTGCTGCCCGAGCCGATCGACCTGGCCGTGATCGATGTCGCGTTCATCTCGCTCGGCCTCGTGCTCGGCCCGGTGATCGCCTGCTTCGGACCCGCCGGCGGGCGGATCGTGCCCCTGGTCAAGCCCCAGTTCGAGGCCGGCCGCGCGTCGGTGCCGGGCGGCGTGGTGCGCGACCCGGCCGTCCACCTCGCCGTCCTGGAACGGGTCGTGGAGCAGGCGCGCGTCCTGGGTCTCGCCGTCGGCGGGGCGATCGCCTCGCCGCTCCTCGGGCCGCAGGGCAACCGCGAGTTCCTGCTCGACCTGCGTCTTGGTCCGGCGGCGGGCGGCGACTCGGGCGGCGGCCACCCGGCCCCGGGTCGCGCAGAGCTCGAGGCCAGCCTGCGGGCGATCGCGGCGCCATGACGACCCTGCACCGCCTGGGATTTGCCTTCAACCCGACGAACGACGCCGCGACCCAGCTGCGTGAGCGGGCCCTGACCTGGTGCCGGACGCGCGATGTCGAGGCCTGGGCCGAGGCCGCGGGCGACCTCGCGGCCCTGGGCCGGCAGTTGCCGGGGACCGGCGCCCTCGTCGTCCTGGGTGGTGACGGCACGTTCCTGCGCGCGGCCCGGGCCGCGGCCGGCGCCGACGTGCCGATCCTGGGCGTCAACCTGGGCAAGGTCGGCTTCCTGTCGAAGGTCGAGGCCGACGGCTTCGAGCCGGTCCTCGAGGAGATCATCAGCGGGGCCTACTCGATCGACGAGCGGATGACCCTGCGCGGCGCCGTCCTGCCGGCCGGCGGCACGAAGGGCAGCCGGGAGGTCTTCGCCCTGAACGACATCGTCGTCGCCCGGGGCGCCCTCGCCCGGGTCGTCCGGCTCGACGTGTCGATCGGCCCGTCGCACCTGGCCACGTTCGTCGCCGACGGCCTGATCGTCGCGTCGCCGACGGGCTCCACCGGCTATTCCTTCTCGGCCGGCGGTCCGATCCTCGATCCGGTCAGCCGCAACCTCGTGGTGACTCCGATCGCGGGCTACCTCTCGGCGATCCGGTCGATCGTCGTGAGCCCGCTCCAGACGGTCCGGACCCGGGTGGTCGACGCCCACGAGGCCCTCCTGAGCATCGACGGCTACGACGACATCCCGCTCAACGTGGGCGACGTCGTCGAGGTCGCCGCCCGGGACCAGCCCATCCGGTTCGTCGAGCCGCGCAGCGCCACCCCGTTCTGGGACCTCCTCCGCCACAAGGTGGAGCTGCTGCCGAGCTGATGGCCGACGAACGAGACGCCCGGCCGGGCCGGCTCCTTGGGCTGACCGTCGCCGACCTGGCCCTGATCGACCGGCTCGAGCTCGACTTCGGGCCCGGCCTGAACGTGATCACCGGCGAGACGGGCGCCGGCAAGAGCCTGCTGATCGACGCCCTCGGCCTGGCCCTCGGCGCGCGCGCCGACAGCGGCCTCGTCCGCCATGGCGCGGAGTCGGCCCGGGTGACGGCCAGGATGGAGCGTCCCGGCGGCGAGCTGGTCCTGAGCCGCGAGGTGAGCGCCGGCGGCCGGTCGAGCGCCCGCCTCGACGACGAGCCGGTGACCGCCGCCCGCCTGGCCGAGGTGGCCGGACCGCTGGTCGAGATCCACGGCCAGCACGACCAGCAGCAGCTCCTCGACGAACGCCGCCAGCGGGACCTGCTCGACGCCTTCGGCGGCCTCGACCCCGAACGCTCGGCCGTGCGGTCTGCCGTCGACGCCTGGCGCGCGAACGAGGCGGCCCTGCGCGAGCTGGCCCTCGAGCCGCGCGAGTTCGTCCGGCGCCTCGAGCTGGCGGAGCACGAGGCGGCCGAGATCGACGCCGGCGGGCTGCGGGTCGGCGAGGTCGCCGAGATCCGGGCCCGCCTGGGCGCGGCCCAGCACGGCGACGCGATCGCCCGCGGCGCGCGGGCGATCGGCGAGGCGCTCGTCGGTGACGGCTCGGAAGGATCGGGCCCGGCGGCGCGCGACGCGATCGGCGTCGCCCAGCGCTCGGCCGGCGAAGTCGCTCGATTCGACGGCCGGTTCGCTGCCCTGGCCGAGCGCCTGGCCGGCCTCGATGCCGAGACTGAGGACATCGCTGCCGAAGCCCGCAACCTGGTCGAGCAGGTCGATCACGATCCGGCCGCGATGGCCGCGCTCGAGGACCGCCTGTCGCTGATCTTCTCGCTCGAGCGGCGCTACGGCGACGACGAGGGGGCGGTCCTGGCCCACGGCGAGCGGATGGCGGCCGAAGCAGCCCGGTTGCGCGACCTCGACGGCCAGCGCGAGCGCCGGCTGGCCGATGCGGCGGCCCTCCTGGCGGAGGTCGGGCGGACGGCCGAGGCGCTGTCGGCGGCCCGCTCACACGCGGCCGGGCGCCTGTCGGCCGAGGTCGGAGCCGCGCTCGATGCGCTCGGCTTCGCCCGGACCGAGTTCCGGGTCGACGTCGCCCGGCGGCCGGCGGAGGGCCAGGGCGCCTCGGTCGAGGTCGGCGGCGAGCCCGTCGCCTTCGATGTCACCGGGATCGACGACGTCATCTTCCGCTTCGCGCCGAACTCCGGCGAGCCGGCCCGGCCGCTCGCCCGGATCGCATCGGGCGGTGAGCTGAGCCGGGTCGCCCTGGCGATCAAGGAGGTCCTGGCCGAGGTCGACGCCACCCCGACCCTTGTCTTCGACGAGATCGACACCGGGATCGGCGGCCGGAGCGCCGACCCGGTCGGGCGCAGCCTGTGGCTGCTGGCCCGCCGCCATGCCGTCCTGTGCGTCACCCACCTGCCCCAGATCGCGGCGCATGCCGACAGCCATTTCCGGATCTCGAAGCGTGAGCGCGACGGCCGGACGGTGACCGAGGTCGAGCGGCTCGACGAGGACGCCCGCCAGCGCGAGCTCGCCCTGATGCTGGGCGGCGAAGGCGTCGAGCAGGGTCCCGATCGCGGGGCAGCGGCGCTGGCCGGCGCGCGCCAGCTGGTGGCCGGGGCCGAGGCGTGGCGGGCCGCGACGAACGCGACCAGCGCCGCGGGCGCCGCGGGCCTGGGCCGTCGATGACCGCGGCCGGAGCACGGCTCGAGGCGGCGATCGCCGACTACCTGGTCTACCTGCGTGTCGAGCGCGGCCTGGCCACGGCAACCCTGCGGGCCTACGGCAGCGATCTGGCGGCCTTCGCCGCCGATCCGGCCGTCGCCCGGGGCTGGTCCGACTCGGTCGAACCGGCCACCCGCTACCTGTCCCGATCGGCGGCCGGCACCGGCCGGGAGGGTCGCCCGCTGCGCTCGACGAGCCTCCGCCGGCGGGCGGCCTCGATCCGCGGCTTCTATCGCTTTGCCTACGGCGACGAGCTGATCTCGACCGACCTGGCCGCCCGGATCGACCTGCCGCGCCAGACCCGGCTGCTGCCCGAGCCGCTCGACATCGAGGCAACCAGCCGGCTGCTGGAGGCGGCCGGCGGCGAGGTCGAGGGTGCCCAGGACGACGGCTCCGGATCGACGCCCGCGACCGGCCCCGCCCGCATCCGGGATCGGGCCCTGCTCGAGCTGCTCTACGCGGCCGGATTGCGGATCAGCGAGGCGCTCAACCTCGACCGCGAGGACCTGTCACTCGACGGCGCCTTTGTCCGGGTGATCGGCAAGGGCAACAAGGAGCGCCTGGTACCGGTCGGCGAGGTCGCCCTCGACTGGCTGGTCCGCTACCTCGACGACGTCCGCCCGGCGTGGCTCGCCGTCGTCCCGGGCGACCCGCCGCGCGGTGGCCCGCTGTTCGTCACCGCCCGCGGGCACCGGCTCGGGCGGCAGGCGGCCTGGACCCTCGTCAAGCGCGCGGCCCGGGCCGCGGGGCTGGGCGAGCGGGTCACGCCGCACACCCTGCGCCACTCGTTCGCCACCCACCTGCTCGAGGGTGGGGCCGACCTGCGGATCGTTCAAGAGTTGCTCGGGCATGCGAGTATCTCAACGACCCAGCTGTACACCCACCTGAGTGGGGAGCGGATCCGGGAGGTCTACGCTCGCGCTCATCCGCGAGCCTGAGAAGGAGCCGAGTCGCAATGGCCAACTTCACGGCATCGCTGATGTCCGATGGCGAGCGGATCATCGTCGAGCGGCGCCAGCACTGGCTGGTCCTCGTCGACCACTCGAAGCTGGCGATCCTGGGCCTGGTCGTGGCCCTCCTGATCTTCATCTTCCGGGGCAACTTGGGCAACGACGGGATCGGCGGAGGGCTCAACTTCGTGCTCGGCTGGGTGGTCCTGGCCCTCGTCGTCTACGCCGTCGTCGTGTTCGTCTACCAGTACCTCCGCTGGATCAACGACGCATTCATCGTCACCAGCCGGCGGGTGATCCAGATCAGCGGGATCCTGAACAAGCACGCGCTGGACAGCTCGCTCGAGAAGATCAACGACGCCAACCTGACCGAGAATATCTTCGGGCGGGCGTTCGGCTTCGGCGACCTCGAGATCCTGACCGCCTCCGAGTCGGGCATCGAGCGGATGCACATGCTGGTCGACGCCTCCGGCTTCAAGCGGTCGATGTCGGAGGCCAAGCACGACCTCGAGCTCGAGGTGTCGAGCGGCCGGATCCCGAGCCCGCCGCTGCGCGCGACGCCGGCTGCGAGCCCCGATCAGGCGCCGGCCCAGGCACCGGCGCCGGTTGCCGGGGGGGCCCCGGCAGCAGGCCGGCCGAGCCCGGATGAGGTCGCCACCTCGATCGATCGGCTCAAGGGCCTGCTCGATAGCGGGGCGCTGACCCAGGCCGAGTTCGACGCGAAGAAGGCGGAGCTCCTCGCCCGGCTGTAAGCCAGCCTCCCCAAGCGCGGCGGCGGGTACGATAGGCCGATGGACCAGACGACCGAAGTTCTGATCGCCGCCGCGATCATCATCCTCGTCTCGTTTCCGGTCCACGAGTTCTCCCACGCCTGGATGGCCTATCGGCTGGGCGACTCGACGGCCCGTTACCTCGGCCGGCTGACCCTCAATCCGATCGCCCACTTCGACCCGCTCGGCGGCCTGATGCTGATTGCCTCGGCCTACGCCGGGTTCGGGATCGGCTGGGCCAAGCCAACCCCGGTGAACTTCGCCAACCTGCGCAACGGGCGGACGGGCGAGGCGATGGTTGCCGCCGCCGGACCGGTCTCGAACCTCGTCCTGGCGGTGGCCGGCGGGGTCGTCTTCCGGGTCGTCCACTCGATCGCCCCGGACCCCACCTCGGGCCAGCTGGCGATCCTCCAGATCCTGCTGTTCTTCGTCGAGATCAACGTCGCCCTGTGCATCTTCAACCTGATCCCGGTGCCGCCCCTCGACGGTACGCGGGTCCTGCTGTCGGCCCTGCCCCCCCGGCAGGCCTTCGAGTTCGGGCCGTACCTGATGCAATACGGGCCGATCGTCCTGCTCCTGCTCGTCTTCATCCCGGTGCTTGCCGGGATCGGCGGCCCGCTCCAGTGGGTGTTCGACAACATCAGCTTCCCGCTCACCAAGCTCATTGCGGGGCTGTGAGCTACCAGCGACCCGGCAGCCCGGCGTGGTGGGCGACGAAGGTGCGCCAGGTTCGCTCCCATCTCCTAGCCCGGGTCCAACCGGCGGAGCGCGCCGACCTCGCCGGCTGGGTGGCGGGCCCGCTCCTCGCCCTGTTCGACGCGATGCCCGTCGCCGATCGTCGCCATGGGCTCGACGTCGTCGCCAGCCTGCGCGCCTCGGGCGCTGACGACGACCCGGAGCTGCTCCTCGCCGGGCTGCTCCACGACTGCGGCAAGAGCACCTCGACCGGTCGCGACGGACGCGCCCGGGGCGTCGGCCTGCTGCCCCGGATCGCGTGGTCGCTGGGCGAGGCGCTCGGCCCGTGGGTCGTCCGGATCGCGCGTCACCTGCCCGGCTTCGGTCCCGCGCTCGACCTGCTCCGCGACCATGCCGAGCGTTCGGCAGCGCTCGTCCAGGCGGCCGGCGCCAGCCCCCGGACTGCCAGCCTGATCCGGAACCAGGCAGGCGCCCCGGGCGATCGGGCAGGTGAGCTGCTGCGCCTCGCCGACGAGGCGAATTGATGATCGACGTCCGCGGCCAGCCGGCGGTCAGCTTCGCACCGGGCCGGGGCAGCGAAGCGGTGACCCATGTCCAGCTCGAAGCGTTCGAGGGCCCGCTGGGGCTCCTGCTGGCCCTCATCGAATCGCGCCAGCTCGACATCCTGACCGTCTCGCTCGGCTCGCTGGCCGGTGCCTACCTCGAGGCGTTGGCGACGGTCGCCTCCGACCGGATCGGCAACGTCTCGTCGTTCGTGGCGGTGGCCGGCCAGCTGATCGTGATCAAGAGCCGGGCGATGCTGCCCCGCGAGCCGGTCGGCGGCCCGAGCGAGCTTGCCGAGGAGGCCGATCCTGAGGCCGAGCTGCGGGCCCGGCTCATCCTCTACCGCGCCTACCGGGATGCCGGCGTCCGGCTGCAGGCCGTCGGCCTGGAGCGGATCGGGCTGTTCCGGCGCGAGCCGACGGCCGCGGCGGCCGCCGGCCGGGCCGGGGCCAGCCACGTTGCGGCGGCCCCGCTCGATCCGCGCCTCCTCGCGGAGGCTCTCGGGCGCCTTATCCAGCTCGTGCCCCCGCCGCCGGCGGTCGTCGGGCTCGTCCCACGGACGATCACGATCGCCGAACGGGCCGACGTGATCCGGGCGGCCCTCCGGCTGGCGCCGACGGTCGTCCTCCAGGAGCTGCTCCGCGGGGTCCGCGACCGGGTCGTCCTGGCGGTGACGTTCCTGGCGATGCTCGAGCTGATGAAGCGGCGCGAGATCGTCGTCGAGCAGGCGCAGCCGTGGGGGCCGATCGTCGCCCGCTCGATGACCCCTGCCGAGCGCGCCGCCGGTGGCCGACCCGCCGCGGCCGATGCGGCTCCGATCGATGAACGCCTCGAGTCGTTCCGGTGATCGAGCCGGGGCTGGCGGCTGAGCCGGTCGAGGCGGAGCTGACCGAGGCCGCCCTCGAGGCCCTGTTGTTCGTCGCCGAGCGGCCCCTCAGCCGGCGCGAGATCGCCGCCCTGGCCGGGGTCGACCGGGCGACGGTCGACGCCCGCCTCGGGGACCTCGAGGTCAGCCTGGCCGGCCGCGGGATCCGCCTCGTCGCGTCCGGCGACCGGGTCGAGCTGGTGACCGCCGCCGAGGGCGGGCGGCTCGTCGCCCGCTATGTCGGCGCCGACGTGACCCGCCTGTCGCCGGCCTCGCTCGAGACGCTGGCGATCGTCGCCTATCGCCAGCCGCTGACGAAATCGGTGATCGAGCGGATCCGGGGGGTCGACTCGGACTACAGCCTGCGCACGCTGCTCCATCGGCGGCTCGTCGTCGAGCTGGGGCGGGCGGAGACGCCCGGCCGGCCGTTCCTGTACGGCACCGGCTTCGACTTCCTCGAGCGGTTCGGCCTGACCAGCCTGGACGAGCTGCCGCCGGTCGACTCGACGATCGCCGAGCGGCTGTCGTCGATCGACGATGACGAGCCGGCGGCCGGAACCGCAACGGAGGACCTGGTCGAGCCCCGCTCGGTCGGCCCCGGCCGGTCGCCGGACTGATGCCGACCGAACGCCTCCAGAAGGTCCTGGCGGCTGCCGGCGTTGCTTCTCGACGGGAGGCCGAGCGGATGATCGCCGCGGGACGGGTGACCGTCGACGGCCGGCCGGCCGTCCTCGGCCAGGCCGTCGACCCGGTGGCCTCCGCGATCCAGGTCGACGGCCGGGCGATCGGCGAGGCCGCCAGCCCCGTTCACCTCGTCATCCACAAACCGGCCGGCGTCGTCTCGACCGTCCGCGACCGGCATGCCGAGCGGACGATCATCGACCTTGTCCCGACCGCCCTGGCGTCGGGAGCAAGGCTCTACCCGGTTGGCCGGCTCGACCAGGATTCGGAGGGCCTGATCCTGCTGACCAACGACGGTCCGTGGTCCGAACGGGTCCTCCACCCGCGCTTCGGGGTCGAGCGCGAGTACGCCCTCGGCTTGCGCCGGCCGCTCGACGAGAACCAGCAGGCCGCGCTGCGGGCAGGGATCCGGCTCGAGGAAGGCCTGGCAACGCTCGCCCATCTGCGCCCGATGACCACGGTCGAGGTGCGCAAGCTGGAGGCGGTCCTGTCGCCGGCCCCGCCCGAGCTGGCCTGGTATCGCGCCACGCTCCAGCAGGGTTGGAAGCGGCAGCTCCGCCGGATGTTCGCCGCGGTCGGGGCGCCGGTCGACCGCCTCGTCCGGGTCCGGCTCGGCACGCTCCGGCTCGAGGACCTGCCGAGCGGCCGCTGCCGGCGCCTCACGGCGCCCGAGGTCCGCTCGCTCGGCGCGGGGCGGCCGGGGCCGGGGCGATGACCCTCCTGCCGCTGGTCGTCGCCCTCGACGGCCCGGCTTCGTCGGGCAAGAGCAGCGTCGGCGCGGCCGCCGCCCGGCAGGTCGGCTTCCGCTTCTGTGACACCGGGCTGCTCTACCGCGCGATCACCTGGCTCGTCCTCCAGCGAGGGATCGACGCCGATGACGCGAGCCTCCTGGTGCCCCTCGTGGGGGAGGTCGAGCTGGCCGCCGACGCGTACGGCCGGCTGGCCCGAGTCCTGGTCGACGGCGAGGACGTGACCGCGCGGGTCCATTCGCCGGACGTCGACCGCCATGTCAGCGAGGTATCGCGCGTTGCCGACCTGCGGGCTGCCCTGCTCCAGCGCCAGCGGGCGATCGCCAGCGGCGGCCGGATCGTCGTCGCCGGGCGCGACATCGGGACGGTCGTCCTGCCCAATGCCGGGCTGAAGGTCTTCCTCGACGCCTCGGCCGAGGAGCGCGCCCGACGGCGGGCCGAGGAGCGCATGCTCGATCCCGACGGGCCGGAGGCCCGGGCCGTCCTGGCCGAGCTACGCCGGCGCGATGACCTCGACCGCAACCGACCCGTGGCGCCCCTCCGGCCGGCGCCCGATGCGGTCCACATCGTGACCGACGGCAACACATTCGAGCAGACGGTGGCCGAGGTCGTGGCCGCGATCCACCGGATCGGCGACGTGCCGGCCAGGGCGGGCGTCCCGTCATGAGCACGACGGGGCAGGGGAGCGTGCCGACGGGCAGCGATCGGCCCGTGACGGATCGGACCCTGGCCGAGCGGACCCTGGCCGAGCGGGCCCTGGCCGACCGCGCCTCGCTCCGGAGTGACGCCAACTGGCTGATCCGGGGCACGGCGCTCGTCGCCCGGACGGTGACCCGCTGCCTGGCCCGCGTCCGGATCACGGGGGCCCTCGACTCGGTTCCCCGCGAGGGACCGCTGATCATCGTCTCGAATCACGTGTCGAATGCCGACGGCGTGCTCGTCGGCGCCTGGCTGACGCCGCGCCTCGGGCGGCGGATCCACTGGCTCGGCAAGCGCGAGATGACCGAATGGCCGCTGATCGGACCGTTCGTCCTGGCTGGATCTGTCCATCCCGTGGACCGGGCGAACGTCGACATCGACGTCTTCCGGCTGCTGCTCCGGATCCTCGACGCCGGCAACGTCGTGGTCGTCTTTCCCGAGGGCACCCGCAGCGCTTCCGGCGCGATGCAGCCGGCCCGGGACGGCGTGGCGATGCTCGCCCTGCGCTCGGGTGCCCGGATCCTGCCGGTCGGGGTGATCGGCACCGACCGCTTCTGGCCGCGAGGCAAGGTGCCCCGGCCGGGTCGGCGGGTCGAGATGCGGGTCGGCGAGCCGTTCCTGCTGGCCGACGTCCTGCCCTCGGGCCTCGACCGGCGGGCGACCAAGGCGGCGGCCACGGACCTGATCATGCGCCGGATCGCGGCCCTCCTGCCGCCCCGCCAGCAGGGCGTGTACGGTCCGGTCGAGGCGGCCGGAGCACCGGGCTCGGCGGCCGGCGCCGGGGTTTCGGCACCACCGGTGCAATAATCGGACCGAGATGGGTAGCGTTGAAGATGTTCGCATCGCCCGCCGGACCGGCTTCTGCTACGGCGTCCGGGAGGCGATCGACAAGGCCAAGGAGTCGGCCTCGACCGGCCGGATCACCCATACCCTCGGCCAGGTCGTCCACAACGAGGGCGTGATCGCCGAGCTCCAGCGGGTCGGCGTCCAGACCGTCGAATCGCTCGACGACGTCGATCGCGGCGCGGCGATCGTGATCCGGGCCCACGGCGTGCGGCCCGACGTGATGGCCCGGGCCGAGGCCCGCGGGCTGGACGTCATCGACGGCACCTGCACCTGGGTGATCCAGGAGCAGAAGGAGCTGATGCGCCTCGTCGAGGAGGGCTACACGATCGTCCTCCTCGGAACGCCGCGCCATCCCGAGGTCGTCGGCCTGCTCGGCTTCGCGCCCGACGCGATCGTGGTCGACGACGAGCCGGAGTGGGAGTCGATCCCGCGTCGCAAGAAGATGGCGCTGATCTCGCAGAGCACCCAGCCGCCCTGGAAGTTCGAGAAGCTGGCGGCCTTCATGGTCGCCCGGAGCCACGAGCTGAAGATCGTCAACACCGTCTGCCCGGTCACGATCCGGCGCCAGCAGGACACCCTCGACACCGCCCGTGACGTCGACCTGATGGTCGTCGTCGGCGGTCGCTCGAGCGCCAACACGAAGGAGCTGACCCGGCTGTGCGAGATCGTCGGCACGACGGCGATCCAGATCGAGTCGGTCGCCGACCTGGCGGATGACGCGCCGTTCCACGGGGCGAAGGTCGTCGGCATCACCGGCGGCACTTCGACGCCGATCGAGGACCTCCAGGCCGTCGCCGAGCGGATCCTGGCGATCGCCGGGACGCCGGCCGCGGCGCGCGACGCCCACGATCTGGCAATGGCCGCCCTCGCCCAGGCGGCAACCCCGGCCGGCCGGACGACCTCGCTGCCGACGCACCGCCGCCGGCGCAGCCTGACGCGTGGCCGCCGGACTGCCCGTCGTCGCCCTCGTCGGGCGGCCCAACGTCGGCAAGAGCACCCTGTTCAACCGGATCCTGGGCAGCGCCGGGCGATCGTCGAGGACCGCGCCCGGACCACCCGCGACCGGCTGTACGGCGATGGCCGACTGGAACGGCCGGCGGTTCATCGTGGTGGACACCGGCGGCCTGGAGAGCGACCCCGACGATCGGATCGAGGCAACGCGTCCAGGAGCAGGCCCGCCTGGCGATCAACGAGGCCGACGTGATCGTCCTCGTCGTCGACGCGGCGAGTCGGCCAGACGCCGGCCGACCTGGAGGCCGCCGCGCTCCTGCGCCGCGCGACGCGAGCCGATCCTCGTCGCGGTCAACAAGGCCGACAACGAGCGGCGAGAGCTCGAGGCGGCCGAGTTCCACGTCCTGGGCTGGGAGGAGCATGTTCGCCATCAGCGCGTTCCACGGCCGCGGGACGGGCGACCTGATGGACGCGATCGTGTGGGCCCTGCCGCCCGAATCGCCGGCCGAGGTCGCCCGCAAGGAGCGCGAGGCGGCCGCCGCCGAGTGGGAGCGCGACGTGTCGGCCGGCTTCGATCCTGCCCGAGATCACGACCGGACCGGTCGTCGGCAACGTGGGTGACCTGGTTGACGAGGACGACGAGGATGCCGAGCCGGACGCCCGACGCCCGAGGCGGCCCGCTGGGATGCGGCCATGGCCGCCGACTCGGACCAGCCGGTCGCGATCGCCATCGTCGGCCGCCCCAACGTCGGCAAGTCGAGCCTGCTCAACGCCCTGCTCGGCGAGGAGCGGGTGATCGTCAGCGACATCCCGGGCACGACCCGCGACGCGATCGACACGACCGTCGCCTACGGCCGGAGCGAGGCGTCCTGATCGACACCGCCGGCATCCGGCGGCGGGGCAAGGTCGGCCAACGGACCGGCCGCCGAGCGCTACGCGCGCCTGCGCTCGATGAAGGCGATCTCGCGGGCCGACGTGGCCGTCGTCGTGATCGACGCCCAGGACGGCCTGACCGCCCAGGACGCCCATGTCGCGGGCTACGTCGTCGAGGAGGGCAAGGGCCTCGTCATCGCCGTCAACAAGTGGGACCTGCTGACCGAGAAGACCGACAAGACGTTCGACCAATACGTCATCGCCCTGCGTCGCGAGGCGCCGTTCATCGACTTGGCCCCGGTCGATCTCGATCAGCGCCAAGACCGGCCAGCGGGTTGGGCGGGTGCTCGAGCCGGCGGTCGACATCTGGGGCGAGCGCCGGCGCCGGATCGGGACGGGCGAGCTGAACCGGTTGGTCGCCGAGGCGATCAGGCGCCAGTCGCCGCCGATGGTCAAGGGCCGCCGGCCGAAGATCTTCTACGCGACCCAGGTCGCCGTGGCGCCGCCCACGTTCGTCTTCTTCGCCAAGGACGCGGGCAGCGTCCATTTCAGCTACCAGCGCTATCTCGAGAACCAGATCCGCGAGGCATACGGCTTCGACGGCACCCCGATCCGGATTTTCTTCCGAGAGCGGAGCGCGATCGAGCTGCCCCGCCGGAGCGGACGTGGCCGGAAGGCGTCCGGAGGGTCCACGGCCCGTCCGCGGCCGTCGACCAAGCCGTCCGCGAAGCCGGCGACCAAGGCTCCGAGCACGTCCTCGGCCGCGACGAAGCCGCGGGGCCGCTGACCGGGGTCAGTGCCCGTTGGCTCGGCCCTTTGACCCGCTCGAGGCCCTGCCCGCCGCCGCCCAATGTCCTATGCCATAGGACAGAACGGGCTTTTCACCTCGCCTTGGGCCCGGGCGCTCCGGCCAACGGATCCAAGTCCGGTGAGGCCGAGCGTGAGCCGGGATGAATGGAGGTCGTTGCTCACCGGCGGCCGACGCTCTTCGGTTCGAAACCGCGGTCTTGTCACGCCCCACGGGACACTGCGCAACTGCCCATTGCGTGAGGGTCCCGTCCCGCTGGTCGGGCACGTGCGGCGAGCGCCCTCCGGCCCGCCGTTCGGCCGTTCCGGCGCCCGACGGTGCTAGACTCCGAGCCTGTCGGGGCGTGGCGCAGCCTGGTAGCGCACCTGAATGGGGTTCAGGAGGCCGAGCGTTCGAATCGCTCCGCCCCGACCATCACCTCCGAGCACGAAAGAGGCCCCCGGGCGCAGTGCCGAGGGTCTCTTAGATTCCGGGCTTACCCCCGAACGTTACCCCTACTGGGTCGACACTCGGCGGAGGATCCCGTCCATTCGGGCCGCGGATCGCTCGAGCATCGCGGGGATGAGATGGGCGTAAACGTCGGCGGTGGTCGACAGATCGGCATGGCCGAGAGTCCGCGAGACGATCGCCAGTTCCTCGCCGTCCTCGAGCATCAGGGTCGCGTAGGCATGTCGGAGGTCATGGAACCGCTGGCGGGGGAGCCCGGCCCGAGCAAGCGCCCGCTGCTGGGCCTGGGTCACGTGGCGAGAGTCGAGCGCCGATCCGACGCTCGACGCGAACATGAGGTCCCGGTCGGTCCACTTTCGGCCCGCCGCTAGGCATTCCTTGAGCTGGCGGCGGCGCTGCTCCCGAAGGGCAATGACGGCCTCCGGCCCGCGGCGCAGCGTGCGACGTCCTAGCTCTGTCTTTGGCTCGGCCAGCTGGTGATCGCCACGGCGGAGCGTATGGCGAACTGACAAGATCCGGCCTCGAGGTCCACGTCGGCCCAGCGTAGGCCCAGGAGTTCGCCCTGGCGCATCCCCAAGCGGATCACCCGGGACACCTGGGCAATATCACCGGGATCGAGCCGGGCTGAACCGGGGGCAGCATGCCGCCCGTTCGTGGGACAGGGGCCGTCCGGCAGTCGACTTGAGCCGGGCGACGCCGACACTGGCAAGATGGGCAGTGTGAAGCCGGGGGGCCGAGCCGAGTGGCTCGCGAGACTGCTCTGACCCATGTCGCGGGCGCCGTCAGGTTGGCACCGCGGGTGCCCCGGCGAGGTCTCATTTCGAGACTTCTGGCCGGCGTGGTCGTCGGTCTCCTGCTTCTCTTCCTCACCGTCGAGCTCTCTGTCGCGACGCGACCGGCGGGGATCCTTTCTGGCCCGCCTGGCTTTGACTACCAGACGTACATCGCGGCAACCCAGCGGTTCCTCGCCGGGGGCGGTTTCTATGCCCCGTACCAGCTTGCCGGGCCGTACCTGATCGGGACCCGAGACATCCTGTACCCACCGACGGCGCTCGCCCTCTTCGTGCCCTTCACGGTGCTTCCGCCGTTCCTTTGGTGGGCCATCCCGCTAGGCATCGTCACCTGGGTGCTCGCGTGGGAGCGGCCGAGCCGATGGGGCTGGGCAGTGATCCTCGGGTTGATCGTTCTGCCATTCCCGTTCGATTGGCACTTCTCCTACGCCCTGCAGCTGGTCGTTACGGGAAACCCCGCGATGTGGGTCGCGGCGGCGGTGGCCGCGGGGACTCGATGGGGTTGGCCGAGCGCCTTCGTGTTGCTGAAGCCGTCCCTGGCGCCCTTCGTGCTCATCGGGGTCCGCCAGAGGTGGTGGTGGGTCGCCTGCGGCATCATCGCGGCCCTCGCGCTCGCGACACTCCCGCTGTGGACTGGCTATGTCGCCGTGCTCCTCAACGCTCGCGGTCCGAGGGCCAGCTTGTTCTACTCGGTCACCGACCTACCGCTCGTGCTCATCCCGATCGCTGCCTGGTTCACAGGCCAGCGTCGTTCGACCGGGTGGTGGGAGCCGGCGTGGGATTGGATCGCTGAGCCGCGGCGGTAAGGCCGACCCGCTCGACTAAGTCACGGCCTCCGCAACCTTGGCCTCGAGTCGCCGTCGAACCTCTTTGTTCGACCACCCCTCGCGTGCCAGGATCGGCCCAGCTGCCTCCGCCGACGCTTGCCCGGGCTCTGCGCCAACTTTCACGGAGTCCATCCTCGTATTCGTCGGGAAGCCCTGCCCGATCATCGTTCCGACGGTCATGTAGAACGATGCGACGGTCACGAAATCTTCTGGGGACAGTCTTCGCGCAAGCTGCAACCTGGACGATTCCCAGGTGGAGTTAGACAGAGGAATGTAGACCCCAAGTTTGATCATGTTTCGGAACAGGACCAGGTTTTCCTAAACCTCCATGTAGGTTGCCCGGGCGGCGGCGCGTTGGTTGGCCCGCGTCTCGCGCCATTGGATAACGAATGCACCAGCGACGCCGAGAACAGCCCCGACCAATCCGGCGAGCAGCGAGTCGGCCGACCTCCTGCCTCCTCCTATGCTTTTGTCGGACCGGCCCGGTATTCGGCCGGGGTGCCTTCGTACGAGATGCGCCACGGCCCCGGCGCGCCGCCGAAGTGTTCCCGATGGAACCAATGGGGCGAGGTCTCGACGAACACGGTTTCGCCGCCAGAGTCGGTCGCCTTTCGTTCGGTCGGAAGCGCGACGACCAGCGGCGCATCGTCGTCGATCTGCCCACTGCAGACGAAGCAGTTCAAGGGTTCCTCCCTATACCCCCGCTGCCTACCCCTGAGACATTCAAAAGCCGGGTACTGGAGAGACGGATTAGCACCTACTGTAAGCGCGAAACCCGGGCTCGTGGTGCCCTCGCACAGAATGGGGTTCAGGAGGCCGAGCGTTCGAATCGCTCCGCCCCGACCATCACTTCTGACCGCGTGGGATGGCCTCCGGTGCCACGCTGGAGGCCTTGCGATTCCAGCCCCACGTACGGTGGGCTGGCATGCTGAAGGGCCCGGACGCGGTCGACACGAAGTCGGTCGTGAGGCGTGCTGGGCGTCCGGGCAGCAATCCCCCGAACAGGACCATCGCGCCACCGCAGCCGACGACTCCGATGCCTGGCCCGATCGTGATGCTGGCCGGCGCCGAGATGTCGGCAATCTGGGTCGTCAACGTGCCGAGATGCCAGGCGGCCACAGTGATCAGGCTGAGCCCGCCGGCGATCGCCACGCCTCGACGCCAGCCCGCCCGACCACGGGCTCCCAGCCGCGCCGTTGCCACGAAGGCGGCGGCAATTGCCAGTCCCAGGGCCAGGGCACCGTCCGATGTCGTGGGATCGGAGCCGTAGAACCCGTCGGCCGTCACCCGCAGGACCCCCGGCAGGTCAAGCCAGGCCCAGGGCAGGAAGACGCCAATGGCCGCGGCGGCCGCACCGCCGAGGGTCAAGATCGCCGGGCCGACGTTGGTCAGCCGTGGCTTCGAAGCCTGGACGAAGCCCGGTACGAGGCCGGCGACCGTCGGCCCCGGCTCGGGAGTCGACAGCACACGCCCTGCTCGGTCGGGTGGGATCCCCAACGCAAAGGGCAGAAGCAGGCCGGCCACCGCCCCGATGACGGCCGCCTGGCCACCGGCCTGGCCCAGCAGCGGGACCAGGTGGACGAGCTCGAGCGGGACCGCCAAGGGCAACAGGCCGATCGCCGGCTTGCGCCGGATCATCCGGAGGACACGGCGAACCCCGCCGGGAACAGTCCGATCGATCCAGCCTGGAAGCGACCAAAGCAGCAGGACGAGCGCCATCCAGCCAGCCTCGCTTCGCACGGCCGCAGCGAACGCCAACCCTGCGATCAAGCCGAGTTGAACACCGGCCGGCGACTCCGCCCACCGCCGGGCGCCTCGCCGGCCGATGTCGCGGACCGCGATGAACGGAGCGGCGACCCCTCTGAGCAGGCGCTTCATGCGGGTGACTATCACAAGACTGTGCGCTGGCGCCAAGGGGACGTTCGTACCTCAGCCGCGGCTCGTGCCTGGCCGGACGTGTTCAGGGGCCGATGGTCAGCGCTCGACGGCCTGGAGCACCCGCTTCAGCACGGTCGACCACGGCCGGGCGGCAACGACCGGGGTACCGACGCGCATGGCCTCGGCCGTGAGCCAGGCGCCGAACAGGTGACTGACTCGAGCCCGACCAGGCTGGGCAGGTTCGTCAGGCTCCCGCCCGGCGAAGTTGCGCACGAGCTGCCGCTCGTCGGGCTCGGTCAGGATGATCGACCGGACCCGGCCCTCCGCGGCGATGCCCCGGAAGCTCGGCTGGGCCGCGAGCGAGGGGAGCAGGTAGTCGCCCTCGACCACGACCGGCCTGTCGGTCTGGAGGTGGTTCGCGATCACGGCTTCGATCGGAGGGCGGAGGGCTTCGGCGACCGAGATCTGGAGCTGCACGATCGCCTCCGCTGGCAGGTCGGCGGCTTCGGGATGGGTCCGCCAGTGGTGGAGCGCGGGCTGCTCCGCCGGGCTGGTCATCACCAGGAGGGCCTCGACGATGTCATCGATCTCGACGAGCGGCACCCCGAGCCGGGCTGCGAGCGGGTAGGCGACCATCGACTTGCCCGTCCCGGCGGCCCCTCCGATCAGCCAGACCTGGGAGTGGCTGCGGCGGTTCTCGGACATCAGCGTGAGGGCACCGAGCAGCGACCCGGGCCGGCGTCGCCAGGGCCTCCGATGACGACATCGAGCCGGCTCGGCAGGCAGATGGAGGCCATTCGGGCGATGCCGAAGGCGGTACCCGCCACGATGGCGCGCTCAGACGGAATGCTCAGAGCGAACCTCTTTCCCGCAGCGCGCCCAGGAACCGGCCCGTACTGCGCCCGACACGATAGTTCGTTCGGCACTGGCCCGCCCACGACGTCCGAGGTCATCATCGGGTCATTCCCCGCGGGGGCTCGCGGAGTCGTTAACGCAGGAGGACCGACGTGACGAAGAACCTCACCGTTGGCGGCGGCATGGCAGTTGGGGCCGCCCTTGGGTTGATGCTGGGTCTCCTGTTGTCGGCCGAGATCTGGGCGATGGTCATCGTCGGGGTCGTGGCTGGCCTGCTGGTCGGAGCCATCGTTGACCTGCAGAAGGCTCACTGAGGACCGGGCGATGAGCAGGTCGATCTCGCCCGCTGAAGGGATGCAACTCGACGAACTCCTGACCCCGCCTCACCGGTCGGGCCGGCTAACCTGACCCGCCAGCGGCCTGTCGAAGCCTTCGACCTGGAGGGCACTCCGCGCCGGGACAGATCGTCGGCAGGACACCCCACCGCGCGTGCCTCTGGCGTTGAATCGGGCCCACGAAATGCCACCGCGGCTGGGTACTATCGTGCCTTGACCCGGCGCCCGCCGGGTCGCAGCACGGAGAGGAACCGCCATGATGCGTGCGTGGAAGGGAAGAGCCACCCGTCTCGCTATCACCGCGATCTCTGTCACTGCCCTGGTCGGCTCCGGGGCAACCGCTGCCGCTGCCGATGTGCTCGCGTCGGCCCCCTCGAGCTCCCATGCCGGCACCGTCCGGCCGATCCCGGCCGTGACCGGGCACATCCTCGTGGGGACGCTGGCGTTCCCGCCGGACACCGCGTATTGCCAGGCGAACCTGGGGATCAGCTGCTACTCGCCGGTCCAGTACCAGAAGGCGTACGACCTCCAACCGCTCTACGCCCGGGGCATCACCGGCAAGGGCCGCACGATCGCGATCGTCGACGCCTTCGGCTCGCCGACGATCGCCAACGACCTCCACGTCTTCGACCAGAACTACGGCCTGGCCGATCCGCCGTCGCTGAAGATCATCCAGCCGGCGGGGCCGGTCCCGGCCTTCGACAACACGGATCCTGACATGCTCGGCTGGGCCACGGAGACGACGCTGGACGTGGAGTACGCCCACGCGATCGCGCCCGCCGCCAACATCCTGCTGGTCGAGACCCCGGTCGCCGAGACCGAGGGGGTGACCGGCTTCCCGGAGATCGTCCAGGCCGAGAACTACGTCATCAACCACAACCTGGCCGACGTCATCACCCAGAGCTTCGGGGCGACCGAGAACACGTTCCCCTCGAAGCAGAGCCTGCTCGCCCTGCGCTCCGCGTTCATCAATGCCGCGCGGCGGGGGGTGACCGTGCTGGCCTCCTCGGGCGACACCGGCGCGACCAACTACATCCTCGACGGCTCGGACGTCTACCCCTTCCCGGTCAACTCCTGGCCGTCGTCCGACCCGCTGGTCACCAGCCTCGGCGGCACCCAGCTCCACCTGGATGCGGACGGCAACAAGCTCAGCCCGGATGTCACCTGGAATGACGGATACGGCGCCACCGGCGGCGGCCTGAGCCAGGTCTTCAGCCGACCGGCCTTCCAGTTCGGTGTCCGCTCGGTCGTCGGCGCCGCTCGGGGCACGCCCGACATCTCGATGTCGGCCGCGGTCGACGGCGGCGCGATCTTCTACTACAGCTTCCAGCCCAGCCGGGTCGGCTGGCACATCGTCGGCGGCACGAGCGAAGCCTCGCCGCTCTTCTCGGGCATCGTGGCCCTGACCGCGCAGCTGGCCCGCCACCGGCTGGGCAACATCAACGGCGCGCTGTACACCCTCAACGCGCTCCATGCGTCCGGAATCGTGGATGTCACCTCCGGTGACAATTCGTTCGCCGGAGTCACGGGCTACTCGGCTCTCAAGGGCTACGACCTGGCCACCGGCGTGGGCACGGTCGACGCCGCGAGGTTCGTCCCGGCCCTCGCCCTGGCGAGCATCTTCGAGAGGGGCTGGTAACCGCCAGCGACGTTGATCTCGGGCTGGCGGCCGCGTACCGGCGGCCGCCAGCCCATCGCCGTCAGGGGACGAGCAGGTGGACCGGGTTGCCCTGGATGTCGACCTGCCAGGTCGTGGTGTCGTTACCGCCGGCGACCGTGTACTCGATCTGCCACCAGCCAGCCCCGGGCACGCCCGGTGGCGTCAGGCCGGTCGAGCCGTAGGTCGCAGGCAGGGGGATCTCGATCGTGATCAGGGCGTCCTGGAAGTATGAGTGGTTCGGTGCGGCCGCAGTCTGGATCGTGCTGACCGGGGTCGTGCTTTTGAGTCCGTTGTCGGCGGTGTAGGTGAAGTTGACGTAGCTGTAGGCGTTCCCGTCGGGCGACAGGATCCGGAGGTAGGCGTTGCCGCTCACGTCGCCCGGATCGAAGAGCTTGATCTCCATCGTCTTGCCGGCGTGGATCTTGTCGATCTGGGCGAGATAGAACTGCTGCTTGCTGGTGCCGAGCAGGTTGTTGTAGGTCACCATCCGGCCCTCGCCGTAGACCTGGGAGACGCCGGTCGTGCTGGTGACCCAGGCGCTCCACATGTTCTCGGCGTTGACCGTGGCATCACTGGCGGTGTCGGCGCTGACGTTCAGCCGGTAGTTGCCCGCCCCAAGGCCCGTCGCGAGCGGATACCACGCGTCGTGGTACGGATCGCTGGCGCAATTCGTGAGGCCGTTATGGCCCGGGCTTCCGAGGTTGCCGCTGTAGTCGGCCTGGACCTGGCCGGCGAACAGGTTGCCCGAGGTCGCGACCTGCGTGTCGTCGGTGATGTCGTAGGGCGTCCCGTTCTGGTTCCACAGGCTGTAGGTGGTTGTGACGGCCGTCGCCGCGCCGGCGATCCAGTGGTCGCCGGCACCGTAATAGCCGCCGCCCGAGCTCGGGCCGGTCTCGCAGAACGTCGGATCGAATAGCTGGACCTGGCCACCCGGCCCGCCGATCACGATGTTGTAGTCGACGCCCTTGCCGTCGTAATTCGGGTTGGCCATGCTCTTGTAGTTGTCCATGCTCGGGTCAAACTGGTCGCCGTTCTCGCGGCTCCCGCCGCGGGTGATGACGGCGCCCCAGAAGCCCTGGCTGGTGAGCGAGGTGGCCCCCGGTCCGGGCATCGTCTGGAGGCCTTCGACCGGCGTTCCGTCAACCATGGTGTGGGTGGAGACGATGACGTTCAAGTCGTCGACCGAGACCGTGCCGCAGCTCTTTGGTTTGACGTAGGTCAGGCGTACCTGGAAGTTGTTGGTGGTCGTGAAGTCGGCCGGCACCCAGGCGTGGGCCGAGTCCCAGGCGAGCGGATCGCTGTTGCTGCCAAGCAGGAACCACGTGTCGGTCTTGCTGGCGGTCGGCGTCGCTAGATCGGGCGAGCTGCCCCAGTGGCCGCCGCCATCCCAGGACACTTCGGCCTTGACCGAGCAGGCGGCATTGAACGTGCCGATCTTCACTTCGAGATTGAGGCCCACGCCGTCGAACAGCGCACCGGGCTGGAAGGATCCGAATGCGAAGCCCTTCCAGATCTGCTGGCTACCGTCCGCGCTCGCAGTCGCGTACGTGCCGTCGGAGGCGTAGGCCTTGGTCGGGTTCGACCACGCCCCGGCCGTCACCGCGCTCGGGTCAGCGCCGCTCGCCGGATCGACGTACGTCGCCTGGGGCGAGGTCGGGTTGATGTAGTTCATCCGGATCTTGGGGATGGTCATGCCCACGAACGTGCCGAAGCCGTAGTAGTTCTGGGGACTGCCCATCGGCACCGGCAGGACGAACTCGGCCTTCGAGGAGCGGGCCGCGTTGAGGGCCTGGATCCCGACGACGCGCAGGAAGAACGTGTTGATCTTGTCGGTGATCGTGACATCGAGCTGGCGCGGGTTGTTGGCGTCGACGTTCATCGCGATCGTCGTGTCCGTGTCGGGCACGTAACCGTTGCGCTTGGCCGCGGCCAGGGCGGCGGTCTGGGCGTTGGGCGCCGTCCCGTTGAAGTTGTCGGGCAGGTAGACCGCGCCGGCCAGGGCGGCGGCATCGGCCGCCCGCTGCATCTTGAGGTTGCTCGACCAGTACCAGCCGATGTCGACGACCATCGCCATCAGCATCATCAGGGCGACCATGCCGCCGGCGAAGATGACCAGGATCTGGCCGCGATGGCGGCTGATGGCGGCCGCCGCCGACGGTGCCGGTCCGTCGCTCGGAACCCTTGGCTGGTTGGTGCGATCGGCGCGAGGACGAGTCATGAGGGAGCTCCAGGGGTTCACGGGTTGAGGACCATGACGGTCGAATCAGTCATCGTGATCGAGGTGATGCCGACCCACTTGAGCAGCGATCCGAGGCCGGTCGACAGCTGGTAGCTGTAGGTCAGGTCGACGCCCACGGAATCGGGGCTGGTGTCGTTCTCCCGGGCGCAGGCGTTCCAGCTGCCGCTGGTCCACTTGAACTTGAGGGCCGTGCCGTCGACGACGGGCCCGGCACCCGGGGTCCAGACGTTGATGTAGCCGGTCATCGGCGCCCCGGTCGTGTCGTCGTACTTGTAGATCCGGATCTGGCTGACGTTGGCCAGGACGACGAGCGAGCCCTTGCCGGTGATCACCCGCTGGACGGCGGCGATCACCTGGTTGTCGATCGTCGAGCAGGTGGTGGCCCCGGGCGAGCCGTTCTGGTTGTTCTGGCCGTTGGCCAGGGCCGCCGCGGTGCGGGCGCCTTCGCGGGTCGCGTACTCGACGCCCTGGTGGTGGGCGAAGACGAAGCCGAACTCGAGCAGCGACAGGAGCAGGATCATGAACGCCGGCAGGATCAGGGCAAACTCGACCAGCCCCTGGCCCCGCTTTGGCGACCGGGTGACGGGGGCCGGCTGCGAGCGACGAAGCGGAGCCCTCACTGGTGGGGCTCCATGCGCATCTCGCTGGCGCGATCCATCGTCCAGCCTGTCCCGCCCAGGACCACCCCGTACGGCGTGTGGTACAGGTAGCGATAGGTCACCTTGACCCCGACCGTGTCCGGACCTGGGTGGCCGGCGCAGCCCGTCCGCGTCGCACAGCGACTGGCCATCGGGTAGTTGTTCACGCCCAGCACGTACGGTTCGGTGAAGCTCACGTTGTTGACGAAGCAGGACAGCGGCGTCGCCGCCGTGTTCCGGGTGTAGGTCGTCGTTGCGTTGGTCTTGACCACGCCGTTGGAGTCGGTCCAGTAGATGTCGACCGTCTGGATCTGGGCCACCGAGTTGGGTGCCTGCAGGTCGCCCTCGACCGAGCGCAGGATCGAGCAGTCGGCCATCAGGTCGGTGCCGGCCTCCGCGGCAATGACCGCCGCGTTACGGCTGGCGAAGCTGACCGCCAGGACCGACTGGAAGGCGAACGAGAACTCGATCAGGCCGATCAGGACCACCCAGAAGATCGGGAAGACGAGGGCGAACTCGATCAGGGTCTGCCCGGACTGCTCCGGGCGGCGCGTTCTGGGGGAGAGAAAGGGGAGCGCATGTGTCCGTCGGGTGGTTCGGCGGGCCGGCCAGACTGGCAGGCCTCGCCTCCATAGCCTCACCGTCGCGTACCCCACGCAACAGGTGCCAAATGACATTTGGCGGCCATCGCTAAGTACCCCGGCCGGCCGGCATTTGGTACCAGTCGCCGGGTTCCGCCATCGGCAGCCCCGGCCGCGGGGGACGTTCCGGCGCCGAGCCTCGCCGCGATGCATCGAATCGTCCCGCGCCTGCTCGTCGTGAGCCTGGTCGGCGCGGTCGCGGCCGGACCGGCCATCCCTGCGTTGCCTTGACTCTGGACCCCCGCGGCCCGACACTTTGGCGGACCGTTCACGACACGGACCACGTCGCAGGATCGCTCGGAGGGAGCGCGAGGCGTTGGATCTTCTGGTTCGGGATGCCCGGCTCCATCCGACGGGTGGCCGTCGCCCGGAGCCGGTCGATGTCGGCGTAGCCGGCGACCGAATCGTCGCGATCCGTCCGCGCGGGATCCTCGCCGGCGATGGCGCCCGGGAGATCGATGCCGGCGGGCGGCTCCTGTCGCCGCCCCTCGTCGATCCCCACGTCCACCTGGACGCCGTGCTGACCGTGGGCGAGCCGCGCCACAACGAGAGCGGCACCCTGATCGAGGGGATCCTGACCTGGTCCGAGCGCAAGCAGAGCCTGACCCATGCCGACGTGAAGCGGCGGGCGCGCCAGGCGATCCTGTGGGAGGTCGCCCAGGGCACCGGCCTCATCCGCTCCCACGTCGACGTCTGCGACCCGAACCTCGTCGCCCTGCGGGCCCTGCTCGAGCTGCGCGACGAGCTGCGCGACCTGGTCGACCTGCGCCTGATCGCCTTCCCCCAGGACGGGATCCTGTCGTTCCCCAACGGCAAGGAGCTGATGCGCGAGGCGATGCGCCTGGGCTGCGACGTGATCGGCGGGATCCCGCACTACGAATGGACCCGGGACGACGGCGTCGAGGAGGTCCACTTCCTGTTCGAGCTGGCCGCCGAGACCGGCAAGGGGATCGACCTCCATTGCGACGAGACCGACGACGAGCAGTCGCGCTTCCTGGAGGTTGTGGCCGCCGACACGATGCGCGCCGGGATGCAGGGCCGGGTTGTGGCCGGCCACACGACGGCGATGGGCTCCTACAACGACGCCTATGCCTTCAAGCTGCTCCAGATCCTGAAGCGGGCCGGGGTCACGATCGTGGCCAATCCGCTCGACAACGTGGCCCTCCAGGGCCGCTTCGACAGCTACCCCAAGCGGCGCGGGATGACTCGGGTCAAGGAGCTCGACCAGGCTGGGGTGAACGTCGCCTGCGGCCACGATTCGATCATGGACCCGTGGTACCCCCTCGGCCGGGGCTCGATGCTCGACGCCCTGTCGATGCTCGTCCACGTCGGCCAGATGACCGGCCGGGGCGAGCTCTTCCGGGCGTACGAGATGGTCACCACCAATGCCGCCCGGGCAGCGCAAGTCGAGTACGGAGTGGAGGAGGGCAAGCCGGCGAACTTCATCGTCCTGGATTGCGAGGATGAGGCGGAAGCGATCCGCCTTCGACCCGCCGCCCGGTGGGTCGTGCGCCTCGGACGGATCGTCTCCGAGACGGAGCCATCTCGCTCGGTGATCCACGCCGCGGGTGGGGATGAGCCGGTGAGCTACACGAAGGAGGAGGGCTGAACAGCATGGTGGTGGACGCGCTCACCCACGATACGATGCCCCGCGGCGAAGGCGACATGACGATCGAGGGCCACGGCATCGAGCCGATCCCGGACTCGGCCCGCTACGGCTCGGTCTATCGCCTGTTCACGGTCTGGTTCACCCCGAACCTCGTGCCGGCCGCCTTCGCGCTCGGCGCGCTGGCTGCGGTGATCGGGCTCGGGTTCGTGTCGGGGTTCCTGGCGATCATCGTCGGCAACATCATCGGGGGCGGCATCGTCGCCCTCCTGAGCACGATCGGGCCGAAGGTCGGCCTGGGCCAGATCCCGATCACCCGGCTGTCGTTCGGCAAGAGCATCGTCGTTCCGGGCATGATCAACTGGCTGAGCACGATCGCCTGGGACGCGATCAACGCCTTCTTCGGCGCCTATGCCATCCAGGTCCTGACCGGCGGCGCGATCCCGTTCTGGCTCGGACTGCTGATCGTGATCGTCTGCCAGGCCGGCCTGAGCGTCGTCGGCTACGAGGCGATCCACACGTTCGAGAAGTACGCGGCGATCGGCCTGGCGATCCTCTTCGCGGTCGTGACCGTGGCCCTCCTGCCCAAGGCGAACTTCGGGATGACGGGCAGCGGCGACAACCTGGCCAACTTCGTGCTGGTGACGACGATCGTCGGCAGCTTCAACCTGGGCTGGGCGCTGTACGCCTCGGACTACTCGCGCTACCTGCCGGCCTCGACCTCGTCGATGCGCGTCGCGCTCTACTCGTTCCTCGGCATCGCGGTCTCCGCGCTGTGGATCGAGGTCCTCGGCCTGGCCACGGTCGGGGCGGTGGCCGATGCCACTGTCGACCCGGTCCACCAGATCGACGCCCTGCTCGGCGGCGGGATCATCAGCGCGGTGGCGATGGTCGCGATCTTCTTCGGCACGGTCGCGGTCAACGCGATGAACGACTACTCGGGCTCGCTGTCGCTGCTCGCGGCGGGGATCAAGGTCTGGCGCCCGATCTCGGCCCTGATCGTGGGCGTCCTGAGCTTCCTGGCGACGCTCTGGCTCTACTCCCAGAACTTCAACAGCACGTTCGAGAGTTACCTCCTCCTGATCACCTACTGGATCGGGCCCTGGTCGGCGATCGTCCTCGTCGACTGGCAGCTTCGCCGCCATTCGGCGGCTGGAGCCGACCATGTCTCGGTGTTCAGCCTGCTGCCGACCGGCCGCAACGCGTTGATCGCCCTGGCGATCGGCTTCCTGGTCTCGATCCCGTTCATCAGCCAGTACCCGACGTTCGTCGGCGCGGCCGCGAACCAGCTCGGGGGCGCCGACATCGCGTACGTGATCGGGTTCATCGTCGCCGGCGCGATCTACTGGGTCCTGGAACGGTTCTCGTCGAGCTCCGTTCCCGCCTGAGCCTTAACCCGTCAGCTCGTCCAGCGCGACGGCCCCGCTCGAGCAATCGGGCGGGGTCGTTCCTTGCCCGGGGGCGGTGCTCAGGCCGGGGGCAGCTGCCGGTCCGGCGCGGGACGCTCGTCGGCGACCGGCACGAGGTCGAGCGTCTCGACCCAGCGGGCGATCTCGTCACAGGTCGCGATCCACAGCCCCTCGACCGCCTGGGCGTGGCGGATCAGGGCCTCGAGGCCGGCCGCCCGGGCTGGCCTCCCGGATGCGAACGGGTGGTTGGTCAGCACGAACAGGCCGCCGTCGGCGACGAGGGCGTCGAGCTCGAGCGTCCAGCGCGCGACGAGGTCAGCAGGGCTGGCGATCACGCCCGAGCCAGTCAGGTCGGGCAGGTAGACGTATGGCTCCCAGTCGTCGAGGCTCCACGAGATCGGCAGCTCGACGAGCGAGGCGGAGCGGCCGGCGGCCAGGCGGTACGGCCGATCGGCGTCCATCAGGCTCGAGTCGTAGCGGAATCCGTGGGCGGCCAGCAATCCGGCCGACGACCAGCTGGCCTCCCACATCGGTGCCCGCCAGCCGGTCGGCCGGAGGCCGGCGACGCCGGCGAGGGCGTCAAGACCCCGGACGAGGACCTGCTCCTCGGCCTCGGGCGTCAGGCCCGCGACCGATTCGTGGAGGTAGCCGTGATGGGCGATCTCGTGGCCGGCGTCGCGGATGCTGCGGATGACGCCCGGCCAGCGCTCGGCGGTGTAGCCGGGCACGAAGAACGTCGCCCGGACCGCCGTCCGGTCGAGCAGCCGGAGGAGGCGCGGCACGCCGGTCCGCGGGCCGTAGGCCTGGTGGCTCATCACCGAGCGGCGGCCGGCCGAGGCGGGATCGGCGGCCAGGATCGCGCTCTCGGCATCGACGTCGAACGTGAACGCGGCCGCGGCCCGGCTGCCGGGTGGCCAGCTGAACCCGGGGGCCGTCGCCGCCGGCTCGGTCGCCGTCATCGCCGGCGGAGCGCGACGAGGGAGAGCATCTCGTAGGCCAGGTTCGCGGCCAGGAACGCCGTCTGGCCGGCCGGGTCGTAGGCCGGGATCACCTCGACGACATCGAACCCGACGAAGTCGATCCCGGTCAGGCCGCGGACGATCGCCAGGGCGTCGTGGGCCGAGGGCCCGCCCGGCTCGGGGGTGCCGGTGCCCGGGGCGGCAGCCTGGGTCGACCATGTCGATGTCGAAGCTCAGGTATGTCGGCCGGTCGCCGACCCGGACCCGGATCCGCTCGGCGGTGGCGGCCGCGCCGAGCCCGAGGACGTCCTCCGTGGTCAGGTACTCGAGGCCGAGCTCGGTCCGCAGGCTGGTCCAGTCGCTCGAGCCGTAGAGCGTGCCCCGCAGGCCAACCTCGATCGAGTGAGCGGCGTCGACCAGGCCCTCCTCGATCGCCCGGCGCATCCAGGTGCCGTGGTTGTAGCGCTGGCCGAAGTAGCTGTCCCAGGCGTCGGTATGGGCGTCGAAGTCGATCACCGCCACGGGCCCGTGGGGGCGCATCGCCCGCAGGTGGGCCAGCGTCGCCGCGTGGTCGCCGCCGATCAGGAGGGGCACGACGCCGCCGGCCACGAGCGCTCCGACGGCCGCCTCGATCGCGGCGTAGCTCGGCTCGATGTATCCGGGGACGACCGCCACGTCGCCGTGGTCGACGCACGACAGGACCTCGAACGGGGCGACGGCCAGGTTCGGGTTGTACGGCCGGAGCATCATCGATGCGTCGCGCACCGCGGCAGGCCCGAAGCGGCCGCCGACCCGGTACGACGCCCCGGTGTCGAACGGCACGCCGGTGATCGCCAGGTCGACGCCCGCGAGGTCGGTCACGTGGGGCAGCCGGGCGAACGTCACCGGCCCGGTGAAGCGGGGCGATCTCAGCGAGTCGGCAGGACCGTAGCGGGGCATTCGACCATCCTAGCGGGCCGTCGGAGCGTCTCTATCGTCGTTCCGCCAGGCCGTCGAACCCTTCGCGCAGGGCGAGCAGCGCGATCAGCCCGGCGAGGAGCGCATCCGACCACCACCAGCCGAGCACGGCGTTCAGCACCAGCCCGGCCAGGACGGTCCCGGCCAGCGCCGCGTCGACCAGGCTGAACCGGCCATCGGCGACGACCGTCGGGCTGTCGATCGCCGCCCCGACCCGCAGCTTGCCCAGGCCGAGCAGGACCATCACGACGACGGTCGCGCTCAGGAAGACGATCCCGACCGGCGAGGCCTCCGGCCGATGGCCCGCGGCCAGCGAGGTCACGGTGTCCCAGGCGACGTAGATCCCGACGACGATGTAGCCCGCCCCGATCAGGCGCAGGGCCCGCCGCTCCCCGCTCCGGTCCGAGCCGCGCAGCTCCCAGACGACGACGATCGAGGCGAATACCTCGACCGACGAGTCGAGGCCGTAGGCGACGAGCGCGATGGAGCCGGCGCTGAGCCCGGCGAAGATCGCCACGATCCCCTCGAGCGTGTTCCAGGCGATCGTGACGTACTCGAGCCGGAACGCCCGCCGGAGCAGCCGACGACGGTCATCCTCGGCGATCTCCGGTTGGGCCATAGCGGTTGAGTGTATGGGCGGCCCCCGGCCGGGACCCGCCGAGGCAGGCGCGCCGTCCGCCGGGGGCGCTCTCTAGCGCTGCGAGCCGGGCGCCTCGAGGCTCTGGATCGGCCGGCGGATGGCGGCCGCGAGCTCGTTCGACGTGGGCACCGGGACCACGGCCACGTAGCGGCCCTCGATCCCGGGCGACCGCTTCGGATCGTGGTAGGGCTGGAAGTACGTGTTGAACTGGGCGACGGTCAGCCAGGTGGACGGCGCCAGGACGCCGTGGTGATGGGCGAGGGTCCACAGCGGGTCGGTGACAGCGATCGTCAGGACCGTGAAGGCGTCGGTCCGGGCCGGGTCGTCGGTGGCGGTGATGCCACTGACCACCCAGGCGTGCGACCCGTGCCAGACCGTGACGCCGACCGGCCGCCCGCTGATCGCCATCGCCTTGGCCAGGGCGTGGACCGTGTCGCCCGCCGTCCGGCCGCCGTAGGCCGCATACGGACCGGCGCTGGTGAAGGTCAGGACGGCCGCCCAGCCGTACGGGTCGGCACCGCCGTCACCGCTGTACCTGCTCCACTGGCGCGCCCGGGTGAAGAGCAGGTGCTGCATCCACGCCGAGTGGTCGGCCTGGCCGAGGACCATGTTGCGCATCATCTCGACCGACGCGCCGACGCACTGGACGTAGTTGTACTGGCCGACGTAGTAGCCGCTGGTCGACAGGTCGAGCCGGAAGGCCATCCGGGGCGGTGCGACGCCGCTCGCCAGCTGGGCCTGGCTCAGCCCAGCCGGGGTTGCCCCAAGGGCCACCCCGTTGAGCGCGATCAAGCCACCCAGCGCGAGCAGGACGGCCGCGGCCGATCGCCGGAAGCGGTGGCGCGGGCGAGCCTGGTCGACGGTCATCCACCCACGGTAGGGGTGGTTGTGACGCTTGGGCCCCGGCTCATGGTCCCGGTCGGACGAGATAATCGGCCCGATGCGCCGGTGCACCACCCGCCGGGCCGGTAGACTCGGGCCATGGCTCGTGGCGATGCCGAGGATGCCCAGGCGACCACCGGGGACCCGCTCGACGTGCGCGGCGTGGCGGGCCTGGCCGACCTGGATCCGGCCACGTTTCGGGCCGCCGCGCACCGGGTCGTCGACCTGCTCGCCGACTACCTCGAGGGCGTCGAAGGCTTCGCCGTCCTGCCGTCGATCGAGCCCGGCTCGATCCGGCCGCGCTTCCCGACCTCCCCGCCGGAGGGACCGGCGTCGATCGCCGAGATCCTGGCCGACTACGAGGCGCTCGTGCCGCCCAACGCGACCCACTGGCAGCACCCGGGGTTCCTGGCCTACTTCTCGACGACTGCCTCGGGGCCCGGCATCCTGGGCGAGATGCTGACCGCCGCGCTCGGCCAGAACCCGATGCTCTGGCGGACCTCGCCGATCGGCACCGAGCTCGAGCAGGTCGTCGTCGACTGGCTGCGCCAGGCCCTCGGCCTGCCGGTCGGCTTCGACGGCCTGTTGACCGACACCGCCTCGACCTCGTCGTTGATCGCCCTGGGTGCGGCGCGCGAGGCCGCCGGATTCGATGCCGCCGCGACCGGTCTCGCCGGCCGGCCGGAGCTGGCCGGAGGGCTGCGGGTCTACGCCTCGGCCGAGGCCCACTCGTCGATCGACAAGGCGTGCATGACCCTCGGCCTCGGCCGGGCCAGCCTGCGCAAGATCCCGGTCAACGAGCGGTTCGAGCTCGAGCCGGCCGCCCTGGCCGCGGCGATCGCCGAGGATCGGGCCGCCGGGCGGATCCCGGTCGCGATCGTGGCCACGATCGGCACGACCTCCTCGACCTCGGTCGACCCGGTAGCGGCGATGGCCGACATCGCGGCCCGCGAGGGCCTCTGGCTGCACGTTGACGCGGCTTATGCCGGGCCGGTCGCCCTGCTGCCCGAGCGGCGCGCCCCGTTCGCGGGCTGGGAGCGTGCCGACTCGATCGTCGTCAACCCCCACAAGTTGCTGTTCACGCCGCTCGACGCGTCGCTCCTGCTGAGCCGACGAATGGATCGCCTCCAGGCGGCGTTCGGCCTCCAGCCGGAATACCTGCGGACGATCGACCGGGACACGCCGGTCCGCGACTTCAGCGAGTTCACGCCCCAGCTCGGGCGTCGTTTCCGGGCCCTCAAGCTGTGGATCATCCTGCGCACGTTCGGTCTCGACGGCCTGCGGGCCAGGATCGAGCACCATCTCGACCTGGCTGCAAAGTTCGCCGGGTGGGTCGATGCCGAGCCGGGCTGGCGGCGGCTCGCTCCCGTGCCGTTCTCGACGGTCTGCTTCCGCTGCGAGCCCGATCAATCCGGTTTCGGGCCGGGCGATGGCGGCCGGGAGGCGCGCCTCGACCAGCTGAACGCGGCGATCATGGCCGCGGTCAACGCCACCGGCGAGGTCTTCCTGTCGCACACCAGGCTCAACGGCCGGTTCACGATCCGGCTGGCGGTCGGCAACCTGCGGACGGAGGAGCGCCACATCGCCCGGGCCTGGGCGCTCCTTCGCCGGGAAGCCGATCGGCTCGCGGGCGACGCATGACGTCCGCCCTGGATCCAGCCCGGCCGAACGGCGACCGCCTGGCCGAACGGCTGGCCGACGCGATCGCGGCGCTCGAGGCGATCGATCCCGGGGATGCCTACGAGCCGGCCGTGCCCGCCGCCCTTGTCGCGAGTGGTCTCAACCGCCTGTGCGTGCCGGCCGGGCAGGGCGGACTCGGGGGCGGCCTGGCCGAGGCGGTCGAGGTCCTGGCCGCCCTCGGCGCGGTGAGCGGCTCGGCCGCGCTCGGCTTCGCAATGCACCTCCACGTCACGGGCTCGCTGTACGAGTCCGACGGCTGGCCCGCCGGGCTGCGCGACTGGTTGACCGGCGTCGTGCTCGACGGTGGGCTGCTCAACTCGGCGGCGACCGAGGAGGGCAGCGGCAGCCCGGCCCGCGGTGGCCTGCCGGCGACCGCCGCCAGGCCAGTCCCGGGGGGCTACCAGTTGAGCGGCGAGAAGACCTGGACGACCTGGCTGCCGGCCCTGCGCGTGGCCCAGGTGACGGCCGCGATCCCGGCGCGCGGAATCGGCAACTTCGTGGTCGACCTGGACGCACCGGGGATCGAGCGGCTGCCGGGTTTCGATGCCCTGGGAATGCGTGGCTCGGCCTCCGGCCGGCTGCGCCTCCACGACGTGTTCGTGCCCGCGGAGCGGCTGATCGGCACACGCCAGCCGGCCGAGCCCGACGCCCGCGGGCCGGCTCCCTCGGCCTGGTTCGGGGCGGCCGTCGCCGCCGTCTACCTCGGGGTGGGGGAGGGGGCGCGGCGCGATGTCGTCCGGTGGGCCGTCGAGCGCCGACCGGGCGATGGTTCGACGGCCGTCGCCGACCTGCCGACGATCGGCGTCCGGCTGGGACGGATCGACGCGACCCTGCGGGCGGCGCGGATCGTCCTCGAGGCGACCGCCCGACGCTGGCAGGCGTCCGAGCCGGCCGGGCGTGGAGCGCTCCTGCCCGAGATCAGCCTGGCCAAGGTCACGGCCACGAACGCGGCCGTGATCGCAACCGACGAGGCGCTCCGGATCGCGGGCGGGCCCGGCTTCCTCGCCGGCCGCCTCGAGCGGGCCTTCCGCGACGCACGGGCCGGCCTGATCAACCCGCCGCTCGACGATATCGCCTACCAGGGCTTCGCCCGGCGGCTGGTCGAGACCGAGCGAAGCGCGACACCGGGCTCGGACTAGTCGGCTATCCTCGGCCAAAGGTCGCGTCCAGGAGGAAGTCATGGCCGTTGCGGTCGCCCCGGATTTCAGGATGTTCGTCGATGGCCGCTCGGTCGAGGCGTCGGGCGGCGAGTGGCTGGAGGTCCACAACCCGGCCACCGGCGAGCTCGTCGGGCGCGTCCCGGCCGGCACTGCCGCCGACGTAGACCTTGCGGTCAGGGCGGCCCGCGCCTCGTTCCGCGACGGCCGCTGGCGCAACCTGTTGATGCCGGCCCGGGTCGTGATCATGAATCGCCTGGGCGACCTGCTCGACGAGCACGCCGACGAATTGGCCCGGCTCGAGACGCTCCAGACCGGGACGGCCTACAAGCTCCGGCGGGAGTCGGACTTCGCGTTCGCCTCGGACAACCTGCGCTTCTTCGCGACCCAGATCCGCAACCTCGAGGGCAAGGCCGCGGCCGAGTACAGCGGCTCGCACACCAGCATGATCCGGCGTGAGCCGATCGGGGTCTGCGGTCAGGTCACGCCCTGGAACTACCCGATGTGGATGGCGATCTGGAAGATCGGCCCGGCGCTCGCTGCCGGCAACTCGGTCGTCCTCAAGCCGGCCTCCGCCACGCCCCTGACGACGATCCGGCTGGCCGAGCTTGCCCACGAGGCGGGTTTGCCCGACGGCGTCCTCAACGTCATCACCGGCCGCGGCGACGTGGTCGGAGCGGGACTGGCCGCCCACCCGGATGTCGACCTGATCAGCCTGACCGGCGACTCGGAGACCGGCAAGAAGATCCAGGCGCTCGCCGCGGGCAACGTCAAGCGGGTCCACCTGGAGCTGGGCGGCAAGGCGCCGTTCATCGTCGCCGCCGATGCCGACCTCGAGGCGGCGGCACGGGGTGCCACCGCCGGCGCCCTGACGAACGGCGGCCAGGACTGCACGGCGGCAACCCGGGCCTACGTCCACCGCAGCCTGTACGGCCCGTTCCTGGCCCGGACCAGGGAGCTGTTCGAAGGTGTCCGGGTCGGCGACCCGTTCGACCCGTCGACCGACCTGGGAACGCTGATCTCCGCGGCCCAGGTCGACCGCGTCGACGGCTTCGTCCAGCGAGCCATCGCCGCCGGGGCGACGGTCGTGACCGGCGGCGTCCGGCCTTCGGTCGCCGGGCTGCCCGACGGCGCCTTCTACGCCCCGACCCTGATCGCCGACGCCGCCCAGGACAGCGAGATCGTCCAGCAGGAGGTGTTCGGCCCGGTCCTGGTCGTGCTCCCGTTCGATACCGACGCCGAGGCGATCGAGCTGGCCAACGACACGAAGTACGGCCTGGCCGCCTCGATCTGGACGCGCGACGTGTTCCGGGCGATGGAGGCCGCCCGCCTGCTCAACTTCGGGCACGTCCAGGTCAACGACCACCTGATGGTCACCAGCGAGATGCCCCACGGCGGGTTCAAGCAGTCCGGCTTCGGCAAGGACATGTCGACCTACTCGTTCGAGGAGTACACCCAGGTCAAGCACGTGATGATCGAGCTGACCGGCGAGCAGGAGAAGGACTGGCACTACACGATCTTTGGAGATCCGAAGGCATGACGTACGTCGATGACAACGCGGCCGCGCGCGATCGGATCCTGTCGCTCACCAGGGGCTTGACGGCTGACCAGATGGCGATGCCGATGGAGGGTGGCTGGACCATCGCAGCCGAGCTCGCGCATCTTGCCTTCTGGGATCGGGTTCACGTCGGGCGCCTCCGGTCGGCCCTCGCGAGCGGCGACGACCTGCCTCTACCTCTGCCGCCTGGGCTGCCCGATGCCATCAACGACTCAGGGCTGTACGGCTGGCGGCTCATCGAGGGCCACTCGGCGATCCAGCTGTTCGAGGAGGCGTCCGGCGAGGTCGATGCCGTACCTGGCGACCCTCGACCCCGGCGTCGTCGAGCGGGTTCGATCAGCCGGCCTGCCTCGCCTGGTGGAGCGCTACCGCCACCGGATCGAGCACGGCGACGCAATCGAGGCGCATCTTCGCGGGTGATCGCGAGCCCGGCGCCGCCGGTCCAGTCGGTGGCGGAGCGGCCTGTATGGTGCGGCGGTGGATTGGCGAATCCCTCTCGTTGTCGCCAGCCCGGGGCTGGTGGTCTGGGCGGCCGGCATCGCGCTGACCCGCCTGGCCTCGCAACCGTCCGCGACCGTCGTCGGCGGGCGCCTGAGCGTGATCGGGTTCGCGCTCGTCTTCCTCGGCCTTGCCCTCCTGCTGGTCCTCGCCGCCGTCCTGACGACGACCGCGCCGGCGTGACGGTCGCCGAATGCGGGCGTCCGGGGCGTCGGCACGACCATCGGCGGTTCGAGGACTGAGCCGGCGCGAACGAACGGCTCCGTCGTCGGGTACCAAATGATGGCCGGCGGGGGCCATTCGGCTCTCACCTCGGCCGGGCCATGAGCCGACGCTCTGGGGACGGGACGCCTGCCGCATCGCGGCGGATCCCACTCCGAACTGAGCGACCCAGCCATGCGCACATCCCGATTTGTCGGCACGCTCGTCCTGGCCATCACGATTGTCCTGGCGCTGGGGGCGACCGCCGCCAACGCGGCGAGCCCGAGCCCCGGCCAGGCGCTCACCTGGACGACGGGCCAGGTCGGGACCCAGGCAGCCGGCTCGCGGCACACGTCCCTGCCTGTCGTCCGCTGGACCGGCTCGTATGACGTCTACCGGACGGGCGCCTTCGTCACTCAGAAGACCGGCCAGTGGTGCGTCGGGGCGAGCTCGCAGATGATGCTCAACCTGATCAACAAGACGCACGACACGAGCTATGCGACCCAGGCCGCGCTCATGGCGTACGCCCGGGCCCACGAGACGGAGCCGGCATCCAAGCCCGGCGCGGACCCGCGGGGCTGGGCCAACGCCCTGACCCACGCCGGGGCGGGGACGTACACCGACCGGACCTTCCCGTCGATGGATGCGGCCCTCGCGTACGCGGCCAGGCGCCTCCTGGTGACCGGCAAGCCGGTCGGCCTGACCGTCGGCTTCGGCAGCCACGCCTGGGTGATGACCGGCTTCAGTGCCAACCGCGACCCACGGCTGACCGGCAACTTCCTGGTCACCTCGGTCGATGTCAGCGGCCCGCTCTACCCGATGCAGGTGGCCAAGCTGGGCTACTTCGACCTCAAGCCGGACACTCGCCTCAGCCACGCCCAGATGACCCAGGTCTTCCTGCCCTACCGCGAGACACAAGGACTGCACAGCTGGCTCGGCGCCTGGGTCATCGTCGCACCATGACCGCCTGCCGGCGCTGCGGTCCCGGTACCAATGCCCTTCGCTCGGGGGCCGGTCGGCCCTAGCCGCGACGGGGCGCCGTGTTCGAGGCTTGATCGAGCGGGATCGACCAGTCCGGATGCGGCGGTCGGCCAGGCATCGGAACCGGGAGATCATCGATGGCCCCCATCTTGCCAGCCGCGCTGCCCGTGGCCGTGAAACACCTCGGCCGGCATGGCCACGCCACCACGTTGACCGCCCTGGCGACCGGCCTCGTCGACCGGGTCCACGTTGCTCACTGCGTCCTGACCGGTCACGTCGTCGACCAGGGGCTCTGCCCGCGCTGCTCCCACAAGACCCTCGCCTGAGGGCTCCTTCGGGTCGGTCGAACGGGCTCCTGCTCGCACGATCGCGCCATCGGTGCCGAATTGCGAGCTGAGTCGCTCGTACGTCGCGACGCGGGTCGCTCCCGGCGCCATATCCGTCTGCGACCCCTCCGAGCGAGCGTGGAACCGCTTGGCGCCGGGCACGGATCCGGGTCATCGACCCCGGAGCGTGGCGGACGCGCGAGTCGGGTCGCGTATTGGCAGCCGCCCAGCTCCGGGGCTCCGCACCGGTGCCAAATCGTTCGCTGGGTGACTCGTACGCTGAACGGGGCGGGGATTCGGGGTCGGGCGCCTCCACCGCTCGTCAGCCCGTGCGTGGATTTGCGGCCAAACGGGCCACGATTTACGCAGGACGGGTCGGATCCAGGCGTAGGCGGCGTCCAGCGAACGATTTGGCAATGCCAGGCGCCAAGCGCCCAGGGCCCGAGGCGGCGCCCAGGGCCCGGGCGGCGCCCAGGACCCGGGCACCGTCCTCGGTGGTGCCCGGATGCACCGCAGACGGTCAGCAAGCCGTCAATTCGGCATCGACAGAACGCCCCGCAACGTGCTAGACATCACGGAACTGCACCCTGGCCGAGCCTCGCCGGGTGCGCTGGTCGGACCAAACAGGAGGATGCGCGTGCGATTCCGGTTGTTTGCCTCAATTGTTGGGACGGCGGGCCTGCTGGTCGGGCAGGCCGCGATGGCCGTCCCGGTCGCGGCGGCGTCGCCGTTGACGATCACCGCAGACATGCCGGCGGCTGTGCCCGCCGGGCATAACTGGACGTTCAACGACTTCTTCCCGCGGACGCTCCGCGTGCCGACCGGCTCGACGATCCAGTTCGTCGTCGAGGGCTTCCATACGGCGACGCTGCTGCCGGCCGGCCGGACCGCGGCGCAGGACATCAAGGTCAACGGGATCGCCAAGACGGATGGCGACCCGGTCAAGAACCTCAACGGCACGACTCATACCCAGCTGAATATCCCGGGCCTGAGCCCGACCAGCGCGACCTGCGGGACACCGGTCCAGCCATGTGCGTTCGACGGGACGTCGGTCGTGAGCAGTGGCGCCTCGTTCGGGCCGCCGAGCGGCCCGTTCGCGGTCAAGATCACCGCGGCGCCGGGCACCTATGCGTTCCTGTGCCGGGTCCACCCTGGGATGAGCGGCCACATCACCGTCCTGCCCCAGAACGGCCAGGGCACGACCCCGGCCCAGCTCGCGAAGGCCGTTCATGATCAGGTCAAGGCCGACACCAAGGCCGGCTTCGCCGCCGAGGAGAAGGTCGAGCATTCGTCCCACGTCAAGAACGCGGACGGCACGACGAGCTGGTACATGACGGCCGGCACCGGCAGCCCCGACGGCCACGTGGCGGTCAATGAGTTCCTGCCCCGGGTCCTGGGCATCCACCCGGGCGACCAGGTCTTCTGGCGCCCCCAGTCGGTCAACGAGGTCCACACCGTCACGTTCCCGGGCGAGCTGAACAGCGACCTCCTGCCCCTGTGCGAAGGGACCGGCGGAGACACCCCGGCGATCCCCAACGAGCTGCCGCCGGCCGGCCCGTTCGACTTCCACTGCGGGGCCCAGCCATTCCCGGATGAGGTCGAGTTCGGCGGCGGGAACGGCGTGCGCAACTTGACGGCACCCGGCCAGATCTCCGATTTGGGGATCTTTGCCACGCGGTCGATGCGCCATGCCCTGGGCCTGCCCCAGGGCTCGGTCTTCTCGCGTTGGTCGGTGAGCTTTGTCGGAGCAACGCCGGGCACGTATACCTACATCTGCCAGATCCATGCTGGCATGGAGGCGACGATCACGGTCCACTGACCGGGCCTCGACCGGCCACGCTGCCGCTCTCGTCCGAGCCGCCCGGCAATGCGCCGTGGCGGCTCGGACATCTTGTGACCGACACGCCGGTTCGGCGGACCCGACTCTGCCGCGCGATCCGTGCCAAATCTCGAGCTGAGTCGCGCTTACGTCCGTGCGGCGCAGTCCGAGGGACCGCCGAGCCACCGTGCCGTGAATGCGCGCTGTGTGGAGTGCCGGTCCCGAGGCACGATTCCACCCAGCTTCTGCGCGAGCCCTGTCATAGGCGCGAGTCGGGTCGCGTTTTGGCAATCGCCGAGCTGGCACTCGGGCCGTGTCAAATCGTTCGCTGAGCGACGCCTACGCCAGGAACCACGCGCACACCTCTCGGCGCCGGACCACAGTGGCCACCGCGAATTGGCGATACTCCGACGAGACCAAGCGACCCCGGAGGATGACGCTGCCGTGCCGCCGATCGATGAGCTGACCCGGATCGAGCCTGTCTACCTCGACCGGCTCGAGAAGCAGGGTGTCTTCACCACGGGGATCCTGCTCGAGGTGTCCGAGACGCCGACCCGCCGCCAGACGCTGGCCGACCATCTCGGGGCGACGATCAACGACGTCGCCACCTGGCGTGACGAGGCACTCATGCTGAACCTCGCCAGCTTCGGGCCGGCCGAGCACCAGCTCCTGATCCAGGCCGGGATACGTGGCCTGAAGGGGATCGTCGACCTCGACCTCGAGACGTTCAAGCAGCGCCTCGTCCGGCCGGCGCACCAGCTCCAGATGGATCCGATCGAGGACCTGCGGGCCGAAGGCTGGTGGGACCAGGCCCGGACACTCGAGGACGAGTAGGCGGTTTCGCTGCGATCGCGTCGGCCCGGCCGACCGGAGCGCGGCGGCGAGCGGCTAGGATGAGCCGGTGAACCCCGGACCTGCCCGGACGATCCTCGGGCTCCTCGCCGGACTGGCGACGATGATCACGATCGTGGCCCTCGCGATCCTGGTCTTCCTCAACCCGGTCTGGGTCGGCTTCGAACAGGATCGAACGGGGGCCGCCGCCTTGACCGGCTACGATCCGGCGACCGTCCACCAGGTGACGAACTCGATCCTCCACGACCTCGCCTTCGGCCCGCCCGACTTCGCCGTGTCGGTCGCGGGCCAGGCCGTCCTCGGCGCGCGCGAACGGGCCCATATGGTCGACGTCCGGTCGGTCTTCTTCGGCTTCGGGGCCGCCGCCCTGCTCGCGGCGCTGATCCTGGTCAACCTCGCCCTGTTCGCCCGCGGCGCGGCCTGGTTCCGGACGGCCGTCCGCCGGGCGGCGACGATCCTGGCCGTCGTGATCGTCGTCCTGGGGGTCGTTGCGGCCGTCGCCTTCGATTCGCTGTTCGAGGTCTTCCACCGGATCTTCTTCCCGCCCGGCTCGTTCGACTTCGATCCGAGCTCGAAGCTGATCCAGCTCTTCCCGGACCAGTTCTGGTTCGAGACGTCGCTCCTGCTGGGGGTGGTCATCCTGGCCCTGTGCGGCCTGATCGCGGTCGGCGTCGGGCGGGGCAAGCCGGGGCAGCCTGCGGCCGCGACCAACGCCAAGCCGCCACAGGAGTCCGCGGGATGAGCGGGCCGGCCCGCCTCCCGCACGCCGCCGGCGCGCCACCGGTCGAGGATCCGATGATCCCCGTCGACGTGGCTCGTTCCCGCGTGCTTGCCGCGATCGGCGGGTCGCTCGGGACGGTGGAGCTGCCAATCGAGGCAGCGCTTGGGTGGGTCGCGGCGACGGAGGTCCGGGCGACGACCGACCTGCCGCCGTGGGACAACAGCGCGATGGACGGCTATGCGGTCCGGGCCGCCGACATCGCGACGGCCAGCGAGGCGCGGGCGGTGATCCTCCGGATCGCCGGCGAATTCGCCGCCGGCGGCGAGCCCGCGGCCCTGACCGAGGGCGGCAGCGCCATCCGGATCGCCACCGGGGCCCGGCTGCCCGCCGGAGCCGACGCGGTCGTCCAGGTCGAGCTCACGACGCCGCTCGATGCCGGCGGTGGTGCGGCCGGGGAGCGCGGTCGCCAGTCGTCGGGCGGGCTGCCGGCCGCCGTCGCGATCCACGCCGGCGTCGCGGCCGGAACGGCCATCCGCCGGCAGGGCAGCGACCTTCGCCGGGGCAGCCTCGTGCTCGAGCCGGGCACGACGCTGGGGCCCGCAGCGATCGGCCTGGTGGCCGGTGCCGGGACCGGCTCGATCAGCGTCTACCGCCGGCCGGTCGTCGGCGTGCTGGCGACCGGCGACGAGGTCCGGGCGGCCGGGTCGGCACTCGGCGGCAGCGGTATCCCGGACGCCAACGGGCCGGCCCTGCGGGCCCTCGCCCGGGCCGCCGGGGCAGAGGTGATCGACCTCGGGATCGCTCGTGACGAGCTCGAGGACGTGGTCGCCCGTCTGCGACGCGGGGTGGCCGAGGCCGACGTCGTGATCGTCAGCGGCGGCGTCTCGGTCGGCCCCTACGACCTCGTCCGGACAGGCTTCGACACGGTCGGCTCGGTCGACCTGTGGCGGGTTGCGCGTCCAGCCCGGCAAGCCGTTCGCCTTCGGCACGGCACCCCGCCCGGACGGACCGCCCGTCCTCCTGTTCGGCCTGCCGGGCAACCCGGTCTCGAGCTTCGTGACCTTCGAGATCTTCGTCCGGCCCGCGCTCCGGCGCCTGGCCGGGCACACGGATCTGCTCCGCCCGTCCGAGCCCGGCGTGCTGGTCGAGCCGGCCACGAAGAGCCCCGGCCGGCGGGCCTACCTGCGGGCCGAGGTCGAGCGCTGGCGAGCGGGGCCCCGGCTCGCGACGCGCAGGGGCGCCTGCTTGTCCACCTCGCCGCGGGCCGCTCCGACGCGGGGCAGGGGAGCCATATCCTGAGCACGCTGGCATCCGCCGACGCCCTGGCGGCCGTGCCCGAGCCGCTGTCCGACGTCCCGGCCGGAGCCGAAGTCGAGGTCTTCTGGCTCGACCGCTGAGCCTGCCCACCGTCCCCAACCGGAGCCTGCCATGGACCGCAAACCGCCACTCCGCACCGAGCGTCGGCGCCTGACCCACGTCGACCGGGCCGGCCGCCCGCGGATGGTCGACGTGAGCGCCAAGCCACCCACCGCCCGCCGGGCGGTCGCCGAGGCGCTGGTCGCGCTCAGCCCGGAGACCCTCAGCCTGGTCATCGACGGTCGCAATGCCAAGGGCGACGTGCTGACCGTCGCGGAGCTGGCCGGGGTGATGGGCGCCAAGCGGACCGCGAGCTGATCCCGCTCTGCCATCCGCTGGCCCTGACCGACCTGCTCGTCCAGGTCGTGCCCGACCGGGCCGCCGGGGTGCTCCGGGTCCGGGCCGAGGCCGCGACGACCGGGCCGACCGGGGTCGAGATGGAGGCCCTGACGGCGGCCTCCGTGGCCGCCCTGACCGTCTACGATATGGTCAAGGGCGTGGAGCGCGGCGTGGAGATCCGCTCGATCCGGCTCCTCTCGAAGACGCGGCGGCAAGAGCGGCGACTGGGTCCGGCCAGCCCGGCGGTCGACCGATCGCGCCCGGTCGCGCCGGGCTACCGGCCCGGGGATCGTGTCGCCGGGCGGGTCGGCATCAGGAGCGAAGGGCAAGGCGCCGTGACCGACCGCTCGGCGCCTCGTCCTGACCGCCAGCGACCGGAGCGCCGCCGGGACGCGCGACGACACCTCGGGCCAGGTCGTCGCCGACCGGCTGGCCGGCGCTCGGCTTCGCCGTCGAGCGGCAGGTCGTGGCCGACGAGCAGTGGCTGATCGAGGAGGCGCTCGTCGCGGGCGCGGCGCGCCACCAGCTGATCGTCACGACCGGCGGCACCGGGCTGACCCCGCGGGACGTGACGCCCCAGGCGACGAGCGCGGTGATCGACTACGAGGTGCCCGGGCTGGCCGAGGCGATGCGCGCCGATGGCCGCCGCTCGACGCCGCTGGCGAGCCTGTCGCGGGCGATCGTCGGCGTCCGTGGCCGGACCCTGATCGTCAACCTGCCCGGCAGCCCGCGGGGCGCGGCCGAGAGCCTCGAGGCGATCGTGCCCGTCCTCGACCATGCCCTCGAGACCCTGGCCGGCCCGTTCGATCACGCCGAGGGCCGCGCCGCCGGTGAGCGGACAGTAGCTGATGTTCGGGATCTTCGCGGCACGTCCCCGCCTATCCCCTCGTCTTCCCGTTCTTCTGGGGCTCGGTCGCCTTCTTCGGGCTGGTCATGGCCCGTCACCTGCGGATCTTCGCGGCGGTCCGGGCCGTCCGGCCCGAGCCCGTTCGCGAGATCCCCCGGCGGGTCGGCGGCCTGGTCCGCTACGCCCTCGCTCCAGACGAAGATGTTCAAGGACCCGCGCGCCGGGATCATGCACTTCAGCGATCTTCTGGGGCTTCGTCCTGCTCACGATCGGCACCGCCAACATCGTCACCGGCGGCGCTCATCCAGGCCGTCCTCCAGCTGCCCGCTCGGCGGGATCCTCTGGACCGCCGTCGCGGCGATGCAGAACGTCGTCGCCCTGCTCATCGCTGGTTGCTGTTGGCTACGCCTTCGTGCGCCGCCTGATCACCCGGCCGCGCCGCCTGGCGTTCACCCGCGGCGCGCTGATCATCCTGGTGATGATCGGCGGCGTCGTGGCGACCGAGCTGCTCGCCCAGGCATTCGAGGCCGCTCGCTACGGCCGATTGCCGGGCGCGTTCGTCGCCAACGCCCTGGCCGATCCCGCTCGGCCGACTCGCGCCGGACATCGCTCGACGGCGCCTTCATCGTCCTGTGGTGGGCCCACATCGCGATCGTGGCCGCGTTCCTGGTGTACCTGCCGTTCAGCAAGCACCTCCACATCGCGACCGTGTTCTTCAACGTCTACTTCCGCAAGCTGGCGCCGCGCGGCGAGCTGCCGGCGATGGACCTCGAGGCCGAGGACGCGACGTTCGGGCTGCGGACGCTGCAGGACCTCGGCTGGAAGGACCTCCTCGACGGGTTCACCTGCACCGAGTGCGGGCGCTGCACCGATGCCTGCCCGGCCAACCGGACCGGCAAGCCGCTCAACCCGCAGCGAGATGATCATGGGCCTGCGCCACATGGCCGTCGATGCGGAGCACGGCCTCGACCTGATCCCGAACTCGCCGATCGTGCGGACGCAGACTACGGCCTGGACGACCGACGCCCGAGCCGAGCGCTGCTGGCCACGGCCGATCGTCGACGACGCGATCCCGTACGACGCCGTCTGGGACTGCGTCACCTGCGGCGCCTGCGTCGAGGCCTGCCCGGTCCTGATCGAGCACGTCGACAAGATCGTCGGCTTCCGGCGCAACCTCGTCCTCGAGGATTCGCGCTTCCCGAGCGAGCTGACCGGGGCGTTCCGGAACATGGAGACGGCCGGCAACCCATGGGGCCAGCCGCGCTCGACCCGGACCGACTGGACGAAGGGCCTCGCCGTTCGAGGTGCCGACCGTGGCCGACCTGGCCGCGGCCGGGTCGCTCGACGAGATCGAGGTCCTGTACTGGGTCGGCTGCGCGGCCGCCTTCGACGAGCGCAACCGGAAGGTCGCCCGGGCGTTCGCGACGCTGCCTCGACGCCGCCGGGGTTCGCTTCGCGATCCTCGGCCAGGAGGAGTCGTGCACCGGCGATCCCGGCCCGCCGGATGGGCAACGAGTACGTCTACCAGATGCTGGCCGGCGGGCAACGTCGAGACGCTCAACCGCTACGGGATGAGCCAGCGCACGATCGTGACCGCCTGCCCGCACTGCTTCAACACGATCGCCAACGAGTACGGCCAGTTCGGCGGGCACTTCCGAGGTCGTCCACCACAGCGTCTACCTCCAGGACCTGCTGGCATCGGGGCGGCTGCGGCACGGCCGAGGCCGGCGGCGGCGCCGACCGGGCCGTCACGCTCCACGACTGCTGCTACATGGCCCGCTACAACGACGTCGATCGCCGCCCCGCGCGACGTCCTCGGTCGCTGGCCGGGGCTCGAGCTGCGCGAGATGGAGCAGAGCGGCAAGAACACGTTCTGCTGCGGCGCGGGCGGCGGCCGGATGTGGATGGAGGAGACCCGCGGCACCCGGATCAACGCCGAGCGGACGCGCCAGGCGCTGGCGACCGGGGCCGAGGTCGTGGCCACGAACTGCCCGTTCTGCATGACGATGATGAAGGACGGCCTGGCCGAGGCCGAGGCGAACGCCGGCGGCGCGGTCGAGCGCGGCCGACATCGCCGAGCTGCTGGCCGACGGCCTCGCCGAGAACGTTGGCTCGGCGATCCCGGCCGGCCGGCAGCTGCCGGTCCTGCAGTAGCGAACGGGAGGGGACGAGCCATGGCCGACCTGCAGCCCTACCGCCTCTCGGCGGAGCAGATCGAGCTGCGCGACGCGGTCCGCAAGCTGGCCGTCGAGAAGATCGCGCCGCGCGCCGCCGAGGTCGACCGTTCGGCCGAGTTCCCCTGGGACAACAAGGCGCTCCTCGCCAGCCAGGACATCCTGGCCCTGCCGTTTCCCGAGCGAGTACGGCGGCCTCGGCGCCGACCTGCTGACGGTCTGCCTGGCGATCGAGGCCCTGTCGGCCGCCTGCGCCACGACCGGCCTGATCCTGGCCGTCCACGAGCTCGCCTCGCTGCCGATCGTGACCCGCGGCAGCGCCGAGCAGCGCCAGCGCTGGCTGCCCGACCTGGCCGCCGGCCGGACGCTCATCTCGTTCGCGATCACCGAGGCCGGCGCCGGCAGCGACGCCGGCTCGATCGCGATGCGGGCGACCCGCGACGGCGATGACTACGTCCTCGATGGCGACGAAGCGGTTCATCACCCACGGCAGCGTCGCCGACCTGGTCGTCGTCTTCGCGGTCAGCGATCCCGGTGCGAAGCGGCACCGCAACCTGTCCTGCTTCGTCGTCGAGACGCGACCGGCCGGGCTTCTCGGTCGGCCGGCTCGAGCACAAGATGGGGATCCGCGGCTCGCCCACGGCCGAGCTCCAGTTCGACGCGGTCCGGCTGCCCGCCGCCAACCGGATCGGCGAGGAGGGCGAGGGCTTCGCGATCGCGATGAGCACGTTCGAGCGCTCCCGGCCGGGGATCGCGGCCCAGGCCGTCGGGATCGCCCAGGGCGCCCTCGACGTACGCCGCCCACTACGCCAACGAGCGGATCCAGTTCGGCAAGCCGATCGCCGAGCAGCAGATGGTCCAGGCGATGCTGGCCGACATGGACGCCTCGACCGAAGCGGCCCGCCAGCTCCTGTACGCGGCCTGCGCCGCGATCGAAGCCGGCGACGGCGACGCGGCCCGCTGGGCGGCCGTGTGTAAACTCGTCGCCGGTGACGCGGCGATGCGGGTGACCACCGACGCCGTCCAGGTCCTGGGCGGCTATGGCTACATCGAAGAGTTTCCCGTCGAGCGGATGATGCGCGACGCGAAGATCACCCAGCTCTACGAAGGGACCCAGCAGATCCAGCGGCTCGTCGTCGCCCGGTCGCTGCTCGCCCGAGCCTGAACGCCGGGATCGGGCCCGAGTCTCGTCCCGACAAGATTGCCCTCAGCGGAGATAGCGTGCGGATCGTCGTCCTCGTCAAGCCGGTGCCCGACACGACCGGCCAGGAGCGGCTCGGCCCAGACCTGCGGGTCGATCGGGTCGGCGTGCCGGCGGTCGTCAACGGCAACGACGAGTATGCCCTCGAAGCGGCTCTCAAGCTGGTCGAGGCGGCCGGCGAGGGCGAGGTCATCCTCCTGACGATGGCCCCGGCCGGCGCCCCGGACACCCTGCGCAAGGCCCTGGCGATGGGCGCCCATCGGGCGGTCCTCGTCACGCGATCCCGCCCTGGCCGGCTCGGACACGCTCTGACGACGGTCCGGGTCCTGGCGGCGGCCCTGCGCCGGCTCGAGTACGACCTCGTCCTGGCCGGGGCGGACACCTCCGACGGCGGCGGCGGAGTCGTCGCGGCGGGGATCGCCGTCACGGTCGGCCTGCCCTACCTCTCGTACGCCGCGAAGATCGAGCCGGGCGGCGGCCGGGTCGTCGCGTCCGCCGGATCAGCCCGACCGGGCTACGACGTGCTCGAGGCGCCGCTGCCGGCCCTGGTCGTCGCGACCCAGGCCCTCGGCGAGCCGCGCTACCCGTCGCTCAAGGGGATCATGGCGCGCCCGCTCCAAGGAGATCGCCGGCTGGTCGCTGGCCGACCTCGGCCTCGATCCGGCAGGCCGTCGGCGGCGAGCGTGGCCACGACGCGCGTCGTCGCAACCCGGACGCCCCCGCCCCGGGCGGCGACCCGGGTCGTCCGCGGGCCGGCCCCGGAGGCCGCCGCGGCAGGTCGTCGAGTTCCTCGTCGAACGGCGGCTCATCTGATGGGCGGCGCCTGATGCCGGGTCGCTGGGTGATCGCCGAGGTCACCGACGGCCACCTGGCCCGGATCGGGGCCGAGGTCGCGACCCTCGGCCGGACGCTGGCCGCGGCGGCCGGCAGCGATGTGGTCGGGATCGTCGTCGCCGCCGACGCGGCCGATGTCGCCGCCGGCGAGCTGGCGGCGCTACCTGCCCCGAGGTGATCGCGGTGACCGCGGCCGAGGCCGGCGCACGAGCGGCGGCCGGCGTGATCGCCGAGGCCGTCGCCGGCCTCGCCGCGACGGGCAGCCCGGCCACATCCTGCTCGGCGCCGACGCCCGACGGCCGGGACGTCGCCGGGATCCTGTCGGCCAGCCTCGGCTGGGGCGTCCTCGTCAACGCCACTGCGCGTCGACTGGGGCGACGGCTCGCCGGTCGTCGAGATGAGCACCTTCGGCGGGCGAGCTGATCACGACCAGCCGGTTCACCGGCCCGAACGGGATCGTCACCGTCCGCCCGAACGCGGTCACCGCCGAGCCGGCCGCCGCTCCCGGGACCGTCCGAGGCCAGGTCGCGCCGCCGCCGCGACGCTGGCCCGCGGTGACCGTCGCCGAGCGGGTCAGCCAGGCCGGTGCCGCCGCCTCGATCGAGGAGGCCCGGATCATCGTGTCGGGCGGTCGGGGCGTGGGCGGGCCGGACGGCTTCGCGATCGTCCAGGCCCTGGCCGACGCCCTGGGCGGCGCCGTCGGGGCGACCCGGGCGGCGGTCGATGCGGGCTGGATCCCGTACAGCCACCAGATCGGCCAGACCGGCAAGATCGTCAAGCCGGCGCTGTACCTCGCGCTCGGGATCTCGGGCGCGATCCAGCACAAGGTCGGGATGCAGACGGCCGAGACGATCGTGGCGGTCAACCGCGACCCGGACGCGCCGATCGCCGACTTCGCCGACCTGTTCGTCGTCGGCGACCTGTTCGAGGTCGCCCCGGCGATCCTGGCCGCCCTCGCCGATCCCGCTCGCGGGCGGACTGAGACTGCGATGCCCGCCTGGTTGAGCCTCGCCCTGCCGATCGCCGCCTTCGTCGCTCCTCGTCGTGGTCTTCGCGATCATCCTGCGCCGGACAGGCCGGATCGTGGGCCTGACCCGCGAGACCGACCGGTTCCGGCGCGTCGGTCGAGGACCTTGTCCAGCCGGATCGACACGTCGCTGGGTGGCGTGATCGACCGGATCGACGCGCGTCCGGCGCCACCAGGTCCCGCCCGACTCGATCGGTGACAACCTGGCCGCCGCTCGCGACGCGGTCGAGCGCTACGAACAGGAGGCGGGCAGGCTCCATGGGCCGGTGCCCGCCGACGACGTCCGGGAGGCGCTCCTGGCCGAGCTCGAGCGGGCCGGCCGAGCGCTCGAGATGGTCGCCCACGGCTGCGACCTGCTGGCCGCCGCCCGGAGCGGCTACCGCGAGCTCGAGGCCCAGACCGCCGTCAAGCGCGGCTACCTCAACGCCCTCCATGCCCGCGAGGCGATTGCCCGCCATGCGGCCGACCTGGCCTCCGGCCGGACGATGGAGCAGCGGCGCTGGCTGTCGAGCCGGTCGCACGACTGAATCTGCGCACGAACCACCCCGGAACCACCGTATCTGGTGGTATCGTTACCCGGACACCACAAGCAGTAGTGGCATGAGCGTGGAGAGGGATGCGCTGTCCGCAATGCGGCGACCGCGAGACGCGGGTCGTCGATTCGCGCGACCTGGACGATGCTGCGACGATCCGCCGCCGGCGGGAATGCGCCGCGTGCGCGATGCGCTTCACGACCTACGAGCGGATCGAGGCGGCCCGCCTGATCGTCGTCAAGCGCGACGGCGCGACGCCAGGAATTCGACCGGGACAAGCTCGGCGAGCGGCCTGCGCAAGGCCCTCACCCGGCGGCCGGTGCCCGACCAGGCGGCCGAGCAGGCCGCCGACGCGATCGAGGCCGAGCTGCGCGCCGCGGGGATCACCGAGGTGCCCTCGTCAGCGGATCGGCACCCTGGCGATGGAGCGCCTGCGGGGGATCGACCAGATCGCCTACATCCGCTTCGCCAGCGTCTACCAGAGCTTCGAGGACCTGGAGGACCTGAAGCGCGAGGTCGACAGCCTGTACGCGACCCGGGACGACGGCGGGGTCGCCCGGTGAGCGTCCTGTCCGACCGCGACATCCGGGCGGCGATCGAGGCCGGCGAGATCCGCATCGACCCGTACGACCCGCGCGACCTCCAGCCGTCGTCGGTCGACCTCCACCTCGATCGCAGCTTCCGGGTCTTCCGCAACAACCGCTACGCGTTCATCGACGTCCGGGCGCCCCAGCCCGACCTGACCGAGCTGCTCCGGATCGACGACGACGAGCCGTTCATCCTCCATCCCGGTGAGTTCGTCCTGGGCCAGACCCTCGAATGGGTCGAGCTGCCCAACGACCTCGTCGCCCGGCTCGAGGGCAAGAGCTCGCTCGGCCGGCTGGGCCTCCTGATCCATTCCACGGCGGGCTACGTCGACCCGGGCTGGAAGGGCAACCTGACCCTCGAGCTGTCGAACGTGGCCAACCTGCCGATCGCCCTCTACTACGGGATGCGGATCGGCCAGATCAGCTTCCTCCGGATGAGCTCGGTCGTCGACCGGCCGTACGGCTCGAGCGAGCTGGGCTCGAAGTACCAGGGCCAGTCCGAGCCGACCGCCTCGGCCTTCCATCGCGACTTCGCCGAGGCGCGCGCCCACGACCACCCGGCCGAAGCTACCAGCCCGGCCCCCAGCCCGGCGACGGCCAGCGGGGACGGATCACGGGCCTGAACGAGTCGCTCAGCTGGTCGGCCGACCTCGGCGCCGGCATCCGGGTCGGGCTCATCCGGGCGGGCACGTTCTGGTCCGACGCCGGGGCCCTCTTCGGCCCGGTGCCCCGGATCCTGTGGGACCGGCTCGTCGCCGATGAGATCACCGCCGACCATCGCCTCGGCCAGGCCCTCAACTGCCTGCTCATCGAGACGCCCGCCGGCCGCGTCCTGGTCGAGACCGGGATCGGCGAGCGGCTGAGCGACAAGACCCGCGAGATGCGCCGTTACGACGGCGATCCGATCCTGCCCGCGCTCCGGCTGGCCGGCTTCGACCCGGCCTCGGTCGACATCGTGGCGATGAGCCACCTCCACTTCGACCATGCCGGCGGCCTGCTCGACGCGAGCGGCGCGCGGGCGTTCCCGCGGGCAGTGATCGTCGCCCAGCGGGCCGAATGGGAGATCGCCCTGGGCACGAACAGCCGGCTGGTCGCCAGCTACGACCAGCCCGAGCTCCGCCTCGTCCGCGACTGGGGCGCGGCCGGCTGGGCCGACGGCGAACGAGAGCTGCTGCCCGGTGTCAGCGTCGTTCCCACCGGCGGCCACTCGGCCGGCCACCAGGCGGTCGTCGTTCGCGGCCGGCGGCGGACGGTCGCCTTCTTCGGCGACCTGGCGATGCGCCCGTGGAGCGCCAACCCGCGCTGGATCACCGCCTTCGACGACTTCCCCCTCGACTCGGTGGCGGTCAAGGGCGAGCTCTTCCGGCAGGCCGTCGCGGAGGACTGGACGATCGTCCTGAGCCACGAGCCGCGCACGCCGGTCGGCCGCCTCGTCCCCGATCGGGACCGGTTCGTGTTCGAACCGGTCAGGGCGCCGACGGACTGACCGAGCCCGCGGGCGGCAGGATGGCCGTCACGTAGGTCGTCGCCTGGGCCTGGGTCAGCGGCCCGTTGACCACGGCCCGGATCACCCCGTTCGGATCGACGAAGACCTGCGTCGGCAGGGCGAACACGCCGTACAGGTTGAGGACGTCGCCGGTGAGGTCGGCCGCGATCGTGTAGCCCAGGTCGTACGTCCGGGCATAGGCGCCGACGTCGGCGGCGGTCGTCTCCTTGACGCTGATCCCGATCAGGTCGAGGCCCTGGCCGCGGTACGCCTCGTCCATCGCCCGGAGGACCGGCGTCTCGGCCTGGCAGGGCGCGCACCAGCTGGCCCAGAAGTTGATCCACACGCCGTGGCCCCGGTGATCGGCCAGCCGGACGGGCTTGCCGTTGACGTCGAGCTGCTGCCAGGTGCTGCCGTCCGAGCGCCTCCCGGCCAGCTCCGGCGCCAGTGACCCGGGCCGCAGGCCGACGGTCGGCGAGCCGACGAGGTAGGCCGTCGCCTGCGGATTGACCTGGGCCGCGGGATCGATCGAGCCGAGCGGGGTCGTCACCGCCACGAGCAGGATCCCGGCAATCACGATCACCAGGACGAGCGAGCCGAGCTGGCGGCCGCTGAACGGTCCGATCAGTCCGCGCTTCTCGGGCCGGTGCTCGAACGCCGGCCGGGCGGCCGCGCGGGGACCATGCCCGGACGTTGGCAGGGTCCCGGGAGCTTCGTCGTCGGGCGGCTGCAAACCGGCCACTCAGATCGCCGTCAGGAAGGTCAGGTAGCGGGGCACCAGGATGAGCAGGTCGAACAGCATCGCCACGCCGATCGCGACGACGAGCAGGCCGCCGACCAGGCTGACGGCCCGGCCGTGGCGGACGAGCGGGCGCAGGATCCCCGGCGCCCGGTCGTACAGGACGCCGAGGACCAGGAACGGGATGCCCAACCCGAGGGTGTAGCCGACCAGCAGGGCTGCGCCACGAACGACGCCGTCGGACGTCGCCGCCAGGGTCAGGATGCCGCCCAGGATCGTGCCGATGCACGGCGTCCAGCCGATCGCGAAGATCACCCCGAGCCCGAACGAGGCGAGCCAGGCATTGCCCGAGCCCGTCAACCGGGCGCCCACGCGATCGGCCACGGTCGGCCCACCCGCCCCGTCCGGCCCCGGCCGGCCCAGCGGGGCGATCACGCTGCCACCGCCGCTCGTCGCGAGCGACGATGCCCCGCCGGCCAGCGAGTGGCTGCCACGTTCGCTGGAGGCGGGCGATCGTCAGGATCCCGGCCAGGTTCAGGCCCATCACGATCAGGACGACCCCGCCGACCTGGCGGAGGGCCGGCAGGTACGCGCCGAGCGCGCCACCGGCGAATGTCGCCGTGACGCCGAGCAGGGTGAAGACGAGGCCGAAGCCGAGGACGTAGGCGACGGCGTGGCGCAGGGCGACCCAGCGCGACAGGCCGCTCCGTGGATCGCCCTCGGCCGCCGAGCGGACGGCGACCCGGGTGAGCTGGCCGATGTACGCCGGGACGAGGGGCAGGACGCACGGCGACAGGAAGCTCAGCAGGCCGGCCGCGACCGCCACGAGGATGGTCAGGTCGCTGCCGCTCATCGTCGCCTCAAGCGGCGGGAACCGGCCCGAGCACGTCGTCGAGGAAGCGGCGCACGGCGCGCGGGCTGATCGCCAGGGCGAGCCGCCGGTCGCCGACCTCGACGACCGGGATCTCGGCGAAGTGGAGCTGCTCCCAGGTCGGGTTCGTGCTGATGTCGCGCTCGACGAGGGTCAGCGGCTCCAGGCCGTGGGCCTGTCGCTCAGCCAGGAGCGCCTCGATGACCGCCCGTGATTCGTCGCACAGGTAGCAGCCGGGACGGACGTACAGGAAGATCTGGGGCATCGTCCCGATTGTAGTCGAGGCCTGCTCAGAGCCCGATCCGGTAGATCGATCCGCTGAGCGAGACGACGTACTCGTTGTTGGCGTCGTCGAGCCCGAACGAACTGATCGAAAGCGAGGTGTCGGCCACCTGCACCCCGGTCTGGTTGCCGGGCTTGGCCACCAGCCGCCAGATCCGGCCGCTGCACTCGTCGCCGTAGAAGTAGTTGCCGCGCAGCCCGGCGACCGAGCCGCGATAGACGTAGCCACCGATGACGGCACAGCCGACGGAATCGCTCGAGCCATGGGCATAGACCGCAACGGGCATCGTCACGCCATGGGCGCTGCAGCTCGTCCCGGACGGATAGCAGGCCCTGCCCTCCCAGACGTTCCAGCCGAAGTTGACCCTCGTGCTGCTCAGGACCGTCGCCCGGCTGACGTGGTCGATCTCTTCGTAGCGATCCTGGCCGACGTCGCCGATCCACATGTCGCCGGTCGCCGAATCGAACGACCAGCGCCACGGGTTGCGCAGCCCGTAGGCCCAGATCGAGGGCTTGATCGGGGTCGCGCTGTTGACGTTCATCCGGAGCATCTTGCCCAGGTAGGAGCCCAGGTTCTGGGCCGTCCCCGTCGGGTTGCCACCACTCCCGCCGTCGCCGGTCCCGAAGTAGAGCAGGCCGTCCGGCCCGAAGGCCATGTCGCCACCGTTGTGGTTGGGGAACTGGGTGTGGGGGATCGGGGCGATCATCAGCCTGGCCGAGCCGGCATTGGCAACGTTGGTGCCGTTCAGGGCGGTGTAGCGGGCGATCATGATGTTGCCCTGGTGGCCGCCGTTGGCCTGGTCGTAGTAGACGTAGAAGAAGCCGTCGGTCTTGAAGTGGGGGCTGAACGCGAGGCCGAGGAGACCTTGCTCGGCGCCGTCGTAGTTGATCAGGCCGCTGACGTTCAGGAAGTCGGTCGCCTGGGTCTTGCCCTTGACGATCACCCGGATGTGGCCGGTCTGCTCGACGACGAACAGGCGGTTCGTCCCGTCGCGTGCGCCGGTCACGAAGATCGGCTTGGTGAAGCCGGAATAGGCCAGGCCGAGCTTGATCGCCGTGACCGGCTTGGGGGTCGGGGCCGGGGTGGGCCTGGGCGTCGGCGTCGGTCCAGGACGGCGCGTCGGCGAGGGCGTCGGCCTCTTGCCGGATCCCGGGGTGGCGCCCGGGGATGCGCCTGCGGCGGGCGAAGATCCGGCCGCGGGCGACGCCCCGGACGTCAGCGTGCTGCCGGGCAGGCTCCCCGGCGTGCCGGGCGAGGTCGAGCCTGTCAGTCCGACGCCGGCCGAGGGCGAAGGCGAGAACGAGGGGCTCGACCCGGTCAGGGAGCTGACGGTCCACGCGCCAAGGACGACCAGGACGACGACGCCGAGGGCGGCCCCAACCTTGAGCCGGGTCGATGCGGGGGGAGTCTGTGCTGCGCTCATCGACATGCCTCGTGCGACCCGGACAGTGCGGTTCGGGCGCAAGTATTAGGCCGTGGCCCGTTCAGTCGTCAATGGCCCGCTCGACGGCGCCTTGCACTGGCCGGTCAGAACGACGCGGTACCATGCCCTGCGGTGCGCCCCTGTAGCTCAGCGGATAGAGCGAGGCCGTCCTAAGGCCTGCGTCGGGGGTTCGATTCCCTCCAGGGGCACCACGCCTCGGGTCCCGCCGTGCCTGCCGCACCGTCCCGCCGTGCCGCCCGCCCTGTTTTCGCCGCTCAGTGCTGGCTGTGCCGGTAGAACCGGGTCACGCGGGCCCATGGCCTCGAGCGAGTCGATCCGTTGCCTGGCATCGTGCAGGGCGCGGTGAAATTGGCGGGCGTGGGAGCCGCGAACCAGGCCCGATCCATGGCTACCAGCACTGGCAGCGACAAGCGGCGAACGACTGGACCCGCCGCCGGTGCTCGGCTCGGGCGCAGCTAGCGACGGTCCCGCGGCTCGTGGGGATACCGAGCGCGGCGGTGGGCTTCGGCGTCGCGGGCCTCGCCCTCGCGCAGGTGAAAGATCTCCCGGGCCCGGTCCGCGGCCTTGCGGGCCAGTCGACCCAGGATGGACCCCGGCTCCTGCCGGGACACCTCCCGTTCCGCCGCGCGCCAGTCCTCGAGGCGGTCGGCGGTCGACTCCTCGCTCTCGTCCGGCTGCGGTTCGTGCTCGCTCGCCAACCTTGCCCTCTCGGCCGGACCCGACCCCCGCGCCCCGATTCTACGGCGGCCACGGTGGATGCACCTGGGCGAGCGTGGGGATTGCCGAGGTTGGCCCGTCCCAGCACAGGCAGCGCTAAGCGGCGAGGCCTGGCCTCGGCTGGCACTCCGTTGGGGCTCCGGGCCTCCGGCGGGCCTCCGGGCGCGGGTGCAAACAAGCCGATCCGCAGGTGCGCGAGAGTCCCCGCCTTGCGAGGGGGGAATTGCAAGGCGGGGGCCGAGAGTGTAGCCCGAGCCGGCGACCGTGACGCCCATCGTGCGGTACCGTGGTGCCTGGCCGGCGCGCCCCAGCTGCCGGGATCAGGAGGGGTCAAGGATGCCCACGCCGCCCGTTCTCCTGCCCACCCGCGTCGACGAAGGCCATGGCCCCGGCCTGATGTACCGGATCCAGGGCGACCTGGTGCCGGTCCTCCACGTCCGGGTCGATGGTTCGATGCCGATCTACTTCGAGCACCACGTGATCCTCTGGAAGGACCCGGCGATGCAGGTCGGGATGCACCAGATGAAGGGCGCCTTCAAGCGCCTGATCGCGGGCATGCCGGTGTTCATGACCGAGCTCCAGAGCCCGGGCGAGGCAGCGTTCTCGCGGGACGACCCCGGCCACGTCCTGTCACTCCACTTGCCGGCCGGCCAGCACATCCTCGTCCGGGAGCACCAGTTCCTGGCGGCAACCGCCAACGTCGACTACACGTTCAACCGGGTCAAGGGCGTCTCGAACATGCTCTTCGGCGGGACGGGCTTCTTCATCGATCGGTTCGAGGCCCAGGGTGCCGAGGGGATCGTCTGGATGCACGGCTATGGCAACGTCTTCGAGAAGACGCTCGAGGCGGGCGAAGCGATCGACGTCGAGTCGGGCGGCTGGGTCTATCGCGACGGCAGCGTGGCGATGCAGCAGGTCGTGTACGGGCTGAAGACCGGCTTCCTCGGCGGGTCCGGCCAGCTCGTCTTCAACCGCTTCACGGGGCCCGGCCGGGTCGCAATCCAGTCGGCCTACATCCACCTCCCGACCGAGAACTGACGCCGGCGACGGAACGCGGCGCCGGGCTTCGAGCAGCCCGGCTATCCTCGGGTTGATGAGCTCCGCCCCCGACGAGGTCCGTGCCTGGGCGCAGGCCCGGAGTGAGGCCCGTGCTGCCCGCAACTGGACCGAGGCCGATCGCCTCCGGGCGGCGATCGAGGCGGCCGGCTGGCGGGTGGTCGACCGCGGCACGCGGTTCAGCCTCGAGCCGGCGCATCCGCCGGATGTCGTCGACGGCGACCGGGTTCGCTATGGCAGCAGCGCCTCGGTGCCATCTCGCCTCGATGCGCCAGCGGCGGGGACCGTGAGCGTCCTGCTGACGGCGACGGACCAGCCGGGGGACCTGGCCCGCGTCCTGGCCGCGCTTCGCCGCCACGCGGTCGACGGGACCCAGGTCGTGATCGTGGCCGACGGACCGAGCGCCGAGCAGGAGGCCGAGCTCATGGACCCGGCCGGCCCGGCCGGCCAGGCGATCGGCGGGCTCATGCCCGAGATCGTCTGGACCAGCGAGCGCCTCGGTGCGGCGGGAGCCCTGAACAGCGGCCTGCGGCAGACATCCGCACCGGTCGTCGTCCTGCTCGACACGGCCGTCGAGCCGACCGGCGACCTGCTCAGCCCGCTCGTCCGGATCCTGGACGACGCGACGATCGCCGTGGCCGGGCCGTGGGGCTATGTCTCCGACGACCTGCGCCGGTTCGAGCCCGGTGCGCCCGGCGACGTCGACACGATCGACGGTGGGGCGCTGGCGTTCCGGCGGGCCGATGTGCTCGACCGTGGCTTCCTGGACGAGCACTTCCGGCTCGCCCTCAACCTCGACATCTGGTGGAGCCTGGTCCTGCGGGACGGCGGAACGGACGGCCCGGTCCGTCGCGCGGTGGCGCTGGCGGACCTGCCCGTCGTGCGCCACGAACGGGCGCCGGACGCCACCGTGGACCCGAAGATCGACGCCGCCGAGCACGAGCGCCAGGCGAGGCGCAGCTTCTATCGCGTCCTCGATCGGTTCGGTGCCCGGCGCGACCTGCTCGTCGGCAGCGGGCACACGCCGAACTGATCCGGACGCCGGGGAGCCGGGCCCGGAGGTGCCGGGTACACTCGGGCGGATGATCGATCTGGGCCGGGTCCTGTCCTTGAGCGCACTCCGGCGTGGGCCGCGACGCGCGGGGGCGGTGATCGTCGTCATCGTCGCCCTGCTGGCCGCCTGCTCGCCGACGGGCCCGAGCACGGCCGGCGCCGGCGGCTCGTCGGTCACGATCCTGGGCGGCGAGCCGACCACCCTCGATCCGGCGGTGCAGGGTGACCTCGGCAGTGCCCAGGTCACGGCCCAGCTGTTCGAGAGCCTGACGGCCTTCGACTCGACGCTGAGCGTCCAGCCGGCGCTGGCCAGCGGCTGGGTGACGAGCGACGCGGGGCGGACGATCACCTTCAACCTCCGCCCCAACCTGAAATTCTCGGATGGCTCGGCTCTCGGCGCGGCGGATGTCGTCCGGAGCTGGCTCCGGCTGATCGATCCGGCCCATCCTTCACCTCTCGGATCGCTCCTCGACGAGATCCATGGCGCCCGGGCGTACCTGGCCGGCCAGTCGACCGACCCGGCCTCGGTCGGGTTGAAGGCCGCCGGCAACTCGGTCGTCGTCACCTTCGACCATCCGGCGACGGACTTTCCGGCCCTCGTGTCGGGACCGTCCTTCGGCGTCGTCCCGCCGGCGATCGACGACCCGGCCACGCTGGCCGCCGGGACGTTCGTCGGCAGCGGGGCCTACATCCTGTCGAAGCGCAGCGCGACCGAGCTGACCCTGACCGCCAATCCCGACTACTGGGCCGGGCCGGCGCCGATCACGACGGTCCACCTGCTGACCACGATCGCCGGGCAGAGCCCGGTCGAGGCGTTCGCAGCCGGGACCGTCGACTACACCGGAATCGACGGCTCGGACGCCTCCTGGCTGCGGTACGACCCGACCCTGGGTCCGCAACTCCGGAGCGTGCCCTCGCTGGGCGTGACGTACTTCGGGTTCGACGTCCGCCAGAAGCCGTTCGACAACCCCAAGGTTCGCCAGGCGTTCGGAGCGGCGGTCGACTGGACCAGGATCGTCAACCTCGCGACCGGCGACACGACCGACGCGGCCACGAGCATGGTGCCGCCCGGGATGCCCGGCCGGTCGAGCACGAGCTTCCTGCCTGCGTTCGACCCCGTGACGGCCCGCCAGGACCTGGCCGACGCGGGCTACCCGGGCGGCGCCGGCCTGCCGCCGATCACCCTCGTGTCGACGGACACCGGCTTCGATGCGGCGATCCTGGCCGACCTGCACGCGAACCTGGGGATCACGGTCAAGTACGAGACGATGGACTTCGGCGACTACTTCAACCGCCTCGCCGTCGACCCACCGGCGTTCTGGACCCTGAGCTGGGTCGCCGACTATCCCGGCGAGAACGACTTCCTCGGTCTCCTGCTGGGCACCGGCAGCACGGACAACTACGGCCACTGGAGCTCGTCCGAATTCGACGCCGCGATCGCCAAGGCAACGGCCGCCACGGACCCGGCGGCGGCCACGACCGCCTTCGATGCCGCCCAGGCGGTCGTCCAGCGCGAGGTGCCGGTCGTCCCGGTGGCCTACGGCACGGGCTTCGCCCTGGCCCGCAAGGGCCTCCTCGGGGCGGCCGACAACGGACTGGGGATCCTCCGCTTCGCCAGCCTGGCGTGGGCGCCATGAGCAGCCTGCGTCGGATCGGCTGGCTCGCCGCGATCCTCCTCGTGGCCGGCCTCAGCGTTCCGCGGGCCAGCCTGGCGGCGTCGCCGCTGGCCACGTTCTCGCCGCCGACCGGCTCGTTCGTCTTCGGCACCTCGATCACGTTCTCGGACGCGATCGACTTCGGCGCCGCTCCGAAACGGGTAGAGCTGCTCCTCGGCTCGCCGGGATCGACCGGCCCCAACGTGACCGAGGTCGACAATCCGGGCGCCGGCCAGCACACCGTGAGCGACGTGATCAAGATCGCCGACGGCCACGTCTTTCCCAACACGACGTTCACGGCCCAGTGGCGGGTCACCGATCCGGACGGCACGCTGGAGCTCGGGCCGCCGATGACCCTCGCCTACCTCGACACCCGCTTCAGCTGGCAGACGAAGACCGGCCCGCTCGTCCGGGTCCACTGGTACCAGGGCGACGCCGCGTTCGGGGCGCGGGCCCTGGCAATCGGCGAGCAGGGGATCGCCAACGCCTCCGCGCTGCTCGGGGTGACCGAGACGAAACCGGTCGACTTCTACATCTACGCCAGCACCCAGCCCTTCTACGACGCCCTCGGCCCGGGAACCCGCGAGAACGTCGGCGGCGAAGCCGTCGCCGATATCCGGACGCTCTTCGCCCTGATCACGCCCGACGAGCTGAACGCGTCCTGGGTGGGCACCGTGATCCCGCATGAGCTGACCCACCTCGTGTTCAACACCGCGGTCAACAACCCGTACCACGCACCGCCGCGCTGGCTGAACGAGGGCCTGGCCGTCTACCTTTCGGAGGGCTACACCCCCTCCTGGCGGGCGACGGTGACCGCTGCGGTCGGGTCGAACGCGGTCATCCCCCTTGACGGCCTCGTCGGCCAGTTCCCGACGACGGTCGACCAGTTCACCCTGGCCTACGGCGAGAGCGTGTCGGCGGTCGACTTCATGATCCGGACCTACGGCAAGCCGGCCCTGGTCAAGCTGATCCGCTCGTATGCGGGCGGCGTGAGCGACGACGAGGCGTTCAAGGCGGCCCTCTCCGTCGACACCGCCGGCTTCAATGCCGCCTGGCTGAAGGACCTCAAGGCGGCAACGCCCAAGGTCTACGGCCCGCAGCCGCCGCCGCCCGGCCCCGAGCCGCCCGGCTGGAGTGCGACCTCGACGAACCCGCCGGCCGGGGCCACGTCGTCCGCGCCGGATACCGGTCCGGCCGCTGGTCCGGCCCAGTCGCCCGGCACCGAGGCGCCCGCACCGGACCAGTCGTCCGGAGACCAGCCGCCGATCCTGGCGGTGGCGGTCCTGGCGCTGCTGACGGCCGGCCTGGCGTTCCTCGTCGTCCGGGCCCGGCGCCGCCGATCGAGCGGGCTGTGATGGCCGGCGGGCCGGCGCCTGGCCCCGTTTCGCGCCTCCGCCGCGTGCCCGGCTGGCAGGTGACCCTCGGCCTCGCCCTGCTGGTCCTCGGCTTCCTGATCGTGGCCCAGTTCCAGTCCGACGGTCCGCGGGCCCAGTACGCCAGCAGCGAGCGGGGCCCCCTCGTCCAGACGGCGCTCGGCCTCCAGTCGCAACAGGATGCCCTCAAGGCCCAGATCCTCGCCCTGCGGGCCCAGATCAGCGACCTGGAGACGAAGGGGCAGGGGAGCGTCGCCGCGGCGACCGACCTCGGCCAGCGCCTCCAGGACGCCCGCCTCGCGGCTGGCCTGATCGCGCTCGAGGGCCCGGGCGTCGTCCTGCAGCTGCGCGACTCCGACCAGACCGTGCCACCCGGCGACAACCCGACCGATTACCTGGTCAACGCGACCGACGTCCGGACGGTCGTCGAGCAGCTCTGGCTGGCCGGGGCCGAAGGGGTTGCGGTCAACGGTGAACGGGTCACGACCGGCACGGCGATCCTCGACATCGGCGGGACGGTCCTCGTCAACTCGGCCTACCTTGCCCCGCCCTACCAGATCTCGGCGATCGGGGCGGCCGATCTCCTCGATCGGCTCAGCGCGTCGGTGGGCTTCCAGGCTTTCGTGTCGGCCCGCGCCCAGGCGTTCGGGATCCAGGTCGACTTCGCCCAGCCGAGCTCGGTCTCCCTGCCGGCCTACGCCGGGACGATCACCCTGCGCTATGCCCAGCCGGACCCGTCGGGTGGCAGCAGCATCGTCGGCGGGCAGGGGGCCGCTCCGTGAACAAGCGTCGCAGCCAGCTGTCGATGGCCCTCGTCGGCGTCTTCCTCGGCGCGCTGCTCGTGATCCAGCTCCGATCGCAGGAGGCCGGCAACGGGCTCGACCAGCTCACTCCGACGGAGCTGACCGTGCTGGTCGGCAACCTGAACACGCGCAACGACCAGCTCCGGGCCGAGATCGTGACGACCCAGTCCGAGCTATCGGCGCTGCAGGCGAGCGACGCCCGGGGCGACACGTCGCTCGGCCAGCTCCAGTCCGACCTGGCCAAGGTCCGGGCCTGGACCGGCCTCGACCCGGTCAGCGGCCCCGGGGTCCGGATCACGGTGACCGGCGCCCTCGACGCCGGCTCGGTCCAGGACCTGATCAACGAGCTGCGCAACGCGGGGGCCGAGGCGATCGCCGTCGATGCCGTGCGGGTCGAGCTGGACAGCGTCGTCTACGGCAGTCCCGACGCCCTGCTGATCGGCAGCAGCCACCTGGGCGATCCGTTCGAGGTCAGCGCGATCGGCAATCCCGAGACCCTGACCGGCAGCCTGACCCGGGCCGGCGGGATCATTGCCCAGCTGACGGCCACGGCGCCCGGGGCGGAGCTGATCGTGACCCCGATCAACATGCTCCGCCTGCCGGCCACCTCCGAGGACCTCACGCCGGCCCATGGCAAGCCACAGCTCTGATACCCTCCCGGCCGGATGACCGTCCGCCCAATCCGCCGATCCGACCCCAGCGATCTGATCCTGCCTGAGCGCGGGCCGCTGTCGCTCCTGCTCGGGGACGTGGTCCGGCTCCGGCGGGCCCATCCGTGCGGCGGCGACACCTGGCTCGTCGACCGGCTGGGAGCCGACATCGGGCTGCGCTGCCGGACCTGCGGGCGGCACGTCCTGATCGAGCGGACGGTGCTCGAGGGCCGCCTGGCCGCGTTCGTCGAGCGGGGCGACCCGGCCCTGACCGCCGCGGTCGAGCGCGCCGGGGATGCCCGCGGCGGGGATCCCGACACCGAGCCTTGATTCCGGGCGCCGGCCCGAGCGCCGCCGACCTCCTGCCCGCCGACCTGCCCCCGGCCGAGCTGCCAAATGGCGAAGGACCCGAGGGTGAGGAGACGATCGAGACCGGGGCGATCGAGGTCCTCCGCAACCGCCCGTTCCTGTCGCTCTGGCTGGCCCAGGCGGTGACCCAGGTCGGCGGCAACATGGTCCTCTACGGCCTGACCGTGCGGGTCTTCTCGCTGACCGGCTCGACCTCGGCGGTCAGCCTCCTGATCCTGACCTTCCTCGTCCCGGCCGTGCTCCTGTCGGCCGTCGCCGGGGTCTACGTCGATCGCCTCGACCGGCGCCTGATCCTGATCGTGACCAACCTCCTGCGGGCGGTGATGTTCGGGCTGCTCTTCTTCATCGGCGACAACCTGATCCTGATCCTCGTCCTCAACGCCATGGTCTCGACCGTGACGACGTTCTTCGCCCCGGCCGAGGCGGCGATGATCCCGGTCCTGGTCAGGCGCGGCCAGCTGCTCGCCGCGAACGGCATCTTCACCCTCACCCTCAACGCGGCGTTCGCCCTCGGCTTCGCGCTGCTCGGCCCGCTGGTCGTGAACCTGACCAGCCCGCAGGTCCTCCTGCTCGTCGTGGCCGGCTGCTACCTGGTCGCGATGGCCCTCGTCTTCACCCTGCCTTCGTCTCCGCCGGCGATCGCCGACCTGGCCCACGGCCTGGCGGTCCGCGAGGCGAGCGTGGCGGTCGAGTCGACCTTCGGCGCAGCTGCGCGAGGGGATCGAATTCATCCGGAACAACCGGAACATCACCTGGTCGCTGATCTATCTCGGGATCACCGCCTCGCTGATCGGCGTCCTGGGCGTGGTCGGGCCGGCGTTCGCCACCGAGGCGCTCGGCCTGAGCGCCAAGGACTTCGTGGTGATCGTGCTGCCCCTCGGTGTCGGCGTGGTGACCGGGATCCTGCTGCTCAACAGCTACGGCCGGCTCGTGTCGCGCCGGCGGACGATCGAGACGGGCCTGATCCTGATGGGCATCTTCCTGGCGATCCTGTCGGCGGCCGGGCCGATCACCCGCTTCCTGCAGCGGGTCACCTCGGTCTCGCCCGTCGATGTCTCCTCGCTGGTGACCCTGATCTCGATCTCGATCGTGCTCGCCTTCCTGGCCGGGATCGCCTATGCCAGCGTCGCGATCCCGGCCCAGACGCAGCTCCAGGAGGACCTGCCCGAAGAAGTCCGCGGCCGGGTCTTCGGGGTCCTCAACATGCTGATCTCGACCGCCAGCTTCCTGCCGATCATCGTCGTCGGCCCGATCTCCGACCTGCTCTCGACGACGGCCGTCGTGCTCGTCGTTGGCATCGCGATCACGGCCTCGGGGATCCTGTCGGCCGCCTATCGCCGGATCCCGGTCGGGCCCTGAGCCACTGATGCGCCGGATCGCGGTGGTCTTCACGGGGGGCACGATCAGCATGGTCGTCGACCCGGTCGCCGGCGGGGCCGTGCCGGCCCTCGACGGAGCCGCGATCCTGGCCCGGACGCCGGGCCTCGGCGAGCTGGCCGAGGTGATGGCGGTCGACCGGGGCATGGTCCCGGCCAGCCACTGGACGTTCGAGCGCCTGCTCGGCCTGGCGGCCGACCTGCGCGAGTTCAGCGCCGACCCGGCGATCGACGGGATCGTCGTCGTCCAGGGCACCGACACGATCGAGGAGACGAGCTTCGCCTTCGACCTGCTGGTCGACGCCGCCAAGCCGATCGTCGTGACCGGCGCGATGCGCAACGCGACCGATCGCGCCTACGACGGCCCGGCCAACCTGGCCGACGCCGTCCGCTGCGCCGCCGATCCACGCCTCGCCGCCGCCGGCGTCGTCGTCGTCCTGGCCGGCACGATCGAGCCCGCCGCGGACGTCAGCAAGACGCACGCCAGTGCCCTCGACACGTTCCGCAGCCTGAACCAGGGCTCCCTGGGGCGGGTCGCCGACGGCGTCGTCGTCCTCGACCGCGGGCCCAGCCCGCGCCGGTCCGTCCTGGCCACGGCCGTCGCCGCCCAGCCCGTGCCGATCGTGGTCGCGACGGTCGGCCTCGACGACGGCCTGATCCGGGCCGTCCGGTCGCTCCAGCCGGCCGGCATCGTCGTCGAGGCCACCGGCGCCGGGAACACCGCGGCGAGCCTGCTGGCCGAGGCCGAGGCAGCGATCGCCGACGGGATCCCGGTCGTCCTCGCGACGCGCTGCCCGGCCGGTTCGGCCGGGACCGGCTATGCCTTCCCGGGCGGTGGCGCGACCTGGGTCCGGGCCGGGGCCCACCTGGCCGGGACGCTGACCGGGCCGAAGGCAAGGATCGCCCTGGCGCTGGCGCTCGGGGGAGGGCTGCGCGGGGCCGACCTCGGCCAATTCCTGGCCGGCCCGGAGGGCGACGGCTGAACGGGCCCGGGCGCCCCGCCGAGACGGTCGTCACGGGCCGAATCCTCACCCTCGCCGGGCCCGCCGGGCTTGGGCTGGTCGAGGCCCTGGCGATCTACGCCGGCCGCGTGCTGGCCGCCGGCTCCCGGGCCGAGATCGAGCCGCTCCTCGGGCCAGGCACCCGCCGGCTTGAGCTGGCGCCCGATGAGGCCGCCCTGCCCGGATTGACCGACAGCCATCTCCACCTGGCCGACGCGGCGATCGCCGCCGGCGAGATCCAGCTGGCCGGGGCGGCGAGCCTCGAGGATGGGCTCGGCCGGATCGGCGCCGCCCACGCCGGCGCCGCTCGCGGGGCCTGGCTGACCGGCAACGGCTGGTCGGCCGATGGCTGGGGTGGCTGGCCGACGGCGGCGGCGCTCGAACGGGTCGCTCCGGGCCGCCGGGTCGCCCTCTGGGCGCACGATCACCACGCCCTGTGGGCCAGTCCCTCGGCGCTGGACGAGGCTGGCGTCGGAGCAGGAACGGCCGACCCGCCCGGCGGCGCGATCCGGCGGACCGACGACGGCACGCCGTCGGGGATTCTCCACGAGGCGGCGACGGTCCTCGTCAGCCGCCGCATCCCGGCGCCGACCGTGGCCGATGTACGAGGCGGCGCTGCCCCGGATCACGAGCGAGCTCGTCGCCCTGGGTGTCGTGGCGGTCCACGATCCCGGCGGGCTGCGGCCGGATCCACTCCTCGCCGGCGCCCACGTCGCCTATGCCAACCTGGCGGCTGCCGGCCGGCTGGCCGTCCGCGTCCACGCCTCGATCCGGGCCGAAGGACTCGGCCGGGCGATCGAGCGCGGCTGGCGGAGCGGGCAGCCGCTCGGCGGCGATCCACAGGGCCGGGCCCGGGTCGGCTGGCTCAAGCTGTTCGCGGACGGCTCGCTCGGCTCCCGAACGGCCCGGATGCTCGCCCCATTCGAACCCGGCGACGCGGCGAGCGGGCCGGATGACCGGGGCATGTGGGTCACCCCGCCCGAGGAGCTGAGCGAGCTCACCCGGCGCGCGGCGGACGGCGGCTTCGCGACCCAGATCCACGGGATCGGCGACGCGGCCGTCCGGGCCGCCCTCGACGCGTTCGAGCCGAGCGCGCCGCGATCCCTGCCGCTCCGGGCCCGGATCGAGCATTGCCAGATCGTCGATCCCGGCGATCTGGCCCGGTTCGGCCGGCTGGGGATCGTCGCCTCGGTCCAGCCGGTCCACCTGCGCTCGGATGCCGACCTGGCCCGCCGGACCTGGGGTGCCCGGGCCGAGCGGTCGAGCTACGCCTGGCGGTCGCTCCTCGATGCCGGCGCGCTGCTCGCGTTCGGGACCGATGCCCCGGTCGAGCCGGTCGATCCCTGGCCGGGGATCGCCCTGGCCATCGAACGGCGCTGGCCGGACTGGCCGCTGGCGGCCGGTCGATTTGGACCGGCCGAGTCGTTGACCCTCGACCAGGCCCTGCGCGCCGCCTGCCTGGGACCCGCCCTGGCTGAGGGCAGCCTCGACCGGGGCCGGCTGGTCGCCGGCCAGCGGGCCGACCTGGTCGTCATTCCGGCCGCCTCGATCGCCGCGCCGATCGAGGCTGGGGGTCCGCTGGCGACCACCCGGCCACGCCTGGTGATGATCGAGGGGACCGTCGCGTTCGAGGCCTGATCTAGCCTCGATCCCGCTGGCGGCGCGCCTCGTAGAGCAGGATCGCCGCCGCCGCGGACACGTTCAGGCTGTCGGCGATGCCCAGCATCGGCAGGCGAACGGCCGCGGCGGCCGGTCCCGACCAGGCATCGGCCAGGCCGAGCGCCTCGCTGCCCAGGACGATCGCGACCGGCCCGCGGAAGTCGAGAGAGTCGTAGGCCACCGCACCGTCGACCCGGGCGACGACCATCGCGATCCCGGCCGTGACCAGCCAGGGGATCGTTGCCTCCGTCGAGGCGCTGGCGAGCGGGACGCTGAAGATCGTGCCCAGGCTGGCCCGGATCGCGTTCGGGTTGAACAGGTCGGTCCGCGGGTCGGCCGCGATCAGGGCATCAGCGCCGGCCCCGTCGGCCGAGCGCAGGATCGCCCCGAGGTTGCCCGGCTTCTCGACGGCCTCGACCACCACGACGAGCGGCCGGCCGGGCAGGGCCAGCCGGGCCAGATCCGTCGGCGGCGTGCGGATGACGGCGACCAGCCCGTCGGAGCGGTCGCCGAAGGCCAGCCGCTCGAGGACGGCCGGACTGACCGTCGTCGGCACGATCCCGGCGTCCGCGGCCGCCGCGAGGGCGGCCCGGGAATCGTCCGAGGCGGCCAGCGCCGGGCAGCTGAACAGCTCGGTGACCCGGACCCCGGCGGCGATCGCCCGGCCGATCTCCCGGGCGCCGTCGACGAGGGTCGAGCCGAGCGCGTCGCGCGTCCGCCGGTCCCGCAGCCCGGCCGCGGCCTTGACCCGCGGGTTGGCCGTGCTGGTGATCTCGAGCTCGCTCATCGCGACCAGCGGGCGAAGGCGCCCAGGTGGAGCCGGGTGCCGGTCTCGGCCAGCAGCGACTGGTCGTCGACTTCGATCGCTGCTCCGGCGCCCGGACCGGCGAGCGGCGCGAGGGCGTCGAGCAGGACCTCGCCCAGCCGATCAGGCCCAAATCCCGGCGTATGGGCGCTCAGCAGGAGGAACGCCGGGCCGTCCTCGAGCAGCTCGACGCAGGCCGCGAGCAGGGCGGGCAGGTCGCTCGCCAGGCGCCACGGCTTGCCGTTCGCGCCGTGGCCGTAGGACGGCGGGTCGAGCACGATCCCGGCATAGCGCCGCCCGCGGCGCAGCTCGCGCTGGGCGAAGGCGGCCGCGTCGTCGCTGATCCAGCGGATCGGAGCGGCGGCCAGCTCGTTCAGCCCGGCGTTGTGGCGCGCCCAGGCGACCGCCGGCCGGGAGCCGTCGACGTGGGTCACCGGCGCGCCGGCGCGGCTTGCCGCGATCGTCGCCGCACCGGTGTAGGCGAACAGGTTGAGGACTGCGTGCCGGCCGTCGAACGGCGCGTCTCCGGCGACCCCGGCGAGCTCGGCCGAGCGGCCGGCGATCTCGCCGGACCGGCCGGCAATCCGGGCGGCCTGGCGCCCGACCCAGGCCCGGGCCTCGCGCTGCTCGGGGAACAGGCCGACCTGCCCGCTGGGCGCCAGGCGCAGCTCGAGCGCCAGGCCGTCGTCGTCGATCGCCCACGGGTCGAGCGGCCGGCCGTCGGCGGTCGTCCAGCCCTCGTGGGCCACGGCGCCCCGGTCCAGGCGATCGAAGCGCGCGCCGGCCGTCGGCCAGGCGTCCGGATCGCCGGCCAGGTGGCCTTCGGCGCCGGGCGCCGGACGGTCGACGACGACCGGCCCGAAGCGCTCCAGGCGGCGACCGTCGCCGACGTCGAGCAGGGCATAGGTCGAATGGTTCGCGGGCACGGTCTCATCTTGCGTCATCCGGGTCGCCGACCCCGGCCTGCCGGAAGCCTCAAACTGCGTCGGGTGAGCCTGCTCGAAGCCGTCGCGATCCTGGCTGCCGGCCTGGCCGCCGGCACGGTCAACACGATTGTCGGCTCGGGGTCGCTGATCACCTTCCCAACGCTGCTCGCGTTCGGCTACTCGCCGGTCGTGGCCAATGTCACGAACACGGTCGGCCTCGTGCCCGGCTCGCTCAGCGGCGCGATCGGCTACCGGCGCGAGCTGGTCGGCCAGCGCGATCGGCTGATCCGCCTCGGGATCGCCGCGATCCTCGGCGGCCTGACCGGCGGTGTGCTCCTGCTGGCGCTGCCGTCCGCCGCGTTCCAGAAGATCGTGCCGATCCTGATCCTCGGAGCGGTCGTCCTGATGGCCCTCCAGCCCCGGATCGTCCGGGCGATGGGCCACCGCCGCGCGGAGGGCCGTGAGCACACCGTCCCGCTGGTCATCGCGATCTACCTCAACGGGATCTACGGCGGGTACTTCGGGGCGGCCCAGGGGGTGATCATGATGGCCGTCCTGGGCGTCTTCCTGCCCGACGCCCTGCAGCGCCTCAACGGCCTGAAGAACGCCCTGACCGTGCTCGTCAACGGGGTGGCCGGGATCCTGTTCATCCTCGTCGCTCCGGTCGCCTGGCCACCCGCGATCCTGCTGGCGATCGGGGCGATCATCGGCGGCCAGGTCGGGGCGAGCGTCGGCCGGCGGCTGCCGGCCCCGGTCCTGCGGGCGGCGATCATCGTCATCGGGACGTTCGTCGGGATCCGCTTGCTGATCGGGTGATGATGACGCCATGAAGATCACGACCGGCATCCACCGAATCGGTACAGGCCTCGTCAACGCGTATCTCATCGAGGAGAACGGCGAGGTCACGATCATCGACGCCGGCCTGCCCGGGTACTGGCGCGACCTGCCGGCCGAGCTCGCAGCGATGGGTCGCTCGCTGGCCGACGTACGGGCTGTCGTGCTGACCCATGGCCACTCCGACCACATCGGCTTCGCCGAGCGGGCCCGGCGCGAGCTGAACGTGCCCGTCTCGGTCCACGAGATCGACGCGGCGCTGGCCCGGGGTGAGGTCCCCAACCCGGCCAAGGGCATGGGCCCGATGCGGATCGGGCCGCTCCTGCGGTTCATGCTGCTCGGGCTGCGCAACGGCTCGCTCCGGACGAAGAACCCGGTCGTGGTCTCGACGTTCGGGGACGGCGCGACCCTCGACGTGCCCGGCTCGCCGCGGGTGATCCTGCTGCCCGGCCATACCCCGGGCAGTGCCGCGCTCCACGTGCCCAGCCTCGGGGCGCTGTTCGCCGGCGACGCGCTGGCGACCGTCTCGGTTGCGTCCGGCGTGACCGGCCCGATGATTGCCCCGTTCAGCGCCGATCGCGAGATGGCCGTCGCGTCGCTGGCCCGGCTCGACGGGATCGAGGCCGCCTGGCTGCTGCCGGGCCACGGCCTGCCGTGGACCGCGGGCGTGGCGGCCGCCGTTCAGAAGATCCGCGACGACGCGGCGGCCGGCCCCGCGGCCCGTTGAGCCGCCGTTCGCCGGTGCCGGTCGCTCAGGTCCGGTAGCGCTCCGACGGCCGGAGGCCCATCGCGCTCCACGTCTCGTCGATCGAGATCGGGCGTTGCCGTGGGCAATCGCGGCCTGGCGTACTCTGGTAGTGGTGGCCTGGCGCTTTGCCTGCGCCGATTGACGCGAACAGGAACGTCGCGACGGTCGGTTCAACGGGTGGAGAGCCAGGCTTCCGTCGTTCGAGCCCTCCGTCGGCCGGAGGCCAGGCGCCGTCGGTGCCGTCGGTGCCGCCGGTGCCGCCGGTTCGCCTCGGTGCCGCCGGCTGTCGTACCATGGCTCTCGCTGCGAACGGGCGGCTAGCTCAGTTGGTTAGAGCACTTGCTTGACATGCAAGAGGTCACTGGTTCGAGTCCAGTGTCGCCCACCAGTTCCCTAGTGCCGAGTGGAGGACGCCCCGGTCGGGTCGGTAGCCCCTCTCGCAGGAGCAGACGAGCATGACCCACGACCGGCCGGCAGCCGAAGCCCCCGATACGGACGACCCGCTCGAGGAAGCCTTCGAGGCGCCGGTCCGCGGCTCGGCCGAGGAGCTCCTCGACGCCGGCGCCCACAGCGACCTCGATGCGATGCGCCACTCCGCGGCGCACGTCATGGCCGAGGCGGTGCTCGACCTGTTCCCGGGCGCAAAGCTCGGCATCGGGCCGGCGATCCAGGACGGGTTCTACTACGACTTCGACCTGCCCCGACCGGTCACGCCCGAGGACCTGGCCTCGATCGAATCGCGGATGGCGGCCTCGATCGCCGCCGATCACCCGTTCGTGCGCAAGGAGCTGTCGCCGGCCGACGGCCGCGCCTTCTTCGTCCAGCGCGGCCAGCCGTACAAGGTCGAGATCCTCGACGACCTCGAAGAGCGGTCGAAGGCGGCGGGCGAGCCGACGCCGGTCACCTCGACCTACGAGCACGGCCCGTTCATCGACCTGTGCAAGGGGCCCCACGTCGCCTCGACCGGGCGGATCGGCCCGTTCAAGCTGCTCAGCGTGGCCGGCGCCTACTGGCGCGGCGACGAGCACCGGCCGATGCTCCAGCGGATCTACGGCACGGTCTGGGAGCAGCAGGCCGACCTCGACCAGTACCTGTGGCGGCGGGCCGAGGCGAAGAAGCGCGACCACCGCAAGCTCGGCCGGGAGCTCGACCTGTTCAGCTTCCACTCGGAGTCGCCGGCGGCTCCGTTCTGGCACCCGAAGGGGATGGCCCTGTGGCGGGCCCTGGAGACCTGGTCACGCGACGTGCGCCGCGAGGGCGGGTTCGACGAGGTGCGCACGCCGGCGGTCGTCCGCAAGGAGCTGTGGGAGACGTCCGGCCACTGGGCGCACTACCAGGACAACATGTTCGTCCTCGAGGATGGCGACTACACCTCGGGCCTCAAGCCGATGAACTGCCCCGAATCGATGTTGATCTACAAGACCCGGGTGCGCTCCTACCGCGACCTGCCGATGCGGCTGGCAGATTACAGCTGGCTCTTCCGTAACGAGCGGACCGGCGCCCTGGCCGGCATGTTCCGGGTGCGCCAGCTCACCCAGGACGACAGCCACGTGATCTGTCGCGACGACCAGATCATCGCGGAAGTGAACCTGGCCCTCAGCCTGGTCCGCCGTCAGTACGCCCCGTTCGGGTTCGAGCCCACGCTTCAAGCTCGCGACCCGGCCGGAGGGGCGCCTTGGCAGCGACGAGTTCTGGGAGATGGCCGAGGGCAAGCTCGCCGAGGCGCTCGACGCCGCGCGCATCGCCTACACGCTCGATCCCGGGGGCGGGGCGTTCTACGCCCCGAAGATCGACGTGTTCATCGAGGACGCGCTCGGGCGCCAGTGGCAGATGGCCACGATCCAGCTCGACTACCAGCTGCCACAGCAATTCGAGCTCGAGTACCGCAGCGCCGACGGCGGCGTCGAGCGGCCGGTCGTCATCCACTACGCGATCTACGGCAGCTTCGAGCGCTTCATCGGGATCCTCGTCGAGCACTACGCCGGGGCGTTTCCGCTGTGGCTCGCACCGGTCCAGGCGGTGATCGTGCCGATCGCCGACCGCCACCTGCCGCCCGCCGAGGAGCTGGCCTCGGTCCTGCGGGCGCGCGGCCTGCGGGTCGACGTCGAATTCTTCCGACAACCGGATGCAGAACAAGATCCGGCTGGCCCAGGAGCAGAAGATCCCGTACATGCTGGTCCTCGGCGACCGCGAGGTCGAGGCCCGGACGGCCGCGCCCCGGACCCGCTCCGGCGAGCAGCAGCCGGGGCAGGATTGGGCGGCGCTGGCCGACCGCCTGGCAGGGGAGTCGGCCGCCCGCGGGCTGTAGCCCAGGGTTGTCCCCAGTCCGGCGCCGGTGGACCCGGAGGCATTCCGCGGTGACGCGAATGTCGCACCGGGCGTGACAAGACGGGCTCTGGACCGGCCGGTCAGGGTTCTGAAGACCGGCGCGGGCCGATGAGCCTGCCAATTCATCTCGAGTTGAGCGGGGGCCTGGAGGGATTCTCGTGGTCGTCACTCCTCGGCATGGCGCCTCGGCCGCTGAACCCCGTCTTGTCGCGTGCCACGTGACAACTGCAGCCGGGCTCCTCAGGGCGAGGACCGTATCCCGCGCCGAGCCGGCCCCGATAACACGACTATGCTTATTCGGCACGCAACCGTGGCATCCGACACAGATAACGGCCCACAATGGGGCTCCTAGCCGCCCGATTATCAATAGTCGTGGTATTCCGGCCGTTTGGAGCCCCGGACGGTTGAGAATCACGTCGGTTAAGAATAGTCGTGATATCGGGCCGCCCTGAGCAGGGGGGGCGGAGCGGCCGGGCCAGAGCCGCCCGAGCCGCTCTGGGGCGGCGGAGCGGGAGCGGCGACCTGGCGGCGACCTGGCGGCGGCCTGGCCCGAGCCGCCCGGAGCCGCCACGAGCCGCCAAGCGCCGCCTCGATTGCCCGGCCCGAGCGGCCATGCTATCCTCCGGCGGCGACCGGACCGGGCGCTAAGTGGCCGTGCCGATCGTGGACAAAATGAACGTACGCTCGAAGGAGTGAAGCCATCAGCCGAGACCTGCGCGTCAACCAAATGATCCGGATCCCACAGGTCCGGGTGGTGGATGAGGACGGGAGCCAGCTTGGGGTCATGCCCACAGCCCAGGCCCTCGCAATGGCGCAGGAACGCGGCTACGACCTCGTCGAGGTCGCACCGATGGCTGCCCCGCCGGTCGTTCGGTTTCTCGACTTCGGTCAATTCAAGTACGAGGCGACCAAGCGCGAGAAGGAAGCCAAGCGCAAGCAGCGCTCGGTGACGTTCAAGGAAGTCCGGCTCAAGCCCAAGATCGCAACCGGGGACTTCGACACGCGGGTCCGCCGCGCGATCGAGTTCCTCGAGGAGGGAGATCGACTCAAGGTCGCCGTCCAGTTCCGGGGCCGGGAACTCACCCACCCCGAGATCGGCCGGAACCTGTTGGCCAAGTTCTCGGAACGGATCAAGGACCACGGGGTCGTGGAGCGAGCGCCGCTCCTCGAGGGCAAGTCGATGCACATCACGGTGGCCTCGACCCACAAGCCCAAGGTGATCGAGGCTCCGAAGCACGACGAAGGCGGACCGTCCGCCCCAGCCGCGGAGCCATCGGCGACGCCAAGCCCCGCTCCGGCCGCCGCCGCTCCAGCCGCTCAGGCGGCCGCGCCCGAGGCACCCGCCCCAGCCGAGGCCCCGGTCGCGGCGACCGCGCCGGTCGCCAAGACGGCTTCGGCCCGACCAGCAGCTTCGCGGGCGAAGGCGGCCGCACCGACAACCGCCGCACCGACAACCGCCGCAACCGCCGCTACAACTGAACCGACGCCGGCCGACGGGCCGGAACCCGCCAGCAACCCATCGAGTGCAGCCCGGCCCGCCGCCAAGCGGACGCCCCGAGCGGCTCGGGCAACAGATCCCGAGGCGAAGGCCACCGCGACGTCGGCGGCCAAGTCCGCGGCGACGACAGGAGAGTGAGGTCCAGCGTGCCGAAGATGAAGACCCACAAGGCCGCCGCCAAGCGGATCGGTGTCACGGGCAGTGGCAAGATCGTCCGCGTCCGGTCGTGGCGTGGTCACCACCTCGAGATCAAGTCGTCCCGCCGGACCCGGCGCTACGACGGCAAGTCCGTCATCGGCAAGGAGCAGGCTCGCCAGGTCCGGCGACTGCTTCCGTACCTCTAGGAGCCGCCCACCATGTCCCGAGTCAAGCGTGGCGTCACCTCGCACGCCCGCCACAAGCGCCTCCTGGATGATGCCGAGGGTCGCAAGGGCACCCGTTCGCGGCTGGTCAAGCCGGCCCGCGAGGCGCTCCTCCATGCCCTGGCCTACGCCACCCGCGATCGCAAGCAGCGCAAGCGCGAGATGCGCGAGCTGTGGATCGTCCGGATCAACGCCGCGGTCCGCCAGCACGGCATGACCTACGGCGCATTCATCTCCGGCCTCAAGCGGGCCGAGGTCGAGATCGACCGCAAGATGCTGGCCGACCTCGCCGTGCGCGACGCAGACCACCTTTGGACAGATCGTCGAGGCCGCACGCAGCGTCTGATCTCGCTTCAGCCGACCCGCCCGTGACCCTCGACTTCGTCCGACCGACGGTCGAGGGTCGCTGATTCAGCCCCGCACCCAGCGAGGAGCCTGGACCTGGACCTGACCACCCTGACGAGCGAGCTTCACGCGCTGCGCGACGATGCGCTCGGCGCGCTGGCGGCCGCCCCGGACACGGCCGCCCTGGCCGCGCTCGACGTCGAGATCCTGGGCAAGAAGGGCAGCCTGACCGGCGTCCTGCGCGGGATCGGCGGCCTGCCGCCCGAGGACCGGCCGCGGGTCGGCGCGATCGCCAACGAGGTCCGCTCGACGGTCGAGACGGCGCTGGCCGCTCGAACGGGCGGCCCTCCGGTCGACGGCGCTGGCGGAACGTCTGGCCAGCGAGGCGGTCGACGTCACGACGCCCGGCCGGCCGGTCCGGCGCGGCGCCGCTGCACCCGGTCGTCGAGACGATGGGCCGAGATCGCCGAGATCTTCGGCCAGTTCGGGTTCATCGTCCACGAGGGTCCCGAGATCGAGGACGACCTGACCAACTTCCAGATGCTGAACATCCCGCCCGACCATCCCGCCCGGGACCTGTGGGACACGCTCTACGTCGACGTCGCCGGGCTACCTGCCTGCGGACCCACACCTCGCCGCGGCCAGATCCGGGTGATGGCCGCCGACGAGCCGCCGATCCGGGCCCTGCTGCCCGGGCCGGGTGCTTCCGCTACGAGGCGGTCGACGCCAGCCACGCCTCGGAGTTCTTCCAGGTCGAGGGCCTGATGGTCGACGAGGGCACGACGATGGGCGACCTGCGGGGCCTGCTCGACGAGTTCGCCCAGGCGATGTTCGGGCCGGGACAAGCGGACCCGCTTCCGTCCGGGCTATTACCCGTTCACCGAGCCGTCGGTCGCGTTCGACGTCGAGTGCCTGGTGTGCGGCGGGGGCGGCTGCCCGGCCTGCTCGCGGACCGGCTGGATGACGATCCTCGGGGCCGGCATGGTCCACCCCGTCGTGCTCCAGTACGGCGGCCTCGACCCGGAGCGCTACCAGGGCTTCGCCTTCGGCATGGGCGTCGAGCGGATCGCCAACCTCGCCACGGCGTCGGCGACCTGCGCCTGTACCTCGAGAACGACCTGCGCTTCCTGGAGCAGTTCCGATGAGGGTGCCGCTCAACTGGCTGCGCGACTACGTCGACGTCGAGCTCACGCCCGAGCAGCTCGCCGAGCGGCTGACGCTGCTCGGGATGGAGGTCAAGGGCATCGAGCGCCTGGGGCGCCGACTGGCGCTCGGTGGTCGTCGGCGAGCTGCTGACCGTCGCGAAGCATCCCCGGGCCGACCGACTGTCGCTGACGACCGTCGACGTCGGCGGCGGCGAGGTCCTCGAGATCGTCTGCGGCGCGACGAACATCGCCCCCGGCCAGCGCGTCCCGGTCGCGCTGCCCGGCGCGGTCCTGCCCGGCGGGCGGCGCGATCGAGCGGGCCGAGAAGATGGGCGTCGATTCAGCAACGGGATGCTCTGCTCCGGCGACGAGCTCAAGCTGACCAGCGACGCGGACGGGATCCTGATCCTGCCGCCGGGCACGCCGCTCGGCGTCGAGCTGACCGAGCCTGTACGGCGATACGGTCCTCGACGTCGACGTCAAGCCGAACCGGGGCGACGCCCTGTCGCTCGTGGGCCTGGCCCGCGAGGTCTCGGTCATCACCGGCGCCACCGGTCCGCCTGCCGGTGATCGAGCGTCGTCGAGCGCGGCCCGGCGACCGCCGAGCTGGTCACGATCGCGATCGAGGAGCCGGGCCTCTGCCCCCGCTTCGTCGGCCCGCTGGCTGAGCGGCGTCCATGTCGGCCCGTCGCCCGACGTCGTCCAGATCCGGCTCCAGGCGGCCGGCATGCGCCCGATCAGCAACGTCGTCGACGCCTCGAACTACGTGATGCTCGAGCTGGGCAAGCCGACCCACACCTTCGACGCCGCCGCGGTCCGCGACCGCCGGACCTCGTCGTCCGCCGGGCCAGGGCAGGGGAGCGCCTCGAGACGCTCGACCACGTCGAGCGGACGCTGGTCGCCGACGACCTGGTCGTGGCCGACGGGAGCGCCGCCCTGGCGATCGCCGGGATCATGGGCGGGGCCAGCAGCGAAGTCTCGGACGCGGACGACCGAGGTGGTCGTCGAGTCGGCGATCTTCGACCCGGTCTCGGTCCGCCGGACCGGCCAGCGCTACGCCCTGCGCTCGGAGGCGAGCCTGCGCTTCGAGAAGGGCCAGGAGTTCAGCCTGGCCCGGGTCGGCGCGGACCGGGTGGCCGGCCTGATCGCGGCCTGGGCAGGGGCGACGATCGCGCCCGGGCCGGGTCGACAGCGCCCGAGACCGAACCAGCCCCGGCCCAGCTTGCCTTCCGGCCGGCACGGGTCAATCGCCTCCTCGGGACGAAGCTCGGCCCTGCCGAGCAGGCCGCGATCCTGGCCCGGGTCGGCATCGCCACGACCCCGCCCGACGGGTCGGTCACGATCCCGATCGCCCTCGCTCCGCAGCCGCTCGCGGTTCCGGCCGATGCCGGCGATGCCCTCGTGGCGGACGATTCCGACCTGGCGGGCCGACCTGCCAGATCGAGGCCGACCTGGCCGAGGAGATCGCCCGGGTGCACGGCTACGAGGCGATCCCGCCCGTCCTGCCCCACACGGCGATGCCGCCACTACCTCGCGTCGCCGCTCGGCATCCGGGACCGCGTCCGGGAGACCCTCGCCGGGGCCGGCCTGACCGAGGTCGTGACCGCCGCGCTCGTCTCGCCGCGGTCGATCGAGGCATGGCCACCTGGCGCCGGACGGCGAGGTGCTGGCCGGCGAGGACCCGGCCGACGGGCCGCCAGATCCGGTCGACCAACGCCCTGTCGGCCGACCACGCGGTCCTCCGCCAGGGCCTGCTCGGGAGCCTGCTCGAGGTCGTCGAATCGAACCTCCGCCAGGGACGCGACGACATCGCGATCTTCGAGATCGGCAAGGGCTACGGCTACGATTCGAGCGGGCCGACGACCCACGAGTGGTGGCGGCTCGGCTTCGCACTCGCGGGCGCGAGCCGAGCCGGCCGCCTGGAACCGGCCGGCCCGAGCCGTGGGCGGTCGACGACGCGAAGGGCCTGGTCGAGCTCCTCGCGGCCCGCCTGCGGGCGACCGCCCCGACCTGGGCTGCGCTGGCCGGCGAGCCCGTCTACCACCCAGGCCGAAGCGCGCTCGGCTCGAGCCCCGGCGTCCTGGCCGGCCGGCTGGGCGAGCTCCACCCGGCCCTGCTGGCCGAGCTCGACCTGCGCGCGGAACGGGTGGTGATCGGCGAGTTCGCGATCCGGGGCCTGGCCGGCGGCTCGCTGCCCGGGGTCCGGGTCAGCCCCATCCCGCGCCTCCCGGCCGGTCGAGCGGGACCTGGCCGTCGTCGTGATCGGGGCCGGCCGGACGTCGGGCGAGGTCGAAGGGGCGATCCGCGCCTCGGGCGGCCCGCTCCTGCGCTCGGTCCGTCCTGTTCGACATCTACCGCGGAGCGCCGCTGGCCGCCGACGAGCGCAGCCTGGCCTACCGGCTCACGTTCCAGGCCGACGACCGGACCCTGGCCGATGCCGAGCTCGAGGCCAGCCTGGCCACGATCACCGCGGCCCTCGCTCGCGACGTCGGCGGCCGGATCCGGACCTGAGCACGGCCGGATGCGGTCGGGAGCGGTCTGGGTGGTTGAACCGGGCCCGGCCCGCTGCTACCCTTGCGCCCGCTTCTGCCCGTAGCCTCGCGCCCTGGAGTCAACGTGGCTCGACTTTATCCAGAACCTGAACGTCTTCGACCTGCTGGTCCTCTTCGGGCTGGCTGCGATGTTCCTGATCGGGTTCATCCAGCGCACGATCCGGCGGCTGCTCGGCCTCATCGCGATCCTCTTCTCGTTCCTCGTCGCGTCGACCGTGCGCGACCCGCTGGGCGGCTTCCTGGCCTCGCACTGGCACCAGTTCCCGCCCCAGTACGCCTGGATGCTCGGCTACCTGGCCGTCTTCGTCGTCGGCAGCATCGCCTTCTCGCTGATCATCCAGGGCTTCTACAAGCCCTCGCCGCTGTTCCCCAACGCGTCGGCCGTCGACGAGCTGCTGGGCGGCCTTCTCGGGATCCTCGAGGGGCTCCTGATCCTGGGCGCGTTCGTGATCATCCTCGACTCGACCTTCGCGGCCTCGCCGCCGGTCCCCCAGAGCGACAACGAGATCCACTTCCTGCGCGACTTCTGGACGGCGCTCAACAACTCGGGCACGGTCGGGGTCTTCCGCGACACGTTGATCCCGATCTTCATGGTTCCCTTCGGCTGGGCGATCCCGGCCGACATCCGGAGCCTGTTCCACTCGTTCTGAGCGGCGCGCTCACCGGCTCATGAGCGGAGCCACGCTGCGGGTCGCCTTCGAGCGGCCGACGCTCGAGGTCGCCCGCCTCATCCTGGGCATGCGGCTCGTTCGCGCGCCCGACCCGGACGGAGATGTCAGCGCCGGCCGGCGGGTGCGGACGGATCGTCGAGGTCGAGGCCTATCTCGGACCGGCCGACCGGGCGTCCCACGCCCGTAACGGCCCGACGCCGCGCAATCAGGCGATGTACGGCGAGACCGGCCGGGCCTACGTCTATCTTGTGTACGGCATGTACCACTGTCTCAACGTCGTGACCGGGCCACCCGGCCAGCCGCACGCGATCCTGATCCGGGCCGTCGAACCGCTCGAGGGGGTCGCGGCGATGCGGGCCGCCCGGCTCGCCGCCGAGCGGCGCAGCCGGCGATCGCTCAGCCCGGCCGACCTCGAGCGGACCGCGGCGCGCCTGGCGACCATCCCGGCCGCCCGGCTGGCCGCCGGCCCGGGCCTGGTCGGAGCGGCCTTCGGCCTCGACCGTGGGCTGACCGGCGCCGACCTGCTCGACCCTGACGAGGCCGTCCACATCGAGGCTCGGGCGCCAGGCGAGGCACCGCCGGCCATCGCCGATTCGCCCCGCATCGGGATTGCCTACGCCGGCCCGCCGTGGGTCGAGAAGACCTGGCGCTTCGCGATCGCCGGCAACCCAAGCGTGTCGCGCTGATGGACGCCAAATCGATCGCGCTGCTCGAATTCCCGGCGGTCCGGGCCCGACTGGCCGAGTACACCAGCTTCCCGCCTGGTCGCCGGCTGGCGGAGGCGCTCGAGCCGTCGAACGAGGCCGTGGTCGTCGACCGGCGACTGGACGAGACGGACGAAGCCCGCGGGCTGCTCGCCGAGCGACCGACGATCGGGATCGGCGCCGCCCATGATGTCGGGCCGTGGATCGAGCGGGCAGCCCGCGGCGGGCGGCTCGACCCGGGCCACTTCCTGGAGCTGGCCGAGACGCTTGACGCCGTCGCGCGACTCGCCGCGGCCCTGGCCGAGGAACGCCGCCCGCTGCTCCACGAGCTGGGCCGCGAGCTCCATCCGCTGCCCGCGCTGCGGAGCACCCTGGCCCGCAGCTTCGACCCGGTCGGCGAGCTGCTCGACTCCGCCTCGCCGCGCCTGGGCGGCCTGCGCCAGGCCGTCCGGATCGCCTACGACCGGCTCCGCCGCCGGCTCGACGCGCTGGTCCAGTCCGAGACGGCGAGCGGCGCACTCCAGGAGCCGATCATCACCCTGCGCAACGGTCGCTACGTCCTGCCGGTCCGGGCCGATGCCCGGAGCCGGGTCAAGGGGATCGTCCACGACGCCTCGGGCAGCGGCCAGACCCTGTTCGTCGAGCCCCTCGTGGCGGTCGAGCTGGGCAACGCCTGGCGCGAGGCGCAGGTGGCCGAGCGGGCGGAGGTCGAGCGGATCCTCGACGAGCTGTCCGCGCTCGTCGGCGCCCAGGCCGCCGACCTGCGCGAGTCCCTGGCCGCGCTCGCCCGATTCGACCTGTGGTCGGCCAAGGCCCGCCTGGCGGCCGAGATGGACGGGGTCCGGCCGGAGACGGTCGACCAGCCCGACGTCGTCCTGCTCGGCGCCCGCCATCCCGGCCTGACGGGGCGCGTCGTGCCGATCGACATCCGGCTGGGCGACGGCTATGTCGCGCTCGTGGTGACCGGCCCGAACACCGGTGGCAAGACCGTGACCCTGCGGACGCTCGGGCTGCTCGCGCTGATGCACCAGGCCGGCCTCCACCTGCCGATCGACGCCGGCGGGCGGCTGCCGGTCTTCCGCGACGTTTTCGCCGACATCGGCGACGAGCAGTCGGTCGCCCAGAGCCTGTCGACGTTCTCGGGCCACCTGCGCTCGATCATCCGGATCGCCGCCGAGGCCGGCCCGGGGACCCTCGTCCTGCTCGACGAGCTCGGTGCCGGGACCGACCCGACCGAGGGCTCGGCGCTGGCCCAGGCGCTCCTCGACTACTTCATCCGGGCCGGCGCCCTGGTCGCGGCGACCACCCACTACGCCGAGCTGAAGGCCTACGCCCACACGACGCCGGCGGCGCGCAACGCGGCGGTCGAATTCGACCTCGACACGCTCAGCCCGACGTATCGCCTGACGATCGGCTTGCCGGGCGGCAGCCAGGCGTTCGAGATCGCCGAGCGGCTCGGACTGCCGGCACCGATCGTGGCCGACGCCCGCTCGCGCCTGACCGAATCGCAGCGCTCGTTCGAGGCGACGCTCGCCTCGATCCGGGAGGCCGAGGGCGAGACGAGCGACCGGCTCGAGCAGGCCCGGGTGGCCGAGGCGCGGGCAGCCGAGGCGCTGCGAGCTGCCCAGGAGGAGCGCCGGGCGGCCCGGCGCGAACGGGAGGAGCTCGTCCGGACGGCGCGCAGCGAGGCGGAGCGGCTGGTTGCCGGACTGCACGAGGAGGTCCAGGCGACGCGCCGGACGCTCGAGCGCGAGACCGTCACTGCCCGCGCCCTGGACGCGGCAATCGCTCGCGCCGAGGCCGAGCTGGCCCATGTCCCCGAGCCCGAGCCGAGCCCGCCCGAGCCGGTTTCGGCCCCCCATGACTGGCTGCTCGGTGACGAGGCCCGCAGCCGGACTGGCGGCTGGACCGGCCGGATCACCGTCCTCGACCGGGGCGGCCGGCGGGCAACCCTGGAGTCGGGCTCGATGCGGGTGATGGCCGACGTCGACGACCTCGAGTTCGTGGAACCGACGACCAGCCCGCCGCCGGCCGAGGACACGCTCGCTGCGATCTGGCCGGCCGGCCCCTCGCGGACGAACCCGGTCGAGCGCTCGCGCACCCGCCGGCCGCGTGCGGTCGCGCCGCCCGAGCCGGCCACCAGCGCGACCAGCGCCCTGCGCCTCGACCGGATCCGGACCGTCGCCTCGTCGCTCGACCTGCGCGGGGCCCGCGTCGACGAGGCGCTCGAGCTCCTGGGGCGGTACCTCGACGACGCCTCGCTGGCCAACCTCGACCGGGTGACGATCATCCACGGCGTCGGCACGGGCGCCCTGCGCGACGCGGTGCGCAGGGCCGCCGCTGCCCACCCGCTGGTGGTCTCCGCTCGTCCCGGCGAGCGGGGCGAAGGCGGCGATGGGGCGACCCTGATCAGCCTCTGACGGTGGGCGGCCGCCTTCGGGGCCATACTCCGAGGGTGCGCCATGAAGAAGTCGCCGAGCAGATCGAGTACCTGTTCTGGATGCGCGACCGCATCCTCGCCGCGTCGGCGGAGCTGACCGACGGCCAGTTCGCGTCGCCCGAATCCCTGACCTCCCGCGATCTCCGGGCAACGCTGGCGCACCAGCTCGAGAACGAGTGGGCCTGGCGGATCAGGCTGGAGGATGGCTCGTTTCCCGACGGCGACATCGTGGCGGCCGACTATCCGACCCTCGGCGCTCTCGTGGCCCGCTGGCACCGGGAAGAGGCGGACCTTCGGGCCTGGTTCGACGGCCTGTCCGACGATGACCTGGCGAGGCGGCCGCCGGGCGACGACAACCCCCTGGCGCTGTGGCGCTACCTGATCGCCATCGTCAACCACGGGACCCAGCAGTTCTCAGAGGGCGCCATTCTTCTCACGCGCCTCGGGCACTCGCCGGGCGAGATCAGCTTCCTCGCCTTCTGCTCGAAGGCGAGCGCCGAATCCCGACCGTCAGCTCCCGAGACCGCCGCCCTGACCTAGCCCGAGGGGGACGGGCTCGGGCTTTCACTCGGCGAGGGGCTCGGCGAGGGACTCGGTGGTGGACCGCCGATCGGGCAGGTCTTCGTCGGGGCGAACGGTGCCCCCCACGTCGCCCCGAACGGGTAGACCGAGCCGAAGTGGAAGTAGGACGTCGGAGTGTTCTTGGGACCGCCCCGCACGCCCACGCCACGCCGGGCCCGGGCGACCCAGCCCCGCGTGTACGGGCCCCAGGTGGGATGGCCCGGCTCGACGTTCGAGAAGTCGAGGTAGCCCTTGGTGACCTCGGGCCCCAGGCAGCCGGCCTGCCACAGCAGCCCGGTCGCCGAGTCGATCTGGACGCCGACCTTCGTGTCGTCGACCTGGGTCGGGACCGTGCCGTCGATGAACCATTCCTTGATCGTCCGCTGGGTGTAGGGCCCGGGCAGCATCCCGCTGTTGGCGTCGACCGCGGCCTGGACCACGCCCGGTGGATGGGCCGCGAACTGGGCGACCGGGGTACCCTTCGACGCGTCCTCGAGGAACGACTGCCAGAGGCTGGCCGCCGTCTCGAGGGCGACCGTCCCGTTGGGCGGTGCGCTGTTATCGGAGTTGCCCATCCAGGCCCCGACGGCCAGCGCCTCGGCCTTGGGGTCCTTGGGCGGGGCGAGGAACCCCATCGCGGCCAGGTCGATCTCGTCGGTCGAGGTACCGGTCTTGAGTGCGGCCGGGCGGCGGACCTTGCCGCTGTAGACCGCCCGGATCGACCAGAAGGGGTTGGCCTTGGGGTCGGTGTTCGAGGCCAGGATGTCCTGCATGATGAATGCCGCCTGGGGGCTCACTGCCTGGCGGCCGGGCTGCAGGCCGCTGGCCGGCGGCCAGTCGACCTTGCCCGTCGGGTCGGCCTGGCTGGGCGGCTCGGTGACCGACAGGAGCGTCGTCCGGGGCATCAACTTGCCCGAGTTGGCGATCGCGCCATAGGCTCCGATCAGGTCGATGAAGTGGACCTCGACCGTACCGATCGCGATCGAGGCGCCGCCCGGGTTCGTCTTGTTCTGCCAGACGATGCCCATCTGCTTGGCGAAGTTGAAGACCTTGTCGGGGCCCTCGATGATCGCCGCCTTGATCGCCGGAATGTTGAGCGAGAGCTGGATCGCCTCGCGCAGGCGGACGGGGCCCCGTTCGGTAAGGTCGGCGTCACCGGGCGTGTAGTTGCCGCCGAAGTTGGTGACCACGTCCATGAACATCGTGGCCGCGGTCGTGACGTGGTCCTCGATCCCGGCCAGGTAGCCGACGCCCTTGAAGGACGACCCCGGCTGGCGCCAGCCGTTGGCCAGGACGTCGAACTGGGGCTGGAACTTTGCGCCACGGGGCGCGGCATAGTAGTCCGCCGAGCCCACGTAGGCGACGATCTGCCCGGTCCGGTAGTCGATCGCCCCGAGGGCGGCGTTGTAGATCCCACGGCCCTTGAGGTTCTTGATCCACTGCTCGTAGGGCACGTTGATCGACTTCAGGTAGGCCGCGGTGTTCTTCTGGTTGGGCGCGATCCCGGCCGCCTTGACCCACTTCTCGGCGATCGCCTGGAGGCGGTAGTCGAGCGTCGTGATCACCTTGTAGCCACCGGTGTCGACCTGCTCGCAGGCGTCGGGCGTCGAGGGGCACAGGACCGTGCCCAGCTCGTGCCGGACCTGCCACACGAACTGGGGGGCGAGCCACTTCTGGGAGGCCGGCGGAGTGAGGATCACCGGCTCGGCCTGGGCCGCCTCGTAGTCGGCCTCGGTGTACTTGCCGGCGGTCAGGACGCTGTTCGTCTTCATCAGGTCGAGGATGTGGTTGCGGCGCTGGACGATCGCCGAATCCCGCGGGACGACGAGCTGGGTCTTGCCGGCCGGGCAGGCGGCCCCGGTGGCGACCGTCACGCTGCACTGCTCGACCGCGTTCTGGACCAGGTCGTAGGCCGACGGCGACTGGGGGATGCCGGCCAGGATCGCCGACTGGGCCAGGTCGAGCTTGGACAGGTCGGTGATCCCGAAGTAGCTCTCGGCGGCAGCAGCGATGCCGTAGCTCTGGTTGCCGTAGAAGTTCTGGTTGAGGTAGGCCTCCATGATCTGCTGCTTGCCGGCGACGCCGGGCGGCAGCTCCTGGGTCAGCCGGATCGACTGGATGATCTCCCGGATCTTGCGCTCGTAGGTCGAACCGGCGAAGGCGCTGTCGGGCAGCAGCCGGTTACGGACAAGCTGCTGGGTGATCGTCGAGGCACCGCGGGCCTTGCCGGTGACCGTGTCGACGGCGGCCGACAGGATCCCGATCGGGTCGAAGCCGGCGTTCTGCCAGAACGTCTTGTCCTCGATGCTCGTGGTCGCGTCGATCAGGGCCGGCGGCATCTGGTCGTAGGGGATGACCTTGCGCTTGATCGCCCCGAAGCGGGCCAGCTCGATCGTGCCGGTCCGGTCGTAGACGACGGTCTCCTGGCTGAACGTCAGGTTGTTCAGCTGGGGCAGGGGATCGGGCAGGCCCTGGCTGTAGTAGGAGTAGGCGGCCACCACGGACCCGAACCCGACGATCGCCAGGAGGGCCAGCGTCCCGAAGAGGAACAGTGGCAGGGCGATCGCCGCCCCGGAGGCTGCGCGTCCGCTGCCGGAGCCGCGATCGTTGCCGTTACGGCGACGCCGCTGACGCCGGGCGAGGCTGGTCTGCATTCGGTCGGTCACGATAGCATAGGGCCGGATATGGACAGGTTTCCCCCTACCCTCGCCTCGTGACGGCCGGGCGCGGCCGCCTGTGACGCCGCCCGCTCCCGCCCATCCGTCCAGCGGCCTGCTCGACGAGCTCGCCTGGCGCGGACTGTTCCACGCCGCGACGCCGGGGCTCGCCGCCCGCCTGCGCGATCCGCGACCGGTGGCCGGCTACATCGGCTTCGATCCGACCGGTCCGTCGCTCCACGTCGGCCACCTCGTGCCGATCTTCGGCCTGCTCCACCTCCAGCGCCGGGGCGGCCGGCCGGTTGCGCTCGTCGGCGGCGGCACGGGGATGATCGGCGACCCGTCGGGCACCTCGGCCGAGCGCAACCTGCTGACCCGCGACACGGTCGTCGCCAACACGGCGTCGATCCGGGTCCAGCTCGAGCGCTTCCTCGACTTCGACGGCCCGACCGGCGCGCTGATGCCCGACAACCACTCCTGGCTCGGCTCGCTCCGCTTGCTCGACTTCCTGCGCGAGGTGGGCAAGCACTTCACCGTGCCCTACATGCTGGCCAAGGATTCGGTGGCCAACCGGCTCGAGGCGGGCCTCAGCTACACCGAGTTCAGCTACATGCTGCTGCAGGCGACCGACTACCTCGAGCTCCACCGCAGCCTCGGGGTCGAGCTCCAGATGGGCGGCGCCGACCAGTGGGGCAACATCACCGCCGGGCTCGAGCTGATCCGCCGGATCGAGGGCCACGACGAGCAGGGCAACGACCGGGCGCACGGCCTGAGCTACCCGCTCCTGCTCGACCCGACCGGCCAGAAGTTCGGCAAGACGGCCGCCGGCACGTCGATCTGGCTCGACCCGGCCCGCACCTCGCCGTACGCCTTCTACCAGTTCTGGCTGGACCGGGACGATGCCGAGACGGGTCGCCTGCTGCGGATGTTCACCCTGAACGACCAGCCCGAGGTCGCCGCGATCGAGGCCGAGGCGGCCGCCCACCCGGAGGCGCGGCTCGGCCAGCGGACGCTCGCCGCCGACCTGACCGAACGGGTCCATGGCGCCGACGTCCTGGCCCGGGTCAAGGCGGTCAGCGAGGCGGTCTTCAGCCGGACCTTGCCGAGCCTCGGGCCGGAGGTCCTGGCCTTCGCCTTCGAGCAGCTGCCGAACGCGGTCGTCGATGCGGGCGTGGTCGGCGGCGGCCCAGTCGCCGTAGCCGTCGCGGCCGGGCTGTTCGCCTCGAACGGAGAGGCACGGCGGGCGATCGGCCAGGGCGGCCTGTCGGTCAACGAGGTCCGGGTCGGCTCGGCCGATGAGGCCCTGCCCACGCCGTTGCCCGGGGGCTACCTCGTCCTGCGCAGCGGCAAGAAGGCCTACCGGATCGTTCGGGTCTCGCCCGCCTAGCCGACCCGGGCCCGGGAGCGCAGGACGGCGAGCACCTCGCCGGGCTCGAGGCCTCGCTCGGCCAGCAGCACGAGGGTGTGGAAGAGCAGGTCGGCGGCCTCGCCGCTGAGCGCCGCCCGGGTTGCGTCGCGCGCGCTGCCGCCCGCCTCGGCCACCGCGTCGTCCTTGGCCGCCAGGAGGACCTCGGTCGCCTCTTCGGTCACCTTCCGGCCCGCGCCGTCGACGCCGCCCTCGAGCAGGCCCGTCGTGTACGAGCCGGCCGGCCGGTGCGCCGCCCGATCGGCGATCGTCGCCCAGAGCGTCTCGAGCCAGGCAAAGCCCTGCGCCGAGGGCGGCGGCGGGGCGTCGGCGAGGTCGAAGCAGCTTCGGGTGCCGCGATGGCAGGTCGGCCCGGCAGGGTCCACCGTGAGGAGCAGGGCGTCCCGGTCGCAGTCGAGCGCGATCGAGGCCAGGCGCAGGACGTTGCCGCTCGTCTCGCCCTTGCGCCACAGCCGATCCCGGGAGCGGGAGTGGAAGTGGACCGCGCCCGTTGCGAGGGTCGTTTCGAGGGCCACGCGATCGACCCAGGCGAGCATCAGGACCCGGCCGTCCGCGCGATCCTGGACGATCGCCGGAAGGAGGCCCGAACGGACCATGGTGGCGGCGCTGTCCCCGTCCTCGGGCCAGGCGACGGTGGCCGGGTCGAAGGTCATGCCGCCAGCTCGCCGGTCAGCCGGACCGCGAGGCCGGCCGCGGCCATCGCTCGCTTGACGTCGGCGATCGCGAAGGTGCCGCGGTGGAAGATCGAGGCGGCGAGGACGGCGTCGGCGCCGCCATCGCGGATCGCCCGGACGAAGTCGGCCGGACCCGCCGCGCCGCCGGAGGCGATCACCGGCACCGGGACGCGTTCGCTGATCGCCCGGAGCAGGTCGGTGTCGAAGCCGGAGCCGGTTCCATCGCGATCGATCGAGGTCACGAGCAGCTCGCCGGCGCCCAGCTCGACCGCTTGCTCAGCCCAGGCCACGGCGTCGAGGCCCGTCCGCTCCCGGCCACCCCGGACGTAGGCGATCCAGCGGCCGGGCGCGCCGTCAGATTCCTCGCCAGATCCCTCGCCCCTGCGCTCGCGAGCGGCGTCGATTGCCACGACGACGGCCTGCCGCCCGAACCTGGCGGCGCAGCGGCTGACCAGCGCCGGGTCGGCGACGGCGGCGCTGTTGAGCGAGACCTTGTCCGCCCCGGCGCGCAGGACGTCGCGCATCTCGTGCACCGCCCGCACCCCGCCCCCGACCGTCAATGGGATGAACACTGAGCGGGCCGTCCGCTCGACGAGACCGAGCAGCGTGCCCCGGCCCTCGGGCGCCGCGCTGATGTCGAGGTAGACGATCTCGTCGGCTCCTTCGGCGGCGTAGCGGGCTGCCAGCTCGACCGGGTCGCCGGCGTCGACGAGGTCGACGAATCGGGTTCCCTTCACCACCCGGCCGTGGGCCACGTCGAGGCACGGGATCACCCGCCGGCTGAGCATCAGGCCAGCGCCCCGGCGGCGCCGGCGAACGGCCGGGCCCCGGCGGTCGCCACGAAATTCGCGACCACGCGCAGGCCGTCGGCCCCGCTCCGTTCGGGGTGGAACTGGACCGCGAACAGGTTGTCCCGGGCGATCGCGGCCGGAAAGCGGCTGCCGTGCTCGGACTCTGCGATCACGACGCCTGGATCGCGCGGCGCCGCGACATACGAGTGGACGAAGTAGAACGCCGTGCCCGTATGCAGGCCATCAAACAGGGCCGGGTCGCCCGTCCAGTCGACGGTGTTCCAGCCGATGTGGGGCAGGGTCGGCGCGCCGGCCAGCTCGACCGTTGGACCGCCGAGCACGCCGAGGGTCGCGGCGCCGTCTTCGTCGGACCGATCGAACAGGAGCTGGAGGCCCAGGCAGATCCCCAGGAACGGCCGCCCGGCGGCGATCCAGGCCCGGATCGGATCGACCAGGCCGCGTCGGCGAAGGCGATCCATCGCCGGACCGGCCGCTCCGACGCCGGGCACGATCAAGGCATCCACGTCGCGCAGGCCCTCGGCATCGCGCACGACCCGCGGATCGGCCCCGACGACCTCGAGCGCCCGGGTGATGCTCACGAGGTTGCCCGCGCCGTAGTCGGCGACGGCCACCCGGATCATTCGAGCGTGCCCTTGAGCGAAGCAATGCCCGGCCGGCGCGGATCGATCTCGGTCGCCTGGCGAAGTGCCCGGCCGAGCGCCTTGAAGGCGGCCTCCGCGAGATGGTGGTCGTTGCGCCCGGTGCCGCCGACGTGGAGCGTCGCACCCGCCGTCCGGGCGAAGGCCTCGAGGCCGTGCTCAACGAGCTGGAGCGGCAACTGGCCGACCCGCTCGCCCCGGAACGGCAGGTCGATCACGGCGTACGGCCGGCCGCCGAGGTCGACCACGACGCTGGCCAGGGCCTCGTCCATCGGCACCCGGGCATCGCCGAAGCGAGCGATCCCGGCCCGATCGCCGAGCGCCGCCGCGAACGCGCTCCCGAGCACGAGCGCGACGTCTTCGACCGTGTGGTGCTCGTCGACGGCCAGGTCACCCTCGGCCCGAATGTCGAGGTCGAACAGGCCGTGGTGGCCGAGCGAGCCGAGGAGGTGGTCCCAGAAGCCGACCCCGGTTGCGATCGAGACCTGGCCGGTCCCGTCGAGATCGACCGAGGCACTCACGCTCGTCTCCCGGGTCGTTCGCCCGACCCGGGCTCGCCGACCCACCACCTCGACGGCGGTGTCGCCGAGGCCGTCCGGGCTCGTCATCGGGTGCCTCCGGCGCGCTGCGACGCCGCGATCAGGCGGTCGTCCTCGGTCGCGTCACGGACCGTCAGGCGGAGGCAGTGGGCAAGGGGATGATCGGCGGGGAACGTCCGGGGCACGAGACCCTCCTTGAGCAGCGCTTCGGCCACGGTTGCGGCCGTCTCCGGATCGGCGAACGGGACGAGCAGGAAGTTGGTCACGCTCGGCTCCGGCCGCCAGCCGGCGGCACGCAGTCCCTCCGCCAGGCGGGCGCGCTCGGTCTCGACCCGGGCGAGGTTCGCGGCCAGGACGTCGCGCTCGGCCAGGATCTCGGTGGCAATCGAGACCGAGACCGTCGAGACCGAGCCCGGCGGCCGGTACGGCTCGATCCGGGCAAGGGTCTCCCGCCGGGCGATCGCGAAGCCGACCCGCAGCCCCGCCAGGGCATAGGCCTTGCTCGCGGTTCGGACGACGACGAGGCGGGGATAGCCGGCCCGCAACCCGACGAGGCTCCGGCCGACGAACTCGCTGTACGCCTCGTCAAGGACGACGACGGGTGCCTCGCGCCCGTCGGCCACGGCGTCGGCGGCCAGGTCCGCCAGCAGATCGTCGATCAGGCCGTCCGGTTCGAGCCGGCCGGTCGGATTGTTCGGGTTGCACAGCCAGACAACGGCGGCGCTTCGAGCCGCCGCCCGGACCGCCGGTCGATCGAGCGCCCGCTCCGCCTCGGGTCCCAGGCGAGGGACGGCCACGACCTCCGCCCGGCGCTGCTCGGTCAGGACCCGGTACATCGCGTAGCTCGGGGTCGGGATGACCGCCCGGTCGCCATCGCCCAGGAATGCCTTGGCAGCGAGGTCCAGGATCTCGTCGGCACCGGCCCCGACGAGGATTTCGTCGGTGGGGACGGCGTAGGCCATGGCGGCCGCGGCGGTCAGCCGGCGGTAGTCAGACGGTGGGTACTCCGAGAGCCCGAGCTCGAACCGGCCGGTGGCGAGCAGCCCCGCGACGCTGGCCGGCGGGGCAGGGGAGGTGTTCAGGTCGAAGCGTACGACCTGCTCGACCGGCAGGCCGTAGCGCCGGGCCACCTCCTCGTTCGTCGCCTCCCAGCTGTACGAGGCGGGAACCCGGGGATCGCTCATCGAGGCCGGCGTCGGGCTCATGCCACGATCTTCTCGATCGGCAGGACGAGGATCCCCGAGGCGCCGGCGGCCTTGAGCCGCGGGAGCAGGCCCCACACCGTGTCGGCCTCGACGACGGCGTGGATCGCGATCATCCCGTCGTGGGCCAGGGGGATGACCGAGGGCGAGCTCAGGCCGGGCAGGATGTCCGTGACCTCGTCGAGCTTGGCCGCCGGGGCATTCATCATCACGTACTTCTGGCCACGGGCGGCGATCACCGACGAGAGCATCGTGTCGATCGCCTTGAGCTCCAGCGCCCGTTCGGTCAGCGCCGCCGGATTGGCGACCAGGATCGCCTCCGAGGCGAGGACGTCGCCGACCTGGCGGAGGCCGTTCATCACCAGGGTCGAGCCGGTCGACACGAGGTCGACGATCGCTTCGGCCAGGCCCAGCCGCGGCGCGACCTCCACCGCTCCGGAGATCGGGATCACCTCGACCCCGATCTTGCGTTCCGTGAAGAACCGGCGGGTCGTGTTCGGGTGGGCGGTCGCCACCCGCAGCCCGGCCAGCTCCTCGAGCCGGCGGACCTGGCTGTCGGTCGGCACGGCAGCGGCCAGCCGGCAGCGCCCGTAGCCAAGGGCGCGGACCGTCGGCAGCTCGGCGGCCGTCTCGGCCAGCAGGTCGATTCCGGTCACGCCGAGGTCGGCCACTCCGTCGCCGACGAACTCGATCACGTCGTTCGTGCGCACGAACAGGATGTCGAGGTCGTAGTTCGAGACCCGGGCGACAAGGCTCCGGTCGTGCTCCTCGAAGATCAACCCGGCGTCATGGAGCAGGTGCAGCGTCGGTTCGACGAGGCGGCCCTTGTTCGGGACGGCGAGGCGCAGGCGCTCCCTCATTCGGGCTCCTCGTCGGTTTCGTGCAGTCGGGCGAGCGCCGCCTGGTAGCCGCCCTCGCCGTGGCGCAGCCACGAGGCGATCCGGGTGATCGTGGCGGTGCTCGCACCGGTCCGCTTCGAGATCTCGGCGTAGTGGAGGCCCTGGTCGAGCATCCGGACGACGGCCCAGCGCTGGGCCAGGTCGCGCAGCTCGCCGAGCGTGCACAGGTCGCGGAAGAAGTGCTCGGCATCGGCCGGCGTCTCGAGGCGCAGGATCGCGCCGAATAGCGCCTCGGTATGCTCGGAGCGCCAGTCGTCGGTGGTGGTTGCCATTCGGTGCCGCCTGCTGTGCTATCGTAGTAATGTGCTAATACGGGACGATACGGGAGCGGGTGGCCTGATGTCAATGGGAACCGCCGCGTCGTTCGAGCTGCTGCCCGCGATCGACCTGCGCGGCGGCCGGGTGGTCCGATTGTTGCGTGGCGACTTCGAGGCCGAGACGGCCTTCAGCGACGACCCGGCCGCCGTTGCTCGCGGCTTCGTGGCCGCCGGGGTGCGCTGGATCCACCTGGTCGATCTCGATGGCGCCCGGGTTGGGGGCCAGGCGCAGGGCAACCTCATTCGACGTGTGCTTCGATCGATCGGGGAAGAGGCTGCGTGCGAGGTCTCGGGCGGTTTGCGCGATCGGGCGAGCGTTGCCTCGACCCTCGCATCGGGCGCCAGCCGGGTCGTGGTGGGAACGACCGCGCTGGGCCAACCAGGCTTCGCCGCCGACCTGGTGAAGACGTTCGGATCGGGTCGAATCGTCGTTGCGCTCGACGTTCGGGACGGGAGGGCGGTCGGGGAGGGCTGGCGGGAAGGGGCGCCGGGGGTTCCGGTGGCCGCGGCGCTCGAGCGGCTGAATCGGGAGGGCGTGACGACGTTCGAGGTCACCTCGATCGCCCGCGATGGCGGGCTGGCTGGCCCCGACCTCGAGCTGCTCGCAGCGCTCGTCGGGCTCGACCTCGGCCGGATCGTCGCTTCCGGCGGGATCCGCTCGGTCGCCGACCTGCTCGCGGTCCGCTCTCTCGGGTGCGCGGGCGCGATCGTCGGCCGGGCCCTCTACGACGGCAGCCTCGACCTCGGTGCGGCGCTGGCGGCGATGGGCGCGGCGACGGGCTGATCGGGTTCTCGGCAACTTCGTCCGGATTACCAGCCGGTGAGGTCATAAGCGGGGATCTGCGGCAGCGATGGGGCTCGATTGGCAGTCCCGTGCTGCGTCCACGCACGAATCCGCGCGGCTGGGGCTCCGTCCGGTTCCGAATCGTCTCTTATGACCACCCGGGCTGGTATTCCGGTAGTTCCGGAACGACCCCGGCCGTGGAACCTGGCGGCGCCGCTCGACGCGAGTGGGACGATGAGGCCGAAAACTGCGGCCCTGGTCTTGAGACGTCCACGGGTGGCGGCTCGAGTCTTTCGGGCGTGAATGACCCGCCTACGACGCGCAACGGTACGTGGGCCGGTTCACCGCCTGACCGGCGGCGGCGCTTCGTGGCAACCGCTGGCCCTTCTGCGGCGTCAGGTGAGCAATGAGGCTGTTGATCGGTGCTGTGCTGAGTACGCTGCTGGCTGCCTGCGGATCGCCGGTACCGACGACGCCCAGCTCACCGTCGTCGAGCCAGCCCCCGGCGGGCCCGAGTGATGCTCGGTTGACGTTGACCGCAGGCGGCCAGGTGGCTTGCGGGATTCCCTACGGGTGCAGTGCCCTGCTCCTGTTCCAGCCGGACGAAGGCGAGACTTCGCCCTCGCCGGTCTGGACTGTCACGACGGGCCAGCCCATCTCGTTTCCTCTGGTCGGCGCCTCCAAGATGGGAACCTGGGACGTCGGGTCCTTCGCGGCGGATGCGCCGACCAGGATCGCTTCTGGCCGATATCAGGTCGCGGGCGTCATCAACCTCGTGTCGGACGTGGCCTCGCCGGTGACGACGCCGGTACAGTTGAAGCTCGTTCCCGCCTGTGTCGCTGGGCTCACCGTCGCGGCCGGCTCGAGGGTCAAGGTCTCTGTGGCATTCGCAGTCTGCAGGGACCTGCAGGATCAAGATCGCCACGCCATCGAACGGGCCCACGGCGTCGGCGGGCACGGGCGGGATCGTGTCGCCCGAGTCGATGTCGGTCTCGGTCTCGAATGGCTCGACCCTCGGTGTCGAGGTGATCGTCAACGGATCCTTCGTTGCGACCCTCCAACCGGGTGCGTGCCTCGGCTGCGGTGTCGACGATGCGGTTCCCGCCGGCGTCCTGCCTCCGCTTCCCTGGCAGGTCGAGGTGCGCAACGCCTACGGTCGAACGCTCGTGGCACTGACGATCCACGCCGGCGACGTCATCGAGACGAACAGCTACCTCAAGGGCGACGGCAACCGGGTCGACCTGTCCTGCGGCCGGATCGACGTCTGGTCGGGGCCGCCGATGCTCGGGCCGGCACCCGGGCCGGGAACGCCAGGCGACTGCCGCCCCTGAGCTCGATGGGCAAGTGACACACGGCACCTGCCCGGTCCGTCTGCCCTCCCGAAACGATTCCCGACTCGGCAAATCGCCGCGATCACCGCGGATGAAGGGGTAGGGCCAATGCCTGCAACGAGCTGGCGGCTCCTGACGATGATCGCCACCACGGCGATCTTGTTCGTGGCGTGCACTGGGTCGGCGGCCACGAGCAACCCCGGGGACAGCCTGCTACCGGTGCCGTCCGTCGCGCCCACAGTGCTGCCCTCACCGGCGCTCTCGCCCTCACCCTTGCCCTCATCGTCGCCGTCGCTCGAGGCGGTGGCGTCGCCGAGCCCGACGCCGGATCCGGCCGCGCCGGCCGCACCAACCAACACCAGGTTCGTCCTCGTCAAGGCGACCGTCGCCAAGGACGGCTTCACGACGACCGATCACTATCGGGCGACCTGGTCCGAGCCCGACGGTGCCGCGACGACGTTCCGCATCTACGGCGTGACCGACTGCATCCGCGACTCCGCGGAGAACGACAACACGCCGTGCGTCATCGCCGGCACCCCGATTCCCGCCTCGAAGCTCGTGCTCCTCGCGACCGCGCCCGGTACGGCCCGGACGAGCAACGTCACCTGGACCTTCACGAACGAGGCCGGACCAGGACCTTATCAGGCCGTCCTGCTCGTCGCCGAGAACGGCCAACACGCGTCGAGCCCGGCCATCCTGTGGAGTGGCCTTGTCTGCTACGGCTGCGTCATCTAGGAAACTGATCGGCCGGGCGGGGCGTCTGGCGACGAATGAGGTTCTTCGTCTCAGTCGCTCTGTGCTGCCTGTTCAGCGGATGCGCGGCGCCGGCTCCTGCTTCGGCCACTCCCGCCGTACCGACCCAGGCAGCGGCCCTCCTTTCGGTCAGCGCCCGCCGACGCCCGCGTTCTTCCACGTCGAGCCACGCTGTTTCGGCTTGCTGACGGTTCGGGCCGGCGCAGCCATCGCGATCGAGGTCACGTTCAGCGCCTCGGGCACGTGCGCGATCGAGGCGGTGAGTCTGCAGTAGCGATCGGCTCCTGCCTGGACGTTTGCGGCGGCCATTGTTCCGACATACCAGCCTGTGTGGTGGTACGTGAAGGTCTGGCCCGGAATCGGCGGCCTGACATCGCGAGACGGTCGCGGCCACGCACGATGCCGGGCGCCGCGTTCGGCCAGGGACCCTTGGGCGGCCGGGTTTCTTCCTTACCACCACGTGGGCTGGTATGTCGGAATTCTTCCCGCACACCCGCACACCCGCACGCCCGCACATTCTTCGCGAGCCGCGAACCCCGGGCTCGCGCCAGCCCGCGGGGCCGGGACCGCCACCGTCGAGCTAGTTGTGGGCGGCTTCGACCTCGCGTTTGTGGGCGCTGATCACCTTGTCGGCGATGTGCGACGGCACTTCCTCGTAGCTGTCGACGACCGCCGTGAACGTGCCTCGGCCGTGGGTCAGCGAGCGCAGCTCGGTGGCGTAGGTGAACAGCTCGGCCTGCGGCACGTGGGCCGACACGACCTGGTTGCCGCCGTCGGTGTCCATTCCCAGGACCCGTCCGCGGCGGGTGTTCAGGTCGCGGTTCACGTCGCCCATGTAGCGCTCGGGGACCGTCACCGTGACGAGCATGATCGGCTCGAGCAGGGCCGGCCGGCAGTCCATGACGCCCTTCTTGAGGGCCATCGAGGCCGCGATCTTGAACGACAGCTCGTTCGAGTCGACCGGGTGGAACGATCCGTCGTAGAGGACCGCCTTGAAGTCGCTCAGCGGATAGCCGGCGATGACGCCCTCGGCCGCCGCCTCGCGGATGCCCTTCTCGATGCCCGGGAAGAAGTTCTTGGGCACCGAGCCGCCGACGACCCGCTCGCCGAACTCGATCCCGCCGCCGGGGTTCGCCTCGAGCTCGATCCAGACATGCCCGAACATGCCGTGGCCACCGGTCTGCTTCTTGTACTTGCCCTCGACCTGGGTCTTGCCCCGGATCGTCTCGCGGTAGGGCACGGTCGGCGTCCGGGTCACGATCGCCGCCCCGAACTTGCGCTTCAGGCGCTCGCCGATGACCGCGACGTGCGCCTCGCCCATCGCCACCAGGAGCTGCTCGCCGGTCGCGCTGCGGTCGACCCGGGCGCTTGGCTCCTCCTCGAGCATGCGGGCCAGGGCGGCGCCCATCTTGTCCAGGTCGGCCTTCGTCTGGGGCTCGATCGCGACGGCCAGCGAGGGCGTCGGGAAGCGCAGCGGGTCGAGCTCGAGGGGACGCTCGCGGGTGCTCAGGGTGTCGCCGGTGGCGGTGACCGTCAGCTTGGCCACGGCGCCGATCTGGCCCGCCTGGAGGACGCCGACCGGCTCCTGGTCCTTGCCGTGGATCAGCAGCAGCTGGGCGATCCGCTCGTCCTCGCCGCGGTTGGAGTTCCAGGCGTGGCCCTGGCCGTGGAGCGTGCCCGACAGGACCCGCAGGTACGTCAGCCGGCCGACGAACGGGTCGGCAGCCGTCTTGAACGCGCGGACGAGGAGCGGCCCATCGGGATCGGCAGCGACCGGGATGAGGTCGCCCGACTTCGGCTCGTGGGCCGGGATCGGCGGCTCGTCGGCGGGTGACGGCAGGTAGCGGATGAAGGCGTCGAGCAGGGCGCGCAGGCCGATTCCACGAACGGCGCTGCCGACCAGGACCGGGGCGAGGATCGACTCCTTGACGCCCTTGCGCAGGCAGGCCTCGAGCTCGGGGTCGCTCACCTCGGCCCCGTCGAGGTACTTGGTCAGGACGTCGTCGTCGGCTTCGGCGGCGGCCTCGAGGAGCTGGTCACGGCGGCGGTCCACCTCCGCGCTCATCTCGGCCGGGATCGGGATCTCGACCTCGGCCTTGCCGTCCCACTGCCATGCCTTGCGGTGGACCAGGTCGACGTAGCCCGAGAACGACTCGGCCGCCCCGATCGCCAGGTGGAGCGGAGCGATCTTGTTGCCGAACGTCGCGCGCAAGTTGTCGAGGGCGGCGGTCGGGTCGGCGTTCTCGCGGTCGCACTTGTTGATGAAGAAGCAGGCCGACCGGCCGGTGTTCCGACCGAGATCGACGGCCGTCTCGAGCCCGGAGCCGATCCCGCCCGACGCGTCGACCACGAACAGGGCGCCGTCGCAGGCTGCCATCGCGGAGACGACCTCGGCCGCGAAGTCGGGATAGCCTGGCGTGTCGACCATCGTCACGATCGTCCCGCTGTCGTCGAACGTGGCGACGGCCAGGCTCAGCGATTCCCGGCGCTTCTGCTCCTCGGGCTCGTAATCCAGGGTTGACGTTCCATCGTCGACCCGGCCCAGGCGGGGGATGGCCCCGGCCCGGAACAGGAGGCTCTCGGCGAGCGTCGTCTTGCCCGAACCGGCATGGCCGGCCAGGACGACGCTCCGTAGATGGGCGAGGTCAACGCTCTTCGTCGTCATGACGCTCGGTCCTCTCGACTGCTCGTCGCCGCGCGATGGCGGGGTGGGCGGCTGGGGCCGAACGGCCCGTCCCGACGGCCTGCCGGTGCTCGGGTGGAGCAGGCGCGCTCGTCGGTCCGGCCATGATAGTCCGCTATACTCGGGCGCGATGTCCGGTCACTCGAAATGGTCGACGATCAAGCGCCAGAAGGGCGTCAACGACGCCAAGCGCGGGGCGATGTTCACCAAGGTCGCCCGGGAGGTCGGCCGTGGCGGCCCGGACCGGCGGCGGCGACCCCGACGCGAACTACCGGCTGCGGCTGGCGATCGAGAAGGCGCGCTCGCTGAACATGCCCGCCGAGAACATCAAGCGGGCCATCGAGAAGGCGACCGGTGGCGGCGACGCCGAGCAGTTCGAGGAGATCACCTACGAGGGCTACGGTCCGGGCGGCGTCGCGATCCTGGTCGAGGCGGCGACCGACAACCGCAACCGGACCGCGGCCGAGGTCCGCTCGATGTTCGCCAAGTCGGGCGGCCAGCTCGCCGGCAGCGGCGCGGTCGCCTGGCAGTTCGAGCCGCGCGGCCTGATCACGGTCGCCTCGGGCGATCCCGACGAGGTGGCCCTGGCCGCGATCGACGCCGGTGCCGAGGACGTTGACCCGACGACCGAGCCGCTCGAGATCTACACGGCACCGGCCGACCTGGAGCGGGTCCGGCAGACCCTCGAGGACGGCGGCGTGGCGGTCGAATCGGCCGAGTCGGCGATGATCGCCAAGCAGACGGTGGAGCTCGACAGCCACCACGCCCGGCAGGCCATGCGCCTGGTCGAGCTGCTCGAGGACCTCGAGGACGTGCAGCGCGTGACTGCGAACTTCGAGATCCCGGAGGACGTCTTCGCCGAAGTCGCCGGATGATCGTTCTCGGGATCGATCCCGGGACGGCCGCCCTTGGCTACGGACTCGTCGAGGATGCACGGGGCGGGCTGCGATCGGTCGAGTTCGGCTGCCTCGTCACCTCGCCCGACCTGCCCCTCGGCGAGCGGCTGGCCGAGATCCATCGCTGCGTGACCGACCTGATCGAGCGCCATCGGCCGGTCCTCGTCGGCGTCGAGCGCCTGTTCTTCAGCCGCAACGTCCAGACGGCGTTCGCCGTCGGCCAGGCCCGGGGGGTGGTCCTGCTGGCGGCGGCCCAGGCCGGGATCCCCGTCCGCGAGGCGACCCCCAACGAGGTCAAGCTGGCGGTTGCCGGCTCGGGTTCGGCCGACAAGGGGCAGGTCCAGCGGATGGTCGCGGCGATTCTCGGCCTGGCCGTGCTGCCTGAGCCCGACGACGCCGCGGACGCCCTGGCGATGGCGATCTGCGTCGCTCACCGCGAGCGCCCGGCCTCGGCCGGCGAGGCGGCCGACCGCGAGAAGGCCAGCGTCCTCGATCGATCGTCGATCGAGCCGATCACCCGCGGCCGGACGCCGTACGAGCGGGCGGTCCGCGAGGCCCTCGCCAGGGAACGGCGATGATCGCCTCGGTCGAGGGCCTGGTCGGGGCGATCGCGGTCGACTCGCTCGTGGTCGAGGTCGGCGGGATCGGCTACCGCGTCTTCGTCTCGCCGGCGGTGATCGCCAGCGCCGCCCCGGGCTCGAAGATCAAGCTCCACACGTACCACCTCGTCCGGGACGACCTCCAGGCCCTGTACGGCTTCCGCTCGGCGGAGGAGCTGGGCTTCTTCAACCTGCTCCTGTCGGTGACCGGGGTCGGGCCCAAGGTCGCCCTGGCGATCACCGGCAGCCGGCCGGTCGCCGACCTCCAGCTGGCGATCATCGAGGGCGACCAGGCGATGCTCACGGCGATCCCCGGGATCGGCAAGCGCCTTGCCGAGCGGGTGATCTTCGAGCTCAAGGAGAAGGTCGCGGCGGCCGGTATCAGCGCCTCGGTCGGGGCGATCGGCGTGACCGGTGACAACGAGGTGGTGGCGGCCCTCCAGGCCCTCGGCTATTCCCTGGGCGAGGCCCGGGACGCGGCTCGGGCGGCCCTCGGCAGTGGTGGCGCTGCCGGGGTCGTCGGCGCGACGCTCGAGGAGCGGGTCAAGGCGGCCCTGCGGACGCTGCTCCGGAATTGAGCCTCCGGTCCGGGCTCGGTTTGGTTCCGGCTCGGTCAGGCGCCGGGCGCCACGTCCGGATGGAGGTGGTGGGGATCGATCTGGGCCGAGCCGCGCCGGGCCGCCGTCTGGGCGAGGGTCTCGCTGTCGAGCAACGAGAGCATCCGGTCGCGGACGTCGATCATCGCGTCGCGCAGCGAGCAGGTCGCCTCGTCCGGGCACGAGCACGGCTCGTAGAACAGGAGGCTGACGCAGCCGACCGGGGCCAGCGCACCGTCCAGCAGCCGGATGACGTGGCTGAGGCTCGTCGCGGAGGCGCCCGGGGCCAGGGCATAGCCGCCGTGCGAGCCAAGCGTCGTGCGGACGATGCCGCCGTGCTTGAGGGTGGCCATGATCTGCTCGAGGAACTTCGGCGGCAGGCGGTTGCGCTCGGCGAGCGTGGCCAGCGGCACCGGCCCGTCCGCTTCGTTGCGAACGAGGTCGATCAGGGCGCGCAGGCCGTATTCCGAGCGTCGTGAGAGGCGCATTGGCGGATTGTACCCATTGCCCACCGGATTGCTAGGAGTTAGTCGCTCACTGGACCGCTGGGTGAGTCCCTCGTGGCCGTGCGCCAACCGCGAGGCCAAGGCGGCCCCCACCGCAGGCCCGCCCGGGCGGATATCTCCGGGATATACCGAACGACGTGACCTGGGCGCCCGGTCCCCCAGCATTCCCTGAGGCCGTATCACATGTAGAACAAACGTGCGATATGGACAGAATCCATGGTAGACTCCCGCCAATGACCGACGACGCTTCCCGGATCCTCGCGGCCGACCTCCTCGACGAGGCGGACCAGGCTGTCGAGGGCACGCTCCGGCCGCACACCCTCGCCGAGTACATCGGCCAGCGCGAGGTGAAGGCCAACCTGTCCGTCCTCCTGTCCGCGGCGCGGGGCAGGGGAGAAGCCGCCGATCACGTCCTGCTCTACGGCCCGCCCGGCCTCGGCAAGACGACCCTGGCCACGATCATCGCCCGCGAGCTCGGCGTGAACGTCCGCTACACGAGCGGGCCGGCCATCGAGCGCGCCGGCGACCTGGCCGCGATCCTGACCGCCCTGGACGAGCACGACGTCCTGTTCATCGACGAGATCCATCGCCTCAACCGAGCGGTCGAGGAGATCCTCTACCCGGCGATGGAGGACTACGCGCTCGACGTGATGATCGGCAAGGGGCCGTCCGCGCGCTCGCTGCGCCTGACCCTCAAGCCGTTCACCGTCGTGGGCGCCACGACCCGCGCCGGCCGGATCAGCGGCCCGCTCCGCGACCGGTTCGGGGCGACCTACCGGCTCGACTTCTACGAGGAGGACGACCTGACCGCGATCGTCCTGCGCTCGGCCGGGATCCTGGGAGTCGCGGTCAGCAAGGAAGCGGCAGTCGCGATCGCCCGGCGTGGCCGGGGCACGCCGCGGGTCGTCAACCGGCTCCTGAAGCGGACCCGGGATCATGCCCAGGTCCACGGCGACGGCCGGATCGACCTGGCCCTGGCCGAGGAGGCCCTCAGCGCCCTCGAGATCGACGAGGTCGGCCTCGACACCACGGATCGCAAGCTGATGGCGGCGATCGCCCAGAAGTTCGCCAGCGGCCCGGTCGGCGTCGCCGCCGTCGCCGCGCTCCTGGCCGAGGAGGTCGAGACGATCGAGGACGTCTACGAGCCGTACCTCCTGCGCCTCGGGTTCATGGACCGCACGCCCCAGGGCCGGATCCTGACCGACGGCGGGCGGGCGCACCTGCGCAAGCACGGCTACGACGTTCCGCCCCCGCGCCGGCCCGAGCAGGACATGCCGGCCCTGTGGGACAACGCCGCCGTGGCCGAAGGCGGGGCGTCCGAGCCCGGCGGGGATCCTGCGTGACGGCCCCCCTCGGCCCGGCGACCTTCACCACCCTCGTCCCGTCGCCCGCGGACGGCTCGACCCGCGGCCGCCTCGGCCGGCTCGAGGTCGGCCACGGCACGATCGAGACGCCCCAGTTCATGCCCGTCGGCACGAACGCGACGGTCAAGGCGCTCCACCCCGACGACATCGCCGAGGTCGGCGCCACGATCATCCTGGCCAACACGTACCACCTCTACCTGCGCCCTGGCCACGAGCGGATCGAGCGTCTCGGCGGGCTCCATCGGTTCATGGCCTGGAACGGCCCGATCCTGACCGACAGCGGCGGCTTCCAGGTCGTGTCGCTGAGCGACCTGCGCGCGGTCGACGACGACGGGGTCACGTTCCGCAGCCACCTCGACGGCTCGGTCCATCGCTTCACCCCGGAGCATTCGATCGCGGTCCAGGAGGCGCTCGGCTCGGACATCGCCGTGGCCTTCGACCAGCCGGTGCCGCCCGGCGCCTCGTCGCGCGAGGTCGTCGCCGACGCCACCGCCCGCACCCATCGCTGGGCCGAGCGCTCGCTGGCCGCCCACCGGCGCCCCGACCAGGCCCTCTTCGGGATCGTCCAGGGCGGCCTCGAGCCGGACCTGCGGGCAGAATCGACCGAGTTCATCGCCGGCCTGCCGTTCGACGGGATCTGCCTCGGTGGCCTGGCCGGCGACGAGACGGCCGAGCAGCGCGAGGCGGTCCTCGACCTGGCCGTGCCGATCCTCGCCGGCGATCCCCGGGTCCGCTACCTCATGGGCCTCGGCTCGCCGGCCGACCTGCTCGAGGCCGTCCACCGCGGCGTCGACCTGTTCGACTCGGTCCTCCCGGCGCGGGTCGCCCGGACGGGCCAGGTATGGGTCCCGGGTGGCCGCCTGAACCTGCGCAATGCCCGCTTCCAGGACGATCCCGGACCGATCCAGGACGGCTGTCCGTGCCTCGCCTGCCGGACCTTTTCACGGGCCTACATCGCGCATCTGTTTCGCGCGAGAGAGCTCCTCGCGTACCGGCTCGCGACTTGTCACAACCTGACCTTCACCCTAGACTTCATGGGCAGGATCCGGGCCGAACTGGCCGCCGGCACCTTCCCGTCGAGTCTCCCGAATCTCCGTGCGCATGCGGGTCGGATGAGCGTCGATGAAGTGGAGGTGCAGTCGGCGTGAAGCCCCGCTGCGTAGCCTTCCATCTTGTCGCGGAGGAACCTCAATGGGCTCTCACGACCGACCCGGCCGCGAGGCCAAGAAGAAGCCCAAGGACAAGGGCGTCCCGAAGCTGCAGCCCCTCATGGATCCGCCCCAGCAGGCGGAGCTCATCCGGAAGGACCGCAAGCCTCGGCACTCCAGCGAGTCCGACGAGAGCTGATCGAACGGAAGGCCGCCGCCGAGTGCTGCTCCGTCGATCGATGACGACAGGAGCGTGACTGGAATGGCGACCATCGGCGAGCGAAGCCTGGACGAGCGGAACGGATCGGAGCGGCCGGTCCTGGACCGGGCCACCACCGAGCGGACGAAGGCCGTCGACGCGGCGATCCTGGCGATCGAGAAGCAGTTCGGCCGCGGCTCGATCATGAAGCTCGGCTCGTCGGATCGGCAGGCCGTCGACTTCATCCCGACCGGCTCGATCGCGCTCGACCTGGCCCTCGGCGTGGGCGGCATCCCGCGCGGCCGGATCTCGGAGATCTTCGGCCCCGAGTCGTCGGGCAAGACGACCGTCTGCCAGCACATCATCGCCGAGGCCCAGCATCGGGGCGGCGTGGCCGCCTTCATCGACGTCGAGCACGCCCTCGATCCCAGCTACGCCCAGGCCTGCGGAGTCAACGTCGATGAGCTCCTCGTCAGCCAGCCGGACACCGGTGAGCAGGCGCTCGAGATCACCGAGACCCTGATCCGCTCGGGCGGGATCGACGTCGTCGTGGTCGACTCGGTGGCGGCCCTCGTGCCGCGCGCCGAGATCGAAGGCGAGATGGGCGATTCGTTCGTCGGCATCCAGGCCCGGCTGATGAGCCAGGCCCTGCGCAAGCTGACCGGCGCCGTCAGCCGCTCGAACACCGCGCTCGTCTTCACCAACCAGCTGCGCGAGAAGATCGGGGTGATGTTCGGCAACCCGGAGACCACCCCCGGCGGCCGGGCCCTCAAGTTCTATGCCAGCGTCCGGCTCGACATCCGGCGGATCGAGACGATCAAGACCGGCACCGAGTCGGTCGGCAACCGCGTCCGGGTCAAGGTCGTCAAGAACAAGGTCGCGGCACCGTTCCGGGTGGCCGAGTTCGACGTCATGTACGGCGAGGGCATCAGCAAGGAAGGCGGCTTGCTCGACGTCGGCGTGGCGATGGACGTCGTGACCAAGACGGGCGCCTGGTTCACCTTCGGCGACACCCGGCTCGGCCAGGGCCGCGAGGCATCGAAGGACTTCCTGCGCTCGAACTCGCCGATCGGCGAGGAGATCGAGCGCCGGATCCGGACCAAGATCAACGAGGTCCCGGTCCCGGTCGAAGGGATCGTCGAGGCCGAGTAGGCCGGGTCGGTCATGGCCGAGGGCCGGCATGGCACGGACCGGCACGGGTCGGAGGCCCGGGGCCGGCACGAGCCGCGCGAGACGCGGGCGGAAGCCCGAGCCCGGCGGGCCGAGATCGACGACCCCGAGGTCGTCCTGGCCGCGGGCCTGCGCTTCCTCGAGGTCCGCTCGCGCTCCGTCGAGGAGGTTCGCCGCCGGCTGACCGAGGCCGGCTACCGGTCCGAGCTCGTCGCCGCCACCCTGGACCGGCTGGCGGCGATCGGCCTGCTTGACGACGAGCTCTTCGCCCGGAGCTGGATCGAATCCCGGGACCGCGCCCGGCCGCGCGGCGAGATGGCCCTCCGGCGCGAACTGGGCCAGCGCGGCGTCGGGCGGGAAGAGATCAGTGCGGCCCTCGCCGAACGCCAGGAATCGGCCGAACAGCGAGCGCGCGACTGGCCGTCCGACGACGGCGACGAACCCTCCGGGTCGCCCGACGAGGCGGCGGCCCGGCACCTGATCGAACGCCGCCAGCGGGATCTCGACCGGATCGACGATCCGCGCAAGCGGCGCGAGCGCGCCTATGCCCTGCTCGCCCGAAATGGCTTCGACCCGGACGTCTGCCGCACGGTTGCGGCCTCGGTTGCGCCGCCCGCGACTCGGCCGTAGGCTTACCGCAGATACCGAACGCGTCGCGATTCCGGGGAGGAACGCGGCGCGGGCCCACCGCCCCGACGCGGTCTGAGCGCGCGATTTGCCTGCCGCGTCGTCAAGACGACAACAAACCTCCGGCCGCTCCCGGCCGGACGGGAGGAAGAGCAGATGGATCCCGTCCTCGTGGCGGTGGTCGCGATTGCGGCCACGGCTGTCGGCGTCGTACTCGGATTCGTGGTGCGCAGCACCTTTGCCAGCCGGGCGATGAAGGAGGCCGACGAGAAGGCCGCCCTGATCATCGAGAAGGCCCGCAGCCAGCAGAAGGACCTGATCCTCGAGGCCAAGGAGGAGAAGATCCGGCTCCAGCGCGAGGCCGAGGACGAGGCCCGGGCCAAGCGCGGCGAGCTGTCGAACCTCGAACGGCGCGTGCTCCAGCGCGACGAGCAGCTCGACCAGCGGGCGGACATGCTCGAAGGTCGCGACCGCAAGCTCATCGATCGTGAGCGGGAGCTCGACCGGGCCCGCGAGGAAGTCGCCCGAGCCCACCAGGAGCAGGTCGTCGCCCTCGAACGAGTGAGCGGCCTGTCGGCCGAGGATGCCAAGGGGATCCTGCTCGAGGCGGTCCGCGAGGAGGCCGAGCACGACGCCGTGAAGCTGGCCAAGTCAATCGAGCGCCGGGCGCGCGAGGAGGCCAACGAGCGGGCCCGGGAGGTCGTCGTCACCGCGATCCAGCGGGTGGCCGCCGATCACACCGCCGAGCACACCGTGACCGTCATCCACCTGCCCAGCGACGAGATGAAGGGCCGGATCATCGGCCGCGAGGGTCGCAACATCCGGGCCCTCGAGCAGGCGACCGGGGTCGACCTGATCATCGATGACACGCCCGAGACGGTCGTCGTGTCGGGCTTCGACCCGGTTCGCCGCGAGGTCGCCCGGCTGGCGATCACGAAGCTGATCGCCGACGGCCGGATCCACCCCGGCCGGATCGAGGAGGTCGTGGCCAAGGCCCGGGCCGAGGTCGACCTCGTCATGCGCCAGGCCGGCGAGCAGGCCGCCTACGACGCCGGGGTGCCCGGCCTGCCGCCCGAGATCATCCGGCTCCTCGGCCGGTTGAAGTACCGCACGAGCTACGGCCAGAACGTCCTGAACCACGTCGTCGAGACAAGCCGGCTGGCGGCGGTTGTCGCGGCCGAGGTCGGCGCCGACGTCCAGATCGCGAAGATGGGCGGCCTGCTCCACGACATCGGCAAGGCGCTCGACCATGAGGTCGAGGGGCCGCATGCCGCGATCGGGGCAGCCGTTGCCCAGCGCCATAACCTGCCGATGAAGGTCGTCAACGCGATCGCCGCCCACCACCAGGAGGTCGAGTACGCCTGCGTCGAGGCGCCGATCGTCCAGATCGCCGACGCGATCAGCGCCTCGCGCCCGGGCGCCCGGGGCGAGTCGATGGACACCTACGTCAAGCGCCTCGAGGATCTCCAGGCAATCGCCGAGAGCTTCGCCGGGGTCGAGCGGTCGTTTGCCGTGCAGGCCGGGCGCGAGGTCCGGATCCTCGTCCGGCCCGAGGAGATCGACGACCTGACGGCCAGCCGGCTGGCCCGGGACATCGTCAAGAAGATCGAGGACCAGCTCACCTACCCCGGCCAGATCAAGGTGACGGTGATCCGCGAGACGCGCGCCGTGGAGTACGCGAAGTAGGCGAGCCCGGCCGGGGGCCTGAATTGGCGCCCGGACCGCCCTCAGGACCCACGCCCCCGCCGGCCCATTCGCCCGTCCGCTTGGGCAACCCGGCCAACGGCGACGCGCCCCGGCCGGCCGGCGCCTGTCGGGTCCTGATGATCGGGGACGTCATCGGCAAGCCGGGCCGGCTCGCGGTCGAGGCGCTCCTGGCCGACCTGCGCGGTGCCCGGGGGATCGACTTCGTGACGGCCAACGGCGAGAACCTCGCGGGCGGGATGGGCCTCACCGCCGCGACCGCGGGCCTCCTGTTCCAGGCCGGGGTCGACGTGATCACCTCGGGCAACCACATCTGGGACAAGCGCGAGATCTACCCCGAGCTCGAGCGCAGCGACCGGATCCTGCGCCCGCTCAACTACGGCACGACCAACGTGCCCGGCCGGGGCTGGGCGATCCACGAGGCGCTCGACGGCAGCCATGTCGCGGTGATCAACCTCCAGGGCCGGACGTACATGCAGCCGATCGACAACCCGTTCACGGAGGCCGACCGGCTGATCGACGAGGGCTCGGAGCCCTTGCCGCCGATCCGCCTGGTCGACTTCCACTGCGAGATCACCTCGGAGAAGAACGCCCTCGGGCTGCACCTCGACGGCCGGGTCAGCGTCGTCGTCGGGACCCACACCCACGTCGTCACCGGCGACGAGCGGATCCTGCCCGGCGGGACGGCCTACCAGACCGATCTCGGGATGACCGGTCCGGTCCACAGCGTGATCGGTTTCAACCCGGCCACGGTCCTGCCCCGGTTCATCAATGCCCTGCCGACCCGCTTCGAGGTGGGGGAGGGTCCGGTGATCTTCAACGCCTGCCAGGTCGACATCGACCCGGCCACCGGCCGTGCCCTGGCGATCGAGCGGATCCAGCGACTGGTCGAGGTCTGAGGTGGCCGGCCGCGTCAACCGCCACGAGGCGCCTCACGACCCGGTCGTGCCCAGCGGCCCGTCGACGGTCGACCTCCATACCCATACCCTGCGCTCCGACGGCACCCTCGAGCCGGTCGAGCTCGTCCGGCAGGCCGCGGCGGCCGGCGTCCGGACCCTGGCGATCGCCGACCATGACGACCTCGCGGCCTACCGCGAGCTGACGGCGCCGGGCGCGGCCGCCCTGCCCAGCGGGCTGACCCTCATCCCAGCGGTCGAGATCAATTGCCTGACCGGCAGCCAGCCGGACATCTTCGAGGGCGAGCTGCACGTCCTGGGCTACGGAGTACTGACCGACGACGAGGCGTTCGAGGCGATCCTGCTCAATCAGCGCCGGGCCAGGCGGATTCGCTTCGAGCGGACCCTGGCGATCCTGCGCGAGTCGGGCGTGCCGGTCGACGCGGCCGCCGAGCAGCTCGACCTGAGCGTGACCGAGTCGCTCGGCCGGCCGACCGTGGCCCGGCTGATGATCGCCAGCGGCCACGCCACGTCGGTCGAGGACGCCTTCAAGCGCTGGCTCGGACGCGGCTGCCCGGCCTACGTCCCGCGCGAGGGAATCGGCCCGGTCCGGGCGATCACCGCGATCCGGGCCGCCGGCGGCCTGCCGGCCCTCGCCCATTTCGGCGAGGCCGAGGCCCACGAGTCGCTCTTGCGCGACCTGCAGGCGATCGGCCTGGGCGGCCTCGAGGTCTACTACCGGACGTTCGACCGGGACCACGTCGAGTCGGTCGGCCGGGTCGCGGACGAGCTCGGCCTGGTCAAGACCGGCGGCAGCGACTTCCACGGCGACACGGGCTCGTACGCCAAGATTCACGCCGCGACCTGGGTCCCGCCCGAGGTGGGCGAGCGCCTGCTGAACGCCCTGGCGCGCTGGTCGGAGCCGGCGGGCATCGCCCATGACTGAGCCCGCCCCGGTCCGCGCCGACCGCAGCCTGCCGGTCCTCGACGTTCCGGCGCCGACGGCGGCGCCCGACCGCCGGCCCGCCCGGGCGACCGACGAACGGCTCGAGGAATACCGGCCCGAGGCCCCGGCCCTGCCGCGCTTCGCGATCTGGACCCTCGGCTGCCAGATGAACCGGAGCGACTCCGAGGAGATGGCCGGCCGTCTGCTCGGGGCCGGCTGCGACGAAGCGGCGGGCTTCGAGGACGCCGACCTGATCGTGATCAACACCTGCGCGATCCGCGAAGCGGCCGAGCAGAAGGTGATCGGCCGGCAGGGCCAGCTGGCGAAGCTGAAGGCGGCCCGGCCCGGCCTGCGGGTCGTCCTGACCGGCTGCTCGGTCCGCGAGCCCGACCGGGCCGGCCTTCGCCGGCGCTATCCGGCCGTCGACCTGTTCCTGCGCCCCGACGAGGAGCCCGAGCTCGTCGACCGGCTCGGCCTCGCCTCGGCCCAGGGTGCGATCGGCCTGCCAGCAGGGGCGTATGGCGGGCCCATTGCGACCGGTCGTACCACGCTCGTCGGGCGGACCGTGGTGGGTGCTGCCGACCGGCTCGCCGACAGCCGGGCAGCCGCGCTGGCGGGCGGCGCCATCCGGCGCGAGTCGGCCACCTCGGCCTGGCTGCCGATCGTCTACGGCTGCGACAAGACGTGCACCTACTGCATCGTCCCGTTCAGCCGCGGACCCGAGCGCTCACGGCCGTTCGACGAGATCGTCGACGAGGCCCGCGGCCTGGCCGCCGCCGGCTATCGGGAGGTCACCCTCCTCGGCCAGAACGTCAACAGCTACGGCCACGACCTGCCGGTCGAGCCACGCTTTGCGGGCATCGGCTCACAGCGGACCGTCGGCCGGCGCCAGGATCGCGATGGGCGGCCCGACCTGGCCGCGCTGCTCCGGGCGATCGACGGGATCCGGACGGCCGACGGCGTGCCGGCGATCCCCCGCCTGCGCTTCGTCACCTCGCACCCGTGGGACCTGTCGGACCGGCTGATCGCGGCGATGGCGGACTGCCCGTCCGTCTGCGAGCACCTCCACCTGCCGGTCCAGTCCGGCGACGACGCCGTCCTCCGCCGGATGGGTCGCCAGTACACGATCGAGCACTACCTCGAGCGCCTCGGCCGGATCCGGGCTGCGGTGCCCGGGATCGCGATCAGCACCGACGTGATCGTCGGCTTCTGCGGCGAGACCGAGGGTCAGTTCCAGGCGACCGTGCGCCTGCTCGAGCGCGTCGGCTACGACCAGGTCTTCGCCGCTGCCTACTCGGTCCGGCCCGGCACCCCCGCCGCCAAGCTGGCCGACGACGTGCCGCCGGCCGTCAAACGCCGCCGGCTCAACGAGCTCCTCGCGGTCCAGGAGGCGATCGGCCTCGAGCGCAACCGCGCCCGGGTCGGGTCGAAGGTCGAGGTGCTGGTCGAGACGGTCGTCGCGCCCCGGACTCACGCCCACGACGCCGACGACGCTGTTGCCGCTGGCCAGGGCCTGGCCGACGATCGGGCCGCCCTTGGCGACGTTCACCTGACCGGCCGGAGCCGGGCCCACACGCTCGTTCACCTCGAGGGCGGGCCCGAGCTCGTCGGGCAGCTCGTCGGGGTCGAGGTCCGCCATGCCGGGCCGTACGCCTTGCGCGGAGTCATCGCCTGACGACCCCCCGCGCGCCCGGTCGGAACCGGGACGGCAGGCGACCGCCGCTGCTCGTCCTCGGCGGCCCGACGGCCACCGGCAAGACCGGCCTCGCGATCCGCCTCGCCCTGGCCCTGGCCGCATCGGGCCGGCCGGTCGAGATCCTGTCGGCCGACTCGCGCCAGGTCTACCGGGGCATGGACATCGGCACGGCCAAGCCGACCCTCGCCGAGCGCCAGGGCGTCGTCCACCACCTGCTCGACCTGGTCGAGCCCGAGGCGCCGTTCTCGGTCGCCGACTTCCTGCGCACCGCCGAGCCGGTCCTGGCCGCGCTGGCGGCCGAACGGAAGGTCGCCCTGCTCGTCGGCGGGACGGGGCTCTGGCTGCGGGCACTCGCGACCGGCCTCGACGTCGACGCTTCGCCGGCCGACCCGGTCGTCCGCGCCACGCTTGAGGCCGAGCTCGCGTCCGACGGGCTCCCCGCCGTCGCGGCGCGCCTGCGGCACCTGGCGCCGGCCGCCGCCGCCCGGACCGACCTGGCCAATCCGCGCCGGGTCGTCCGTGCCCTCGAGATCGCGACGCTGCGGGGCGACGGTCCGCCGGCTGCTCTCCTCGGCTACGGCGGGCCGGTCCTGCGCCTCAACCTGGGCCTGGAGCCCGGCCTGAACCGGGCCTGGATCCAGCAGCGGGCCGAGGGCCAGCTCGCGGCCGGCCTGCCCGAGGAGGCGGCCCGCCTCCGCGCCCGGTACGGCTCAGGGCTGCGGTCGATGACCGCGATCGGCTACCAGGAGGCGTTTGACCTGCTCGACGGTCGCCTGACCCGGGCCGAGTTCCTGGAGGTGAACGTCACCCGCAACGTCGCCTTTGCCCGGCGCCAGCGGACCTGGTTCCGCTCGGACGCGTTCGGCGACGTCCAGGTCGAGCTCGACGCCGCGGACGAGCCGTTCCCGATCGCGCTGGACGCGATCCGCCGGTTCCTCGGGCCCGAGCGGCTATCCTGACGGCCGGATGAAGACCCCCGCCGGATCCGCAACGACGATGATCGAGCTCGCCCCGCCGGTCGAGCGCGCCTTCCTGCTGGCCGTCGACACCGACACCGACGACGGCTGGACCGCCGAGGACTCGCTGGCCGAGCTGGCCAGCCTGGCCGTGACGGCCGGGGCCGACGTCGTCGGCGCCGAGTGGCAGAACCGGCGCCACGTCGACCCGAACTGGTACGTCGGCAAGGGCCGGGCCGAGGAGCTGGTCAGCGCCAAGAGCGAGACCGGGTTCGATGTCCTGATCGCCGACGACGAGCTGTCGCCGGCCCAGCAGCGGGCGCTCGAGGAGCTGCTCAACGTCAAGGTGATCGACCGCAGCCGGCTGATCCTGGACATCTTCGCCCTCCACGCCCAGACCCACGAAGGTCGCCTCCAGGTCGAGCTCGCCCAGCTCGAATACCAGCTGCCCCGGCTGACCCGGATGTGGACCCACCTGAGCCGGACCGGCGGCGGGATCGGCACCCGCGGTCCTGGTGAGTCCCAGCTCGAGACGGACCGCCGCCTGATCCGCGATCGGATCAAGAAGATGAAGGCCCGCGTCGAGCAGGTCCGCCAGCAGCGCTCGACCGCCGCGCGGGCGCGCGACCGGCGGCTGGTGCCGACGGTCGGCATCGTGGGCTACACCAACGCCGGCAAGTCGACCCTGCTCAACGCCCTCGTCGGCGAGGTCGTCGCCAAGGCCGAGGACAAGCTCTTCGCCACGCTCGACCCAACGAGCCGCCAGGTCCGCCTCGGCGACGGCCAGGCGGCGATCATCACCGACACCGTGGGCTTCATCCACAAGCTGCCCCACCAGCTCGTCGACGCCTTCCGGGCGACGCTCGAGGAGGTCAACCGGGCCGACGTCCTGCTCGAGGTCGTCGACGCGTCCGATGCCGCATGCGGACGAGCACCGGGTGACCGTCCAGGCGGTCCTCGACGAGCTCGGGGCGGGCGACAAGCCGCGCGTCGTGGCCCTGAACAAGGCCGACCTCGTCGACCCGGCCTCGGCCGACCCGGCCCTGCCGGCGCCGATCACCGGTGATGCCGTTCGGATCAGCGCCACGACCGGCTACGGCCTCGACGCGCTGCGCCTCGCCCTCGGCTCGGTCATCGGCTCGCTGGGCGTCGCCGTCGACCTCGAGATCCCGTACGCGGCGGGCGAGCTGATTGCCCGGATCCGCGAACGGGGCTCGGTCGAGCTCGAGTACGGCGGGACGGCCGTCCGGGTGCGCGGTCGGGTCGCGCCGGCACTTGCGGGCGAGCTCGAGGCGGTCGCTGCCGCCGCCGGCCTGCTCGAGGAGCCCGGCCTGACTCGAGGTACCCGGCGACGACTGATCGTGCGGCGAGCGGTGCGGATCCGGGCCGGCCTTCATCCGGTTGGCGGGCGAGCTGACCCTGGCAGACGGCGCCCGGCTGACCTGGTCGGTGGCCGACGGGACCCGGGGCCGCCGCTGGCGGGCCGTGGCGACGGTCGATGAGTCGATCAGCCACAGCGCCCTGATCGAGGTCGACCCGGCCGGCCGCCCAGCGCGGCTCGAGCTGACGACGCCGAGCCGGGATGCTGACCCTGCATCCGTCGGCCGACCAGGCCGAGATGCACGGCAACATCGTCTACACGGGCGGCTGGGGCGTGAAGGCGCTCCCGCTGCGCTGGGACCCGGAGCGTGAGCTCGACATCGTCGGCCGACCGCTCGCCCTCGGGATCGGGCTCCATCGCCGGCGGGGGTCCGTTCTCATTGGGGCCACGATCGAGATCGACGTGGTGGCCATCGGCCCGGAGCTCTCGATCCAGACGACGAAGCGGCGGGTCGAACGACTGAGCGAGACCGCCTGGCGGGTCCAGGCGCTGAGCAGCGAGCCGGACCGGCTGATCTCGCTCGATGCCGACGGCCTGCCCCTCGGCGGCGCTCGCTGGCCGCTCGAGGCCGACTGAGGCAATCGCGCGGCGGCCGGCCCTGGCAAGTGCCGGAAGTACTGGTGCTTCGAGACAAAGTCCTTGTGGATGAGCCGTGGACAACGTGCTTGGCAACCGGCACCGAGCTTCGAAAGTCGTGGATAAGCCGCTGGTCGGGTCGGACCCGCGGGCGTACAGTTCCTCTTGCCCGGAGGGGCCAACGGAGCGGATCCTTGAGGCTGCAGGTGCTTGCATCGGCGGACTCGGAGCCGAGCCAGTGGTTCCTTCGGGCGCTTCGTTGTCCCCGGCCTGCGCCGGGGCGGGGGAGCCGGTCCAGCAGGGGAGGCGGATGACCCGGGTCGGGTCGTGGCTCGGGATCGCCGCGCTCGTCCTGGCGGGCTGCGCGAGTCCGACGCCATCGTCGCCGAGCCCATTCCCCGTGGCCAGCCCATCGGCCGTGCCGCTCGCCGGGTCCGTGCTCAACGTCAACAACGGCACGACGATCACCGTGACGGTCGTCGTCAACGGCAGCGTGATCGCGACGGTCCCGCCGGGCGTCCAGCTCGCGCCGATCCCCGCCGTCCTGCCGCCCCGACCGTCGGCGATCGAGACCCGCTCCCCGAGCGGCCGGGTCCTGTCGTCGCTCCAGATCTCGACGAACGACTACATCGACAACCAGGATGGCCGGGGCGTCCGGGCCGATCTCTCGTGCGGCCGGATCGACCTGTGGTCAGGGCCACCGATGACCGGCCCCGCCTACGTTCCTGGGCCGTCCGGCGACTGCGTGTGATCCACGACACGCCGAATGTTGGCGGGGCGTGGACAACTGCGCGCGAATCGTCAACGAACTGAGAAACTCGTTGATAAGTACGTATCGCGATCGCGAACTGCGGACGTACAGTAGGTCTTGCCCGGAGGGGCCAACCGACCGAGATTTCGAAGAAGCCGGTGCTTGCATTGGTGGACTCGGAGCCGCGGGCGAGTGGTTCCTTCGGGCGTTTCGTTATGCCCGGAAACGATCCGGCGAACCGATCGTGTACACCCGGGCCTCCTTGTGGTCGAGGTCCTCGAGCTCGGTCGTCGTCCGGACGTCGTAGCGGGCCAGCTCGCTGAACTCGGCGGCCGGCAGGTAGCGCCGGCCCGGGTCGCCGATCAGGACGTCGATCCCGCGCTCACGGGCCCGGACGAGCCAGGGCAGGACGCGCTCGGCCAGGCGGGCCTCGTACCAGCAGTCGCCGGCGAGGACGAGGTCGACCTCGTCGGGCGGCTCATCGTCGAGGACATCGCGCCGGAGGGCGGTGATCCGGCCCCGGTTGGCGCGCGCGTTCAGTCCGATGGCCGCCACCGCGAATGGGTCGATGTCGACCCCGGTCGCCTCGCTGGCGCCGGCCCGCAGGGCGGCGACGGCGCACAGCCCGGAACCCGAGGCGAGGTCGAAGATCCGTCGGCCGGCGGCCGCCTCGGGGTGGTCGCGCAGGTAGCTCGCGATCGCCAGGCCGCCACCCCAGGCGAACGCCCAGTAGGGGAGGGCAGCCTCGGGGTCGCCGGTCTCGACCTGGACCGCATGCCACAGGGGCAGGACCTCGTCGGCCAGGTGGAGGCGGAGCGCCTCGAGCCCCGGAACCGGGCGAAGGCGGGTGTGGCGCAGGACGAAGGCTCGGGCAGAAGCGGCCATGACTGCGGAACTCTACCCGTCAAACAGCCCGCCGAGGCGCGGAATGTTGGCGGAGCGTGGACAACCGATGGCGATTTGGTCAACGAACATCAAAACTGGTGGATAAGCCCCTATCGGGCAGGGGAGGGGCGACGTACAGTAGGTCTTGCCCGGAGGGGCCAACCGACCGAGATTTCGAAGAAGCCGGTGCTTGCATTGGTGGACTCGGAGCCGCGGGCGAGTGGTTCCTACGGGCGTTTCTTTGTGCCCCGCGTTTCCGCCGCAGCCAGCGGGCCTTCGGGAGGCGGCTACCCGGGCTGGACGACCGGGCCTCGTGTTGTAGTATGCAACACTAAGGAGGTCGGGCATGCTCACCGTTCCCGAGGCGGCGCGTCGAGCTCGACGCAATCCCGAGACGATCCGACGCTGGATTCGCGAAGGCAAGCTACGGGCCACGAAGGTTGGCACGCAGCACGTGCTCGAGGAAACCGACCTGGACGCGCTCCTGAACGAGTCCGGCGCGACGATCGGGTTGCCGAGCGAATGGCAAACAACGTTCTGGGGCGGCCCCATGCCTGATGTCGTCGGGATCCTCCGCCGCCAGCGCGTCGAGCATTGAGCCAGGTCGTCGTCGACGCCAGCGCAGCGGTCCAGCTGGCCCTGGTTGGTCTTGTGCCAGCCGGTCTTCAGCGCTTCGAGTGCGTCTCACCGCCGCTCATGTGGAGCGAGGCGCTGTCGGTGCTCGTCGAGGGCGCCTATCGCGGGGATATCCCGTCCGCGAGCCTCGACGCGGCGCTGGAGCACCTGGAGGCGCTCCCGATCGCGGTAGCCAGCGTCGATCTGGGCCACCGCCGGCGAACCCTCGCGCTCGCTCGGTCACTTGGCTGGGCCAAGTCCTACGACGCCGAATATGTGGCGCTGGCTCAACACCTTGGTTGTCCGCTGCTCACGATCGATGCCCGGCTCGCACGTGGCGTGGCGCACCTGATCCAACTCGTCGGGCCGGCGGACCTCGTCTAGGCCATGGGCAAGTGGTCTAGCCGACTTCCGATAAGGTAAGTTATGTCGCGTGTACGCGGGAAACCTGCGACTTGCCACGGGGACGTGAAGTCTCATAGAAGTGTCCCGGAACGCAGGTCCAGTCGGCTGTGGCCCGAGGAGGCGCAGAAGTCCCCGGCCGTGAGCCACGCGGAGGCGCGTCGGGTGGCACGAACAGCCTATTGCGTGACCCGGACACGCCTCGCACGCTTGAACCTATGAAATGGGCGACACGCACACGCCGGCCTCCGGAGGGCTTCGAAGACCGCTGGAACGGCGTCCTGGATCCGACCGAGTGGGACTCGCTCTTCGGCGATCGCATGTGGCTCACGAACCGCGCCTGGCAGCTCCCGGTCGTGTCGGACGGGAGCACCCACCCAGGGCTCGTCACGGCGGACCTGGCCTACCAGGGGCCCTCCCAGGCATCGACTGAATGGCCGCCTCGCCACGACCTCCCGACCGGCGCCACGCCTGTACTGGACCCGCCGCTCCGGCGGCCCGTCGAGGAGCCGGGCCGACAGGTGATCATCCCGGCCGGCACGCCCGTCCAGATCCTCGGCTGCTGCATCTTCGAGGATGACCGCTACCACGAGGACGTCCTCTACACCTGGATCGTGGGCGACCAGCTTCTCTGCTCCGACATCGCGGCGCGTGGGACGCAAACCCTCGCCTCTGCCTTGGTGTCGGCGTTGGTCGTGCCTGCGGTCTCGCCGCTTGCGACCGTCGAGGCAGGGGCACTTCTGCTCAAGCGTGCGTCCGATTTGGCCGGCGTTGCCTGGGCCAGGGCCAATGAGGAGTGGGCGAAGCTGCCGCCACACCGTGAATGGGTCCCGCCCCTTCCCCGCCAAGCGTCAGCAGGCCGGTAGCCGATGGCGATGCTGTGACCACACGCGCCGATCCCGGTCACGCCCGTGGCATTTGAACGGTCAGTCGAGACCTTCGCCCTGTCTGCCGTCTGCCCTGCGACCGGGCTTGTCGTCGACACTGGGGCTCGGTGGCCGGTGACGATGGGCGGGGCACTCGCCCACATCCTGTGGTCCGGCGGGGTCGCGCTGACCCCGTGCCCCGCCTGCGGTGAACCGCACCACTGGGAAGGTTCTGACCTGTCCGCTGGGGACGAAGACACGCAACCGCGGACGGAGGGCGAGGGCGGGCGTGAGTTCCCGGTGAAGGCGTCGCTGGCGTGACGGAGGTCGAGTTGTCGGAACGCATTGATGCGGCGATCACGGCGCACCGCGCAGACGCAGACCACGGTATTGAACGCCCGCACCTCTGTGCGCCGCGCTGTTCCGCCGATGTCCATAGACAAGCTGGGGACGCCCCTTGGGCCGTCCGGGAACTTGAGGTCGCTTGGGACACCCACTGGCGGAACGTGCCGCCTGCGGTCGTGGACAGCAGCCCGAGGCGGCAGCACGGCTGTACCGGCGCCTGTGCCGCTGACATCGCGGATCGGTTCACCAGCCGCTGCGGCGAGTGGCGCGATTCGCGCGTGATCTCGTTCAAGGAGCACCAGGACCTCATCCTCGCCGAGCTCGCCCGCCAAGGGGTTCGGATCGGGCGCGATCGGCTCGTCTTCGCCTGCATGCCCGCCTTGGTCCGCGCGGGAAAGGCCCGCCCACCCAAGCACCTTCTACTAGATGCGGCGGGTGCCGCCGAGCACTACGACGCTCTCGTGGCAGTGGGTTGCCTCGTCATCGAGGTCCGGGGGTCGGGCTGGATTCCCGGTCGGCGCTACCTCATCCTGCTCGACCACGCCTGGGCCGCCGGCTCCGCCCGGCCCGTTGCGGTCTCCTGGGTGGAGTGGCGCGGCACGGTGGGCGTCCTGCCTGCCTGGCTATTCGAGGCCCTCGAGCGCCATCGCCCCACGCGTCGCGCCGTCCATTCGTTGGTGAGGCGGTACGGCTTCCGCGAGACCTGCGACATCCCGGTCCGCCCCCGCTGGGGCGGCAAGTCCGCCAGCGAACAAGGCTGTCCGACGGTCCCGCCTGTCACTGGATCAACCATCGGCCTGCGCTCGAGATGGGTCGGCCGAGTCTGAGCCCGCGGCCAGGGCCATGGGATCTGCTGCGCCTTCGCGCTCGCCACCAAGATCATTAAGAGGACCCGGGACGCGAGCTCCGGGACCCGGATCGATCGCCGCCAATCCCGCCGCCCACGGCGCGTTGAGCCATTCGACAACGTCGGAATCGATCAGGTCGGACCAGAGTGCGGCGCGAAGCGCGTCCTGGCAGGCCACGAGCGCGTGGCGCCACGAGGCCTTGACGAACGCGTCGAGCGGCCAGCAGGTGTCCGACTCCCAGAGGAGGTGCCCCTCGTCAATTCGTGGATCGGTGCGATAGGCAACCTCGATCCACCGACGAGCGACGTAGGAATCCATCGGCGCCAGATCACGTGGCGGTGACTCGTTGTACCGCCAGGTAGCCCGCGCAGCGGCCTGCTCGAACCGGTCTCGAACGTCCAATTCAGGCACGCGCATGAAGGAGCGTTGGCGGATCGGGCGATCCCGCAGCAGCTCTGGACCGAAGGGGCGAGCCGCCTCGCCGACGGCCTCGATGTCGTCGACCGAGAATGACGCTGCTCGGGCCGCGATCGACGCAGCAGCCTCGCCGCCCGGGCCGAACGCGAGCGTCGGCGGGACTTCCTCGAGGATCGTGAGGGCCTCACACCATCCCCGATCGATGTCGTCGCGGAAGCTCCGTCGGAGGAGGCCCTTGACGTCGCCGACGCGGAACAGATGTCCGGGCCAGCATGTCGCGATCCCGTCGATGCTCCGGGCAACGACGAAACCGAGGTGGCCCTTCAAGGCCGCGTCGTCGGGATAGCGCAGGTGCCGGCGGCCCCTGACGCCCGAACGCCGCCAGGGCCAGACATCTTCTTCGGTCTGCCAGAGGTAGAAGGTCAGGTCCGCGACTTCTTCGTCGGGGAACCGTTCGGGCGATAGGCCGAGGAGGTTCATCGGCCGACTCCCGGTGCCAGCGCCCGCAGTCGGTCCGTGATCGCGCGGAGGTCCTCAATCAGGCGGGTGCCAGCCTCCGGGTCCGCGAAGATCGGCTCCGCCGCGTCGGCGAGCAACGCGTCCGCGAGCATCGCCGCCGAACTCCAGCCGCCGTTGCAGCAGAGGGCCAGTTCGCGCCCCACGTTCGGTCCCTCGAGAATCTCGAAGCCGTCGACGTCGCAGCCCGATTGGTAGGGATCCACGCTGTGATGGGTTGGGCGCATCCGGGTCCCGCGCGCCAGGACGTGAGCCAGGGACGCCGCGCCGGCCGGCCGGGAGGCGAAGAACGGATGCCACGTCGCGGCCAGCCCCCGTGGCATCGGCTCGAGGGCGAGGTCGACGAGCGGAGCGAGCGGTCCCGCCGGCGGCCACACGTTCGGACGGTGGTCGTCGGCGGGGTTCCGCAGAACTCGATCCGCGGCGATCCGTGCCTGGATCTGCGACCAATAGGCGTGCCAGAGCTGCCGATACTCAGGGTCATGCGATGGCGCGATGTTCCAGTCGAACGCTCGCGGCTCGGTCATCTCGTAGCCTCGAGCGATCGCCAGAGCGCGGCAGCCTCTGCGTCGTGCCAGGTCTCGACCTCATAGCACTCGCCGGCGTGCGCGGGCCAGGCGGAGGTACTGGGGCCGGCATCGAGGACCTGGAAGACGTGATAGCCAAGGTCATACGGCGGGAAGCCATGGCGATACGAAGAGCCGGGGTAACGCAGGCTCGCGCCTGCGGGCAGCGTCGCGTACTCGGCTAGAGGCGGCTGCCCGTGATCGACGCGATGGGCTCCGGGACGCGTGCCGGCTGAGACCTGCCACGTGCCCTCGAGTCGCGACGGTTGTGCATCATCGTGGGCTCCGTCCCAGCCGGGATGCGGGAGCGCGCAAGGCACAACAGGACAACCGTCGACAGCCGCCACGGACCTCATCGGACGGTCGAGCCAGAGACAGGCTCGAACGTCGCGTGAGCGAGCCGCGACGAAGCGGGAAATCGGTCGCCCACGGGATCCGCCGAGAAGTACAGCTTGATTCCGGCCGAGGGACCGTCGTCGATCCGGTAGATCCGCATGGCCCACCCTTCGAAGTAGGCGTAGTACGTCGAGAGGTCGTGATCCTGGTCGGCGGGGAACTCCTTGCCGACGAGGGTCAGCGTGGTGCCCGCGTCGATGAAGTACCGGTCCCGACTCCCAAACGGGCTCGTCAAGGTCAGGGTCGGGTAGGCGCGGCGCGTTGGACCAACGATCCTGGCGGCCTGCCGCAGCCGCCAGCGCGAACCGATCTCGTGCGGTTCTGCACTCGTGATCCAGTCCGGCCAACGGCGTGCAAAGTTGAAGCCGCTGGCGACGCGCTTGGGGCCAACGTCCTCGGGGGCGCTCGGCGGGGCCCAGGTCGGGTCGCTGACGCCGGCCGCCTTTTGAAAGTCCCCCGCGTTCGCCATGGACCGACACTGCGCTCGAGGTCGATCACGCACAAGGCGTACGAAACGGCTATCTCGGAGCATTGCCTCGGGCCCTTGCGCGCAGCAGCCGGGCGGCGAATGCTGGGTGGCATGACTGAACCTCGGGCGCGCGATCGCCGGACGGGCCTGCTCCCTGGCTGGGGCTTGTTCGGCGACCCCGGGCCCGAGCAGGAGGAGCCTTGGCTCGCCTCGATGCCGGCCGACGGGGTCATCCTCGCCATCAGCATCCGTGGCTTCAGGCCCGTCAACGATCGGTACGGGATGGTCGTCGGCGACCGAGTCCTGGGCGAGTTCGCTCGCCGACTACAGGAACGATCTCAGCCCTGGACCGCCTACCGCGAGGGAGGAGACGAGTTCGTCCTCGCGGCGAGGCTCGACGGTGAGGCCAGGATCCGAGCGTTCGTCGAACCCATCCGAGCGTCGTTGGAACTCCCCTACGAAGGTGGGATCGCCGTCGGGACCTGGGCCGTGGCCGCGATGGCCCTGCCGGGCCAGCCTGCCTCGGAGCTCGTCCAGGCGGCTGGGTTCGCGCAGGGGCGGATCAGGGGGCCCGAGCCGGCCGAGTTGTTGATCTTGCCGCCCGGGTCAGACGGCCGGCCGCCCTACGGTCCCGCGACTGACGCATGACGGAGAACGAAAGTCGGGATTCGCGCGGCGGATCTTGGGATTCGCCCGACAAACCTGTGGGATTCGAGCAGGCGAAAGCACGAGACTTCACAGTAGCCGCCTTAGACCCTGAGACCTGGCGTTATGTCGCATAGCCCCACTCACCGTTGTCGACGCGGCGTGGTGGCGAACGTTGCGGCGAAATCACCCGACGTTAGCCTAGCGGCGTGAAGTTGCTGGGCGGCCCACTGCCAACCGTCCTCGTCCTGTCCCGAGGCTGGACGTAGGCGAACTCACCGATGGCCCGAGCCGACATAGCCGATTGGTACGCCTTGCCCACGACCGACGACCAGCGCATCGTCGAGCCATGAGAAATTCGCCGTTGTCGGAGGCACGAAATCCAGCTCGCGTGCGGTGTGGTCACGCTCCCCGATGAGCACCCGCCGACCGGCGATGCGGCCCCTTCCAGCGCCGCCCGATGACCCTTCCGACTCGGCCGCGCCTGCCGGCGACCGTGGCTCCGTTTCATTGGTCACTACCCGGCGGCGGCGACTTCGGTCCAAGCATGGACATGTACCACGCCTACCAATCGCACCTCGAGTCGGTGGGCGTCGAGGAGCCAAAGGACGGACGGCAGACCGGCAGCTTCTGGACACCCCTCGTCGACCTCCGCCTGCAGCCACTGGTCACGAAGCCATGGATGGGCTGGGAACGAGAGGCCCTCTTCCCAGCCCGCTGGATCAGCCAGATCGCTGCCGGACCCGAGGTCACGGCATTGGCGCGCGGAACGATCCTTCGGTTCGAAACACTCGAAATCAATCCGTGGCTCTACGGCTACGACAGCCGGGTCTGGTCCATTGCCGATCCAGCGATCGATGTCGCCTTCCTGTGGTCGGCGGACGACCTTCGGGGCGGTTCGGATGGGATGCTGGCGAGCGACCTGATCGTGCCGATCGGCCATCCGCGAGTCGGCGATGACGCCTTCGCGGACCAGCTCGTCCGTGACCTTCAGGCGATCCACCTCGAGCGGCGGGGTCCCTGGCGGCTGGACACAGGGCCAGCGGAGCCGCAGATCGCGCACGACCTCATCTCCCCGACGACTTTGGAAGAGGGCCGCCCCCTGTCGGGCAACTCGTAAACGAGTTCTCGGCAATACGCTCCGCGCGGCTCTGAAACCTCCGCGCAGGTCACCGGTCGACTACTGTTTCGCGGTGAAGGTCACCCCTGAAGCGGCCCGCCGGTTTCTCGTCGCTCGGCATTGCCTGGCGCCAGCGCGGTCCCTTGTCGGCCTCGACGGCATTCTGGAGGTGTTCCGCAGGCTCGGATCGATCCAGTTCGACCCGATCGTGGTCGCCGGCCGGAACCACGATCTCGTGCTGCACGCCCGCGTCGCCGACTACGAGCCGGCCTGGTGCGACGAGCTGTATGAACGCCGCGAGATCTTCGAGACGACCAACAAGGCGCTGTCGTTCATCCCGATGAGCGAGGTTCCCTGGTTCCGTTGGAGCTCGGGTCGGAAAGGCCGGCAGTTCCACACCGCCGCCCTGACCGAAAATGCCGCCGTAGCCGAGCGGGTGCTCGAGCGGATCCGAGCCGAAGGGCCGTTGTCGACGGGTGACTTCGAGCGTAGGGCCGGTGCGACGAAGGACTGGTTGGGACTGCCGGAGAATGCCGTCCGCTCCGTCCTCGAGGCGTACACCGTTATGGGCGTGATCGGCTTGGCCAGGCGCGAAGGCACCACGCGGTATTGCGACCTCGTGGAGCGGCTGCTTCCGCCGGAAGTCCTCGCGAAGGATGTTCCCGTGCGGGACCAGCTCCGGCACAAGCTGCTGTCCCGCTACCGCGCCCACGGCATGCTCACGCGCGGTGGTCTCGGCAACGCTTTCGCCCGAATCGCTGATCCCCCGGAGCGCAGGGAGCTCTTTAGGGAGCTCGTCGAGCTCGGTTCACTCGTCCCGGTCGAGATCGAGGGCGTGCGCGGCGAACGATTCATCCTGGCGGAGGAGCTCGCGCTGCTCCAGGACCCGCCGGAGCGAACGAGTTCCGCGGCGTTCATCGCCCCATTCGACTCCCTGCTGTGGGACACCGGACTCTTGGCCGAGCTGTTCGGCTTCGACCACGTCTGGGAAGGCTTCTTCCCGCCCGCGAAGCGGCGCTGGGGCCAGTACGTGCTCCCGATCGTCTTCGGCGACCGGTTTGTGGGCCGGATCGAACCGCGGATCAACCGCGAGCGATCGACCGTGGAGGTGCTCGGGCTTTGGTGGGAGGACGGCTTCGAGCCCGACCGAGCCGATGAATTCGTCGACGCGCTGCGCGCCGCGCTCGGCGCGTACCGGCGGTTCGCGCGAGCGGACGATGTCGAATGGGCAGCGCATCTCGGTCGCGAGGAGCGACTGTTCCGGTAACACTGGGCGGCTGTTCGGGCTGAGGGGCTAACAGAGAATGGGTTCGCCGAGACGAAAGCCAGATCCATCCATCGATAGAATCGGGCAATGGAGCCTCAGCGCTTTCGGAGCACACCAGCTCTGCGGACGAACGGCGGGATCCGGATTGATCTGCCCTTCGATCCGGCCGTCGCCTGGGAGGACCGGGACGCGTATCACGTCGTCGGGACGATCGGCGGCAATCAATTCCGAGGACAGCTCAAGCCGGGGTCCCCATGGAGCGTGGAGCTTGGCCCAACGTGGTGTGCGGCTCCGGGCTTCGGGCCCGACGACGAGGTCCTGGTCGAGATCGCCCTCGAGGGGCCGCAGTCGATGACGATGGGTCAGGACGTGGCCGAGGCATTCCGGTCCGAGCCGGAGGCGGCCCGGTTCTTCGACTCGATGCCGACGTTCCATCGCAACAACGTCGCTCGTGCGATCGCGGCGGCGAAGCGGCCCGAGACGCGCGCCAAGCGGATCAGTGAGGCCGTGGCTCGGGCCAAGGCCGGGCAGCGCGAGGCCTGACGCTCCCCTACCCCGCTTCGAAGGCGAGGGCGAAGTCCTCTGAGGGCCCGGCGTGGCCGGCCGACTCCTCGGCGGTGTGGGTGCGGGCAAAGGCGAGGTGGGCCGCCTCGTGACGGACGACCTCCCGGAGCTCCGCCCGGGTCGTCCAGTTGGCGTAGATCCAGATGAGCGTCGGGTAATCGCTGGTGAACGAGCCCTTGAAGCCGTAGCGCAGGCCGTATTTCGGCGGCGGATCGACCGTGTCGACGAAGACGATCGAGGCTTCGGGCACCTCGAGCTGTCGACAGGCTTCGGTGAGCGCCATCAGCGCCGCCTCGACGTACGCCGGATCCGGATGGGCGGCCCGCACCCGCTCCGACTGGATGTGCACGCCGAGGCGCTCGAAGCGCTCGAACTCTGGGAAGGCTTCACGGCCGATCGTGAGCGTGCCGTCCGCCGCTGCGTGCGGCATCTCGGCAACCGCGACGCGTGGCTCCATCCCTGGATTGGTCAGGCCCGGTCCTGGGCGGAGAGGTCCTTGTCCTCCATCTCCCAGGCGTGGTCGAGCGTGTGGAAGGCCGAGTGACGGATGAGGAACGGGAGCGTCCACGACCGCATGCGCTTCTCGATCTCGCCGGCGTTGTAGGCGCGCATCGCCGCGACGTAATTCACTCGATGCTGCCGCAGCCCATCCGGGGTGAGCGCGGCTTCCTCCGGGATCTTCAACCCGACCTGCCGCGCGAAGTCCTCGCTTTCGGTGCGGATGGTGTGGCGGACGATCCGGTTGCGGTCGCGGCCCCCGCCGCGCGGGCCCTTGCGCATCTCCGGTGAGACTCGCGCGGCGACGCCGTCGAAATACGCCCAGGCTGACTGCAACAGCTTGATCGCTCGCTCGAGCTCCGCTTCGCCCATCGGCCCATGCTCGGTCGAAGAGGCCGAGAAGGAGATGCCCCAGAAGTCGACCGAGCCGGTTCCGACCCGCTCCTCCACGACCTCAAGCGGGCCTCCGGCGTCGAAGTCGCGTGCCAGTCCAGCGAGGTCCGCGATCGGCCGATAGCGCTGCCGATACGCCTCGAGTGTCTCCACGGCGAGCTCGCCGGTCTTGGCGCCCCGGCTCCACCCAGGCCAGTCGAGAGCGAACGCCACCGAACGCTTGTTCTTCGGTCCGCGCTCGATGACCGTGCGAATGGGCATGGCTCAGTATCGCATTCGACTACGCCGTGGCCGTGTCTCACCCCAAGCCGGACGGATACCTACGGCGCCGGAGCAGCTCGTCGGGCATCGAGACCAGGATTCTTGCCATGCCGGACGGGATATCCACCGTATATCCCCGTCAACATTCGTCAGGCGTGGGGGTGGCCACGGTCCGATCGGTCAGGATCGAAGAAGCAATCCGCTCGGGAAACCCTACAGTCAGAGCGAGCAAGCACGATCAATGCGCCGCTGGGCGGCGCGTCCCACCGAAAGGACGAGTAGCGATGGCCAAGGCAGCAGGGAACGTATTCACGAAGGAAGAGCGCGCGGCGGTCCAGGACACCGCGCGAGAGCGCAAGCGCTCGACCAAGCTCAGCCCCGCGGAGGAGCGCGCCGAGGGCGAGGCGGACGTCCAAGCCAAGATCGCCGGGATGCCCGCGGACGACCGGGCGATGGCGACCCGGATCCACGCGCTCGTCCTCGCGACCGTACCGGAGCTCTCGCCCAAGACGTACTACGGGATGCCGGCCTACGCCATGGACGGCAAGGTGATCTGCTTCTTCAAGCCGAAGTCGAAGTTCAAGGTCCGCTACTCGACCTTCGAATTCCAGGCCGACGCGGGCCTCGACGACGGCGAGATGTGGCCGGTCTCCTTCGCCGTGGTGAAGCTGACCGCGGGGACCGAGAAGCGGATCGCCGAGCTGGTCAAGAAGGGCGCGAACCGCCCGTAGCCCTATTCCTGGCGCGGGTCAGCCCGCGGGCGACACGTTGTGGTTCACGTGGAAGACGTTGTCGGGGTCCCAGGTCCGCTTCAGCGCGGCAAGGCGACCGAGCTTCGCGTCACCGTAGATCAGGCGCGTCTGCTCCGGACCGACGTCGGAGATCTCGTTCGCGTAGCCGCCGATACCCGCATCGGGCTCCACGATCGCCATCGCCTGCCGGACCCAGTCGCGGTTGGCATCGTCGAGGGCCTCGTCGCTCCACGCGGTATCGGCGCTCAGGTCGAGCACGGCCGCGCGCCCGGTGTACGCGGTCGCCTCCTCGGGCACCCGGCCGATCGCGCCGCCCAGGGCGGTGATCGAGAAGCTGCCGTTGCCGGGGGCACGGGCGACCAGCTCCACCAGCTCGTCGAGCGCCTCGGGCCGGACGTCGTCGGCATTGAATCCGGAAATGAACGATCGATGGCCCCACTCGAAGACGAGGTCGTGGGCACCCTGGACCTCGAGGTACGACCGACTGCCGATCGTCGAGACGACCGGCTTCGGGCCGACGTGGAGACCCGCGGTGTCGCGCTCGACGTCGCCTGCCGCGCCGCTGTGGTTGTAGGCGATGTAGGCGATCGGCCGGCCGATCAGCTCGTCCGGATAGCCGTCGTCCGGCCCCGCTCGGTCGATGCCGAAGATCAGCGACACCGCGTCCGGGGCATGGAGCTGGTACTCGCGGAAGACACGCCAGACCGCCTGGATCTCGGTTGCCGGGAAGATCAGCACGCCCCGGTGGAGGTCCGGTCCGAACGGGTGGAGCCGGAACTCGAACGCCGTCGCGATCCCGAAGTTCCAGCCGGCGCCGCGCATGCCCCAGAACAGCTCCGGTTCCTCGGCCTCGCTCGCCCGCACGAGGCGACCGTCGGCCGTGACCAGCTCGACCGCGGCGAGGTTGTCGATCGTCAGGCCGAACTGCCGCTGCAGCCGGCCCACGCCGCCGCCCAGGGTCAACCCGGCGACGCCGGTATGGCCAACGACGCCGACCGGGCAGACGAGGCCGTGCGCCTGGGCCGCGACGTCGAGCTCGCCCAGGAGCGCGCCGCCATTCGCCCGGGCGGTTCGCCGTCCGGGGTCCACGTCGACGCCGCGCATCGCGGACAGGTCCACGACCAGGCTGCCATCGGGGCCGGTGAGTCCGGCCAGGCTGTGTCCGCCCGACCTGACCGCGATCTCGAGGTCGTGGTCCCGGCCGAAGCGGATCGCCGTCGCGACCTCCGCAGCGTTCCGCGGCCGCACGATCGCCGCGGGACGGCGATCGTGCAGCGCGTTCCACAGGCGACGGGCGTCGTCGTACGACCGGTCCGCGGGCGTGATGACGTCGCCACGGAACGAGCGGCGGAGCTGATCGAGGACCTGAGCCCGGAGCGTGGGGGACGCGTCGACCATCCGTCGATGATCGCATGTCGGCCGACCGGCCAGCTGCCCTGCGGGAGCGTAATCTGGCGCGCGTGGACGACTCGATCCCGGGTGATGGTCGAACGGGGCATGCTCGACCACGCCTGGGAGATGGAGGACCGGGATCTGTCGACCTAGTCGAAGGCGTGCTCCGGCCGGACTCCGAGTTCGGCCGCGAGCAGGTGGCGGTCCATCGTCACCAGCCGGCCCCGGCGCTCGCGTGGCGCAGCGAACCCGCGTTGCGGCGGCGCGCCGGAAACGTGAGTCGGTGCTCGCCATTGGCGAGAGGCGGGCGGCCGTCGAACGCTCGTCGTCGAAGCCTACCCTGCCGCGCGTCATTCGGAACGACAGCGCGGCGTCGATGAGCCAGGCCCATTCGGGCATCTGTCGGCTCGCCAGGTCGCCGCTTCCTGCTTGGACGCAGGCGCGTTCTCGGAATCACATGAAGTGCACGGCACATGGTCAGGATCGTGTAGGCAACGGTTCCGTGCAGCATCGATCGCGGTCTCGTCGACCTCGTGGCGTATCGCCGTGACGCTGCGACGAACTCGGTCCACTCAACCGGAGGATCGACCTGGTCAGCGTTCGGGCCGCACAGCGACAGGCCGGCTTCGCGGACGAGGAACCAGCTTGGAGCCGAGTCGACGATCGCGGTCGACGATGACGAGGAACGCCTCGCCGGCGCTGCACGAGTGTCCCGCTCGGCACGGATCAGGTTCGCACTCTCGAATGGTCCAAGGGCCGCGATGGCGGCTCGGGCGCGTCGGACCGCGGCGCGGATCGCGACCGGGTCGGGCCTGGCAAGAGCGTCCCGTGCGGCGCTCCGGAGAAACGCGCTGCGCGTCGTCAATCGGCGAGCGACCGCGGCGTCGATCGCCTCGAGCAGCTCGTCGGAAATCGAGACCAGCAGTTTTGTAATGCGTCAGCCGAGCATAGGTCCACGTGGATATCCGTAGCGTCTGCCGAGCGCGACGGGCTCGCAGATCTCGACCAGTGCCTCGAGCACCGTGGCTGTCGCCTCCGGGTTTGCCCGTCTCGACCGAACGAGGAATTGCGCGATCTCGTAAATCGTGAGGTCGAGGATCACGAGTCGATCCGGCGCTGAGCGAAGGCCTCGAGGATCGCCCGGGCCGGTTCGACCGACGCCTCCCCGGCGCGTGGAACCACTTGAAGACGATGCTCGCGTCAACGATGACGAGGGGCGGCGCCACGAGTGTCCCGCTCGGCACGGATCAGGTTTGCACTCTCGAATGGTCCAAGGGCCGCGATGGCGGCTCGGGCGCGTCCGACCGCGGCCCGGATCGCGACCGGGTCGGGCCTGGCAAGAGCGTCCCGGGCTGCGCTCCGGAGAAACGCGCTGCGCGTCGTCAATCGGCGAGCGACCGCGGCGTCGATCGCCTCGAGCAGCTCGTCGGGAATCGACACCAGCACTTTGTCATCGTCAGGCCTATATCCACGGGATATCCCCGTCAAGCGTCACCCGGCGTGGGGGTACGCCGATCGACAGCCAGATGATCGTTGCCCAGGCAAGATCATCCGAGGTAATGGTCGCAATCGGAGCCGTGCCGTCCACCGCGATGATGCCGGTGATGGCGCGCGAGGCGCGTGCCGGCTGCCCCGGCGTGATGGTCACCGCCCAGCCCTCGAAACCCGGCGGCATTGGCACGGGATCATGTCCATCGAACGGGATCAGGTTGACGATGCCCTCGAGGATCTCCGCCCGGCTCACGCGTCGTCCCCGCCGGTCCGAGATCGCCATGCTCGTCAGGGAGACCGACCGTCGTTCGTCCCAGGCGTGCCAGTAGCCGTCCTCGGCCAGGAACGTCTCGTCGAAGGCCGCCGGGATCGTGATCGCCCAGCGCCGGAAGACCTGGCGGATGACCATCGGCTCGGCCGCTGAATTCGACTCGATCCATGCGGATCACGCTAGCGACGACCACGTAACTGCCACGTATCCGGGCCTTCACTCTGTTGCTGGTCGCGGTCGTCGGCTCCCGGCGTGCGTCAGGCCTGACGAATGCCGAGCACCACCGGGTACCTAACGATGGGCTGGGCATGCCGCTCGGCACTCGCGGTTCGCGGCGCGACTACCGATGCTGTCCCGGCTGATGGCGCGCCCTGCGCACAGTCGAGTCGCAGACACACAAGGGATTGAGATGACGATCATCCGGCCGCTGCGCCTCGCGGCGGTTCTTGCCCTCGGCCTGGCCCTCCTATCCCCTGCCCTGCCGCTGGTCCTTGATGGGCAGGGGGTCGCCGTGGTCGCGGCCTCGAGCCACGCGCCGTTCGCCACCCACGGCTCGCGGGCGGTCAAGGCGGTCGCCCTGACGATCGACGACTGCGACAACAAAGCCGCGGTCAGCGCGCTCCTGGGGATCCTCCAGGCCCAGCACGTGAACGCGACGTTCTTCTGCATCGGCAAGGTCGTAGCCGCCGATCCGAAGTTCTGGGCCAACTGGGCGAAGGCCGGCTACCCGATGGCCAACCATACGTACGAGCACACGAACCTGAACCTGAAGTCGTATGCCACGGTCGTCGCCGAGCTGAGGAAGGACAACACGGTCGTGTCCAGGATCATCGGCCGGCCCCTGCTCCCGGTCCTCCGGCCGATGGGCGGCAACTACGACGCCACGGTCCTGGCGGCGGCTGCGGCGGCCGGGGAGCGGCTCGTCCTCAATTGGGACGTCTCCGTCTGTGACACGTCCGCCGTGTACGGCGGCGGCAAGGTCCCGTCGGCGACCGCCCGCTACCTCAGTGACCTGATCAAGAACGGTGAGCGGGGCGGGAACGGCGCGGTGATCCTCATGCATGCCAAGGGCCCGTACACCCAGCAGGCCCTGCCCTCGATCATCGCCTGGTACAAGGCCCACGGCTTCCGCTTCGAGACGGTCGGCCAGATGTTCGGCCTCGGCGGCCCCGTTCCCTTCCCGCGCGGCTAGCCCCGAGGTCGACCCTGGGTCAGCGCCTAGGGATTAAGCACGAAGCTGTACGCCCCCGTCGCCGTCCGGCTGCCCAGCTCGCGGATCGTGTAGGTCCCGGCTGTAGCCAGGGTGTCGGGGCCGAGGTCATGGCACGCGGAGGCGAAGTCGAGCAGCGCTCCGCCCGGGCCGAGCAGCTGCCAACTCGAGGCCATCGACGCATGATCCAAGGGCATGGGGATGGATGGTCTCGCCCGCCGTGCCGCTGAACGTGTAGTCGGCTTGTTGCCCGACGCCGGCCAGCGCCCCGCTCACCGTCTGTCCCAAGGCTGATTGGCGCGACAACCGTGGCCGGCACCGGGAGCAGGCTGAAGGCGTACGGCCCGACGTTCGCGTGGACGCCCGCAAAGCGAACCGTGTACGTCCCCGACGCGGGAAGATCGACGCGCTGCAGGTCGTTGCACGAGACCGTTGACGCGATCACCACCCCGCTCGGCGAGATGAAGCTCCCACGCGATCGTCGGGGTGCAGGCCGCACCGTGCTCGAGGTAGACCGCTTGGCCGCTTGCGCCGTTGAAGCTGTAGTCGGCCTCCTGGCCCGGGCTCGAGAGTGATCCGGACACCGTTCCACCGAGCTGGACCGGCGTCACGATCGTCTGCGGAACGCCCAGGACGGTGAAGGAGTACGCGCCGCTTCCGGTGTGCTCGCCGTTGACCCGGACCGTGTACGTCCCTTCGGACGGCAGGTCGACCCGCTCCAGGTCGTGGCAGGTGAGACTGCCGGCGAGATCGCCGCCGGCCGGCGCGAGGAGGTCCCAGGTCAAGGTTCCGGCGCATGGGCCGTGGGCCTGCAGATACACCGCCTGCCCGGCCGTTCCGGTGAACGGGTAGTCGGCCTGGTCGGCGACCGAGGCGATCGTGCCCGAGACCGTCTGGCCGATGCTGATCGGGGTGACCCGGCCGGGCGACGCGGCACCAGCCGAAGCGGCGCCCTGCGGGCCCGCCGCGGCGACCGCCGCAGAGCCCGACGCGAACGATGGGTCGCCGGTCATCCCGACGTCGATCAGGCAATCGTCGAGGATCGGCTCCGCCCGCACGCCAGCCGCCGCACAGGTCGACTGGGCCAGCGCGAGGGCCGAGGGCGACAACGACGCAACCGTCACCTCCGCCGAGGGGATCGCCGGATTCGTGAACGTCGCGGTGCTCTCGCCGGGCTGGTAGTCGAAGAGCGACTCCGCCTGGCCGATCCGCCAGCTCGCGCCGAACTGCGTGTACAGCTTGGTGTTGAACTCGGGATCCGTGCGACTGAGGACCTGGCCATCGCGACCCGTGAGATCGTCCGCGGTGTTGCCGTCGGCCGACCCGAGGAGGCCCTTGAGGCTCGGGCCGACCGCCGTTGATGGCGCGAACGTGTAGTCGAGCGTCCGGCCGTTGCCGCTGATCGTCAGGCGGCTGCCGTCCGTCCACCCGATCGTCACGATCGAGCCGTGGCGCTCCAGCGCGCCCCCGTGGGGCAGCCGCTCGGAAATGTCCACAGCGCTCACGGGCTTGCCGTTGACCACGAGGAACGAGGGCTCGTCGGCGTACACGCCAACCCGATCACCATCGACCAGTGCGGCAACGGCCGTGTTGAACGTGACCAGCGTGCCACCGAGGATCGGCTGCTGACGAGACTGGACCTCGAGCGTCCGATCCGATGAGACGGAATCGACGAACTCGCCGGCGGCTTGGAAGTCGTAATGGGTGCCGTCGGCCGTGAGGATGTGAGCGTCCCCCCAGTCCATGTTGCAGTTATGACACTCCTGGTGATCGGGGCCATAGCACATCTCGGCATGGCAGTGGAACCCGTTGGGCCCACCGCCGCACGTCCCGTTGAAGCATCCGCCGTTCGTGCCGGAACAGGCCCCATTCACGACACAGCCCCACCCGCCGTTGTTGTTGGAGCCGCACGCACCGCGCGTGCAGGAGACGTTGCCGGGCCCCTTGCAATTGGCTCCTTCGCAGGTCCAACCCAGCCCAGTGGGGTCCTGGCGGTTGATGGAATTGTCGCCGGCGTAGCGATAGAGGTTGGAGTCCGAGGAACCGAAGCGGGCCGGGTCGGAGCTCGTCCAGCGGCCCGTGCCCGGGTCGTAATCGCGGGCACCGAAGTGCACGAAGCCCGTGTCCGGATCAACCAGGCCGCCTGCGAACCCGACGGGCATGAACCCAGGCGCCGAGTCGTGCATGACCCGGCCCCAGGCGTCGTAGTCGATCGCCTCGGCGACCGCTCCGGTGGCGCTGTCGATCACCAGGCGAGGACTGCCGACCTGGTCGACGATCACCCGATAGGTCTTGCTCCCCTTGGTGACCAACGCCAGGTGACCTGCGTCGTCATAGGCGAAGCGAGCGACGACCGCCCCCGAGCCGTCGGTCTCGGCGACGACGCGGCCGGATGGGTCGTACAGGTAGCCCGCCTGGAGTGATCCGCCGACCTCGCGCCCGATCCGCCGGCCGTCGGCATCAACGATGTAGTTGATCGTCTGACCTGTCGACAGCTTCACCGATCGAAGGTTGCCCATGGCGTCGTAGTCGAACGACATCGAAGCCGTCGGGCTTGCCGTCGAGGCCAGCGTCCCGTTCGCCGTCCAGGTGTAGCTTCGGCCGCCCCAGGTCTCGAGACGGTCTCGCGGGTCATAGGTTGCCAGGACCGTGCCAGCAGGCGAGGTGGTGCTGATCCGGTCGCCGGCGGCATCGTACGTATCGCGCTCGATGACCTTGCCGTTGACCGTCACCGAGGACAGCCGGTCCGACCCGTCATAGGTGTAGCGCGTCGTCGTGGACCCGGCCGTCGTCCTCTCGACGATTGAGCTGATTCGTCCGAGCGCGTCCCGCGTGTACTGGTCATCCAGCAGGACCGTTCCCGAGGCCGTCGTCGTGGAGCCGACGAGCTGGTCGAGGTCGTTCGAGCTCGTGCTCGTTCCAACGACCCCCACCGTGCTGCCAGTGACCATGCCGGTCGCCGGGTCGCGCGTCAACGCGAGCCCATCGATCCCGGTCAGGCTGCCGGCACCGTCATATGCCCAAGTGTCGCCGGCAGCTCCGTCGATCGTGTCCGCCGACACGCGACCGTTCGCATCGAAGCTGTCGGCCATGGAGCCACGGACCGGGCCCGTCCAGGTGAGTCCCGCGAGGCTATCCCCTGCGTAGGCATACGCCGTGGTGGCCCCACCGGGATCAGTCGACGTCGCCTCGAGACCCGTTTTCGGGTCGTAGGCGACGGTCGCCGCGCCATCCGCGACGGTCCAGCTCGTCGGTCGCCCGGACTCGTCATACGTCACGTTCATCTTCCGACCATCGAGTTGGTTGATGGTCGTCGGCAGCCCATCCGCGTCGTAGGTCGTGGTCTCGGCGGCCGTGTCGCTGCCCACGGCCGGGGGCAGGAACAGGGTGGGCCGGCCGGCCGCGCTGTAACCCATCGTGAAGCTGAGGCCACCGGCAGGCTGGACCTGGGTCAGGCGGCCAGTTGCGTCGTAGGTGCCCACGGTCGTCGAGCCGTCAGCGGCCGCCGCGTTGGTCACATTCCCCAGGGCATCGACGACCATGGCGACCTTCGAGCCATCCGCCCGGGTCTCGGTCACCGCTCCGCTCTGCGGGTCGTAGCCGTAGGTCGTCGTCCGCGCCGTCGGGGCCGGTGCCGTCGGTCTCGCTCGCCTCGCGGCCGTTGCCGTCGTAGGTGAAGCTGGCGGTTGGCGAACCGGGCATCGACTGGGAGGTGACCCGGCCGCCCGGGTCGAAGGTCCAGGCGGACGTCCGGCCGGCAGGATCGACGACACTCAGCGTTCGGGACTCGGGATCGACCGTCTCGACGGACTTGGCGCCATTGGTTGTCGTCGCGATCGTACCGGTCAGCCGATATGGCAGGCCGCCGACCTCGCTCAGCGCTTCGGCAACCTCCGTCTTCGAGGTCACACCGTCGGGTCGCACGGTGATGTCGGGAGTCGGCACGGGGGCCTGCAGCCCCCACCCGGCGCTTGGTTCGGCGCCGATCATCCGCTTCGTCCCGTCTGGCTGGACGACCGAGATGGAGCCGTCGGCGGCCGTGGTCTCTGTCGTCGTTGCGCCACCGGGCAGGACGATCGTGCGAGTCGTCCCCGCCCCGGTCGACTCCGTCCGGTACTTCGTTACCCGGCCGAGGGCCGTGGTCACGTCAACCTCGGCCGATGTCGGTGTCGCCGTGCGGGTGTATTGGTACGTGACGCCGTCCGCGTCGCTCCATCCGACCAGCAGCCCGTTCTGGTCGTAGGTGAACCGCTGAATGCCGCCGAGGGGGTCGGTCGAGCTCGTGACGACATCTCCCGGCCCCCAGGCGATGGAGGTCGTCTGGCCGGCCGGGCCGGTGACAGCCGTCAGCCGGCCGGCACTGTCGAGCTGGAGCGATGTCCGAGCACCGTCGAGGCCGGTGAGCGTCTGGGCCGTGCCGTCGGCCGCCCGGACGACGGACAGCTGGATGAGACGCCCGGACAGCCGGCCGTTGACGCCCAGAAGCCTGCCGGCCTCGTCGTACCGCACGGACAGCAGGGTCAGGCCCAGGAGGCCGTTGACGGTGCTCACCTGGCGCCCGGCAGGATCGAAGACATAGGCCAAGCGAGCCGTCATACGTCGGAACGGCGAGGCCGCCCGATGCGAGCTTGACGCCCGCGGCAAACCGCCAGGAGCCGTCGCCACTGATCAGCGCCTGCTCGGCCGACTGGTAGCGCTGGATGACATCCAGCGACCAGCCGCCGAGTCCCAGCGAGCTCGGACTCCAGCCCGTTCGGTCGGTCCGGCCGGAGGCCCATTCGCTCGACCAGGTCAGGGCTACCCCGGTGTCGGGGATCGGGATCGACAGGAACGCCGCCTGGGGCTCGCAGGGGATCAGGCCGGCGGGATCGCACTCCTCCAGCGCGCTCGGTCCGGGACCGGATTTCAATCGCGGACGGACTTGGCGCGGCCGGCGTCGCCGAGGCCGGAGCAGGCAGTGTCGGGGTCGGCGTGCCGCAGGCCGAGGCCCACAGGCCGAGGACGGCGATCGCGATCATCATCCGGTTGGAGCCGCGAGCATGCATGGCGGGCCTCGGCATCAGCTCGATCGTCGCGAGTTGCGTCCCGTCAGGGCAGCCGCCCGACGATGGCCTGAGCGGCGGTGACGCTGGCGCCCACGGTGCAGCCGGGCATTCCGCAGAACAGGTCGAAGAAGGTCGTGCCCTGGATCACGAACAGGGCGCTGATCGACAAACCACCCGCGGAGCCGGCACCGAATGCCGCGCGGTCGAAGACGTTGTTCAGGTCTGCCACGGGCAGCTCCGCCGGAACCTGGCTCCGCTCCTGGTCCCAGTACCCCTGAGCTGTCGCGGCGTCGGGCGCCGGCGGTGCCAGGATGAGCTTGACCTCGGTCAGGCCGCTCCTGAACGTGCACACGCGGTCGGGATCCAACGCCGCGCTCACGCCCGCACCGAGCGGCTTGCCCATCAGCGTCGTGGCTTCCGCCTGGGTGAGGAGCGTGCACGGATCGATGCCGCCGGGCGTCGGTTGCGGCTCCGCTTGCCTCGGGACCGGTGGATGGCGGCGCTCGACGGCGCAGCCGAAGCGCTCGCGGGCGGGACGATGGCACTTGCCGGTGGCGGAACGACGGCAATCGGTACGGACGGCGCCGGGGAGCCGGTGGCTCCGGCGCCGGTCGTGGTGCAGGCGCCGAGGCCGACGGCCAGGCAAAGGACGGCGGCGTAGCGCAGCTTCGAGCTCATGGGATCCCCTTTCAGCGGCTCTGCAAACGGAGCGTGATGGCGGTCGCGATCCGGTCGAGCGGGAGGTCGGCCCGCTCGTTCACCCGGCGCGCAGCGCCTTCATCGACGGCTTCGATCAGGGAGAAGACCACCTGGTCGGCGGGCATCAGGATCGACCCGACGTGCTCGACCGGCGTCCCCTCGGAGGTCATGGCCTGCGCGGCCCGCTCGAGGTTCGCCACCACGGTGCGAGCGATGGCCTCGTCGACACCCGGCCAGTAGCGTTCGACGAGGAACGTCTGGGTCCGGGGCGGGTCGAGGCGGTCGCGGTCCATCGAGCCGGACGGTAGGGCGCCGGGCCTGCCCGACGATAGGGGCGATTACCCCGATCTGTCGCGCTCGTTCCCCTGCTCTTGCTCCTGCCCCATTCGCGCGCCGAGCTCGGCCCGCGAGTGGATCCCGAGCTTCTCGTAGACGCGCCCGAGCACGTTGCCGACGGTCTTGGGGGCCAGGAATGCCTGTTCGGCGATCTGGCGACTGGTCAGGCCGCTCGCGGCCAGCTCCGCGATCCGGCGCTCGGTCTCGGTCAGGTCGTGTGCGGCACGCGGTCGGAGGCCGACCCGGGCCAGCTCGGCCGTCGCGCGGTCCGCCCAGAGGGGCGCCCCGAGCGCTTCGAAGATCCGGAGCGCCTCGCGCAGCCGCTCGTCGGCGAGGCGCTTCTCCTTGCGCCGGCGGTGGACCTGGCCGAGAGCGAGCAGGGTGCGGGCGCGCTCGAACGGCATCGGCAGGTGTTCGTGCTCGGCGAGGGCCCGTTCGAGCGAGGCCAGGGCGCCGTCCCTTTCGCCGCGGGCCGCCTGCACGAGACCCCGGCCGCGCGCCCCGATGGCGAGGGTCCAGGGCGTCGGAGCCACGCTCGCGGCGTGCTCGAGCCACTCGACGATGGCGGCAGCTCGCTCGATGTCGCCGATCGCCAGGGCGGCCTCCAGGCGGTCGCCGTCGATCTTGAAGCGGCCTGGGTGGCGCGTTCCGCTGGCCGTCGCGGCCCGCTCGGCCGCGGCCAGCTGGGCATCGGCCTCGTGGAGGTCGCCGACCGACAGGGCAATGAACCCGAGGATGTGGCGGTGGTAGACCTCGAGCGCGAGGTCGCCGCTGGCGAGGGCCAGGTCGAGGCCCTCGGTCGCCAGCCGCCTGGCCTCCTCCGTGCGGCCGTCATGGGCAGCGACGAGGGCGAGGCCCCGCAGCCGCCACGCCGGGAACACGTCGGCGCCTTCGCGGCCGTAGCCCTCGTCCGCCGCCTCGGCCGTTCGCCGCGCCGCCGGCCAGTCTCCCCGGAAAAGCTGGAGGCCGGACAGCGACACCAGGTTGAAGGGGTCGTCGCCGCCGGGACCCGATTTCGCCTGGATCAGGCGCTCGGTCATCGCGATCGCCCGGTCCACGTCGTCGAGCTGTCGTGCAAACCCGTACGCGATGCCGTCGGCGCCGTCGTGTTCCCACGATCGCCCGGCCTCGGTGATCAGACCAGTGCCGCGGTCGATCTCGTCCCTGAGCAGGCCGCGCACGAGACCGAACTCCGAGCTGGCGTGCAGGAGCAGCACGTTCGCGAGCAGGTCCGGATCAGCCGTCGGGCCGACGTTCCGTGCCGCCGCCCTGCCTTCGAGCAGTTCGACCGCCTCGGCCACGAGCCGGTTGCCCCGTTCGAGGTCGACCTGCATCACGAGGAACGCGGCGCGCCCCAGCACCCTGGCTCGCAGGACTGGGTCCCCGCCAACCTCGGCCAGCGCCTCGTCGCCGAGGCGCACGGCATCGGGTGTCTGGCCGTGGTAGTAGCGGATGATCGCCCGGAGGCTGAGTGCCTCGGCCCGCGCCGGACCGGGTGGTGCTTGTGCGATGGCCGTCTCGAGGATCGTGTCCGCCTGGACGACATCCGAGACATCGATGAACAGGCACTCCGCCGCCAGCATCGCCCGCCGGATCGCCTCGTCGCCGAGCGACTCCGGCGTCAGCTCGCCGGCCCGCTCGTAGAGCGAGGCCGCATCAAGCGTCGCGCCGCGGTCCCGGCTCGCCGCCGCCGCCGCTTCCAGGGCGGCAGCGACGTTCTCGTGGCGACCCTCGGTGGCTCCACCGAGGTGGCGTGCCCGGGCATCGTCGGACGTCGCCGTCCGGGCGAGCGTGGCATGGACCCGGCGGAGCTCGTCCCGGCCGGCGAGGGAGATGACCGCCTGGGCCAGGAGCGGATGGCTGAAGCGGATCGCCTGGCGATCGACGGCGACGATCCCGGACCGCAGCGCGGGCTCGAGCGCCGCCGGCGCCTCGGTATCGGCCCGGCGGAGCGTGTCGAACGTTGGCTCGGCCGCCACGGCCGCGAGCAGGAGCGCCGTGCGGGTCGCGGGCGGCAGTGCCCCGATCCGTGCCTCGACCAGGGCGCCGAGCGTCGCCGGGATCGGCAGGCGCTCGCCCGGCGTCACGACCGCCCCCGATCGGGCGAGGTCGCGCGCAATCTCGAGGGCGTAGAAGGGATTGCCACCGGACGCTTCCTCGATCCGGACCAGCACCAGGCGGGGGAACGACCGGCCGGACCGGGCCAGGAACAGTTGGTGCAACGCCGCCAGGGGCAGCGGCCCGACGTGCAGCCGCCCACGTCGCTCCGCCGGGACGCCGGCCGTCAGCTCGAGGACCGGCGCTCCAGGCTCGCCACGGACCGCGAGCAGGACACCGGCCGCGGCGTCGACCAGGCGTCGGATCGCGTAGGCCAGGACGGCCGCCGAGGCATCGTCGAGCCACTGGGCGTCGTCGATGGCCAGGACCAGCGGTTGCTGGCTCGCCAGCTCGCGCAGGAGCGTCGCCGTGGCCACCGAGAGCGCTCGCTGGTCCGGCAGCTGGCCGGACGGCTCGGCCCGCAGGATCGCGATCTCGAGGGCGTGCCGCTGCACGTCGGGCAGGAACGCGAGCTCGCCGTCCGGTGACAGTCGACAGGAGGTCGGTCAGGCCGCCGAGCGTCAGGGTCCGTTCGGACTCTGCTGGCGCGGCTCGGAGGACCCGGGCACCACGCTCAACGGCCCGCTCGGTTGCCGCGCGCCAGATGGCCGTCTTGCCGATCCCCGCATCGCCGTTGATCAGCAGGCTCGCGAGCGCGGCTCGCGCCTGGTCGAGGAACCGGTCGACTGCCTCGACCTCGGTTGCGCGCCCGATGAGGTCCGTGTTCATCCGGTCCAAGACTAGCGGTGGCGCGGGCCCCGGGCCGTGCTTCCCAACCGTTGCTTCGGGGTCCGCATGGGCCAACCTCCCATCGGGCCGAATTGGCGCCGAGTATATCGACGGGATATCGTGTCCGGCGGGACTCCTACGTGCGCGGAGCCGCTACCCGTGCCCCGCCATGGCGACGTGGTTGCCGCGCCAGGCGCCGGGCGCGACGACGCCCGTCGCAGCCAGTACGCTGTCGGCGTCGGCGATGGTGTCCGCCGAGGCGCGTTGCGCCTGAAGCGCCCCTTGCGGGCTGATGACTCCTGCGTCACCAGTCGCGACAAGGAGCTTGCCAGTGGCCCTTTTCCTGATCGGCGTCGGCGGTTTCGTTGGTGCCGTCGCCCGCTACGTCGTCGACGGCTTCGTCGCCGACCGAACGACCGGCAGCGCCTTCCCGTGGGGAACGTTCATCATCAATGTGACGGGTTCGCTTCTGCTTGGAGTCCTGACGGCCCTCGTCATCGACCGGTCGGTCCTGCCCGCCAGCCTGCGCGGGCCGGTGTTGATCGGATTCATCGGCGCCTACACAACGTTTTCGACGTTCATGCTCGAGAGCTGGCGATTGATCGAGGCGGGCAGCTATGGACTCGCGGCCGCAAATGCGATCGGCTCGGTCGGCGTCGGTCTGGCCGCCGTCTTCGTCGGGCTGGTCATCGGGAGGGCGATCTGATGCGTATCGAAGGGCAGGCCCTGCTCATCCGGATCTACATCGGAGAGTCAGACCAGTGGCATGGGAAGCCGCTGTACCACGCGATCGTCGAACGGCTGCGTGAACGCGGCGCGGCCGGAGTGACTGTGATCCGCGGCATCGAGGGCTTCGGCGCGCATGCACACCTCCACACGACCCGGATCCTGCGCCTGTCGGAGGACCTGCCCGTGCTGATCGAGATGGTCGATGAGGAAGCTCGGGCTCGCGCGCTGCTGCCCGAGATCGATGCCATGGTCGGCGACGGCCTGATCACCCTCGAGCGCCTGGAAGTCCACACCTATCGGGCGGCGGAACCAACTGCCGAGGCAATGGACGATGGGCGCTGAATGGCCGCACCAGCCTGGGCGGGATCGCTCAGCAACTGGCGAATGACCTGCTCGGAGCCCTGGTAGTCGCCCTCACCGAAATGCGTGTGGCGAATCCGGCCCGTGCGGTCGATGAAGTAGAGGGCCGGCCAGAAGCTGTTGTGGTAGGCATTCCAGGTCGCGAAGTTCGGGTCAAAAGCCACCGGATAGCGAAGCCCGGCCCGGCTCACGGCTTGGCGGACGTTATCCAGGTCCCGTTCGAACGACAGTTCCGGCGTGTGGACTCCGACGACGACGAGTCCGGCTGAGGCGTACTGCTCGTACCACGCGTTCACGTAGGGCTGGACGTGGATGCAGTTGATGCACGCGAACGTCCAGAACTCCACCAGGACCACCCTGCCCCGCAGGTCGGCCATCGTCAGCGGCGCCGAGTTGATCCAGGCGCTGATTCCGGCAAAGTCCGGGGCTGATCCGAGGTCACCGAGGACAACGTCTGCCGGCGGCGCGGGGAGCCCGTCCTGGGCGGCCGGCGGTTGGTTATCCAATGCGAGGGCGCCGCTCCAGCCGGCTGGCAGGAACGCGGAGACCCCGGTCTCGATCGGAAGATCCAGGCCGGTGATGATCAGGAGGGCACTGAGCGCCATCGCCGCTCCGAACGAGCGGCGAAGTCGGAACCGGGATGCCGCCTGGAGGCGGCGCGTCGCTCGCTGGCCCCAACCCGCGATCAGGCCAATCGGGATGGCAGCTCCAGCCACGTAGGCGACCGCGATCGCGACCGTTTCCAGGCTCGGGCCGTGGATCGCCGCCCCGACGATGACCGCCGCCATGATCGGGCCCACGCATGGGGCCCAGATCAGGCCGATCGCGGCCCCCAGGATGAGTCCGCCGGGGAGACCGCTGGGAGCCGCGCCAGCCAGCCTGAGGCCAACCCGAGCCAGCGGACCGCCGAGCGCCCCGAGACGGAGTTCGAGGGGCGGGATCGCAAGGCCGATTCCGACGACGCCGAGGACCAGCGCTGCCCCGATGCGCAGTGCGCCGGTCGTCACTCCGGCTGCTGCGAGGACCGACGCCAGGAGGACGGTCGCGACCACGAAGGTGAGTCCGAAGCCGATGACGAGACCCAGCACTCGCGGTCGGCCGTCGCCCGACGCTGCGCCGAGCACGAGCGGAACGACCGGCAACGTACACGGCGCGAGGATCGTCAGGCAGCCGGCGAGCAGCGCGAACGCGACGAGGGAGACCACTACGGCGAGGGGCTCTCCTCCATCATCCCGCTGCCCGCGGGGCTGGGCTGGCTGGGGCTCTCCTCCATCATCCCGCTGCCCGCGGGGCTGGGGCTCTCCTCCATCATCCCGCTGCCCGCGGGGCTGGGGGTCGTCGGCGGCGCGGTGGCCCCGGCAGGCGTGGTGCAGGCTGCGAGCCCGATCGAGGACGCGATGGCAATCGGTGCGAGCCACCGGAGCTGGAGCGTTGAGCGTGGCATCTGACCCTCACATCCTGGTTGGAACCCGCCCACGGTGGTGCACAGAGATGACAGGGCAATGACGATTTCGATGACACGTCGACGGACTCTCGTGTCGAGCGACGATTGTTCGCGCCGCGCAACGGCGGCCACCCCGGTCTCCGCTCACGGATCCATTTGGTAGATACATTCCATATGGAACGTATCTGTTGTACGATCCGGGGGTGGACGATGCGCGGGTAGGCGACCTCGAGCGGATCGCGATGGGCGCGGTGGCGATGACTGACCGGGCGATCGCGGCGGCCGGAGCCGACCTGACCTTCGTCCAGTGGCGCGTTCTCCTGGTCGTCGGCGAGCGAGACGAAGGCGCGAGCGTAAGCGAGATTGCGTCGAGGATCGGGGCCCACGCGTCGCCGGCGAGCCGGCTGATCTCGCGCCTGAAACGGCGCGGCATCGTGGTCACAGAGAAGGGCGCGCTCGACGGACGGGTGACGACCGTGCGCCTCACTCCTGCCGGCGCGGCCTTGCGCACCCAGGTCCTCGACCACCGACGTGATGAGCTCGGGCGCCTGCTCCTTGGCGTGCCGACACTGCGCGACCAGGCGACGATCGCGTGGCTGGCGCGCGCGTTTGGAAGGTTCGCTTGAACGGCGCAGCCCTGTACGCGGTCCGCCGGCGAATCCGCTCCACGGCCTACCTCCGCAAGTGGGTCATTCTCGGCGCCTTGATCGGTGTGATCAGCGGCCTTGGGGCGGCCCTGTTCTTCCTCGCCCTCGACCTTGCGACGCGATCCCTGCTCGGCGCGATCGCTGGATTCGTGCCCGCCTCGCCGCTTGGTGAAGGCGCGCGGCCGATTACCGACGCTGCCCGGCCATGGGCGGTCCCGCTGGTCGTCGGCCTCGGTGGGCTGATCTCCGGGATCATCGTCTTCCGGCTGGCTCCGGAGGCGGAAGGCCACGGCACCGACGCGGCGATTGGCGCCTACCACCATGGGGCGCGCCGGATCCGTGCGCGGATTCCGCTGATCAAGCTTGTCGCCTCGGCGATCACGATCGGATCGGGCGGATCCGGCGGCCGGGAGGGCCCGACCGCCCAGATTGGGGCCGGCTTCGGCTCGTTCCTCGCCCGCCTGCTGGACCTCGACGCCCGGGACGCCCGGATCGCGGTTGCCTGTGGCATGGGAGCCGGCATTGGGGCAATCTTCCGAGCGCCGCTGGGCGGCGCCGTACTGGCGGCCGAGATCCCCTATCGCGAGGATGTCGAATCCGAGGCGCTGGTCCCGGCCTTCGTTGCCTCGATCGTCGCGTTCTCGATCTTCGGTGCGATCATCGGCTTCGCGCCGATCTTCGGGCGCGTGGCGAGTGCGGGCTTCACGGACGCCCGGCAGCTTGCCTACTACGCGCTGATCGGCCTGGTCGCCGGCATCGTCGGGCGCCTGTACATCAGCTCTTTTTACGGTCTGACCGAGTGGTTCAAGCGCTGGCCGCTCCCGCGCGAGGTGCGACCGGCCATCGCGGGACTCGCCGTGGGTTGCATCGGGCTGGCCCTCCCGGGCGTCCTCGGCACCGGCTATGGCTGGGTCCAGGCGGGCCTCGGGCGGGAGACGCTCCTCGGCCTGCCGCTGTGGGTCATCCTCGTCCTGCCGTTCGCCAAGATCCTGGCGACGTCGCTGTCGATTGGCTCCGGTGGATCCGGTGGGATCTTTGGGCCAGGCATGGTGATCGGGGGCCTGCTTGGGGCCGGGATATGGCGACTGCTCGAGCCCGTCGCTCCGGCGATGCCGATCGATCCGTCGCCGTTCGTGATCGTGGCGATGATGGCCTTGTTCGGCAGCATCGCCCATGCACCGCTGGCGGTCATGCTGATGGTCGCCGAGATGACGGACAGCCTGTCGATGCTCGGCCCGGCGATGCTCGCGATCGGCATCGCAACGCTGATCGTCGGCGACCGCTCGATCTACTCGTCGCAGATCCGCAGCCGGGCCGACTCCCCCGCCCACCGGTTCCGATTCGGTCTGCCGCTCATGGCCGCAATCCCGGCCGGCGACGCGGCTCGAGTGCCGCGCGCGGTCCTCCATCCCGACGAGCTTGTCTCGGCCGGTCGCGAGCGGCTCGTCGCAGCCGGCGTCCCGGGAGCGCCCGTCGTCGAGGCGGACGGCCGAGTTCACGGGAGCCTCGACCTTTCGACCCTCGAGGCCGCAGACCCGGGCGCCACGGTCGGGACGCTCGAGGTCGTGGGGCCGGTCCTCTCCGTGGAGGACGCCCTCGACGATGTCCTCGGGATCCTGGCCGACGCCCATCGGTCCTGGGCGCCGGTCGTCGCCGGCGAGCGGCTGGCCGGCATCCTCTCGTCCCGGGACGTGGTCGCCGCATACCGACGGGCGCTTGCCGCCAATGTCCGCCAGGTGCGCGCCGTCGGCTCATCCGGAGCACTGATCGAGGCCGAGATCGGGCCGTCGTCGGCGCTTGCCGGCACATCCGTCGCCGCTACCAAATGGCCGCGGGACAGCGTCCTCGTCTCGATCACCCGCGGCGACCGGGTGATCGTGCCGCGGGGCGATGTGCGCCTCGAAACCGGCGATCGCCTCACCGTGTTCTCGGCCCCGACCGCTCGCGGATCCCTCGAATCGCTCCTTGCGAGCGAGATCAAGGCAGCGGCGGAGCACGCGTGAGCGCTGGTGTCGCCGAGTCGCGCGCGGCCGGCAGACTAATCCGCTGCCTCGAACCAGTCGAGGACGCGCAGTGCGCGGAACGTGTTCCAGCGGCTGGGCTGGCCCTCCCCCGAGTCCATCTCGAAATGCGACGCGCCCGCGTGGACGTTCTCGAGCGGCCAGCGGCCGTCGCGGTCCCGCCGGCCCTCGACGATGCCGAGCGCCTCGGCGACGCGCTCGTCCGGCTTGACCCCTGCTTCGCGCAGGTATTCGAGCCCGCGCAGGACGTCGTAGAAGTACCAGGTCGGGAACGAGAACGCGAGCCAGCTCGGGTCGATCACTTCCCCGGTCGACTTTCGACGGAAGAGCCGTCGCTCGAGCAGGTATTCCTCGCCCCGTCCTCGTGCCTCGGCGACCTCCGCCGACCCGCCGATCGCTCGCTCGTGCTCGAGGAGGCCCTCGAGGACGTTGATCGTGGTCCCGAACGACGACACCGTCGCGCCGTTCTCGACCTCGCAGTTCCAGCCGCCGTCCGGGAGCTGCTCGCCCAGCAGCCGCTCGACGAGCGGCGCCATGTCCACGCCGAAGTACGCGCCGGTCGCCACGACATTGCCGTTGATGCACGGCTCGACCTCGCCCGCGAAGAACGGGCTCTTCGCCCATGGGGCAACGAACGGCGCGCCGTCGCCCCAGGTGACGTGCTCCCGAACCAGGCTCACCGCGTGCTTGGCCTGTTCGCTCTGGGGATCGAGCCCGAACCGCCGGAGCAGCTCGAGGACGTGGAACGTGTCCGTCCAGTCGTGATCCCAGGCCTTGCCGGCCCACAGGCCGTCGGGTGCCTGGAGCGCGAGCAGCCTCGCGCCCCAGCCCTCGGTCGCGATCCTCGCCCGCTCGGCGGCGACGGCCTCGGCCGGCTCGTGGGTCAGGTCGCGCATCACCTGCCAGCGGATCGCCGGATCGGAGTCGAGCAGCCAGTCGATGACGTCCATGCCCACCTCGTATCGCCCCCCGATGGGCGGATCGTCGCCGCGAAACATGACACGTCCTGTCATGATCTTTGGACTCGGATGACGAGCCCCGACCTGGCGGGGCCCCCGCCCGGAAGGCATCGTCGAGGATATCCGTGAGATATACCCCGCGACCGCGTCCTCGAGGCGGGCGCGACCTGGTCTGAGGCCCGTGACGGGCTTGCCGCCCGGCGCACCCGCCAGGCCAAGCCCTGGGCTCAGGGCACCGACCAGGTGGCCTGGTCGGTCGGGACGAGCGAGCTCTCGATCTCCGCCCCGCCCGTCCGGATCCCGACGTTCGCGAGGGTCTGACCGTCGGGCACGACGAAGGCGACGCAGAAGGTATACGTCTCGACATCCTGCGGATTGTTCGGAGTCTGGGCGCAGCCGGCGAACCCATCGCCGAGCGATGCACCGCCGCCAGTGGCGGACGCCGCGGCCCCGGCCGAGGTCACACCATCAATGACAGAGCTTTCGCCCGAATAGTCGGTATGGTTGTCCACGGTCATCTCGACTCCGACCCAGTGGCTGGCTGACGGCAGCGGTGCCTCGGAGGCATCGGTCGGGGTCGCCGGGTCGAAGACCTTGACCAACGTGGCGTCCACCGGGTCTCCGCCCACCTTCGCGAACGTCAGCTTGTCGCCGACGTGGCCAGTCACGGGCCCGGCAGCGCTGCCTGCCGGAGCCGTGGAGGCGCCCGCGTCTGGTGGCTGCGAGGTCTCGGCTCCGCCCGACGGCTGGCCGCCCGCGCTCGTTGCCCCTGCCCCGCCACATGCAGCCAGGGCCGCACTGACCACGACGACCGACAGAATTGTGCGCACCGACATGTCGACTCCAATCGCTGACTTGACGGCGGGGTTTGGCCGCCGAACGCCATCCTCCGATGGAGCGATCGCAGGTCGATCGCAACGGGATCGCAGCCAATGGCCCACGCTGTCCTCTCGCGCCAGGTGACTTGACAGCTCGGTCATACAACCGTATGGTTGTATCAATGACGCCGACAGCGAACGCCGACCACATCTTTGCCGCCCTGGCCGATGCCACCCGGCGGGACATCGTCCTGCGGGCACTCGACGGCCGGGAGGGCGTGGCCGAGCTGGCGGGTCATTACCCGATGAGCTTTGCCGCCGTGCAGAAGCACATCGCCGTGCTCGAGCGCGCCGGCCTCATCACCAAGGAGCGCACGGGCCGGCGCAAGGTCGTGCAGACCAACATCGAGGGACTCAGCCTCGCCCGCGGTCTGCTCGACCAGTACGAGGCGCTGTGGCGCGGGCGCGTCGAGCGCATGACCAACCTCATCAGCCGTAGCGAGGAGACCATCGAATGACCGTCACTGCCGTCCGCAAGGATCCCGCCGCCCTGACGATGACCCTGACCGCCGAGTTCGACGCATCGCCAACGCGGGTCTGGGAGCTGTGGGCCGATCCGCGCCAGCTCGAGCGCTGGTGGGGTCCGCCCACCTATCCCGCGACATTCACGGCCCACGACCTCGCGCCGGGCAGCCACGTCGAGTACCACATGACCGGGCCGTCGGGCGACCAGCCGCGCGGATTCTGGGATGTCCTCGAGGCCGATCCGCCGCGCCGCCTCGTCTTCCTCGACGGGTTCGCCAACGACGATGGGACGCCGAACCCCGATTTCGCTCGCAACGAGGGTCGGGTCACGATCGAGCCGATCGATACCCAGCGGACCCGGATGTCGATCGAATTCCAGTACGCAAGCACCAAGGCAATGGAGCAGTACCTCGCGATGGGCATGGAAGAGGGCCTCACCGGAGCCGTCGGCCAGGTCGACGCGATCCTCCTGGAGGGAGCCCCCGCATGACGAAGGTCGTCGCCGGCATCACGACGTCGATCGACGGCTACATTACCGGGCCGAACGACGGCCCCGAGCGCGGCCTGGGCGAGGGCGGCGAGCGGCTCCACGCGACCCACATCTCGTATCGGATCAAGCACTGAAGCACGCCGACGGCGGTCGGCCGAACGAGAGGAGTGAGCCATGACCACGATGACCAACCCGACGACGCGCACCCTCGCAGTGCCGGGCGCCGTCCTGACCTACGACGTTCGCGAAGCCGGATCAACGGGCGCCCCGGTCCTGGTGCTGATCGGGTCGCCGATGGGCGCCAGCGGGTTCGTCACGCTGGCCGCGCACTTCGCCGATCGGACCGTCGTGACCTATGACCCGCGCGGCGTCGAGCGCAGCACGAAGGCCGACCCAACCAGCCAGTCGACGCCCGAGGAGCACGCCGACGACGTCCATCGGATCATCACCGAGCTCGGCTCGGGCCCGGTCGACCTGTTCGCCAGCAGTGGCGGTGCCGTGAACGGGCTGGCGCTCGTGGCTCGTCACCCCGGGCAGGTCCTGACGCTCGTCGCGCACGAGCCGCCGCTCGCATCGCTCCTGCCCGACCGCGAGGACGCGCTGGCCGCCAACCAGGCGGTCCGCGAGGCGTACCTGCGCGGCGGCTTCGGGGCGGGCATGGCCCGCTTCATCGCCCTGGTCGGCTATCGCGGGCCGATCGGTCCGGACTTTCTCGGCCAGCCGGCGCCCGATCCGGCGATGTTCGGGCTGCCCACCGAGGACGACGGCAACCGGAGCGACCCGCTCCTGGCCCAGAACATCGTCACGTGCACCAGCTTCGAGCCCGACTTCGGGGCGCTGCGGGCGGCCTCGACCCGGATCGTTATCGGGACCGGCGCCGAGTCGGAGGGCCAGCTGGCGTCGCGCGGCGGATTCGCGGCGGCCGAGCGACTCGGCCTGACGCCGGTCATCTTCCCGGGCGGCCACGGTGGCTTCCTGGGCGACGAGTACGGCCAGCCCGGCGAGCCCGATGCCTTCGCCGCGAAGCTGCGCGAGGTCCTGGCCGGGGCCTGACCCCCGCTCAGAGCGCCAGGTGCAGTCGGAGCGCGTCTTCGATGTCGAGCATCAACGCATTCGAAACGGCACCGAGCCGGTCGCCGAGGCGGTCGAAGGCGACGGAGCGGATCTGCTCGGCCTGGGCTTTCGAGTCGCGCCCCAGGCCGGTCGCCGCCGAAGGCAGGAGAACCTGGAACGGGTAGACGCGCTCGAGGTTCGAGGTCAGCGGTACGACCGTGATCACGCCTCGCCCGAGCCGCGACGCCGTCTGGTTCGCCGCGTCGTTGCTCACGATGACCGCCGGTCGACCCTTGTTCGATTCAGCGCCGCGGACCGGCTCGAGGTCGACGAAGTAGATCTCTCCCCGGCGGATCACGAATGAAGCCCGTCGGCGCTCGTCGCCTCCCAGGCCTCTTCGTCGCCGGCGACCGTCCATTCCGCCCAGGCGGCTTCATAGGTCCCGCCCAGCTCGGCGGTTCTGAGGACCCGAATGGCTCGATGGACCGCCGCCGACCGGGAGCCCAGTCCCTGCTCCCGGGCATAGCCGTCCAGGAAGTCGACGTCTTCGCTCGGCAAGCTCACGCTGACCTTCATACCCAGATACTACCATAGGTCGTACCGTGGTCGGAACGGCAGTCAAACGTAAGCGGCGCGCCCGTGGGATCCACGAGCGGGCCGGGCACCGGATGCACGAGCTCTACGAGAACCCGATCTTGGTCCAGGTGTTGAGAGCTGGTTAGGCCACGTGGCCGGCCGGCTCTTGCGTCGCTCGCGGCACGGCGTCGGCGGGGTCGTGATGTCCGCGACTACGGATCCGCCCACCCCGCGGCCCGACTTCGCACGAATTCCGCTGCCAGACGCCGTGCCGCCAGGTTCTGCGCAGAATCGCGCCTTGCGGGCCGCTAACTAGCCGATTTCGTGCACGATCGCCCCGGGCGACTCGTTGAATCGCCCTGCCGGCGCGGCAATCCTCTCCGTAACGTCGCCACGAGCGGAATTTCGACGAAGGTGCCCGCGACCGCCCGATGGACCCTCAAACGTCATCGACCCGAACGAGGACGCCCGTCTCCGGCGGGTCCGGGTAGCGCTCCTTCAACGTCGCGATCCGGCGGCCCAGCTCGTCACGAATCTCGACAAGCGAGCGCCCCTTCGTCCGGGCGACGAGGATCCGCGCGGCCGGAACCGGCTCGTCGCCAAACACCGCTCGAAACGTCGCCGGCCACGATTGGCGGAAGTCGTCGAGCCGGTCGGCGAGGCTCGCGCCGGAGGCGGTCGTTGGCCCGATCGGTGCCCCGACGACGAGGAACTCGTCACCACCATCTCGAATTGCCATCGAGTCCGGAATTCGAGTCAGGGCCTGGGCGAACTCGCGCAGGCAGGCGTCGCCAACCGCCATGCCGAGGCGATTGTTGACCTGGCCGAAGTGGGCCATGTCGAGGAACGCCACCTCCACATCGGCATCCGCCAACCCGGGCAGCTCCTGGAACAACCGGGCGAGGTCGGCGTAGTAATCGTAGCTCGGCAGGCCCGTCCGCCGGTTGCGGTTGGCGAGCGCGACTTCGGGCCAGTGGAACCGGGCCGCGAACGGTCGAGTCGCCGATGAGAGCCAGGCGCTCAGCTCGCCGGTCAGCCCGGTCCAGTGGCCGTACAGGCGGAGAGACTTGTGGGTGAACGGCCAGCGATAGCGGACTGAACCGCCTTCGCTCGTCCGGCGAGTATCCCATTCTCGCAGGAGCGGCAGCGGGTCGACGGTGAAGCCGGCGGTAGCGCGGGCGAGCAAGAGGGTCGCCGGCATGAACGTCTCGTCCGCGATCGAGAACCTGGCCAGGGCCTCGCTGGCCTTTGCGATGGCGAGCCCGGGTTGCTCCGTAGTGCTACCGGAGACGGTCTTCGTCATCGTTCGATCCTGCCGTGGCGTTGCTCGTCGCGCTACAGGACCGAAGGACTACGGCCCGAGGGTCGAGACGGCGGGCGCAGTTTTCGCGTCAGTCGAGATGGAGCTCATCGATCAGGCGCATTCGCGCCGCGTAGTCGGTTCGGGTGATGTCGTGGTTGCGCAGGTCCGCTTCCACGACCTCGCGGGCAGCGGCCGGTCCCACCCGGCGAACCCAGGCTGCGGCCGGCTCGGGGGCCGGGGCGACCGGTCCGCGGTACTCGTAGGTGACGACGAGCGTGCCGTCGGGCGGGAAGATCAGCATGTAGATCAGGACCAGGATCCCGAACACGACGAGGAACAGGAGGAGCGCGAAGAGGATCGCTGCGGCCGACCACGAGCCGGGCAGGTAGTACTGGAGCGTCGGATACCAGCTGGCCCGCGCCATCTGGGCCGCATCGATCTGGAAGTCGACGAACGCCCGATCTGCCTTGCCGACATAGCGCCGCACGACGACGTTCGGGTCGCTCGCGGCCTGGAGCATCGCCGCCTGTCCGGCGCCCCGGACCCACTGGTCTCCGAACGGCTGAGCCATCCCCTCCCCCGATCTGCCGAGCCCATCGGCATGGAATCAGTATGAGGCGCGAAGATAGGCCGGTGCCATATGAGCTCGACCAATTCCGCGATGCCCAGGAGGGCGCTTATGCCGGCGTCCTGAAGGAGCTGCGTGCCGGCCGGAAGGCCGGCCACTGGATCTGGTTCATCTTTCCGCAGATCGCCGGGCTCGGCTCCAGCTCGATGTCACGGATCTACTCGATCGTCTCGCTCGACGAGGCACGCGCCTATCTGGCCGATCCGGTCCTCGGGGCGCGGTTGCGCGAGTGCGCCTCGTTCATTGTCTCGTCGAAGGCGCGGACCGCGGACGAGATCCTCGGCTCGCTCGATGCGCTGAAGCTGCGCTCGTCGATGACGCTCTTCCTGCGCGCGGCACCGGACGAGCCGCTCTTCCAGCAGGTCCTCGACCGCTACTGCCGCGGCATCCCGGACGCTGCGACGGACGCGATCCTCGGGGGCCTGACGTGATCGTGCTCGACGACTGGCACCAAGAATTGGCCGGAGGGCGGGCCCACAGCCGCGGTCGGCCACGCCGCGACGCCGTCGGACCTTCTGGACCTGCGTCGGTATCCTGACCAGGAGCCAATGCCGCAGGCCGACTGGAGAGTGCAATGGACTTCAACAGCATCCTGATCGGGTCCGACAACGCCCCAGCCCTGGTCGAGTACTACACCAAGGTGCTCGGCGAGCCGGGCATGGTCGCCGGGCCCTATACCGGCTGGAAGATCGGCTCAGGCTTCGTCACGATCGCGCCACACTCCGAGGTCCACGGCCGCAACGCGATGCCGGGCCGGTGCATCTGGAACATCGAGACCAGGGACGTCGCCGGCGAGTTCGAGAAGATGAAGGCCGCCGGCGCGATCGTCGTCACGGCGCCGTACGAGTTCGAGGAGCAGCCTGGTTCGTCGATCGCGACACTGGCCGACCCGGACGGCAACTACTTCCAGCTCCTCAGCCCGATGGACATGTAGCGCTCGGCACGACCTGCTGCCTCAAATCGGCGCGCTCGCGCAGGCGACAGCGACCTCCGTCTGTCGGGGCGTCCTCCCGGAAGTTCGTCGAAATGCCGCCGGCAGACGCACTGCGTACCAACCTGGCCCCGATCCGCAGCCTCGGCCGACTCGACCTGCTCGGTTCGTGCACAGGATTCGGTCGATCTCGGCTGTGTTCGGGTCTTCAACGAGTCGAGTTGCGCGCAACGCGCCCCGGGGCGGCATCTTGACGAAGTTCGGGCGGCGCGGACGGGCCAGGCCCCGCGAACGTCAGATCTCGCTCGAGTGGACGATGTGCTCGAACTCTCGCCACAGGAGCGTGACGAGGATGGCCGAACCGGCGAATGCGAACCAGAACGGCGCCGTGATCCCGAACGCCTTGGCCAGCAACCCGCCGATCGGCGTGCCGATCACGATCCCGCCCATGATCGCGACGCGGTAGACGCCGCTGACCCGACCGAGCAGTGGATCGGGCACAGAGCGTTGGCGCACGACCGTCGAGGTCGTCCCCCACACGAACGCATGCGCCCCGAAGACGACCAGGGTCGCCAGGGCGATGACCGGCGAGGTGGTCAGGGCCAGGACCAGGTGGGTGAACGTCTCGATGATCAACCCGACCCGCATGATGTCGGACAGCTTGAAGCGCCGTTCGAGGCGCCCGTACGAGACGGTCCCGATCACGCCTCCCAGCGCAACTGCGGTGGTGAGCAGCCCGAAGCCCACGGCGTTCATCCCGAGCCGTTGGCCGGCGTACAGGACGAGGACCGACCACGCCGCGCCGAAGGTGATGTTGAACGTGAAGATCGTGAGCGCGAGCGTCCGCATCGGCGGGTGGGCGAACAGCCAGCGCAGGCCCTCGACCATCTCCCTGCGGACGCCGCTCCGCTCCGGCCTGGCTCGGCGCACGTCGGTGGCCAGCCGCGAGATCAGCACGGCGCCGAGGGCAAAGCCGAAGGCATTGGTGGCGTAGGGAATCGCCGGCCCGAGAGCGAACAGGAACGCGCCGACGGGCGGCAGCAGGAGCTGGTTGGTCAGGAGCTGGGCGCCCTGGATCCGGGCGTTGGCGATGCCCAGGTCTTCGCGCGCGACGAGACCGGGCAGCAGTGTGCTCGTGGCGGAGTCGGCGAACGTCTCGCCGGTCCCGAGGACGAACAGCGCGACCAGGACCAGGACGATCGTGGCAGCCCCACTGGCGATCGTGACGACCAGGGCGGCAAGGACGACGGTCCGGCTCAGGTTGACGATCACCACCATCCGCCGCCGGTCGAAGCGGTCGGCCGCGACCCCGCCGATCACCCCGAAGATGAGCACCGGCAGGTATTCGCTCAGGAGGGCCATCGACACGAGGAACGGGTCGTGGGTCAGGGACGCGACGAGCAACGGGCCCGCGGAGACCACGACGCCATCGCCGATCCCGTTGGCGATCGATGCGGACAGCAGCCAGCGGAATTTCCGCCCGAGCCGGGTCGGAGCGATGGCCTCGATGGCACGGGCGAACGGTCGCACCGGCGGCAGGATACCAGCCGCCCTGTGGGCCGATTTGACCCGCTAGACTCCCGCCATGTCCGCCCTCGACGAGGCCCCGCAGGTCCACGCCGACGATCGCGCCACGTGGCGGGCCTGGCTCGAAGCGAACCACGAGCACGCGGGTGGCGCGTGGCTCGTGACCTGGCGGGCGAGCTCTGGCCGGGTCGGCCTGGCCTACGAGGCGGCCGTGGAGGAGGCGCTCTGCTTCGGCTGGGTCGACAGCACCGGCGGTCGCGTTGACGACGAGCGCGGCAAGCTGTACTTCGCGCCGCGCAAGGTACGCAGCCCGTGGGCCGGGACGAACAAGGCGCGGGTCGAACGGCTGATCGCCGCCGGAGTGATGGCCCCGGCCGGCCTCGCGGCGATCGAGCGGGCCAAGGCCAACGGCTCGTGGGAGGTCCTCGAGTCGGCCGAACGGCTGGAGGTCCCGGCCGACCTCGCTGCGGCGTTCGCGGTCCAGCCCCCGGCCGCCGCGAACTTCGCCGCGTTCACGCCCTCGGCTCGCAAACTGCTCCTGACCCGGGTCGCGCTGGCCCTTCGACCCGCGACGCGCGCCGAGCGGATTGCCAGGATCGCCGAGGCCGCGGCCCGCAACGAGCGGGCATTCAGCTAGGGCTCCGAGCGTCGCTCAGGCGAGCCCTCGGGCGGCCCAGGCTCGTGCGCTGATCGCGAACGGGCCGGCAGGCAGGCGCCGCCGGCACGTCTCCCGCAACCGAGCCTGCGCTTCCGGGTCGAGGCGGGCCACGTAGGCGCCGGCCGGACCGACGCCGTGGACAAACGGGTCCCACCAGGCATCGAAGCTCGGCAGGTCGAGGTCGGCCGTGACGACGGCCCTGGACACGTCGCGGATGCCTGCCGCCGCGAAGAGCTCGGCGAGGTGGCCCTCGCGCACTCCGGCGAGGTCCAATTCATCCTCGACGGCCGGGTCCAGCTCCCGCGCGACCTGCCAGAACAGGCCAAGCGGGCCCCGGCCTCCGTGGTGATCCCAGACGCAGGCAGCGATCGCCCCCCCGCGCCTGGTCACCCGCACCATCTCGGCCAGGCCGCGAACCGGGTCGGCCATGAAGTGGACGACGAGCTGGCACATGGCGACGTCGAACAAGCCGTCGCCGAACGGCAGGTGCTCGGCCGTTGCTTCCTGGACCTGGACGCCGGGCAGGCGCTGGCGGACCGCCTCAACGAATGGCCGCGACGGGTCGACGGCCGTAACGTTCGCCGGCCCCAGCCTGCGCACGAGTTCGGCGGTCAACGCCCCGGGCCCGCAGCCCACGTCGAGCACGCGGTCGCCGCCGGTCACCCCGGCCAGGTCCGCCATCTGGCCGGCGAGGAGCTGGGAGAACCGGCCCATGAACCGGTCGTAGGCCTCGGCGGCGACATTGAAGCTCACCCGCAGACGATACCCGGCAAAGCCATGCCGCCATGCCGCCGAGGCGACGTTCGCCGCCGACTTCGTCGAAATGTCGCCTACGGGACGCGTTGCAGGCTGGAATTGCCCCGATCGAGTCTCTCCGGAGGTTGGCTCGTGCGTACGCCCATGGCGCACCGGCCAACATGGGACGGATCTGCGGCGCAGTGCGCCTGCGAGCGGAATATCGACGAAGTCGACTCGTCGCGCCCATCTTGACGCCGGTCCCACTGGATCAGGGCGCGTCCCGCCGAGCGACCAATTCTGCGAAGATCGGCCGCGTGAATACGAGCCCAGCACCGGGCCTGAGCCGCGGCCGATGACCCGGCGCGGGATCCTGCTATTTGCCCTGATGTCGGTCATCTGGGGCATCCCCTACCTGTTCATCCGGGTGGCGGTCGAGGAGATCACCCCGGCGACGCTCGTCTTCGCCCGGACCTCCGTCGCCGCCCTGATCCTGCTGCCGATCGCGATCGCCCGGGTCGACCTCCGGGCGGTGCTCGCCCGCTGGCGCTGGGTCGTTGCCTTTGCCGCGGTCGAGGTGGCCGTCCCGTGGGTGATGCTGGGCTCGGCCGAGCAGCACGTCTCGAGCTCGCTGGCCGGCCTGCTGATCGCCGGCGTGCCGCTCGTGGGCACGGCCTTCGCCCTGGCTACCGGCGGCACCGACCGGGCCAGCCGGGCCGGCATCCTCGGCCTGCTGATCGGCCTGGTCGGCGTCCTGGCGATCGTCGGCTCGGACTTTGAAGCCTCGGACGCCACGGCAATCGCCCAGATCGGCGTGGTCATCGTCGGCTATGCCGTGGGGCCGGCGATCCTGTCGCGGCGCCTCGGCGGCTTGCCGTCGGTCGGGATCATGGCGCTGTCGCTCGGCCTGTGCGCCCTCGTCTACCTGCCGATCGCGATCGCCCAGTGGCCGACCGTGCTGCCTTCGACCAATGTCCTCGCCGCGATCGTGATCCTGGCCGTCGTGTGCACGGCCGTCGCGTTCCTGGTCTTCGCGGCCCTGATCGCCGAGGTCGGCCCGGTACGGGCGACTGTGATCACCTATGTCAACCCGGCCGTGGCCGCCGTGCTCGGCGTCTTCGTCCTGAACGAGACGTTCACGATCGCCATGGCGATCGGCTTCGGCCTGGTCATCCTCGGCTCGACCCTGGCCACCCGCCAATCGCGATCGTCGACCGCGAGCCAGCCAGCAGCCGTCGACGGAACGCGCGGAGTGACGGTCCCCGAGCCCTGATCAGGAAGCGCAACCCGCGATCGGTCTGCGATCGAACTGCGATCGGGCCTTGGCATCGTCGCCGTGCGCCCCGGAGCTGGGCGCCGGCGTTGATCCTGGAGGCACCACACGACCCATGCGCTTCACCATGCTGAAGGCTTCGATCGGCCTGTCGATCGCCCTGTTCGCGCTCGCTGCCTGCGGAGGAGCCGGCTCCGGCCCGACGGCCGGAACAGGCGACGGCGGGCCAGCCTCCGCGCCACCCGTCCAGGGCGGAGCGTCGGGCGGCGGAGCGAGCAACCTGAACCTGCGGATCGCCAACCTCATCGCCCAGACCGGCGTGGCGGGCCCCGGCCTCGATATCTACGACGATTCCCTGAAGCCCAGCCAGGCCGGCGGGTCCGCACCCCAGCCGCTCGTCTCGAACGTCGCCTTCGGCCAGGTCTCGGCCTACTTCCATCCCCACGTTCCGGCCGACAACGGCTATATCCACCTCTATGCCCTCAAGGCGGGCCAGGATCCGGTCAAGGACGTGGCCGAGGCGGGCAGCTTCTGGGTCGGGGCCAACGACACGGCCCAGGCGACGATCGTCCTGACCTATGACGGCCAGGGCCCGCTCAGCTCCGCGCCGCCCCTGTCGGAGGCCGGTGTGATCTCGTTCAGCGTCTACCTCGAGAAGGGCGGCGGCGTGAGCTTCTCGGGCGACACGGCGCCGCTGGCCCCGCCCCCGCCCGCCGGCGACGGCATGTTCCTGGCCGCGGACAACTGGATCCCGGGCAACCTGACCGGCTCGAACTACCTGATGATCGATGCGTCCTGCGCTCCGGACCTGAACGGCGACCCGAACGACGGCAACGTCCCCCACATCTGGGCCTCGGGCAGCGCCAGCGTCAAGTCATCCTTCGCCCTGTTCCCGGCCGCCGCCGGCAGCCACCACGTGTCGGTCGTCCACTATGGCACCGGCTCCAGCCCGACCTGCGCCGACCTGGCCCCGAAGCAAGGCGACACGACCGTCGACCTCACGGCCGGCGAGGAGGCACTGACCTTCGTGTATGGCACCGGCCCGACGGATCTCCACCTGGCCATCGCGCCGATCGCGCCGTGACCCGATCTCTGCCTGCGGCTGCTGATGGTTCCAACGGCAGACTGCGCCTCTGGCCCTCGGTGGCGTCATTGCCGAAGGTCCCGGTCGCCGAGCCACGGTGAGCGGGCCATCCAGCCGGCGAGGTCGGTATCAATCAGGAGCCGGGCGCTCTGGCAGCCGGGGCGGGCGCGGACCTCGCGCTCGATCGCCCGCAGGAAGTGGTGATCAAACGCGCCGCGCGGAAAGGAGGCCATCACGGCCGGCCGGACGGCGTCGACCAGTTCGTACCCGTCACCCCGGACATCGAGGCCCGTCGCCCGGTCGAGCAGGACCGATTCGACGCCGTCGGCCAGGGTCACCCCGGCGCGCATGTGGAGGATGATCGCGATCGCGGCTCGATCGGCAGCCTCGGGATCGAGGCCGGCCCGCTCGAGGAACCGACGCGCGATCTCGGCGCCCTCGACCTCGAAGCACATCGTGTTGGCCGGGATCCTGGTCAGGGCGTAGTCGTGCATCAGCGAGGCCGTCCACAGGATCTGCGCGTCGAACGACCAGCCCTCCCCCGCCGCGATCGCTGCACCCCAGCAGTACGCCCGGACCGAATGCGCAAGCAGGTACCGGGGCAGGGCCCGCTCGGCCCAGCGCCAGGTCGCGGCGGCCACCTTGTCCTGGGGCACGGCGATCCCGGCGACCGCCAGGGGCAGGGCCGTCACTCTGGCCCCGCCGTCGCCCGCGCTCGGCGTCGCTCGGCGCTGGCCGCCAGCGCACGGTCGATGGCGGCCATCCGGTCGTGGACGATCCGGGCGACGAGGTCGGCCGGGATCGGGTGCTCCGGCGTGAACTGGAGGGTGCCCTTCGACGTCGAGAAATCGACCAGCTCGGCGCGGTACGCCTCGATCTCGGCCGAGCCCATCGGGAAGAACGAGCAATGGGTCTTGAAGCCGTCGTACGAGACGAGCGCCCGGCCGTGGTAGCGGAAGGCGGGCATCGAGTAGCTGATCGTCTCCTCGGCTTCCGGGGCTGCGGCAGCGATCGTCGCCCGCAGGGCCTGGAGGGCGGCCCGTTGGGCCGCGGGCAGGGCAGCCAGGCGCTCATCGATCCAGGGCGTGGCGGCCGTTGGGTCGGTCATTCAGCGGTCCTCCGTCCTCAGTCCTTGATCCTCAGTCCTCAGTCCTGAACACCGGCGAAGCGGTCGGTCGTTTCGAGCTCGAGGCGATCCATCTCGGCGTCGCCGGAGTGACCGCCCGGGACGAAATGTAGCTCAGCGCCCGGCCACGCTCGGGCCAGCTCCCATACGGCTCGATCGGTGGATAGGGCCCGACGGGGCGGATCACCATCGGTCAGCCCTCCAGCTCGAGCGGCCGGCCACCGCCGTCGACCAGGCGCCAGCGGACGTCGAGCTTCGCGTCCTGGCCCTCGGCCAGCAGCCCGGCGACGGCCGTGGGCTTTGCCCCGGCCCCAAGCCCGGCGAGGGCCCGACTGACGGCAAACGACGCGACGGCGGGTACCCCACCCGCGATCTCACGTTCGGCGATCCCCTCGGGATCCTTGGCACCGGCCGCGGCCAGTCGCTCGATGAGCTCGTGGGCGTTCTTCCGCGCCGTCGGCTCGAGCGCGGCGATCCAGGGCAGCTCGGGCGGTGGTGGCGGCGGTTCCGGCGGCTTCGGCTTCGGCATCGCCGCCGGTTTCGGCTTGAGCGGCCTCGACGGGACGGCCTCCGGCGCCGGGCGTTCTCGATGCCGGGCGACCTGTTCGGCCAGCGGCGATACGACGGGCTCCGACGAGCGGGCCGCCTCGATCGCCGACTTCGCGGCGGTCAGGCTGCCGAACGGGCCGCGGACGAGGGGCAGGCCGAGGTCGTCGGTCTGGGCCGCGTCGATCACGACCCAGGTGCCCGACTGGGGCTCGATCGTGAAGCGCTCGTCGCGCGTCTGCCAGCGCCCGCCACCGAGCCGTTTGAGCGAGTCGTCGTCGGTCTTGCCGGTCATCGCCCCGGACGATACGCCGCCGGCCGCGCGGCGTGCCACGGTCAACCCAGAATGTCGGACAGGCTCCGTGCGTTTTGCCCGCCGCCGGCGTGTTTAGGGGTATGAGCGTTCGAATGGCCGTCGCGGACGACGTCGACTTCCACTACCAGCAAGCGTTCGACCAGCACTGGGACGACGTGTTCCGGTTCTCACTCGCCTGGACGAACGACTGGGCCGCCGCCGAGGACCTGGCCCAGGACTCCTACCTCCGGCTGTGGCAGCACCGAACGACCCTCGATTGGGAGCGTCCAGTCCTGCCCTGGCTCCTCGTCGCCGCCCGGCGACTGGCCACCGATCGCTTTCGTTCGCTCGGACGACGGATCCTGCCCCGGGCGTCGGAGCCGTCCTCGGACGAATCGATCCGGGCCCGCTGGCTCGACGTCCGCGCCGGGATGGCCCGGCTCTCGTCCCTCGAGCGGACGGCCCTCGTGCTGACCGCGGTCGAGGGCTGGTCGTACACCGAAGTTGCCGTAGCACTGGGAACGAGCGACGGCGCCCTGCGCGCCGCGGTCAGCCGCGCCCGCGAAAAGTTGGAGGTGGCGTGATGGCCCGCTCCCGCACCGATGAACTCCTGGAGGGTTGGAAGATGGTTGCCCATAGCGCACACAAGCCGGCCGTGGCGCCCCGCCCGCGGATGAGCCGCAGCGGCCTGTCCGTTGGAACCCTGGTCGCGGCCGCGGTCGTGATCATCCTCGTCATCGCGCTGACGGCGCGCGGCTCGGGACCTGGGCCCCAGCCGTCGTTGCCGGCCGTCGGCGGCCCGTCGACCGTCGCCAGCCTCGCCCCATCCTCGGTCGCCCCGGCGTCGCCGACGACCAGCCCGGCAGCGAGTGGCTCGTCACCGGTCACGCCGGCCGCAGCCGCGACCGCGATCGTCGACGAGTACACCAGCGACCTGGTCAGGAGGGACTACGCGGCGGCCTGGGCGCTGCTCGCGCCGGACGGGCCCAGCCGCGCCCAGACGTTCGCCGCCTGGAGCACCGAGCGCGGCCAGTTCTTCACGTCGGTTGCGGGCCGCTACACGATCGTCGTCTCGCCTCCCGGCATGGCCCCGCTGGCCAGCTGGCTGGCGAACCCGTGGAGCGCGTCGATCGACGTCGCGCACGCCCTCCTCGTCGAGGTCGACTATCCCGCGGTTGGCGGCAACGCCGGCTACGACCTGTACATCGTCAACCCAACCGCGACCGGCCTCGCGATCTACGACGTCCGCTAGGCCCCTGCCTCGACCGGTCTCGACCGCCGCCTCCGCTATCGTTGAGCAAACGTAGCGGAGGCAGGCGGGTGAAGATCGGCGCCATCGTTCCCCAGGGCTGGGTCGGCGAATACGACGGCTGGGAGCCGCTCAAGGCGTGGCGGCGAACGACCGAGGTGGCCCACCAGGCCGAGCGCCTGGGGTTCGAGTCGATCTGGGCCTTCGACCATTTCCACACGGTCCCCCGCCCAACCGACGAGATCACGTTCGAGGCGTTCACGACCCTGGCCGCGCTCGCCGCGTTGACCAAGCGGGTCCGGCTCGGGCACATCGTGATCTGCACCGGTTTCCGCAACCCGGCCCTCACGGCCAAGATGATCTCGACCCTTGATTCGATCAGCGGTGGCCGGATGGAGCTGGGCATCGGCGCCGGCTGGAAGCGCGACGAGTGGCTGGCCTACGGCTACGGCTTCCCCGAGACGAAGGAGCGCCTCGCCCGCCTCGGCGACGATCTCGAGGTGATCGTGGCGATGCTCGCCGGCGACAGGCACCAGCACGCGTCGTTCGAGGGCCGCCACTCCTGGGTCCGCGACGCCCGCAACGTGCCCAAGCCGATCCAGCAGCCACGGGTCCCGATCATGGTCGGCGGCAACGGGCCCAACGTGACCTGGCGCCTCGCGGCACGGCTGGCCGACGAGCTGAACCTCGACGGCATGTCGCCGGCGGAGGTCGCCGAGGCGCTGCCGGTGATCAGGTCGCGCTGCGAGGAGGTCGACCGCGACCCGGCCACGCTGCCGGTCTCGGTCCACCTGTGGGGCGAGAACATCAGCGCCGGGGGCGCGTCACGGGTCGAGCTACTGGCGGGCTACCGCGAGCTTGGCGTGAGCCGAGTCATGGGCCTCCTGCGCGAGTCGGCCGACTCCGACGAGCCGCTGATCGCCCTCGTCGAGGATGCCCGCGCGGCGGGGCTGGAGCTGGCCTAGGCCCTGGGGCTCCGCGGCAGGGGCGCGTGCCACGGTTGCTGCCAAAACGCTCGATCAGTAGCGCTTATGGCTGGAATGCGGGCTCCAAGGGCGGTCCCGGACCCATGGTCGTGCGTGGATCGGGTCACGAATTGCGATTCTGGGGTCCTGAGCGGGCCATTGGTTGCCATAAGCGACGCTCTACTCGCGTTTTGACAGGAACCCTGGGCGGGTTGAGGCCGTGTCTCGCGGCGCGGGGCCTAGAGCATCGAGTCGATCAGGGCGGCAAGCTCGGTCGGACGGCTCAGGAACGGCGAGTGGCCGCCGCCGATCTCGACCGCTTCCGTCCAGAGGCGGTCACGGGCGGCGGCCCGGACCCAGGCCGGGTTCACCGCTCGATCGTCCCGGCAGACGATCGAGCGCGACTCGACGTCGGGCCAGGCGGTCAGCGGCGTCACCTCGCCGTGGATCCGGTACGACTGCGGCCGGAGCCGGTCGATCGCCCACTGGGCCGTCTCGGCCGGGACGTCGCCGAAGAACAGCTCGCGGGCCGTGTTCGGACCGACGGCCCACACGCCGTCGCCCTTGTCGATCCACTCGGCGATCGCCGGTGGCTCCAGGCCGTCGATCGGCTCGCCGGCCCGCTGCTCGTTGGCGGACATCCCCGGCTTGGGCAGGAGCGCGGCCAGGAAGATCAGGCGGGCTACGGGACGCCCTGCGGCAAGGACCGGGATGACGAGCCCGCCCATCGAGTGGCCAACCACGGCCGGGCGGCTGTCGCGAGGCAGGACATCGTCGACCGCCTGGGCATAGGCGGCCGCCGCGGCGGTCGGGTCCTCGATCGGCAGGTCGACCGTGAACACCCGGTGGCCGAGCCGCTCGAGCTCGGGCCGGAGCAGGTCCCAGCACCACGCTCCGTGGAAGTTGCCGTGGACCAGGGCGATGTCCATCGCGGGCATCGTATCGTGACCGGGTGAGCCAAGACAACGAAGTTGCCCTGCGCGCGATCGGGCTCGGGCGCCGGTTCGGCGCTGCCTGGGCGGTGCGCGGGATGGACCTCGAGGTCCACCGGGGGCGGGTCCTGGGCCTGCTCGGGCCGAATGGGGCCGGCAAGACGACGACCGTCCGGATGCTGACCGCGCTGATCGAGCCGTCCGAGGGCACCGCCACGATCGACGGCTTCGACATTCGGACCGAGCCCGACGCGGTCCGCGCCCGGGTCGGGATCCTGACCGAGACGCCGGGCCTCTACGACAAGCTGTCGGCCGAGGCCAACCTCGACTTCTTCGGCCGGCTGTACGGGCTTGACAAGGCGACCCGCGGCGAGCGGATCGAGCACTACCTCCGCCTCTTCTCGCTGTGGGATCGGCGGTCGGACGTGGCCGGCACGTTCAGCAAGGGGATGAAGCAGAAGCTGGCGATCGCCCGGGCGCTGGTCCATGACCCGTCGGTCATCTTCCTCGACGAGCCGACCGCAGCCCTCGATCCGGAGGCCGCGTTTGTCGTGCGCGAGGCGATCGAGGGCCTTCGCCAGGCGGGCCGGACGATCGTGCTAGCGACCCACAACCTGGACGAGGCCGACCGGCTGTGCGACGAGGTCGCGTTCGTCCGGGGCGGGCTGCTGCGGGTCGACTCCCCCGCCCGGCTGCGGGGCTCGCTGGCCGGCGGCCAGGTGGAGGTCCGGCTTGCCGCCCGGCCACCGGATGACGGCCTGGCCGGAGTCGCGGCCGCGGTCCCTGGCGTCGCGACGAGCCACTTCGACGGTGACCGGCTGGTGATCGAGGCAGCCGAACCCGCCCACGTCACGCCCGCCCTGATCCGGGCCCTGGTAGCGGCCGGGGCCGAGATCCTCGAGGTCAAGCCGGCGGCAACCTCGCTCGAATCGGTCTACTTCGAGGTGATGGGCGTCCAGCCCGGCTCGAACGGGGAGGCCGCCTGATGCGCCGCCGGATCGTCCTCACCGTCCTCCGGCGAGAGTTCGCCGAGACGGTCCGCAACCGGCTCCTGATGGCGACGATCCTGATCCCGCCGCTCCTGCTGACGGTCGCGCCGCTCCTCTTGGGCGGCGCCCTCGGCTCCCGGGGCGCCTTGCCGGCGGACCTCGTCAAGTCGGTCCTCGCCCAGCGCCCGGAATGGGCGGGCTTCAGCCCGAACGAGCTGGCCGGGGCGTTCGCCGTCCAGCAGTTCCTGGCCTTCTTCCTGCTCATGCCCGCCTACATCCCGCTGGCCATCGCGACCTTCTCGATCATCGGCGAGAAGCAGGCCCGCAGCCTCGAGCCGGTCCTGGCCGCCCCGATCCGGACCTCGGAGCTGCTCGCCGGCAAGGCGCTTGCCGCGCTGATTCCCGGTGTCGCGGCCGGCTGGCTGACCTACGCCGTCTTCGTGTCGCTCGCCTCGGTCGTGTACGGCCCGCACCTCCTGCTCGTCGTCTCCGATCCGAGCTGGCTGGCCGGCGTGTTCGTCCTGGGACCCGCGGTCGGCCTCGTCTCAGTCGTTGCCGGCGTGATCACCAGCGCCCGGGTCAACGACCCGCGGGTCGCCCAGCAGATCGGCGGGGTCGTGATCATCCCGATCATCGCCGTCACCCTGCTCCAGGCGACCGGCACCCTCCTCGTCGGAGCGTCGGGCTACCTGATCCTCGCCGCGATCGTGTTCGCGATCGGGCTGGCCGGACTCCGGCTCGGGGTCCGCCTCTTCCAGCGCGAGGCGATCCTGACCCGCTGGCGCTAGGCCCGCGTGTCCTGGAGGACCGAGATGATGTTGCCGGCCGGGTCGGTGAACCAGCCGATCAGCGGACCGCGCGGGTCGCGGACGATGCCCTGTGCGTCGGCCTCGAGGCCCGGGTAGCGCTGCATCTCGACCCCGGCGGCGACCAGGTCGGCCACGGCGGCATCGATGTCGTCGACCTGGAAGTTGAGGATCGTGTAGGTCGCCGGCACGAAGTCCGGTTTGGGGTAGATGAAGACCTCCGCCCCGCCCGGCAGGTGGAGGCCGAGGCCGCGGTCGGGATCCTCACCAACCTCGAGACCCAGGGTTCCGCTGTAGAACGCCCTCGCCGCAGCGATGTCGCTGACCGCGAAGCCCGAGAACGCCCGGTTGGCCTTGAACATGTGGTCTCTCCTCGCATCTTCGACTGTGGGGGACCAGTATCGGCTCGATCCGTCCCGGCCGGCGCTTGACGCGGCCAGCGATTCGTTGCAGGCATTCGACAAAGACGCCAACCCGGGCGGCGCAGGAGGGGCCGTAGTACTTGTGGGCGGTCTGGTAAGGGTACGAACGGTTGACGCGATTCCGACCCCGTGGGACGATCCTGCGGGGTTCGGGCAGCCATCACTCGACCGCCTGAGGCTTGAATTCCGCTCTGTTTTGATTGTCCGCGACGCCCTGGCCGTGCCGTTTCCGGGACGGCGGTCCGTGCGCCGCCCAACCATGGGATGACGCCTCGGTGGATACACGTAATGCCATTTCCGCGACCGGTCGCCGCTCTCGCTTCCTGATCGCGCTCGCGATCGTCGCCCTCGTCGGCGCCGTTCCGGCGGCGACCGTCGGAGCGATCTCGACCCCGGCCGCTCCCGCCCCCGCGGCCCAGGCCGCCGCCCCGCTCCAGCCGGTGCCGGTCGGGGCCCCCGCCGTCGCCCCGGCGAACCGCCCGACGCCCGACCAGGTCCCGCTCGTCGCCTACAGCGGCGCAACGAGCGGCGCCCGCCTGGTCCTGAGCGCGCCCCGCTCGGTCGCGGTCGGCCAGACGCTCACGATCGTCCTGCGCGCCAGCGGCGTGAAGAACCTCGCCGGCTACGAGGGGGTCCTGCGCTTCGACGGCGCGGCGGCCGAGTTCGACAGCCTCAGTCAGCGCCAGGTCGCCCTGGCCGGCCTGGGCCGGGACGTCGAACCCCTGGGCCCGGTCGTCGTGCCCGCCGGGGTCGCCTTCGGGCTGTACTCGTGCAGCCTCGCCGGCTGCGGCGGGACGAACACCAAGACGAGCCATCCCGGCGCATCGGGCACGGTCGCCCTGGCCAAGCTGACCCTCCTGCCGACGGTCGCCGGGAAGCTCTCGATCGGCCTTGGCGCGATGCGCTTCGTCGATGCCGCGGGCAAGCTCATGACGATCAAGCTGCCGGGCACGATCAGCGTCCAGGTCGGCACCGCTGGCCCGAGCCACCCGGCACCCACGGTTGCCAGCCCGGTCCATGCCCGTGCCACGACGGTCAGCAGCGCCGACATCAGCGGCGACGGCTACGTCGGGCCGGCCGACCTCAACACCGCGGCGATCGCCTGGGGCCTCGCCCGTGAGGCCGGCACCACCTGCGGTCCGGCGACCGCGGCCGAGGACGTCAACCACGACGGCTGCCTCGACGTCCAGGACCTCCAGCTGATCGCTGCCCGGGTCGCACCGCGGCCGGCCGCCAGCGGCCTGAAGCCCGCGACGAGTCTGGTCCTGACCGTGAACTCCACTTCGGACGCACCCGACAAGGCAGCCGGCAACGGCATCTGCGCGACCACGGCCAACGTCTGCTCGCTGCGCGCGGCGATCACCGAGGCGAACCTCAATCCCGGCCCGGACACGATCGACTTCGACATCCCCGGCGGCGGCGTCCAGACGATCACCCTGGGCAGCACCCTGCCCACGATCAACGACACGACCGGCGGCGTGACGATCGACGGCTACAGCCAGCCCGGCGCGGTCGCCAACACCGATCCGGCGATCGATAACGCCGCGATCATGATCCAGATCACCTCGACGAACCAGAACCTCGATGGCCTGTTCGTCAGCTCCGGCCACAACGTGATCAAGGGCGTGGCGATGTACCACCTCCGCCGGGCGATCACGTTCCAGACGAAGGACGCCGACCACAACAGCCTGGTCGGCAGCTTCATCGGCACGAATGCGGCCGGCACGTACTACGCCCCGAACTTCGTCAGCGGCGGCAACGGGGTGAACATCACCCAGGCCGCGACCTATACGACGATCGGCGGGCCTGCGCCCGCCGATCGGGACGTCATCACCGGCAACGAGGCCAACGGCGTCTCGACCTACGACGAGCAGACCGACCACAACGTCGTCCAGGGTGACCTGATCGGCCTCGCCCCCAACGGCCAGTCGATCCGGAGCTGCACCAACCAGTGCTACGGCCAGGTCTCGCACGGCGTCGACATCAACACCGGCTCGTCCTACAACATCATCGGTGGCCCCGATGCGGCCGACCGCAACGTCATCTCGAACAACCGCGGCGAGGGCATCGAGTTCTCGCACAGCAGCACGACCGACAGCAACGAGGCCCTCGGCAATTACATCGGCACCGACGTCACCGGCAATGCCGGCGCGGCGGGCAAGTTCGGCAACGGCCTGAACGGGATCCACCTCGAGGACGGCGTCACGGGCAGCCTGATCGACAGCAATGTCGTTGCCAACAACGGCCAGCGCGCCGACGGCTCCGAGGTGATGGGCGGAATCGCGCTGGAGGGCTTCTATACCTCGGGCAACGCGATCACGAACAACCTGATCGGCGTCGGCACCGACGGCACGACCGCCCTGCCCAACAACTTCTTCGGCGTCGACGTCCATTTCAACGCGAGCTGGACGACGATCGGGCCGGGCAACGTGATCGCCAACAATCCGAGCGGCGTCATCGTCGCCGACCCGTCCGACCTGTACAACACGGTCACCCGGAACTCGATCTTCAACAACGGCTCGACCGGCTCGGGCCGGGGCATCGCTCTCCTCAACCACTCGAACAACTCGATCCTGGCGCCGAGCCTCAACTCCAGCGGCGTGTCGCTGACCGCTGCCGAGGGCGCCGCCTGCGCCGGCTGTGTCGTCGAAGTCTTCCAGGCGCAGCCCAACGTGGGCGATGCGAGCGGCGGGACCGCCGGCCAGGGCAAGACCTTCCTGGGCAGCACGATCGTGCCGGCCAGCGGAGCGTTCATCGTCGGGTTCAACACGTCGCTAAGTGCCGGCACCAAGGTGACGGCCACGGCGACCGATCCGGCCGGCGACACGAGCCAGTTCAGCACGAACGTCGCGGCGGCCTCGATCCCTGATCCGACGCCTCCGCCGACTCCCGCACCAACCCCGCCCCCGAGCGTCACGACGTACGCCTCGGATACGTTCACCCGCAGCCTGAGCAGCACCTGGGGCCGGGCGGACATCGGCGGCAACTACGCGGGCTTCTACTGCACCGACGCCGACATGAACGTGACGGGCAGCGTCGGCACGGCCCTCGTACCCGATCCCCACAACACCGGGCTCTGCTCGAAGGACAACACGGTCAACACCGGCTACCGGGGCGGCTACCTGACCAACGTCAGCGCCCAGGACGTCGATGTCCGGTTCAAGTTCGCCACGGCCAGCCTGTCCACCTCGGACAACATCAACGTCGGCTTCGACGTCCGGCGCGTGTCCGGCTTCACCTCGTACCGCGGCCAGGTCCGCCTGATCCCGACGAGTAACCAGGTCTGGCTTCAGGCCGACACGGTGATCAACAACGTGCTCGCCGACCTCGGCACGAGCACCCGCGTGAGCGGCCTGACCGCCGCCGCCGGCGGCTTCATCTGGGTCCGGGCGCAGGTCATCAGCACGGATGCCTCGACGACCCACATCCAGATGAAGGCCTGGGCGGACGGCCAGCCGGAGCCCTCGACCTGGTCCTACATGGTCGATGACACCACTCCGATCCTCCAGGCGCCGGGCGCGGTCGGCCTCGTCAGCTGGCTCTCGCCGAACTGGAACCAGGGCTCGGATCTGGTCAGCTTCGACGACTTCAACGTGACCTCGCCGATCAGCGGAACCATCCCGGATGAGCCGGTCGCCGACTTCAGCTCAGTCCAGACGCCGGGCAGCCTCGACGTCCAGTTCACCGATACCTCGACCGGCGGCACACCGGACAGCTGGTTCTGGGACTTCGGCGACGGCTTGACCTCGACCTCCCCGAGCCCGCTCCACACCTATGCCACCGATGGCGACTACCAGGTCAAGCTGGTCACCTCGAATGACGGAGGGACGACCTCGAAGACGCAGACCGTGACCGTTGCTCCGCTCGCGGCCGGCGTGCCGGCGGCCAGCTTCACTTCGCTCCAGACGCCGGCGACGCTCAAGATCAAGTTCACCGATACGTCGTCGAACACGCCGACGAGCTGGGCATGGGACTTCGGCGACGGCAGCGGCGGTTCGACCAGCCAGAACCCGACCCACACCTTTGCCGCGCCCGGGCCGTACCAGGTGACCCTCCACGCGACCAACGCCAACGGGACCGGCACGACGACGAAGGGGATCGTGGTCGATCCCCTGCCGCTGCCTGGGGCGACCTACAAGAGCGTGACCCCCAACCGGATCGTCGACTCGCGCATAGGGAAGGGCCTCTCGACGAGCCTGACCTCGCACGTCGCGAAGTCGTTCCAGGTCACCGGCCTCTTCCCGCTCGACCCGACCCAGAACGTGCCGGCAGATGCCGTCGCGATCACCGGCAACCTGACCGTGACGGGCCAGACCAAGGCGGGTTACTTCGCCCTGTCGACGACGGCCGAGGACAACCCCACCACCTCGACCCTCAACTTCCCGCTCGGCGACAACCGGGCCAACGGCGTGACCGTCCCGCTGACCGCGACCGGCGGCAAGCTGTGGATCACGTACGCGGCCGTGGCTGGGGCGAAGGCCAACGCGGTCTTCGACGTCACCGGCTACTTCGTGCCGGACGCCAGTGGGGCAACGTACAACGTCATCACCCCGACCCGGATCGTCGACTCCCGGCCTCCGGCACCGATCGGCCTGCCGGGCCACCTCAATGCCAACCAGTTCCAGACCTTCAACGTCTCGACGACGGGCGACGGGATCCCGACGGACGCGACGGCCGTCACAGGCAACCTGACCGTCACCGGCCAGACGGCCGCGGGCTACTTTGCCCTCGGGCCGGATGCGACCGACACGCCGACGACCTCGACCCTGAACTTCCCGGCCCATGACAACCGGGCGAACAACGTCACGGTGCCGCTCGGGCCGGGCCAGACGCTGAGCATCACCTACGCAGCCGTGGCCGGGGCCAAGGCCCAGGTGGTCTTCGACGTGACCGGCTACTTCACCGGCAACCCGGATGGCGCGACCTACAAGGTCGTCACCCCCAACCGGATCCTCGACTCCCGGGCCGCAACGCGGACGCCGACGGGCTTCCTGCCGCTCAATGCCAACCACTTCGCGTCGTTCCAGGTGACCGACCGGGTGCCGCTCGATCCGACCCAGAACGTTCCCGTTGGGGCGATCGCGGTGACTGGCAACCTGACCGTGACCGGCCAGACGGCCGCCGGGTTCTTCGCCCTGGGCCCGGTCGGCAGCGACACGCCGACGACGTCGACCCTCAATTTCCCGCTGGGTGACACCCGGGCGAACGGGGTCACCCTGCCGATCGACGTCGGCCCGCCGGGCATGCTCAGCGTGACCTACGCGGCGATCGGCGGTAACACTGCCCAGGTGATCTTCGACGTGACCGGCTACTTCCTGCCCTGACCTGAACCTGAACGGCGGGCCGGCCCGGCGAGGGGCGGCCCGCCGTTGCCATGTCCCCTACCGGGCCCCGCCGCGTGACGGAGCAGGTCAGCGGGCGGTCAACCAGTCCAGGGCGCTGCCGGTGAAGGTCGTGTTCGTCCCGCCGAGGCTGGCCAGCAGGTCGCGCTGCCCGTCGGCGGCGACGCCGGTCACCACCAGCCAGAACTCGGACACGCCCCGGACGTTGTCGACCCGTACCGCAGCTATGAGCGAGTCGTCGGTCGCGATCGACATGGGCGACGTCGCGATCGGCGTCCGCCAGGCGAGATCGAGCCCGCCCGTATCGAACGTCGACCGCCAGGCCTCGACTCGCAGGTCGTGCCAGCGCGTCGTCGCTGCGGCAGCGTCCTGGCCCAGGGCGACGTGGGCCACGCCAGCGTTGATCGACCAGCTGGTGCTGCCGAATTCCGGCGGGTCGGCCACGTAGCGGCCGGCCATGTCGAAGCCCTCCGCGTGGAGCAGGTCGGCCATCGATGCATACGGACCGCTGCCGACCGCCGACAGGCTCGTCGCGATCGGGGTCGCCGTGGCCAGGGCGAGCACCGGCAGGCAGATCACGAGCGTCCCGACCAGGGCCAGCGTCGCCAGTCGGGCGCGACTTGAGCGGGCGATCGGCCGGTCCGTGCCCGTCCAGGCCGCGATCGAGAACCACGCCGGAACCAGGGCCAGGACCACCACGCTGGCCACGTTCTGCGGCCCACGCAACCAGACCAGGGCAAGCCAGCCGACGACCAGGGCGCCGGCCACGGCCACGAACGGCCGAATCCGCTCTGCCCGTCGATGGGCTCCCCGGGCCGCCGTCGACACGAAGGCCCGGCCGCCCGCCCAGGCCCCGAACCACAGGGTCGTCGCCGCCACGGCAGTGAGCCAGCCCTGGTCCATGATCGTCCAGGTGCCGATCGCACCGACCCGGAAGGCGATCGCGGTGACCGCCCCGGCGATGCTCAAGCCCGCCACGAGCAGGGCGAGGCCGATCACCCAGCCCCGCAGCGCGGCACCCGCGGCCGCCCACGTGCCGGACCCGGCCGCGGCCAGCAGCGAGCGCCGCGTCTGGCGGGCCCGGGTCAGCTCGCGGCCCAGCCCGGCCGGGTCGCCGAGGCGGCCGATCGCCGTCGCCAGCGCCGCGTCCTGCAGGCCGCCGGCCGCGGTGAGGCTGGCCTGCTCGTCGACGAGGTGCGCCGCGATCTCTTCGCGGACCGCCGCGCGCTCCTCGGCCGGCAGGTCGAGGGCGGCGTCAAGGCGGTCAAGGTAGTCGCCGAGCTGGACGCCCTGGGCGCCGTTCGCAGGATCGCGCAGCTCAACCATCGATCGAGCCCCGCAACGCGACCTGGGCGACACCGCCGGAGAACGTGGCCCAGTCGCGCTCCGCCCGCTCCAGGGCCGCGTGGCCGGCACGGGTCAGCCGGTAGTAGCGCCGCCGGGGGCCCGACTCCCCTGCCCGCCAGGTCGCCTCGAGCGCACCGTCCGTCTCGAGTCGATGGAGGGCCGGATAGAGCGAGCCCTCGCTCAGGCTGAAGGCCCCGCTGCTTCGGTCGCGGATCCGCCGGGCGATCTCGTAGCCATGGAGCTCGCCGTCGCGGAGCGTCGACAGGACGAGGAGGGGCAACGTCCCCTTCAGGAGCTGGGCCTGGATCCGCCGGTCATCGAACATCGTGGGTCACTACTACCTCGCTATCCGAGGTAACAGTGCGCCGCCGACAACCGCGTGTCAAGGATCTCGCCTGGGTCCGGACCCTTGCAAGCGCAGTCTTTGGGCCGCCAACTGGCATACTCCGGGCCATGGTCAGGTTTCGGGCGACGATCGAGCTGCGGGGCAAGACCGCCTGCGGAATCTCCGTCCCGCCCGAGGTCGTCGAGGCGCTCGGTCACGGCAAGCGCCCGCCGGTCAAGGTCACCCTCGGTGGCTACACGTATCGGAGCACGATCGCCCCGTACACGGGCGAGTTCCTGATCGGGGTCAGTGCCGAGAACCGGGCCGCCGCGGGCGTCTCCGCCGGGCAGGTCGTCGACGTCGAGCTCGAGCTCGACCTCGCGCCGCGGGTGATCGACGTGCCACCAGACTTCGCCGCTGCGCTCGACGCCGCGCCAACCGCCCGGCGCGCCTTCGAGGCGCTGTCCTACAGCAACAAGAGCGCCTTCGTGATCTCGATCAAGGACGCCAAGACGGCCGAGACGCGCCAGCGCCGGATCGACAAGGCGATCGCGACACTGGGCTCGACCCCTTAGCCCTGGCGCCGGCGTCCGCCATCCGTTTGACCAAAGCGGCTATATCAGTCTGATCAGCGTCGTGGTGGGATGGTCGCAACGCCGGCTCAGCCGGTCGTTGGAAGGTCCTCCACGTGCGTCGTCGGCGGTCGCTCTCAGTCGGGTCCTTGCTCGCTGTGCTGCTCGCGACGGCCGTGGTCGGGCCGGTCGCGGCCTCGACCTTTGCTTTCGTGCCCCCGAAACCGTCGACGGGCATGCCGCCGGCCTGCCGGGTCTCGGATTCGACGACCGAGCTGACCAGCTACGGAGCCTGGTCAAGCACCCTGGTCGACTGGCAGCTTCGCGTTCCGAGCGGCTATGCACCGCCCGACCTGGTCCCGGTCAGCCGCGCCGGGATCTCCGGAGCCGGCCTGATCCGGTCACTGGTGATCCCGGATCTTGCGGCGATGACTCGGGCCGCCCGGGCCGCCGGTGCTCCGCTCGCAATCGAAAGCGCCTATCGGAGCTACGCGACCCAGGTCTACACGTTCGCCAGCTGGGTCAATGCCCTGGGCTACGACGAAGCCCTCATCGGCAGCGCCCGGCCGGGTCACTCCGAGCACCAGCTCGGCGTCGCGATCGATTTCAAGACGCCCGGCGGTCGGGCGCCCTGGACGACCGGCGGCTACGACTGGGCGCTCAGCGCGGCTGGTGCGTGGATGAAGACGAATGCCTGGAGATACGGCTTCATCATGTCCTACCCTCGCAACAAGAGCAGCCAGGTCTGCTACGGCTACGAGCCCTGGCACTACCGCTACTTCGGTCGGGCCCAGGCCGCCGCGATCCACGCCTCGGGCAAGACGACCCGGGTCTGGCTCTGGCAGCAGGCCCATCCGACCGTCACGTCGACCGCCCGGCGGACCGGGGGCGCGAACCGCCTGACGTCCCAGCCCTGACGCGCCGCCCCGGCATGGCCCGGGACCGAGCTCAGCCGGGTTCGACCGGGCTCCCCTGCCCGGCCGACTCGACGAGCGTCGTCGGCGCGTTGTGGATCGCCGGAATCTGGCCGAGGCGGCCGGCCTGGTAGTCGGCCATGGCCTGGATCACCTCTTCCCGGGTGTTCATGACGAACGGCCCCATCCAGGCCACCGGCTCGCGGATCGGGCGGCCGCCGAGGAGGATCACGTCGAGGTGCGGGCTGTGGCTGTCCTGCTGCATCGATGCGCCGATGGTGACCGTGTTGCCCGGCCCGAAGACGGCCAGCTGGCCGGTCTGGATCGGCCGGGCCTCCTGCCCGACGCTGCCGTAGCCAGCCAGGACGTAGGCGAGCGCGTTGTAGTCCGCCCGCCAGGGCAGGCTGAGCTTCGCGCCCGGGCTGAGCGTGGCGTGGACGAGGGTCATCGGGGTGTACGTCGACCCAGGCCCGGCATGGCCCGCTACGTCGCCCGCGATCACCCGCACCAGGGCCCCGCCGTCGCTCGACGAGAGGAGGGCGACCTCGTTCGCCCGGAGGTCCTGGTAGCGCGGCGCGGACCATTTCTGGGCGGCGGGCAGGTTGACCCACAGCTGGAAGCCGTGGAACAGGCCGCCGCTCGCGACGAGCGCCTCCGGCGGCTTCTCGATATGGAGGATCCCCGCGCCGGCGGTCATCCACTGGGTGTCGCCGTTCGTGATGACGCCCCCGCCGCCGTTCGAGTCGCTGTGCTCGAACGTGCCGTCGATCATGTACGTCACGGTCTCGAAGCCGCGATGAGGATGCCACGGTGTGCCCTTCGGCTCACCCGGGGCGTACTCGACCTCGCCCATCTGGTCGAAATGGACGAACGGGTCGAGCTCGGCCAGGTCGACCCCGGCGAAGGCCCGCCGGACCGGGAATCCCTCGCCTTCGAAGCCGCGCGGCGCGTTGGTGATGCCGCGGACCGCGCGCTGGCGGGCCACGATCGGGTCCGGCTCCGGGATCCGGGGCAGGACGGTGATGTCTTCGACGACGACGGCTGGCATTGCTTTGGCGACTCCTTGATGTCCGAGGCACGATACCATACCAGTAGTTGCGGGCGCAACTACCAATCCAGTGGTCCTGCCAGTCCCCCCGACACGATCCGGGGCCGCGGGACACCGCACCGGACGCCCGCAGTCGACCGGGCGCAGTTCCGCCGGGCTGGCACTGCAATGCTCCCGACCCGCAGGCCAACTACGATGACCGGACTGCCAACTCCCACCGTCCGGAGGTCGCGTGAACGACGACATCGCCGCCCTGGCCGCCCAGTACTTCGACTTCCGCCACGAGACAGACCCGACCTCGGCCCACCTCGACGGCGACTACCGCTTCGCGGCCCGAATTCGAGGACGAGAGCCGGGTCGCCGAGGACCACGAGATCGACGAATCGCGCCGGTTCGCCCGGGAGGCGCTGGTGAGCGACGCCGCCGGACTCGGGGCCGAGGATCGGATCACCCGGGAGATGATCACCTGGGATGCGACGACCCGGGCCGACCTCCTCGAGGCGCGCCTGGCCGAACTGGGGGTCAACCCGATCTCGGGGCCCCAGGCGATGCTCCCGGTCCGCTTCCCCAAGCTGTCGATTCCGACGGCCGAGGTTGCCCAGGCGATGCCCGACAAGCTGCGCGGCGTGGGCATCGCGTTCCGGGCCCTGGCCGAGCGGCTGCGCGAGGGCGCCGCGTCGGGTCGGACGCCGGCCGCGTTCGCGGTCGAGCAGACCCTCCCCCAGCTCGAGGCGTGGCTCGCGACGCCGGTCGCCGCCGATCCCCTGCTCGACCTCGCAACGCCGCCCGAGCTGGCCGACCCGGCTGCCTGGCGGGCGTCGCTCGAGGCGATGATCGAGGCCGAGGTCCGGCCCGGGCTGGCGCGCTACCGCGACGTCCTGCGCGACGAGATCCTCGCCGTTGCCCGGCCCGATGAGCATGCCGGCCTGGGCTGGCTGCCCGACGGCCGGGATGCCTACGACCGGACGATCCGGCTCTTCACGACCCTGTCCCTGCCCGCCGAGCAGATCCACGAGATCGGCCTCCAACAGATCGACTCGCTGGCCGGCGAGTATCGCCAGCTCGGTCCGCAGGTCACCGGGTCCGACGACTTGGCCGCGATCTTCGAGGCGCTCCGCTCCGATCCAGCGCTCCACCACACCAACGCGGCCGACATCGTGGCCGCCTCGGAGGCTGCCCTGGCCAAGGCCCGGGCGGCGATGACCGGCTGGTTTGGGATCCTGCCCAAGGCCGACTGCCACGTCGAGGCCGCGACCAGCGGCGCCGTCGCCTACTACTTCTCCCCGGCGCTCGACGGCAGCCGCGGCGGGATCTTCTTCATGAACACCAGCGAGCCGACCGGCTGGGGGCGCTACCAGATCGAGTCGACCGCCTACCACGAGGGCATCCCCGGCCACCACCTCCAGCTGGCGATCGCCGGCGAGCTGACCAGCGTGCCGGACTTCCGCAAGCACGCGTTCATCTCGGCCTTCGGCGAGGGCTGGGGCCTGTATGCCGAGCGGCTGGCCGACGAGATGGGCCTGTACACCACGCCCCTCGACCGGATGGGGATGCTGGCCGCCGATTCGATGCGCGCCTGCCGGCTCGTCGTCGACACCGGGTTGCACGCCCTGGGCTGGAGCCGCCGCCAGGCGATCGACTACATGCTCGCCAACTCGCCGATGCGCGAGAGCCACGTGACGGCCGAGATCGACCGCTACATTGTCTCGCCCGGCCAGGCCCTGAGCTACATGCTCGGGCGGCTCGAGATCCAGCGGATCCGGGCCGTATCGGAGCAGGCCCTCGGCGACCGCTTCCGGATCAAGGACTTCCACGACACGGTCCTCGGGTCGGGCAGCCTGCCCCTGCCGATCCTCGACCGGGTCGTCCACGACTGGCTCGGCACGCAGGCCTGAGCTAGGCGGTCGTCACCCGTCCGAAGGGGCGCGCCCGGAGCCCGGTCCAGACGCCGGTCCGGATGTAGACGTCGTCGCGGAACAGGTCCAGGGCCTCGTCCTCCGAGGATGCCTTGACCAGGAGCACGGCCGTGCTCAGGTCGAGGTAGCCGCCGGCCTCGATCAGCTCGCCCGAGCGGAGCAGCTCGCCGATGTGGGTCAGGTGCTCGGGGCGGGCCGCCGGGCGCAGCCGCGCGGCATCCGGCCCGTAGGTCGCCTCGACGATGTAGATCGTCTCGACCTGGACACCCGCCGGGAAGTCGGCGCCGGCAAAGGGCTCGAATGTGCCGTCGGCCGCCCGCGGGATCGGCTGGGCCCCGAGGATCGCCGCCGGCGCGATCAGCCCGTAGACATGGGGATAGATCCCGGTCTGGTCGTCGAACCGCCAGGGCGATCCAGTCGCATCGAGATCGACGGTCAGGACGAGGAATGCGCGGGGATCGTCGCGGTAGTGCCGGTTGGCCGTGTCGACCATCGCCGCGGCCCCATCGGTGCAGTGGATGAAGCCTTCGGCAGCCAGGCTCGGCGCGGCGTAGGCCGACGCCGGATCGCGGGCAGCCCAGGTGTCGGCCGGGACGAGGTGGTAGGTCGGACGCACGTCAGGCCGGGTCGAGGACGCCGACCGAGCGCCAGCGTCGGTCGAGCGGCACGTGGAGGACAGTCGTCCCGCCGGCAGCCAGGGCCGCAACCAGGGCCGGCTCGAACGCGTCGTCGTCATCGATCCGCACGCCGGCCACGCCCATGGCGGCGGCCGCCGCCGCGAAGTCGATCGGGCCGAGGTCGGTCGACTCCCCTGCCCCGGTGCCACGCCGGTCCTGGTGGACCCGAATCGTGCCGTAGCGCTGGTTGTCGAAGACGATCGCGATCACCGTCGCGCGCTCGCGGACGGCCGTCTCGAGCTCGTTCATCGTCATCGCAAAGCCGCCGTCCCCGGCCAGCGCCACGACCGGTCGGCCGGGATGCTCGATCGACGCCGCGATCGCTGCCGGCAGCCCGAAGCCCATCGCCCCGGAGGTCGGGCCGATGAACGTGCCCGGCCGGCGCAGGCGCAGGCCGCGGGCGACCCAGCCGCTGAAGTTGCCGGCGTCGGTGGTGAAGACCGCCTGCGGCGGCAGGATCCGGTTGAGCGTGTCGATCACCCGGCCGGGATGGGCGCCCGGACCCGACCAGGGCTCGGTCGTGACGTCGGCGGCCCGTTCGTAGGTCGCCCGGTCCTCGTCGTTCGCGGCTCGTCGGGCATCGAACGGCTCGGCCGCCAGGACGCCCATCGACACGCGCCGGCGAGCGACCCGCAGGAACGTCCGGGCGTCGGCGGGCACGGCCTGGCTGGGAGCCGACAGGCCGTCGACCGAGACCCGCGGCTCGATGTCGACGTGGATCCAGGGCTGGCCGGCACGGGGCACGGCGTATTCGAACGAGGCGATCTCGTTCAGCCGGGCGCCCAGGACGAGGACCAGGTCGGCGGCGTCGAGCCGGGCCCGGACGCTCGGCGCGGCACCGTAGCCGGTCATCCCCAGGAAGAGGCGGTGATCGTTGGGGAAGACGTCGGGGCGCCGCCACGAGGCGATGACCGGCACCTCGAGCAGCTCGGCGAAACGGACGAGGTCGGCGGTGCCCCGCGAGCGGAGGACCCCTGCCCCGGCCAGGATCACCGGGCGACGGGCCGCGGTCAGGCTGTGGAGCAGCCGGCGAACCGCGCCATCGTCGGGCTCGAGGCGGGTCGGCCGGAGCGGGACGGCCTCGACCGTGGCGCCGGGAACGAGCTCGTCGAGGACGTCCTCGGGCAGCGACAGGAGCACCGGTCCGGGCCGTCCACCGACAGCCTGGCGGGCGGCTTCGAGCATGATCGCCTCGGCGCGGTCGGCCAAATCGATCTCGGCCGACCACTTCGCGATCCGACCGATCGTGCCGACGAGGTCCACCTCCTGGAAGGCCTCGCGCCCCTTGACGTTTCGAGCGACCTGGCCGACGAGGGCGAACATCGGGGTCGAGTCGGCGCGCGCCGTGTGAATCCCGATCGCCAGGTTCGAGGCACCGACGGCGCGGGTGGCGAGACAGGCGGCGGGCTTGCCGGTCAGCTGGCCGTGGGCCTCGGCCATGAACGCGGCCCCGCCCTCGTGGCGGGTCGTGACGACCCGGATCCCGGCCTCGGGCAAGGCGTCGAGCAGGCCGAGGAAGCTCTCGCCCGGGACGGTGAAGGCGACCTCGACCCCGGCGGCCCGGAGCAAATCGGCGATCAGCCGGCCGACGGTCCGCTGCGGCACCGGTTCGGGCTCGGGCACAGGCTCGGGTTCGAGCCCGGGCTCGGGTTCGGGCCCGGGCTCGGGTTCAGGCTCGGCCTCGGGCTCGGGTTCCGGTTCAGGCGCCAGCTCGGGCTCGGGCTCGGGCTCGGGCGTCGGCTCCGGTTGGGGCGCCGCGACGTTTTCCGACACGGCTGGCTCTGGCTCGATTGCCGCGTCGGTCGGGCCGACCGCCTCGGTCGAATTCGATCGGCTCCTCGCTCTCCATCACCCGACTCTAGCGGTAGTTCTGGAACTGGAGCGGGACGTCGAGGTCGAGCTCGCGCAGGCGCCCGATGACCCGCTGGAGATCGTCCTTGTTCTTGCCCGACACCCGGATCGCGTCGCCCTGGATCTGCGACTTGACCTTGGGGAACTCGTCGCGGATCAGCTTGGTGAGCTTCTTGGCGACGACCTCGGGCAGGCCGCTGCGCAGGCCGATCACCTGCTTGACCGTGTTCCCGCCGGCCGGCTCGATCTTGCCCCAGTCGAAGATCTTCAGGCTCAGGTTGCGCCGGATCGCCTTCGACTCGATCAGGTCCTTGACGACCTTCGCCCGGAACTCGTCGTCGGTCAGCAGGACGAGCTCGGTCTTCTCCTGCTGGAGGTCGACCTTGGCGCCCTTGAAGTCGAATCGCTGCTGGACCTCGCGTCGGACCTGGTCGAGGGCGTTCCGGAGCTCCTGCTCGTCGAACTCGCTGACCACATCGAACGAGACGTCACCGGCCATGAACACGCTCCGTCTGTGCGGGACGCAGAGGGGATCGGCCGCCAATGGTACCCGCTCCGCTATTCTCGGTGAATGCGCGTCACCTTCCTCGGCCAGGCCGGGCTGTTCATCGAGACCCGGGCCGGCAGCATCCTGTGCGACCCGTGGTTCAATCCGGCCTACTTCGGCAGCTGGTTTCCGTTCCCGGCGAACGACGGGATCGACCCGGCGCTGCTGGCCAACCCGACCTACCTGTACATCTCGCACCTCCACCACGACCACTTCGATCCGGCCTGGCTGCGCCGCCACGTCAACAAGGACGCCACCGTCCTGTTGCCCGACTACCTGATCGACGACCTCCGCCACGAGCTCCACGCCCTCGGCTTTCGGCGCTTCGTCGAGACCGCCGACAGCGAGCCGATCGAGCTGGCCGGGGGGCTGCGGGTGATGATCAACGCCCTGACGGCGCCGACCGACGGGCCGATCGGGGACTCCGCCCTGCTCGTCGACGACGGCGAGACGCGCCTCCTCAACATGAACGACTCGCGGCCGCCCGACCCGGACAAGCTCCTCTCCCTGGGCCGGATCGACCTGCTCTTCCTGCAGTTCTCCGGGGCGATCTGGTACCCGATGGTCTACGAGTTCCCCGAGCGGGCGAAGATCACCCTGGCCCACAAGAAGCGGGTCGTCCAGCTGGCCCGGGCCCAGCGCTATATCGAGATCGTCGACCCGGTCTTCGTCGTCCCAAGCGCCGGCCCGCCCTGCTTCCTCGACGACGACCTGTTCGGGTTCAACGACCTGGACCGCGACCCGGCCAACATCTTCCCGGACCAGGAGGTCTTCCTCGAGCACCTCGCCCAGGCCGGGATCGGCGGCGGCCGGCTGATGCTGCCCGGTTCCGCCGGCGAGCTCCGCCCGGGCGGCTTCGACGTCGTCCACCCGGTGCCGGATTCCGAGGTCCGGCGGATCTTCGACCGGCGCGAGCCGTACCTGCGCGCGTACCAGGCCCGGATCCGGCCGCTGCTGGAGGCCGAGCACGCCCGCTGGGCCCGGGGCGGCGCGCCCGAACCGGGACCGGACGACCCGCCCCTCGAGCCGCTCGACCTGGTTGCCGAGCTCAAGGCCTGGTTCGAGCCCCTGATGGGCTTCGGCGAGCTGACCTGCAGCGGAATCGGTGCGCCGGTCCTGCTCGACCTGCGCGGCCCGCAGGGCCTGGCCGCGATCCCCGAGGGCCAGCCGCCCGGGATCATCCTCGACTTCGTCGACCAGATCGTGCGGCCGTGGGACGGGGTCGAGACGCCGCGCTATATCTTCCGGATCGACCGGCCGCTGATCGAGGTCCTCGTCCGTGAGCACGAGGTCGATTGGGTCAACTCACTGTTCCTGTCGATGCGCTTCCGGGCGGCCCGCAAGGGGCCATACAACGAGTACGTCTACACCTGGTTCAAGTGCCTCGACCTCGAGCGCCTCCAGTATGCCGAGGGGTTCTATGCCGAGAAGGCGAAGTCCGAGGGCTCGTTCGTCCTCGACGGCTGGGAGATCCAGCGCCGCTGCCCGCACATGAAGGCCGACCTGACCCGCTTTGCGACGATCGACGAGGGCGTCCTGACCTGCTCGCTCCACGGCTGGCAGTACGAGCTCGATTCGGGCCGCTGCCTGACGTCCGAGGGCCACGAGATCAGCGCCCGGCTGCTCAGCCCCGAGGAGCTCGTCGCGCTCGAGGCTGCCGCAGCGGCTGGCGGCGCGACGGTGGCCGCCGCGATCGCCGGCGACTGACCTTAGCGGTGTCCCACCTGGAGGCCCGCCACGAGGCGGTCGGCGATCACGGTCGAGCGGCCACCGCCCATGACCAGCACGACGTCGCCGGGCTCGAGCAGGGGGAGGACCGCGTCGGCCGTCGCCTCGACCGAGCCGGGCGCGATCGCCGGCGTCCCGCGCCGCTGGACCGCTCGGGCCAGGTCCGCTGCAGACACGATCGTCTGGTCCGGGTCGCGTACGGCGAAGATGTCGGCGATCGCCACTCGATCGGCGGTCGCCAGGATCGCGGCGAAGGAGTCGAGAAGCGCCGCCGTGCGATGGAACGTCAGCGGCTCGTAGACCGCCCAGCGCCGCCGGCCGGGGTAGCGCAAGGCCACGGCCTCGAGGGTCGCGGCGATCGCAGTGGGATGGTGGCCGTAGTCGTCGATCACGGCAATCCCATCGACCTCGCCTTTCAGCTCGAACCGCCGGCCCACGCCCTCGAACGATGCGAGCCCGGCAGCGATCGCCCGGGGTTCGAGTCCGAACGCCAGGGCCGCGCCGGCCGCGCCCAGGGCGTCATCGGCGTTGTGCCGCCCGACCAGCCGCAGATCCACCTTGACCGGCAGCGGCTCGAGACCGGCCACGACGAGGTGGGCATCGCCGTCGGTGGCCGGGTGGTAGCTGGCGGTCAGCGCGCGGGCCGGTCCGGCAGCCGAGTGGATCGATCCGCGCAGCCGGTCGGCCAGCTCGGCGGGGTCATCGCCCTCGCGGGCGATCGCGGTCGCCAGGATCTCGCCCGGCCAGTCGCCTAGGCGGGGCAACAGCAGGGCGACGCCCGGATCCGCGGCATTGGCCACCAGGGTCGCGCCCGGCGCGAAGCGGCGGATCCAGGCCTCGAACGTGTCGATCACCGCGGCCCGGTCGGCAAACACGTCGGGATGGTCCCAGTCGGCGTTGAGGACGACCCCGATCGTCGGCCGGTAGGGATCGAAGTTGCCGGCGTATTCGTCGGCCTCGACGACGAACGACGGACCGCGCGAGCCGCCGTGCCCGAGCCGAACGACGGCCGGTCCGTCGGCGCCGGCGAGCGCGGCCGGCAGCAGCGCGCCGACGAACGCCGAGGGATCCTCGCCCGCGGCGACGAGCAGATGGACGAGCCAGCCGGTCGTGGTCGACTTGCCGTGCGTCCCGGCGACCGCAAGGAGCGGGCCGCCGAACGTGGCGGCCACGTCGGCGATCAGTTGCTGGCAGCTCGTCGCCGGGATGCCGGCCGCGTGAGCGGCCAGGAACTCGGGCTCGTCGGGGTGGACCGAGGTCAGCGCCTTGCTCACCGCGATCCGGTCGACGAGCGGCCGGCCGTCGCGATCGACGATGTGGGCCGGGTCGTGGCGCCAGGTGACCGGGATCCCGGCCGCGGCCAGCCCCCGGCTGTAGCCCGTCGGCTCGCCCGAGTCGCAGCCCGACATGCTCGCCCCCGCGGCCTGGCCCAGCAGGAGCGAGGCGGCTGCGGCGCTGCCGGCGGCGCCGATCACGTGGATTCGCTCGCCGGCGACGATCGGGCGGGCCGCATGGGTCGGCTCGAGCCCCCGGCCGATCTCCTCGACGGTGCGCGTCACCGCGTGGCGGCGGAGGCGGCCGAGATCAGCAGCTCGAGCGCGGCGGCGGCACTCGAGCGCTTGTTGGCCGACCGGTCGGCCGTCCAGGCATAGCGCCGAACCTCGCAGCCGGCGGGTCCATCGACCCCGACGTAGGTCAGCCCGACCGGCTTTGCCTCGGTCCCGCCCGAAGGACCGGCGATGCCCGTGACCGACACGGCGATGTCCGCGCCGAGCGCCCGGCGGGCGCCCTCGGCCATCGCCCGGGCGACCTGGGCACTGACCGCTCCATGGCGTTCGATCAGCTCGGTCGGGACGCCCAGGGCGGCATGCTTCGTTGCGTCGGCATAGGCGACGATCGCGCCGACGAAGTAACCGCTCGAGCCGGCAATCTCGGTCAGCTCGTGGGCGACCAGCCCGCCGGTGCACGACTCGGCGGTGGCCACGGTCAGCTTGCCGGCCAGGCAGATCGCCTGGAGGCGCTCGGCCAGGCCCCGCAGCTCGACCTCGAGCCCGGGTGCGACGGCGGTCACTTCCGGTTCGTCAGCTTCGGGGCGGCCGGCGGGGCGAACAGCCAGGTCTCGGGGTTCGGAGCCGAGCCGAGCGAGCCGAGCGACTGGCCGTTGAGGGTGAAGAAGGTGACGCTCGACTTGCCGGTCCGGACCTCGATCGTGTTCGTGGCGGTGAAGGTCAGGACCTTGCCGTCGGTCTCGGTCTTGCCGCCGGCGCCGATCGTCTGGTCGACGACGCCGTCCTCCCAGACCTTGAGCCAGGCCGAGCCGCCCTTGATCGAGACGACGAGGTTGACCCCGTGGTAGCTGACGGTCACCGACCGGGTCAGCGAGGTGGCCTTGCCGTCGCTGCCCGCGGCGGCGACCGTCAGGGTCCATTTGCCCGCGGTCAGGTTGAACGGCACGTTGAACGTCCCGTCGCTGCCGACGGTCGCGGTCTGGGCCGGAGGCGGAGCGGGGGTGGGCGCTGGCTTCCCGCCGGCCGGGGTCGTGACGGTCCCGTTGTAGGCCGCGCTGACGGTGACCTGGGTCGCGTTCGTGGCCGTGCCCTGGACGAGGATCGCCCCGTTCTGGAACGTCGCTCCCTCGGCCGGCTGGTCGAGCGTCAGGGCGGGCGTGACGATGGCCGAGATCGGCACGTTGATCACCAGGGCGAAGGGCGTGTCGGATTGCTTGCCGGTGTCCGGGTCGGTGGCGCTGACGCTGAACTGGTTGCGCCCCCGGCGGAGCTCCACGTCGGTGCTCCACGTGCCGTCCACGCCGGCGGTCACCTGGACCGGCTGGTCACGGCCGGGGATCGTGATCGAGATCGTGGCCCCGGGGTTCGAGGTTCCCCGCAGCGTGTAGCTCGTGGCCGACGCATCGACGGTGACGACCGCCGCGCTGGGGTCGACGACCGAGACGGTCGGCGGCTTCGAGAACCGGACGAGCTGGGTCGCCACGTAGCCGACGACGACGATCACCACCAGGGCGAGGAGCAGCCCGCCGAAGACGCGCGGCGAGATGGTGATCCCCTGGCGGGGCGCGGCGACCGTCCGGGGCACGACGAGGACCGGGTCGGCCGACGGACCGTCGCCCCGTTCGCGTCGCCACTGGAGCAGGATCTCATCGGGATCGAGGCCGAGGTACAGGGCGTAGTTGCGCAGGAAGCCCTTCGTGTAGACCGCGCCCGGCAGCTCGCGGTAGTCGCCCCGTTCCAGGGCGGCCAGGTAGCGGGCCCGGATCTTCGTGTCGCGCTCGGCTCGGAATAGGTCGACGCCCTTCCGCTCGCGTGCGGACAGCAGGCGCTCGGGCAGGCTGGCCACGGGGTTGCCCAGCGGCACGCCCCGGGACGCGGCCTCGGTGCGGACCTCGGCGCTGTGACGGCGGCGGGCCTGGTCTCGAGCGGTCATCAGGTTCGGGCTTGTCTCGAATTCGGGGCTGGCCTCAAAGGATACCCCGTCATGTCGATCGCCCCGAACGTGCGTCGTGCGGCGGCTGGTGCCCGGTTCGTGACGTGGCTGGAGCGCGGGTTCTGGCCGGGGCTGGGCAACGTTTGGACGAATGCCGCCACGAGACGCACTACGGGCCGGAATCAGGTCACGGACGGGGCTCAAAGGGTCCCGCGGCACTCAACTCGTGCGTGGGAATGCGCGGGACCCGGCCGAACGGACCACGAACCCGGTCCGACCCGGCCGGAACGCGTCTGGGAGCGGCATAACGACCAAGATTGGGCAGGAGGACGACCGCGGAGCCCGGAGCGGAGGCGGAGCCGGACGCGTGTCCCGCTGCGCCGCCGCGCCCCCGGGCCGCGGCGATCAGTCGCCCGGGTCGTCGACGTCGTCGAGGCTGCGCAGCCAGTTGTCGGGGCCGTAGACGAGGCGCGGCGAGGCCGGGTTGCGCGGGTCCTGGGGACCGATCACCCCGTACCGCTCGAGCTCGTCCATCAGCCGGCTGGCCCGGCTGAAGCCGACCTTCAGCTTCGTCTGGAGCGACGACGTGCTCGCCCGCCCGGTCGAGGTCACGAGCTCGGCGGCCCGCACGACCATGTCGTCCTCGGCCATCTTGGCCAGCCAGCCGAACTGGCCGTTGCCGTTCTCGTCGCCGTCGACGAAGGCGAAGATCGACTCGTCATAGAACGGGCCGGGCGCCTGCCGCCGCCAGTGCTCGGTGACGGCGGCAACCTCCTTGTCGCTCACGAACACGCCCTGCAGGCGGACCGGCCGGGGCAGGTCGACCGGCTGGTAGAGCATGTCGCCGCGGCCGATCAGGTCCTCGGCCCCCGGCTGGTCGAGGACCGTCCGGCTGTCGACGTTGGAGGCCATCGCGAAGGCGATCCGGCTCGGGACGTTGGCCTTGATCAGGCCGGTCACCACGTTGACGCTCGGCCGTTGGGTGGCCAGGACGAGGTGGATCCCGACGGCCCGCGCCTTCTGGGCAATCTTCACGATCGGGTCCTCGACCTTGCGGCCCTCGCGCATGATCAGGTCGGCCAGCTCGTCCACGATCAGGACGACGAAGGGCATCCGCTCGTCGGCCTCGACCTTCTCGTTGTAGGCGCCGATGTTGCGCACGGTGTGCGCGGCGAGGCGCTTGTAGCGATCCTCCATCTCGTGGACCGCCCAGTTCAGGGCGGCCTTCGCCTCGTGCGGCTCGACGATCACGTGCTGGAGCAGGTGGGGCAGCCCGTCGTACGGGGCGAGCTCGACCCGCTTCAGGTCGACGAGGATCAGCCGGACCTCGTCCGGCCGGGCATGCATCAGGAAGCTCGTGATCAGGGCATTGACGCAGACGCTCTTGCCCGATCCGGTCGCGCCGGCGACCAGCAGGTGGGGCATCTTGGCGAGGTCGACGGCGTACGGCTGGCCGGACACGTCGCGGCCCAGGGCGAACGTCAGGCGGCTCGTCGCCGCGAGCATGTCGGCCTCCTCGATCAGCGACCGGAAGCCGACGACCTCGCTCTTGTGGTTGGGGATCTCGATGCCCACCACGTCCTTGCCCGGGATGGGCGCCTCGATCCGGATCGAGCGCGCGGCCAGGGCCATCGCCAGGTCGTCCTGGAGGCCCTCGATCCGCGACAGCTTGACGTTCTTCTCGGGCCGGACCTCGTACTGGGTCACGACCGGGCCCGAGTTCGTGCCGACGACCCGGGCGTCGATCCCGAAGCTGCGCAGCTTCTCCTCGATGTCGAGGATGTTCTCGGCGTGGTCCATCCCGCCACCGGTCCGGCCCGGCGGCCGGATGTCGAGGATCCCGGTGGCGGGCAGGACCCAGGGCACGGTGCTGACGGTCTGGGCCGGCTCGAGGGCGATGGCCGGGGCGATGCCCAGGTTCGCCCGCTCGGGCCCGGCGGCCGGGTGGTCGCTGGGCGGCTGGGCCATGACCGGCGAGCCGCCGTCGCGAGCGTCGCCGCGCCCGGCCCAGATCGTCTGGCTCATCTGGGCGGGGCTGGTCGCCCGGAGCCCGCTGCGGCGCTCGAGGTGGTCGTCGTGCTCGTCCGGATTGACCGCCGCCGGGCTCGGGGCGACCTCCCGCTGCTGGCGGCGGACGGGCCGGGTCGGGGCCGGCTCGTCATCCTCGGCGGCCGGGGCCGTCAGCGCGGCACCGACCGTTCGCGCCCCGCGCCCGATCGGCTTGAGCAACGTGGGCAGGGACATGTCGAGGGCGAGCAGCAGGCCGATCACGGCCATCGCGGCGCACACGACGAACGAGCCCGGATGGGTGATCAGGCTGGCCAGCCCGTCGCCGACGAGGCGGCCGATCCGGCCGCCGTTGGCCAGGTTCGGGCCGTCGACCGCGCCCAGCAGGCCGACGTAGGACAGGGTCGCTCCCAGGAGGGCCAGGCCCCAGCGCCCGCCGTCGCCCCGGGCCCGCTGGATGAACAGGCCGGCGACGATCAGGATCGGCGGCAGCAGCCAGCGGCCGGTCCCGAACCAGGGCGCGATCAGGTTGCGCCACAGGTCGGTGAGCTGGCCCCGGCCGGGCAGGAGCAGGGCGATCAGGGTGACGATCCCGACGACGAGGATCGAGATCCCGACGAGCGAGCGGACGACCTCCGGGTTGACGTTCAGGCTGCTCCCCCCGCCGCGGCGGCGGGGTCCAGAACGATTGGGCGTCCTGCGCGGCGCGGCGCGCCGCCGAGCGGTCATGACCTAGATCTCGACCACGACCGGGAAGACCATCGGACGACGCTTCGTCTGCTCGTAGAGATAGCGCGAGACGCCGTCCTTGATCTGGACCTTGAGCAGGGCGATCTCGCTGATGTGGTTGCCCGGGTTGGCGATCGACGACATCACCCGCTCGATCGCGCCGGGGATCAGGGGATCCTGCTCGTTGCCCTTGACGAAGCCGCGGGTGATGATCTCCGGCCGCCCGACGATGTCGCCGGTCTGCTTGTCGACGGTCACCACGATCATGAACATCCCGTCGTTGGCCAGGGCCTTGCGGTCGCGCAGGACGATCTCGCCGACCTCGCCGACCGACAGTCCGTCGACGAAGACGTAGCCGGCCGTGACCGGCTGGCCGCGATGGCCGCTGCCGTCCTCGAAGATCTCGATCGGCGTGCCGTTCTCGATGATGAACACGTTCTCGGGCTCGACCCCGGTCTCGACCGCCAGCCGGCCGTGCTGGACCTGCATCCGGAACTCGCCATGCATCGGGATGAAGTGGCGCGGCTTGGTCAGGCCGAGCATCAACTTCAGCTCTTCCTGGCTGGCGTGGCCCGAGACGTGGGCCCGCTTGATCGTGTGGTAGAAGACGTTGGCGCCCGCCTTGAACAGGTTGTCGATCGTCCGGCTGACGTACTCCTCGTTGCCCGGGATCGGGCTGGCGCTGACGATCACGGTGTCGCCCGGCTGGATCTCGACGAAGCGGTGGTCGCGGTTCGCCATCCGGGCCAGGCCGGCCATCGGCTCGCCCTGGGCCCCGGTCGTGGCGATCACCAGCTTCGAGTTGCCCGGCTCGTTGATCCGGTCCTTGGCCACGATCATCGCCGGGTCGTACTTGAGGTAGCCGAGGTCGGTCGCGATCCGGAAGTTCTGCTCCATCGAGCGGCCGATCACGGCCGTCTTGCGCCCGAACAGGGCGGCCGCGTCGAGGACCTGCTGGACGCGGGCGATGTTGCTGGCGAAGGTCGCCACGATCACCCGGCCCTCGAGCGGCTCCATGATCTCGCGAAACGCCTCGCCGACCGTCCGCTCCGACGGCGTGTAGCCCGGATTCTCGGCCCGGGTCGAGTCGGACAGGAGGCAGACCACGCCTTCCTCGCCGAGCCGGGCCAGGATGTGGAAGTCGGACAGCTTGCCATCGACCGGGGTGTGGTCGAACTTGAAGTCGCCGGTATGGACGACGATTCCGACCGGCGTCCGCAGGGCGATGCCCATTGCGTCCGGGATCGAATGGCCGATCCGGAACGGGATGACGGTGAATGGCCCGATCTGGACCTCGTCGCCCGGGTTGAGCGGCCGGAGCTCGTTGTTGTGGAGGCGGTGCTCCTTGATCTTGTTGCCCAGCAGGCCGCGGGCCAGGGTCGAGGCGTAGACCGGCACGCCCGGGAACTCGGGCAGGATGTAGGGCAGGCCGCCGACGTGGTCTTCGTGGGCGTGGGTGATCAGGAAGGCGCGGACGTTCGCCCGGCGCTCCTTGAGGTAGGTGATGTCGGGGATGACCAGGTCGATCCCGAACATCTCCTCGTCGGGGAACATCAGTCCGCAGTCGATCACGACGATGTCGTCGCCGTACTCGAAGACGTACATGTTCTTGCCGATCTCGCCGACCCCGCCCAGGGGGATGATTCGAAGCGGCTTGGTTTCAGATGCCATGAGGTGCTTGGTTCTTTCTCTCAGAAGAGGGTGAGCTGATCGTCCGGCGCGACCGGGTCGGTCGCCGCCAGGAACACAGAATCAGCGAATGGGTCGGATGGTGGCTGGGCGGCCGGCTCCGGAACGGCGGCCGCGGGCGCGGCCGGGGGCGCCGCCTCGGCGATCCGCTCGGGCTCGGGCTCGGCCACGGGCACCGGTGCCGGTGCCGGGCTCGCCCCGGTGCCGGCCTCGCGCCGGGCGCGGGCGTCGAGCAGGGCGGCCGGGATCCGGGCCACGTCGGCGTAGCTCGTCCGCTCGATCTCCGGCGCGCGCAGGGCGGCCGCCGGATGATAGAGGGCGAAGGTCAGGGCGTTGGCAGCACCCGTGGCCGGGTCGACCGGACGAGTCGTGCCGTGGGCCTGCGAGATCCGCTCGCCGGGCATGAACCGGGCAAGCGAGTGGCGTCCGAGGGTGACGACCAGGGCCGGGTCGAGGACCTCGAGCTGGCGCCGGAGATACGGGGCGCAGGCCGCGATCTCGTCCGCCTCCGGGTCGCGGTTGTCGGGTGGCCGGCACTTGACGACGTTCGTGATGAACACGTCCTGGCGCTGCCAGCCCAGCGAGCCGAGGAACTTGGCGAGGAGGGCCCCGGCCCGGCCGACGAACGGGCGGCCCTGGCGATCCTCGTTGAAGCCGGGGCCCTCGCCGACGAAGACGACCTCGGTGTCCGGGCTGCCCTCCCCCGGGACGGCCAGGGTCCGGGTCTCGTGAAGCCGGCAGCTGGTGCAGCGGCGGACCTCGCCGGCGATCGCTTCGAGGGCTGCCCCGCGATCGAGCCCGGTCATGCCGGCCGGCCGGACCCGACCGGTCCGCGCTCGGCCACCGGCCGGATCCAGTCGCGCTCGGCGATCAGCTCGGCGATCTCGACGGCGTTCGTGGCCGCTCCCTTGCGCAGGTTGTCGCTGACGACCCAGAACGCCAGGCCCCGGCCGTCGGCGATCGACGGGTCCTGGCGGATCCGGCCGACGAAGACCTCGTCCCGCCCGGTCGCGTTGCTGGCCAGGGGATAGACATGGTTGGCCGGATCGTCCTGGACGATGACGCCGGGCACCGCCGCGAACAGTCGCCGGGCTCGCTCCGGGCTGAGCGGCTCGGTCGTCTCGACGTGGACCGCCTCGGAGTGACTGACGAAGACCGGCACCCGGACGGCGGTACAGCTGATCCGGAGCTCCGGCAGGTGGAGGATCTTGCGGCTCTCGGTGACGACCTTCCACTCCTCCCGGGTATAGCCGTTGTCGAGGAACGTGTCGATCTCGGGCAGGGCGTTGAAGGCGATCGGGTGGGGATAGACGGAGGCGGTCAGCGGCTCGCCGGCGACGTGCGCCGCGAGCTGGGCCTCGAGCTCGGCATAGGCGTCGGCGCCGGTGCCGGACACGGACTGGTAGGTGTCGACGACCACCCGCTCGATCCCGACGCTGTCGCGGATCGCCATCAGGACCGGGGCCAGCTGCATCGTCGAGCAGTTGGGATTGGCGATGATCCCGGCGTGCTCTGCCGCGTCGGCCGGGTTGACCTGGCTGACGACGAGCGGCACGGCTCGGATCCATCCGCCAGGCGTTCGAGTTGTCGATCACCGTGGCCCCGTGCTGGACGGCGGCCGGGGCAAGCTCGTGGGAGACCGACCCGCCGGCCGAGAACAGGGCGATGTCGACGCCGGCGAACGCCTCGGGTCGGGCTTCGATCACCGGCTGGGCCGCGCCACCGACGAGGGTCGTCCGGCCGGCCGAGCGGCCGGAGGCCATCAGGCGCAGCTCGCGCAGCGGGAAGCCGCGCTCGATGGAGGACCTGGATCATGGTCCGCCCGACGACGTCCGGTGGCGCCGACAACGGCGACGGTGAGGGGTTGGCGCGTCATTCGAGGCACGCCTCCACTGCGGTGGTCAAGGGCACGGCCCGAGTATACCAGCGAGCCCTGTGCCCTCCGGACGTCCTCCCGGCCGGGGTCGCACCGACGTCGAAGAGCCCACCCGCCGGCGAGGCGGATGGGCCCTTGAGCTGCTCGGGAACGCGGGTCGGGCCCGCGCGCTGGGCTGGGGTCAGACCGGTTCCTTGGCGAGGTGGCGCTGCATGGCCGCCTTGCGCGAGAGGTTGACCCGCCCCTGGCGGTCGACCTCGGTCACGACGACCATCACCTCGTCGCCGACGGACACGACGTCCTCGACGGTCGGCACGTGGTAGTCGGCCAGCTCGCCGATTCGGACCAGGCCTTCCTTGCCGGGCAGGATCTCGACGAAGGCGCCGAAGCCCATGATCCGGGTGACCTTGCCCAGGTAGAGCGCGCCGATCTCGACCTCGCGGGTGAGCGACTCGATCCACTGGATCGCCTTGCGGCTGTTCTCGCCTGAGATCGCGGCGATCTCGACCGAGCCGTCGTCCTCGACGTTGATCTCGGTGCCGGTCTCTTCCTGGATCTTGCGGATCATCGAGCCACCCTTGCCGATGATCTCGCGGATCTTCTCGGGGTTGATCTTGATCGTCACGATGCGCGGGGCGAACTCGCTCATCTCGCCGCGTGCCTCGGGCAGCACGCCGACCATCTTGTCGAGGATCTCGAGCCGGGCGGCGAGGGCCTTGGCCAGGCCGCCCCGGATGATCGCCTCGTTGATGCCCTTGACCTTGATGTCCATCTGCAGGGCGGTGATCCCGTCCCGGGTGCCGGTGACCTTGAAGTCCATGTCACCGAACGAGTCTTCCTTGCCGAGGATGTCGGTCAGGACCGCGAAGCGGCCGTCCGGCTCGCGTGATCAGGCCCATCGCCGCACCGGCGACCGGCGCCTTGATCGGCACGCCGGCGTCCATCAGGGCGAGGGTCGAGCCGCAGGTCGAGGCCATCGACGTCGAGCCGTTCGACGAGACGCACTCGCTCACGAGGCGGATCACGTAGGGGAACTCGTCCTGGGTCGGCAGGACCGGCAGGAGCGCCCGCTCGGCGAGGTGGCCGTGGCCGATCTCGCGCCGGCCGGGCCCGCGCATCGGCTTGTTCTCGCCCGTGCTGTAGGGCGGCAAGTTGTAGTGGTGGATGTAGCGCTTGGAGACCTCCGGGCCGATCGTGTCGATCCGCTGGACGTCCGAGGACGGTCCGAGGGTCGCGACGGTCAGGGCCTGGGTGTCGCCCCGGGTGAAGAGGCCCGAGCCGTGGGCCCGGGGCAGGAGGCCGACCTCGACGGTGATCGGGCGGATCTCGTCGAGACCGCGGCCATCCATCCGGATCCCGTCGCTCGAGCACGAGCTGGCGGACGGTCTTCTTGTGGACGAGGCTGAACAGGCTCTTCGCAGACGCGGGCCTGGCGCCGGGCGAGCTCGAGCAGGCCCTTGGCGTCGCCGCCGGTGCGGGTCGAGCGGACGGACGCCTCGATTCCCTCGGCGAGGGTCTCGAGGCGGTTGGGCAGGTCGCCGGCGAAGGTCAGCACGAGCTGGGCGGTCGCCTCGGCGTCGGGCAGGGCCCGGTGGGCGTCCTTGAGCTCGATCCCGAAGAACCGGGCAAGGTCGCCGAGCTTGTAGCTCTCGGCCGACTCCGGGTAGCCCTCGCGGGCCAGGACGAGCGTGTCGAGGTAGCGGCCGGCTTCGAAGCGGTAGCCGTCGCCGAGGGCCTCCTCGAGGAAGCCGAGGTCGAAGCCGACGTTGTGGCCGACGATGGTCGCGTCACCGGCGAACTTCAGGAACTGCTCGGCGGCCTCCTTCGGGGTCGGCGCGCCCTTGACTCCTTGTCGGTGATGCCGTGCATCTGGTGGCCGACGATCGAGCGGCCCGGGTCGACCAGGGTCGACCAGCGGTCGGTGATCTTGCCGGCCTTGATCTTGACCGCGCCGATCTCGAGCAGGTCGGCCATCTTCGGGTCGCGACCGGTCGTCTCGACGTCGACGACGACGATCTCGGACTTCGACTTGGCCAGCCTTGACGAAGTCGAGGACCGACTCCGTGCCGGGCTCGAGGTAGGGCAGCGCGCTTGGGCTTGCCGACGGCTGCGCGGAGCTCGTCCTGGAGGTCGATGATCGGCTGGAGGGCGCGGTGCCCGAACAGGATCGCCTCGGCCATCACGTCTTCGGGCAGCAGGTTGGCGCCGGCCTCGACCATCATGATCGCGTCGCGCGTGCCGGAAACGATCAGGTCGAGCTCGGACTCAGCCAGCTCGGTGTAGGTCGGGTTGACCACGAACTCGCCGTCGATCCGTCCGATCCGGACCGCGCCGATCGGGCCCTGGAACGGGATCTCGCTGATCGTCAGGGCGGCCGACGCGGCGATCGTGCCGAGGACGTCCGGGTCGTTCTCCTGGTCCGTCGAGAGGACAGTGATGACGAGCTGGACGTCGTCCTTGTAGCCCTCGGGGAAGAGCGGCCGGATCGGCCGGTCGGTCAGGCGGGCGGCGAGGATCGCGGCCTCGGACGGACGCGACTCGCGCTTGATGAAGCCGCCCGGGATCTTGCCCGCGGCGTACATCCGCTCCTCGAAGTCGACCGTCAGCGGGAAGAAGTCGAGGCCGGGTCGGGGCTCGGAGCGGTTGGCGGTCCCGAGGACCATCGTGTCGCCGTAGCGGACGGTGACCGAGCCACCGGCGAGACGGGCCATCCGGCCGGTCTCGATGGTCAGCGTTCGCCCACCGAGCTGGGTCTCGAAAGTCTGAGACACGGAAATCTGATCCTCCTTGACGTGCGGAGGAAGGACCTGCGGGCGCGTAGCCCGGGACCGACGCGAGCGACTGACGCGATTGGACCCCGGGCGTGGCCCGGGGTCCGGAGCGGCGTGCGCCTAGCGGCGGAGTCCGAGCCGTCCGATGACGGCCCGGTAGCGCGTGTTGTCCTTCTTGATGAGATAGGCAAGAAGGCGACGGCGCTGGCCGACGAGCTTGAGGAGGCCGCGGCGCGAATGGTTGTCCTTGGGGAAGCTTCGCAGGTGCTCCGTCAGGTCCTTGATCCGCTCCGTCAGGAGCGCGACCTGGACTTCCGGGCTGCCGGTGTCGCCGTCGACGACGGCGTACTCCCCGATCACCTGTTGCTTCATCTCCCGCGCGAGCGGCACTCGGTCCTCCGAACACGAATTTGTTTCTTCACCTGTTTGACCGGCGGATGGTACCACAGGCTCGCTCGAGTGCCAGTCGTGCGAGCCGGTCGATCGTGCCGGCCCCTCGTCCTGGCCCCGCCTCCCAACCGCTTCCCCGCCGCCGAATCTGCCGAATATCAGTCCGGGTAGTGTTGGGCTGAGACGAGCCACCGATTCGGGCTGGATCCTGGTCGGCATGCGCCAGGCTGAGCGTGGTTCGGGATGAATCCTGCCGATCGGCGCCGGTCCGGCGGCCGAATCCCGGTCCACCACTACTCGGGCTGATATTCGGCAGGTTTGGCGACACCGGCCACGCAGCCGCTGGCGCCCCGGCGTCGACCGGGTTCTTCCGGTTTACCAGCCCGAGAGGTACTAAGGAAGAAACCGCGCCGAATCGGGCCGGCCGCGAAGCAACCAGTCGCGACTCCGTGCACGAAACGCGGTCGCGACTTCGCCTCGACACCCCGAAACGGCCGGTTTCTTCCTTATCACCACCTCGGTTGGTATTTCGGAAAAGTCGGCGGCCGCCGGCGACGCAGCCGCTGGCGCCCCGGCGTCGACCGGGTTCTTCCGGTTTACCAGCCCGAGAGGTACTAAGGAAGAAACCGCGCGTATCGGGACGCATCCCGAGCAACGAACTGACATTCCGTGCGTGAGCAGCGCTCGCCCCTCCACTGGCGCACACCGAATCCGGCGACTTCCTTCCTTATCACCACACCGATTGGTATCCCGGGAAGAGACCTGGGGTCCTCGCCCAGCCAGGCGTGCCGCAGGGGTGAGGATCGAATGGCGTTGCGGCGTCGACGGCAGTGCGCCCTACCTGTTCGCGGCCGGCTCCCTCGCGGAACGTGTCGATATCGGCCCCCGGAGTATTGGGCGAATATCAGGCGGCTGAGCGAGCGCAATTCGGCGAGATCCTTCCCGAGCTACGCTCGAGTTCGCGCATCCCCGCGGCGATCCAGTCGGGATGGCGGTCGTATCTTCGCGCGACGCCACGGCGGCTGATATTCGACAAATTCAGATCCGGGCCAGTCACCGCGGCGCTTGGCCGATGAACCGGATCCGGAGGCGGTCCGCGGCGGGCAGGACGGCCGGCTCGCGAACCTCGAGCGACAGGCTGCCGCCCGGACCGACGCTCGCGATCGCCGGGCTGCGCCGCGGGGCGCGGGCGCGCCCGGGGGTCCAGGCGGGCTCGAGGTCGACCCGATAGCGGCCGGCGGGCGGCAGGGCGACCGGCAGCTCGAACGCGACCGGCACGAGACCGGCCCGATCCGCGCCGACGCCCTCGGGCCGACCGACCACGGCAACCGAGCGGCCGAGCAGGTGACGGGCAGCCTGGAGCTCGCCCCGCGCGATCTCGGCCCGGATCTCGTTGCTGCGCACGTGACGCCCGTCGATGTCGAACGGCTCGACGACCTCGACCGCGAAACCGGCCTCCCGGCCGAGCGCGGCCAGGGTCGTCGGCGTGCCGCGTCGCTCGTGGCCGAAGGCCGCATCCGGGGTCATCAGGAAGCCGGCCAGCTCGACCCGGCCGGCAATCGCCGCGACGAAGTCCTGGAATGGAGTCAGGCGGACGGTCGCGTCGAAGTGCTGGACGACGACGACCGCGACGCCGTCCCGACCGAAACGGACGAGGCGCTCCATCGGATCGCACAGCACCGGCGGGGCCGAGCCGACCAGGACCTCGTCCGGGTGGTGGTCGAAGGTGATCACCCCGGGCCGCGCGCCGTGCCGCGCCGCCACCTCGCGCAAGCGGCGGAGCAGGTAGGTGTGGCCCCGATGGAGGCCGTCGAACGCGCCGACGACGAAGAACAGGGGCCCGAGATCCGGCTCGGGGCCTGAGCCGCCGGTCCCGAGCACGCCGGGAATGACCCGCGGCGCGCCATGCTCAGCCATCGGCCAGCACCTTGTCGGGCATGATCCGGGTCCCGTCCCAGCGCCCGAAGCCGACCAGCTCGCCCGATGCCGACAGCAGGCGCAGCGGCCGGCCCGCCTCGCCACCCGGCGAACCGGCGCTCGGCCGGAAGAACTGGCCGCGGAGGACCGCCCGCAGCTCGTCCGCGGTCAGGGTGATCGCCCGCAGGTCGAGGCCGGCGTCGATCGGCTTGAGCAGGGCCGCCAGGCGCGCCGGCCCCTCCCCCGCCGCCGCCCGGATGGCGTCGACTGTCACGGCGTCGGCCAGCCGGAACGGCCCGCTTGCCGTCCGGCTCAGGGCCCCGAGGTATGCGCCGGACCCAAGGGCGACCCCCAGATCACGGGCGAGCGCCCGCACGTACGTGCCGGCCGAGCAATCGATCTCGACCACCGCGATCGGTCGCTCCGGGTCGGAGTCGTCCCAGTCGATCAGCTCGAGCCGGTCGATCTCGACCGAGCGCGGCGCCAGCTCCGGCCGCTGCCCGGCGCGGGCCAGGGCGTAGGCGCGCCGGCCGGCGACCTTGATCGCCGAGTAGGCCGGCGGAACCTGGACGATCGGGCCCCGGAACGCGGCCAGCGCGGCCTCCAGGGCGGCGCGCGAGATCGGCGCAGCCGTTCCGTCGGCCGACGACCCGGCGGGGATCGGGGTCAGCTCGCCCTCCAGGTCGTCGGTTGTCGACGAGGCGCCGAAGCAGATCGTCGCGCGGTACTGCTTGCGGTCGCCGAGGTGGTATTCGACTACTCGCGTCGCACGGCCGATGAAGATCGGCAGGACGCCCCGGGCGAACGGGTCGAGCGTCCCGCCGTGGCCGACCCGCTTCATCCCGCTCAGCCGCCGGACCAGGCCCACGATGTCGTGCGAGGTCGGTCCGGCGGGCTTGTCGACGACCAGGATCCCGTCGAGGCGGGCAGTCACCTGGCGACGGCCCGGGCGAGCCGGCGGGCCTCGACCAGCACGGCGGTCTCCGCCTCGGCCAGCGGCGCCTCGATCGTCGCCCCGGCGGCCCGGGCATGGCCGCCGCCGCCGAACGCTCCGGTCAGGACCGTGGCGTCGACCCCGCCGGTCTTCGTCCGGACGCTGATCCGCGTCCCGCCGGGCGCCTCCTTGAAGATGATCGCGACCTCGGCGTCCTCGGCCTGCGAGAGGAGGTCGATGATCCCCTCCGAATCAGCCGGCCCGGCGCTGGTCGCTGCGAGGTCGGCGTCGAGCAGGGTCGACCAGACGACCCGGCCGTCGTCCGCGCTCTGGAGCCGCTCCAGGACGCGGCCGAAGAGGCGCAGCTGGGCATCGGGCTTGGTCCGGTAGAGGCGCCGCGAGATCTCGGACAGGGGCGCACCGGCCTCGACCAGGGCGGCCGCCACGAGCAGCGTCCGGGGCGTCGCGTTGGGGTGGGCGAAGGTGGCCGTGTCCATGACGATGCCCGCCATGAGGGCCGCGGCCAGGGCCCCGTCGGCCGCAGTCAGCGGCACGCCCAGCCGGACCGCGAGCAGGCTGACCATCTCGCAGGTCGCCGCGCTCCGTGGATCGATCCAGTCGAGCTCGGGCGTCGCCGAGCCGGGATTGGAGACGTGGTGGTCGATGATCGCGACGCGGCAGCCGGTCGAACAGCGCGGCGTGGCTGCGGCCGACCGCGCCGACCCGCTCGAGCGGGCCGCAGTCGACGATCACGGCCAGGTCGTAGTCGACCGCCGGGTCCGGTTCCGTCCGCTCGGCCTCGATCCCGGCCAGGAACGAGTACAGCGGCGGGACCGGGTCGGAACAGACCGTCGTCGCCTGGCCGCCGTGGTGCTCGATGATCCGGGCGACGGCGAGGGCCGCCCCGAGGGTGTCCGCGTCGGGGTTCTCGTGGCTGAGGATCAGCGCCTGGCGGGCACCGCCGATCAGCTCGGCGAGCCGGTCGGGAACGGCCCCGAGGTAGGCCCCGAGCTCGATCGTCACCGCCCGGGCCTTCGGCTCCCTGCCGTGCGGTTCGTTGGCCCCGAGCCGCCGCCCGGGTGGCGGCCGCGCCGGGCGGCCCGGTTGACCCGGGGGAGGGGCAGGATCAGCTCCGGCAAGGCGTCGGCGGCGGCCTCGGGCTCCGGCTCGGCGTCGCCTTCCTGGTGGCGCCGGGTGACGGGCGTCGGCAGCGTCTCGCCGGTCGGCGCCTCGGTCTCCGGCGTGCGGCCCTGCTCGAGCTCCTCGAGCAGGTGGAGGACCCGGGTCCCCGTCTCGGCCGTCTCGTCGAGCTTGACGTGAAGGTTCGGGATCCGGCGCAGCCGGAGGCGTGAACCCAGCTCGTGGCGGACGAAGGGCATGGCATGCTCGAGCGCGCGCACGGTCTCCGTCCGCTCCGCGGGGCTGCCGATCACGCTGACCCAGACCCGGGCATGGGCCAGGTCGGCCGTCGTCTCGACCTTGGTCACCGTCGCGAAGCCGATCCGGGGATCCTTGACCTCACGCGACAGGAGGATGCCGATCTCCTGGCGCAGGAGCTCATCGACCCGGTCGGTCCGGGCCGTCACCGGTCTGGGCCTCGGCCGGCGGCCATCAGTGCGCCCGCGCCCGGCTGACGGTCTTCGAGCTGAAGCACTCGATGATGTCGCCCTCCTGGAGGTCCTGGTAGCCGGCCAGGCCGATCCCGCACTCGAGGTTCTGGGCGACCTCGCGGGCATCGTCGCGGAAGCGCCGGAGCGACTCGATCCGGTCGGTGGCGACGATCTTGCCGCCCCGCCAGACCCGTGCCCCGCCGCGGATGATCCGGCCGTCGGTCACGAAGCAGCCGGCGATGACGGTCGACTTGCCGACCCGGAAGATCTGGCGGACCTCGGCCCGGCCCTCGACGACCTCGACGACCTCGGGCTCGAGCAGGCCGCCCAGGGCCGCGTCGATGTCGTCGGTCAGCTTGTAGATGATGTCGTAGAGGCGGACGTCGACGCCCTCGGCCTCGGCCGCCCGACGGGCGGTCTCGGTGATGTGCGTGTTGAAGCCGACGACGATCGCGTTCGACGCGGAGGCGAGCAGGATGTCGTTGTCGGTGATGTCGCCGGCAGCCTCGTGCAGGACGTTCAGCCGGACGTCGTCGGTCGAGAGCTGGTCGAGGGCGTGGGTGATCGCACCGAGGGAGCCCGACACGTCGGCCTTGAGGATGATCCGCAGCTCCTTGGCCTGGCCGGCCTGGATCTGGCGGTAGAGGTCTTCGAGGGTCGCCCGGCCGCTGGCATCGCCGGCCTTCGCCGCGGTCGCCAGGTTGCGGGCCTCGACCAGCGTCCGGGCCTCCTTCTCGTCGGCCACGACCCGCAGCACGTCGCCCGCCTCGGGCACGTCGGCCAGGCCCAGGATCACGGCCGCGGTCGATGGGCCGGCCTTGGTCACCCGCTTGCCGACCGAGCTCTCCAGGGCGCGAACCTTGCCGTACGTGCCGCCCACGACGATCACGTCACCGACCCGCAGCGTGCCGGTCTGGATGATCGCGGTGGCCACCGGCCCGCGGCCCTTGTCGAGCTCGGCTTCGACGATCGTGCCGATCGCGGCACGCTTGGGATTGGCCTTGAGCTCCTGCAGGTCGGCGACGAGCAGGATCATCTCCATCAGCTCGTTGAGGCCGGTCCGGGCCTTGGCCGAGACCGGCACGAGGGGCGTGTCGCCGCCGTACTCCTCGACGATCACGCCGGCCTCGGACAGCTCGTTCTTGACTCGTTCCGGGTTGGCATCGGGCTTGTCGATCTTGTTGAGGGCGATGATGATCGGCACCCGGGCGGCCCGGGCATGATGGATCGCCTCCAGCGTCTGGGGCATCACTCCGTCGTCGGCCGCCACGACCACGACGGCGATGTCGGTGACCCGCGCCCCGCGGGCGCGCATCGCCGTGAACGCCTCGTGGCCCGGCGTGTCGAGGAAGACGATCCGCCGGCCGTCCTTGACGATCTCGCTGGCGCCGATGTGCTGGGTGATTCCGCCCCGCTCGCCGGCCGCGACGCTCGTCGTCCGGATCGCGTCGAGCAGGCTGGTCTTGCCGTGGTCGACGTGGCCCATGACGGTCACGATCGGCGCCCGAGCCTCGAGCAGCGACGCGTCGTCCTGCTCGAACAGGACCTCCTTGGTCGCGGCCTCGGCGACCGGCTCCTCACCGGGCAACGCCTCGCGCGAGGTGCTGGCCACGACGACCTCGGCGACCTCGAAGCCGAGCTCGCCGGCCACGAGCGATGCCGTGTCCCGGTCGATCAGCTGGTTGATCGTGGCGAAGATGCCGCTCTTGATCAGCTCGCGGATCACGTCCGCGGCATTGACGTCGAGCAGCTCGGCGAGCTCCTTGACGGTGATCGTCGGCGGCAGCTCGATCGCGCCGCGCTCGCGTGGGTCGAGGACCTGGACGCCACCCGGACCCACGCCGGTGTCGCGCCGCGGCGGCTTGCGCGGGCCGCGCCGGCCGCGGGTGCCGCTCCTACTTCGTGCCACGGTCGTCTCCTCTCATCATCAGTTGGGCCCGATCCCCGACGGGGATCGAGACGGACAGCGCCCGGGCCAGGGCGCCCTTGGTCAATGCCAGCTCACGGCACGAGCCGTCGGCGCAGACATACGCGCCGCGCCCCGCCAGCCGGCCGCTCGGATCCTCGACCACCTGGCCGGCCGGCGTCCGGACGATCCGGACGAGCTCGCGCTTGGGACGCGTCGTCCGGCAGGCGACACAGGTCCGGGCCGGCTCCGGCCGGGGACCACGCGGCGAACCGCCGCGGCCTACGACGCCACCTCCCCGGTGGCCTTCTTCGCTCGCGGCTTGGCGGCCGGTTTGGCAGCCGCCTTCGTGACCGGCTTGGCGGCCGCCTTCTTGGCCGGCTCGGCGGCGGCCTTCGTCACCGGCTTGGCGGCCGCGACGGTCTCGGCCTCCGGCTCGGCGGCGGCCTTGACGGCGCGCGGTTTCGCGGCGGCCTTCTTCACCGGCTTGGCGGCCGCGACGGTCTCGGCCTCCGGCTCGGCGGCGGCCGCGATCGCGCGAGCGTCGGCCGCGGCCTGGATGGCCGCATCCTCGGCCACCTTGGCCGCCTCGGCCACGCTGACGTCGCTGCGGATGTCGATCCGCCAGCCGGTCAGCTTGGCTGCCAGGCGGGCATTCTGGCCCTCGCGACCGATCGCCAGGGAGAGCATCCGCTCGGGCACGGTCACGCTCGCGATCCGGTGCTCCTCGTCGATCTGCACGTCGAGGACCTGGGCCGGACTGAGGGCATTGGCCACGAAGACCGCCGGGTCGTCGTTCCACGGGATCACATCGATCTTCTCGCCGGCCAGCTCGGCCACCACCGCCTGGACCCGGGCGCCACGCTGGCCGACCGTGGCCCCGACCGGGTCGAGTCCGTCCTGGCGGCTCCAGACCGCGACTTTGGAGCGGCTGCCGGCCTCGCGGGCGATCGCCTTGATCTCGACCGTCCCGTTGTGGATCTCGGGCACCTCGAGCTCGAACAGCCGGCGCAGGAAGTTCTTGTGCGAGCGGCTGATGAACAGCTGCGGGCCGCGCAGGCCGCGGCGGACCTCGAGGACGAGGGCCTTGACGTTCTGGCCGATCCGGTAGTGCTCGAGGGGCGACTGCTCGGTCGTGGCCAGGATCGCCTCGGCCCGGGCGACGCCGCCCTGGCCGACCAGCTCGAGGATGATCGCCCGGGGCTCGATCCGATTGACGGTGCCGGTGATCAGCTCGCCGTCACGGCTGGCGAACTGGTCGAACGCAACATCGCGCTCGGCCTCGCGCAGGCGCTGCAGGACGACCTGCTTCGCCGTCTGGGCGTGGATCCGGCCGAATGAGTTGGGGTCCATCTCCTCGATCTCGACGAGATCGCCGAGGACCGCCGTCGGATTGATCGCGTGGGCCTCCTCGAGGCCGAACTCGGTCAGCGGATCGCTGACCTCGCCGACGGCCACCTTGGCCCGGAAGACCCGGATGCGGCCGGTCTCGCCGTCGATCCGGACGCAGACGTCCTCGTCGCCCGGCTGGCGCCGGTAGGCCGACTGGATCGCGTCCTCGACGGTCCGGATGAGCTGGTCGCGCGGGACCTGCTTCTCGGCATTGAGCTGGAGCAGCGCAGTGACGAAGTCACGATTCATGGTGCGCCTCCCGTCACGTCTGCCGTCGGCCGGCCGTTCTTCCGTCTTGCCCCGACCGCCAAAAAAAACGTGGGGGTCACCCACGTTCCATCAGAGCGGCCGGTGAAGTTGACCGGGAGTATACACCCGAGGGGGTGGACCGTCGATCAGCCGTCAGGCTCCGACGGCAGCCCGGGGCGGGTAGCGCCGCTCGACGTAGTCGTCGAGGATCCGCTCGAACTCGGCGACCAGCCCCTCGCCGCGCAGGGTCCGATCGAGCCGGCCGTCGATGAACACCGGGGCCACCGGCTCCTCGAACGTGCCCGGCAGGCTGATCCCGATGTCGGCGTGCTTGCTCTCGCCTGGTCCGTTCACGACGCAGCCCATGACCGCGACGCGCAGCTCCTCGACCCCGGGGTGGCGCTCGGCCCAGACCGGCATCTGGTCTTTGAGATAGGTCTGGATCTCCTGGGCCATCACCTGGAAGAAGGTCGATGTCGTCCGGCCGCAGCCCGGGCAGGCGCTGACCTGGGGCAGGAAGCTGCGCAGGCCCATCGACTGGAGGACCTGTTGGGCGACCTCGACCTCCAGCTCGCGCCCGGCGCCCGGCTCGGGCGTCAGCGACACCCGGATCGTGTCGCCGATTCCCTCGTTGAGCAGGATCGCCAGGCCGGCCGTCGACGAGACGATCCCCTTCATCGCCATCCCCGCCTCGGTCAGGCCGAGGTGGAGCGGGTAGTCGGAGAGCGGCGCCAGGCGCTGGTAGACGTCGACCAGGTCGCGCACGCCCGAGACCTTGGCGCTCAGGATGATCCGGTCATGACCGAGCCCGGTCGCCTCGGCCAGCTCGGCCGAGCGCATCGCCGAGGCGATCATCGCGTCGATCATCACGTCGCGCGAGTCGCGCGGCGCGGCGAGGCGCGCGTTGGCCTCCATCAGCTCGGTCAGGAGGGCCTGGTCGAGCGAGCCCCAGTTCACCCCGATCCGGACCGGCTTGTCGTTGTCGATCGCGATCCGGACGATCGTCTGGAAATGCTCATCGTGGCGCTTGGCCCCGACGTTGCCCGGGTTGATCCGGTACTTGGCCAGGGCGGCGGCGGCCTCGGGGTAGCGCTCGAGGAGGACGTGGCCGTTGTAGTGGAAGTCGCCGATGACCGGCACGTCGACGCCCAGGCCGCGAATCTTGCGGATGATCTCGGGCACGGCTTCGGCGGCCGCCTCGTTGTTGACCGTGATCCGGACGAGCTGACTGCCGGCGTGGGCCAGCCGGGCAACCTGGATCGCCGTGGCGTCGGCATCGGCCGTGTCCGTGTTGGTCATCGACTGGACGACGATCGGGTGGGCCGAGCCGACGAGGACCCCGCCCACGTCGACGCTGACCGTCGGCCGGCGGCGCGGGCGAAGCAGATCGGGCGCCGCCGGCGGCTCGATCGGTCCGGCCGGCGGTTCGATCGGTCCGGCGGAGGGCAGCGGCTGGCCCTCGGTCATGGCGTCGCTGCGCCGAGGTTGGTCACGTCGAAGTAGGTGATCCAGACGAGGAATGCCATCAGCAGCCCGAAGCCGGCCAGGTAGGTCAGCTGCTCGGCCCGCACGCTGAACCGGTTGCCGACGACCCGCCGGATGAGGAGGAACAGGACCCGGCCGCCGTCGAGCGGCGGGAACGGCAGGATGTTGACCAGGGCGAGGTTGGCTGAGAGCAGGGCGGCGATGTACAGGAGATAGACCGGGCCGAGGTCCCAGAAGACCGTGCCGACATCCTGGGCGATGCCGACCGGACCGGTGACCGGCGGGCGCTCCGTGGGGTGGTTGATGATCGAGCTGCCCAGCTGGCCGAGCCCGTCGGCGATCAGGCCGAGGGCGTTCGACGTCTCGTTCAGGCCGGTCTGGACGGAGCTGACCGGATCGTGGCCGACGTAGGCTCCAGTCGGAACGGCATTGAGCCCCGAGATCCCCAGCGGCCCCTCCCGGGCCGGGTTGCCGCTGGCGATGTTCGCGTTGTTGACCGCGTCGATCTCCGACTGCGACCGGAGCGCGACGGTGATGACCGCCGCGCTGCCGTCGGCCCGATGGATCCCGAGGCTGACCGTCTGGCCGGCGAGCGAGTAGAAGTCGTCGACCGGCGTCCGGCCGCCGAACGCCTCGTAGGCGGCGCCGTTGACGGTGTCGATCCGATCGCCCGCCTGGAGGCCGACCGTGGCCGCCGGTGAGCCGGCCTGGACCGTCGTGAACGTCACCCCCACCCGGGGCGTCGCGACCAGCGCGATGGCGAAGAAGATGACGAACGCGAGCACGAGGTTCATCAGCACGCCGGCGACCAGCACGATCACCTTGACCGGCAGGGCGGCGCGTACGAACGAGCGCGGATCGTCCGAGTCGCCGTCCTCGCCCTCGAGCCGGACGAAGCCACCGATCGGCAGCCAGTTCAGGGTGTAGAGCGTCTCGCCCTTGGCCCGCAAGACCTTCGCCCGGGGCGGGAAGCCAATCCCGAACTCGTGGACCCGGATCCCGGCCAGGCGGGCCGTGAAGAAGTGGCCGGCCTCATGGAACACCACGATGACGGTCAGGATCGTGATGAAGATCACGATCGTGATCAGGCTCTGGGCGACCGATGCGACCACGTCCACCTAGGCCACCGGCCCCGTCGCGTAGGCAGCTCGGACCTCGCGGTCGAGGGCGACCAGGGTCGTCGATGCCGGGCGCCTGGTCGGGCCCGTCACCGAAGCGTCGAACCGCCGCCTCGAGCAGGCGCGGAATCCCGGCGAAGTCGATGCTGCCGTCGAGGAAGCGGGCAACCGCGACCTCGTCGGCCGCGATCAGGGCGGCCGTCGCCCGCGAGCCGGTGCGACCGGCGGCGCGCGCGATCCGGAGGGCCGGGAACCGCGTCTCGTCGGGCGCCTCGAAGTCGAGTCGACCAACGCTGAGCAGGTCGGGCGGGCTGGCCGGTGAAGGGTGTCGGGTCGGGTAGGTCACGGCGTACTGGATCGGAAGGCGCATATCTGGCGTGCCGATCTGGGCCTTGAGCGACCCGTCGACGAACAACACGGCCGAGTGAACGACGCTCTGGGGGTGGATCACCACCTCGATCGCGTCGTAGCCGACATCGTACAGCCAGTGTGCCTCGATCACCTCCAGGCCCTTGTTGGCGAGCGTCGCCGAGTCGACCGTGATCTTCGCTCCCATCTGCCAGGTCGGGTGGCGGAGCGCCTGCTCCGGCGTCACCTGGGCCAGCTCGGCCGGCGTCGACCCCCGGAACGGCCCGCCCGACCCGGTCAGGACCAGCCGGGCGACCCCAGCCATTGCTTCGCCAGCCAGGCACTGCCAGATGGCCGAATGCTCGGAGTCGATCGGCCGCAGCCAGGCCAATGGGCTGGCGGCCGGGTCGCCGGGAGCAACCGCGGCCCGGGCGGCGGCCAGCGAGCCGGGCCCGGGCCATGACCAGGTGGCCGCCGGCGACGAGGGTCTCCTTGTTGGCAGTCGCCACGACCTTGCCCGCGTCGAGGGCGGCGAGGGTCGGGCGCAGGCTGACGACCCCGCCGGTCGCCACGATCACCAGGTCGACGTCGGGCCGGGTCGCCAGCTCGATCAGCTGGTCCGGCCCGCCGACCCGCTGGGTGCCGGCCGGCAGGTCGAGCCGGGCAAGGGCGGCCGGGTCGGCCAGGGCCACGGCCGCCGGACGGCACTGGCGGACCTGCTCCTCGAGGAGCCGGGACTGGGTCGCGGTGGCCAGGGCGACGACCTGGACCGCGTCGCCGAGGCCGGCCAGGACCTCGATCGCCTGGCGCCCGATCGAGCCGGCCGACCCGAGCAGCGCCACCCGGACCGGCGTCGCCGTCGGGCTCACCGCAGGAAGGTCAGGACGAACAGGGTCATGACCGGGGCGGCCAGCAGGAACGAATCGACCCGATCGAGGACGCCGCCGTGGCCGGGGATCAGGTCGCTCGAGTTCTTCGCCCCGGCCGCTCGCTTGAGCATCGATTCGGCGAGGTCGCCGCACTGCGCCGAGAGGCCCACGATCGGCCCCAGGATCAGGCCGTCGACGACCGGCTGGCCGGCGGCCCACAGGCCGACCAGGACGACGACCGTCGTGGCGACCAGCCCGCCGATCAGGCCGGCGTACGTCTTCGACGGCGAGATATGGCTGAGGAACGTCTCGCGGCCGATCAGCTCGCCCAGGCGCCGGCCGTACGTCCGGCCGACCAGGTAGGCGCCGGTGTCGTAGGCCCACACCGCCAGGATCAGGATCAGGACCCAGGCCCGCTCGGCCCCGAGGACCGCCAATGGCGCACCGGCCGGGACCGGTGGCGCCCCCGCCCCGAGCCGGACGACGAAGGCCAGCAGGCCGACATACAGCGCGCCGAAGACCGTCCCGACCCAGGCGTTGAGGCCATCGCGCGGATCGACCCGGGTGAAGGCACCGGCCGCGGCCAGCAGGATCCCGATCGCAGCCAGGATCGCCCCACTGCCGGCCAGGACCGTCGGGACCGCGGCATCGATCACGATCGCGACCGCGATCGCCAGCCCGAGCCAGGGCAGGGTCGGGTAGCCGGCCGGCTTGAGCAGCCGGAAGACCTCGATCCCGGCCAGGATCGTGAGGCCGATCACGGCCAGGGTGATCCACCAACCGCCGAGGAGGACGATGACGACGAGGGGCGGCACGAAGAGCAGGGCGCTTCGGCCGCGTTCCTGCACGGGCTCGCTCGCTACCGGCCGAACCGGCGCAGGCGACTGGCGTACTCGACCAGGGCCGCGTCGAACGTTTCGGCATCGAAGTCCGGCCACAGGACCGGGCAGAAGTAGAACTCGGCATAGGCCGACTGCCAGACGAGGAAGTTGCTCATCCGCTGGTCGCCGCCGGTCCGGATGACGAGATCCGGGTCGGGCAGCCCGGCCGTGTACAGGCTGTTCGAGATGGTCCGCTCGTCGATCTCCTGGGCGGGCCGCCCGCTGGCCACGATCCGCCGGACGGCGTCGACGATCTCGGTCCGGCCGGCGTAGTTGAAGGCGATGTTGAGCAGCAGGCGCTCGCCCTGGGCCGTCGCCGACAGGCCGCCGTCGATCGACTGCTGGGTCGCGGTAGGCAGCTCCTCGAGCCGGCCGAGGAGCCGGATCCGGACGCCTTGCCGGCGGAGCTCGTCGGTCTCGTTCGTGATCGCCGACTCGAGCAGGGCGAACAGGCCGCTGACCTCGTCGTCGCTGCGCGCCCAGTTCTCCCGGCTGAAGGCATACAGCGACAGGATCGGGATGCCCCGCCGGACCGCGTGCTTGAGCAGGTTGCGGATCGTCTCGACACCGGCGGCGTGACCCTCCAGCTCGGTCACCCCCCGGGCGCGGGCCCAGCGCCGGTTGCCGTCCATGATGATCGCGATGTGGCCGGGCGTCTCCTCGAGCGGAGCCAGGCGGTCGGGGGCGTCTCCGGCGTCGGTCAGTGACCGGAACCGGGCGGGCGGACTGGGCTCATGGGCGATCGGCGGTGCGTCGGTCGGGCGAGCCAGCGGTGTCCGGGCCACCATTCGGGCCACTAAACCTCCATCACCTCGTGCTCCTTGCGGGCGCCCTGGTGGTCGACCTCGGCAATGAACCGGTCGGTCACCTTCTGGAGCTGTTCGAGCTCGCGCCGCGCCGCGTCGGTGCCCAGGCTGCCGTCCCGCTCCTCCTTCTTCAGGCTGTCGCCCGCATCCCGGCGATGATTGCGGATCTCGACCTTGGCCTCTTCCATCCGGCGGTGGACCGACTTGACGATGTCGCGCCGGCGCTCCTCGGTCAGGGGCGGGATGTTGAGCCGGACGACCGACCCGTCGACGTTGGGCATCAGCCCGATGTCGCTCTTCTGGATCGCCTTCTCGATCGCACCAAGGACGCTCCGGTCCCAGGGTTGGATCACGATCTGGTGCGCCTCGGGGACGCTGATCCCGGCAATCTGGTTGAGGGGCGTCGGCGTGCCGTAGTACTCGACCACCAGCCGTTCCACGAGCGAGGTCGACGCCCGTCCCGTGCGCAGGCCCTGGAAGTCGCGCTCCATGATCTCGACGGCGCGGGCCATCTTGGCCTCGATCGCGCTCAGGACCTCGGCACTCACTGCCCGAGCCTCGCCGAGATGACCGTCCCAACCGGCTCGCCGCGGGCGACCCGGACGATGTTGTCGGGCTCGTTCAGGTCGAAGACGATGATCGGCAGGTCGTTCTCCATGCACAGCGAGACCGCCGCCGCGTCCATCACCTTGAGCTGGTCGCGAAGCAGGTCGGCGTACACGAGCTCAGCGTAGCGCCGAGCGCCGGGGTGCGTCAGCGGGTCGGCGTCGTAGACCCCGTCGACCTTGGTCGCCTTGAGCAGGACTCCGGCGCCGATCTCGACCGCCCGCAGGGCGGCGGCCGAATCGGTGGTGAAGTACGGGTTGCCGGTGCCGGCCACGAAGATCGCGACCCGGCCCTTCTCCAGGTGGCGGACCGCCCGGCGCCGGATGTACGGCTCGGCGATCTCGTTCATCCCGATCGCGCTCATCACCCGGGTCGGCACGCCCGTCTTCTCGAGGGCGTCCTGGAGGGCGAGCCCGTTCATCACGGTTGCCAGCATCCCGATGTAGTCGCCCGTCGCGCGGTCCATCCCCCGGGCCGACGCAGCCAGGCCGCGGAAGATGTTGCCGCCGCCGACGACGATCCCGATCTGGACGCCGAGCTCCTTCACCTGGGCGATCTGGCGGGCGATCGTCAGGCAGAACTCGGGGTCGACGCCGTACTGGCGGTCCCCCAGGAGGGCCTCGCCGGACAGCTTGAGCAGGATCCGCTCGTAGCGGACCGGCCGCGTCCCGGCAGTCCCGGCCGCCGGGGCCGGGGCGGGGTTGCTCACAGGTGCTCCCCGAGCTCGTAGCGGGCGAAGCGCTGGACCCGGATGTTCTCGCCGATCGTGGCGATCGCGTCGATGATCAGCTCGCGGACGGACAGCTCGGTGTCGCGGAACGGCTGGTCGAGCAGGCAGACGTCCTTCAGCCACTTCTTTAGCTGGCCGTCGACGATCTGCTCGCGGATCGCGGCGGGCTTCTTCTGGACCGACTCGTCGGCCAGCAGCTCCGCCTTGCGGGCGGCCAGGACGTCGGCCGGGATCCCGTCGACGTCGACGTACTTCGGGTTCATGCCGGCGACCTGGATCGCGAGGTCGCTTGACCAGCTTCTGGAAGCGCTCGGTGCGGGCGACGAAGTCGGTCTCGCAGTTGACCTCGATCAGGACGCCGATCCGCCCACCGGTGTGGATGTAGCTGCCGACGAGGCCTTCGCGGACCTCGCGGTCGGCCTTCTTGGCGGCCGCGGCCTGGCCGCGCTCCCGAAGCAGCGCGACGGCCTTGTCCATGTCGCCGCCGGTCTCCTCGAGCGCCCGCTTGCAGTCCATGAACCCGGCGCCGGTGAGCTCCCGAAGCTTCTTGACCGCGCTGGCTGAGATATCCGCCATGAGTGCCCCTGCTCCTGTTCCGTTCTCCGGCGCCGCATCGCGGGCGGCCGCCGCATCATGATCGGGTGGCCGCACCGTCGGCGGCCGGTCGCTGATCGCCGGCTCAGCCGGCCGCGGGGGCCGACACGTCGTCGGCCTCGACCTTCTCGCTCGCTTCGCGGGCGAGCTCGGCCGCGATCTCGTCGGCCGTTGCCTCGGCCGGTGGCTCGGGGATGGCCGCGGCTGCGGCCGCCGCGCCCCGGACGGCAGGCAGCAGGTCGTCCTCGTCGGGCGAGAAGATCAGGGCCGCGCCGCCGGCCAGGGCGGCGACGAGCTCGTCGGAGGCAGCCTCCGACTCCTCGGTCGACACGTCGGGCTGCTCGATCTCGGGCTCGGGCTCCACCGCCGCGCGAGAGGCGCGCTCGCGCATCCCCTCGATCGCCGCATCGGCAATGAGCGAGCACAGCAGGCGGATCGCCCGGATCGCGTCGTCGTTGGCGGGCACGACATAGGTCAGCTCGTCGGGGTCGACGTTCGTGTCGCCGGTGCCGATCAGCGGGATCTCGAGCTTGTTCGCCTCGGTCACCGCGATCCGCTCGCGGTGCGGGTCGACGATGAAGATCAGGCCGGGCAGGCGCTTCATCTTGCGGATCCCGCCGAGGGTCCCGGTCAGCTTGGTCAGCTCCTCCTGGAGCTTGGCCGCTTCCTTCTTGGCCATCCGCTCGAAGTCGCCGTTCTGCTGGCGTGCCTCGAGCTGCTCCATCAGGGCGATCCGCTTCTTGATCGTCGTGAAGTTGGTCAGCATGCCGCCCAGCCAGCGCTTGTTGATGTAGGGCTGGTTGGCGCGCGCCGCCTCCTGGGCGACCGGCTCCTGGGCCTGCTTCTTGGTACCCACGAAGAGGACCTGGTCGCCTCGCCCGACCGTCTCGCGGACGGCGGCCAGCGCGACCTCGAGGCCCTTGACGGTCTGGGCCAGGTCGATGATGTGGATGCCGTTGCGCTCCGCGAAGATGTACGGCTTCATCTTCGGGTTCCAGCGTCGGGTCTGGTGGCCGAAGTGGACACCGGCCTCGAGCAGCTGCCGCATGGAGATCGTCGGCACGAAAGAGCCTCCTGTTCGGTTCTGACCTCCGCGGACCTGACCCATCGGGAACCGGATCATCGATCCGGCACCGCCCCGCTGGGAACGGTCGCGCGTGTGGGCTCCGCCCTGGCGGGCAGGCATCGTTTCTCGGCCCATCGGGCCGCGGCGGAGTGTAGCACAGGGGGATCGCCGCGCCACCTTCGGCGCGTGCTCGTTGCCGCGCTCGTTGCCGGGCTCGTGCCCACTGGCGACCCGTCCGCGTGCTCGTGGCCCACTGATGGCCCGGCCCTTCGCCGACATTGTGTACCCAGTACAGCAAACGCCCGATCGGCGGGCCTTGCCAGCCTCGAACCTGGGTACGCGCCCGACCTTCGTCTCGAACCACGCTCAGCGCGGGATGAAGCCGGCTCCGCCACCCGACCAATCGGCCCCAACGGCCAGTCAAACGGCCCATTTGATGTACCCAGTAGACATCGCAGGTGGGGCGGACGCCCGCACCCGGTCTCGGTACGATCAAACGGGCGGCGCGACGAAGCAGGTGTGGCCGAAGAAGATGCCGACGACGAGAGCCAGCGTGAGGCCGAGGAATACGAGCTCGCCGCCCAGCCCGATCACGACGGCCCACCAGCGAACCCCGGCCCGAGCGAGCTCGCGGACGAGCAGCGCGTCGAGCGCCAGTCCCCCGCCGATGACGATCCCCACGACGAGCGTCTGGGGCACGAAGTTGATCGGCGCGATCACGGTCCCGAAGCCGCAGTCGAACGGTGTGCCGATCCACTGCCAGAAGACGAGCGCGGCCGCGGCGCCGATGATGCTCCCGACGGCGAGCGCCACCCGCCTCGTCTGTCGTCCGCCCAGCGACCGCCAGGCGAACCCGGCCGCGACCGGCGCAATCAGCCACAGCGGAACGACAACGACCCAGCCGAAGGTCGCCCGATCGAGGGGACCGACCGTCAGGGCCTGATTGCCGACCCAGGCCAGCCCGGACGCCGCCCCGACGAAGGCGATCGGGACCGCGATCCCCAGAGCGAGTCGGGCAGCCGAGGCCGATGCGTTGATCGAACCCTCCGGTGCGATGCTCCCGGTGGCCACCTTCAGCCCTCCCCCGTCCCCGCGCTGGATCGAGCCTCGCGATCGGGACCGACGCTGTCAAGCGTCTGGGCGGCGCTACGAAGCGAGCGCGTCCCGGTGGTGGCGAACCCTTGGCGGCCCTTCGCGCTCGCCAGGCTCGACGACGACAAGGTCGATCCGCACGGGAAGGCGGGGCAACGCCGTGCCGTCCGGGAGGGAGCCCAGCTCGTGCAGCCGCCCCAGCGCGGCCCGCAGGTGCGCTCGCTTGCGCCAGTCGAAGGTCTCCTCCGCGAGACCGTAGGCCCGGCTCCCGCGCCAGCGGACCTCGACGATGACGAGCGTGGCCGGCGGCCCGGGATCGACCGCGAGGAGGTCGACCTCGTTCCGCCCGAAGCGGAGATTGCGCCCGAGGATCGTCCAGCCGGCGGTCGCCAGCCGCTCGGCGACGTTCCCTTCGGCCGCATCGCCCAGGCGCTGGGCGGCGGTCCGCGTCGCGGGCTGGCTCTGGCTGTGCGGATCGGACATCAGAACGATGATCCGGCGCGACCCTTACCCGCCCGTTATCCGGTCGAGCGCCTGCGATCGCCGCTCAGGCGGGCAGGGAGAGCGACGCCAGGGCCGACTCGAACTCCTCGCTGATCGACGCTGGCTCGGGGTCGAGGGTCGCATCGGACGCCCGTTCGGACATCACCGGGACCCCGACGTCCCCGGGCAGCTCGTCGCCGAACAGGTCGAGCGTCTCCTGGTCGCCGGCCAGGGTCCGCTGGAGAGCCAGGAAGCTGCGCCGGTGGAACGGGGTCAGGCCCAGCTCACGGATCGCCATCCGGTGCTCGAGCGTGGCATAGCCCTGGTTGCGCTCCCAGCCGTAGCCGGGGTAGCGCAGCGAGAGCAGGGCCATCATCCGGTCGCGGACGACCTTGGCCACGACCGAGGCGGCCGCGATCGAGTAGACCTTGGCATCGCCCTTGACGATGGCGCTGTATGGCCCGACGGCGACCTCGAACTCCGCGATCCGGTTGCCGTCGACCAGCACGTGGTCGTGCTCCCCGACCCGGCGTATCGCCCGGCGCATCGCGAGGTGGGTCGCGTGGTAGATGTTCAGCCGATCGATCTCGGCCACCGATGCCGCCCCGACGCCGACCGCCCACGCCCGCCGGCGGATGATCGGGGCGAGCCGCTCGCGCTGGGCGGCGGACAGCGTCTTGGAGTCGCGCACGCCGGGGATCCGCCGGCAATTGGGTCGCATGATCACCGCCGCCGCCACGACGGCGCCGCAGGTCGGCGCGACCCCGACCTCGTCGACGCCCACGATCCGCTCGAGCCCGTCACGCCAGAAGCTGCGCTCGAAGCGGAGGGTCGGAACCTGGCTGCCCATGCCCCCTGAGTCTAGCGAGGCGCCTCGACGCCCGCCCCGGAATTCAGCGACCCCGCCTCGTCGGCGGGGTCCAGGAAGCGGCGCCAGTGCAGCGACGACTACGGGTTGCGGCGCTCGCGCAGCGTGGCGGCCTTGCCCACCCGGTCGCGCAGGAAGTAGAGCTGGGCCCGGCGGACCTGCTGGTGGCGGAGGACCTCGATCCGGTCGATCCGCGGGCTGTTGATCTTGAACGTCCGCTCGACGCCGACGCCGCTGGCAATCCGGCGGACCGTGATCGAGCGGGTGATCCCGCCGCCACGCAGGCGCATGACGTCGCCCTCGAAGACCTGGATCCGCTCGCGGCTGCCCTCGACCACCTTGGCGTGGACCTTGACCCGGTCGCCGGGCGCAAGCACGGGCAGGTCCGTGCGGATGTGGTCCTGGACGATCTCGTCGAGTACGGTCACTGGGGTTCCTTGCGGTTCTCTTGGCGCAGCGACGCTGCGCGAGGCTGGCATCGGGGATGGGTCGCGCTGACGACCGACGGCGCAGTGTAGCACGAGATCAGGCGGGATCGGCCGGGCCGGGCTCCTTGCGCACTTCGTCGAGGAGCCGGCGGTCCTCCGGCCCGAGCGACCGGCCGGCCAGCAGGTCGGGCCGGCGCTCCAGGGTTCGGCGCAGGGCCTCTCTTCGCCGCCAGCGGCGCACGGCAGCATGGTCGCCGCTCGACAGGATCGCCGGGACCTCGTGGCCGCCGAACGACGCCGGCCGGGTGTACTGGGGGTATTCGAGCAAGCCGTCGGCGAACGACTCCTCGTCGGTCGAGGCCGCGTCGATCGCCCCGGGCAGGAGCCGGATCACCGCATCGACGACGACCAGCGCGGGCAGCTCGCCGCCGCTCAGGACGTAGTCGCCGATCGACAGCTCGAGGTCGACCAGCCCGCGGATCCGGTCGTCGATCCCCTCGTACCGGGGGCAGACGAGAACCAGGTGGGAGCGACCGGCGAGCTCCGTCGCGCGGGCGTGGCCGAAGACCTCCCCGGCCGGGTCGAGCAGGATCGCCAGCGAATCGGGCCGGCGCAGGGCGGCCAGGGCTGCCGCGACCGGCTCCGGCCGGAAGATCATCCCGGGTCCCCCGCCGTAGGGGCTGTCGTCCACCGACCGATGCCGGCCCAGGCCCCACTCCCGCAGGTCGTGGATCCGGATCGTGGCCAGGCCGCGTTCCTGGATCCGGCCCGGGATGCTGTCGGACAGCGGGCCGGCGATCATCGCCGGAAAGAGGGTCACGATCTCGATCTCGAGAGCCATCGCCCGTCTCAGTCCTCGTGCGCGGGGGCCGGCGCGTCGGTGGCGGGCGCGTCCGTGGGCGCAGCCTCAGCCGGCGGCGGACCGGCCGTACCAGCGTCCGACTCGGCCGCGGCGGCCTCGGCCCCAGCCCGCGCTCGGGCCGCGTCACCCTTCCGCGGCCGCGGGGCGCGGTACGGCCGGGGCGGGCGGACCGGCGGCAGGTCGAGGGCATCGACGTCGACGACCAGGGCGCCGCCGGCGGGCTCCAGGGCGACGACGAAATCGCGGACGGCGGGCACGTCGAACTCGCCGCGCGGGCCCTGGACGACGTAGACATCGTTCTCGGCCACCCGGTAGATGTCGCTCACCACGCCGAGCTCCTCGCCGTCCCGACCGCGAACCGGCAGCCCGACGACCTCATGCCACAACCAGGATTCGCCGCCCGGCGCCTGGTCGGCGGGCACCAGCGCCTCGAGGTACGCGTTGCGAAATCCTTCGGCGGCCTGGCGGTCGGTCGCTTCGGCCAACCGGATTCGCCAGCCGGGCCCGTCGGCGACGGGCACCCCTTCGATCACGTGGAGCGGCGCGTCGCTGCCCTCGCGGAACAACGTGGCGCCACGCTTGAAGCGGGCCTCGGGTCGATCGGTCAGGACCTCGACCCGCAGGGCGCCGTTCAGCCCGTGGACGCCCCGCACGAGGGCGACCACGAGCCGCTGGGCTTCGACCGTCAGACGATCTCGAGTGAGACCGGCTCGCCGTCGCGGGCGGCCTTGACCTTGAGCAGGGTCCGGAGGGCCTTGGCGACGCTGCCGTTCCGGCCGATCACCTTGCCCATGTCGTCCTCGGCGACGTGCAGCTCGAGGACGACACCGTCCCGGTCATGGACTTCTTCGACGGTCACCTCGTCGGGCTGGTCGACGAGCGACTTGGCAACGTACTCGACAAGCTCCTTGGCTGGCATCGGCCTACTTCCCCACCGGCAGGATGCCGGCCGAGCGGAACAGGCGGGCAACCGTATCCGACGGCTGGGCGCCCTGGGAGAGCCACTTCCTGGCCCGCTCGGCGTCGATCTTCAGCTCGATCGGATCGGTGCGCGGGTTGTAGTGGCCGATCGTCTCGAGCGAGCGGCTGTCCCGCGCGCTGCGCGAATCGGCCACGACCAGCCGGTACGTCGGCTGCTTGGTGGCTCCCACCCGGGTGAGCCTGATGCGAACGGCCATCGGCCTGCTTCCTCCTCTGCACTGGACGACGGGGCGCCGCTGGGACGGCGCCCGTCGGGTTGAACGGGTCTTGGTTACTTCAGGACGAGCACGAACCGCCCGGTCGAGCCATCGGTGCCCATCGTGGTCGACCAGGCGATGCTCTGGATCGGCTCCAGGAACGGCTTGACGTCCGAAGCATAGGCCTTCATGCCGTCCGAGCCGGCGGCGAGCGTTTCGATCGCCGTGCGGACCGCGGTCAGGTCGACGAAGCCCTGTCCGGCGTTGCTCGCGCCGGCCAGGCCGATCGCCCGCTGGTAGGCCGGCTGGTCGGCGAGCGAGTTGCCCGCCTTCGTGTCGAGGACGGCCTTGACGAAGCCGTCGCCGACCCCGGCGATGACCAGGTCCTTGGTCTGGGTGAAGGCGATCGAGACGTTCCCCATCGGCATGGAGGCGCCGCCCGGCATCGACGCGCCGCCGGACAGGTTGGCGCCGACGATCGTGATCGTCTGGCCGCCGTACGACTCGGTCCGGAGCGTGATGCCGGCCTGGCCGCCGGCGAGGCTGGCCAGGTTCTTGAGCTCGGCCATCAGGTTGGTCGAGGCGGTCGAATCGGTGGTCTGGGCGACGACGCCGCCACTGAACCCGGCAGCGTCGTGGAGCACGACGACATCGGCATCACCGAGCCAGCCGACGGCCTTGTCGAGCCCGCCGACGAGCTTGAGCGCCGCGTCGACCTGGGCGGCCGTCGGACCGCCCGGCTGACCCTCCAGCTGGCTCACCGTCCGCTTGACCACGCTCCCGACGTCATGCAGCTCGTACTGGCCGATCGTCGTCGCGGGCAGCTCGGCTGCCAGCGTGCTGGTCCGACTGGCCTGGGCAGCCTGCCCGGAGACCGTCGGGAGCGCTTCGTCAATGACGAGGTGATCCGACTCGGCGCGGACGCGCATGGCGACCCAGCCGGGCAGGAGCGACGTGTCGAAGGGCGCCATCGACGGCATCGTCATCCCGACCGTCCCATTGCGGAGCTGGGTCAGCATTTGAGATTCGGCATCGGTGATGAGCTTGAAGTAGCCCTTCATGTCGACGTACATGCCGGCCAGCTCGTCGCCACCCAGGGCGGCCTCGGCGGCCTTGAACCCGGCGTTGCCGGCGAGGTCGCCGCTCGGCCCTCGGCCGACCGCGGCCTTGACGGTGTCGACGGTGCCGGCCAGGAGGACCGAGCCGTCGACGCCCCAGGCGCCGGCCGTCTTGGCCGAGCCGACCTCGGTCAGCTCGATCCCGCCCACGGTCTCGTGCCTGGCGTCGGTCGGCGCGATTGACTTCAGCCAGGCCGTCGCTGCGGCGGCGTCGCGGACCGAGGCGACGAGCAGGACGCCCGGCGCGCTGATGCTCGCCCCCTCGATGGACACGCCCAGCTGGCCGCCGAACCAGGGCTTGATCTCGGTCGAGAAGTCGTGCTTATTGTCGGTCAGCCGCTTGACCAGCCGGTCGAGGCCGTCGTCGGCCTTGGCGTCGAAGCTGGTCTGGTCGGCGAAGCCGGGGAACTTCGAGAGGAAGGCGAGCAGGTTCGCCCGCTGGTCGCCGGGCATGTCGGCCCGGACCTCGGTGTAGAGCAGGGCATCGGCCGGCGCCCAGGGCAGGACCTGCGAGGTCGAGCGGGCGGAGGACAGCACGGCGAAGCCGAGCGTCGTGCCGACCACGACGACGGCCGTGGCAACGGCGGCGACCGCCCAGCGCAGGCGGCGCCGCCGAGGCGTGCCGATCGCGCCGTTGACGGCGCCGGTCGAAGGCACGACCTCGAGGGCCGTCGTCGGGACCGCTTCGGTCGTCGGCTCCAGGGCGCTGGCCGGCTCGGGTGCCGGTTCGCTCTCGACGGGGCCGGTCGGCCCGATCGGTTCGGTCATCGGGGAACCCCTTTCCTAGCGGCGGCCAAGGAGGCCCGCCGCGGCAGCCCTGCGCCCGGCGCCGCCGGAGAACTGCTTCATCATCTTCTGCATCTCGCCGAACTGCTTGACGAGACGATTGACGTCGGTCAGCGAGGTGCCCGACCCGGCGGCGATCCGTCGCCGGCGCGAGGCATTGAGCACGTTGGTGTCGCGCCGTTCGCGCGGGGTCATGGCCCGGATGATCGCCTCCGTCCTGCGCAGGTCCCCCCGGTTGACGGCGTCCTCGGCCTGCTTGGCCATGCCGCCCATCCCGGGCAGCATGCCCACGATCTGGCTCAGGCCGCCCATCTTCTGGACCTGCTGGAGCTGGTCGAGGAAGTCGTCGAGGGTGAAGCTCGACTTGCGCAGCTTCTCCTCGAGCTTGGCGGCCTGGTTCGCGTCGTACGTCTCCTGGGCCCGCTCGACCAGGGTCAGGACGTCGCCCATGCCCAGGATCCGGCCGGCCAGCCGGTCAGGGTGGAAGACCTCGAGGGCATCGGTCTTCTCGCCGGTGCCCAGGAACTTGACCGGCAGCCCGGTCACGGCACTGATCGAGAGCGCCGCGCCGCCGCGGGCGTCGCCGTCGATCTTGGTCAGGACGAGCCCGCTGAGCGGCACGGCCGCCGCGAACGCCTGGGCCACGGCGACCGCGTCCTGGCCGGTCATCGCGTCGACGACGAGGAGCGTCTCGACCGGCTTGATCGTCGCGTCGAGGGTCGCGATCTCGGCCATCAGCGCTTCGTCGACCGTCAGCCGGCCGGCGGTGTCAACGATCACGACGTCGCGCGCGGTGCGGCGTGCCGCTTCGATCCCGGCCTGGGCGATCGCCACGACCTTGGTTCCGACCTCTGCCCGGTGGACCGGCACGTCGAGCGCCGCGCCGAGGGTGGCCAGCTGGTCGGCTGCCGCCGGCCGGTAGGGATCGGCCGCGACGAGCAACGGCCGCCGGCCGAGCTTGATGCAATGGCGGGCGAGCTTCGCCGCCGAGGTGGTCTTGCCCGAGCCCTGCAGGCCGACGAGCATCACCACGGCCGGGTTGCCCTGCAGGTGGAAGGTCCGGTCGCCGGCCGACAGGAGCGCGGTCAGCTCCTCGTTGACGATCCCGACGACCTGTTGGCCCGCCGTCAGGCTCTCGAGGATGTTGGCCCCGATCGCCCGCTCGCGGACCCGGGCGATGAAGTCCCGGACTACCTTGAAGTTGACGTCCGCCTCGAGCAGGGCGAGCCGAACCTCGCGCATCGCCGCGTCGACGTCGGCCTCGCTGACCCGGCCTCTACCGGTCAGCGACCCGAGGGTCTTGCGCAGCCGCTCGCTCAGAGCGTCGAACATGGAATGGCAACTCCGCTGGATCAGGACCGACGAGCCCGGCTCGCTCGGGTGGTGCGCGGATTCTGACGCACCGAGGCGCCCCGATTGTAGCGCACGCCTCTCGGGTGCCCGGCGCGGGACCTGCGGCTTCCGCGCCCGTTTCCGGTGTGGCCGGGCACCGCCTGGGCCCGCGGCCCACGTCCGGCGTGCCGGGCGTCCGGCCCGCGTCCGGCCCGCGTCCTCATCGCCCTCTGTCACGCCCGGCCGTCGCCCTCGTCGCCATTGTCACGCCCGGTAGGACAAAACGCGCCTCTGAAGCCCAGCGGCTTTTCGGCGCAAGGGATCGAATGCGCGAATCGGCTCTGCCCGAGCGTGGACCGGGAGGAATTTGGCTATGCCAACCGGCCCGATAGGGCTATTTGAGGCTACAAAGGCCGCTCTGTCCCACGCGGCGTGACAACTGCAGCTCCCGGCGCCGTGGGCTGCCGACGAACCCACAGGAGCCCGTCGCCTGGCCACGCGCCGGGTCCACTCGTGAGGGCGCGCCGGATTGCGGACGAGGAGACAGGGAACGCGGCACGAACGATCTCGGGATGGGCCTTGGCCATCGTGCTGTGCCGGCGCGTCAAGGGAAGCACGAGCACCACGTGGATTGGCCGATTGCCGTCGGCGCCGGCCGACTCGACGAACGCTCGGCGCTTCGAGTGGAGCTCGCGAACGATCTCCTCCAGGCTCTCGACCCTGGTCTCGACCTCGATCAGGATCGTGTCCGCCGGCCCGTCGAGTCGAAGGTCGACCGAGCGCCGGCCGGGCCCCGGCACCTCCGCCTCGACCGATGGCCGCCAGCTTGGAGCGCGTGAGCGCAGCAGCTGCTCGACGATCTCCGCTTGAACCGAGTCACGGATCACCGCTCCGGGGCCCTGGTAGGCCGTCAGGCGCAAGTCCGCCCCCAGGACGGCGGCGACCCGAAATCGCATGCTGAGCTCAACGGCCGGGTCGCCCTGCTCGAGCCGGCAGACCAGCGAACGCGTCGTCCCCGCCGCCGCGGCGACCGCGGCCTGCGAGACGCCTGCTCGCAGCCGAATCCGGCGCAGCTCGTCGGCTGCCCGCCGCGACTCATGGCGGAGGGCGCGCTCCGCGTCGCGGATGGCAAGCCTGTTCTCGGTCCGTTCCCGGGTTTGGGCCATGCGCGGACTACAGCAGGGCCCGCTTACCCCGGCCTCACCTGACGCGGCAGGTCGCGCCGCCAGGTGTCCCATGCGGCAGGACAAAACGAGTCATTCACCGTCAGGGACGCCTGGGACATGGCTGTCAAACGCGGATTCCGTGGCCGGTCGAGCGTGGGCCGGTCGCCCCAGGTGCGGTCCAAGCGCCGACCGAAGGCTCGTATCTCATGAGAAGCCGGTTTTGTCCCACGGCACGTGACAACGGTCCCCCGGCAGCGATCCGACGGCCGGATCCCGAACCGCCGCGAGCTAACTCCGCGAAGGGGACTGCCATGCAGGCCGACGGGTCGAACGGCAAGCAGGTTACGGCGACACCAGCTGGACCGAAACAGGGTCCGACCAGAAGTAGCCGGGCCCGGTCGTGCCGTCGATCTCGACGGCCGCTCGCGCGACGTACGGTCCGTCCGGGAGCTCGTAGCCGAGCCGGAGGTCACACGAAGCGGTGCCCCCGCCGGCGTCGATCTGGTGCGAGGCACCCGGCTGGAGCGTCAGCCCGAGACCGGTCCCGGCGACCGCCCCCGGGGACGCTCCGACCAGCGTTGTTCCATCGGCTTCGAACAGGTAGATCGAGAGTGGCTGGCCGGTCGACAGGGTGAGCGTCGTCGCGCCGTGGTTCGTCAGCGTGACCTTCGCGGGAAAGCCGACCGTGTGACCGATCCGTGGGCTGGGCAGGTCGATGACCGCCCGGAGCTGGCCCGGGTCGATCGTCGGCGAGGCCGCCCAGCCACACCCGACTGGTGTCGCTGACGGTGGCGGATACGGAAAGAAGCCGACCGTGACCTGCACCGCCGACCCGTACCGACCGACGATGTCGGCCGCCGCCGCGGTCGCCGTGGGCCTGAGCGTCAGGATGACCTTCCCGGCTCCGTCGCCGATCGACAGGAGCTGGTCCATGTAGCGGCTCTCGATGTCGGCGCGGACCGCGGCAAGCGTCGGCGAACCAACGGGTGTCTCACTCGGAGAAGGCAGGCCCGGCAGGTCGACTGGCGAGCCGGATCCGGCACCCGGTCCGGTCGCGCAACCGGCCGCCACGAAAGTCAGCGCGGCGGCCAGGGTCAGGATCCTTCGAGTTCGCCTGGACACCGTCACAGGCTACTGCCGCGCCCGATCCGGCGGGCATGCTCCGGACACGCGGTCGCCGCAAGGGGCCTATTCGGCGAAGAGCGCCGCCACGAAGGCCACCGGGTCGAACGGCAGGAGATCGCCGACCTGCTCCCCCACCCCGACGAAACGGACCGGAACGCCGAGCGCGGCCTCGATCGCAAAGACGATCCCGCCCTTGGCGGTCGAATCGAGCTTGGTCAGCACGATGCCCGTCAGGCCGGTCGCCTCGTTGAATGCGCGGGCCTGGGCCAGGCCGTTCTGGCCGGTCGTCGCGTCGAGCACGAACAAGACCTCGGGCTCGGCGCCCGGCAGGCGCTTGTCGATGATCCGGCGAACCTTGGCCAGCTCGTCCATCAGGTTGACCTTGGTGTGAAGCCGGCCCGCGGTGTCGGCGATGACCAGGTCCGCCCCGCGGGCAACCGCCGCGTCGAGCGCGTCGTAGACGACGGCGCCCGGGTCCGCCCCGGGGGCGTGCGCGATCATCGTGCTGCCCGAGCGCGTCGCCCAGATCCCGAGCTGCTCGATGGCGGCGGCCCGGAACGTGTCGGCCGCGGCCAGGATCACGGTCCGGCCCTCGGCCCGGTAGCGGCTGGCCAGCTTGCCGATCGTCGTCGTCTTGCCGGTACCGTTCACGCCGACGACCAGGATCACCGCCGGCAGGCCCGGGCCGGCTGGTCGCGGGCTCCAGTCGGGATCGCGCGCCACGAGCAACGCGGCCAGCTCGGCCCGGACCGCGGCCAGGTTGCCGGCCGGGTCGTGCCGGGCCCGCGACCGTTCGACAACGTCGATCGCCAGCGACGCCCCGACATCGCCGCCGATCAGCGTCTCCTCGACCTCGTCCCACGACGGGCCGGCGGAGCCTCCGAGCAACCCGCGCAGCCGGGCGACGAACCCGCCGCGACTGCGGGCGACGCCAGCCTCGAGGCTGCCTGCCAACTCGCCGGTCGCGTCCGCCGACGGCGGCCAGCCGGCGAGGCGACCGGCTTCGGGCAGCGCTTCGACTGGCGCGGGCACGGCCGGCACAGGCACGGCCGACGCAGGCGGGGCGACCTCCGTCGAGCCGGCCTCGAGCGGCATGCCACCGGCTGGATCGTCGAAGTCGGCGGGATCCGGCTCCCAGCCGGGCTCGACCGTCTCCGGATCCAACGCCGGCTCACCGCCCGGCGCGGGCTCGCCCTGCGGCTCTTCGTCGCGCGGCTTGCGGCGCCAGAACACGTCAGGACGCGGTCGCTGCGGCAGGCTCACCCGACTGGCCGGCCATCGCCGTCGCCTCGTCGAGGCGCAGGCTGATCACCCGGCTGACCGAGTCGTCGCCGACGGTGACGCCGTACAGCGCATCGGCCGCTTCGATCGTGCCCCGGTTGTGGGTGATCACGATGAACTGGATCTGGCCGGCGAGGTCGCGCAGGGCATCGGCGAAACGGCCGATGTTCGCCTCGTCGAGCGCCGCGTCGACCTCGTCGAGGACGCAGAAGGGCACGGGTCGGACGGCGAGCATGGCGAACAGCAGGGCGACCGCGGTCAGGGCCCGCTCGCCGCCCGAGAGCATCGCCAGAGCCTGGGCCTTCTTGCCCGGCGGCCGGGCGACGATCTCGACGCCGGTCGCCGAGAGGTCTTCCGGGTCGGTCAGCTCGAGCCGGGCATAGCCGCCGCCGAAGAGCTGCTTGAACCGGGCGTCGAACGCGACCTCGAGGTGGCGGAACGTCGTCTTGAACTGCTCGGCAACCATCGTCCCGAGCTCGTCGATCAGGGTCCGGGTCGTGGCGATCGCCTGGTGCAGGTCGCGCTCCTGGGCCTCGAGACGGTCGAGCCGGGCCTTGACCTCGTCGTATTCCTCGATCGCCATGGGATTCGCTGCGCCGAGCTCGTGATACCGCCGCCGGAGCGTCGCCAGGCGGCCGGCGGCCGGTGGCTCGTCGCCCGGCGCTTCGGCCGCCCAGGCCGCCAGGATCGTGGGCGGGATCTCGTCGAGGCTGTCGTCCTCGGCCGAAGGCGGCAGACCCAGCGCCCGCAGGCCGAGGGCACCGAGCCCGGCCAGCTCGACGAGGACCTGCTCACGGATCAGCTCGAGGGCCAGGCGGTGCTCGAGCTCGGCGACCTCGGCCGTGCGCAGCCGGTCCTGGGCCGTGCGCAGACGATCGCGGGCGGCGGCCACGGCCGCATCCGCGGCGACGAGCAGGTCGCGATCTCCGGCGTCGGCGGCCCGGGCCTCGAGGAGCGAGGCCCGCAGGCTCGCCTCGCGGCTGGTCGCCGCCGCCACGTCGAGCGACAGCCGGTCGCGATCGAGGACCGCGGCGGCCTCGCGTCGGGCGAGCACGGAAACCTCCCGGTCGGCGCGATCGATCCGGTCCTGGCTCATCGCTGCGCCGGCCGCCTCGCGGGCGCGCACGGCCTCGGCCTCCGAACGAGCCTGGTCGTGGGCCGCCAGCTCGAGCGCCAGCTGGTCGCGTCGAGCGCGCAGCTCGTCGACGCGCGCCTGCCAGGCCTCGATCGCGGTGCGTTCCTCGTGCCCGCCGCCGGCTCCCGGGGAGCCGGCACCCGCCCCGCCTACGCCCGGCTCCGCCGCCGCGGAACCATGGGCCTCCGTGGGTCCATGCGTTGCCTCAAGGACCGCCAGGGCGGCCACGTGCCGGGCGAGTTCTGCCGCGGCCCGCCCGGCGCCGGCTTCGAGCCAGGCCGTCTCCCGGGCAACATGTTCGACGCCCCGGGCGGCAACGCGCTCGGCTTCCTCGGCGGCCCGCCGCTCGGCGCCGATCCGGGCCTCATCCGACCGGGCCGCCGCATGGGCATCGCGGGCCACGGCGGCCTCGTCGGCGGCCACGGACCGGGCCTGCTCCGCCTGGGCAGCGTCAGACTCGCGCCGGCGCAGCTCGGCGACGAGCCGATCGAGGTCGGCCCGCCGCTCGAGGGTGCCCTCCGCGCGGCCGAGGCCGACCGCCGCGGTGCCGACGACTGCCGTGCCGTCCCGACTGACAACCTGCCAGCCGTCCGGCAGGAGGCCCTGGAGCTCGAGCGCCGCCGCGAGGTCCGGTGTCCAGGCCGTGCGCTCGAGGAGCGTACGCACGGCGCCCGCGTCGTCGCGCCGGATTGCCTCGGCGAGCAATCCGCCGCCGAGCATCGCCAGCCGGTCCCGGAAGGCTCCGGTCCCCGCGTCGCGCGCCGCACGCCCGCCGGCTCCCGGCTCGGCCGTGCGCGGGTGATCGACGACCAGCCAGCCGCGTTCACCGGCCAGCCCCTCGACCGCAGCCCGGCTGACGATGTAGCCCCGGCCAAGCTCGCCGAGGGCAAGCTCGATCGCCGCCCGGAACTGGGGATCGACCTCGAGGTCGGCGTCCACCCGCCGGCCGCCCAGCCGCCGGGCGGCCCGGGCAATCCCCCGCGACTCGTCCTCGGCCAGGCGGGCTTCGGCCGCCGCGACGCGGGCCCGAATCGAGGAGACCGCCTCGCTCAGCGCGACCAGTTCCTCCTCGGTGGCGCGCCGGGCCCCCTCCGCCACGTCGGCCGCGGCCCGGGCCCGATCGACCGCCGCGGCCGCCTCGAGCTCGGCGTCGATCGCCGCGCGGTGAGCGTCCCGGGCGGCGGCGAGGGTCGTCTCGAGCGCCGTCCGCTCGGTCGCGCCGGCCAGCGCTCGGGCGCGTTCGTCGTTGACCCGCCGTTCGGCGTCGGACACCAGCCGGCGGGCCTGCTCGAGCTCGGCCGTCCGGGCCGCCAGCGCCCGTTGGAGGGCGGCTCGCTCCTGACCCTCGGCCTGTCGTGCCGCCTGCAGCTCGCCCAGCTCGCGGCGCGCCTCGGCCAGGCCGCGCTCAGCCTCCTCGACGGCCGTTACGAGGACCGGATCGCGCTGGGCGATCGGTGCCGCGAGCCGGCGTCGCCGGCCCGCCAGCTCAGCCTCCGCCGCGGCGCGCTCCTCGTCGAGACGGGTCCGATCGCGCTTGATCGCCTCGAGCTCGGTCGCATGGCGGATCGCCTCGAGCTGGAGCCCGGTGAGGGTCGCCCGGGCCGCGTCGTGAGCCTCCCGCCGCTCGACCTCGACCGCGGCCTGGCGGGCGAGCCGGGCGGCGACCTCGACGCTGCCTGCCTCGGCCTCGAGCAGCGCCGAGCCAGCCCGATCCGCTTCCAGCCGGGCCGCCGCAAGCCGCTGTTCGAGCGTCGTCGTCGAGCCGGCGGCCAGGTGCCATCGGGCGTGGGCGCTCAGGACCAGGGCCGCCGCCAGGTCGTCGCCCGCGGTCGCCCGGCTGACCTGCTGCTGGGCCTGCGACGCGAGCCGGCGGGCCTGCGGGCGTAGCTCGCCCAGGATGTCCTCGACCCGGGCCAGGTTTGCCTCGGCCTCGACCAGCTGCTCCTCGGCCCGCCGCCGGCGGCGCTCGTGACGGCGGACACCGGCCACTTCCTCGAACAGCGGCCGGCGCTCCTCGGGTCGCAGCGACAGCGCCTGGTCGACCATCCCCTGGCCGATGAACAGGAAGGCGTTGTCGGCCAGGTGGGCAGCGTCGAGCAGGTCGACGAGGTCCTTGAGCCGGACCCGGCTGCGGTTGAGGAGGTAGTCGTTCTCGCCCGAGCGGTACAGCCGGCGACCGAGCTCGAGGACCTGGAAGTCGACCGGCAGGAGGCCGTCGGCGTTGTCGAGGACCAGGCTGACGTCAGCCATGCCCAGCGCCGGCCGCCGGTCCGAGCCGGCAAAGATGACGTCCTCGGACTTCCGACTGCGGAGCGCCCGGCCCTGCTCCCCGAGCGCCCAGCGCAGCCCGTCGGCAAGGTTGCTCTTGCCCGAGCCGTTGGGGCCGACGACGGCGCTGATCCCGGCGCCGAACTCGACCGTCGTCCGCTCGGCGAACGACTTGAAGCCGTGGAGGCGCAGGGCGAGCAGCCGGGCGCTGCTCACTGGGCCACCGGATCGTCGGCGAGGACGTCGAGGGCGGCGCTGGCGGCCATGGTCTCGGCCACCCGTCGGGAGGCCCCGGCGCCACGCCCGACGACCTGGTCACCGACGATGACCTCGATCCGGAAGACCCGTTCGTGATCGGGGCCCGAGACGTCGACCAGGCGGTAGGCCGGCCGCTCCCCCGTTCGTCGCTGGGTGTGCTCCTGGAGACGGCTCTTGGGGCTCTTCAGGCTGCCGATCGCCGTATCGTCGGCCAGCTCGGGGCCGGCGACCTCGGTGATCCAGGCCTCGGCGGCGTCAAAGCCCAGGTCGAGGTAGACGGCGCCTGCCACCGCTTCGAAGGCCGAGGCCAGGAGCGACGGCCGCAGCCGGCCACCACGTTGCGATTCACCTTCGCCCAGGAGCAGCCAGTTGCCGAGCTCGAGCCGTTTCGCGAGGCGCGCCAGGCCGGTCGTGCTGACGATCGCCGCCCGGCGGGCGGACAGCTCGCCCTCGTCGTCGGCCGGCCGGAGGCGGTAGAGGGCGGCCGAGATCGCCAGCGCGACGACGGCGTCGCCGAGGTACTCGAGGCGCTCGTTGTGGCCGCCGGCGGATGCCCGGTGCTCATGGAGGAAGCTGCTGTGGACGAGGGCCTGGCCAAGCAGCTCCGGGTCGCGAATTGGGAGTCCAAGCTGGGCCGCGAAGGCAACGGCCGAAGGCATCGCCGCAGTTGGCCCAGGCGGGCGAGAGCGGGCAGGGCTCGGCGCCCGCCGCTCAGGCCCTAGGAGGTGCGCTCGTCGATGTACTCGACCGCGTCGCCGACCGTCCGGATCCGCTCGGCATCCTCGTCGGAGATCTCGGTCCCGAACTCTTCCTCGAGGCTCATGATCAGCTCGACGAGATCGAGCGAGTCGGCGTTCAGGTCGTCGACGAAGGACGCCTCGGGCTTGACGTCGGCCTCGTCGACGCCGAGCTGCTCGACGACGATCTTCTTCAGGCGATCGTAGGTCGTGGCCACTGAATCCCTCCTGGAAGCATCATCCGGCGGGAAGGCCGGCCTCTTCATTCGCGGATCCGTCGACCATCTCCCGGGTCGCCGTCGCCGCATCCCTCACGAGTCGCCCGAGGACGCCGTTCATCAGCCGCCGCGCCGGGTCTCCACTGTAGGTTCGTGCCAGCTCGACCCATTCGGCGATCGCGACTCGGGTCGGCGTCGCCGCGGAGTGTAGCACCTCACCGACGGCGGTTCGCAGCAGGGCTCGGTCGATTCGGGCCAGCTGGACGACCGGGTATTGGGCCGCCAGGGCCTCGATCCGGGCGTCGATCCGGTCCCGGTCGTCGACGGTCGCCGTGACCAGCAGGCGGGCAAACCGGGCGGCCTCGGGGTCGCGTCCGCCCTCGGCCAGGTGGCGCTCGAGCACATCGGCGGCGGTCCGCTGGCCGAAGTCGGCCTCGAAGATCGAGGCCAGGGCCAGGCGCCGGGCACGCTGGTGGGAACGGATCTCCTCCCGCCCGGTCGTCGCGCGGGTTGCCTTCACCCGCTCAGGCGCCGACGCCGTCGACGCTGACGGTGACCTGGCCCGGGACGAGCCCGAGCTGGCGTTCGAGGGCGGCGACCACCGCCGCCCGGACCTGATCGGTGAGGACCTGCAACGATCCGCCGGGCCGGGCCACGATCGCGACCCGGACGAGCGTCCGCGGGCCGTCGAGCTGGATGGTCAGCGGCGGGCCGGCCAGCCAGCGCCGGACGAATCCGCCCGACCAGCCGACGCGGGCCACGCCGGGCACCCCCTGGGCGGCCAGCCGGACCGTCTCCCGGACGACCGACGGGACGACGACCAGGCCCGGGCCGCTCATTGCGCCGCCTCGGCCGGTTCGGTGGGTTCGGCCGCCTCGTTCGGATCGGCCGATTCAGCCGGGTCGGCCGCGACTCGCGGCACGCGCTCGAAGGTCCGGCCGATCGCCTCGGGGATGCCCGCCCGGGCGGCCGCCGCGCCGACCGCCACCGCGTACGAGATCATCCGGCGCTTCGCCCGGCCGTGGGTGATGATCACCGTGCCGTTCACGCCCAGCAGCGGCGACCCGCCCGAGAGCTCGTAGTCGAAGATCTTGCGGATCCGGCGAATCCCCGGTCGCAGGAGCAGGTAGGCCGGTGGGCCGAACGGCTTGCGCTCAAACTCCTTGCGCAGGAGGCCGAAGATGAACTGCGAGAGTCCTTCGAAGAACTTGATCACGACGTTGCCGACCACGGCCTCGCAGACGACGACGTCGGCCATGTGGACGACGAGGTCCTTGCCCTCGACGTTGCCGATGAAGTTCAGCTTCGAGGCCTGCAGCAGCCGGGTCGCCAGCTGGATCCGGGCGTCGCCCTTGCCGGTCTCCTCGCCGATCGACAGCAGGGCGACCCGGGGTTGTTCGACCCCCAGGACCTGCTCGGCAAACAGGGCGCCCATCTCGGCGAACTGGTAGAGCATCTCGCCCGTCGGGTCGGTCGTGGCCCCGATGTCGAGCAGCACGAACGGCCCGGTCTCGGTGACCATCTGGACGGCCAGCGCGGGCCGCTTGACGCCCGGTGCGCGGCGCAGGTGGAGGATCGCGGCGGCCACGCCGGCGCCGGTGTGCCCGGCAGTCACGACAGCATCGGCCTCGCCATCGCGGACGAGCCGCATCGCCACGTTGATCGAGGCATCGCGCTTGGAGCGCACGTTCGCCGCGGCATGCTCGTCCATGGCCACGAGCTCGCCGGCATGGACGAAGCGGACGTTGTCGGGCATGTCCTGGCCGACGATCGCCCGGACCCGGATCTCGTCGCCCACGAACAGGACATCGTCCTCGGGGTGAGCCCGGGCATGGAGGAGGGCGCCGTGGACGGCTTCCTCGGGCGCGTGGTCTCCACCCATCACGTCGACGGCGACCCGGACGCGACGGTCGGAGGTCGCGCCCCGAACGGCGCTGAGGTCCACGTTGCTAGGAGGCGGCCTCGTCCGTCGTCCGCTTCAGGTCGATCGCCTCACGGCCACCGTAGTAGCCGCAGTTCGGACAGGCGTGATGGGGCTGCTTCAGCTCGTGGCAGTGCGGGCACTCCTCGAGCCGGGGCAGGGTGAGCGCCGCGTGGCTGCGGCGATCGCCCTGCCGGGCGTGCGATACCCGTCGCTTGGGAACTCCCATGCTCCTTGGATCTCCTCTGGTCTGGCTGGGCGCGGGGCGGAACCTCGCCCTGCAAGCTGGTCTGGATCGGGGTCGTCGGTGGCATTGCCGGGACGGCGACGCGATGCGGGCCCGACGGGCGAGTCTAGCCCGTCTCGTCGTCGGCGTCGACCCGGAAGCCGCGCAGCGCCTCGAGGCGCGGGTCGAGGGGCGGCTCGGCGTGGTCGTGCGGCCCGGCCTCGAGCGATTCGCCACAGACCGGGCAGAGACCGGGGCAGTCGGGCCGGCAGAGTGGCGCGATCGGCTCGGCCAGCTGGATCGCCTCGCGGACGATCGGCTCCAGGTCGAGCTCGTGATGGTCGGTCAGGCGGACGATCTCGGGCTCGATCGCGGGGTCGAGCGGGCGGCCGGAGGCCAGGTCGACCGATGGCAGGGCCTCCTCGTCGAGGCGCAGGTCGAGCGGCAGCAGGATCGGCTTGAGGCAGCGACTGCACGCCAGGGCGAGCGCCGCCTCGATCGAGCCATCGACCAGCACGCCCCGGTTCGTCCGGCTGATCCGGACCCGACCGCGGACCGGCGAGCCAAGCTCGAGGTCGGGGCCGAGGTCGAGGTCGACGTCCTCGAAGGCGACGTCCCGCCGCGCGCCGGGTGGCTCGGCCAGCAGGCCGGCCAGCGGGTAGACCAGCGCGTCCGCCGGGTCGGCGGTCACCCGCGCGTCGCGCGGCTCGGGGCGGGCTCGAATTCCTGGTCGTCGGCGTAGCCGTCGGCCGGCGTGACCGGGCCCTCCTCGAGCTCGGGCGGATTGCGCGAGTCGAGGACGGCGATCCCCTTGCGGATGCTGTGGAGCGTCCGGGCGACTTCGGCCTCGAGCTTCTCGAGGATCGACGCGGCGTAGGCGTCGGCACCCTGGCGGATGCCCTCGGCCTCGAGGTTCGTGCGGTCGAGGATCCGGCGGCCCTCATCCTCGGCGGCCTGGGTCAGGCCGCGCTCCTCGATCAGGAAGGCGGCCTGCTCCTGCGCCCGGGCGACGATCGTCTCGGCTTCCTCCTGGGCCTTCTCGATGATCCGCTCGCCCTCGGAGTTGATCCGCTTGGCGGCCCGGATCTCCTCGGGGATCGCCACCCGGAGCTCGTCGATCAGGCCCAGGGCGGCGCTCTGGTCGACGACGACGTTGCTCGTCAGGGGCAGCTTCTTGCCGCTCGCGATCAGGTTCTCGAGGCGGGTGACGAGGAAGATGATGTCGATCGGACCGGCCCTCCCTGGACGGACGACGGTGGCGGCTGGACCGCCGCGTCGTGCCGGATTATCGCACCCGGTCGATGGCCACGCGCAGGGCCACGTCGGCCGGCCCGGGGACCATCGCCCGGACGTCGCCACCGAACCGGGCGATCTCGCGGACGAGGGTCGAGCTGACGTAGCCGTGCTCGACCGAGGTCATGAAGAAGACGGTATCGATCGCCGGGGCGAGGACCCGGTTGTTGTGGGCCAGCTGCATCTCCGTCTCGAAGTCGGAGACCGCCCGCAGCCCGCGGACGATGAAGGCCGCACCGACCCGCCGGCAGGCGTCGACGGTCAGGCCCTCGAAGGACTGGGCCTCGATCCGCCCGACAAGGTCGGGATCGACGGCCGCGACCGACGCCCGGATCGCCTCGAGCCGCTCGGACACCGTCAGCGCCGATTCCTTGCGGGGGTTGGTCAGGACGGCGAAGACGACCCGGTCGAAGACCGCCGCCGCCCGCCGGGCGACGTCGAGGTGGCCGAACGTGACCGGATCGAACGACCCTGGGTAGACCGCGACCCTCATCCGTCCTCCGTCCCGGCACGCCGATAGAACGTCAGCGCCGTCTCGCCGAAGCGCCGCTCGCGCGTCGATCCTAGCAGGCCGATTTGGGCCGCTGGCGCGGCCCGCCAGAAGTGCTTGGCGACGACCGTGGCGGCCGGCACCAGCAGCCGTTCGCCGGCCGGGCCGCCGAGGGCGGCCAGGATCGCCTCGAGGAGTGACGTGTCGTCGTAGGGCGGGTCGACCAGGACAATGTCGAACGGACCGCGCCCCGGATCGTCGTCGCGCGGCCGAGCCGCTCGGTCGAGCCAGGCCAGGGCCTCGGCCCGGACGATCGCGGCCGCCGGTCCGGCGAGCCCGGTCCGCGCGAGGTTCTCGGCGATCACCTGGCAGGCCCGGCCGTCGCGCTCGACGAAGGTCGCCAGCCGTGCGCCGCGCGAGAGCGCCTCGATCCCGCCCGCACCGGTGCCCGCGCACAGGTCGAGGAAGGATGCGCCGGGCAGCCCGGTTTCGAGGATCGCGAAAAGCGTCTGCTTGACCCGGTCGGTCAGCGGCCGGGTCCCCGGGCCGGGAGCGGCCAGCCGCCGCCCGGCCGCGGAACCGGCGATCACCCGGCCGGCGCTGCCGGCCATCAGCCGGCGCCGAAGGTCACGAGGCGCCGGCCGGGTCACCCGACCAGATCGATTCGAGCCAGCCCGCGGTCAGCTCCCGGCGAAGGTCTGCGACGCCGGCCCCGCGCAGCTCGCCCGACGGATCGAGCAGCGCCTCGGCGTGGCGCCGGGCGCGTGTCGCCAGCTCGCGATGATCGAGCCGCTGGAGCGAGGCGACGCGCAGCTCGGGCAGGCCGGACTGGGCCAGGCCCAGGACGTCGCCCTCGCGGCGCAGCTCGAAGTCCTTCTCGGCCAGCTCGAAGCCGTCGGTCAGGTCCTCGATCGCCTTGAGCCGAGCCGAGGCGACCGGATCCGACTCGGCACTGGCGTCCGAGACGAGAACGCAGTAGCTCTGCTCGGTCCCCCGCCCCACCCGGCCGCGGAGCTGGTGGAGCTGGGCCAGCCCGAAGCGCTCGGCGCCCTCGATCACCATGACCGTCGCCTCGGGGACGTCGACGCCGACCTCGATCACGGTCGTCCCGACCAGCACCCGGATCTCGCCGTCGCGGAACCGGCGCATCTCGGCATCCCGCTCGGCCGGCTTCAGCCGGCCGTGGACCAGGCCGACCGGCAGCCCGAGCAGGTCCCGCAGGCGGGCCGCCTCCTCCTCGGCCGCGGCCGCGGCGTCGTCCTCGGCAGCCTCGATCAAGGGCACGACGACGAACGTGCGCCGGTCGGCGGCCGCCTCCTCGGCAACGAATCGCCACAGGCGGTCGAGCTCGGTCGTGGCCCGGGTCGTGGTCCGGATCGCCAGCCGGCCGGTCGGCGCCATCCGCAGGTCCGAGACGTCCAGGTCGGCGTAGAGCACCTGGCCGAGCGTGCGCGGGATCGGCGTCGCGGTCATCAGCAGGACATGGGGCGCCGCCCGGGCGGCCTCGTCCGGCGGCCCGCCGGTCCGGCCGGTCGTGGCTGCCGACCGACCGGCTCCGCCGGCTTTGGCCTCGAGCAGGTTGCGCTGCTCGACGCCGAAGCGATGCTGCTCGTCGATCACGGCCAGGCCGAGGTCGGCGAACTCGACCGACTCCTGGAAGAGGGCGTGGGTCCCGACCACGACGCACGGCCTGGCCCGAGGCGATCGCCGCGAGGGCCTTGCGCCGGCCGTCGGCACTCAGCGAGCCGGTCAGCAGGGTCACCCCCAGGCCGAGCGGGGCGAGGAGCTCGCCGACCGTCGCGGCGTGCTGCCGGGCGAGGAGGTCGGTCGGGGCCAGGAGGGCGCCCTGGCGGCCGAGGCCGGCAACGAGAGCCAGGGCGTGGGCGGCGACGGCCGTCTTGCCCGATCCGACGTCGCCCTGGAGCAGGCGGAGCATCGGCTCGGAGCGGCCCAGGTCGGCCCGGATCGCGGTCATCGCCGCCGCCTGGTCGGCGGTCAGCTCGACCGGACGGCCGATCTTGCGCCCGATCTCGGTCCGGATCGCCGCCCGTACCGCGCCGTCGCGCTCGTCGTCGACGATGACCGGCTCGGTCGTGCTCCGCACGCGCTGCCGGCGACGGCCGACCATCCCGAGCTGGAGGGCGAGCAGCTCGTCGAACGCCAGCCGCCGGAGCGCCGCATCGCGGTCCTCGGGGCTGGCCGGGTAGTGGGCCTGATCGATTGCCCGGCCGATGCCCTCGAGCCCCTCCGAGGAGAGCAGGTCGAGCGGCAGGTACTCCGGGTACTGGAGGCCCGCTCGATCCAGGGCCGCCCGGATCGCCTCGCGGATCCGGGCCGAGGTCAGGCCGGCAGTCAGCCGGTAGACAGGCACGATCCGCCCGGCGTGGAGCGGATCGGCACCGTCCTCGGGCGAGAACTCGGGATCGTCGAAGACGGGGCTGAAGCCACGCTGCTTGAGCCGGCCGCTGACGACGAGCCGCTGGCCGGCGTGGACCCGCTTCTCGATGAAGCGCCGCCCGAACCAGGTCGCCTCGGCCTCGCCGCTGTCGTCGGCCAGGATCGCCTTCGTCACCTGGACCCGCCGCCGCCAGGTCTGCTCGACGTGGATCGAGCGGACCACGACCCGGACGCTGGCCGTCGCGCCGTCGGGCAGGTCACGCAGCTCGGCGACCGTGTGCATCTCGCGTCGGTCTTCGTAGCGCCGGGGCAGGTGGAAGAGCAGGTCGCGGACCGTCCGCAGGTCGAGCCGGCGGCCGGCTCGGCGGAGGGCCGACTCGCCCGGCAGGCCGCTTTCGCCGAGCGGTGTCGCGAGGAGGGCCAGCGGCTCGGTCGGTGGCGCCGGCCGGCGAACCCCGCGACTGCGCGGCGCCGGGAGGGCGCGGCGGCCCGGAACTCCATCGGCCCGTCCGCCGGCCGGTCCGTTGGGCACTGGCTACTCGGCCGAGATCAGGTACCGATAGTGGGGCTGGCCGCCGTGGCGGACCTCCACCTCGACGCCCGAGCGCTCGATGCCGATCTGGCGGGCCGTCTCCTCGGCCTCGGCCAGGTCGGCTCCCTCGCCGTAGAACAGCGTGACCAGCTCGATCCCCGGCCGCAGGCCGCGAACGGCGGCGGCGATCGCCCGGCCGCGATCGGCGTCGGCCGCGACCAGGCCGTCGTCCGGGTCGAGGACGATCGTCTGGCCCTTGCGAACCTTCCGGCCGCTGACCTTCGCGTCGCGCACGGCGGTCGTCACCGAGAGCGACTCGATCGCCCGCCCGGCGCTGGTCATGCCCTCGACGTTCGCCGCGCCGTCGAGGGTCGGGTCGAGGGCCAGGAGGGCCGCGATCCCTTCCGCGGCGGACCGGGTGGGCACGACGTGGACGATTCGTGAGGTCAGGTCGGCCACCTGCCGGGCGGCCAGGATCACGTTCGGGTTGTTGGGCAGGAGCAGCGTCTCGAGCGCGTCGACGGCCTCGATCGCCTGGAGCAGCTCGCCCGTGCTCGGGTTGGCCGACTGGCCGCCCTGGACGACCGCCGCAACCCCGAAGTCACGGAAGATCGCGGCCAGGCCGTCGCCGGGCGCCACGGCCACGACCGCCAGGCCAAGGACCGGCCGGTCGGTCGGCGTCGGTCCGCGCTGGCCGTCGTCGGGGGCCGTATCGTCCGCCGTGAACTCGACGGCCCGCCGTTCGCGCACCTCGCGGGCCTGATGGTCGAGGTTCTCGATGCTGATCCGGCTCAGGCTGCCGTGCGCCAGGGCGCACTCGAGGACCACGTCGGGCCGCTCGCTGTGGACGTGGATCTTGACCGCCTTGCCGTCGCCCACGACCACGACCGACTCGCCGATCGCCTCGAGGGCGGACCGGATCGTGTCCGGATCGAGGATCGCCCCGGGTCGCGGCTGGAGCAGAAGCATCGTCTCGTAGCCGAAGCCCTCGTCGGCGTGGGCGACGAGGGCCGATGCCTTGGCCCCCGATCGGCGGCGGCCCGCGACGGCCCCTGCCGGGGACTGTCCGACGACGTGAAGCAGGGCGCCCTGGAGCAGGCGGTAGAGTCCCTGGCCGCCGGAGTCGACGACCCCCGCCTCGCGCAGGACGGGCAGCAAGGTGGGCGTTCGCGCGACCGCCGCCTCGGCGGCGTTGACCGTCGCGCCGAGGACGGTCTCGATGTCGTCGTCATGCTCGGCCGTGACCCTGGCCGCCGCCGCTGCCTCGCGGATCACGGTCAGGATCGTGCCTTCGACGGGTTTGCCGACCGCGGCATAGGCGAGCTCGGCGCCGCGGCCCAGGGCATGGGCCAGGTCGAGCCCGTTGAACCGGCGCTTGCCTTCCAGGCCCTCGGCCATCCCCCGGCAGATCTGCGAGGTGATGACCCCCGAGTTGCCCCGGGCGCCCATCAGCGCCCCGAAGCTGAGGGCCGTGGCGACTCGGCCGACCGGCTCCCCCGCCACGCCTTCGGCCTCGTCGAGGGCGACTCGGACGGTCGCCAGCATGTTCGATCCGGTATCCCCGTCGGGCACCGGGAAGACGTTCAGGGCGTTGACCTCGTCGACGTGGGCCTCGAGGTTGGCGACGGCGGCCCGGAAGGCCGCCACCAGGCCGGCCCCGTCACAGGTCCGCTGGGTCACGCGGCGTCCGATCCGCTGGCCCCATCGTCGGCCGGCGACGGCTCGTCTCCGGAGGCGGGGTCGGCGACGGTGACCGGCGGCTCGACCGGTCCCGGCATCGGCGCCGATTCGAGGCGGAGGCCGCCGACGTGGATCGTCAGGCTGTCAATCTCGCGGCCGACGGCGTGCCGCACCGAATAGCGGACGGCGGAGTCGACCTGGCGGGCTACCTCGGCCACGGGCAGCCCCGCGGCAACGAGGATCCGCAGGTCGACCCGGATGCCGCCGCGCAGCCGGACGAGGATCGCCGGCGGCCGCAGGCCGAGGCGGACGAGGCCGGCGTTCAACGGACCGTCGTTGACCAGGCCGGTGACGCCGTAGCTGCCCGAGACGGCGGCCCGGACGATCTGGCTGATCGCCCGGCGGCTGACGAGCGACTGGCCCGTCTCGTGGTTGGCTGGGCTCGGCAGATCGGCCTCCGGTGTCATGCTGATCGGGCCGGCGGCGGGCACGACCGGTCGATGTGCTATCGTACCGTCTGCTCGAGCCGGTGTCGGCTCGTTCTTCATGACTGAACCACTGCTTTCGCGAGGATCCGCGATGTCCCGAGCGTGCGCCGTCTGCGGCAAGGTTTCAATGGGCGGCTTCAACCCCCAGTCGTCCGGGATGAACCGCGTCCGCGCCCATCGCCGCTACCAGCCCAATCTCCAGCCGCTCGTGGTGATGACCGCATCCGGTGCGCCCAAGAAGCAGGCCGTCTGCACGCGCTGCCGGCGCACCATGGTGAAGTCGGCTCGCTGACCCGGCCGGCCCGACCAGCGGGCCCTGCTCCGGCCATCGACCCCCAAACGCTCTCCTGGCGTCCGAGCACGCCCTGGCTGCGATTCCAGGCTGGGTTCCGGCGCACGGCCGAGGTCCGCCCCGGGGGCATGCCGGCCGCTCCGCCGTCTTCGCGGTTCGCTCTCCGCGGTTTCGCTGCTCCGCGCGTCTTCGCCGCTCCGCCGTTTTCGCCATCTAGCGACTGGAGTGCTGATAAACGAGGATTGCGGGCCGCTGGGCCGTCGTTGGGGCGTTGAGCCGCCATTGCCACGCACGAATTCGGACCGCTCGGGCCACGACCGGTCGCGGATCGGCGTGGACCTTCGGCTACCAGCACCCAGGGCGATATCCGGCAAGAAGCGGCCAGGCTCCCGTGCGCCGAGCCCTGGTCACGGGCCGAGCCCTGGTCACGGGCCGAGCCCTGGTCACGCGCCGAGCCGGGCCGGGACCCAGGACGCCGATCCAACGGCCCACCCTTCCGGTCTACCAACCGGTGAGGTGGTAAGGAAGGCTTGACGGCCATCGGGACGCCAAGCTTGACGGGAGCGCCCTCCGGCCGTGCACGAAACGCGTCCCGATCGGCCGATCACCGACCCGAACCAGGCCCAGATCTGCCATACCACCGCCCGGTTTGGTATGTCGGAAGAAGGTGGACAGGGCCAGCCGCGTAGCAACGGCCCACGCCTTTCGCGGGCTTGCGCCTAGAGGCTGAACACGCCCTGGGCCAGTCGCCACAGGCCGGCCAGGGCGATCGCCGACGGGATGAGGTAGAACGGGCCGGAGTAGCCTCCGAGCAGGTTTCCGTCGACAAGGACCGCCGCGATCAATGCGCCGGCGACGGTGATCGCCAGCCCCTGGGCCACGATCGGCCAGCGGACTCCCCGACCGAGGCGGCCGAGGGCTGCGCGGTCCCCGGCGGGCGCATCGTCGACCGCCGCCCCGATCTGTTGGTCGGCGGCCCGGTCGAGCGCCTGCCGGACCCAACCGGGGCGCGTGGTCACCGCCAGGTAGGCAACCGACGCGTAGGCGATCCCGGCCGAGGACGTCGACAGCGTAGTGGTCGGCGAGGTAGACCACCGAGAACCAGACACAGGCGGCGTAGGCGAGCATGACGTCAGCCGACCCGCCCGAAGGAGCGCCGGGCGAAGAGGAAGGCCAGGAACGGGTAGCCCGCATGCAGCGACGGGAACGCCGCGACCTCGTTCGGATTGATGTCGTAGATCGCGTAGCTGTAGAGGTAGTTGCCCTGGAACCCGAAGAACCGGGCGAGGTCGTCGAAGGCGGTCGACTTGAGGTAGCTGATCGTGGGCAGGCCCCGTCGGGCCGGCCAGGAACCGTGCGTCGGCCGCCCACCACGGTGGCCCGACCGGCAGGAGCAGGAAGGTCACGAAGGCGGCCATGCGACAGCAGGATGATCGCGGCGACGAAGTCGTAGTAGGCCCGCCGGCGGCGAAGCCAGAGGAAGAAGCCGACCGCGATCGGCAGCGGGAAGTGGAGGAAGTAGAAGATCGTGGCCACGATCGCCAGGTAGTCGGTGCCGGTCGCCGGATGGAAGACGTCCTGGAGGACCTCGGTCGGCAGGTGACCGAGGAAGAGCGACCGCTCGATAGCGATGAACGTCCGCGACATGGACCGACGCCCCGAAGTTGTCCGCGTAGCCGCGCATCAGCTCGTAGGCGAGGAACAGGCCGATGAACGGGATCCAGTCGCGCAGGAAGAGGCGGCCACGGCCGAGCACGACGGCCGCCAGCCCGGAGGCCGACGAGCAGCACGTCCGGCGTGATCGAGACGCCCTTGGCGACCATCAGCGCCGTGAGCAGGACGATGTAGCCGCCGATCGACCAGAGCAGGAGGCGGTCGTTCCGGCGGCCGAGCCCCTCGTGCCGGCCGCCGCTGCCGGCGTCGGCCTCCGGGCTCAGCTCCGAGGGCGGCGGGCCATCGGTCACCGCGTCCGTCCGGCGTCCGCCGCCGCCCGGATCCGGCTCATCTCGGCGGCAATCCGGCGACCGGGCTTGAACAGCGCCGAGCCGACGACGAGGACGTCGATGCCCAGCGCCCCGACGACGGCCGCCGTCTGGAGGTTGACGCCGCCGTCGACGTGGACCTCGAGGTCGCCCGCGGCCAGCCGCCGGTCGCCGCGCACGGCGGCAATCTTGGCCGCGGCGTCGGCCATGAACGACTGGCCGCCGAAGCCGGGCTCGACGGTCATGACCAGGACGATGTCGAACAGGTCGCGGTACGGCTCCAGGGCCGCCAGCGGCGTCGCCGGCTTGACCGCCAGGCCGGCCGCTCGGCCGGCCGCCCGGATCTGCTCGAGGGTCGGCTCGATCGGCTCGTCGATCTCCACGTGGAACGTGATCGAGTCGCAGCCCGCCGTCGATGAACTCGTCGATGAACGGCCGGGTCGGCGATCATCAGGTGGGCGTCGAAGGGCAGCTTCGTCCGGGGCCGGAGGGCCCTGATCGTCCTGGCCCCGAAGGTCAGGTTCGGGACGAAGTGGCCGTCCATGACGTCGAGGTGGATCCGGTCGGCGCCGGCCCTGTCCGGCCCGCCGGACGGCGTGGGCGAGATTGCCCAGGTCGGCGTCGAGGATGCTCGCCGCGATCCTGACCGGCGGGCGGCTCGAGCTCATCGCAGGCTCCGCGCGGCCGCCGCGGGGCTGCCGGCGAGGGCGGCCGTGAGGTCCGGATCGGCCGGCCCGCTCATCCGCTCGCCGCGCAGGGCGGCCGCGCTGCGGCCACGAGCCGCTCGCGCCGGCGGGCGACAGCCGGTGCGGCCGGCTCGCCAGCTCGCTCCGCCGCGAGCTGGCCGCAGGCCGCCCCGACCTCCTGGCCCCGATTGCGCCGGATCGTGACCGCGATCCCGTCGCGCCGCAGCCGGGCCGCGAATCGCTCGATGCGCGGCATCGGGCTGGCCGTCCACGGCGTGTGGGCGACCGGGTTCATCGGGATGAGGTTGACGTGGCACAGGTCGCCCCGAAGGAGCTCCGCCAGGGCATCGGCGTCGACATCGGTGTCGTTCACGCCGTCGATCATGGTGACCTCGTAGGAGACGCGCCGGCCCGTCTGCCGGGCATGGTCGCGGGCCGCGGCCACCACCTCGGCGACCGGCCAGCGCCGATTGAGCGGGACGAGCACGTCGCGCAGCGGGTCGCGGGCCGCATGCAGGCTGACGGCCAGGGTGAACTGCGGCCCGAGCGCCGTCAGCCGGCGGATGCCGGGCACGACCCCCGAGGTGGAGACCGTGATGTGGCGCGCCCCCAGGCCGAACCGCTCCGGGTCCGACGAGCGCCGCGACGGCCTCGAGGACCCGGTCGAGGTTGAGCAGCGGCTCGCCCATGCCCATGAACACGACGTTCGTCAGGCGCCGGCCTGCGGCCGGCCAGACGACGCGCCGCGGCCCGGACCTGGTCGACGATCTCGGCGGTCGTCGAGGTCGCGGCCGAAGCCGAGCTCGCCGGTCGCGCAGAACGGGCAGCCGACCGCGCAGCCGGCCTGGCTGGAGATGCACAGCGTGTTCCGCTCGCGCTGCAGCCGTCGGCCGAGCGGCGGCCGGATAGTGCATCAGGACCGACTCGATGAGCGCGCCGTCGGAGAGCCGGTGGAGGGCCTTCTCGGTCAGGCCGCCGTCGGCCACCCGCAGCTCGGTGTCGGCCAGGGTGTCGAGCGGGAAAGCGGCGTCGATCTCCGTCCGCAGCGCCGTGGGCAGGGTCTGGATCGAGGCCGCGCTGGTCGCCCCGCCGGCCCACAGGGCATCGTTCAGCTGACGTGCCCGGAACGGGGGCTGGCCGCGCTCGGCGAACCAGGCCGCGAGGGCGTCCGGGGGCAGGCCCGACAGGCCGGGTCGAGGATCGGCTGGCATTCGGCCGATTATCGCCCCACGACCGCGCCAACGAGCCCGGGCCGTCCCCGGCGAAGCTCCGCTCCGGACATCGGCCGGCCGCCGGCCGGCTGGACCCGCTCCAGCCTGAGGCCGCCAACAGCCGTGGCCAGCACGAGCCCGGACTGATCGGGCACCAGCGTCCCTGGTTCCTCCTGGACCTCGGGCGCCACCCCGGCCGCCAGCACCACCACGCGCCCGGCAGCCGTTTCGATGAAGCTGCCCGGCCAGGCCTGGTACGCCCGGACCTGGCGCTCGAGCTCGGCCGCCGGCCGAGCCGGGTCGAGCCGGCCGTCCGCACGGCGCAGCGGCCGGGTCAGGCTGACGCCACGCTCCGACTGGGCCTGCACGGGCAGGACGCCGGCCAGCCACGGGTCGATCGAGCGCGCCAGGAGGTCCGCCGCCACGTCCGCCAGGCGGGCCTCGAGGTCGCCTGCCGCCTCGGACCCGTCGAGCCGGACTTCCTCGGTCGCCACCAGTGGACCCGTGTCGATCCCGGCGTCCATCCGGATCAGGCTGACCCCGGTCCGATCATCGCCGGCCAGGATCGCCGCCGGGATCGGCGTCGCGCCACGGTGCCGGGGCAGGAGCGACGGGTGCAGGTTGAGCATCCCGCGCGGGATCGCCGCGAGCAGCGCGGCCGGCACGATCTGGCCGTAGTCGGCGAGGACGCCGACCTCGGGTCGGAGCGCCAGCAGCGCCTCGGTCGCTTCGGGTGCTCGCAACCGCTTCGGCTGGAGGAGGTGCAGCTCGTGCCCCCGGGCGAACTCGGCCACCGGCGCCGCGCGGACGGACCCGCCGCGGCCGCTCGGGCGGTCGGGGGTGCTCACGACCCCGACCACGCGAATCGCCGGCTGCTCGAGCAGGGCGGCCAGGCTCGGGACCGCGAATCCGCCACTGCCCAGGAAGACGACCCGGGCCCGCTCGTCAGGCGAGGGCGTGCTGTGCCTCGCGGATCGCCCCGTCGGTCGGCCGGTCGGCGTCCTCGTCCGAGCCCTCATCGTCCTCGCTGCCGCCGACCGCGATCAGGTCGTCGAGCGAATCGAGGTAGTCGATGTACAGCTTGCCGTCGAGATGGTCGAGCTCGTGCTGGAGGGCCCGGCCGAGCAGGCCGCTGCCGGCGACCTTGAACGCCCGCCCGCGCCGGTCCTGGGCGACGACCCAGACCTTCTCGCGACGGGTCACGTAGGCGACATAGCCGGGAATCGACAGGCAGCCCTCGAGGTCGTTGTCGTCGCCGGTCGAGCGCACGATCCGGGGGTTGACCAGCTCGTACAGGCGCTGCTGGACCTCGACCACGCAGACCCGCTGGGCTTCGCCGAGCTGGGGCGCCGCCAGCCCCACGCCGGGCGCATGGCGCATCGTGTCGGCCAGGTCGTCGAGCAGCGCATGGAGGTACTTGCCGAAGCTGTCGACCGGCTCGCCCTTCAGCCGCAGCCGGGGGTCGCCCAGCAGGGCGATCGGTTTCACGCTCATCGTCGGGCGAGTATAGCGAAGCTCACAGGAGCGACTCGGGGTCGACGTCGACCGACCACGGCGCGTCCGGCCCGCCGTCGAGCAGGGCCGCCGGGTCCGACCCGCGCAGGACGACGTTCCAACGCCACTTGCCCGACCGGCGCCGGATGAAGGCCGGTGCCGGTCCGATCACGGCCACGTCACTGCCCCGCTCGATCGCCCGTGCCCGGAGCGCCTCGGCAAAGGCGGCCGCGCCGCGCTCGGCGGCGTCAGGGTCCTCGAGGCCGATCGTCAGCTTGACCAGCCGGCCGAAGGGCGGCGAGCCGAAGCGCCGGCGGGCCTCCAGCTCGGCGTCGTAGAAGGCGTCGGGATCGGCCCGGGCGACGGCCTGGATCGCGGGATGCTCGGGCTGGTAGCTCTGGATGATCGCCAGGCCGGGACGCTCGCCCCGGCCGGCCCGGCCCACGGCCTGGGCGAGGAGCTGGTACGTCCGCTCGGCGGCCCGCTCGTCGGGCAGGTTCAGGGCAATGTCGGCACTGACGACGCCGACCAGGGTGACCTCCGGGATGTCGAGGCCCTTCGTCACCAGGCTGGTGCCGACGAGGACGTCGAGCCGGCCGGCGATGAACCCGTCGAGCAGCCGCTCGGCAGCGCCCTTGCGCTCGACGACGTCCCGGTCGAGGCGGCCGACCCGCAGGCCCGGGAACCGGCCGCGGACCTCGCGCTCGACCCGTTCCGTGCCGCCGCCCAGGTAGCGGATCCGGGCCGAGCCGCAGGCCGGGCAGCGGGTGGCGAGCGGCGCCGCGCTGCCGCAGTGATGGCAGCGCAGGCTCATCCCGGCCTGGTGGAAGACGAGCGGCCGCTCGCACTCGGGGCAGGTCTGGACGGTCCCGCAGTCGCGGCACATGACGACCGAAGCGCTCCCCCGCCGGTTGATGACGAGGATCGCCCGCTCGCCGGACGCGGGGTCGAGCCCGGCAAGCTCCTCGGCCAGGCGGCTCGAGAGCAAGCCGCGGTTGCCGGCCGCCAGCTCGGCCCGCAGGTCGACGACCTCGATCACCGGCGGCGCTCCGCTCGGCCGGCTGGGCAGGACCACCCGGCGCCAGGTTCCTGCCCGGACCCGGCCGAGGGTCTCGACGGCCGGCGTGGCGCTGCCCAGGACGACCGCCGCGCCGGCCAGCCCGGCCAGCCGGATCGCACTGTCACGGGCCTGCAGGCGGGGCGTGCGGTCGCTCTTGTACGTGCCTTCGTGCTCCTCGTCGACGATGACCAGCCCGAGGTCCAGGAACGGGGCGAGGACGGCCAGGCGGGTGCCCACCACCACGTCGACCTCGCCGGCCCGGACCCGGCGCCACTCGTCGGCGCGCTCGCCTTCCCCGAGGCCGGAGTGGAGCAGCGCGATCCGGGCGTCGAGGTCGGCCCGCAGCCGGTCGACGAGGGGCAGGGCCAGGGCGATCTCGGGCACGAGGACGAGGACCGGCCGGCCGAGCTCGAGGCTGGCCGCGATCGCCTCGACGTAGACCGCGGTCTTGCCGCCGCCGGTGACCCCGTCGAGGAGGAGCGGCGTGGGATCGCGATCGCGGAGCGCCACGCCGAGCAGTGTCACGGCCTCCGCCTGCGGGCCGGTCAGCTCGGCCGAAGCCGGTCGGGCTCCGCGCCGGCCGGCAGGCCGCTGGGCCAGCGGACGGCGGGGTCGTTCGCGAACCTCGACCTCCACCAGCCCCCGCCGGACGAGACCGGCCAGGGCGGATGTCCCGTGCCGGCCGGCCAGCTCGGCCCCGGCGACCCCCGCCGGCTCGTCACCGAGCTCGGCCAGCAGCGCGACCTGGCGTGGCCCGAGTGGCCGGCCGTCGACCCGCCGACCACGGGCGAGCAGCGCGGCGGCCGCCCGACCGGCCTCGGTCGCCCGCGCCCAGCGCTCGTAGCGCGGCCCGGCCGCCGCCCCGGTCAGGGTCCAGTCGAGGTCGATCGCGCCTCGCCCGGCGAGGCTGCGCAAGCGGCGCAGCAATCCGGCCCGGCCCTCCGGCGCGGCAAAGTCACGGGCGGCCCGCGGACCGTCGCGGAGCTGGTCGAGGAGGTCGCGATCGGCGGCATCGGCCAGGTTGCGGGCGCCGCTCGGGAGGGGCAGGCCGCGGCCGACGGCCTCCGACGGGAGCTCCCCGGGCCGGAGCTCGGCGACGAGCTCGAGCCGCTCGAGCATCCCGGGCGGCAGCATCGCCCGCAGGACGAAGGCGGCCGGGGCCAGGTAGTGGGTGGCGATCCATTCGGCCAGCTGGAGCGAGAGCGGGGGCAGGAGCGGGCCGTCGGCCCGAACACGCTCGAGGATCGGCTTGATCCGGACCCCGGCCGCCGGCCGGCCGGCCTCGGCCAGGATCACCCCGAGGGCCTGCCGCCGGCCGTACTCGACGAGGACCGCCTCGCCTGGCTCGAGGTCGGCCAGGCCGGCCGGGACGGCGTAGGTGTAGGTCCGGGCACCGCTCGCGCCCGCCGCGTCGACCGCGACCTCCACGAGCCGCTCCCCGGCCGGCGGTTCGAGCATCAGATCCGGACCCGGCGCTCCGCATGGCGCGCCCCTTCGAGGGCGATGATCTCGCCGATTCGCTCGGCGGTCCGGGCCACCTCACCGGTCTCGTTGACGACGACGTAGTCGTAGTCCTTCTGGCGGGCCATCTCGGCCGCCGCGTTGCGCTGGCGCAGGGCGAGCTCGGCAGCCGTCTCCGTCGCACGCGAGGTCAGCCGTTCGAGCAGCGTGTCGACCGAGGGCGGCGCAACGAAGATCAGGAGCGCGTCGGGGACCCGGGCCCGGACGACGTCGGCACCCTGGACGTCGATCTTGAGGATCGCGTGGCGGCCGGCGGCGAGGGCGTCGACGACCTGCTGGCGCGGCGTGCCGTACCAGTTGCCGTGGACCTCGTTGGCCTCCAGCAGCTCGCCGCCCGCGCGCAGGTCCTGGAACCGCCCGGGGGCGATGAAGTGGTAGCTCTGCCCGTCGACCTCGCCCGATCGGCGGGCCCGCGTCGTGCAGGTCACCACGTAGTGGTGGCGTTCGTGGCCGGGCAGCCGCTGGAGGACGTCGAGGATCGCGTCCTTGCCCACGCCGGACGGGCCGGAGATGACGACGAGCATCGCCCCAGGGGCGCCCTCGCCGGTGCTCATCGCGGTCCGACGGCCCCGTGGGCGGTCCCGGCCCGGAGCCCGGCCAGGGGCGCCTCGAGCTCGGCCGGCAGGTCGGCCGTCACCCGGATCAGCTCGGCCCGGCTGGGCGAGCTGAACTCGAGCCGCCAGGCGTGCAGGAAGAGCCGCTCCAGGCCGTCCGGCCCGCGTCGCGAGGTCCCCGTGCCGTAGACCGGGTCGCCGGCGATCGGATGGCCGATCGCCTCGAGATGGACCCGGATCTGGTGGGTCCGGCCGGTGATCAGGTCCACCTCGAGCAGGGTCCAGCCGGCGAACCGCTCGCGGACCCGGTAGCCCGTCGTCGACGCCCGGCCGTCGTTGACCACGGCCATCCGCGTGCGCATCTTCGGGTCGCGGCCGATCGGGGCCTCGATCCGGCCGACGGCCGCGGCGACCGACCCGTGGACCAGGGCGAGGTAGGTCTTCTTCACCCGGCGCGCCTTGAGCTGGGCCATCAGGCTGGCCTGCGCGAGGTCGGTCTTGGCCACGATCAGCAGGCCACTCGTGTCCCGGTCGAGTCGGTGGACGATCCCCGGCCGGCGGACCCCCGCGATCCCGCCGTATTCGGCCCCGCCGGCCCGCCCCAGGAGGGCGTTGACCAGGGTGCCCGAGTCGTGGCCGGGCGACGGGTGGACGACCAGTCCATGGGGCTTGTTGACGACGAGCAGGTCGTCGTCCTCGTAGGCGATCACCAGCGGAATGGCCTCGCCGGCGAGGTCCAGCCGGGCGGCCGGGGGCACGTCGAGATCGAGGATGTCGCCGCCGGTGACGAGGCTGTTGGCCTTCAGCGCCAGGCCGTCGTGGGTCAACCGGCCGGCGCTGATCAGGCGCTGGACATAGCTTCGCGACAGGCCGGCGACGTCGGCCACGAACCGGTCGACCCGCTGCTGGCCGGCACCGTCGGGCACGACGTACGTCCGCTGGCCGGCCGACCCGCCGTCGATCCCGAGCGGGCTGCCGGCCGGCTGGTCAGGCATCGGCCCGGATCGGCCTGGGTCCCGGCCGAAGGGCGATGATCAGGAGGAGCAAGATCGCCGTGCTGATTGCCGAATCGCCGACGTTGTAGGTGAAGAAGCGCAGCGTCCCGATGCCCATGTCGACAAAGTCGACGACGTAGCCCAGCCGCAGCCGATCGATCAGGTTGCCGGCGGCGCCGCCCAGCAGGAGCCCGAGCGCGACCGACAGGAGCAGGCTCCGGCCAGCGTGGCCGTGATACCAGACGATCAGCCCGAGGACGGCCAGGCTGCCGATCCCGAACAGGGTGGCGGAGCTGGCGAACAGGCCGAACAGCGCGCCGTTGTTGCGCGACAGGATCAGCCGGAGCCAGTCACCGGCCAGCGACACGACCTGGCCCGGGGCGATGTTGGCCAGGATCCAGGCTTTCGTCAGCTGGTCGAGGACCAAGACGATCGCGGCGATCCCGCCGAACACGAGCCAGGCCGGCCGGGGGCGGGCGATCGGGGTGGTCACGTCGGATGAGCTCTCCTCGGTCAACAGGCTAGCGGTCTCCGGCCGTCGGGCGCAAGGCGAGCGCCACCCGGCCGCTGGCCAGCTCGACCTCGGCCCGGGCCAGCCCGGCCGGTGCGGGACCGGGCCCGATCCGCTCGGCCAGCGTCTCGGCCTGGAGCGCGGCGAGGAAGGGCGCCAGGTCGGCCGGCCACGGGTCGAGCCAGGCCTCGATCCGGGCGTCGAGCTCGAGCTCGGCCTCGCGGCGCAGGTCCTGGATCGCCCGCTGCAGCTCCCGGGCATCGCCCTCCGCGACGAGCTCGGGGCTCAGCTGCGTGTCGATGACCACGACCAGGCCCTCGTCGTGGGCGACGGCCGTGCCCGGTCGGGGCGTGGCCAGGATCTCGACCTCGTCGGGCGCCAGGTGGACGCCGGCCAGCTCGACGCTCCCGTCGGTCGCGATCTCGACCGCTCCGGAGCGCGCGGCGGCCATGATCGCCGGGATCTGATCGCCGTACTTCCGGCCGATCCGTGGCAGGAGCGGCTTGACCCGCCGCTCGACCAGGCTCGACTCGTCGCCGATCAGCTCGACCGACTTCACGTTCACCTCGTCGGCCAGCAGCTCGAGCAGGGCACCCCGTTCGGCCAGCTCGCCACCGGGCAGGGCCAGCCACAGCCGGGCGAGCGGCTGGCGAACCTTCAGGCCGGCCGCCGAGCGAAGCGTCCGGACGAGGTCGACGGCACGACGGACGGTGGCCATCGCCGCCTCGAGATCCGGGTCGCGGAGCGGGGCGAGCTCGGCCGCCGGCCAGGTCGTGAGGTGGACGCTGTCGGGCGCGTCCGGATCTGCCGCGGCGACGAGGTTGTCGTAGATCGCGTCGGTCAGGAAGGGCAGGATCGGGGCCATCACCCGGACGAGGGCGACGATCGCCGCGTGGAGGGTCGCGAACGCCGCGTCCCGGTCGGCGCTCGCGGCGGCCCGCGAGAAGCGGCGCCGGGAGCGCCGCAGGTACCACGTCGACAGGTCGTCGATCGCGTCCTCGATCAGCTTCGTCGCGCCGTGGGCGTCGTAGTCCCGGAGGCGCTCCTCGACGCGCCCGGCGACGTCGGCGACCCGCGACAGGATCCAGCGGTCGAGCACCGACCGTTGAGCGGCACCCTCCGCCCCGTCGCCCGGCGACCAGCCGGCAAGGCGGGCGTAGGTCACGAAGAACGAGTACACGTTCCACAGGATCAGGAGCCGCCGGCGGGCCTCGTCCGCGGCCTGCCAGCCGAACAGGATGTTGTCGTCGGGCCGCGCGCTGGCATACATCCAGCGCATCACGTCGACCCCCATCCGCTCGGCGGCCTCGTCGAACTCGATCGCGTTGCCGGCGCTCTTGTGCATCGGCGCGCCATCCTCGGCGAGGAGCGTGGCGTAGCCGAAGATCGTCCGGTAGGGCGCCTGGCGGCGGAGGACGGTCGACATCGCGAGCATCGCGTAGAACCAGTTGCGGAACTGCCCCGGGAAGCTCTCGGTCACGAAGTCGACCGGGAACCAGTTCGCCCAGAAGGCCGGATCCTCGCGATAGTGGAGGGTCGAGAACGGGACGATGCCGGCGTCCAGCCAGACGTTGCCCACGTCGGGCACCCGGCTGACCGGGGCGCCGCAGCCCGGGCAGGCGATCTGGACGGCGTCGATGTACGGCCGGTGGGGCGTGTGGCCCTCGAACGCCGTCCAGCCGGCGACGGCCCGCTCGCGCAGCTCGTCCCGGCCGCCGATCACCTCGACCCGGCCGCATGCCTGGCAGTCGTAGATCGGCAGGGCCAGGCCCCAGTAGCGCTTCTTCGAGATCATCCAGTCGTGCATGTTCAGGAGCCAGTCGAGCTCCCGCTCGTAGCCGAAGCCGGGGATCCAGCGGATGTCCTTGACCACGGCCATGATCTGGTAGCGGAGGCTGCGATCGACCTCGGCCGCGGTCAGCGCCTCGAGCGGGCGGTCGTAGACCTCGCCCATCGAGATGTACCACTCGTCGACGAGCCGGAAGACGAGCGGCGTCCCGCACCGCCAGCAGTGCGGGTAGCGATGGCTGATCGTCTCGAGCCGGTAGAAGCGGTGATGGGTCCGGAGATGGTCGACGATCGGCTCCGCCACGTCGCGCACGTCGCGCCCGGTGTAGGAGCCGAAGCCGTCGAGGTACAGGCCGGCCTCGTCGAGCGGGGCGATGACCGGCAGGCCGAGCTCCCGGCCCAGGGCGAAGTCCTCGGCGCCGCAGCCCGGCGCGATATGGACGATCCCCGTCCCCTCTTCCTCGCCGACCTCGCTCCAGGCCACGATCCGGTGCTCGTACGCCGGTCGCTCGCCGGTCGCGGCGAAGGCCCGCCGCACCGCCGGCAGGTCATCGAACGGTCCCTCGTAGCGCCAGCCGACGAGCTCGGAGCCGGTCAGCTCGCCGAGCACCTCGAACGGCCCGTGGGCGGCGACGTCGAGGGCCGACTTGAGGGTCCCCCGGGCGAGCCAGTAGACCGACTCGCCCTGGCGCACCTGGACGTAGCGCAGGCTCGGGCCGACCGCCGCGGCGACGTTCGAGGTCAGGGTCCAGGGCGTCGTCGTCCAGACCAGGAGCGCCTCGCCCGGCCGATCGACCAGGGGCAGCTTGATCGTCAGGCCGGGGTCCTCCCGGTCGCGGTAGCCCTCGGTCATCTCGTGCTGGCTCATGCCCGTCCCGCAACGGGTGCACCAGGGCATCGTGTCGTGGCCCTTGTACAGCCAGCCCCGCCGGTGGCACTCGGCCAGGAAGCCCCAGATCAGGTCGTTGTTCTCGTTGCTGAAGGTGAAGTACGAGCCGCCCAGCTCGGGCATCCCGAGCCGGCCGACGAGCATCTCGACCGAGTCGGTGACGGGCCCGGCCGGGCCCTCGAGGGTGACCGGCGCGGCTGGGTCGCCGGCGAGCACGTCGCGCAGGCGGCGCAGCTCGTCCGGGTCGTTCCAGTCCATCCACATCCCGAGCCGGATCGACTGCTCCGTCTGGCGGGCGGCGAAGGTCAGCACGCGCTGCTTGCACAGGCTGACGAACTCGGCGATCCCGTAGGCCTCGATGTCGCGCTTGTTGGCCAGGCCCAGGTCGCGCTCGACGTTGACCTCGACCCACAGGCCCTGGCAATCGAACCCGTTCTGGTAGCGCTGGTCGTAGCCGAGCATCGCCCGGAAGCGCTGGAAGAGGTCCTTGTAGGTCCGGCCCCACGCGTGGTGGACCCCCATCGGGTTGTTGGCCGTGATCGGCCCGTCGAGGAAGCTCCAGCGCTCGCGTCCGGCGTTCTGGGCCCGCAGCCGGGCGAACGTCCGGCGATCGTGCCAGCGAGCGAGCATCTCGTGCTCGGCTGCGATCAGGTCGGGCTTGGCGCTGACAGGTCGAAACATCTGGCCTCGGTTGGTCGTCTGGAAGCGTGCCCGCGCCGAACGCCGACGGGCGATCCCCCCGACGGCGGACAAGTGGAGGTCCGAGTATCCTACCCGCGATGCAGCCCCCGGAGGAAGCGCGGCCGCGCGCGCGCCAACAGTCGGCCTTCGTGGCGGCGTTCCTGTCGCTGATCTTCCCGGGCCTCGGCCACGCCTACGCCCGGGCCTGGACCCGGGCGATCGGCTTCGCCGCGGCGCCCCTCCTGCTGATCGCCCTGCTGGTCGGCGTCCTGGTCAAGATCGGGCCCGATCAGCTCGGCCATCCTGGTCGTCGCCAACCTCAGCCTGATCCTCGTGCTGAACGTCGTCGCCCTGGTCTACCGGGCGATCGCCGCGATCGACGCCTATCGCGTCGTCGCCTTCCTCAACGCCCAGGCTGAAGGCGGCCGGCTCGGCCGCCGGTCGATCCGCCTGAGCCCGATCTCGCTGGCCGGCCTGGCCGCGGTCTGCCTGGTGATCGCCGGCACCCATGTCGTCGTCGCCCGCTACGGCGGCGCAGCCCAGGACATCGTCAGCTGCATCCAGGACCCGAACTGCGACACGCCCGACAGCCAGTCGCCGAATCCCAGCCTGGGTCCCCAGGTGACCGACTCGCCGACCGCGACCCTGTCCCTGCCGCCGGTCGGCACGCCGCTCGCCTCGACCTCGACCGTCCCGGCCTGGAACCACACCGACCGCCTCAACATCCTGCTCCTGGGAGTCGACCAGCGGCAGGGCGACACGACGTTCAACACCGACACCATGATCGTCGTCTCGATCGACCCGGTGACCAAGAACGTGGCCCTCTTCAGCCTGCCCCGGGATACCGTCGACGTGCCCCTCCCGGCGTCCGCCCAGGGCGTCTTCGGCTCGGTCTACCAGGGCAAGATCAACAGCCTCTGGACGAACGCCCGCAACCGGCCCGACGCCTTCCCCGGCACCGGCAACGCCCGCGGCTACAACGCCCTCAAGGAAACTCTGGGGACGCTCTACGGCCTCAACATCCAGTACTACGTCATGGTCAACTTCCAGGGCTTCAAGCAGGTCGTCGACACCCTCGGCGGGGTGACGATCGACGTCCAGAACCCGGTCGTCGACGACAAGTACCCGGGCGACAACGGGACCGACCTGCGGGTCTACATCCCGGCCGGCGTCCAGCACATGACCGGCGCCCAGGCCCTCGTCTATGCCCGCTCCCGGCACGGCTCGAACGACTTCGACCGGGCCGCCCGCCAGCAGCGGGTGATCCTCTCGATCCGCGAGCAGACGAGCCCCCAGACGGTCCTGGCCAACCTCCAGCCGCTGCTCAACACCCTGAAGACCTCGTTCAAGACCGACATCCCGCTCGATCAGCTGCCGGCCCTGATCCAGCTCTCGAGCCAGATCAACACGGCCAACATCCGCTCGTACGTCTTCTCGCCGCCCCGCTTCGGGACGGAGGGCTATCCGGGCGGGATCTATGCCATCCAGCCGAACGTCGCCCTGATCCGGAGCACCGTGGCCAACGCCTTCAAGATCGACCCCAAGCTCGAGGCCCTGCGCGACGCGGTGTCGGCCGAGGACGGCACGATCTGGGTGGTGAACGGCTCCGGCAAGAGCGGCCAGGCCAACACCCTGGTCGCCTTCCTCGAATATGAGGGCCTGACCGCGGTCGCCCAGACGCAGCGCCCACCGACGACCCCGGCCAACACCGTGATCAAGGTCTACAACGGCCGGGAGACGTCCCTGCCGGCAACGGTCGCCCTGCTCGAAAAGGTCTTCGGGGTGAAAGCCCAGCTCGTGAATGATCCGAGCGTGACCGTCGACATCATCGTCACGACGGGCAGCGGCACGCCCACGATGACCCCGCCGCCGGGGCCCTGAGCGCGGCCCGGCCGCGGCCGGGTAATTCCGAGCGCGCCGGGATCGGCGCGGCGGGCCTCAGCCGGCGTCGTTGATCGGCGTCAGCCAGTGGCGGTACTCCGGCAGCCGGCCGCGGACCGCGTCGAAGTAGCGGCTGGCGACGGCCCGGCCGACCGGCCCGACCTGGCCCGAGCCGACCGCGCGGTGGTCGACTTCGATCACCGGCGAGACCTGGACGCCGGTCCCGCACAGGAAGATCTCGTCGGCGATGTACAGCTCGGAGCGGTCGATCGAGCGGACCTCGACCGGGAGGCCCTCGGCCCGGCACAGCTCGATCATCGCCGTGCGGGTGATCCCCTCGAGGATGTCGTCGTAGACCGGCGGCGTGAGCACGGTGCCGTCGCGGACGACGAACAGGTTGGCCGCCGACGCCTCAGAGGCGTGGCCGCCGGCGGTCAGCACGATCGCCTCGTCGAAGCCGTTCATCTCGGCTTCCGACTTCTGGAAGGCCATGTTGACGTAGCCACCGGTGATCTTGCCCCGCGCCGGCAGCGCCTCGTCGGCGTTACGCCGCCAGGACGAGGTCATCACCCGGATGCCCTTCTCGGTCTCGATGTAGTTGCCGAACGGGACGGCAATGACGCACAGGTCATGGTCGAGGTGATGGAGGCGGACGCCGATCGCCCTGGTCGACTTGTAGAACGACGGGCGAACGTAGACGTCCTCGCGGAAGTGGTTGCGACGGACGACCTCGGCGATGATCCCGACCAGCTCGTCGACTGACGGGGTGGGCTCCATCATCATGATCCGGCACGAGTGGCGGATCCGCTCGACGTGCTCGCGCAGGAACAGGCCGTAGAGCTGGCCCTGCTCCTCGTTCCAGTAGGCGCGGATCCCCTCGAAGACCGCCGTCCCGTACATGAACGCGTGGGTCATGATGCTGATCTTCGCGTCGCGCATCGGGACGAAGCCGCCCTGGAAGTAGCAAGTCAGCGAATCCAGGTCGTCGGCGGCCGCGGCGGACGGCGCTGGCCGGATCGCGGCGGACGGCTCGGCGGTCCGGGATTCGGTGGACTTGTCGGTCAGCATCAGCGCAGGCTCCTGTCCTGGGACGCGTACGGGCTACGCGACGGTCGAGTGCCCGCATCATAGCAGCGGCCCTCGGCGATCCCGGTCGGACGACGATCCCTTAGACGACGATCAGTCCGGCCAGGCTGGCCACGACGAGGCCGAGCTGGGCGACGTACAGCAGGCCGCCCAGGAGCAGCCGCCGGCCGGACAGCCGGCCGCTCCGGAACATCGGCCCGAAGATCACGGCGGTCGACACCAGGGCGACGCCGGCCGAGGCGAAGGCGACCCACGAGCCGCTTCCGATCGACCATTGGCTCGAGGCAAAGACCAGCGCGATCGAGGTCGGGATCGCGGCCTGGAAGACCATCGCCCCGGTGATGTTGCCGAGGGCGAGGGTGTCCTTCCCACGCCCGATCCAGATCACGCTGTTGAGCTTCTCGGGCAGCTCGGTCGCGATCGGGGCGATGACCAGGCTGAGGAGCGTCTCATCGAGGCCGACCGAACGGGCGAGGCTCTCGACCGCCCCGACGAAGACCACCGCGCCGCCGATGATCGCGACCAGGGCGACGACGAGCTGGACGACGACGATCCCGACCCGGGGAATGCCCGGCGCCCGCGGGCCGGCGCGGTCGAGACGCTCGAAGCGGAGCGGAGCAAGCTCGGCCGGCGCCTCGCCGGCCTCGGCCAGCAGGTGGCCGCGGGCGTACCAGCCGTAGGCAACGAGCAGGGCCACCGCCGCCAGCCAGCGGGGCGGCGCCAGGTCGGCCGGCAAGAGGGCGACGAGGATGACGAAGGCGTAGCTCACCCCGAACACCCGGACGTCGTGCCCGAGGATCTGCGGGTCGATCGCCAGCTCGGCCGGCCCGCCGCGCCGGGCCCGGACGAGGACGGCCAGGCCGGTCACGCACATGGCCAGCGTCGCGAGCATGAATGGCGCCCCCAGGATCGCTCCGATGCCGACGGCGTCGGAATGGGTGCCACCCCCGAAGACGATCGCGACGAGGGGGATCATCGTCTCGGGCAGGGCCGTCCCGACGGCGGCCAGGACCGAGCCGACGGCCCCCTCGGCCAGGCCGAAGAGGTGGCCGAGCCACTCGACGGCGTTCGTGAACAGCTCGGCCCCGAGCAGGATGACCGCGAACGCCGCGGCCAGGAGCAGGAAGGTCATCGGCCGGCCGACGACCCGGTCAGACCCGGGTCACGATCGTCGCCCGGGGCCGAAGGGTCAGGGCCGGAGGTGCTGCGGGGCGTACGGCAGGAGGGCGACGTGACGGGCGCGCTTGAGCGCAACCGACAGCTCACGCTGGTGGCCGGCGCATGTCCCGGTCTTGCGCCGCGGCTCGATCTTGGCCCGCTCGGACAGGTAGCGACGGAGGCGGTTGACCTCCTTGTAGTCGATCAGGACGGTCTTGTCGGCGCAGAACGCGCAGACCTTGCGCCGCCGCCGGTCGCGGTAGTAGTCGTCGCGCTTCTTCGATTTGCTCTGGATCGGGGGCATCGGTCGTCTGGTCTCCCGGTGAGGTCGTCAGGTGGTGGCGGACGGACCGCCTAGAACGGCAGGTCGTCGAAGTTGCTCTCGTCGAGCTTGTCGCCGGCGGGCTCATCGCCCCGGGCGGGTCGGGCGGGCCGGGCGGCAGCTGCCGGTGCGGCACCCGTCGCCGGCCCCGGATCGCCGTCCTCGTCGCGATTGCGCCGCTCGAGGTTGGTGACCTGGTTGGCGACGAGCTCGGTCGTGTAGCGCTTCTGGCCGTCCTTGTCCTCCCACTGGCGGGTCTGGAGGCGGCCTTCGATGTAGACCTTGTTGCCCTTGCGCAGGTACTCCGCGGCGCGCTCGGCCTGCTGGCCCCAGACGACGACCCGGAACCACTCGGTCTCTTCCTGCCATTCGCCGTTCTGGCCTTTGTAGTTCCGGTTGACCGCGACGGTGAACTGGGTCACCGCCTGGCCGCCGGGGGTGTAGCGCATCTCGGGATCACGGCCGAGGTTGCCAATGATCATCGCCTTGTTGAGCGACACGTCGGGTCCTCCGGCTGCTCAGTCGATCGCGGCCGGAGCGGCTTCGCTCTCGGACTCGTCGATCAGCTCGCCCTGCGGCTCGTCGTACTCCTCGTCGTCACCGGGCGGCAGGCGATCCTCGTCCTCGCCCAGGGCGTCCTCGGAATCGGACCGGCGGGCGGCCTTGACCGGTCGCTCGACCCGGGTCACGAGGTGGCGCAGGAGCTCCTCGGTGATCAGCAGGCTTCGCTCGAGCTCGACGATCGAGTCGGCGGGCGCCTCGAAGTGGATGATGTGGTACGAGCCCTCGCGGTGGCGCTCGATCGGGTAGGCCAGCCGGCGCCGGCCCCACGGAGCGACCTTGATGATCTGGCCACCGGCCGCCGTCAGCTGGCGGGTGATCCGGTCGATCAGGGCCTGGCTCTTGTCGTCGGCCAGATCCGGCCGGAGGACGAGCATCAGTTCGTATCGGCGCACGCGCGCATGACTCCTTCCTGTGGGAATGCCCGCGCTGAGCCGGCCGTGCCGGGGCGGAGCCGAAAGGACAAGGACGCCAGTCTAGCACGGCACCCGGCGAGTTCCCGGCCGGACCGCGCGACCGCCGTTGTATCCTGAGCCTCTTCCTAGGCCAACACTCCGGAGACCTCGTGCCCTCCAGCGCCATCCTGCTCCTCGAACGCGATCCCACGAGCGGCGACCTGATCCAGCGCGTCCTGTCGGCGGCCGGCGCCGCGGTCACGATCCTGGGCGATGCCGAGGCGGTCTTCGCCGCCGCCTCCGACCACAACCTGGTGATCATCGACGTCACCGACCCGGCCACGAATCCGGCCGACGTCTGCCGCGAGCTTCGCTCCCGGATCAGCCTGGCCTCGATTCCGGTCCTGTGCATCTGCCAGTCGGACGACGTCGAGGAGCGGATCCGGTTCCTCGAGGCCGGCGCCGACGACGTGATCGCCAAGCCGTTCGACGGGCGCGAGCTCGAGGCCCGGGTCGAGGCCCTCAACGTCCGCTTCGCAACCTCCCGCGACCTCGCGCCGCTGGTCTCGACCGAGACGACGGTCAGCCGTCCGCGGACCCTGGTCGCCGTCTTCAGCCCGAAGGGCGGCGCCGGCACGACGACCCTGGCCACGAACATCGCCTCGGTGATGGCCGAACGCCGGCCGGGCCGGGTCGCCGTCATCGACTTCGACCTCCAGTTCGGCCAGGTCGCGACCCACCTCAACGTCCGGCCGCGCCAGACGGTCGCCGACCTTGCCCGTGACGAGCAGTCCCGGCGCGACGCCGACCTCATCCGGGCCTACGCCGCACAGACCGGGTTCGGCCTGTCGGTGTTCGCCGCGCCGGCCTCGCCGGAGCTGGCCGAGACGGTCAGCGTCGCCCACATCGAGGAGATGCTGACGAGCATCTGCACGGCCTACGACTTCGTGGTCGTCGATGCCGGCTCGTACCTCGATGAGCGGAGCATGACGATCCTCGACCGGGCCGAGGGCGTCGTGATCCCGATCTATCCCGAGATCGCGGCGCTCAAGGCGGTCCACCTCCTGATCGACTACTTCAACGAGACAGGCTCGATCGTGGCCAAGACGACCTTCGTCCTCAACAACCTCTTCGTCCGCGAGCTGCTCAAGCTGCGCGATGTCGAGAACGGCCTGGGAGCGCGGATCGCGCTCGACCTGCCCTATGACCCGTTCCTGTACCAGAAGGCCGTCAACGAGGGCATTCCCCTTGTCCGGGGCGCCGCCCGGACCGCGATCGCCGAGCGCTTCGCCCAGATCGCCTCGCTCGCCTTCGGCAGCCAGGGCACGCCGACCCTGGTCAATGCCGCCCCGCCGCCCGAGGAGCGCAAGCCGTCCGGGCTGTTCGGCCGCCGGCGCTGATCCCGGCTCGGCTCAAACGGCCGCGGCGGTTCCAGCCGGTGTCGTTCCGATCGACCGGCGGCGGGCAAGGAAGCCGGTCAGGTAGGGCGCCACGAGCCGGCGGACGACCTCGACCAGGATGATCTCGGGCGGCAGGCGCAGGATCGGGATCGCCAGGAAGAACGCCAGCAGCGGCGTCATCACCGGCAGGGCCATCGTCGAGTAATGGAGCTGGCTGGCCGGCCACAAGGCGGGCACGGCCAGCCAGCCGGCAGCGCGTCGGTCGCGGAGCGCGAGCAGGACGATGGCCAGCCCGAGGACGGCGAGCAGGGCCGGGTAGTAGAACGCCGAGAAGCCCTCGATCGATTCGTAGGCCAGCCGGCTGGAGATCGCCCCGAACTGCTGGATGTACTCCTGCCACAGGCCCGGGGCGACGAGGATCGTGGCCGCGTTCAGGGCGACCGCCACGACGATCGTCCGCCAGCGGCCCTCGCCCGCCAGGGGGATGAAGGCGTAGACCTTGAGCGCCGTGCCGATCGCCGCCAGCCAGCTGCGCCGGGCGAGGACCAGGGCCAGCACCACCAGCTGCGGATTGCCCGAGAAGAGGGCCTCGCTGATCGGCGGGAAGAGCAGCCACCACAGCGGCAGGTTGAGCCTGCGCAGCGTCCAGATCGCGGCGGCCCAGCTCAGGACGAGCCAGATCAGGGTGAAGGCATCCTCGCTGACGAGCGCCGCGGGCGCCAGGATCACGGTCGTCACCGGCGAGCCGGCGTAGTGATAGGGCGTCCCGCCGACGGTCACGGCCGCGTCCCACGGGTTCCCGCCCTGGAGCCAGGCGACGACGCCCCGGTAGTAGATCCGGGCGTCGATCCCGAGCGGGAACGCGAGCCGCACGAAGAACGAGATGCGCAGGTAGGTCTGCCAGGCGAACCAGGCGCACAGGACGACCGGCCAGGCGCGTCGTGCGCCGGCGATCAGCCACCCACGGCGGCCACCTCGTCGGGCAGGAGCGGCTTGACCGCGATCGTCCACTGCTGGCCTCCGGAGATGAACGGCGTGATCTGGCTGGCCGAGGTCAGGATAGGCCCCAGCGTCAGGCCATCAGCGCCGACCGCGACACCGACCCGGGCCCCGTCGCCCCCCAGCGGATCCGCCTTGCCGAAGCTCGCCAGCGGCGTTGCCAGCGGCCAGCTCACCGGCGGCCGGCCGAGCGCTGGGTCGGCCGGGGCCGGTGCTCCTGGGGAGACGAAGAGCTGGTAACCGAGGGGCAGGTAGGTCTGGTCGGGCTGGCTGACGCCGCCGAACGAATCGGTCCCCGCCAGCCGCCCGAGGAGGGCGGCCGTGGCGGCCACGACCTGGGCGTCGGGGCCGCTGGCGGCCGGCTGGCCCACGTCCGAGGCGAGCGACCCGAAGCGTGACACGGTCTGGCCGCCGTCGTGGACCACGGTCACGACGGTCGTTGCCGCGTCCGGGACCGGGCCCGGGCCATACGTCGCGTCGGCGTCGGTGAGGCCCGCGGCCCGGGCAGCGGCCAGGATCCCGGCGGCCCCGGCCGGTCCGACCGAGCGGACGATGAGCGGTGGCACGAGTGGACCGGGGTAGATCGCCGGAACCGCGCCTTCGGTGATGATCCGGCCGTCGGCGAAGACCGACACGATCGGGAGCCGGGTCCGGATCGCGCCGGGCGCGACGAACCCGCCCTCCATCGTCGCCCGCAGGATGAGCGCCGAGGGATCCGGCGAGGACGACGGGCCGCCGGACGGCCCGGTCGACGGGCCGGTCGACGGCTCGCCCGAGCCGCTCGGGGCGGCGGCCGTACATGCGCTCAGCACGACGGCGGTGGCGGCAATGATGACGAGGATGCGCGATTGACCCATTCGAGGTCGAGACCTCCGGTGCTGCCCGACGCTCGAGCCGTCGGGTCGTTACCCCCACGGACGGGCCTCCGGCGGTTCCGGTTCCCCGCCACCCGGAGGGACTAGCTGCCCGGGCGATCCGAGACGCCGTGCATCCGGGCGACGAAGACCGGCAGGCCGGGTTGCAATGTGCCCGACATCAGGTCGGTGACGTCATCGTACGGCCCGATCCGGACGACATGGAGCTCGAACGGCCGGTCGGCCGCCTGGACGATTCCCCGCCGGATCGTGCGGGCGCTGGTGTAACCCGCCTGCTTGACCATCGCCTCGAGGGCCGGGCTGAAGCCGCCGCCGACGTAGGCCATCGAGTCCGGGGCAACGCCCACATGGCTGGCGATCGCCTCGCGCGCCCCGTTGACCTCGGCCCACATCGTTGCCGGTGAGGCGTCCGGGTGGCCCTGGCCCAGCTCGGCCAGCTGGACGTGGTGGACATCGTGGGCGCCGATCCCCTGGCCGGCCGAGGCCAGTGTCCGGACCTCGGCCCAGGTGATGTTGCCGTTGGTGACCGCGCCCAGGGTGATGTAGAACTCGGCAACCATGCCCCGGGCCTGGAGCATCGGCAGGATCGTCGTGACCCAGTCATGGAATCCATCGTCGAAGGTCAGGATCACGGGCTTCGCCGGCAGCGGCGTCCCGAGGTCCCAGTGGCTGACGAGATCCCGGGGCAGGATCGTCGAGTAGTGGTTGGCCACAAGCCAGTCGAGCTGGGCCGCCAGGGCGACCGGCAGGACGTCGTACTCGATGAACGCGGCCTGTCTGGTCTTCGACCAGGTCGGATAGGCGGCCGGCGGCGCCTCGGCCCGGTGGTAGTAGAGGATCGGGACCGCCCCGACCGGAATGGCGGGCAGGGTCGTGGGTCGCGCGCCGGACGGCTGCGCCGGGGCGGCTGACGGGACGAACGACGGGGTCGCGGTCGGTCGGGGGCTCGGCGCGCTGATCGCTTCCGAGACGGCCGGGCTGGCCGCGGCAACCGGTCCGCCGCTCGGAATCGCGGTCACACCGGGCACCGGCGTGCTCAGCGCGCCGATGCAGGCGCCCACGAGCACGGCGATGACGGCCAGGCCGGTCAGGCCGATCGCCGTCGTCGGGAGATGGGCGCGACGCCCGGGACGAGCTGGCATCGGGAGGTCGGACCTCGGTTCGGGGGCGCATTGGCGCCTGCCTCGAGACTAGGACTCCCGAGGCGTCCGGACTGTGACCCGATCGTCCCGGCGGTCCGCGGCGTGCGGCCGACGCTCCCGTCCGAACCGTCTTGCCGTTTCGTGGTGGCGCTGCTACCGTAGCCCAACGGTTACGGACCGCAACCAGCAAGGAGCGCGACGATGGCCACCGGCAGCGGCACCAAAGACGATCCGTGGGTCCTCCAGACGCCCCCCGGAACGTCGGGTTACTCGATGTACCGGGACCCCGCGTCCGAGCCGCCGACGATCGTCTGCCAGGTGGGTGGGACCCGTCTCCTGTACGACGCCCGTGCGATCGACGATCTCCACACCTGGCTCAGGGCCCAGGGCGGCTGGGTCCCGCTCGGCGGCGCCGACGAGCAGAAGCCGGCGCCGGACGGAACCGTCGAAGCCTGGGGCCGTTCGGCCGACAACCCGGTCGGTGGCTGGTACGGCCTGAAGAAGGGCCTCCGGGGCCGGTTCGGGGTGTACATGCCGCCGCTGCTCGAGGCCCTCGGCCTGGCCGAGGTGACCCACGACGCGAAGAACAACCGGATGCGGGCAATCTGAGCGCCACCCGAAGCCAGGGGCTGGCGGCCGCCAGCCAGCCGCTGGGCGACCCGTTCGACGCGCTTGGCGACCCGAACCGGCGAGCGATCGTCGAGCTGCTGGGCGGGTCGGAGCGCTCCGTCCAGGAGCTGGCCGACCGGCTGCCGATCAGCCGCCCGGCCGTCTCACGCCACCTACGGGTCCTCAAACGGGCCGGCCTGGTCGTCGAGCGACCGGTCGGCACCCGCCGGATCTACCAGCTCCACGACCAGGGGGTCGAAGCCGTTCGGGCCTATATGGAGCAGGTCTGGGGCGAGGCTGCAGCCCGGTTCCGGATCGTGGCCGAGAACACCCCGGCCGGTCCGCGGCGCCGGTGATCGAGCCGATTCGGCTGGCCTTCGACGTCGACTGCCCGGTCGAGCACGCCTTCGACACGTGGACCAGGCGGATCGACCAGTGGTGGCCGCTCGATCACACCGTCTCGGCTGAAGCCGGCCTGACCGTCGTCCTCGAGGGCCGGGCGGGCGGGCGGATCTTCGAGCGGCAGGCCGGCGGGATCGAGCATGACTGGGGCGAGGTGACGATCTGGGAGCCGCCCAGCCGCCTCGGCTACAGCTGGCACCTGAACCGCGATCGAACCGACGCGACCCAGGTCGAGATCCATTTCATGGCCCGCGGGGAGGGCCGGACCCGGGTCGAGATCGAGCATCGCGATTGGGACCGGCTGGGGTCAGCTGCCGGCGCCTGGCGGGAGCGCAACCAGGCCGGCTGGGCGTCCCTCATCCCCCACTACGTCGCGGCCGTACTATCGCGGGGATGACCGCCCGCCGACCAGCCCCCGTCGCCCTCCGGGTCGACCACCTCGACCAGCTCGATGCCCCGGCCCGGATCGCCGAGGGGATCGGCCGGGCCGGCGGCCGGCTGCGGACGTGGTCGACCGTCCGCCACGTCGCCGGTGATCCGCCGATCGTCGAGGTCGAGCTGGAGACCGAGGGGGCGGCCGAGGCGGACCTGATCGCCGCCCTGAGCGACGTGCCGGTCGTCCAGACCGTGCGCATCACCCGGGCCCTCGACCGCGTCTTCGGCAAGCGGGTGATCGTGATCGGCGGCGGCGCCCAGGTCGCCCAGGTCGCCCTGGGGGCGGTGAGCGAGGCCGATCGGCACAACCTGCGCGGCGAGCGGATCAGCGTCGACACGATCCCGCTCGTCGGCGAGCAGCAGATCGCCGAGGCGGTCCGGGCGGTGGCCGACCTGCCCCGGGCACGGCTTCTCGTCCTGGCCGGCTCGCTGATGGGCGGCGAGATCTCGGTCGCGGTTGATGAGCTGCGGGCGCTCGGGATCCCAGTCATCGCCCTGAACATGGCCGGCTCGATCGGCGAACACGTCGACCTCGTCGTGTCCGATCCGGTCCAGGCCGGCACGATGGCCGTGATGTCGATCGCCGATACGGCGTCGTTCGACCTCGCCCGCCAGCGCGGCCGGCGCTACTGACCGGCCGGCCGGCCGGTGCTGGTGCCGAAGTCGAGACTCGAACTCGAACGCCCTCGCGGGCAGTGGATTTTAAGTCCACCGCGTCTGCCATTCCGCCACTTCGGCCCGCCCGAAGGGTAGCCCCTGCGCGCCGTCGACGGCCGGGCTCAGGGCAGCAGGCCGAGGACCGTCGAGGCCAGGGTGGTGTCGGCCGTTGACACGTCGAAGACCGTCGCGCCCTGGACATAGACGTAGTCGAGCGGACCGCCGTCGCCGTAGTCGACCTTGGTAACGGCTTTCCCGCCGACGCTCGCCGGCGCGGTGGTGATCCCCGAGCCGGCGGCGGCCATCCAGCTGGCGATGATCGCCTGGCGCAACGGCACGCCCTGGACGCCGGTCAGCCGGAAGCCGATGATCGTGACGGCGACCGTGCCCGTTGCGTCGTACGACTCGGCGACCTGGAAGTCGCCGACGGCCTTGCCGAAGCCCTTGATCGAGGCGGCCAGGGCGACGCTCGCCGGGTCGGTCCCGATCGCGTCGGTGCCCGTCAGGCTCTGGCTCGTGAACGGCGTCCCATTGATCGTGTGGGGCAGGGCCGCCTCGAGGTCGGGCACGGCGTGCGACGGGGTGCTCGTCGGGGACGGCGCCGTGCTGGCCGGGGCACCCGACGCCCCGGGCGAGGTCAGGCTGACCGGCGGCGACGTGGGCAGGTTGCCGACGACCCCGTGGCCACCCGCGGCTGTCGCCGCGGCAATCGCCAGGTCGACCGCCGTGGCCGCCTGCTGGAGCGCGCTGGAGCTGACCGAGGAGGCCGCGACGAGGTAGGCCACGATCCCGCTCCGCCGGAAGTAGACCGTCGTGCCGCCGGTCGCGTCCTGGAGCGCGAACGACTGCTCGCCGAGGTTGGCGAACGGCACGACCGTCGCCCCGGCGGCGACCCCCGCGTCGTGGGAACGGACCAGCGCCAGCTGGTCGTCGGCCCCGACGCAGTTCAACCGGACGTAGATGGAGGGTGTCGGTGTCGTCGCGTCGGACGGTGCCGGGCCGACGAACGAGGTGCTGTAGCCATCCGAGTAGAAGCCGCTGCCGGCCAGGGTCCAGCCCGACGGCAAGGTCGTCACGTCGGGCAGCGACGCCCACGCCAGGGATCGGCACGAGTCGGCGGTGGGCGTGCTGCCGCGGACGAGCATCAGGACGAGGGCCCCCGCGGCGACGACGATCGCGACCACGCTCAGGAGGCCGACGAGGAGGACGAGCCGGCGGCTGGGGACGGCCTCGTATTCGAGATCGTCGTCGGGCACTTCGGTGGTCATCGGGGCGAACCGGCCAGGGCCGGGCGGTGAGACGGCAAGAACGGCTCCGGGAGGGGAACGATGGGCGCGGCCGGCCGGCTCGGAGCCGCCCCGCTGGTGGAAGTATCCGCTGGAATCCCTGACGACGTCCTGAACGGCATCCCACGGCTCGGATCGAGCCGGGCTCTGTTCAGCCCTCGAGGCGGGCCGCGGCGGCGGCGTAGCGTGGGTCGGAGCGCCGGATCGGATCGGGATTCGTGCCCACGATCCGGGCCAGCCGCTCCACCACGAGCTGGAGCGGCGTGGCCGTCGCAAGCAGGGCCGCGACCGGTGCCGGCAGGGCCGGCTCGTCCGGAACGACGATCCGGCCGAGTGGCGTCAGCGCCCGGTCCAGCTCGCCATCGACACCGCTCGTGACGATCGCGGCCGCGCCGATCCCCGTCTCGCCCGCGGCGGCCAGGACCTGCCGCGCCCGCTCCAGCCGCTCGGCTCGGGCGCGCCGCTCGGCGAGGATGAGGACGAGCCCGGTCGAGGCGTCGGTCGCCGGCAGGTGGCCGTGGGCGAACGTCTCGAGATCGCGCATCGCGGACGGCAGCCAGGTCCCTTCCTCGAGCTTGAGGACGAGCTCCCGGGCGGCTCCCCGGTCGACGCCCGTGCCGATCGTCAGGATCGTGGGCCGGCCGGCGAGCCCGGCCGCGATCGCCTCCGCCGCCCCGACTGCCGCCGGTTTGAGACCGGCGGCCAGCAGGCGCCGAACCGCAGCCGGGTCGACCGGCGTCCCGGTCAGGGCCGCGCCCGCGGCGGCGGCCGCCAGCAGCGGCGAGGTGTAGCCGATCGTGTGGCAGTAGCTCTGGTCCCGTTCGTGCGTCTCGAGCACGAGGTCGACACCCTGGGCGCCGGGCGCCCGGCCGCTGACCGTGATCAGCGCGGTGCGGGCGCCGGCGGCCCGGGCCGCCTCGACCGAGCGCATCGTGGCCCACGTCCCGCCATCGTGGCTGATCGCGATGCACAGCCCGGCCTGCGGGTCGAGGCTCGCCTCGAACGCCTGGACCGAGACCGGGCCTGGGCCACGCAGGCCGGCCGTCCGCCAGGCGTCGGCCAGGATGGCCGCCACGCCGATGGCACCGTGCTCGCTCGTGCCGCAGCCGACGACCAAGACCGGTTCACCGGCCCGGGCTGCGGCGCGCAGCTCGGCGGCGAGGGCGGCCGCCGAGCCATCCGCCTCGAGCCGGGCGAGGCAGCGGGCGGCGAAGGCCGGCTCCGCGGCGATCATCTCGGTCATCCGCCACGGCGGCCCGTCCCCGTCCTCGGGCTGGGCCGCACCCTGCCACGGGTCGGGAGGCCCCGGCAGGGGCGTTTCGGGATCGAAGGCGTCGGCGGTCGGCTGGCTCACCGGCCCATCATCGCCGCGCGACGGGCCGCTGCCTAGGCGGTTTCGTCGGCCGCGACCGGCACGATCCCGGGCCGCACGTCGAGCCAGCGGGGCAGGTCGTGGGCGACCTGGTTGCGGCCGCTCATCTTGGCCCGGTACATCGCCCGGTCGGCTCGATCGAACAGGGCGTCGTCGGTCTCGTCGATGTCGGCCGGCCCGATCACGGTGCCGCCGATGCTGATCGTCACCACGTCGCCCGGTGGGTTGCCCGGGTGCGGGATCCCGAGGGCCTCGATCGTCGCCCGCAGGCGCTCGGCGGCGGCCTTCGTCGCGACCGTGTCGGCGTCGGCGATGATGACCACGAACTCCTCGCCGCCGTAGCGGTAGACGTGGTCGCCGGCCCGCAGGGCACCCTGGAGGGCCTGTGCGACCGCGCGCAGGACCGCGTCGCCGGCGAGATGCCCGCGCCGATCGTTGACGAGCTTGAACCGGTCGAGGTCGACCTCGAGCAGGCCACAGGTCTCGCCCGTCCGGTTGATCCTGGCCCGGATCTCGTCGAAGTCCTCATCGAGGCGGAGGCGGTTCGAGATCCGGGTCAATGGGTCGACCCGGGAGGTGCGTTCGAGCTCGGCCAGCGTCCTCGCCAGGGCGCTGTGCTGGCGTTCGATGTCCCGATGGAGGAGCTGGATCGTGCGCAGCTGGCCGAAGCTGCGGACCCGGCTGCGGAAGTTCAGCACGTGGCCGACGAAGCTGGCCACCAGGGACAGCAGGCCGAGCACCGCGAAGTCGAGCCGGTCGGCGGCCGGCAGGCTCGCCTCGGGAATGACCGCCAGGAAGCCGAAGACCGCCACGATGAACACGACGAGCCAGATCGTGTGGGTCCACGTTCGCCAGGTCACGACCTGCGAGACGACCGGTGGCAGCAGCACGAGGTAGCCGCCGGCCACGATCGCCAGGCCGCCGTCGGCGATTCCCAGCCCCGCGACCACGGCGATGATCAGGAGGGTCAGCGCGAAGACAACGGCCTCGGGGTAGTGGCGGGCCCGCCGACCGAGGACCCAGTAGCCGGCAGCAGCGGCAACCCCGACAACACCGTCGGCGCCCAGGATCAGGGCGGCTGACGAGGCGTGGATCAGGCTGAGCAGGACCCCACCCAGGAGCGCGACGACGATGACGACGAGCATCCCGGTCCGGGCGGCCTTCCGCAGCTCGCGCCGTTCAACCGCCCGGAAGCGGCGATCGCTCGCGATCGCGTAGTACTCCTCGGCCCGTACGGCCGCCTTGATCTGGGCGAAGTCGATGAACATCCCGCTGCGACGATACCGGTCGGCTCGAGCACTTCGCTATGACCCATGTGGTGCGGTGCGGGCGGGCAACAGGAGTACCAGCCACCGGCATTCGGCGGCACGGGTGGCCCCCGAGCGCTGGGCGGCGGCCTGGATCGCCTTGACCCGCCTCACCGGCGGCCGGATGATCGGGCCACGCTGCGGGGACGATGGATGCGAACCGAACCGGACCTCGACCAAGCGGGACTCATCGACCTCCTGGGCGATCGCTACCGGCTCGAGGTCACCCGGCTGACGTTCGTGCCGTTTGGCATCGACTCGTGGAGCTACGTCGCGACCTGTGCCGATGGGAGCCGGGCGTTCGTCAAGCTCCCGCGCAACCCGACCTCGGCTCGATCGGACGCCCGCCTGCTGGCGGCCCTTGCCGCGCGGGACATCCCCGTCCCGCGTCCGCTCGCCGATCGTGGCGGCGGCTTCGTGAGCCGGTTCGATGGGTACGAGGTCCAGGTCTTCGAGTATCTCGAGGGCCGCGACCTCGAATCCGAGACCGCCTGGCCTGCTGACCTGTACGCCGCGGTGGCCGACCTGGTGGCTGCGATCCACCAGAGCACGCCTGCCGTCCGTCACCTGGTCGACCGTCACGAGCGCTACGAGCTCCCGTTCCTGCCCCACTTCGTCCTGACCCTGACGGCTGTCGAAGACGATGCCGACCTGCCGGCTGGAGACGATCCGACCCTCGCCGCCCTTCGCCAGGCCCTCGGCACAGCCTCACCCGGGCTGCGTGCGGCAGTGGATCGCCTCGAGACGCTCCGTGACCTCGCCGCGGCGGGCGACGCGGACCTGGTCCTGTGCCATACCGACATCTGGGGCTCGAACCTCCTGCGCTCCGACGACGGGACCCTGCACCTGCTCGACTGGAGTGACGCGCTGCTCGGTCCGCGCGAGGCGGACCTGTTCATGTTCGCCGGTACGGACTTCTTTCCGGCGGAGCGGTTCGGCAGGTTCCGGGATCGCTACGAGTCGGCCTGTGGTCCGGTGCGCCTGAACGCCGAGACGTTCGGCTTCTACTTCTACCGGCGGACCCTCGAGGACCTGGCGTCGTTCGTGGGCTGGATCGCCGAGGGCAACACGGAGGCCATGGCTCCCGCTGCGATGCTCACGGTCGTCCTTGACAATCTCGCCGAGCTGCCCCGGCTCGAGGATCACATCAGGCGGGTTTCTGGCGTCCTCAACGCGGCTCGCCCGCGCTCCACCGGCTAGCGAACCCGGCACGGCCGGCCGGCAAGGAAACCGAGCGGTCGGCCGGAGGGATCGAACGGCGTCAGCAGTCGAACGCGAACCAGCACAGCTCGTTGCGCAGCCGCTCGTCGTCCAGCACGAGCGCCCGGATCTCTGCGGGAAGCCGGGCTCGCTGCCAGCGGCACTCCTCGCGGCCGGCACCCGCCCGGTTGGCATCGGTCGCGGCCGCCCACGCGGCCTTGATCGCATAGGCTGCAGCTCCGAGCTCATGGGCGGCCACATGGCCCACCGCGGCGGCCTGGCCGGCGGCGTAGGCGGCATTCCGAGCGGCCCCACGCAGGTCCCTGGCCGCGCCGTTGGCGTGGCCGGCCGCCGTGCGGGCCGCCCACCACGTGACCTCGCCCCGGGCCCACGCACGCCCGAGCTCGATCGCCCTGCGTGGACTGTCGTCCTCCGGCCGTGCCTGCTCGAAATGGTGGAGCACGTGCTCGGCGCAGTCAGCCGCCCACAGCGCAAGAAGGTGGTGATCGTCGTCCCGGAGGCTCCCACCGCGACGCACCGTGATGAACCGCGGATCGCGGACCTTGGGCAGGATCACAAGGTGCTCATCTCACCGGACGACGTACCGCTGAGGGTTCGGTCGTCAGGGAAGTGGAGGCGACGAGCGGATTCGAACCGCTGCATAGAGGTTTTGCAGACCTCCCCCTTAACCACTTGGGTACGTCGCCTGGAGAGCGTGCCGGAAGGGGGCCGGCTGGTCCGGGCCGCAGCCCGGGGTGGCTGCCCCTCGAGGATTCGAACCTCGGTTAACGGATCCAAAGTCCGCTGTCCTACCACTGGACGAAGGGGCACCGGTCACGCCGCCGGCGGGATGCCGATCGGCCCGACCGGGCGCTTGACGAGGGATGTTGGAGCGGAAGACGGGGTTCGAACCCGCGACCTCAACCTTGGCAAGGTTGCGCTCTACCAGCTGAGCCACTTCCGCCCGAGTGTTCCCTTCCGGGTCACCTGAGCCCGGTTGGACGGGTCTGATGCTAGCAGAAGGGTCCACCGATTGGTATCCGGGCGGCAGGCCAGGGTCGCCTGAACCCGCCCGGCGCGACGCCCAGGGGAGTGGTGCCGAGAGCCAGAATCGAACTGGCGACACCGCGATTTTCAGTCGCGTGCTCTACCGACTGAGCTATCTCGGCCCGTGCCTGATCGGGCGCAGCACCCGTCGGCCGGGCCGAGGATACCACGGGCTCTCGGCCGAATGGCCGCCTGGGCTCGGTCCGCTTGGCGGCAGGGCGGACTCGCGGCCGACGGCGGGCCCGTCGGCGCGGGACTTCGCAGAAATTCCGCCCCCAGGCGCGTTATGGACGACTTCCTGTCCGGTCGACCCGCGATCCAGCCGATACCGCGCCTGTTGGTGCACGGCGACGCACGGCCAGCTATCGATTCTGGGCAATCGGGCCTTCGGCTTGACCGCAAGGCAGCTGGGGGCGGAATTGCTGCGAACCGCGCCCGGTCGGGAGCGCCGCGACCCCGGTCGCGCGGACTGGCGCGACCGCTCCGGCCGCCTGACTGGACCGCAACGCAGCTGCGGGCGGAATTTGAGCGAAGTGGGCCGCAGGACACGCTCGGCGGGCCCGAACGCAGGCAGCGCGAGCAAGCGCCTCGACCAGCTGCCCCGCCGAATCCCTAGCTGGCGGCCCCGATCGAGCCGGCGGCGTCGGGCGGCAGGGGCGCCTCGCCAGTCAGCTGGCGGAGCCGGTTGATCCGGTCGACGAGCGGCGGGTGGGTCGAGAACAGCGAGCTCGGGTTGGCGTTGAGCTTCATCAGCGGATTGTGGAAGTAGAGATGCTGGGTGGCCGGGTTGGCCTCCTTCATCACGGTCTTGTCGCCGGCCAGCTTGGCCAGCGCACTCTCGAGGCCGTGCGGGTTGCGGGTCAGCTCGACCGACGAAGCGTCGGCCAGGTACTCCCGCTGGCGGCTCACCGCGAGCTGGACGAGGCGGGTGAAGATCGGGGCGAGGATCGCCAGGATGATCGCCACGACGAACACGATCAGCTGCAGCGCTCCCCCACCATTGCCCTCGTTGTTGTTCGAGCGCCGGCCGCCGCCGAACCAGAACGTGTAGCGCAGGAAGAAGCTCGACAGCAGGGCGATGCTGCCGACCAGCACGCCGACCATCAACGAGAAGCGGATATCGAAGTTGCGGACGTGGGATAGCTCGTGGCCGAGGACGCCCTGGAGCTCCTCGCGGTTCATCACGTTGAGCAGCCCCGTCGTGATCGCGACCGATGAATGGGCGGGGTCACGGCCGGTCGCGAAGGCGTTCATCGCGTCGTCCTGGATGACGTACACGGCCGGCATCGGGATCCCGGCCGCGATCGTCAGCTCGCGGATCACGTTGTACAGCTGGGGCGCCTGCTCTTCGCTCACCGGCTTGGCCGACGAGGCGGCGAGAACGAGCTGGTCGCCCAGGAAGTACGAGCCGAGCGAGCTCAGGCCACCGATCGCCACGGCGATCACGATCGCCCCGACGGCGCCCGCCTGTGAGCCGGTCAGGGCATAGCCGATCAGGCCCCCGAGGAGCCCCAGGAAGAGGACGACGAGCACCACCAGCACGATGCTGTTGCGCTGATTGGCTGCCTTCTCGTCGTAGAAGGTGGTGCTGGCGGCCATGGCGACGCGGGTGCGGGGCTGGGACGGAGCCTTAGCTCTGGCCGAGGTTCACCTGGGGAACCGCCTGGGCCTCGGGCTCGGCCTCGAAGAACTCGCGCTTGGTGAAGCCCAGCGGCCCTGCCAGCAGGACGGCCGGGAAGGTCGCGATCCCGGTATTGAAGTCGAGGACGGTCGCGTTGTAGTGCTGGCGGGCGAACCCGATCTGGTTCTCGGTTGTGGTCAGCTGCTCCTGCAGGCTCAGGACGTTCTCGTTGGCCTTAAGGGTGGGGTAGTTCTCGACGACGGCGAACAACGAACGGAGGGTGCCCGTCAGGGCGTTCTCGGCGCTGGCCTGGGCGGCGGGGCTGCCCTGGGCGCCGGCGGCGACGGCATTGGCCCGCGCGTCGGTCACCTTGGTCAGGACATCCTTCTCGAAGTCCATGTAGCCCTTGACCGCATTGACCAGGTTCGGGATGAGATCCCAGCGGCGCTTCAGCTGGACCGAGATCTGGGCGAACGCTTCGTCAACACGCAAGCGGCGCTGGACCAGCCCGTTGTAGGTCAGGACGACGAACCCGACCACCACCACGATGACGATGATCAGGATGATCAGGGTTGGGCTCATGCTGCTCCTCAATCGTGCGGACCGGGGACGGCCACCGAATTCGAGATGAGTCTAGCAGTGCTTGCACGGTGCGCTGGTCCAGTGTGCCGCCGGATCGATCGGAGCGAGCGCCCTAGTTCGCTGTTGCGGCGGCAAACCAGGTACCAGCGTCGCCGCTGATCAGGATGCCATCGCGCAGCAGGAACAGCTGGTTGCCACCGAGCGGCTCCGATGGGCCTGAACCCGACGTCTGGAGCCGGGTCCAGTGGACGCCATCGGACGAGGTCCAGTACTCGGCGGCTCCGGCCAGATCGTCGCTCGGCGACCCCCAGGCGACGAACCGGGTCCCGTCGCCGGTCAGCACGCCTGCCGGATCGCCCTGGCCTTCGCCCGACGTGATCTGCCCGAGCGGATCCAGCCCGGCGTTGATCCGCCAGGCCCGGCCATCGGCCGACGACCACAGTGCGTCGAGCCCGGGCGTGCCACCGAAATGACTCTCGGCGATCAGTCCCCCGGCACCGGTCCAGACCTGGCTGAAGTCGTGGCCGGGTGCCGCCTGGACCGTGGCCGGGGCCCAGGTCGCGCCGTCGCTCGACGACCAGGCCCGGGGCTGGCTGGCCGGGGCCTGGCTCGAGGCGTCGAGCGCCACGTAGCCAGTGCCGAAGGCGGCGACCGCCGTGACCTGGGTGGTCGACGGGCCGGGCAGACTGACCTTGCGCCAGGTTGTGCAGTCCATCGTGACCGCCACCGCCGGACCGGTCTCGCTGGCGATCACGGCCCCGGTCGACGTTCCGGCGATCAGCCCTTGTCGGACCTGGCTCAACTTGCCCCCGGGCATCGCCTCGTGGCGCCACGTCGATCCGTCGGTCGAGGTCCACAGCGTCCCGGTGCCGGAGGCATCCTCGGCCACGACGACCACGCCGCTGCCACAGGTGCTGCCACCGACGACGAAGGTGTTGCCACTCGGGTCATCGAGTCCGAACGTCGCTGCCGGCAGCGCCGTCCACGTCCGTCCATCGACCGAAGTCCAGGCCGTGAGCAATGCGCTCGAGGTCGCGCCGGCGATCGCGACGTAGCCGCCGGACCAGGCAACGACCGAGGAGATCACCGGCACTCCGCTCAGCGCTCGGAAGTCGAGGCTGGACCACGCCGCGCTCGACACCGGGGGCACGCTGGGGGCCGGTACGCTTGGATTCGCGGACGGGGAGACCTCCCCTGCGGCCGGCGCCGATGGCGATGCCGACGGCGAGACGGCGGGGTACACCGATGGGGGCGGCACCCCCACCGAACCCTCACGACCGAGGATCGCGATCGCCGCGACGACGACGATCACGAGGACGGCAGCGACGGCGAGCAACTGCCGCGATGCAGGAACCAGCGAGGCCGGCGCCAGGCGCGCCCGGGTCGCGGCCGGGGCGGTCGCGGCAGCGGCGACCAGCGCGTCGCGCAGCTCGCTCGACGCCCGCTGGCCGTCGAAGCGCTCGTGGAGTCGCCGCCGAAGGCGGGCCTCGAGCTCAGACTCGTCCATCGGTCGCCTCCAGGTCCAGTCGCAGGGATCGCAACGCGTAGTGCAGCCTCGACTTGACCGTGCCCAGCGGCAGGCCAAGGCGATCGGCGATCTCATCGAGGCTGAGGTCCTGCCAGTAGCGCAGGAGGACGACGATCCGGTGGTCCGGGTCGAGCCGCTCGAAGGCGCGGTCGAGATCTCGCTCCGAGCCGGTCGCGATCCCGGCCGGATCAGGTCGGTCGGCCTCGCCCCGCCACTCCGCCTGGAGGGCGATCGCCCGGACCTGCTGGCGCTGGCGTCGGCGGAGTCGATCGCGGCAGCCGTTGACCAGGATCCGGCCGAACCAGGCGCCGAAGCGATCGGGGTCGCGTAGGGACGCCGCGCCCTGCCAGGCCGCGACGCAGGCATCCTGGACCGCATCCTCGGCCTCGTGGTCATCGCCGAGGATGGCCCGCGCCAGGGAGAACGACCGATCGAGCTCCCGCTCGAGCAGCCGAGCGAGCGCGCCATGCCTGTCGATCACCGTCACCGATCCCACCCCAGCCCCTCCGGCCGTCGTTCGTTCGCTGCGATCCGGGCTCGCCATCACCCTATCCGACGAACGACGATCGACAAAGGTTCATCGCACGCTGCGAGGCCCGCACGCGCCTCCCGGACCTCGGCGGGCAGGACAATCGGCGCGGTCAGCCCCCGGACGATCGAGGCGCGGGCAGACGGACGGCCCTCGTCCACGCTACAGTCTCGGCGTCATTCAACGCAGGCCGGCATCAGCCGACCGGCGACGCATCAACGGAGGGTGTGGTCGTGGCATCACCGAAGCAATTCCTTGCCGGCGGCGTCCTGGCCGCGGCGCTCGTCGTGGCCGGCTGCAGCAGCAGCGCGACCACGGCCCCCGGCACGAGCTCGGCGCCCGGATCGAGCACAGGCGGCGGCGGGGGCCTCAACTTCGGCTCGTTCTCGCTGCCGTCAGGCCTGTTCGGCGGGGGCAACGCCGCGGTCAACGCCAGCACGATCCTGACCGCCCAGATCGCGGCCCAGATCCTGGGTGGCACTCCGACCCTCCAGCCCGGCAGCATGAACATCGGGCCGGTGAGCATGGCCAGCTATGCCACCGACAGCGGTGACGACGTCACCGTCTACGTCGAGACGATCGGGACCGGGCTCGAGGCAGCGGCGATCCAGGCCGCGATCCAGGCCGAAGGCACCGACGGTGCCATGACCCCGATCAGCGGCCTGGGCGACGCGGCCGGCAAGGTCGTCGACGCCAACTCGGCGACCGTCGCGTTCGGCAAGAACGGCACGATCGTGGTCGTCTCGGCTAACGTGTCCTCGCAGGCCGGCACGGATCTCGAGCCGAAGGTCGAGGCCGTCGCCCAGCAGATCGCCGGCCAGCTCTAGGAGCGCTCGACGCTCGGTGGCGGATTGCCCGCCGCCGAGCTCCTATTCGAAGAGGTCCACCTGGGGCAGGCCGGCGATCCCGAGCGCCTCGTTCAGCTCGGCGATGTGGTAGACGTCGTGGCTGAAGACGCGCTGGATCACCGCGCCCCGGAGGTGGACCCAGTCCTCGCCGAAATCCGGCCGGCGGATCACGTCGGACAGCATGTCGAGGGTCCATCGGTCGAGGCAGCCTTCGACGATCCGGAACGTCGAAATCGAGCGCCTCGACCAGCTCGGCCGCGGACAGGACATGCTCGAGGTCATCGTCGCCCGGGCAGTCGTGGCCGGCGTCGGTGAACCGGGTCGTGGCGGCGCCCGGCTCGCCGGCGAAGTCGCATAGCCAGAACACCCGTTGGCAGGCCAGGTGGCCGACCGTGGCCCACAGCGGCCAGCGATCGGCCGATGGGCGCATCGCCAGGTGCGCCTCGGACAGCCCGCCGACGATCTCCCGCAGCCGCCGGTTGTGGTCGGGCCACGAGCTATAGGCCGGTCGAAATCGAGGTCGTGCTCATGGGCAAACTGTACTTGGGCTTGCGATTACGTCTCGGACTCCGGCAGGCTGCCGACCACCAGCCTCGCCGTTGCGTCCGCGGCGGCGGAGGCGAGACTGGCCCGGATCTCGAAGCCCAGCTTGACGTCCCGCGCCTCGATACAGGCCTTGAGGTCGTCCAGCACCGACGGCAAGAGCAGCCGGAACGCTGCGTAGCGGGCGGTGGCGGCTGCAAGCACCTGGGCGTCGTCCATGATCTGACCCTCAATTCGTCAGCGGCCTGGGGTTCGCGACGGAGCATGGTGACGCGGCGCCGCCCACGCAACCAGGCCGGGTTCCTGGTGGGCGGTACTGGATTCGAACCAGTGACTTCCTCGGTGTAAACGAGGCGCTCTGACCAGCTGAGCTAACCGCCCCCGGGCAGGATACGCGGCCCGTAAATCGAGAAACGGTGGCCGGCTGCGACCACCGTTTCAGTCACGAGCGAGATGGTGCCCAGGCCGGGACTTGAACCCGGATGAGTTGCCTCATACGCCCCTCAAACGTACGCGTATACCAATTCCGCCACCTGGGCAGGTGATGCGCGCCTTGAGGGATCCCGCTGACGAGGGCTGGTACCGAGGAAGGGATTTGAACCCATACGCCCTTGCGGACACTAGCTCCTGAAGCTAGCGCGTCTACCGATTCCGCCACCTCGGCGAGATCCCCGAACGCACGGCAACGCTGTCACCGCCCGTCGGCGAGGCGCCATGTTAGCACATCCCAATAGCGGTCACTGAGATCAGACAGGCTCCGAATCGTCGGTCCGACGACCCGCAAATCGACCACGACGAGGTCGTTCTGGAAGAACAGCGGGAGCATCGCCGGGTTGGCCACGAGGGCGGCCTGGAGCTTCGAATACGCCGTCTGCCGGGCCGTGTCGGAGCCCGGCGCCCGGGCGGCGACGAGGAGCGCGTCGAGGCTCGAGTTCTGGATCCCGCTGATGTTCGCCCCGCTGGTGATCGCCTGGCTCGAGGCGAACAGCGGGTAGAGGTCGGGATCGATCCCGATGTTGACCTGGACGACCGCGGCGGCGAACGTCCCGGCACTCAGCCGGGCGACGAGGTCGGCCGGCGCCAGCCCGACGTGGGTCGCCTTCAGCCCGAAGGCCCGCCACTGGCCGGTGACCAGCTCGGCCGCCGCCCAGGCGACGGGGTTGGAGGCCTGGTCCGGACTGTCGACCTCGAGGGCATAGGCGGTCGTGGCCTTGGGCACCTCCCAACCGGCGCTGACCTTCTTCCAGCCGGCCGCCTTGAGGGCAGTCGTCGCGGCCGTCGGATTCGAGGCGACCGGCGCGCTCGCCTTGGCGTCGAAGGCCCACGAGCTGGGCGGGATCGGCAAATCAGCCTGGCTGCCCGTCCCCGACAGGACGTTGCTCAGGATGGCCGGTCGGTCGAGGGCCTGGAGCAGCGCCCGCCGGACGGCCGGCGACGCAAGCTCGGGGTGGCTCGGGCGCAGGTTGAGGGCGACCGAGGTGAACGTCGTCGACGGGTACGACAGGAGGCGGGAGCCGGCCACGCCGGCCAGGGCCAGTGCGTCGGTCGGCGTGAGGCCGCTGGCGGCGTCGAGGGTGCCGGTCCGGTAGGCGTCAGCGAGGGTCCCCGAATCCGAGAAGAACTCGAGCTCGATCCCGGCCAGCGCCGGGGCCGGGCTGGTCGTCGCCGGCACGAGGTCCGCCGAGCTCGCATCCCAGTGGACGAGCCGGAACGGTCCCGAGCCGACCGGGTCGTTGGCGAAGGTCGAAATCGGCCAGGTCGGCGACCGCGGTGGTTGCCAGCAGGTGGCGGGGCAGGATCCCGACCAGGGCGTCCTCGAGGAAGCCGGCGATCGGCGTGGCCAGGCTGAACTGGACGGTCTGCGCGTCGACCCGGCTGACCGTGACCTCGCGCCAGGAGTTGGCCAGCGCGCCCCGATAGGCCGGGTCCTTGAGCAGGCCGACCGTGAACACGACATCGTCGGCGGTGACCGGCTGGCCATCCTGCCATAGCGCGCCCGGGCGCAGGTTGAAGGTCCACGTCCGACCCGTCGCGTCGACGGTCCAGGACGAGGCCAGGTCGGGCACGTAGCCCGACCCGCTGCCGCGCGCAACAAGGCCCGAGAAGACGAGCCGGCTCAGGTCGCGATCGGCCTGGGTCCGGGCGGTCAGCGGGGTGATCGAGCTGGGGCTGCTGATCACGCCTTCGCGGTAGAACGGCGGCGGCGCGGCGCTCGGCTCGGACGTCTGGCCCGGGCTCGGGCTGAGCGCGGCAATGGGCCCGCCCGGCGCGGCGGCCGGAATCGTCGCGGCCAGGGCCAGGAAGACCAGGACGACGGACAGGGCCGCGATGACCACCCGGTCACGCTGGGTCAATCGTCACGCCTCGTGCTGTCGTCGCCGGGCCCCGGCCCGCGCCGGGTGAGCTCAGGCGGCCGGGGTGTAGATGTAGGCGGCCAGCGAGAAGAGGACGAACAGGACGATCAGGACGATCGTGAACTGCCACAGCCGCCGCTCGACACCGCGCCGGCTGCGATAGACCGCGGAGTCCCCGCCGAACGTCCCCGACAGGCCGGTCCCGCGCGCCTGGAGGAGGATCGCCGCCATCAGGGCGAGGCCGACGATGATCTGGCCGATGCTCAGGAACGGGTTCACCCGGGACGTGACCTCAGCTGGTTGGTGCGAAGCCGGGGGATGGTAGCACGTCGGGCGGCCGTCAGCCGGGACCGATCAGCCGTGGGCCGTCCCGGCGCGGGCCTGGCCGGCGACCGCCGCGACCGCGGCCTCGATCCGGGCGGGATCGCCGAGGTAGTAGTGGCGTACGGGACGCTGGTCCGCGTCGAGCTCATACACGAGGGGCACCCCGGTCGGGATGTTGAGGCCCGGGATCTCCTCGTCCGAGATGCCGTCGAGGTACTTCACCAGGGCCCGCAGGCTGTTGCCGTGGGCCGCGATCAGGACCCGCCGGCCGGCCCGGATCTCGGGCACGATCTGCTCGTGCCAGGCGGGCAGGAAGCGGGCCACGGTGTCCTTGAGCGACTCCGAGCGAGGCAGGTCGTCCGGGCCCAGGTCGGCGTAGCGTCGGTCGCGGCCGGGCTCCCGCTCGTCGCCGACCGGCAGCGGCGGAGGCGGCACGTCGTAGCTTCGCCGCCAGAGGTGGACCTGCGCATCGCCGTACTGGGCCGCGGTCTCGGCCTTGTTGAGGCCCTGCAGCGCACCGTAATGGCGTTCGTTCAGGCGCCAGCTGTGGACCACCGGCAGCCACATCCGGTCGAGCTCCTCGAGGCCGATCCACAGTGTCCGGATCGCCCGGCGGAGGACCGAGGTGAAGGCCAGGTCGAAATCGAAGCCGCCCTCGCGCAGCAGCCGGCCGGCCTCATGGGCCTCGGCGATCCCGACCTCGGACAGGTCGACGTCGGTCCAGCCGGTGAACCGGTTCTCGCGGTTCCAGTCACTCTCGCCGTGGCGGAGCAGGACCAGCGTGCTCATCAGCCGACCGCCGCCGCCGAGCGCCGGCCGGCAGCCGTGAGCCCGGCACGGGCCACGATCCCGGCCATCTCCTCGACCTTGAGCGAGGCGCCCCCGACGAGCGCGCCGTCGATCGACGGCTCGGCCAGGAACTCGCCGGCGGAGGCTGCGGTCACGCTGCCCCCGTACAGGACCGGCAGGCCCTCGGCGACCCGGGCGAACCCATCGCCCAGCCCGGCGACCGCGGCCCGGATCGCGTCGGCCATCGTCGCGGCGTCCGCCCCCCGGGCGGTGCGCCCGGTGCCGATCGCCCAGACGGGCTCGTAGGCAACGACCAGGCCGGCTGCCGAGAGGGCCGCCGGAGCATCGCTGAAGCCGGCCAGGCAGCCCCGCAGCTGACCGGCCACGACCGCCTCGGCCTGGCCCGCTTCGCGCTCCTCGAGCTGCTCGCCGACGCACAGGATCGGGCGCAGGCCGACCTCGATCGCCCGGCCGAGCTTGCGCCCGATCAGGTCGTCGGTCTCTCCGGCATCGCGCCGGCGCTCGGAGTGCCCGACGATCACCCAGCTGGCGAGCCCGACGAGCATCGGGGCGCCGATCTCACCGGTGTACGCCCCGCTCAGCTCGTGATGGACGTTCTGGGCGCCAACCCCGACGCCGGCGCCGGCGGGCGTCGCCGCGAGCGCGTCGCGGACAGCGGCCAGGCACACGAACGGCGGGCAGATCACCCGCTCGACGCCGGCCACGTCCGTGCGGGCGGCGATCGCCGAAGCCAGCTCCGCGGCCTCGGTCGGGGTGGTGTGCATCTTCCAGTTGGCGGCGATGATGACGGTGCGCATGGCCGAATCATGACAGAGCGGCAAGATCCTGCTCGGCGGCCAGCCGTTCGATCCGCTCCAGCGCACGCTGGACGGTCGAACGGTGGAGGACGAGGTGCTCGCTCAGCTCGGCCAGGGTCGCCTCGGGTGTCGCCCGCCGAGCGGCGGCCGTCAGGCGGACGACCTCGGGCTGGGCGGCCAGGCGCCCGTCGGCTTCGAGCCGGCTGATTGCCGCGAGCTGCCGGCCGGCCGCGATCACGGCCCGTTGGAGGTTCGCCGAATTCGGCATTGATCACCCGGTTCAGCTCGCCCCGCAGGGCCCGCGAGACCTGGCGGGCCTCGAGCTCGAGGATCGCCGAGGCGGCCCCGATCCGGCGCAGGAACGTGCCGATCGTCTCGGCGTTCTTCCAGGTCACCACGCCCCGGCCGCGGCGGATCCGCCACGACGCGGCCAGGTCGACCTCGGCCAGCCGGCGGCCAAGGATCGGCGCCTCCTCGGCCGGCACGACGAACTCGAGATGGGCCCGGCCGGCCGACAGGCTGAGCGAGCCCCGGGCGAGGAAGCGGCCGCGCAGCCAGGCCCAGCGGCAATGGTCGGCGGCGGCGGACCAGGCAAACGGCGGCCCCGCCGGGGGCGGATCCGAGGCCGCTCCGCCTTCGCCGCTCGGAGCGTCGCTGAGCCGGACGTGGCGCGAACGGCGCCGGGTCCCCGGTCGCAGGTCAGCCTCGGTCTCGCGCCCTAGGCGAACGGCCAGGCGGGCGATCGAGGCCTCGCGGGTCACCAGGCCGGGCCCCAGGCCGGCCGACTCGGCCGCCCGGTCGCAGGCGCGCTGCGGGTCGATCGCCGCCAGCTCCGCCCGGAGCGACGCGACGAGGTCCCGATCGGAGGCGGTCACGCCGTTCGGGCGACCCCGCTCCGGCGGCGCATGGCACCCTCCCGCTCGGCGATCCGGACGATCGCGGCGGCCAGCCGTTCGGGATCGTGGTGGATCGGGCTGGCCGGGTCGATCAGGTCGTCGAGGACCAGCCGCGGCGGCCGCGGCCCGGCCGGCGGCCAGCGCAGGCGGACCGTCTCGCGGTGGCCGCGATCGAGGACCGTCAGCGGCGTCCGGTTGTTGGCCAGGACGATGTCGACGAGGCCCGAGGTGGTGTGGCGCTCGAGCGCCTCGATGTGGTCGGCGAGGTCGAAGCCGTCCGTCTCGCCGGCCTGGGTGGCCACGTTGCAGACATAGATTCGGAGGGCCGGCGAGGCGGCCAGGGCCTGCCGGATGTCGGGCAGCAGGAGGCTGGGCAGGATGCTCGTGAACAGGCTGCCCGGCCCGATCACGATCACGTCGGCCTCGGCGATCGCGGTCAGGGCGTCGTCGCAGGCGCGCACGTTCTCGGGGCTCAGCCAGACCCGGTCGATCCCGCTCGTCTTGCCGATTTGCGACTGGCCGTCGACGAGCGTCCCGTCGCGCAGCGCCGCGTGCAGGACGACCGCGGTGGCCGTCGCCGGAACGACCTGGCCACGGACGGCGAGGACCCGGTTCATCCGCCGGACGCCTTCCTCGAAGTCGCCCTGCTCGACGGCGGTCATCGCCGCGATCAGGAGGTTGCCGATCGCGTGGCCGGCGAGGCTGGCCGGGGCCTCCTCGCCCGGAAAGCGGTACTGGAACAGCTCGCTCATCAGCGGCTCGGCGTCGGCCAGGGCGACCAGGCAGTTCCGGATGTCGCCGACGGCCGGCACCCCGAGCTGGTCGCGCAGCTTGCCCGACGAGCCGCCGTCATCGGCGACCGTCACGATCGCGGTCAGGTTGCTGGTGTGCTCCTTCAGGCCGCGCAGGAGGGTCGACAGGCCGTGCCCGCCGCCGAGCGCCGCGATCTTCGGGCCGCGAGCCAGGAACCGCTTCTGGTAGATCACCTCGACCAGCGGCTGCTCATCGGCCGACGAGCGGAATGGGCCCATCAGGACCTGGAGGACGCGATACGAGCCGTAGCCGAAGATCGCCAGGCCAATCGCGGCCAGGATCAGGGCGCGCACGATGTAGGGCAGGAACTGGAGGGTGACGACGTAGATCGCGCCCTGGAGCGGGCCGCTGATCACCACGTCGCGGTACAGCTGGCGCAGGGCGAAAGCCCCGCCGAGGGCCAGCCCCAGCTCGCCGACGAAGACGACCGCCAGCCAGCGCTTGATCCCGATGCCCGACGTGAGCCAGCGCCGCAGGCCGGCGATCGCGGTCAGCCGGCGCCGGACGGTCATGCCCGGTCGAGCTCGCGATGGAAGACCGACACGACGCCGAGGTCCTCGTCGCGCAGCCAGGCCGCGAGCGCCTCGGCGATCGCGATCGAGCGGTGGTAGCCGCCGGTGCAGCCGATCGCGATCGCCAGGCGGGTCTTGCCCTCGCCGACATAGGCCGGGATGGCAAAGGCCAGGAACTCGTGCAGGAACTCGAGGAAGCGCTCGGTGACGGGCTGGCCCAGGACGTAGCTGCGGACCGCCTCGGTCAGGCCCGACAGCTGGCGGAGCTCCTCGATGTAGTACGGGTTCTGCATGAACCGGACGTCGAAGACGAGGTCGGCCTCGAGCGGGATGCCGAACTTGAAACCGAAGCTGATCAGCTGGATGGCCAGCCGGTCGGTGGCCTCCTGCTCACCGAGGTGGGCGAAGATCCGCTCGCGCAGCTCGCGCAGCGACAGGTCCGAGGTATCGAGCACGACGTCGGCCTCGTCGCGGACCGGATCGAGCAGCAGCCGCTCCTCGGCGATCGAGCTGGCGATCCCGCGCTGGTCGGCGAGCGGGTGGCGGTGACGGGTTTCCGAGAAGCGCCGGATCAGGACCTCGTCACGCGCTTCGAGGAAGAAGAGCTGGGGCCGGATCCCGCGGCCCTCGAGAGCGCCGCGCACCGCGGCCAGGGCCAGCGATGCGTCGCCGGCCCGCACGTCGAGGACGATCGCGACCCGCTCGAAGCGCTGGCGATCCTCGGACACGAGCTCGGCCAGGCCGGGCAGCAGCTCGCCCGGCAGGTTGTCGACGCAGGTGTAGCCGAGGTCCTCGAACAGCTTCGTCGCGGCCGTCTTGCCCGCCCCCGACAGGCCGCTCAGGATGACGATGTGCTGGTCGACGGTCGCCCGCTGGGCGGCGTCCGGTCCGGCCGACGGCCGGCCGAGCCGCCCCGGGGACGCGTCGATCGATCGGCGAGTTGAGGCCACGAATTCAGTCTACCCCTGGGTCGAAGCGCGGCCGCGATCGGACGATCAGCGGCCGCTCCGCTTGATCGCGATCCGGGTGAGCTCGGTCAGGACGATCATCGACGACCGCCAGGACCGACGGGCTGACGAGGTCGCCGCCGGGCGTGACGATGAACGCGAAGGCGGTGATCGCGAGGGTCACGATCCGCCGGTTCTTCGACATCCAGGCTGAGCTGATGATCCCGACGAGTGACAGCCCGTAGAGGACGATCGGGAACTCCATGATCAGCCCGAAGGCCAGGAACAGGGTCGTGACGAAGTCGAAGTACGGCGTTGCAGCGATGCCGTTGACCAGCTGGTTGTCGGTGAAGCCGAGCAGGAAGGCGATCGCGAAGGGCAGGACGATGAACGCGATCCCGACCCCGATCGCGAACAGCAGGAGGGCCAGTGGGATCCACGGCCGGATCGTCTTCCGTTCGGCCTGGGTCAGGCCCGGGGCGATGAACGCCCACAGCTGGTAGAGGAGGACGGGCATCGCCAGGATCACGCCGATCGTCAGGGAGATCTTGATCTGGATGAAGAAGGCGTCGCCGGGGCCCAGGACCTGGGCCTTGTGGCCCGGCAGCTGGTCGAGCAGGTAGTTGCGCACGGTGGTCGCGGCGAACCAGCCGAAGCCGCTCGCCACGAGCACGGCCAGGACCGACTTGAAGATCCGGCTGCGAAGCTCGTTGAGGTGATCGAAGAGCGGCATCACCCCGGATTCCACCGGGCTGCCGCTCGGCGCGGTCACGATCGGGGCGGGGCCACCGGGCAGGGTTTCATCGGCCATCGGACGTGATCAGTCCCGGCGCGCCCGATCCGCCGGTCAGGACGCGGACTGCGGGCTCGTCGACTCGCTGCCGGCCTGGGTCGTGGCGTCCGGCATCGCCGCCGCCATCGGAGCGGCGATGATCGAGGCAGGTGCCGCAAGGGTCGGGCTGGGCGCCGGATCCGTCGCCATTGCCGGGGCCGCGGGCGCCGGTACAGGCGCCGGGGCGACATAGGCGGGCGCGGGCGCCGGGGCGTAGGCGGGGGCAGCCGGCGCCGGTGCCGCGACCGGTGCGGCATCGACGTGGGTCGGCTCGGTGATGTCGCTGGCTGCCTTGCGGAACTCCTTGATGCTCTTGCCCAGGGCCGCCCCGACCTCGGGCAGCTTGCCCGGGCCGATCACGATCAGGGCAATGATCAGGATGATGATCAGGTGGATGGGTGACAGGGTGGGCATCTCAGGTGACCTCGCTGCAGCGGCCGGACTCGACGATCGATCGACGCTGACAGATACGGATCGGCGTCGCCTCTGGATCAGGTTCCGGATCTACGATAGCACTCCGACTCCCAAAGTGGTCGACCAATTCCGGGCGGCCAGGGCGATCCGCTCACCCGGGTCAGCCGGCTCCCCGGGGCCCGCGGCGAGCCCGGCCCGGGCGATCCCGCGCGAGATGTTGACAAGCAGGCCGGCGCCCGCTCCCCCGCCTGCCGGTGAAGCGCTGGCCGGGCCGTGACGCAGGACTGCCTCGACGTCGCCGCCCTGGGCGCCGACACCCGGCACGAGAAAGCCCAGGCCGGGGGCGATCGCCCGGATCCGGGCCATCTCGACCGGCGCCGTCGCGCCGACGACCAGGCCGACCGTGCCGCCTGGTCCCCAGCCCGCCACGAGCCGCGCGACCCGCTCGTGGAACGGCTCGGCCGGCGCCCCGCTGGCCGGATCGCCACTGACCGGCAGCCCCTGGAGCTCGTCCGAGCCCGGGTTCGAGGTCCGGCACAGGACGTAGGTGTAGCGATCCGCCCGCTCGATGAACGGCCGCAGCCCCTCGGCCCCGACGTACGGGCTGGCCGTGATCGCGTCGGCGCCGAGCACGTCGAACAGGGCGGTCGCCTGGAACGCGGCGGTCGACCCGATATCGCCCCGTTTGGCATCGGCCACGACCAGGATCGCATCGGGAATCGCTGCCCGGATCCGTTCGAGGGCGGCGACCCCGGCCGAACCGAACGCCTCGAAGAAGGCGAGGTTCGGCTTGATCGCCGCGGCCAGCGGACCGGCCGCCTCGACGAGCAGCCGGCAGTAGCGCTCGACCCCGGCGATCGTCGCCGGGAAGCCCGGCGGCAGGGCGGCCGGGTCCGGATCGAGGCCGAGGCACAGGACGCTGCCGACCGCGGCGCTGCGCTCGGCGAGCCGCTCGAGATAGGCGGCCATCAGGGGCTCGGTGATGTTCCGCCGGGGCGGGCGCTGGGCGCCGCCGGGACGCTCGGCGCGGGCGTCGCCGGCAGCTGGTCCGGCGGGATGTACCAGCTCGCGCCCGAGCTCGCGTCGAGGCCGCTGTTCTCGGTCACGTCGGGCAGCTGGGCCACGGTCCAGCCCGGGCCGGTACCGGTCAGCCCGACCATCCTGAGGTCGACGACCTGGCCGACGAGGTGGAGGTAGGCGATCGCGTCGCCGCGCGGGCGACCAGACCGGGGCCCACGAGGCGCCGTCGTTCGTGATCCGCAGGACCTCGGTTCCCGTCCGGCCGTCGAGGATCGCCACGTCCGTGCCCTCCGGCGTCTGGCGGGTGGCCGCGATCCAGCGCCCGTCGGGCGACCACGACGGGCGCATGTAGCCCGGCGCCCCGAACGAGACGGCCTTCTTCGTGGCCGGGTTGTAGGCATAGATCTGGGGCAGCCCGCGCTGCCCGTCGCGCCCGTTCCGGACGAAGAGCAAGAGCTTCCCGTCGGGTCGCCAGGCCGCGTCCTGGTGGCCGTAGGGCGGGTTCTCGGCAAGCGTCGGCTTGGTCAGCTTCTTGGTCGCCACGTTGTAGAACTGGAGCACGACGTCGCTTCGGGTCGGATCCGGAGCGTCCGAGAACAGGGCAATCGTCTTGCCGTCGGGCGACACCGCCGGACCGATCAGCCAGTAGAACCAGGTGTACGGGCCGGTGCGATAGCGTCCGCTGAGGAGGGCCGTGTTGGTCGCCCCGTCGGGCGAGATTCGGGCGAGGGTCGGCACGTTCATCGTGTAGCGGGCCGGACCGGTGTTGCCCTGCGGGAAGTAGCCCGGCTGGGCAATCGTCTCGATGTAGTAGATCCACTTGCCGTCGGGCGACCAGCTCGGCGACGAGGCGCCGCCGGCCTTCGTCAGCTGGGTCGCCTGGCCGCCGGTCTGGATCCAGATGTTGCCGGCCTTGACGTAGACCAGGCTGCCCGGGATGTTCGCCCGGGGATCGGTCACGACGACGTTCGAGGGCACCGCGGTCGGGTTGACGAGGTTGCCGCCGCCGCCCGATGCCGACGGGCCCTTCGAGCCGGTCGGGATCGGGGTCCAGCCGGCGACGAGCGCCGCGGTGAGGACCCCGATCACGACGAGGGCCACCGTCGCAAGCGCCGGGGCGACGAGACCCGTCCGGGGCAGCAGCCCATAGGGGTCACCCGGTCCTCGGCGAGATCCCGCCGCCGGCCCGCGGCCGGCCATCAGCCGGCCCTCGTCGCGGCGGCCAGCCGGTCCACGGCGACCGCCGGCCCGACCGTCGACCCGGCCGCGAGGCGGGCGACGACGCCGGGGTTCGAACCGGCCGGGGCCGCGTCACGGATCTCGAGCTGGAGCGATTCATAGCCGCCGAACGAGCGGATCGACCGGCCGGGCCACGACATCGAGCCGGTCGCCCTCGGCGACCAGGCCGGCCAGCTCGGTCCAGCCGAACGCGATCCCGTCGACCACGTCGAGGCGGCGCTTCAGGGTCAGCTGGGTATGGCCACCGGCGGCGGCCCGGACCCGAGTCACGGTCAGGCCGCTCACGACGATCAGCGGATCGGGATTGCCCGGCCCGGTCGGCGCCAGCCGGGCGAGATCGGCGATCAGGGCGTAGTCAACGCCCAGGGCGGGCAGCACGAGCTCGACATTGAGGCTCGGCCGGGCGGGCTCCCCGTGCCCGAGGCTCGTCCCGGCGAGCGCGAGGAAGCGCTCCTTGAACGCCGCCCACTGGCTCACTGGGAGCTCCAAGCCGGCCGCCCCGGGATGGCCGCCGTGACGGGTCAGCAGGTCGTCGCAGGCGACGAGGATCGCCGCCAGGTCGACCCCGCCGGCGCTCCGGCACGACGCCCGGATCACGCCATCGAGCTCCGTCCCGACGACGGCGGGGCGGCCGCGCTCCTCGGCCAGCCGAGCGGCGACAAGGCCGATCACCCCGATCGGCCAATCCCCGTATACGAGGGTTGCGGCGGCGGCGCCGGGCTCCGAGGCAACCGCCGCGTTCGCCTCGAGGACGGCCTTGCGGGTCATCACCCGCCGATCGGCGTTGTTCGCCTCGAGGCGCTCGGCGAGGGCGGCCGCCTCGGCCGGATCGTCGGTCAGCAGGAGCGCCGCCGCGTCGGCGGCACTGCCGACCCGGCCGGCGGCGTTGAGCCGCGGCGCGATGGCGAACGAGACGGTCTCGAGGTCGGCCGCCGCCGGGGCCTGGCCGGCCCGGCTGAGCAGGGCGGCGAGGCCGACCAGCGGCGCGCTGCGGAGCCGATCGAGTCCGATCCGGGCGATCGAGCGGTTCTCGCCGAGGATCGGGGCGACGTCGGCGACCGTGCCGATCGCCGCGAGCTCGGCCAGGTCCAGGGCTGCCTGCGGGACCGTCCGCGATCCCGGCAAGGAGGAGCTGGGCGATCTTGAACGCAACCCCGCTGCCGGCCAGCCGATCGTCCGGGTAGGTCGCCTCGGGCCGGTGCGGGTTGACCAGGGCATAGGCGGCCGGGCGGACCTCGGGGACCCGGTGGTGGTCGGTGATCGAACACGTCGATCCCCCGCCGGTTGGCCTCGGCGACCTCGGCCACGCTCGTCGAACCGGTGTCGACCGTGATGATCACCGCGTGGCCCGCCGTCTGGGCGACATCGACGGCCGGCAGCGACAGCCCGTGGCCCTCGTCGAGTCGGCTCGGCACGTACGGCTCGGCGGCCAGGCCGAACCGGCGCAGCGCGCGGACCATGATCGCCAGGCCGGTCAGCCCGTCGGCATCGAAGTCGCCGAAGACCAGCACGCTGCTCACCTGCGGCCCGCAGCCGGTCCAGTCGTTCGAGGAGCCGGGCCGCGTCGGGCAGCAGGCCCGGATCGTGAAGGCCGGCACCGGCCGGCCCGAGGTAGGCCGCGAGGCTCGCCGTCGAGTCGATTCCCCGCCCGGCCAGGATCCCGACGAGCCGGTCCGAGATGCCCTGCGCCGCTCCCGCCTCGAGCAGGGCAGGCTCGATCTCGATCGGCGCGGGCAGGTGCCAGGCAAAGCGGGGCTCGAGCATCGGCCTAGCGTGCGCCGGTCGGCTTCATCGGGACTGCACCACGACTTCACCGGACGTCCGGCCGGCCGCCGGCGTGACGGCCGAGCCCGGACGGCCGTGGCTGGCCACGCCTCAGGAGGCGGAGCGGCGGGCAGGACGGCCGGCAGGCTGGCGCCCGCGGCGGCGGTCCTCCCAGTTCTGCCAGACGACGAGGAGCGGGCTCGCGTTGAAGATCGACGAGTAGGTCCCGGAGACGATGCCGATCAGCAGGGCAAGGACGAAGTAGCTGGATCGCCGAGCCGCCGAACAGGAGCAGGGCGGTCAGGGTCACGACGACGGTCAGGCTGGTGTTGATCGACCGGCCGAACGTCTGGAGGACCGAGTGGTTGACGATCTGCGTCGAACGGCTCGCCGGCGTGGCGCGCCTTGTTCTCCCGGATCCGGTCGATAGACGACGATCGTGTCGTGGACGCTGAAGCCGATGACGGTCAGCATCGCGGTCACGAACAGGGCGTCGATCTCGACCCGGAACAGCGTGCCGAGGATGGCGAAGGTGCCGACGACGACGATCACGTCGTGGAGCAGGGCGATCGAGGGCCGTGGCCCCGAACTTCACGTCGCGGAAGCGGAACGTCATCCAGAGCCAGGATGCCGATCGAGCCGAGGATGACCAGCAGGACGGCCTGCTGGGTCAGCTCCTGGCTGATCACCGGGCCGACGGTCGTCAGGTTGCGCTGCGAGCGATCGGCCCGAGGGCGGCCTCGAGCGCCTTGCGAATGTCGCCGAACTTGCCGGTCGTGGGGAGCGTCTCGCTGCCGCAGCCCGGGCGAAGGGCTGGCGGTCGACCCCGCCGGCGCCCGGCGAGGCCGAGCCGGACGGAGCGGGGCTGGCGCTGGCGCCCGGCGACGGGCTCGGGCTGGGCGAGGCGACTCGGGCTCGCGGACGGGCTGGCCGAGGGTGCTGCCGAGCTGCTCGCGCCGGGCGAGGTGCTCGGGCCGGCCGAGCCGCTCGGGCTGGCGGACACGCTCGGCGCGGGCGTGTCCGCGGGCGGCGGCGTGCCGAGGGCGGCAGTCTTCGTCCGGATCTCGTAGTAGCCGTCGCTCGTCGCGAGGACCTCGGCGTCGCCGATGCCCTGGGCCACGAACACCGTCTTGATCTGGTCGGCGCTGACGTTGGGATCCTCGAACCGGATCTCCCAGGTCGTGCCGCCGGTGTAGTCGATCGAGAACTGGAGCCCGGCCCCGCCGCCGGTGATCGGGGTCAGGAGGATGAAGATCAGGCCAGGGATCGTGATCAGGCCAGAGAAGAGGAAGAACCAGCGCCGCTTGCCGATGACGTCAAACACGCGCGCGGGCCTCGCGTCGCGGTCGGCCGGCGAACGCGGCCGAGGAACTCGTCCTCGCGCACGCCGAAAAGGCCGCGCGCTGGCGGGCCCAGGCCTGGCGGACGATCCAGCGCAGGATCGTGCGCGTGACGACGATCGCCGTGAACATCGAGACCAGGACGCCGATGATCAGGACCAGGGCGAAGCCCTTGATCGTCGATGAGCCGAAGCCGTACAGGATCGAGGCCGTGATCAGGCTCGACACGTTCGAGTCGAGGATCGAGTTCCAGGCCCGGCTGAAGCCGGCCTCGATCGCCGCAGACGAGCGACTTGCCCGAGGCGCAGCTCTTCCTTCGTCCGCTCGAAGATCAGGATGTTGGCGTCGACCGCCATGCCGACCGAGAGCACGAAGCCCGCGATCCCGGCCAGGGTCAGGGTGACCGGGATGAACCGGAAGAGGGCGAGCACGACGAGCGCGTAGTAGATCAGGGCGCCGCGTCGGCCAGCAGGCCCGGCAGGCGGTAGTACAGGAGCATGAACAGGAAGACGAGGGCGATCCCGATCCCGCCGCCGAGCAGGCTCTGGCTCAGGAAGGACTTGCCCAGCGTCGCGCTGATCGTCGTGCCCTGGACCTGGGTGATCTGGAACGGCAGCGAGCCGTACTTGAGGACGGTGACCAGGTTGTTCGACCTCGGCCTGGGCGCCGGTGCCCGAGCCGACCGTGATCTGGCCGTGGCCGTTGGGGATCGCCGACTGGATGCTGGGCGCCGAGATCACCGTGTTGTCGAGGACGATCGCGAAGAAGTTGCCGACGTTGTTGGTGGTGTAGGTCCGCGAACTTGCTGCGCGGCGTCGCTCGACAGCTCGAAGTCGACCGCCGGCAGCCCGTTCTGGTCGGTGCCGGCCGTGGCCGAGGTCACGGCCGTGCCGCCGAACAGGGGGGTCAGGCCGGGGTCGTTGGGCAGGGGTTGGTTGGCGACGATCCCCGTCGGCGAGCCGGTCGTGCTGGCGGTGCCGTACTTGGTCGGGTCGAGCGGGATGAAGTCGAGCACGGCCGGTCTGGCCGACAGGGCTCGTGATCGCCGACTCGTCGGAGACGCCCGGCAGCTCGACCACGACCCGGTCGGAGCCCTGGGTGACGACCTGCGGCTCGGCCACGCCGGTCGAGTTGACCCGCCGCTCGATGATGTCCCGGATCGTGTTCATCGCCCCGGCATCGGGCGTCACGCCGTTGTTGGGCAGGGCCTGGTACTCGACCCGCACCCCGCCCTCGAGGTCGAGGCCGAGCTTCGTCTCGACGATCGGGTTGGTGTTGCCCGAGCCGCCGAAGCTGGGCAGGCGCAAGCCAGGCCAGAAATCGAGGACAAGGGCGGCAAGGCCGATGATGACAATCAGGAAGGGACCGGCTCTGCGCATTCGGCGCCGGACAATAGCAGACAGCGCCGGTCCTAGGCCTCCAGCGTGGCCTTGATCCGGCTCGCCAGCGCGGCGCCGATGCCCGGCACGGCCGCGATCTGCTCGACCGGCGCCTCGCGGATCCGCTTCGTCGAGCCGAACACCCGGAGGAGCGCCTGGCGGCGCTTGGGGCCGACGCCGGGCAGGTCGTCGAAGGCCGAGCGGACCGACGCCTTGGCCCGCAGGTCGCGGTGGTAGGTGATCGCGAAGCGATGGGCCTCGTCGCGCAGGCGCTGGACGAGGTACAGGGCGCCGCGACGTCGGCGGCAGGAGGATCGGCTCGGTCGCGACCGGGCAGGAACAGCTCCTCGCGCTCCTTGGCCAGGCCGGCCAGCGGGAGGTCGTGCAGGCCGAGCTCGGCAAGACACCTCGGCGGCCGCGCTCACCTGGCCCTTGCCGCCGTCGACGATGACGAGGTCGGGCAGCCGCCAGCGGAGCTCCTCGGCGCTCCCCTCCTCCGCCGCGGCTGCCCGTCGGAACCGCCGGCGGAGGACCTCCTGGTGGCTGGCGAAGTCGTTCGGCACCCTGGACCGTCTTGATCCGGAACCGGCGGTACTCGCCGGTCCGCGGCTTGCCGTCCTCGAAGACGACCATGCTGCCGACCGACTGGGCTGCCCTGGAAGTTGCTGATGTCGTAGCACTCGATCCGCATCGGCGGGTCGGGCAGGCCGAGCGCCTCGGCGAGCTCCTCGAGGGCGCCCAGGGTCTTGCCCTGGTCGGCCAGCCAGCGAGCCTGCTCGCGGGCGAGCGTCTCGGCCGGCGTTGCGCTCGGCCAGCTCGAGCAGCTGCGCGCTTCTCGCCGCGGCGCGGAACGCGGAGGTGAACGGGCCCGCCCCGCCGGTCGGCCAGGAACGCCTCGAGATCGGCCGCGTCGCCGGGCAGGGCGGCGACCAGGACCTCGGGCGGGACGGTCGCCGCGCGGGCGTAGTACTGGCTCGAGGAAGCCGGTCAGGACCTCCTCGTCGGGCGCGTCGCGGGCGCGCCTCGAGCAGGAAGACGTCGCGCCCGATCAGCTTCCGTCGCGGACGACGAACAGCTGGACGGCAGCCTGGTTGTCCGGCGGGCCAGGCCGACAGGTCGAGCTCGGTCCGGGCGAAGGCGGCCATCTTCTGGCTCTCCATCGTCCGTTCGATCGCCCGGACCTTGTCGCGCAGGGCGGCCGCCCGCTCGTACTCGGTCCGCGCCGAGGCCGCCTCCATCTCGCTCGTCGAGGGCCTGGCCAGGAGCGTCTCCTGGCGACCCTCGAGGAAGAGCTCGACCTGGGCGATGTCGCGCCGGTAGGCCTCTTTCGAGATCGCCTCGATGCACGGGCCCTGGCAGCGCTTGATGTGGTACAGGAGGCAGGGCCGCTGGAGCGCCCGCTTGCCCTCGCGTGATGTCGATCGTGCAGGTCCGGAACGGGAACAGGCGGCGGATCAGGTTCATCGACTCGTCGACCGACGAGGCCGACGCGTACGGCCCGAAGTAGCGGCTGCCGTCGTTGACGAGCTTGCGGGTCCGCTCGACCCGCGGGAAGTCGTCGGCCAGGGTGATCTTGATGTACGGGTAGCTCTTGTCGTCCTTGAGCCGGACGTTGAAGCGGGGCTGGTAGCGCTTGATCAGGTTCGCTTCGAGCAGGAGCGCTTCCGACACGGAGTCGGTCAGGGTCGTCTCGACGTCGGCGACCCGGTCGATGACGCTCCGGATCCGGTGCGCCTCACCGTACGGCGCTCTGCTTCTGCCAGTAGCTGCGGACCCGGTTGCGCAGGCTCTGGGCCTTGCCGACGTAGAGCACGTCGCCCCGGCGTCCTTCATCAGGTACACGCCGGGCCGGTCGGGCAGCTTGCGCAGGGTGGCTTCGAGCTGGGGGGTCACGCCTCGATCGTACCCCGATCGATGCGGTCCGGGGCTTGGGCGACCGGGCTCGGATCGGGTTGCGGGCGCGTGGCTCGGCCCTTCCGCCGGGCTCGGCCCTCTGTCGGCGGGGCTCGGCCTTCGGCCGCCCTCCTTACCTATCCCATCGTTACGGACGCGGGTTTCGGGCCGTGGATGACGGTCGGGGTCCAGGCGAAGAGGGATCGGGTGCCCCATTTCGTGCGTGAAGCGCCCGGCCTCGGAGCCATGGGGCAGGGTCCGGGCCCAAATTCGACCGACAGGCCGGCCTGCTAGCGATGGCATCGGTACGGCGGTGGTCGGCGGGTCAGCGCCACGCTGGGCGCGACGTACCGCTACGACCCGGTTGCGCGGCAGGTAAGCCTGGCGTTACGCGGCAGGTAAGCCTCGGTTGCCATCTTCCAGGGATGGACCTCCACCCGGCTGTTGCGGACCGTCTCGAGCATCTGGCCGCCGACCAGCGAGCCGCCGCCATGGCGCCGCCCGGCCCGGTCCTGTGCGTGGCGCCGGCGGGCAGCGGCAAGACGACCACGATCGTGGCCCGGGTCGCCTGGCTCGTCGCGTCGGGCTCGCCACCCGCGTCGATCGCCGCGATCACCTTCAACCGGCGGGCGGCGGTCGAGCTCGAGCGCCGGCTCGGCGAGGCGCTGGGGCCGCTCGACGTCCCGGACGGCGGCATTCGGGTGCGCACGTTCCACGCGCTCGCCCTCGAGATCCTGGCCGACAGCCCGCGCGGCCCGGCTGCGATCGCGGACCGGGGTTCGGTCCTGCGCGACGTCGTTCCGGCGGCCGGCGCGGTCGAGCTGGCCAGGCTCGATACGGCGATCTCGCGACTCAAGGTCGAGCACGGCGTCGATCCCGCCGAGGTCGCGGCAGATGTCGCCGGGGATGCGGACGCAGGCCCGATCGCCCGGGCATTCGTCGCGTATCAGGCGGCGCTCATGGCGCGGGGCGAGATCGACTTCGACGACCTCGTGCTCGGGGCCCTCCGCTGGCTGGCTGCCGACGAAGCGAGCCTCGAGCGCTGGCGTGGGCGCTCCGGCCACCTCCTCGTCGACGAGGTCCAGGACGTGGATCGGGCCCAGCTCCAGCTGGCCCTGGTGCTCGCGGCCCCGGCCAACCGGATCTTCATGGTCGGCGACGACGACCAGTCGATCTACGGCTGGCGCCTCGCCGATGTCCGCCGAATCCTGGACCTTGATCGCCGCCTGCCGGGCCTGCGCCGGTTCCAGCTCGTGGTCAACTACCGCTGTCCGCGGCCGGTCGTCGAACGCTCGACCCGCCTGATCGCGCGCAATCGCGAACGGTTCCCGAAGGTGATCCGGGCGGGGCCGCAGGCGGCCGGCCGGCTCGTCCTGGCTCCCGACGGGCGGGACGACGACGAACGGATCGGCCTGGCGCTCGATCGCTGGCCGGCCGACGGGTCGAGCCGGGCGGTGCTCGCCCGGACGAACGCCGAGCTCGTACCGGCGGCGGCCGCGGCGATCGAGCGCGGGATCGCCTACCAGGCCGGCGAGCTGCGCCTGCCCCTTGACGGCTCCGCGGTCGAGGCAGCCATGGCCAGCCTCTTGGACGCCGCAACGGACGAGCCCGAGGTGCCGCTCCTCATCCTCATCGGGAGGCTGAGGGCGAACTCCGATCCGGGCTCGAACCGGGCTTCGCCGCGCTCCTGGGCTGGGCTCCCCGCTTCGCGGACGCGCCTGCCCTGGTCGCCGCGGCCCGGGACGAGCGCGATCGGGCGGGACGGCTGCGGACCGACGGCGCGAGCCTCAGCCTGCTGACGGCCCACGCCGTCAAGGGCCTCGAGTTCGACCACGTCCTGGTCGTGATGGATGCCGACCGGTTTCCGAGCCGGCGAACGGTTGACGAGGCGGCCGATCCGGCCCGCGCCCTCGAGGAGGAGCGCCGGCTCGCCTACGTGGCCTGGACCCGAGCCCGTCGATCGCTGACCCTGCTCTTCGATCCGGCGGCCCCGTCGCACTTCCTGCTCGAGGCCTTCGACCGACGGGAGCTGCGTTGACGAGCGATGGCAGCCAGGCTCGCCCGGCGGTGCGGCGCGATTAGCGCAGGCCTCGCTCGTAGCGATTCAGCTCGCGCAGGAGGTGGTCGACGGCCACCAGCAGGGGTTCCGTGAGCTCCGGCGGCAGGGCGTCGCGGAGGGAATCCTTGGGCCCGAACGCCGCCCGGCAGCGGACCGCCGCGGCCCGCAGCTCACGGATGTCGCCGTCTCGCAGGCGATCGGGCAGCGGCTCGAGGAACGCGACCCAGCGCGCCTGGCCGCGGGCCCGTGCCCCGGCCACGGCCGCCTCGGTGGCTCGCCCCGCGACGAGGGCGCGCTCGTCGATCAGCGGCAGCTCATGACGCGGCGGCCCGACCCAGCGCGACTGGGCCGGGAGCCGGTCGGCCTGGCTCATCGGTTCACGAGCGACTGCTGACGGCCCGCTTCCTGGGCGGCTCGATCGGCAGGGCAATCGCCTCGCGGGCGCCGACCCCGTCGGCCACCCCGCGCCGGCCGTTGATCGCCCGGCCGGCGTCCTCGGCGAACGTGACGCCGCTGAGCGGGACGAGCGGCTCGCCGCGCAGGACCCGGCCGAGGTACTCGCCGGTCGCCGAGCCGGGCACCCCGGCAACCTGCTCGGGTGTCCCCTCGGCCACGATCCGCCCGCCGCGGAACCCGCCGGCCGGGCCCAGCTCGATCAGCCAGTCGGCCGTCTTGATCACGTCGAGGTTGTGCTCGATCACGAGGACCGTGTTGCCCGTGTCGACGAGCCGGTGGAGCACCTGGAGGAGCTTCTCGACGTCGGCGAAGTGGAGCCCGGTCGTCGGTTCGTCGAGGACGTACAGGGTCCGGCCGGTTGCCCGCCGGGAGAGCTCGGTGGCCAGCTTGACCCGCTGCGCCTCGCCGCCCGACAGGGTCGTGGCCGGCTGGCCGAGGTGGACGTAGCCGAGGCCGACGTCGAACAGGGTCTGGAGCTTGACCCTGACTGACGGGACGGGGCTGAAGAACTCGAGCGCCTCCTCGATCGTCATCTCGAGGACGTCGGAGATCGAGCGGCCCTTGTACAGGATCTCGAGCGCCTCGCGGTTGTAGCGCTTGCCGTGGCAGACCTCGCACTGGACGTAGACGTCGGGCAGGAACTGCATCTCGATCTTGAGGATCCCGTCGCCCTTGCAGTTCTCGCACCGGCCGCCCTTGACGTTGAAGCTGAAGCGGCCCGGCTGGTAGCCCCGCACGCGGGCCTCCGGGACGCCCGCGAACAGCTCCCGGATCGGCCCGAAGAGGCCGACGTACGTCGCCGGATTCGAGCGCGGCGTGCGCCCGATCGGGCTCTGGTCGATCTCGATGATCTTGTCGATCTGGTCGACCCCGCTCAGCGAATCGTGCGGCCCGGGCTCGTCCCGGGCGCCGCTCAGCCGGCGGGCGACCTCGCGGTACAGGATCTCGGTGACCAGCGTGCTCTTGCCCGAGCCCGACACGCCGCACACGGTGATGAACGTGCCCAGCGGGAAGGCGACGTCGACGTTCTTGAGGTTGTGCGCCCGGGCGCCCTTGACCACCAGCTTCTTGCCGCTCCCCCGGCGCCGTTTGGCCGGGATCGGCACGGACCGCTCACCGCGCAGGAAGGCGCCCGTGATCGAGCGCGGCGCGGCGAGCAGGACATCGAGCGGCCCGTTGGCGATCACCTCGCCGCCGTGCTCGCCCGCGCCGGGGCCGATGTCGAGGACCCAGTCGGCGGTCCGGATCGTCTCCTCGTCGTGCTCGACGACGAGGACCGTGTTGCCCAGGTCGCGCAGCCGGGTCAGGGTGGCGATCAGCTTCGCGTTGTCGCGCTGGTGGAGCCCGATCGACGGCTCGTCGAGGATGTACAGCACGCCCATCAGGCCGGCCCCGATCTGGGTCGCCAGCCGGATCCGCTGGGCCTCGCCGCCGGACAGGGTCGAGCTCGTCCGGTCGATCGTCAGGTAGTCGAGGCCGACGTCGACCAGGAAGCCGAGCCGGGCGGCGATCTCCTTGAGCAGCTGCCGGGCGATCGTCCGCTCGCGATCGCTGAGGTGCTCGGCGAGCTGCTCCGACCAGCTCAAGGCATCGCTCACCGACAGCGTCGAGACGGTCCAGATGTCCTGGCCGTCGACGGTCACCGCCAGGGCTTCGGGGCGCAGCCGCTTGCCGTTGCAGGTCGGGCACGGGCGCGAGACCATGAACCGCTCGAGCTCGGCCTTGACGAACTCGGAGTCCGTCTCGCGGTAGCGTCGCTCGAGGTTCGGGATGATCCCCTCGAAGCTCGCGGTGTAGGTGTTCTCGCCGCGCTGGTGGCGGTAGCCGATCACGACCTGCTCGCCCTTCTTGGCGTTGAGCAGGTAGTCGAGCGCCTCCGCGGGCAGGGTCCCGATCGGCGCGTCGGGGTCCCAGCCGTGGGCCCGGGTGACGGCCTCGGCGACCTTGCCGAACCAGGAGTCGGCCATCGGCATCCGGGCCCACGGCCGGAGCAGCGCACCACCGGACACCGACAGGGTCTTGTCGGGGATGACGAGGTCGGGGTCGATCTCGAGCCGCGTGCCGAGGCCGGTGCAGGCCGGGCAGGCGCCGTGGGGCGAGTTGAACGAGAAGCTGCGCGGCTCGAGCTCGTCGATCGTCGTGCCGTCGTACGGGCAGGTGTACCGCTCGGAGTAGCGGCGCTCCTCGAAGGCGGGCGGCTCGCCCTCCTGCGGGGCGGCGGCGATCCCGACCACGCCCTCGCCCAGGCGGAGCGCGGTCTCGATCGAATCGGCCAGCCGGCCGGCGTCGGGATCGGGCAGGGCGAGGCCGGTCTCGGGGTCGAGCGGGTGGCCTTCGGCGTCGCGCTGCCACGCCTCGGGCGCCTCGGCCCGCCGGACGACGAACCGGTCGACGATCACCTCGATCGTGTGCCGCTTGTACTTGTCGAGGGTCGGCGCGTCGGCCAGGTCGTAGGCCTCGCCGTTCACCCGAACCCGGACGAAGCCCTGCTTGCGAGCCGCCTCGAAGACCCGGTCACCCTCGGTCTTGCGGTCCTTGATCAGGGGTCCGAGGACGAGCAGCCGGGTCCCCTCGGGCAGGTGCAGGACCTGGTCGACGATCTGCTGGACGGTCTGGCGCTCGATCTCCCGGCCGCAGACGGGGCAATGGGGATGGCCGACCCGGGCGAACAGCAGCCGGAGGTGGTCGTAGATCTCGGTCACCGTGCCGACGGTCGAGCGTGGATTCCGGCTGGCGCCCTTCTGGTCGATCGAGATCGCCGGACTGAGGCCGTCGATCTGGTCGACGTCCGGCTTCTCCATCTGGCCCAGGAACTGGCGGGCGTAAGCCGACAGGCTTTCCACGTAGCGCCGCTGGCCCTCGGCGTAGATCGTGTCGAAGGCGAGGCTGCTCTTGCCCGAGCCGGACAGGCCGGTGATCACCACCAGCCGGTCGCGCGGGAACGCGACGGTGATGTCTTTCAGGTTGTGTTCGCGGGCACCGCGGACGACGAGCTGATCAGAAGGCACGGAGTGATTGTACCGAAGTCCGTCCGATTGGAACAGGTGTTCTGTCGTGGCGCCCGGACGCTCAGCGGCGGCGGCGCCCGGAACGCTGGCCCGGCCGCTGGCCGGTGCGCTTGATCACGTTCGGGGTGACGGTGTGGTCCCAGGTCGGCCGCTCGAGCCAGCGGGCCTGCCAGCCGCCGTCGTCGTCGTGCTCGTCGCGGATGCCGGGCAGCCAGTCGGCGGCGGTTGCCGCGGCCGTCGCCTCCTCGAGCGCCTCCGACGGCTCCTCGCTGGTCGTGGCCAGGACTTCGACCGAGGTCACCTCGAGGGTGGGCCGAGCGGCCTGCGGCGCGCGCTGGCCCGGGCGGCGGGTCGAGGTGGCACGCGAGCCGGTCGAGCCGGCCGGCGCCGACCGATCGCCACCGGCCGCCGCCTCGGCGGCCCGGGCGACGGTCGTCGAGGCGTCCTGGTCGAGGACCCGGAGGCGGATCTGCTGGATCTCGTCGCGCAGGATCGCCGCCCGCTCGAAGTCGAGGTTCTTGGCCGCGTTGCGCATGTCGGCTTCCATCCGGACGACGATCTTCTCGATCTGCTCGCGCGACTCGGCGCCCAGGTCGTGCGGCCCGTAGCGGCCGGCCGGGCCGTCCGGCGTGTAGACCGTGGTCGTCTCGGCCACCGCCCGCAGGCGCTGGTTGATGTCGTGGATCTCCTTGATGATCGTCGTCGGCTCGATCCCGTGCTCGGTGTTGTAGCGGGTCTGGACCGCTCGCCGGCGATCCGTCTCGTCGATCGCCGCGCGCATCGACTGGGTCACCGTGTCGGCGTACATCACGACCTTGCCGCCGGTGTTGCGGGCGGCCCGGCCGATCATCTGGATCAGCGACCAGGCGCTGCGCAGGAAGCCTTCCTTGTCGGCGTCGATGATCGCCACGAGGGTCACCTCGGGCAGGTCGATCCCCTCGCGCAGGAGGTTGATCCCGACCAGCACGTCGAAGACGCCCAGGCGCAGGTCGCGCAGGATCTGGACCCGCTCGAGCGTGTCGACCTCGCTGTGGAGGTACTGGACCTTGACCCCCAGCTCGTGCAGGTAGTCGGCCAGGTCCTCGGCCATCTTCTTGGTCAGGGTGGTGACCAGCGCCCGCTCGCCCCGCTCGACCCGGATCCGGATCTCGTCGAGCAGGTCGTCGATCTGGCCCTCGGTCGGGCGGACCTCGATCGTCGGGTCGACGATCCCCGTGGGGCGGATCAGCTGCTCGACGATCCGCTCGCTGCGTTCGAGCTCATACGGTCCGGGCGTGGCCGACATGTACACCGCCTGGCGGACCGTCGACTGGAACTCCTCGAACGTCAGCGGCCGGTTGTCGAGGGCCGACGGCAGCCGGAACCCGAAGTCGACCAGGATCTCCTTGCGGGTCCGGTCGTTCTTGTACATCCCCACGACCTGGGGGATCGTCATGTGGCTCTCATCGACGACCAGCAGCCAGTCGGGCGGGAAGTAGTCAAGCAGGGTCCAGGGCCGGCTGCCCGGATCGCGCCGGGCGAGGTGGCGGGAGTAGTTCTCGACGCCGGTGCAGTAGCCCAGCTCGCGCATCATCTCCAGGTCGAAGACCGTCCGCTGGCGGAGCCGCGCAGCCTCGAGGACCCGGCCCTGGGCCTCCATCTCGGCCGTCCGCTCCTCCATCTCGGCCTCGATGTCGACGAGCGCCTCCTTGAGCTTGTCGGCCGGCGTCACGAAGTGGGTGGCCGGATAGACATTCAGGTCATTCCGCTCGGCCAGCAGCTCGCCGGTGAGCGGATCGACCTCGGTGATCCGCTCGACCTCGTCACCGAAGAACTCGACCCGCACGATCCTGTCATCCGACGCCGGCCCGATCTCGAGGGTGTCGCCCCGGACCCGGAAGCGGGCCCGCTGGAGGGCCTGGTCGTTGCGCTGGTACTGGAGGTCGACCAAGTGGCGGAGGACCGCGTCGCGACGGTACTGCCCGCCCTTGCGCAGGCGCAGGACGGTCGCCCCGTAGTCGACCGGGGCGCCGAGGCCGTAGATGCAGCTGACACTGGCGACGATGATCACGTCGCGCCGCTCGAACAGGGCGTGGGTCGCGGCGTGGCGGAGCTTGTCGATCTCCTCGTTCCGGCTCGAGTCCTTCTCGATGTACGTGTCGGAGCGGGGCAGGTAGGCCTCGGGCTGGTAGTAGTCGAAGTAGCTGACGAAGTACTCGACGGCGTTGTCCGGGAAGAACTCGCGGAACTCGGCGTAGAGCTGGGCGGCGAGGGTCTTGTTGTGGGCCAGGACGAGGGTCGGCTTCTGGTAGCGGGCGATCGCGTTGGCGATCGTCCAGGTCTTGCCCGAGCCGGTCACCCCGAGCAGCGTCTGGTGGCGCAGCCCGGCCTGCAGGCCGTCGACCAGGCGCTCGATGGCGGCCGGCTGGTCACCGGTCGGTTCGAAGTCGGCGACGAGTCGAAACTCAGGCATGACGGGCGATCTCAGGCTCCACGACGAGGACGGTCAGGATACCACCCTCCGCACGAACAGAACGGGTGTTCTGTTGCCGTTCGCTGCCCGTTACGGCTGGCCTCGCGGCTCGTGATGCGCTCCGCACTCCGCCACCACGTCTATCTCCCCAGGAGATCAAATCGGCGGTATGGGACTCCTCGACTGGCGCTGGCCCTCTCGATCCGCGCCACTTGATCTCCCCACGAGATCGAATCGGCGGTTTGGCCTCCTGATCCCCGCGCCGACCGCCGGATTCAGCCCGTTTGATCTCCGGGGGAGATGGTTCCGTCCGGAACCGGAGCCGGAGCCGGAGCCGGAGACGGAGACGGAGACGGAGACGGATATTGGTGGCGCCCGCGGCGTGATCGAAATCGGCCAGCGGGAGCCCGGACCGGCCGAGGTTCGTCGAAATTCCGCCACCAGACGCCTTACGCACATGACTTGCTCCTCCTGGCCGGCGTCACGCCCCTCTGGGCGCGATTCCACGCACGGCTCGGGCGGACTCCGACTCCCGACCCGCCCGTTGAGGACTCTCACTCGGACGCAACGCGTCTCCGGGCGGAATTTCGACGAACCTGGGGCCTGCCGGCGGCCGGCCCAGACGGCGGCTATGTCTCCGAGTCGGGCAGGGGGCGGACCTCGAGGCCGAGCTGGGCGGCGAGCTGGGGCGCGAGGTCGACCAACTGGGCGTGGTTGATGATCGCGCCGCGCAGGTTGTCGACGCCGATCAGCGAGCGCAGGCTCGCGCCCGACAGGTCGACCTTCGAGAGGCGGGCCTCGGTCACGTTCAGCTCGTCGATCGTGCAGTCGCTGAACCCGACGTTGCGCAGGGTTGCACCCCGGGCGTCGATGTCGCCGAGCTCGCAGCCGTCGAAGATGACGTCGTCGAGGTTGGCACCGGCAAGGTTCAGGTAGCCGAGCTTCGAGCCCTGGAATCGAACGGCGGTCAGGCTCGCGCCGGGTGCCTGCACCGCGCCCAGCCGGCCGCCCCGGACCTGCGAATCGCGCCATGTCGAAATCGGCGAGGTCGACGCTGGCTCCGTGGGCTTCGGCGATCAGCGACCCGAGCAACCTGGCTCGCCGCAGGGATACGCCATCGAGCGCGCAGCGGTCGAAGCGGCATTCGAGGAATCGGGCATCGCCCGCGTCCTGGCCGGCGAGGTCGAGATCGACGAAGTCGACGGCGTCGTAGTCGCCGCGCGGCTCGAGCGCGATCCCGGCGAAGGTGGCCAGGTCGGGCAGGGCGAATGGTCGATCGGTCGGCTTCGTCCGTGCGGTCGCCTTCATCGATCGTGCCCCTTCGCGGCCCGCGCCGCCGCGAGTGCCGTCTCGACGGCGCCCTCCGTCTCGGCCAGGGATCCGCTCGTGTCGATCACCCGGGTCGCGACCGGCCGAACCGTGGCCTCGAGCGTGGCCTGGGCGGCAACCCGCGCCGCGGCGTCGGCCGGGGCCAGGCCGCGCAACGCGAGACGCGCGGCCTGGGCGTCTGGCGCGCAGGTCACCAGCCAAACCTCGTCGAGGAGCGCCGGGTAGCCGGCCTCGACCAGCCGGATCGCCTCGATCGCGATGATCGGGACGCCGGCCGCCTCGGCATCGCCGAACGCCGCCAGGATCCGACGGCGAACTGCCGGGTGGGTGATCGCCTCGAGGCGCTGGAGCTGGGCGGGGTCCTTGAACGCGATCGCCGCCAGCGCCGGGCGGTCGAGCCCGCCGTCCGGGCCGGCCACGGCCGACCCGAACGCAGCGACGATCTCGCCGACCACGGCGGAGCCCGGGGCGGTGATCTCGCGGGCGACCTGGTCGGCGTCGATCACCAGCGCGCCCCGGGCGGCAAGCCAGCCAAGGATCGTGGACTTGCCGCAGCCGATCGGGCCGGTGATCCCGATCTTCAGGCTGCTGGGGCGGATCTCGTCGCCCAACCCGCTCATGGCGCCCGGTCCTCGAGCTCGAGCCAGGCCTCCTCGGCCGCCTCGAGGCCGGCGGTCACGTCGGCCAGCTCGCTCGTGATCCGACGCAGCTCGACGAAGTTCGAGCCGACCGCCGGATCGCCCAGCGCGAGCTCGAGGTGATTCTTGCGGAGGCCGAGCCGGGTCAGCTCGGAATCGACCAGGGCCCGCTGCTTGCGATAGGCGTCCTTGGACAGCTTCGGCTGTTTCGGCCGGGCAGCAGGTTTGGTCGCAGCCCTGGTCGCAGCCTTGGCCGCTGGCTCGGGCAGCGGGCCGGCGCCGTTGCCGGCGCGGTGGGGCCCATCTCCCGCCGGTGCCGGTGCGGCGCCTGCCGCGACGCCGACCTTCTTCGTCGCCGCTCCGCCGGGACCGCTCCCCCGCAGCCGCCGGGCGTCCGCCTCGATCGCCGACTCGACCGTCCAGCCGGCGGCCACGGCGGCCCGCCAGGCGCGATAACCGCCGTCAAAGGGCGCCGCGAGATGATCGTCGACGACCCACAGCCGGTCGCACACGGTCTCGAGCAGGCGCCGATCGTGGGAGACGACCAGGAGCGTCGCCGGGGCTGGCGGCCATGAACGCCTCGATCGCCTCGCGGGCGGGGATGTCGAGGTGGTTCGTCGGCTCGTCGAGGAGCAGGAGGTTGGACGGCATGATCCCGAGCAGGGCCAGCTCCAGGCGGGAGCGCTCGCCGCCCGACAGGGCGCGGACCTCTTTCAGCGTGTCGTCGCCCCGGAACAGGAACCGGGCGAGGTAGCTGCGCGCCTCGCCCTCGGTGATCGAGATCGCCGAGGTCATCGCGTCGAGCACCGTCTCGCCCGGGATCGCCGCGCCCCGGAGCTGGGCGAGGTAGCCGATCGAGACGCCCATCCCGATCGTCAGGATCCCGTCGAGCGGCGGCAGGTCGCCGGCGATCGTCCGCAGCAGGGTCGTCTTGCCTGCGCCGTTGGGACCCGACGATGCCGATCCGGTCGCCGCGCTGGGCGGCGAGGAACGGCACCCGGGCGACCGCCACCGGCTCGGCCGGCTCGCTCCGGTCGCGCGCCGGGTCGACCGCGGCGATGGGGCCGGCGGCCCGTCCCATCCAGGTCGTCGACGAGCTCGTCGGGCTGGCGGACGAAGCGGGGCAGGTAGCCGACGACCAGGTTCTCGGCCCGCACGACGATCTCGCCCGAGCGCGACGGACCGCCGCCCCCGACGAGCGCGGCCGTCGGCAGGCGGAGCTTGCGGGTCGCCTTGGGCGTCTCGATCTTCGCCTCCTGGAGGCGAGCCAGACGAGCCTCGTGCTCGTGCATCTTGGCGAACTTGCGGTGGCTGCGGTAGCGCTGGACGAGCTCCTGCTCGCGGGCGATCTGCTCGGCCTGGGTCGAGACGTCCTTCTCGAGCCGCGCGTCGCGCTCGATCTCGCTGGCGGTGGTACGCGGCGTAGTCGCCGCGGAAGACGGTCAGGTCGCCGGTCGCGCAGCTCCCAGATCCGCTGGACGGTGGCGTCCAGGAACGCCCGGTCGTGGGATGCCACGAGGAGCGCCCCGTTCCGCCGCCGGAGATGCTCCTCGAGCCATTCGAGGGCGCCCAGGTCGAGGTGGTTGGTCGGCTCGTCGAGGAGCAGCAGGTCCGGATCGGCGATCACCAGCCGGGCGAGCGCGGCGCGGGTCTGCTCGCCGCCCGACAGCGCGCCCGGCGGCTTGGTCCACTCGTCCCGGGTGAAGCCCAGGCCCGGACAGCGTCTCGTCGATCCGCTGGTCGAGGGTGTAGCCGCCGAGGATCTCGAAGCGGTGCTGGAGCTCGGCGTAGGGCGGCTCGTCGACCCGGTGGGCAAGCTCGAGCTCGCGCAGCTCGGCCGCCGAGCCGCTCGCAGGTCGCCGGCGGCCGAGCCGGACGGCCGTGCGCAGGTCGGGCGAGGCCATGAACGGCCGCGTCGAAGTGCGATTCCTGGGCGAGCAGCCCGAGGCTCAGGCCCCGCTTGCGGCTGGACCGTCCCCGAGGTCGGGCTCGTCGATCCCGGCGGCGATCCGGAGGAGGGTCGTCTTGCCCGCGCCGTTCGGGCCGACCAGCCCGATCCGGTCGCCGAGGGCGATCGCCGCCTCGACCTGGTCGAGGATGACGAACGTGCCGACCTCGCGGGTGACCCTCTCGAGGCGAAGGATCGACATCAGCGCCGGCCCCGACTCGCGGCTGATCGCGCCGGGCGGCGGCCCGGCGGGTCGCGGCGGCGGCTTTCGTCCGCTCGGCTGACGGCCTCGGGTCGGGCGGCGCCTCGGCGGCCCGCCCGGAACCCGCCGCCGGCGCGGCTGAACGCCGCCGCTGCGGATCCCGATCCCGCCCGAGGCCGCTGCGAGCGCGGCCGCCCTGGTCGATCCGCGCCGGCAGGCGCTGGCACCACGAGCAGAAGTGCGTCGCCCGGGCGCCGATCACGATCCGCCGGATCGGCCGGCCGCAGCGCGGGCAGGGCTCGCCGGTCCGCTGGTAGACCTGGAGGCGCTCCTGCATCTCGCCGTCGCCGTCGGGCGCGGTGTAGTCGTCGATCGAGCTGCCCCGCCGCTCGATCGCCTCGGCCAGGATCGAGCGGATCGCGAGGTACAGCCGGCGCTCGTCGGCCGGCCGGAGGGACGCGGCCGAGCGGAGCGGATGGAGGCGGGCCGCCCAGAGCGCCTCGTCGGCGTAGATGTTGCCGATCCCGGCGATGAACGCCTGGTCGAGGAGGAGCGGCTTCAGGCGCGCCCTGCGGGCGCGGAGGCGCCGCCGGAAGGCGGCCACGGTGAAGGCCGGATCGAGCGGCTCGGGCCCGTGGCCGGCGAACACGGCGGTGCCGCCGGCGTTCGGTGACGAGCTCGCCGGTCGCGGGATCCCGGCCGTACAGGCCGACCCGGCCGAACTTGCGGATGTCGCGGAAGCGGAGCTCGCGTCCGTCGGCGAAGGCCAGCACGAGGCGGACATAGGCATCTTCGGCGGAGCCGGCCGGGACGACGAACAGCTGGCCGGTCATCTTGAGGTGGATGGTCAGGGCGACGTCGCCGGACAGCTCGATGACGAGGAGCTTCGCCCGGCGGCCGACCGCCTCGACCCCGCCGGCCGCGCGAGCGGCCGGCGTCGAAGGCGCGCCGCGTCGTGCGGTCCGCAGGGTCCGCGGCCCAGGACGAGCGGGCGCCGGCGGATCTCGGCCCCGACGATCCGCGGCCGGAGATCGCGGAGCGACGGTCTCGACCTCGGGCAGCTCAGGCAGGCATGCGCGGGCGCGACTCGGGGCCTCGCTGCCTCCGCGCGAGGCGTCCGCGGTAGCGGCGTCATCGACTCCCAGTCGTCGCCGACCTTGACGTCGACGGTCAGCGGGACGTCGAGCGGCGAGCGCCGACTCCATCGTCGACCGGAGGACCGGGACCAGCCGGTCGACCTCGTCGCGGGGGACCTCGAGCAGGAGCTCGTCGTGGACCTGGAGGAGCGGCCGGGCGCGGAAGCCGCCCTCGCGCAGGCGCTCGTCGAGGCGGATCATGGCGATCTTGATGATGTCCGCGGCGGTGCCCTGGATCGGCATGTTGATCGCCATCCGCTCGCCCGCGGCGCGCAGGGTCGGGTTGCGGGCGTCGAGCTCGGGATCGCCCGCTTGCGGCCGAGGAGGGTCGTGACGTAGCCCTGCCGCCGGGCCACCTCCTTGATGTGGAGCATGTAGTAGCTGATCCCCGAGTACGTCGCGAAGTACGTGTTGATGAACTCCTGGGCGTCGGCCCGCGGGATGTTCGCCCGGCTCGACAGGCCGAAGTCGCTCATCCCGTAGGCGATCCCGAAGTTGACCATCTTGGCCATCGAGCGCTCGTCCGAGTTGACGTCCTCGGGCGCCTTGTGGAGGACGCGGGCCGCGGTCTCGCGATGGATGTCGGCGCCCCGGGCGAAGGCGTCCCGGAGGTGCTCGTCGCCCGACACGTGGGCCAGGATCCGGAGCTCGATCTGGGAGTAGTCGGCGGCGACCAGGGTGACGTCGCGGGCGCCGGCCACGAACGCCCGCCGGATCCGCCGGCCGAGCGGCGTCCGGATCGGGATGTTCTGGAGGTTCGGGTCGGACGAGCTCAGCCGGCCGGTGGCCGCGACGGCCTGGTGGAACGTCGTGTGCAGCCGGCCGTCGTCGGCGATCAGGGTCGGCAGGGCTTCGACGTAGGTCGAGCGGAGCTTCGTGTACGTCCGCCAGTCGAGCAGGCTGGCGACCATCGGGTGGGCGCCGCGCAGGTCCTCGAGGACCGAGGCGTCGGTCGAGTAGCCGGTCTTCGTCTTCTTGCCCTTGGGCAGGTTCAGCTCGAAGAAGAGGACCTGCTCGAGCTGCTTCGGGCTGCCCAGGTTGAACTCGTGGCCGACGCTGGCGTAGACCTCGGCCTCGAGCCGGGCGATCTCGAGGGCGAACTCGTCGGCCAGGGTGGCCAGCGCGTCGCGGTCGAGGGCGACCCCGGTCGCCTCCATCCGGGCCAGGACCGGGATGAGCGGCAGCTCGATCTCGCGGAAGAGCCGGTCGAGCTTCTCCCGTTCGAGGGCCGCCTCGAGCGGGACGCGCGCGGCGGCGGCGGAGAGCGCCTCGAGGCCGGCCCGGACGAACGGTGGCAGGTCCTTGGCCGGCGGCAGGATCAGGTCGAGCTGCTCGGCCACGACGTCGGCGATCGACTGGCTGCGCAGCGAGGCGTTCAGGATGTAGGCCGCGACCTGGGTGTCGAAGGCGATCGGGGTCACGGGGCCGTCCGGGTCCGCGGCGAAGCGGGCCACCAGCAGCGGCTTCACCTCGTGGCCGACAGCGGGACGATCGAGGCGTTCGACCAGCGCCCGCAGGCGGTCGACGTCGGCCGGCCCTTCGACGGCGATCGTCCGCCCATCGAGGCCGGCGATCGCCAGGGCGAGCGGGGTGCCCTTGCGCGGCCGCGGGTCGTCGAGCGAGGAGCGAGACGCCGATCCCCGACTGGGCCGCCAGCCACGGCTCGAGGTCCTCGATCCCCTCCCGCCGAGGCGATCTCGATCCGGTTCGGATCTTCGATCAACCCGGCCAGGACGGCGGCCAGGTCGGCTCCCGGCCCGACGCCCGGCAGCGGCGTGGTGCTCGCGGGCGCGCCATCGTGCTGTCCGGCGTGGACCGCCGGGGACGTCGCGGCGCCCTCCATCGACGAGAAGTCGAGCGCCAGCTGGAGCCCCGAACCCTCGCCGATCAGGGACGAGCGGCCGCGCCGGCCGGCGTCAGCGGCCCCCCAGCCGGCGGCACCGCGGGTCGGCGACCCGGGAACCTGGGCCGCCCGCATCGGTTCGTCGCCGGCCATGGTGTCCCGGATCGCCGCGGCGGTTTCATCGGCGCGCTCGCCGCGCAGGCGGCGGCAGGCGCTCGATCAGGGTCCGGAACTCGAACTCCCGGAAGAGCCGGATCACGGTCTCCCGGTCGTAGTCGCCCAGTCGCGCCGCGTCGAGGTCGAGCTTGACCGGCAGGTCGCGCACGATCTCGCATCAGCTCGCGGCCCATCAGGACCTGGTCCCTGGCCGCGAGGAGCGGGCTCGCGCAGGCGTGCCGGGCGACCTCGTCGATGTGCTCGTACAGGCCGTCGAGGCTGCCGTAGTCGCCGATCAGCTTGGCCGCGGTCTTCTCGCCAACCCCGGGCACGCCCGGGATGTTGTCGGTAGGAGTCGCCCTTGAGCGCCTTGAAGTCGATCATCTGGGCCGGCCGCAGGCCGTAACGCTCGAGGATCTTCGCGGGGTCGTAGATGATGGTGTTCTGGACGCCCATCCGGGTGGTCATCAGCCGCGTCCGGTCGGTCACCAGCTGGAGCATGTCGAGGTCGCCGGTGACGATCGTGGTGTCGAGGCCGAGGGCCTCCGCCTCGACGGTCAGCGTGCCGATGACGTCGTCGGCCTCGAAGCCGGCCAGCTCGAGGACCGGGATCCGGAGCGCCTTGACGACCTCGCGGACCTTGGGGAACTGGTCGCGCAGGTCGTCCGGCATCCGCTGGCGGGTCGCCTTGTACTCGGCGAACTGCTCGTGCCGGAACGTCGGTCCGGACAGGTCGAAGGCGATCAGCGACGTAGTCCGGCTGGATGTCCTGGAAGCCGCGCAGGACGATGCTGCAGAAGCCGAAGACGGCGTTGACGAGCTCGCCCTTCGAGGTCGTCAGGGGCGGTTTCAGCGCGAAATATCCACGGTAGATGAGCCCGTTGCCGTCGAGCAGCATCAGGCGTTCCATCGGCAAGCCTCGGCTGGGCAGTCGGACGGGGACGGCCCCGTCAGTGTACCCGGCAGGCGCGCGGGCCCGAGCCTCAGGCCAGCCGGCGACCCGCCCAGCGCAGGACGAACAGGCCCGCTCCGGCCAGGATCAGGACGATCGAGGCGATCGCCAGGAGCGATGGACCGCCGGTCGGGCCGGCGCCACCCGCGCCGGTCGACTTGCCGATCCCCGGATTGGCGTTGAACTCGGGGGCCGCCGTCGCGGCCGGCAGTGCCGGGGTGGGTGCTGGCACCTCGGAAGCCGCCGGCGCCGAGGCCGCAGGAGCCGAGGCCACCGGCGCCGCTGAGGCGGCCGGCGACGGGGCACTGAGTGGCCCGGCCGGCGCCGAGGTCGTGGGGTTGATCCGGCCCGAGTCCGCCGGGCCGTAGTCGGCGCCCGGCGAGCCCTGGGCGGACTGGTCGGTCGTCGAGCCGGCGCCGCCGGCCACCGGCCCGCCCGGCGCCTGGGCCGAGATCGCGGTCGGCGCATTGCCGGCGGCGCTCGAAGCGAAGAACGAGGGCGCGCTCGCGAACACCAGCCCGGCGATCCCGAGCGCCACGAATCCGGCCGCCAGGGGCCGGGTCACGGCCAACCGCGGGTCGCCGAACCGGCCGAGCAGGCGCCGCCAGCCGGTGCGCCGGAGGCGGGCCGCATCGGCGGCGGTCAGCTGGAAGTCGCGCGTTCGACGGGGTGCCGGCAGGGCGGCGGTCGCGGCGATGATCGAGCGCAAGTCGGCGTCGAGGGCGGCGCACGCCGGACACCCGGCGATCTGCGCCCGTGCGTCGGCCGTCTCGCGCTCGTCGAGGTCGTCGGCGGCCAGCCGGGCGATCAGCGTCTCGTCGTGGTCGGTTCGGGTATGGGTCGGGGCAGGCATAGTCATCGGACGCCTTCAGCCACGGAACAGTTCCATGTGGCCCTCGAGCCGACGGCGCAGGGCGAGCCGGCCGCGGTGGATGCGCGACTTGACCGTGCCCAGGCTCACCCCGGTCATCTCGGCGATCTCGCCGTAGTCGAAGCCCTCGATGTCGAACAGGACGATCGCCGCTCGCTGGTCGTCGCCGATCGCGGCGAGGGCGGCGGTCAGGACCTGGACCCGCTCGCCCGTCACGACCTGCCGCTCGGGGTCGGCCTCGTCGCCCGTCGGCGGCTGCCAGGAGTCGTCCTCGAGTTCCGGATAGGGCTGGACCGGCCGCCGCTTGCGGGCTCGCTGGAGGTCCATCGCGGCGTTGATCGCGATCCGGCTGAGCCAGCTCTTGACGCTGCCGCCGCGAAAGCTGTCGAGGTTGCGATAGGCCGAGAAGAACGCTTCCTGGACGGCGTCGGCGGCCTGGTCGCGGATCGGGCACCATCCGTGCCACCAGCCCGTAGAGCTGGTCCTGGTAGCAGGTGACGAGATCGTTGAACGCCCCGAGGTCGCCCGACTGGGCCCGCTCGACGAGGATCAGGTCGCGCCGCTGCGGGCCGTCGTCGGCGGTCGGGGTCGGTCGAAGGTCGCCCACGGTGGCAGGGCTCCTCCGGAGCGTGATGGGCAGGCTGGCCGAGTCTAGCATCGTCGCTCGCCCTGACGACGAAGGGAGCGGGCTGGTTCCCCGGCACCTACCAGTGGTTCCAGCGAGCGAACTCCGGGTTGGGGACCCAGCCGCGCTTGAGCGATTCGGAGCGCTTGTCGGGCAGGGGTCGGCCCACGGGGATGACGCCGACCGGCGCGAAGTCGTCGGGGATCCCGATCGCCGAGCGCAGCGCCACGTAGCCGTCGGCATCGGCGCCCGCGAAGCCGGCGGCCAGTCCCTCGTCGACCGCGGCCAGGAGCACCAGCATGACCGTGCAGCCGATGTCCATCCACCAGTACGGCACCGGCCAATTGATCTCGGTGCCGTCGTCGTCGACCTTGTCCGCCTCGCGATAGCGGGCGTGGTAGATCGCCTCGCTGACACACGGGACGAAGAGGGCGGGCGCTTCGCTGATCCAGCGGTCGAAGCCCAATTCCTCGTAGGCGGGTTCGCCGAAGATCTGCCCGATCCGGTGCCGGAGGGCGGCGTCGGTCACGATGACCAGGCGCTGGCCCTGCGAGAAGCCGGCGCTCGGTGCGCGCTGGGCGGTGACGGCAATTCGATCGAGGACCGCCCGGTCGATCGGCTCCTCGGCGAAGTGGCGGACCATCCGGCGCTTCTGGACGACCTGGCTGAACTCCATCGATCTACGCTCCGTCCGGCTCGATCGGCACCGTCAGCGCCGCACGCCAGGCGGGAGTCGCGAATGGCTCGGCAAAGTACGAGGTAACACGCCAGACGCGGCCGTCGCGCAGCCGGAGATGCAGGACGAAGTGGTAGAAGTCGCCGGCCGCGTACTGACTGGTGCCTTCGATGAACCAGACATCGCCGCTTCCCGCGATCCGCTGGACGGTCATCCCGGGGGTCACCACCCAGCGGTCCTCGGCTCCGGCGACCTCCCCGACTTCGATCTGGGGCAGGCCGCCCGGGAAGTTCTCGTGGATCTGGCGGTAGGCCGCGTGTTCGGCACCCGCTCGCCGGACTGCGGCCAGTCCTCGTGCCAATCCGGGTGGCGAAGCTTGGCCAGCGTGTCGAAATCGTTGGCAGCCATCGCGTCGAAGTAGCGATGAACCAGATCCGAGCTGTCCATTCCCAAAAGCCCTCCGCGCCCATCTGCCGGGCCAGGCCGCGCGAACCCCACGGCGCCCCGATGCCAGTCGCTATGTTGCGCTCGGCGACGCCCGCTGTTTAGCTCCGGGCTCCGCGGCGTCGGGCGGCGCCGAGGCGGTACGATGACCCTTCACCCGGCCGAAGTGGCGGAACCGGTAGACGCGACGGTCTCAAACACCGTTGAGGGCAACCTCGTCCGGGTTCAAATCCCGGCTTCGGCACCACAGATGGCAGCACCGCGGCGCCAGGGCGGTCCGGCGCCAGCATCGATAGCGGCCACGGCTCCCCGGCCTGGGAGCGTCAGTTGACCTTGAGACTGACCGTGGCCGAGGCGGCCGGGTAGGTCGAGTCGCCGGCGAAGGTGGCGCTGATCGGGTACCAGCCACTCTTGGTCGGCGCCGTCGTGGTGACCGAGGCGACCCCGGCCGCGTTCGTCGTTGCGCTCAGGTGGACGCCGTTGAGGACGAACTTGATCGTCTTCCCGACGAGGGCCGGCCCGGAGCCCGCCTGGAGCGTCGCCGACAGGGTGACCGAGCCACCCGGAGCAGCCTTGGTCGGCCCCGTGTAGGTGAGCTTCGTCGAGGCCTCGACCTTGAGACTGACCGTGGCCGAGGCGGCCGGGTAGGTCGAGTCGCCGGCGAAGGTGGCGCTGATCGGGTACCAGCCACTCTTGGTCGGCGCCGTCGTGGTGACCGAGGCGACCCCGGCCGCGTTCGTCGTTGCGCTCAGGTGGACGCCGTTGAGGACGAACTTGATCGTCTTCCCGACGAGGGCCGGCCCGGAGCCCGCCTGGAGCGTCGCCGACAGGGTGACCGAGCCACCCGGAGCAGCCTTGGTCGGCCCCGTGTAGGTGAGCTTCGTCGAGGCCTCGACCTTGAGACTGACCGTGGCCGAGGCGGCCGGGTAGGTCGAGTCGCCGGCGAAGGTGGCGCTGATCGGGTACCAGCCACTCTTGGTCGGCGCCGTCGTGGTGACCGAGGCGACCCCGGCCGCGTTCGTCGTTGCGCTCAGGTGGACGCCGTTGAGGACGAACTTGATCGTCTTCCCGACGAGGGCCGGCCCGGAGCCCGCCTGGAGCGTCGCCGACAGGGTGACCGAGCCACCCGGAGCAGCCTTGGTCGGCCCCGTGTAGGTGAGCTTCGTCGAGGCCTCGACCTTGCAGACGGTGAGCAGGGTCTGACCGCTGACGGCTCCCAGGGTCGCCTTGATCGTGCTCGTACCGAGGCTCACGCCGTGGGCAAGTCCGCCCGAGGCCGCGATCGTGGCCACGGCAGGACTGCTCGACGACCACGTCACTGACGCGGTCAGGTCCGCGGTCTTGCCATTCGAGTAGGTGCCGGTGGCGGTGAACTGTTGGGTCTGGCCGACGGCGACCTTCGGGTTCGCCGGGGTAACCGTGATCCGGGTCAGGGTCGAGGTCGGGACCTTGCAGACGGTGAGCAGGGTCTGACCGCTGACGGCTCCCAGGGTCGCCTTGATCGTGCTCGTACCGAGGCTCACGCCGTGGGCAAGTCCGCCCGAGGCCGCGATCGTGGCCACGGCAGGACTGCTCGACGACCACGTCACTGACGCGGTCAGGTCCGCGGTCTTGCCATTCGAGTAGGTGCCGGTGGCGGTGAACTGTTGGGTCTGGCCGACGGCGACCTTCGGGTTCGCCGGGGTAACCGTGATCCGGGTCAGGGTCGAGGTCGGAAAGACCGCGACGAACCCCTGGGTCATGGAGATCCGCGACGAGAAGTAGGCCGCGGATACGCCGATCGTCGCGACCAGGAGGAGGGCCGCGACGACGACCGCGGCGAACCGGGAATGCTTTGCCGGCACCGCCGCCGTTACGGGCATCGCCGTCTGCGTCACGTCGTCCGCGCCCCGCGGAGTCGGCGGATCTCGCGCCCGATCGTGCGCAACTCGCCGGCGATGAGGAACCCGGCGGTTCCGAGGAGGAGAATGAAGAAGACCAGCGGCTGGCGCAGGGTATAGAGCACGTAACCAGCAAACGGGATCCCGACGACAACGCTGCCGACGAGGTCAGAGGGCGCCCGTTCCGTGATGTCAGGGCCCTGGTTGGCGTCGCCCTTCGTCACGATTCGTGCGCCGTCGATGGCCACGATCCGATGGGTGACGAGCTCGCCGCTCGGGTCGTTGAACGTGGCGATTCCGCCAACCCGGGGGACGCGGTCGGCGCGGTCGACGATCACGACGCTCCCGGTCGGGATCGTCGGGACCATGCTGCCGCCGCGGACGACCAGCACGTCATACGGGCTCACCCGAGGCAGGACCGACATGACCAGCAGGATGAGCAGGGCTGCCCAGAGGAAGGTCTGCAGGGCGACCCAGAGACCCTTCCGGATGGCGAGAAGCGGTCGATGTTCCATGTGCGCGTCGAAGGCAACGAGCCGGGTGCGGAGAGAGAGAACCTCCGCACCCTTCTCGTTGGCCGGTCGCCGGCTAGTTCGTCGTGCCGGTCAGGGAGGTGTTGAGAACGATGGTGCCGTTCTCAAGGCCGTTCTGGTTGCCGGTGCTGTCCCAGCGGTTCCGCTGGAGGAGGTAGATCACGGCACCGGGAGCCAGGTCGGTCACGACCACGTTCCCGTCGGCCTGCGCCTGGCGCGCGCTCTGCCAGCTGTAGACCTCCGCCAAGCCACTTGGATCGGCGCAGTTGGAGTTGGTCAGCTGGCTCTCCACCCGGAACGCGTCCTGCATCCCGTCCGGACTGGCGCCGCCAACGACCTCGTTGGCCGTGAGGTGGAGCAGGTACGGGCCCGAGTTCTTGACGACGAGGCAGCCCACCCCGGCGAGATCCGGACCGGTCTGGGACGGGGTGCTGAACGAGTAGGTGGTGAGGGTCGCATTGCTCTGGTCACAGGCGACGTTCGTCCCGCCGGGGCAGAACCCGAACAGGAGGCCCGGCGAACTGGTGGTGAAGGTGTAGTTGTTGGCGGTGTCGGTCGTTTGGAAATACGCGCCGGTTGCCAGGACTCCGGCGCCGATGATGGCGACGATCACGAGGAGCGATCCGAGGATTCTTTTCACCTGTCGATGACCTCCGTGGTTGGCCCGGGCGGGCACGCCCGACTCGGGGCCTGTGCAGTGCTGCGAATCACCTGCAGCTCGAATTGGGATCGCTGGCGCGGTGGCCGGCAAACTGGAGTGACGGTCCCGCACGCGCGATAAGCGCCGCGACCGGCGCTGCGCATGGCAGATGCCCGAGTGGCCCCCCACCTCCCCTCACCTGCGGCGGCCTCAAACACGAGCGGCGTGCACGGGACCGTCCACTCAGCCGAGTGGCTCGGGCCCCCGATGCTCCGCTCCGGACTGCACCGCAGGCACCCAGCGTACTCCGGAAGTACCAGGCGGCATTGGCCAAATGGCCCATCGGTCCGGCTGAATGGCCTGAAATGGAGCTGGTGTTGCTCGGGCGCACCGCTCCTTCGGCTGCGGAGATGCGCTTCATGCAGCGCAACCAAGGCGACGCGAACGAACTGATCTGCGCCAAGTACGAGCCGCCGATCGCGCCTTCCGTCAAGCCGGTCTTCGGGGCGAAGCGGTCGCAGATCTCCACGCTGCTCGGCGATCCCTGGCGGGGCGTCGACACCCAGCCGCCACTGCCCTTCCACCCATGGCACTTCCCGCCGGATGACGACGGCGACTGGGTGGGGATCCGCTAGCGCGCTGCCGCCACGCGACCTGGAGGCGGTCGGGCCCACGGAAAAGCTCCGGCACCGGGTGCGGGATCCAGGGCCTCTGGGGGAAAGGCGGGATCCAACGACAATCCTGGACGTCGGAGCTTGAGCCGAACCTAGCCCGACCGCGCCACGGCGGACAGTGCCGAATGGCCCAAATTCGAGCGGGGCCGAGCCCGTCCCCCCGGTGGATCGGTGCGGCGAATCAGGCCGGATCAGGCCACGAACGACTTCCGGCCCTTGACCGGCTCCCGCCAGCAGCCCACCGTTGACCGATGACCAGCGGTCGGCCGGCGGCCGACGATCGCGACGTTCCGTCCGAGGTCGTGGGCGCCCTGTCGTGGGACGATCTGAAGCCTCTCCGGCGGCTCGGCGCGGTGGGGCGCCTCCCGCGGGGCGTCGTCAGTCTCCCGTTCCTCATCGCCGCGCTGATCGTGGCCGCCTGGTGGGCAACGAGCCTCGGCACCGGGACCACGTTCCCGAATCCCTCCTGGCTGTGGTCGACGGTGTGGATCCTCGAAGGGTCCGCCTTCGTGGTGACGGTCCTCCTGCCGGTCGCCCTCCTGCTTCGTGTTCCGGACGCGCTGGCCAGCCAACCGATCCTGTTCGCCGGGCTCACCCTGGGCTCGGTCGTCGTCCTCGTCGATGCGGTGGTCGGGCTATGGCTGTTGGATGCGACCGGGCTCCTCGAGGCGGTGAATGTGGGGCATGGCATCGGCGTGCCACTCGGGCTCGCGCTCGTCGGCCTTGGCCTGGTCCGGGTCCGGGGTCGCCGGCCGGGCCGGCCCTGGCTGCTGGTCGCGATCGAGGCGCTCTATCTCGGCCTCGAGCTGCTGCCGGCCGGGATCCTCGCCATCCAGGCCCAACTCGGCCAGGGCGGCATCGTCGACATCGGGCCGGACCCGGCCGGAATCCTGCGCGCGCTGGCGACCGGCTTCGTCGTATGGGTGGCGGTCGACGCCCGGCTGGACCACGCGGCGCCGGCCGGCTTCTGGGCGCTGCTCGCGATTGCCCTGCCGCTGCGCATCGTTGGCGGGATCTTCCAGGTCCCCCAGGCGATTGCGGTCTTCGTGTTCCAGGGCGACCTGGGCCCGTACTTCGGCCTGCCGGGGACGGTGACCGCCGTCCTCGTGGTCCTGTGTGCCTTCGTCGCGTACGGGCGGTACGCGCCGGGCCGCGATCAGTCGGCCGGGTCGAGCTTGAGCGCGGCGGAGTTGATGCAGTAGCGCAGTCCGGTCGGGTTCGGGCCGTCGTCGAAGACGTGGCCCAGGTGACCGCCGCACGAGGCGCAGGCCGCTTCGGTCCGGGCCATGAAGAACGAGCGGTCGGTCTCGGTCGCGACGGCCGATCCGTCGGCCGGGGCATAGAAGCTCGGCCAGCCGGTGCCCGATTCGAACTTCGCATCGGACCGGAAGAGCTCGGCCCCGCAGCCGGCGCAGCGATACACGCCGGACCGATGCTCGTCCCAGAGCTCGCCGGTGAAGGCCCGCTCGGTCCCCTTCTCGCGCAGCACCCGGTACTGCTCAGACGTGAGTGCGGCACGCCATTCCGCGTCGGACCTCGTCGTACGAGGCATGAGCTTGCGATCTTCCATGGCTACAACGATACGGGCCGATTGTGGCAGGACGATGACAGCAACCTGGACGCGGCGCGTCAGCCTCGCAGCCAGCCGGCGGGCTCGTCCTGCCCCGGCAGCTCCGCCAGGAGGGCCAGGAGCGGGACGGCCGGCTCGAAGGTGGCGGCGACCAACGCCGGCAGGTCGGCCGAGCCGGCTTGCTGGTCCGAGATCCGGATCCCGAACGTGATGTCCTTGAGCTTCAGCAGATCGATGTCTGGATCGTCGCTGGCATAGCCGGCCGGGGCCCGCTTCAGGCCGTCGCCCTCGAGCGGCCCGAACGTGGACCGGAACGCCGGGTCGTCGAGGATCCGATGGATCGCGGCCCGACCGGCCACCACGGCCGCCCGCCAGGCCGCCAGCCGCGCCGGCGACGGCCGCCACAGCCCGCCGCCGATGAACGACTCACCGGGCTGGAGGTGGAGGTAGCCGCCGACCCCGCCACCCGGCCCCGTCCACGGGAAGCTGGCACTGACGGCCGTCTTGTAGGGCGACTTGTCGGCCGAGAAGCGGACGTCGCGATAGATCCGGAACGGCGACCGAGCGGGGTCCGCCGAGAGCGGCAACCGGCGGGCCGCCAGCTCGGCGTCGAGGGCCGAGCACAGGGCGGCCATCGGCTCCTTCCACAGCCGCTCGTAGTCCGCCTTCCGGGGCTGGAACCACGATCGGTCGTTGTTGAGCGCCAGGTCGACCAGGAACTGGAAGGCCGCCGGGCCGAACCCCTCGAAGCCGGGCGAGTTCCCCATGGCCGCTGACCTCCCGATCCGCTACAGCCGAACGATGACGATCGTCGGGCCGGTCGCATCCGGACCCGGGACGACCGGAAGACGACGGCAGGGCGAGCATCGCCGAGAACACCTGGCCCTGGGCGGACTCCGGCGGCAGGCGGCCGTAGGAGTAGTCCGACAGGACGAGGTAGGCGTAGCCGTGCGACCGGTACCAGGCGATATCGTGGACGGCCAGCGGCCAGATCGATTGGGCCACGAACCGCGGCCCGGTGAGCACCGGTGTATAGCCGTCGCGGGCGATCTTGGTTCCAGCCGGGACGTTGGCCTCGAGCCAGTCGAAGGCCCGCACCCGGGTATCGGTCTTGGCCAGCTCGGACGTCGCCGCCACGCCCACGCCCAGGGGGTTGACGAGGGCCAGGGCGAGGACCGCGGCCGCCACTCCGACCGCCAGCCGGCGCGAGGCCGCCGGGACGGCCCCGGGCCGGGCAACGGCCGCCCGAACGGCCTCGACCAGGAAGCCGGCAGCTTCGGCGGCGGCAATCCCCGCAAACGGGATGAGCGGGCAGAGGTTGCGCGAGAAGTGGAGCGGCGGGGCCGACATCAGGGCGAGGTACGCAAGCCCGAAGACGAGCACGAACAGGTCCGGCGGCCGGTGGCGCACGGCCATCCGGACCAGGCCGACCAGCACGAGGATGCTGGCGACCGGACCCAGCCCGCTGTCCGACAGGTACTGCAGGTTGTAGCCCAGCGACGGCAGCACGAGCGGTGACGCGTCGATCTGGTAGGCCGCCGCCTGGAGCTGCAGGTACTGCCGGATCAGGCCCGGGGCGAGGATGACGGCCGGGGTGGCGACGACCAGGCCCACGATCGCCATGATCGGGATCAGGATCGCGGTCCGCCACTCCAGCCCGCGCAGCAGGCGTCCGGGTCGGCCGGCCACCGCCCCCGTTCGCCACTCACCGGCGATGCGCCGCCAGGGGACGAGGCTGGCCCAGGCCAGGACCGCGACGACGACGACCAGCCCGACGTTGTACTTCGTCGAGGCGGCCAGGCCCGCGAGGAGGGCCGATCCGAGCACCCAGCGCAGCGAGCGGCGTTGCCAGGCGATGATCGCCGCGAGGAGGGCCAGGGCGGCCATCAGGGCCGATGGAACGTCGGTCACCAGGTACTGCGAGTTGAACACGAGGAGGCCGCTGAAGGCGACGACCGCCGCCCCGACGAGGGCGACCCGCGGGCCCACCAGGCGGCGGGCCGATTCGAACGAGACGAGGATCGTGGCCAGCCCGAGCAGGGCGACCAGGAGCCGGCCGGCGAGGAATATCGGAAACTCGGCCGGCAGCGCCTCGACCCGGTCGAGGCCGGCCGACGTCTGGGTCAACGGGACGTGGCCCACGACGTGGAGGACCGCGGCGACCGGTACGAGGAGGTAGGTCAGCAGGGTCGGGTAGTAGTAGTAGGTCACGTTCCACGTCCGGGCGGTCAGGACGTGCATCGCTCCCTTGCCGACGATCCATTCGTCGGCCGAGATGAACGGCTGGCCGTGAGTGATGCCGGCCAGCCTGAGCGCCAGCCCGACCGCGAGAATCAGGCCAAGCGGAAGGGCGACCAGGGCGATCGATCGCGCCGGGGGCCGCTTCGTCGCATCCGGGCCCAGGGCCGGGGCAGGCTCACCGGCGGGCATCGTCATCGTCACCCCGGCATCCTACGGGACTCCGGCGACCAGCCACGACGACCTGCTCCTCCGGTCAGGGTTCGTCAAGATTCCGCCACCGGACGCACTGCCGACAACTTGACCAGGCCGGGACCGTGCAGTCGGCCGGATTCGAGCGCGGCTGAGCACGCCTGCGGGACATGTAAGGCGCCCGGGGCGTCAACGGGACCGAAACTCCCCCGCAATTCCGCCGCTGGCGGCATTCCTGCGAAGTTCTCGCCAGGCGGCCACTGGCCGACACGCGGCGCACCGAACCGCGGCGCGACCAGAACGCTCCCGATCATCCGAACGGCGTCGAGGGGCGAACCGGGCCGGGCTTCAGGACCACGTCAGGCCGGGCGTACAGGATCGAAAGCGTCACGCCGCGGCCGATGCGTCGGCCGCCCAACGCTGGAGGTCCAGATGAAGCGAACATTCGCCGTCGCGCTCCTGTCCATTTCCCTGCTCGGCGCCGTCGCCGGCTGTACGACCACGTCGTCACCCACCCTGGCGCCGACGCTGGCCCCGTCGGTCGCGCCGTCCGTGGCGCCATCGGCGGTCCCGAGCGTACCCGCATCGTCCACGCCGCCCGCCTCGGCGGCCCCGTCAACCGCGCCATCGGCAGCGCCCTCGTCCGCCCCTTCGGCAGCACCGTCGGCGAGCTAGCCGCAGCCGTGTTCGCCGGTCCGGCCGAGGGGCTTCGACCGGACCGGCGACGCACCGGCTAGACTCGGCGCACGGAGCGCGGATCCGTCCGGACCGCGCCGTTCGCCCGGAGGATCGATGAGCTTCCTGCGCCACCTGTTCACACCCGGGCGGCGCGTCGGCGTCGAACGCGACCCATCCGGGCTCGGTCGCCGAGGTCGAGATGGTCCGCGGGATCATCGCCCGGATCAACGATCTGCCCCTCGAGCGGGCCCGGTTCGTCGCCTGCGCGGCGTACGTGATCGCCCGGGCGGCCAGCGCCGACGACACGGTGAGCGACGCGGCCTCCAAGTACATGGAGCAGGTCCTCGTCGACCAGACCGGACTCGACGCGGCCGAGGCCGCCCTCGTCGTCGAGACGGCCAAGCTCCAGGCCCTGTCGACCGGCGGGACGGACGACTACCTCGTCACCCGCGAGTTCCGCGATGTGTCCACGGTCGAGCAGCGGCTCGACATCCTGCGGGCCTGTTTCGCCGTGGCGGCGATCGACGGCACGATCGACGCGGCCGAGAGCTTCACGATCGACGAGATCGCCCTGGAGCTCGACCTCGAGCCGCCGGCCCTGGCCAAGCTGCGGGGCCAGTTCGCCGACCGCTTCTCCGCGGTCCAGGCGCTGAAGGACGGCGGCAGCGGGCCGGGACCCGCGCCGTCATCCGGGGCGACCCCGACCGGCGGCTGACCGCCGGCGCCTCAGCCCAGCTGGAGGACGACCCCGGCACCGAGCCGACGGGTGACCTCGGCCAGCAGCTCGGCGTCGTAGGCGACCCCGCTCCGGAGCTCCATCGGCAGCTCGCCGCCCCGGGTGCCGGGCACGTGGAGGACGACCCGCGTCGCGCCGGGCCGGGCGCGGAGCAGCGTGCGAAGCTCCTCCATGGTCCGTTCGGCGCTCGCCCCACCGGAGAACCGGACGTGGAGGACCTGCGCCGGGCCGGCCTCATTGGGGACGGTCGGCGCCCCCGCCGCGGCCTGGGCCACGCTGCGCGCCTCATCTGGCAGCGCCGGCTCATCGGCCTCTGCGCCGACACCGTCGAGATCGGCCGGTTCGGGGCTGCCGGCGAACGGCTCGGCCGGGTCGATCGGCGGCAGGGTCGCCATCGGTCGGTCGGCTCCGTTGGTCGACGCCGCCGGGAGGTTGCGCAACGGCGAGACCGTGGCCGCGACTGGAACCGGGACGTCGCCGCCCCGGACCGACCGCCACCGGCTGGCCGACGACCGGGGTCGGCAGGCCGGGCCGTCCGCCCGAGCCGTCAGCGTCGCGTCGCCAGCCGCCCCGATCGCCGTTCGCGCCCCGGTTTCGCCCGCGGTCGACGCCGGCGACGTCCGAGGCGAAGGCGGCCGGCCCGCGCTTGATCGCCTCGTCCCAGTCGACGGCCAGGTCGGCCAGCAGCGAGACGTCCTCGCCCTTGTGGTCGACCCGGCCCGCGACGAGCAGGATCTCGGCCCTCGCTCCAGGTCGGCCGGGTCGTCTCGTACAGCCGCGGGAAGACGACGACCTCGATCGTGCCCTGGAGGTCCTCGATCGTGACGATCGCCATCGTCGCCCTGGCCTTGGTGATGACGGTCCGGACCCCGGTCACGATCCCGCCGACGACGACCCGCTGCCCGTCGAGCGACTCGTCGCGCAGGTCGCTCGAGTAGGCGGTGACGAACGGTCCGACGGCCTCCGCGACCTCGCCCAGCGGGTGGTCGGACAGGTACAGGCCGAGGAGCTCCTTCTCCCAGCGCAGCCGCTCGCGGGTCGGCGCCTCGGTCGCCCTGGGCAGCGGCGCTTCGAGCAGGTCGAGTCGCCGGCGGCCAGGTCGAAGAGCGACGTCTGGCCGCTGATCCGGTCGCGCTGGGTTGCCTGGCGGCGTCGACCGCGTCGTCGAGGCCGGCCAGGATCTGGGCCGGGTGGCCGAACGCGGCCAGCGCGCCGACCTTGGCCAGCGACTCGAGGACCCGCTTGTTCGCCAGGCGCAGGTCGATCCGGCTCGCAGAAGTCGGTGAGCGAGCGGAACTCGCCGCCTCGGCGCGCGCCGCGATGATCGATTCGATCGCGCCCTGGCCGACGTTCTTGACGGCGAGCAGGCCGAACCGGATCGCGTCGCCCTCGACCGTGAACTCGACGCTCGAGCTGCGGATGTCCGGCGGCATGGACCTCGATGCCCAGCCGGCGGCACTCGGCGATCGCCGCGGCGACCTTCTCGCTCGTTGTCGCGGAAGGCGGTCAGCACGCTGGTCATGTACTCGACCGTGTAGTTCGCCTTGAGGTACGCGGTCTGGTAGGCGATCAGCCCGTAGCAGGTCGCGTGGGCCTTGTTGAAGCCGTAGCGCTCGAACGGCTCGAACGCCTTGAACACGGCATCGATCGTGGCCGCGGCGCACGCCTCGTTCGGCGGCCTGGGTGACGAACTTCTCCTTCATCGACGCGCAGGACCGCTCGACTTCTTCTTGCGGATGGCGTAGCCGAGCGTGTCCGCCTCGGGTCCGGTGAAGCCGCCGAGGGCGATCGCCGCGGCCATGATGTCTTCCTGGTAGACGAAGATCCCGTAGGTCTTGTCGAGGTACGGCTCGAGCAGCGGGTGGAGGTAGGTCACCGGCTCCTGGCCGTGCTTGCGCCGGATGTAGGCCGGGATGTTGTCCATCGGTCCCGGGCGGTAGAGGGCGACCATCGCGGCGAGGTCGTAGACCGAGGTCGGGCGCAGCTCGCGGACGTAGCGGCGCATGCCCGCCGACTCGAGCTGGAAGACGCCGGTCGTCTCGCCCGAGGCGAGCAGCTCGAACGTCGTCGCGTCGTCGAGCGGGATGTCGGTCGAGGTCGATCGCCACGCCCCGGTCGGGCCTGGATCGAGCTCGACTGCCTGGCGCAGGATCGTCAGGTTCGAGAGGCCCAGGAAGTCGAACTTCAGGAGGCCGAGCGCCTCGACCGCGTGCATCTCGTACTGGGTCATCAGGCCGTCCGAGTTCGTCGCCTTCTGGAGGGGCATCAGCTCGGTCAGCGGCTCGCGGCTGATCACGACCCCGGCGGCATGGGTGGACGCGTTGCGGGCGACCCCCTCGAGCTGCTCGGCGAGGTCGAGCAGCCGGCCGACCTGCGGATCGCGTCGACCATCTCGCGCAGGGCCGGCGTCGAGCTCGAGCGCCTCGTCGAGCCGGATCCCGAGCTGGTTCGGGATCGCCTTGGCGATCCGGTCGACCTCGCCGTAGCTCATCCCCAGGACCCGCCCGACGTCGCGCATCGCGGCCCGGGCCAGCATCGTGCCGAAGGTGATGATCTGGGCGACGTGGTCCTGGCCGTACTTGCGGCCGACGTAGGCGATGACCTCCTCGCGCCGGCCGTCCTCGAAGTCGACGTCGATGTCGGGCATCGTCACCCGGTCGGGGTTGAGGAAGCGCTCGAAGGGCAGCTCGTACAGGATCGGGTCGACCGGGGTGATGCCCAGGGTGTAGGTCACGATCGAGCCCGGCGCGCTGCCCCGGCAGGTGGTCTGGATGCCCTGCTCCCGGGCGAACCGGACGAAGTCGGCCACGATCAGGAAGTAGCCGGCGTAGCCCATCGAGATGATCACGCCGAGCTCGTAGTCGAGGCGCGCCTGGAGCGCCGGCGTCGACCGCCGCCGTAGCGCCGGGCCAGGCCGGCTCGCATTCGCGCCGCAGCCAGCTCTCGACGGTCTCGCCGTCGGGTACCGGGAAGTGCGGGATCCGGGTCTGGCCGAGCGGCAGCTCGAGGCCACCGGCCATCTCGGCGATCCGTCGCGTGTTCAGGATCGCCTCGGGCTGGTCCGGGAAGAGGGCCGCCATCTCGGCCGCCGACTTGAGCCAGAAGTCGTTGGTCTCGAACCTCATCCGGCCCGGCGTGTCGAGGTTGCTGCCGGTGCCGACGCAGAGCAGGACGTCGTGCGCCTCGGCCTGGTCCTGGCGGACGTAATGGAGGTCGTTGGTCACGACCAGGGGCAGGCCCGCCTCGGGCGCCAGCCGCAGGAGCTGCTCGTTCAGCCGGCGCTGCTCGGCCAGGCCGTGGTCCTGGAGCTCGAGGTAGAAGCGGTCCTTGCCGAAGATGTCGCCATATTCGCCGGCCAGGTTGCGGGCGAGCTCCCAGTCGTCGGTCTCGAGCGCTCGCGGGATCTCGCCACCCAGGCAGGCCGACAGTCCGATCAGGCCCTCGCTGTGCCGGGCGAGGTGCTCGCGATCGATCCGGGGCTTGTAGTAGTAGCCGTCGATATGGGCATCGGTGATCGAGCCGGCACAGGTTGCGGTAGCCGACCAGGTCCTGGGCCAGGAGGACGAGGTGGAACGGCTGGGCGTCGGCCTTGCCTTCCTTGTCGGCCATCGACCGCCGGGCGACGTACGTCTCGACCCCGATGATCGGCCTGATCCCCTTCGCCGTGGCTGCCTGGTAGAAGGCAACGGCGCCGTACAGGGCGCCGTGGTCGGTCAGCGCCAGCGAGTCGAAGCCGAGCTTGGCCGCGCCGTCGACGAGCTCATTGATCCGGCCCAGGCCGTCGAGCAGGCTGAACTCGCGAGTGAACGTGGAGATGCGTGAAGTCGTTCGGAGCGAGGGTCGTCACGGGGGGTCAATGGTAGCCCGATGACGACGGTGCAACACCGGCGAGGCATCCGGCTCGCTTCCAGCTCGCGTCCGTCGGAGAGCGTCGGGCGCGTGCGAACAACAAGCCACGGAGGGATGGACGCCGGTCCCGGACACTCGTCACGCCGTGGCTTCGATCGCCTCCAACAGGAGCCTCCCCGCCCGATCGCACGCCTCCGCGGAAACGTCGAGGTGGGTGACGGCCCGGACGACCCGCGGACCGAAGGCGAAAATCCAGACGCCGCGATCCCGTGCCCTGCTCACGACCGTCGCAGCATCCGGCCCGTCGTCTGTGAGGCGGAAGACGAGGATGTTGGTTCGCACCGTCGCTGGGTCGAGGGTGACGAATCGGCTTTCGGAGACGCGCTCCGCGATCCGGCGCGCATTCGCGTGGTCGTCCGCGAGGCGGGTCACGTTGTTCTCGAGGGCGTACAGACCGGCCGCCGCGAAGATCCCGACCTGACGCATCGCCCCACCGGTCATCCGGCGGTAGCGCACGGCCGCGGTGATGTGCTCGTGGGACCCGGCCAGCACCGAGCCGCCGGGAGCGCCGAGGCCCTTGGACAGGGCGATCGAGACGAGGTCGAACGGCGCGGCAACCTGGACCGGGCTGCGGCCTGTGGCGACCGCGGCGTTGAAGAGGCGGGCGCCGTCGAGGTATGTCGCCACATCGTGATCGCTGGCGGCAGCACCGATCGCGGTGGCTTCCTCGGGTGGGAAGATGACCCCGCCGGCCCGGTTGTGGGTGTCCTCCACCTCCACCAGGGTCGTCGGCGGGTAGAGCATGTGGCCGCGTGGCTTGCGGGCGGCCAGGAAGTCGGCTGCCGTGAAGGTCCCGCCCGAGCCGATCTCCGTGAACTGGATCCCGGAGTTGGCCGCCGCTGCCCCGGTCTCGTGCCACATCGCGTGGCTCTCACGCGCCACGATGACGTCGTCGCCCGGGCGCGTGAAGACGCGAAGCGCCACTTGGTTCGCCATCGTCCCCGTCGGGAGCCACGAGCGCTGCTTCCTTTTCCAGCAGATCGGCGACCCGCTCCTGGAGCCGGTTGACCGTCGGGTCCTCGCCGAACTGATCGTCGCCGACCTCGGCCGCTGCCATCGCCGCGCGCATGCCGGGGGACGGCTGCGTGACGGTGTCGGAGCGCAGGTCGATGACGTCCATCTGCGGATGGTACTAGCGAGGCGGGAGGCACTCGAGCCGGTCTATCGACACTCGAGGAAGATCGGGGAACTGCCCCGCCCGGAGGGCATCAGACGCGCAACAACCGACGGCGACGACCCGCAAGGGGCGCACACAAGTTCAAGTCTTCGTGCGCAAGCTCCCACTTATTGACACGTTGGAGATGGGTGAAGTCGTTCGGAGCGAGGGTCGTCACGGGAGCTCAATGGTAGCCCGGCGCGTGAGGTTGCCCCGGCGCGCGAGGCTCGAAGCGCCTCGCGTCAGGTCGCCACGTCCCCGTCAGGCGCCGCTCATCGTGCTCGCGTCCATGGGCCCGCGAACGCGCCCTCGTCGCAGGCCGGAGTGTCGGCGGTCACCGTCAACCTGGAGCCGTCGGCACTGACCTTGTAGCTGAACGTCCCATCCGGATCGATCGGGTCGCCGCAGAAGAACCCATTGCGCGGATTGGGGAACGGCGGCTCGGCGATCGAGGCATGGGTGATCATCTTGCCCTTGGCCGGGTACTCCACATCCTGGCTCTGGCCGCCGCCTTGTGGGTCCTCGAACAGCCAGCCGATGCTGTTGATGGTCACGGACCAAACGCCGGCGGTGCTGCCGGTGGTCGACCTCGTCCAGTGACCGGCGATGTCGACCGGCGGGGCAGGCGCGACCGCGACCTTGGCGTTGACGGTTTCGGTCGCCGTCTGGCCATCCGGCCCGATGGCTTTCGTCACGAAGGCGTGTGGCCCGGGCGTGAGGAAGCTCGGCACGAGCCAGTTGCCGTCGTCGCCGAAGAAGTACGGGGTGTTGTGCTCGACCCAGGCCAGCTGGCCATCGATCAGGAAGTCCACCTCCGTCACGGCACCGACCGGCGTCGCTTCCCAGTGGATTCGGCGCGGGAGCTCAGTGAGGCCGGCAAGGGTGCTGGTGACACGCAACGCGGTGGCCGACGCCGCGACGGACGGTGACGGCAGCGGTGATGGTGACAGGGCCGATGCGGACGGGCCAGCTGAGGCAGGCCCCGGTCCCGCACTGCTGCACGCGGCGAGCACCAGGCTCACGGCAACAACCAGCGCGCCTGACTCGATCCTGCGGAACATGTCGTCACCTCGTCGGCTGTGCCCCGGGCTTCATCATCGAGCCGGGTCCTGTCGGAGACCCTAGGTAGCGCCATCCGCGGCTCCAACGGCGCTGGCTCGCATGGAGACGGGGGTAGCACGGTGTCGCGCCGCCCCACTGTCAAGGAATGGCCGGGCCGCCCAACAGGTCGAAAGACCCATCGAGCGGCCCGGCCACTGACCTCTACCACGCAGGGCTTGTCGCCGATCAGTCGGGCGAGCGCGCCTCCGTGGTTGTCCTGCCGTTCAGCACCCGAAGCACTGATCGGGCAGGTTGTGTGCGATCACGCTGTTGATCGACGTGACCACGTTGTCGGTGTAGATGCCGCCACCCTGGACGGTGAGGCCCGCGCTCCCGCTCGCCGTGTTCCACGTGACGGCGCTCCGGGTGAGGTTCAGCGGGCCGCCGGGCGGACCGGAGGTCAACGCGTCGAAGATGCCGCCACCCAGGACGCCCCCTTCGAGCCCGATCCCCTGGACGGTGTTCCTACTGACGGTCGAGTTGGTGAGCGAGATGCCGCCCACGTCGCCCACCAGCGCGCCGCCGGTGACCCACACGCCGCCATTGGGGCTCGATGCCGTGATGTGGTTGCCGGAGATGACGCTCCCGCTGAGCGAACCGCGGTAGATCGAGGCGCCGGCGCCCCCGATCGCCCACCCGTTCTTCGCCGTGATCGTGACCGTATTGCCGCTGATGATCGCCCCACTGAACGTGGCGCCCATCTCCCCGGCGCCGGAGTCGCCGCTGGAGAAGTCGGTCCCGGAAGCGGTGACCGTGTTGTTGCTGATGACGACGCCGCTGGCGGTGATGTCGACGTCCGCATGGAGCCCACCCGAGAAGGCCGACGCGTAGCCCACGCTGTTGGTCATGCTGACCGCATTGCCGACGAACCGGCTATTGCGGATCGTGGCAGCGATGCCTTCGCCAATGTGGAGGCCACCCGCGACCGCCAGCATGTCGACGGAGTCGGGCAGGGACGCGGCCAGCGACGCGGAGTTGTGGCTGACCGAGCTGCCCACCATCGAGAGCGAGCCGCCGCCCTCTAGGAAGACCCCGCCCGCATCGGCGTACCGGCCGTTGGGGCCGGCAGCGACGACGACGTTGTCGTCAATCGAGGTGCGGACCAGCGTCAGGGCGCCCAGCCAGGACTTGATCCCGCCGGCATACGCGTCGCTCGCCAGGCTGGCCGGGCCGGACGCGGCGCCAACGAGGTTGTGACTCACGGTCGTGTTAGTGAGGGTCAGGTTCCCCCAACTGTCGATCCCGCCGCCGGCGGCGAGCGCGAACGGGCAGGAGCCGCCCGGGCAGGTCGCGAGACCCGACGGCACGGTCTGGGTCGGGGCAACGCGGTTGCCCGTGATCACGCTGCTCGTGATCGTGACGTTCGCGCCGCCGCTGAAGTCAGCGTTGGGCGGGATCTCCACCCCGCCACCAAGTGCGAAGACGCCCTCCTGGCCGACGAACGGCACGGACTCCGGGCTCGACCTCGCGTACCCACCGGTGACGGTGACGCCGCTGATCAGCACGGTCGGCTCAAGAGCCGCGCCGAACTCGCCGATCGTGATGACGGAGCCGCCGCCCTTGATCACCGTCGAGTTCGCTCCGCTGCCCAGAAGGCGGACACTCTTCGTGATCGTGATGCCGCCGGCGAAGGTGCCTCGGCCGACGCGGATCGTGTCGCCGTCGTGGGCCGCGTCGAGCGCGGCCTGGATCGTCGAGTAGCATCCGGCGCCGCCCCCGACGCACCGGGCAGCGCCGCTGCCGGGGAGCAGCGAGACGCGTGCCGCGCGGCTCCGGTCGGCCGGCAGGTACGTGGCTTCGCAGCTCCCTGAACAGCCGCTGCTCTGCCTGGTGATGGGTTGTCATCGCGGCGCGCTGCGCCGCCTTGCCGGTCATCGACCCGGCGGGACCGGCTGCGGCCGCCCCACCGGGCGTGACGGAGACTGCCGCCCACAACGTCGCCGCGGCGATGATGGCCATGCGGCCGCGGATCGGTCGACCGTTCATATCACCACCTCACTTCATGCCTGCCCGGGCACCGTCGTCGAGCCGGGTCCTGTCGCAACGTAGGGAGCCCGGCCGCGTGCTCCAACAGCGCTGGCTCGGGCGGGCGGGACCGGGGTAGCACGGTGTCGGCGCGCGCTGTCGTCACGGATCGTTCGCTCGGTGGGTGACCGACCTTGACAGGCGACCGGCGATGGACTATCGACCTCCGGATGGCGAGCACACCGGATGACGAGCACTGGCCCTGGCTACGACCAGCCGGCTGGATCGCGGCCGCCCTCGCGACCGCCGCGCTCGCTGCGCTCGCGGCACGCGCCGACCTCGCCCCGGGCGGCATCGGAGCCGCCGCGACCGTCACGGACATCGCGGTGGGCCTGGCGTTCGTCGGAGGCGCCGCCGTCGCTCCTGGACTCCTGCGGTGTCGGGCGCTGTTCGCCGCGGTCGGCCTGGCTTGGCTGATCGAATCGTTCGTACCGGCCGCGGAACTCCTCTACCTCGGGGTCCTTTCGATCGCCATCACGACGTTCCCAGGCGGCCGTCCGCGCGGCACCATCGGCTGGTTCCTGGTGGTGCTCGCCTTTCCGGCCGCGGTCGTCGTCTCGACGAAGCCGGTCCTGGCGGCGCTGTTCCTCGCGGTGGCGGTCTTGGCCTGGGCGGCTCGACGTTGGGAGCGCGCGGCCGTGTGGTTTCCCCTCGTCGCCGCGGCCGCGCTCGCCATCGCGCTCGCGGGGTCCTGGGTGGTCGAGGTGACGCAGCCCCTGGCGTTCGACCCGCCACTCTGGAGGCTGGCGTTCGAGCTCCTGCTGCTCGTCGTCGCGCTTGGGTTCCCTGTCGCGAGCTGGGCCGTTGCGCGGGAGCGAGCCCGGTTCGCTGACCGCCTGCTCGGCGACGACCGGGTGGTGGGAATCGAAGGTCTTGCCATTCTCCTGGCCGAGACCATCGGGGATCCGAAGCTCCGGATCCATCGCTGGGATCCGGCCTCGGGCGCGTACCTCGGACCCGAGGGATTGCCTTTCGAGCCCGACGGCGGAGCGGCCCCGATCAGGGTCAACGACGCCGGCGCGCCGCTGGCCGCCATCGTCCACGGCGAAACGGCAGCGATGCAGGATCCGATGGTCGTGGCCGCCGTGACCGAGGCGGTCCGCCTCACGGCCACGAACGAGCGGCGGCAGGCCGCGCAGCGTCGACCAGCTGGCGCAGCGGGAGGCGGCACGAGGACGGCTGCTCGTCTCGACCGACCGGCAGCGGCAGGCGATCGCGGCACGCCTTCGTGACGAGGTCGTACGTCCCATCCAGGACGCGCTCAGCCAGCTGCGCCGGATCGACCCCTCGCCGGTCGACGCAGAGCCGCGCGAGGCATTGTTCGTGGCCGGGCGCGAGCTCGAAGCCTCGATGGGCGAGATCCTCGCGCTGATCGACGGGGTCCCGCCGGCAACGCTCGGGAGTGGCGGCCTCGTCGCGGCGATCAGGGTGCTCGCGCAACGGTGCCCATTGCCGGTGTCCGTATCCGCAACCCCGGACGCGGCGGCGGATGCGGCCCGCGAGACCGCCCTGTTCTACGTTTGCTCGGAGGCCCTGGCGAACGCGACGAAGCACGCCCGAGCGAAGCGGGATCTCGATCGACCTTCGTCGCGAGCGAGACGACCTGGTGATGGTGATCTCCGACGACGGCATCGGCGGCGCCCGTCCGGTCCGGGCTCGGGACTTCGCGGTCTCGCTGACCGGCTTGCCGTGTACGGCGGCCGGCTCCGCGTGGACAGCCCGCCCGGAGCCGGCACGACGCTCACCGCGCGGATCGCCGCTAGTTGATCCTGGTCCAGGTGGCGAACGAGTACTGCTGGGCGTCCGGATCACCCCCGGGATGGCTGAAGGTGAGCCGGTCGCCGTCGAGCGACCAGTCGAGCCAGTACGGCGGGATCACGTAGCAGTGGCCGTCGAGCGTCTGCGACGGCGGCAGCATGGCACCCGGTCGCCTGTTGCTCCATCGTTCCGTCGCCTACGAAGTAGACGGTGTGGCCGGTGCCGCGAAGTCGGCCCACCTCGACCGTGCCGCCGTCGAAGTGGCTGCTTCCGCAGTCCGTCAGGGGCTGGCCGATGAACCGGCAGCTGAGCGCGAACGTGCCGCTCGTTCACGGTGAGGGTCCACGTGCCCGCAAGGCCCTGGTCGGATGCCCCGGCGGCGCTAATGTCGGCCAGGGTGACCTGGTGGCGGTAGGTGCCGTCCGGCAGCGACGACACGTCCGGCGGGATGCTGGGCGCCGAAGTCGCCGGTCCGAGATCGCGGCAGCTCGCCGGCACGTTCGGCTCCTCGACCTGCGGGTACTGGCCGGCGATGGCCTGGATCTTGGCCAGCAGCGGGCCGTTGACCGGGTCGGCCGCCAGCGTCGCGATCACGGGGGCGACGGCGTCGTGGAGCGCCGCCAGCTGCGAGGCGCTCGCATCGACGAACCGGACCCCGCTTGCGCACAGTCCGGCAGCGGCTGTCGACTCGTCCCAGGTTGCGTCGACTGACGCCTTCGTCGCCAGGTCGGCTGCCTGCTGGACCCAGGCACGCTGCTGGTCGGTCAGCGAATCCCAGCGCTTCTGGCTCAGGGCGAGGACGAGCACCTTGGGCCACAGCACGACGTTCGCGGTCACGAACGGGGCCGCGGAGCCGCTGTCGTTCGACGCGTACTGGACGATGTCGAACTCGACGCCGCGCAGGGTCCCGGCCGCAATCGGGTCCACCCAGTCGCTGCCCACGTTGACCGGTGTCGCGCCGAGCGCCCGGATGGTGTCCGCCTGGACCGGCGAGTTGAAGGACCGGAACGTGATGCCCTTCCAGTCCTGCACGCCGAGCAGGGGCGCCTGCGCGGCGAACGGCCGGCGGAGGGGGCCGACCGCGAGCGCCAGGCCCTTGATCCCGCTCCCGTCGAGCTGCGCGAGCAGGTCCGCGGCAACGGGCCCGGACACGAGGGCCTTGCTTGCGGCGTAGTTCGAGATCGTGAGGGGGGCCTCGACCGCTTCAAGGCCGCGGATTCCCGCGTTCGCGAACGCGCGCGTGGATGGCCAGCCGCCGTCCACGTCGCCCGACGCGATCGCCTGCACAAGCTTCGTCTCCGAGTCCGCGGCCGCATCGTCGAAGCTCAGCGTCATGTCGACCTTGATCAGGCCGCCCGACACCGACGCCAGGTCCGCGAGGAAGGCCTGCCTGGCCGAACGACGGACCGTTGATGGCCACCGAATCTGGCGTGGCCAGCTTCAGCACGAGCGTCTGGGCACCTGCCTTGTCCTGGGGCGGCACGGCCTGGGCCGCGCAACTTGCCAGCAACACCGAGCCGAGCGCGAGGCCGATGTAGCTCCCGACTGATCGCCTGCGCATTTCGCTTGCCCTCACGTGCGTGGCTGAATGTGCTTGGTCTACGGGCCGGGATCGATTCCATCCAGCGGGCTGGCTCGGATGCCGTTGCGGCAAACACGGGTGTGGGCCATTGGCAGGGATGCACAATGCCACGCATGGCAAGCCGTGCAAACCCGTGGGCCTATCCGTCGCGGTCACCCTGGGCAGGTGCCGTTGGCATCGTCGCGGCCGCAGCGTCGACCGTCTTGTTCGCGGCGACCGTCATCGGCACCACGTCCGACCCCCCGATGTCCCTCGTCGGGCGCAACCTCCCGGCCTGGCTGATCGCGCTCGGGCTGCTGGCCGGCCTCGCCGTGATCGGCGCCGCATGGATCGTCAGCGTCGAGCGACCGGTGCTGGCGGTCGCACTCGCGGTGACCTCGGCCGGCCTGCTCGTGCCCACGTGGGCCGGAATGATCGTCCTCCCTCCGGCCGCGCAGGCGGGAGCGCTTGCCACGGCACCCCTCGCCGTTGCCGGCGTGTCACAGGTCGGCCTCCGGTGGTCGCGGGCAGTCGGGCAATCGGGCCTGGTTCGGGTCATCTACGCGCTCGCGTTCGCTGCCATGATCGTGCACGCCGCCGGCTACGATCCGCTGACCGACCCGGGGTGCAACCTCACGTGCGCGCAAGTCCATCCCCTGGTGGCCGTCCTCGTTTCGAGCCGGACCGCTTACCTGATCGCGACGGCCCTCATCGGGTCGGCGGGCGTCCTGGCGCTCGTCGAGCTCGTCCGGGAGGCGCCCCGCGATCGATCCGGTGGTGTGGTGTGGGCAACGCTCCTCGCCTTGATCGTCCTGATCACGTCGTGGATCGCCCACGCTGTCTGGTGGACGGACTCGCGCACGACGGAGGCCGTGATGCTCCCCGCCGTCGTCGGCGGGCCTCCTGGTCGGGAGCGCTCCGCTGGTCGCGACCGCAGCGATCCGTCGGAGGCGCCTCGCGGTCCGGGAACTGGTGGAACATCTGTCCGATACCGGCCTCGCCGTAGGTGCGCGCCGGCGGCCCCAACCTCCTGGTTCAGTTCGCCGTGCCGGACGACGGCCGCTGGGTCGGTGCTTCGGGACAGGAGGTCGAGACCGGGGCCGAACCCGCTCGTTCCATCGTGGTATCGGACGCCGGCGGCCCCGCACTCCGCCTCGAGGTCCCCGCCGGCGAGGATGCTCGTGAGCTCCTCGCGACGCTGACACCGGCCACCATGCTCGCGCTCCAGAACGCCCGGCTGGCTGCGGTCAGCCGCGCCCAGCTTGCCGACGTCCGCGCCTCGCAGCGGCGGATCGTGGACGCGTCCGACACCGAGCGGCAGCGCATCGAGCGTGACCTCCACGATGGTGCCCAGCAGCGGCTCGTCGGCGCCTCGTTCCAGCTCAGCCTCGCGCGAAGCCGCCTGGTTGCTGGCGGCGAGACCCTGTCGCGCGCCGAGGCCAGCGTCCGCGAGGCACTGGAGCGACTCCGGCTCCTGGGCCACGGCATCTTCCCGGCGACGCTCGCGACTGAGGGTCTTGCCGCAGCCCTGGAAGACCTGGCACTGGGGTCCGACGTGCCGGTCACGCTCGACGTCCCTGAGCTCGAGCTCGAGCGCGACGTCGCCCTGGCTGCCTACGCCATGGTCGCAACCGCGCTTGCGAACGCGGGCCAGGTCGGCGGCCCAGCGTCGGCCGCGGTCACGGCGGCGATCCGGGATGGCACGATGGAGCTTCGCGTGCAGTTGATGGGCAGCGTGGGATTGAGGCAGGATGACCTCGTCGATGTCGCCGACCGGGTCGGTGCCGTCGGCGGCCACCTCGACGTCGAGCCCATCGACGGCGGCGTGGCCGTCACCGCGGTGCTGCCATGCGCGTAGTCGTCGCCGACGACGTGATGCTGGTGCGGTCCGGGACTCGCCAGGCTGCTCGAGGATGCAGGGGTCCAGGTCGTCGGCGAGGCCGCGGACGTCGACAGCCTTCTCGCCCTCGTGGCCCGCCAGAAGCCAGACGTCGCCATCGTCGACATCCGGATGCCGCCGACCCACAGCGACGAGGGACTCGTGGCCGCGCGACGGATCCGAGACGAGCATCCCTCGACCGCGGTCGTGCTGCTCAGCCAGTACGTCGAGCCGCGCTACGCGCAGCGTCTGCTGGCCGACCAGCCCGGCGGGCTCGGCTACCTGCTCAAGGAGCGCGTCTCGAACATCGCGGTGCTCGTGGACGCCCTGCGCCGGGTGACCGAGGGCGAGTGCGTCATCGACCCGACCATCGTTGCCCAGCTCATGCGCGGCCGGCGTCCTGACTCGCCGCTCGAGCGGCTCACCGGCCGCGAGCGGGAGATCCTGGGCCTGATGGCCGAGGGCCGGTCGAACGCCGGCATCGCCCGAGAGCTGGAGATCAGCGAGCGGACGGTGGAGGCTGCCTCCGCTGTCGTGTTCCAGAAGCTCGACCTGGAGCCGTCGCCGGACCTGAACCGGCGCGTCCTGGCGGTCCTGACCCTGCTCCGCCGCTGAGGCGGGTCGCCACGAGAGGTGATTGGTAGCCGCGCGGGCGGGCTGTTGTCGCGGCGGCGTCGAGGCCTGCCCACCCGAGAACTAGACTCGGTCACGCAGACGGCAAAGGAGGTTCCGTGCGGTCCTTCGAACTCGGACTCGTGCTCCCGTTGGAGGAAGCCTGGACGGACGGCTCGACCCCGCGCTGGGTCGAGATCCGCGAGCTCGCCCTCCGAGCTGAGGCGATGGGCTTCGACACGGTCTGGATCCCGGACGAACTTCTCTGGCGGCAGGCCGACGGATCGATCCACGGCTGGTGGGAGAGCGTGGCGATGACCGGGGCCGTGGCCGCCGCGACGTCGCGCGTGAAGGTCGGCACCTGGATCCTGTCCGCCCTGCATCGCAATCCCGCGATCACCGCCAAGGCGGTCGAGACGCTGGACGAGATCAGCGGCGGGCGGTTCGTCTTCGGGCTCGGTTCCGGGCACGCGGGCAAGCAGGCCCATGCCTTCGGGCTGCCCGAGGACCATGTGATCGGCCGATTCGAGGAGGCGCTCGAGATCATCGCTCCCCTCCTGCGGGCGGGTCGGGCGGACTTCGAGGGCACGTACCACGCTGCTCGTGACCTCGTGCAGCGACCGGTCGGTCCCCGCCCCGGCCGCATCCCGATGATGATCGGTGCTGGGGGTCCGAGGATGCTCCGCCTGGCCGCCCGGCACGCCGACATCTGGAGCTGGTACGTCGAGGAGCGGAGTGACCTGGCGGAGTTCGCGCCGCGGCTGGCCGAGCTTGAAGCGGCCTGCCTCGAGGTCGGCCGGGATCCCGCGTCGATCGGGCGATCCGCGGGCATCATCGTCGAGCCGACGGACGTCACGGGAGCGGCCGAGGCGTTGGCGATCCCCCTCCGTGGCTCAGCCGAGGAGATCGCCGACGGGCTCCGCGCGTTCGGCGCCGGGGGGTTCACGCAGGTCGAGATCCTGCTCTGGCCACGAACGCTCGCCGCCCTCGAGGCGATGGCTCCGATCCTCGAATTGCTCGACGCTGACTGATCGCGGGAACCCTGCCGTCGCAGAGAGCGACGGACTCGCCAGGCCCGGCAGACTCGACGCTTCAGGAGCGCGGCGAGATCAAGGTTTCGCACGCGAGGGCGAGCGCCGACCTGTTGACCCGTGGAGCCGGGTGCAATCGTTCCCGGCGCCGGCGCTCTGCTCCCGAAGGCCATACCCGGATCAATTCTTCGTGGATGGTCACTGGGGGCAGGCGGCCACTGGACAAGGGCCGCGGACGACTCGGGCGGACGTGCAACCAAGGCCTGTCGAGCCACGCTCGCGCTCGCGACACGCTCGAGCTGCGGTCCGACCGAGTGGATCCGGGGTTCACTTGGCGCTTCGGGCAGGCCTTGTGCTCACAGCGACCATGTACGAAGAAACGGCGGCCCTAACGCGTGACAACGGGCTGCCTGGGCAGCCGACGGTCGCGGGAGCCCCGGAAGGTCGCTTGGCCACGGCGCCCGGGGCTCAACCGCGGGCCCGCGTACCGGGCGGCCGGCGCCGAAGCGATGGTCGACCCATCAGCTCCTGCTGAGCAGGACGAAGAGCGCCCCGGCAATGACGAGCAGCGCAATTCCGGCCACAAAGACTGGGTCGCCCCAGGCCGCGTCCTTGTTGATCCGGCCGACAAGGATGAGGATCGCGGAGGCGACCGCCATCAGGGTCAGGTATGGATGGGCCCTCACCCGAGGTGGCATCTGCGTCCTCCTTCGATCGTTCCGGCCCGATCGGGCCGGAACCTGCTCTGGCTAGCCACGGGCGTTGCCGCGGAAGGCGTCCATGAACCGCACCCGGGTTCCGATGCGCATCGCGGCATTGGCATAGACCCGGCCGGCCAGCCAGGTCAGCCCGCCGATTGATGCCACGATGAGGACAGCCGCCAGGCCGACCTGCCAGACCGGCACGTCAGTGACCGCCATCCGGACCGGCATGAGGATCGGGGCAAACGGCGGAAACAGCGAGCACACCGTGGCCAGGGGGCCCGTCGGATTCGGCAGCGCGGCGTACATGAGCAGGTAGCCCGCGATCTGGAGGATCGAGATCGGGGCGACGGCGCTCTGGATCTCCTCCTGGCGCGAGACGAGGGAGGCGACCGCGGCATAGGCCGTGGCGTAGAACAGGAAGCCAAGGAGGAACCACAGGAGGTCGCCCAGGATCGAGGCGAGGCCGAGGGCCGGGATCGCGGCGACATTGGTCAGGTGGACGGCGATGAGCGCCGCGGCGCCCACGATCGTGAGCTGCAGGAGACCGACCAGGCCGATCCCGATGACCTTGCCCGCCAGCAGGCGGCTGGGCTGGATCGTGGCCAGCAGGATCTCCATGATCCGGGTCGCCTTCTCCTCGACCACGCCCTGGGCCACCATGTTCCCGTACTGGCCGAGCGCGATCCAGAGGAGGATGCCGAGGGCCAGGCTGGCGAACAGGTTCTGGTTGTCCTTGGCATTCGGGGGCTGCAGCAGCTCGATCGGGACCAGGGCCATGGCTGAGGCGATGGCGGTCGGTGACAGGCCGGCGGCCGAAAGCCGGGCTGCCTCCGCCGCCAGGGACAGGGCGGACTCGACGTTGGGCGGGATGGCCGCCTTCGCGACGGCTGTCGGCGCAGTCGACGACCCGGTCACGAGCACGTCGAGCGTGCCCGACGTGATCTGCGCCTCCCCGGCGGTGACGTCCGCAATATCGCTTACGGTCACGTTCGCGCCCAGGGCCGAGGCCGTTGCGCTGAACGAATGCTCGAGCGCCTGCGACCCGCCACTGAAGCCGACCCGCACCGGGTTGGTCTTGCCGGCGAGCAGCGACGCCGCCACGATGGCGACGACGACGAGGACCGCCATCAGGATCGTGCCGCCCACGAAGACCCGTGAGCGCAGGCGCATCCGCACCTCGCGGCGAGCGACCAGCACGATCGTCGGCAGGCCGCGCGTTGCGCCCGGCCCGGGAGTCGGGCTGTTCACGCCGCGGCCTCATCGATCGCGGTCCGGAAGATCTCGCCGAGGGTGGGCTCGACGCGCTCGAACTCACGCACCGGTCCCGTCGCCAGCGCCGCCTGGAGCAGCACCTGGTCGTCGACGCCCGGATCCAGCTCGAACAACCGCCGCGAGCCGTGCGCCTGCACGAGCCGGACGCCGGGCACGCCGGCTGTCCAGCCGTCGGGGGCCCCGGGGACGTCGATCCAGCGCCGCTCCTGGCCTCCGGCACGGAGCTCGTCGACCGTCCCGCAGGCGACCATCCGACCGTGGTCGACGATCCCCACCCGGTCGCACAGGCGCTCGACGAGCTCGAGCTCGTGGCTCGAGAAGATGACCGGAACGCCCGCGTCGGCCCGTTCGCGGAGCACACCCGCCATCACGTCGACGGCGACCGGATCGAGGCCCGCAAAGGGCTCGTCGAGGACGAGGACGTCCGGTCCGAAGACAAGCGCTGCAGCCAGCTGGACGCGTTGCTGGTTGCCCAGGCTCAGCGCCTGGAGCTCCGCGTCGCGTCGCTCGGCGAGACCGAACCGCTCGAGCCAGCTTCGCGCCGCGTCTCGCGCGTCCGCGCCGCTCATTCCGTGCAGCTCGCCCAGGTAGGTCAGCTGCTCCGCGACCCGCATCTTGGGGTAGAGGCCGCGCTCTTCCGGCATGTAGCCGATCCGGCGCCGGGCCTCGACGGTCAGGGGCGCGCCCAACCAGCGGACCAGGCCGGCATCCGGCGCGAGGACGCCGAGCACGACCCGCATCGTGGTCGTCTTGCCGGCGCCGTTGCGGCCGACAAATCCGAACAGCTCGCCGGCCGAGACGTCAAGGGAGAGATCGTCGACGGCGACCAGGTCACCGTAGCGCTTCGAGACGTGGTCGACCTCGAGGACCCGGTCACCGGCCATGCTGCCTCCAGGGCGTTCCCGCAGAGTCGGATTGGTTGGAATCGTTCGGAGCGAGGGTCGTCACGGAAGGCCCATGGTAGGCCGGAATCCCGAGGTGGGCCCGCCGGCGGGCTACACTCGGTGACGCTGCAGCCCATGACGAGCCAGACCGCCTGATGCCTCACCTCCACAGTGCCGCCGCGGCGAACCGCGAGCGCCTGCTCGCCGTCTTCGGGTTGACTCTGGTGATCTTCGCGATCGAGGCGATCGGCGGCGTCGCCGCGAACAGCCTCGCGCTCCTGGCCGACGCCGGCCATGTGCTCACCGACGTCGCCGGAATCGGCCTCGCCCTGCTCGCGATCTGGGTCGGCGGCCGTCCGGCAAGTCCCGGGCGGACGTTCGGCTATCAGCGACTCGAGATCCTCGCGGCGGTCATCAACGCCCTGCTCCTGTTCGGCGTTGGCGTTTTCATCCTGGTCGAGTCGATCCAGCGCCTCGCCGCGCCGCCCGAGGTGGAGTCGGGCCTGATGATCACGATCGCCCTGATCGGACTGGGCGGTAACGGCGTCTCCGTGTGGTTCCTGCGCCATGCCCAGGCCGAAAGCCTCAATGCGCGCGGCGCCTACCTGGAGGTCCTCAGCGACTTCGCCGGTGCCGGCGCCGTCGTCGCCGCTGGGCTGGCGATCACCCTGACCGGGGTCGCGACGGCCGACGGCATCGCCTCGATCTTCATCGGCATCCTCATCTTCCCGCGCACCTGGCGACTGCTGCGCGATGCGGTCGACGTCCTTCTCGAGGCGACCCCGAAGGGTCTCGACATGGCCCTCGTCCGGGCGCATATCCTCGAAGCCCCGGGCGTGACGGAGTGTCACGACCTTCACGTCTGGACGATCACCTCGGGCATGAATGTCGTTTCGGCCCACGTCATCGTGGCACCCAATGCCCAGCCGGCCGCGGTGCTCGACCACCTGTGCGAGTGTCTGGCCGGCTTCTTCGATATCGAGCACAGCACGTTCCAGATCGAGACGGCCGATCGGCGCCGGTTCGAGGAGGTTGGGCACGCCTGACCGTTCATCTGGAACGGGCGATCAGGCCACCTGATCGGAGAGGTCGAGGCGGAGCAGGTCCTCGCCCCACTTCGCCTCGCCGGTCAGGACGAAGCCGTAGTGCAGGTAGAACGGCTGAGGCGACGTGGGACCGGCTCGGCAGCTGGTCCACAGCACGTCGGCGTCCGACCGGGTACGAAGGTAGGCGACCACGGCATCGATCGTGGCCGCCCCGTAGCCCCGGTTCTGGAACCGGGCGTCGATCAGCAGCCGCCACAGGAAGTACGGGCCCACCAGGTCGTCGTCGGCCGCGAGTCGCTCGGCCGGGATCCCGTCGCTGATCATGACGAACCCGACCAGCAGCTCCCCGTCGTGGACCGACCACATCCGCGGGCAGGCCCGGGCGTCGGCCAGGGCATCCTCGAAGTGGCTGGTCATCGACCCGAGGTGGCGCTCCTGCCCGGGTCCGCGCTCGAGGGTCATGACCGCGGCCCGGTCCGCCTCGGTCACGATGTCGCGGAGCTGCACGACGGCCACGACCAGAGTCTGGTCGATCCGGCGCCGCGCTGCGTGTCTTGGCGGGCTGGCCCACGCTCACGGGAGGGAGGGCGTGTGCCATCACCGCAGTGACCTGCTCCGAGTTATCTCCTGTGGAGATGGGAATGGCGGAACCGGGGGCGTCTCCGGCCAGATCGAGCCCGGCTATCGCCCATTCGATCTCCGGGGGAGATCGAGAATCGCGGAAATCAACCCTGCGGTCGGGGGCATTGGGCCGATTTGATCTCCTGGGGAGATGAAGGCGCCAGACCGACCGGAGATGGCGGCGCCCGAACGATGGCCGGGAGCTCTCCGGCCGGACCTGATCCGCGACGTACCCGGGCCGCCTCAGGACGGTCCTAGTACGCGACCGCTCGAATCGGCTCAGCCGGGTTCCGGCCTGATTCGCCGTGGGACCCACCGGGACCATCAGGGGGGACCGTTCCTGAGCGTGGAATGCGATAACGGGCGTCAACGATTCCGTGCCGCGGGGAGTTTGCGATCCAAGCCCAGTCATTGCCCGGCGGGCTCGAGGCGGAGCAGCAGATCGGGGCGGGTTCGCTTCGCCTTGTCCGGCTGCGCCTGACGCTCGCCCTGGTCGCAATGGCGATCCTGCCCCTGGCCGTCGGCGCTCCACTCCTGGCAACCGCCCTCGACGGCCAGCGGGCGACGGAGCAGGCGCGGGTCCAGCGCGACGCCGCGACCGCGGCGGGCGCGATCTCGTCCGACCTGGACGCCCTCCAGGGGTCGCTGGCCAAGGCCGCCTCGGCCAGTGCCGTTGCCGGCGTTGCCCGGGGCGACAAGGGCGCCCTGACGAAGGCCCGCCCGATCCTCGATCCGATCGCCGCGGACAGCGCGTCGGGTGTCGTCGACATCGAGGTGGTCTCGGCCGGCGGGGTGATCCTGGTTCGCGAGGCCGGCGACAAGCTGGTGACCTCGGCCGGCCAGGTCGGCGGCGATCCCCTCCTCGACGCGACGAGCTCGGCCGGCCAGGGCGCGGTCGTGTTCGGTGACCCATCGACGCGCGCCGACGGCACGACGATCGTCGGCCTGGCGGCCCCGCTGGCCGGCGCGACGAGCGACGGGCCGACCGCGGGCATGCTCCGGATGGACATCTCGCTGTCGGCCCTGATCGGCGCCTCGGGCAGCCAGTTCGCGCCGGGAACAGCGGTCACCCTGACCGACGGTGGCGGCCGGGCCATCACGACGGCGGTCGCGCCGGGCGACGCGACGACCGGCAACACCTATCCGGCCAGCGCGGCCGTGCCCAGCCACCCGGACTGGCAGGTCCGCCTGACCAGCCCGGTCGCCTTCGGCTCGCCCTCGCTCGGACTGTTCGCCCTGCTCGGCCTGGCCGTCGTCGTCCTGCTCTCGCTCGTCGCGTTCATGGCCAAGCAGATCCTGCGACCCGCCGAGCAGCTCGAGTCATCACGGGTCCGCCTCCACGACATGTACCAGCTGGCCCGGGTCGACTCGCTCCGCGACGTGATCACCGGCCTCGGCAACCATCGCGCCTTCCAGGAGGAGGCCGACCGCCAGATCGACGCCTCACGCCGGTATGGCGCGCCGCTGGCCGTGGTGATGGTCAACCTCGATGACTTCAAGGCCGTCAACGACCGGCTCGGCCACGAAGGCGGCGACGCCGTCCTGGCCCAGTTCGGCGCCCTGATCCAGGGCACGATGCGCTCGCCCGACCGGGCGTTCCGGACCGGGGCCGACGGCTTCGCGATCCTGCTTCCGCACACCGACGCCGACGGCGGCGAGATCTTCGCCCGGCGGATGCTCGCCGCGGCCCTCGAGCCAACCTGGGGCGCGGCCGCCCGCGAGGGAATCTCGTTCTCGGCCGGCGTCTCGGCCTGCCCCACGCTGGCAACCGACCGGCGCCACCTGATCGCCCAGGCCGAAGCCGCCTTGAGCTCGGCCAAGCGCCACGGCCGGACCGCGGTCGAGACCTTCGACCCGGCCCGCCATCGCGCGCCGGGCATCCTGACCTCGACGGCCGAGGCGTCGGCGGCCGTCGCCGAGACGGTCACCAACAAGCTGATCCGGCCGGTCTTCCAGCCGATCGTCGACCTGCGCAACGGCAAGGTGATCGGCTATGAGGGCCTCGTCCGGCCGATGCCCGGCTCGGGCTTCGCGGACCCCAGCGCGATGTTCGTCGCGGCCGACCGGGCCGGACGGACGGTCGAGCTCGACTACGCCTGCATCGAGGCCGTCGCGACGGGCAGCGCCGCCCTGCCCAGGGACGCGATGATCACCATCAACGTCTCACCCCGGACGCTCGAGCTGCCCGACTTCAGCCCGCCACTCCTGATCCGGACCCTGCACAAGGCCGGCCTCGAGCCGGAGCGGGTCGTGATCGAGATCACCGAGCGCGAGACGATCGAGGAGATGGAGCGCCTGAAGCGGAACGTGGCCGCCTGCCGGGCGGCCGGCTTCCGGGTTGCCGCCGACGACGTCGGGGCGGGCAATGCCGGCCTCCGGCTCCTCAGCCAGATCCAGTTCGACATCGTCAAGATCGACCTGTCGCTGGTCCAGGACGGTGCCCTGTACGAGACCTCGCTAGCCGTCGTGGGCTCACTCCAGGAGCTGGCCCGGCGCTGGGGCGCGTGGGTGATCGCCGAGGGGATCGAGACGCCCGAGCAGCTTCGGGTCGTCCGCCAGCTCGAGATCTCCGCCGGCCAGGGCTACCTCCTGGGACGACCCAACTCGACCGAGGAGCTGGTCAAGGCCGACGCCTCGAGCGTCGACCTGGCGGCGCTGCTCGGCCGCGACAGCTGGCTCCACGACCTGGCCCGCTCGGCCCCCAGCCTCGGGATCGCTCGCTCGAGCTGAGCTCCGCGCCGACCCGTTTGCCGTTCAGGGCGAACGGCGTCAGGATCACGACGTGCACTCCCGCTTCCTCCGAGCGCTGGGCGTCGCTCCGCTCGTCGTCGCGCTGGCTGCCTGCTCCCCCGCCCTGCCGACTGGCACGGGCGACCCGGTATCCGCCTCCCTGGCCCCCGGTGACAGCCTGCCGTCGATCGGGCCGACGGAGGTGCCCTCCGCCTCGCCCGTGACCTGCACCCGCCAGCTGCGGGTCGGCCTCGTCGCCCAGCCCGGCAGCCTGACCGATAACGGCTACAACCAGTCGGCCACCGACGGGCTGGCGGCCGCGGCGGCCGCGGCACCGAGCTGCTTCCAGACCGACGGGATCGCGACGAAGAGCGCCGTCGATGCGGCGACCGACATCAAGAGCTATGCCGATTCGGGCTACGACGTCGTGATCGGCGTCGGTCAGCTCCTGGGCGACGCGCTGGGCGACGTTGCGGCGACCCACCCCGAGGTCAAGTTCATCGGCGTCGACTCGGCCCCCGGGCCGACCCATGACGCGAGCTGGCAGCAGAACGGCGAGAGCCTCTTCTTCGCCGAGGACGAGCAGGGCTACCTCGCCGGCACGCTGGCCGCCCTGCTCAGCCGGACCCACACCGTGGGCGTCGTCGGCGGGCTGCTCCTCGTGCCCCAGGTCGAGAGCTCGGTCGAGGGCTTCCTCCACGGCGCGGCCGCAGCCGTGCCGGGGACGACCGCCGAGTTCGCCTACACGACCTCGTTCCATGACCCGGGCCAGGGCGGGACGGCGGCCAAGGCGATGATCGCCAAGGGCGCCGACGTCATCTTCTCGACCGGCGGCGCAACCGGCGACGGTGCGCTCCTGGCCGCCTGCAAGGCCGGCGTGCTGGCGATCGGCTCGGACACGGACCAGGCGTTGAGCCTGCCGGCGGCCTCGTCGTGCATCGTCTCGAGCGCGCTGAAGAACATCGGCGGGGCCTTGAGCGCCGCCCTCCTCGAGCTGGCAGCGGGCTCGTTCACGCCCGGGTTCCAGACCGATACGGCGACCTCCGGAGGCGTCCTGCTGGCTCCCGGCCACGCGCTCGCCGCCGATCTCACGCCGACCATCCAGGACCGGATCGATGCCACGCTGCGCGGGTTGGCCGACGGCTCGATCCGGCCGGCCGTGGTGATCGACGGCAAGACGCCCTAGCCCGGCGGGCGGCCCGCTGGAACGCCCAACCAGGCGCAGGGGCGCGTCCATGGATCGTCCGGCCGCGGTCCGACTTCGCAGCAATGCCGGCCCCAGCTGCATTAGCGTCGACTTCCGGGCGATCGCGTTGCCTCCGGCTCCACCGGCCGACCCGTTCGTGCGTGGGAATCGTCCCGCGCCATCGTCTGGCGACCTCGGCGGAGGCCCGACTCCTCCCCAACGCGTCTGTGGGCGGAATTTCGACGAGCCTCGTCGACCACGGGACCCAGGACGTGCCGCGGGGCAAGGCCCGATTGGTCAGCCGAACTGGGCGACGGCGTCGACGAGGGCGTCGACGAAGGCGGCCCGGTCGATGCCCAGCCCGATCTCGGCGTTGGCCGGCCGCCCGGTCAGATGATGCCGGTCGGCGACGGTCCGGCCGCGGGTCAGCTCGCTGTGCGTCTCGATGTCGACCCGGCAGGCCTCGGTCGTGACCAGGCCGGGCAGGGCGAGATGGGCGACAGCGACGGCGTCGTGGATCGGCGAGCCGTCCCAGCCGTAGCGCTCACGGTGGAACCGGCCGAAGAACTCGAGCAGGTCGGCGAAGATCCGCCCGGTGCGGGTCCCGAGGGCCGCCAGGCGGGCGGCGTCGGCGGCGGTGACGATTGCCTGGTGGGTGACGTCGAGGCCGATCATCGTGATCGGCCGGCCGGCCTCGAAGACGACCGCCGCGGCCTCCGGGTCGGCCCAGATGTTGAACTCGGCGGAGGCCGTGGTGTTGCCCTCGCCGACCGCGCCGCCCATCAGGCAGATCCGCTCGATCCGCTGGAGCAGGCGGGGATAGGTCCGGATCAGCAGGGCGATGTTCGTGAGCGGTCCCGTCGGCACGAGGGTGACCGGCGCGGGCGCTGCCTCGATCACGCGCCGGATCAGCTCGATCGCGTGCTCCGGCCGGGCGCCGACCGCCGGCTCGGGCAGGTCGGCGCCGTCGAGGCCGCTCGCGCCGTGGACGTTGGCCGCCACGTGGAGCGGCCGGACGAGGGGCGCGGCCGAGCCGGCGGCCACGGGCACCTCGGTCCGCCCGAGCAGGGTCAGGACGCGCAGCGCATTGCGCGTGGTGGCGGCCAGCGGGGCGTTGCCGGCGACCGTCGTCACGGCCAGCAGGTCGAGCTCGGGCCGGGCCAGGGCGAGGGTCAGGGCCAGGGCGTCATCGTGACCCGGGTCACAGTCGAGGATGATCGGGATCCGGGTCGCCATCGGCCGATGATACGGGAGCCGGCTGGCTTCAGCGGCCATCCGACGGACCGCCGTGGGTCCCCGAATCGGCGCCGGCCGGACGTTAACCGGGGGCCGCTTGCCCCTACCAGCGGGGGTCGCTACGATGCCTTCAGCGGCCGCGCCCTCCGGGCCCGGCTGAACCGGCGGTGATCGCGATCCATGGGCCGTCGCCCTGATCGGACGCGGGCCGCCCCGCGCGTTTGAGGAGGAACAATGCGCATCCGCCAGAGGGGCTTCGGCATGCTCGCCGGCGTGGCCCTGATCGTCTCCGCGTGTTCGAGCGGCGCCACCACGGCCCCGCCGACGCCGTCGGCCGCCCCGCCCTCGACCGCGCCATCGACCGCTCCGACCGCCTCGGCCAGCGCCGCGCCGAGCGCCACGCCGGCGCCCAGCTTCGCCCAGAAGCCGGACCTCAAGATCGGCGTCGTGACCGACATCGGCACCCTCGACGACAAGGGCTACAACGAGTTCAGCTTCAAGGGCGCCCAGGACGGCGCGACGGCGATCGGCGTGACCGATCCGGTGCCCTCGATCGTCCCCAAGGACGCCTCCGAGTACGCCGCTGACATCCAGCAGTTCGTCAGCCAGAAGTTCGACGTGATCGTCACCGTCGGCTTCAACATGACCACCCCGACCGTCGCGGCGGCCCATGCCAATCCGAACATCAAGTTCGTCGGCGTCGACCAGTCCCCGGTGTGCGTCGACGCCAAGGGCAATCCTGACGCGACGTTCGCCTGCAAGGGCGACGCGAAGACGGTCCTCCCGAACTACACGTCGCTGTACTTCGCCGAGGATCAGGCCGGCTACCTGGCGGGCATCGTGGCCGCCTACGCCGACAAGGGTGCGGCCACGCCGACCGGCGTGATCGGCGCGATCGGCGGCACGACGCTCTGCGCGCCGTGCGTCCGCTACATCCAGGGCTACGCCCTCGGCGCGGCCTCGGTCAATCCCTCGATCTCGGTCAAGACGGCCTACGTCACCCACGACTTCTCGAACGCGGCGTTCAACGACCCCGCGGGCGGCAAGGCCTTCGCCCAGACCTTCATCCAGTCCAACAAGCCGGACGTCCTGTTCCAGGTCGCCGGCAAGACCGGCAACGGCGTCCTCGAGGCCGCCTGCGCCGCGAACATCTACGGCATCGGTGTCGACGTCGACCAGTGGTCGTCGCTCGGCGCCCCGGCCAATGCGTGCATCATCACCAGCGCCGAGAAGCACGTCGAGTCGGCCGTGGCCCAGGCCATCGAGTCGATCGCGGCGGGCAACCTGGCCGCCGGTGACCTGCTCTACAACGCCAAGAACGATGGGATCGGCGCGGCCGACTTCCACGACAAGGCGAGCCTCTTCGGGCCCGAGGTGACCACGGCCCTGCAGACGGCCCTGGCCGCGATGCAGGCCGGCACCCTGGTGACCTGCCCGGCGACGGGCTGCGGCGTCTACACGCCGTAGTACCCATCCCGAGTCGTTGATCCGAACGGGCCGACCGCTTGCGGCCGGCCCGTTCGGCATCCTTCTCCGGCCGTGGCCGGAACCCTGGACCGAATGACTGACGAGACGGGTCCGATCCACGCCCCCGCCCTCGAGATGCGGGGGATCACGAAGCGCTATCCGGGTGTCGTCGCCAACGACGGGATCAGCCTCGAGGTCCGGCCGGGCGAGATCCACGCCCTCCTCGGCGAGAACGGCGCCGGCAAGACGACGCTGATGAACGTCCTCTACGGGCTGGCGACGCCCGACGAGGGCGAGATCCTGCTCGACGGCGTGCCGGTCAAGATCAGCGGCCCCGCGGATGCGATCGCCCGGGGGATCAACATGGTCCACCAGCACTTCATGCTGGTGCCGGTCCTGACCGTGGCCGAGAACATCCTGCTCGGCGACGAGACGATGGCCAACCGGGTCTTCCTCGACCGGCGGGAGGCCCACCGGCGGATCATCGAGCTCGGCCGGCGGTTCGGCTTCGAGATCGACCCCGAGGCGAAGGTCGGTTCGCTGTCGGTCGGCTGGCAGCAGCGGGTCGAGATCCTCAAGGCGCTCTACCGCAACGCCCGGATCCTCGTCCTCGACGAGCCGACCGCCGTCCTCACCCCCCAGGAGACCGAGGAGATCTTCGGCGTCCTGCGCCGCCTGGCGAGCGAAGGCCACAGCATCGTGTTCATCAGCCACAAGCTGTACGAGGTCCTTGAGATCGCCGACCGGATCACCGTGATCCGCCGCGGCCGGGTCGTCGGCGAGCGCCTGCCGAACGCGACCGACGAGGATGACCTGGCCGAGCTGATGGTCGGCCGCGAGGTCCAGCTGACCGTCGACCGGGGCGAGTCGCACCCCGCCGCGACCGTTCTCAAGGTGAGCGGGCTCGAAGCGCGCGACGACCGCGGCCAGCTCGCCGTCCGGGGCGTCGACCTCGAGGTCCGGGCCGGCGAGATCTTCGGGATCGCCGGGGTTGCCGGCAACGGCCAGGACGAGCTGGTCGAGGCGATCATCGGCCTGCGCCGGCCGACGGCCGGCACGATCACCCTGGCCGGCGCCGACGTGACCGGCCATTCGCCGCGCAAGATGAACGAGGCGGGGGTCGCCTACGTACCCGCCGACCGCCATCGCTTCGGCCTGATCCTGCCCTTCTCGCTGGCCGACAACCTCGTCCTGACCAGCTACTACCGGCGGCCCTACGCCCGGGGGGTCATCCGCGATCCGGCCGCGATCCTGCGCAATTCGACGACCGCGATCGAGCGCTACGACATCCGGACGCCGTCGGCGACGGTCCGGGCGAGCACCCTGTCGGGCGGCAACCAGCAGAAGGCGGTCGTCGCCCGGGAGTTCGATCGCGACCTCAAGCTGCTCGTCCTCGACCAGCCGACCCGCGGCCTCGACGTCGGCAGCATCGAGTTCATCCATCGCCAGGTGATCGCCAAGCGCGACGCCCAGACGGCCGTCCTGCTCGTCTCGGCCGAGCTCGACGAGGTGCTCGAGATGTCCGACCGGATCGGGGTGATGTTCGGCGGCCGGATCGTCGCCGTCGTCGACGGTCGGACTGCCGACAAGAACGAGGTCGGCCTGCTCATGGCGACCGGCGGCGTCGAGCGAAGCGCGGCCTCCGACGCGGTGCCGGCATGACCGCGCCGCTCGCCGCCCCGCCCGTCCGGTCACGGCCGTCCCTGGCTGCCCGGGCCTGGTCGGTCCTGGCCGTGCCGATCGTCGTGACCATCCTGTCCCTGCTCGTCGGGACGATCGTCATCCTGGCCTCGGAGCTCCTGGTCACGGGCCGGAAGTTCGATCCGTTCCTGTGGTTCACCGCCTACGCCGCACTGGCCCAGGGTGCGTTCGGCGGGCCCGACCGGGTCATCCAGACGCTTGTCTACACGACGCCGCTGGTCTTCGGCGGCCTGGCCGTCGCCTTCGGCTTCAAGGCCGGCCTGTTCAACATCGGCGCCCAGGGCCAGTTCCTCGTCGGCGCGCTCGGCGCGGTCGTCGTGGGCGTCGCCCTGGCCGATGCCCCGGCGCCGGTCGCGATCGTCGCGGCGACCGCTGCCGGCATCCTCGGGGGTGCCCTGTGGGGGTTCATCCCGGGCTTCCTCAAGGCCGTCTCGGGCGCCCACGAGGTGGTCAGCACGATCATGCTGAACTACGTCGCGGTCCAGCTCCTGGCGGCCCTCGTCAGCGGCCCCCTGAAGGTGCCCAAGTCGCCCTCGCCGGTGACCTTCGACGTCGGCAACGCCGCCTTCCCGATCATCCTCGGCGACACCGGGCACATCGGGATCGTCCTGGCGGTGATTGCCGCGGCCACCGTCTGGTGGTTGCTCTTCCGGACCACCTGGGGCTTCGAGATCCGGTCAGTCGGGGTGAACCCGGATGCGGCCCGCTACGCCGGGATGCGGCCCAAGCTGCTGATCGTGGCGACGATGACCTTCAGCGGCGGCCTGGCCGGGCTGGCCGGCACGTCGGTCCTCCTCGGCGTCACCCATTCGATGACCTCGAGCTTCGGCACGACGGTCGGCTTCGACTCGATCGCGGTCGCCCTGCTCGCTCGATCGAACCCGATCGGCGTCGTCTTCGCGGCCCTCCTGTTCGGCAGCATGCGCGCGGGCGCCGGCCTGATGCAGATCAACGCCCATATCCCGGTCGAGCTGGTCGACGTCCTCCAGGCGACGATCCTGCTCTTCCTGGTGGCCAGCCCCGTCCTGCGGCGAGTCCTCCGGCTGCGCGGCGTCCAGGCCGGCATCACGGAGGCGAGCCCCACCCACGCGCTCGGCGCGACGAAGCCGGCCGACTCATGAACCTGACCCCCCTGATCAACGGCCTCGACGGGATCCCGATTCTGGGCCTCGTCTTCCAGCTCGCGGGCTACCTCGTGGCGGTCATCCCGCCCAACGGGCCGAACATCATGCAGCAGGCGACCCCGCTCGCCCTGGCCGCGATCTGCGGCGTGCTGTGCGAGCGGTCGGGCGTGGTGAACATCGGGATCGAGGGCACGATGCTGGCGGCCGCCTTCACCGCCTGGGTGGTCGGCGTCGCGATCCAGCCGATGTTCGGCACGCCCAACCCGAGCGACATCTTCGGGATCACCATGCCGCTGCTCATCGCCCTCCTGGCGGCGGTGGCCGTGGCGATGGCGATCTCCACGCTCCACGCCTGGCTATCGATATCGCTGCGGGCGGACCAGATCATCAGCGGCACGATCATCAACATCGCGGCCGCCGGCCTGACCGGCTACCTCAACCAGCTGATCTCGCAGAACTCCCCGGCCGGCGCCGGCGAATTCGCCCGGTTCGTGCCACCCCACGCCCTGACCAACCTGCCGGTGATCGGCTGGATCCTGGCAACCCTGCTCAACCAGGGCCCGATCTCGATCTCGGTCATCGTCCTCGTCGTGGGCACCCAGGTCTGGCTGTTCCGCTCGCGCTGGGGCCTCCGGACGCGGGCGGTCGGCGAGCACCCCCGGGCGGCCGAGACGGTCGGCATCGACGTGATCCGGGTTCGCTACCGGAACGTGATCCTGGGCGGCGTCTTCGCCGGCCTGGCCGGCGCCTTCCTGAGCATCGAGGCGACCAACTCGTTCCAGCAGAACATGACCGCCGGGCGGGGGTTCATCGCCCTCGCCGCGATGATCATGGGCCGCTGGACGCCGATCGGGTCGTTCGGCGCGGCGCTCCTGTTCGCCACGTTCCTCCAGCTCGGCCAGCTGATCAACATCGCCCCGCCGAGCGGTCAGCTCGGCTCGATCATGGCCAGCGTGCCGCCCCAGCTGTTCGACGCCCTGCCCTACATCCTGACGATCGTGATCCTGGCCGGTGTCGTCGGCCGGAGCATCCCGCCCGCCGCCGACGGCCAGCCCTACGAGCGCGAAGCCGCGACCTAGCCCGATGATCGAGGAATCGCCGGCCAGCCCGTCTGCCTGGGAATTGGGCTATGACCCGTGGGATCCGGCCTTCGTGGCCGACCCCTACCCCGCCCTGGCCCGCCTGCGGGCCGGACCGCGGGCCCGTTTCGACGAGCGGACGGGGCAGTGGCTGGTCAGCCGCCACGCCGACGTCAACGCACTCCTGCGCGACCGGCGCCTCGGCCGGACGTTCCACCACGTCGCCACCAACGCCGAATGGGGCCGGCCCGACCCGCCGGCCGAGGAAGCCGCCTTCTGGCGGCTGCTCGACGCCCAGATGATCGATCGCGAGCCGCCCGACCACACCCGCCTGCGGCGGCTGGTCAGCACCGCGTTCACCCCGCGCACGGTCGAGCGGCTCCGGCCGCGGATCGACGAGATCGCCACCCGGCTGGTCGACGCGGCGGCGGCCAAGGGCGAGTTCGACCTGATCGCCGACCTGCTCGAGCTCCTGCCGGTCGCCGTGATCGCCGAGCTGCTCGGGATCCCCGAGGCCGACCGGGCCAGCCTGCGGCCGTGGTCGGGCGACATGACCCTGGTCTTCGAGCTCGATCCGTCGGCCGCCGACCGGGCCCGGGCCGTCGCGGCCGGGCGCGACTTCGAGGCCTACATCCGGGATCTCGCCCGCGAGCGGCGGCGGCGGCCGACTGGCGACCTGCTGAGCGAGCTGGCCCTCGTGGCCGAAGCCGGCGACCGGCTGACCGAGGACGAGCTGGTCGGCACCGCGATCCTCCTGCTCAACGCCGGCCACGAGGCGTCGGTCAACGGGGCGGCGAACTCGTGGTACGCGCTCTTCCGCCATCCCCCGGCGCTGGCCGCGCTGCGGGCCGACCACGACCTCGTGCCGACCGCGATCGAGGAGCTCCTGCGCTTCGACACGCCGGCCCCGATGTTCGAGCGCTGGGTCCTGGAGGAGATCGAGATCGGCGGGGTCCGGATCCCGCGCGGGCAGGAGCTCGCCCTCCAGTTCGCGGCGGCCAACCGCGATCCGGCCGCCTTCGCCCAGCCCGACGAGCTCGTCCTCGACCGTGATCCGAACCCGTACCTGTCGTTCGGGGCGGGGATCCACTACTGCCTCGGCGCCCCGCTGGCCAAGGCCGAGTTCGACATCGTCTTCCGGCGGATCCTCGAACGGCTCCCCCGCCTGGAGCTCGTCGAGGAGCCACGCTGGAAGCCGCGCTTCGTCCTGCGCGGCCTCGAAGCGCTGCGCGTCCGGGCCTGAGGCCGGCGACCGGATGACCCACGCGGAACGGGCCCGGGCCCGGGCGATCCTCGACCTCGAGGAGGGCCGCGGACCCGTCGCCGTCCTCGACCCGGCGGGCATCGCCGACCTCTTCCGCCAGGCGCGGCGGATCGCCGTGATCGGTGCCTCGGCCAACCCCGCCCGGCCGTCGTATGCGGTCTTGCGCTACCTCGCCCGCCACGGCTACGACTGCGTCCCGATCAACCCGAACGAGCGCGATGTCCTCGGGATCCCGGCCTTCCGGACGCTGGTCGAGGCGAGTCGAGGCAAGCGGGCCGTTCGACATCGTCGACGTCTTCCGCCGGTCCGAGCTGTGCGTGGCCCATGCCCGCGAGGCGGTCGCCACCGGCGCCGGCTGCCTCTGGCTCCAGCTCGGCGTCGTCAACTGGGAGGCGGCAGCGATCGCCGCCGGCGGCGGCTTGTCGGTCGTGATGGATCGCTGCACGGCGATCGAGCACCGGGCCCTCGGCCTCGGTGGTTCACCCCCGACGGGCGGTCGCTAGCGCATCACCAGGCCGGTGAAGATCGCGGCGATCCCGATCAGGCCGAGGCCCGCCCCGATCCGGACCTGGCGCTGGAGGATTGCCATGGCGACGGAGGCGCCGGTCTTGGCGTCGTCCCGCACGCCGCCCCGCCAGGCCTCGTAGCGGGCGACGTTCTCATCCTGGGCTCGGAGGTTGCGCAGGCGAGCGTAGGGTCCGCGGGTCCGGATGTAGCCGATCACGATCAGGACGAGCCCGCCGATCACCAGGACCAGGCCGGTCGGGGTCACGCGGATTCCTCGGGCCCGCGCGCGAGGCGCTGGCGCAGGAGCGTGCCGGCCAGCTCGGCGTTGGCCTGGCCCCGGGTCGCCTTCATGACCTGGCCGACGAGGAAGCCGAGGGCCGGCTTGCCGGCGTGGTGGTCGGCGACCGCTGCCGGGTTGGCCGCGATGACCGCGTCGATGACCGCCGTCCAGGCCGGCACTGTCGCTGATCTGGCGGAAGCCGCGCTCGGCGATGATCGTGCCGACCGGGCGGCCGTCGGCGAGATGGGCGACGAGGACCTCGCGCGCATTCGTCCGCGACAGCTCGCCCTGCCCGACCCGGCGGAGCAGGTCGGCCAGCTCGGCCGCCGCGGCCCGCCCGACCAGGCCGTCCGCGGTCCGCTCGGCCTGCTCGTTGGTCGCCCGGCCGTAGTCGCCGGTGACGAAGTTGGCGATCGCCTTGGCCGCCAGCTCCGGGCCGGCGGCGCGGATCGCCTCGAACGCGGTCGACAGCTCGGGCTGGGCGACGATCACGCCGGCGTCGTAGGCCGACAGGCCGAGCTCGTCGACGTAGCGGCCGGCGGCGGGCCGCGGGCAGCTCGGGCAGGGCCGCCCGGATCGCCTCGATCCAGGCCGCGGTCGACCCGCGAGCGGGGGCAGGTCCGGCTCCGGGAAGTAGCGGTAGTCGTGGGAGTCCTCCTTCGAGCGCATGACGTACGTCGTACCCCGCCCGTCGTCCCAGCCGCGGGTGTCCTGGGTGAGGACCTCGCCGGCGTCGAGGGCGGCCGCCTGGCGCTCGATCTCGAAGGCGATCGCCCGCTCGACCGAGCGGAACGAGTTCATGTTCTTGACCTCGACCCGGGTCCCGAACGGCTCCGTGCCCCGCGGCCGGAGCGAGACGTTCGCCTCGACCCGCATCTGGCCGCGCTCCATGTCGGCGTCCGACACGCCGATCGTGCGCAGCAGGAGCTGCAGCTCCTCGGCGTAGCGGCGGGCCTGCTCGGCGGTCCGGATCGACGGCTCGGTGACGATCTCCATCAGCGGCGCGCCCGGAGCGGTTGAAGTCGACCAGGCTCGTCCGGCCGGCCGGCGGCGTCGACGCGTGGATCAGCTTGGCCGTGTCCTCCTCGAGGTGGGCCCGCTGGATCCCGACGACGAACGGACCGCCCGATGTCTCGATCGCCAGCCGGCCATGGGCGGCCAGGGGCAGGTCGTACTGGCTGATCTGGTAGCCCTTGGGCAGGTCCGGGTAGAAGTAGTTCTTGCGGTCCCAGCGGGTCGCGGCCGGGATCGTGGCGCCGATCGCAATGCCGGTCGCGAGGACGTCCTCGACGGCCGCCCGGTTGATCGTCGGCAGGGCGCCGGGCAGGCCCAGGCAGACCGGGCAGGTGTGGCTGTTCGGCGGTGCGCCGTCGTAGGCCGTCGAGCACGAGCAGAACATCTTGCTCGCCGTCCGGAGCTGGCAGTGGACCTCGATCCCGATGACGGCCTCGTAGCGTTCGAGGGCCGGCGACGCGGACGGCGAGCGGGGTGGTCACGCGACGACCTGGCTCTCGACGATCAGGAACAGGCCGTACATCGCCACGGCCAGCCAGCCGACCGCCACGGCGAGCGCGCCGGGCGAAGAGGCGGAACCGCGGCCGGTCGGTCACCCGGCGGGTCGCCTCGATCGCGGTCCGCGTCGGGTCGCCGTCGTGGACGAGCGGGCTGATCGCCTCGCGGCTCACCGCGTAGCTGCGCCTCGCGGCGATCACGACCGCGATCACGCCGCACAGCTGGAGCACGAAGCGGGCCATCGCGCCTGAGTTTCGCACAGGCCGGCCCACCACTGCCAACCGGCGCGCCGCGCGGCCGGCCTCAGCCTCGCCGGCGCTCCACGAATCGGCCGATCCGGACGAGGGCCTCCCGGAGCTGCTCCTCGCGACGTCGCGTAGCAGGCCCGGACGTGGCCCTCGCCGGACGGCCCGAAGGCGCCGCCGGGCACGACCGCGACATGCTCCTCCGTCGAGCAGCCGCGGCGGCGAACGTCTCCGAATCGAGGCCGGTCGAGGTGATCCGGGGGAAGGCGTAGAAGGCGCCCCGCGGCTCGAACGTCTCGAGGCCGAGGGCATTGAAGCCGTCGACGATGAGGCGCCGGCGGCGGTCGTAGGCGGCCAGCATCCGCTCGACGTCCGCCTCGCCGTTGGTCAGCGCCTCGAGCGCCGCGTCCTGGGCCGTCGTCGGCGCCGACATGATCGCGTACTGGTGGACCTTGACGATCCCCTCCAGCATCTCGGCCGGCGCGCACAGCCAGCCGACCCGCCAGCCGGTCATCGCGTAGGCCTTGCTGAAGCCGCCCATCAGGATCGTCCGTTCGCGCATCCCGGGCAGCGACGCTCGAGCGCCCGGTGGCGGTACGTGCCGTAGGCGAGCCGGTCGTAGATCTCGTCGGAGTAGACGAGCAGGTCGTGGCGGACGGCGATCTCGGCGATCTCGTCCTGGACTCGGTCGGGCAGGACGGCCCCGGTCGGATTGCAGGGGTAGCCCAGGAAGAGCGCCTTCGTCCGCGGCGTGATCGCCGCCTCGACGGCAGCCGGATCGAGGGCGAAGTCGTCCTCGAGCTGGGTCGAGACGTGGACCGGCCGACGCCGCCGGCGAAGACGATCGCGGGCAGGTAGGCGACGTACGACGGCTCGTGGAGGATCACCTCGTCGCCCGGGTCGCAGGTCGCCCGCAGGGCGAGGTCGACCGCCTCCGAGGCGCCGACCGTGATCAGGATCTCGCGGTCCGGGATCGTAGCTCACGCCGTAGCGCCGCTCGAGGTGGGCGGCCAGCGCCCGGCGCAGCTCGAGCGTGCCGTAGTTGCTGGTGTAGTGCGTCCGGCCGCGGCGGAGGCTGGCCACGCCGGCCTCGACGATGCCCTCGGGCGTGTCGAAGTCCGGCTCGCCGACGCCCAGGCTGATCACGTCGTCCATCGTGGCCAGGATGTCGAAGAAGCGCCGGATGCCGGACGGCGGCACCGCCCGGACCCGCTCGGCCAGGGCGCGCTCGGCCAGCGGCAGGCGGGTCGCGCTCGGCGGCGGCGTTGTTTCGGTGGCCATGCCCGCGAGTATACGGACCCTGGCCAGTGCGATCCGCGGAGGCCGGCCGGCGCGTAGCATCAGCCGAACAGCAACGGAGGAGGATGCCCATGCTCGGTCGGCTGCTCGAACGCATCGTCATCGCCCAGACTGGTTGGGCCAAGCCCTTCGGCGACTGGCTCCACGGCCTCGCCGCGGCGATCTTCGGGCGGATGCTCCCGATCCGCGACTTCCTCGGCGGCACCTGGCTCGGCCATCCGCTCCATGCCCTGCTGACCGACGTGCCGATCGGGCGCGTTCACCCTGACGATCGTGCTCGACCTGCTCGGTCACCCGGCGGCGGCCGACGTCGCCCTGCTGATCGGCGTCCTGGCGATGCTGGCCGCGGCCCTGGCCGGCTTCGCCGACTACTCGACGACCGACGGCCGGGCCCGGGTCCGGGCGACCGTCCACAGCACGCTGATGCTCGTCGCTCTCGTGCTCTACCTGTTCTCGCTCGGGATCCGGGCGACGGGCCCGGCGAGCCGCGGGCTGCCGATCGCCCTCTCGATCGTCGCCTACGTGGTCCTCGCCGCGGGCGCCTTCGTCGGCGGCGACGTGGCCTACCTGCTGGGCAACATGGTCGACCGCCACGCCTGGCGTCCGTCGGGCACGAAGTGGCAGCCGCTCGAGGTCGGCGACGTCCCCGAGGGGACCCTGGTCAAGGCCAGGGTCGGGAGCCAGGACCTCGTCCTGGTCCGCACCGGCGACACGATCCTCGCTCTCGCACGACCAGTGCGCCCATGCTGGCGGACCGCTCAACGAAGGGCACGTTCTCCGGCGGCTGCGTCGAGTGCCCGTGGCACGGCTCGCGGTTCGAGGTCGCGAGCGGCCGGCGACGACGCGGCCCGACGGTCTACGACCAGCCCGACCTACGAGGTCCGGCCCGTCGAGGCCGGCGGCTACGAGGCTCGCCGGACCTCCTGACGCTCGGGCCGCAGCCTCAACGGCGACGGCAAGGGTGGCGGCTCGCTCGGCCGGCGTCGGGCCGGCCGGATCGGCCGCCAGCGTCGAGCTGGGCCGGTTCGACCGCGCGCCAGGCGGCGCCGGCCGTGATCGCCTCGTAGGCCCGGGCCAGGCCGAGCAGGCTCGGCCTCGCTCCACGGCGCGCCGATCAGCTGGAGCCCGACCGGCAGGCCCTCGGACAGGCCGCACGGGATCGACACGCCGGGCAGGCCGGCCATGTTCACCGGCAGGGTGCAGGCGTCGGAGAGGTACATCGCGACCGGGTCGGCCAGCCGGGCGCCGAAGCGGAACGCCACGCTCGGGCTGGTCGGCGCCACGAGGGCGTCGAAGCCGGCCGCCCACAGCGCGTCGAAGTCGGCCTTGATCAGCGTCCGGACCTTCTGGGCCTTGAGGTAGTAGGCGTCGTAGTAGCCGGCCGACAGGGCGTACGTGCCGAGCATGATCCGGCGCTTCACCTCGGCCCCGAAGCCCTCGCCGCGGGTCGCCAGGATAGTTGGCCAGGGTGTCGCCGTCCCGGCGGCCGGGGCCGTAGCGGATGCCGTCGTAGCGGGCCAGGTTGGCCGACGCCTCGGCCGGCGCGACGATGTAGTACGTCGCCAGGCCGTACTCGGTGTGGGGCAGGCTGACGTCCTCGACCCGGGCGCCGGCCGCCTCGAGGGCGGCGACCGCCTCGCGCACCCGGGCCTCGACCCCGGGCTCCATCCCGGCCACGAAGTACTCGCGGGGCAGGCCGAGCCGCTTGCCCCGCAGCGCCCCGGCGGCGACCTCGTCCGATTCGGCCAGGGCCAGCAGCCCGTCCGGCACCGGCTCGGGGGCCGAGGTCGAGTCGCGCTCGTCGCGGCCGGCGACGGCGTGGAGCAGGGCGGCCGCGTCGCGACTGTCGCGGGCGAACGGCCCGATCTGGTCGAGCGAGCTGGCGAAGGCGACGATCCCGTAGCGGCTCACCCGGCCGTAGGTCGGCTTCAACCCGACGATCCCGCACAGGGCGGCCGGCTGGCGGATCGAGCCGCCGGTGTCGGTGCCGATGCCGAACGGTGCGTTGAAGGCGGCGACCGCGGCCGCCGAGCCGCCGCTCGAGCCGCCCGGGACCCGGTCGAGGTCCCACGGGTTCGACGTGGGACCGAAGGCCGAGTGCTCGGTCGAGCTGCCCATCGCGAACTCGTCCATGTTCGTCTTGCCCAGGATCACCGCCCCGGCCGCCCGCAGGCGCTCGGTGATGTGGGCGTCGTACGGGGCCCGGTAGCCCTCGAGGATCCGCGAGCCGGCCGTGCATTGGCCGCCGGCCACCGAGACGAGGTCCTTCAGGGCGACGGGCAGGCCGAGGAGCGCGGGCAAGGCCCCGACGGCCGCTGGACCCGTCCCGCCGGGCCGCGGCAATGCGGACGTCCGCGGCGGCCGCCTGGGCCTGGGCGCGACGCGCCGTCGATCGACAGCCAGGCGTGGAGGCCGTGGTTGTCGCGCTCGGCGGCGGCCAGGTGGGCGGCGGTCACCTCGGCCGCGCTGAAGGCGCCCGAGCGCAGGCCGGCCGCCAGCTCGTGGCCGGTCCGGCGGGTGAGCTCGGAGCCCGTGTCCATCTCGGTCATTCGGCCCGGCCGGTCAATCCGCGCCGACCAGGATCGCCGACACCACGATGAACCCGTCGGCGGTCTCGGCCGCGTTGGCCAGAGCCGCCGCCTGGGGCAGCGACGGCCGGACGACGTCGTCGCGCAGGATGTTCTCGAGCTCGATCGTCTGGGCCGTCGGCGGGATCGCCTCGGTATCGAGCTCGGTCAGCCGGGTGTACTGGTCGAGGATGTGGTTGAGCTCGCCCTCGAGCCGGCCGAGCTCGTCCTCCGTCAGTCCGAGCCGGGCGAGGTGGGCAACATGGGCGACGTCGGCATGGGACAGGCTGGCCATGGCCCGATCATACCGGCGAATCACCGGCCAGGAGGCGCCGGAACGCCTCCTCGTCGAGGACCGCCACGCCCAGCTCCTGGGCCTTGGCCAGCTTCGAGCCGGCGCTCTCGCCGGCGACCAGGTAGTCGGTCTTCTTCGAGACGGAGCCCGAGACCCGGCCGCCAGCCGCCCGGATCGCGTCCTCCGCCCCCTGGCGGTCGAAGCCGGCCAGCGAGCCGGTCACGACGAGGGTCCGGCCGGCGAGCGGTCCCGCCTCGGCCGACCCGGCGCCCGCGGCGGTCGCCGGTCGGACGGCCGGGCGCTCGGCTTCGACGCCGGCCGCCACGAGCTCGGCCAGGACCCCGCTCGTCGCCGGCTCGGTGAAGTAGCGGACGAGACCCGCCGCGACCGTGGCGCCGACGCCGGGGATCGTCTCGAACGCCGCCGGCTCGTCGCTCGCGATCCGGTCCAGCTCGGCCGCGGCGCGGGCGGTCCAGCCCGACGGACCACCCATCGGCTCGTCGTCGGCGGGCGGGATCCGGGCCGCCAGCCAGCCGGCCAGGTCGATCGCCGTCTGCTCCCCCACCTGGGGGATCCCCAGCGCGTTGAGGATCCGGGCCAGCGGCCGTCGCCGGGCGCGGTCGATCGAGGCGACCAGGTTCTCGGCGCTCTTGCGCGCGAACCGGTCGAGGGTCATCAGGGTGTCGACATCGAGCCGGAAGAAGTCGGCCCGCGTCGCGAGCAGGCCGCGCTGCAGGAGCTGCTCGACGACCGCCCAGCCGGCGCCCTCGATGTCCATCCCGCCTCGGCCGGCGAAGTGGCCGTACTCCTGGGCGATTCGGGCCGGGCAGCGCAGGTTCGGGCAGTAGTGCCGGACGGCGCCCTCGTCGCGGACGACCGGCGTGGCGCACACCGGGCAGGTCGCCGGCATCTCGAACTCGAGCTCGGCCCCGGTCCGGGCCTCGAGGATCGGCCCGACGACCTCGGGGATCACGTCGCCCGCCTTCTGGAGGATCACCGTGTCGCCGATCCGGATGTCCTTGCGCCGGACCTCGTCGAGGTTGTGGAGGGTGGCCCGGGCGACGGTCGAACCGGCGACCTTGACCGGGCGCAGGTGGGCGACCGGGGTCAGGGTTCCCGTCCGGCCGACGTACGGGACGATGTCCTCGACGACGGTCCGGACCTGCTCGGGCGGGAACTTGTAGGCGATCGCCCAGCGCGGCGCCCGGGCGACGAGGCCGAGGCGGGCCTGCTGGTCGAAGCGGTCGACCTTGACCACGACCCCGTCGGTCTCGTACGGCAGGCCGTGGCGACGCTCGCGCCAGGTCTCGATGAAGGCGATCACGCCCTCGATATCGAGGCCCTGGGCGCTCTCGGGGTTGACCGGCAGGCCGAGCTCGGCCAGCCGGGCGAGGGCCGCCGACTGGCTCGTGACACGGGCGGCCGGGCCGTCCTCGACGAGCTGGTAGAACCAGGCCGACAGGCGCCGGCTGGCGGTCACCGCCGGGTCCTGCTGGCGGAGCGAGCCGGCCCCGCTGTTGCGCGGGTTGGCGTACAGGGCAAGGCCGGCTTCCTCGCGCTCGGCGTTGATCCGGGCGAACTCGGCCTTGGGCATGTAGACCTCGCCCCGCGCCTCGATCGTGAGCGGCTCGGCCAGCCGGGCCGGGATCGCCTGGATCGTGCGCAGGTTGGCCGTGACATCCTCGCCGGTCGTCCCGTCGCCGCGCGTCGCGCCCAGGACGAAGCGGCCGGCCTCGAAGCGGAGGCTGATCGCCAGGCCGTCGATCTTCAGCTCGGCCACGTAGCGCAGGTCGGGCGCCGGCTCGGGCGCGGCGGTCGAGGCCGAGTCCGCGCCGGACCCGGGCGTCGAAGGCCCGCAGCTCGTCGGCCGAGAAGGCATTGCCGAGCGACAGCATCGGTCGCTGGTGGCGAACCTCGGCGAACGTCGACGAGATGATCGCCCCGACCTTGACCGTGGGCGAGTCGGGACCACGCAGCCCGGGGAACGCCGTTTCGATCGCGACGAGCTCGCGGAAGCGGGCGTCGTAGTCGGCGTCCGACAGCTCGGGCGCGTCCTCGAGGTAGTACAGCCGGTTCGCCCGCTCGATCTCGGCCGCGAGGGCGGCATGCCGGGTCGTGGCCGCTTCGGGGCCGGCGGCCTGGGCGGCCTCGACCAGGGCGGGATCGACGGGCAGGCTGCTCATCCCCTCAGCCGATCAGCTCGAGGTTGGCGATGCTGGCCAGCATGGTCTTGCGCCCGATGCTCGCGTCGCGGAAGGCGACGGTGACCTCCTCGTCGTCGCGGGTCAGCCGGGCCGTGACGACGATCCCGTCGCCGAAGCGGGCGTGGTGGACGCGGTCGCCGTCCCGGTAGCGACGCTCGCCGGGCACGATCGGCCGGGGCGGGATGCGGGCCGGCGCCTCCTCGATCCGGCGGACCGGCAGGTCGTCGGGCGCCTCGCGATCGACGTCGACCGGGTCGTCCCAGGCCCGGATCGGGCGGCTCGCGGCGGTGCTGAGCTCGCCCGAGCGGGCGCCGCCGGCGTACGAGGAGCGCTTCGCGGCGAGGTCGCGGGTCGGGCTGAAGGTGGTCCCGGCCGCCGGCGCCCCGGGCCGGCCGCTGCCCTGCCGGTAGGCGCCGCCGCCGGCCCGGATCGGGGTCCCGAAGCGGCTCGAGCGACGGGCCCCGAAGACCAGCTCGAGGTCGAGCGGGCCCTCGGCGTGCTCGTCGGCCCGCAGGTTCGGGCCTTCCATCAGCTCGGCCGGGATCTCGAGCAGGAAGCGCGAGGGGACCGTGGCCCCGCTGGCGCCCCACGTTGCCCGATGCCAGGCGTGGGACAGGAACAGGCGGCGCTTGGCGCGGGTGATCCCGACATAGGCCAGCCGGCGCTCCTCCTCGAGCTGGCGCTCGTCGTCGAGGGCCCGGCTGTGGGGGAACGTGCCCTCCTCGAGTCCGGCGATGAAGACGACCGGGAACTCGAGCCCCTTCGCCGCGTGGAGGGTGATCATCGTGACCGCGTCGGCGTCGCCGGCGTAGGCGTCCTGGTCGGCGACGAGGGCCGTCTCCTCGAGCAGCCGGTCGAGCGCGTCGTCGGGCGACAGGTCGTCGTAGCGGGTCGTGACGGAGCGCAGCTCGAGCAGGTTGTTCCAGCGATCCTCGCCCTCCTCCGAGCCGTCGGCCAGCATCGCCCGGTAGCCGGACCGCTCGAGGACGGCGTCGAGCAGCTCGGGCAGGGGCAGCACGCCGACCCGGGCGCGGAGCGAGCGGATCACGGCGGCGAAGTCCGCCAGGGACGCCCGGGCGCGGGGCGTGATCGCCTCGACCCGGCCGTCGACCGCGGCTTCGATCGCGGCCCAGAACGTCCCGTCGGGGGTCCGGCCGGCGGCGCTCCGGAGGGCCTCGATGGTCTTCTCGCCGATCGACCGGGCCGGCACGTTGATGATCCGCTCGAAGGCGATCGCGTCGCTGTCACTGCGCAGGACCCGCAGGTAGGCCAGGGCGTCCTTCACCTCGCGGCGCTGGTAGAACCGCGTCCCGCCGATCAGCTGGTAGCGGATGCCGTAGCGCAGGAACGCTTCCTCGATCGCCCGGCTCTGGGCGTTCGTGCGGTACATCACGGCCACGTCGCGCGGGCTGGCCCGGCCCTCCTCGTCGTCGGCCCGGCGGGTGAGGAGCGAGCCACCGCCGCCGATCAGGCCCTCGACCTGGCGGGCGATCCACTCGGCCTCCTCTTCCTGGTTGTAGGCCTCGAAGCGCTGGATCGGACGGCCGCCGGCCTGCTCGGTCCACAGCTTCTTGTCGGTCCGGGCGGTGTTCCGGCTGACGACGGCGTGGGCGGCGTCGAGGATCAGCTGCGTCGAGCGGTAGTTCTGCTCGAGCTTGACGACGGTGGCGTCCGGCTCGTCCCGTTCGAAATCGAGGATGTTGCGCAGGTCGGCGCCCCGCCACGAGTAGATCGACTGGTCGTCGTCGCCGACGACGCACAGGTTGTGGTGGCGCGCGGCGAGGGCCCGCACCCACAGGTACTGGGCGCGGTTCGTGTCCTGGTACTCGTCGACGTGGAGATAGCGCCAGCGATCCTGGTAGCGGGCCAGGACAGCCGGGGCCGCGTCGAACAGGCGGACGGCCTCGAGCAGGATGTCGTCGAAGTCGAGGGCGCCGAGGGCGTGGAGGCGGGCCTGGTAGAGCCGGGCCAGCTGGGCGATCTGGCGCTCGTGGTGGTTCAGGGCGCCGTCGGCCAGGGCGTCGGCGTCGAGCATCTCGTTCTTCGCCCGGCTGATCGAGCCGAGGACGGCCGCCGGCCGGAACTCGCCGGTCGCCGGCAGGTCCTGCTCCCGCAGGATCTGCTTCATCAGCGTCTGCTGGTCGTCGCTGTCGTAGATCACGAAACGCCGGTCGAGATCGATCGCCGCCCCGTCGCGGCGGAGGACCCGGGCACAGACGGCATGGAACGTGCCGGTCTCGACCTCCCGGCCGGCTTCGCCGACCAGGGCCACGATCCGCTCCCGGAGCTCACCCGCGGCACGGTTCGTGAAGGTGACGGCCAGGATCTGCCAGGGCCGCACGCCGAGCACCCCGACGAGGTAGGCGACCCGATGGGCAAGGACCCGGGTCTTGCCGCTGCCTGCACCGGCCAGGATCAGGAGCGGGCCTTCGGTCGTCGTGACCGCGCGGGCCTGCTCGGGGTTGAGGCGGGCGACGATCCGCTCGGCCAGGGCGGCGGTCGCGGCCGGGTCGGGCGCCGGGCGAGCGGCCGGTCGCGGATTGCCGTCCGGGTCGTCGGGTGGCGGTGGCTCGTCGCCGAACGGGTCGAGCGGTCCGTTGATCGCCGGCTGGCTGCCCTGGGCCGCCCCGGCCCGCCCCTTGGACCGGCGCTTGCGGACGGTCCGCGGATCCGCCTCGAAGGCCGCATCGGAGGTGTCGAGGCCGTCCGATTCCGACGCCCCGGGCGGACCGCCCTCGGGCAGCGGGACGTCCTCGTCGGGCGGCTCTGGGAAGAGCCGATCGGTCACGGCTGGCACCGCGCCATTGTAGGGCGACCCCCTCACCTGCCGACGATCGCGACCTCGGCTGGCTATCCTCGGCGGATGACCGACGATCAGGGGGCGGAGCGAGCCCGGGTCCGGCTCAAGGCGGCGATCACGGCCGCCTGGGACCAGGGCGCCGCGGACTACGACCGGATCCCCCGCCACGGCGTCCTGCACGACGATGAGCGGACCGCGTGGCGCCGGCTCGTGGCGGCGATCCTGGGCGACGCGACCCACTCCGGCGTGCCGCGCCGGGCCGTGCTCGACGTCGGGACCGGGACCGGCACCCTGGCCCTGCTGGCCGCCGAGCTGGGTCACGACGTGATCGCGATCGACCTGTCCGAGCGGATGATCCTGGCCGCGCGGCGGAAGAGCATCGAGAGCGGGATCGGGGTCGACTGGCGGATCGGTGATGCCGACGATCCGCCCGTGCCGCCGGGCAGCGTCGATGCCGTGATGAGCCGCCACCTGGTCTGGACGCTGACCGAACCCCTCGTTGCGGCCCGGGCCTGGCGCGATCGCCTCCGGCCGGGCGGCCTCCTGGCCGTCATCGACGGCTCCTACCCGCGTCACCCCCTGCCGCTCCGGATCCTGGCCTCGGCCGCCGGCCGGCTGACCGGTGGCGAGGAGGAGCACCCGTACCCGGCCGGTCTGGACGGCCACCTGCCGCTGCGCAACCAGTCCAGCCCCGACGCCCTGGTCGCCCTCCTCGGCCGGGCCGGCTTCGAGCGGGTCCGAGCTCGGTCCCTGGGCGAGATCGACCGGGTCGAGCGAGCCCACCTCGGGCTGCTCCAGCGGACTGCCGACTCCTGGCGCCGCTACCTCGTGGTCGGCCGTTCGCCCCGGGCCTGAGCGAGCCCGGATGTCGGGCCCCAGGGTCCGCTGATCGGGCGCTGAATCGCGGACTCCGCACCGACCCCTCGACTACGATGAGGTTGGCGGAGCGGGGGCCGCCTGAGCTGCGGGTCCGCGTCGATCCGGGTCCCTTCCAGCCGGTCTTCGCCGACGAGGTGGCCGGCGCCGCGGCGGCTGCGATGATCGGCGCCGCGCTCGATCCGGAGCCCTGGTCGAGCAGCCTGGCCCGGATCGTCCGGCGGGCGGTCCCGCACCGGGTTCGGGTCCGTCGGCCCCGCCGCGTCCGCCGCCCCGGCGAGACGCCCAGGTAGGGAGCGCGGCGCGGGCATGCCAGGCGACCTGTCACCGCCCGAGGATTATGCTGAGCCCATGGCTCGCAGCGCAGACCCCAAGCGGATCTACATCGCCCGCCGGGCGGCCATCTCGGCCCGCCTGGTCAGCGTCGCCCACCTCAGCCCGGAGAGCGCCGAACGCTGGGTGACCCTGTGGGAAGAGGAGGCGGCCCGCCTCGAGCTCGACGCCCGGTCGGAGGCCTGGTGGCACCCGGCCTGGGAGTGGATCGTCGAGCAGCGCCGGCGCTAGGCACACGGCGCCAGGCACACGGCGCTAGGCAGGACCGTCGGCGGCTGGATCGTCGGCCGCAGGCCCCGTCGCCAGGCCCAGGACGAGGCCGTACACCGCGCCCGCCGCTGCCCCAAGGGCGCTGATCGTGTCGAGCCCTGAGGTGGCCGGCCGATCGCCGACGGGCAGGACCGCAATCACCACCAGCCAGGCCAGCCCGAAGATCACGGCCGTCCCGAGCGCCCGGCCGACCGGCTCGAACCGGTCAAGGAGCAGGGCACAGTCGGCCGCCACGATCAGGTTGAAGGGCAGCGCCGCGGCCAGGTAGACGACCGGCACCAGGAACGACGTGGCCAGGCCGTCGACCAGGTCCTGCGATCCCTGCTGGCCGCCGGCGAACCAGGCCGCGACGATCGCACAGGGCAGCAGCAGGACGCCCCACAGCAGGTGCCAGGCCACTGCGAACCCGACCCTGGCCAACTGCTCCGGTCGGGGCCCCGAGTGCGGTGCGCTGCCGGCCGCCGGTTCGATCGAGCCGGGGCGATCATCGGTCACCCGGCCATTGTGGCCCACAGCGGGCCTCCGTCAGGCGCAGAAGAGCCCGGGTCGATGACCCGGGCTCTGCCGTTCGGTTTCGGTACGGACTAGAAGTCCATGTCTCCGCCGCCACCGCCCGGATGGCCGTGGCCACCGCCGTTGGCGTCCTTCTTCTCGGGCAGGTCGGTGACCAGCGTCTCGGTGGTCAGGACCATGGCCGCGATCGAGGCCGCGTTCTGGAGCGCGGACCGGGTGACCTTGGCCGCGTCGACGATGCCGCGGGAGAACATGTCGCCATATTCACCCTTGAGGGCGTCGAAGCCGTGGCCCTTCTTGGCGTTGCGGACCTGGTCGACGACGACCTCACCGCGAGCGCCGGCATTGATCGCGATCTGGCGTGCCGGGGCCTCGAGGGCCTTGCGCACGATGTCGACGCCGATCTGCTCATCGCCCTGGAGCTTGATCTTGTCGAGCGCCGGGATCGCCTGCAGGAGGGTGGTCCCACCGCCGGCGACGAGGCCTTCCTCGACGGCCGCGCGGGTCGTCGAGAGGGCATCCTCGATGCGGTGCTTCTTCTCCTTGAGCTCGACCTCGGTGGCCGCGCCGACCTTGATCACGGCCACGCCGCCCGACAGCTTGGCAAGGCGCTCCTGGAGCTTCTCCTTGTCGTAGTCGGAGGTCGTGTCCTCGATCTGGGCCTTGATCTGGCTCATCCGGGCCTTGATCTGATCCGGCGTGCCAGAGCCGTCGATGATCGTCGTGTCGTCCTTGGTGGCGACGATCCGGCGGGCAGAGCCGAGGTCCTCGAGGGTGACCGAGTCGAGCTTCCGCCCGATCTCCTCGCTGATCACGGTACCGCCGGTCAGGATCGCGATGTCGCGGAGCATCTCCTTGCGCCGGTCGCCGAAGCCCGGGGCCTTGACGGCCAGGACCGAGACGGTCCCCCGGAGCTTGTTGACGACGAGCGTGGCGAGTGCCTCGCCATCGATGTCCTCGGCGATGATCAGGATCGGGCGACCGATCTGGACGGCCTTCTCGAGGGCCGGCAGCATGTCCGGGACGCTCGAGATCTTGCGATCGGTGATCAGGATCCGGGGATCGTCGAGGACAGTCTCCATCCGATCGGGGTTGGTCACGAAGTAGGCCGAGAGATAGCCCCGGTCGAACTGCATGCCCTCGGTGTATTCCTTCTCGAGGCCGAGCGACTGGCCTTCCTCGACGGTGATGACCCCGTCCTTGCCGACCTTGTCCATCACCTCGGCGATGATCTCGCCGACCTCCGGATCCGCGGCGCTGATCCCGGCCACGGCCGCGATCTGCTCCCGGTTGGCGACCGGCCGGGACTGCTTCTTGATCTCCTCGACGATCGCCGCGACCGCCGCCTCGATGCCGCGCTTGACGACCATCGGATTGGCGCCCGCGCTCACGACGCGGAGGCCCTCGGAGACCATCGCCTGGCCCAGGACGACCGCGGTGGTCGTGCCGTCGCCGGCGACGTCGTCGGTCTTGGTGGCGACTTCCTTGAGGAGCTGGGCACCCATGTTCTCGAACGGGTCCTCGAGCTCGATGTCGCGGGCGATCGTCACGCCGTCGTTGGTGATCGTCGGGGAGCCGAACTTCTTGTCGAGAACGACGTTCCGGCCCTTGGGACCAATGGTGACCTTGACCGCATCGGCGAGGTGGTCGATGCCCCGCTTCAGGGAGCGACGAGCACTCTCGTCGAAGATGATCTGCTTAGCCAATTTGACTCTTCCTCCGGGTGTTCGTTGGGGATCCGTCGCGACGGATCGGTCAGTCCTCGACGATCGCGAGGATGTCCTTCTGGCTGACGATCAGCAGCTCGTCGCCTTCGATCTTGAATTCGGTCCCCGCGTACTTGGCGTACAGGACCTTGTCACCGACCTTGACGTCCATCGGCTCGCGCTTGCCGTTGTCGTCGATCTTGCCCGGGCCGGCGGCCAGGATCATGCCCTCCTGGGGCTTCTCCTTGGCGGTGTCGGGCAGGACGATGCCGCTCTTGGTCATGTCCTCGCGGGCGGTTGGCTTGATGACGACGCGATCGCCCAGCGGACGAAGCTTCTTCTCCGCTGCCTTGTTCTCAGTGGCCTTGGCCAAGGTGCGAGCCCTCCTGTGTCGGCGGCGTTCGCCGGCGTGACTGTTGACGGGCACGGCGGCGCTTGCCGGCGGGCCCGGGTCTCGGGTTGAGTGCCTGCGGGGACTTCGACCGACATCCACCACGGACTGCGCCCCTGTCGGGCGGCCGATCGAACCGGTCGACTCCACTCGCTTTAGCACTCTCGATGTGAGAGTGCCAATACAGTAGCCCGGTCGCCCGCCGCGTGTCAACTGGGCTCCGTGGCTAGGCCTGGGCTCCGTGGCTAGGCCTGGGCTCGGTGGCCAGGCCTTTGGCCCGTGGGCTCGGCTGCCAGGCCTTGGCCCGGGTGATTCCGCGTGCATGGACGGTCTGGGCACAAGCCCAGGCCGGAAGGCCTCCCGGAGTCGACGGACGATCATCCGAGTCCACCGGCCATCCGGTCGTCGAGCGTGGACTGAGCTCTGGACGCCCAGGCGTCCGGCGGCGTCTAGCCCCAGGACCCTTCCCTGCGCTTGCCGTGCCCACGCACACGGAATCGGACCGGCTTAGTCGAAGTTCCCCGGTGAAGTTGAGATTGGCTACCGTGCCCCTCGAGGAGGACTTGGATGCCGGAGATCCAGTCGCGAACCTATGCGAACCCGCGGCGACCTAGCCGCCGCGGAAGCTGCGGTCAGCGCCTACGCCGGCTACTACAACTATCACCGGCTCCACGGTGAGCTCGACTGGCAGACGCCGGCCGAACGGTTCGACGGCACGCCTTTCACCGATCGCGGCTTCGCCAGCGTGCCCGCCCTTGCCAGCATCGCTGATCTCCTCGACGCGATCCTGGCCGCTTAGCGAGTCTCAATTGCACCGGGGAAGATCACTTAGCCCGGCCGGCGCTCGCTCCATGAGCATTCCAAGGCCTACGAGCGCCGTACGGCTGCCATCGACCCCTCGACCGGCCCGACGCGACGGGGAATCGAGCTCGACTCTCCCCCACGGCGTGCTCAGGCGCGGTTGAGCGAGGTCCCATCGGCCGTTCAGGAGGGGGTAAAGCACATCGCTCCCCTTGGAATGCTCACGCAGCGAGCATCGCGGGGCGAAGGGGCCGCGAGGTGCCGGCAATGTCGGGGCCGACGGACCATCGAACAGCTCAGGCCAGCAGGTACCTGATCGTGGTCGCGAGCAGGGCCGGGTCGTCGTCGTGGTCGCCGTAGGTTTCCCACGAGGCCGCGCCGATCGTCCGCCCATGGGCGGCGCACCAGGCCTGAATTGCCCCGTCGGCGGCCCCAAGCTGATCGTACGGCCCGCGGTGGACGACGCAGGCCACCTCACCGGCGGGCGTCGCGACACAGCGGACGTTGCCGGCGGGCTCGAACGTCGAGGAGACCCGCACGCCGAAGTCGACACCCATCGGATCTTGGGGCCGGGCCGGGTGGTGGTACAGGAACAGGTTGTGACCCCGGGCCACGTCGGGATTGGCGCGCAGGAACGCCCAGACCTGGTCGAGCGCCGGCCGCCAGGCCCGGCCGACCTCGCCGACCCGGACGGTGGAGCGGACCGCCGCGATGAGCTCGGCCTGCACCGTCTCCAACACGACCTCGTAGCTCATCGAGCGCCTCCAACATGCCTCATGGCGCGACGGCGTTCCGCTCCGGCGCCCAGCGCAGGGCGAGTGCCCGGATCCGGTCCGACCGGCAGTCAGTCCCGTCCCAGCACATGGTCGTAGGCCGCGACGAGCCCCTCGCCGAGCTCGTCGGGTGTTTCGTCCCGCTGCTCGGCGAGCCAGGCGGCGGTCACCCGGACCCACTCCGGCTCGTTCCGCTTGCGCGGCGCGCCGGGGGGCGACAGGAACGGCGAATCGGTCTCGACCAGGAGCCGCTCGCGGGGCACGAGCCGGGCGACCGCCGCGCTGTCCTCCTCCCCCGCTCGGAAGACGAGCCCGGAGAAGCTGATCGCGAGGCCCATCCCGACGACCATCCGCCCGTAGTCGAGGGGGCCCGAGTAGGAGTGGATGATCGCCGGCGGCCGGCCGCCGAACGTGGCCCGGGCCGCCGGCCCGTCGAAGCCGAGGGCGTGCAGCTCCGCGACGAGGGCGTCCTGGGCGTCGCGCGCGCCGGGCCTGGAGCGGCAGTGGAGGATCGCCGGCTTGGCCGTCAGGAGGGCGAGGGTCAGGTTGCGGCGCAGGTTCGCGAGCTGGTCGGCGAACGGCGAGAAGCCGCGATCGGTGTCGAGCCCCGTCTCGCCGATCGCCCGCACGCGCGGGTCGGCCGCCAGCTCGACGATCCCCGCCCAGGCGTCGTCGTCGACGACGGCCGCATCGTGGGGATGGACCCCGACCGCGGCATCGAGCCAGGGATAGCGGCCGGCGAGCTCGACCGCGGCGGTGCTCGACGCGGGATCCCAGCCGGGCACGAGGATCCGCTCGACGCCCGCCAGCCGGGCACCACCCAGGACGAGCTCGACGTCGCCCGAGAACCGGTCGGCCTGGAGGTGGCCGTGGGAATCGATCAGGCGCATGCGATCGGGCAGGCGGGCCGGACCGGGTCAGGCGCCAGCCGGCGCGGCAGCCGGCTCGACGTCGAGCCGCGGGAAGAGCGGCTCGGCCTGGGCGAGCCGGCCGGACTCGCCACTGTGCGCGCCCCAGGCGAGCTCGCCGAGCAGCGGCGGGCCAGCGTTGCCGTCGTTCGCGTAGGGATAAGCGTAACCGAGCTGGTCGAGGACCCGCGGCGCGGTCGCCGGCAGGAACGGCGCCCCGGCCAGGGCGATCAGCCGGCACGCCTCGACGAGGTCGCCGAGGACCGCCGACAGGCGAAGCGCCGCCGATTCGCCGTCCGCTCCGCCGAGCTTGGCCGTCTTGGCCAGCTCCCAGGGCTTCTCGGCGTCGACAAGCCGGTTGGCGGCCCCGACGAACTCCCACAGGGTCCCGAGCGCAGCGTGGAGGAGACAGCCCTCGACGTGGCCTCGGTAGGCCGGCAGGGTCGCCTCCCAGGCCGTCCGCAGGCTGCCGCCGTCGGAGGCCGCCGGCCGCTCACCGGCGAGGTAGCGGTTGGCCATCGACACGGTCCGGTTGACGAGGTTGCCGAAGTCGTTGGCGAGGTCGGCGTTGTAGCGCCGGATGAACGAATCCCAGCTGACCTCGGTGTCGCGATCGAAGGCGACCTCGGCCAGGGTGACGTAGCGGGCGCCATCCGAGCCGAGCGCCGCGACGACGTCATTCGGGTCGAAGAAGTTGCCCCGGCTCTTGCTCATCCGCTCGCCGCCCTTGACCAGCAGCCAGCCGTGGACCCAGACATGGCGGGGTGCCTCGAGGCCCGCGCTCCAGAGCATCGCCGGCCAGGCGATCGTGTGGAAGCGGGCGATGTCCTTGCCCACGACGTGGAGGTCGGCCGGCCACCAACGGGCGAAGGCGGCCGGGTCGTCGGGGAAGCCGGCGCCCGTGATGTAGTTGATCAGGGCGTCGTACCAGACGTAGATCGTGCCCGCCTCGGAGTCCCAGCTGCCGTCCTCGAGCTGCGCGGAGCCGCCGTCCTCGGCGATCGGGAACGGGATCCCCCAGCCGCCGCCCGCCCGGCTGATCGAGAAGTCCTCGAGGCCCGAGCGGATGAAGCCGAGCATCTCGTTGCGCCGGTAATCGGGCTGGACGAAATCGGGATGCTCGGCGAACCAGCGCTCGAGGCGCTCCTGGTAGGCCGACAGCCGGAAGAACCAGTTGCGCTCGGTCAGCCACTGGAGCGGCACGTCGGGATGATTCGGGCAGATCGTGCCGCGGGCCGTCTCGATCACCTCGGTCGCGCTGCGGAAGCCCTCATTCGGGCAGTACCAGCCCTCGTAGGTGCCGAGGTAGATGTCGCCGTTGGCATGGGCCCGGCGGACCATCTCCTGGGCCGAGCGAATGTGGTCCGGGTCGGTCGTCCGAATGAACCGATCGGGGGCAATCGCGAGCAGGCTCTCGGAGGAGCGGAACAGGTCGACCTTCTGGTCGACGAACGCCCGGGGCGACAGCCCCTCTTCCGCCGCGCGCTGGGCGATGTTGACCGAATGCTCGTCGGTGCCGGTCAGGAAGCGCGTGTCGTCGCCCCGCATCCGGTGCCAGCGGGCGATCACGTCGGCCCCGATCACCTCGTAGAGGGTATGGAGCCCCGGCTGGTTATTGGCATAGGCGATCGCGGTCGTGATGTAGAAACGGTCGCGCGTGTCGGTCATCGAGGCAGATTACCGCACGGGACCCGCGCGCCGACGCCGGGCCGGGATCGGCCCGAGCCCCGCCTCCGCCGCCGAGCCGGATGGCTTCTGTCCTGCCGGTGCGACAAATGGGGGTTCCGAGGACGATCAGCACGCGTTGGAGCGCGCCATGATCCCTGGCCACGCTGAGTTCATGCAGGAATGACCGCTTCGAGAAACCCCAACGGGCCCGGGACGCGGCGAGATCGCCGATTTGTCCTGTCCCGCGCGACGACGAGAGGGCGCGACGACGAGAGGGCGCGCGAACGCGTCGAGCGCGTGGTCCGGGGCGCAGATCAGATCGCGGGCGGGTCGCCGACCGGCGGCTCGGAGGAGGCCATCGGCGCTTCGTCTGCCGGGGCTTCGGCGGCCGGCGCCCCAGGGGCCGGCGCGTCGGCGGCGTGGGTCCCGTTCGTCGATTCGCCATCGGCCGGGTGGCTCGAGCGGCGCAGGTCGGCCGCGACCTCGCGGCCCTTGGCGGCGACCTTCACGCCCAGGCTCTCGGTGGCCTCGGCGGCGCGGTGGGCCGCCGGCCCGGCAGCCTCGCCGGCCTTGGCCACGAGCTCGGAGGCGCGGGCGGCGGCGTCGCGCACGACCGGCGTGGCCTTGTCGACGAGCACGGTGACCCGTTCGCTGATGTCCTCGGCGATCGCCGTGATCGTCGCGCCGAAGTCGCGCCCGGCGGGCTCGTCGGCCGCGGCGTCAGGCGCTGGTTCCTGGTTCGGTTGCTGATCGAGGGGCTCGGTCATTGGGTGATACCTCCACCCCGAATCATGCACCGGATCGCGACGCGCGGCGCGGCGTTGATTCAGCTTCCGGTCAGCGGTGGTGCCAGACGTCGGCGAAGCTCGCGCCATCCTTGCCGACGGCCCCGGGGCGGGCCTTGAGCAGGCCGTTGCGCGATTCGAGGTCGAGCCGGACGCGGGTCCAGCGGCCGTCGGCGATCGGCCCGGTCACGCCGGCCAGCACCGCCCGGGCCGAGGTGAACGAGACGGTCCCGAACGAGGCAAGCTGGGCCACCTGGCAATCGTTCGGGCAGCCGACCGTGGGTGCCTCGACGATCCACTCGGCCGTCAGCCGCCGGGCACCCGGCGAGCGCTGCTGGGTGTCGACGACCGCGCCGGTGGTCAGGTTCTCGATCACCATGTGGTAGGAGCGGCCGATCACCGCGATCGAGGCGGCGATCCGGTCGCCGGACCCGACCGCAAGCCGGAGCTGCTGCTCGAAGTGGTCGCGGGGCAGGATCTCGAACCAGGCGAACGTGTGGGCATGGCCGCTCCGGCAGTCGGTGTTCGTGCCGATCTGTTCGAGGGTCGAGCGACTGACGCCGGTCTCCCCGTCGAGGCCGATCCAGATCGCCAGAGATGCGCTGCCGTTCGTCGGGCAGCTGACGCTGGGCTGGGTCCACGAGCCCTCGACGCAGCTCAGCGAGCGGCTCGACCGGGCGACGTAGCCGGACCAGTTCGTCGTCGCGGCATGGAGCGACCGCTGGCGAGACGAGGCGCCGTCGTTCAGCTTCGTGGCGGGGCAGCCGGCGTGGACGGCGACCGGCGAGGGCACGGGCGTGACGACCACCGACGGCGGCGTCGAGGCGCTGCCGTTGGCCGATGGCCCGCTCGTGTGGCCGGGCGGGCTCGAGGGGCTGACCCCGGGCGGCGCGGTCGGCGCCGGGCCGGGTGAGCAGGCCGCGAGCAGGCTGCCGACGACGAGCCCGACGACGATCGCGGGCCGGCCCCGGGACGGGCCTCGGCGCCTCGGCTCAGTGCCGGAAATGGCGGACCCCCGTCATCAGCATCGTGGCCCCGGCCCGGTCGGCGACGGCGACCACGTCGGCGTCCCGGATCGAGCCGCCGGGCTGGACGAACGCCCCGACGCCGGCCTCGAGGCAGGCCTCGACCCCGTCGGGGAACGGGAAGTAGGCGTCCGAGGCACAGGCGGCGCCGATCGGTCGAATCCGGGCCCGAGATGGCCCGCGCCTTGGCGACCGCCTGGCGGGCCGCATCGACCCGGCTGGTCTGGCCCGAGCCGAGGCCGATCAGGCGCCGATCACGGACGAGCACGATCGCGTTGCTCGTCGCACCGCGGACGAGGCGCCAGGCGAGGTCGAGGTCGAGCCGCTCGGCGTCGGTCGGGGCACGCCCGGTGGCGACGCTCCAGGCCGACGGGTCGTCGGCCGCGTCGTCCCGGCTGGTGACGAGGACGGCGCCACCGACGGCGCGCAGCGACCCGATCGGATCCGGCGCCTCCGGCTCCCCTGCCCCCGGCCGGCTGCCGGCCGCGGCCAGCCCCGGATCGACGATCAGGCGCAGGTTCGGCTTGGCGGCCAGGATCGCCAGGGCCGCCGGCTCGAAGACCGGGGCCACCACGACCTCCAGGAAGATCGCGGTCAGCGCCTCGGCCAGCTCGGCGTCGACGGCCCCGGTCAGGGCGACCACGCCGCCGAAGGCCGACTGCGGGTCACCGGCGAGGGCCGCCTGCCACGCCGCGAGGAGCGAGCTGCGCTCGGCCGCGCCGCACGGATTGGTGTGCTTGACGATCACGCAGGCCGGCCCGCGCAGGCTCCGGCCGAGGGCCGCGACCGCCGAGGCGTCGAGGACGTTGTTGTAGCTGAGGGCCTTGCCCTGGAGCGGGGCCCCGCCCGCGGCGAACGGCCCGGCGGCGAGCGTCGCCCCCGGCCGGCGGTAGCGCGCGGCGGGCTGGTGCGGGTTCTCGCCGTAGCGCAGGGTCTCGACCTTCTCGAGCCCGATCGTCAGGGTCGCCGGGTAGGGGTCCGTGGCGCCCGGCAGGCCGGGCTCGTCGGGCAGCTCGATCCCGGCGGCGGCCATCCGCCCGGGCAGCGTCGCGGCGATCCGGGCGTCGTAGGCGGCGGTGTGCCGGAACGCCTCGATCGCGAGCGCCGCCCGCAGGCCCGGCCCGATCCCGCCCGGGGTGGCGAGCGCGGCGAGGACCGCCGGGTAGCGCTCCGGCGACGTGACCACGGCAACCGAGGCGTGGTTCTTGGCCGCCGCCCGGATCAGGCGTCGGGCCGCCGATGTCGATCTCCTCGATCAGCTCATCGAGGCCGATCCCCGGCCGCTCGGCGGCGGCCGCGAACGGGTAGAGGTTGATCGACGACCAGCTCGAACGGGGCGATCCCGGCGGCCACGAGCTGGCGGCGATGGTCGAGCCGGCGCCGGTCGGCGAGGATTCCGGCGTGGACCCGCGGGATGGAGCGTCTTCACCCGGCCGTCGAGCATCTCGGGGAAGCCGGTCACCGCGGCGACATCGGTCACCGGCAGGCCGGCGTCGCGCAGCGTGCCGGGCCGTGCCACCGGTCGACACGAGCTCGAAGCCGAGCGCGACGAGGCCCGTCCGAACGCCTCCAGGCCGGTCTTGTCGGAGACCGACAGCAGCGCCCGGCGGGGCACCGGCAGGGCCGCTTCCGCCCGCTCGATGTCGATCGTGCGTCCGGCCGGAACCGACCTGGACAGCGCCGGCCAGGAGCAGCGCCGACGGCCCGCGGCAGCAGGCGGTGCTCGACTGCCCGGATCCGGTCGTGGAGGCTGGTCCACGTCGTCGCCGGGCAGGACCTGGACCGCCTCCTGGAGCGAGGATCGGGCCGCCGTCGAGCGTGGCGTCGACGAGATGGACCGTGCGCGCCCGGTGACCGCCGTCCCGCGCGCGAGCGCGTCGCGCACGGCATGGGCCCCGGGGAACGCCGGGAGCGAGCGCTGGGTGGGTGTTGACGATCCACCCGGCGAAGGCCGCCAGGACCGCCGGCCCGAGGATCCGCATGTAACCCGGCCAGGACGACCACGTCGGGCTCGACCGCGGCCAGGGTCGCGGCCAGGACCTCGTCCCAGGCGGCCCGGCCGGACCGGTCCGAGAGAGCCGGCGCCGGGGCGATCGCCGTCTCGAGGCCCTGCTCGGCCGCCCAGTCGAGGGCCGGGCAGGCCCGGTCGGCGAAGACGAGGACGATCGAGCCGTCGAGCTCGCCCCGTTCGATCGCGGCCGCGAGCGCCCGCAGGTTCGAGCCGGCGCCCGACACGCCGACCGCGATCCGGCCGCTCATCGGCGTCGTCGCCGGGCGGGCCAGCTCGCCCTCGGCATAGCGCCGGCCGCCGAGCTCGGCGCGCCTCGACGACCTCGCCGACGACCATGCTCTCGACGCCCGCCGAGGCCAGCGCGCGGATCGCCAGCGAGGCGGCGGCCGGCTCGACTGACGACCACCATCCCGAGGCCGCCGTTGAACGTCGCCCGCAGCTCGTCGTCCTCGATCCCGCCGAGCGCCCCGAGCAGGCGCATGACCGACGGCATCGGCCAGCGCCCGGGGTCGAGCCGGCGCCGCGAGGCCGGGCGGCAACATCCGCGGCGACGTTGCCGGGCAGCCCGCCGCCGGTGATGTGGGCGACGCCGAGCAGCTCGTGGCCGGCCGCGTCGAGCGCCGCCCGCAGGCCGAGGATCGCCGGGGCGTAGATCCGCGTCGGGGTCAGGAGGACGTCGCCGAGCGTCGCCAGGGCTTCGCCCGGGCTCAGCCGCCAGGAGCGGCCGCCGCGGCCGCGTCGCCCAGGCTCCGGATGCAGCTGCTCCTGGTACGGCTCGGCGAGGTCGAGGTCGTGCTCGGCGAGCAGCGCCCGGACGAGCGAGTAGCCGTTCGCGTGGAGGCCGCTGGCCAGCGAGGCCGACGATCGCGTCGCCGGGCCGGACCCGGCTGCCGTCGATCAGCCGATCGCGCTCGACGATGCCGATGCAGCAGCCGGCGAGGTCGAACGCGTCCGGATCGAGCAGGCCGGGGTGCTCGGCGGTCTCGCCGCCCGACGAGCGCGCAGCCGCGCCTCGCGACAGCCGGCGGCGACCGAGCCGACGAGCTCGGCCACGCTGGCCGGGTCGAGCCGGCCGACGGCGACGTAGTCGAGGAAGAAGAGCGGCGCCGCCCCGCTGCAGACGACGTCGTCGGCGCACATCGCGACGAGGTCGCTGCCGATCGTGTCGAAGCGGCCGCAGCGCCGCCGCGATCGCGCGTCTTCGTGCCGACCCCGTCGGTCGAGCTGACGAGCAGCGGCTGGCGGTAGCCGGCCGGGATCGCCACGGCCCCGCCGAAGCCGCCGAGCCCGCCGACACCTCCGGGCCGGCGGGTCGACTCGACGGCGGCCCGCATCAGGGCTCACGGCCCGCTCGCCCGCGCGACGTCGACGCCGGCCCGGGCATAGGCGGCCCGGGGACCCGCTTCCTTGGCCACGGGCCGGCCTCGCTCAGCCCGGACGACCGGCAGGACGAGCCCGGCCGACGCCTCGGCGGGTCTTCCTCGAGCATGAACTTGCGGCTCGCCGCGTCGTACGGGACCGGCTCCGGGATAGCGGCCGTCGAAGCAGGCGAAGCAGAACTGCTCGTACGGCAGGTCGAGCGCGGCGAGGACGCCCGCGGATCGACAGGTAGCCGAGCGAATCGGCCCCGATGAACGTCGCGGATCTCGCTCGAGCGAGTGGGTCGCCGCGATCAGCTCGGTCTCGATCTGGGTGTCGATGCCGTAGAAGCACGGGATGGTAGATCGGCGGGGCGCTGATCCGGACGTGGACCTCGGCCGCGCCGGCCTTGCGCAGCAGCGCGACGATCTGCTTCGTCGTCGTGCCCCGCACGATCGAGTCGTCGACGACGATCAGGCGCTTGCCGCGGACGACCTCGCGCAGCGGGTTGAGCTTGATCGTCACCCCCCGCTGGCGCATCGTCTGGGAGGGCTGGATGAACGTCCGGCCCGAGTAGCGGTTGCGGACGAGGCCCTCGCGGTACGGGAATCCCGGACTGCCTCGGCGTAGCCGGCGGCCGCCGGCGCTCCGGTGTCGGGCACGGGCATGACCAGGTCGGCCTCGACCGGGTGCTCGAGGGCGAGCTGCATCGCCCATCTTGCGCCGCGACCTCGTACAGGTTGCGGCCCTCCATGTACGAGTCGGGCCGGGCAAAGTAGATGAGCTCGAACACGCACAGGGCGGGCTGGGCTCGGCGAAGCGGACCGAGCGCGGCGCCCGGCCCTGCTCGAGGACGACGATCTCGCCCGGCTCGACGTCGCGGACGTACTCCGCCCCGACGATGTCGAGGCCGGCCGTCTCCGAGGCGAGCACCCAGCCCGACGCGATCGTCGTCGGCCCACAGGCCCGGCGCGCCGCCGTCGGCGGCCGCCGGCCAGCGGCAGCCGGCCGAGGACGAGCGGCCGGAAGCCGTGCGGGTCGCGGACGCCGATCACCCGGCGCTCGTCGAGGATGACCAGGCTGTACGCGCCCCGGACGCGGGGCAGGACGCGGAGCAGCGCCTCGACCGTGTCGGCCGCCGGCTCGTCGGCGAGCAGGGCGGTCAGCAGCTCCGTGTCGGTCGAGGCCGGCAGGCGGGAGCGGCCGCCGCCTGAGCTGCCCGAGCAGCTCGCGCGTGTTGACGAGGTTGCCGTTGTGGCCGACGCGAGATCGCCCGGCGCGGGCCGAGGCGGAGCGTCGGCTGGGCGTTCTCCCAGACCGTCGAGCCGGTCGTCGAATAGCGGCAGTGGGCGATCGCGAGGCGTCCGCGCAGGCTCGGCAGGCGCCGCTCGTCGAGGACCGTGCTGATCATCCCGAGGTCCTTGTAGAGCATCAGCTGTTCGCCGTCGCTGACCGCCAGGCCGGCCGACTCCTGGCCCCGGTGCTGGAGGGCGAACAGGCCGAGGGCGGCGACCGCCGCCGCCTCCGTCGTCCGAGCCGGCCGGGCAGGACGGCCCCGAAGACGCCGCACATCTCAGGCCGCTCCCCGGCTGGCGGCCCCCGGCCCCTCCTCGCCCGAGCGCGCGCGCGAGGCCGTGCTCCCAGGCGTGGCGCAGGTCGGCCAGGCCGACGTCGAGGGCGTCGGCGACCCGCGAGCCGCGGCCCTCGGCGGCGCCGGTCGCACCCCGACCGGCGAGCTCGATCACGAGCCGGTCGCCGCCGACCGTGCCGACGCTCGACCGGCAGGCAGGTCCTCGGCGGGCGCGCAGCAGGGCGAGCGCGGCGACGTGCCGGGTCGGGCAGTCAGGACGAGCCGCGACGGGCTCTCGCCGAACAGCTCGACCGCCGGCGATGCCGCCGACGAGCAGCCGGACGTGCGCCCCGCGTCCGCCCCAGATCGCGCCCTCGGCGAGGGCCACGGCCAGGCCGCCGCCCGAGACGTCCTGGGCCGACGCGACGAGGCCCCGCGCCGATCGCCTCGCGGATGAAGCGCTGGACCGCCGCCTCGCGGGCCAGGTCGAGCGCCGGCGGGCCGTCCTCCGGGGCGACCCCGGCCAGCTCGGCGTAGGCGCTGCCGGCCAGGCCGGGCGTCGTCTCGCCGACGAGCAGGACGCGCGTCGCCGTCCGCCACGAACTCCGGGCCGACGAGCCGGGCGACGTCGTCGAGCAGCCCGACGACGCCGATCTCGGGCGTCGGGGCGATCGCCCCGGCCGGCGATTCGTTGTAGAGCGAGACGTTGCCGCCGGTGACCGGCAGGCCGAGCGCCCGGCAGGCGTCGGCCAAGCCCGCGGACGGCCTCCGTGCAGCTGCCAGAACGCCTCGGGCCGGGTCGGGTCGCCGTAGTTGAGGCAGTTCGTCACGCCGAGCGGCCGGGCGCCGGTGATCGAGACGTTGCGGGTCGCCTCGGCCACGCTGAGGACCGCCCCGAGCCACGGATCGAGCAGCGCCGACGGCCTGGTTGCGCGTCGGTCGTCGCGACGAGCGCCTTGGTCGTGCCCTTGACCCGCAGGACCGCCGCCCCGTGACCCGGGCCGACGACGGTGTTGGCCTGGACGGTCGAGTCGTACTGCTCGAAGACCCAGCGGCGGCTGGCCAGGTTCGGGCTGCCGAGCAGGCCGAGCAGGACCGCGCCGGGGTCCATCCCGCGCTCGGGCAGCAGGTCGTTGGCCTCCAGCGGGACGCCCGGCGCCGGCGCGGCCCGGCGGCGGCGGGCGGCGTCGCGCGAGCCGGTCGTGGACGATCGCGTTCGAGGTCAGGGCCGCGGCCGGGATGCGGGCGAGCTCGACGGCGCCCGGGTTCGGCCGGCCGGCCGGGTCGAGGCCGCCCCGGATGATCGTGATGTCGCCGTCGGCCGTGACCCGCCCGATGATCGCGGCCGGCAGGCCCCAGCGCGCGCAGATCGTCCGGACCGCGGCCTCCCGCTCGGGCCGGACGATCGCGCAGCATCCGCTCCTGGGATTCGCAGATCATCACCTCGAACGGCTCCATGCCCGGCTCGCGGCGCGGGATCGCGTCGAGGTCGATGAGGATGCCCGGTCCCGGCCCGGTCGGCCGTCTCGGACGTGGCGCAGCTGATCCCGCCGGCGCCGAGGTCCTGGAGGCCCTCGACGCAGGCCCGCGCTCGATCAGCTCGAGCGAGGCCTCGATCAGCAGCTTCTCGGCGAACGGGTCGCCGACCTGGACCGTCGGCCGCTTGGACGGGTCGTCGTCGCCGAACGTGGCGCTGGCGAGGACCGAGGCGCCGCCGATCCCGTCGCGACCCGTCGTCGAGCCGAACAGGATCGACGAGGTTGCCGGGGCCGGGGGCGGCGGCCAGGGTGAGCCGCGCTCGCTCGCAGGAGGCCGATCGCCATGACGTTGACGAGCGGGTTGCCGGCGTACGAGGGGTCGAAGACGAGCTCGCCGCCGATCGTCGGCACGCCGACGCAGTTGCCGTAGCCGCCGACGCCGCGAGACGACCCGTCGAGAGGTGGCGCGTCCGCGGCATCGGCCGGATCGCCGAAGCGAAGCGCATCGAGGACGGCGATCGGCCGGGCGCCCATCGTGAAGATGTCGCGCAGGATGCCGCCGACGCCGGTGGCCGCGCCCTGGTACGGCTCGACCGCCGAGGGATGGTTGTGCGATTCGATCTTGAAGGCGACCGCCAGCCCGTCGCCGATCGAGATGACCCCGGCGTTCTCGCCCGGTCCGGCCACGACGCCTGCGCCGGCCGTCGGCAGCGTCCGCAGGAGCGGCTTCGAGCTCTTGTACGAGCAGTGCTCGCTCCACATCACGCTGAAGATCGCCAGCTCGAGGTCGTTCGGGCGGCCGGTCGAGGCGGGCCCCGATCGCGTCGAGCTCGTCGTCGGTGACGCCCAGCCGGCGGTGGAGCGGCGACGGACGCTCGGGCGCCGCCGACGGCGCGTCATCCCGCCGACCCGACCAGGATCGGGCCGCCGGCGGCGCTGCCGCTCGGCAGCGGCCTCGACGAGCGAGCGGATGATCGCCAGGCCGTCGTCGAGCCCAGGACGGCCTCGGCAGCGCGCTCGGGATGGGGCATCAAGCCCGGCCACGTTGCCGGCCGGGTTGATGACCCCGGCGATCGCCCGCAGCGAGCCGTTCGGATTCGCCCGGTCGTCGCCGTCGGCCGCCGGACGGCCGTCGGCCGAGGCGTAGCGGAAGAGGACCTGGCCGCCGGCCTCGAGCGCGTCGAGCGTCGCCTCGTCGGCGTAGTAGCAGCCCTCACCGTGGGCGATCGGCATCCGCAGCGGGCCATGCCCGGCGATCGCCCGGGTGAACGGCGTGTCGAGCCGCTCGGGGCGATGACCAGCACGTCGCGGCCGAGGAAGCGCAGGCCGCGGTTGCGCAGCAGGGCCCCGGGCACCAGGCCGGCCTCCGCCAGGACCTGGAAGCCGTTGCAGATGCCGAGGACCAGGCCGCCCTCGGCGGCGAACGCCGCCACCGCCCGCATGACCGGGCTGAACCGGGCGATCACGCCGGCCCGGAGGTAGTCGCCGTAGGCAAAGCCGCCGGGCAGGATGACGGCACTGACACCGTCCAGGCCGGCCGATTCGTGCCACAGGGGCACCGCCTCGGCGCCGGCCAGCCCGATGGCGTGGAGCGCGTCGTCGTCGCAGTTCGAGCCCGGGAAGACACGACCCCGACCCGGGTCATCGGGCCGCCTCGTCCGACGCAGGCGTCGAGGCGGCCGCCAGCGGCTCGACCTGGAAGGCCTCGATCAGCGGGTTGCTGAGCAGCTCGCCGGCCAGGCGCTCGACGATCGCCCGGGCGGCGGTCGCGTCGGCCGCCTCGACGGTCAGCTCGACCCGCCGGCCGACGCGCACGGCCGAGACGCCGACGACGCCGAGGTGAGGCAGGCTCTGCTCGACCGCCCGGCCCTGTGGATCGAGGATGCCCGGCTTTCGGCGTGACGTTGACGGCGAACCGGAATGTCGGGCTCATCGGGCGATCACGTCCTCCTGCCGGTAGCGCTCGAAGCTGGCCCCGGTGATCCGCTCGAAGGCCTCGACGTAGCGCTCGCGCGTGCCGGCCACGATCTCGGCCGGCAGCTCGGGGCCGGGGGCGGTCTTGTTCCAGGGCTGGGCCTCGAGCCAGTCGCGCACGAACTGCTTGTCGAAGCTCGCCTGGGCCCGGCCCGGCTCGTACGAGGCCGCATCCCAGAAGCGGGAGGAGTCGGGGGTCATGACCTCGTCGACCAGGATCAGCTCGCCGCTGCCCGACAGGCCGAACTCGAACTTCGTGTCGGCCAGCAGGATGCCCGCCCGGGCGACGATCGCGGCGCCGTAGCCGTAGAGGGCGAGGGCGATCGCGCGGACCCGCTCGGCCAGCGCCCCGGCCGTCTCGAGGTCGTCGGTGACGGGCACCGAGCCGGTCGATCATCTCGTCGAAGAGATGTTCTCGTCGTGGGTGCCCTGCTCGGCCTTGGTCGAGGGCGTGAAGATCGGCTCCGGCAGCCGGTCGCTCTCGGCGCAGGCCGGCCGGCAGGCTGACCCCGCAGACGGTCCCGGTCCGCCGGTAGTCCTGCCAGCCCGAGCCGGCCAGGTAGCCCCGGACGATCACCTCGATCGGCAGGACCCGGGCGCGCCGGCAGATCATGATCCGGCCGCGCAGGTCGGTCGCCTCGGCCGTCACCGCGTCGCGGGTGACGAGACCCGATGCCGCATCGAGCGATTCGGTCACGATCGAGCCCGACGGGAGGTCGGCCGGCGAGGTCGAGCGGAGGTGGTTGGGCACGATCCCGGTGGTCTCGGCGAACCAGAACCGGGACAGGCCGGTCAGCAACCGGCCCTTGTCGGGGATCGGCGTGGGCAGGACCACGTCGAAGGCGGACAGCCGGTCCGACGCGACGAGGAGGAGCGTGTCGGCATCGATGTCGTACAGGTCGCGGACCTTGCCCGAGCGAACGAACTGCTCAGCGAGGGGCATCGACCACCTCCGGTTCAGGGGGCAGGCCGGGCTCACCGGCCTGCTGGGCGCCGGCGTCCCGGCCGGAGCGGGCGACCGACGGCGCGACCGACGGCGCGGCCGAGCGCACGGCCAGCTCCGCCTCGAGCCGGTCGAGCCGCTCGATGCCGACCGAGGCGTGGCGCAGGAAGGTGGCGTCGTCGAAGCAGGCGTCGAGCCGCTCGAGGCTCAGCCGGGCGGCGACGGTCGGCTCGGTCGCCAGCAGCTCGCGCAGCGGCCGGCGTTCGTCGGCGGCCCGCAGGGCGGCCGCCTGGACGATCGCGTAGGCATCCTCGCGGGACAGGCCGGCGTCCTCGACCAGGGCGACCAGGACCCGGCTGCTGGCGTGCAGGCCGAAGCCCCGGTCGATGTTCTCGCGCATCCGCTCGGGCCGGACGACCAGCCCGCCGACCAGGCCGGTCATCCTCACCAGCATGTAGTCGAGCAGGATCGTGGCATCGGGCAGGAGGACCCGCTCGGCGCTCGAATGGCTGATGTCGCGCTCGTGCCAGAGGGGCTGGTTCTCGAGCGCGGCGCCGGCATAGCCGCGCAACAGCCGGGCGAGGCCGGCGATCCGCTCGGCGAGGATCGGGTTGCGCTTGTGGGGCATCGCCGAGCTGCCCTTCTGGCCGGCCCGGAACGGCTCCTGGAGCTCGCCGATCTCGGTGTGCTGGAGGTTGCGGACCTCGGTCGCGAACCGCTCCAGCGAGCCGCCCAGGATCGCGATCGCACCGATCAGGGCGGCGTGCCGGTCGCGCTGGACGATCTGGGTGCTGACCGGATCGGCGTGCAGCCCGAGCCCGGCCAGGACCTCGGCCTCGAGCTCTGGATCGAGATGGCTGTAGGTGCCGACCGGCCCGGAGATCTTGCCGGTCCCGATCTCGTCGACGGCGACCGCCAGGCGCTCGCGGCCGCGGGCCAGCTCGAACGCCCAGCCGGCGACCTTCAGGCCGAGCGTCGTCGGCTCGGCGTGGACCGAATGGGTCCGGCCCATCATCACCGTGCCGGCCTCGGACCGGGCCCGGGCGATCAGGGCGACGAGCAGCCGGTCGGCGTCGAGCAGCAGGCGCTCGCCGGCCGCTCGCAGCTGGAGGGCGAGCGCCGTGTCGACGACATCGCTGCTGGTCAGGCCGAGGTGGAGGTAGCGGCCGTCGGGCCCGACGCTCTCGGCGACCTGGCTGACGAAGGCGATCACGTCGTGATCGGTCGACTGCTCGATCTCGGCGATCCGCCCGACGTCGATCCGGGCCCGGGCCTCGATCGTGGCCAGGGCGGCGGCCGGGATCAGGCCGCGGGCCGCCTGGACCCGGGCAACCGCCAGCTCGACCCGGAGCATCTCCTCGAAGCGGGCCTGATCGGACCAGATCGCGCCCATCTCGGCCAGGGTGTAGCGCCGGATCATGCCGGGACCCCGACCGCCGGTCCCGCGACGGCCAGCCGCGCGCCGGGCGGCCCACCCGCGGCGATGTCGTGCCGGCGCTGGACGCCGTCGAAGGTGATCGCGCCGGCGAGTGCTTCCGCGGCGGCCCGCGCCGCCGCCAGGTCCGGGCCTCGGCCGACCACCGTCAGGACTCGGCCGCCGTTCGTGCGCAGGCCGCCGCGCCCATCGACGCTGGTCCCCGACTGGAAGACGAGCCCGCCCGGCTGGGCGACGGCGTGGGCCGCGTCCGCCAGCGGCTCGATCCCCGTGATCTCGTCGCCCCGTCGGGGCGCCTCGGGATAGCCGGCGCTGGCCAGGACGATTCCGACCGCCGCCCCGGGCAGGACCGGAACGAGCGACCCCGAGGGGCTGGCCGCGGCCAGCTCGCGGTTCGCCGCGGCCCGCAGGAGCGGCCCGAGCGGGACGGCCAGACGGGGCAGGATGGCCTGCGCCTCCGGGTCGCCGAAGCGAGCATTGCATTCGAGCAGGACCGGGCCGTCGGCGGTCAGGATCAGGCCGGCGTACAGCGCGCCCCGGAACGGGCTGCCGCGCCGGGCGAGCTCGGCCAGGATCGGCCGGTGGACGCCGGCGACGATCGCCTCGACGGCCGCGTCGGGCAGGTCCGGCAGCGGGCTGTAGGCGCCCATCCCGCCCGTGTTCGGGCCGAGGTCGCCATCGGCCAGCCGCTTATGGTCGCGGGCCGCCGGCAGGGCCAGGGCATCCCGTCCGTCGCATAGCGCGATCACGCTCGCCTCGGGACCGTGGAGGCGCTCCTCGAGCACGACCCTGGGCGCCGGCTCGGCACTGCCCTGGGCCGGCTCGGCGTCCTCGCCAGCGGTCTCGAACAGGGCCCGGATCGCCGCCTCCGCCTCGGCCGGCGACGGGCAGATCGTGACGCCCTTGCCGCCGGCCAGGCCGTCGGCCTTGACCACGACGCCGTCGCCACGCGCCGCCAGCTCGGTGGCGAAGGCGAGGGCCGGTCCCAGCCGGCCGAACGAGCCCGAGCGCGGCATCCGGACGCCGGCCGCCTCGGCCACGGCGTGGCAGAACGCCTTGCTCGTCTCGATCCGGGCCGCGGCGCGCGACGGGCCGAAGACGGCGATCCCCGCCGCGCTGCAGGCATCGGCGACGCCCGCGGCGAGGGGTGCCTCGGGCCCGATCACGACCAGCTCGGCGGCGACCGATCGGGCCGCCGCGACGACCGACGCTGGATCGAGCGGGTCGACCTCGGGCAGGCAGTGGACGAGCGGCTCGTAGCCGATCGCGGCCGAGCCGGGCGCGACGAAGACGGCATTGACCCCCGGCTCGCCGGCCAGCTTCCAGGCGAGGGCGTGCTCACGTCCGCCGCCCCCGACGACGAGGATCCGGGTCGGCATCAGCGCGGCGCTCACGACGTCTCGGCCGGCCCCCGTCCGCCGGCCATCGCCAGGTTCGGCGCGGGCGCCAGCGCCGGTCGCCGGCGCATCGGCCGGAACGCTCGCTCGATCGTCTGGCTGCGCTCCGGGCCGACCGACACCAGGACGATCGGCACGCCGGCGGCCGTCTCCAGGGCGCTCACGTAGCGCCGGGCGTTCTCGGGCAGCTCGGCCAGGGTCCGGGCGGCGTGGATCGGCTCCGTCCAGCCCGGGAAGCGCTCGTAGATCGGGCTGGCCCCGGCGAGCTGCTCGGCGCTCGACGGCCAGGCCTCGACCCGCCGGCCGCCGATCTCGTAGGCGACGCACAGGCAGATCTCGTCCAGCCCGGACAGGATGTCGAGCTTGTTGAGCATGATCGAGCTGACGCTGTTGACGGCGACGGCGAAGCGCAGCGGCACGGCGTCGAACCAGCCCACCCGGCGCGCCCGGCCGGTCGTGGTGCCGACCTCGTTGCCCCGCGCGGCGATCCCGGCTCCGATCGCGTCGGTCAGCTCGGTCGGATACGGCCCCGACCCGACCCGGGTCGAGTAGGCCTTCATCACCCCGATCACCTCGTCGACCTGGAGCGGGCCGATCCCGCCGCCGGTGCAGGCGCCGCCGGCGATCGGGTTCGAGCTGGTGACGTAGGGGTAGCTGCCGTGGTCGAGGTCGAGCAGGGTGCCCTGGGCGCCCTCGAGCAGGACGTGGTCGCCCCGGGCCAGGGCGTCCTGGACCAGCCAGACGGTGTCGGCCAGGTGCGGCCGGAGGCGCTCGCCCCAGGCCATCGCCTGGGCGACGAGCGGCTCGAGCTCGAACTGCGGCGCCCCGGGCAGCCGGCCGAGGAAGGCGTTGCGGTCGGGCAGGACCCGCTCGAGGCGGGCCCGGAACGAGTGCTCGTCGACGAGGTCCTCGACCCGCAGGCCGATCCGCAAGGCCCGGTCGGAGTAGGCCGGACCGATCCCCCGGTGGGTCGTGCCCACGGCCGCCCCGCCGAGGCGGGCCTCCATCGCGGCGTCCTGGGCGACGTGATAGGGCAGGATCAGGTGGGCGTTCCGGCTGACCCGGACCTTGCTCGTGTCGATCCCGCGTGCGGCGAGCATGTCGAGCTCGGTGATCAGGGTGGCCGGGTTGACGACGACGCCCGGGCCGATCACGCAGGCGATATGCGGATAGAGGACGCCCGACGGGACGAGATGGAGCTTGAACACCTCGTTGCCGAGGACCACGGTATGGCCGGCGTTGTCACCGCCCTGGTAGCGGACCGCCATGCTGACCTGCTCGGCCAGGAAGTCGGTCGTCTTGCCCTTGCCCTCGTCGCCCCACTGGAGCCCGACGATCACGGTGGCCGGCATCAGGCCCCGCCCCGCGCCGCGGCAAGGGCATCGGCCCGGGCCGCGGCAAGGGCATCGGCCCGGGCCGCGGCATGGGCATGAAAAAGGCCCGCGGCCGGACGGCCGGGGACCGGGGTAGACTGCGCCCCTCGTCGAGGTGCCGGGCTTCCGGCAACCCCCTGGGCGAAGGTGCGCGCTCGACTCACGGGACGAACGTTGCGCCTTCCTCGATCAATGGGCGTTCTCCGTGGTGGGCCTGCACCCGTGGTTTCGAGGACCCGGGGAGTATAACCCGGGGAGCGCTCCGGAATCTCCCGGGGCGCCCCGGGGATCAGCGGTGTCGTGCCAGCTCGATTGCTCGGGGAGTGGCCCGCCCTGGGGCCCGCCCTGGGGCCCGGACCGACGCGGGCCCCCGCCACCAGGTTCGTCGTAATTCCGCCACCAGGCCCACTACGGCGCGGACTCGCGGCCGGCCGCCGGATCACAAACGGGATTCGTGCGTGAATCGCGCGGCAATGAGCCGGTGCGGGAGCTCGAACGACCCCAACTGCGCGCTTGTGCGTCCCCCAGCGGCATAACGACGAAGTGTCGACGAACCGGCCGCCGATCGGGCAGCGACCCTACGTGCGCAGGTCGTCGATCGAGGCGGTCACGACGGTCCCCTCGACCCGCCGGGCGAGATCCAGGTCCATCGTGACGAATTTGTCGGCCTGGAGCTGGGTCAGGGCGAGGTATTCCGCGTCGTAGGTCGAGGCCCAGCCCAGCTGATCGGCCAGCTCCCACGCCCGGCGCCGCAGCACTCCGTCGCCGAGCAGGCGGATCGGCATCCGCCCGATCCTGGCGAGCTCCTCGCGGGCCACGCCGGCGGGCAGCTCGCCTCGCTCGACGGCCTCGTGGAGGAGCGACAGCACCTGCGAGCGCAGGAGCGTCGGTGCCAGGAGCCGGTGGGCGGGCGATGCGGAGCCCGTGCGGGCAAGCTCGATCGCCACGCCGGCATCGATCACGAACCTGGTCATCGGAGCCCTCCTGTCTCTGTAGACGCCGACCGAACGGTAGCGCCGCGACACGCCGACCTGCAGCGTGCGCGCCTTGATGAGTCGCGGGTGATCGGAGGCCAACCGCCCGATAAGCGCTCCTTGCTACGGTCGGTCCACACCGCCGCACAGATCGGGGTCGCCGCCGGAGGGTCCGGCCGACCCGGAAGGAGACGCGAACGTGAACAAGGTGTTCCTGACCGGGCGGCTGACCCGCGACCCGGAGCTGCGCAGCCTGGCCAGCGGCAAGGCGGTCACCCAGTTCAGCCTGGCCACGAACGAGTACGCCGGGGGCAAGGAACGGACCGAATACCACAACGTCGTGACCTGGGATCGCCTGGCCGAGATCTGCGGCCAGTTCCTGGGCAAGGGCCAGCAGGTCGCGGTCGAGGGCCGGATCCAGACGCGCAGCTGGGACGACGAGAAGTCGATCCGCCACTGGAAGACCGAGATCGTCGCCTCCAATGTCGAGATGCTCTCGGGTCGCAAGAAGAAGGACTACGACGCCCAGTCGGCGGCCGAGGCCCTCGAGGCTCGCGCGACCGCCGGGCCGGGCGACGAAGACGACGACCCGTCCTTCGCGGCATCCCACGAGGGCTCTGCCGCCGATCCGCTGCCCGTCGAAGCCGCCGCCTGACGGCGGTCCCCCGTTGCTTGCAGGACGGGCGTCAGCCCCCTCGGCGCCCGTCCTGCGCCTCGACGCGGGGCTGATTGGGGCCCCGAACGAGCTATGGACGGGGCGAGGCAGGACCGCAAGAATCGTGCGGTGGTGAGGCGCTGGTTGGTCCCGGTCGCGTCGGCCGTCGTCGTCCTGGCATTGGTCGTCGCGTTCGCTTGGGGCGCGGAGAGCCGCCCACGCATTCTCACCACGTGCGGAGGGACCGTGACGCCCGACGGGAACTGCGTCGGGGTCCCGGGGCCCGGGGAACCTGGCGCGACGTGCGTGCCGCAGCCGGACGGTCCCTGCTCATGGTCCTGGGAGTCTCCGTACCCGACGCTCTGACCGCTCGTCAGCCGGGGCGCTCCGTGCCCGGCGCCCAGCTCGGGCCAGCTCCATACAGCTTGCGCCGGCTGATCCCGGTCGCTGCCGCGACTCGGCGAGCCGCGTCGCCGCGGGCCGCCCCGCCGGCCACGAGCCGCTCGACCTCCGCCCGGGCGGCGGCCTCGGCGTCGACCGCGACCTCCGGCAAACCGGCGCTCCCCTGCCCCGCTCCGACCACGAGCGCGAACTCGCCCCGGGCGGGGATCGCCCCGCTCCGAGCCGCCTCGGCCAGCTCGGCCAGGGATCCGCGGGTGATCGTCTCGTGGACCTTGGTCAGCTCCCGGCAGACCGCGCCGGCCCGGTCGCCGCCGCAGGCGGCAGCCAGATCGGCGAGCGTCGGGCCGACCCGCCCGGGTGCCTCGTAGAGCACCGTGGCCCGCTCGTCGGCGGCGATCCGCGCAAGGCGTTCCCGACGCTCGCGACCGGAGCGGGGCAGGAAGCCCTCGAATGACCAGCGCGGGCCGGCGATCCCGCTCGCCACCACCGCGGCGAGGACGGCCGACGCGCCGGGGATCGGCACGACCGGGCCGCCCTCGGCCGCCCAGGCCCGGACGAGGTCCTCGCCCGGATCGCTCACGCCGGGCGTCCCGGCGTCGGTGATCAGGGCCAGGTCGGCCCCGGTCCGCAGGTGGGCGAGCAGCTCGGGCAGCCGGGCGGCGGCGTTCCGGGCATGGAAGCTGACGAGGTGGGTCGTGATCGCGTGGGGCGCCAGCAGCCGGCGCGAATGGCGGGTGTCCTCGGCTGCGACGAGGGGCACGCTGCGCAGCACCTCCAGGGCGCGCAGGGTCACGTCGGCCAGGTTGCCGATCGGGGTCGCCACGATGAACAGCCGACCGGGGCCGCCGGGGCCATCGCTGCCGCCGGCCTCCCTGGCTGCGCCGGCACCCCTGGCCGCTCCGCCCGCCACGCGCGGCCGGGGCTAGGTGCGGGCCGAGCCCGGCCGCCGCCGGGGGTAGAGGTAGTCGACCCCGGCGGTCCGCGGCCCGAGCTTGGCGATCGGGGCGACCTGGCGCTTGAACTCCGAGCCGGCGACGGCCTTCAACGCCCAGGCGATCCGCTCCGGGGCGAAGCCCTTGGCGGCGAGCTCTTCGGGCGTCCGCCGGCGGTCGATCAGCCAGTACAGGAGCCGGTCGAGCTCGGGATAGCTGAAGCCGGCTTCAGCCTCGTCGGTCTGGCCCGGCCACAGGTCGGCCGATGGCGCCTTGCGGATGATCGCGTCCGGGACGCCGACCGCCGCGGCGAGCTGGCGGACCTGGCTCTTGTACAGGTCGCCGATCGGGTTGAAGGCGCTCGCCGAATCGCCGAACAGGGTCGTGTAGCCGATCAGCGATTCGGTCTTGTTGCTCGTGCCCACGACGAGGCCGCCCCAGGTCACGGAGCGGTCGTAGAGGACGGTCATCCGGACCCGGGCCATGACGTTGCCCCGGCGCAGGGCGCTGGCAGTCAGGCCCTCGGGCCCGGCCGCGCCATCGAGAGGCGGCTCGGCCCGGCCGAAGTAGGCGTCGACCATCGGGCTGATCTCGACCAGGTCACTGGCGCAGCCAAGGCGCTCGATCACGGTCTCGGCGTCGCCCCGCGACGTGGCCGCCGAGGTCCGGTACGGCAGCATCAGGCACAGCAGCCGGTCGGCGCCGATCGCCTCGGCCACGAGGCAGGCCACGAGGGCGGAGTCGATCCCGCCCGACAGGCCGACGATCGCCCGCTCGAAGCCGGCCTGCCGAAGCTGGCCGCGGATGAACTCGGCGATCACCCTGGACGCGACATCGGTGTCGATCGCCAGCTCGGGCGGCAGCTCGAACAGTCCGGCGCCGTCGGGGATCGTCCGCGGAGCGTTGGCCACGCTCAGCGGGCCGCCACGTCGAGGCCCGGTTCGGAGCCCGGTTCGGCGGTCGTATCGGCCATCTGGCCGGCCCGCTCGCCGACGATCCGGTTGAGCTCGCGGACCGCCAGCTCGAGCCGCTCGTCTCTCAGCAGCGGGAGCGCGATCCGCTCGCGCCGGACGTCGGCCAGGTCGACGTCGGCGTAGAACAGGCCCTCGTCGTAGAGCGGGGCGCTGAACAGCGCGTCGCCGTTCGGCCCGATCACCTCCGAGCCGCCCCAGAACGAGATCGACTCATCGACCCCGACCCGGTTGACGAAGACGACGAAGCTCGTCGTCAGCTGGGCGTACGTCCGCAGCAACGTCCGCCACGACGTCGCCGTGCCCAGCCCGACCTCGTTGAGGGCGGCCAGGTCGCGGCCGGGCGAGGACGACACGTTGACCAGCAGCTGGGCGCCGTCGAGGGCCAGCAGCTGGGGCACGCCGAGGTGCCAGAAGTCCTCGCACACGCTCAACCCGACCCCCACCCCCAGGCGCGATGGCGTCGCCCGCAGCAGGTCGCCGGCGGCGAAGAAGCGGCGCTCGTCGAACAGGCCGTAGGTCGGCAGGAAGAGCTTGCGCTGGACGTGGCGGACCCGGCCGTCCTCGAGCAGGGCGACGGCGATGAACAGGCGGTGATCGGCCGACTCCTCGACGAACGAGACGATCGCCGACAGGCCACTCCCGGCGGCGACGGTGCCATTCGTCTCGCCACCGCTCGCGGCCGGGGCTGTTGCCGCGGCCAGCTCGAGCAGGCGCGGGTCGTCGAGGCGCATCGCGACCTCAGCGGCCAGATCCTGGAGGAGGTAGCCGGTCAGGCCGAGTTCGGGGAACACGACCAGCCCGGCGCCGGCGGCCCGCGCCTCCGCGATCAGGGTCCGATGGGTGGCGAGGTTCTCGTCCAGGAGGCCAAGTCGCGGGGCGATCTGGGCCAGGGCGATCCGGAGGGGCTGCACGGCCCGAGTCTAGACCGTCACTCGGCTCCGATGGCGAGGAGCGGATCACCCTCGTTCATCGCCAGCGAGGTGACGAGGAAGAGGACGATCCCGCGGATCGGCGCCTCGACCGAGCGGAGGATCGTCCCGAACGCGTCGCTCACGGTGCCCAGCGGCTGGCCGGCCTCGACCGCCTCGCCGACCTCGACCCGCGGCTGCCAGTAGCCGCTGACGTCGGAGCGCAGCCACGCCTCCTGGGTCAGGAGGGTCGAGGACCGTGCGGGGGGCCCGTCGGACGGCGCGGCGATCAGGCCGGCCGCCGCCAGGGCCCGGCGCAGGCCGGCCGCGTGGAGGCTGACGTCCGCCTCGGGGTGCTGGCCGCGCCCGCCGACCTCGCCCAGGACGGCGGCAATGCCGCGGGTCGCGGCGGCCGTCGTCGTCGAGCCGGCCAGGGGGCCAATGACGAGGTAGTCGAGCCCGTACGCGTCGGCCACCGACCGGCTCAGGGCGTCGACCGCCGGGTCGCCGGTCAGCTCGATCCCGCTGAACGGCACGAGGGCCTCGTTCATGTCCCCGCAGTGCATGTCGATGAACAGCTCGGACGGCGCGATCACGTTCGCCTCGAGCCAGGCCGCCAGTCGCTCGCTGGCCGAGCCGGCCGGATCGCCCGGGAAGACCCGGTTGAGGTTCTTGCGGTCGAGCGGGTTGACGTAGATCGAGCGGGCGGCGAAGGCCGGCGGGTTGGCCGTCAGCACGGCGACGATCGAGCCGCTCAGGCCGGCCGGATCGAGCTCCAGGACGACCCGGCGCAGGGCGGCGATCGAGACGTATTCGGCGCCGTGGATCCCGGCGGTGATCCCCACCCGACGACCGCCCGTCGCGCCGTTGACCAGGACGAGGGGCAGCTCGGCGACGGTCTCGCCGAGATCGAGCGAGACCAACCCAGTGACCCGCTCGCCGGGCGCCGCCCGCAGGCGGCCGACCTCGAGGACGGCGAGGGGCTGCCGCGGTTCGGCCATCGCGCTCGCCGCCTAGGCCTGGGGCTGCTCGGGCGGGACCGCCCCGACCGATGCGTCCGCGGCAGGGCCGGCCGGCGTCGTGCCGGCACCGCCCGGCGCGCCGCCGCCGACGCCGCCGATCGCGACCGGGACCGGCACGCCGATCGCCTGGCGCTGCTCGACGGAGCCGTCGACCGCTTCGGCGAAGTGGCAGGCCACCTCGTGACCGGCGGCCATGGTCCGCAGGGCGGGATCCTCCGTCGTGCAGCGCTCCGGGTTGCCCAGCCGCTCGCGCAGCCAGCAGCGCGTGTGGAAGCGGCAGCCCGACGGCGGGTTGACCGGGCTGGGCACGTCGCCGCTCAGGATGATCCGCCGCCGGCGCGACTCGACGACCGGGTCGGGGATCGGGACGGCCGACAGCAGGGCGACCGAATAGGGATGGAGCGGGTGGGCGTACAGGTCGCCCGAGGCGGCCGACTCGACGATCCGGCCGAGGTACATCACCGCGATCCGGTCGCTCACATGGCGGACGACCGACAGGTCGTGGGCGATGAACAGGAAGGTCAGCTCGAACTCGTCCTGGAGGCGCTCGAGGAGGTTGATGATCTGGGCCTGGATCGAGACGTCGAGGGCGCTGATCGGCTCGTCGGCCACGATCAGCTCAGGGTTGACCGCGATCGCCCGGGCGACGCCGATCCGCTGGCGCTGGCCGCCGCTGAACTCGTGTGGGTAGCGGTTCAGGAAGTTCGGGTTCAGGCCGACGACGTCGAGCAGCTCGGCGACCCGCTCGCGCCGTTCGGCGTTGGTCCCGATGTTGTGGACCGTCAGCGGCTCGCTGATGATCCCGCCGACCGTCATCCGCGGGTTGAGGCTGGCGTACGGATCCTGGAAGATCATCTGCATCCGACGCCGGGTCTGGCGCAGGGCGTCGCCGCTGATCCGGGTGATGTCGACGCCATCGAACACGATCCGCCCGGCGGTCGGCTTGTACAGGCGCAGGATCGTCCGGCCGGTCGTCGACTTGCCGCAGCCTGATTCGCCGACCAGGCCGAGGGTCTGGCCACGGGGCAGGTCGAACGAAATGTCGTCGACGGCATGGACGTCGCCGATGTGGCGCTCGAAGATCAGGCCCTCGGTCACCGGGAAGTACATCCGGAGGTCGGTCACCGACAGCAGGGTTCGGTCCGCTGCCAGGCCAGCGGGCACGCCGCCCGGCCCGGTCGTGGTCGCCGGTGCCGGACCGGCGGCGGCGCTCACGGCGTGTCCGCCAGGTGAGCCGCCGCGGCCGCGGCGCGCGCCTCGGTCGAGGCCGTGATCGCCGACACGTTGCCCGAGGCCGGCGCTCCGGCGGCCGCCTCGGCGTCGGTAGCCGGATTCCAGCAGGCGACCCGGTGGTTGGCGTCGGTCCCCGAGGCGACCGTCCGCTGGCCAGGCATGACCGGGGCGAGCTCGGGATCCTCGACCAGGCAGCGAGCCGTCGCCCAGGCGCAGCGCGGGGCGAACGGGCAGCCGGTCCGCTCGCGGGTCATGTCCGGCGGCAGGCCGTCGATCGGGATCAGGGCCCGGTTGTCGCCGAGGTCGAGGCGCGGGATCGAACGGAGCAGGCCGACGGTGTACGGATGGCGGGGATGGGCGAAGAGCTCCCCAGTCGTGGCCGTCTCGACGATCCGCCCGGCGTACATCACCTGGATCCGCTGGGTCATCCCGGCGACCACGCCGAGGTCGTGGGTGATCAGCATGACCGCCGCCCCGGTCTCCTGGGCCACCCGCTGGATCAGCTCGAGGATCTGGGCCTGGATCGTCACGTCCAGGGCCGTCGTCGGCTCGTCGGCGATGATCAGCTTCGGGCGCAGGGCGAGGGCGATCGCGATCATCACCCGCTGGCGCATCCCGCCGCTGAGCTGGTGGGCGTAACCGCGCAGGCGTTCCTTGGCGTTCGGGATGCCGACGAGCTCGAGCAGCTCGATTGCCCGGTCATGGGCAGCATGCCCGCTGACCTTCGAATCGTGGGCCCGGATGACCTCGACCAGCTGCTCCTCGATCGTGATCACCGGGTTGAGCGAGGTCATCGGGTCCTGGAAGACCATCGCCAGGTCGCGACCGCGGAGCTCGCGCATCTCGTCCGGCTTCAGGCCGACGAGGTCGGTGCCGTCGAAGACGACCCGGCCGCCGGCGATCTTGCCGGCCGGCTTGGGCAGGAGGCCCATGATTGCCAGCGAGGTCACGCTCTTGCCGCAGCCCGACTCGCCCACGATCCCCAGCGTCTCATGGGGGGCCAGCTCGAACGTCACCCCGTTGACCGCGTGGACGCGGCCCGACGACGAGGTGAATTCGACCCGCAGGTCCTCGACCGACAGGAGCCGCTCGGTCGTCGGCGCCTCGAAGGCCATCATCGCTTCAGCCGCGGGTCGAGCGCCTCGCGCAGGCCGTCACCGAGCAAATTGAAGCCGAGAACCGACAGGACGATCGCGATTCCCGGGAAGAGGGCGGTGAAGCCGGCCCCGCTCGTGAGGTAGCGGTACGTGTCGGTCAGCATCGTTCCCCACTCGGGCGTCGCCGGGTCCTGCGGGCCGAAGCCCAGGAAGCCCAGCCCGGCGGCATCCACGATCGCTGTGGCCAGGGCCAGCGTCGCGGCCACGATCACCGGGGTCAGGGCGTTGGGCATGATGTGGTTGACCAGGATCCGTCGCTCGCGGGCCCCGATCGAGCGGGCCGCCGTCGTGAAGTCGGCTTCCTTCAGGCCGAGGATGCTCGAGCGCAGGATCCGGGCGAAGATCGGTACATTCTCGATCGCAATCGCGAACGCGATCGTATTGAGGCCCGGCCCCAGGAAGACAACGATCGTGATCGTCAGGAGCAACCCGGGCAGCGACAGCATGATGTCCACGATGCGCATGATCCAGAAGTCGACCCAGCCGCCGAAGAAGCCCGAGATCGCGCCGGTGACCAGGCCGATCATCAGGCCCAGGCTGACTGACAGGATCGAGACCCACAGCGACGCCCGGGCGCCCCACAGGATCCGGGACAGGATATCCCGGCCCTGGAGGTCGGTCCCCAGCAGGTGCTGGATCGAGGGCGCCTCGAACTTATGGATGATGTTGCCGGCGGTCGGGTCGTAGGGCGCGATGATCGGGGCGAAGATCGCCACGAACAGGAACAGCGCGATCAGGAACAGGCCGACCATCGCCGACGGCGTGCGGACCAGGCGCCGGCCTGCGTCGCGCCACAGGCTCGAGCCCTTGATCGGCTCCTCGAGGACCTGCTTGAGCGCGATCGGGCTGGTGGCCATCAGGAGTACCTGATCCGCGGGTTGAGGTAGGCGTAGCTGATGTCGACCGTCAGGTTGACCAGGACGAAGATCGTGGCCAGGATCAGCGTCCCGCTCTGGATCACGACGAAGTCCTTGTCGACGGCCGCCTGGAAGAGCCAGCTGCCGACCCCGCCCCACGAGAAGATCGTCTCGGTCAGGACGGCGCCACCGAGGAGCAGGCCGGTCTGCAGGCCGATCACGGTCGCGATCGGCAGCATCGCGTTGCGCAGGACGTGGCGCCGGTCGATCCGCCGGTTCGTGAGGCCCTTCGCCCGGGCGGTCCGGACGTAGTCCTCGTTCAGGACTTCGAGGACGGCCGAGCGGGTGATCCGGGCGACGACGGCCAACGGGATCGTGCCCAGGGCGATGGCCGGCAGGATCAGGTGACTGACCACGTCGATGAACTCGGGGATGTTGCGGTTGATCACGAGCGACTCCCAGAGCAGGAAGTTCGTGCCGGCGTGGCTGAAGTCGTAGACCCGCAGGTTGACTCGGCCGAGCGTGGGCAGCCAGTGCAGCCAGACCCCGAAGACGTAGGCCAGGAGCAGGCCGAGGAAGAAGATCGGGATCGAGATCCCGATCAGCGAGGCGACCGTCGCGAAGTTGTCGAAGACCGAGCCCTTGCGCTTGGCCGCGGCGATCCCGAGCGGGACGCCGATCCCGATCGCGACGACCATCGCCGCCAGCGACAGCTCGATCGTGGCCGGGAAGCGGGTGATGAAGCTGGTCACGACCGAGACCCGGTTCGTGGCCGACGTGCCCAGGTCCCCCCGGAAAACGCCGGCCATGTAGTCGAAGTACTGCTGGTAGAGGGGCTTGTCGAGGCCCAGCCCGTGGCGGCAGGCCGCCAGCCGGTCGGGCGAGGTGTGCTCGCCCAGGATCGAGCTGCAGGGATCACCGGGCAGGGCGTGGACGAGCACGATGATGAAGATCGACAGCCCGAACAGGATCGGGACCAGGAGGATGAGCCGGCGGACGATGTACTTGAGCACGGTCTCACGGTAGGGGGAAACGACGGTCCCCGGGAGGGCGGAGCTCTCCCGGGGACCAGGTCAAGCCGATTGGATATCGGTCAGTTGGCGTCCTTCCAGACGAGATTGAAGTACTCGCTCTGGGTCGGACTGGGGATGTAGCCATGGATCTTGATGGTCGACGCGAGGGACGACCCGGCCCACACCAGCGGGATGTCGGGGATGTCGGCGTTGATCAGCTTCATCGCGTCTTTCCAGTCCTGGGTCCGAGTGGCCAGGTCCGGCTCCGCGATCGCCTTGGCGATCGCCGCGGAGACGGCCGGGTTGTCCTCACCGAACTCGCAGTTGTGGGGGGCTGTCTGCTTCACCCCGTTGCAGTCAGCCGTCGAGGTGGCGTAGAAGATCCCCGGCCCGTCGGCCGGGTCGGCATAGTCGTAGATCCAGCCGATGAAGAAGAGCGGGTAGACCCCGTTCGCCTCGTCGGTCAGGTAACCACCGTGCCACGGCTTGTGGTTCGGGGTGACCTGGAAGCCGGCCGCCTCGAGCATCGGCTTGATCGCCTCGTACTCACCCTTGGGATCGAGCATGTACGGGCGGGAGACGCTGTCGGGGTACCAGAACGTGATCGCGCAGGGCGGCGGGCAACTCGACGACTGGAGCATCGCCTTGGCCGCGTTGAGGTCGAAGCCGGTGACGGTTGTGTTCGGCTCGTAGGCCGGCATGTTGTTGATCAGGTCCGAATCGGCGACCGAGCCGGCGCCGTTCGGGAAGAACGCGTTGACCAGGGCCGTCTTGTCGATGGCCAGGGCCGCGGCCTGGCGGACCTTGATGTCATTCCACGGCTTCTGGGTCTGGTTGAAGGCGAGCTTCCCGATGTCGAGCGGCGGCCGGGTGATCAGCTGCAGGCTCGTGTCGGCGGAGATCTGCTTGAGCTGGGTCGCGTCGACGAAGTCGATCGTGTCGACCGTGCCCGACTGGAGGGCGGTCAGGCGGTTGGCCGAATTCGGCGATCGGCTGGAAGATGATCTTGTCGAGGTGGGCGGCGTTGGCCGTATCCCAGTAGTTCGGGTTCTTGACGATCGTGTAGTGATCGCCCGGGACGAACTCGCTGAACATGAACGGGCCGGTCCCAGTGGGGGCCTTCTGCCAGTAGTCGTTGCTCGGATCCTTCGGAGCCGAGGTCGGCGTGGTGCGCGGCGAGGGCCGTCGGGCTCTGCATCGCGAACGGGATCAGGGTCATCGCGGTGAGGAAGTCGGCCTTGGGCTTGGTCAGGGTCATCGAGAAGGTCGCATCGTCGACCTTGGTGACCGTCTTGATCAGCGAGTTGTCGCCGTAGCCGCCGAAGACGGTGATGTCGTAGTAGTCGTCGCCCTGGAGGGCGGCCGGCAGGTTCTTCCAGCGCATCACGTTGGCCACCGCGGCATCGGCGTTGAACGGGGTCCCGTCGGAGAAGTTCACGCCGGTCTGGAGGTGGAACGTGTAGGTCAGGCCGTCGGTGCTGGTATCCCAGCTCTTGGCCAGGCCCGGCTCGAGGTCGGACGCTGAGCCCGGCTTGAGCTTGATCAGGGTCTCGTAGATCTGCTGGGCGATCCGGAACGACTCGCCGTCCTGGATCAGGATGGCGTCCAGCGTCGTCGGATCCGAAGCGGAGCCGAAGATCCAGGTGCCGCCATTGACCGGGGCCGGGCCGGAAGGCGTGGCCGACCCCGGGGCGGTCGAGCCGGCCGGTGTGCTGGCCGCGGGCACCGACGCCGCCGGCGTCGTGGGGGCCGCTGTCGCTGCGCCGCTGCACGCGGCGAAGGCAATCGCCCCCACCACGATCAGGGCGCCCATTCGTAAGCGCAACATCAGATGACTCTCCTCCTCTTCTCGATCCCAGGTCCTTCCGTTCCGGCGGCCCTGTCACGGCCTCCCGGGGCGGCGGCCCGATCGCGATCCGCGAATGATACTCAGACGGTCGTGCCCGCGTCCGTCCCGGATTGCGGTGCGACCGGCGGAGCCTTGACTGCCTGGGCGGCGACCAGCTCGGCGATCTCCGACTTCGGCGAGCCGCCGGCCTGGCCGGTGCCCGGCACGAGCTCGGCGACCATCGCATCGTCGACTTGCTCGGCGAAGTGGCAGGCGACCTGGTGGCCCGCTCCGAACTGCCGGAACTCAGGCTCCTCGATCACGCACTTCTCCGGGTTGTCGAGGCGCTTGCGCAGCCAGCAGCGGGTGTGGAACCGGCAGCCGCTCGGTGGGTTGGCCGGAGAGGGCACGTCGCCCTCGAGGAAGATCCGCTTCTTGCGAACCCGGGGATCCGGGTTGGGCACCGCGGACAGCAGGGCGATCGTATAGGGATGGCGGGGATGGGCGTAGATCTCGTCGACCGTCGCCAGCTCAGCCAGCTGGCCCAGGTACATCACCCCGACCCGGTCGCTGACGTACTGGACGACCGACAGGTTGTGGGCCACGAACAGGTAGGTCAGGCCCATCTCCCGGCGCAGGTCGAGGAGCAAATTGAGGATCTGGCTCTGGATCGACACATCGAGGGCCGAGACGGCCTCGTCGCAGACGATGAACTCGGGGTTCAGGACGAGGGCCCGGGCGATCCCGATCCGCTGGCGCTGGCCGCCGCTGAACTCGTGGGGGTAGCGGCGGGTGTAGTCCCGCCGCAGGCCGACGGTGTCGAGGGCATCCTCGACGCGCTTGATCCGTTCCTTCTTGTTGCTGACGCCCTGGGCCAGGAGGCCCTCGCCGATGATGTCGCTGACCGGCATCCGCGGGTTGAGCGAGCCGTAGGGATCCTGGAAGATGATCTGCATCTTCGTGCGCATCTTGCGCAGGGCGCCGCCGCTCATCGTGGTCAGGTCCTGGTCGCCCAGGAAGATCCGCCCGGCCGTCGGCTTTTCGAGCATCAACACGGTCCGACCGAGGGTCGTCTTGCCGCAGCCCGACTCGCCGACCAGGCCGAGCACCTCGCCCCGCTTGACGTCGAACGTGACGCCGTCGACGGCCCGGACGTCACCGACCTTCTTGCGCAGCAGCCCGCCGAAGATCGGGAAGTACTTCTTGACGCCCTCGACCCGGACGAGCGGACCGGCCGTCGAGCCGTTCGTGGCGGCGGGGTTCAGGCCGTCGATCGGCTCGGTGGTCATGCCCCACCTCCGCTCGTCGCCGGGACGGCCGGCGCCTCCACGGCGGCAGGCGCCGCGGGAGCGACCGCCGCGCCTGGCCGCTCCTCGACGGGCACGCTCAGCCAGCAGCGAACCCGGCGGTCCGGCCCGACGACCTGGAGCGGCGGCTCATAGGGCTTGCACGGCTCGAATGAATACGGGCAGCGCGGCTCGAACCGGCAGCCCTTGGGCAGGCGGAACGGGTTGGGCACGGTGCCCTTGATCACGTTGAGCCGCTGGCCGCGGGCGACGCGCGACGGGATGGAGGTCAGCAGCCCCTCGGTGTAGGGGTGCTTGGGGTGGAGCAGGGTCTCCTCGACGTCGCCCGATTCGACGATCTTGCCGGCGTACATCACGGCCACCCGCTGGACCGTCTCGGCCACCACGGCCAGGTCATGGGTGATCAGCAGCAGGGCGGCCCCGCTCTCGGTCTGGATCCGCTTCACGAGCTCCAGGATCTGGGCTTGGATCGTCACGTCGAGGGCCGTCGTCGGCTCGTCCGCGATGATCAGCTTCGGGTCGCAGGCGAGGGCCATCGCGATCATGATCCGCTGGCGCATGCCGCCCGACATCTCGTGCGGATACTGCTTGACCCGGCGCTCCGGCGACGGGATGCCGACCAGCCGGACCATCTCGATCGCCCGGTCCCAGGCGTCCTTCTTCGAGGCGTGGCGGTGGAGCCGGACCGACTCGGCGATCTGCTCGCCGACGGTAAACACCGGGTTGAGCGAGGTCATCGGCTCCTGGAAGACCATCGTGATGTCGTTGCCCCGGATGTCCTCCATGTCGCCTTCGGACAGCTTGAGGATGTCCCGGCCGTCGAACCAGATCTCGCCGCCGACGATCACGCCGGGGGTCTCGATCAGGCGCATGACCGACAACGCGGTAACGCTCTTGCCGCTGCCCGACTCGCCGACCAGGCCGAGCGTCTCGCCCCGGCGCAGGCTGAAGTCGACGCCGTCGACCGCGGGGACCGTGCCGTCCATCACCTTGAAATGGGTCTGGAGGCCGCGGACCTCGAGCAGCACGTCGTCGGGCGGCGGAACGCCCGGCTGGTTCATAGCCGCGACCGCGGATCGAGCGCGTCGCGCAGCCCGTCACCGACGAAGTTGATCGCCAGCACGGTCAGGGCGATGGCCATCCCCGGGAAGAACGCCCACCACCAGTTGCCATTGCTGAGGACGGTCTGGGCATTCGACAGCGCGTTGCCCCAGCTCGTCTGGTCCTGGGTCAGGCCGAAGCCCAGATAGCTGACGAACGCCTCGAGGACGATGTTCGAGGCCATGATCAGGGTCATCGCCACGATCACCGGGCCGAGCGCGCTGGGCAGGATGTGCCGGAACGTGATCCGGATGTCACTGACCCCAACGGCCCGGGCGGCCTCGACGAAGTCAGCCTCGCGCAGCGACAGGAACATTGCGCGCACGAGGCGGGCGATGAGCGGCCATGACAGCAGGCCGAAGATGAAGATCAGCGAGATGAGCTGGCCCTGGCCGAAGAAGCGGGCGGCGACCAGGATGACGAACAGGAACGGGATCGCGAAGAAGACGTCGACGACCCGCATCAGGATGTTGTCGACCAGGCCGCCGACGTAGCCGGCGACGGCCCCGATCACGACGCCCACGATGCCCGCGATCAGCATCGAGAAGGCCCCGATGGCAACCGAGATCCGGGCGCCGTTGATGACCATCGACAGCACGTCCCGGCCGACGTCGTCGGTGCCGAACAGGTGGGCCAGCGATGGCGGGTCACCGCCCGGGCGATGGGCGTTCGGGATGAACAACGGGTTGTACGGATCGATGATCGGGCCGAGGATCGCCAGGGCGACCATGAACCCGAAGATCACCAGCCCGACCGCCGCCAGCCGGTGGAGCTTGAACCGGCGCCAGGCGAGCTGCCATTGGCTGAGCGACTCGAGGGAGACCTCGACGTCCTCGGCCTCCGGCGTTCCCCCGCCCCCGGGACCGCCGAACTGGAGGCCGGCGGGACTCTGGATGTCAGGCAGGGCCATCGATGACCTCAGTCATATTTGATCCGCGGGTCGACCATGACGTAGAGCACGTCGGCGACCAGGTTCATGAACACGATGAACAGCGACCCGATCAGGAGGATGCCCATCAGCAGGAAGTAGTCGCGGCCGTTGACCCCGTCGTAGAACAGGAGACCCATGCCCGGCCAGCTGAAGACCGTCTCGGTCGCGATCGCGCCGCCGAACAGGAACGCGATCTCGAGGGCGATGTTGGTCACGATCGGCAGGAGGGCGTTCCGGAACGCGTGGCGGAAGATCACCGTCCGGCCCGGCAGGCCCTTGGCCTTGGCCGTCCGGACGTAGTCCTGGCTGAGCGACTCGAGCATCGCCGAGCGTACGAATCGGCTGTCGCCGGCCACGCTGACCGCGATCAGGGTCACGACGGGCAGGACCAGGTGCGTGCCGATGTCATAGAGCTGCGGCCACGGGTTCAGGGCGAAGGCATGCCAATAGGCTGCGGTGGCGAACGGCGCCGGCGACGACCGGACGTTGATGATTCCCTGGGCTGGGAACCAGCGCAGCTCGACCGCGAAGATGAAGATCAGGATCAGCCCGAGCCAGAACGTCGGCAGCGAGTAGAAGATGTAGCTGAAGATCGTGATGACCTGGTCGACCAGGCTGTAGCGCTTGACCGCCGCCACGACGCCGGCCAGGGTCGCGATCGTGACCCACAGGATCCAGGCGGTCCCCATCAGGATCATCGTGGCCGGCAGGCGCTGGGCGATCAGGTCGAGGACGGGCTGGCCGGACGCGATCGAGAACCCGAAGTCACCATGGAGCACGCCATTGGTCCCGCCGCCCAGGAATGCCGGCAGGAAGTTCGGCAGGCCCTGGGAGGACAGGAAGCCGCCGCCGGTGCAGTTGTAGACACCCAGCCAGCCCAGGTACTCCTGGATCGTCTGGAGGATGTCGGCATCCCGGACGAGGCACCAGCGCTGGAGCCAGGCCGTGACCTGCTCTGGCGTGATGTGCGGATTCTGGTTGAAGGCGGCCTGCGGACCGCCCGGAGCCTGCTGCATGAGCAGGAAGCTCACGACCGTGATCAGCCAGATCACAGGCAAGGCCTGGATGACCCGCCGAATGATGAACTTCGTCATGGCACAGCTCCGAGGAATCCTCGCCGGACCGGTAGACCCGCCGGACGTCGATTGCGGGTGATTGCCTCGCTCGGATGATAGGCGCGAGCGGCGGGGCCGACGGCCGACCCCGCCGCTCGTTCAGAGGTCATGAGCTGAGCGCCGCCTCGCCGGCGGCGCTCAGTGCTGCTACTTGACGAACCAGTCCTCGACGTTCCACGCCGGTCCACCGGAGCTCGGGTTGTACCCCGGCCAACCGCCGACGTGGACCCCGATCCCGGTCACCTCTGCGCGGTAGTACAGGACGATCTCCGGCGTTCCGGCCACGTATGCGTCCTGGACCGTTGCGGCGTCGGCGGCCTGCTTGGACATGTCCGCGTCGGTCGCGAGGCTCGCGAGCGCTGCGTCCATCGCGGGATCGCTGAAGCGGGTGTCGTTGCCTCCGTTGTGATCACCCTTCTCCGGCCATGCCGAGGAGTGGTAGGTCAGGAAGTAATTGCCGTACGGGTCGTTCGACAGGATGTAGGCAAAGTCGCCGATGTCGTAGTTGCCCCGGTACAGGCTGCAGTCCGTCGTGGGCTTGGTGTCGGCCCAGCCGGCGAACACGACCGACCCGGCGTCGGCCGTCTTGACGTAGCTCTTGATGTGGATCGCCGCCAGGTAGGTCTGCGTCTTCTGCAGCTCCGTCAGGCGGGTCGGGTTACCGGCCGTGGTGCACAGCTCGAGGTTGACTTCCTTGCCGTTGAGGGCGCGGTTGCCGTTGGAGCCGACCGGCATGATCGGATCGAGCAGGGCGTTGGCGCCGGCCACGTCGAAGGCCGGGCAGGTCTCGGTCTTGGCGAACCACATGCCCGGAGGCGTCGGCGAGCAGCCCGGCGTGACGTTCGCGCCCGGGAAGATGGCGGCGATCATGTCCGGCTTGTTGATCGACATCGCGATCGCCTTGCGGACATCGGACAGCCACAGCCCGTTGCCGCGGGCATGGGTCGGGTCGTTGTTCAGGTCGAGGTGCTCGTACTGCCAGGCCGGCACGATCTCGGCGGTGCCCACGGTGGGATCGGTCGTCGAGACGGTCGCGTAGTCGGCCGTGGTCATGTCGAAGGCCAGGTCGATCGCACCGCTCTTGAAGGCCGCGATCTCGCCGTCCTTGGTGTCGAACAGCTGGAACTTGAGGCCCGCAAGGTACGCCGGGTGGCTGGTGCCACCGACGGCCATGTCAACGCCCGCCTTCCAGTCCGGGTTCGGCGCGTAGTCGATCTCGGTCTTGGAGGCATTGGTGATCGTGAACGGGCCGTTGAACGGGACGCTGGCGATCGCCGAGGAGATCGGCATCGACTTCGAGGCGTCGGCGACCGAGAAGGAGCTCAGCCACTTCTGCTGGAAGAAGAAGTTGCCCAGGAGGGCCAGCCAGCCCGGGTACAGGTCCTTGAAATGCAGGGTCGCCGTCAGCCCGTCGGTCGAGACGTCGATGCTGCTGATGTCGGGATAGCCGATGGCGCACAGCTGGCAGCCGGACTGCTTGGGATCATTGGCGAACTGCCAGGTGGCCTTCCAGTCGTTCATGGTCAGCGGCGTGCCGTCCGACCACTGCAGGCCGGGCTTCAGGGTCACGGCCACGGTGTAGGTCTTGTCGCTGATCACGACGCCGCCGTTGGCGACCGTCGGGATCGAGGCCGCCAGGTCGGGGATGTACTTGCCGTCCGAGGTGATCGTCACCAGGCCACGCATCGCGGGGCTGACGGCCTCGACGGTGGTGAACGCGTTCGAGTAGAACGGGTTCAGGTTGTCAGGCGGCTGCCATTCGCCCATTACGATCGTGCCGCCGGTCTTGGCGTCCGTCGGGGGCGTGTACTTCGTCCCGAACAGCTGCGCATCGAGGGGCGACAGCGAGGCGCTCGGGGCCGTGGACGGCGCGGTGCTGCCCGGCGCAGTCGAGGTGGTCGCCGACGCCGGAGGCGTCGTCGGGGTCGTGGTTGCGGTGGTCCCACCGCAAGCGGCAAACACGATCGCCGACACGGCGATAAGGCTGCCTAGACGATTCCGCATCAATTCTCCTCCAGCTGGCACAAGGCCAAGGGTCATCCGGACTCGGCGGGTGGCGTTTCCTGGTGATGCCCCGTGCCCGGACAGCGAATGCTTGCCCACGACTCGTGGCTCGCACCATGCAAACGCGTCGCCAACAACGACGCCAGCCGACAATATGGGCGGGCCGGTGGCCCCTGTCAAATCTCGCCGGACCACCCCGTTCGGCACCGGCCGGCTCAATCCGGGCAGGGTGTCTCGACCCCGGTCATCGCTCGCCAGCGCAGGTTCGGCTGGCGCGCGGCCGTCGCCTCGTCGAGCCGCCGAACCGGCGTCGTGTGCGGGGCGCCGTGGACCAGCTCGGGCGTGTCGGCGGCCTCGGCAGCGATCCTGATCAGGGCCTCGGCGAAGGCGTCGAGCGTCTCGACGGCCTCGGTCTCGGTCGGCTCGATCAGCATCCCCTCCTCGACGATCAGCGGGAAGTAGATCGTCGGCGGATGGAAGCCGTAGTCGATCAGGCGCTTGGCGATGTCGAGGGTCCGGATGCCGGTCCGGTGCTTGATCGTGGCGGCCGAGGCGACGAACTCATGCTTGCAATGGCGCCCGTAGGGGATGTCGTAGGTGCCCGTCAGGAGCGTCTTCAGGTAGTTCGCGGCGAGGACGGCGTCCTGGCTGACCTCGAGCAGGCCCTCGGCGCCGTGCGCCCGCAGGTAGGCGTACGCCCGGACGAGGACGCCGGTGTTGCCGACGAAGCTGCGCAGCCGGCCGATGCTCGTCGGCCGCTCGCCGGGCCGTTCCAGGCGGTACGTGCCGTCATCCTCGCGCAGGACCCGTGGGGCGGGCAGGAACGGCACGAGGCGGGGCCCGACGCCGACCGGGCCGGCGCCCGGCCCGCCGCCGCCATGGGGCGTGCTGAACGTCTTGTGGGTGTTGATGTGCATCACGTCGAAGCCGGCCGCGCCGGGCTTGAACTGGCCCAGGATCGCGTTCAGGTTGGCGCCGTCCATGTAGGCCAGGGCGCCGGCCGAGTGGACCGCGTCGAGCAGCTCGCCGATCCGGCTCTCGAACAGGCCGAGCGTCGACGGGTTGGTGATCATCACCGCCGCGGTCCGCGGGCCGAGGGCCGCCCGGAAGGCGTCGAGGTCGACCCCGCCATCGGCGGCGGACGGCACGGTGATCGTCCTGAAGCCGGCCATCGAGGCGGTCGCCGGGTTCGTGCCATGGGAGGAATCGGGGACGAGGACCTCGAGCCGCTCGTGATCGCCCCGGCTGCGGTGGTAGGCCCGGATCATCAGGATGCCGGTCAGCTCGCCCTGGGCGCCGGCCGCCGGCTGGAGCGAGACTGCGGTCATCCCGCTGATCTCGGCCAGGATCTCCTCCAGCTCCCACAGGACCTGGAGGGTGCCCTGGGCGGTCACGTCGGGCGCCAGCGGATGAAGTCCGGCGAAGCCCGGCAGGCGGGCGGCCCATTCGTTCACCTTGGGGTTGAACTTCATCGTGCACGAGCCGAGGGGATAGAAGCCGGTGTCGATGGCGAAGTTCAGCTGGCTCAGGTTGACGTAGTGGCGGGCGACCTCGAGCTCGTTCAGCTCGGGCAGGGCGGGCGGCGTGCTCCGGCGGGCCCCGGCCGGCAGGCGGTCGAGGGCGTCCTTGGGCGGATGGGGAATCTTGCCGCCGCCCCGGCCGGGATGCGACTTCTCGAAGATCGTGGACTGGAGGCGGGGGCCGGTCACGCCCACTGGGCACCGCCCAGCTCAGCCCGCAGGCCGTCGGCGAAGCGCCCGATGTCGGCGCTCGTGGTGACCTCGGTCGCGCAGACCAGCAGGCCGTCGGCGAGGGCCGGGTCGTCGGGCTCGATGTGGGCCATGACCAGGCCGGCCAGCACGCCGCGCTCGAGCAGCCGGGCGTGGACCGCGGGCGCCGCCGGCACCCGGATCACGAACTCGTTGAGGTATGGGCCGGGGTGCAGCCGTCCGGCGCCGGCCGCCTCGAGGGCCGCCTCGAGCTCGGCCGCCCGGGCAGCTCCGAGGGCGGCCACGTCGCGCAGCCCGTGCGGTCCGAGGGTGGCCAGGTAGATGCTGGCGGCCAGGGCCAGGAGCGCCTGGTTCGTGCAGATGTTGCTGGCGGCGCGCTCGCGCCGGATGTCCTGCTCGCGAGCGCGCATGGTCATCACGAACGCGCGCTGGCCGTCGAGGTCGTGGGTCATGCCCACCAGCCGGCCGGGGATCTGGCGGACGAGGGCGTCGGTCGTGGCCAGGATGCCGAGGTACGGCCCGCCGTACTGGGTCGGGATGCCGAGCGACTGGCCCTCGCCGGCGGCGATGTCGGCGCCGTACGCCCCGGGTGGTGCGAGGACCGCCAGCGACACGGGCTCGATGACGGCCACGAACAGCGCCCCGGCGGCATGGGCCAGCCGGCCGATGTCGGCCATCGGCTCGAGCAGGCCGTAGAAGTTCGGCTGCCCGGCGATCACCCCGGCGACGGGCCGGTCGGGCTCGGCGAGCAGGCGTTCCAGGGCGGCCAGGTCGGTGGTGCCGGCGCCGATGCCAGCGGTCGTGCCGGCGGCCACGACCGGGATCTCGGCCAGCTCGAGGTCGCCGCCCGAGAGGTACGTGCCGAGCGTCTCGCGGTAGTGGCGGTGGACGGCCCGGCTGACCAGGATCCGCCGGCGGCCGGTGGCCCGGCAGGTCATCAGGGCAGCCTCGGCCGTGGCCGCCGCGCCGTCGTAGTGGGAGGCCGAGACGACGTCCAGGCCGACCAGCTCGGCCAGCAGCGACTGGTACTCGTAGATGCTCTGAAGGGTCCCCTGGCTGACCTCTGGCTGGTACGGGGTATAGGCGGTATACCACTCGCCCCGCAGGAGGAGCTGGTCGACGACCGGGGGCTGGTAGTGGCGGTAGGCGCCGGCCCCCAGGAAGCTGGCCAGGTCGGTCCGGTTGCGGGCCGCGAGGTCCTGGAGGTGGGCCATCAGGTCCAGCTCGGGCAGGCCGGCCGGCAGGTCGAGGCCGTGGGCGCGCAGACCGGCGGGGATGTCGTCGAAGAGCTCGTCGACCGAGGCGACGCCGATCGCCTCGAGCATCCGGGCCCGGTCGGCCGGGGTATGGGGCCCGTAGGGCATCGTTCGGTCAGGCCTCGGCGATCAGCTGGTCGTAGGCGGCCGGATCGAGCAGGTCGTCCAGCTGGCCCGCGTCGGCAACCGCCAGCTTGACCATCCAGCCGGCCCCGAACGGGTCGCTGTTGACGAGCTCGGGCTGGGCCGCCAGGGCGGCGTTGACCGCGGTCACGGTGCCGCCCACCGGCGAGAACAGGTCGCTGACGGCCTTGACCGACTCGACCACGCCGAACGTCGCCATGGCGCCCACCTTGGCGCCGATCGCCGGCAGCTCGACGAAGACGATGTCCCCGAGCTGCTCGGCGGCGAACGCGGTGATGCCCACGGTCGCCTCGTCACCGGTGAGCCGGACCCACTCATGGTCCTTGGTGTAGCGCAGGTCTGTTGGGACCATCGCGACGTGAACCTCCTCGGTCGAGGGCGGAGCCCGGGATCCGCCGGTCGAGGCGGATCAGCGCGGGCGGCGGTAGAACGGCAGCGGGACGACCTCGGCGGCGACCCGCGCTGCGCGGATCTCGACGTCCACGATCGTACCCGGTTCGGCGTCGGTCGGCGCGACGAAGGCCATCGCGATCGCCCGGCCGAGGGTCGGCGACTGCGTTCCGCTGGTGACCACGCCCGTCGCCCGATCCCCGGCATAGACCGGGTAACCGTGGCGGGCAATCCCCCGCCCCGTCATCGTCAGGCCGACCAGGAGCCGGGCCGGGCCGGCTTCGGCAACCCGCTCGAGGGCCTCGCGGCCGACGAAGTCGCCCGGCTTCTCGAGCCGGACGACCCGGCCCAGGTTCGCCTCGTACGGGTTGACGGTCGGGTCGAGGTCGTTGCCGTAGAGCGGCATGCCGGCCTCCAGCCGGAGCGTGTCCCGGGCTCCCAGCCCGATCGGCGCCAGCCCGTCCGCCTGGCCGGCGGCCCACAGCGCGTCCCACAGCTCCCCCGCCCGACCGGTCTCGACGAAGATCTCGAAGCCGTCCTCGCCGGTGTAGCCGGTCCGGGCGACGAGCGCCGGGATTCCGGCGACGGAGCCTTCGGCGATGCCGTAGTAGCGAATCGCGGCGAGGTCGAGGTCGGTCACCCGACCCACGATGTCGACCGCGCGAGGACCCTGGACCGCGCACAGGGCGGTGGCCAGCGAGCGGTCGTCGAGGATCGCCCGGAACGAGGCGATTCGCCGGGCAAGCAGGTCGCTCACGAGCGGGGCGTTGCCGGCGTTGGCCACGACCAGGAAGCGCTCCTCGGCCAGGCGGTAGACGATCAGGTCGTCGAGGATCCCGCCGTTCGGGGCACAGATCATCGAGTACTGCGCCCGGCCGATCGCCAGCCGGGGCGGCTCGGAGACGAGGGCGGCCGACAGGGCCTGGCCGGCCTCGGGCCCCTCGACGAACAGCTCGCCCATGTGCGACAGGTCGAACAGGCCGGCCCGCTCGCGGACGGCGCGGTGCTCCTCGAGGATCCCGGCGTACTGGAGGGGCATCTCCCAGCCGCCGAACGTGGTCATCTTGGCCCCCAGGGCCTGATGACGATCGGCCAGCGGGCTGCGGTGGACGACGGCCTCGATGGGCTCGGTCACGGCCGGGCCGCGCCGCCGACCGCGGCCGCCGCGCGTTCGACCAGCGCCCGCTCGGTCTCGAACGTCAGCAGCCCGCCGGCATCGGCCAGGTCGACCCAGCGCACGTCGTCGAACTCGTGATCGTGACGGGCGAGGTCACCGCCGGTCGGCTCCATCAGGAAATAGTGGACGGTCTTGTGGATCCGGGTGCCCTTCTGGACGAACGTGTACGAGATCGATTCGAACGGGCCGGTGATCCGGACGTCGAGGCCCGTCTCCTCGGTCACCTCGCGCAGGGCGGTCTGCTCGGTTGTCTCGCCCGGGTTCGGCGTGCCCTTGGGCAGGGTCCAGGTGTAGTGATCGCCCTCGCGCCGGCGACGGCCGGCCACGAACTGGGGGATGCCGGCTTCGCGCCGGATGACGATCCCGCCGGCGGAAGTGGCGCTGCCGCTCCTCAGGCGAGCCACGGCGCCGACGCGGCGCTCGGCCGGTCGCGCCGGATGGGCTGGCCGAGACGCATCCAGCGGAACGTGACGGTCGGCCGGATGTGGCCGGTCCGGAACCCGGCGTACGAGCGCGCCGGCTTGATCGAGCGCCAGCTTGCCCGCAGTTGAACGTACGGCCCGAGATCCGACCGGCGCAGGGCGGTCTCATGGCTCGACGCGGCCTGGAACGAGCTGGTCCGAAGGCCGAGCCGGCGCTCGCGGGCGCGCGGCGAGGAGCGTACGAAACGCGCCGCCGGACGCGCCGCGTACTTCGCGGCAATGCTGTGCTGCATCTCGCAATCCTACCTGCTCAGGACCGCATTGCAAGGGCGTCGCGCAGGCCGGCAGCAGCGTCCGGTGTCAGGGCGCCACGCTCGACGGCGAGGGCAATCTCGCGCTCGGCCGCCGCCCGGTACAGGTCGAGGGCCGCCGGGGCATGGGCCTGGAGCGTGGCCAGGTGGGCCCGCAGCGTGCCCAGGTCACCACGGACGATCGGCCCGGTCAGGGCGGCCCGGATGCCCAGCGCCCGGGCATTGCCCAGGGTCTGCTCGATCAATGGTCCGTAGATCGCCAGGGCGCTGGCCTCGTCCAGGCCGGCCACCCGGCCGAGCTCGGCGATCGCGTCGAGGAGGGCATCGAAGCCACCGGCCGCGAGCACGGCCGCGGCGTGGTAGGCCGACTTCGAGCCGGGGGCCAGGCGGACGGCAGTCGCCCCGATCGCCTCGGCCATCTCGGCCAGCAGGCCCACGAGCTGATCGTCGCCTTCGACCGCGACGGTCGCGCCATGGAGCGCGGCCACGGCCCGCTCCGTGTCGGCGAAAGCGACGAGCGGATGGAACGAGCCGATCTGGGTCCCGGCGGCGAGGGCCGGTGCGAGCACGTCGGCTCCCAGCGCCCCGCTGGTGTGGACGAGGGCCTGGCCGGCGTACAGGCGGAGCCCGGCGGCAAGCGCGGCGAGCGCATCGTCGGGCACGGCCAGGATGACCAGCTCGACCTCGTCCAGGATCGCCGTGGCGTCGGCGAAGGCGCGCGTCCCGCCGACCAGGCGGCTGAACCGCTCGCGGCGGGCCGGGTCCCGGCTGGCCACGGCGGTGATCGGCCAGCCCGCCCGGCTGAGGGCGACGCCGAGGGCAGTCCCGACCGCGCCCGCCCCGACGATCCCGATGTACGGCGGCTGGCCGGGCAGCGAGTGCTGATGCGGGTGGCGGTGCTCGTGGGGACCGTCCTGGCCGTGCTCGTGACCGCGCTCCGTGGCGGGATCCAGGTCGAGGCCGGCCTCGGCCGCGACCGCGGCCAGCCGGCGGTCGCTGGCATCCGTCGCGCTCGAGCCGGCTCCACCCGGCGCATCGCCGGCGGGTTCCCGCCCGGGTGCGCCCCAGACCTTCATCGCCGGCGGTACGATTCCATCTCGCGAGTCTAGCGACGCCAGGGAAGGATCATCCGTGCCGATCCCGGATCCATTCAGCGCCCGTGCGAGCCTCGGGCCGGGCCTGCCCGACTACTACCGGCTGGCCGCCCTCGAGCAGCTCGGAGCCGGGCTCGCGACGAGCCTGGCCCGAGCCCCGATGACGCTCAAGATCCTGCTCGAGAACGTCCTCCGCCAGGCCGGCCGGGGCATGGTCGGCGAGGACGACGTGCGGACCCTGGCGGCCTGGCAGCCCGGAGCAGGGGCCGAGGCCGAGGTCCCGTTCATGCCCTCGCGGGTCCTGCTCCAGGACTTCACCGGCGTCCCGGCGATCGTCGACCTGGCGATGATGCGCGACGCGATGGCCGGCCTGGGCGGCGACCCGGCCCGGATCAACCCGCTCGTGCCGGCCGACCTGGTGATCGACCACTCGGTCCAGGTCGACCGTTTCGGCACCCCGGCCGCCTTCGCCTTCAACGTCGGCCGCGAGTACGAGCGGAACGGCGAGCGCTACCAGCTCCTGCGCTGGTCGCAGGAGGCGTTCGAGGGCCTGCGGGTCGTGCCACCCGGAACCGGCATCGTCCACCAGGTCAACCTCGAGTTCCTGGCCAGCGTCGTGGCGACGCGGGCCGACGGGGAGGGCCCGGTGGCCTTCCCCGACACGCTCGTGGGCACCGACTCGCACACGACGATGGTCAACGGCCTGGGCGTCCTCGGCTACGGCGTCGGCGGGATCGAGGCCGAGGCGGTCCTCCTCGGCCAGCCGCTCTACCAGCCGATGCCCCGGATCGTCGGCGTCCGGCTGCATGGCAGCCTGCCCAGCGGCTCGACCGCGACCGACCTCGTCCTGGTCGTGACCGAGATGCTCCGCCGCTTCGGGGTCGTGGGTGCCTACGTCGAGTTCACCGGCGACGGGCTGGCCTCGCTGGCCCTGCCCGACCGGGCGACGATCAGCAACATGAGCCCCGAGTTCGGGGCGACCTCGACCCTCTTCCCGATCGACGAGGAGACGCTCGCCTACCTCCGGCTGACCGGCCGGACCGAGGCCCAGGTCGACCTCGTCGAGCGCTACGCCCGGGCCCAGGGCCTGTGGCGCGAGCCGGGCGCGGCGCCGTCGTTCGACGATCTGCTCGAGCTCGACCTGGGCAGCGTCGATCCCGCCGTGGCCGGACCGCGCCGGCCGCAGGACCGCGTCCCGCTGCCCGACCTGCCGGCCAACTTCCGGGCCTCGTTCCCGGCCGCCACGCCGACGGCGGCCTCCGACCGGATGGAGGCTGAAGGCGGCCCGGGCGACGGGGCCGAGAGCGCGGTCACCGTCGAGCTCGGCACCGAGCGCCTCACGATCCGCAGCGGCTCGGTCGCCATCGCCGCGATCACGTCGTGCACGAACACCTCGAACCCGACCGTCATGGTCGGAGCCGGGCTCCTCGCCCGCAACGCGGTCGCCCGTGGCCTGCGCGTCTCGCCCCTGGTCAAGACCTCGCTTGCCCCCGGCTCGAAGGCGGTCACCGGCTACCTCGAGACGGCCGGCCTGATGGCCCCCCTGGCCGAGCTCGGCTTCGCCCTGGCCGGCTACGGCTGCACGACCTGCATCGGCAACTCCGGGCCGCTCGATGCGCCGATCGCAGCGGCGATCGAGGAGCACGACCTCGTCGTCGCCGCCGTCCTGTCGGGCAACCGCAACTTCGAGGGCCGGATCCACCCCCTCGCCCGGGCGAGCTACCTCGCCTCGCCGCCGCTCGTCGTGGCCTTCGCCCTCGCCGGCCGGGTCGACATCGACCTGACGACCGAGCCGCTCGGCTTCGACCCCGACGGCCGGCCGGTCTTCCTGGCCGAGGTCTGGCCGGGGCCGGAAGAGATCCGGACCGTGATCGGCGCGTCGATCTCGCCCGAGCTGTTCCGGGCGACCTATGCCAGCGTCTTTGCCGGCGACGACCAGTGGCGGGCGCTGCCGATCCCGGCCGGCAGCCGCTTCGCCTGGGATCCCGAGTCGACCTACGTGGCCCGGCCGCCGTTCCTCGACGGGGTCGGCCTCGAGCCGGCGCCCCTGGCCGACCTCGTCGGCGCCCGGGTCCTGGCCGTCCTGGGCGATTCGGTCACGACCGACCACATCTCGCCGGCCGGCTCGATCGCGCCGTCCTCGCCGGCCGGAACCTGGCTCCAGGCCCATGGTGTCGGCCCCCTCGAGTTCAACTCGTACGGTGCCCGGCGCGGCCAGCACGAGGTGATGATCCGGGGGACGTTCGCCAACATCCGGCTCCGCAACGGGCTCGTCCCGGGCCGCGAGGGCCCCTACACGATCCACCTGCCCGACGGGGCCGAATCGTTCATCTTCGAGGCCGCCGAGCGCTACGCCGCCGAGCACGTCCCGCTGGTCATCCTGGCCGGCAAGGAGTACGGCTCGGGCTCGTCGCGCGACTGGGCGGCCAAGGGCCCGGCCCTGCTCGGGGTGCGGGTCGTGATCGCCGAGAGCTTCGAACGGATCCACCGCTCGAACCTGGTCGGCATGGGCATCCTGCCACTCCAGTTCCAGGCCGGCGAGTCGGCCGCGTCGCTCGGCCTGACCGGCCGCGAGACCTACTCGATCGAGGGGATCGCGAGCGGCCTGCGCCCGCGGGTGGACCTGAGCGTGATCGCCCGGGCCGACCCGGCGGACGGCGGGCAGGTCCGGCGGTTCACCGCCCGCTGCCGGCTCGACGGCCCGATCGAGCTCGACTACTACCGCAACGGCGGGATCCTGCCGGCGGTCCTGCGCCGCCTGGCGGCCGGCTAGGCTCCTTCCGGCCGTCCGGCCCCGTCCGGCCGCTCAGTCCGGGTGGCCCTGGTCGAGCCAGCGCCGGACCGTGCCGTGGTCGACTGACCGGGCGGCCCAGACCGCTTCGGCCCAGGCCCGGACGGCGGCCTCGTGCGCGGCCCGACCGGCGCCCGTCGGCAGGTCGGCGATCGTCAGCGAGGCGGGCGTTCCGGGCGGCTCGAGCCAGCGCACGTCGGGCCGGTCATCCAGCCAGCCGGCCATCGCCCCGACCGCCTCGGCGGCGGACGCGCCGCGCTCGAGCAGCAGGCCGAGGACCATCAGGTGGACGCCGACCGATTGCGCCTGGCGGCGTCCCGGGACGCCGGGGTGCTGGACCATGTAGGCGTGGACCGACAGCCGGTCGGGGCCGGCGATGCCGAGCTCGAGCTCGCGCAGGCTCAGCTCGCCGAAGGCCGCCCAGCAGCCGGGCGACCCACCCACGTACGCGTGGGTCGGGCCGTCGAGCCGGGCGAAGCGGGCGCCGCAGTCGGGACAGGCGACGAGCGGGCCGCGCCCCGGATCAGCGGAAGAACTCACGGAAGTCGTTGGCCGAGCAGGTGTGGGCCAGGCAGGGCAATCCCCAGGCGACCTGGATCGTGTGCAGCAGCGAGTAGTGGTCGTGGGCGACGTCCGAGGCGAACGCCGGCTTGCCGAGCGGGCTGATCACGATCGTGGCGATCCGCCCGCCACCGCCGGCGTTCGTGGTGCCCTCGTCGAACGTGATCAGGACGAGGCCGTCGCGCTGGTAGGCGGGACTGGCCAGGGTGGCCGGCAGGAATCGGGCCAGCCAGGCGTCGCCGGTGGCGATCGAGCAGTCGTGCATCGTGTTGCACAGGTTCGGCACGATCCAGCTGAACGAGGCGGCAGCCGGATCGAAGCCGTGCAGGTCGCCGATCCGGGCGCAGCGGGCGGGATGCCGGCTGATCGCGGTGAAGCTGATCGCCGGGTTGTGCTTGCGGGCGTACGTCCCGGAGCCATCCTGGCCGCCGCTGGCGATCTCGCCGGTGAAACAGCCCGGGTGGTCGTTCTGGGCGGCGACCTGCCACGTCCGCCCGCTCGCCTCGATCTCGTCGAAGACGCTCGGCTGGCCGAGATCGTGCAGGCCGTCGTCGGTCACCCCGCCGGTCGACCCGGCGGCCAGGGCCAGGTAGTTCGGCTGCGATGGATGGCCGATCGCGGTGTCGTTGGTGGCCAGGCCGTAGGTCTTCGCCAGCTGGTTGAAGTAGGGCGCGGCCGGGTTGCCGATGATCGCCGACTCTTCCTTGTTCTCGAAGACGATCAGCTCGATGTGGCTGAAGTCGGGGATCGCCGCCGGGTGGGGCATCGGGGAGTCAGCGGCGAGCGACGACGGGCTCGCCGCGGCGGGCGTCGGGTTGCCGGACGGACCAGTCGATGGGCCGGCCGAGGGACTCAGCGGAAGGCGAGCCGGCGGGCGCCGGTCCGCAGGCGGCGAGCCAGGCGGCAACGATGACCGCCAGCGCCGATCGGCGGCTACCGAGCATCGCCCATCTCCAACCGCCTCCATGCCAGCCGACCCGGGGGGCCGTCGGCCGGCGCGATCGGGCGCGGAGCCGGTGCTGTGGTGGGCGATACTGGATTCGAACCAGTGACCTCACGGATGTGAACCGTGCGCTCTAACCGACTGAGCCAATCGCCCCGGGGTGCCCGCGGGCATCGCGCCCGGGCCGGCCGATCATAGCCCGAGCCCCGGCCAGCGGGCAAGGATCGCCGATCGCTCGCAGCCGGCGACCGTCACGGTCTTCCGCCGCGCGGTCAGCCCGCCGACGATCTCGACGTCGGACGCCCGGGCGGCGAGCTCACGGGCGATCAGCCGCACGAGCGCTGCGTTGGCCGCGCCGTCGACCGGGGCGGCTGCGACCCGCGCCCGGAGGCTGCCGTCGGCATCGACGCCGTCGACCGCGTCGCGACCGCCGCGGGCCGTCAGCCGGACGACAAAACGGACGGCCGGGCGGGCCGCCGCGTCGCCCGGCCCGCGCCGGGTCATCCCGGCGCCGATCCCGACGGGGCGGGCACGACCAGCGGGCGCTCACCGAACAGGGCTCGCCCGACCCGAACGATCGTCGCGCCCTCCTCGATGGCCACCTCGAAGTCCGCGCTCATGCCCATCGACAGCGCCCCGCCCAGGCGGTCGTCGGCGGCGCGCAGCTCGGCCGCCAGGTCCCGCAGCCGGCGGAACGTCGGGCGGGCCTCCTCGGGATCGTCGAAGAGCAGGCCGACGGTCATCAAGCCGTCGACCCGCAGCCCCTCGATGTCGAGGATCGTGCCGATGTTGCGACGCAGGTCGAGCGGGTCGAAGCCGGCCTTGGCCGGGTCCTCGTCGACATTGGCCTGGAGCAGGACCGGGAGGCGATCCCCCGCCCCGCGGACCTCACCGCTGAGGCGGCCGAGGCGGACCGCCAGGCCGAGCGAATCGACCGACTGGATCGTGTCGTAGACGGCGATCGCCCGGCGGGCCTTGTTCGCCTGGAGGGGACCGATCAGGTGCCAGCGCGCGCCCGGCACGAGGGGGTGCTTCGCCTCGCCCTCCTGGACCCGGTTCTCGCCGAGGACCGCCAGGCCCGCCGCGACGGCCGCCCGCAACCGGTCGGCGGGGACGGTCTTCGAGACGGCGACCAGGCCGATCCCGGCCGGATCGCGGCCGGCGCGGGCCGCGGCCTGCTCGATCCGCTCGAGGACGGCCTGCCGGCGAGCACGGAAGAAGGCGACCTCGGCCGCCTCGGGCGGAGCACACCCGGGCTCAGTCATCTCCGGGCTCAGTCATCGCCGGGTCGGGATGACCGGCCCGGCGTCCCCCGGGCGGTCGTCCCCTGGCTTGCGGTTGCCTGGCCTGCGGCTACTTGGGGCGGCGCAGGAAGCTCGGGATGTCGAGGTCGTCCGGGTCGATCGCGGCCCGGCGGACCGGCTGGACGACGGCTTCGCCGACGCTCCGGCCCTCGACCCGAACGGCGGCGGCCTCCCGGCCCCGGTCGTCGGGCCGGTCGTCGGCCACGGCCCGGCGCTGCTCCTCGAGCTCGGCGTAGTAGTCGCGCCGGACGCCGCCCTGGGCCTCGAAGCTGGTCGCCGCGGCGGCCTGGCGGACCGGCTCGCGCTTGCGATTGGCGTCGAAGCCGGTGGCGATGACGGTGATCATCACCTCGTCGCCGAGGCGCTCGTTGAAGCTCGTGCCGAAGATGATGTTGGCCTCGGGGTCGGCCGCCGCCCGGATCTCCTCGGCCGCCTCGGTCACCTCGTGCAGGCTCAGGTTCGAGCTGCCGGTGATGTTGAACAGGATCCCCTGGGCGCCGTTGATGTTGACCTCGAGGAGCGGGCTGGCGATCGCCTGGCGGGCGGCCTCGATCGCCCGGTTCTCGCCCGAGGCCCGGCCGATGCCCATCAGGGCCGAGCCGGCGTCCTTCATGATCGTGCGCACGTCGGCGAAGTCGAGGTTGATCAGGCCGGGCACCGTGATGATGTCGCTGATCCCCTGGACGCCCTGGCGCAGGACGTCGTCGACGACCCGGAAGGCGTCGACGATCGAGGTGTTCTTCTGGACGACGTCCTTGAGCCGGTCGTTGGGGATCGTGATCAGGGTGTCGACCTTGGCCCGCAGCTCGTCGGCGGCCTTCTCGGCGACCAGCTTGCGCCGGTTGCCCTCGAACGAGAACGGCTTGGTGACGACGCCGATCGTCAGGGCCCCGAGCTCCTTGGCGATCTCGGCCACGACCGGCGCAGCGCCCGAGCCCGTGCCGCCGCCCAGGCCGGCCGTGATGAAGACCATGTCCGAGTCGCGCAGGGCGTCGGCGATCTTCTCGGTGTCCTCCTCGGCGGCCCGCTGGCCGATCGACGAATCGCCGCCGGCGCCCAGGCCGCGGGTCATCTTGTCGCCGATCCGGATCTTGTGCGGCGCGTCGCTCTGGAGGAGCGCCTGGGCATCGGTGTTGCAGGCGATGAACTCGACGCCCATCATCTCGGCCCGGATCATCCGGTTGACCGCATTGCTGCCGCCACCACCGACGCCGACGACGCGAATCAGCGCGAAGTTCTCCGAATCGGAGCGGAGTGGCATCACGGTACCTCCGGGCGGCCCGCGGTCCGGGCCAATCGATCAGCGATACGCCGTCGGGCGAAGTGGCTCGGACGGACGGTTGGATTTATCGGGAAGCGTCCGGCGAGTATACCGTCGCGTCAAGACGGCAGCGCATCGATCTCCGGGGCCCCACGACCGGGCCCACGACCGCCCGGCGGCTACGGGAACAGGTTGCGCAGCGCGTCCCGGATCCGGCCGACGAGACCGCCCGCCGGGGCGGAGTCGTAGCGCACCGGCTCGCCGGCCAGGGTGACCGCCGCGCCCCAGCGCAGGAGGCCGATGGCCGTGCTGTAGGCCGGCGTCAGGAGGTTGTCGACGAGGCCACCGACGCCGGTCGGGCCGGCGACCCGGACGGGCATCTCGAGGACCTCCCGGCCGAGCTCGGACAGGCCGGCCAGCTGGGCCGCGCCGCCGGTCAGGACGATCCCCGCCGGGAGCATCCCGTGGCCGGTCGCCCGCATCTCGTTGCGGACCAGCTCGAGCGTCTCGCGGCATGCGGGCCTCGATGATCTGGCAGAGCTCCATCCGGCTGACCGATCGGCCGGCCTCCTCGCCCAGGACGCTGACGCTGATCATCTCGTCGGCATCGACCGAACGCAGGTCGCACGTCCCGTGGCGGACCTTGAGCTCCTCGGCAACCTGCAGGCTGGTCTTGAGGACCGCCGCGATGTCCATCGTCACGTTGTTGCCGCCGACCGGCAGGACGCTCGTGTGGAACGGCGAGCCGTCGGAGAAGAGGGCCAGGTCGATCGTGCCCGCGCCGACGTCGGCGACCCCGACCCCGAGGTCCTTCTCGGTCTCGGTCAGGACTGCCTCGGCCGAGGCGAGCGAGCTGGCGACGAGCTCGTCGATCTTCACGTCGGCGGCCATCACGCACTTCTGGAGGTTCTGGACGGCGGTCGCGGCGGCGGTCACGATGTGGGTCTCGACCTCGAGCCGGATGGCGCTCATCCCGAGGGGGTCCTTGACCCCCTCCTGGCCGTCGACGATGAAGCCCCGGGGCAGGACGTGGAGGACCTCGCGGTTCGACGGGATCGAGACCGCCCGGGCCACCTCGGTCGCCCGGTTGACGTCCTCCCGGCTGACCTCCCGGTCGTGGCCGCTGACGGCGACCGCGCCGCGCGAGTTCTGGGACTCGACGTTCTGGCCGCCGACCCCGACGAAGGCCCGGTCGATCTTCCAGCCCGACAGGCGCTCGGCCTGCTCGACCGCCTGGGCGATCGAGTTGATCGTCTGCTCGATGTTGACGACGACGCCCTTCTTGAGGCCGGTCGCCGGGACCGTGCCCTTGCCGATGATCGTGAGCGCCCCATCGGCGCTGACCTCGCCGATCAGCGCACAGACCTTCGTCGTCCCGACATCGATCCCGACCAGGACCGCCTCTCGTTCCACGCTTACGTCGTCCCCTTTACAGGAAGTGCCGTCGAATCAGGGCCAGGTTCTGGAAGATCCGCGGGCCGAAGGTCACGAGAGCGACGAGGTAGAGGTCCAGGCCCAGCCGATCGCCGAGGAAGGTGAGCAACACGGCCACGACCGCGTTGGTGATGAAACCGCTGACGAAGATCCGGTTGTTATAGACGCCGTCGAGCTCGGCCCGGACCGCCCCCAGGACCGAGTCCAGCGCGGCCACGATGGCCACGCCTGAATAGCGGGCGACCTCGAAGCTGACGTTGACCTTGAGGAGGAGTCCCAGCAGGACGCCGAGGCCGAGGCCCGCCAGGGGTAGGAGCACGCGCGAGGGCCCTCCAGCCGGTGCGTTTCGCCAAGGCTACCAGACCATCGCCGCGGTCGAGGCTCGACCCGGGCACGGCGCGCCCGCCCGGCGATCGGCGGCCGGCGGCTCACGGCTTCGCCTTCGTCGTATACGTGCCGTTCTGGCCGTCGGCCAGGATCATCGACTCGATCGTCGCCTCGCGCCCGTAGATCAGGCTGCGCAGGAGGCGGACCTGGTCGGGGATGAGGCTCGTCGGGCGGAGGCTCGTCGTGTAGAAGCCGAACGTGGCCGTCCACAGGCTGGGCACCGCCCGGAGGGTGAAGCCCTGGTCGTCGGTCAGGGTCACGATCAGGCCGTTGGCGCTCGAGCCGAGGTCCGCCGGCCGGAGCGAGCCCAGCCGCCGGGCCGCGTCGAAGGCGACCGGGTCGACCAGCCCGCTGATGCCCAGCGCCGAGCCGGTCCGGTCGTCGGCGATCGTCGGCAGCCCGTTCGGGGCGGCGGCGCCGGCGGCCAGCCGGATGAACGCGACCCCGTCCGCGTCGACCAGGAAGCGGCCCGTCGTCGTCTGCCAGATGAGGATCGGCTGGCGCTCCTGGAGGGTGACCCGGATCGTGCTGGGCAGGACGACCCGGACGTCGGCCGAGCGGACGGCCGGCAGCGTCTCGAGGCGCCGGGCCAGGTCGTCGGTCTGGAGCGTGACCAGGTTCGTGCCGTCGGTGATCGCCAGGAGGCCGTCGACGTCGGCCGGGCTGGTGTAGGTCGCGCCCTCGAGGTCGATCGGTGAGCGGAAGGCGAAGGCCGGCGAGGCGCCCACCCCGTAGATCGCCAGGCCGGCCAGGACCAGGACGAAGGCGGCCAGGGCGCGGGTTCGCGACAGCCCGGCCGACGACCGGCGGATCGGCCGGCCGGGCCGCGGCTGGGCGACCCGGCGCGTCGGCAGGCGGCTCATCGGGGCAGGTCGGCAGGGACCAGCCGCCGCCGGGGCCGGCCGGCCCAGCGCTCGTGACCGAGCTCGACGATCCGGGCCGCGAGCGCCGCGAAGTCGTAGCCGCCGGCCGCCGCCATCGCGGGGAAGAGGCTGATCGGGGTGAACCCCGGGATCGTGTTGATCTCGGACAGGTACGGCGTCCCGCCCTCGACCAGGAAGTCCAGCCGGGCGAACCCTTCGGCGCCGATCGCCCGATAGGCGTCCCGGGCGATCTTCAGGAGCGTCGCCCGCAGACCCGGGTCGATCTCGGCCGTCGGCGAGGTTTCGGACAGGCCCGGCGTGTACTTGGCGTCGTAGTCGTAGAACTCGTGGCCGGACAGGATCTCGCCCGGGCCGTACAGCTCGAGGCGGGCGGGATCGTTGCCAACGACGGCGACCTCGAGTTCGCGCGCCCGGGGCACGTAGCGCTCGACCAGGGCGAGGTCGTCGTGCTCGAAGGCCGCCGCGAGGGCCGCGGCCCGCTCGTCCGGGCCGTGGGCCAGGGTCATGCCCACCGAGCTGCCCAGACGGGCCGGCTTGACGATCAGGCGCGGGTCGCCGGTCCCGGCGGCGAACGCCTCGAGCTCGGCCAGGACGCCGCCCGGATCGCCCGACCAGCGCCGGGCGCCGACCTCGCGCCAGTCGACGACGGGCAGGCCCAGGCCGCGGACGAGGCGCTTGAAGACGGCCTTGTCCATGCCCAGGGCCGAGGCCAGGACCCCCGAACCGGTGTACGGCAGGTCGGCCGCCTCGAGCAGGGCCTGGACGGTGCCGTCCTCGCCAAACGGGCCGTGCAGGGCGATGAACACGACCGGGCGCGGGTCCCGGGCGGCCAGCTCGTCGAGCACCGCACCGCTCGAGCGCGGCCCCTCGGCGCCGAGCCGGGCCGGGTCGTCGAAGGCGGCGGGCGCCAGGTCGACCGCGCCCAATGCAGCTCCGCCTTCGCCCGGCTGGCTCGTGGCCCCGGCCAGCCACCACCAGCGGCCGTCGAGGCCGATCACGACGCGTTCGACGGGGTGGCCGGCAGCGGCCAGGGCGGCGGCCACCGCCGAGCCGGACACGATCGACACGTCGTGCTCGGCCGACGGCCCGCCGAGGAGGACGACGACCGGGCGCCGGCGGGTCACCGGGCCGCCTCCCGGTCCCAGGCCTGCCAGTCGCCGAGGTAGACGACCTCCTCCACGAGCTGGACCCCGGTCCGCTCGAGGACGGCCGCCCGGACCTGGTCGGCCAGCCGGCGCAGGTCACTCGCGCTCCCCTTCCGGTCGTTGACCAGGAAGTTGGCATGCTTCTCGCTGACCGATGCCCCGCCGACCCGCAGGCCCTTGAGCCCTGCCGCGTCGATCAGCCGGCCGGCCGAATCGGGCAGCGGGTTGCGGAACCACGAACCGGCGCTCGGCGTGCCCAGCGGCTGGTGGTCCTGGCGCCAGCGCTTGATCGCCTCGAGCCGCTCCTTGATCTCGGCCGGCGCGGCCGGCTCGAGCCGGAACGTGGCCCCCAGGACGATCTCGGCCGGCTCGCCCGGCTCGCCGTGCTTCAGCCGGCTGTCGCGGTAGCCGAGGGCCAGCTCGGCCGCGGCGATCTCCCCTTCCGACCCGTCGGCGGCCAGCAGCCGGGCCCGGGCGAGGATCGCGGCCGTGCTCGACTCATGGGCGCCGGCATTCGCCCAGACGGCCCCGCCGACCGTGCCCGGGATGGCCAGGCCGAACTCGAGTCCCGACAACCCGGCCGCCTGGCTGACCGTGGCCGCCCGGGCCATCGGCAGGCCGGCCTCGGCGACCAGCAGGTCGCCCACGATCTCGGATCCCTCGGCCCGGTCCTGGATCACCAGGCCGCGAATCCCGGCATCGGCGATCACGACGTTGCTGCCCCGGCCGAGGACGGTGTGGGCCAGTCCTCGAGCGCGGGCGAACTGGACGAGCTTGCGCAGCTCGAACGCGTTGTGGGCGACCGCGAACAGGTCCGCCGGACCGCCCAGGCGCAGGGTGGTGAAGCGCGCCAGGGGCTCGTCGCGGGACGTCTTGACCCCGATCCGGCGCTGGATCTCGGTTCCCAGCGCGAGTGCGTCGAAGGCGGCCGGCGGGTCGGTCACCGGGCTCACCCGGCCAGCTCGCCGCGCGCCCGGCGGAGGATCGCGGCCGGCTCCGGGAAGGCCCGCCGCTCGGCGGCGGCGAGGACCAGGTCGGCGACCGCGGCTGCTGCCGCCGGGCGGCCCAGGGCCCGCGAGGCGGCCGCCATCGCGTTGTGGGCCCGCGGGTCGTCGAGGATCGTGGCCGCCTCGACCAGGGCGTCGGCGTCGAAGGCCTCGTCCTCGATCAGCCGGGCGGCCCCGGCGGCGACGAGCGGCAGGGCGTTCGCCCGCTGGTGGCCGGCGGCGTGGGGATAGGGCACGACGACGAGCGGGCGGCCGATCGCGGTCGCCTCGGCGAGGGTCGAGCTGCCCGCCCGCCCAACGATCAGGTCGGCCGCGACCAGGGCGTCGGTCATCTCCTCGCGCAGGAACGGGTACGGGCGGTAGCGGTCGCGGACCGGCGCCGGCAGGGTCTCCCGGCCGGCGAGCGCGGCGGCATAGCCGGATTCGCCGGTGACGTGGATCACGTGGACCCGCTCGACCAGCCGGCCGATCGCCTCGGCGACCGCGGCGTTGAACCGGCGGACGGCCTGCGACCCGCCGAAGATCAGCAGCAGGCGATCCCCGGGCAGCACGCCGAACCGCTCCCGGGCCGCGACCTGGTCGATTCCGCCGAGCTCCCGGATCGGGGTGCCCGTCTCGAAGCAGCGGCCCGGGGCGACGCCCAGCGCGGAGCAGGTCGCAGCGTAGGACACGGCCACCGCGCGGGCCAGCCGAGCGGTCGCCCGCACGCTCCGGCCGGGAATCACGTTGCCTTCCCAGAGCACGACCGGGATGCGCAGGGCAGCGGCGGCCAGGATCACCGGGATTGCGACGTAGCCGCCGGTCGTGAACACGGCCGCCGGCCGCACCCGGGCCAGGATCGCCGTGGCCTGCGGCACCGACAGGGCGAGGCGGGCCGGATCGAGCACGAGGTGGACCGAGCGGTCGGTGCTGCGCAGGGAGCGCACGACCATGCGCCGGAGCGGGATGCCGGCAGTCGGCACGATTCCCGCCTCCAGGCCCCGCCGGCCACCCAGCCAGGCGATCTCGGGATCGGCGGGGCTAGCGCGAAGCGACCGGGCGACGGCCAGGGCGGGGTAGATGTGCCCGCCCGTTCCGCCGCCCGCGATCAGCAGACGCATCGTTCCAGGAGCCTCGTTCCACGGTTTCTCGAGAGATGGACAGCAGGATTCCGACGGCCGCCAGGCTGATCGACAGCGACGAGCCGCCGGCGCTGATGAACGGCAGGGTGATCCCGGTGATCGGGATCAGGGCCACCACGACGGCGATGTTGATGAACGCCTGGACGCACAGCCAGGCGGTGATCCCGGCGGCCAGCAGGGCCCCGAACGTGTCCGGTGCGGCCAGCGAGATGCGCACGCCCTGGTAGGCCAGGATGACGAACAGGGCGATGACGATGCCCGCCCCGATCAGCCCGAACTCCTCGCCGATCACGGCGAAGATGAAGTCGTTGCTGGCGTTGGGCAGGGCGATCCCGCCGGCGACCTGGCTCTGGCCCAGGCCGGCCCCGAAGATCCCGCCGAGGCCCAGGGCGAGCAGGCCCTGGATCGCGTGGTAGCCGGCGCCCGAGGTGTCCTGCCACGGGTTCAGCCAGATCCGGATCCGCTCGAGCTGGTAGCCGTGGAGCATGAATGCGCCGACGCCGGTCACGCCCAGGCCGGCCAGGCCGGCCAGGTGGATGAACCGCGCCCCGGCGATGAAGACCATCAGCAGGCCGGTGAAGGCGATGACCGAGGCGGTCCCCAGGTCGGGCTCGGCCACCACCAGCAGGACGAGCGGGACGTAGATCAGGAGGAACGGCACGAGGCCCTTCCAGAACGAGCGGATCTCGGTCCCCCGCCGGGTGAGCCAGTGGGCCAGGTAGACGACGAGGGCCAGCTTGGCCACCTCGGCCGGATGGACGGCGGGCAACGGCCCGACCTGGAGGAAGCGGGCCGAGCCGCCCACGACCCGGTTGAACGAGGGCACGAAGACGAGGACGAGGAGGGCGATCGCCAGCAGGTAGAGCGGGATCGACAGCAGCCGGAGCCGGCGGTAGTCGACCCGGCTCATCACCATCAGGGCGACCAGGCCCAGGGCGCCCCACACGACCTGCGGGCCGACGACCGAGAACGAGTTGGCCGAGCCGGCGTAGGCCTGCATCGCCGACGACGAGTAGACCATCAGGACGCCGATCGCGGTCAGGGCGACGACGGCCACGAGCACGACGTAGTCGGGCGCATGTGTCTCCCGGTGGAGGACGTTGGGGCTGCTCCGCCGGGTGCCGGCGGGCCCGCTCCGGATCGTCGGCCGGACGAGGCTGGTGACGACGCTCATCGCTCCTCCCTGGTGGTCAGGCTGGTCCGCTCCGCGACGAGTCCCGCGACCGCGGCCTTGAATGCCCGGCCGCGGGCCTCGTAGTCGGCGAACATGTCGAAGCTGGCGGCGGCCGGGCTGAGCAGGACCGTCGCCCGAGGCACGCCGTCGGGATCGAGCGGGCGCCCCGCCGCCAGGCCGGCCCGGACCTCCCGGGCGATCGCCTCGGCCTGGCGGACCGCATCCTCGAGGGTCGCCGCGCGCTCGGTCCGGGCCAGGCCCGCCGCGCGGAAGAGGCGTTCCAGGACCGGCCCGCTCTCGCCGATCAGGACGGCCGCGGCGACCCGTTCGGCGACGACCGGCGCCAGGCCGGCCAGGTCGACGCCCTTGTCCCGGCCGCCGGCGATCAGCACGATCGGGGCCGGGAACGAGCGCAGTGCGGCGATCACGGCGTCGGGCTGGGTTCCCTGCGAGTCGTTGACGAAACGCACGCCGTCGAGCTCGCCGGCCGGTTCGAGGCGGTGCTCGACGCCGGCGAACGTGGCCGCGGCCGACCGGATCGCATCGGGCGCCAGGCCGAACAGCAGGGCCACGCCGATCGCGGCGAGGGCGTTCGAGACGTTGTGCCGGCCGGGCAGCGGCAGCTCGGCCAGGGGCATGATCCGGCCGCCCGGGCCGGTCGCCGCCGGCCCGCCACCGACCAGGGCCAGGCGTTCGACCCCGGCGGCCACGATCCAGTCGTCGACGATCCCCAGGCCGCCGGCCATCGGCCGGTCGAGCCGGTAGAGGACCGCGGGGGCCGTGCCCAGGCCGGCGTACGCGGTGACCGTCGGATCGTCGGCGTTCAGGACGAGCGCGCCGGCCGGGTCGACGAGCTCGGCCAGCCGGCGCTTGACCCGGCGGTAGGCGGCCAGGCTGCCATGCCGGTCGAGGTGGTCGGAGGTCACGTTGGTGTAGACCGCGACGAGCGTCCCGCGCGACAGGGTCGGCAGCTGCAGCTCGGACAGCTCGACCACGACCCGGTCGTCGGCCCGGACGTCGGCCAGCCGCTCGACGAGCGGCCGTCCGATGTTGCCGCCCAGGATCGAGCGGTGGCCGGGGTCCGCCGCGAGGAGGTGGTCGAGGAGGGCCGACGTCGTGGTCTTGCCCTTCGTCCCGGTCACTCCGATCGTCGGCGCCGGGCAGAGGCGCAGGAAGAGGTCGATCTCGGAGACGATCGCCGGCGCGTCGGGTTCGCCGGCCGCCCGGGCGGCGAGGACCGCGTGGAGGGCCGCCCGCAGGCGCGGCTCGGTCGTCGGGAAGTCGGCCGAGATCGCCGGCGAGGTTGTGATCAGGGCCGCGCCGCGCAGGGCGTCGGCGGGCTCGATCGCCGGCCCGGCGAGCAGCCGGAACGGACGCCCGCCGAGCTTCTCGATCGCGCCGGCCAGGTCGTCCGCCGGGCGCCCGTCGTAGATCGTGACCTCGGCCCCGGCATCGGCCAGGAAGCGGGTCAGGGCAATCCCGCTGCGGGCCAGGCCGAGGACGGCGACCGGTAGCCCGGCGAGGGCCCCGGCACGGATGCCGGCCAGGGTCAGGCGGTCGAGGTCGACGGTCACGGCGATCATGCCAGCTGGTTGATCGAGGCCATGAACAGGGTCACGCCGAGCAGCCCGGCCAGGGCGCCGACGATCCAGAACCGGATGGTGATCTTCTCTTCGTTCCAGCCCGCCAGCTCGAAGTGGTGGTGGATCGGGCTCATCAGGAAGATCCGCCGGCCGCCGGTCGCCTTGAAGTAGGCGACCTGGAGGATCACCGAGCCGGTCTCCACGACGAAGACGAGACCGATCAGGGGCAGCACGACGATCTGACCGGTGATCAGGGCGATGACCGCCAGGCAGGCGCCCAGCGACAGCGAGCCCGAGTCGCCCATGAGGACCTGGGCCGGGTGGACGTTGAACCAGAGGAAGCCGACCAGGGCCCCGATGATGATCGCGCAGAGCAGGGCCAGGTTCGGCTGATGGGGGATGTTGAGCAGGGCGATGATCATGTAGGCGACGTAGGCGAAGCCGGTCGTCCCGCCGGCCAGGCCGTCGAGCCCGTCGGTGATGTTGACCCCGTTGCTGGTCGACACGATGGCGAACGCGGCGAACAGGATCCAGAGCGGCGCGCCGATGACGACGTCGCCCACGAACGGCACTCGGATCGCGTCGATGTTGAAGTGGCGCTGGATGTACAGGGCGGCCAGGACGGCGACCAGGATCTGCCAGATCAGCTTGTGCCGGGCCCGGATGCCGTCGCCGGTCCGGACGTTGAGGTAGTCGTCGAAGGCGCCCAGGGCGGCCACCCCGAGCAGCGCCCCGAGAGGCGAGTACGTGTCCGGCGTGTCCGAGCCGACCGCCCCGAGGAGGACGGCGACCGCGGCCACGACGATGACGATCAGGATCCCGGCGCCGGTCGGGGTGCCCTCCTTGAGATGGTGGCTCTCCGGCCCCTCGTCGCGGATGTGCTTGCCGAAATGGATGCTCCGGGCGAAGCGGATGTAGGGCGGCATGAGGATGACGACGAGCAGGAAGGCGATGAGCAGGCCCTGGATCAGCTCGACGTGCCGATCGTCATCGGCCGAGCTCCGTCCGCAGGGCGTCGACCAGCAGGTCGAGGGCGATCCCCCGGGACGCCTTGACCAGGACGACGTCCCCGCCGGCCAGCCGCGGCCGGAGGGCGTCCAGGGCGGCCTCGCGATCGTCGACCTCGATCACCCGGCTGGCGCTCATGCCGGCCGCCCGGGCAGCCCGGGCGATCGGCGCCGCACCCCGGCCGACGACGACCAGCAGCTCGGCCACGGCCGCCGCAGCGGTGCCGACCTCGAGGTGGCCGGCATCGTGCCCGGCGCCGAGCTCGAGCATCTCGCCGAGGACGGCGACCCGCCGTCCGGGCAGGCTGGCCAGGACGTCCAGGGCCGCCCGCATCGAGGCCGGCGCCGCGTTGTAGGTGTCGTCGATCAGGGTCACGTCGCCAAGACGGACCAGCTCGCCCCGATGCGTCGCGGGCGGCCGGACCGCCAGGCCCGTCGCGATCTCGTCGAGCCCGAGGCCGGCTGCCGTGCCGACCGCGGCGGCCGCCAGCGCGTTGTGGACGGCATGCCGGCCGAGGCCGGGCAGGCTGACCGGGCGGCGGCCGGCCCGCGTTCGGAGGACGAAGCGCATCCCGTCGGCCCCGGCCGCCACGACCTGCTCGGCGGTGACCTCCGCGTCGTCCGCGAAGCCATAGGTGAGGACGGTCGCCGCCGTCCGGCGGGCCATCCGGGCGACCCGCTCGTCGTCGGCGTTGAGAACCGCCGTGCCGGTTGCCGGCAGCGCCTCGACAAGCTCGCCCTTCGCCCACTCGATCGCCTCGATCGAGCCGATCCGCGACAGGTGGACGGCCTGCACGGCCGTCACCACGCCGATCAGCGGCCGGCCGATCCGGGCCAGGTCGGCGATCTCGCCACCGACGTACATGCCCATCTCTAGGACGAGGGCCTCGTCGGCCCGCTCGAGGCGCAGGACGGTCAGCGGCAGGCCGATCTCGTTGTTCTCGTTGCCCTCGCTGCGCAGGGTCCGGAAGCGGACGGCGAGGACGTCGGCGACCGCCTCCTTCGTCGACGTCTTGGCGATGCTGCCGGTGATCCCGACCGTCAGCGGGTTGAACCGGCTGCGCCAGCCGGCCGCGACTGCGCCGAGGGCCGCGAGCGGTCGGGCGACCCGGATGACGCTGACCGCGGCAGGCGCTTCGACCGGCCGGCCGGGCCGGCTGACGAGGACCGCGGCGGCGCCGTTGGCGGCGGCCTCGGCCAGGTGCTCGTAGCCGTCGGTCCGCTCGCCGGGCAGGGCGACGAACAGGTTGCCCGGCGCAACGCGGCGGGAATCGACCGCCGCGCCGACGATCGGCCGGCGGGCATCGTGGACCAGCTGCCCACCCGTCAGCCGGGCGACCTCGGCCGGGCTGAACGAGTCGCTCCCCGCGGGCGGCGTCGGGCCGGACCGATCGGTCACGGCGGCCAGTGTCGCACGGCCGGCGCTCACGGGTTCGGGCTGGAGAGGCTGGCCGAGCCGCCCGGGTGGAGGTCGAGGGTCTTCATCGAATCGGTCGCGATCCGCCGGAAGAGCTCGTACGACTCGACGGCCAGGGGCAGGTCGCCCTGCCGGATGACGAGCGGCGTGCCCTGGTGGATCTCGACCGCGATGACCAGGTCGGGCGCGTTCCGGCCGATGTAGCCGACGAACGTGTTGTTGAACCGGTTCGTCTTCCAGCCGCCCCGGCCGTGGTTGAGGCGGGGGTCCCAGATCTCGGCCGTGCCGGTCTTGCCGCCGATGACGTAGCCCTTGACCAGGGTCTTGGCGGCGTACCAGGGCACGGTATGGACGACGTACGACATCAGGTTGGTGAGGGTCGCCGAGATCGTCGGCGAGATGACCTGCGGTCCGGGCGTCGGCGCGACGGGCTGGTTGCCGATGGCGAGCACGACGTGGGGCGTGACCAGCGTCCCGCCGTTGACCATCGCGGCGTAGGCGGTGGCGAGCTGGATCAGGGTCACGGCGACACCCTGGCCGAACGCCCCGTTGGCCAGGTCGACCTGGCGCCAGGGCCGGATCGTCGGATCGTGGACCGTGCCCGGCGCCTCGCCGGCGAGGTCGATCCCGGTCAGGTGGCCGATGCCCAGCTTGTCCCAGGTTGCCTTCAGGATCGAGGCCGCGGCGTTCGTCGTGGAGGCCAGGCCGAGGGCGACCCGGGCCGCGCCGACGTTGCGCGAGAAGGCCAGCACGTTCTCGAACGGGATCATCCCCTCGGCCCGCTTGTCGGAGTCGTAGATCCGGGCCGTGCCGTGGTCGAGCGACAGCGAGCCCGAGTCGTTGACCAGGGTCGTGGGGGTGATCGTGCCCTGCTGGAGGGCGGCCAGCGCGGTGAGCATCTTGAACACCGAGCCAGGCTCGTAGGTGGCGCTGACGACCGGGTCGACGAACAGGCTCGATGGCGTCTGCGGCGTAGTCGTTGGCGTCGTACGAGGGATAGCTCGCCTCGGCGTAGACCTCGCCGGTCCTCGGGTCCATCACCACGGCCGATACGGACAGGGCCCGGTCGGCGACCGAGGCGGCCATCACCTCCTGCTCGACGGCCAGCTGGAGGTTGGCGTCGATCGTGAGGGTGATGTCCTGGCCGGGCGTGCCGGGGTCGACGACCTGGGCCGTATCGATCAACGGCCGGCCGGTGATCGAGCGGGCGGCAAGGACCACCTTCGGGCGACCCGCCAGGGTGTCCTGGTAGTACTGCTCGACGCCGTACTGGCCGACTCCGTCGCGGTTGACGAAGCCGAGCAGCTGGGCCGCCAGCGACGTCTTGGGAGCGCCGCCGACCTGCGGCTCGACCCGGGCCGGCTCGGTCGCCAGGTCGACGCCCGCGGCGGCATCGTCGGCGTCGATCGCCACCTGGAGCCGGTCGGCCGTCTGCTGGTCCAGGTCGTGGGCGAGGATGACGTACGGCCGGTTCGAGTTGATCTTCTGGCTGAAGGCCGCCGCGTCGATCGGCGCCAGTCCCATGATCCCGATCAGGTCGTTCGCCAGCTGGGTCCGGTCGGCGGCGTTCGAGCCAGCAGGTTGGGGTTGGCCTCGAGCATGTAGCGGTCGACCGTCGTGGCCAGGACGACGGTCCCGCTCCGGTCGTAGATCGTCCCCCGCCGGCTGGGGATCGAGACCTGGGTCGAGAGTCTGGTCCTGGGCGCGGGCGGCGAGCATCGGCTGCTGGGCCACCTGCCACCAGGCCAGGCGGGCGGTCAGGCCGGCCCCGGTGACGATGAACACGAGCAGGACGGCAAGCAGGCGCCGCCGGGAGTCAGTCCGACCAAGCATCGATCGATCCGGTCTACCGGGCCGGGACGATGAGCGGGTTGCCGAGCTGGTCGAGGCCCAGGTCGATCCCCAGCCGGCGGATCGCCGAGGCGCCGCCCAGCCGGTTCAGGTCGCTGATCACCTGCTGGCGCTGGCCCTCGAGGGCCGCCTGCTGGTTCGTCAGCCGGTCGATGTCGACCCCGGTCGTGGAGACCTGCACGGTCTGGGCCAGCGAGAAGAAGCCGAGCACGAAGACGACGGCGATCGCGCCGAGCAGGATTCCGACCCGGTTGGCCCGGCGCCCGGCCCGGACGGCGGTGCGCGCCCGGCGGCGGGCGATCGCCGGCGCGGTCTCGGTTCGCGGCCGGGGCTGGACGGCGGGTCCGGTGCGGGGCAGGCCAACTGAAACGGCTGCGCTGCGCAACCCGGCGCGTCCGGCGAGGCGGCCGGCCTGGACCGCCATCAGTCGCCCACCATGAAGCTCATCCGGCGGCCGGCCGCATCGCCCTCGAAGCGCAGCACGGCCTGCCCGCGCTCGTCGCGGAGCGTCTCGTCGAGGTCGACCGGGTCGGTCGTCCGGGTCTCGGCCGGTCGCTCCCGGAGCTCATGCTGGCGCCGGCCGTAGGACCGGCGGCGATGGGACTGGTGGTGCTTGCTCATGGTCCTCCCTCCGGCTGGCGATCAGGCTGCGAGCCGCTCGGCGGCCCGCAGGCGGGCGCTCCGGGCGCGTGGATTGGCGGCGACCTCGGCCGGGCCGGCAGTCAGCGACGGCCGGGTCACGAGACGCAGGCGGGGGGCCCGGCCGCAGACGCAGACGGGCAGCGACGGCGGGCAGACGCAGCCCCGCCGCTCGGCCTGGAAGAAGCGCTTCACGATCCGGTCCTCGAGCGAGTGGTAGCTGAGGACGACGAGCCGGCCCCCCGGCCGGAGCAGGTCGACGGCTGCCGCGAGCGCGTCGTCGAGTGCATCGAGCTCGGCGTTGACCGCGATCCGCAACGCCTGGAAGACGCGCGTGGCGGGATGGATCCGGCGCCGGCCGGGCGGTCCGTTCGGGGCGACCCGGACGATCAGCTCGGCCAGCTCCTCGGCCGTCGTGATCGGAACGCCGGCCCGTGAGGCAACGATCGCCCGGGCGATCCGGGCGGCCTGCGGCTCCTCGCCGTAGCGCCGGAAGAGCGCGGTGAGCTCGACCGCGTCGAGGGTTGCCAGGAGCTCGGCAGCCGGGACGCCGCGGCTGACGTCGAAGCGCATGTCGAGCGGGCCGCCGGTCCGGATCCCGAAGCCGCGCTGCCGGTCGGCGAGCTGGAAGCTCGACAGGCCGAGGTCGAAGAGGAGGCCGTCGACGAGCCCGAAGCCCGCGGCCGGGGCGACCCCGGCGAGCTCCCGGAAGTTCGCCTGGCGCAGGACGAGACGAGCCCCGAAGCGCGGCCCGAGGCGCGCCCTGACGCGGGCGATCGCCGCAGGATCGGCGTCCAGCCCGAGCAGCCGGCCGTCGGGCGTGGACGCTTCCAGGATCCGGGCGGCATGCCCACCGCCGCCGAGTGTCGCGTCGATCTGGAGGCTGCCGGGCGCCGGGGCGAGGATCGTCACGACCTCATCCAGCAACACCGGCAGATGCCCTTCCTCCATGTCTCCTCCGACTCAGCTGGCGGATCCGTCCGGACCCTGGAAGCGCGTGAAATGACCTCGGCCGGGCTCAGATCCCGAGTCCGCTGAGGTGTTCGGCCAGCGCGTCCGGGGCATCCATCGCGCGGCGATAGACATCCCAGCGCTCCGGCGCCCAGATCTCGGCGTGGTCGCGGGCCCCCACCACCACCGCCTCGCCGGTCAGCCCGGCGGCCTCGCGCAGGCTGGCCGGCAGGACGATCCGGCCCTGGCGGTCGGGCTCGACCTCGTAGGCGCTGGCGAACAGCGCCCGGCTGAACGTGCGGGCATTGGCGTCGCCGATCGGCAGGCCGCCGACCTTGCCGGCCAGGTCCTCCCAGGCCGACCTCGGGAAGATCGCCAGGCAGGCGTCGAGCCAGCGGGCGACAAACGCTCCGCCGTCGAGCTGGACGCGGAACTTCGCGGGGACCGCGACTCGTCCCTTGTCGTCCACCGAGTGCCGGTACTCGCCGGTGAACACCGTTCGGGTTTCCCTGTCGTTGGCGCTACGAAGGCAGGCAGGCGGCTGGGGCGGAGTGTCCCGATCGATGGGACGGTTCCCCACTTGACACCACTTCGTGCCACTTCGGGCTACTATAGCGCTCGGCAGCGATCCGTCAATGCACAAATGCCACGCTCGCCAGGAACGGCGGCCAGTACTTTCCGCCCGTTGCCCGACCGGCCGGGGCGGTGCTAGGGTCGACGCCGCGCATTCCGGGCGGGGGCCCACCAGGCAGCCACAACGAGGGACAGCGGAGATCAGATGGCGATCCAGCTGACGATGGCGCCCGAGCAGGCCGACCTCGAGGTCGAGCCGTCGCACCTGGCCAAGGCCCGGATCCGGCGCTGCACCTACCGCCGCCTGATCGCCGTCACGGCCGGTGCGGAACGGATCTACGAGGTCGAATGCCTCTTCCCGGAGCGCAAGGTACCGATCCCCCTGGGCGACCTGGAATCGGCGACGCCGGTCTGCAACGCGTGCAGCGCGCCGCACATCTTCCGCCCCGACGAAGACTGACCGGGGCCGGCGGGGAGCGCCAGCGAGGCACCCTGTAAGCCGAGTTCTGTACCGCGATCACTCGCGGTGACGGTCATCCATCTCGACCGCCGGTTGCCCGGCGGTTCATGCGGCCGACCCGAGGGCTGGGCAGCGCACCTCTCCCCCGCCGCCGGTTGCCCGGCGCCGGGTTGCGCCCTCCTATTTGGCCTTGCTCCGGGTAGAGTTTGCCGCGTTTCACCCCGCCGGCCGAAGCCGGCGGACTCGTCTCTGTGGCACTGGTCCTCGCCTCGCGGCGGGCGGGCGTTACCCGCTACCCTGCGCTGGGGAGCTCGGACTTTCCTCGAGGCGAATCCCGGAGGATCCGCCGCGCGACCATCCGGGTGCCTCGCTGGCCCGGGTATCCTACGCCCGACGATGCGAACCTTGATCGGATGATGACGCCCGGCCGGCCGCCGCGACCCGCTGCCGGGGCGCTGAGCGGCGCCCGCCTGGCCGTCGCGCTGGCCGTCGTCCTGGCCGTCCTTGCCGGGGCCTGCAACGCCAGCGCCCAGACGCCCCAGCCGCGGGCCACGATCGCCTTCCTCGTGCGCAACGACACCGGCCGGACGGCAACCTACCGATTCACCGGTTCGGCCACGTTGGCCGACGTCACCGGCCCCCTCAACTGCTTCTCCGAGACAACGGTCGGCACGACCTGGGATCCGACCTGGACGTTCCTGGTCGACGGCCGCAAGGCGATCGCCTCGACCAATTCGGCCGACCTCCAGCCCGGCCCCAACGCGAAGAACGGGCTGACCGTGATGATCACGATCGACACGAGCGGGGTCCGGGCGACCGACATCCACCCCGGGCCGCCCGACGCCGGCGACACCGACGCGCCGCCCCCATCGGGGCCCTGCGCCAGCTAGGGTCGGTCGGGCCGGACCACGACGACCGGCGGGCCGCCGGCCCGGACGCGGTCGATCGCCTCGTTGGCCAGCGCATCGGCGGCCGAGTTCTGGGCCCGCGGGACGTGGTTCGCCGTCCACCGCCGGAACCGGCCGAGCGACGCCCGGACCTCGGCATGGAGCGGCGCGATCTTGAGGTCCTTGACCCGCCAGCGGCCGTTGACCTGCTCCACGATCAGCTTCGAATCGAGGAGCAGGTCGACCTCCGTCGCCCCGAGCTCGAGGGCCAGGGCGAGGGCCCGCACTACGCCGACGTACTCGGCCACGTTGTTCGTGCGCACGCCCAGGTACTCGCTGATCGTCGCCAGCGGTCGGGCCAGGGGGTGGCCCGCGCCGGGCTGCGCGGCGTCGATCAGGACGGCGCCGGACGAGGCCGGCCCGGGATTGCCCTTGGCCGCCCCGTCGGTCCGGATGATCAGCCGGAGGGCCGGCCGCCCGGGCTCGTCGACGGGGTCGAAGAAGCCGCTCAGGCCTGACGCTCGACGATCGCGGCCGAGACCTCGAGGATCGCCCGGGTGACCTCGATCCCGCGCGGGCAGGCGTCGGTGCAGTTGAAGATCGTCCGGCAGCGCCAGACCCCGTCCTGGTCGGCCAGGATCTCGAGCCGCTCCTCGGCGCCCTCGTCGCGCGAATCGAAGATGAAGCGGTGGGCCTGGACAATCGCCGCCGGCCCGACATAGCTGCCCTGGGCCCAGAACGACGGGCACGACGACGTGCACGCGGCGCACAGGATGCACTTCGTCGTGTCGTCGTAGCGGGCGCGGTCCTGGGGCGACTGGCGCCGTTCGCGGGTCGGCGGCGGCCCGTCGGTGATCAGGAACGGCTGGACGCTGCGGTACCGGGCGAAGAAGCCGTCCATGTCGACGACCAGGTCCTTGACCACCGGCAGCCCGGGCAGCGGTGCGACGGTGATCCGCCGCCGGCCGAGCTGCTCGACCCGGATCTTGCAGGCCAGCCGGTTGCGGCCGTTGATCAGCATCGCGTCCGAGCCGCACACCCCGTGGCCGCACGAGCGGCGGAAGGTGAGCGTGCCGTCGACCTCGTACTTCACCTTGTGGAGCAGGTCGAGGACGCGGTCCATCGGCTCGGCGCCGACCGAGTACGAGACCCAGTGGGGCGCACCGTCCCGCTCGGGGTCGTAGCGCAGGATCCGGAGGTCAACCTGCATCGCAGGCCACCGTAGCGGCTTCGGTCGGGCCGGTCATCAGTACGTCCGGGGCTTCGGCTCGAAGCGGGTGATCGTGACCGGCTTGTACGCCAGGCGCGGTCCCCCTTCGGCGCGATAGGCCAGGCTGTGGGTCAGGAAGTTGACGTCGTCGCGCTCGGGATAGTCCTCGCGAGCGTGGGCCCCGCGGCTCTCCTTGCGGGCGAGCGCCGCGACGACCGTCGTCTCGGCGCAATCGAGCAGGTAGCCGACCTCGCGGGCCTCGAGCAGGTCAGTGTTGAAGACGGTGCCCTTGTCGTCGACGTGGACCCGGCTGTAGCGCTCGCGCAGGGCCCGGATCCGGGGCACCGCGGCCGACAGCAGCTCCTCCGTCCGGTAGACGCCGACGTTGTCCATCATCACGTCGGCCAGGTCCGTCCGGATCCGGGCGGCGCTCTCGCCGGCCGGCCGCTCGGAGATCGCCCGGAGCTCGGCCCGGACCGGCTCGGCGACGTCGGCGGCCAGGTCGGCCAGCTCGACCCCGCGCACGTCGCGGGCCATCTGGCGCCCGGCCCGGCGGCCGAAGACGAGCAGGTCGACGAGCGAGTTCGTGCCCAGCCGGTTGGCGCCGTGGACGCTGACGCAGGCGCACTCGCCGGCCGCATACAGGCCGGGCACGATCGTCCCCGCGGCGTCGCGGATGACTCGCGCCTGGAGGTCGGTCGGGACGCCGCCCATCGCGTAGTGGGCCGTGGGCTGGATCGGGACCGGCTCGCTGATCGGCTCGACGCCCTGGTAGATCCGGGCGAAGTCGGTGATGTCGGGCAGCTTCTCCTCGATCACCTTGCGCCCCAGGTGGCGCACGTCGAGGTAGACGTAGTCCTTGCCGTCGATCCCCCGCCCGGCCCGGATCTCCTGGTAGATCGCCCGGCTGACCAGGTCGCGCGGGCCGAGCTCCATCAGCGACGGCGCGTAGCGGGCCATGAACCGCTCGCCGTCGTTATTCAGCAGGTAGCCGCCCTCCCCGCGGGCCGCCTCCGAGAGCAGGATCCCGATCCCGACGATGCCGGTCGGATGGAACTGGTAGAACTCCATGTCCTCGAGCGGCACGCCGTGACGGTAGGCCAGGGCGACCCCGTCGCCGGTCAGCGACCAGGCATTCGAGGTGATCCGGAACATCCGGCCGAAGCCACCGGTCGCCAGCAGGACCGCCTTGCTGCGCAGGGTGTGGAGCTCGCCGTCGGCGATCCGGTAGGCGATCACGCCCGCCGCCCGGCCGCCGTCGCCGCCGTCGCCGCCGTCGAACAGCAGGTCGACGACGTGGTACTCGTCGAAGAAGACGACGCCGGCCTTGATGCACTGCTGGTAGAGCGTCTGCAGGATCATGTGGCCGGTCCGGTCGGCGGCAAAGCACGATCGCCGGACGGGGCCCTCGCCGAAGTTGCGGGTGTGCCCGCCGAACCGGCGCTGGTCGATCTTGCCGTCCGGGGTCCGGTTGAACGGCAGGCCCATGTGCTCCAGCTCGATCACGGTCTCGATCGCCTCGCGGGCGAGGACCTCGGCGGCATCCTGGTCGGTCAGGTAGTCACCGCCCTTGATCGTGTCGAACATGTGCCATTCCCAGTGGTCCTCCTCGAGGTTGCCCAGGGCGGCACACACGCCGCCCTGGGCGGCGCCGGTGTGGGACCGGGTCGGATAGAGCTTGGTCAGGACGGCCGTGGGCACGCCCGCCTGGGCGAGCTCCAGGGCGGCCCACAGGCCGGCCCCGCCGGCGCCCACGATCAGTGCATCGAAGTCCTGTTCCATCTCGCCGCCTCAGCCCGTCGGCCTGGGCAGGGTCACGATCACGATGGTGCCGAAGGTGAAGAGGACCAGCCCGAGCAGGTAGAAGCCCATCATGACCGCCGTCCGGAGGCGCCCCTTGAGGTAGTCGCCGACCACGATCCGGATGCCCAGGATCGCGTGGACCAGGACGACGATGATGAACAGCCAGTCGTTCGCCCGCCAGAACAGGCTGCTCCAGCGGACGGTGGCGATGAACGCCGCGGTCTGGTCCTTGGGGTCGTACAGGACGTGCAGGATCAGGAAGTGGCTGAGCGACAGCACGAAGAGGGCCAGCCCGGTCAGCCGCATCAGGTACCAGATCGTCCGCTCCGAGCCCTTCCGGGTGGGCCGGACGCTGCCCGAGCGGGAGTAGCGCTGGGTCATCTCGATCCGCTCCCTACTGCCCGAAGATCGGCTTGAGGATCACGAACGCGACCGGCAGGCCGACGAGCGTGAACAGGGCCCAGTTGAGGTACCACAGCTGGCGGTGGTAGCGGCTGAACACCGGCCAGAAGTCCATCACGATGATCCGCAGCCCGTTCAGGGCGTGGTACAGGAGCGCCGCCCCGAGGAGCGTCTCGCCAATCCGGCCGATCGGGCTGGCGTAGATCTGGAGGACCGTGTCGTAGGCGGCCGGGTTGGCCCCCGACAGGAAGATGTCGATCACATGGAAGATCACGAACACCCAGATCGCGACGCCCGAGATCCGGTGGAATGCCCAGGCCAGCATTCCCTCTCGGCCGCGATAGCGGATCAGCACGGGTCCTCCCTGGCGGAGTCGGTGGTGGGCAGCCGGGTCCGCCCGGTTGCGGGTGCTCGGGTCGCCATTCTAGTCCGAACCGGGCCGGCCCCTTGACACCCGGCCGGCGCCGACCGGGCGGCCGACGGCGCAGTACCATCGACACCCCGGCGTCCGAGCGTGACGCCGCACCACGTCGAGGAGACCCGGACGGGTGAAGATCCAGGAAGCTGACGCCAAGTCGCTGCTCCTCGCTCAGGGCCTGCCGGTGCCCGGCTGGGAGGTCGTCCGGTCGGCCCCGGCGGCTCGCCAGGCGGCCGAGCGGGCGTTCGCCGCCGGCGCCGACCAGGTCGTGGTCAAGGCCCAGGTCCTCGTCGGCGGGCGGGGCAAGGCCGGCGGGGTCAAGGTCGCGGCCGACGCCGACGCCGCCGAGGCGGCCGCCCGGACGATCCTCGGCCTGGAGATCAAGGGCATCCCGGTCCGCAAGCTGCTCGTCGGCCCCGCCGCCGACATCGTCCGCGAGTACTACCTGGGCGCGATCCTCGATCGGGTCAGCCGGCGGATCGTGGTCATGGCCTCGGCCGAGGGCGGGGTCGAGATCGAGCAGGTCGCCCAGGCCAATCCGGCCGCGATCCACCGGGTCGCCGCGCATCCCCACCTCGGCCTGCTCGACTGGCAGGCCCGCCAGCTGGCCTATGCGGTCGGCCTGGGCGGGCCCCACCTGCGGGACTTCGTGGCGATCGCCCGGGGCCTGGTGGCGACGATGGTCGCCAACGACGCCGACCTGGTCGAGGTCAACCCCCTGGCGATCGTGCGCGAGACGGCCGACGACGGCCAGCCGCTCGAGCGGCTGGCCTGTCTCGACGCCAAGATCACCCTCGACGACTCGGCGCTCGTCCGCCACCCTGGCCTCGAGGCGCTGCGCGACCTCGACGAGGAGGACCCGGTCGATCGCGAGGCACGCGAGGAGGGGATCAGCTTCATCAAGCTCGACGGCTCGATCGGTTGCATGGTCAACGGAGCGGGCCTGGCGATGACCACGATGGACCTGGTCAAACGGGCCGGCGGCGAGCCGGCCAACTTCCTGGACATCGGCGGTGGGGCGCGGGCGGACACCGTGGCCGCAGCGATGCGCCTGATCCTGGCCGATCCACACGTGACCGCGATCCTGGTCAACATCTTCGGCGGCATCACCCGCGGCGACGAGGTCGCCCAGGGCCTGATCGAGGCGCGCGCCGTGCAGGCCCGCGACGTGCCGATGGTCGTCCGGATCGTCGGCACGAACGCAGCCGAGGCGGCCCGCCTGCTCGAGGCGAACCACTTCGCGACGGCCTCCAGCCTCGACGATGCGGCGGCCCAGGCAGTGGCCGTCGCCCGGTCCGCCGCAGCGGGCGGGTCCGGCCGATGAGCATCCTCGTCGGGCGCGACACGCGCCTCGTCGTCCAGGGCATCACCGGCCGGGAGGGCGAGTTCCATTCCCGGGCGATGCTCGAGTACGGGACCCGGATCGTGGCCGGGGTCACGCCCAACAAGGGCGGCCAGCAGGCGGTCGACGGCCGCGTCCCCGTCTTCGACACGGTGGCCGACGCGGTTCGCGAGACCGGGGCCAACGCGAGCTGCATCTTCGTCCCGGCGGCCGGCGCGCCGGATGCCGTCCTCGAAGCGGTCGGCGCCGGGATCGCCACGATCTTCTGCATCACCGAGCGGATCCCGGCCCTCGACATGCTCAAGGTGGTCGCCGCGGTCGAGGCGGCCGGGGCCCGGCTCATCGGCCCGAACTGCCCCGGCGCGACCTCACCCGGGCGAGCCAAGGTCGGGATCATCCCGGGCTCGGTCCACCGCGAGGGTGGCGTCGGCGTCGTCTCCCGCTCGGGAACCCTGACCTACGAGGCCGTCCAGGCGATGACCGACGCCGGGATCGGCCAGTCGACCTGCGTCGGGATCGGCGGCGACCCGATCATCGGCACGACGTTCCTCGACGTCCTCAAGCTGTTCGCCGCGGACCCCGAGACGACCGGGATCGTGCTGATCGGCGAGATCGGCGGGTCGGCCGAGGAGGAGGCAGCCGCGTGGGCCGGCGAGCACCTGCGGGGCGTCCCGATGGCCGCCTTCATCGCCGGCCGGACCGCCCCCGAGGGCCGCCGGATGGGCCACGCCGGGGCGATCATCTCGGGTGGCTCGGGGACGGCGGCCGACAAGATCGCGGCCCTCGAGGCGGTCGGGATCCGGGTCGCCGGCTCGCCGACCGAGCTGCCGGCCCTCCTGCGCGCCGCCGGCTACCGGGACTGAGCCGGCCGCGATGCGTCCGTCCGAGATCGAGCTCCTGTACGACTACGACCGCTGGGCAACCGGCCAGGTCCTGGACGCCAGCCTCGGCCTCAGGCCGGCCGACTGGGCGGCCCGCTCGGTGATCGGAGACCGCGGCATCGGCGGGATCCTCGTCCACGCCCTGGGCGTCCACGAGCGCTGGCGGGCAGGCTTCGAACGCTCCGCCCGGCCGGCGATGCGCGAGAACCTGGCCCTGCCCTCGGCCGACGAGCTGGCCGACGCCTGGGAGGCCGAGTGGCAGGCGATGGGGCGGTTCATCGCCGGCCTCGACGAGGCGGCCCTCGACACAGCCTACGGCGAGGCGCCGCTGTGGCAGGCGATGATCCAGCTGATCAACCACGGGACCCAGCACCGGAGCGAGGGGGCTGTCATCCTGACCGCTGCCGGCATGTCGCCGGGCGACCTCGACCTGGTCCGGTTCACGTTTGAACGGCTGCACGAGCCGAGCGGGGAGACCCAAGGCTGATGGAAAGCCGAGGCTGATGGCTGCTTCAGGCGCGATGATGGATCTGGTCGCCGGCGAGCAGGACGAGATCCTGATCACGATCGGGACCGACGACCTGGCGGGCCTCGCCGACCGGCACCGGTTCATCGCCCACCTGGCCCTCGGCGCCGGCCTCGATCCGACCTGGCTCGACCTGTTCAGCGAGGCGGCCCGCTCGGTGACCGGCACGGACGAGCCGCAGGACTTCCTCGACGCTCGGCGCGAGCTCGACAGCGGGGCCGGGGCCACGCCCGGCCAGCGGACGATCGAACGCGTCGATCCGCACTGGGTCGAGGCGATCGCCCGGCTCGAGGACGGCGAGATCGACCGGGTGACCGGCCACTGGATCGACCTCCTCGATGAGGAGCTGGGCACCCTGCCTCGCGAGGAGAAGCCCTGGATCCGGCAGCTCGCCGGCGAGCTCGTCGCCTTCTGCCGGGCGGCCCAGCGAGCGCCCGACATCCTGTTCGCCTGGTCGCTCTGAGCGTCGCCCCGATCCTGGACCTGGCCGGCGTCGGCGTCCGGCGCGACGGATCATCGGCCGGTCGCTGGATCCTCGACGGAGTCGACTGGAGCGTCGCCCGGGGCGAGCGCTGGGCCATCGTCGGCCCGAACGGCTCGGGCAAGACGACCCTCCTGCGGGTCGCCAGCACGTACCTGTGGCCCAGCCGGGGCACGGTCGAGGTCCTCGGCGAGACGATCGGCCGGACCGACGCCCGCGAACTCCGCCGCCGAATCGGCTATGTCAGCGCCGCCCTCGCCGACGACGTCGACCCGGCCCTGCCAGCCTTTGACGTGGTGCTGACGGCCCGCCACGCCGCCCTCGCGCCATGGTGGTCGACGTTCACGGCCGCCGATCGGCAGGCCGCGGCGTCCGCCCTCGATCGGCTCGGGCTGGCCGGCTTCGCCGGGCGGGCGTTCGGCAGTCTCAGCTCCGGGGAGCGCAGCCGGGTCCTGCTCGCCCGGACGCTGATGACCGAGCCGGAGCTGCTCCTCCTCGACGAGCCGGCGGCCGGTCTCGACCTCGGCGCCCGCGAGGACCTCCTGGGCCGGCTGACCGAGCTGGCCCGGGGATCGATCCCGGCGATCGCGCTGGTGACCCATCACCTCGAGGAGATCCCGGCTGGGTTCGACCAGGCCCTCCTCCTCGTCACCGGCCGGGTCGCGGCCGGCGGTCCGATCGAGCGGGTCCTGACGGGCGAGAACCTCAGCCGCGCCTACGGGCTGGCGCTGGAGGTCGAGCGGCGGGCCGGCCGGTTCGCAGCCTGGGCCGGGGGACCGGGCGGCAAGGTCGACGGCCAGGCCGACGGCGAGGCCGGCGGCGAGGCCCCGGCCTGAGTCAGTAGCCGAGGGCGGCCCACGACGGGCCGCCGGGCGCCTCGATCAGCTCGATCAGCACCCCGCCGCACGATCGGGGATGGAGGAATGCGACCGGGCCGTCGGCACCCCGCCGGGGAGCGGTGTCGATCAGCTCGATCCCGTCGATCGCCAGGCGGGTCAGGCTCTCCGACAGGTTGGCGACCTCGAGACAGACGTGGTGGAAGCCCTCGCCCTTGGTCGCCAGGAAGCGGGCGACCCCGGTCGTGGCATCGGTCGGCTGGACGAGCTCGATGCTCGACGCGCCGATCGGCAGGAAGGCGATCCGGACCCGGTCGTGGGCGATCTCCTCGATCGTGGTCACCTCGAGGCCGAGGATCTCGCGGTAGAAGGCGAGCGACGCTTCCAGGTCGCGGACGACCAGGGCGACGTGATGGATCCGGCCGATCCGGTGAAGCCGGGCGGGCAGGGTCGGGGGTTGGGTCATCGGTCGGGCTCCTGGTGGCTGGGCATTCAGATCGTGATCAGCTCGCGGTGCACGCCCCACACCGTCCGCAGCCGGTCGCTGATCTCGCCCACGGTGGCGTAGGCCTTGACCGCCTCGATCATCGGCGGCAGGAGGTTGTCGCTTCCCCGGGCGGCCGACTCGAGGCGCTCGAGGGCCGCCGCCCAGGCAGCCGGATCGCGCTCGGACCGGACGCGGCGCAGGCCGTCGACCTGGCGGCGCTCGCCGGCCGGATCGATCTTCTGGGTCGGTGGGGTCAGGCCCCGCTCGTCGCGGAACTTGTTGACGCCGACGACGACCTGGTCGCCCCGCTCGATCGCCGTCTGGACCTGGTAGGCGGCCTCCTGGATCTGGTGCTGCTGGAAGCCGCCCTCGAGGGCCGCGAGGGTGCCGCCCAGGGCCTCGATCTCGGCCAGGTAGTCGAGCGCGGCGCGCTCGACGTCGTCGGTCAGGGATCTCGACGTAGTAGCTGCCGCCGAGCGGGTCGGGGGTCTCGGTCACGCCCGCCTCGTTGGCCAGGATCTGCTGGGTCCGCAGGGCGAGCCGGGCCGCCTCGGCGGTCGGCAGGGCGAGCGCCTCGTCGCGGGCGTTCGTGTGCAGGCTCTGGGCGCCGCCCAGGATCGCGGCCAGGGCCTGGACGGTCGTCCGGACGACATTGTTGTCGATCGACTGGGCGGTCAGGCTGCTGCCCGCCGTCTGGACGTGGAAGCGGCACATCTGGGAGCGCGGGTTGTGGCTGCCGAACCGGTCGCGCATGATCCGGGCCCACATCCGGCGGGCGGCCCGGAACTTGGCGACCTCCTCGAAGAGCTCGCTCCAGGAGGCGAAGAAGAAGCTCAGCCGGCCGGCGAAGTCGTCGACGTCGAGGCCCCGGGCGGTGGCCGCCTCGACGTAGGCGATCGCGTCGGCCAGGGTGAAGGCCAGCTCCTGGGCGGCGGTCGCCCCGGCCTCGCGCATGTGGTAGCCGCTGATGCTGATCGTGTTCCAGCGGGGCAGCTCGCGGGAGCTGAACTCGAAGATGTCGGTCACCAGGCGCATCGACGGCCGGGGCGGGTAGATCCAGGTCCCCCGGGCGATGTACTCCTTGAGGATGTCGTTCTGGGTCGTGCCGCTCAGCGCCGAGCGGGGCGCTCCCTGGCGCTCGGCGGCGGCGACGTACAGGGCCAGGAGGATCGCGGCGGTCGAGTTGATCGTCATCGAGGTGCTGACCCGGTCGAGGGGAATGCCCTGGAAGAGGGTCTCCATGTCGGCCAGGCTGCTGATCGGGACGCCGACCCGGCCGACCTCGCCGGCCGCCTCGGGCGCGTCGGAGTCGAAGCCCATCTGGGTCGGCAGGTCGAAGGCCACCGACAGCCCGGTCTGGCCCTGCTCCAGGAGGTAGCGGAAGCGCTCGTTCGTTTCGGCCGCGGTCGCGAAGCCGGCGTACTGGCGCATGGTCCACAACCGGCCGCGATACATCGTCGGCTGGACGCCCCGGGTGAACGGGAACTCGCCGGGCAGGCCGAGGTCGGCGGCCTCGTCCAGGCCGGCCAGGTCGGCCGCCGTGTAGACGTCGCGGATCTCGGTGCCCGAGCTGGTCAGGAAGCGCTCACGACGGTCCGGCGTGCCCTTGCTCGCCGCCGCCCGGGTCGTGGCCCGCCAGCGCTCGCGGTTCGGATCGTGGGGCTCGTGGCTCACTCGAGGATCGCCAGCACGTCGCTCGGGTCGACCTCGGCCCCCACGGCGACGACCACGCGCCTGATCGTCCCCGCCCGGGGAGCCTTGACCTCGTTGAGCATCTTCATCGCCTCGACCACGACAAGGGCCTGGCCGGCGGTCACCGCGTCACCCTGGGCGACCGCGATCGCCGCGACCCGGCCCGGGATCCCGGACCGGACCTCGACCGGGTGGCCGGCTCCGGCGGACGCGGACCCTCGCCCGGCACGCTCGCGCAGTCGCGCCCGAGCCTCGGGCTCCAGCTCGACCTCGAAGCGCCAGCCATCGACCACGACCTCCCGGATCACGCTCCCGGGGGTTGGCCCGCGGCGGATCGGGCCGAGGGTCAGGCGGGTCCGGGTGGGACCCACGGCACCGCCCCGGGACGGCGCCTCGACAAGGATCGCATGCGCCGGGTCGAGCCATTCGATCCGGGCCGAGCCCGGCCCGTCAGGCACCGGCATCGCCGCCGAGTCCGCGCCGGGCTCGAGCTCACCGGCCGGCCCGACGACGAGGGCCGGGTCGACCGGCTCCGGGCCGACGAGCCCCTCGGCAAGCCGTTGGTCCGTCCCGCTGAGCCAGGCCCGAACGGCGCCCGGGAGGTTCACCTCGGCCACCGGTCGACCGCCTCCGAGCGGGCCGCGTCGTGCCAGCCGGTCGGAGCCGGTCGCCGACCGGTCGAGGCGCCCGCGGGACCTGCCTCGGGCGTGGCGGCCGCCGGTGGGCCGGCGGCCGGGATGCCGGCCAGGCCGGCCGCCAGGAGGGCGCGCCGGGCGGCCGACGCCCGGGTCGCCGGTCCGTCCCAGGAGCGGTCCACGAAGTCGGTCGACAGCCGCCCGGCGCGGAACCCGGGGTCACGGGCCACGAACCGGTGGAAGGGCAGGGTCGTCTGGACGCCGTCGATCTCCGTCTCGTCGAGGGCCCGGGCGAGGCGGTCGATCGCCGCCGGCCGGTCGGCGGCGTGGACGAGCAGCTTGGCCGCCAGCGGGTCGTAGTCAGGCGGCACCCACTCCCCTGCCCCGAGCGCGGTGTCGACCCGGATCCCGGGCCCGGCCGCGAGGGTGAACCGGCCCAGTCGTCCGCTCAGCGGCAGGAACGAGCGGGACGGATCCTCGAGGGAGATCCGGACCTCGATGGCATGGCTGCCGGGCTGGGCGGCCTGCCGCGCCGCCGTCCTGGCCCGCTCGGAGAGCGGCGCCCCGCTGGCCAGCCAGAGCTGCTCGTGGACCAGGTCCAGGCCGGTGACCAGCTCGGTCACGCCATGTTCGACCTGGAGCCGGGCGTTGACCTCGAGGAACCAGAAGCCGCCCGCCTCGTCGAGCAGGAACTCGGCCGTCGCGGCGTTACCCAGGCCGGCGGCGATCGCCAGCCGGGTCGCCATGTCGTGGAGCTCCCGCCGGGCGGCCGCAGAGAGCCCCGGGGCGGGCGCCTCTTCGACCAGCTTCTGGTGGCGGCGCTGGAGGGAGCAGTCGCGTTCACCGACGGCGACACCTGCCCGGTCGCGTCGCCCAGGAGCTGGACCTCCACGTGGCGCGCCGGCCGGATCACTCGCTCGAGGTAGACCGACCCGTCGCCGAACGCGGCCAGCGCCTCGGCCGACGCGGACGCCAGCGCGGCCGGCAGGGCGGCCGGGTCGGTCGCCTCGCGCATGCCGCGACCGCCGCCCCCGGCGGCGGTCTTGACCATCAACGGAAAGCCGATCCCCTCCGCGGCGGCGAGCGTTGCCGCCAGCGCCTCCGGATCGTCGATCGGCGCCGGCTCGAGGGTGCCCGGGACCACCGGCACACCGACCGACCGGGCGAGCCGGCGGGCGGCGAGCTTGTCCCCGAGGGCGGCGATCGTCGTGCTGCTCGGCCCGACGAAGGCGAACCCGGCGGCTGCCACGGCCGCGGCGAATGCCGCCCGCTCGGCCAGGAAGCCATAGCCGGGGTGGATCGCGTCCGCGCCGGTCGCCCGCGCCGCGTCGACGATTGCGTCGATCGACAGGTAGCTCTCCGCGGCTGCCGCCGGGCCGATCCGGACCGCGACATCGGCGGCGCGGACGTGGCCGGCCCCGCGGTCGGCGTCGCTGTACACGGCGACCGTTTCGATTCCCAGCTCGCGGCAGGCCCGGATGATGCGGACCGCGATCTCGCCCCGGTTGGCGATCAGGACCCGGTGAAACGGCCGGCCGCCCTCAGCCACCAATGATCCTCGCGGCCGGCCACCATCCGCCCGAGTGCCGATCGTCTTTGCGCAAAGACGGTCCCCTCACAACGGGATGTTCCCGTGCTTCCGGGCCGGACCCGCGGCTCGCTTGTCGCGCAACAGTTCCAGGGCGGCGATCAAGCGCGGCCGGGTCTCCGACGGGAGGATGACCGCGTCGATGAAGCCCAGGCCCGCGGCAAGGTACGGATGGCCAAAGCGGTCCTCGTAGTCGGCAGCCAGCCGCGTCCGCTCGAGATCCTGGTCCGGCGCTGCCGCGATCCGATCGCGGTACAGAATCTCCACTGCGCCGGCCGCGCCCATCACTGCGATCTCCGCCGTCGGCCAGGCGAAGTTCATGTCGCCGCCGACATGCTTGCTGCTCATCACGTCGTAGGCACCGCCGTACGCCTTGCGGGTGATGACGGTGACCTTGGGCACCGTGGCTTCGCAGTAGGCGTACAGCAGCTTTGCCCCGTGGCGGATGATTCCACCATCCTCCTGGTCCACGCCGGGCAGGAAGCCGGGCACGTCGACGAAGGTGACGAGCGGAATGTTGAACGCATCGCAGGTTCGCACGAAGCGAGCCGCCTTGATCGACGAGTTGATGTCGAGCGATCCGGCCAGGACGCTCGGTTGCTGGCCGACGATGCCGACGCTCCGACCACCGAGGTGCGCGAATCCGACGAGGATGTTCGCAGCCCAGTCCGGCTGGATCTCGAGGAACGCCCCGTCATCGACGACCTTCTGAATCACATCGTGCATGTCGTAGGGCGTCGCGGGATCGTCGGGGATCAGCTCATCGAGCGCCGGATCCCGTCGCTCGAATGGGTCCGCGGTCGCGACCAGGGGCGGGTCGTCGCGATTGTTCTGGGGCAGGTAGCCGATCAGCTGGCGGGCGAAGTCCAGGGCGCCGGCTTCGTCGGGCGCTGCAAAGTGGGCCACGCCGCTTCGGGTGGTGTGGGTCACTCCCCCGCCGAGGCGCTCGGCGTCGACCTCGGCGTGGGTCACGGCTTTCACCACGGCCGGCCCGGTCACGAACATGTAGCTCGTGCCTTCGACCATTACCGTGAAATCGGTGATTGCCGGTGAGTAGACCGCGCCGCCCGCGCACGGCCCCATGACCAGCGAGATCTGGGGCACGACGCCGGACGCGCGGACATTGCGCACGAAGATATCGGCGTAGCCGCCGAGCGCGGACACGCCTTCCTGGATTCGAGCACCGCCGGAGTCGTTGAGGCCAATGATCGGCGCACCTACGCTCAGGGCGAGGTCGATCACCTTGCAGATCTTGGCCGCGTGGGCCGCCGACAGCGAACCGCCGAAGACCGTGAAATCCTGGGCGAAGACGAATACCGGCCGGCCGTCGATTCGGCCGGAGCCGGTCACGACGCCATCGCCGAGGTAGCCGCGCTCAGCTTCGGCCGCCGGCGTCGAGCGGTTCGTGACGAACGCATCCAGCTCGCTGAACGAATCGGGATCGAGGAGCAGGTCGAGTCGTTCCCGCGCGGTGAGCTTGCCGGCCTGGTGCTGGCGCTCGATCCGCTCCGCTCCCCCGCCGGTCGCCGCCGCGGCGCGCATGTCGAGCAGGCGCTGAGTTCGATCCGCCCTCGTTGCCACGACGCACACCCTTCCTTGCTGTCTTTGCGTACGGACAGCCACCTGCGGACTACGCTGGGGCCCCCATCATATCGACCGAACACGCGTCGGCAATCGGCCTGGGACTGTCCACAGAATCGGTGAACAACTGGCGTCAACTGTGGATAACTGGATGAACCGCTGGACACAACCGTGGAGTACCATCTCGGAACGGTTTCGGCGATCGATAGCGTTCCGACCGCTTCCATCGAGGTGATCTGCCCGTGGCGAATGTGATCGCGATCGCGAATCAGAAGGGCGGCGTCGGCAAGACGACAACCGCGATCAACCTCGGTGGTGCACTTGCCGAGCAGGGCTATCGGGTCCTGTGCATCGACATGGACCCCCAGGCGAACCTGACCGTCGGACTCGGGATCAACCTCGGAACGGTTGAGCGCTCGGTCGCCGACGTCCTCGCCGATTCGCGCGCGACGATGGCCGAGATCGTGATTCCGACCCAGACGACGGGTATCGACGTCGCACCGGCGACGCTCGAGCTGGCATCGACCGAAGTCGAGCTGTTCAGCGCGATCGGCCGCGAGCATGCCCTGCGCGAAGCGCTCGATGGCTGGGTCGACCAGAACTACGATTTCGCGCTGATCGATTGCCCGCCGACCCTCGGACTGCTGACGATCAACGGCCTGGTCGCGGCGCGCAGCGTGATCATTCCGGTCCAGACCCAGTATTACGCGCTCAAAGGGCTGACCGCCCTGGTCAAGGTGATCAACACGATCCGGGCCAAGCTCAACCGGGACCTGCGCGTGCTGGGCCTGCTGCCCACCTTCTACGACGGCCGGACGATCCTCGGCCGGGAGATGCTCGACGAGCTGCGCGAGCTGGGTGACCACCATGTCTTCAACACGATCGTTCGCAACACGGTGAAGCTGGGTGAAGCGCCGCTCACCGGCCGCCCGATCACCTCGTACGCCTCGAGCTCGGACGCGGCCCGAACCTATCGCGAGCTGGCACGGGAGGTCATCGAACTTGGCTAGAACCGATTTCCGTGCCACCGCGGCGCGCCGCCTGTCCGAGGAACGCGAGCTTGGACCGGCCGTCATCAGCCTCCTGTCACCTGAAGGATCCCGGCGCAACCTGGCGGTCCGCCACGTCCCGGTCGGGCGGATCGAGGCCAATCCGGATCAGCCCCGGATGACGTTCGAGCAGGCCGCCCTCGACGAGCTGACGGCCTCGGTCAAGGAGCACGGCATCCTGCAGCCCGTCCTGCTCCGGCCGTTCGGACCGTCCGGCCGCTACCAGCTGATCGCCGGCGAGCGCCGCTGGCGGGCGGCCAAGGCAGCCGGGCTCGATTCCATTCCGGCGATGATCGAAGAGATCGACGACGACACCGCGCTCGAGATCGCCATCATCGAGAACCTCCAACGCGAGGACCTGTCGCCGCTCGAAGAAGCGACGATGTACGAGCGGATGGTGAAGGATCACGGCTACAGCATCCGTCGCCTCGCCCAGAAGCTGGGCAAGGACAAGGGCTACCTCGAGAATCGACTGCGACTTGCTGACGCCCCCGAAGAGATCCGAGAGCTCGTGTCTTTGCGCAAGGACACCCTGTCCCATGCGTACGAGCTGATGAAGGTCGAGGACCCCAAGAAGCGTCGCCGACTGGCAGCCCAGGTCGCGAGCGGCGAGCTCTCGCTGGTCAAGCTGAAGCTGAAGATCGAGGGTCGTCGCGCTCGCCCCGGCCAGGCGGCCGAGGACGACGCCGACGACCAGGCCCAAGCAGTGTCGGATGCTCCGGCGCGCCACGGGTCCGACCACGGCGCCGACCTGGCCGACGCCGGTGGCACAGCCTGGTCCGGTGTCCGGCCGGTCGCTCCCCTGCGCGAGGACTCGCTCCTCGAGGCGAAGCAGGGCCTCGCCGATTCGCTCGAGGAGTTCTTCGGCGTCCTGCGCCAGAAGGATGTCCTCGATTCGATCGGCGATGTCGATCGGGCCAACCTGGCCAAGTACCTGATGATCGCCAAGCTCCGCCTCGAGAACGCGATCGCGATGGTCCGCAGCGGCGAGGTCAGCTAGCCCTTCGACGCGGGCCGCCGGTCCGCCCGAGCCTGCGCATCCAGATCGCTAGAGCAGACCCGTTCCGGCCAGGCCGGCCAGCCAGGTCAGGCCGAGTCCGGCCAGGCCGATCGCCTGGAGCTCCCAGCCCCGTTCCCGGGTCAACGGACGATGCCCGCGGCTGAGGGCCACTCCGACCATCATCAGGGCTGCCGACCCATCGGCCAGCCCGACGGCCGGGACGGCGGCGCCGCGCATCACCAGCGAGCCGAGCACCACGACGATGACCCCGGCCTGCAGGACGGCATCGGCCTGCCACGCCCGCCGCCGGCCGAGCACCCCGATCGCGGTCCGGATGCCCGCCGCACGGTCGCGCTCGTCGTCGGCCAGCTCGTTGGCCAGGGCGATCGCGACGCCCCCGACGAGCGCCACTGGCACGAGGATGGCAAATACCTCGGGGACCACTGCTCCGGCGCCGACCCAGGCGAACAGGAGGAGCAGCGGCAGGCCGACCGCGAACGGCAGCCAGGACCACGCCGTGGTCTTCAGCCGGAGGTCGTAGGCATAGCCCGTCGCCACGCCAGCGAGAGCGACGAGCAGCGCGGGCAGGCCGCCGACCAGCGACAGGCCCAGCCCGATCGCGAGCCCGGCCGCCGCTACGAGCCGCGCGGCGGAAACGCTGACCAGGCCGCGCGGCAGCGGCTTGGCTGGCTTGTGGCCGCGGTCTCGTTCGAGATCGACCACGTCGTTGAGGGCCCCGATCGAGGCCTGCAGGCAGAGCATCGCCAGTCCGAGCACGGCGGACCGGTCGAAGGTGGCGCCGGCGAGGCGGGCCAGGCCGGCCGTCACCAGCGCGTCGAGCAGGACCGGAAACGGATGGACGAGCCGGACTAGTCCACCGAATCGCCCGCCGGCACGGGCGACGGCCTGGGCGAAGCCGCCCGGCCGATCAGACGTAGACGAGATCCTCGAAGTTCTCCACGAGGTACTCGACGATTCGCTCGCGGCCGTCGGCCGCCTCCCGGCGAATGCCGGGGACGAGCGCCCAGAGCATGACCGCCGGGATGATCGGATCACCGGCAGCGTCCCGGCCGAAGGTCGCCGGTGCCCCGCCCCCGGCGGCATAGATCCGTTCGAGCGCCCGGTCGTCGACCCTGGCCGCCTTCTTGAAGTCGGCCAGGACGCGCAGGACGCCGCGCCGCCGGGCGATGTCGCGCATCAGCTCTGCGGCCCAGGCGTCGAGCTGGGCGTCGTCCTGTTCCTTGAGCCGCTCCCGGTATTCCGTCGGGTTGGCGGCGAGTCCTGTAGCGCCCACCGAATCTCCTCGTGAGTCGTTCGGTCGAGTATCGCAGAACGCTAGCGGGCGGGCGGCACGACGAGCGCCGGCAGCTCGGCCAGGCTGGCCAGCACCACCGTGGCGGCCTGCCGGGCGCCGTCGGCCGGCGGCACGGCCGCGTTGGGCACGAGGGCAACTGCCATGCCCGCCGCCCGCCCCGCGAGGACACCGTTGAGCGAGTCCTCGACGACGAGGCAATCGCCGGGCGCGATCCCCAGCCGCCTCGCGGCGAGCAGGTAGACATCGGGCGCTGGCTTGCCGTGGGCGACCTCGTCGGACGCCACGACCACCCGTAGCAGCTGGCGGATGCCGAGGGCCGCCAAGGCCGCATCGATCACGGTCGGGTGGGCCGACGAGGCGAGGGCGAGCGGCACGCCGGCGGCAGCCAGCTCCCGGACGGCCGCTTCGGCGCCGGCGATCCGGGGGGCGCCCTCGGCCGCGTAGCGCGCCGCCATCGCCCCGACGATCTCGTCGACGATCTGCTGGTCGGTCAGGTCGAGATGGAGGCGCTCGCGCATGATCCGGCCCCAGCCGAGCGAGTTGGCGCCCATGACCGCGGCCTGGTCGGCGGCCGTCCAGGTCCGACCATGGGCGGCCGTCCACGCCCCACGAACCTCGTCCCACCAGACCTCGGCATCGACGAGGACGCCGTCCAGGTCGAAGATGACGGCCCGCGGCCGGCGCTCGAGCCCGATCACCACGTCGTCAGCGGGTTGGCGGCCGGTTGCTCGACGCCCTGGCCGGGATCCGGGTGGTCCCGCCCGATTTCGGGCCAGATCCATGCCCGGGCTTGGCGCCCGGCTTCGCCCCGGACCTGGCGCCTCCCCTGGCGCCTGACGTGGCGAGCGGTGGGGCCGCGGGTCGATCGGGGCGGCGGCCGCCGGCATCGAGATCGGGCAAGGGCCCGCCCTCGAGCCCGGCGATGGCCAGCCGGGCAAAGGCCGCGACCTCGTCGGCGTCATCGTCGACGCCCCGGACCGGCTGGCCCTCGATCTGGAACATCACGATGCGATGACCGTGCTCGGTCTCGGCCGCCAGCTCGCCCAGCTGGGCTTTGGTCCAGCGGATCAGGCGGCCGCCGGCCCGGGGACCCTCGCCCGGCGCCCCGGGCCGGACGTTGACCGCGACCAGGCCGGCCTGGGTGGGGGCCATCAGGGTCCAGCGGCTGCCGGTCTCGTCCCCGAACGTGACCCAGCAATGGGCGTCGGGCTCGGCGCCCAGGGCGGCCAGGATCGAGGCGACCGCATCGATGACCTTCTGGTCGATGCCCCCGCGCCCGGGAGCCCGCGACCGCCAGCCGCTGAGACGCATCCTGACCTCCCCTGCCGCTCGATGAGCCGATCTCCCGGCGAGGCTACCACGCGGCCCGGTCGCGCGATCCGTCGTGACGGCGCAGAATCGGGCCGGAAGTCGATCGGGCGGCCGCGATCCGGCGGCCGGGCCGCCGGAGGAAGGGACGAGGATGCACGTCGAGCGCCGGCTCCTCCAGTGGGGAGCGTTCTTCATCGTGTTCGGGGCCGTGCCCCTGGCGGTCCAGCTGGGCTGGCTCGACCGGTCCGCGTTCAACGGCGCCGGCCGCCTGTGGCCGGTCCTGATCATCGTCATCGGGCTCGGGATCCTCCTCGCCCGGAGCCGGTTCGAGCTGCTCGGCGGGCTGTTGTTCACGGTCACCCTCGGACTGATCCTGGGGGCCGGCCTGGCCGGCGGGATCGGCTCGATCGGCTGCATCGGGACCGATCAGGGCGCGACTGCCGGGCCGGTCAGCGCGGGCTCGTTCGGGACCGCCGCCCAGGTCGACCTGACCATGGACTGTGGCTCGGCCACGGTGACGACCGTGCCTGGCTCCGCCTGGTCGTTCTCGGCCACTGGTGACGGGGACCGGCGGCCGGTCGTGATGTCGACCGGCGACTCCCTGCGGATCAGCAACAATCGGTCGGGCCTCCTGAACTTCAACCTGGGCCGCTCGACCTGGCAGCTCCAGCTGCCGGCCGATCCCAGCCTTGACCTGACCCTCGAGATGAACGCCGGTGACGCCCATCTCGACCTTGCCGGGGCCCATTTGACTGGCCTGTCGATGACCGCCAACGCCGGCACGGCCCGGGTCAACCTGGCCGGGGTGGCCGCGGTCGGATCGATCGACGCGACGGTCAATGCCGGCGACGTCCTGGTCGCCCTGCCATCGGGGCCGATGCACGGCTCGATCACCGTCAACGCCGGGCACCTGGGCCTCTGCCTGACGGCCGGGACCAGCCTGCGGATCGAGTCCGGCGGGGCCTTGTCGGGCAACAACTACGCCAGCCAGGGGCTGGTCCAGGACGGCAGCACGTGGACGACGGCCGGCCTGGGCGATGGCTCGCCGACGATCGACCTGAGCGTGACCGCCAACGCCGGAAACGTGGAGCTCAACCCCCAGGGAGGCTGCGAATGAACGATCGCCTCTATCGGTCCCGCTCGGACCGGATGCTGGCCGGTGTCGCCGGCGGCCTCGCCGAGCACTTCGACCTGGACCCGTCGATCGTCCGGGTCGGCTGGGCCATCCTGACGATCCTGTCGGGCGGGATCTTCCTGCTGATCTACATCGTCATGGCGATCGTCGTGCCCGAGGAACCGGCGGGCGTCGGGGGCAGCTCGTGGTCGTCCGCCGGCACGAGCGGGGGCTCGGGCTGGGGCTCGGGCTGGACTTCGGACTGGCCGTCGGCGGCCGGGCCCGCGTCGAACGTCGCGCCGCCCGGCGGCCCGTCGTCGGCCGGTGAGGCGCCGGCCGACGGGCAACCCGCCCCGGCGGCCCCGGCCGCTCCGGCGCTGGACGTGACGCCAGGAGCCGGCGGGGGCGATGCACCGGCGGCCATGCCGCTCGACAGCGCGGCCGCGACCGCTCCAGCCGACGCCTCGGCGGCGGGCTTCGGCGCCCCGATCGTCGGCGGCTGGACGCCGCCCGCGGCCCCTGGCACACCTTCGCCGGGCGGGAGCTGGTCGGGGGCCGGCCTGAGCCGACATGAAGCCCGCGAAGCACGTCGCGCGGCACGCCGGGCCGCCCGCGGCTACGGCTCCGATCGACCCGGGTCCGGCGGCCTGATCGGCGGCCTGGTCCTCGTCCTGCTCGGGATCTACTTCCTGGTCCAGACCTTCGCCCCCCAGGTCGGGATCGATCGTTTCTGGCCGGCCGGCCTGGTCCTGATCGGGGTGATCCTGGTCGGCCTCTCGATTCGCCGGACCCCCGGCAGTCCGACCCCCTGACCTTCGGCGGCTCGCAGGCGGTGATTCAGCCGGGCTAGGATGATCCGGTGCCCAGCCTCGCCTCGCTCGCCGTCGTCGGTCCGGGCGGACCGCTCGCCCTGGCGCTCATCGAAATCATCGGCGGCCTCGTCCTCCTCGGCCGAGGCCTGGCCGGCTATCGCCGGGCCAACCTCATCGCCGACATCGCCGGTGGGACGATCAGCTCTCTGGCCGCCGGCGAGAACAGGGTGAGCGGCACGATCGAGGCGGCCGAGCTGACGCTCAGCTCGCCGCTCCAGTCGGAACCATGCGTCTACTACCGCTCGAGCGTGACCCAGGAGGGCGAGCGATCGGAATCGCGGGTCTTCCATGACGAGCGGGCCGTCGGCTTCCGGGTGCGGGACGCGAGCGGCACGATCCGGGTCTTCCCGCGCGGGGCGGCCTTCGACGTGCCCGACCTGTTCAACACCCGGAGCGGGATCCTGGGCGAGGAGCCGGTCGGCCTCCGTCTGCGGGACGGCCCGGCGACCGAGGTCGCCGATAAGGACCGGGCGACCCAGATCGCCGAGCTGCTGACGGTCCATCCCGCCGGACCGGCCCTCGACGGATCGGATGGCTCCCCTGCCCTGGCGCCCGCGACCGGGATCGTCGGGGGCGGGGCGTTCGGACTCGGCGGCGGCCGGCGCCACTATCGCGAAGCTCGCCTCGCGGTGGGCGACCCGGTGACGATCGTGGGCGTCGTCCTGCCCTTCGACCAGCTGGTCGACCCCGACGGCTCCAACGCCATGGATGGCGGCCTCGACCCGACCACGAGCGACCCGGAGATCGCCGCCGACCTCGCTGCGGCGGCCGCCAATGGGACCCTGGCCGCCAGCCCCGAGCAGGCCTGGGGTAACGCGGCGATCCCGGGCTTCGGGATCGGCCGGCCGACCCGCCCGCCGACCCTCGACCCCGCCGCGGCCCGGCCGGAGCTGGCCACCGCGGCCGAGGCGGCCCGGGCGGAGCGCACCTTCGACATCAGGCCGGAGAGCCTGATCCTGGCCAGCGGGCCGGCGGGCCGCCTCCTGGTCACGGCCGGGACGCCGGCCAGGGCGGAGCAGCGGGCCGACGACCGGTTCATGCTCGGGCTGCTCGGCGGCGCCCTGTCGATCGTCTCGGCCGTCGCCCTGGCCTGGCTGCTCAGCACCGGGTTCGGCGCCTGATGCCGTACGCCGCGGCGGCTGTCTTCGCCCTGCTCGTCGTGCTCGTCCTGGCCGGCTTCTTCGCCTATGTCACCTACAACGAGATCGTCGCCCTCAACCAGCGGATCGCGAAGGCCTGGGCGAACATCGACGTCGCCCTCAAGCAGCGCTTCGACGAGCTGCCCAACCTGGTCAGCGCGGTCCGCGGCGTGATGGGCTTCGAGCAGGAGGTCCTGACCCAGGTGACCCGCCTGCGCAACGCCTACTCGAGCGACGCCCCGGTCCCCGAGCAGGCGGCGACCTCCGAGGCCACCAGCCAGGCAGTCCGCCAGCTGTTTGCCACGGTCGAGAACTACCCGAGCCTGAAGTCGGCGGCCAACGTCCTCGCCCTGCAGGCCGAGATCCAGCGCCTGGAGGGCGTGATCGCCGACCGGCGCGAGCTCTACAACGACTCGGTCGCCCGCTACAACATCCGGATCCGGCAGCTTCCGGCGATCCTGCTGGCCGGCCTCTTCGGCTGGCAGCCGCGGGCGTTCTTCGCCGTCGACGACGGCCAGCGGGCGGTGGCGGCGGTCGACCTGTCCGGCGCCTGACCCGCCGGCCGCGGGCGGGCGGGCGGATCGCGGACCCGATCTCAGCCCTTGGTCGAGCCCAGCGTGAGGCCGCGCACGAACTGGCGCTGGAGGACGAGGTAGACCACGATCGTCGGGATGGCGACCATCAGGGCGGCAGCGGCCAGGACGTTGTAGTTCGTGAAGAACTGGCCCTGGAGGTTGTTGAGGGCCGAGGTGATCGGCCGTTTCGAGCCCGTCGTGATGAGCAGCAGGGCCCAGAAGAAGTCGTTGTAGATGAACGTGAACTCGAGCGTCGCCAGGGCGGCCAGGGCCGGCGCGCAGAGGGGCAGGATGACGCTCCGGTAGGTCCGGAAGATCGAGGCCCCGTCGACCAGGGCGGCCTCGTTCAGCTCCTTCGGCAGCGTCCGCATGTAGTTGCTCAGGACGAAGATGCAGAAGCCGGTCTGGAAGACGACGTGGATCAGGATGATCCCGATGTACTGGTCGTAGAGCAGCCCGTTGTCGCTGATCGGCTTGGGGATCGGGATCGCCAGGTAGAGGTGGTAGAGCGGGACGATGATGACCTGCGGGGGCAGCAGGTTGCCGGCCGTGAACATCATCAGCAGGAAGAGGTTGAACCGGGACCGGACCCGGGTCAGGGCGAAGGCGACGAGCGAGGCAGGATCAGGGTGATGATCACCGCCGGGACGGCCACGATCATCGTGTTCGATGTAGTAGTAGCCCAGGTTGGCGTCGGTCCAGCCCGTTGATGAAGTTCTGGAAGCTCAGGCTGGACGGCCACGAGAAGTAGCCGTGGACGATCGTGTCGCCGAACGGCCGGAGGGAGATGTAGACAGCACCAGGCGAGGGGGAAGATCCAGACCAGCGACATCGTGATCAGGAACGCATGGAGCAGCGACCCGCCGCGCGGTTGATCCGCCGTTGCGCTTGGGCCGGCCGGCCATCACGGTGGCGGTCATTCGGCTGTCGTCCGCATGACGCGCGACAGGTAGAGCACGATCGGCACCAGCGAGATCACCAGCAGGACGACGGCGATCGCAGAGCCGAAGCCGATCAGGCTGGCCTCGCTGATGCTGTTGTTGGTGATCAGCGTCGACAGCAGCTCGAGGCCGTTCGTGCCCTGGTTGATGATGAACGCCAGGTCGAACGCCCGGAGCGACTCGATCACCGTCACGACCACGATCACGATGTTGATCGGGGCCATCACCGGGAAGACGACCCGGAAGAAGGTCTGGCGCTCGGTCGCCCCGTCGATCGCGGCCGCCTCGCGCAGGGACGGGTCGACGCTCTTCAGGCCGGCCAGGTAGAGGACCATGATGTAGCCGACGTGGCGCCAGCTGGCGGCGACCAGGACGGCCCAGATGTTGAGGCTGCGGGTTGCCCAGCCAGTCGATCGCGTTGCTCTGCCTGGTCAGGCCCAGGACGCTGTCGAGGAACCCGTCGGCGGCGCGTACTGGAGCTCCCAGATGAAGCCGACCACGGCCAGCGACAGGACGACCGGGAGGTAGAAGATGTTCTGGTAGATCCGGCTGCCGCGCATCTCCCGGTCGAGGAGGACCGCGAAGAAGATCCCGATCGGCGAGGCGATGAACACGAAGAACGCCAGCCACAGCAGGTTGTGGCTGAGGGCCGGCCAGAACAGGGTGGACTGGGTGAACAGGAAGACGGTAGTTCTTGATGCCGACGATGTTGGCCGGCGTGATCCCGCCGATGCCCTGGTCCAGTTGGTGAACGAGAGCAGGATCGAGGCGAGGGTCGGCAGCCAGATGAAGACGATCGTCAGGGCGACCGGGATGCCGACCATCAGGAACAGGACGACCCGGTCGCGCGGGTCAGGACGCTGTAGCGCCGCTTGCGGGGCCCGGACAGCGATCACCCCCGCTCCAGCCGAGAGCCGGAGCGGGGGCTGAGGCTCGACTGCCTGCGGGATCGAGGCACGACGCGCGATTAGGGCCTAGACGGTTGCCGGCGGGAGCGCGTCCCAGAACGCCTGGATCTCGCCCTGGAGGGCGGTGGTGTCCTGGGTCGGGTTGCCAGGAAGTTCTGCAGGAAGCCCTGCATCCCGTTGGCGCCCGCGAAGTCCGGCCGCGAGTCGCGGTCGAGGAACTGGGTGATCTTCTTGGCCTGGCTCGACGATCTGGACGGCCTTCTTGGTGAGCGCGTCGTAGCGTGCTCGTGTCGGCGTCGTTGCGCTGTCGGGATGAAGCCCGGCTGGTTCTGGAACATGAGCAGCTGGGTCGAGCCCTTCGGCCCAGAACTCCATGTACGCCTTGGCCACGTCGAGGTCGGCCTGGAGGGTCTGCGACTTGGCGCTGACCATCCAGATGTCGATCGGCGCGTCGAGCGCCTTCTCGGCATCGTACTGGGTTGCCCAGCGCCGGGAACGGGAAGAAGTCGAGGTCGGCCAGGTCGGCCGGCGAGCCGGTCGAGGTGAACTCGCCGGTCAGGAAGAGGCCGAACGTGAACATCCCGGACTTCTTCTGGATCAGCGTGTCGCACGCCTTCTGCCAGGTCAGGCCCGCGTAGGTCTTGTCGTGGAAGGGCATGATCTCGGCCCACTTCTGGAAGACCGTGGTGACCTTCGGGTCGGTCCACTTCTGCTTGCCGGTCAGGAGGTCGGTGTGGAAGTCGTAGCCGTTGAGGCGAAGGTTGAGGATGTCGAAGGTGCCCATCGCCGGCCAGCCGTCCTTGTCGCCGAAGGTGATCGGGATCAGGCCGTCCGTCTGCATCTTGGCGCAGAGGGTCTTGTAGTCGGCCCAGGTCGCCGGGACGGTGTAGCCCTTGTCCGCTGAAGACGCTCTTGCGATAGAAGACCGCCCACGGGTAGTAGTCGACCGGGATGCCGTAGACCTTGCCGTCGTCGCCGGTCACGGCCGTGGCGAAGCCGCCGGTGTAGTTGCTCTGACCTTGGCCCACACGTCGTCGATCGCCGTGGCCAGGCCCTTGGACGCGAAGAACCGCATCCGGTAGCCGGAGAACCAGGTGAAGACGTCCTCCGGGGTGCCCTGGAGGTAGGCGTTGATCTGGTTCTGGAACGTGTTGTGGTCGACGGTGTTCATCTTCACGTCGAGCCCGGGTGGCCGCCTTGAAGGCCGCGTTGATCGCGGCCATGCCCTTCGCCTCGCTGGCGTCCGAGTGGTTGCTGCCGACGGTCACGGTGCCGCTCACCGCGGCGGTCGAGGCCGGGGCACTGGCGGCCGGCGGGGTGGAGCCGCCGGGACCGCGGCCGGGGCGGTCGATGGCGCGGTCGTCGCGCCGGAGCTGCAGGCAGCCAGGATCGTCGGAATGGCAGGCCGCGCCGGCCACGACGGCCATCCCCTTGAGGACGTCCCGCCGGCTGACGCTGCGCAGACCCGTCGTGGACGGTGCCTCCGGCCGCGACGTGTCATGATTCGCCATGGTCCTCCTCCTTCGGCTCTGCCCGCGACTCTGTTGCGTTGTCAAACAGAAACCGACAAACCCAAACGGATTGTCGAACCGCTGGCGCCCCCGTTGTCAAGGGATTCCAACCGTGAACCCACAGGATCGTGTGGCACTGCGTTGACTTATGGCGGTATTCTTGTGGAACCGTGGGCGAGCTCCCCGGGCGATGGGAGGTTGCATCGACAGCAGCTGGTCGAGCCAGCCGCGGCCGACGGGCCGCTCCGAGCGCGCCGGTGCTAGCCCGCCAGCGCCAGGCGTACATCCTCGAACGGGTGCGCGAGGACGGCGGCGTCCGGGTCGCCGACCTCGTCCGGGACCTGGGCGTCTCGGACATGACGATCCGGCGGGACATGGAGCTCCTCCACGAGCGGGGCCTGATCGAGAAGGTCCACGGCGGCGCGACCGCCCTGCCCGGGAGCGCCCTGTTCGAGCCCGGCTTCACCGCCAAGTCGGCCCTCCAGGAGGCCGAGAAGGAGGCGATCGCCGACGCCGCGGTCGACCCTGGTCGAGCCCGGCACGGCGATCGGGATCTCGGCCGGGACCACGACCTACGCCCTCGCCCGGCGGCTGGTGGACGTCGCCGGGCTGACCGTCGTCACCAACTCGGTCCCGGTCGCGGACGTCCTCCACGAGGCCGGCCGCGCCGGACCAGACGATCATCCTGACCGGCGGCGTGCGGACCCCGTCGGACGCGCTGGTCGGCCCGTTCGCGGTGGCCGCCCTGCGCAGCGTCCACGTCGACCTGGTGTTCATGGGCGTCCACGGCATGGATGCCCACTCGGGCTTCACCACGCCGAACCTGCTCGAGGCGGAGACGAACCGGGCCCTGATCGAGGCCGGCGGCCGGCTGGTCGTCGTCGCCGACCACACGAAGTGGGGCCAGGTCGGCCTGAGCTCGATCGCCCGCCTCGACCAGGCCGACATCGTGATCAGCGACACCGGCCTCGACCCCGACGCCCAGGAGCTCCTGCGGAGCCGGGTCCGGGAGCTGGTCCTGGTCGACCCGATCGCCGAGCGCCTGGGCTCGCCGGCGGCCCGTCGCCGACCCCGACGAGGAGCCGCTCCAGCTCGCCGGCGGGCCGGCGCCGCGCCCGGCAACCCCGCCGATCGGCTGACGCGTCTCGTCGGACCGGCGCGTGGCGACTGATCCCGCGCGGACGCACCGGGAAGGCTCGCTCCCGACGCCGGCGCCGACGCGGTCCTGGCCAATCCCCACCGGCGCTACAACCCGCTCGTCGACGAGTGGGTCCTCGTGTCGACCGAGCGGACCCGCCGGCCGTGGCTCGGCCGCCAGGACCCCTCGCCCCGGCCGGCCGACGTCGCCTACGACCCGACCTGCTACCTGTGCCCCGGCGAACACCCGGGCGAACGGCCTGGTCAATCCCGGCCTACGACCGGACGTTCGTCTTCACCAATGACTTCGCCGCCCTCCGATCCCGACGGCCCGAGCGAGCGGATCGAGGACGGCCTGCTGCGGGCCGAGGGCGAGCCGGGGACCTGCCGGGTGCTCTGCTTCTCGCCCCGCCACGACGTGACCCTGGCCCTGATGTCGCGGCCCGACGTGCGGGCGCGTCGTCGACGTCTGGGCCGAGCAGACCGCCGAGCTCGGCTCCGACCTACCAGTGGGTCCAGGTCTTCGAGAACCGGGGCGAGACGATGGGCGCCTCGAACCCCCATCCCCACGGCCAGATCTGGGCGGGCACGGCCCTCCCCCACCAGGCGGCCCGCGAGAACGACAGCCAGCGGGCGTGGCACGCGGCCGACGGCAGCCGGCTGCTCCTCGACTACGCCGCCCAGGAGCACGGCGGCCCGCGGGTCGTGGTCGAGAACGACGACTGGCTCGTGGTGGTCCCGTTCTGGGCGGTCTGGCCGTTCGAGACGCTGCTGATCCCGAAGCGACCCGTCGAACGCCTGCCCGACCTGGGGGCCGGCGCGCGCGACTCGCTGGCCGGTGCCCTGATCGAGCTCCTCGGCCGCTACGACAACCTGTTCCGATTGCCGTTCCCCTACTCGATGGGCTGGCACCAGGCCCCGTTCGACGGCCGGCCGAACGACCACTGGCAGCTCCACGCGCATTTCTACCCGCCGCTCCTGCGGGCCGCCGTCCGCAAGTTCATGGTCGGCTACGAGCTGCTCGCCGAGACCCAGCGCGACCTGAGCGCCGAGGACGCCGCCGAGCGGCTGCGAACCGTGTCGCCGGTCCACTACCTCAGTCCGGCGGTCCGCGACGGCGCCTGACGAGATCGATCCGGGGACCCTGGCCGGCCGGCTGCGGGAGCTCGAGCCCGCCGCCACGCGCGCCCCGGGCGGGATTCGGGTCGTGCGCGCGCCGGGGCGGGTCAACCTGATCGGCGAGCACACCGACTTCAACCTCGGCCTGGTCCTGCCGGCCGCGATCGATCGCGAGATCCGGATCGCCTTCGTCCCGACGAGCGACCGGTGGGTCACCCTCCATCGCCTCGACACGGGCGAGTCGGGCTCGTTCGAGCTCGACGCCCTGCCCGGCCGGAGCGGAACCTGGCTCGACTATGCCGTCGGGACCGCCTGGGCCCTGGCGGCTGCCGGTCTGGAGCTCGGTGGGCTGCGCGGCGTCATCGGCTCGAACCTGCCGACCGGCGCCGGGCTGTCCTCGTCGGCCGCGATCGAGCTGGCCGTCGCCCACGCCCTGCTCGCCGGGACGACGGGCGGGCCCGATCCGATGACCCTCGCCCGGGCTCGCCCAGCGCGCCGAGAACGGCTTCGTCGGCGTCCAGTCCGGGCTGATGGACCAGTTCGCCGTCGCCTGTGGCCGGGCCGGCTCGGCGCTCCTGCTCGACTGCCGCTCGCTCGACTGGCGGCCGGTCGGCCTGCCCCTCGAGGCGCTCAGCCTCGTGGTCTGCGACAGCGGACAGGCGCGCGAGCTGGCGGGCTCCGAGTACAACGTCCGGCGGGCCCAGTGCGACTCGGCAGTCGAGGTCCTGGCCGGCCATGACCCGGCGATTCGCTCCCTGCGCGACGTCAGCCCGGAGCTCCTCGCCCAGGCGGCGGCCGGAGGCTGGCTGGAGCCCGTCCTGCTCGACCGGGCGACGCACGTCGTGACCGAGAACGAACGCGTGCTGGCGACGATCGCGGCGCTCGAAGCCGGCGACCTGCCCGCGCTCGGCAGGCTCTTCGCGGCCAGTCACGCATCGCTGCGCGACCGCTTCGCGGTGAGCTCGGCGGCGCTCGACGCGCTGGTCGAGATCGCCGTCGCCACGCCGGGGGTCATCGCCGCGCGGATGACCGGGGCGGGCTTCGGCGGCTGCACGATCAACCTCGTCCGGCCCGGTGGCCTGGACGCCCTGCGCCGCGCGGTCGAGTCGACCTATGCCCAGCGGACCGGGTTCCGGCCCCAGGTCATCCCGGTCCGCGCGGTGGCCGGAGCCGGTTTACTGTCGTGGTGATGATTCGGCTGTCGGCTGGGTTGGACACGGCGCTCGTCGCCCCGGAGGCCGGCGGGCGGCTCGCCTCGCTCGTCGCCGGCGGCCGCGAGCGGCTGCTCGACCGGGCCCAGCCCGGGTCTCGGCTGCCCTCGATCAGCTGGGGCAGCTTCCTGATGGCGCCCTGGGTCGGCCGGATCCGCGACGGGCGGGTTGACTGGCGGGGACGAGTCGCGGACCTCGCCTCGAACGACGGGCGCCACGCGATCCACGGGGCGGGCTTCGACCAGTCCTGGCAGGTCGACCAGGCCGATGATCGCTCGGTCGAGCTGAGCCTGCCCGTCGAGCCCGATCGCTGGCCGTTCGGGGGCCGGCTCCGCCAGCGCCTCAACCTGTCTCCGGGCAGCCTGGCGTTCGAGGCGACGTTCACCGCGGGCGAACCGAGCCCGGCCGGCCTGGGCTGGCATCCCTGGTTCCGGCGGGAACCAGGTGAGGCCCTCGAGGTCACCGTTCTGGCCGATCGGAGGCTCGAGCTCGACACGGGTCGGATCCCGTCGGGCAGGATCCTGGCGGTTGAGCGGGCGTATGACCTTCGCCGGGGCCCCCGCCTCGGCGGCCGCCGCCTCGACGACGTGTACGTCGGCGCCAGTAGCCCGGCGATCGTCCGCTGGCCCGACCTCGAGCTGCGCCTCGAGTTCGGCCCGCCAGTGACCAGCATCGTCGTGTTCTCGCCGCCAGGGTCCGTGTGCGTCGAGCCGGCGACGGCCTGGCCCGACGCCATCCGCCTGGCGGGCGACGGCATGATCGGCACCGGCCTGGTCGAGCTCGAGGCCGGCCAGGAACTGCGGGCCGAGATGACCTGGCACTGGACGAGTCTCGAGCGGTGACCGAATGCACCGGAGAATCGGCCGAACTCAGGACAGCGTCAGGAATCGCCTCCAAAGTGGGGCATGCCGCGTCTCGGCTCGTCCTGCCATGTGCTCCGTGGAGAACCCGCTCATGACCGAACCGCTTGGACCCTCGTTCTCGTCCCGCCTGCCAGCCGCCAACCCGATCCGGCTGGCGATCGTCGTCGGGGTGGGGATCGTCCTGGCCCTGTCCGCGGCAATCACGATGGCGGCTTCGCCCAGCCCCCAGGCGAGCGGTGGCGCCGCTCCCCAGCCGGCCGGCTCGGCAGCGCCGATCAAGCGTGCGCCGACGACCGGCGGCGCGTTCGGGCGGGGCTTCGGGCCGCTGGGCGTGATGCCCGGGTTCGGCGGCGCCGGAGGCTTCGGCGGGTTCGGCGGGTTCGGCGGCGCGGAGGCTTCGGCGGCTTCGCCGGAGCCGGCGCCTTCGGCGGGGTGACCGTGACCGCGATCAACGGCTCGAGCCTGTCGCTCAAGACCGCGGATGGCTGGACGCGCACGATCAGCGTCACCGGCTCGACCAAGATCACCCGCGCCGGCACGTCGGTCGGCCTGTCGACGATCAAGGTCGGCGACACGATCGCGCTGCGCGAGTCGAAGGCCAAGGATGGCTCGTTCACGATCGACGCGATCACCGTCGTCCTGCCCCGCGTCTTCGGCCAGGTGACGGCGACGACCGCCTCCACGATCACGGTCAAGCAGTTCGACGGCAGCTCGCTGACGATCCACGTCGGGAGCGGCACCACCTTCCGGATCCTGGGCGTGACCAGCGCGACCGTGTCGAGCGTCAAGGTCGGGATGACGATCAGCGCCGAAGGGACCAAGGCGGCCAATGGTACGTTCGATGCCCTGAGCGTCGCCGGAGGCCAGCTCAAGATGCCGGTCCCGGGCGGCGGGCACAAGCAGCCCGGCGCTCCGAAGACGGCGCCGGCGCCCTCGAGCGGGACGCGGCGCGTGACCCGCCGGTCGGGCCAGGGCCGATCGCTCCAGGGCCGATCGCTCCAGGGCCGATCGCGCTAGGTCATCCTCCCGAATCGACCGCCCACCGGGGACGGATTAGCCTCGAGCCGGTGACCGGATCGGCTGCCCGGGTCGGCAACGGGACGTCCGCGCGGTCCGGCGCCTGGCCTCGGAGGGAACCCCTTGCCCGCGGATGAACGACGGGTCGCGCTCGAAGGCAGCGACCGCAGCTCGGTTCCCGGCGCCCGGGAGGTCGGCCCGGTCGACCCGGACGAGCGGATCGAGGTCACGATTCGCCTCCGGCCGGCCGATCCCACTAGCGGACCGGCCGCAGCCCGGCGGGATGCCCGGTCCGGCGCGGCTGCCTTCCTTACGAGGGCCGAGTTCCGGGCGGCGACGGGGGCCGATCCGGCCGGGATCGCCCTGGTCGAGGACTTCGCCCGGGAGCACGGCCTGGAGGTCGTCGCGTCCGAGGCCGCCGAGCGGCGGATCGTCCTGGCCGGCAGCACGGCCCGGCTGGCAGCCACGTTCGGCGTCAGCCTGCGGCGCTACGAGCTCGGCGGCTCCTCGTACCGCGGGCGAACCGGCCCGATCACGCTCCCGGCCCGTCTCGAGGCCATCGTCGAAGGGGTCTTCGGGCTCGACGACCGTCCCCAGGCGCGGCCCCAGTTCCGAGTCCTCGATGGGAACTCGGATCCCGGCCGGCCGGCCGGCGCGTTCCGGCCGGCGACGACGGTCGAGCGGAGCTTCACGCCACCCGAGATTGCCCGCCTGTACGACTTCGTCGCGGGTGCCGACGGCGCCGGCCGGAGCATCGCCCTGATCGAGCTGGGCGGCGGCTTCCGGGCGGCCGACCTGGCCGCCTACTTTGGCCGCCTCGGCCTGGTCCCGCCGACGGTCACGGCCATCGGCGTCGACGGCGGACGGAACGACCCGACGACGGCCGACAGCGCCGACGGCGAGGTGATGCTCGACATCGAGGTGGCAGGATCGATCGCGCCCGAAGGCGGAGATCGCGGTGTACTTCGCGCCGAACACCGACCGCGGCTTCCTCGATGCGATCGTCAAGGCGATCCACGAGCCGGCCGGCCCGCCGGCGGCGATCTCGATCAGCTGGGGCGGCCCCGAATCGGCCTGGACGGGCCAGGCGATGCGGGCGATGGACCGGGCCTTCGCCGAGGCTGCCCTGCTCGGGGTGACGGTCACCTGCGCCTCGGGCGACAACGGCTCGGACGACCGGGTCGGCGACGGCCGGGCGCACGCCGACTTCCCGGCCTCAAGCCCCAACGTGCTGGCCTGCGGCGGCACCCGGATCAGCGCCTCGCCGACGGCGATCAGCGCGGAACGGACGTGGAACGACGGCGCCGATGGCGGTGCCTCGGGCGGCGGGATCAGCGACGTCTTCGATCCCCCGCCCTACCAGGCCGCGGTTCAGCTGCCACCCTCCGCCAATCCCGGCGCCCGGGTCGGACGGGGCGTTCCCGACGTTGCCGGCGACGCCAGTCCCGCCAGCGGCTACGCCGTCCAGGTCGACGGGCGGGCCATGGTGATCGGCGGCACGAGCGCCGTCGCGCCGCTCTACGCCGGGCTCGTTGCCCAGCTGAGCCAGCGCCTCGGGCGCCCGGTTGGCTTCCTGAACCCGGTCCTGTACGGTGCCGGCAGGGTCGGGGTCATGGACATCACCGAGGGTGACAACGGAGCCTACCGAGCCGGGCCCGGCTGGGATGCCTGCACCGGTCTCGGCCGAATCGACGGGACGGCCCTGCTGGCAGCACTGGACCACCCTGGCTGAGGCCGGCCGGCCCGAAGCACGTGCCGGCCGGCCCGAGTCGTGCGTCATACTGGGGCACGCCAAGGGATCGCAGTCAGGGAGACGGAATGGCTCGTGACGATGAGCGCCTGGCGCGCTCGCAGGAGGAGATCCTGGTCGGGGGTCTGCCTGACGTTCCGGGAATCGTCGCGGCGATTCGGCTGACACCCGGCCTGGGCGTCCACCTGCGCGGGCTCGCCGACGAGCTGCTCGTCAACGACTTCCCAGGGGCGACTCTGCTCCGCGCCGAGCGCGAGATGCTGGCGACCGCGGTGTCCGCGGCCAATGACTGCTTCTACTGCATGGATTCGCATGGAGCGTTCGCGACGGCGCTGCTGGAGACGACCGGGGCGGTCGACCTCGTACCGCTGATCGACACGATCAAGCTCGGATCCTCGGATGGCCTGGGGCCCAAGATGCAGGCCCTGCTCCACATCGCCCGCACCGTCCGTCGCGACCCACGCGAGCTGACCGCGGCTGACGTCGAGGCCGCCCTGGCGGCCGGGGCGGCCGATGCCGACATCCAGCTGGCGGTGATGATCGCCGCGGCCTTCTCGATGTACAACCGGATGGTCGACGGGTTCCGGGCGCAGACCCCGCCGACCGCGGAAGCCTACCGGGCGCGCGCCAGTGAGATCGCGGCGCACGGTTACAGCGACCAGCGTGTCACTTCGCTGCCCCGCTAGCGTCGCGCGAGCCAATCGCCAGGCGCTCGAGCGGGAACTCCAGGGCTCGCCTCGTTGACCGGCCGAGCCCTTACCGTCGGGCGCACCAGCTACCCGGTCATCCTGCCCAACATCCGCGACCCGCGCCTGCATGTCGCGGCAGTCATCATCACGATCCATGTGCTGGGCCAGGTTGCCCTGGGTTTTCAGGTCAGCGTGCCCCAGATCCTGGCCGCAATCCTGACCTGCGCCGTGATCGAGGTCGTGCTGACCTTCCGCCAGACGCGCTCGGTCGTCTGGCCGGCGAGCGCGATGCTGACCGGGAGCGGTGTCGCCCTGATCCTGCGGGTCGTCGGCACACCCCTGGGCGACCACTGGAGCACGTACGCGTGGTACCTGTTCGCCGCCGTCGCCGGACTGTCGCTGCTGACCAAGTACGTGATCCGCTACCACGGCTCCCACGTCTTCAACCCGTCGAACATCGGGTTGGTCGTCGCGTTCGTCGTCCTCGGCACATCTCGGGTGGAGCCGCTCGACTTCTGGTGGGCGCCCCTGGACCCGGCCATGATCGTGGCCTACGCGGTCATCCTGGCCGGCGGGCTGCTGATCACCCGGCGGCTGCATCTCCTGGCCTTGGCCGGCACCTTCTGGATCGGCTTGGCGCTTGGCCTGGGCCTGCTCGCCGGCTCGGGCCACTGCATGACGGCCCGCTGGGCGTTCGCGCCCGTCTGCGGGGTCGATTTCGTGCGGGTGATCCTGGGCTCTCCCGAGGTGATGATCTTCCTGTTCTTCATGATGACCGACCCCAAGACGGTTCCGGCCGGGCGAGTCGGGCGGATCGCCTTCGGCCTCCTCGTGGCGCTGGCCAGCACGCTCCTGATGGCGCCCCAGATCGATGAGTTCGGGACCAAGGTCGGCCTCCTGGCTGGCCTCGCCCTCGTCTGCGCCGCCCGCCCCATCCTCGATCGGTTCCTGCCCGAGCCACGCTCAGCGGCCGACGACCTCGGCCACGTCGCCGCCCGGCTGGTGACTGGGGGCCGGCTCCGGGGCGGGATCCTCCAGCGCGGGGTCCGGGTCGGACTGGCGACGCTGATCGTCCTGTTCGTCGGGGCCGGGATCGTGGTTGCCGGCACGCCTGCTCGAAATGCCGTCGCCCCCGATTCAGCCGAGATCCTGAACCGGATCCCAGCCCAGGTCGACCCAGCCACGTTCCCGTCGATCACCGTCGGCAGCGATGTGACCGACTGGGACCACGAGATTGCCGGGCCCGGGGCTCAGGCGATCCTGCTGACGCTGGCCCAGAATCTCGAGCTCGAGAACCAGGCGCTGATCGATCGCGATCCGACGATCCTGGTCCAGGTCGACCATGGCGACCGGCTGATCGAGATGCAGGCTCGGCTACAAGCAGCGACCTCGACCGGGAGGGTCACGATCGACCAGTACCAGTTCGACGCCGCGACGGTCGCCCTGCTCGTGCCGTTCGGCCGGCAAACAGGCCTCAGCCTCGGCTTCGACGCGCGGGGCACGGTGGTCGAGGAGACGTACAACGCAGCAGGCGCGCTCGAGAGCCAGCACGCCGCGCCATTCGCGCTGACGTTCGTCGTGAGCCGGCCGACCGGCAGCCGCTGGCTCAACGTCGCAGTCCTGCCGCCGGGTGCTCGCGGCTGATCGTCAGGCGCGATCTGGCCTGGTCGAACGACGACGAGGTCGGCTGTGGCTCCCAGGCGAGGGCGTCGCCAGTTGCCGGACTACCGCGCGCCGAGGCCGTGCGGGACGGATCCCCGCTCCTGGCCCAGCCAGGCCAGCCCGACGACCGTGATCAGGCCACCCAGGACGAGGTAGATCAGCTGCAGCGGCGGGTCGTTGGTGAAGCCGATGATCGCGATCTCGACCGCCAGCCAGATCAGCAGGGCGGCCCCCACGACCAGGACCCCGAGCGGCGCGAGGGGATGGCGGATCGCGATCAGCCGGACGGCCGCCAGCGGGCCGAGGCCGAGGACGACGAACAGGACGACACCGGGGACGAGGAAGGTCTCGAACGGTGAGCCGGCCAGCGACGAGACCTTGAGCGGGATGATCTCGCCCCGTTCACCCGCGACCAGGGCCGCCCCGCCGGCCAGGGCGCCGACCGCCAACAGGAGCTCGAGCGCGGCGGCGCTCCTGGCCAGCCGGCCCAACGGTGCTCTCGACCCGGTGCTGCGCATCGTGAACCCTCCCGGTGGCCTGCCCGCGCTGCCTCGCGCGATCACGTCCCGACCACGACCCCAACGATGGCCGGTGGCCGGCCCGCGGCACCAGAGCCGTCGGTCACCAAGTGGGACCCGCGCCCAAGACCCGGCTCAGCGCCGGCGGTGACGCGCTGCTTCGCGACCGGGAGCCGTGGCGGTCGTCGTCGCCGAGCGGCCAAGCGCCTGCTCGATCTCGGACTGGTAACGGCGGCCGTTCGGCGTGCGGATGAACCACTCGAGGTAGTCGGGGTCATGGCGGGCAACGTCCGGGATCGACCAGCCGGCAAAGCGCCCGAACTCCAGGATCCGGCCGAAACCCCGGGCCGCGCCGGCCGACGATCGGCTGGCATAGGCGTCCCAGCGGCCACCGTTGTCGTGCAGCCGGCGCTGGCGATCGTAGGCCGACCGGGTCTCGGGGTTGGAGAGCACCGACCAGGCGACGTTCAGCTCGGCCATCCGGTCGGGCGAGCCGCCGACGTCGGGATGGTTCTTGGCAGCCAGCGCCCGGTAGGCGGCCCGGACCACCTCGAACTCCGCGGCCGGGTCGACCTGGAGCACGGCATACAGATCTGCGCTATCGACCAATTCCGCCGGTTCCCCCCTGCCGTCGTGGGCTCTGTCACCAGCGAGGTTGCCGCCCCGCCGTCCGGCGCACACGTGCCAAGCGGCCCCCGGTGACGAGCGGTTCGTACCGCGCCCGGGCACCAATTCGTACCATCAGCTCCCAGCGATCACCCGGTCGCTGAAGTCGCCCGAGGCGGGGTCCTTGAGGATCAGCTTCGTCCGGCCGTCGGGCAGCAACTCGCGCTTGATCACGGTCTGGCCGTCGTACGTCTCGGGCTGGGCCGCGATCCGGGCCGTCGTACCGCCCCGCCACTCGAACAGCTCGACCGGCGCCCAGGCGTGGGCCCGCGCCGAGCGATAGGCGGCGTCCATGATCGCGTTGACCACGTACCCGTCGTAGAAGGTCTCGCGCGGCGCCGCCCCGGCCTCGATCGCGTTGAACATGTCCGAGAACATGTCGACATAGCCCAGCTCGGAAACCTCGTCGCCGACCGGGAACAGCCAGCCGGCCGTGCTCTCGGCCTTCTCGGCCACGTAGCCCCCGCCGCCCCCGGCACTGAACATCTCGAAGCCGGTCCGCAGGAAGTGGTTGAGCCAGATCGTGCCGTGGGTGCCGGCCACCTCGTCGCGCAGGTCCATCCCGCCCCGGAACGTCCAGCTCACCTCGAACTGGCCCGTCGCACCCGACTCGAAGCGGATCAGGGCGATCGCGTTGTCCTCGTCGGCGATCGGGTGGACGAGGGTGTCGATCGTGCACATCACCTCGACCGGCCGGTTCCCCTTGCCGATGAAGTTGCGGATGATCTCGATGCAGTGGCAGCCGAGGTCGATGATCGCCCCGCCGCCGGTCAGCCGGCCGTCCCAGAACCAGGCGCTGTGGGGGCCCGGATGGGTCTCGCGCGAGCGGACCCAGGTCACGTCGCCCACCGCCCCGGCCTCGACCGAGCGGATCGCCTTGAGCGTCTTCGGCGTGTAGCACAGGTCCTCGAGGTAGCCCCCGAAGACGCCCGCCTTCTCGACCGTCTCGAGCATCCGGCGCGCCTCGGCGGCGGTCCGCCCGAGCGGCTTGGTGCACAGGACGGCCTTGCCCGCCGCGGCCGCCAGGCCGACGGCCTCCTCGTGCAGGTAGTTCGGCAGGCCGACCACCACGACGTCGGTCGCCGGATGCTCGATGGCTGCCTTGAGGTCGGTCGTCTGCTCCGGGATCGACCAGCGGCTGGCGAACGCCGAGCCCCGTTCGGCCGAGCGGGAGTAGACGACCCGGACCCGGTCCCGGCCGCGCTGCCCGTGCAGGGTGGCGGTGTAGAACTCGCCGATCAGGCCGGTTCCCAGCAGCGTGATCTCGTGGGCGCGCATCAGGTCTCCTCCTCGACAGGGACGATCAGGGGGGCGGCCCGCCGGCCGTCACGAACGAGGTCGCGACCCGCGACCAGCGCCTGGAGCTTGGCCGTCGCCAGGTAGCGGGCCGTCTGGCTGAAGCCGCAGTCGGGCACGAGGGCCAGGCGCTCGGCCGGTACGCCGGTCGCCAGGATCGCGTCGATCCGGCGGGCGACCTCGTCGGCCGTCTCGACATGCGAATTCTTGACGTCGATCACCCCCGCGGCGACGTCCCGGCCGGCGGCGGCGATCTCGGCCAGCAACTCGATCTCGGCCAGCTCCCGGTTGGCGAACTCGAGGACGAGCTCGTCGACATCGAAGCGGAGCATCGCGGCGAGGATCGGACGGTAGCTGCGCGGGGCGAGCGGCCGGCCCAGGAAGTTGCCGAAGCAGAGGTGGGCGCCGAGCCGGACCCGGCCGCGGACCGGGCCGACGGCCGCGTTGAACAGGGCGGCGAAATCGGCCGGCGCGTCGGGGTGGATGGCCGGCGACGGCTCGTCGACCTGGATGACCGCGGCGCCGGCATCGGCCAGCCGGACGAGCTCGGCCTGGAGGATCGGCACGAACGCCGCGGCGCTCGCCTCCCGCGTCCGGTAGACCTCGCCGGCGCCGTGGGCCAGGCGCCCGGACAGGGTGTACGGCCCGGGCAGGGTGACCTTGAGCGGCCGGTTCGTCCGCGTCCGGGCGGCCAGGTACTCCTCGACCACCCCCAGCCCGTTCGGGGCGGCGATCGGCTCGCGGACCGCGAAGCGGTGCTGCTGGTCGTGGGCGCCGATCCCCAGCCGGCGGTCCGGGGGGAGTGGCTCGACGCCCGTCAGGTGGCGATAGAACTCGGCCGTGAAGAAGCCGGCCCGGCGCATCTCGCCATCGCTGATCACGTCGATCCCGGCCCGCTCCTGGTCGCGGATCGCCAGGTCGACGCCGTCGTCGAGCAGCTCGGCCAGGTCGGCCGGGCCGAACTCCCCTCGTCCGGCGGCCGCGATCCCGGCCGCGAACCAGCCGGGATGGGCGTGCGAGCCGACGACGCTGGTGAGCAGGGCTGGACGAATCATCGCGGATCCTCGGCAAAGACATAGGCGCGGGCTGGGTTGTCGACGAAGAGCCCGCGCCGGGCCTCTTCGTCGAGGCCGCGCTCGGCCATCGCGCCGCTGAACTCGGTCAGCAGGTAGACCAGCCCCGGCCGGCCGCCGAAGCTCGCGTAGTAGCCCTGGCGAGCCGCATCCATGCCCAGCATCACCTGGCCGAGGAGGCCGTCCTCGGCCATCCACTCGAGCAGCCGGAGCGTGCCGTTGTCCGCCTCGCGCCAGCGGAAGGCCTGGTCGTAGACGGCGAACGCGCCGGAGCCGAGGAGCTCCCGGTGATAGCCCCGGTCGACGACCTTGTCGACGTGACAGAGCGAGATGTGCCGGGCGGGCACCCCGGCGTCGACCAGCAGCCGGACCTGCTCGAGCGCGCCCGTCCCCGCCTCGCAGTGGGTATGGACCGGGACCCCGGTCCGGCGGTGGGCCGCCGCGGCGGCCCGGAAGATCGGCCGATCGCGCTCCGACGGGCCGCCAAGGCTGCCGCCGACCTTGATGAGCCCGGCCCGGAACGCCGTACGGCGGACGAGCGGGCCGCCGTAATCGCGCTCGTCGATCCCGTCCTCGACATCGGCGGCGAACAGGCCGGCCAGCTCGTCCTCCGTCGACCCGCAGGCTCCAGTGCCACGGTCCGTAGAACTTCTCATGGTGGAGCCCCGTGACGGCGATCAGCTGGACGCCGCTGCGGCGGGCCAGCTCAGCCAGCTTGGCCGGATTCCGGCCACAGTCGGCGGGCATCCCATCGACCGCCGTCCGGAGGCCGACCGCGGCAGCCGAGCGCAGCTCGGCGGCCAGGCGGTCGACGTCGGCCAGCAGGAAGTCGGGCGACAGGTCGACCGCTCGGCCACCATCGATGACGAAATGCTCGTGGGCGTAGGTCACGCCCATCGCTGCGGGCTCGATATCACCCAGGACGGTGCGCACGAAGGTCATCGGACAGGCTCCAGCTCGAGGGCCAGGATCGCCCCGGCGTCAGTCAGCCGGCCGCGCAGGTCATCGATCGGGACGGCCCGGACCTGCCCGTCGCGGCCGACGGCCAGGGTGGCCGCGGTGCCCGCGGCCTGGCCCATCGCCATGCACTGGGCCATCGAGCGGACCGACGCCTGGGCATCGTGGCTGGCCGAGAAGCAGCGTCCGGCGACGAGCACGTTGAGCGCATCGCGGACGACCAGGGTCGCGAACGGGATCCCGACCGCCGACCCGTCGGGCAGGTAGGCCCAGCGGGTGTCTGGCCCCGCCCGGTGGTCCTCGATCGGTGCTCCGCACAGGCCGACCTGGTCGTCGAACTGGCGCGCACCCAGGACGTCGGCGCGGGTCAGGCGGGCATCGCCGTACACCCGGCGGGTCTCGCGGATGCCGATCCGGGTTCCCAGCGCGACCAGTGCGGCCCGCTCGTAGCCGGGCACGCGGTCAACGAGGAAGCGGGCGTACTCGAGCGCCTGGCGGCGGCCGTCGATCTCGGCCGCGGTCAGGAAGTCCGGGTCGGTCGTGTCGACGAGGCGGCCGTCATGGCCGATGGCAGTCGGCTCGAGGCGGGTCATGATCGTGGCCGTCACGCCGCCGATCGGGGTGACGTGGTCGGAGCCCTCGCGGCGAGGCAGGTCGTAGCCGTCGGCGGCGGCCTCCGCCATCAGCGCATGGAGCCCGTCCCGGCCGATCGAGCGCCGCCGCTCGAGGTCGACGTTCGCCATCCGGAACGTCGTCGTCAGGGTCTGGGCCGGCTCGAGCTCACCTGCCCGCTCGTAGCCGAAGCCGGCGAATGCGCACAGGTCGGCGTCGCCGCTGGCGTCGACGAAGGTCGTGGCCGTCGCCTGGCGCAGGCCGGCCTTCGTGGCCAGCAGCACGGAGCCGACCCGCCCGGCGTCGTCCCGGGCGACATCCTGCACGCTGGCATGGAGGAGGATCCGGACCCCGGCGTCGCCCACGAGCCGCTCCCAGACGACCTTGAGCTGCTCGGCCAGGTAGGTGATGCCCGTGCCGGCCCCGTAGGTGTTCGGTCGCTCGACCACCGGGCCCATGGCCCGCAGGCCGGCGACGACTTCGTCGGCGATCCCGCCGACCACCTTGCGCGGCGACGCGCCCGGCGTCTAGAAGCCGTAGAACGTGTCGAGGACCGCGGTGCTCGTGCCGCCCAGGAACGGGAGCTTCTCGATCAGGACGACCGAGGCCCCCGTTCGGGCCGCCGCGATCGCGGCAGTGGAGCCGGCGGCGCCCGAGCCGACGACGCATACGTCGGCGCTCGCCAGGGTCGGCGTCGGTCGCCAGCCAGGCGGGCGTCATCGGGCGTCCGGCCGGGCTTGGTCCGGCGAGACGGAGGCGACCGACCAGCCGCCATCGACCTTGAGCACCTGGCCGGTGATCGCCCGAGCCTCGTCGGACAGCAGGAAGACGGCCGCGTGGGCGACCTCGTCGGGATCCATCAGGGCGCCGGCCAGGGGCTGCTTGCGATCGGCGTACGCCTGGATCGTGGGATCAGCGCCGGCCCGGCCGGCCATTGGCGTCGCGGTCAGCCCGGAGGCGACGACGTTGACCCGGATCCGGTTCGGCAGGTAGGCCGCGGCCATGCTCGTCATCAGGGCGCTGATCGCGCCCTTGGCCGCCGCATAGGCGTGGGTCGAGAAGTACTCCGGCGCCGGGTCGGTGGCCAGCACGCTGCCCATCAGCAGGATCGCCCCGCGGGTGCCGGAGCCGTTCGGCTCCTGGCCGAGCATCTGGCCGGCGACCGCCGCGCAGACGAGGGCCTGGGTCGTGAGGTTCAGCTCGAGGGTCCGGTCCCAGGCTGCCCGGCCGACGGTGTGGATCGGGCCGTCGCCAAAGCGCCGGCCGCTGCCGCCGGCGACCGAGAACAGGCCGTCGATCCGGCCGAAGCGCCCGACGCAGGCGGCGACCGCCGATGCCACGTCGGCCTCGTCGGCGAGGTCGGCCACGGCCCAGCCCGCTTCCCCACCCGACCGGTCGAGCTCCTCGGCCAGCTCCCGGGCATGGGCCGCGGTGCGCGACACGACGAAGACCCGGGCGCCTTCGGCCGCCAGGCGGCGGGCAGCCGCGGCGGCGATGCCGGTCGAGCCGGTGACCAGGCAGACCCGGCCGTCAAGGCGACTCATCGAGCCGTTCTGCGGGCCGGCCTGGCGGTCGTCCTTCGAGACGAGGTCTCGACCGCCCTCGACCCGCCGTCGAGCAGGGCGTTGGCCGTGGTGGCGTCGGTCACGAGCGCGTCGACCACGCCGCTGGCCAGGGCGCCGGTGATCGCGCTGACCTTCGCCCCGCCGGCGGCGACGGCGACGACGTTCGGGACGCGGCGCAGCTCGTCGACCGACATCGCGATCGATCGGGCGCTGAGCTCGGCGGCGACGAACCGGCCGTCGGCCGTGAATGGGTGAACGAGGAGGTCGCCGACCGCGCCCAGGCCGGCCAGCCGGACGAGCTCCGCGGCGTCGAGAGCGCCGGAGCGCAGGAGCGACGAGCTCGACTGGCCACCCGGACCGGCAAAGGCACCGATGCCCACGAGGGCCACCGCGATCGTCCCGAACCGCTCGACCGCGGTGGCGATCTCGGGCTGGCGCAGGAGCGCCGTCCGCAGCTCGGCCGACTCGACGAAGGCGGGGGCGTGGATCCGGTGATGGCGGGCGCCGAGGCGCTGGGCCAGGACCGAGGTCAGGTCGCCCGGATCGGTGCCCGCCTCGAGGCTGGTCGAGCTGCCGGCGAGCTGGACCACGTCGATCGTCGGATCGTCGCGGACCGGCATCGCCCGGACCACGCGTCCGACCGTCGACCCCCAGGCCACGCCGATCGACCCGCCCGGGCCGAGCAGCCCGTCGACGAGGCCGGCCGCCAGGCGGGCGACGCCCTCGTCGCCGCCGGTCGCGGCGACCAGGCAGGTGCCGATCCCGAACCGGCGCTCGATCGCCCGGCCGAGCGCCCGGTCCTGGTCCGGACCATCGCGGAAGAGGATCTGGACGGCTCCGGTCGCGACCGCATCGTCAAGGAGCCGGGCGACCCGGAAGCGCGAGATCCCGAGGCGGGCGGCGATCTCGACCTTGGTCAGCCGCCGGTCGAAGAACAGCCGCGCGACCTGCCCGAGCTGGTCGGGCGACGATCGAACGGCGAGCGGGTCAGAGGCCACGATCCGAGGATAGGGACCGCACAGATGTGCGTCAACTGCACAGATGAGCGTTGCTGTCGGCTTGGCGCGAACGGCCCTGACCGTCCAGTCATTGGCGCTGCCCGGCGTCGTATCCTGCGGTCCGATGAGCCGTTACGTCGTCCTCCTGCGCGGGATCAATGTCGGCGGCAAGAACATGGTGCCCATGGCGCGCCTGCGAGCCGTCCTTGAGGACCTCGGCTTCGCCGACGTCGCGACCTACATTGCGAGCGGCAATGTCCTCCTCGACTCGGAGTTCAGTGCCGGCGAGACGGGAGCGCTGATCGAGGAGGCGCTGCCCCTGAAGTTCGACCTGCACGACGAGCGTGTCCGGGTCCTCGTGCTGTCGCACGGCGAGCTGCAGGCCGTCGTTGACAACCGGCCGGAGGGTTTCGGCTCGCAGCCGGACCGCTATCACAGTGACGCGATCTTCCTGATGGGTATCGGGATCGCACAGGCGATCGCGGTCTTCGACCCTCGTCAGGGCGTCGACGCAATCTGGCCGGGCGACGGCGTGATCTATTCGCAGCGGCTCAGTGCCGAACGAACCCGGAGCCGACTGAGCAGAATCATGGGCACGCCGGCCTACCGATCCATGACGATCCGCAGCTGGAACACGACCACGACGCTGCTCAGGATGCTGCTCGCTCGGGACGCGACGGGAGCCTGAGCAGAAGCTCGCGTCATGCCGGAACTCGAGCCCGCAACCGAGCGGCTATGGGCCGACGGCCGACGTGCGACGGCCCGGCAGGAGCAGCGAGAAGGCGAACCCGAGCAGCACGAATGCGGTGGCGACGAAGCCGGCCAGGCGAGTCGCGCCAACGAAAGCGTCCTCGATCGGCTTGACCGTGTTCGGCAGGGCCGCGAGGAAGGCCGGGTCGCGGAAGCAGGCCAGCTCGGCGGGTGGCAGGGCTCCTGCTTCCCCCGCGAAGTCCGCCGCCGAGGCCTGGCTCGGCTGGCGGAGGGCCGGCAGGATCTGCCCGGCCGAGTCATCGACCAGGCTGGTCACGAGCTGGACGCAGGTCGGCGAGACGCCCGGCAGGGCGGCCGCCAGGTTCGACGAGCTGCTCGTCACGAGGGTCGAGAAGAGCACCGTGCCCAGGACGGCGATCCCGAGGGCTGAGCCGACCTGGCGCAGGGTCGAGTTCGCGCCCGAGGCGATTCCCGATCGTTCCACGGGCACGTCGGACAGGACGATGCTGGTCAGCTGGGCCGTGGCAAACCCGACGCCGATGCCGTAGATGAACAGCGGCAGGCCGAGCGCGAAGCCGGTCACCGTCGGCGAGATCAGCAGGGTCGTGGCCAGGATCCCGATCGCCTCGAGGGCCATCCCGAGGGTCACCACCCGCCGTGGTCCGTAGCGCCGGGCGATCGTCGCCGCCCCCGGCGCCGCGAAGAACGCCCCGATCGCGAGGGCCAGGAAGACGATCCCCGTCTCGAACGCCGAGTAGCCGATCACGGCCTGCAGGAAGAGGGGCAGCGCGAAGAGCAGGCCGAACTCGCCCAGCGACACGATCGTGCCGGCGAGGTTCCCGAACCGGAACCCGCGGTATCGCCACAGGCTGAAGTCGAACAGGTAGAACCGGCCAGCGGTCCGTCGACGGGTCTCGACCACGGCGAACGCGACCAGGGCGGCCAGGCCCGCCGCCAGGGCGACCGGGATGACCGACACCGCGGCGAGTGGCCAGGCCACGCCCAGGACCACGAACGGATGGCTGGCACTGGGCGCCCACCAGCCGTACTGGCGGCCCTCGATCAGGCCGAAGATCACCGCACCCAGGCCGAGCGTGATCAGGATGAAGCCGGGCAGGTCGAAGCCGGGCCGGGCATGCTCGTCCTTCGACTCGCCGATGTAGTGGAGCGTGCCCGCGATCGCGAACAGGCCGATCGGCAGGTTGATGAAGAACGCCCAGCGCCAGGACAGGTAGGTCGTCAGGAAGCCGCCCAGGATCGGCCCGACCGCCGCGACCCCACCGATGACCGAGCCCCAGATGCCGAACGCGATCGCCCGGTCGCGACCCTGGAAGTTGGCATTCAGGATGGCCTGGGTCGAGGGCAGGATCATCGCCCCGCCGACGCCCTGGATGACCCGGGCCAGGATCAGCAGGTCGCCGGTCGGGGCGAGGCCGGCGAGGACCGAGGCGGCAATGAACAGGAGCAGGCCACCGAGGTACATCCGGCGCCGCCCGAACACGTCACCCAGCCGCCCGAGGGTGATCAGCAGGGCGGCGAAGACCAGGGCGTAGGTGGTGTTGATCCACTCGGCCTGGGTCGAGTCGAGCTTCAGCTCGCGGATGATCGAGGGCACCGCGACGTTCACGATCGTGGCGTCGACGATGATCATCGCCACGCCGACGCTGAGCATCGCCAGGCCGAACCACCGGCCGCGGCCGGCGGCGTGGACGGCGGGACCGGCCGGCTCGCTCGTCATCGGACGCCCCGGGATTTCTCGAACACGATCTGTAGATCCTGACAGATGCCGGTCGCGAAGCCCGCCTCGCTCAGGGCCAGGTAGTACTCCCACCTCCGGATGAAGTCGTCGTCGAAGCCCTGCTCACGAACCTGCACGAGCTGGGCCATGAACCGGGTCCGCCAGGCGTGCAGGGTGCGGACGTAGTCCGGGCCGATGTCGACCACCGAGCGGACGAGGAGCCGGCTGGAACGGCAGGCGCGTTCGATCACCGCCAGGGATGGGCACAGGCCGCCCGGGAAGATGTAGGTCTGGATCCAGTTTGCCCCGCGAAGCTGGGCCTTGTAGGCCACGTCCGGGAAGGTGATCGACTGGAGGCTCAGCTTGCCGCCCGGCCGGAGGGCCCGGTCGCAGGCTGTGAAGAACGTCTCGTAGTACTCCGCGCCGACGGCCTCGAGCATCTCGATCGAGACGATCGCGTCGTAGGTGCCCCGGATGTCGCGGTAATCACGCAGCTCGACCTCGACGAGGTGCTCCAGGCCGGCCGCCCGGACCCGCTCGAGCGCCAGGTCGCGCTGCTCCCTGGAGATCGTGATCGAGGTCACCCGGCAGCCCAGCTCGCCGGCGGCGTACAGGGCAAAACCGCCCCAGCCCGAGCCGATCTCCAGGACGTGCTTGCCGGCGGCGGAGCCCGAGGTGAGCCCGGCGCCCTCGGCGATTCGTTGGTACTTGTTGCGCTGGGCATCGGCCAGTGACTGCTCGGGCGAGGCGAACACGGCGCTCGAGTAGGTCAGCGTCTCGTCCAGGAACAGCCGGTAGAAGTCGTTGCCCAGGTCGTAGTGGGCGGCAATGTTGCGCCGGCTCTGCGGCCGGGTATTGCGCCGGAGCCGGTGGCTCGCCACGCGCCGGAGCTGGAGCGGCAGCCGCCACCAGCCCCGCGACAGCGCCAACGCCTCGCGGTTCAGGGCGGCGACGCGAATGAGGGCGGGCAGGTCCGGGCTCGACCAGCGGCCTGCCGTGTAGGCCTCGCCGGCACCCGTCTCGCCGCCGAACAGGAGCCGGACGAGGGCCGCAGCGTCATGGATCCGGATCTCGCCGTGGTCGCTGGACGCTTCGTCCCCGAAGGCGTGCCGGCTGCCGTCGGGCAGGACCACGGCCAGGCTGCCGACCCGGATCCGCTCGAGCGCGCTGCGGCCGACCCGCCAGGCCAGTCCGGCCAGGATCGACCGGGTCATCGTGGTGGTGCGTCCCGGGACGCTGGTCGAGGTCATCGTGACGGTGCTCCATGTCGGTAGAAATGGGCGCCCCGCCGCCACAAGCGGAGGGCGTGCCAGTGGATCAGGCCGATCGTCCGCTGGGTCATGAACGGATGGCGGACGACCATCCGGGCAACGACCCGGTCGCTCAGCGGACGGCGAACGAGGTCGAGGCTGGTGTGCAGGAGGGCCTCGCCGTCCTGCGCTTCGTTGATCGAGATCCGGAGCCGGGCCGGCTCATCGCGGACCCGGACGGTGTACCGGCCGACCATGTCGATGAACGGCGAGACGTAGAAGTCCTTGGCCATCGAGGCCACGAACCCGGGTCCCTGCGCAGGCCTGCGCAGGGTGTACAGGTGCCGCTCGCCATGGGTGTTGTGGACCTCGACGATGACGACGTCGAGCCGCCCGTCGGGGTCGCGACAGAGATAGAAGCTGGCCGGGTTGAAGACGTAGCCGAAGACCCGCAGGTTGGTGACCAGGATCAGCCGCCAGCCCTCCGGATCGATGCCTTCCCCGCGCAGGTGGGTCCGGATCGACCGGCGCACGTCGCGAGCCGGCGGGACGAGGTGATCCTGGTCATGGAAGGAGAGCAGGTTGCGACGGTTGCGGCTGACCAGCCTCAGGCTCCGGCCGACGATGTCGAGCTCGTCCAGGTCCAGGGCGACGTAGTAGACATCGTGCTCGAGGTTGTAGACAAACGGCCGCGCCCGGCGATGGCGGACCGTGCCTTCGAGCAGGTGGGACCTCATGCCGCCCGCCCGGCCCGGTCGAGCGGGCCGACGTCCACGCTGCCAGCGGCTGCCTCCGACAGCAGCCGGGCAACGTCGAAGCCCGAGCGACAGCCATCCTCGTGGAAGCCGTAGCCCACGTGGGCACCGGCGAAGTACGTCCGCCGGTGGCCCTGCAGGCGACCCAGCAGGAGCTGGGCGTCGAGGGTCTGGAACGTGTACATCGGGTGGCTGAACGCTCGCTCGACCAGCACCCGACCCGGTTCGAGGCGATCGCCGGGGTTGACCGACACGAAGTACTCGGTCGGCCCGGGCAGCGCCTGGAGGCGATTCATGTGGTAGGTCATGGTCAGGGCGCTGCCCGGCCGCCGGCAGTCGTCCTGGTCGACGTTCCAGGAGGCCCAGGCCGCACGCCGTCGGGGCAGGAGGTCCAAATCCGTGTGGAGCACGACCGCGTTGGTCGAGTACTCGAACGCCCCGAGGGCGGCGCGTTCCCGCTCGTCGGCGTCGTGCAGGATGCCGAGGGCCGCGTCGGCGTGGGTCGCCAGGACGACGGCGTCGAACCGCTCGGCCGTGCCGCTCCGGCTGCGGACCGTGATCCCCAGCCCGTCGCGGACCACGTCGACCACCGCGTCGCCCGCCCGGACCGAGCCGGCCGGCAAGGCGGTCACGATCCGCTTGACGTACTCGACCGAGCCGCCCCGGATCGTTCGCCACTGGGGCGAATTGCCCAGGCCGATCAGCCCGTGCTGGTCGAGGAAGCGCAGGAGGTAGTCGATCGGGAAGTCGAGGATCCGGTCCGGGGCGGTCGACCAGACGGCCGAGGTGATGGGCATCAGGAAGTGGTTCCGGAAGCCGGGGCCGAAGCCCTGCTCTTCGAGGTAGTCGCCCAGCGTCGCGCGGGACGGCCGGCCGGCATCCAGGCGCCGGCGGGCGTCGCGGTAGAAGCGCAGCGTGTCGGCCAGCATCCGCAGGTGGTCGGGACGGACCAGCGACGAGGGTCGGGCGAAGAGGCCGCCCCTGCCCCGCGAGCTGAACTCCACGCCGTGAGCCCGGCAGGCCGAGCCGAGGGACATGTCACTGGGCTGGCTGTCGATGCCCAGCTCGGCCAGCAGGCCCACGAACCGTGGATAGGTGCGCTCGTTATAGACGATGAAGCCGGTGTCGATCGCGATCGGTCCGGCCGGCCCGTCGACCTGGACGGTTCGGGCATGGCCGCCCGGCGCCGGGTCGGCCTCGAACAGGCGGATCTCATGGTCGCGGCGCAGGGCGTAGGCGGCCGTCAGGCCACTGATCCCGGCGCCCACGATGGCAACCTTCATGCCTGGGCGTCCAGGGCCGTGCGCATGCCGGCGATGGCCTCCCGCCCGATCCGGGCGAACTGGCTGCCGAGCAGCGGCTGGACCAGCCGGAGGAGGCCGCTCAGCCGGATGTCGGCGGTGTAGTCGATCCGGGTACCGGAGCCGGCCGGGGCGAAGCGGATCTCGTCGACGGCCGAGACGCCCGACCCCTTGCCTTCCAGCACGACCCGCGCCGAGGGCTCGAAGACCGTGATCCGGTACTCCATCGGGGCGACCCGGCCGGCCAGCCGGACGCCCAGGCGGTAGCGTGCGCCGACCCCGACCGGACCGGGATCGAGCTGCTCCGACGAGGCGACCCCCGGATCCCAGGCGGCCGAATTGGCGAAGTCCGCCACGAAGGCGAACGCAGCCTCCGGGTCAAGGCTGGTTTCGATCTGCTCGTACAGCTTCGTCACGTGGTGCTCCGATCGGGGTGATACTCGACGCGATGGATCTCGGCCTGGTGGTTGACGCGCTGCTCGAGCAGTCGGTCGTCGGCAGCTTCACGCGGGTCGGGATCGGGCTCCGACGCAGGCTGCTCGAGTGGCCCGGCGTCGGGCCGGGATCGCTGGCTGGCCGGACCGTCCTGATCACCGGGCCGACGTCGGGCCTCGGCCGGGCGGCGACCGAAGCGCTGGCCGAGCTTGGCGCGCGGGTCATCCTGGCCGGCCGCAGCCGGGAGCGCCTGGCAGCCGTGCGCGACGCCCTGGTCGCCGCCCACGGCGTCGATCGCTTCCCGGTCGTCGTGGCCGACATGGGCTCGCTGGCCTCGGTCCGTGCCGCGGTCACGACGATCCTCGAGACGGAGTCCCGGCTGGACGTCCTGATCGACAATGCCGGCGCGATCTTCCCGGAACGGATCGAGAGCCCCGATGGCATCGAGGCGACCTTCGCGACCCTCGTCGTCGGCCCGTTCGTGCTCGTGTCGGACCTGCTCCAGCTCCTCCAGGCGACCAAGGGCTCGCGGGTCATCGCGGTGACCTCGGGCGGCATGTACTTCCAGCGCCTCGATCTCGGCGACCTCCAATCGAGCGCCGCGCCCTTCTCCGGCGCCCGCGCCTACGCCCGGGCGAAGCGGGCCCAGGTGGCCCTTGTCCGCGAGTGGGCGCGCCGGCTGGGGCCGGGCGGCGTCGCGATCAACGCGATGCATCCGGGCTGGGCCGATACGCCGGGCCTGGCCGAATCGCTGCCGGGCTTCTACGACCTGATGCGGCCGCTGCTCAGGACGCCGGGCGACGGGGTCGACACGATCGTCTGGCTGGCGGCGACCCGTGCCGGCCGGGCGCGCAGCGGCGCCCTCTACCTCGACCGACGGCCGCGACCATTCGACCGGGCGCCGACGACGCGCGTGTCGGCCGCGGATCGTGGCCGCCTGTGGGACGAGGTGGTCGGCCTGTCCGGCATGCCCGATCCCCTGCCGGAGCGCTGAAGGATCGGGCCTGTTCCTGGGTTGGAGCGCCGGCTGGCTCGGCGTGCATCTCGGTGTTCATCCTTTGTAGAAGGTATGGGAACCGTACCAAGGCGACGCCGGACTTGTCAAGGCTTTGTCGAGTGTTATATTGGTCAAACCATGTACACCATCAAGCAGGCAGCGGCCCGGACGGGCCTGAGCGTCCCGTTGATCCGGGTCTGGGAGCGCCGCTATGGCGTCGTCCAGCCGGCCCGGACGCCGGCCGGCTACCGGCTGTACGACGACGAGGCGATCCAGCGTCTGGCGGCGATGCATGCCCTGGTCGCCGACGGCTGGGCGCCGAGCCAGGCGGCCGAACGGCTGCTCCATCTCGGCGCGAATCCCGGTGGATCACCCGCCCCCGGCAGCTCGCCTACCAGCGGGGGCACCCTCGCGAGCCGGCTCGCCGGCCAATCGCGACCGATCGATCCGTTCGGGGCACCACCCAGCCTGCCGTCGTCGACCGGGCTCGGCGAGCGCGACCTGGCCCTGGTGGCCGACCTGGTGTCTGCCGCCCGCGAGCTCGACGTCCCGGCGATGGAACGCATCCTGGATGAGTGCTTCGCCGCGCAGCGCTTCGAGCTGGCGATCGAGGGGATCGTCTCGCCCGCGCTGCGGGCGATCGGTGGCTCGTGGGCCGAGGGCACGATCGACGTCGGCGCCGAGCATGCCGCCAGCGAGACGGTCCGCCGCCGGCTGGCCCGCTTCTTCGACGCCACCGCCGGCGGCGATCGACTCCCAGCGGTGATCGTCGGGCTGCCGCCGGGCGGCCAGCATGAGATCGGCGCGTTTGCATTCGCGGTCGCCGCCCGCCGCGCCGGCGTCGATGTCCTCTACCTGGGCGCCAACGTGCCGGCGACCAGCTGGGCCCGGACCGTGATCGACACGGGCGCGACCGTGGTCGTCCTCGGCATCGTCAGTCCCACGGACCTCGAATCGGCCGCCGACGTCCTCGATGCCCTGCGACTGGCCGAGGTCGCGCCGACGGTCCTGGTCGGCGGCCCCCTTGCCGCCGAGGCGCCCGAATCGCTGGGCGCGATCAGCCTGCCGGTCCAGCTCGATGCGGCGGTTGCCGCCGTCGTGGAGGTCCTCGAGTCGGCCCGTCCGTCGAGCCGGGGAGGCTGAGCGCGGAACGCAGCGCGACACGGGCCGTTCGGGTGGAGGATTGGCTCCGGCGGTAGGACTCGAACCTACGACCAAGCGGTTAACAGCCGCCCGCTCTACCACTGAGCTACGCCGGAACGATGACCGCGACGGCGGTCGGGCGGCCATGGCGGCCGCCGCGGAAGGATACCTCAGGGGCGGACCGTCTTCCAGAGCCGGACGGCCGTCCCCGGCTCGCCGGCGGTCCAATCCCGCTGCCATACTGGATCGGTGCCCCTGATCAGCCCTGAAGAGCTATCGATCCGGATCGATGAGCCGGACCTGCGGATCGTCGACGTCCGCTGGTACCTGGGCAAGCCCGGGGCCGGGCGGGCCGCGTACGAGGACGGCCACGTACCCGAGGCGATCCACCTCGACCTCGACGCCGGGCTGACCGCGGCCCACGGCCCTGGCCGCCACCCGTTGCCCGAGCCGGACGACCTGGCCGCCTCCCTGGCGGCCGCCGGAATCGGTGACGGCGATTACGTCGTCGCCTACGACGACGTCGGCGGCTGGGTCGCCGCCCGCCTGTGGTGGATGCTCGACAACCTCGGCCATGCCCGGATCGCGGTGCTCGACGGCGGGCTCCAGGCCTGGACCGCCCTTGGCCTGCCGATCACGACCGACGAGCCCGAGTTCGAGCCCGCCGAGCTCCACCTGGCCGGGCACTGGTCCCGGGTCGTCGATCGGGGCGACCTCCTCGGCCAGCTCCGCAGCCACCGCCCGCCGGTCGTCCTCGACGCGCGGGCCGGCCCGCGCTACCGGGGCGAGGTCGAGCCGATCGACCCGGCTGCCGGCCACATCCCGACCGCCCGCCACGCACCGACCGACGGCAACCTCGGCCCCGACGGGCGATTTCTTTCCCCGGGCGAGCTGCGCTCGCGCTTCACCGCCCTCGGCGCGGAGGGCGCCGACGTCGTCACCTCGTGCGGCAGTGGCGTCTCCGCCTGCCACAACTCGCTGGCGATGCGGATCGCCGGCCTGCCCGACCCGATCCTCTACCCCGGCTCGTGGAGCGACTGGAGCACCGCCGGCTACCCGATCGCAACCGGCCCGGAGCCAGGCCCAGCGCCGGACTGACGCCGGCGTAATGCTCCGTTAAGCGGCGCGGCCCACGATCGGGGCATGCCTCCCAGGGAGCGGATCGTCGATCGCGGCACGCGCCAAGGGACTTCGCTCATCAGCGACCTTGGACGACAGCTCCGCGGTGCGCGGGTCGAGCATGGCCTGAGCCAGGAGTTCGTGGGACAGGCCGTGGGCCTGTCGCGATCGGCGGTCAGCCGGATCGAGAACGGCCAGGTACCGGCGGTGTCAGTTCGCAACCTCGCCCGGCTTTTGAGCGTCGTCGGCATGGATCTCTCCGCACGCGCCTATCCGAGCGGCGGATCCCTTCGTGATCAAGCCCAGATCAACCTGCTCGGACGGCTCACAGGCCAGGTGTCGCCGCTCCTTGCCCGGCGGTCCGAGGTCCCGGTCGGCGGAGCGGGTGACCTTCGTGCGTGGGACCTCGTGATCTCGCGCGGCACCGATCGAGTCGCGGTCGAGGCCGAGACTCGCCTCACCGACCTGCAGGCCGTGCAACGACGGATCGCCCTCAAGTCTCGGAATAGCGGTATTTCGACGGTCATCCTCCTGCTCGCCGCGAGCCGGACCAACCGCAGCACTCTCAGGCTGTTCGAGGAGGTGCTCAGGGAGTCGTTCGCCGTTCCGGGATCCGAGGCGCTGCGTGACCTTCGAATGGGGAGACTTCCTCGGGGAAGTGCTGTGATCCTGCTGTGAGCGGCTGGTCGTTGCGTCGACGTCCGAGTTGAGTTGCTTCAGACGAGCGCAACTCCATGGCGGCCGACGAAACGTAGCGTCTCGCGAACGAATCCGACCGATTGGTCGAGGAATCGGTCGGCGTGTTGGGCCCAGCGCACAGAAGCGACCAGCGAGCGGCGAAACCCGTCAGTTGCGCCCGCCTGACGCACGTGTCCCGGCGCCCGTGCCCGCGGGAGGAGGGCGCACCCGGCCCGGCGCCGATGCCCGCCTCCACCCGGCCCGGCGCCGGCGCCTCCACGCGGCCCAGACAACCGACCCGGGCCAGAGGGCACGAAATGTCGGCCCTGGCCCGGGCTCCGGCCCTACCCCTGCCGGGCCCCGAGGACTTACTCCAGGTAGTCCTTCAGCTTGCGGCTGCGGGATGGGTGGCGGAGCTTACGGAGGGCCTTGGCCTCGATCTGGCGGATCCGCTCGCGGGTGACGTTGAACTCCTTGCCCACTTCCTCGAGGGTTCGGGCACGCCCGTCCTCGAGGCCGAAGCGGAGCTGGAGGACGCGTCGCTCGCGGCCGGTCAGCGAGTCGAGGACCGCCTCGACCTGCTCCTTGAGGAGCTGGTGCGACGCGGCTTCGGCCGGGGCCAGGGCGCCCCGGTCCTCGATGAAGTCGCCGAGGTGGGAGTCCTCCTCCTCGCCGATCGGCGTTTCGAGCGAGACCGGCTCCTGGCTGACCTTGATGATCTCGCGGACCTTGTCGGGGGTCACGACGACCTCCTGGCCCTTTGACATCGCCTCGGCGATCTCCTCCACGGTCGGCTCACGGCCGAGCTCCTGGAGCAGGTTGCGCGAGACCCGGATCAGGCGGTTGATCGTCTCGACCATGTGGACCGGGATTCGGATTGTGCGGGCCTGGTCGGCGATGGCCCGGGTGATCGCCTGGCGAATCCACCAGGTGGCGTAGGTCGAGAACTTGTAGCCCTTCTCGTAGTCGAACTTCTCGACCGCCCGGATCAGGCCGATGTTCCCTTCCTGGATCAGGTCGAGGAAGCTCATCCCCCGGCCGATGTATTTCTTGGCGATCGACACGACGAGGCGCAGGTTGGCGCTGGTCAGCTGCTCGCGCGCGTCGCGCCCGATCTTGACCAGCTCGCCCTTCCGGTCGCGCAGCTTGGTGTTGAGCGGGACCTCGGGGTCGAAGCCCATCCGCTTGAGCAGCTCGGCGTCGTTGCCGGCGGTGATCCAGCGCTCGAGCGCGGGGAACGCGACGGCCTCCCGGGTCCAGTCGTAGATCGCCCGCAGGCCGATGTTGTCGCGCGAGTCGAGGTCGCCGTTGTGGACGGCGAAGTAGGCCCAGTCGAGAAGCTTGATGAACGAGTCGGGATCGAGCGCTTCGTTGTAGGCATGGAGCAGGGCCTTGGCCTCGCGCAGGAGCGTCTTCGTCCCGTCGGACTGGACGTCCTTGGCTGCCTTGACCAGGTGGAAGTCGGGGGTCGGCACGAGCAGGTCAGCTGCCGAGTCGGCCGAGATCGCCTTGCGCACGAGCAGGTGGGCCTCGTCGCCGAGGGGCAACCGATGCTGTGGCTTGGCCGTCCGGGTCTTGCGCTCGGTGTCGTGGGTGGTCCACTCGTGGAGCGAGACGACGCCCTTCCAGGGCGCCTCGACGAGCCACTCGCCGAGCTCGATCGCCTTGGCCAGGACGACCTCTTCCTCGGCGGTCAGCAGGGCGACCTTGCCGATCTCCTTGAGGTACATCCGGACCGGGTCGTCGATCCCGATCATGTCGGCGGAGAGCGCCTCGAGCTCCTCGGGGGTGGGCTCCTCGAGCTCCTTGGCGTCGAGCTTCGCCGGGGCGTCGGCGGGCAGCTTCTCGGCCACGACCTCGCCGTTGTCGCCGACCACCTCAACCCCGATCTCGATCGCCTCGGCCGGGTCGGCCACGACCGACAGGTCGAGATCGAGATCGTCGTCGTCATCGTCCTCGTCGAGCTCGACCGGTGAGAGGACGGCGACGCCCGCGCGGGCGGGCCGCTTCGAGGCGAGCTTCGCCTCCTCCTGCTCGACCTTCGTCCGGCGGGGACGCCCGGCGAGGACCGCCTCGACGAGCTGCTTATCCATTGGGTCCTGTGCCACGTGTGCCTCCAGCTATGCGCGCCCGGCGACGGCCGGACGGGTGAGCAGGTGCGTCTGCTCGATCCTGCGATCGAGCGATCGACGCGCCTCGTTGATCTGTCGTTCCTCGTCGAGCAGCCGCCGGATCTCGTCCGCGTCGCCGCGGCGCTCCGCATCGGCCTGCTCGGCCTGGTTCCAGGTGCCCCGTTCCTCGAGCCGATCGGCCTCGAGGGTCAGCAGGCATTTGTCGATGGCGTAGGTCAGGCGGGCAGTGGACAGACGGCTGGGGTCCGGCCCGCGGTGCGCATAGAGGGCGATCGCCAGGGCCCGGGTCTCGGGGTCGAGGGCCTCGAGCATCCGACCGCGCTCGAACGAGCCGGTCTGGAACTCGGCGACGATCGCCGTGTAGAGCTCGCGCGCGACGGTGCTCGGCAGGTCGGCCGGCTTGAGCAGCTCGACGACGTGGCCCTGCTGCTCGGGCACGAGCAGGAGCAGACGGAGGAGCTCGACCTCGACCGGGGTGATCGACTTGACGACCTCCTCGGGGCTGACGCTCTCGGCGGCGGCCCGGACGGCGTCCAGGGTGATCCGGGCGCCGGAATGGTCGTCGGTTGCCCCGCCTCCGCCGAGCGCGCCCGGCCGGCTCGGCTCCGGCCGGCGATGGAGCGACTCGAGCAGGATCCGCTCCTCGACCCCGGAGCGCCGGGCGAGCAGCTGCAGGTAGGCGTCTCGGACGACCGGATCGGAGACCTTGCGCAGGGTCGGCATCACCGCGTCGACGAGGCGCCGCCGGCCATCAGCCGTGCGGGTGTCGATCCGGCCGGCGTGGTAGTCGATCAGGTAGGCCAGGATCGGGTCGGGGGTCCGGACGGCCTCGCGCCACAAGTCGGGCGACTCCCGGATCACCTCGTCGGGATCCTTGCCGTCGGGCAGGCGGACCACCCCGACGTCGGTCAGGCCGACTCCCCCGCCCTGCTGGACCTCGCTGATCAGGTTGTTCAGCTCGGTCACCCCGAAGCTGCCCGCCGACTGGCCGGCCGGGTCGACGTCGTAGGCCAGGGCGACCTTCTTGGCGTAGCGAGTGAGCACGGCGACCTGGCCCGGGGTGAGCGCCGTGCCCAGGCTGGCGACGACGTTGGTGAAGCCGGCCTGGTGGGCCATCAGGGCGTCGGTATAGCCCTCGACGATGACGGCCTGGCCCGACTTGCGGATCGCGGACTTGGCCCGGTCGATCAGGTACAGCGTCCGGCTCTTGTCGAAGAGCGGCGTTGCCGGTGAGTTGAGGTACTTCGGCCCGTGATCGCGGCTGTCACCATCAGCGATCAGGTACCGCCCGCCGAGGCCGACGGCGTGGCCGTTCGCGTCGCGGATCGGGAAGATGATTCGCTCGCGGAAGCGGTCGTACGCGCCGCGACCCGACGTCCGGGCCTGGGTCAGGCCGACCTCGGCCAGGGCCCCCGGCTCGATCCCCCGCTTGGCGATCAGCTGGCGCGACATCGCGTCCCAGCCGGCCGGCGCCCAGCCCAGCTGGTGGGCCGAGATCGTGGCGTCGCTGAAGCCCCGGCTGCGCAGGTAATCGAGCGCCGGCTGGCCCGAGACATGGGCCGTCAGGACGCTGTGGTACCAGGCAATCGCGCTGTCCAGCACGTCCCGGAGGCGGGCGCGCCGGGCATCCTCGCGACTCGAGCGTTCGTCGAGCTCGACCCCCGCCTTGGCCGCCAGCGTCTTGAGCGCCTCGGGAAAGGTGACCGAGTCGCGCTGCATCACGAAGCTGAAGACGTCGCCGCCCAGCCCGCAGCCGAAGCACTTCCAGCTCTCGCGGCTGGGCGTCACGTAGAACGACGGGGTCTTCTCGCCGTGGAACGGACAGAGGCCCTTGTAGGACGCACCGGACTTGCGCAGCTGGACCGTCTCGCCGATCACGTCGACCACGGCCAGCTTGTTCTTCACTTCCGCGGCAACGCCGACAGCCACGGACCCTCCTGGAGCCGACCGCCGGGCTCCGAGGAGCGCCGGACATGAGTACGGGCGTGTCAAGTCTTGACACGCCACATCGGACGTAAATATACCACCTTGTCAAGGCCTTGACAAGGGATTCCTGTCAATAGCCCGGGACGAATGCCGCGCGTGCCCGTACGAAACGCTGCCGCCAAGGGGCCGTTCGGCACGTTCCGTTGAAGGCCCCGACGGCAACGATCCATTGGCAGGTTGCGGTCGGACCGACGGGTGTCGAGTGCGAACCCGGCCGCTCGAGCCATCACAGGGGGGAACGATGAACCTACGGGGGGACGGGCAGCCTGCCCTCGCCAGGATCGGTGCTCGACGCCGGCCACGGCGGGGCGAGCACCTGATCGGACGATTGCGCGAGTTCGGCCGCGCCCGGTCGCTCGGACCGGACTCGATCCTGATCGGCCTGGCGGCGATCGGCGTCGGCTCGATTGCCCTGTGGCTGGCGACCGGTGGCTCGAGCGCCGAGGCCCAGAACGCCGTGACCGGCTTCGCGGCCCCCGTGATCGACCTCGTGGCGGCCGTCCTGATCGTCAACGCGGCCCGTTCGACTGCGTTCCGTCGGACCCGCCTCGCCTGGCTCTTGATCGCCCTCGGGATGTCCATCTACGCCAGCGGCGACGGGGCGTGGGCCTGGATCTCGATCATCCAGCACTCGAACCCGTTCCCGTCCGTCGCCGACGTGGCCTATGTCGCCTTCTACCCGATCGTCGCCGCGGCCCTGCTCCTCTTCCCCGGTCCCGCCCGGGCCCGGAGCGAGGCGGTCCGCCTGGGGGTCGACTCGGGAATTGTCCTGCTCGGTGGCGGGATGGTTGTCTGGCACGGCCTCTTCCTGCCCACCCTGACGGCCGGCGAACCCAACGCGATCAGCACGATCCTGGGACTCGGCTACCCGGTCGGCGACCTCGTCCTCCTGTTCGCGGTCGCGACCCTGGCCTTCCGCGGATCGCTCGGAATCGCCCGGAGCGCCCGGGTCGCCCTGGTCGGCGGACTCGGATTGATGTTCATCGCCGACATGGCCTACGGCGAGTTGACCCTGGCCGGCGCTCCCCCGGCCCATTGGGTCGACGTCGTCTACTTCCTGTCGAGCCTGTCGATCGCCCTCGCCGGCTACCTCCAGGCCCGAATTGGCGATCCGGCCGAGGCCGAGGCCACGAACGTCGGCAGCCGCTGGCTGGTGATCCTGCCCTACGGCGGCCTGGCCGCCGGCTTCGGCGTCCTGCTCGCGGCGGCCAATGGCAGCGCGACCACATCGGTCAGCAGCCTGCTCTTCGGGGCCGTCGGCCTGACGATCCTGGTCCTCGTCCGGCAGGAGCTGACCAACCGCGAGAACGCCCGGCTGCTGGCCGACGGCGTCCGGCGCGAAAGCGAAGCACGCTACGGCTCGCTCCAGGGCCAGGCCACCGATGCCGTCCTGCTGGTCGATGCGACCGGGATCATCGCCTATGCCTCACCGTCGGTCGACCGGATCCTGGGCCTGGAGCGGACTGCCGTCCTGGGCAAGCAGGTCTCCCGGCTGGCCCATGCCAACACCGCCGAGCAGCTCGACCACCTGATCGCCGACACCGCCGCCAGCCTGCCGGTCCGCCCCCTCGAATGGAGCCTGTGGGGAGCCGACGGCCGCTGGCGCCACCTGGAGACCGTGGCCTCCAACCTGCTCGACGACCCCACGGTCGGCAAGATCGTGCTGACGACCCGCGACGTGCGCGAGCGGGAGGTCCTGACCCAGCAGGTGACCCAGGCCGCGTTCCACGACCTGCTGACCGTCCTCCCGAATCGAGCGCTGTTCGTGAACCGCGTCGGCCAGGCGCTGACCAAGGCCGTCCGGAGCCTGGAACCGACGGGCATCATGAAACTCGACCTCGACGGCTTTCGGCGCCTGAACGACAGCCTCGGCCATGCCAGCGGTGACCTGATCCTGCAGGAGGTCGCCCTGCGCCTCAGCAGCGCGATCCGGGCCGCCGACACGGCGGCTCGCCTGAGCAGCGACGAATTCGCCATCCTGCTCGACGGCAGCGGCTCGGCCGCCGAAGCGCTCGAGGTCACCGAACGGGTCCGGTCGGTCCTGCGCGAGCCGCTCCTGATCGGCGGCACGCTCTACGAGCTGACCGCCTGCATCGGCGTCGCCACGACGGAACAGGCCGGCGAGGGCGTCGACGCGACCAGCCTGATGCGCGACGCAGATGTCGCGCTGTCGGTTGCCCGCCAGCGCGGCCACGACCAGGTCTCGGTCTTCATGCCGTCGATGCAGCGCGACCTCCAGACGAGCTTCGAGCTCGAGACGGACCTCCGGACGGCGATCGCGAAGGGCGAGCTCGTCCTCTACTACCAGCCGATCCGCGACCTCGCGACGCGCCAGCTCGTGTCTGCCGAGGCGCTCGTGCGCTGGGACCATCCGACCCGCGGGCGCGTCCCGCCTGACGTCTTCATCCCGATCGCGGAAGAGAGCGGCCTGATCGGCGAGATCGGCACCTGGGTCCTGCGCACCGCCTGTGCCGAAGTTGCGCGCTGGGCCAACCGGGCGCCGAACCGTGTCCCGCGCGTTTCGGTCAACCTCGCGTCGGCCCAGGTCGCCGACCCCAACCTGCCCTGGACGGTCCAATCCGCCCTCGCCCGCGCCGGAGCCGCCCCGGGGTGGCTCACCCTGGAGATCACCGAGCGCCAGCTGGTCATCGACACGGCCGAGGTCCTCGAGCGCCTGCACTCGATCCATGCCCTCGGCGTCCAGATCTCGATCGACGACTTCGGCACCGGCTATTCGTCCCTCGCCTACCTCCAGCAGTTCCCGGTCAGCCATATCAAGATCGACCGGTCGTTCGTGACGCCCCTCGACGATCCAGAGCAGGGGCCGGGTATCGCGGCCGCGATCGTGGAGATCGGCCGGGCCCTGGAGATGTCGACGATCGCCGAAGGGATCGAGACCGAGCAGCAACTCGAGCGGCTGCGGGCGATGGGCTGCCCGCTCGGCCAGGGCTACCTCCTCGGCCGTCCGGTCGACGCGGCCACGATGCTCGAGCTGGTCGGCGAGGTCGGCGCCGCGCCGCTCGCGGGCGCTGCCTGATGTCACCGAGCCAGCGACGATGGCGCGCCCTGGCGTGCCTGTTCGCCGTGATCCTCGCGACCGCCGGGTTCCTTGGCGTTGCCGCCACGCCCGCCAGCGCTGTCGGCCCCTCCACGAGCACCGGAGGCGGCAGCGCCACGGTCCGGATCGGATGGTCACGGACCGCTCGAGCAGTCGACCTTGACCTCGTCGGGAGCCGGCCGACGACGGCCGCCTGGCGGATCGAGGTCCGTGGAGCGGGCGCTGCCGCCGGTCACCTGGTCGAGGTCGACCTGGTCGCCCGAGACGAATGCTTCGGGGAGCAATCACCGACCGGGTCCTGGTCCACGGCAGCTGGACCACGACCGGCGTCATCTCGATCCCGTGCAGCTACCGTCCCGCCGGAGCGGTCGTCGCCCTGTGCGATCGGACGATCGGACTCATGGTCTCGACTGCCGCGCTGGGGCTGCCGGCCAATGGCAACGGTCGCCTGCGCCTGCGGGTCAGCTTCGATCGCGCGAATACCCACGTGACGATCAGGGGCTCGGTCCGGATTGCGTCCCAGGCGTTTGTGCTCGGTCCCTGGCTGGCGACGCCGTGGGCGTCGGTATGATGCTCGACTTCCGCCCTGCGCGGCGCTCGGGGCCGGGCCGGACAGGTCGACGGCGTCCGCATCGAGCAACGGTCCTCCGCCATCTCCTGCTGGCCGGGATTGCCACCCTCGCCCTCGGCGGCCTGCCCGTCGCGTCGGTCATGGCTGCGACCCGGATCGACGCATCTGCCGATGCCGCGGTCATCGCCCGCCGGCCGGGTCCCAGCCTCACCTCCTGGCGCGTGCCGGTCGCGATGTACCACATCGTGACACCCCTCCGGCCGGACACGGCGAATACCGCCCTGTTCGTGCGCAGCTCGGAGTTCGACGCCCAGCTGAAGGCGGCGGCCGCGGACGGGATCCGAACGATCACGGCTCATGACCTGGGCGCGTCGATTGCCGCCCGGATCGCGATCCCCGCGAAGGTGATGGTCCTGTCCTTCGACGATGGCCGGGCGGAGCTGATCAAGTACGCCTGGCCGATCATGCAGAAGTACGGCTCGAGCCTGGTCTTCACGGGCCGCGGCTGGCTGCCCCTCGACCGGAACCGCGACGGTGTCCCCGACCGGGGCTACATCGGCACGTTCTACGTCATCCCCGGAGAGCACGGTGGCCACTACCTCACCTACGACCAATGGGCCGTCCTTGCCGCAGCCGGCAACGAGATCGGCGACCACACTCTCCACCATGTCGATCTGCGCACGCTGCACGGCACGCAACTGACCGACGCACTCCTCGGCGCCGCCCGGACGATCCAGTCGGAGCTGGCCATCCGCGGCATTTCGACGACCGTCGCCACCCTGGCCTACCCCTTCGGCTTCAGCTCAGGCGAGGCAGTCCAGCTCCTCAGGCTCCATGGCTACACGGTCGCGTTCACGACGGTCGAGGGAATCGCCCACACCGGTGAGGACCTCCTGCTCCTCCCCCGGGTGCGGATCGCCCGGGGCGAGACCCCGAAGCAGTTCATGGTCGGTCTCGGCTGGTAGGCGCGGCCGGGCCCGACCGAAGGGCTCAGCCCCGGGCGCGGCGTGTCCGACGGGGAGCGGGATCGGGCCGGGCAGCTTCGCGGGCGACCGCCTCGGCCTCGCCGTAGGCGGCCACCGGGCTGAGCACCTCGTCCGCGCCGGATCCAGCCAGCGCCCCGGTAGCGCGGTCGATTGCCCGGCCCTCCACGGCGGTCCAGTCCCGGTCGGCGGTCTCCGTCGGGGCGACCGGCTGGCGGATCGTCGCCCGGATCGCGCCGGCACTTGCCAGCAGGCGACCCGAGCCGGCCCGGCCGAGGGTCACGAGCAGGCGGGCGACCGCCTCGAGGATCTCCACCAGGACCCACCGATCGGCGTCCGGGTCGACGAGCTCGAGCGAGCGAAGGAGGTGGCCCGCGGCAGTCGGGGGATCACCGCCATCGAGGTCGAGCCGGGCGAGGTTGAGGTGGCCCTGGGCCGTCGTCGTGCGCGTGCTCGACTGCTCGCCGGCGGCGATGGCCAGCTCGGCGTAGCGGCGCGCCGCCCGGGGCCGGTTCAGCCCGCGGGCGACCGCCGCGAGGCGGTAGGCGACGGTCCCCTCGGTCGTCCGGTGGCCGAGCTCGCGGAAGATCAGGAGTGCTTCGTTGCCGGAGGCCATCGCCTCCTCCAGATCGCCCGCCTTCCAGTCGGCGAGGTTGACTGCGGCCAGCACATGGCCGTTGGCCAGCGGGTCACCGGTCGCCACGGCAATCCGGTGGGCTCGCTGGAGAAGCGGCCGTGCTGCGTCGACCAGGCCCTCATCGGCCAGGAGCGAGCCGAGGTGGAGCAGGGTCGTGCCGATCTCGCCCTCGACGTCGGCCATGTCGAGCCGGTCGAGCGACGCCTCGAGGTAGCGCCGGGCCGCCGGCAGGTCATCGGTCGCCGCGGCGATCGCGCCCATCCGGCGCAGCGCCCGGCCTTCTCCGAGCGCATCGCCCAGGGCCGCGAACAGGCCCTGGGCCTCGGCCACCACCTGGGCCCCCAGGCCGAAATCGGTCACCCAGTAGGCGAGGTGGCCCTGGGCCAGCAGGCCCGTGGCCCGCAGGCGAGGATCGGTTGGCCCGCCCGCCTGGAGCAGGTGGCCGATCACGCGCAGACCCTCGGCTGGGTGGCGGCCCAGCCAGTAATCGGTCAGGCTGACCGCCGCACCGAGGCCCTGGCCGATCCGGTCCGGGTCTCCAGCGTCGGCCAGGCGATCGAGGACCTCGCGGATGTGGGGCATCTCGCGATCGAGCAGGCGCAGGGTGTCGCTCCGGCCGGCGCTTGCCAGCTGGCCGGTGAGCCGCCGGGTCCGCTCGAGGACGGCGTCGACATAGCGGCTGCGGGCAGCCGCTATGTCGGCTTCGGAGGCCGACTCGAGGGTGTGGCCGGCAACCGTCCGGAAGAGCTCGTAGCGGGTCGGGCCGATCGCGCTGCGGACCTGGACCAGGCTGGCGTCGACGAGCCGGGCGACGGTCTCGAACGCGTCGACTGATCCGTCGCCGAAGCCGGCCACGGCTTCGATCAGGGCGAGGTCGGCGTCAGCCACGACGACCGACAGGGCGAGCAGCGCCTGGCGCTCGACGGGTCGCAGGCGCTCGACGCTCGAGTCGAGCGCCGCCCACAGGCCCGCTCGGCCGCCGATCGGTCCCCCGGCCCACCGGCCCAGGTCCGCCTCGACCCGCTTGACGACCTCGTCCAGGCGCAGGAGCTGGAGGTGCCGCGCGACGAGCTCGACGCCCAGCGGCAGCCGGTCGACCAGGGCGCACAGCCGGTCGGCCAGGGCGATGTCGTCCGGCCCGAGCCGGAAGTGGGGGTCGAGCAGCCGGGCCCGGTCGACGAGTAGGTCGAGCGCCTCGCCGGCGGCCAGTGGACCGACGGCCAGGACCGCTTCATCGAGGAGCCCGAGTCGCTCGCGGGTCGTGGTCAGGATCCGCAACCGCGCGCCGGCGGCCAGCAGGGCGTCGACGAGGGCGACGACCTCCGCCAGGCGGCCCTCGCAGCCGTCGAGGATCACCAGGCCGCCCTCGTCGCGGAGCGCGGCGAGGGCCCCCCGGACCGGGTCGGTCGCCCGCGACGACGGGTCGGCCACGTCGAGCAGGGCGGCTGCGACGGACTGCGAATCGGGCAGCTGCTCGAGCGAGACGTACCAGACCGGCGGCGGGACGCTCCGGCCGAGCTCGAGGGCCAGCCGCGTCTTGCCGGCGCCCGGCGGTCCGAGCAGGGTCACGAGGCGAGCCCGTTCCCAGGCCTCGGCCAGGTCGTGTCGCTCGCTCGACCGGCCGATCAGGCGGGTCGACGTTCCCGGAATCCGGGCCGTCGCGGCGTTCGGCTCAGGCGTCGGCGGGGGCGGCGGCAGGGACGTCCCGGCGGCCAGGGCGCTGGTCGCGGCGGGCGAGTCGAGGATCGGGTCCTGGCTGAGGACCGCCTGCTGCATCCGGCGCAGGCTTGCCCCCGGGTCGAGGCCCAGATCGTCGAGGAGCCGGCGGCGGCACTCGGCATACGCGTCGAGTGCCTCGGCCTGCCGGCCGGCACGGTACAGGACGAGCATCAGCAGGGCCCAGCGGCGCTCGCGATAGGGTTGCTCGTCGGCGAGCTGCCGGGCCGCGGCCACGAGATCGGCCGGCCGCCCGTCATCGAGCTCGACGACCAGCAGGTCCTCGCGCAGTCCCTCGATCAGCTCCTCGAGCCGGGTCGCCACGATGCGGGCCTCGGGCAGGTCCTCGAGATCGGCCAGCGGCCGGCCCCGGGCGAGCGCCAGGGCCTGCCGGAACGCGGCCGCGGCGGCCGCCCGGTCGGTCCGCTCGAGCGCGCTCCGGGCCTCGGCCACGAGCCGCTCGACCTCGTCGACGTCGGTCGTGGTGCGCAGGACGTAGCGCTCATCGGCGGTCTCGATCGCGATGCCCAGCCGGCGCAGGCGGAAGACGTGCGAGGCGATCGTGTGGCGGGCCGCGAGCGGCGGGTCGTCGCCCCAGGCGGCCGCCTCGAGGTCGGCCGGGTCGACCGGCCGGCCGGCGTCCATCGCCAGCCGGGCAAGGACCCGGCGCTGGAGGGGCCCGCCGGCCGGCACCTCCGTCGCTCCGTCCCGGACGACGAGGGGACCCAGGACGCACACGTGCATCGCCAGACTCTAGCCGACGCGGACCGATCCCCCGGCATCCGACCGGGTCCTACCAGCGCGGATGGAGCTCCGGGCCCTGCCAGCGCGAGAACTCCTCGGTCGCGTAGCGGCCAAAGTGATTCTGGAAATGAGCGCCGTGGGCGGCCAGGACATCGCGCGCCGCAACGAGCCGGTCGCGATCGGAGCAGTGGATCGCCACGATCGCCCGGCCGTCGTCGAGGGCCGCCTCGTACAGGCGCAGGTCCGGGGTCTGGTCCATCGAGATGAACTGGATCAGGCGGATCAGCTGGCCGATCGCGCCCGAGCTTGTCGGCAGGTCGGCCAGCGACCCGTCCGCGGTCGCCCCCTCGAGGACCTTGACGTCGTCGCCGTCGAAGCCAGCGTCGACGAGTGCCCGGGCGGCCACATGGGCAGCCGCCGGTCGATCGATCACGGCCAGGAGCCAGTCGAGCGGATAGCGGATCATCGGCCGCTCGCCTGGATCCGGGTCAGGCCCGGGCCCGGCATCCCGCGACTTCGCCATGGCGCGAGCCTAGCAGACGGCCCGGCCCGGCAACTCGCGAGAACCGAGTCCGGGTCGGCGCGCGTAATCGGTCATGTCCGGAGCCCCCACCTGCGGGAGGACCCGCGCGACACACACCATGGAGGAATCCGGTGCAACGAACCATGTTCCTGGCTGGGGTCATCCTGGCCATCTCGCCCCTCATCGCGGCCTGCTCGGGCAGCGACGGAACGTCGGCCGGAACGTCGACCGTCGTGGCCCAGTCGGTCGGCTCGAACGGGACCCTGCTCGTTGCCGGCTCGAGCGGGATGACCGTCTACTCGTTCTCGAAGGACGTCGCCGGCGCCGGCTCGAGCGCCTGCACGTCGGTGGATGACTGCATCGCGACCTGGCCGGCGTTGACGGTTCCGAGTGGGACCGCGCCGACCGCCGGAGCGGGCGTGACCGGCAGCCTGGGCACGATCTCGCGGCCCGACCTCAGCGGGACCGTGCAGGTCACGTACAACGGCCTGCCCCTGTACGTCTACTCGGGTGACCACGCCCCGGGCAATTCGAACGGGATCTATCCCGATTGGACCGCCGTCAAGCCCTGACGGCGGCGGCCGGCCGCCGGCCGCGATCGTCAGCCGTTGCGGCGCGGGCGAGCCGGTTCGGGCTTCTCTTTCGGCTCATGGCCGGGGCGCGGCGGGCGGGGCATCGTGCCCGGCGCCATGTCCGGGGCGGGCACGTGCGGGCCGCGCGCCCGGGCGGCCTCGACCCCGGCCGCGAATGCCTTGGCCACGGCGGGCGGGACGCTGCCGATCCAGGCTGCCTGGACCTGGTTGACCCGTTCGGTCTCCTGGGCGCGTCGCTCGCGTTCTCGCTTCGAGTGCTTGGTCATCGATCCCTCAGCAGCCGGCCGGGGCGCACCGAACCTGGGCGCCCCGCTCGGGCCGAGTATGCACGGCTTCCGACGGCCGCGCCATCGCGGTCAGTGGGCCGGATGGCCGGCCGGGCTGCTCGCCAGGCGCGAGATCGCGATCGAGCCCAGGCCGGCAAGCAGGCCGACCAGCAGCAGCTCGATCCGGGTCGTCGAGCCGAACGCCAGCCCGAGGGCTCCATCGACGCTCGCCGCGCCGCGACCCGCGAGACCCAGGACCAGGGCACCGACGCCGAGCTGGAGCGCGAACTCAAGCCCACCCTTGGCACTCCAGAAGCCCTTCGGCAGGTGGACGTGGAGGATGATCACCGTCGACTGGGCCACGAGGATCGCGGCCGCGACCGGGGTCAGGAAGCCGACCGCCAGGAACAGCCCGCCGGCGAGCTCGGCCAGCATCGACACGGCGGCAAAGAGGCGTGCCGGGCGGAAGCCCATGTGGTCCATCGCCGCCTGCCAGCCGCCAAGGCCGGGGCCACCCCACCAGCCGAAGGCCTTCTGGGCGCCGTGCGCGGCGAACGTCAGCCCGACCGTGAGGCCGAGCAGGAGGAGGGCGAGATCCGAGATCGTCATCGGTTACCTGTCTTCGTTTCGGGAAACGCGAGGGCACCGAGCTGGAGTCGACTTGCACGTTTCGAGCTGGCATCCACCATACCACGAAACTGGTTGCATACGCAATCACCTCGCCGCGAACGCCCGTGCCTCGGCAAAATCGGACGTTCCGTGGTTCGCGCGCGCACCCGATCCCGGTCGTGCCTGCGCCCGTGGGGACGGTGGATGGGCTATCGTGTCCCCCGGCCCGGTCACGGGCCGGCCCGGAACCCGAACGTGAGGTACACGAACCATCGCCACGAAGCCCCGCCGCAACGTCTATCGCCGCCCCCCGGCTCCGGTCAAGCCGCCCCTCCCCGGCACCGAGCCGCCGCCAGTCATTCGAACCACCGTCGCGTCGATCAACCTGTCCGCGACGAAGGGCCGTGAGGGCCTCACGGTCGGCGATCGGGTCCGGATCGTCGGGAGCGGCCTGTACAGCGGCGAGGCCGCGATCATCGAGAAGCTGCCCGGCGGGGTGATCCCGACGGCCCTGGTCCGGACCGAGGCCGGACGGACCCGCCAGGTCCGCACGATCGACCTCGAGCCGATCCCCTGAGCGGCGCCCCGAGCGGCTCGTCGACGGACGGGCTGGCCCTGAGCACCAGGGCACTCGTGAAGCGCTACGGCCCGCGGACCGCCCTGGCCGGTCTCGACCTGTCCGTGCCCCGGGGCGTGGTCTACGGCTTCCTGGGGCCGAACGGGGCCGGCAAGACGACGACGATGCGTCTCCTCACCGGGCTGATCCACCCCGACGGCGGCACGATCGAGGTCCTCGGCGCGCCATTCGGCCGGCGCGACCGGCACCGCCTGTTCGATGTCGGTGCGCTGATCGAGTCGCCGGCCTTCTACCCCTACCTCTCGGGCCGGGCGAACCTGCGCGCCCTGGCGGCCAGCGGGGCACCGACCCCGAAGTCGCGGATCGAGGAGGTCCTCGAGCTCGTCGGCCTGCGCGAGCGGGGCGGCGACAAGGTCTCGAACTATTCGCTGGGCATGAAGCAGCGCCTGGGAATCGCCGGTGCCCTGCTCAACGACCCCAGGTTGCTCCTGCTCGACGAGCCGGCCAACGGTCTCGACCCGGCCGGGATCGTGGCCATGCGCGACACGCTCCGCCACCTGGCCTCGACCGGCAAGACCGTGTTCATCTCGAGCCACCTCCTGAGCGAGGTCAGCCAGCTGGCCGACGAGATCGGGATCATCGCCGCGGGCAAGCTCGTCCGGGAAGGGCCGATCGAGACGCTGCTCAGCCGCGAGGGCCGGGTCCGCGTCCGGGTCGCCCCCGACGAGATCGAGCGAGCGGTTGCCGCCCTCGCCCCGCTCGGCGTCGCGGCCCGGGTCGACGGCTCCGACGACGGTCGCCCGAGCGGCCCGGCCAACGAGGCCGGCTGGCTCGTCGTACCGATCGAGCAGGGCCGGGCGGCCGAGGTCAACCGGGTCCTGGCCGGGGCCGGCATCTACGCCTCGGGCCTCGAAACGGGTAGCGACCTCGAGTCGCTCTTCCTCGAGCTGACCTCCGCGGCCCCGCCGCCCAGGTCCGAGGGGCCGGCCCAGGTCGTCCCGGGGAACTGGCAATGAGGCTGTTCGTCTCGACCCTGGTCAAGCTCCGCCTGCGGCTCGCCACCTGGCTGACCCTCGGCCTGCTGATCGCCCTGATGGCCCTGATCTACCTGGCGGTCGGGGCGACTGCCCAGGACACGATCAGGCAGCCCCGCGGCCAGGCCGTCCTGCTCCTGCTGACGTTCCCCGGCGCGTATGCCCTGATCCTGGGCTTCGTGCTCGGCCTCGGCGGCCTGTTCGTCATGGCCTATGCCGCGGCGATCGCCGGCTCCGAGTGGACCTGGGGCACGCTCAAGACCGCGGTCGCCCGGGGCGAGAGCCGGAGCCGGTACATGCTGACGACGTACGCCGGGATCGCGGTCCTGGCCGGGATCGGGATGCTGATCGCCTTCGCCGTCGGGGTCATCGTCACGTTCCTGGCGGCCAAGCTGGCCGGGGTCTCGACCGACGGGATCACCGATACCTCGATCTTCGGCAACCTGCCCGAGCAGTTCCTGCGGGGCTGGTTCGGACTCGTCGAGCTCGGCGCGGTCGGCTTCACGATCGCGACCCTCGCCCGCAGCCAGCTGGCCGGGGTCGGCGCCGGGATCGGGATCTACTTCGCGGGCACCTTCGCCGGCCTGTTCCTGCCCGACATCGTCAAATACCTGCCGTTCGCAGCGGCCGACTCGCTGATCGTCACCGATTCGGCGGCTGCCGGGGCCGCTGGCGGGCAGAGCCTGGCCCGGCTCGATCCGAACACTGCCTTGATCGTGGTCGGGCTGTGGCTGGTGGCCAGCCTGGCCGTCACGGCCCTGTTCACCGAACGGGCCGAGATCTCGGGCTAGGCGCCCGACCCGCGTGCCGATCGTGACCGGCTGCAGGCGATGACCCTCGACGGGTTCACGGCTCACGCCCTGCGTGGTGGGCGGCTCGAGGAGATCGAGGACCCCGGCCAATTGGCCAGCCTGATCGCCGAGGGCTCGACCCGCCTGTGGATCGACCTGACCGATCCGAGCCCGAAGGCCGTCGAGGACGTCGCCCGCCAGGTCGGGCTCCATCCGCTCGTCGCCGAGGACATCATCGAGCGCAACGAGCGGGCCAAGGTCGAGCTGATCGACGGGATCATCCACCTCGTGATGTACGCCCTGACCCGCCCGGGCCAGGTCGAGCGCCACGAGATCGACTTCGCCCTCGGCCGCCAGTTCCTCCTGTCGGTCCACCCGGCGGCGTGGGATCCGGCCGCCGCCCACCAGCTCAAGCTGGGCCTCGGCCCGATCCTCGAGCGCGGGCCGGACTTCCTGCTGTGGGCCCTGGTCGATGCGATCGTCGACGGCTACTTCCCGATCTTCGACGGGATGGCCGACGAGATCGACGGCCTCCAGGACGAGGTCGTCAACCACGCCGTGCCGGCGACCCTCGAGCACGTCTTCCGGCTGAAGACCGAGCTTGTCTCGCTGCGCCACGTGATCGCCCCGAGCCGGGAGATCTTCAGCCAGCTGACCAGCCGCGAGTTCGACCTGATCGGCGAGGCCCAGGTCTTCTACTTCCGCGACGTGTACGACCACCTGATCCGGCTGACCGACGAGTTCGACAGCTTCCGGGAGCTCGCGGCCGGCACCCTCGAGGTCTACCTCTCGACGATCAACAACAACCTGTCGGTGATCATGAAGCGGCTGACCGGGGTGACCGTGGTCCTGGCCGGGATCGCCGCCTTGGGCGGCCTGTTCGGGATGAGCGAGGCGGGGCCGGCCCTGGCCGGCCAGGAGGCGACCGGCTTCTGGCTCATCGTCGTGGCCTCGATTGCCCTGGCCGTCGCGGCGATCGGCTTCCTGCGCCGGATCGACTGGCTCTAGGCCGGATCTGCCGGCACGGCCGGCGTGGCCCGCCGGGCCCGGCGCCGGAAGAAGTCCCAGAAGACGACCGCGATCAGGCCGTAGACCAGGACGGTGATCACCATCGTGACCAGCCCGGCATCGGTCGGATGCGGCTCGTACGAGCTGACCGGGTAGAGCACGACGCTGATGAACAGGACCAGGCTGACCGCCCACAGGCCGAGCCAGCGACCGGTGCTCCAGGTCCGCAGGGCCGCCCCGCTCAGGAACCGGAGCGGGACGAGACCGAAGACGAGGCCCTGGATCGAACCCACGAACAGGCCCTCGAGGACCTTGTTGACCAGCTGCAGGCCGGCGTCCTGGGGCTGGCCGACGACCGGCTCGAACGGGACCCGCAGGAACCAGGCCGCGAAGCCGACCGCCAGGACGGCCAGGCCACCCCGGAAGGCCATCCGACCCCGATCGGGGACCGTCAGCGCGGTAGCGAAGGCGAAGCCGCCGATGATTCCGTAGATGTAGCCGGGCTCGGCGTCGGTCAGCCGGGTGACCAGGACGCACACGACCGCCACGCCCAGCGTCCAGAGCGCCGCGCGCGGGACGCCGTGCTCGCGATAGCGGCTCGCCACGTAGCGGTCCCCGGGCAGGATCGAGGCCGCCGTCGCCACGAGCAGGGTGATCAGGGCCGAGCCAAAGGCGACGAGCTGGTCGTCGAACGGGAACTTGCGGTCGAGGAAGGCGTACAGCACGGCGGCCGCGACCAGGTAGATCCCGACGCCCAGCCAGCGGTTGCGCAGGCGGTCGATCGGGGCGGCCCGCGCCCGGAGGTGGAGCCGGCGGCGCAGCCAGCGCCGGATCTCGTCCTCGTTCGCCTCGAGCGTGCTGTTGAAGAGGGGCGTCGGCGCTCCGATCAGGAGGATCACCAGCAGGGTCAGGCCCAGGTTCCGGGCGATATCGGCCGGCGTCAGCGACAGGTCGAACGGGCCGGGCAGGACGAAGGCCAGGTCGAGCGGGGTCGGCGTCTCCAGGTCGAGAACCGAGATCCGGCTCGCCTCGCGCTCGTTGACGAGCACCCGGCCGGTGACCGGATCGAGGGCCAGGGTGATCGAGTGATCGATCCCGGCGATCGTGCGCGCGATCGTCAGCCCGCCGGCCGAGTCCAGGGCGAAGATCGTCAGGTTGGCGGTCGGCGGTGTCGCCGTCGAGTAGCTGGTGACCACCAGCTCGCGTTTGATCGGCAGGAGCACGGTGCCCACCGGGTTGACATTCTTGCGCGGGTCGACCGCCGCCGCAGCGGGCACGCTGGCGATCACCTGCAGCGCCCGCCCGTCGGGCGCGAAGCGGAGGGTGGTGATCGTGTCAAACAGGTTGTCCGACGCGTACAGCAGGCCGCTCGACGGGTCGAAGGTCAGGCCCAGCCAGATCCCGCTCAGCGGCGTCGCCCCGACGTTCACCGGCAATGGGCCGGACAGGTCGACGGTGTCGAGCTCATCGTTGCCGCCCACGACGGCCAGGGCGCCGCCGGGCACGATCGCGAGCGAGCTTCGATTGGGCGGAAACCCGCCGGTGACCGGTGCCGAGGCCGGGAAGTCGGCCGGCCCGGGGCTCCCACCGGTCGCCCCCGCGTCGGGGCTGATCACGACCATCCCGTCTGGGCTCGAGCCGAGGACGTAAACCCGGCCGTCGGGACCAACGGCGACTGCCGTGGGGGTCAGTCCGACGGCGACCGAGGCCACCAGCCGCGGACCGCCGGCGGCTCGGCCGGCGATCACGCCGACCGTACACGAGCCGTTGTTGCCGACATACACCAGGCCGTTCCGGTCATCGACCGCGATCAGGTCCGGAATGTGGCCGCCGCTCGGCAGCGTCGCCACGACGCCGATCGCCGAATCGAGCGGCGCCCGGGTCGAGATGACCGAGACGGTGTCGTCGCCGCTGTTGGCGACGTAGGCGTAGCCGCGCACGTCGGCCTGGTCGACCACGACCTGCTGGGGCAGTGAGCCGACCTTGATCGCCGCATTCACCTCGGCGGACACCGGCGCATCGGTCGGAAAGGCGTTGCTGACCGGCGGATGGGGGACGCAGGACGCCGCCCGGACGGTCCCGGCCGGGACGAGGATGACGAGCAGGCCGGCCAGGCCCACGACCGCTGGACCGACAGCCAGCCGCCGGCCGATCCGCCCGACCCGGCTCACCCGCCCGGACCCTTCGCCGTGCACATGGGTCGCAGGGTACTTCGGACCGTTGGCGCACTGCACGGCCCGCGCGACGCGGGCCGGACTGTCGGGGTGCGCACGCAGGCGGGCCGCGTTGGGGGGGGTGCAGCGGACTGCGATCCATGCCGGGCCGCGGGCCGTTCCGCGGCCGCCCGCACGGCCCTCGCCGAGGTCCCCGGTGCCCTTATCTCCACAGGAGATGAATGGAGGCAAATGCCCGAGCCGGCCGCCGTTGATCAGGGTCGATTTGGTCGTCTTGATCTCCGGCAGAGATCAAATGGGCGGTAACCGGGCGGGACCGGGCAGGGAGAACTGCCAATTCCGGCCTTCTCATCTCCGGCGGAGATAACCGGCCGACGAGACCTAGCCACAAGACGCCTCGCACCCCCGGTTCCGTCCGGCGGCGCGCGCGGCGGCGCGCGGGGCCGCGCCCTTTGCGTCTGGTCGCTTACGCCCGCCACGCGCACACCGGGTCCGCCCAACGCACACCTCGTCGCGTACGCGCACACGACGCCCACCAGGTCGGGTCCGGCGGTCGGGACGGGCACTGGCGACGAGCACCGCGATCCGGCCCGGCGGGCGAACCATGCTAGGCTTGGCGTCTCGTACTCATGGGCGCTCCGGTCGGCGCCCCGGTTTCCAGCCGTGAGATCAGCGAACCACCAGCCAGTGCCCTGACCGGGCCCCGCCACCGCGCGGGAGGGCCCTCAGGAGCAACACGACCGTGTCCTTTGATCACCTTGGGCTTGCGCCCGAACTCGTCCGCGTCGTCGCGGACCAGGGCTACACCGAGCCCACCCCCGTCCAGGCCGAGGCAATTCCGCTCGTCCTGGCCGGTCGCGACGTCCTCGCCGGAGCCCAGACCGGGACCGGCAAGACGGCCGCCTTCGTCCTGCCGATCCTTCAGCTCCTGCACGCCAATCGAGCGGCCAACGAGCCCGCCCAGGCGCCCGGCAACGGCCTTCCGACGTACATCCCGACCAGCCGCGACCGGCGCAATGCCACCCCGATCCGGATCCGGACCCTCGTCCTGGCCCCGACCCGCGAGCTTGCCCTGCAGGTCGAGGAGAGCGTCCGGACCTACGGCGCCCGCCGGCCGATCCGCTCAACCACGATCTACGGCGGAGTCGGCTTCGATCCCCAGGTCCGGGCCCTGCGCTCAGGTCCCGAGATCGTGGTGGCCACCCCCGGCCGCCTGCTCGATCACATCGGGCAGGGCACGATCGACCTCGGCCACGTCGAGATCCTCGTCCTCGACGAGGCGGACCGGCTGCTCGACATGGGCTTCATCCGCGACATCCGGCGGATCATCGGCCTGCTGCCCCGCGATCGCCAGACGCTCCTCTTCTCGGCCACCTTCTCGGACGAAGTCCGGCGCCTGGCGGCCGACATCCTGCGCGACCCGGCGATGGTCCAGGTGGCTCGCCGCAACACCGCGGCCGAGCTCGTCCGCCAGCTCGTCCTGCCGGTCGATCGGGAGCGCAAGCGTGAGCTGCTGGCCCACCTCGTGAAGTCCGGTCGGATCGACCAGGCCCTCGTGTTCACCCGCACCAAGCACGGCGCCAACCGGCTGGCCGAGCAGCTCGAGCGGGACGGGATCATCGCCACCGCGATCCACGGCAACAAGAGCCAGCCCCAGCGGACCCGGGCCCTGAGCGACTTCAAGGCGGGCCGAGTGGCCGTCCTCGTGGCGACGGACCTGGCGGCCCGTGGGATCGACATCGACGCCCTGCCCCACGTGGTGAACTACGAGCTGCCGATGGTCGCCGAGGACTATGTCCATCGCATCGGCCGGACGGGCCGGGCCGGCGTCGAGGGCGATGCGATCTCGCTGGTGTGCGTCGACGAGAACAGGCTCCTGCGCGACATCGAGCAGGTCCTCGGCCACCGGATCCCGACCGAGGTCATTCCCGGCTTCGAGCCCGACCGCAATCTGCGACCCGAGCCGATCCGCCTGCGCAGCCAGGGCGGCCTGCCGGCCGGCCGGCCGCAGCGCGGCTTTGCTCCCGCCCGGCGGGGAGCCCCGCTCCCGGCGGGCCGGCCCGGCCAACCGCCATTCACGCCGGGCCGAGTCGGCACCCCGGCGTTCCGGCCAGGCCCGAACCAGGCCGCGGGCCGGCCCGGGCAGCATGGTTACGCAGCGGGCACCCGACCGGCCGCAGGGCGTCCAGGAAACGGTTCGGTCCATCGTCCGAGCCGCGACGGGATGGCCCGCCCGGGCGGTCCCCTGGGCGGCCGTCCGAATGGTGGCCCGAACCGCCGGCCCGAGGGGGCGCCGCTCGGCCAGCGCCAGCCCAACCAGGCTCGCCCGGGTCCGGCCAATCGGCACGATGGCGGTTTCAGGATCCTGCCCGGCGAACGGCTCCAGCGCAACCTCCAAGACCGCTGATCAGGCGCTGATCAGGCGCTGATCGGCCGCCGACCCGGCCACGAGACCTCCGCAGCGGGCACACATTCGCTCCACACCGAGCCCCGAGGATGAGCGACATGGACGGCGACCCGAACGGGCCGCAGCAGTCCGGCACGACATCGGGAGCTCGACTCACATGCGTTTCTTCGGCAGGTTCCTCGCCGTCATCGGCGTCCTGGCCCTGGTCGGCCTGGCAACCGGGGCGGCCTACGCGGCCGGCCTGGCCGCCTCCGGCGTGGCCCAGCCGGCGGCGTACGGCTTCGGCTGGGGCTTCATCGGCTTCGGCCTGTTCCACTTCATCGGTTTCCTCCTGTTCATCTTCCTGCTCGTCGCCCTGCTGCGGCTGGCTTTCGGTGGCCATCGCGGCTGGGGTGGGCGTGGCTGGGCCGGGCCTGGACCCGGCGGCTGGAGCCAGTCCTCGGGTGATCCGCGCGAGACGTGGATCCGGGGGCGGCTCGAGGAGTGGCACCGGACCGCCCACGGGGCGGAGCCCACGAGCGGCTGGCCGGCGGCGCCCGGCTCCGGGCCGACAGCGAATCCACCGGCCTGACCGCCAGCGGCGGGGTCCCGAGCCATCGGGCCCCGCCGCTTTCATCCGGGGCCCGGTTCGGCGGGCCTACGATGATCAGCGATGAAGACCATCCTCGTCGTCGACGACGAAGCCAAGATCGTCGACCTCGCCCGGGACTACCTCGAGCATGCCGGCTATGGCGTGCTCAGCGCGGCGGACGGCCGGGCGGCCCTGGGCCTCGTCCGGACACGGACGCCCGACCTGGTCGTCCTCGACCTGGGGATCCCCGAGCCGGACGGCCTCGACGTGATCCGGGCGATCCGGCGCGACTCGAACCTGCCGATCGTCGTCCTGACCGCGCGTGACGACGAGCTCGACAAGCTGATCGGGCTGGAGCTCGGGGCCGACGACTACATCACCAAGCCGTTCAGCCCGCGCGAGCTCGTCGCCCGGGTGAAGGCGGTCCTCCGCCGCTCCGAGCCGGACGAGACGCCGGGCGACCTGATCCGGGCCGCCGACGTGACCCTCGACGTGCCGCGCCGGCGGGTCGAGGCCGGCGGGCGGGCGATCGAGCTGACCGCGACCGAGTTCGAGCTGCTGGCGACCCTCGCTCGCCGGCCAGGGCGGATCTTCACTCGCGGCCAGCTGCTCGACGCCCTGCGCGGTGCCTCGTTCGAATCGTACGAGCGCTCGATCGACACCCACGTCAAGAACCTGCGGCGCAAGCTCGAGCCGGACCCGCGCGCGCCGCGCTACGTCCTGACCGTCTACGGCGTCGGCTATCGCTTCGCCGACGAGCGAGCCGGGTGAGCGGCGAGGGCGACGGCCGGGACGAGGCCGGCGAGGGACCCGGGCGCCGGTCGGTCGGTCGGCGTGCCGCAGCACGCCGGCGGCGGGCGGACGGCGGCCGGGCCTGGTGGGACGCCCGGTTCGACGAGGGTGCGGGGCCCGGTCCGCGGGCGGATGGTGGAGCGTCGTGGGCCGAGCACGGGCCGCCCTGGGCGCGACCCGACTGGCGGCCACCCCGCCGGCGCTGGTTCGTCCAGCGCTTCGCCGCGGCCCTGATCGTCCTGCTGATCGTCGTCGTCATCCTGGCCTCGATCGGCGGCTTCGTCTTTGCTTCGATCTTCGGCCTGCTCGGACCCGACCGGCCGGGCCAGGGCGGGGCCGTGGTGGTCCTCCGCTTCGGCGGCCTGGGCCTCCTGCTGCTCGGGATCCTGTTCGTGGGTGGCCGGGTCCGGACGATCACCCGTCCGATCGACGAGCTCGTCGACGCGACCCGGCGGCTGAGCCATGGTGACTATTCGGTACGGGTCACCCGGCCCCGGGGACGACCGCGCGAGCTGGCCGAGCTGGCGGCCGGGTTCAACACGATGGCCGCACGGCTCGAGGCGAACGAGCGCCAGCGACGCTCGCTGCTGGCCGACGTCAGCCACGAGCTGCGCACGCCGCTGGCGGTCGTCCGGGGCAACGTCGAGGCGATCGTCGACGGCGTCCACCCGGCCGACGCCGAGCACCTCGGAGCGATCCTGGACGAGACCCTGATCCTGAGCCGGCTGGTCGAGGACCTGCGCACCGTCGCCCTGTCGGAGGCCGGGACGCTGCCGCTCCACCGCGAGCCGACCGACCTCGGCCTGCTCGTCGAGGAGACAGCCCGCGCCTTCGCGACGATGGCCACCGCCGGCGGGGTCACGATCGAGGTTGCCGGCCCACCGGCCGACCTGCCCCTCCTGGAGATCGACCCCGTCCGGATCCGCGAGGTCCTCGACAACCTCGTCGCGAATGCCTTGCGCTACACGCCGCCGGGCGGGACGGTCACGATCTCGACGACGCTGCCGGCCGACCGTGGGCCGGTCGAGGTCGAGGTCCGGGATACCGGGCCGGGGATTCCGGCCGAGCTCGTCGGGGAGGTCTTCGACCGGTTCGCGAAGTCGAGCGAATCGCGCGGCTCAGGGCTGGGCCTGGCGATCGCTCGCAACCTCGTCGAGGCCCATGGCGGGACGATCGCGGTCGTCGGCGGGTCCGGTCCGGGCACGACGATCCGGTTCAGCCTGCCGCTCGGGCCCCTCCCGCCGGCCTGATCGGGAACCGGCGCCGCGGACCCGATTCCAAAGGGTTGTGACAGCGTGCACCGGAGAGGGCTGCTCAAGCCGCTCCAGATGTAGTACTTTCGTACTGTTGGGGCACCTGACCAAAGGTGCTCCAATGCTCATATCGACGAGGGCTGATCGCGGCCAGTGCCAGGCGCGAAGCACTCGTCGTCGCCGCCATGGAGTCCCCCGCTCGTGACGCCCCGCTTCCAGCCGGCCAAGATCGGGCGACAGGCTCTCTTCCGGCTGCTCGCCACCGACCCGCGCCACGAGCCCCTCTTTCCGACGACGCTGCTCGAGCTGCAGGCCGCCCAGCACGAGCTCGTCGACGTCGGCTGGCTCCTGTCCGCCTGGTCCGGCCGCGGCCCGGGTCCGGTCTCCTCGCCGGCCGTCGAGCGGTCTGGCGTCGGCGGGTTCGAAGGCTATCCCTGGCCCCTGTCGATCGCCCCGGAAGGGCCTCGTCCGGCGTCGATCGGCCCGAACGCCGGCTGGCACGCCTGGCGCCCGGCCGAGGAGCCGCTCCGGGCGGCGGATCCCGATCGCTTCCTGGCCCGCCTGATCGAGCCCCTGGTCATCACCGAATCCGCCGAATTCCTGGAGCTGCTGATCTCCCTCGACGGCCCAGCCGGCGAACGGGCCCAGGGGCTCCTGGTTCGGGCCCTGCCCGGGATCCGACGCTCGCTCGCCGCGGGCGCCGCCCAGCGGCACGCCTGGGCCGACACGTTCGCGCTGTGGACGGTCACCCGCCGGCCGCGCCTGCTTCGGCGGATCCATCCTTTTGCCCTGGCGATCGCCGATGGCTACGCCGCGACCGCCCTGATCGACGAAGGCGTCGGACGGGGCTCGGACGCCCCCTTTCGCCATCGCGCCCTGGCCTCGGTCAGTGCCCAGATCGCCGGCGGCCTGATCGCCCTCGGGCTGCGGCCGAAGCTCGCCGCGGCGCTGATCGGCTTCGTCAAGCGCGCCGAGGACCCGCTCGGCGGCTGGGGCGACGGCGGCGGACCGGTCGACGTCCTGACGACCCTGGTGGCGGCCGAGCTGCTGAGCCAGACCGACCCCGAGTTCGATCCCCAGCGGACGGCGAACATCCTGTGCGCACTGCAGGGCGCCGACGGCTGGTGGCGGGCGGCCGGTCCGGACGCGGTCTGGACGACCCGGGCGGTGGCCGAGCTCCTCGTCCGGCTCGACGCGCCGTTCGCCGATCGCTGGCACTGGCCGCAGCTGGCGATCGAGCATCGCGACCGGCGGTCAGGCCTCGCCTGGGGGACGTGGCTGGGCGACCTCGGCCGGTTGATGAGCGAGGTGCCCGGCCTGTCCCGGGCCCCGATCGAGATCGCGTTCATCGATCTGGCCGGCTTCGGAGCGTGGAACACGCGCTTCGGGCAGGCCCTCGGCGACCGGGTCCTGCGCTCGTTCGCCCAGACCCTGGCCCAGGTGCCCGGTTGCGTCGCGACCCGCGAAGGCGGCGACGAGTTCGTCGTCCTGGGCAGTCCGACGGCGACTGGGCTCGAGGGCCGGATCCGGCAGGCCTGCGCGGCCTGGCAGGTGCGCTTCCGGACCGAGTACGGCACCGACCTCGCCCCGGTCCGGCCCCGGATCCTGGTCACCTCGACGACCGGCCGGGGCCTGATGGCCGCCCGCGACGCCCTCGGCTTCGCGATCGGGACGCTCAAGGCGCGCTGGCCGGATCCGCCCGACGCCGGGGTGATCGAGCTCGTCGGCCTGACGACGTCGCGCTAGGCCGAGCCGAGGCCCCTGCGCCGGGCCGCCCGGGGCCGGCGATCGCGCTACGCTGCTCCTCGTGTTCAATCCCCGCGGTTCGATCACGGTGATCACCGGGCCGATGTTCAGCGGCAAGACGGCCGAGCTGATCCGGCTCTGCGAGCGGGCCCGGATCGCCCGCCGGAAGGTCGTCCTGATCCGGCCGGCGCTCGACGACCGGACCGAGCCAGAGACCGTCCGCAGCCGGTTCGGGGTCGCCTTCCCGGCCCGGCCGGTGGCCGGCTCGAGCGCGATCGAGGCCGTCGTGACCGAGACCCGTGCCGACGTGGTCGCGATCGAGGAGGCCCAGTTCTTCGACGCCGGACTGGTCGGCGTCGCGGAGCGGCTGGCCGACCGGGATCGGGCGGTCATCGTCAACGGCCTGAACCGTGATTTCCTGGGTCGGCCCTTCGGACCGGTGCCCGACCTGCTGGCGATCGCCGACGAGATCCTCATGCTCAGCGCCATCTGCGTCGTGTGCGGCGAGGCCGCCTCCCGGACGCAGCGGCTGGTCGACGGCCGGCCGGCGTCGGCCAGCGATCCCCTCGTCGTCATCGGCGGGATGGGCGACGAGCGCTACGAGGCGCGCTGCCGCAAGCACCACGAGATCGGCTAGCCGCGCGGGCCGAGCCGCGTCGGGCGAGCCGAGCGGGCTGGAACGTTTGGCGACCGGCGGGGGGACCCCCGGCCCATGGCCGCCGCGGTGTCCCCGGTCAACACTTCCGGAATGACCAACGAGGCCCGGCTCGACCGTGCCCTGCGCTCGAGCGCCAGGGAGCACCTGAGCACGGTGCGCCTGCGCCGCCGCCTGCGGTCGGATCCGCATGTCCTGCTGGCCCTCGCCCTGGCCGTCCCGACGGTCATCGTCGACCTGCTCGACCAGGGCCCGAACGAGCTCGGCGTCGCGATCCTGGCCCTGGCCTACCTCGCCGGCCAGGTCGGCCTGGCCGCCGTCGGGCTGGCCTTCGGCCTGGCCTCGCCGCGCTATTCGCGCCGACGCCTGTCGCTCCACCACCTGCCGTCCGTGGACCGCTGGTCGATCGTCCGCCTGCTGGTCGCCGTCGCCTTCGTGGCGGTGGCCGCCTACGGCACGGCCGACCCGGGCAGCGTGCCCCTGGCACCGCTCTACATCCCGGTCATCGTGGTCGCCGCGGCGATCGGGGCGGGCGAGGGGTTGGTCGTCCTGGTGATCGTGGGCTTCGCCCGGCTCGCCCTCCTGGTCAATGGTCCGGCCCAGGGCTCATCCGTCACGGAGCAGGGGCTCGTCCTGGGGGTCGTCGGGGTGATCCTGGCGTTCGGCACCCGACGGACCGTCTCGTCGCTGGGGCTGGCTCTCGACCGGCTGCGAACGGTGAACTCGAGTGAACGTCGCCGCAACCGGCAGATCGCCGCGCTCGACGCCGTCGGCCGGACACTCGCCGCGAGCGGGCCCGAGCCGGGCGCGCTCCAGTCGGTCATGGACCTGCTGATCGGCCCCTTCGGCTACAGCCATGGCTCGATCTACCTGGGCGAGGAGCTGGGTGGCACGTCGACCGACCTGCGGATGGGCGCCCAGCACGGCTACGTCGACCCGATCCCGAGCTTCGATGGCAGCCAGGGGGTGATCGGCCGGGTGATCCGGACCAGGCAGGCCGCCCTGGTACCCAGCGTCGACTCCGATCCGGACTACCTCGGGGCGGCGACGGGCCTGCGCAGCGAGGTGTGCGTCCCGCTGCTGGCCGGCGACGAGCTGCTCGGCATCGTCAACGTCGAATCCGACCGGTCCGTGCTGGACGAGCACGACCTGGACATCATCGGCCTGGTCGGCGACCGACTCTCGTCGGCCCTCGCCCTGGCCCGCGAGCGGCGCCGGCTGGCCGAGCGCGCCCAGCTCTTCCAGAAGGTGATCAACTTCGGGGCCGTCGTCAGCTCGACGCTCGACGCGACGATCCTGGCCGACCGGATCGTGGCCGGCATGGTCGAGGTCGTCACCGCCGACAGCGCGATCCTCACCCTTCTCGATCGGACCGACGGCACGTACCGCCTGCGGGCGTTCGTGGGCGGCAACCGGAGCTACCTGGGGGCCGAGATCCGGCCCGGCGAGGGCGTCTCCGGGCGGGCGATCCGCGATCGGGCACCGGTCCTCGACGACGCCTACGACCGGCGCAGCTTCCCGGCGGCGATCGCCGACGCGCCGCGGCTCGACGTCATGGCCAGCCTGGCCGTGCCCCTGATCCGTGACCAGGTCGTGATCGGCGCGCTGACCCTGGTCCGCTTCGACGCCGCCCGGCGGTTCTCGGAGCTGGAGCTCGAGGTGGTCCAGATCCTGGGCTCGAAGGTCGCCCTGGCGATCACCAACGCCGACCTCCACGCCGAGGTGATGGAGGCCTCGATCCGCGACTCGCTGACCGGCACGTTCAACCGCCGTCACTTCGAGCCCAGCCTCGAGCGGATGATCGCGGCCCGCCGCCGGCTGCCGGCGGCCGAGCGGGCGCCGCTGTCGGCGATCATGTTCGACCTCGACGAGTTCGGCGCGTTCAACAAGTTCCACGGGCACCAGACCGGCGACGCCGTCCTGCGCGCCTTCGGCCGGCTCCTGCTCGAGCGCTTCCGGGCGAGCGACCTGGTCGCTCGCTATGGCGGCGAGGAGTTCGTGGCGGTCCTCGACGGGACGTCCCGCGACGATGCCTTCCGGATCGCCGACGAGATCCGGCTGGCCTTTGCCCAGCAGACGTTCCGGGGCGCCTCGGGCCAGCGGCTCACGGCGACCGTATCGGCCGGCTGCGCCGGGCTCGGTCCCGACGACGGGCTGGTCGACCTGCTGGGCACCTGCGACGTCGGCCTGGCGATGGCCAAGGGCGCCGGCCGCAACCAGGTCGTCGCCGCCTGAGCTTTTCCTGTTTTGGTCTGGTCGCGCGCGTGCAGAATGCGTATGCTCTGGTCGGCGAACGGGGCACCCGGCTCGCGTCAAGCATTCATCAGGGAGGCACGATGGATCAGAGTGGATCGACCGGCGGCCAGGGCGCGCCGACGGGACCGACTTCCGGCTGGAGCGCCCCCCCGCCCCCTCCGGCGCAGCCAGGACCGAAGGGCTTCGTGTATGCCGACGTCCCGAACCGCGCCATCGCCTACATCATCGACGCGATCATTCTGGGCATCGTCAACCTCGTCCTGTTCGCGATCCTGAGCGGCGTCGGGCTGCACATCTCGTCGTTGAACCTGTCCACCTTGAGCATCGACTACAACCCGATCGTCGCCCTGATCTACGCGGTCGGCGGCCTGGTCATCAGCGGGGCCTACTTCTGGTACACGTGGACGCAGCGACGGGCCACGATCGGGATGCAGGTCCTCGGGATGCAGATCGGTGACGCCGGCAGCGGCGCGACCCTGACCCAGGACCAGGCGATCAAGCGCTGGATCGCCCTCGGCGCGCCGTTCGGCATCGCCCAGGCGTTCAATCCCCTGCCCCTCCTCGGCATCCTGATCTCGCTGGCTGCCCTGGGCTGGTTCATCTACCTCGTGTACACGACGTACTCGAGCCCGACCAAGCAGGGCTGGCACGACATCTTCGCCCACACGATGGTGGTCAAGGCGACCAACACGGTCGGCTGACCTCCAACGTTCCTCGAGCCAGGCACGAGACCCGGGGCCGCGCTGGCACCGGGTCTCGTCATGTCCGGCACACTGCGCTGATGCGCGCTGCGGTGCTCCAGGCTGCCGGCCGGCCCGTCATGATCGAGGAGCTCGTCCTCGATCCGCCCCGCCGGGGCGAGGTCCGGGTCCGGATCCTGGCCAGTGGCGTCTGCCACTCCGATCTCCACGTCCGCGACGGCGAGTGGCCGCGGACCGGCCCGTTCGTGATCGGCCACGAGGGCGCCGGGCTGGTCGAGGCCGTCGGGCCGGGAGTCGATCCGCTGGCCACCGGCCTCGAACCGGGCCGTCTCGTCGCCCTCAGCTGGTATGCGCCGTGCGGCCACTGCCCGGCCTGCCTGGCGGGCCGCGAGTGGCTGTGCTCGGACTCGGGTGCCAGCCGCCACCGGCTCGCCGACGGGACGACGCGCGCCCACCGCGCCGATGGATCCGACGTCTTCCCGTACTGCGGGATCGGCACCATGGCCGAGGCGACCGTCGTGCCGGCCGCCGCGGCGATCCCGATGCCCGCCGGGACGCCGCCCGAGGTGGCCGCCCTGATCGGCTGCTGCGTCTCGACCGGCGTCGGCGCCGTGGCCAAGACCGCCAAGGTACCGGCCGGCGCCAGCGTCGTGGTGATCGGCCTGGGCGGCGTCGGGCTGTCGATCGTGATGGGTGCGGCGCTGGCCGGGGCCTCCCAGATCGTCGCCATCGACCGGGTGCCGGCCAAGCTCGAGCTGGCCCGCGAACTCGGGGCGACGGTCACGGTCCAGGCCGGCGACGACCCGGCGGCGACCGATGCCCGGATCCGGGCGCTGACCGGCGGCGGGCCGGACTTCACGTTCGAGGCGATCGGGCTGGCGGCGACGATCGACCAGGCGATCCGCCTCCTGCCGCCGGGCGGCACGGCCGTCCTCGTGGGGATGACCCCGTTCGGGGTCCGGGCCGGCTTCGAGGTCTTCCCGTTCGTCGACGGCAGCCGCTCGATCCTGGGCAGCAACTACGGCTTCGCGGTCGCCGCGGTCGACTTCCCGGCCTACGCCCGGCTCTACCTCGACGGCCGGCTGCCGGTCGACCGGCTGGTCGATCGACGGATCGGGCTAGACGACGTGGAGGGGGCGTTCGACCGGCTGCGCGCCGGGACCGGCCTGCGCAACGTCGTCATGTTCTGAGCGCCTCGCTCAGCGCCGAGCCGGCATGACGTTGGCCCACAGCTCGGGGAACAGGCGGGCGACGGCGACGACCCCGACGAGGCACAGCAGTCCGCCGGACACGACCGAGACCTGGGCCCCGACGAGGGCCGCCACGGCCGTTGCCTCGAGGTCGCCCATCCGGGGCCCGCTCGTTACGACGAGGGCGTGGATCGACATCACCCGCCCGCGCAACTCGTCGGGCGCCTCGAGCTGGATGATCATCGAGCGGAAGACGGCCGACAGGACGTCCGCGGCGCCGGCCACGGCCAGCAACCCCAGCGCCAGGGGAAACGAGAACGTCGCCAGCCCGAAGCCGGCAATCGCCAGCCCCCACACGATCACCGCCAGGGCGACCGCCCGGCCCGTCCGCCGGACCCGGGAGACCCAGCCCGACAGGAGCGCGCCGAAGAAGGCCCCCACGCCCGGCGCTGCGGCCAGCAGGCCGACCCCGACCGGGCCGACCTTGAACACGTCGAGGGCGAGCACCGGGAACAGCGCGGTGGGCATCCCGAAGACCATCGCCACGAGGTCGATCGCGAACGTCGACAGGATGATCCGCCGGTCGGCGGCGTAGCGCAGGCCCTCCCGGATTGCGGCGATCCCCGGCCGGGTGACCTTGCCGACCGGGGGCAGCGGCCCGATCGACGCCAGCGCCAACAGGGAGGCGGCAAAGGTCAGCACGTCGGCCGCATAGGCACCGGCCAGGCCGAGCGTGGCCAGGAGCAGGCCGCCGATCGCCGGGCCGACGACGGACGCCGCCTGGAAGTTCAGCTGGTTGAGGGCGATGGCGGCGGGCAGGTGGGCCGGGCTGACGAGCCGTGGGATCGAGGCCGAGCGGGTCGGGCCGTCGACCGAGCCCAGCCCGGCGGCCACGAAGGCGACGACGTAGATCGCGACCAGCGGTGACCCGGGGGCCAGGGCCAGGCCGACCAGGCACAGGCTGGTCAGGGCCATCCCGACCTGGGTCACGACCAGCACCCGGCGCCGGTCGACGGCATCGGCGACCGAGCCCGCCCCGAGCGAGAAGACGAGGATCGGGATCAGCTGGACCAGGACCAGCGCGCCGATCGCCAGGGTCGATCCCGTCCGGACGTAGACCTGGAAGGGCAGCGCGATCCGGGTGATCTGGTTGCCCATGCCCGACACGACCTGGCCGATCCACAGGAGGCGGAACTCGCGATGCTCGCGGAGGGGGGTCGGGTCGAGGAAGAGCCGCCGGAACCGCCGTCCTCCGGTCGGGGCCGGGCTCGCCGGCGGCTCGTCCGGAGCCGGCGGGTCGGCCTCCCTCACCCGGCCGCCGACAGAGCCGAAGTCGGGCGCAGGGCCACGCCCAGCCTGCCGGCCGGGTTCACCGGTGCGGTCCAGGCCCGGGTGGGCGACGGCGTCGGCGAAACGCCGGGGGGAGTGCTGCTCGAGCTGGTCAGCCGGGTGAGCAGGAACGAGCCGACGATGATGATCGCGAGCAGCAGGAGCAGGGATAGCAGCCGGTACAGTCCGGCGCGCCCGCTCCCGGAGCGCCGCCGGGCCGGCTCGGGGGGCTTCGGGCGGAGGAGCGTCCCGCACGAATGACAGAACGTGCGCTCGACCGGATTCGGGCGCCCGCAGGACGGGCAGCCGATCGTCGGGGCGGTCACGGCTGGGGCGGTCACGGCTGGGGCACCGGTCGAGGTCGGTGCCGGGGCGGCCGGCTCGACCGCCTCGGCCGGCGTCGCCCCAACCCGGCGAGACGGCACGCCGGGCCGGACGGGCGTCACCAGTGGCGGCGGCTCGACCTGGCTCGCCCGGGGCTGGGCGAGGCCGGCCTGATCGTCCCCGGCCGGACCGGCCAGGACCGCCGGACCGGCCTGGACCGCCGGGGCCTGGGTCGCGCCGCTCGCTTCCGGCGCTGCCTCGCCCTCGACGCGCTGGCCCGACCACTCGAGGAATGCGCCGCACGACGCGCAGAACGTCTGGTCGGCCTCGTTGGCCTGGCCGCACCTGGAACAGATCACGCTGCCGGCCATCTGCCTCCCGATCGAGCCACCCGGGCCGGGATCGTTGAACTGAGCCCGGGCGCCGCGCTAGAGTAGCCCCGATGCAGGCGCCCGCGTCGATCCCCAGCCACCAGCGCAACGAAGCCTGGCGCTCGACCCGGCGATCCGATGATGATCGCGGCGCGTGCGCGGCCGAGCTCCAGATCCGCGGCCGCCCCGAGGCGGTCGCCGGCGCGATCAGGTCGGCCGAGCCGGCCAGCCGGGGCCGGATGATCGGCCAGCTCCAGGCCCAGCTCGGCAACCGGACCGTGGCCCGCCTCCTGGCCGCGGTCGACCGCCCGGCCGGACCGGGCCTGGCTCCCGCCGTCCAGCGCTGGGCCGTGACCCTCCCGCCGGCCACGGCCGATTGCAACGTCGTCGCGACCTGGCTGAGCGCCCACTCGCCGTACCGCGCGCTGAGCGGCTGGGCGATCACCCAGCCGACCTTCGGCTGGAGCGGCGATTACGTCTACAACGGCAGCGGGAAGTCGCAGACCGTCAGCCTGGCCAACCCGGCCGTGACCCTGAGCACCTCGGTCGACATGCCCAGCTGGTCGCCCACGGATCCCGCAATGAGCCGGGCCTGGCAGGCGATGTGGGCCGACCTCCGCCGCCACGAATCCCGCCACGAGGACCTCGCGACGACCTGGAAGGACACCTTGCTCGACCGGCTCAAGGCGCTCAGCCTGCCGATCGCCAGGCAGGCCGACGGACCCGCCGCCGTCGGCAAGGCCTGGGCGGGCTGGCTGGCCGAGCACCAGGCCGACCAGCGCAGCCTCGACCCGTTCACCGCGATCCTCGACTGCTCGGCCGGCGCCGACGACTCGGCCGAGGCGGACACGTCCGAGTCGTCCGAGTCGGAGTCGGGCGCGTCGACACCAGACACACGGACCGCGGCGGCCGGTGATCCGGCCGACGACGAGGACGGGCAGGCCTGAGCCGGCCGCCGGTCAGCGGCGGAAGACCGGCCCGGCCGGCAGGCCCGGGATCCGGGGCTGGTCGAACGGTGGCTGGCCGGTCCCCGGCACGACGAGGAACGGCGACGACTGGGCGGAGCCCCCGCCGGCCGCGCTGAACGTCCCGACGAGCGTCCGGGGGCCGAGCGTGTCGCGGGGCAGGATCAGGATCGGGACGCTGAAGCTCCCGCTCGCGTCGGCCACGACCGGCGCCATCGAGGCGGTCAGGCCGACGCTCCAGGCCAGGTCGATCGTCGCCCCCGGCGGGAAATTCGTGCCGATCGCCTGGGCCACGAAGCCGGCCGGTCCGATCAGAGGGTCCACGGTCAGGACCGGGGCCAGGGTGCCGCCGGTCAGGGCCACGACCTGGCTGCCGGCCGGGTCGTTGTCGGTCACGACGAGCTCGGCCAGGCTCGTGCCGGCGAGCGCCGGGTGGAACGCGACCCCGATCGTGCAGGACTGGCCGTGGACCAGGCTGGCCCCGGCGCACCCGTTCGAGACGACCTCGAACGCGCCCGGATCGGCGCCGCCCAGGCTCGCCCCGGCAACGACCAGGGCGGCCGCGCCGACGCTCCGGACGGTCACCAGCTGGGGCGGGCTCGTCGAGCCGGCCGGGCGGGCGGCAAACGGCAGGGCGGCCGGCGTGACCTGCGCGCGCGGCAGGCGGACCCGGACGTACGTGTCGGTCGAGCCGCGGGCGCCCGGGGCGAGGTCGTGGGCCGTCGACTGGAACGCGAGGATCGCCCCGTCGGCGGACAGGACCGGGGCGCCGCTGGCCGGGCTGGCCTGGCCGTCGGCCGAGGTGATCGAGGCCCGGCTGATCCGCCCGCCGAGGCGGGCGACGACGAACACGTCGGGGCCGTGGTTCGTGTCGCCGGGTACCAGGTCGTCGGCGCTCGACACGAAGGCAATCGTCCTGCCATCGGCCGAGATTCCCGGGGCCGTGCTCGCGCCATCCGCCGCACCGCCACTGCCTGCGTGGGACAGCCGGGTCGTGGTCCGGCCGACGAGGTCCCGGACGTACAGGTCGGCCAGGCTGCCGCCGCCAGCCCGGGGACCCGGGGCCAGGGTCGCGGCCTGCGAGCTGAACGCGACGTAGCGACCGTCGGCCGAGATCGAGGCACCCGACGATGGACCGGAATCGGTCCCGCCGTGGACCGACACGAGGGTGGTCGTGGCCGTGACCAGGTTGCGCACGTAGACATCCGAGGCGGGGTCGTGGTCGACGGACAGGAGCCGGCCGGCCGAGGTAAAGGCGACCGAGCGGCCGTTGCCGGCCAGCGACGGCGCCCCGCTCGCGGCACTGGTCGCATGCCCGGTTGGGCCGGCCGAGGAGAGGGTCGGGACGCCGGTCGTCCGATCGATGACGTAGACGTCGGCCAGCTTGTTCGCATCGAGGGCTGGCTCGAGCGCGGTGGCGGTCTCGAACGCGACGAACCGGCCGTTGGCCGAGATCGAGGGCCGGCTGCCGGGCGCCAGGCGACGATCCTCGCCCGTGCCGTTGTCATGGACGACGACGAAGGCGCCGCCGGGCACGACCGCAGCCCCGACGATCGTCGGGATCACCACGACGTAGGCGATCAGGCTGCCGTCGGCGTCGACCGACGGCTCGATCGCCTGGCTGCCGGGCGGGAGCTGCTCGGGCTTGCCGCCGACCAGGATCGTCGCCGACGACACGAGGTGGGTCACGCCCGTCGTCCGGTCGTATTCGTAGACGTGGGCGAAGCCGTCGGTGGCGCCCGGCGCGAGGGTCGTCGCAGTCGAGGTGAACGCGATGAACCGGCCGTCGGCCGAGATCGCCGGCTCGCTCGAGTTCGACGCCGTGGTCCGCACGACGCTCGTCCCGGCCGGCAGCGCGGCCGTCAGCGGCGCCCCGAGCAGGAGCAGGCTGCCCTCGACGGCCGAGACCGTGTCGAGCGCCACCGTCACGCCGAAGGCGACCGAATCGCCGGCCACGAAGCCGGCCGGGCTGGCCACGCTGACCTCGCTCGCCCCGGCGCCGGCGGCCCGGGTCGTCGTCGTGGCGGCCGGGTTCCAGGCCGACACCAGGCTGGTGATCCCCGGGCTGTCGGGCCCGGCCGGATCGGGCGCCGCCGGCTCGATCGCCGGTCCGGGCGGCGATCCGTCGGCCGGCCGGGCCACGGCGGCGATCCCGGCCGGGCCGCGGGTCATCCGGCCCGGCGCCCAGGACGCGGGCGGCGTGCTGAGCGCCAGCCCGATCAGCAGGGCGGCCAGGATTCCGGCCTGGCCAAGGACCAGCGTCCCGGACCGGCCGGGCCGCGACGGCCTCATCAGGGGACGGACACGAATCCGCTGTAGAAGGCCGACGGGGAGCAACCCGGGGCACAGCTGGCGTTCAGCTGGAGGGTCTCGCCGGCCTGGACCTCGATCGGCGTGACGAAGTGGTAGTCGAGGTCCCGGAAGTTGTCGAGGCGCAGGTCGAGCAGGATCGTCCCGTTGCGGACGAGGTCGAGCGAGCCGCTGGCGCCGTCGGGGTTGCCGAAGATCAGGTCGGTGACATGGAGCGTCTGGCCGGCGGCCACGGTGATCGGCGTCGACGGCGTGAGCCGGCCGTCGGCCGGTCCCGGGCCGCTCGCGCTCGGTCCCCCGCCCGACGGCGCCGGCGATCCGGAGCCGCCGCCCGAGCTCGAGCCGCCCCCGCTGGGAACCGGGATCCCGGCCGAGTTGAGGACCTGGGCGGCGGTCTGGCCCGCCGCATTCTCGACCGCCGGCCGGAGGAAGGCGAACCAGAAGAAGAGGGCCAGGATCGCCAGGGCGAGCAGGGCTCCCAGGGCGGGGATGATCCACGACGGCAGGATGGCGTCCTGGAGGAACACGCCCTCGAGCGGGATCGCCTTGCCGTCGACCGGCTCGACGGCGACCTGGAAGCGACGGGTGCGAGCAGGCCCGCGCCAGAAGCGGGCGGCCGGCCGGACCCGCAGGCGGGTGATCCCGACCGCGCCCGGCTCGACCGTCGTGGTCGGGGGCACGGCCGCGTAGCGCAGCAGGCGATCCTCGTCGGAGGCCGTCACGCCCGCCTCGAGTGGCACGTTGCCGTGGTTGTCGATCGCGACCTCGTGGCTCGCCCCGAACCGGCCGTGCGATGTCCGCGGGATGATCTCGGCCGACGTCTCGCTGAACCGCCCGACCTCGAGGGTCGCCTCCTCGACGACCGAGCCGGCCGGGTCCTCGCGCGACGCCGCCCGCAGGCCGAGGACCATCGGACCCGGGTGGGTCGACCACAGGCGCGGTGGCCGAATGGTGAAGGTCGCCGACTCCTCCGTGCCGGGGAAGAGCGACAGGCTGGCCGGCTCGACGCTGGTCCAACCTGCGGCGTCGCCGAGGACCTCCAGGCTGAACTGGTCGACGACCGTGCCGGTGTTGCGGACGGTCACCTTGCCCCGGACCTCGCCGCCGGGATCGACGAGCAGGTGGCCTGGCTCGAGCTTCGCGCTGGCGCCCATCGACGGCAGTGTAGCCCGCCCGAATGGCGCCGGAACGGCGCTTGGAAGTAGCGCCGTTCGGAGGGCGGGATGAGCGCCGGGCGCGGCCCTGGATTGGCGTTAGGCCGGCGTTGACCCGGCGAAAACCGCCGGCTGGCACCCTGCCCCGAACCGGCGCCTGCCGGAGCCACGCCCGGCCCGGAGCCGGTCGTCGGGCAGCGGAGGAGGAACGGATTGGCCGTCATGCTCGTTGCCAGCGCCGGCAGCCGGCGCATCCCGGTCGCGGTTACGACCGCTGACCCCCTCTCACGAGCCGGCATCGCCAGCCAGCTGCGCGGCAGCCAGCTGATCGAGGTCGTCGACGAGTCGCGCCTCGACCTCGAGGTCCGGGCCGAAGCGGTGGCCCTGGTCGTGGCCGAGCAATGGGAGGAGGACACCGCCCGCACGATCCGCGGCCTGCGCCAGCGCGGCCTCGACCGGGTGGTCCTGCTCGTCAGCCGGCTCGACGACAAGGGCCTGCTGGCCGCCGTCGAGGCAGGCGCCTGCGGCATCCTCCGCCGCCAGCAGGCGACGGCGACCAACCTCGTCGCCGCGATCCGCTCGGCCGCGGCGGGCGAAGGCACCCTGCCGCCGGATCTCCTCGGACGGCTGCTCGACCAGGTCGGCCGGCTCCAGCGCCAGGTCCTCAAGCCGCGCGGCCTGACGATCGGCGGCCTGACCGAGCGCGAGATCGAGGTCCTCAAGCTGCTTGCCGACGGCCTCGACACGACCGAGGTCGGCCAGCGCCTCTTCCTGTCGGACCGGACGGTGAAGACGATCGTCCACGACGTGACGAGCCGGCTCGAGCTGCGCAACCGGACCCACGCCGTGGCCCACGCGATCCGCCTGGGACTGATCTAGCCGTCGGCCCGGGGCCCGGGACCGGCCGGGGGATCAGGCTTCGGTCCCGGGCTCCTCGTCCTCCTCGCCCTCGCGCTGGACGAACTGGCCCTGGGCCTCTTCCTCGTCCTCCTCGCCCTCGCGCTGGACGAACTGGCCCTGGGCCTCTTCCTCGTCCTCCTCGCCCTCGCGCTGGACGAACTGGCCGGCGAACTGGCCTTGGACGGCGGCCTCCTCATCCTCGGACCGAGGTTCGGCTCCCGGCCCGGCGGCCATGATCCGGTCCGCACCCTGCTCGGCCGCCTGTTCGAACCGATCACTGGGGCTGCTCAGCCGGATCCCATCCCCGGTCGGCGTGCCGTCAACCGGACCGGAGCGCTGCTGGACGACATGGGTCAGCTCGTGGGCAATCGTGCGCTGGCCGCTCGGCGACACCGGGTCGTAGCGGCCGCCGGCGAAGACGATGTCCTCGCCGACCGTGTAGGCATGGGCGTTGACCGCCCGGGCCGACTCGGCCGCCTGGCCGTCGGTGTGAATCCGGACCCCGCCGAAGTCCGCCCCGAAGCGACCCTCCATGTCCGACCGCAGGCTGTCCTCGAGCGGGTCGCCGCCGCCCCGCCCGACGACCTGCTTGACCGGCGAGTCGTCGGCCGTCTCGTCATCGGCCAGGAGCTGGGCCACGCCGCCGTTGCCCGCGCTGCGCTGGAGATGGAGCAGGGCGTCGGGTCCCAGGTGGCCGGCCGCGCCGGCGGCCAGAGCCCGGCCGACTTCCCCGGCGCGGTCGCGCTCGGAGGCCTGGGCCGCCTTCGACTTCGCCGGATCGAGCGGGTCGATGTCGTAGTCGTGCATCGCGAGCCCCTACGCTTGCCCGGGCCGGGGCCCGGCTGCCGTGACCAATGCGGCCATCCCGTTCGTGGTTCCGTGGTCGGCGTCGGCCGGCCCAGCGGCCTCGACCAGCGCCCGGTAGTGGCTCCCGAACTCGCTTTCGACGACGAGCCGGCCGAGCTTGCGATACTCGCGCTCGGTCTCCCGGACCAGGTCGATCATCGCCACCGCCCGGCCGGCCGCCGCGGCCCGGTAGGCCGCCCCGACGGCCACGTTGCGGATGTTGCCGCCGGACAGCTTGAATGCCCGGGCCAGGAACTCCAGGTCGAGGTCGCCGGCCAGCGGCAGGTCGTCGGACAGGTTGCGTCCGCCAGATCCGGAGCCGGTCGTCGACCTCGGGCATCGGGAAGTCGATGATCGACGTCGAGCCGGCGGACGAACGCCTCGTCGACGTTCGCCCGGAGGTTGGTGGTCAGGATCGCCATCCCGTCGAACTGCTCCATCCGCTGGAGGAGGTAGGCGACCTCGACATTGGCGTAGCGGTCCCGGGCGTCCTTCACCTCGGAGCGCTTGCCAAAGATCGAATCGGCCTCGTCGAAGAGGAGGATGCCGTTCACCCGGTCGGCCTCCGAGAAGACCCGGTCGAGGTTCTTCTCCGTCTCACCGATGTACTTGTCGACGACCGTCGACAGGTCGATGACGTACAGGTCGAGGCCGAGCTCCCCGGCGATCACCTCGGCCGACATCGTCTTGCCGGTGCCCGAGTCGCCGGCGAAGAGGGCCGTGATCCCTCGCCCCTTGGACGAGCGGCGGCCCATGCCCCACTCGTCGAGGACGAGGTCGCGGTGACGCGCCCGAGCGGTCAGCTCGTGGAGCTGGTCGAGGACCGGCCGGGGCAGGACCAGGTCGGGCCAGCCGACGACCGGCTCGATCCGGCGAGCGAGGCGCTCCAGGCCGGCGGCATTCTGGGCCCGCGCGCCGCCGTACAGGTCGGCCGGCACGAGGTCCCGGCCCTGGGCGACGGCCTGGAGGGTCGCCGAGCGGGCGGCCCGGACGACCTGCTCCGGGGCGAGCCGGAAGGGCAGCCGCTCGATCTCGTGGTCGAGCCGGGCATCGCCGGCCGCCGCCGGCACCTCGGCGCGCCAGATCGCGCCCCGTTCGGTCGAGCTGGGGGCGGCCGCGTCGACGAGGAGCGGGACCTGGCGCGACCAGCCCGGATCCCAGCCCCGCCCGCCGAGCAGGACCGTCGGACAGGCAGCCTCGGCGAAGGCCCGCACGGCCGCCGCCCCACGCTCGGCCAGGCCGTCGATCGGGCCGGCGACGAGGCCGCCGCCGCGCAGGCGGGCCTCGCGGGCCGCCGCCGCCGCGACCGGTCCCGGCTCATCGCCGGCCGCCAGCCGGGTCAGATCGAGGAGGACCGGCTCGACCCCCAGCCGGGCGAGAGCCGTGGCGGCCAGCGACAGGCCGGCCGAGCCGACCCGTTCGCGAACGTAGACGAGCCGCGCACCGGCACCGATCGCCCGCTCGAGGGCCGCCACGGCGCCGACGACCGAGGGCACCGCGCTGGTCAGCAGCTCGGCCAGGAGCGGGTCCGGTGCGTCGCCGCCGAGGAGGTGGGCGGTCACCCGGTCGGGCACCCGGAGCGAGCGGGTCAGGAACGGCCGGTCCGGGTCCTCGATCAGGACCAGGCCCCCGGCCACGAGCGGCGCACCGGGATCGAACCGGGCCCGGCTCGCGCCGATGCCGGCGGCCGCCGCGGCCGGGCCGCCGGCCAGGCCGGCCAGCTCCAGGGCCAGGCCGACGCTCGCCCGGCGTCGCGAGACGTCGTCGTGGAGGTAGCCGTAGAGCCGCTCGAAGCGCGGCTCAAGGTCGGGCGCCAGGGCGACCAGGAGCAGCTCGACGTCGAGCACGGTCAGCTCGAATGCGATCGCCAGGCGGCGCAGCCGGAGATCGGCTCCGCGCGCGAGCGCCTCGTCCGCCCAGGCCTCCAGCCGTGCGGCCGCCTCGAGGGCCGGCTCGTCGGCCGGCCCGGACAGGCCCAGCCCGGATCGCCCGTCGAGCAGCCCGTCGACCTGGGCCTCGGAGATGTACAGGCCCCGGAACCGGTCGGTCGGATCGGGATCGTCGGCCCGCCTCCGGGCGACCGCCGCCGCGACGCGGCCGGCCACGAGGGCGAGGCGATCGTGGAGATAACGATCGCTAGCCGTGTCCGGCTCGGGCAGTGGCGCCACCGAGGTCACGCCGGCCGCCGGCCGGCGATCACCGGCCGCAGCCCCCGGACGCGGACGATCCGGCCGGGCTGGCGATCGGCCCCCGAGCGGCGGGTCTCGTCGGGTTGGACGTCCGCGGCCGGAGTGGCGACCGGCCGGCGCGACCGCCGGCTGCCGCCGGCATCCTCGCCGCCGCTCGGGGTGACGATCGCCAGGCGGGGCTCCTCGAGGACCGGCGGGCCGGCGACCTGGGCCGCCTCGACGACGAACGGGGCCGTGACGATCAGGTCGATCGACGGCTTCAGCTCGCCGCCCAGGGCCGACCAGACATCGGCGATCGAGCGGTCTGCGCCGAGCGGCAGGGCGGTCGTCACGATCAGCGGCAGGGGCTGCTCGGCGAGGCCGCCGGCACACTCGGCGGGGGCGATCCGCTCGTGCCGGATGAAGCAGCCCAGCAGGCTCGACAGGAGCCGGTGCTCGTCCTCGGGCCGCTGGGTCCAGGCCGTGACCATGTAGGCCAGCTTGAACCGGCGGGGCGGCGGCCGGCGCTCGGTCACCCGGCCGGCGGCATCGGTGACCGGCTCCCACTGGACCTCGCGGCGGGCCATGTCCTCGCGGATGTCGTACAGATAGAGGTCGACCGTCGGCCCGTTGCGCCGGGCGACCCAGTCACGGGTCGGCGCGTCGAAGGCGACCTCGACCGCGGCACCGCCGAGGGCCTCCGCTCGGACCAGGGCAAGCAGCGTCTCGTCGACGTCCTGGATCATCCGGAGGATGGTCCCTCCGGCCGCCCGCGCCGCGCGAGCGGCGATCGGGCAGCCCTTCGGGCAGTCGGATCGGCGCCGGCGGCCCCTCGGCGCCGTCCGGGGTTGCCCGATCGGGCAATCGCGGCCGCCCCTACTGCCGCACCTCGGGGCCTTGATCCGGCCCGCCCGGCGGTCGACCCTCCACCCAGCAGTCTGGCCATCGCAGCCTGATCAGCGCAGCCTTGGAGGGCGTCTGAATGCCTAGCTACCTGTCGCCCGGCGTCTACGTCGAGGAGGTCGAAGCCGGATCGCGACCGATCGAGGGCGTCGGGACCGCCGTCGCGGCCTTCGTCGGGCTGGCGGCCCAGGGACCGGCCAACACCCCGACCCTGGTCACGAACTGGAGCCAGTTCGTCCAGCAGTTCGGCGATTTCATGGAAGGCTCCTACCTCGCCCATGCGGTATATGGCTACTTCCTGAACGGCGGCGGGGCGGCCTACATCGTCCGGATCGGGGCCGACGGCAACCAGCCGGCGGCCCACGTCGACGTTGCCGCGGCCGACGAGAAGGGCGCCACCGCCCTGCGCCTGACGGCCCTCGACAGCGGTCCGGTCGGCAACGACATCAGCGTCGAGGTGAGCGAGCCGTCGCAGCCCGGCGAGGGGATCTTCAAGCTCGTCGTCAGCCGCCCGGGGGCCGAGACGGAGACGTACGACAACGTCAGCCTGAAGAAGGGCAAGCAGAACGTCGCGACCGCGGTCAAGGCCGCCTCGAAGCTGGTCCGGATCGAGGAGACCTCGACGACCGCGCTCGCCCCGGTCAGCGGCAAGACGTCGCTCGTGGGCGGCGGCGCGGCGATGGCCGTCCAGGTCGCGCCCGACGACTACGCCGGCAACGCCGCCGACCGGACCGGCTTCGCCGGCCTCGAGGCGATCGACGAGGTCACGATGCTCGCCGCGCCGGACGTCATGGCCCTCTACCAGCAGGGCGTGATCGACCTGGAGGGCCTCCAGGCGATCCAGCTGGCGATGCTCGCCCACTGCGAGCTGATGGGCGACCGGCTGGCCATCCTCGACGCACCTCCGGGCTACAACGCCCAGCAGGTCAAGGAATGGCGAATGGACAAGGCCGGCTACGACTCGAAGTACGGCGCCCTGTACTGGCCCTGGATCAAGGTCTTCGACCCGGTCGCCGGCCAGGCCCGGTTCGTGCCGCCGAGCGGCCACATCGCCGGCGTCTGGGCCCGCAACGACGACACCCGGGGCGTCTGGAAGGCGCCGGCCAACGAGGTGATCCGGGGCGCGATCTCGCTCGAGCTCCAGCTGACGAAGTCGGAGCACGACCAGCTCAATCCGGTCGGGATCGACTGCATCCGGTCGTTCCCCGGCCGCGGGATCCGGGTGTGGGGCGCCCGGACGCTGTCGAGCGATCCGGCCTGGCGCTACGTCAACGTCCGGCGCCTGTTCAACTACATCGAGGAGTCGGTGATCGGCGGCACCCAGTGGGTCGTCTTCGAACCGAACGACATGGCCCTCTGGCAGCGCGTCCGGCGGACGATCAATGCCTTCCTGGTCCGGACCTGGCGTGACGGGGCGCTCTTCGGGGCGACGCCCCAGGAGGCCTTCTACGTCAAGTGCGACTCCGAGACGAACCCGTCCGAGGTGATCGACGCCGGCCAGCTCGTCGTCGAGATCGGGATCGCGCCGGTCAAGCCGGCCGAGTTCGTCATCTTCCGGATCGCCCAGTTCTCGGGCGGCACCGTCGCTGGCCGAATAGCCCACCCTGACCCCTGGACCAATAGGAGGACCCTGCGATGGCCGCTGGCCTGCCAAGTCTGCCCAACGACGCGATTGCGTCCTACCACTTCGCGGTCGAGATCGACGGCGTGGAGATCGCCCAGTTCTCGGAGCTCAGCGGGATCACCTCGGAGATCGACGTGATCGAGCTCAAGGAGAACATGAAGGACGGCAAGCCGATGATCAAGAAGCTGCCCGGTGCCCGCAAGCCGCCCACGATCACCCTGAAGCGGGCCAAGAACTCGTCCAAGGCGCTCTGGGATTGGCACTACTCGATGTACCAGGGCAAGGTCGCCAGCGCCCGCAAGAACGGCTCGATCATCCTCAACGACTACGAGGGTGGCGAGATCACCCGCTACAACTTCACCAACGGCTGGGTCTCCAAGGTGACGATGGGCACCCTCAAGGCCGGCTCGAACGAGGTGCTGATGGAAGAGATCAGCATCGTCTGCGAAGAGCTCGAGCGGGTCTGAGATGAGTCCCGTCGACAGCCCCGTGCGGCCGGTCGAGGAAGTCCAGGGGCGGGGCGCGCTGCGAACCGAGTTCGCGTTCGTCCTGCCCCGCGGCTTCGTCGACGAGAGCGGCACGGTCCACCGCGACGGGGTGATGCGCCTGGCCACCGCCCGGGACGAGATCCTCCCCCAGCGCGATCCCCGGGTGCGCGAGAACGAGGCCTACCTGACCGTCCTGCTCCTGTCCCGGGTCGTCACCCGGCTGGGCACCTTGTCGTCGATCAACGCCGGCACGATCGAGGGCATGTTCGCCTCCGACCTGGCCTTCCTCCAGGACCTCTACCGGCGAGTCAACCAGGAGGGCACGACCCAGGTCGCGGTCAGCTGCCCGGCCTGCGCCCACCAGTTCGCGGTCGACCTCGGGGGTGGCCGCCTGGGGGAACCGTGACGTACGCGACCGACCGCCTGTTCAGCGAGATCGCGTACGTGGCCTACCACTTCCACTGGCCGCTGGATTCGATCCTCGACCTCGAACACCCGCTCCGCCAGCGGTTCGTCGAGGAGATCGCCCAGCTCAACCAACGACGTGCTGAGGAGTAACGGTGCGCTGGCCCTTCGGCCACAGGTCGACTTCCCCGGATCGCGCGGCTGCACCGGCGCCCGCAGCCCCGGCGGCTGCCCGGCCGCATGACGCCTGGCGCCGGCTGCCGGCCGTCCAGCGCGCCGTCGGCCGGCCGCCGCTCGTCGCCCCGGCCGACGTCTTTGCCGACCACCTCGCCACCCGCCGGCCGCCCGAGCTTGCCCTCCAGCCGCTCGGACACGAGGTCTCGCCGCTGGCCACCCCCGGCCGGCTGATCGGCGTCGCCCGACCGGCCGGCGCCGCCAACGCGGGTCGGATCGACCTGCCCCTCCAGCGGATGCAGGGGCAGCCGGACGGCGGGCCGGCAGAGCTCGCCTGGAGTTCGTTCGACCCGCCGTTGACGGCAGCGCCGATCGAGGCTGGGCCACCAGTCGCGTTCCAGCGCCTGGCGCCCGACGACCCGGTCCTGACCAGCTCGGCGCCGACCGTCGTCCCGGCTGCGCCCGCCGGACGGCTCGACATTCGCCCGGCAGGCTCTGTCGCCGGTCCCCCGGCCAGCCCGCTCCAGCGCAGTGCGGCGCCGGACTCCGACCCGGCCGCGGCGGTCATCGTCGCCCAGGCGCCGGCCCCGGTCGTGCTGCCGGCGGCCCGCCGCCCGACGCTCGGCGAGGCCCGCCGGCTGGGGCTCGGCGCCCCGCTCCGACCGGGCACGGCGCCCGCCGTCCAGCGCTCGGAGGCCGTGGCCGGCGGGGCTTCGGCGTTCCTTCCCCGGGGGCTGCCGACGCCGACCGCGACCGCCACCCTCGCCGGGTCGGCGGCCAGGTCCGGCCAGGCGGACCGGCCCGCGAGCCTGCCGCCGAGCGAAGCGGGCGAGCCGCCCGTGGACGTCCGTCCCACGCCGTCCACCGCGCCAGACCTGCTCCTCGTCCGGCCGATCGCGATCCAGCGAATCGTCGCAGGCGACGCTCCGGCGACGGTCGACGGCCCGACCGCCTGGTCCCCTGGCGACGCGCCGGGCGGGCTGCCGATCGTCCCGCTCGCCGGTCGCGCCGCGCTGGTCGAGATCGACCGCGACGCCCTCCAGCCGGACGCGACCGGGAGCTTGCCGGACTCCGAACCGGCCGCCCTGCCCGGGGCGACGACCGCACCACCTGCCCCGGATGCCGGTGACTGGCTGGCGCCGGTGGCGGGCGGCTCGATCCGGGTCTCGTCGGCGGCGTCGCTGCTGGCACCGGTCCAGCGCACCGCCTGGGTCGGTTCCGCCGGCCGGACGGCGCCTGCCCGTCCCGAGACGCCGCCGGCGAATGCCTGGACGGCCCCCGGTCCCGGCGCGCCGGTCGGGCGGCCCGCGGTGAGCGGGGCGCCGGGGGCATGGCCTCCTCCGGTCGGCCCGGCCGACCAGCCCGGCCGGGCTCTGCCGGTTCAGCTGAGCATGGGCTCGGCGGCGACCGCCGTCTCGCCGGCGGTGCTGCCCCTCGTCCCTGCGCTGGCGCCGCGTCCGGCCCCGGTCGAAGCGGGCCGCCCGATGAGCTCGGCCGGGACCATCCAGCGCGAGAGCGACGCGCCGAGCGCCGGACCTGCGCCGGCCGGTGGCTCGACGCCGGTCGCCGACGCGGCAGCCGCGACCGCCTCCGCCGCCGGGATGGCCGGCGCCGGCGCCTCGCCGGCCGAGCGCGACCGCGAGCTCGATGACCTGGCCCGCCGGCTGTACGGCCGGATCCGGGCCCGCCTGTCGGCCGAGCTGCTCGCCGATCGCGAGCGGGCCGGCCAGATCACGGACCTGCGATGAGCGAGACCGCCCTCGGCCTGCGCTTCGCGGTGACGATCGACGGCCTGTCGCTGGGCGACTGGACGAAATGTGACGGGCTGAGCATTGAGTACGACGTGACCGAGTACCGCGAAGGCGGCGAGAACGGCTTCATCCATCGCCTGGCCGGTCGGGCGAAGTACACCAACGTGAAGCTGACCCGACCGATCGACGCCGACTCGGCGATGGTCGCCTCGTGGGTCGCCAGCGTGGCAGCCAAGCTGATCCGGCAGACCGCCCAGATCAAGGTGATGGACGCATCCGGCACGACCGTCGTGGCCTGGAACCTGATCGGCGTCTACCCGGTCAAGTGGACAGGGCCGTCGCTCGATATCGGCGGCAACCAGGCCGCTTTCGAGCAGCTCGAGCTCGCCCACCATGGCCTGACCGGAGGCTGAGATGAGCATCCTCGGCCTCAACCTCCAGAAGGCCGGCCTGCGGGTCGTCTCGGGCGACGCCAGGACGTCGCACCTGTCGTTCAGCTACAACCCGACCGAGCTGTCGACCTCCAAGTCGGCCAGCTGGAACCGGCCGACGACGAATTCGGCCAAGTCGGCGACCAAGCCCCAGTTCGCCGGGTCGCTGCCCCAGACGGTCCAGCTCGAGATCTTCTTCGACGCCTACGAGGACCTCCTGGGCGACGTCTCGGACGACGTCAAGACGCTCTTCGAGTGGACCAAGCCGACCGCCTCGTCGATCAGCAAGAAGCTGCCCAACCCACCGATCCTGACCCTCGAGTGGGGCAGCAACAAGGTCCTGGCCGACTTCCGGGGCTACCTCAAGAGCGTGTCGGCCAAGTACACGATGTTCCGGGTCGACGGCACGCCGATCCGGGCGACGGCGACGATCAGCCTCGAGGAGGTGCCCAACGACCCGGCCGGCCAGAACCCCACATCGGGCAGCCTGAACAGCCGCCGGAGCCATGTCCTGCGCGATGGCGACAGCCTCCAGTCGATCGCCTACCGCGAGTACGGCAGCCCGGCGCTGTGGCGCAGCCTGGCCCTCTTCAATGGGATCGACGACCCGCTCCGGCTGGTGCCCGGGACGTCGATCCTCATCCCGAGCTCGACCGAGGCAGCCCGCCTGAGCGAGGTCGGCGGCGATGCCTGACGGCGGCCAGGCCCTGCGGGCCGAGATCGAGATCGACGGCAGCCCGGTCGACGCGTCGGTCGAGCCCCTGATCGAGGAGGTGGTCGTCGACAACCACGTCCTCCTCCCGGACACGTTCCAGATCACCCTCCACGACCTGACCCTCGACGTCATGGACAAGATGCGCCTGAAGATCGGCGCGAAGGTCGAGATCAAGGGCACCGCCCTTGGCAGCCAGGAACCGGAATCGCTCGTCACGGGCGAGGTCACCTCGCTCGGCGGCGAGTACCACGCCGGGGGCAGCCGGCTCGTCGTGCGCGGCTACGACCTGTCCCACCGCCTCCATCGCGGACGGCAGAGCGCGACGTACATCAACCAGAAGGACTCGGACATCGCCCGGGCCGTGGCGTCGGCGGCTTCGCTTGACGTGGGCACGATCGACGACTCGGGCGAGGTCCACGAATGGGTCTCCCAGGCGAACCTGTCCGACTGGGACTTCCTCAAGGCACGGGCCCATCAGATCGGCTTCGAGGTGACCGTCAGCGACGGCAAGTTCCACTTCCGCAAGCCGCCCGACGCAGCCGACGCGCCGGGGGACGGCGACTACGACTCAAAGGATCCGCTCCAGCTCGTGTTCGGCCAGGACCTCCTCCACTTCCGGCCGCGGGTCACCTCGGCCGAGCAGGTCAGCTCGGTCGAGATGCGCGGCTGGGACCGCGACGCCAAGAAGGCCCTGGTCGGCACGGCGCCGGCCAGGACGAGCAGCGCGGTGCTGACGGCCTCGCCGGCCGGCCTCGCGGCGGGCTTCGGCTCGCGGACCTACACCGTCGTGAACTGGCCCCAGTCGACCCAGGGCGGGGTCGACGCCGGGGCGTCGGCCGTCGCCGACCACATCGCCAGCGCCTTCGCCGAGGCCGAGGGCTCGGCCCGCGGCAACCCGAAGCTGAAGGCCGGCGTGGCGGTCAGCGTCGCGGCCGTGGCCGGGGCGTTCGCCGGCCAGTACACCCTCAGCCAGACGCGCCACGTCTTCGACGACGACGGCTATCGGACCGAGTTCCAGGTCAGCGGCCGAGCCCAGCGCTCGCTCCTTGGCCTGGCCGGCGGACCGTCGTCCAGCGCCAGCCCCTCGGGCGGCAGCCAGATCGCGGGCCTGGCGATCGCGCTGGTCACCGATAACGACGACCCGACCAAGCAGAGCCGGGTCAAGCTCCGCTTTCCGTGGCTGTCGGACTCGTTCGAGTCGGATTGGGCGCCGGTCTCCCAGCTGGGCGCCGGGCCGGACAGCGGGGCCGTCTTCCTGCCCGAGATCGGCGACGAGGTCCTCGTCGGGTTCGGCTTCGGCGACGTGCGCCAGCCATACGTCATCGGCGGCCTCCACAACGGCGTCGACAAGCCGAAGCTGGGCGACGGGCTGCTCGACAACGGCAAGGTCAAGCGCCGGGGCATCGTCTCGCGCAAGGGCCACAAGCTCGTCTTCCTCGACGGTGACGACAAGTCCGGGATCGCCCTGATCAGCAGCGACGGCAAGATCCGGATCGGGCTCAAGGAGACCGACGGCCAGCTCCACATCGTGTGCGACGGCAAGATCGTGATCGAGTCGACCGGCGACATGGAGCTGAGCGCCCAGGGCGCCCTCCAGCTGAGCGGCGAGACCGGGGTCAAGATCCAGAGCTCGGCCAACGTCGAGGTCTCCGGCCAGATGATCAAGCTGAACTAGGAGCGGACGTGGGTGCCCAGGCGATCGTCATGAACGACCAGATCACCGGAATCTGCCCGAACCACCTGATGATCGGGCCGCTCGGCGTGCCGATCCCGGCCGGTCCCCTGCCGTTCAGCGCGCCGCTGACGATGGGCCTCGTCCAGACTGTCCTGATCGGCGGCAAGCCGGCCGCGGTCCAGACCTCGTCCGGCTACAACACGCCGCCCCACGTCAACCTCCATGCCTCGGACCCGTTCCTGCTGCCGACCCTCGAGATCGGCCAGGTCATCGTCGGCAGCGCAACCGTGCTGATCGGCGGCATGCCCGCCGCCACCGCCGCGTCGAGCGCGACCTGCTGCGTCGTGCCCGGCAGCCTGGTGCCGTCCGTCGTGACGGTCCTGATCGGCTAGGGCGCGGGAAGGGCGGCAGGATGAGCAGCGAGTTCATCGGCTCGGGCTGGGCCTTCCCCTTGCGGACCGACGCGACGGGCGGGATCGCCCTCGTCCGCGACGAGCGCGAGATCGAGGAGAGCATCCGGCTGATCCTGGGCACCGCGATCGGCGAGCGGCCGATGCGGCCCGAGTTCGGCTGCGGGATCCACGATTACATCTTCGCCCCGACCGACGCCACGACCGCCGGCCGGATCGCCTACGAGGTCCGCGCCGCGCTCACCCGCTGGGAGCCCCGGATCGAGGTGGCCGACGTCGTCGTCGACACCGCGGCCGACGACCCGGCCGTGCTGTACATCGACGTCCGCTACACGGTCACCAATTCGAACGACCCCCGCAACCTCGTCTTCCCGTTCTACGTGATCCCGGCGGAGCCGTGATGTCGACGGCCCGCCCCCGCCAGCCCGGAGCGCAGTGACGATGGCCCTTCCCGTCCCGAACCTCGACGACCGCCGGTTCCAGGACCTGGTCGACGACGCCAAGCGGCTCGTCCAGCAGCGCTGCCCGGAATGGACCGACCACAACGTGTCCGACCCGGGGGTGACCCTGATCGAGCTGTTCGCCTGGATGTCCGACCAGGTCCTGTACCGCCTCAACCGGGTCCCCGACCGGCACTATGTCAAGTTCCTGGAGCTGCTCGGGGTGCGCCTCTTCCCGCCGATCGCTGCCCGGGCCGCCGTGACGTTCTGGCTCAGCGGGCCACAGCCGGAGAGCGTCCGGATCGCCGCCGGGACCCAGGTCGCGACCGTGCGCACGCAGGCCGACGAGGCGATCGTGTTCGCCACGATCGACGACCTGGCGATCGTGCCCTGCGCGCTGGCCCGGCCGGGCTCGATCGTCGACGGCAAGCAGTTCCGGGACAGCTCGGCCGCCCTCGACAAGGGCCAGGGCTTCCTCTGCTTCGACACGCCGCCCAAGCCCGGCGACGCGCTGATGGTCGGCCTGACCGACGCCGTCCCGTCGTGCGCGATCACCCTCCGGCTGAAGGCCACCATCGAGGGCGTCGGCGTCGATCCCGATCGGCCGCCGCTCGTCTGGGAGGCCTGGGACGGAGCCGGCTGGACGGCCTGCGAGGTCGACCGGGACGGCACCGGCGGCCTGAACCGCGACGGCGACATCGTCCTCCACGTGCCCGCCAGCCACGTGACCTCGGTCATCGACAAGCAGCGGGCCGGCTGGATCCGGGCCCGGATCGTCGAGCCCGAGGCTGACCAGCCGGCCTACAGCGCCTCGCCCAGCATCAAGGCCCTGGCCGCGTTCACGATCGGGGGCACGACCACCGCCCTGAACGCCGAGGTCGTCCACGACGAGCTGATCGGCGTCTCGGGCGGTGTCCCCGGCCAGCGCTTCCAGCTCAAGCGGCGGCCGATCGTGCCCGGCAGCGGGCCGGCCGTCCTGCAGGTCAGCGACGGCGACGGCTGGCTCGACTGGCAGCAGGTCGCGACGTTCGCCGACAGCGGTCCGGCCGACCGCCACTTCGTCCTTGACGCAGCGGCCGGCGAGCTGCTCCTCGGTCCGGGCGTCCGGCTCGAGGACGGCTCGTTCCGGCAGTACGGCGCGGTGCCGGCCAAGGGCGCCCGGCTGGCGATCCAGACCTACTACACCGGGGGCGGGCGGCAGGGCAACGTCGCGGCCAAGGCGATCAGCACCCTGAAGTCGTCGATCCCCTACGTCGCCCGGGTGGAGAACCGGCGAGCGGCGGCCGAGGGCGTCGACGGCGAGGACATCGAGAACGCCAAGGTCCGCGGACCGATCGTCCTGCGCACCCGGGGCCGGGCGGTCACGACCGAGGACTACGAGCAGCTCGCCCTCGAGGCGGCGCCCGAGGTGGCCCGGGTCCGGGCGGTGCCGGCCGGCGACGGGGTCGATGCCGGCGCGGTCCGGGTGCTCGTCGTGCCAGCCGCGGCCAGCCAGGCCGGCCGGCTCCAGTTCGAGCAGCTCGTGCCGTCGGACGACACGCTCCAGAAGATCTCCCGGCGGCTCGACGAATGCCGGGTGATCGGGGTCCGGGTCCTGACCGAGCCGCCCGCCTACCGCGGAATCACCGTCGTCGCCCGCCTTCGGGCCCGGGCCCGGACGAACCCGACCCGGCTCCAGGAGGCGGCGCTCGAGGCGCTCTACGCCTACTTCCACCCGATCATCGGCGGCCCGGACGGAACCGGCTGGCCGTTCGGCCGACCGGTCCAGGTCGGCGAGGTGTACGCCGTGCTGCAGGCGGTCCGCGGCCTCGAGCTCGTCGAGGACGTCCGCCTGTTCGGGGCCGACCCGATCACCGGCCAGCGCGGCCAGGCGGTCACCCGGCTCGACCTCGACCCGAACGCACTGGTCTTCTCCTACGAGCACCAGCTCCTCGTCGAGGGCGCCTGACGTGCGCGGGCTGGTCGAGGGCCTGGTCAGCCCCCATCCGCTGGGGGCCGGCCTGCCCGCCCTGTACCAGGACGACAGCCTCGCCCAGCGCCTGACCGGCGCGTTCGACGACGTCCTCGCCCCGGTCTTCGCCAGCCTCGACGGCCTGCCGGCCTACCTCGATCCGGCGCTCGCCCCGGACGACTTCCTGGAGTGGCTGTCGGGCTGGGTCGGGGTCACCCTCGACGAGACCTGGCCGATCGAGCGCCGGCGGCAGCTGGTGGCCGACGCCGCCAGCCTGTACCAGTCGCGGGGCACGGTCGCCGGCCTGGCCGCCCAGGTCGCGATCTATACCGGCGGCGAGGTCCTGGTCGAGGACAACGGCGCGGCCGGCTGGAGCGCCACGGCCGGTGGCAGCGTACCCGGCAGCCCGGCTCCCCGCCTGCGGGTGCGGGTCAGCGTCGACGATCCGAACGCCGTCAGCCTGGCTCGCCTCGAAGCGGTCGTGGCGACAGCCAAGCCGGCCCACGTCCCGCACACGATCGAGGTCGTCGGCCGGACCGGCCGAGCCGCCAAAGCCAGCACGACCGCAACGGCCACGGGGGGCTCCGCCAAGGCCGGGGCGCCCACGCCTGAAGCTCCCGCCGAGGATCCGGGCGATCCGTCCGGTGGAGCTCCAGCGGCCGGATAGTCAGAGGCTGCCCGCCGCGGCGGCCCCGGCGAACGGTCGCTCGGACGGGACACGAATCGCCTCGGCCAGCGGGTCGAGGCCGAGGTCGCTGAGCATCTGCTCGTAGCCGCGCCGCGCGCGATGGGCCGCGCTCCGGTCCCCGGCCCGATCATGGGCCTCCACCTGGAGCCGCCACAGGCCATCGTCGAAGCGATCGACCGCCAGCCCCCGGAGGCAGGCCTGGATCGCGCCGGCGTGGTCGTCCGCGCCGAGGCGCAGCTCGGCCAGCTTCCGGGCGGCCCCGACCGCTGCCACCCGGGTTCGATCGCGGACCTCGACCAGCCACTCGGCCGGGCCATCCTCGGGCAGCAGGTCGCCGCGGTAGCGCTCGAGGGCGCGGCGCAGGGCGTCGATCGCCTGGTCGATCCGGCCCGCGGCCTGGCTCGTCGCGGCCGACGCCAGCTGGCCCTCGAAGGCGACGAGGTCGATCTCGGAGCCCGGCGGCAGGCCGAGCCGATAGGCGTCGCCTTCGCGCCGGACCAGCCCGGCCCCACCCCTCGGCGTCCCCGGCTCGAGCGCGGTCCGGAGGCTCGAGATCGCGACGTGGAGCAGCCGGGCTGCGGTCTCCGGCTCCGTCTCGGGCCACAGGGCTACCAGGAATGCCTCGCGGTGGACGGCGGCCCCGCCGGCGAGGGCCAGGAGATGGAGGACGAGCCGGGCCCGGGGCTTGATCGCGGACAGGTCGAGCTCGATGCCATCGATCCGCAGGGCGAAGCCGCCAAACAGCTCGACCGACACTTGCCCGGTCCGGGCCGCCGGCAGGGCGCCGATCACGGCCGGCGGTGGCGTGGCCGGGGTCGACGTGGGGTGGCGCGCGGGACCGGGCCGACCGGCGGCCGGCGCCGCTGCCGCTCCGGCACGCACGGTGCCGCTCGACACCATCGGCGGCCCGGCCAAACCCGTCCGTCGCCCGATCTCGGCCGCCCGGGCCAGGTGGTACTCGCCCCGCTCGGCATCGACGATGGCCAGGGCCTGCTCGACCAGGTAGCGGGCCTCGCTGACCGAGCCGCGCCGCGCGGCGGTCTCGGCCGCCACGATCGCAGCGCCAGCGCTGAGCTGGCCGGCCCGGGCCACGAGCAGGGCGCGGAGGGCCGCGGCCCAGCCTTCCAGGGCAGGCGCGCCCAGGCTGGCGAACCCGGCCGCGGCGCGCTCCAGCTCCTCGATCGTGGCCGGCTCGTCGGGTCGCAGCCAGGCCCGCAGGAGCGTGCCCAACCCGGCGGCCCACGGCTCCGCCTCGGCGACCGGCGGCGGTGGCGGCTGGCCGGCGGTTGCCGCGGCCAGGAGCGATCGGCCCAGCCGGGCGAGCCAGCCCCAGCCCGCCGTCTCGGCCAGGGCGATGCCGGCCTCGAGGTCGCTCGTGCCGGCCGGCTCACCCGCGACCAGGCGGGCGGAGCCGCGCCCGAGCCGGGTCGCCGCGGCCAGCGCGGGGTCGCCGGCCGGGTCGACGAGCTCCGGGTCGAGGACGTCGATCGCCGCCGCCGGCCGGCCGCCGGCCAGCAGGGCCAGGCCGCGGGCGAGCCGCGAGCGGTCGCCCGGGACCGTCCGGCCATCCAGTCTCGGTTCCGCGCCGGCCCCCCCGGGCTCAACCGGCTCACGGCCGGCGAGGAGCGGGTCGCGCCCGACGGCGGAGCGCAGCCGGCCCGACCAGTCGGCGGGCAGGCCCGGGGCGGGCTCCACCCAGGGCACGATCGCCAGCCGCTCGCGCCGGCAGGCCTGGGCCGGAATCGCGCCACCGAAGGCCAGCTCGGCCCGCTGGTAGGCCTCGATCGACTCCGCCCAGCGGCCCTCGGCCCGGTGGCGGCGGGCGGCGGCCAGGACGAGCCACGGGTCGTGGCGGAGCGTCGCGGCGGGCAGCGCGTCGAGCCACGGCGCCGAGCCGTCGGCCAGCTGCCGGCCCTCGCGGGCGACGAGCCGCTCGGCGGCCTCCCAGGCCTCGGCCCGGCAGTACGCGACCAGGGCCTCGGGCAGCGCGTCGGCCGCCTCGAGCAGCTCGCCCGCGCGCAGGTTCGCCCGCCGGACTGCGCCATCGCCCTGCTCCTCGAGCAGGACACCCTCGAGATGGCCGCGGAGGACCTCGTGGTAGCGGTACGTGCCGTCGTCGTCGAGGGCGATCGTGAACACCCGCCGGCGCTCGAGCTCAGCCAGGTTGCGAGCGCCGTCGGTCCGGCCCAGGAGCTGGTCGCAGAGCGGTCCGCTCAGGACCCCCAGGACCGACGTATTCACGAGGAAGGAGCGCAGCTCGGGCGGCAGCTCGGCAAGGACGTTGCGGGTCAAGTACTCGCGCACCATCCGGGAGCTCGAGCCCAGGCCGGCCAGGATCCGGCTGCGCTCCTCGGCCGACTTGCCGGTCGTCGCCAGGTGGAAGAGCTGCAGGCCCGCCGCCCAGCCCTCGGTCCGGCGAGCCAGGCGGGCGATCTCCTCGGGGCCGACCGCGACGTCGTAGAACTCGCGAAAGAGGCGCTCGACCTCCCACGACCGGAAGCGCAGGTCATCCGGGCCGATCTCGAGCAGGCCGCCCGACACCCGCCGGCGGGACAGGTTGAAGCCGGGCTCCGAGCGGGTCCCGATCAGCACGGCCAGCAATTCCGGCAGGTAGTCGATGAACCGCTCGAGGGCCCGCTCGGCGGGCGACGAATTCGAGCACGTGGAGGTCATCGATCACCAGCAGGATCCGGCCGGCAGCGACAGCCTCCAGCGCGCGGCTGGCGCCCTCGACCGTCATCCAGCCCCGGTCGACGCCGGGCAGGACCGCCACGAACGCGGCCTCAAGGTGGGCCAGGAGGGCCGTCTCGGACTCGTCCCGGCTCTCGGCCCGGTACCAGGCGACGGGATCGGGCGAGGCGGCGGCGAAGCGGGCGAGGAGGGTCGTCTTGCCTGATCCGGCGGGCGCCACGACGAGGCCCAGGCCGTGCGACCAGACGCGCTCGAGGTGGTCGTGGACCCGCTGGCGAACCAGGCCGGCGACGGGCGGCACGCGGACCTTGGCGGGGGCCACCGGGATCGCCGGCCGGGCGGCCTCGTTCCCGGCCGGGCGGACACGCGGACCTGAAGCCACCGACCTGGTCAAAAGCGTCGACCGTGTCCCCAACTAGCTGGCGCGCATCGTTGACGAGACGGAGATTGTCGGTCCCCGGGGACCCCGCCGTCCAGCCCGTCCGACCCGGTTGACGACGATCGTGGCGGCCCTGGCCGGGTGCGCGAATCAGGGCGCCCGGCGGGCGGTCATCGTGGATAATGGCCCGACCCCGGCAGGCTGGATGAGGAAATCGGCGTGATCGTCTGTACGAACTGCGGACACGAGAACCCGGACGACGCGACGTTCTGCGCCTCGTGCAACGCCTTCCTCGAATGGAGCGGCGCGAAGAGCCAGGCCCAGCCGGCCGCGGCCGACGCCGCGCCGGTCGAGCCCGCCTCCCCGCCGAGCGACGCTGCTCCCGCCGGCCCGGGCCCGGCGACCGGGAGCTCGCCGCCGGTCCAGGACGATCGGCCGGTGCCCGCCGTCACCGCCGCCCCGCCGCCGGTCGCCAGCCCGGCGCCGCCGGCCGTGCCGGCGCCGCCCCCGACCCCGACGCCCGCGGCGCCCAAGGCTCCGCCGCCGCCGGTCGCGCCGCCACCCGTGGCACCGCCGCCGGTCGCCGCCAGCGAGCCGCCGGCCCGGGCCCCCGTGGCCGCCCGGAAGTCCGACCCTCGAACGTCGTCCAGCCCGCCGGAGGTGGCCCCCGGCCCGGCCCGGCCGGCGCCGCGGCCGGCGGCGCCGAGCAGCCAGCCGACGGCAGCGCCGATCCCGGGTGGCACGATCTGCGCCAAGTGCGGCACCCCGAACGAGCCCGGCCGGGTCTATTGCGTCTACTGCGGCGAGGAGCTCCAGGCTCCGGCGGCGCCGGCCGCGCCCCCGCCGCCGTCGGCCGGCCGCCGGCTGCCGGTCGCCGCCCTCGTCGCCGGCGGCGTCGTGATCGTCCTCGTGGCGGTCGGGCTGTTCGTGCTCAAGGGCGGCACGCCTCAGGCCTCGCCGGCGCCCAGTGCGGCGCCCAGCGTGGCGATCACCGGCCCGAGTCCGAGCCCGAGCCCGTCGCAGTCCGCCGGCTCGCCGAGTCCGTCGCTCGTCGCCAGCCCCGCCGTCCTGCCGATCCCGAACCGCTCGATCGCCTTTGCCGGCACGGTCGGCTCGACCCAGATCTGGCTGATCAAGGGCACCGGCGGCAAGGCGACCGAGCTGACCAAGGCCGGCACGAACAGCGGGCCGGGCTGGTCCCGGGATGCGACCCAGATCGCCTGGATGCGCCGGCTCCCGCCGTCCACGACCGAGGAGCTGTGGGTGATGAAGCCCGACGGCACGGGCGCCCACGCGCTGACGACCAACGCCCGGACGAGCAAGGCCCCGTCCTGGTCGCCGGATGGCAAGCGGATTGCGTTCACGGGGTCCTTCGGCCAGGCGTCGAGCCAGATCTGGATCATCCCGGCGGCCGGGGGCACGGCGGTCCAGGTGACGTTCGTGGCCGGCACCGGCGCGAGCGAGCCGAGCTGGTCGCCGGACGGGCGATCGATCGCCTACGTCGCCAACGGCAGCCTGTGGCTGGCCGACCCCAGCAACCCGTCCGCGGCGCCGACGGTGCTGATCTCCAGCACGCAGGGTGCCAGTCGCTCGCCGGCCTGGTCGCCGGACGGCAAGCAGGTCGCCTTCGACAGCACGATGGACGGCAGCGATCGGATCTGGGTGATGAACGCCGACGGCTCGAACCCCCATGCGATCACCCCGGCGACCCTGCCGGCCGCCTGGCCGGCCTGGTCGCCCGACGGCAAGCAGATCGCCTTCCAGGGGTCGAAGGGCACCGACACCGACCTGTACGTGATCGCCGCCGACGGCTCGGGCAAGCCGCTCGACATCAACCCGGATCCCGCCCACGGCGCATTCGACGCAGCCTGGTGGTGAGAGCCTGATGCCGGCCACGATCGAGCTTGTCAGCTCGTCCCTCAGCGTCGGCCCGGGCAGCACCGTCGGGACGACGATCCGGATCCGGAACACCGGCCGGATCGTGGATGAGTTCGCCCTGGCGCCGGTCGGCGAGTTCGCCGCCTGGATGACCGTCGAGCCGGCCAGCCTGCCGCTCTTCCCCGACGCCAGCGGCGAAGTCCGGGTGACGTTCGCGCCACCTCGGGCCAGCGTCCCGGCGGCCGCCACCTACCCGTTCGCCGTCCGGGTCCGGTCGCGCGAGGACGCGGCCTTCTCGTACGTGGCCGAGGGCCGGATCCAGGTCCAGCCGCTGCTTGCCGTGTCGGCCCGGATGACGCCCCGGACGTCGACCGGCGGGCGCCTGTCGCGGGCGGCGACCCACCGGATCGAGATCGACAACGCGGGCAATGTCGCGGCCACGGTCGACATCTCCGGGGGCGATCCCGACGAGCGCCTGACGATCAAGCCAGACCAGGCCCGGGTGGTCGTCCCGGCCGGCGGCAGCGCCCTCGTCCGGGTCGAGGTCAAAGCCCGCAAGCAGATGCTCCAGGGCAGCCCGGTGGCAATCCCCTTCCAGCTCGTCGCCGCCCCGGCCGGAGCCGCGCCGGTCGTGCTCGACGGGTCGCTCAGCCAGCGCTCCGTGCTGCCCTCCGGCCTGGGCCAGATCGTCGTGGCGATCGTGCCCTTGCTCGTCGTGGCCTTCATCGCCAAGACGGTCATCGACAACGTGACCAAGACGAACGCCGCGGCGAGCCCGTCGCTGATCGCCCTGGCCAGCCCGTCGCCGAGCCCCAGCCCGAGCCCGTCGGCGCCGCCGCCCAGTGCGACGGCGCCACCGAGCGCCAGCCCGACGCCGGCCATCCCCGTCGCCGACGCCACGTTCCGCGGGCTGGGCCTGTTCGACCCGGCCGGAGACGGCAACCCCAAGGCAACGTTCGGCTTCCACGTCGATGGTGGGGGCACGATCGAGGCCAAGGCGCTGATCGCCAGCGGGCCGCTCAAGATCTGCCTGCAGCAGCAGGGCCACAGCGCGAGCTGCGGAACCGGTGCGACCGGCCTCGACGTGAAGAAGCCGACGACCGCCGCGGGGACCTGGACGGTCAGCCTCGCGGGGGCCAGTCCGGGCAACTCGTCGACCGTCGACTTCGAGCTGACCTACCCGGCCGCGGCACCGTCGCTCGAGATCAGCGGGATCCCGTTTGCCGGCTCGATGGCCAAGACCGGCCTCGACCTGACGATGGTCGCCACGGGCTCCGGAGCGCTGACCCTGAACGCCAGCTGGGGCGCCGTGCGGACCGACCCGAACGTGGTCTTCGACCCGTCCAGCTCGTACGACCTGCGCTTCCTGAACGTGGCCCAGCCGGGAACCCCGATCACGTCATCGGGCGAGCAGACGACCAACGCGACCGCGCCGGCCAACTTCATGCTCCCGCCGAACGCCTACGAGCTGACCCTCACGAGCCGGATCGCGACGAACGACCTGAAGCTGGACGGGACGGTCAGCTGGCCCTAGTGGTCCCGCTCGGCCATCGACACGAGCGCGGCCTGGGCGGCCGCGAGGCGGGCCACCGGCACGCGGAACGGTGAGCAGGACACGTAGTCGAGGCCGATCCGCTCGCACTTGGCGATCGACTCCGGATCTCCGCCGTGCTCGCCGCAGATCCCCAGCTCCAGGTCGGGCCGGGTCGCCCGGCCCTTGTCGACGGCGATCTTCATCAGCCCGGCGACGGCGTCGTCGAGGGTCTGGAACGGGTTCGCCGGCAGGATCTTGTCCTCGACGTACTTGAGCAGGAAGCCACCCTCGGCGTCGTCCCGGCTGTAGCCGAACGTCATCTGGGTCAGGTCGTTCGTGCCGAAGCTGAAGAACGCCGCGTCGGCCGCGATCTCGTCGGCGGTCAGCGCCCCGCGCGGGACCTCGATCATCGTCCCGAACTTGTAGTCGAGCTCGACGCCCGCCTCGCCGGCCACGGCCTGGGCCTCGGCCTCGAGGAGCCGCCTGGTGGCCGACAGCTCGTTCACGTGCCCGACGAGCGGGATCATGATCTTGGCGATCGGATGGCCACCGGCCTTGGTCACCGCGATCTGGGCGTTGAGGATCGCCCGGGTCTGGATCTTCACGAAGTCGGGGATCATCAGGCCCAGCCGGCAGCCGCGCAGGCCGAGCATCGGGTTCTGCTCGCGCATCGAGTTGACGACGGCCAGCACCTCGCGTGCCTTGGCGTACTCGGGGTCCGCCTCGGGCGTCCCCCGCTCGCGCAGCTCGGTCACCTTGACGAGCAGGTCGTCGTGGTTGGGCAGGAACTCGTGGAGGGGCGGGTCGATCAGGCGGACGACGACGGGCAGCCCGTCCATCGCCTTGAAGATGCCCTCGAAGTCGCCCTGCTGGAGTCGCTCCAGCTTGCCCATCGCGGCGTCGAACCGGGCGACGATGGCGGCGTCCTCGGCGCCCAGCTCCTCGCCCGCGGCGCGGCGGGCCTTGGCCCGGGTCGCGGCGTTGGCGACGAGGATCGCGCCGCGCACGATCTCGAGCCGCTCGCCCTCGCGGAACATGTGCTCGGTCCGGCACAGGCCGATGCCCTGGGCGCCGTAGCGAGCGGGCCAGGGCGGCCTCCTCGGGCTTGTCGGCGTTGGTCCAGACGCCCATCCGGCGGATCCCGTCGGCCCAGCCGAGGATCGTGCTGCAGCTCGGGCTGGTCCTCGAACCGGGCCGAGACGGTGGGCAGCGCGCCGAGGAAGACCTCGCCGGTCGAGCCGTCAACGCTGATCCAGTCGCCTTCCTTGAACGTGACCCCGGACTCGATGCTGTGGGCGGTGCCGGCGGCGTAATCGACGACGAGCTCGGCGCAGCCGGCGACGCACGGCTTGCCGATCTGGCGGGCAACGACCGCGGCGTGGGAGGTCGCGCCGCCACGCGCGGTGAGGATGCCCTGGGCGACGGCCATGCCGTGGAAGTCGTCGGGCGAGGTCTCGACCCGGACGAGGACGACCTTCTCGCCCCGGCCGACCCAGGCCACGGCGTCGTCGGCCGAGAAGACTGCGCGACCGACGGCGGCGCCGGGCGAGGCGTTGAGGCCGCTGGGCGATCCGGGTCGCGGTCTTGCGAGCGGCCGGGTCGTACTGGTCGCGCAGGAGCTGGTCGACGTGGGCCGGCTCGATCCTGCCGATCGCCTCTTCCTTCGTGATCAGGCCCTCGGCGACCATGTCGACGGCGATCTTCACGGCGGCGGCCGCGGTCCGCTTGGCACTCCGGGTCTGGAGCATGTACAGGTGGCCGCGCTCGATCGTGAACTCGAGGTCCTGGACGTCGCGGTAGTGCTGTTCGAGCCGCTCGGCGATCTGCTGGAACTCGGCGTAGGCCGCCGGCAGGTCGCGCGCGAGGTTGGCTGATCTGCTGGGGCGTCCGGATGCCGGCCACGACGTCCTCGCCCTGGGCGTTGGTGAGGTACTCGCCGTAGAGCACCTTCTCGCCGGTGTTCGGGTCGCGGGTGAACGCGACGCCGGTGCCGGAGTCGTCGCCCATGTTGCCGAAGACCATGGTCACGACGTTGACGGCCGTGCCCAGGTCGTGGCCGATCTTCTGGTTCTCGCGGTAGTCGTGGGCGCGGCTGCCCGAACCACGAGGCGAAGACGGCCTTGATCGCGAGGTCGAGCTGGTCGAGCGGGTCGCTCGGGAACTCGCGCCCGGTCGACTCCTTGACGATCGCCTTGAACGCCGCGCTGACCTCGCGCAGGGCCGCCGCGTCGAGGTCGGTGTCCTGCTTGGCGCCGTGGCTCGCCTTCGCCTCGTCGAGCGCGGCGTCGAAGCTGCTCGCCGTCGACGCCCATCACGATCCGGCCGAACATCTGGATGAACCGGCGATAGGCGTCCCAGCCGAAGCGCTCGTTCGCCGGTGAGGGCGATCAGGCCCTCGCAGGGTCTGCTCGTTGAGGCCCAGGTTGAGGACGGTGTCCATCATCCCGGGCATCGAGAACTTGGCGCCCGAGCGGACCGAGACGAGGAGCGGGTTGGCCGGGTTGCCGAAGCCCTTGCCGGCTCAGCCGCTCGACCTCGTGGACCGCCTCGAGGACGTCCTCCCAGAGCCCGTCCGGGAGCTGCTCGCCGGCGGCGAAGTAGTCGTTGCAGGCCTCGGTCGTGATCGTGAAGCCGGGGGGACCGGCAGGCCGGCGGCGGTCATCTCGGCCAGACCGGCGCCCTTGCCGCCGAGCAGGTCGCGCATCGCCGCGCTGCCCTCGGCCCGGCCATCGCCCCAGGCGTAGATGTAGCGCTTGGCCGCGACGTGCGGACGTTCCGTGGCGATGGTCTCGGTCATCGGGACAAGGCTCCTTCAATCGACCGCATGGGCCGTACGGGTGGATTGCCACGATTGTACGCGCGGTTCCCGATCAGGCCTCGATCATCGATCATCCCCTGCTCATTGCCCCGCCCTGCCGGACGAGTGGCGCGCCCGTCGCGGCGTCGCGGTCCTCGCCCGTATGCCGCGTCGCGATCTTCGCTCGCCCGGCGCTTGTCTCGCCCGGTAGGACAGGACGTGGGTTTCGCCGCCGGCTCGTTGGCCGGGCCGGCCAGGCCTGGGTCCTTTCGTCCCGGCCCACGCTTGGCCTGGGGTGAATCCAGGACGTCCGGCGCGGACGCTGGCCAATTCCATGGTATGCCGCCGGCGAGATGGCCGATTTGTCCTACTGGGCACGACGTCCGAGCGGAGACGCGACAGCGACCTGCTCACGGTCCGCCCGGACGATCGGGTTGAGGTCCGGCCGTCGATCCTGCTCGAATCCGACGGCCCGATGTTGATCGTCGGCCCGCAGCAGGCGCAGGGCCAGCTCATCCAGCTGCCGCACGATCCGGCCGAGCGACCCGATCCCGTCCGCCTCGAGCGGCGCTACGAGCAATTCGTCCCGGCGTCGTAATCGCTCGCCGTTGGTGTCCGCCGCCCGAGGCCCACGCCGCCCGGGCCCCACTGGTTCGTACGGAACGACAAACACGTCAATTCACTGGTTCCCAGACCCGTCGATTGCGGCTGGCTCGACGGATTCATCCGGGTGCACGCTGGGCTCGGGATGGATTCGCGGGTACCGGGCTCGGCTGTGGCGCAATTCCGGGGCCCGAACCGGCGCAACCACACCGTTTGTCGTTCTGTAGGAACAACGGCCGCGCCGGCCAGCAGACGGCGGGGCGGAACCCACGGGCCAGGCGGCCCACGGGCCACGGACCCTGGGCCATGACGAACCCCGGCGTCACCGGGCGGCACGGCGGCCGCCTGGGCGCGGCCTCGATAGACTGGCAGGGACAAGCCGCCGCGAGGGATGCCCCCGGATGACCGAGCACGAGCACGACAGTCGCGCGATCGACCCGACCGCGCCGCAGTACAACGCGCGGCTCGTCCGGCGCGGTCGACCAGACCGACGACCTCGGCTACTTCTGGGTGAGGTTCGACGAGCGAGCCGACCCGCTTCGAGCCCGGCCAGTACATGACGATCGGCGTGTTCGCCGACGGCAAGCTCGTCCAGCGGCCCTACTCGGTCGCGTCCCCGCCGGCGGTCGCCGGCGGCGAGGGCTACGAGTTCTACGTCCGGCTCGTGCCGATCCTGCGCTTCACGACGCTGCTCTGGCGGCTGCCGATCGGGCACTCGATGCGGATGATCGGTCCGAAGGGCAAGTTCCTGCTCGAGCCCGACGACCGGCGCACCCACCTCTTCGTCTCGACCGGGACCGGCATCGCCCCGTTCATCTCGATGATCCGCCAGAGCCACATCGACGGGACGCCGCGCAAGACGGTCGTCCTGCACGGCTGCTCGTACGTCGACGAGCTCGGCTACCGCGACCAACTCGAGACCTGGGCCAGGACGACGCCCGCCACCTGCGCTACATCCCGACGATCTCCCGGCCGGGCGACCCGCGCAACGCCGGCTGGACAGGGCGCACCGGCCGGGTCGAGTCGATGGTCGGTCCGCTGTGCGAGGAGCTCGGCCTGCGCCCGCAGCACACGGTCGTCTACATCTGCGGCAACCCCGAGATGATCCTCAACGTCGAGGCCGAGCTCGATGGGCCGCGGCTTCCCGGAGTTCCACGTCAAGAAGGAGCTCTACTGGCCGAAGGGCAAGGACGCCGCGCTGCTCGGCCGCTGAGCTCGGCCAGCGGCGCCCGGCCACCGAGCCCGCCAGCCGAGCCCGCCACGGACCCGCGCGGCTGAGCCCGTTGCCCCAGCCCGGATCGTGACCTTCGGCCCCCTGTTTCGTGCGCTCTCGGAGGTGGCCCGCAATTGCCCCTCCGGCCACGATGGGTTCATCAGCCCGCAGCGGACCGAGTGATGCACCGAATTACCGCCACAGCCAGCTCTCGCCGAACGTGACCCGGCTCGTCGTCGAGGCGCCCCGGATCGCCGAGATCCGCCGGCCCGGCCAGTTCGTCATCGTCCACCTGGGACCGGGCGCCGAGCGGATCCCGCTCACGATCGCCGACGCCGATCCGGCGGCCGGCACGATCAGCCTCGATCATCCAGTCGGTCGGCAAGAGCACCCTCGACCTCGTCGCGCTCGGGCGTCGGCGACGCGATCGAGGACATCGCCGGGCCGCTGGGCCGTCCGACCGACCTGATCGACTCGGGGCGCGCCGTGTGCGTCGGCGGCGGGGTCGGGACGGCCGTGGTCCTGCCGATCGCCCAGGCGCTCCAGCGCTCCGGCGTGGCGGTCACCAGCATCATCGGCGGCCGGTCGCGTGAGTGGGTCATCCTCGAGGCCGAGCTGGCCGCGGTGGGCGCGGTCGTCGACCTGCACCGACGACGGCAGCTACGGCCGGCACGGGTTCGTCACCGAGGCGCTCGCCGACCTGTGCGCCGCGGGCGGCATCGACGCGGTCTACGCCGTGGGGCCCGTGCCGATGATGCGGGCCGATCGCCGAGCTGACCCGCCCCTACGCCGTCCCCACCCTCGTCTCCCTCAACCCGATCATGGTCGACGGGACCGGGATGTGCGGCGGCTGCCGGGTGGCAGTCGACGGCAAGACCCGCTACGCCTGCGTCGACGGGCCCGAGTTCGACGCCCACGCGGTCGACTTCAGCGTCCTGGCCGACCGCCTGACCACCTACCGCCGGGCGGAGCAGGAAGCGATCGAGCGGCGCGCCTGCCTGATCCCCGGCCTGGCCCAATCCCAGGCCGCCACGGCAGGAGCCGGACGATGACCGAGCACGAAGATCCCCGGCCCTCGCCCCTCGAGCGGGTGCCGCTGACGGCCGAAGGAACGGATGGCGATCACCCGCCACCCGATGCCGGAACGCCTGGCCGAGCTCCGCTCGCAGGACTTCGGCGAGGTCAACCTCGGCTACAGCGAGGTCCTGGCGATCGCCGAGGCCGAGCGCTGCCTGCAGTGCCCCAAGCCGAAATGCATCGAGGGCTGCCCAGTGCGGGTCAACATCCCGCGCTTCATCGACCTGCTGGTCCATGGCGACGTCCACGCGGCGGCGGAATCGCTGCTCGACGACAACGCCCTGCCGTGCGTCACGGGCCGGGTCTGCCCCCAGGAGACGCAGTGCGAAGGGCGTCTGCCTGCGCGGCAAGAAGGGCGAGCCGGTGGCGATCGGCTACCTCGAGCGCTACGTCGCCGACTGGGCCCAGGCCCATCCCCTCGAGATGGCCACCCACGTCCAGGCCGGCACGAGCCACAAGGTGGCGATCGTCGGCTCCGGACCGGCCGGCCTGACCGCCGCCGGCGAGCTGGCCAAGCACGGCTACGCCGTCACGATCTTCGAGGCGTTCCATGCTGCCGGCGGCGTCCTGGTCTACGGCATCCCCGAGTTCCGGCTGCCCAAGGACATCGTGGCCAAGGAGGTCGAGCGCCTCGTCGAATCGGGCGTGACGATCGAGAAGAACGCGGTCATCGGCAAGACGTTCACCCTGGCCGAGCTGCGCGGGCGCTTCGACGCCGTATTCCTGGCCGTCGGCGCCGGGCTGCCCGTGTTCATGGACGTCCCCGGCGAGAACTTCAAGGGCGTCTACTCGGCCAACGAGTACCTGACCCGGGTCAACCTGATGGGGGCCTGGAACCCGGACTCCGACACGCCGGTCCTGCACGGCCATCGGGTCGTCGTCGTGGGCGGCGGCAACGTCGCGATGGACTCCGTCCGGACGGCCCGCCGGCTGGGCGCCGACGAGGCGACGATCGTCTACCGCCGCGGCCGGGAAGAGCTGCCGGCCCGGGCCGAGGAGGTCCACCATGCCGAGGCCGAGGGTGTCCGCTTCGAGCTACCTCGCGGCGCCGGTCGAGGTCCTCGCCGACGAGTCCGGCTGGGTGCGCGGCGTGCGCTGCATCCGGATGGCCCTGGGCGAGCCCGATGCGTCCGGCCGTGCCCGGCCCGCGCCGATCCCCGGCTCGGAGTTCGAGATCGCCTGCGAGATGGTCGTGGTCGCGATCGGCACCCGTTCGAACCCGCTGCTCACGGCGACGGCGCCCGAGCTCAAGGTCAATGCCTGGGGCTACATCGAGGTCGACGAGACCGGGATGACGAGCATGCCCGGCGTCTTCGCCGGTGGCGACATCGTGCGTGGCGCGGCGACGGTCATCCTGGCAATGGGCGACGGCAAGCGCTGCGCGGCCGCGATCGACCGCTACCTGCGACCCGAGGCCGTTCAGCCCGCCGAGGTGGCCATCCAGGTGCCGGCGGGCAGCCCGACCGCCTGACCCAGCCCTGCGGACTCGGCCTGGCCGGATGCCGCCGCGAAGACCCAGGCGCCGGCGGCGATCCCGAGGATGATCGCCAGGACGGTCAGGACGAGCAGCCAGGGCAGGGCCGGGCGGACCGGGGTCGTGATCATCGCCGCCGGCGGGTCAGGGCCGCACCGCGGCGAGCCGGTCGAGAATCACCCGGCGGACCTGGTCCACGCTCACCCGTTCCTGGCTCATCGAGTCCCGGTCGCGGACCGTGACCGCCCCGTCATCGAGCGAATCGACGTCGACCGTGACGCACCACGGCGTGCCGATCTCGTCCTGGCGCCGGTAGAGCTTGCCGATCGCGGCGGTGTCGTCGTAGACGGCCATCGTGTCGCGCTTCAGGTCGTCCTTGATCCGGTGGCAGAGCTCCACGATCTCGGGCCGCTTCTTGAGCAACGGCAGGACCGCCACCTTGTACGGGGCCAGCTCGGGATGGAGAGCAAGCGAGACCCGGGTCTCGCCCTTGACCTCCTCCTCGCGATAGGCGTCGATCAGGAACGTGAACGAGGCCCGGTCGGCGCCCGCCGCCGTCTCGACGATCCACGGGATGAAATGCTCCTCGGTTGCCGGGTCGAAGTACTCCAGGTTCTGGCCGGAGGCCGCCGCGTGCCGGGACAGGTCGAAGTCGCCCCGGTTGTGGACCCCCTCCAGCTCCTTCCAGCCGAACGGGAAGCGATACTCGATGTCGACCGCCTTGCTGGCGTAGTGGGCAAGCTCGTCGGGGGCGTGCTCGCGCAGCCGGAGGCGGGCCGGGCTCACCCCGTAGGCCTCGTACCACGCCCGCCGGCGGGGCAGCCAGTCCTCGAACGCCGCGGCCGCCGGCGGCCCGCCCGGGGCGACGAAGTACTGCATCTCCATCTGCTCGAACTCGCGCATCCGGAAGACGAAGTTGCCCGGGCTGATCTCGTTCCGGAAGCTCTTGCCGATCTGGGCGATGCCGAACGGGATCTTCTTGCGGCTCGATTCGCGGACGTTCTTGAAGTTGACGTACGAGCCCTGGGCCGTCTCCGGCCGGAAGTAGACGATCGAGCCCTCGTCCTGGACCGGGCCCATGTAGGTCTGGAACATCAGGTTGAACTGGCGCGGCGGCGAGAGCGGGCCGCCGTCGTTCGGGCAGCTGAGGTGGAAGCGCTCGACGACCGTCGGGTCGGCGAGGTCGGTGGCGGTCAGCGTCTCGGCGCCGGGCAGCTCGTCGAGCCGGTAGCGGCGGTGGCAGGTGGCGCACTCGACGAGAGGGTCGGAGAACGAGCCGACGTGGCCCGAGGTGACCCACACCTGGGGGTGCATGAGGATCCCGGCGTCCAGCCCGACGATGTCGTCGCGGTCCTGGACCATCGCCCGCCACCAGGCCCGCTTGACGTTGTTCTTGAGCTCGACGCCGAGCGGCCCGTAATCCCAGACGGCGTTGATCCCGCCGTAGATCTCCGAGCTCGGGAAGACGAACCCGCGCCGCTTGCTGAGCGACACGATCGTGTCGAGGCTGGCGATCGACGGGGCTACGGCATTCGGATCGGACGCCGGGTTCGCGGTCTCGGTCACTGCGGGAGTCTAGCCGAGGTGCGGGGCGTCGAGCGGCGACGGCTCGGGCCGCTGGCCGGGCCCGGCCCGGACGTGGTCGAGGAACGGCAGCGAGCGGGCATCGCGCTCGAGGCTGATCCGGACGAAGTCGCGCATCGCCGCCTCCACCTCGCGCTCCGCCCGGCGCGGGACGCGCAGGGCGGCCAGCGCCTCGATGTCGAGGCGCTGGTAGGCCTTGAGCAGCTTCAGCGCCTCGAGGGTGAGCCCGGTCCGCTCGGCCGGCGGGCCGGGATCGCGCTGGCAGAGCGACGCCGCCGAGCGGCGGCACCCAGCGGAACGTGTCGCCCGGCTCGAGCATCCGGTCGCACTCGACGCAGCGGTCGACCTCGGGCCGCATGCCCAGCTCGTCGGCCAGGTGCATCTCGTACCAGCGGGCGACGCGGCCGGGTGCCATCCCGGCGTCGAGCAGCTCGTAGGCCCGCTTGAGGAGCGAGTAGAACGGCTCAGCCGGGTGGCGCTCCTCGAGGGACCGGTCGGCGAGCTCGGCCAGGTACCAGGCGGTCGCCGTGGCCTCGAGCGAGTCGCGCAGGGCGAGCCAGGCGTGGCCGACGCTGACCTGGGTCACGACGTCGAACGTCCGCCCGTGGGCCAGCTGGAGGCGGAGCTCGGCGAACGGCTCGACGCTGCCGCCGAGCCGGCTCGTCGGCCGGCGGACGCCCTTGGCGATCGCCTTGACCTTGCCCTCGAACGGCGTGATCAGGGTCAGGACCCGGTCGGCCTCGCCCAGGTCGAAGCGCGACAGGACGATCGCGTCGGTCGACTACAGGCGCTTGACGGGCATGGCGCCACGGTAGCACGGCGGCTGCCCGGCGCGCCCGGGCCGGAGCGGCCGGGCCGAGCGTGCCCGGCCAACCCGCTACCGGAAGCGGGCAGGTTTGCGTGTACACTGGCCGGCGATGACCGCGACCCGCCCGGAGCTCGACCTCGCGACCCTGATCGCCGCCACCGAGGACGAGATCCTCCGCCTCGTCCGCGACCGCGACGCGTCGACCCACGGCCTGTACGAGATGGTCCGCTACCACCTCGGGCTGGACGGCGCCGGCCCGGCCGGCAAGCGGATGCGGCCGCTCCTCGGCCTGCTCGCCTATGCCTCGATCACCGGCGACTACGAGCCGGCCCTGCCCGGCGCGGCGGCCGTCGAGCTCGGCCACAACTTCAGCCTCGTCCACGACGACATCGAGGACGCCGACCTCGAGCGGCGCCACCGGCCGACCCTCTGGTCGCTGCACGGCATCCCCCAGGCGATCAACACCGGCGACGCCGTCTTCGTCCTGAGCCGGATCGCCCTCCACCGCCTGACCGAGCTCGGCTTCAGCGACACGAAGGTCCTCCGCCTGATGCGCCTGTACGACGAGACCTGCCTCGCCCTGTGCGAGGGCCAGTACATCGACATCTGGACGTCGGGCCACGACGAGCCGATGTCCGTCGAGCTGTACTTCGACATGATCGGGCGCAAGACGGCGGCCCTGATCTCGGCCTCGATCGAGGCCGGGGCCCTGCTGGCCACCGACGACGAGGCGGTCATCGCCCGCTACCGGGCGTTCGGCTGGGCCCTCGGCCTGGCCTTCCAGCTCAACGACGACCTGCTCGGGATCTGGGGCGAGGAGGCGACGACAGGCAAGGAGCCGTCGGACATCGCCCGGCACAAGAAGACCCTGCCGATCATCTACGCCTTCGAGCACGCCGGCCCCGCCGACCGCGGCCGGCTGGGCGAGGTCTACCGCGATCCGGCGCCGTCGGCGGCCGACATCGCCGACGTCGAGGCGATCCTCGAGCGGACCGGCGCCCGCGACTACTCCCGGGATCAGGCCCGCCACTACCGGGACGAGGCCCTGGCCGAGCTCGACGCGGCCGGCGTCGTCCGGCCGGAGGCCCGGGCCGCCCTCGAGGAGATCATCGTCCGGGTGATCAGCGCCTAGCCGGGCCGGCCCCGGGCGGCCGGCTGCGTCTGTAGGTCAGCCCTGGCTCCGCGGCTCGCCCTGGGCCCGGGCTCCGCGGCCCGTCCTGGGCCTGGTCATCGCGAGGTTCGTCGGAATTCCGCCCCCAGACGCGTTGGGGAGGAGTCCGGCCTCTGCCGAGGTCACCAGGCGGCGGCCCGAGGCGATGTCCACGCACGAACGGTTCCGCCGGTCGTGGCCACGACCGCGAGATTGTCCGGAAGTCGAGCGTAATGCCGCTGGGGGCGGCATTGGTGCGAAGTCGGACCCTGGCTGGCGGACGATGCATGCGGCGACGCCGGCTCGCCCGGTGCCCACGCAGCTCTCGGTACGCCGCCGCTCAGCGATCGTCGCCGTCGTTGCCCGAATCGTCGTCCGGATCGCGCTGGCGGACCGCCAGGACCTTGCCGACCCGCCGGCCATCGGTCGACTCGACGGTCAGCGTCAAGCCGTCGAGGCGGACCTCGTCGCCCGGCCGCGGGACGTGGCCCAGGCGATGGAAGATCAGCCCGCCGACCGTGTCGTACTCGTCCTCGTCCTCGAGCGCGATCGGGATGTCGAACATCTCGCCCAGCTCGTCGACGTCGACCCGGCCGTCGATCCGGGCCTCGTCGGGCGACAGGCGCACGATCATCGGCTCCTCGACGTCGTACTCGTCCTGGATCTCGCCGACGATCTCCTCGAGGAGGTCCTCGATCGTGACCAGGCCGGCCGTCCCGCCGTACTCGTCGAGGACGATCGCGATGTGGACCTTGCGCCGCTGGAACTCGTGGAGCAGGTCGTCGATCGACATCGACTCCGGGACGAACAGCGGCGCACGGAGCAGCGAGCGGACCGTCGGCCGGGCGTTCGGCTCGACCTTGAGGAACGGCAGGAGGTCCTTGGCGTAGAGGATCCCGAGGACCTCGTCGATCGACTCCTCGTAGACCGGCACCCGGCTGTGGCCCTCGCCCACGATCAGGTCGATCGCCTCGTCGAGGGTGGCCGACACGGGCAGGGCGACGATCGCGATCCGGGGGACCATCACCTCGTGCAGGCGGCGGTCGCCGAGCTCGATGACCGCGTTGATCATCTGCTCCTCTTCGGCCTCGAGGATGCCCTGCTCGCCGCCCCGCTCGACGATCAGCTTGAGCTCCTCGGCGGTCATCTGGGCGTCGCTCGACATGCTCACGCCCAGCAACCTGGTGATCCCGCTGGTGACCCGGGTGAGGAACCAGACGAGCGGTCCGAGCAGCCGGGCGATCCATTCGACCGGGCCGGCCACCAGCATCGACAGCCGCTCGGCGTAGGCCAGCGCGAGCGACTTGGGCACGAGCTCGCCGAAGACGATCGTGAACACGGCCAGCAGGACCGTGACGATCAGCAGGGCGATCCCATCGGCACTGTTCCCGATCGCCGGGAAGGTCGCCAGGAACTTGGCGAACTCGGTGCTGAGATTGACCGCGGCGTAGGCCGAGGCAAAGAAGCCGAGGAACGTCAGGCCGAGCTGGACGACGGCCAGGAAGCGGCCCGGGTCGTCCTTCAGCCGGCGGACGCGCCGGGCCCGGCGGTTGCCCTCCTCGGACAGCTGGTCGAGGCGGCTGCGGCGGATCGAGACGAGCGAGATCTCGGCCGCCACGAAGAAGCCCTCGAGGATCGTCAGGACGACGATCACCAGCAGCTCGGTCAGGTTCGTCATCCGGGCGGGGGCTCCTCGGGCTCGGGCCGGGGGTCGCGCAGGCGGGCCGGCACGCCGACCGCCAGCTTGCCCGCCGGAACATCGCGGTTGACCACGGCGCCGGCCCCGGTCTTGGCCCCGTCGCCGAGCTCGATCGGGGCGACGAGCATCGTGTCGACGCCGATGAACGCGTCGGACCCGATCGTCGTCCGCTTCTTGCGCTTGCCGTCGTAGTTGGCGGTGATCGTGCCCGCGCCGATGTTCGTCCGGGCCCCGACGTGGGCGTCGCCGAGGTAGCTCATGTGGTGCTGCTGGACGCCCGCCTCGAGGCGGCTGTTCTTGACCTCGGCGTAGTTGCCGAGCTTGGACCTGGTGCCGATCGAGCTGCCCGGGCGGAGGTGGGCGAACGGGCCGATCTGGACCTCGTCCTCGACTTCCGAGGACTCGAGGACGCTGGCCCGGATCCGGCAGTCGCGGCCGACGACGGTGTCGACGAGCAGGCTGCCGGTGCCGACGACGGTGCCCGCGCCGATCGTGGTCGAGCCCCGCAGGATGACGTTCGGCTCGAGGGTCACGTCGGGCGCCAGGACGACCGACGCGTCGACGTAGGCCGTGGTCGGGTCGAGCATCGTGACCCCGGCGAGGAGATGGCGCTCGTTGATCCGGGCCTGCATCGCGAAGGTCGCCTCGGCCAGCTCGGCCCGGTCGTTGATCCCATCGAGCGTCCCGTCGTCGGCGACCTGGATCGAGCCGATCGCGCGGCCGTCGGCCCGGGCCAGGCCGACCAGCTCGGTCAGGTAGACCTCACCGGTCACGGCCGATGGCCGGAGATCGCCGATCCGGCCGCCGCAGCCAGCCGGCGTCGAAGGCATACAGGCCGCTGTTGATCTCCTCGATCTCGAGCTCGTCGGGCGTCGCGTCACGGGCCTCGACGATCCGCTCGATGGCGCCGTCGTCGTCGCGCACGACCCGGCCCAGCCGGCCCGGGCTCGGCCGTGATCACGCTGACGATCGAGACGGCCGCCCCGGCGGCGCGATGCTCGGCCTGCAGGGCGTCGAGCAGGTCGGCCTCGACGAGGGGCACGTCGCCGTTCAGGACGAGCAGCTCCGCCGGCGCCGCGCCGGACCCGGACCAGGGCGGCCAGGGCCGCCGCCAGGGCGCTGCCCGTGCCGTCCGGCGAGGGCTGGAGGACCGGATCGGCCCGGGCCGCGACGGCATCGCGGACGGCCGCGGCCGGCGGCGACCACACGACGAGCGGCCGGCCGCCGGTGGCGACCTCGGCCGCGTCGAGGACGTAGGCGAGCATGGGCCGGCCGCAGAGCGGGTGGAGGACCTTGGGCAGGCGCGACTTCATTCGCGTGCCGAGCCCCGCGGCAAGGACGATTGCCCGTGTGCGCGCGAGCTTCGGTTGGGGTGTCATGCGTTGGGCGGAGCGTAGGGGCCGCCGCGCGAGGGTGTCAACGTCGTCAGCCGCGGCCGCCGGCGATCAGCTCGATCTCGACCCGGGCGCCCTTGGGCAGGGCGGCCACCGCGATCGTCGAACGGGCGGGCGGCGGGTCGGGCATGTACCGCCCGTAGACCTCGTTCATCGCCGCGAAGTCGGCGATGTCGACCAGGAAGACGGTCGTCTTGAGGACGTCGTCCATCGACCGCCCGGCCGCGGCCAGGACCGCGCTCAGGTTGTCGAGGACGCGCTCGGTCTGGGTCGCGATGTCGCCTTCGACCAGCGATCCGCTGGCCGGGTCGAGGTGGATCTGGCCCGAGCAGAACAGGAGCGAGCCGGCGTCGATCGCCTGGCTGTACGGCCCGACGGCAGCCGGGGCGCTGGTGGTGGCGATCGCCGTGCGATCCATCGAGATCCTCCTGTCGGGGCGGGCGGGCCGGCTGTCGGGCCGTGGGCCCCTATCTTGGCACGCGGTCGGCGGCGATCGGGGTGGCGGCCACGAACGGCCGGCCCTCGCCCGGCGCGACGAGCGAGCCATCGTCGAGCGCCCGGCGGACCTCCGCCTCGGCGGCCCGGGCGGTCTCGAGCGATGGGTACAGGATCCACAGGCTCGGCCCAGAGCCGGACAGGCCGATCGGCCGGCCGGTCAGTCGGGCGAGCGCCCGCCGGAACGGGACGATCGCCGGGGCGACGGAGGCGCTGGCGGCGGCCAGGTCATTGGCCGAGGCGAGGATCGCGGCCCGGTCGTGGAGGGCGCGGGCGGTGAGGCCGCGCTGGAGCTCGCCCGCCAGGTGGTCGGAGGTCAGCCGGGTCGCGCCGTTGATCGGGACGCCGCTCGCCGCGTAGGCGGCGAAGACGGCCGGCGTCGGGACGGCGATCCGGGGCACGATCAGGAGGACCCCGGGCGGCTCGCCGCGGATCGCGCCGGGCAGCGGGCTGACCCGCTCCCCGCGACCCTCGACCAGGGCCAGGCCGCCGGCCAGGAAGAAGGGCACGTCCGAGCCGAGCCGGGCGGCGATCCGCAGCCGCTCCTCGGCCGACAGGACCGACGTGCCGCCGGCGCCCCATGCCTCGAGCGCGCCGTCGAGGGCAGCTGCCGCGTCGCTGCTGCCGCCGGCCAGGCCGGCCGCCACCGGGATTCGCTTCTCGAGCCGGGCCGCCAATGCCGGGGGCGGGACGCCCGCCGCCCGAGCGCCAGCCCGGGCGGCGGCGATCGCCCGCAGGACGAGGTTGTCGGCGGTCGCGCCGAGGCTGGCCCGCTCCGCGTCGCCGGCGGCCCCGTTGACGACGAACAAGGTGTCCTCGCCGCCGGCGGCCAGGGCCAGCGACAGCCGGTCGGCGAGGCCGAGCGGGGCCATGACCGAGTGCAGCGCGTGGAAGCCGTCAGGCCGTCGGCCGACGATCGCCAGGGTCAGGTTGAGCTTGGCCGGGGCGAGCCGGATGACCGGCCCCAGGCGTCGTCCGGGCTCGATCATCGGGCCGCCCGCCCGCGCTCGTCCGGCGCCGATCGGGCCGATCGTCTCGAGCAGCCGGAGCCACTCGCCGACGGCCAGCGTCTGGGGTCGCCGGTCGGACTCGATCCCGGCCGCGGCGAGGGCGGCCGCGACCCGCTCGGCGGGCAGCGGCAGCTGCCGGGCCAGGACGTTGTGGATCATCTTGCGCCGCTCGCGGAAGGCGGCCTGGACGAGGCGCCAGAGGGCGTCCTCGGCCGCCGCCTCGAGGCGATCGTCCTCGGCGAACGGCTCGAGCACGATGATCGCCGAGTCGACCGCCGGCGCGGGCTCGAACGCGGTCGGCGGGACCCGCCGGGCGATCCGCACCGCGGCGTGGTACTGGACGAAGACCGACAGGTAGCTCAGTCCACCCGGCCGGGCCGCGATCCGCTCGGCGACCTCGCGCTGGACCATCAGCACGAGCCGGCGCGGCCGGGGCGGCTCGCCGAGCAATCGATGGAGGATCGGACTGGTGATGTGGTAGGGCAGGTTGGCCACGACGTCGTACGGCGGCTCGACGAGGCGGGTCAGGGGTCCTGGTCGAGCGCGTCGCCCTCGATCAGCCGGAGGCGGGCGGGCGCGATCGCTCCGTCCGCGAGCTCGGTCGCGAACCGCTCGCGCAGGAACGCGGCCAGGCCCGCGGTCGAGCTCGACCGCGCGTGACCGTGGCTCCGGCCTCGAGCAGGGCGCCGGTCAGGAAGCCGAGGCCGGGCCCGATCTCGAGGACCCGACCGCCCGGCTCGGGCGCGGCCTCGGCCAGGATCGCCTCGAGGACGTCGACGTCGGCCAGGAAGTTCTGGCTGAGCCCGTGGCGCGCCCGCAGCCCGGCCGAGCGGAGGGTCCGGCGGATCGTCGCGGCATCGACCCTGGGCGGGCCGGCCGGGCTCATCGAACGGCCAGGGGCAGGTTCGGCCGGGCGTCGAGGTCGAGGCCTGCCCGCAGCCCGGCCACGAAGCGCCGGCCGCCGGCCGCCCCGATCATCGCCCCGTTGTCGGTGCACAGGCCCGGCCGCGGGACGATGGAGCGGCAGGTCGAGCGCCGCGGCCTCGGCGGCCAGCCGGTCGGCCAGGACCCGGTTGGCGGCGACGCCGCCGCCGACGACGATCGAGCGCGCCCCGATCGCCCGGGCCGCCCGGGCGGTCTTGCGTGCAAGGACGTCGACGACGGCGTCCTGGAAGCCCCAGGCCAGCTCGGCCACGACGTCCGCCGGCAGGACGGCCTCGCGATCGTCGGGATCGAGGCCGGCCTCGGCCCGGGCCCGGTCGATGATCCGGCGGGCGGCCGTCTTGAGGCCGCTGAAGCTGAAGTCGTACGTGTCGCCCAGCCAGGCCCGCGGGAACACCACGTCGTGGGCCGTCGCCCCGGCCGCCGCGCGCATGATCGCCGGGCCGCCCGGATAGCCCAGGCCGAGCAGCCGGCCGACCTTGTCGAAGGCCTCGCCGGCCGCGTCGTCGACCGTCTCGCCCAGGAGCCGGTAGTCGCCGTGGCCACGCATCTCGGCCAGGAACGTGTGCCCGCCCGAGACGACCAGGGCGACGAGCGGGAATGCCGGCTCGAGGCGGTCCGCCTCGGCCGGGTCGAGCAGCCAGGCCGCCTCCACGTGGCCGTCGAGGTGGTTGACGCCGACGAGCGGCTTGTCCCGGACCCAGGCCAGGGCCTTGGCGAAGTTCAGGCCGACGAGGAGCGAGCCGGCCAGGCCCGGCCCGTAGGTCACCGCCACGGCGTCGACGTCGGCCCACTCGATGCCGGCAGTCCGCCAGGCGTCGTCGAGGACGGGCACGATCCAGCGCAGGTGGGCCCGGGCGGCGACCTCGGGCACGATCCCGCCCGTCGCGGCGTGGAGGGCGACCTGGCTGGCCACGACGTTCGCGTGGATCCGGCGGCCACCCTCGACCACCGCGATGCCGGTCTCGTCGCAGCTCGATTCGACCGACAGGACGAGCGGCCCGCTCATCCGCCGCGATCCGTCCCGCGCGGCGGGGGGTCGAGCCGGACGGGCTCCGGCAGGCCGGCCAGGGCTGCCCGCCGCTCGGCCAGCCGGGCGACCATCTCCGGCGAGCGGAGCGGCTCGGTCGTCATGATCAGGGCGTCTTCGTTGTTGTCGCTGTAGTAGCGCGGCCTGATCCCGACCGGCCGGAAGCCGAACTTCTCGTACAGCCGGCGGGCGGGCAGGTTGGACAGCCGGACCTCGAGGGTCGCCTCGGTCGCCCGCCGGTCGAGGGCGATGTCGAGCAGCGCGACGAGGAGCCGCTCGGCCAGCCGGTTGCGGCGCCAGGCCGGGGCGATGGCGAACGTCGTGACGTGGGCCTCGTCGACCATCAGCCACAGGCCGGCGAAGCCGGCGATCTCGTCGCCGACCCGGATCACGACGTAGTGGGCGAGCTTGTTCGTCTCGAGCTCCGTCCGGTAGGCATTGGCCGGCCAGGGCGCCGAGAACGCGGCGCGCTCGATCGCCTGGACGGCGGGCAGGTCGTCAAGGCCCATCGGCCCGACGGCCACCCTCAGCGGGGGTCGCGCGACCACTCGATCGCTCCGGTCAGGGCGCTGACCCCGCGGGGCAGGCTGACGTACTCCGGGACGAGCTGGGCCAGGTCATCGGCCGATCCGGCGGCGAGCCGGGTGGCCGCCAGGCGCAGGAGAGTCGGGCCGAGGCGCCCCCGGGCGGCTTCGCCGCGAGCCACCGCATCCCCCGGCGCGCGCCCGTCGAGGTCGACCGCAATGAGCTCGGTCCCGGGCTCGAGCGACGGCTCGGAGCCGGCCGGCAGGAGGTGCCCGCCGGCGCCATCGACGACGACCCGGTCACGCGGCCCGGCGGGCATCAGCAGGACCCGGGACGGCCCGCCCGGCGGGCCGTCGAGCAGGGCGGCCGCGGTCGCGATTCCGACGATCGGGAGGCCCAGGGCGTGGGCCAGGCCCTTGGCCGTCGCCAGGCCGACGCGGAGGCCCGTGAACGCGCCCGGCCCCGTGCCGACGACGATCCCGCCGAGCGCCGCCGGCGCCAGCCCCGCCCCGGCCAGCAGCCGCTCGATCGCCGCCAGGAGCTCCTCGCCGTGACGCTGGCCGGCCGGCCATGACAGCACGAGCGGATCGCCGCCCGGGCGCTCGAGGGCGACGACCGCCTGGCTCGTCGCGGTGTCGATCGCCAGGAGCGGGCCGCGCGCCGGCCGGCTCACGGCAGGCGCTCGCCGCTCATGGCACGGCCGCCAGGTAGCGCTCGAGGGCTGCCGCCGTGGCCGCGATCCGGATCGTGCGCGGCCCGTCGCCGGAGCCGTCGAAGGTCACGTCGAGGCGATCGGCAGGGAGCGCCGGCCCCAGCCGCTCGGCCCATTCGACCAGGCTCACCCCGTCCGCCTGGCGCTCATCGATCAATCCCCCGGCGAGCGCGTCGGCCGCATCGTCGAGGCGGTACAGGTCGAGGTGGAAGAGGGGCAGCCGGCCGGAGTATTCGGCCATCAGGACGTAGCTCGGGGAGTTGATCGTGGCCGTCACCCCCAGGCCGAGCCCGAAGCCCTTGGCGAACTGGGTCTTGCCGGCGCCCAGCTCGCCGTGGAGCGCGACCAGGTCACCCGGCCGGGCGGCCGCGGCGAGGGCGGCGGCGAGCGTGCGGGTCGCCTCGGGCGATGCCGTGCGGACCTCCCGCACCGCAACCCGCGCTTGCATGGCTGGCATGGGCGGAGGGTACCCGAACCGGTCGCGTCCGGTCCGCTCAGCTGAACCGTTCGAGGTCGGCCAGGGGGACGACCACGATCGCGCCGTCGTCGAGCTCGATCGTCGCCGCCTCGAGCTGGACCCCGGCCGGGAACCGCCGCCGGCCGGCCGATCCCCGCCAGCGGCCCTCGCGCCCGGCCAGGTCGCCGTGGCGGATCCGGACCCAGCCGTCGGGCACGACCGGTCGCTCGAGGGGCGGGTCGATCACGAGCAGCGGCGGGTCGGGCCACGATCCCGACCTCGCGGCCGTCCAGGCGTTCGAAGAGGGCCAGCAGGGGGGTGGCGATCGGCCGCCGGAACGTGCCGTCGAGGACCAGCACGGCGAACGGGGCGAGGGCCTGGAGGCTGGCCCGCTGGCGCGCCTCCGAGGCGACGAGATCGCGCAGGTCCTTGCCGGCCAGGCCGGGCACGACGATGCCCCGGACGCCCATCGCCCGGGCCCGGCTGATCGTCTCCGAGTCGAGCCGTCCGCCGACGACGAGGACCGAGCCGGCCCGGCCGACGTCGAGGCTGCCGCGCAGGCCGGCGTCGCCGGTCACCAGCTCCAGCCGGCCGCGAGTCGGGCCGCCGGCGGCGAAGGCGCCGGGAATGCCGTAGCCGGCCAGCGACAGGCCGATCCCCCGCCCGGCCACGACCTCGCGCACGATCCCGGCGGCCGGCGCCTCAAGCAGCTCGACATGCTCGCCGCTCACGATCTGCCAGCGCCCGGACTCGGCCATCAGCACCTCGCCGGCCGGCGTTCGCGGCCGGCGGCGACGGAGCGTGGCGCCCGATTCGTGGCCGTCCCCCGCCCACCAGTCCCCGGGAGCGAGCCCGACTGCGGCGTCACCCTCGTCGGGCACCGACGGCGGCCCGAGCTCGAGCCGCGGATCGCGCCGGCGCTCGGCCAGGCCGAGGCCCGCGGTGACCGGGTCGCCGCTGCCGACGAGGATCCGGTCGCCGGGGCCCAGCTCGAACCAGGTCGTCGGGGCGGGGACGACCAGGGGCCGGCTCGGGATGCCGGCGGTGGCGATCGTGCTGAGCGGCTCAGGCATCGAGGCCCGGCCAGAGGGCCGCCTGCCAGGCGCCGAGCAGCGCCCGCCGCCGCTCGAGCCGGTCGGGCAGCCGGAGCGGCACGTCACGCAGGTCGATCAGCAGGCCCCCGAGCCCGCCGCCGACCTCGATCCGGGCATGCTTTGCCCGCCGGCCGAGGTCGACCTGGTCGCGGAAGCGGAACTCGGCGATCCCGATCTGGCCGGGCGGCAGGTCGACCAGCTGGAGCCCGCCGGGCAGCAGGTCGACCTCACTGGAGCCCGTCTCACCGTGGATCACGAGCCGCCCGGCGCTCTTCCCGGCCCGCAGGCCGGCCGGGGTGACGACGGTCCCCAACGGGACCAGGAGGTCCTCGGCCAGCTCCGCCAGCAGCGTCTGCCGATCATGTACGTCGAGCACGGTCCCGATCGGGGCGAGCAGGCGGGCATGGTCCCAGGCGAGCTGGCTGGCTCCCGGCCGGCGGACGACGTCGGCCAGGGCCAGGGCGATCGCCGGCCCCGGTGCCACGGCCCAGGCCCCGCCGGCGGCGACGAGCAGGTCGGGCGCCGGCAGCTCGCCGATCTCCGGCGTCGCCGCGACGAGCCGCTCGAGCGCAGCACGGGCGGCGGCGTAGCGAACGACCGCCCCCGCGCCGTGGGCCTCGCCCCAGGGCGTCAGGCGGAGCTCGCGCAGGCGGTCGCGCATCCGGTGCCGGTCGAGCGGGATCGACGACCAGGCGAGGACCCCATCGACGAGGGCATCGTCGGGCTCGCCGGGCGGCACGAGCGCGGCCGCGTCGACGAAGGCCGGCGGGACGTCCAGGCCGTCCGGTCCGGCGATCACCCGGACGCCGCCGGTCAGCCCGATCTCGACCAGCTCGACCCGCCGGTCGAGGACCACGGCGAGATCGGCCACGGCCCGCACCAGGGCGTGGCGGCCGTCGTCCGATCCGGGCTGGATCGCGTCGAGCAGGCGGCGCAGGCCGGACCCGGCCGGGGCACCGGTCGTCGCGGCCGGGCCGTAGGGCGGCGCGGCGCCGTCGGCATCGACCGGGAACCGGCCGGCCTCGGCGCGCAGCAGGCCGGCCAGCAGGATCGGGCGGGCGGGGTCACGGCTGGCAAGGGCCGCCCCGAGGATCGCCAACTCGGTCACGACTGCCTTCGGGTCGAGGGCGGGTGATTCGCCGGCCGCCAGCAGGATCGCCGCGACGTCCCGTTCGAGGGCCAGCCGGCTGAGGGCGATCGGCTCCGAGGCCTCGAGGCTGAGCCCGGTCGCCTGCCAGCCCGCGCCGGCGGCCAGCCGCTCGGCGGCCGCCCGCTCGCGCTCGCTCGTGGCCAGGATCGCGAGGCGGGGCAGCTCGGCCGTGCTTGCCGTGAGCCGGGGCACGGCGGAATGGTCCCCGGTTCCCAGGCCGAGCCCGGCGCCGAGCTCGGGATCGGCGGCGGCCAGCCGTTCGACGAGGCGGTCGAGGAGCAGGTCCGGGTCGACCCCCGCCGGCGCCGCGTCGGCTGCCAGGAGGCGCTGCCGCCCGTTGATCCGGCCGAGCACGGCGACGGCCGAGGTGGCCGACCCGAGGTTGAGCGCGAAGGTAACGCGCGGGTCGCTCACTCGACCATGCTACCCGGCCGACCGGCGATCGGTGTCAGGCAGGCGCCCGGCGGCGATCCTTCGAGCGCTCAGGCGTCGAGGGTGTCGTCCTCGTCCCACTCCTCGAGCCGCTCGATCAGCTGCTCGATGCCGATGTCGTCGGCCAGCAGCTCGGTCGCCGAGCTGACCTCGCCGCCGAACAGGCCGTGGAGGGTCGGGTCGAAGAACAGCATCGCGTTGCTGCCCAGGGGCCGATACGGCCGGCTGGCGTTCAGGAAGTAGACGGCCGGCGCGGCCAGGCCCCGAAGATGGATCTCGCGGGCGACCCGGTCGACCAGCTCGTCGCGCTGCTCCTCCGTCCGGTCGGGCGGCAGCATCATCGGCCGGGCTCCGCCCCGGGGCCGCCGGCCGGCACCGCCTCGGCCGCCAGGACCGCGGCCTGGAACGCGGCATAGGCCGCCGCGCCGCGCAGGGCGAAGGTGACGACATCGACCGACGGCGATCGGCCGAGCTCGTCGCGGACGGTGGCCAGGGTGATCTGGGCGGCCTCATCGAGCGGGTAGCCGCCGACGCCGGTGCCGAGGGCCGGGAAGGCGATCGTGGTGACATTGTTCTCGCGGGCACGGGCCATCGCGTTGCGGACTGCCGCCTCGATGGCGATCGCGCTCGTCCGCCGGTCGCGGTCGAGGGACACCGCGTGGATCACGATCCGGGCGGCCAGCCTGCCGGCCGGGGTGACGATCGCCTGGCCCAGGCCGAGCGGTCCCTGGCGCACGGCCGCGAACTCGATCGCGTCGCCGCCGGCCCGCTTGATCGCCCCGCCAACACCGGTCGCCATCCACAGGCTGGGGTTGGCCGGGTTGACGATGGCGTCGACCTCAAGGTCGCAGATGTCCCCGTTCCAGAGCTGAATCCGAGCCACGCACCCTCCACCCCGCGAGCGTCCGCACACTCAACGGTACCAGCCCGGCATGGTACACCCGGGGCAACCGTCGAGCCATCGCCGTGACGACTTCCCAGGAGATCGTGGTGCGGGCTCGCGCCACGTCGAGGGCCGTGATTCGGTCGTCGCCCTGCTCGCCGATCAGGACGAACTCGTCGTCGATCGTGATCGGCGGACCGGGCACGTCGGTCACGTCGGCCATCACCGCGTCCATCGCCACGGTCCCCACCAGCGGCACCCGCCGGCCGCGGACGAGCGCCTCCGCCCGGTTCGAGGCGGCCCGCGACCAACCGTCGCCGTAGCCGACCGGAAGGGTCGCGATCAGGCTCGGGCGGCTGGTCGTGAAGCTCGGCCCGTAGCTGATGCCGCTGCCCGCCGGCAGCTCGAGGACCCGGACCGGGCGGGCATGCAGGCTGAGGACCGGCTGGAGCTCGCCGGCCGGCGAGCCGGAGAGGGCAGCCGCGGGCAGGTCGTCCGGTGGCAGGCCGTAGAGCGCCAGCCCGATCCGGACACCGTCCAGGGCCGGGGCCGTCCCGGCCAGGACACCGCCGCTCGCGGCCAGCTGGCGGCGGCTGACCCGGATCCCCTCCGCACCGAGCAGCTCGAGGACCGCCCCCAGCACGCCGGCCTGCCCGGCCGTCCGGACCGGGTCGACCGGGTCCTGGAGGTGGGACCAGATCCCGCCCAGGCGAGCGCCGGGCGCGGCGATGATCCGGGCCGCGGCGGCCACGGCCTCGGAACGGGGCAGGCCGGTCCGGCCGAGGCCGGTCTCGAGGGCGAGGTGGAGCTCGAGCTGGTGCGGCGCCCGGCGCCGTCCGCCGGCCCGCGCCGCACCGCGCGCCGCGGCGATCGCGGCGAAGGTCCGTTCGAGCAGGACCCGGTCGCCGACGGCGATCCCGATCCGGCGCCGGGCCGCCTCCGGCGCGTGCTCGGGCGGGACCGGGAAGAGGACGAGGATCGGCAGCCGGAGGCCCGCCTCGCGCAGCTCGACCGCCTCGTCGAAGGTGGCCACCGCGAAGCCGTCGGGGCGCTCGGCTCCGTCCTCGAGGGCCCGCCCGATCGGGATCGCACCATGGCCGTACGCATCGGCCTTGAGCACGGCGTCGATCCTGGTCGCCGGGGGCAGGATCCGGCGCAGGACGGCGAGGTTGGCGGCCAGCCGGGCCAGGTCGATCTCGAGCCAGGCCGTGCGCGGGAGCGGGGCGAAGCCGGCGGCGGCCAGCCCGGCGACGAGCGAGGTCGGAGCGCTCAGCTGGGGCTCCCTGTCGGGCGTACGCCGAAGCCGAGCTTGCGCTCGGCCGTCCGTCGCGCCCGGGCCGCCCCGAGGCGCTTGCGGGCGAGAGCAATCTCGAACGGCAGGTCCGACGCGAGCAGGCCGGCATCGCCCAGCCGGTCGCGGATCGCCTCGCCGGCCGTGCCGTGCAGGAAGGCACCGAGGCGCGCCGCCGCGAACGGCTCGAGGTGCTGGGCCAGGAGCGCGCCGATCGTGCCGCTCAGGACGTCGCCCGTGCCGCCGCTGGCCATCGCCGGATTCTCGAACGTCGTCCGGGCCAGCCGGCCATCCGGTGCGGCGATCACGGTCCGGGCCCCCTTGAGGACGACGACCTGGCCCCAGCGGCGGGCCGCGTCGCGCGGCAGCGGTGGCGCGCGCGGCATCGTCGTCGAGCAGGTCGCCGTCGGCCTCGGCGGCGATCCCGCTGGCTGCCCGGAGCCGGGCGAACTCGCCCGTGTGGGGGGTCAGGACGCAGGCCCGGTGGACGCCCAGCCACCAGCCGTCCTCGGCCGCCAGCGAGCGCAGCGCCTCGGCGTCGATGACCGCCGGCGGCGTGCCCTCCTCGTTGACCGCCAGGAGCCGCCGGATCAGCTCGACCGTGGCCAGGCCGGGCCGCAGCCCGGGACCGACGACGAGCGCGTCGTGCTCGTGATCGAGGATCCGGGCCAGCGCGTCGTCGGGCTCGACCTCCTCGACGTCGTCCTCGGGCAGGGCCATCGTCGTCGCCTCGACGACCTTGGTCGCGAACAGGGGCTGGAGCGACTCGGGCACAGCCAGGGCGACGAGGCCCGCCCCGGCCCGCCCGGCGGCGGTGCACACGAGGAGGGCCGAGCCGGCGAAGTCGAGCGAGCCGGCCACGACGAGCAGCCGGCCGAAGGTGCCCTTGTGGCCGCGGACCGGGCGCTCGGGCAGGAGCGCGCCGGCAGTCGCGTCGTTCAGCTCCTCGATCGGGCCAGGTTCAGCCGTCACGGGAATCGCCCTCCGTGATCGCCCGCAGCCGCTCGATCCGGGCCAGGATCCGCCGCTCGCGCTCGTCGAGCCGGGCCTCGATTCCGGGCGGGAAGACGTACCGGCCACCGGCCGTCCGGATCCCGAAGGCGATCGCCACGGCGTACTCGTCCTCGTGGCTGATCGAGACCGCGATCCGGCTCATCCCGAGCTGCTCGGCCCGCTCGGCGGCCCGATCGTGGAGGCGGACCGCCGGCTGGCCGGTCGGCAGCCGCTCGATCTCGATCTCGCGCCAGCCGATCCCCCGGACGCCCAGCCCGAGGACCTTGCTGACGGCCTCCTTGGCCGCCCAGCGGCCGGCCATGGTCGCCGGCCGGCCGCGGACGTAGGCCCGCTCGCCGGGGGTCAGGACGCGGTTGGTGAAGCGGTCGCCGAACTTCGCCAGGGCCGCCCGGATCCGCTCGATCCGGATGATGTCGATCCCCAGCTCGGTCGTCCCGTCCGGAACCGCGGCGACCGTGGCCATCGCTACTCGACCGTGACCGACTTGGCCAGGTTGCGCGGCTGGTCGACGTCGGTCCCCCGGGCGACCGCCGTGTAGTAGGCGAAGAGCTGGAGCGGGATGACCGCCAGGATCGGGCTGAGCACCTCGACCGTGTCGGGCACCCAGCAGACCTCGTCGACGAACCGCTCGATCTGCGCGTCGCCCTCGGTCGCGACGGCGATCACCCGAGCATCGCGGGCGCGGCCCTCCATCACGTTGCTGATCAGCTTGTCGTAGACCGACGAGCGCGTCGCAACGGCGACCAGGGGGCACTCCGCGTCGAGGAGCGAGATGGGGCCGTGCTTCAGCTCGCCCGCCGCGTAGCCCTCGGCGTGGACGTAGCTGACCTCCTTGAGCTTGAGGGCGCCCTCGAGGGCCGCCGGGTAGCCGTAGCCCCGCCCGACGAACATGAAGCCGCGCGAATTGACGTAGCGCCGGGCGAGGTCGGCCGTGCCGGCGGCCAGGTCGAGCGCCCGCTGGGCGGCGTCGGGCAGGGCGCGCAGGCCGCGGGCCAGCTCGGCCTCGCGGGCCGCCGGCAGTCGGCCCCGGGCCTTGGCGATCGCGGCGGCCAGGATGACCAGGGTGGTCACCTGGGTCACGAACGTCTTCGACGCGGCGACCGCGACCTCGGGCCCGGCCTGCAGGAAGAGGACCGCGTCCGCCTCGCGGGTGATCGCCGAGCCGACCGTGTTGGTGACCGCGATCAGCGGGCAGCCCTGCTCGCGCGCGTAGCGCGCGGGAGCGATCGTGTCGGCCGTCTCGCCCGACTGGGTGACCGCGATCACCAGCGTGTCGCCGTCGAGCGGCGGCGGGCTGTAGCGGAACTCGGAGCCGACCGTCGCCCGGGCGGGCAGGCCGGTCCAGTCCTGGAGCGCCGCCGCCCCGATCAGGGCCGCGTAGTAGGCCGTGCCGCAGGCGACCAGCTCGATCCGGCGGACCGTGGCCAGGCGTTCGGCGAGGCCGGCCAGCTCGTCCACCACGATCTCGTCGGTGCGGGTCACCCGGCCGGTGATCGACTGGCGGAGGGCGGTCGGCTGCTCGTGGATCTCCTTGAGCATGAAGTGCTCGAAGCCGCCCTTCTCGGCCGCGGCGGCCGTCCAGGTGATCGTGGTCGTCGGCCGCTCGATCGGCGCGGCCGGCGACGTCGGTGATCGTGACTCCCCACGGGCGGAGGTCGGCGACGTCGCCCTCCTCGAGGAAGATGACCTGGTCGGTGTGGGCCAGGATCGCCGCGACGTCGCTGGCCAGGAACGTCTCGCCGTCGGCCAGCCCGACGACGAGGGGCACGTTCTGGCGGGCCCCGACGAGCCGGTCGGCCTCGCCCCGGTGCATGACGGCCAGGGCGTAGGCGCCCTCGATCCGGCGCAGGGCGATCCGGGTGGCCTCGGCGATGTCGCCGGCGTAGGCCTCCTCGATCAGGTGGGCGATCGCCTCGGTGTCGGTCTCCGACGTCAGCCGGTGGCCGCGCTCCTCGAGCCCGTCGCGCAGCTCCCGGAAGTTCTCGATGATCCCGTTGTGGATCACCGTGATCTCGCCGGTGCAGTCCTGGTGGGGATGGGCGTTCAGGTCGTTCGGCCGGCCGTGGGTCGCCCAGCGGGTGTGGGCCAGGCCGATCGCCGCGTGCGGGGTCCGGTCGGCGATCGCCGTCTGGAGGTTGGCCAGCTTGCCCGCTCGCTTCTCGACGAACAGTCCGGCCGCTGTCGTCGACGAGGGCGATCCCGGCCGAATCATAGCCGCGATACTCGAGCCGCTTGAGGCCTTCGATCAGGATCGGGCCGGCCTCGCGGGGACCCGTGTAGCCGACGATTCCGCACATGGCTGGTGGTCTTCTCCGTCGCGCTGGTGGCCCCGGTTCCTGACCGGCGCCGGAGCCGGGCTAGTGTAGACGCTCTCCGGCGAGGGTCGCGAGCGAGTCGGCCAGCTCGGCCACGAGCCGGGCATCGGGACCCTCGACCATCACCCGCAGGGCGGGCTCGGTGCCGGACGGCCGGACGAGGATCCGGCCCCCGCTGCCGAGCCGGGCCTGGGCCGCGGCGATCGAGCGGCGGAGGACCGGGTCGCCCTCCCACTGGTCCTTGTGACGAACCCGGACGGCTCGTTGCTCCTGTGGAAAGAGGGGAATCTCGGCGGCCAGCTCGTCGACGTTCCGGCCCGCCCGGCCGAGCACCCCAAGGAGCTCCAGGCCGGTCACCAGGCCGTCGCCCGACGAGCCGTGGTCGAGGACGATGACGTGGCCGCTCTTCTCGCCGCCGAGGCGGGCGTCGTTGACCAGCATCCCCTCGAGGATGTACTTGTCGCCGACCGGCGTCCGGACGATCTGGCCGCCCGCCGCCCCGAGCGCGGCCTCGAGGCCGCCGTTCGACAGGACGGTCACCACCACGATGCCGTTGGGCAGCGCTCCCCGGCGCAACCGGTCGAGGGCGATCAGGCCGATCAGCTGGTCGCCGTCGACGACCCGGCCGTGGCGATCGACGACCACCAGCCGGTCGGCGTCGCCGTCGAGGGCGAAGCCCAGGTCGGCGCCCCGCTCGACGACCGCCCGGGCCAGGAGGGCCGGGGCGGTCGCCCCGCACTCGACGTTGATGTTCAGGCCGTCGGGCTCATTGCAGATCACCTCGACCGCGGCCCCGGTCGCGGCCAGGACCTCCGGAGCCGAAGACGCCGCCCGAGCCGTTGGCGCAGTCGAGGACGATCCGCAGGCTCGTCGGCACCGTCCGAGCGAGCGCCAGCCGGGCCGCCCGATAGCGCTCGAGCAGCTCCGGCGCGGCGCGGACCCGGCCGATCCCGTCGTTGCGCGGCCCGCCCAGCTCCTCGGTCCGCCAGATCAGGGCCTCGAGCGCATCCTCCCGGTCGTCGTCGAGCTTCATCCCCCGCGCGTCGAGGACCTTCAGGCCGTTGTCCTCGGCCGGGTTGTGCGAGGCCGAGACCATGATCCCGGCCCCGAAGTCGCCACCCCCGGCGAGGAAGGCCAGGGCCGGCGTCGGCAGCGTCCCGGCGACCTGGACGTCCGCCCCCAGGCTGCGTCGCCCCGGCCGCGATCGCGGCCACGAACATCCCGCCCGAGCGCCGGGTGTCCTGGCCGACGACGAGCGCGCCGCCGGGACCGAGCAGCTCGTGGGCGGTCGCCCGGCCGAGGGCATAGGCGAGCGTCGGCTTGAGGTCGACGTTGGCGACGCCCCGGATCCCGTCGGTCCCGAACAGGCGGGCCATCGCTACGGCCCGGCCGAGGCCGACGGCGCCGGCGAGGGCGAGGGCGGCGGCGGGACGACCGAGATCGTGACCGAGACCGTGCTCGGTGCGAGGCCGACCAGGACGAGGCTGGCCGGCAGGTTGACGGTGGGCGTCAGGACGTGGACGCCGGGGGCCAGGCCGTCGACGTCGACGGTCACCGAGAATGTCTGGCCGTTGATCCCGGCCAGGGCCGCCGGCGAGCCGCCCAGGGTGACCAGGATCTGGTCGACCGACAGGGCATACAGCCGGTCGTCACGAGCGCCGGACAGGACGATCCCGGCGGTGAACGTCTCCGAGGCACTGACCGGGCTGACGACGATCGAGACCGACACGCTGCTCGAGCCGACCGCTGTCACGCCGGCCGGCAGGACCAGGTTGACGACCCGGGTGACCGGGCCGGCGATGCCGGTCAGGTCGACGGTGCCGGTGTCGATCGCGGTCAGCTGGGCAAGGGCGGTGGCACTGCCCTGGACGGTGACCGCGGCCGGGTTGACGGTGACCCCGCTGACCTGGACCGCGCCGCTCGGCGTGCCGCTGATCTTCGGGTTGACGGGCAGGGTCCGGGTCTGCTGGCTGCCGATCCGGATCTGGACATTGATCGTCTGGGGCTCGATCCCGACCGGGCTCAGGACGTTGTTGAGGGCGTCGACGGCGACCAGCGGCACGACCTGCTCGACGTCGAGGCCGGAGGGCTGGATCACGACCCGGGCGATCGCGGCCGTGGCCAGGCTGACGACCGAGGCCGGCCCCGACACGGTCACCGTGCTGGCCGACAGGACCGGCGTCTGGAGCTGGAGGCCGGTCGGCACGCTGCCCTCGTCGACCTTGACCGGGACGCTCTTCGAGATCAGTGGATCGAGCTGGACCTGGACCACCTGCGGGTCGAAGTCGAGGATCTGGACCCGCGGGTCGGCCGCCTGGACGTGGACCTGGACGGTCGAGAACGGGGTCCCGGCCAGCGGGGTGGCCGTCGACAGGTCGACCGTGGCGGTGAAGCTCGAGCCGGTCAGCCGGTCGGCGACGTCACTCGGGGCGAAGTAGCGGATGTTCGTCACGCTGCCCAGGTTGCTCAGGAGGACGGCCGTCGCCGGCTGGTTCACCCGGACGATGGGGATCGAGCCGGGCCAGACCTGGGCGTTCTGGGACAGGACGAGGCCGGCATAGAGGAACGTCGCGAGCACGACCGAGCCGAGCTTGAGCGGCCAGTTTCGGACGACCCGGGCGACCACCCGGCGGAGCGTCCGGCTCATGGCGGGGTCGTCCCGGCCGGCGGCGGCGGCGGCCCGGGCGTGTCGTCGGCGCGCCGCAGGCGGCTCAGGCGGGCGCTCGTCGGGCGCAGGCTGCCCGACGGCATCCGGCCGAGGAGCGTCCGCCGGCCGTTGGACGTGCCCAGCAGCCCGTGGAGGGCCCGTTCGAGCTGGACCGGGTTGAGGTTGCGCACGATCCGGGCACGTTCGACGAGGCTCGTCTGGCCGGTCTCCTCGGACACCACCACGACGACGGCATCGGTCTGCTCGGCGATCCCGAGCGCCGCCCGGTGGCGGGTCCCGAACCGCTCGGCCGGCAGGATCGTCGTCTCGGCCAGGGGCAGCACCGCCCCGGCCGCGACGACCTTGTCGCCGCGGATGATCACCGCCCCGTCGTGGAGGGGCGAGCGGGGCATGAAGATCGTCCGCAGGAGGTCCGCGGTCAGGTCGGCATGGAGCATCACCCCGGTCTCGGCGATCTCGCCCAGCGCCGTCTCCCGCTCGATCACGATCAGGGCGCCGTAGTGGTCGGCCGCCAGCAGGCCGCAGGCGCGGGCGACCTCGGCCGCCACGTGGCCGACGATCCGCGCGTCGGTGCCGCTCAGCAGCCAGCCGAACGAGCCGACCCGGCCGATCCGGTCGAGCGCCCGGCGGAGCTCGGGCTGGAAGACGACGACCAGGGCAAAGACGCCGACCAGCGCCCCCGTCTCGAGGACCTGGCGCAGCAGGCGCAGGTCGAAGAAGCGGGCCGCGGCGTAGACCAGGAGCATGACCGTGACCCCGATCACCAGGCTGACCGCCCGGGTGCCCCGGATCAGGCTGAACAGGCCGTAGATCAGCAGGGCGGTGATCACGATGTCGACCACCGAGTTGAGCTGGACCTGGTCGAGGATCGACTGGACGAGCTGCATCAGGGGCTCAGTCTAGGTCAGGCACACAGACCCGCGAGCCGGCTGTCGTCGGGCAGGAGGCGCGTGGCTGCGGCACACAGCCGATCGCGGACGGCCGCATCGCCGGACAGCTCGACCAGGCGACCGAGGAGCAGGAGCTTGTCGCCGGCCAGCGTCCGCCAGCCGCGGGCGACGTACAGCTCGACCAGGACGAGGTGGAGGTCGGGGTCGTCGGGGGCCAGGCCGAGGGCCGAATTGGCGGCGTCGAGGGCCGCCTCGTCGAGGCCGGCGGCGGCCAGCTCGCGGCTGGCCGAGACGATCGCCCGGATCCGCCCGGACGGGTCGGTCGAGATCATCGCGGCATCGAGCCGGGCGCTGACGGCGGCCACGTCGATCTCGATCGGACGGGGCGCCGGCACGGGCTGGGCGACGGTCGGCGAGGCCGGCTCCAGGGCTCCCGTGGGGGCAGGCTCGACCGGCGCGGCCGGCGCCGCTGCGGGGGCCAGGACCTGGACCGGCTCCTCGAGGACCCGCATCGCCCGGGCCAGGGCCTCCCCGCCGGCTCCGCCCGGGTCATCCCGGACGAGCTCGGTCAGGTCGGCGAGGTGGCGCCGGCGGGCCCTCGACTCGGCCAGCTCCAGCGCCCGGCGGGCCGTGTCGCAGGCGTCCGGCAGGTGGCCGCTGACGGCCTGGATCTCGGCCAGCAGGTCGAGCGCCCCGGCAGCTTCGGCCGGCCGCCCGGCGCGGACCAGGGCGTCGGCCCGGCCGCCGAGGGCAGCCTCGTCGCGGGGAGCGAGGTTGAGCGCGGCACCGTAGGCCTCGAGGGCTTCGTCGAGCCGCTCGAGGCGGACGAGGACGGCCGCCCGGCTGGTCAGCGGCAACGCCCGGTCGGGCGCGACGAGGGCGGCCTCGGCGTAGGCGGCCAGGGCCTGGTCGAGCCGGCCGTGGAGGGCGGCCACGTGGCCGACCCGGAGGGCTTCCTTGTAGCGCTCGTACGGCGCGTCGCTCATGTCTGGCTCGTGGCGGGCGGGCTCGCTCCGTCGGGCGCCCCGATCAGCTCGACGAGGAGCGCCTTCTGGACGTGGAGTCGGTTCTCCGACTGCTCGAAGATTACGCTCTGGGCGCCATCCATCACCTCCGAGGTGATCTCCTCGCCCCGATGGGCCGGCAGGCAGTGCATCACGATCGCCTGCGGCCCGGCGATGGCCAGCAGGCGGGCATTCAGCTGGTAGGCACCGAACGCGTCGCGGCGCTCCTCCGTCTCGGACTCCTGGCCCATCGACGTCCAGGCGTCGGTATAGACGACCGACGCGCCGGGCAGCACCTCGGCCGGGTCGCGGGTGAAGACGAGCCGCCCACCGCTCGCGGCGGCGAGGGCCTGGGCCCGCTCGACGATCCGCGGGTTGGGGGCGTAGCCGGCCGGGTGGGCGAGACGGACCTCGAGCCCCAGGATCGCGCCCAGCAGGGCGAGCGAGTGGTAGACGTTGTTGCCGTCGCCGACGAAGGCCAGGACGACGCCCTCCAGCGTGCCGACCTGCTCCCGGATCGTGAACAGGTCGGCCAGCGCCTGGCAGGGATGCTCGCGCAGGGTCAGCCCGTTGATCACCGGGATCGCGGCCTGGGCGGCCAGCTCGACGGCCACCTCGTGGGGCCCGGTCCGGACGACGATCGCGTCGACGAACCGCTCGAGGTTGCGGGCCACGTCCCGGACGCTCTCGCGGGCGCCCAGGACGACGTCGTTGGTCAGGTAGATCGCGTGCCCGCCGAGCTGGGCCATGCCGGCCTCGAAGGTCACCCGGGTGCGCAGGCTCGGCTTCTGGAAGAGCATCGCCAGGGTCCGCCCGGCGAGCGGCTGGCGGGCATGGCGGTGCCCGGCCCGGAACTCGGCCTTGAGCGCCGCGGCGAGGTCGAAGAGCGCCTCGACCTCGGGCCGCGACAGGTCGGCGACGCTGAGCAGATCGCGACCGCGCAGCGAGCCCGCGGTCGGCATCAGCCCGGCGTCCGTCGCGCGCCGATCGCGGCGGCTAGCGCTTGGTGTACTGGGGCGCCTTGCGCGCCCGCTTCAGGCCGTACTTCTTGCGTTCCTTCATCCGCGGGTCGCGGGTGAGCAGGCCGGCCTGGCGGAGCGGGAGGCGATTCGACTCGTCGATCTGGAGCAGCGCCCGGGCAATCCCGTGGCGGATCGCGCCGGCCTGGCCGGTGACCCCGCCGCCCTCGACCTTGACCATCGTGTTGAACCGGCCGTCCGTGCCGGTCACCCGGAACGGCATCCGGACATCGGTCTCGTTGATCGCGTTGCCGAAGTGCTGGTCCATCGTCCGGCCGTTGACGACGATCTCGCCCTCACCGGGCAGCAGGCGGACCCGGGCGATGGCCGTCTTGCGGCGGCCCGTCCCGTGGTAGAAGGCAGGTGTCGACATGGTGGGCGGTCCCTCCGTCAGGCCAGCGGCTCAGGCCGCTGGGCCTGATGCGGATGATCCGCGCCGGCGTACACCTTCAGCTTGCGCAGCTGCTGGGCACCGAGGCGGTTGTGGGGCAGCATGCCCTTGATCGCCCGACGGATGACCTCCTCGGGGCGGCGCTCGAGGAGGTGACCGAGGGTCTCCTCCTTGTAGCCCTGGGGATGGCCGCTGTGGCGGCTGTAGACCTTCGAGTCGAGCTTGTCGCGGCTGACCGAGATCCGGGCGGCATTGAGGATGATCACGTGGTCGCCCGAGTCGAGGTGGGGAGCGTAGGTGGGCTTGTGCTTGCCGACGAGGACGTGGGCAACCCGCGATGCGAGGCGGCCGAGCGTCTCGTCCGCCGCATCCACGACGTACCAGCGTCGATCGATCTCGCTCTCACGAGGCGTGTAGGTCTTCGCGGTCATGATGCTCCGAGCTCTCCATCCAACTCCGCGCCGTGTCGCCCTGGGCTGCTCGCCCGAGCGCGACCCGACGCAGGCACAGTCCCTTGGCCGGAGCGGCTGCTCCGGCGAGGGCGGGCCGTCCGGCGTCGAGCGCCGCGGCGACCCCGGCCACGTCCAGCTTGCCGTGGCCGACCCTCAACAGGACGGCCACGATCCGTCGAACCATTCCCCGCAGGAAGGCATCGGCCCGGACGTCGATCGTCACGATCCGACCCTTCCGGCGGACCCGGACCGAATGCACGGTCCGGACCGGCTGGCGGTCCGGCGCCCCGAAGGCGGAGAAGTCGTGCCGGCCAACGAGGACCGACCCGGCCAGCGCCATCGCAGCGTCGTCGAGTGGCGTCCGCACCCCGAGCGCATAGCGCTCGACGAGCGGCCGGTGCGGCCCGTTCCAGACGGTGTAGCGATACTCCCGATACCGCGCCGCGTAGCGTGGGTGGAACCCGTCGGCCACCCGGCGGACGCCGCTGATCGCGACGTCCGCCGGGAGCAATGCCTCGATCGAGCGTTGCAGCCGGGGCCCGCTCATCTCGCCGGGGTAGGTGAACGCGATCACCTGCCCGGTAGCGTGGACTCCGGCATCCGTCCGACCGGCCCCGTCGACCCGGCTCGAGCCCTGCGGCCCGAGGCGCGCCAGCGCGGCTTCGAGTTCTCCCTGGACCGTCCGTCTTCCGGGCTGGGCCTGGAACCCGGCAAAGTCCGTGCCGTCATATTCGACCCGGGCGCAGAAGCGCCGGGGTGCGCCCTCTCGAGCGCTCATTGCCGAACCCGTCCTAGACGAGCTCGATCTGGACGATCTCGGCCGCAGTCGCCGAGGCGTCGGCCAATCCGCACGATCCGGGTGTAGCCCGAGGTGCGGTCCGCATATTTCGGGGCGATCTCGTGGAACAGCTTGTCGACCACGAGCGGCTCGTTGGGGAACTCGGCGACCACCTGGCGCCGGGCGGCGAGGTCGCCGCGCTTGGCCAGGGTGATCACTCGCTCGACCCGTGGCCGGATCTCCTTGGCCTTGGCCTCGGTCGTCTGGACCTTCTCGTAGCGCAGGACCGACACGGTCAGGTTCTTGAACAGGGCCAGCCGGGGACCCTGCTTGCGGGAGAGCTTGCGGCCGTCGATCCGGTGGGACATGGCTCAGCCTTCCTCGCCGTCGTCGTCGAACGGCTCGTCCGACGGCTCGGTCTCGGGGATGACGAAGCCGCGCATCCGGAGGCGCTCCTTCATCTCGTCGAGCGACTTGCGCCCGAAGTTGCGCATCCGGAGGAGGTCGTCGTCGGACAGCTGGAGGAGCTGGCCGACCTTGACGATGTTGTTGCGCTTGAGCGAGTTGTAGGCGCGCATCGGCAGGTCGAGCTCCTCGATCGGCATGTCGAGCATGTTCGGGGGCAGCTGCGGGGCGCCGCCGACCGCGCCGCCGGGCGTCGCGACGAGGCCGATGTTGGCGAACAGCGAGAACTGGCGGACGAGGATGTCGGCCGAGCGGCGAGAGCGCCTCTTCCGGGCTGATCGAGCCGTCGGTCTCGATCTCGATCGTCAGCTTGTCGTAGTTCGTGATCTGGCCGACCCGGGTCGGCTCGACCCAGTAGTTGACCTTGCGGACCGGGGTGAAGATCGCGTCGACCGCGATGACCCCGATCGGCAGCGACTCGGCGCGCTCGGCCGACAGGTAGCCGACGCCGCGCTCGACGGTCAGGTCGATCTCGATCGTCACGTCGTCGGTGTCGAGGGTCATCAGGATCTGCTCGGGGTTGACGATCTCGACGTCGGCCGACTCGGCGATGTCGGCGGCCGTGACGGCCCCCGCCCCGCTCTTGACCAGCCGGAGCTGGACCGGATGGGAGGCGAAGCTCTTGAGCCGGAGCTTCTTGACGTTCAGGACGATCTGGGTGACGTCCTCCTTGACCCCGGGGATCGTGGAGAACTCCTGGTAGACGTCACGAATCTGGATCGAGGTGACCGCGGCGCCTTCGAGCGACGACAGCAGGACGCGCCGGAGGGCGTTGCCGAGGGTGACGCCGTAGCCCGCCGGGAGCGGCCCCGCCTCGTACTTGGCGTAGGTGCCGAGCTCCTCGACAGGCTCGATCTGCGGGCTCTCGAGTTCGATCATGGCTGGGGCTTACCTCGAGTAGTACTCGACCACGAGCTGCTCGTTCAGATCGAGCGGCATCTGGTCGCGCCGGGGCTGGTCGATGATGGTCCCGGCCAGCTTGGCCGGGTCCACGCTCAGCCACTCGGGCGGCTGGTGCGAGCGGAGGGTCTCCTTGGCGATCTTGAACGGCTCGCGGCCCGTGCGTGAGTCGCGGACCTCGATCCGGTCGCCGGGCCTGAGCTGGTACGAGGCGATGTTCGTCGGCCGCCCGTTGACCGCGAAGTGGCCGTGGTTGACGAGCTGGCGGGCAGGCCGCCCGCGACGTCGCGAAGCCCATCCGGAAGACGACGTTGTCGAGGCGCAGCTCGAGCAGCCGGAGGAGGTTCTCGCCGGTCACCCCGGGCCGCGACTCGGCGTCCTCGAAGTAGTTCTGGAACTGGCGCTCGAGGACGGCGTAGACGCGCCGGACCTTCTGCTTCTCGCGCAGCTGCATGCCGTACTCGCCGACCTTGCGCCGGCGGACGCCGTGCTGGCCGGGCGGCGTGGGGCGCCGCTCGAAGGCGCACTTCTTGGAGTAGCAGCGGGAGCCCTTCAGGAAGAGCTTCGTGCCCTCCCGGCGGCAGAGGCGGCAGACGGAACCGGTGTAACGGGCCATCGTTCCTGACGCTAGACCCGGCGCCGCTTGGGGGCGCGGCAGCCGTTGTGCGGGATGGGCGTGACGTCGGTGATCGCGGTCACCTCGAGTCCGGCGGCCTGGAGCGAGCGGATCGCCTGCTCCCGGCCGGCGCCCGGGCCCTTGACGTAGACCTCGACCTGGCGCATGCCGTGCTCCATCGCGCGGCGCGCGGCACCTTCGGCCGACAGTGCCGCGGCGTACGGCGTGCTCTTGCGGGAGCCCTTGAAGCCGGCGATGCCGGCCGAGCCCCAGCTGATCACGGCACCACCGAGGTCGGTGATCGTGATGATCGTGTTGTTGAACGTCGCCTGGATGTGAACGTGACCCTGGGGTACGTTCTTGCGCTCCTTGCGACGCTGCTTGACGGCACGCTTGCGGTCGGCCATGGCTGGGCTGGGTTCCCCTTACTTCTTCCGGCGAACGCCGACCGTCTTCTTCGGTCCGCGCCGCTGGCGTGCATTGGTCTTCGTCCGCTGGCCGCGAGCCGGCAGGTTGCGCCGGTGGCGAATGCCGCGGTACGAGCCGATCTCGATCAGGCGCTTGATGTTCAGGGCGACTTCGCGGCGCAGGTCGCCTTCGACCTTGTAGCGCCGGTCGATGATCTCGCGGAGCCGGTTGACCTGCTCCTCGGTGAGGTCGCGCACCCGGGTGTCGGGGTTGATGTTCGCCTGGGCGAGGATCTTCTGGCTGGTCGGCAGGCCGAGGCCGAAGATGTAGGTGAGGGCGATCTCCACCCGCTTCTCGCGCGGGATGTCAACGCCGGCAATGCGTGCCATCGGTTACCCCTGCCGTTGCTTGTGCTTGGGATTGGTGCAGATGACCATCACGGTGCCGTGGCGGCGAATGACCTTGCAGTTGTCGCAGCGCGCCTTGACGGAGGCTCGAACTTTCAACGCTTCCTCGATCGGGCTGGTAGAAGACAGGTTGATCACTTCAGTCGGTAGGTGATCCGCCCGCGGGTGAGGTCGTAGGGGGAGAGCTCCACCCTGACCCGATCACCGGGCAGGATCCGGATGAAGTTCATCCGGAGCTTGCCGCTGATGTGGGCCAGGACCCGATGGCCATTCTCCAATTCGACGGCGAACATCGTGTTGGGCAGCGGCTCGATCACCGTTCCCTCGACTTCGATCGCGTCTTTCTTGGCCACGGGCTTTCGGTCTTCCCTTTCTCGCACGCAGTGTCGGCCCGAGTGGGCCGACACACGAACGGTGAGGATATCAAATGTCCGCCGATCCGGCAACCGCCGGGCCCGGTCAGACGGTGGTCAGGATCTCCGGTCCGTGTTCGGTGATCGTGATGCTGTGCTCGAAGTGGGCGGCGAGCGAACCGTCGCGGGTCACGATCGTCCAGTCGTCGGGCTGCATCCGCGCTTCGTAACTACCCAGGGTGAACATCGGCTCGATCGCCAGGCACAGCCCGGGCTCGATCCGGCGGCCCGCCTGGCCGGTCCGGTAGTTGGGGACCTGGGGGTCCTCGTGCATGGCCCGGCCGATCCCGTGACCGACGAACTGGCGGATCACGCCGTAGCCCTTCGGCCGGGCGACATCCTCGACGGCCGCCCCGATGTCGCCGATGTGGTTGCCCGGCTGGGCCGCGGCGATCCCGGCCATCATCGCCAGGCGGGTGGTCTCGATCAGGTCCCGGACGGCGTCCGGCGGCTCTCCGACGTAGAACGTCCGGGCTCCGTCGCCGTGCCAGCCGTCGACGATCGCGCCGGCGTCGATCGACACGATCTGGCCGGTCCGGATGAGCCGCTCGCCGGGGATCCCGTGGACGATCTCGGAATCGATCGAGATGCAGATGCTGGCCGGGAAGGGCCGCCGCGGGTTCGCCCCGGGATAGCCCTTGAACGAAGGCACGGCGCCGCTCCGGCGGATATGGGCCTCGGCCAGGGCATCGAGGTGGGCCGTGCTGACCCCCGGTCGGAGCTCCGATTCGACGAGGGCCAGGACCTCGGCCACGACGCGCCCGGCCCGGCGCATGGCGTCGATCTCGGCCGGCGACTTGAGGGTGACCGCCATCAGTTGCCTGCCCCTCGGGTCTGCTCGCGGGCCTGGACCCGGGCTGCGCTCGAGCTCGCCGCAGCTTCGGCGGCGCTCACCAGCGCGGCGGTGACCTCGGCCACCGGCCGGAGTCCGTCGATCGAGCGGAGCAGGTCGCGCTCGCGGTAGTAGCCGACGACCTCGGCCAGCAGGGCCAGCTGGGCGGCCAGCCGGGCGGCGACCGTCTCGCGCCGGTCGTCATCGCGCTGGATCAGCGGCGAGCCGTCGAGGTCGCACGTCCCGGCGACCTTGGGTGGGTGGCTCGTCTCGTTGTAGACGTGGCCGTTCGCCTGGCAGATCCAGCGCCCGGACAGGCGCCGGACGAGCTCCTCCTCGGGCACCTCGATCTCGAGGGCGATGTCGACCTGGCTGTCCCGGTCGGCCAGGGCCGAGGCCAGGACGCCGGCCTGGGCCAGGTTGCGGGGAAAGCCGTCGAGGATCGCGCCGCGGGCGGCGTCCGGCTGGGCGAGGCGATCGAGGAGCATCTGGACCGTGATCGAATCGGGCACGAGCTGGCCGCGCTCCATGTAGCGCCGGGCCTCGAGCCCGACGGCGGATCCTTCGCGGACCGCCGACCGGAACAGGTCTCCGGTTGCGACGTGGGGAAGGCCGAGTCGGTCCGCGAGGATCGGCGCCTGGGTGCCCTTGCCAGCGCCTGGGGCGCCGAGCAGGACCAGGAAGGTCACCGGATGAAACCCTCGTAGTTGCGCATCATGAGCTGGGCCTCGATCTGCTTCATCGTCTCGACGACGACGCTGACCACGATCAGCAGGCTCGTGCCGCCGAGGGTCAGCCCGCCGAGGCTCTTGAAGACCGCGGCCAGGAGGGTCGGCGAGACGGCCACCATCGCCAGGAAGAAGGCGCCGGCGATCGTGATCCGGTTGACCACCCGGCGCAGGTAGTCCTCGGTCGGCCGGCCCGGTCGGATGCCCGGGATGAAGCCGCCGTTCTTGCGCAGCTGTTCGGCGGTCTCGTCCGGCTTGAAGGTGAACGCCGTGTAGAAGTAGGTGAAGCCGAAGGTCAGCAGGAAGTACAGGGCGACGTACAGCAGGCCCTGGGGATCCATGATCGAGACGATGCCCTGGGCGACGTGGGCGATGACGTCCACCTTGGAGGTCGTGAAGTACGACGCGATCTGGGTCGGGAACAGCAGGATGCTGACCGCGAAGATGATCGGGATCACGCCGGCCTGGTTGACCCGCAGGGGCAGGAACGTCGAGCCGCCCTGGTACATCCGCCGGCCGCGGACGCGGCTGGCGTACTGGACCGGGATCCGGCGCTGGCCCTCCTGGATGTAGACGATCACCGCGATCGCCGCCAGGCCGACGACGGCGAAGGCGATGAAGGCCACGATGTCGGGGTTGTTCAGGAAGCCGGTCAGGGCGGTCGGCGCCCGGCCGACGATGCCGGCGAAGATGATGAAGCTGATGCCGTTGCCGATGCCCTTCTCGGTGATCAGCTCGCCCAGCCACATCAGCAGGATGGAGCCGGCCGTCAGGGCGACCATCTGGGTCAGCGTCCCGACGTCGTCGAGGCCGAAGCTGCCGCTCAGGACCGGCGGCTGGGAACCGTGCAGGACGGCCAGGAAGCCGTACGACTGGAGGAGGGCCAGCGGCACGGCGAGGTAGCGGGTGTACTGGTTGATCTTGTTGCGCCCGTACTCACCCTCGCGGCTGAGCTGCCTGGAGCCTGGGGATCACCCCGGTCATCAGCTGGATGATGATCGAGGCGTTGATGTAGGGGTTCATCCCCAGGCCGACGATCGAGAAGCGCGACAGGCCGCCGCCCGAGAAGAGGTCGAGCAGGCCGAGGAGCTGGTTGCCGCTGAACAGCGACTGGAGCGAGGCCGCGTTCGCGCCCGGAACGGGCACGTGGGACAGGAAGCCGGAAGATGATCAGGATCCCGGCGACGAACAGGATCCGCCGCCGGATGTCGGGCGCGCGGAAGGCGTTGAGCAGGGACTCGATCATCGTCAGGCGTCTTTGGCGGGCTGCTTGGCCGGCTTGGCCGCTGACTTGGGCGCGGGCCCGGCGGCCGACTTGGCCGTCGTCTTGGCCGTCGCCTTGGCCGTCGTCTTGGCAGGCGTCTTGGCCGTCGCCTTGGCGGCGGGCTTGGCCGCGGCCTTCGTGGCCGGCTTGGCCGTCGCCTTGGCAGTCGTCTTCGCGGCCGTCTTGGCCGACGGCTTGGCCACCGGTTCGGCGGGCGCCGATTCGGCGTCCGTCGAGTCAGCGGTCGGGTGATCGTGGCCGTCGGCCGGATCGTCCGAGGAGGCCGAGGGGGACTCCGGCTCGAGCAGCTCGAGGCCGAGCGCGGCGAGGGGCTCGCTGGGAACCTCGAGGACCTGGATCGATCCGCCGGCCGCCTCGATCTTGCTGATCGCGCTGCGGCTGAAGGCATCGGCCACGACGAACAGGGCCACGTCGAGGTCGCCGTTGCCGAGGACCTTGAGCGGCTTCTTGAGGGTCGACACGAGGCCGGCCGCCCGGAGGATCTCCTGGTTGATCGTGATCGGCGCGCCGGATCCGGCCTTGCCGGCCTTGCCCGCTCCGGGCGCATCGCCGGGCTCGAACACACCGGCCGCCACGAGGGCCGCGATCCGGCCCAGGTTGACGACCTCGTACTCGACCCGGAAGCGGTTCTTGAAGCCGTGCAGCTTGGGGATCCGGATCTGGAGCGGCGTCTGGCCGCCCTCGAACCAGGCCGGGATCGCGGCCGCCGGCGCGGGCCTTCTGGCCCTTCGTGCCGCGGCCGGCGGTCTTGCCCTGCCGCCGGCGGCGATGCCCCGGCCGACCCGCTTCCGCGGCGGTGGGCGCCCGCCGCGGGGCGCAGATCGTGGAGCTTCATGCCTTCTCCTCGGGGCCGGCCTCGGGGAGCTCCTCGACCTGGACGAGGAAGCGGACCTGGCGAACCATGCCGCGGGTCGCCGGGTTGTCCGACGACCTCGACCGCGTCACCGATCCGGTGCAGGCCGAGGGCGCGGACCGTGGCGCGGTTCCGCTCGATGTGACTGATCGTGCTCTTGACCTGGGTGACGCGCAGCCTAGCGGACATCGGCGGCCTCCAGCCGGCTGGCCCGCGATCGCCAGCCGGATCGGCACGCCGCGGCGGGCGGAGATCTCGTCGGCCGAATGGAGCGAGGCCAGGGCCTCGATCGTGGCCCGGGTCACGTTGACCGGGTTGGTCGAGCCGTGGACCTTGGCCAGGATGTCCCGGATGCCGGCCGCCTCGACGACGGCGCGCACGGCGCCCCCGGCGATGACGCCGGTTCCCTGGGAGGCCGGCTTGAGCATGACCCGTGCGGCGGAATACTCGACCCGGACTTCGTGGGGGATCGTGGTCCCGACCATCGGGATCTTGATCAGGTTCTTCTTGGCGTCCTCGACGCCCTTGCGGATCGACTCGGGCACCTCGCCGGCCTTGCCCAGGCCGACGCCGACGTGGCCGGCGCCGTCGCCCACCACGACGATCGCGCTGAAGCTGAAGCGACGGCCGCCCTTGACGACCTTCGCCACGCGGTTGATCTGGACGACACGCTCCTCGAGCGTGAGCTTGTTGGGGTCGATCCGGGCCACTGGTTGCTCCTTCTGATCAGAAGTCGAGGCCGGCTTCGCGGGCGGCGTCGGCCAGCGACTTGATCCGTCCGTGATACCGGAACCCGGCCCGATCGAAGACGACGTGCTCGACGCCGGCGGAACGGGCACGCTCGGCGACCAGGCGTCCGACCTTCTGGGCCTCCTCGGTCTTGGTCGACTTGGAGCCCTTGAACTCCTTCTCGACCGTCGAGGCGGTGGCCAGCGTCCGTCCGGACGCGTCGTCGATCACCTGGGCATAGATGTGATTGAGGCTGCGGAAGACCGCGAGGCGCGGCCGCGCCTCCGTCCCCGCGATGCGGAGGCGGATCCGGTCGTGGCGCTTCTGGCGCGCCCCGGTCCGGCTGGCGACCTGGGTCATCGGGCTCGTTCCTTCATCGGGTTACTTCTTTCCGCCGATCTTGCCGGCCTTGCCGGCCTTGCGGCGGACCACCTCGCCCGCATAGCGGACGCCCTTGCCCTTGTACGGCTCGGGCTTGCGCATCGAGCGGACCTTGGCGGCGATCTCGCCGACGAGCTCCTTGTCGATCCCGACGACCGCCAGGCGGGTCGGGTTCTCGAGCTCGAAGCTGATCCCGCTGGGCGGGTCGATCTCGATCGGGTGGCTGTAGCCGAGGTTGAGCTGGAGCTTGCGGCCGTTGAGGGTCGCCCGGTAGCCGACGCCGGTGATCTCGAGGCCCTTGCGGTAGCCGCTGGTGACCCCCACGACCATGTTCGAGACGAGCGTCCGGGTCAGGCCGTGGAGCTCCTTGTGGAGCTTCGACTCGTCGGGCCGCTCGACCAGCAGGCTGCCGTCGGACTGGTTGACGGCCATGTCCGGATGGAGCTCGCGACTGAGCGTGCCCCGCGGGCCGACGACGGTGATCGAGCGACCGTCAACGGTGACGGTGACGCCCGACGGGACGGCGATGGGCAGGCGACCGATGCGCGACATGCGTTCCCTCCCCTACCAGACGTAGGCGAGGACTTCGCCGCCGAGCTGGGCCTTGCGGGCCTGCGCGCCGGTCATGATCCCCTGGCTGGTGCTGACGATGACGATGCCCAGGCCGCCGAGCACCCGCGGGATGTCGGTCTTGCGGGCGTAGACCCGCAGGCCGGGCTTGCTGATCCGCTTGAGGCCGGACACGACCGGCACCTTGCCGTCGACGTACTTGAGCTGGAGACGGAGGACGCTGAGCGTGCCGTCGCGATCCTCGGCGACCTCGGCGATGAAGCCCTCGGCCTTGAGGATCCGGGCGATCTCGCGCTTGGTCCGCGAGGCCGGCACGACGACCTCGGCGTGGCGAGCCCGGGACGCGTTGCGGATCCGGGTGAGCATGTCGGCGATTGGATCGGAGATATTCATCGGTGGTCTACCAGCTCGACTTCGTCACGCCCGGCAGCTCGCCCAGAAGGGCACGCTCCCGGAAGCAGATCCGGCACATCGCGAAGCGGCGCATGTAGGCTCGCGGCCGGCCGCAGACGGAGCAGCGGTGATAGCCGGAGACCTTGTGCTTCGGCGGCCGGTTCGCCTTGGCGATGAGTGACTTCTTGGCCATCTTCTTCCCTCCCCGCGCCTAGCCGGCGAAAGGCATGCCGAGGAGTTCGAGCAGGCGCTTCGACTCCTCGTCGGTCTTCGCCGTCGTCACGATGCTGATCTCTAGCCCGCGGAGACGGTCCACCTTGTCATAGTCGATCTCGGGGAAGGCAAGCTGCTCCCGGAGGCCGAGCGAATAGTTGCCGCGCCCGTCGAACGACTTGGCCGGGATCCCCCGGAAGTCGCGGATGCGGGGCAGCGAGAGGGTCACGAGCCGGTCGAGGAAGTCCCACATCCGGTCGCCGCGCAGGGTCACCTTGGCCCCGATCGGGTTGCCCGTCCGGAGGCGGAACTGGGCGATCGAGCGCTTGGCCTGGGTCACGATCGGCTTCTGGCCGGTGATCGCGGCCAGGTCGCCCGTCGCGGCGTCGATCGCCTTGGCGTTGGTCAGGGCCTCACCCAGGCCGATATTGACGACGATCTTGGCCAGCCGCGGGACCTGGTTCGGGTTGTGGTACTCGAACTGCTTGGTGAGGGCCGGGATGACCTCGGCCTTGTAGCGTTCGTGGAGGCGGCCGGCCATCAGCTCTTCACCTCGAGCCGATGGCCACAGCGCTGCAGGTCCGGACCCGCTCGCCGCTGGCGAGCAGCTCATGGCCGATGCGGGTCGGCTCCTTGCAGCTCGGGCAGATGAGCATCACCTTGCTCAGGCCGAGCGGCTGGGCGATCTCGAGGATGCCGCCCTGCTGGACCTTGGGCATCCGGTCGGTGTTGTTGGCCGACTGGCGCGGCTTCGTGTGGCGCTTGGCGATGTTCAGGCCGTTGACGACGACGGCGACCTCGGACAGCGGGCTGGCCTTCTGCCACGAACCGCCGCCGCGGCTCTTCGTCTTGGCCCAGCCCTGCTGGTTGCGGATGACCCGCTCGACCACGCCGCGACTTGCCGGCGTCCTTGCCGGTGATCGCCACGACGGTGTCGCCCTTGCGGATGTCGGGCACCTTCGTCGCCGTGGGGCGGGTGACGACGGCCATCACAGCACCTCCGGGGCGAGGGACACGATCTTCATGTAGTTGCGGTCGCGCAGCTCGCGGGCGACGGGTCCGAAGATCCGCGTCCCGCGCGGGTTGCCCTGGTTGTTGATCAGGACGGCGGCGTTCTCGTCGAACCGGATGTAGCTGCCGTCGGGCCGGCCGTACTCCTTGGCTCGTGCGCACGATCACCGCCCGGACGACGTCGCCCTTCTTGACGGCGGCGTTGGGGATCGCCTGCTTGACGGCGGCGACGATCACGTCACCGATCCCGGCCGTCCGCTTGCGCGAGCGGCCCATGATCCGGATGCACTCGATCGTCCGGGCGCCGGTGTTGTCGGCGACCTTGAGCCGGGTCGGATTCCTGGATCACGCCTCGGCCTCCAGCGGCTCGCTCGGGGCGTCGATCGGTGGCGGCCGGGGTGGGCGGCGCCGTGGATCGCCTCGGACGTTGCCGCCTCCTCCTCGATCAGGCCCTCGCCGGCATGCTCGGCGGCGGCCGCCACGATCTCGACCAGGCGCCAGCGCTTGGTGGCCGACAGCGGCCGCGACTCCTCGATCAGGACCGTGTCGCCGACGTGGGCGCTGTTGGTCTCGTCGTGGGCCTTGAACTTGGTCGTCAAGCGGATGACCCGCTTGTACAGAGGGTGGCGCGCCAGGCGCTCGACGGACACGACGATCGTCTTGTCCATCTTGTCGCTGACGACGCGGCCGACCTTCGTCTTCCGCTTGCCGTTCACCTGTGGCTCCTGTCATCGCGTGATCTCCCGTCAGGCCGTCTGGCCGAGCTTGCGCTCGTGCTGGACGGTCAGGATCCGCGCGATCGTGCGGCGGGTCTGAGGAATGGTTGCAGTAGTCCTTGAGCTGGCGGGTCGACAGCGCGAAGCGCGCCTGCCAGAGGTCCTGCTTCGCCTGGCGGAGGGCCAGCTCGAGCTCGGGGTCGGACATCTCGCGGACCTTATCGATGTCCATCGGTGACGCCTCCAGCTCGGCACCCTCGCGGACGACGACCCGCGTCGCGACCGGCAGCTTGTGGCTGGCCAGGCGCATCGCCTCGAGCGCCTCGACCTGGGGAATGCCGGCCATCTCGAACAGGATCCGGCCGGGCTTGACGACCGCGACCCAGTGATCCGGGGCACCCTTGCCCGAGCCCATCCGGGTCTCGGCCGGCTTCTTCGTGGCGGGCTTGTCGGGGAAGACCCGGATCCAGATCTTGCCGCCGCGCTTGACCGAGCGGGTCATCGCCCGCCGGGCGGCCTCGATCTGGCGGCTGGTGATCCAGGCCGGCTCCATGGTGGCCAGGCCGTAATCGCCGAAGGCGACCGAGTGGCCGCCCTTGGCCACGCCGGACATCCGGCCGCGCATCACCTTGCGGTGCTTGACCCGCTTGGGCATCAACATCGTCAGACGCCCCCGGCCACGCTGGTCAGGGCGGCGCCGACGGCGCTGCGGCGGCGTCCGCTCGGGGATCACGTCGCCGCGGTAGATCCAGACCTTGACGCCGATCCGGCCGTAGGTCGTGTGGGCGTGGACCTGGCCGTAGCTGATGTCGGCGCGGAGCGTGCCGAGCGGGATCCGGCCTTCCTTGTCCCACTCGCGGCGGGCCATCTCGGAGCCGCCGAGGCGACCCGGCGACCATGATCTTGACGCCCTTCGCGCCGGCCTTCATCGTCCGCTGGATGCGCCTGCTTCATCGCCTTGCGGAAGGCGATCCGGCGGCTCAGCTGCTGGGCGATGTTCATCGCCACGAGGTAGGCGTCGAGCTCCGGCTGGCGGATCTCCTTGATCTCGAGCTTGACCTTGCGGTTGGTCAGGGCGCCGATCTGCTGGCGCAGGATCTCGACGTTCTGCGCCGCCCTTGCCGATGACGATCCCGGGCTTGGCCGTGTGGACGGTGACCGTCACGTGGTTGATGCCGCGCTCGATCTCGACCTGGCTGACGCTGGCGTTGGCCAGCCGCTTGTCGACGAGCTTGCGGATCGCGATGTCCTCCTTGAGGAGGGTGGTGTAGTCCTTGTCGGCGTACCACTTCGCGGTCCAGGTGCGCGACACACCGAGCCGGAAGCCGTACGGGTGGACCTTGTGTCCCATCGATCAGGCCTCCCGGTCTTCGACGACGACGGTGATGTGCGTCATCGGCTTGTGGATCGGGAACGCCCGACCCTGGGCCCGCGGCCGCCAGCGCTTGATGGTCGGACCCTCGTTGGCATGGGCCTCGACGATGACGAGGTCCTCGGCGGACAGGTTGTGGTTGTTCTCGGCATTCGCCGTCGCGCTCTTGAGGACCATGGCGACATCACGCGCGGCGTGCTGGGGCATGAACCGGAGGAGCGCGGCGGCCTCCTCGACGCGCTTGCCCCTGATCGCCTGGGTGACGAGGCGGGCCTTGCGGGTCGAGCCGCGGAGGTACTTGGCGGTGGCGGAAACGCGCACGATCCGCTCCTACTTCAGCGAGGTCGACCGCTCGGTGTGCTTCCCGTGCCCGCGGTAGTTGCGGGTCGGGGAGAACTCACCGAGGCGATGGCCGACCATGTTTTCGGTCACGTAGACCGGCACGTGCTTCTTGCCGTTGTAGACCGCGACCGTGTGCCCGATGAAGTCCGGGAAGATGACCGAGGCACGCGACCAGGTCTTGACGACCCGCTTCTCGTTGCGCTTGTTCATGTCCTGGACGCGGCCGAGCAGGCGGGCCTCGACGAACGGTCCCTTCTTGACGGAGCGCGACATCTGGTTCCCTCCTCTCGGCTACTTGCGATGACGCGAGCGGACGATCAATCGGCCGCTCGTCTTGTTGGTCCGGGTGCGGATGGCCCATGGCGGGCTTGCCCCACGGCGTCTTGGGCGGCATGCCGGTCGGGGACTTGCCCTCGCCGCCGCCGTGCGGATGGTCGCGCGGGTTCATCACCACGCCGCGGACTTCCGGCCGCTGGCCCAGGTGCCGGGCCCGGCCGGCCTTGCCCAGGTTCTGGTTCTCGTGGTCGAGGTTGCTGACCTGGCCGATCGTGGCCATGCACTTGACGCTCACCCGGCGGACCTCGCCCGACGGCAGCCGGACCTGGGCGTAGTCGCCCTCCTTGGCCAGCAGCTGGGCGGCGACCCCGGCCGAGCGGACGATCTGGCCGCCCTTGCCCGGGACGAGCTCGATGTTGTGGATCGTGGTGCCGAGCGGGATGTTGGCGATCGGCAGGGCGTTGCCCACCCGGGCCTCGGCCTCGGGGCCGGACACGATCACGTCGCCGACCTTCAGGCCGTGAGGCAGGAGCATGTAGCGCTTCTCGCCGTCGCGGTAGTGAAGGAGGCCGATCCGGGCCGAGCGGTTGGGGTCGTACTCGATCGTGGCCAGGCGGGCCGGCACGCCGATCTTGTCGCGCTTGAAGTCGATCCGGCGGTAGTGCTGCTTCTCGCCGCCACCCCGATGGCGCACGGTGAGGCGGCCCTGGTTGTTGCGGCCCGAGCCGCGGGTCTGGGCCTCGAGCAGCGGCTTGTGGGGCTCGCGGGTGGTGACCTCCTCGAAGGTCGAGCGGGTCATCCCGCGGAGGCCCGGCGAGGTCGGCTTGTAGGTTCGGAGGGGCATCGTCAGACCCCCTCGAAGAATTCGATCTTCTGGCCGGGGGCCAGGGTGACGATCGCCTTGCGCCAGGGGGTCGTGAAGCCGCTGATCCGGCCGCGCTTCGTGCCCCGGCGCTTCTCCTTGGCCTTCGTGGTCAGGACGTTGACGCCCGTGACGTTGACCTTGAAGAGCTCCTCGACGGCGCTCTTGATCATGGATCTTGTTGGCGTCGTCATGGACGGCGAAGGTGTACTTGCCGCGGCCCGCCTCGTCCATCGACTTCTCGCTGATGACCGGGCGGAGGATGACCTCGTGAGCGGTGAGACTCATCCGTAGACCTCCTGCATCCGGGCCAGGGCCGGCTGCTCGATCACGACGACGTCGGCGTTGAGCAGGTCGACCACGTTGAGCGAGTCGGCCAGGATGACCTCACGGTGGGCAGGTTGCGCGACGAGTAGCTGGAGCTGCTCGTCGCTGCCCGGGGCGACGACGAGGACCCGGCCGGCCGCCCCGACCGCGGTCAGGATCCCGGCGAAGTCGCGGGTCTTGAAGCGCCTCCAGGGCGAACGCGTCGATGACCCGGATCGCCTCGTCCCCGAGCTTGGAGGTCAGCGCGCCGCGCAGGGCGAGGCTGCTTCATCTTGCGCGGCAGGCGCTGGACGTAGGAGCGCGGATGGGGCCCGAAGACGACCCCGCCGCCACGGAAGTGGGGCGCGGTCCGATGGCCCTGGCGGGCGCGGCCGGTGCCCTTCTGGCGGTACGGCTTGCGGCCGCCGCCGCGGACCTCGCCGCGGGTCTTGGTGTCGTGGGTGCCGAGGTGGCGGCCGGCCAGCTGGGCCAGGACGACCTGGTGCAGCACGGCGGCGTTGATCGGGGCGGCGAACAGCTCGTCGCTCAGCTCGACGTTGCCGATCGAGGCGCCGGTGCGGTCGTAGAGGATGGTCTGCGGCATCGTCAGGCCTTCTTCACGAGGATCAGCGAGTTGCGCGGGCCGGGCACCGAGCCCTTGACCAGGATCAGGTTGCGCTCGGAGTCCATCCGGACGACCTTGACCTTCTTGACGGTGACCTGCTCATCGCCCATGTGGCCGGCCATGCGCATGCCCTTGTAGACCCGGCCGGGGGTGGTGCCCGGACCGATCGAGCCCGGCGCCCGGTGGTGGTCCGAGCCGTGGGTCTTGGGCCCGCGATGGAAGTGGTGGCGCTTGATGTGGCCGGCGAAGCCCTTGCCCTTCGAGACGCCGGTGACGTCGACGAGGTCGCCCTCGGCGAACAGGTCGGCCAGGCCGATCTGCTGCCCGACGCTGTAGTCGCCGACCGCGTCGACCCGGAACTCGCGGATCTTGGCGACCTGGGGCAGGTCCTTGAGCTGGCCCGCCTCGGGCTTGGTCAGGCGCCGGCTGGGCTCGGTGCCGAGCTGGACGGCCGTGTAGCCGTCGCGCTCGGTCGTCCGCAGGCGGGTCACCGTGTTCGGCTCGACCGCCACGACGCTCACCGCGACCATCGTGCCGTCGGCCTGGAACACCTGGGTCATGCCGATCTTGCGGCCGATCAATCCAATGCTCATCGGACGCCCACCGTCACATCTTGATTTCGATGTCGACGCCCGCTGCGAGTGAGAGTCGCATCAGGGCATCGACGGTCTTGGCGCTCGGGTCGAGGATGTCGACCAGGCGCTTGTGGGTCCGGATCTCGAACTGCTCGCGCGAGTCCTTGTCGATGAACGGCGAGCGGATGACGGTGAACTTCTCGATCCGGGTCGGCAGCGGCACCGGTCCGACGACGTCGGCGCCGGTGCGCTGGGCCGTCTCGACGATCTGGGCCGCCGACTGGTCGAGCAGTCGGTGATCGTAGGCCTTGAGGCGGATCCTGATCCGCTGCTTTGCCATCGTCCTACTCGACGATCGAGGTGATCGCGCCGGCGCCGACGGTCCGGCCACCCTCGCGGATGGCGAAGCGCAGGCCGACCTCGAGGGCGATCGGGGTGATCAGCTCGACCTTCATCTCGACGTTGTCGCCGGGCATGATCATCTCGGCTCCCTCGGGCAGCCCGATCGCACCGGTGACGTCGGTCGTGCGCAGGTAGAACTGGGGCCGGTAGCCGTTGTAGAACGGGGTATGGCGGCCGCCCTCTTCCTTGGTCAGGACGTAGACCTGGGCGGTGAACTTGGTGTGGGGCTTGATCGAGCCGGTCTTGGCCATGACCTGGCCGCGCTCGATCTCGTCGCGCTCGATGCCCCGCAGCAGGCAGCCGACGTTGTCCCCGGCGCGACCCTCGTCGAGCAGCTTCTTGAACATCTCGACGCCGGTCACGACGACCTTGCGGGTGGCCTTGACCCCGATGATCTCGACCTCGTCGCCGACGTGGACGACGCCGCGCTCGATCCGGCCGGTGGCGACCGTGCCCCGGCCCTTGATCCCGAAGACATCCTCGACCGGCATCAGGAACGGCTTGTCGACCGCCCGCTCGGGGGTGGGGATGTAGGCATCGACCGCGTCCATCAGCTCCTGGATCGGGGCATAGGCCGGATCGTCGGGGTTCGTGCCGGCCTCGAGGGCCTTGAGCGCGGAGCCCCGGATCACGGGGACGTCGTCGCCCGGGAAGTGGTACTTGGTTAGCAGCTCGCGGACCTCGAGCTCGACCAGGTCGAGCAGCTCCGGGTCGTCGACCGCGTCGACCTTGTTGAGGAAGACGACGATGAACGGGACCTCGACCTGGTGGGCCAGCAGGATGTGCTCGCGGGTCTGGGGCATCGGGCCGTCGGTCGCGGCCACGACCAGGATCGCGCCGTCCATCTGGGCGGCGCCGGTGATCATGTTCTTGATGTAGTCGGCGTGGCCGGGGCAGTCGACGTGGGCGTAGTGGCGGTTGGCCGTCTCGTACTCGACGTGGGCGATCGCGATCGTGATCCCCCGCTCGCGCTCCTCGGGGGCGTTGTCGATCGTGTCGAAGGCGCGGTACTCCGCCCCGCCCTTGAGGGCGAGGTATTTCGTGATCGCCGCGGTCAGGCTGGTCTTGCCGTGGTCGATGTGACCGATCGTGCCGATGTTGACGTGCGGCTTGGTCCGCTCGAACTTCTTCTTCGCCATCGTCGTCCTCTCCCTCTACCCGACCGCGGCTAGTTCTTCGACTTTGCGACGAGCTCCGCCGCGAGACTCGCGGGGACCTCTGCGTAGTGGCTGAATTCCATCGAGCTCGTCGCCCGGCCCTGGGTCATCGAGCGCAGGTCGGTCACGTAGCCGAACATCGACGAGAGGGGCACGAACGCCCGGATCACCTCGGTCGAACCGCGCGAGTCGACTGCCTCGACCTGGCCGCGCCGGCTGTTGAGGTCGCCGATCACGTCGCCCATGAACTCGGCCGAGGTCGTGACCTCGACCCGCATGATCGGCTCGAGGATCGCCGGGCTGGCCTTGGCGAAGGCGTCCTTGACGGCCATCGAGCCGGCGATCTTGAAGGCCATCTCCGACGAGTCGACCTCGTGGTACGAGCCGTCGAACAGGGTGGCCTTGACGTCGACGACCGGGAAGCCGGCGTAGATGCCCGTCTCGAGCGCCTCGCGGATGCCGGCGTCGACCGACTTGATGTACTCGCGCGGGATCGTGCCGCCGACGATCTTGTCGACGAACTCGTAGCCGGCGCCCTTCTCCTGGGGCTCGATCCGGATCACGGCATGGCCGTACTGGCCCTTGCCGCCGGTCTGGCGGACGAACCGGCCATTGCCGTCGGCCGCCTTGCGGATCGTCTCGCGGTAGGAGACCTGGGGCTTGCCGATATTGGCCGCGACGTGGAACTCGCGGACCATCCGGTCGACGAGGACGTCGAGGTGAAGCTCGCCCATCCCGGCGATCAGGGTCTCGGCGGTCTCCGGGTCGGTCTTGACCCGGAACGTCGGATCCTCCTCGGCGAGGCGCTGGAGGGCGACCGTCAGCTTGTCCTGGTCGGCCTTCGTCTTGGGCTCGATCTTGACCTCGATGACCGGCTCGGGGAAGGTCATCGACTCGAGGATCACCTGGTGATCGGGATCGGCCAGTGTGTCGCCGGTGAACGTGTCCTTGAGGCCGACCGCGGCGGCGATGTCGCCGGCGTAGACCTCCTCGAGCTCCTCGCGATGGTTGGCATGCATCTGGAGCAGGCGCCCGATCCGCTCGCGGCGGACGCCCTTCTTGGCGTTGATCGTGGTCACGTACGAGCCGGCCTTGAGCGTGCCCGAGTAGACCCGGAAGAAGGCCAGCTTGCCCACGAACGGGTCGGCGGCGATCTTGAAGGCCAGCGCGCTGAACGGCTCCGAGTCGTCCGGCCGGCGGACCAGCTCGGCGCCGGTCTTGGGGTCGAGGGCGATCATCGGCGGCACGTCGAGCGGCGAGGGCAGGAAGTCGATCACCGCGTCGAGCATCCGCTGGACGCCCTTGTTGCGCAGGGCCGAGCCGCCCAGGACCGGGATCAGGCGGGTGCTGAGGGTGCCCAGGCGCAGGCCGCGCTTGATCTCGTCGACGGTGAAGTCGATGCCCTCGAGGTACTTGTGGGTCAGCTCGTCGTCCATGTCGGCGACGGCCTCGATCATCGCGTGGTGATGCTTGTCGGCCTCGGCCCGCAGCTCGGCCGGGATCTCCTCGACGTCGATCTGGTTGCCCAGCTCGTCGCGGTAGTAGACGGCCTTCATCTCGACCAGGTCGATCATCCCCAGGAAGCCGTCCTCGCGACCGATCGGGATCTGGATCGGCACCGCGTTGGCGCCCAGCCGATCGCGGATCGACTCGACCCCGTGCCAGAAGTCGGCGCCGGTCCGGTCGAGCTTGTTGATGAAGCAGAAGCGCGGCACGCCGTAGCGATCGGCCTGGCGCCAGACCGTCTCGGACTGGGGCTCGACGCCGGCCACGCCGTCGAAGACGACGACCGCGCCGTCGAGGACGCGCAGGCTCCGCTCGACTTCCACGGTAAAGTCCACGTGCCCGGGCGTATCGATGATGTTGATGCGATGGTCGCCCCAGAACGCGGTCGTGGCCGCCGCGGTGATCGTGATCCCCCGCTCCTGCTCCTGGGGCATCCAGTCCATCGTGGCCGCGCCCTCATGGACCTCGCCGAGCTTGTAGATCTTCTTCGTATAGAAGAGGATCCGCTCGGTGACCGTGGTCTTGCCGGCGTCGATATGGGCGATGATTCCGATGTTCCGCGTCTTGGCGAGCGGAACGAGGCGTGGCACGGTGGTCTTGTTCTCCCGGGTGCTGGTACTGACTACCACTTGAAGTGGCTGAACGCCTTGTTGGCCTCGGCCATCTTGTGGGTGTCCTCGCGCCGCTTGACGGCGGCGCCGAGGCCGTTCATGGCATCGACGAATTCTGCGGCGAGCTTCTCGCCCATGCTCTTGCCGGTCCGCTTGCGGGCCGCCTGGACAAGCCAGCGCACCCCGAGCGACATCCGCCGGTCGCCGCGGATCTCGACCGGGACCTGGTAGGTGGCGCCGCCGACCCGGCGAGGCTTGACCTCGATGATCGGGGTGGCATTGCGCAGGGCGGCCTCGAGGACCTCGATCCCCGGCCGGTGGGCCTGGGCCTCGGCCCGGGCGAGGGCCTGGCGGATGATCCGATCGGCCAGGATCCGCTTGCCGTCGTGCATCAGCTTGGCGCTGAAGCGCGAGGTCGTCCGGTTGAGCGGGATCGTCTCGTACTTGGTCTTGCGGGCGATGCTGGCGCGGCGGGGCATCTACTTCCTGCCCTTCGCGGCGCCGGCGGCCTTGGCCCCGTACTTGCTCCGGCCCTGCTTGCGGTCGCGCACGCCGGCCGCGTCGAGGGTGCCCCGGATGATGTGGTACTTGACCGACGGCAGGTCCTTCACCCGGCCGCCGCGGACGAGGACCATCGAGTGCTCCTGGAGGTTGTGGCCGATGCCCGGGATGTAGGCCGTGACCTCCATCTGGTTGCTGAGCCGGACACGGGCAATCTTCCGAAGCGCCGAGTTCGGCTTCTTCGGGGTCATCGTCCGAACCTGGAGGCAGACGCCGCGCTTCTGCGGCGCGCCCGGAATCGACTCCTGGCGCTGCTTCAGGCTGTTCCAGTTCTTGCGCATGGCGGGCGCCTTGACCTTCGAGATCTTGCGCTGGCGCCCGTGACGCACGAGCTGGCTGATTGTCGGCACGAAGACGAGACTCCCTTCAGGACGGTTGTTCGGCAGGGCTCCGATCGACCGGCGCCCGGGTCGGGCCCGAGCGGGGACCGGGATGCTTGATTCGTGAGGCTGCGAAGGTCCGGAACGCGCACGCAAAACGGCGCTCGACCCACGAGGGCCACGAAGGCGGAGGATATCAGCGGCCCCGATCGAGTGTCAAACGTCGAGGGGGGCCGCCGGCTGTGGGCTCAGGCTGGTTTGGGCTCCTCGGCTTTGTCGTCCTCGGCCAGGAACGGGTTGTTGGCCAGCTCGTCGGCGGCCGCCTGGCGATCGGCGTGGTCGCCGGCCAGGAAGGCCTTGGCCAGCTCGGCGTCGTCGTCGGCGTCGTCGTCGGCCGGGCGGGCGGCCAGGAACGAGGCGATCTCGGCCGTCTCGTCGTCGGCCGGCCGGGCTGCCCCGTCCTCGAGGAACGGGTTGTGCTCGAACTCCGCGCCCAGCCCCTCGAGCGCTTCGCCGGCGAGGGCCTCGATGGCCGCCCGACGGGCCCGCTCGCGGGCCGCCGCGACGTTCTGCGGCGCGCCCGTCCCGGCCGGGATGAGCTTGCCGATGATGACGTTCTCCTTGAGGCCGATCAGGTGATCCTTGGCGCCGTTGATCGCGGCCTCGGTGAGCACCCGGGTCGTCTCCTGGAAGGAGGCGGCCGCCAGGAAGCTCGAGGTGTTGAGCGAGGCCTTGGTCACCCCCAGCAGGACCGTCTGGGCCGTGGCCGGCTCGCCGCCCTCGGCCAGGACCCGGTTGTTGGCCTCCTCGAACTCGAGGCGGTCGATCAGCTCGGTCGGCAGCAGGTCGACGTCGCCCGGCTGGTCGATGCGGACCTTGCGGAGCATCTGCCGGACGATGATCTCGATGTGCTTGTCGTTGATCGTGACGCCCTGGCTGCGGTAGACCTTCTGGACTTCCTTGACCAGGTAGCGCTGGACGGCATCCTTGCCCCGGGTGTCGAGGTACTCCTGCGGGTTGATCGGCCCGTCGGTGATCGCATCGCCGGCCCGGATCTCCTGGCCGTTCTCGACCTTGAGCTTGGCGTGGTGGGGAATGATGTACTCGCGCTCGACGACGTCCTCGGCTCGGACGACAAGCTCGCCGCCGTCGTCGGCCAGGAAGCCCTTGACCGGCGACACGACGTCCGGCTGGCCGTCCAGGCGAGCGATCACCTGGTTGGCCTCGACGCCGTCGCCGGCAGCAGCCAGCAGCTCGGCCCCGGCCGGGATGGCGAGCGACGTGTCGTACGCCTCGCGGCTGGTGACCTTCACCTTCGTCTGGGCGTCGCGAATGATCTCCACGATCCCGTCGATATGGCTGATCTCGGCCTTGCCCTTGGGGACCCGGGCCTCGAACAGCTCCTCGACCCGGGGCAGGCCGGCGGTGATGTCCAGGCCGGCGACGCCGCCGGTGTGGAACGTCCGCATCGTCAGCTGGGTGCCCGGCTCGCCGATCGACTGGGCGGCGATGATGCCGACGGCCTCGCCCACCCGACGAGGTCGCCGGTGGCCAGGTTGCGGCCGTAGCACGCCCGGCAGACGCCGTAGCGGGCCTCGCAGGTGAGCGGTGAGCGGACGACGACCTCGTCGACGCCGGCCTCATCGATCTGCGGGCGAGCGTCCTCGGTGATCTGCTCGTTGCGGGCCACCAGGATGTGCTCGACCGGGGCGATCACCTTCTTCGACTTCGAGCGGGGCTTGGCCTCGGCCGGCTCATCGGCCACGGCCGCGGCGGCCGGGGCGATGACATCGGCGGCGGCCAGGCGCCCGACGAGCCGGCGGGCAAACGCCCCCTTCTCGTTGCTGGCGATCTCGGCCGACTCCAGCCGGGTGATCCAGCTGCCTTCCTCGGTGCCGCAGTCATCCTCGCGGGTGATCACGTCCTGGGCCACGTCGACCAGGCGCCGGGTGAGGTAGCCCGAGTCGGCGGTCCGCAGAGCGGTGTCGGCCAGGCCCTTGCGGGCGCCGTGGGTCGAGATGAAGTACTCGAGGACCGACATCCCCTCCCGGAAGTTGCTCCGGACCGGGACGTCGATGATCCGGCCCGACGGATCGGCCATCAGGCCGCGCATCGCGCCCAGCTGGCCGATGTTGCCCTTGTTTCCCCGGGCGCCGGAGGCGGTCATCATCGTGACCGCGCCGGTCGGGTCGAGGCTGGCCATCATCGCGTCGGACATCTTCTGGGTGGTCTGCTGCCAGACCGAGACGACCTGCTCGTAGCGCTCGTCGTCGGTGATCAGGCCGCGCTGGAACTGCTTGTCGATCTCGTCGACCTCGGCGTCGGCGGCCACGAGGCGCTTGGCCTTGTCCTTGGGCACCTCGATGTCGAACAGGCCGATCGTCATCCCGCCCCGGGTGGCGAACTCGAAACCGACCGCCTTGATCCCGTCGACGAGGTGGGCGGTGTCGTCCGGTCCGAGCAGCCGGTAGCACTCGTCGACCAGCTCGCGCAGGGTGGCCCGGACCATCGGGTCGTTCTTGAACCGGAGCCGGTCGGGCAGGACCTGGTTGAAGATGATCCGGCCGGTCGTGGTCGTGATCGTCCGGGCTGACGAGCTCGTTCGCCTCGGTGTCCCAGACCCGGACGGGGGCCATGATCGGCTCGTGCAGGGTGAGCTTGGTCTCCTCGCGGAGCTGGTAGGCCAGGATCGCCTCGTCCTCGCCGGCGAAGAGCCGGGGATGGGCGTTGGACGGCAGTGGATTGTCCATCGTCAGGTAGTAGCAGCCGAGGACCATGTCCTGGGTCGGCGAGACGATCGGCTCGCCGTTGGCCGGCGAGAGCAGGTTGGCGGTCGACAGCATCATCGTCCGCGCCTCTTCCTGGGCGGCCGTCGAGAGCGGCACGTGGACCGCCATCTGGTCGCCGTCGAAGTCGGCGTTGAACGCGGTGCACACAAGCGGATGGATCTGGATCGCCGAGCCCTCGACGAGGACGGGCATGAACGCCTGGATCCCCAGCCGGTGGAGGGTGGGCGCGCGGTTGAGCAGGACGGGGTGATCCTTGATCACCTCTTCGAGGACGTCCCAGACCTCGGGCCGGACGCGCTCGACGATCCGCTTGGCGCTCTTGATGTTGTGGGCGAAGCCCTTCTCGACGAGCTGGCGCATGACGAACGGCTTGAACAGCTCGAGGGCCATCTTCTTGGGCAGGCCGCACTGGTGGAGCTTGAGCTCCGGCCCGACGACGATGACCGAGCGGCCCGAGTAGTCGACCCGCTTGCCGAGCAGGTTCTGGCGGAACCGGCCCTGCTTGCCCTTGAGCATGTCCGACAGGCTCTTGAGCCGGTGGTTGCCGGTGCCCGCGATCGCCCGGCCGCGGCGGCCGTTGTCGATCAGGGCGTCACACGCCTCCTGGAGCATCCGCTTCTCGTTGCGGATGATGATCTCGGGCGCGCCGAGCTCGAGCAGCCGCTTGAGGCGGTTGTTGCGGTTGATCACCCGGCGGTAGAGGTCGTTCAGGTCGGAGGTCGCGAAGCGGCCGCCATCGAGCTGGACCATCGGCCGCAGGTCGGGCGGGATGACCGGCAGGACCGACAGGATCATCCAGTCGGGCCGGGTGCCGGAACGGCGGAAGGCCTCGATCAGGCGCAGCCGCTTGATCGCCTTCTTGCGCCGCTGGCCGGACGACGGTCCGGACCTCGACGTGGAGCGAGCGGGCGAGCTCGTCGAGGTCCATCCGCTGGATGATGTCGCGGATCGCCTCGGCGCCCATCCCGGCATGGAGGATCCGGCCGCCACGGGCGCCGCTGCCGTACTTGGCATCCAGGTCGCGGAAGTTCCAGCCGTCGAGCGACGTCTCGGGCAAGGTGATCATCGGGGCCAGGCGCTCGATCTCGTCGCGCGCCTTGCGGATCTCGTCCTTGAGGCCTTCGGCTTCGGTCCGCAGCCGCTCGCGCTCGGCCTCGAGCTCGGCGTCGATCGTCAGCTCCAGGTCGGCGATCCGGGCCGCGGTCGCTCGCTCCTCGTCGGCGTCGCGGGTCTTCAGCTCGTCGCTGATCCGCTCGATCTCGGCCGCCGCGATCTTGCGCAGCCGGGCGGTCGCCTCGCGACCACCCTTGTCGCCGGACGCGACGACGACCTCGCCGGTGGGCTCGAAGGCGATCGTGGCCTCGGCCGCGCCGCCGGCCAGGCCGGCCAGGGCGGCCTCGACGGCCTGGGCCGCGGCCGCGACCTGCTCGGTCCGCTCGGAGCGCTGGGCCCCCAGGTCGAGGCGGGTCGCCGCGAGGGCCTGGTTCAGCTCGTCCTTCTGGCGATTGAAGCCGGCGCGCAGCTCGTCCTCGCGCTCGGCGAGGGCCTTGCCGCCCCGGCCGCCGCGACCCTCGGCCTCCTCGTCGAGCTGGCGAAGGGCCCGCTGGCGGGCATCCTCGTCGACGTGGGTGACGATGTACAGGGCGAAGTAGAGGATCCGCTCGAGGTTGCGCGGGCTGATGTCGAGCAGGATCCCGAGCCGGCTCGGGGTGCCCTTGAAGTACCAGATGTGGCTGACCGGCGAGGCCAGCTGGATGTGGCCCATCCGCTCGCGGCGAACCTTGCTGCGGGTGACCTCGACGCCGCACTTGTCGCAGATGATGCCCTTGTAGCGGATCCGCTTGTACTTGCCGCAGTAGCACTCCCAGTCCTTGGTCGGGCCGAAGATCCGCTCGTCGAAGAGGCCGTCCTTCTCCGGCTTGAGCGTGCGGTAGTTGATCGTCTCGGGCTTGGTGACCTCGCCCTTCGACCACTCGCGGATCTGGTCGGGGCTGGCAAGGGAGATCCGGATCGCGCTGAAATTATTGACTTCGAGCATGGTTCTCCTCCGCGTCGCCGCCTGGCTCGGCGACGCGATGTGGACCGGTGGCGGCGAGCGAGGTCGGGCTGGCCGGGCGCCGATCCCGCGAATGGTTCGTTGAAGTGCGCGTGCTGATGACTAGTCTTCGAAGCCGGCGAGATTGATCCCGCCGAGGTCGGGCAGGGCGTAGGCCGCCGTGTCGTCCTCGCCGAGCTCGATCTCCTGGTCGTTCGGATCGAGGATCTCGGCGTTCAGCCCCGAGGCTGCGCAGCTCCTTGATCAGGACCTTGAACGATTCCGGCACCCGCGGTGGCTGGATCTCCTCGCCCTTCACGATCGCCTCGTAGGTCTGGACCCGGCCGAGGACATCGTCCGACTTGACGGTGAGCAGCTCCTGGAGGATGTTCGCGGCGCCGTACGCCTCGAGCGCCCAGACCTCCATCTCGCCGAAGCGCTGGCCGCCGAACTGGGCCTTGCCACCGAGCGGCTGCTGGGTGATCAGGCTGTACGGGCCGGTCGACCGGGCGTGGATCTTGTCCTCGACCAGGTGGTGGAGCTTGAGCATGTAGATGTAGCCGACGGTGATCCGGCGATCGAACGGCTCGCCGGTCCGGCCGTCGCGGAGCTCGATCTTGCCGTCGTCGGGCAGGCCGGCCGAGACGAGCTCGGCCTGGATCTGCTGCTCGGTGGCGCCGTCGAAGACCGCCGTGGCCGCCTTCTGGCCCTTGGCATGGAGGGCCCAGCCGAGGTGCGTCTCGAGGATCTGGCCGATGTTCATCCGGCTCGGCACGCCGAGCGGGTTGAGGATGATGTCGACCGGCGTGCCGTCGGGCAGGAAGGGCATGTCCTCCTGGGGCAGGACCTTGGCGATCACGCCCTTGTTGCCGTGGCGGCCGGCCATCTTGTCGCCGACGCTGATCTTGCGCTTCTGGGCGACGGACACCCGGACCAGCCGGTTGACGCCGGGCATCAGGGCCGAGTCGTCGTCGTCACCGCGCTGGAACTCGCGGATCTCGATCACCTTGCCGCGCTCGCCGTGGGGCAGGCGGAGCGAGCTGTCCTTCACCTCGCGGGCCTTCTCGCCGAAGATCGCCCGCAGGAGGCGCTCCTCGGCGGTCAGCTCGGTCTCGCCCTTGGGCGTGATCTTGCCGACCAGGATGTCGCCCGGGGCGACCTCGGCCCCGACGTAGACGATCCCCTGCTCGTCGAGGTCCTTGAGCGATTCCTCGCCGACGTTCGGGATGTCGCGGGTGATCTCCTCGGGGCCGAGCTTGGTGTCGCGGGCCTCGATCTCGTGCTTCTCGATGTGGATGCTGGTGAACAGGTCGTCGCGGACGAGGCGGTCGCTGATCACGATCGCGTCCTCGTAGTTGCCGCCCTCCCAGCTCATGAACGCGACGAGCACGTTCCGGCCGAGGGCCAGCTCGCCCAGGTCGGTCGAGCTCGAGTCGGCGATCGGGTCGCCGGCATCGACCCGGCTCGCCGACGTCGACGATCGGGCGCTGGTTGATGCAGGTGCCCTGGTTGCTGCGGACGAACTTGCTGGAGCGACGTACTCGTCGAGCTCGCCGCCGTCGGTCTCGACCTGGATCCGCTCGGCGGTGACGCTGGTCACGACACCGTCGTGGCGGGCGACCAGGACCTGGCCGGAGTCGTGCGCGGCGCGGACCTCCATGCCGGTGCCCGACGATCGGGGCCTCGGGCTCGAGGAGCGGGCACGGCCTGGCGCTGCATGTTCGAGCCCATCAGGGCCCGGTTCGCGTCGTCGTGCTCGAGGAACGGGATGAGCGCCGTCGCGACCGAGACGACCTGCTTGGGCGAGACGTCCATGTATTCGATCTGGCTCGGCCGCGCCTCGGGGAACTGGTCGCGGTAGCGCGACGGGATCCGCTCGGCGATGAAGTGGCCGTCCTCGTCGAGCGGCGCGTTGGCCTGGGCCACGACGTGCTGCTCCTCCTCGTCGGCCGCGAGGTACTCGATCTCGGCGGTCACGATCGGCCGGATCGGGAAGGCCTGGGCCTTCTGCTTCTTCAGCTCGGCCGCCGCAGCTGGCGTCGAGCTGCTGGCCGGCCTTGGTCACGACGCTGCCGTCCTTGGCCACCAGGTCGATGCCGGCCTCGAACTCGGTCAGGCCGGGGGTCATCGAAGGCGACGGTCCGCTTGACCTTGCGATAGGGCGTCTCGATGAAGCCGTAGCTGTTGATCCGGCCATAGGTGGCGAGCGAGCCGATCAGGCCGATGTTCGGGCCTTCCGGCGTCTCGATCGGGCAGATCCGGCCGTAGTGGCTGTGGTGGACGTCGCGCACGTCGAAGCCGGCCCGCTCGCGCGACAGGCCGCCCGGGCCGAGCGCCGACAGGCGGCGCTTGCTGGTCAGCTCGGCCAGCGGGTTGGTCTGGTCCATGAACTGGGAGAGCTGGCTGCCGCCGAAGAACTCCTTCATCGCGGCCACGACCGGCCGGATGTTGATCAGGGCGTTCGGGCGTGGCCTTGTCGATCTCCTGGATCGTCATCCGCTCGCGGACGACGCGCTCCATGCGGAGCAGGCCGATCCGGAAGGCGTTCTGGATCAGCTCGCCGTTGGCCCGGATCCGGCGGTTGCCGAGGTGGTCGATGTCATCGGCACTCCAGCGCTGCTCGGACGGCGCCTTGACGGCTTCGATGTTCAGCTCGATGAGGTGGCCGACGATCGCCGCGATGTCCTCGCGGGTGATCGTCCGCTCCTCGCGCTGGAGCTCGATCCCCATCCGGCGCGGTCGACGGCGTCGAGCTTCTTGTTGAACTTGTAGCGGCCGACCCGGCCGAGGTCGTAGCGGCGGAAGTTGAAGAACAGGCTCTCGACCAGCTGGCGGGCGTTGTCGCCGGTCGGCGGATCGCCCGGCCGGAGCTTCTTGTAGACCTCGATCAGGGCCTCGTGCTGGGTCTTGGTGAGGTCCTTGTCGAGGGTCGAGGCTGATGTACGGATGATCCGGGTCGGTGTCCACGTTGGTGAACAGGCCGGCGATCTCGTCGTTCGTCTCGTAGCCGACCGCCCGCAGGAGGGTCGTCGCCGCGATCTTGCGCTTGCGATCGACCTTGACCGAGAGCAGGTCCTTGTTGCTGGTCTCGAACTCGAGCCAGGCGCCCCGGTTGGGGATGACCTTGGCGCTGAACAGGGTCCGGCCGCTGGTCGGGTCCTCGGTCGCGCTGTAGTAGACGCCCGGCGAGCGGACCAGCTGGCTGACGACGACCCGCTCCGCGCCGTTGATGATGAACGTGCCCTGGTCGGTCATGACCGGGAAGTCGCCCATGTAGACCCGCTGGCGCTGGATCTCGCCGGTCTCCTTGATCAGGAGCTCGACGTTGACGTAGAGCGGCTGGCTGTAGGTCAGGTCCTTGGCCCGGCACTCGAGCTCGGTGTACTTGGGGATCCCGAACTCGTAGTCGAGGAACTGGAGCTCCATCACCTTGCCGGTGAAGTCCTTGATCGGGCTGATCTCGTCGAACAGCTCCCGCAGCCCGTTGGCGATGAACCAGCGAAACGAGTCGAGCTGCAGCTCGATCAGGTTCGGGATCGGCAGGACTTCGGGGATCCGCGCGTACGAGGTGCGCGCGGACGCCTTCGTCGCCCGGGGCGACGAATCAGCAGACAGCATGAATCGCTCCTATCGGAGGAGGAAGAAAAAGGGGGGAACGGCGAGGATCACAGAAAGAGTAGGATACCGCGATTCGTCGACATGTCAAACAGGGCGGTGGCGCTGCCCGCCACCACCCGATCGTTCCAGGCGGATGACCCGGTCGGCCCAGTCAGGCCGGCCGGGTCGTCGCATGGGCTCGGGCTACTTGATCTCGACCTTCGCGCCGACCTCTTCGAGGGCGGCCTTGATCTTGTCGGCCTCGTCCTTGGTCACGCCTTCCTTGACGGCCTTGGGCGATGCATCGACGAGGTCCTTGGCCTCCTTGAGGCCGAGGGCGGTCAGCTCGCGGACGACCTTGATCACGGGGATCTTGTTGGGGCCGACCTCGGTCAGCACGGCGCTGAACTCGGTCTGCTCCTCGGCGACCGCCTCGGCGGCGGCGGCCGGGGCGGCGGCGGCGGCGACGGCGGCCGGGGCGGCTGCAGTCACTCCGAACTTCTCCTCGAACGCCTTCTTCAGGTCGGACAGCTCGAGGACGGTCATGCTCCCGATCGCGTCGAGGATCTGGTCTGCGGTAATCGTGGCCATGGGATCTGGTTCTCCTGGTTGGGCGCGGCGCGCCGGCCGGCCGGGCTGGGGATTCGAGGGAGAGCTAGGCGGCTCCGCCGCGCTGCTCGATGAGGGCGGCCAGGCCGCCGGCGATGTCGCGGAGCGGAGCGGCCAGCAGGCCGGCCATGTTGGCCATCGGCGCGGCGAACGCCCCGGCCAGCTGGGCCAGGAGGACGTCGCGCGAAGGCAGGGCGGCGAGCCGGTTCAGGCCGTCGACGTCGATCGCCCGCGACCCGAGGATGGCGCCCTTGAGCTTGATCACCTTGTACGGCTTCGTCGCGTCGATGACCGCCTTGGCCACCGTGCTCTCGTCGCCCGATCCGAACGCGATCGCGCTCGGTCCGCTGAGCAGCGGCGAGAGCGCCTCGAGCCCGGCGTCGTTGGCGGCGATCCGCATCAGCCGGTTCTTGACGACCCGGTAGCTGACGTTCTGCTTGCGCAGCGCCCGCCGGACCTCGGCGAGCTCGCTCACGCTGAGGCCGCGGTACTCGGAGATGACGAGGGTCGTGTTGCGCGAGAGCTCCTCGCGCAGCTCGGCCACGGTCTCCCGTTTGGCCTCGGTCGGCATGGATACCTCCGATGTTCTGGCGCGCAACCGGCGCGCGGCGGGTGGTGCGGACCCGGCCCGTGGGCGGGTCTGCCCCTGCGACGGTCCAATCGCGTCCGCAGGGGCCGACGCACTCCCCGCGAAGGGAGGCTCGTCCTGCCTCGGCGTGCTCGCCGGCGTCCCCGGGCCGGTCGTTCCGGCTCCGATCCGTTCGGCGGTTCAAGCCCCGACCGTTCCCGTCGCCGAGCCGGCGATGTGGTGCGGTCCGCGGGCGCAGGCTGTCTTGGGCGTCCGTCGTTGTTCAGTTGCCTGGTGGCGCCTCTCGATCTCGCGATCTCGAGCGTCACCGCGTCTGGTGCGCAGGGCCGGCGGTCAGGCCGCGGCGGCCGCCGCGAGGAGGGCCGGCACGTCGACCCGGATTCCGGGGCCCATCGTACTGGCAATGGTCAGGCCCTGGAGGTAATGGCCCTTGGCGCCGGCGGGCTTGGCCCGGTTGATCGCGTCGAGCAACGTCGCCAGGTTCTCCGACAGCTGCTCGGCGCTGAAGCCGGCCTTGCCGAACGGGACGTGGATGATTCCGCCCTTGTCGACCTTGAACTCGACCCGGCCGGCCTTGACCTCGCGCAGGGCGCGCTCGATGTCGAACGTGATCGTGCCCGACTTGGGATTTGGCATGAGGCCCCGCCGGCCGAGGATCTTGCCCAGCCGGCCGACCATGCCCATCGTGTCGGGCGTGGCCAGGGCAACGTCGAACTCGAGCCAGCCGGCCTCGATCTTCTTGACCAGATCCTCGGCCCCGACCTCGTCGGCGCCGCCCCGGAGCGCTTCCTGGGCCTTCTCGCCCTGGGCGAAGACGGCCACCCGGACGACCTTGCCCGTGCCGTGGGGCAGGACGACCGTGCCACGAACCATCTGGTCGGCGTGGCGGGGATCCACTCCCAGCTTGACGTGGGCCTCGACCGTCGGGTCGAAGTTGACGACGCTGGTCTGCTTGATCAGCTCGACCGCCTCGGCCGGCGGGTAGACCTGGTCGTGGTCGACCAGCTTGGCGATCTCGCGGTACTTCTTGCCGTGAGCCATGGTCCGGTTCCTTTCGCGGCGGCGGGCGGGCCCGCCTTCCCCTGGCGCGGGGTGGACGGCCGGCTGGTGCGCCGCCGGCAGGCGGGGAGCTGCGTCGAGGGGCCTAGCCGACGACCTCGATGCCCATGCTCCGGGCGGTGCCCTCGATCTGGCGGGCGGCCGCCTCGATGTCGTTGGCGTTGAGGTCGGTCATCTTGACCGCCGCGATCTCGCGCAGCTGGTCGCGGGTCACCTTGCCGACCGTCTCGCGCTTGGGCGTGGCGCCGCCCTTCTCGAGGCCGGCCGCCTTGCGCAGGAGGTCGGCCGCCGGGGGCGTCTTGAGGATGAACGAGAACGAGCGGTCCTCGAAGACGGTGATCTGGGCCGGAATGATCTGGCCGGCCTTGTCGGCGGTCTTCTCGTTGTAGGACTTGGTGAACTCGACGATGTTGATCCCGTGCGGGCCCAGGGCGGTGCCCACCGGCGGCGCCGGGGTCGCCTTGCCGGCCGGCAGCTGCAGGGTCAGGATGATTCGGACTTTCTTGGCCACGGTTGCCTCTCTCCGTCAGTGGATGGTCAGAGCTTCTCGACCTGCAGGAAGTCGAGCTCGACCGGGGTCTCCCGGCCGAAGATGCTGACGAGGACCTTGACCTTGTTCCGCTCGGGGTTGACCTCGTCGACCGTGCCGATGAACTCGGCGAACGGCCCGTCGGTGACCCGGACGCTCTGGCCCTTGGTGAACGCCACCCGGTACTTGGGCGTCTCGACGCCCATCGTCCGGAGGATCTGCTTGACTTCGTGCTCGGCCAGCGGGATCGGCTCGTTGCGCTGGCCGGGGATGTTGCCGCCGCCGACGAAGCTGGTCACGCCCGGCGTGTTGCGGACGACGAACCAGGAGTCGGGGTCGAGGATCATCTCGACCAGGACGTAGCCCGGGTAGACCTTCTTCTGGACGGTGTGCCGCTGGCCCTGGCGGATCTCGATCTCGTCCTCCATCGGGACGAGCACCTGGAAGATCCGGTCCTCCATGCCCATCGATTCGATCCGGTGCTCGAGGTTCGTCTTGACCTTGTTCTCGTAGCCCGAATACGTGTGGATCACGTACCAGTGCTTCTCCGGCGCCGGGACCCGGGTTTCGGTCATGTCGGTCATCTCAGCCAAGTCCGCTCAGGAGGGTCAGGCCCTGGGTGAAGATGAAGTCGAAGATCGAGATGAAGACGCCCACGGCGAGGCTGACGATCAGCACCAGCACCGTCAGGTTGACCGTCTGCTGGCGGGTGGGCCAGGAGACCTTCTTCAGCTCGGACCACGATTCGTCGAGATATCGACGGAAGCGCTGGATCACGTCGGTGATGCCTTCTTCATGAGGTACGGATGTGGGCGGGGATGGCAGGCGCGGCCGGACTCGAACCGACAACCACTGGTTTTGGAGACCAGAGCTCTGCCAAATTGAGCTACGCGCCTCCGCTGGATCGCTACTTCGCCTCCCGATGAAGGGTGTGACGCCGGTCACGCGGACAATACTTCCGAAGCTCGAGCCGGCTCGGATCGTTCTTCTTGTTCTTGCGCGTGGTGTACGTCCGCTCCTTGCACTCGGTGCAGGCGAGGAGGATGACCGGCCGGTTCTCGACTCTTGCCATCGTCCTACTCGACGATCGAGGTGATCGCGCCGGCGCCGACGGTCCGGCCACCCTCGCGGATGGCGAAGCGCAGGCCGACCTCGAGGGCGATCGGGGTGATCAGCTCGACCTTCATCTCGACGTTGTCGCCGGGCATGATCATCTCGGCTCCCTCGGGCAGCCCGATCGCACCGGTGACGTCGGTCGTGCGCAGGTAGAACTGGGGCCGGTAGCCGTTGTAGAACGGGGTATGGCGGCCGCCCTCTTCCTTGGTCAGGACGTAGACCTGGGCGGTGAACTTGGTGTGGGGCTTGATCGAGCCGGTCTTGGCCATGACCTGGCCGCGCTCGATCTCGTCGCGCTCGATGCCCCGCAGCAGGCAGCCGACGTTGTCCCCGGCGCGACCCTCGTCGAGCAGCTTCTTGAACATCTCGACGCCGGTCACGACGACCTTGCGGGTGGCCTTGACCCCGATGATCTCGACCTCGTCGCCGACGTGGACGACGCCGCGCTCGATCCGGCCGGTGGCGACCGTGCCCCGGCCCTTGATCCCGAAGACATCCTCGACCGGCATCAGGAACGGCTTGTCGACCGCCCGCTCGGGGGTGGGGATGTAGGCATCGACCGCGTCCATCAGCTCCTGGATCGGGGCATAGGCCGGATCGTCGGGGTTCGTGCCGGCCTCGAGGGCCTTGAGCGCGGAGCCCCGGATCACGGGCACGTCGTCGCCCGGGAAGTGGTACTTGGATCAGCAGCTCGCGGACCTCGAGCTCGACCAGGTCGAGCAGCTCCGGGTCGTCGACCGCGTCGACCTTGTTGAGGAAGACGACGATGAACGGGACCTCGACCTGGTAGGCCAGCAGGATGTGCTCGCGGGTCTGGGGCATCGGGCCGTCGGTCGCGGCCACGACCAGGATCGCGCCGTCCATCTGGGCGGCGCCGGTGATCATGTTCTTGATGTAGTCGGCGTGGCCGGGGCAGTCGACGTGGGCGTAGTGGCGGTTGGCCGTCTCGTACTCGACGTGGGCGATCGCGATCGTGATCCCCCGCTCGCGCTCCTCGGGGGCGTTGTCGATCGTGTCGAAGGCGCGGTACTCCGCCCCGCCCTTGAGGGCGAGGTATTTCGTGATCGCCGCGGTCAGGCTGGTCTTGCCGTGGTCGATGTGACCGATCGTGCCGATGTTGACGTGCGGCTTGGTCCGCTCGAACTTCTTCTTCGCCACGTGAGCGCTTTCACTCCATCTGGTTGAGGTGCCTGCCCGGCGCCCTTGGCGGGCCGGTCGATCACCTGCATGTTCGTTCGGGTCGATGCCCGATCTCGGGGAATTCCTGCGGCCGTGCCGCGGTAAGTGGAGCCCACAATCGGACTCGAACCGATGACCTCTTCCTTACCAAGGAAGTGCTCTGCCAGCTGAGCTATGTGGGCCAGGGATCCTTCCGATCGGCGGGCTCAGAAATTGGTGGGCAGGGAGGGAATCGAACCCCCACAGTCGAAGACGGCTGATCTACAGTCAGCGGAGCTCACCACCTGCTCAACCTACCCACGGAAACGTCCCCGATCGGGCTGCGGCCCGCGGTGGATCGGGAAACGGGCGTTATTCGCGTTGGAGCCGACGACGGGACTCGAACCCGGAACCGGCGGTTTACAAAACCGCTGCTCTACCAATTGAGCTACGTCGGCGCGCAGAACCATACCGCAGGAAGGTCCCGTGGCGCCCGGAGATGATAGGGCTCCGCGCCCGAACGGGTCAAGCGCAGCGCGTTCGGGCTCGCGTCGGCCCACGCAAGCAGTGGCGCGGTTCGTCGCCTGCCGCCCCGGCGGCGGTGTGGGGCCGCGCCCGGGGCGGGTGACCCGTCGGCCTCCGGTTGAGGCCCGCCGTAGCCACGGGGTGACTACGGAACGCGTTTCGCGGGCTCCGGGCCGGCTGGCGACGGTGACCGGCTGCTCCACGGCACGACCTCGTGCACGGATCCCTGGCCCACGGGTCCCGCCCAGCCCCCGAAACCGTTCCTCCGATCGTCGAACCGGGGGACCTAGCCACGGGATGACTACGGCGGGCCTCAGAGCGCCCCTGTGCTCAGGGCAGCAGCTCGTCCGACGGATCCGGGGCCGGCGTCGAGGTCGAGTCGGGCGCTGACGCCGCCCTGACACCCTTGGTGCCCTTGGCGAGCGGCTTGGCGGTCCTGACGGACTTGACCGGCTTGGCGGACCTGACCGGCTTCGTGGTCTTGACTGGCTTGCCTTCGGCTTTGGCGGCCTTCCCCGGCCTGGGGGCCTTGGCCGCCTTCATGGCCTTCGACGCCCCTCGGGCGGCCTGAGCGATGGCCGAAACCTCAGCCTCGGGCGGAACCGAATCCTGGACCTCAGCTTCGGGCGGCGCCGGAACCTCAGCCTGGGCCGGAACCTCGGCCTGGGCCGGAACCTCGGCCTGGGCCGGAACCTCAGCCTGGACCGGATCCTCAGCCTGGGCCGGAATCACGGCCTGGACCGGAGCCGAGCCCGTGGCCCCTGGCCGGATCCTGGCCTTCGGGGCGGGCGGCGAATCGGGCAGGCCGCGCTGGGTCGTCGCCTCGAAGAGCAGGATCGAGCCGGCGACCGAGGCGTTGAGCGAGCCGATCGCGCCACGCATCGGGATCCGGACCATCAGGTCGCAGCGGCGCCGGACGGCGGGCCCGAGGCCCTGGCCCTCGCTCCCGACGACGAGCGCAATCGGGCCGCGCAGGTCGGCCTGGCGGACCGTGAGCGGCGCCTCGGCCTCGGCTCCCACGACCCGCAGGCCGGCGACGTGGAGATCGGCCAGGGCGCCGGCCAGGTCGTCGACCGGGGCCAGCAGGAGATGCTCGACGGCGCCGGCCGATGCCTTGACCGCGGCCGGGCTGAGGGGCGCCTGGCGCCGGGTCGGGAAGATCACGCCGTGCGCCCCGGCCGCTTCGGCGCTGCGCAGTAGGGTGCCCACGTTCTGGGGATCCTCCAGCGAGTCGAGGACGAGGACGAACGGCGGCTCGCCCCGTTCGATCGCCCGGGCCAGGATCTCGGTCACGCTGGCGTATCGGCGCGGGGCGACGACGAGGGCCACGCCCTGGTGGCCGTCGAAGCCGGTCAGGGCCGTGAGCGAGCCGCCCTCGACCTCGACGATCGGGATGCGCAGGCTGGTCGCGTGGAGGACGAGCTTCTCGAGCGCCTCGCGGCGCTGCGGGACGACGAGCAGGCGACGTGCCTCGCGCCGGGCGACGAACGCCTCCTCGACCGGCCGGCGGCCGGCCACGATCTCGTCGCCGGCCTCGACCAGGGCTGCCTCGGCCGGGTCCAGGCCGGGCCGGGCGTAGGGCGCCGGGCGACCGGCGTCCGGCCGGCCACGATCGGCGAACGGCCGGTCGGGGCGATCGCCGCGACCGCGCTCGCTGAATGGGCGGTCGGGCCGGGCACCGAACGGGCGCTGCTCAGGCCGGCCTCGCCCGGCGAAGGGTGGCCGGTCGCCCTGCGGCCGCGGGGATCGCTCGAAGCGGGGTCGCGCGGCGTCGAAGCGGGGCGCCGGGCGTTCGTCGCCTGGGCCTCCAGCTCGGCGCGGTCGATCGTCGCGCGGCGGGCGTTCCTCGGGGCCGCGATGGCCAGCGATCTGAGCCTTCGGGCCGGCCGCGGAACCCGAACCCGGCCTGGTCCGGGCGCGGTCGGTCGAAGCGCGGCCGGCTCGAAGCGGGGCCGGTCGCCCTGCGGTGGGCCCTGCCAGGGTCGGTCGAAGCGCGGCCGGTCGGCGGGCGGGCGGTCGTCTCTCGGCCGGTCATCTCTTGGCCGGTCATCCCGCGGACGGTCGACCCGCGGACGGTCGAAGCGGGGCCGCTCGAACGAGGGTCGATCGGCCGACCGGTCGAAGCCTCCGCGCTCGGCCGGTCGATCCGGGGTCCAGTCATCGGGCCCGCGCGGGATGCGCTGGTCCGGGCCGAAGCCGGCGCCCGGCCGGGGCCGGCCGCCGCCCGGCCGGGCATCCGCTCGAGATCCGCCCGGTCGCTGGCCACCAGGGCGCTGCCCGCCTGGGCGCTGGTCTCCACCGCCCCGCCCACCGGTCGGACGGAACGAGCTCGTGGTCGGCCGGGGCCGATCCGGCTTGACCCGCTTCGGGCGGGCCTTGGGGCTCTCGCCGTCAGCCATGGAGATCCTCCAGTCGACGCCAGCGCTGGCCGTCGCGCGTGTCCTCGACGACGATCCCCTGCCGGGCGAGCTCATCGCGGAGGCGGTCCGATTCCGCCCAGTTCCGCGCGGTTCGCGCGGCGGCGCGTGCCTCGAGCAGCACCTCGAGCTCGGGCGCGAGCCCGTCGTCGACGGAGTCCGGCCCGATCCCGAGGACACGGTCGAGATCGCCGACGAAGGATGTCACGATTCCCGCATCGGCGGTCGACAGCGCCCGGGCGTCAATCCGGCGGTTGACCTCGCGGATGAAGTCGAACAGGACGGCCAGGGCCGGCGCGATGTTCAGGTCGTCGTCGAGCGCCCGCTCGAAGCCGGCCCGGGTCGTCGCCAGCAGGTCGGCCAGGCCCGGGTCAGCGGGCCCGTCCTGGCGATAGCCGGCCAGCGCCGCGAGCAGGGCGTCGTAGCGGTCGAGGGCCGAGCCGGCCGCGGCCAGCGAGGCGTCCGTGTAGTTGAGCGCAGCGCGGTAGTGGACCGCGATCAGGACGTAGCGCAGGGCGCGGGCCGAGACGCCCCGCTCGAGCAGGTCGCTGACCCGTTCGATGTTGCCGACGGAGCGGGCCATCTTCGCCCCGGCCATCTTGAGGTGAGCACAGTGCAGCCAGGTGCCGACGAAGGGCAGCCCGGTCGCCGCCTCGCTCTGGGCCAGCTCATCCTCGTGATGGGGGAAGATCAGGTCGACGGCCCCGGTGTGGATGTCGAACGACGGCCCGAGGTGCTTCATGCTCATGGCCGAGCATTCGATGTGCCAGCCGGGCCGGCCCTCGCCGACGGGGGTCGAGAACGACGGCTCGCCCGGCTTGGGTCCCTTCCACAGGGCGAAGTCGCGTACGTCGTCCTTGGCATACTCGTCGGCCTCGACCCGCTCGCCGACCCGGAGCTGGTCCGGGTCGAGCCGGGCCAGCCGCCCGTACGCCGGCCACGATGCGATCCGGAAGAAGATCGAGCCGTCGTCGGTCCGGTAGGCGTGGCCGCCCTCGATCAGGGTCGCGATCAGGCTGCTGATCTCGGCGATGTGCTCGGTCGCCCGGGGCAGGACCTCCGGTGGTGACATCCGGAGCGCGGCGGCGTCGAGCAGGAAGCGCTCGGTCCAGCGCCCGGCCAGGTCGCCGATCGAGACTCCCTGGGCGGCCGCGCCGCGGATGATCTTGTCGTCGATGTCGGTGATGTTCATCACCCAGGTGACCCGCAGGCCGCGATAGCGCAGGTAGCGCACGAGCAGGTCGGCGAACAGGAACGAGCGGAAGTTGCCGATATGGGCCGGGCCGTAGACGGTCGGCCCGCACGAGTAGATCCGGACGTGGCCGGGCTCGAGCGGCACGAGCTCGCGCTGCAGGCCGCTGAGGGTGTCGATCAGGCTAATGGTCATGACGCGCTCGGCGGGCGGGCCGGGTCCTCCGCCGGGACGGCCGCGAGGGCGGCGCTGACGACGGCCACGGCGGTCGCGCTGATTCCCCGCCCGGCGCCCTCCCAGCCTTCGAGGTTGCCCGTCGAGGCCTTGACGTTGACCAGCTCCAGGTCGAGGCCGACGAGCCCGGCGATCGCCCGGCGCATCGCGTCGAGCAGGCCGGCCAGGCGGGGCCGGGCGGCCACGATCGTCACGTCGACCGATGCCGGCCGGTAGCCCGCGGCCCGGACCCGGTCGACGACCGCGGCCAAAAGGGCCGTGCTGGCGACCCCGGCCGGCGTCGTGCTGTCGGCAGGAAACTGCCGGCCGAGGTCGCCCAGGCCGCAGGCACCGAGCAGGGCGTCGGCAACGGCGTGCAGGGCGACGTCGCCGTCCGAGTGGCCGTGCAGGCGCGGCGCGCCATCGATCAGGATCCCGCCCAGGGCCAGCGGCATGCCCGGGCCGAACGGATGGCCGTCGGTGCCGAAGCCCACCCGGACCGGGGCAGTCGTGACGCCGGGGTGGCCGACCAGGGCGGCCTCGGCCCGCTCGAGGTCCTCGGCCACGGTCACCTTCAGGTTCATCGGGTCTCCGGCCACGACATGCACCGGGATTTTACAGGCCTCCAGGAGGGCCGCCTCGTCGGTGAACGTCGGCCCGGCGAGCGGCGGGAAGGCCGCGTAGGCCCGCTCGAGGAGGTCGCGCCGGATGCCCTGCGGCGTCTGGGCCGTGCCCAGCACGCTCCGGTCGAGGGTCTCGACGATCCGGCCGTCGGCGACCCGCTTGACGGTCTCGGCGAGGCCCAGGACCGGGATCGCGGCGCCGTGCTCGCCCGTCGCCGCCGCGACGGCCGCCACGAGGGCGGCACTGACGAGCGGCCGGGCGCCGTCCTGGACGAGGATCAGCCGGTCGCCGGCGGCGGCCCCCGGTTCCTGGGCGAGACGCTCGACGCCGGCCGCGACCGACTCCTGGCGGCGGGCGCCGCCGCCGATCACGGCCACGACCGTCGGCGGCAGCCAGGTCGCGGCACGCATGGCGGCCAGCCGGTCGGCCGCGGTCACGACCACGATCCGGGCGACCTCGGGGGCACTGGCCAGCCGCTCGAGCGTCCAGGCCAGGAGCGGCCGCCCGCCGATCGGTGCGGCGAGCTTGTCCCGGCCCGCCATCCGCCGGCTGTCGCCGGCGGCGACGACGACCGCGTCGACCGAGCCGCGCCCCGCGGCGGTGGTCACTCCGTCCGAGGCTGGGCGAAGATCATCCGCCCGGCCACCGTCTGGAGGACGCGGGTGACCGACACCTCGAGCTCGCGGTCGATGAACCGGGCGCCGCCTTCGACGACGATCATCGTGCCGTCATCGAGGAACCCGACGCCCTGACCGGCTTCCTTGCCGTCCTGGATCACCTTGACCCGGAGCTCCTCGCCGGGCAGGACGGCCGGCTTGACCGCGTTGGCCAGCGAGTTGATGTTCAGGACGCGCAGGCCCTGCAGCTCGGCCACCCGGTTCAGGTTGAAGTCGTTGGTCAGGATCGCCCCGCTGTAGCGCTTGGCCAGGGCGACGAGCTTGGCGTCGACCTCGGTCACGTCCCGGACCTCGTCCTCGACGATCTCGACCGGCGTCGGCGAATCCTTCTGCATCTTGGCCAGGATCTCGAGCCCGCGCCGGCCACGATTGCGGCGCAGGGTGTCGGAGCTGTCGGCGATGTGCTGGAGCTCCTCGAGCACGAAGCGCGGGATCACCAGGGTGCCGTAGATGAAGCCGGACTCGACGATCTCGGCGATCCGGCCGTCGATGATCGCGCTCGTGTCGACGACGATGTGTGGATCGCCCTTGCGCGCGGCGCTCTCCTCGCCGACCTCGGGCCGGCGGAAGATGCCGATCGCCTCGGCGGCCACGATCAGGTCCTGGCGCTTGGCGACGGTCAGGCCGACCATCCCCAGGCCGAAGCCGATCGAGGTCGCCAGCGGCAGCCAGCGTCCGAGCGGGTCGGGGAAGTTGGAGAGCGGGGCCCCCAGCAGGAGGCCCATCAGCAGGCCGATGATCAGGCCGCCGACGGCGGTCACGAACTCGGCCGTCGAGAGGGCCTGGACGCTGCGCACGATCCAGGTCGCGGGCACGATCGTCAGGTAGGGCAGGATCGCGAAGCCCACGATCAGCCAGGCGACGGTCCAGCCGGCCAGGATCAGGCCATAGGAGCTGCCGGTCTCCTGGAAGATGCCGCTCGCGGTTGCCAGGCCGAGCCCGATGAACGCCCCGAGCGCGGCGCCCAGCAGGCGGATGATGCGGATCACGGTCCCTCAAGCGTGCGGCGATCGGCCAGCACCGCCCATCCCGTGGCGCTCGCCAGATCAGGGAGCAGCCTAGCATCGCCGCGTGCCGCTCGTCGGCTCCGACTCATTCCTCGAGTGCCCGATCGAGCGCGTCGCGCAGGGTGCCGACGGCGATCACCTCGAGGCCCTCGACCTCGGCCACGGCCGCGCCTCGGCTCGGCCGGGGCACGATCGCCCGGCTGAAGCCGAGCCGGGCCGCCTCGTGCAGGCGGCGTTCGAGTCCGGCCACCGAGCGCAGCTCGCCGAGCAGCCCGACCTCGCCGACGGCGACCGTGCCGGCCCGTACCGGCCGGTCGCGGAACGAGCTGGCCAGGGCGATCGCCAGGGGCAGGTCGAGGGCGGGTTCGTCGAGGACGAGGCCGCCGGCCAGGTTGGCATAGACGTCGTGGCTGCCCAGGCCGACCCCGGCTCGGCGGCCGAGGACCGCCACCAGCAGGGCGAGCCGGCCCTGGTCGAGCCCGCTGGCCGTCCGTCGGGGGGTGCCGTAGGCGGTCGCCGCGGTCAGCGCCTGGACCTCGACCAGGAGCGGGCGGGAGCCCTCGAGCGTCGGCGCGACGATGCTGCCCGAGGCCCGGCCCTCGTGCTCGACGAGGAATGCCCGGGCCGGGTCGCCGAGGGCCGTCAGGCCCTGCTCGCCCATCTCCAGCACGCCCACCTCCTCGGTCGAGCCGAACCGGTTCTTGGTCGAGCGCAGGAGGCGAAGGGTGGCGTACCGCTCGCCCTCGAGCCCAATGACGGCGTCGACGAGGTGCTCGAGCGTCTTGGGACCGGCCAGCGAGCCGTCCTTGGTCACGTGGCCGACGATGACCACGGCGATGGCGTTCGAGCCGTGCCCGGCCGCCCCACCGGTCGACCCGTTGGCCGACCCATTGGCCTTGGCCAGTTCCATCAGGCGCAGCGCGGACTCGCGCACCTGGCCGACGCTGCCGGCCGGCCCATCGAGCTCGTCGACCGTCGCGGTCTGGATCGAATCGACGATCAGCAGGCTGGGCCGTTCGGCCAGGGCCAGGTCGACGATCCGGTCGATCGACGACTCGGCGACGACCCGGACCGCGTGACCCGCCGGACCGTCGGTCAGGCCGAGGCGGGTCGCCCGCAGCCGGACCTGGGCGGCCAATTCCTCGCCGCTGGCGTAGAGCACGGTGCCCGCTGCGGCAACCCCGGCCGCGGCCTGCAGGAGGAGGGTCGACTTGCCGATCCCGGGCTCACCGCCGACCAGGACGACCGAGCCAGGCACGAGGCCGCCGCCGAGCACCCGGTCGAGCTCGGGCAGCCCGACGGTCAGCCGGGGCAGGTCGACGTCGGCGACCCGGGCGAGCGCTTCCGGCTCGTCACCGGCACGGGCGGCCCCGACCCGGGCGGCCGTCCGGATCCCCTTGGCCGGCTCGCGGACGAGCGTCTCGACCAGGCTGTTCCAGCCGCCGCAGTTGCGACACTGGCCCTCCCAGCGGAGGAACGCCTCACCGCACTGCTGGCAGACGTAGCGACTCTGGGCCCTGGCCATCGGGGCCGGTCGCTAGACGGCTTCGACGGGGGTCTTCTCGTCGGCGGCGTGGATCTCGAGGCCGGCCTCGTCGCCCTTGTCGACGACGATCGTCGTGCCGGGCTCGTACTTGCCGAGCAGGAGGTGCTCGGCCAGGACGTCCTCGACCATGTTCTGGATGACCCGGCGGAGCGGACGGGCGCCGTAGGCGATGTCGTAGCCGATCTTGATGATGTGGGCCTTGGCGGCCGCGGTGACCTCGAGCTTCATCTCCTGGGCCCGGAGCTGATCGCGGACCCGGGCGAGCAGGATGTCGACGACCTCGCCGATCTGCTCGACGGTCAGGCTGCGGAAGACCACGGTCGCGTCGATCCGGTTGAGGAACTCCGGCCGGAAGCTCTGCTTGAGCTCGGCGGCGACCTTCTCGCGCATCAGCTCGTAGGACGCCTCGGCCCGGGTGATATCGGTATCGCCCGACTTGCGGAAGCCCAGCGACGAGTTCGTCTGGAGCTGCTTGGCGCCCAGGTTGCTGGTCATGATGATGATGCAGTTGCGGAAGTCGACCCGGCGACCCTTGGCATCGGACAGGTGGCCGTCCTCGAGGATCTGCAACAGGATGTTGAAGACCTCCGGATGGGCCTTCTCGACCTCGTCCAGGAGGATCACCGCGTAGCTCTTGCGGCGGACCGCCTCGGTCAGCTGGCCGCCCTCGTCGAAGCCGACGTAGCCGGGGGGAGCCCCGACCAGGCGGCTGACGTTGTGGCGCTCCATGAACTCGCTCATGTCGATCTTGATCAGGGCGTCCTCGCTGCCGAACATGAACTCGGCGAGGGCCTTGGCCAGCTCGGTCTTGCCCACGCCGGTCGGGCCCAGGAAGATGAACGAGCCGATCGGCCGCTTGGGGTCCTTGAGCCCGGCCCGCGCCCGGCGGACGGCCTTCGAGACGATGTCGATCGCCTCCTGCTGGCCGATGACCCGCTTGTGGAGGGCCTCCTCCATGTGGAGCAGCCGCTCGGACTCCTCCTGGGCGATCCGGGTGACGGGGATGCCGGTCCACATCGCCACGACCTGGGCGATCTCCTCCTCGCCGACGGTCGGCTGCTCGGCCGTGACCTTCGACTGCCATTCGCTGCGCAGCCCGTCGACGACGTCCTTCTGGGACGCCTCGGCCTCGCGCAGCTTGGCGGCGTCCTCGTACTCCTGGGCGTTGATCGCGGCGTCCTTCTCCTTGGTCACCCGGTCCAGCTCGCGCTGGGCCTCGCGCAGGGCAGGCGGCGCGGACGCGTAGCGCAGGCGCACCCGGCTGGCCGCCTCGTCGATCAGGTCGATCGCCTTGTCGGGCAGGTGCCGGTCGGTGATGTAGCGGACCGACAGGTCGGCGGCCGCCTTGACCGCCTCGTCGGTGATCGTGACCTTGTGGTGCTGCTCGTAGCGCTCGCGGATGCCCTTGAGGATCTCGACGGTCTGCTCGAGGGTGGGCTCCTCGACCATGACCGGCTGGAAGCGCCGCTCGAGGGCCGCGTCACGCTCGATGTACTTGCGGTATTCGTCGAGCGTCGTCGCCCCGATGCACTGCAGCTCGCCCCGGGCAAGCGGCGGCTTGAGGATGTTGGCGGCGTCGATCGCGCCCTCGGCCGCGCCGGCTCCGACCAGGGTGTGGAGCTCGTCGATGAACAGGATCGCGTCGTTCGTGTTGCGCAGCTCTTCGATGATCTTCTTGAGCCGCTCCTCGAACTCGCCGCGGTACTTCGTGCCGGCGACGAGCGAGCCGATGTCGAGGGTCAGGACGCGCTTGTTGAGGAGCGTCTCGGGAACGTCGCCGGCCACGATCCGATGGGCGAGGCCCTCGGCGATCGCGGTCTTGCCGACGCCCGGCTCGCCGATCAGGGCCGGATTGTTCTTCGTCCGCCGGGAGAGGATCTGGATGACCCGCTCGATCTCCTTCTCGCGGCCGATCACCGGGTCGAGCTTGCCGGCCCGGGCGGCCTCGGTCAGGTTGATGCCGAGCTGGTCGACGGTCGGGGTCTTGCTCGCGCGCTTCGTCTCCTGGGCCGACGGCCCCGCCGAGGACGACTGGGACAGGACCCGGATCACCTCATGGCGGACCTTGTCGAGGTTGACCCCGAGCGACTCGAGGACACCGGCGGCAATCCCCTCCCCCTCGCGGACCAGGCCGAGGAGGAGGTGCTCGGTGCCGATGTAGTTGTGGCCCAGCCGGCGGGCCTCGTCGATCGCCAGCTCGATCACCCGTTTGGCGCGCGGGGTGAGGCCGACCTCGCCGACGACCGGCCGGTCGCCGCGGCCGATGATGAACTCGACGGCGGTCCGGACCTTGGCCAGCTCGACGTTCATGTTCTCGAGGACGCGCGCGGCCACCCCCTCGCCCTCGCGCACGAGGCCGAGCAGGAGGTGTTCCGTGCCGATGTAGTTGTGGTTGAACCGCTGCGCCTCGTCCTGGGCGAGCGTCAGCACCTTGCGGGCACGGTCCGTGAACTTGTCAAAACGATCCATCGAGTCGAACGCCTGTTCCTTCTGCGAGCGTCTGGCGGGACGCTCCGGCCATGCTAGCACCTTGACCCCGCCACGCAACCACGCGGTCGGCCGGCGGATCCCCGATCGCAGCCGTTGATCCGCGCCGTCGGCCGGCGCGGTTTGCCCCGACCGGCGCCGAATCGAACGACCCACCGGGCGATCCGGTGGGTCGTCGGCCAGGCAGATTGGGGCCGGGCTCGGTGCCCGGCTGCCGTCAGCCCTTCGTGTTCTCTTCCATCGTCTCCCGGGCGATCTCACGGATCGCCTGGTCGGCGGCGGTCTCCTCGGCCGCCTCGTCGGCGGCCACGGTCTCGACGATCTCGCTGATGCCCTCGGAGGCCAGCGCCTCCTCGGCCGCCTCGGCGGCCTCGACGCCCTCGACGACATCCGTGGCGGCGGCAGCAGCCGGGGCCTCGTTGGCGTCGCTCGCCGCGGCGGCATCGTCGATCTTCTCGAGCTCCTCTGTCGCGGCCGACTCGAGGTCGGCCTCGTCGGCGGCGACGCCGGCGGAGATCTCCTCGATCGCCTCGACAGCGGCCGCTTCCTCCTGGGCCTCGTCCTCGGCGACGGTCGCCTTGACGTCCTCGGCCTCCGCGGCGGCCATCTGCTGGCGCACCTGGGCAAAGGCTGCGGCGAGCGTGTTGTCGATCCCGCCCTCGGGCTCCTGGACGGCATCGGCCATCGAGTAGCCGCGCTCGCCACGCTCGGGTCGCGGCCGTCGCTCCTGGCGGGGCTCGCGGCTCGTCGGGGCGGAGCTCGACGGGGTGGTCGACTCGACCGGCGTCGGTCGCGGGGCCGGGGCCTCCTCGGCCTGCTTCAGGCTGAGCCCCAGGCGGTGCCGCTCGGAATCGAGGCTGATGATCTTGAGCTTGAGCGTCTGGCCCTCGTGGACGACGTCACCCGGGTGGGTGACCCGCTGCTGGCTCAGCTCGCTGATGTGGATCAGGCCCTCGAGGCCGTCGCGCACCCGGACGAAGGCCCCGAAGTTCACGAGCTTGGTCACGGTGCCGTCGATGACGTCGCCGACCTTGAAGTCGGCCACCGTGGAATGCCAGGGGTCGGGCTGCAGCCGGCGAATCGAGAGGCTGATCCGGCCGCGCTCGTGGTTGATGTCGATGACCTCGGCCTCGACCTCCTCGCCGACCTTGTAGCCGGCCTCGGGGTTGTTGACCTTGTTCCAGGACAGCTCGCTCTTGTGGACCAGGCCGTCGATCCCGCCCAGGTCGATGAACACGCCGAACGGCGCGATCGAGCGGACGGTGCCGGTCACCTTCTGGCCGACCTGGAGGCTGCTGAACAGCTCGTCGCGCTTCTCGCGGCGCTCCTCGTACAGGGCGACCTTCTCGGACAGGATCAGGCGGTTCGCCTTGCGGTTGACCTCGAGGATCTTCAGGCGGAGCTTGCGCCCGACGAACGGCTGGAGCTTCTCGGCGATCTCCTGGGCCGCGTCGCGCGGCTGGTCGTTCTGCGGCCTGCGCGGGAAGTCGACGATCTGGCTGATCGGCACGAAACCGCGGATCCCGCAGTCGACGATCAGGCCACCCTTGTTATGGTCGATCACCGGCGCCTCGATGATCACGCCGGATTCGAACTGCTCCTGCATCGAGCGCCACTTGCGCTCGAGGCCGGCCCGCCGGAGCGACAGGACGACATGGCCCTCCTGCGACTCGGGCTGGAGGACGTAGACGAGGACGACATCGCCGACGGCCAGTTGCGGCGCGCTCTCGGCATTCCGCCCATAGAGCTCGCGGTTCGAGACGACACCTTCGCTCTTGGCGCCGATGTCGACGAGGATCTCGTCCTTGTCGATCCGGACGACGGCACCCTCGACCACGTCACCGTGCTTGAAGCTCTTGATGTCCGAGTCCTGCTCGGCGAGGAGCTCCTCCATCGTCGTCGGCTCGGGCCCGAGATCGCGGGCCGGCACGGGCTCGGGCTCCTCCTCCTCGGCCGCGGCCGGGGCATGGGCCAGCTCGGACGCCAGCGCGGCGTCATCGCTGCCGGAGCCAACGCCAGCGGCCGAGGCGGCAACGGGCTCGGGCGCCGCGTCGGCGGCGGGAGCGGGCTCGGGGGCCGGGGCGGCTTCGGGCGCTGGGGCAGGCACGGCCGCGGCCACGGGTGGGGCCTCGGGCGCCGAATCTGCGGGGGCTGCCGGGGCCGCCTCCGCGGAGACGGGCTCGGGCTCGGCGCTGGCCGCTGGGGCGGTGTCAGGCTGAGCTGGGGCCTCGCCGGCCGGGGCTGCGACGGCTGGCTCGCTCGTGGTGGCGAGCTCGTCGATTGTGGCGGGCTCGTCGGCGACGGTAGCCGTCGCGACGCGTTCGACTGGCGCCTGGGGCTCGTTCGAAGCGGTCGCCTCGACGTCGGGCGCCGGCCCGTCCTGCTGCTGTTCAGTCAACTTGGTTGTCTCTCCTTGTCGGGGATTACCCCGGGAAACACGAACGGCCCGAGCGCGCTGCCCGAGCCGTTGACGAACGATTTGGCGAGTCAGGTCCGGTGGGGCCTCAGGTCGCTCCTTCGTGATCGATGGCGCAGGCGACGATCTTCTGCTGTCCTGCCTCGTGGGGCCGGGAGAGTCTAGCACACGGTTTTCGCGCCCTACAATCGGTCCACCGTGCCTGAGCTCCCCGACCTCACCGTCGTCGCCGAAGCATTCCAGGCTGCCCTGGCGGGACGGCCGATCGTCGCGGCGACGGCCCACGCCCCACTGGCTGTGCGGGGCACCCCGGCCGAGCTGGACGCCCTCGCCGGGCGCTCGGTCGGCGACGTCCGGCAGCGAGGCAAGTTCCTGCTCCTCGGCCTCGATTCGGGCCAGGTCGTGTTCAACCCGATGTTGACCGGACGCTTCCAGCTCGCGCAGCCCGGGGCCAAGCTGCCGACGAAGACCGCCCTCGTGCTGGCCTTCGGTCCGCGGGCGGCTGGGCCCCGGCGCGGAGTGGCAGCCTGGACCAGGGCTGCGGCCTGGCTGCCGGCCGACGATGCCGAGGTCGAGGTCCGCTACCGCGATCCGACCCAGATGGGCAAGGTCTACCTGGCCCCGGCCGGCGTCGAGCGGCCGATCCCCGGACTCGATGCCGAGCTCGGCCCGGACGCCGACGATCCGGCCCTGACCCTGGCCTCCTGGCAGGGCCGCATCCGGCGCCACCCGGGCGAGCTCAAGAACCTGCTCAAGAACCAGGCGTTCATCGCCGGGATCGGCAACGCCTACAGCGACGAGATTCTCCACGCCGCGCGGCTCCTGCCGTTCCGCAAGCGGGCGGGCCTGGCGCCCGAGGAGGTGGCCGCCCTCCATGCCGCGACCGGCTCCACGCTGCTGAACGCGATCGAGGTCCTCCGGCAGCGCGTGCCGCCGACGTTCGAGACCCAGGTGCGCGACTTCCTGGCCGTCCACAACAAGGGCGGCCAGCCCTGTCCGCGCTGCGGGACGCGGATCAGCGAGATCAGCCCCGGCGGCTTCGTCACCTCGTTCTGCCGCGGCTGCCAGCGCTAGCCGCTGCCTCAGGGCAGCTTGAGCACCTGGCCGGGGTGGATCACGAACGGGCTCTTCAGCCCGTTGAGCTGCTCGATGATCTTGGCCGTCGTGTGGAACTTCGCCGCGATCGAGGACAGCGTGTCACCCGACTTGACGGTGTAGGTCTTGACCTTGGCCGACGGTGAAGGCGCCGGGCTCCCCGGGCGGCTGCTCGAGCTCGCGGCCGGGGTTGGCGCCGGCGTGGCAGACGGGCGAGGCGAAGGGTGGGCGGAGGCGGTGGCCGAGCCGTGCGGCGTCGGCGATCCGCCGCTGGCGGCGCCCGGCGATCCGGGCGGCCTGGCGATCAGGATGGCCGCCAGGGCCAGGACCATCAGGACGACGAGCCCGACCTGGCCGAGCTGGCGCCGGTCGCCGAGCGAAGGGAAGCCGAAGCTCGCCCGGCCGCGATCGACCACGACCGGCGTGGTTCGGGCGAACTGGCGTCGCCCGGCGAGCATCGGAACCGGGCGCGGGCTCACGGCTGCGGGCGCGGGGCTGGCAGCGGCCGCGGGCGACGGCTGCGCGGGCGGCGTGCCCTGGTCACCTGACGCCCACGGCACCGGCGGGACCCCGCGCGGGGCTGGAGCAGCCGGCTGGTCGATGGGGTCCGTCATCGGGCCAAGGATAGTCGGGTCCGGGGACGGTCCGGCCGGCTCTCCTGCTCACCCTCGCGCGCGAGCAGCGCGCTGCCGGCCCGGAGTTCGGCCAAATGCGGCTGGTAGACGCGTTACCGCCGGAATTCGGGCGGCGCAGAGTAGCGCTGCCCCGGATCCGAAGCTAGGTCACGCACGGATCAGGACCGTGGCCGACCGGGAGGCGCTCAAACCGGCCGCCGGACCGCCGTAGTGCGCCTGGTGGCGGCACTCGTCCGAAACCTCGACCGGCCGGCAGCCGGGAACGCGGGGTAGGGCGCACAGCCGACTGCGAGCCCCGGGGCGTTGGCGTCAGACCGGACGGCAGCGGCGCACGAACCCCTGAAAACGCAAAAATCCTGGCGACGACCTATGTTCCCGAAAGGCTGCCCTCTCAGTATCTTCGGCGCTGGAGAGCTTAACTTCCGTGTTCGGGATGGGAACGGGTGTGGCCTCTCCGCTAGAGTCACCAGGAAATCTGCGACCTGGACGATGTTCGTTCGGCAGCGCTCGGATCTTCGATCTCGACGAGCCTGTTTCATTGCGCGCCGTGCGCGCGGGTGATCCCCTGGAGCCAGCGGCTGACCCTTGATCAGTTGCTGTAGAGGTCAAGCCCTCGACCATTAGTACGGCTCAGCTTCATCCGTCACCGGACTTCCACATGCCGCCTATCAAACAGGTGGTCTCCCTGCGGTCTTACCTGGTTAACCCAGTGGGGAACCTCATCTCGAGGCGAGCTTCGCACTTAGATGCTTTCAGCGCTTATCCCAACCGAACATAGCTACCCAGCGGTGCCCTTGGCAGGACAACTGGCACACCAGCGGTTCGTCCACTCCGGTCCTCTCGTACTAGGAGCAGCTCCTCTCAAGTTCCCTACGCCCACGATGGATAGAGACCGAACTGTCTCACGACGTTCTGAACCCAGCTCGCGTGCCGCTTTAATTGGCGAACAGCCAAACCCTTGGGACGTACTTCCGCCCCAGGATGCGACGAGCCGACATCGAGGTGCCAAACGGTGCCGTCGATGTGAACTCTTGGGCACCATCAGCCTGTTATCCCCGGGGTAGCTTTTATCCGTTGAGTGATACCCCTTCCACTCGGAGGTACCAGATCACTAAGCCCGACTTTCGTCTCTGCTCGACTTGTAGGTCTCGCAGTCAAGCTCCCTTATGCCTTTGCACTCTACGGCTGGTTTCCATTCAGCCTGAGGGAACCTTTGGGCGCCTCCGTTACACTTTAGGAGGCGACCGCCCCAGTCAAACTACCCGCCTGACACTGTCCTGCGCCCGGATTACGGGTCGCGGTTAGAAACAAAATTCAGCAAGGGTGGTATTTCAACGTTGGCTCCATCGAGGCTAGCGCCCCAATTTCACAGCCTCCCACCTATCCTACACAAACCAAATCCCGATCCAATGTCAGGGTGTAGTAAAGCTCCACGGGGTCTTTTTGCCCTATCGCGGGTAACCTGCATCTTCACAGGTACTTCAATTTCGCCGGATCCCTCGTTGAGACAGCGCCCAGATCGTTACGCCATTCGTGCGGGTCGGAACTTACCCGACAAGGAATTTCGCTACCTTAGGACCGTTATAGTTACGGCCGCCGTTTACCGGGGCTTCGATTCAGAGCTTGCACCCCTCCTCTTAACCTTCCGGCACTGGGCAGGCGTCAGCCCCTATACGTCAGCTTTCGCTTTCGCAGAGACCTGTGTTTTTGCTAAACAGTCGCCTGGGCCTTTTCACTGCGGCTTCGATCAGCCACTGCAAGCAGCAGCCGCGAAGCGCCCCTTATCCCGAAGTTACGGGGCCATGTTGCCGAGTTCCTTAACGAGGGTTCTCCCGATCGCCTTGGTATTCTCTACCCGCCTACCTGTGTCGGATTGCGGTACGGACACCTTTGATCTCGCTAGACACTTTTCTTGCCAGCTCGGCTCACTCGAATTGCAGCAGATGCCACTTTCCATCGCTTCTCGGGGTTGAAACTGAGGAGACGGATTTGCCTGTCTCCTCCCCCTACCGGCTTGGACGCGTATAGCCAAAACGCGCTCGAACTACCGTGCCGTGTCATGCCCTTGCTCTCACCTGGGATCAGATCCCGGACTCGACCGGCTTTCGCCGACCAACCTCCGTTCACCTACCCCCAGGCGACACCTTGCGGTGCAAACGATCTCTGGTGGTTCCGGAATATCAACCGGATGTCCATCGCCTACGACGTTTGTCCTCGGCTTAGGCCCGACTAACCCTGAGCGGACAAGCCTTCCTCAGGAAACCTTAGGCATACGGCGTGTGAGATTCTCACTCACAATTCGCTACTCATGCCGACATTCGCACTTCCGTCCGCTCCAGCCGTCCTCACGGTCGACCTTCACAGCAGAACGGAACGCTCCCCTACCACGCACTCGCCGGCGAACCGGCGAACGCGTCCGCAGCTTCGGTACCAGGCTTGAGCCCCGTTGAATTTTCGGCGCGGATCCACTTGACCAGTGAGCTGTTACGCACTCTTTCAATGGTGGCTGCTTCTGAGCCAACATCCTGGTTGTCTGTGCAAATCCACATCCTTTACCACTTAGCCTGGATTTAGGGACCTTAGCTGGCGGTCCGGACTGTTTTCCTTTTGACCACGAAGCTTAGCCCTCGCAGTCTGACTCCCGGGCTCTGAAATCGTGGGATTCGGAGTTTGGTTGGGTTTGGTAAGCGGGAAGCCCCCTAGCCCATCCAGTGCTCTACCCCCACGATTGAACGCCCGAGGCTAGCCCTAAAGCTATTTCGGGGAGAACCAGCTATCTCCGAGTTCGATTGGCATTTCACCTCTATCCACAGCTCATCCCCTAGCTTTTCAACGCTAGTGAGTTCGGGCCTCCACGGGACATTACTCCCGCTTCACCCTGGCCATGGATAGGTCACTCGGTTTCGGGTCTACCGCACGCGACTCAATCGCCCTATTCAGACTCGCTTTCGCTCCGGCTCCGTCCTTCTCGGACTTAACCTCGCCACGTGCGCGTAACTCGTCGGCTCATTCTTCAAAAGGCACGCCATCAGGCTACCGGCCTTGCGACCGGCAACACCCTTTGACTGCTTGTAGGCACGAGGTTTCAGGTACTATTTCACTCCCCTTCCGGGGTGCTTTTCACCTTTCCCTCACGGTACTCGTTCACTATCGGTCGCCAAGAGTATTTAGCCTTGGACGGTGGTCCGCCCAGTTTCCCACATGAGAGACCTTCCACGTGGTACTCAGGTGGCCGATCACGGAGGCCATGTCGCTTTCGTCTACGGGGCTGTCACCCTCTCTGGCCTGCCTTTCCTGACAGGTTCGACTAGCGAATGGCTTGGTAACTCCGCCGGGGTCGTGCGGGACCCCGAAGATCGACTCCTACAACCCCCACTCAGAAACGGCCGCAACCTATCACGCTGAGTGAGTTTGGGCTCTTCCCGTTTCGCTCGCCACTACTCAGGGAATGTTCTCTTTTCCTCCAGCTACTGAGATGTTTCAGTTCGCTGGCTTACCTCCACCTGGTCTATTTGGTTCAACCAGGAGTGACTGGGCGTTACCCCAGCCGGGTTTCCCCATTCGGACATCTCCGGATCAACGTCTGCTCGCGACTCCCCGAAGCTTTTCGCAGCCTACCGCGTCCTTCATCGGCTCTTGGCGCCAAGGCATCCACCCCGTGCCCTTTGTAGCTTGACCCCCATCAGCACCTGATCAAGCGATCAGCCGCCGTGGGACTCCATTACATGGGATTACACCTTGAAATTAACTCGGCGAAATCGAAGATTTCGATTTACTACCGAACGAACATCTTCCAGTTGTAAAGGTGCTGCCCGCCGAGGCGGGCCACGAGCTCCGGCCGTTCGGCCGGTGATCGTCTCCAGCGAGCCGCTGGTCGGTGACCTCGAAGCTCGAGGGCACGGATCAGGGGATCGATGCTCTGGCAGACCAGGACCCGGGCCGGCACCGCGAACGGTCCTGGTCCCGAGGGTTGCTATTCGATTTGAGCCAAGGGTTTCCGGCGAAGCGCGTCCGACCGGCGGTGTGGTGGAGACGAGGAGACTCGAACTCCTGACCCTCTCCTTGCAAAGGAGATGCTCTGCCAGCTGAGCTACGTCCCCTTGCCGACAGGAGTGGTGGGCGTTTCTGGACTCGAACCAGAGACCTCTGCCTTATCAGGGCAGTGCTCTAACCAGCTGAGCTAAACGCCCGCCGGGGCCGTGCCGACTTGGTCGACACGTCGTCGGCCGGCGGCTGCACCCTTAACGATTGAAGAGTGACAGGAAATTCAGGCGCGGAATGATCGAACGGGTTTCGGTGTTTCTTACCACGTTCGCAGATTGGCCTCCGTCCGGATCCCGAGGGAACCGGCCGGCGCGCCCCACCTGGCGGGAGACGCGAGCGACCCTGCGATCAACCCTAGGAGCCATCAACGCCGAAGACCCACCAAACGTCTTCGACTCGGATCTCCCTAGAAAGGAGGTGATCCAGCCGCACCTTCCGGTACGGCTACCTTGTTACGACTTCGTCCCAATCACCAACCCCACCTTCGACGGCTGCCTCCTTGCGGTTGGCCCACCGGCTTCGGGTGTTGCCAGCTTTCATGACGTGACGGGCGGTGTGTACAAGGCCCGGGAACATATTCACCGCCGTATGCTGACCGGCGGTTACTAGCAACTCCGGCTTCATGTAGGCGAGTTGCAGCCTACAATCCGAACTGAGACCGGCTTTAAGGGATTTGCTCCACCTCGCGGTTTCGCCGCCCGTTGTACCGGCCATTGTAGCGTGGGTGTAGCCCAGGACGTAAGGGCCATGCTGACTTGACGTCATCCCCACCTTCCTCCGAGTTTCTCTCGGCAGTCCCGTGTGAGTGATACAACACACAGTAGGGGTTGCGCTCGTTGCGGGACTTAACCCAACATCTCACGACACGAGCTGACGACAGCCATGCAACACCTGTGGCCAGGCCCCTTGCGGGGAAGCGACGTTTCCGCCGCGGTCCTGGTCATGTCAAGCCCTGGTAAGGTTCTTCGCGTTGCATCGAATTAAACCCCACGCTCCGCTGCTTGTGCGGGCCCCCGTCAATTCCTTTGAGTTTTAGCCTTGCGGCCGTACTCCCCAGGCGGGACACTTAATGCGTTAGCTTCGGCACTGGCGGGGTTGATACCACCAACACCTAGTGTCCATCGTTTACGGCTAGGACTACCGGGGTATCTAATCCCGTTTGCTCCCCTAGCTTTCGCGCCTCAGCGTCAAGAACGGGCCAGGAAGCCGCCTTCGCCACTGGTGTTCCTCCCGATATCTACGCATTTCACCACTACACCGGGAATTCCGCTTCCCTCTCCCGCCTTCGAGTCGATCAGTATCGAATGACCCTCCCCAGTTGAGCCGGGGGCTTTCACACTCGACTAAATCGACCGCCTGCGCGCTCTTTACGCCCAGTAAATCCGGACAACGCTAGTCACCTACGTATTACCGCGGCTGCTGGCACGTAGTTAGCCGTGACTTATTCGTCAGGTACCGTCATTATCGTCCCTGACAAAAGAGGTTTACAACCCGAAGGCCTTCATCCCTCACGCGGCGTTGCTGCTTCAGACTTTCGTCCATTGAGCAAAATTCCCGACTGCTGCCTCCCGTAGGAGTCTGGGCCGTGTCTCAGTCCCAGTCTGGGTGATCGTCCTCTCAGACCACCTACCGATCGTCGCCTTGGTGAGCCGTTACCCCACCAACGAGCTAATCGGACGCAGGCCCCTCCCGAAGCGCCTTGCGGCTTTACTGGTGCGAATGAACGCACCACCACATGCGGTATTAGCCACCCTTTCGGGCAGTTATTCCCCACTTCGGGGCAGGTCACCAACGCGTTACTCAGCCGTCCGCCACTAACGATCAGAGCAAGCCCTGATCGTCCGTTTGACTTGCATGTCTCATGCACGCCGCCAGCGTTTATCCTGAGCCAGGATCAAACTCTCCGACAAAAAGCCCCGACCTTGCGGCCGGGACTTCAATTTCGAGGGTTTGACCGCTCGCACATTCCTTACCCGGATTTCCTGTCACTCTTCAATTGTTAAGGTGCAGCGGTCCGGCACACGACGGCACCGGGCGCGAACGCCAATCTTGACGCATCGGAACCCGACCTGTCAAACGAGAGGGACGGGTGGACCGGTGATCCGGCCCGAGCGTGGACCCCACGCGGTGGGGGCGCGAGGCCGAATGGTAGGGGCGCGCGCGAGGGGTGTCAAACGCGCGGCGCTTCCGGGCGGTGAGCTGGGCTTTGCCGAGGCGCAGGAGCGGGCACCGGGCGAACCTGGCGCTTGGTTGGCCCACGGCCAATCTCGACGGCACGGGCGCCGGGGACGCCAGGAACGGGAGCGGCTGGCCGGGCAATCGAACCGGGGGCCCGGGGAGCAAGAGGCTCTCCGTACTCACCCCATGCTTAGGAAGCGGGCGGGTCACCTCCGCGGTCGGCTGGACCCCTGACGCCTCGAGAGGAAGCGGCGCGGCTCGTTCATGGATGGCGGCTGGCGACGGGCGCCAGCACCCCAACGACGCTCAGTCGGGCCCCGAGGCATACCCCCCTGGTAGTTGGGGCGCATAACGCGGATGACAGACGGCTCGACGGCACCATGGGGCCGAGCGAAGACCCTGGCGATGATCCTTGGAGACGCCCATCCGCGAGGAGCCCGGGCCTCATAACTTGAGCCACGCGCCCTAACGATCCCATCGTTAGCGAGCCAGGTCCGAGGCAGCGCGGACCCCAGGCGGGACTCAATGCTGCATAGTCCAGGCCGGATCTCCACAGGGACTGGATCGAGACGGCCTGATGGCGGGGCGGCAGCGGCCCGCGGACGGGTGCGGAAGCCGACGAAGCGGCGCAGCTACCGATGGGGTCACTAGCCGACGGCCTGGCACGAGGCCGAGCCCGGCGCGCCGGCCTCAGAAGGGCGACGACTCGACGAGGAGGACGAACGCGGCGCCCGACAGCCAGCACAGGAGGCCCAGCTCCACCGACGGCAGGGCGCCCAGGGGACCGATCGCGACGACGTAGAGGAGCAGGCCGAGCACCGCCGCCGCCAGGGCCTTGGCGAGCCTCAGCAGGATCTCGTTGACCAGGTTGCTCACCGGAGCGTGCTCACTGGCGGATCGCCCGGCGGCCCTGCAGGGCCCGGATCAGGGTCACCTCGTCGGCGTACTCCAGGTCGCCACCGACGGGGATCCCCCGGGCGATCCGGCTGACGACGCCGACCCGCCCGTCGAGGCGCTCGTCCAGGAACATCGCGGTCGCCTCACCTTCGAGCGTCGGGTTGGTCGCCAGGATCACCTCCTCGAACGGCTCGCCGGCGGCGAACGCCTCCTCGACCCGGCCCAGCAGCTCTCGGATCCGGAGGCGCTCCGGGCCGATCCCGTCGATCGGCGAGATCGCGCCGTGAAGGACGTGGTAGAGGCCCTTGAACTCGCCGGTCCGCTCCAGGGCGAGGACGTCGAGCGGCTCCTCGACCACGCACAGCCGGCGGCCGTCGCGGAGCGGATCGCGGCAGAGCGGGCAGAGCGGGGCGTCGCTGATGTTGAAGCAGCGCTCGCAGAAGACGACCTCGTCGCGCACGGCGACGAGGGCCGCGGCGAGCTGGCGGGCCTCGGCGTCGGGCGCCCGGAGGAGGTGGAACGTGAGCCGCTGGGCGGTCTTCGGGCCGATCCCGGGCAGCCGCGAGAACGCCTCGATCAGGCGGGCGACGGGCTCGATGACGGGGCTGGACACCCTGGCGGCCGGCCCTACATCCCGGGCAGGCGCAGGCCGCCGGTGACGGCCGCCATCTTCGTCTCGGCCAGCTCGCGCGACGCGTTCAGGGCGTCGTTGACGGCCGCCGTGACCAGGTCCTGGAGCATCTCGACGTCGGCCGGATCGACGGCCGACGGATCGATCGTGATGCTGACCAGCTCCTGCTTGCCGGTGACCGTCGCCTTGACGACGCCGCCGCCCGCGGAGCCGTCGACGGTCGCCGTCGCGAGCTCGCCCTGGACCCGCAGCATCTCCTGCTGCATCTGCTGTGCCATCCGCTGAAGGTTGGCCATGCTCATTCGGGACACCCCTCCGTGATCGGTCTGCGTTCGACAGTCTGGCGGATGGCGAGCTCCGGCGCAGGGCGCCGCGCAGGGGCCCGGGCAGCCGGCAGCGACTCGACCGGCCGGTCAGCGAACCTCGTCGGCGTCGACCAGGTCGTCGGCGAAGACGCGCCGGGCCATCGTCAGCAGGTCGGCCTCGTCGGCGACCGGGGCCGGCAGGAGATCGAGGTTGGTGGCGACCAGGCGGACCGCGACGGCCCGGCCGAGGACCCGGCCGATCCCCTCCTCGAGGTGGGTCCGGCGGCGCTCGGCGACGTCACGCAGGAAGGCCTTGCCCTCGGGAAAGCCGAGGACGACCTGGTTGCCGGTCATCTCGACCGGCCGGCACGCTTCGACGAGGGGCTTGATCGGCGGGCTGCTGCTCAGCTCGGTCACGATCCTCGGCCAGGCGGCGATCAGCTCAGCCAGGCCGGAGCTCGGCGGCGAGGCCACGGTCGGCGCCGCCGGTCGTCGAGCCTGACGGCGGGCCGGCCGGGGCGCGGTCGGCCCGTTTGGCCGGGGCGGGGCGGGCGGCTGCCCCGGGCGGCGGGGCGTCGGCCGGCGCGGCGGCCGGCGATGCCGGGAGGGTCGGCGCGGGGCCCGTTGGCAAGGGGGCTGCCGGTGCGTTCCGGGGCGTCGGTTCCGGCGCGGCCTGGGGCGCTGGATCCGGCGCGGCCTGCCGGGCGGCGACCGGCGGGCGCGCGGACGGGGCATCGCCGGGACCGGCCGGGCGACCTTCGAGCAGGGCCAGCTCGAGCTGGAAGCGGAGGCCGCCGATCGATGCCCGGCCGGGATCGATCGCGGCCAGCCGGCGGGCGACCCCGACGAGGTCGCCGATCGGCCAGGCTCCGGCCTGGCCGCCCAGCTGGCCGGTCAGCGCCGCGCGGACGGCGTCGACGACCTGGTCGAGGAAGACGTGCAGGTCCCGACCCCGCTCCTCGAGGCCGTCGATCGCGGCGAGGCCGGCCAGCGCTTCGCCCCGGACGAGCGCATCGAGGAAGGCGACGACCGTCTCGCTGTCGACCAGGCCGAGCAGGTCGCCGACCTGGGCCTCGGTCAACAGGTCGTCGCCCGAGGCGAGGACCTGGTCGAGGATCGACTCGGCATCGCGCATCCCGCCCGCGGCCAGTCGGGCGACGAGCTGGACCGCCCCCGGCTCGGCGCGCCGGCCGTCCGCGGCCAGGATCCGGTCGAGCTTGCCCGCGATCTGCTCGACGCTCAGCCGGGTGAAGTCGAAGCGCTGGACGCGGGACAGGACGGCCGGCCGGATCTGGCTGGCGTCGGTGGTGCAGAAGATGAACACGACATGGTCGGGCGGCTCCTCGAGGGTCTTGAGCAGGACGTCCCAGCCCTCCTTGATCCGCTGGACCTCGTCGACGATGTAGACCTTGCGGACCAGGTCCGACGGCGCGGTCCAGGTCCGCTCGAGCAGCTCGCGCATGTCGTCGACCTTGTTGTTCGACGCGGCGTCCATCTCGATCACGTCGAGCGCCCGGCCGTCGCGGATCGCGACGCAGGCCTCGCACGTGTCGTCGGGCTCGCCGTCGTGGACGTTCGGGCAGTTGATCGCCTTGGCCACGATCCGGGCGAGCGACGTCTTGCCGGTCCCACGCGGGCCCACGAACAACAGGCCGTGGGCCAGGCGATTCGTGCGGACGGCGTTGCGTAGGGTTGTGACGACCGCCTCCTGGCCGACGATCTCGCCGAACGTCTGCGCCCGCCAACGCCGGTAGAGCGCCCGGTGGGGCGACGCGGCGACGGGCAGGGGCTCAGCCGGGATACCGGTCGGAGCGGAGCTGGGCTGGGGGTCGCTCGGGTTCAAACGCCGTCCAAAGGATTGTCGAAAGGGTCGCCGGGCCGGAGCCCGGGGAGTAGTGCCGTGCACCCTCCGTCGATCAGCACGTCCCCGCGCCCTCCGATCACAAGCGGCTCGGACCAGGCCGTTCCGCGGCACCCGGCGAAGATCGCTTAGTGCTGCTTCCTTCCGGACCTGACACGGTTCACGAGTCGCCGCTGCGCGGGACCCGGCCCTCAACGTCGCTCGTGACAGCGGCTTTCGAGAACGGAAACCTCGGGAGGGAATTCAGCCCTGCTGGAGCGGATTGCAGGTACAGGGCACCGCTAGTTCCCCGCCTAGCACGGCCGCCGAATCATAGCAGGGGGATCGGGCTGGCCGACCCGGGCAGTCGGCAGTCGGCGGATCAGCCGGCCTCGACGCGGCTCCGATCGTGGCGGAGAGGGGGGATTCGAACCCCCGACGGGTTGCCCCGAACCGCATTTCCAATGCGGCGCCATAGGCCACTAGGCGACCTCTCCCAGGATCGACCGGCGCGCCGACGATCGCGGCGGGTGTCCGAAGCCGGACCGCGTCAGGGGAACGCTGGCGGAGAGGGTGGGATTCGAACCCACGGTGCTTGCGCACACCGCTTTTCGAGAGCGGCACCTTCAACCACTCGGACACCTCTCCGTCGGGGAGGATACCAAAGCGGGTCAGGCGCGAGCCGCGAGGCCCTCGTCGGCAGCTCCCGGCGCTCGCTCGGGCAGCACCCCGCGCAGGGCCCGATCGGTCGCGAACAGCTCCTCGGCCTCGGCCTGGCGGATCCCGCTCACCACCTGCAGCCGGCGCCGCAGGCCGGGATGCTGGGCCAGCTGGAGGACCGACCCGGCGGCCCCGTCGATGATGTTCGGGACGGCGTAGACGAGGGCCCCGACGTCGCTCTCGAGAAGCGCCCCGACGCACATCGGACAGGGCTCCCGGGTGCAGAAGACGGTCGCATCGGCCAGGGCCGCCGGGCCGAGCCGGCGAGCCGCCTCGCGCAGGGCGACGATGACGGCGTGGGCGGTCGGATCCCGCGTCTCGCGGACGCGATCGCGGGCGCGGGCAACCATCGCATCGTTGACGACCGCAACCGCGGCCACCGGCCGCTCACCGGCCTCGAGCGCGATTCCCGCCTCGGCCAGGGCCTCGCCCATGAACAGCTCGTAATTCATGCCCTGATGGTAGCCGAGTAGGATTCACGTGACGCAGGAATGGGAAGGTGGAACGGAATGAGTCGGACCCGTCGGATCGGGATCCTCACGGGCGGGGGCGACGTGCCCGGCCTCAACTCGGTGATCAAGAGCGTCGTCTATCGCTCGACGGAGCTCGGCTACGACGTGCTCGGCATTCGCCGCGGCTGGGAGGGCCTGACCCACATGCAGCCGGGCCGCGACCTCGACCCGGCCTACATCCGGCCGCTCGACCGGATCAACACCCGGACGATCGACCGAACGGGCGGCACCATGCTCCACACGTCGCGCACGAACCCGCGCAAGATCGCCGGCCGTAACCTGCCGCCGTGGCTGGCCGCCGAGCAGGCCCAGCGCTACGCGACCGGGCCCGACACGTTCGACCTCACGCCGCTCGTCCTCGACCACATCGGCGCGCTGGGGATCGACCACCTCGTGGCGATCGGCGGCGACGACACGCTCAGCTTCGCCCGGGTCCTGGGAGATGCCGGAATCCCGATCACGGGCATCCCCAAGACGATGGACAACGACGTCCAGGGGACCGAGTACTGCATCGGCTTCTCGACCGCGATCACTCGGGCCAAGGAGCTGATCAACCGCCAGCGGACGACCCTCGGCTCGCACGAGCGGATCGGCGTCTTCCGGATCTTCGGGCGCGACTGCGGGTTCACCGCGCTGTTCACGGCCTACGTCGCATCCGGCCGCTGCCTGATCCCCGAGGCGCCGTTCGACCTCGACGCCCTGGCCCGGCTGCTGGCCGAGGACTGGCGCAACAACCCGAGCCACTACTCGTTCGTGATCACGGCCGAGGGGGCCATCTGGAAGGGCGCCACGCTGGCCGAGTGGGGCGAGGCCGACTCCTTCGGCCACCGCCACAAGGTGAACATCGGCGAGGTCCTGGCCGACGAGCTGCGCAAGCGGACGGGGATCGAATCGGTCGCCAGCGAGCTCACCTACGACCTCCGCAGCGGCGAGGCCGACCAGCTCGACCAGACGGTCGCGATCACCTTTGCCAACGTGGCGATGGACCTGATCCGCGACGGGATCAGTGGCCGGATGGTCGCCATCCGGGACGGGCGCTACGCCCAGACCCACCTGCCCGCGCCGGGCGTCCCGCCACGCTCGGTGGATGTGCCCCGGATGTACGACGTCGAGCGCTTCCGCCCGATCTACTCGGGCAAGCTGGGCGAGCCGTTGCTCCTGCTCGGTTCGCCCGGCAGCTAGCTCGGCAGTCCGGCCAGCTCCCGGATCCGGCGGGCCACCGCCGACATGTCGTCGTCGGCGTGGCCGTCGGCGACCAGGCCCCGTTCCATCTCGGCGCACAGCTCGCTGACCGGCAGATGCGCGCCTGATTCGGCCGCCAGCCCGAGGGCGATCCCGAGGTCCTTGAGGTGGAGCTCGACCTTGAAGCCGAGCGGGTAGTCGTTGGCCAGCATTCGCCCACTGCGATTGGCCAGGACCCAGCTCTGGGCCGCTCCCCCGCCGAGCGCGCCGACGACCTGCTCGACGTCGAGGCCGGCCTTGACGGCCAGCACGATTCCTTCAGCCACCCCCAGGTAGGTGCCGGCCAGGATCACCTGGTTGACCGCCTTGACCGCCTGGCCGCTGCCGACCGGCCCGACGTGGGTGATCGTCCGGCCGATCGACTCGAGGATCGGCCGGGCCCGCTCGAACACTTCCGGTTCGGCCCCGACAAAGATCGTCAGGGTCGCCTTCTGGGCACCCTCGGAGCCGCCCGAGACGGGGGCGTCGGCGAAATCGACGCCGAGCGCCGCAAGGCGGCCGGCCATCGCCCGGGTCGCGGCCGGGGCGATCGTCGAGCAGTCGATGACCAGCGCGCCGCGCCGGATCCCGGCAGCGACGCCGTCAGGGCCGAACAGGACCGCCTCGACGTCAGGCGTGTCCGAGACGCACAGCAGGACCACGTCGCTGGTCGCCGCGACCGCCGCCGGCGATGCGCCCTCGACGGCCCCCGCCTTGACGAGGTCGGCCGCCCGACCCGGCGTCCGGTTCCAGACCGTGAGCGGGCGGCCCGAGCGCCCGAGGTGGCCGGCCATCGCTCCACCCATCGTGCCGAGGCCAAGGAAGCCGATCCGGTCCATCGCCCGATTCTACGTGGCCGGGCGCCGCCGGCGCAGGGCCCTCCAGCCGGACCGTTGGCCGAAAGGGTCAGGCAGGACCGGGACCGATAGGCCACGGACAGGGTCGAATGCCCGATCTAGTTTGGGCCCACACCGCTGCGGAGCCCCCGGACAACCTGTGAATCGAGTCATCGTCGGTACGCTTGCCGCGCTTCTGCTGGCCGTCTCCCTGACGGTCGTCGGTGGTGCGCGCCCGGCGGCGGCTGCGGTCGTTTGTGGGAATGCAGCAACGGCGAAGACCAACCTGTGCGATGAGAGCGTCACGCCCTCCGGCGGCACGACCGCAACGACCTTCCTGTTCAAGGTCTACTACACCGATCAATTCGAGCGCGGCCCAGCGGCGCACACGCCATACGCCACGGTCAAGATCAGGACGACGGCCGTTCCCAGCGTGACCCTGGGTACGTTCACGATGGTGCCCACGGGCGGCTGGCCGGCGAATGGCAGTTCGCAATACCTGCCAACCCCCGGCCCGGGCGTGCTGCTTACGTACGCAAGAACGCTCCCGGCCGGCTCGTACACATACGTGTTCAATGCCGGGCAGGATGGGACCAACAAGGTCGGCCTGAACGGCGCGACGACGATCGTCGTGACGTCGCCGACGCCGACCCCGACGCCGACGCCCAAGCCGACTCCGACGCCGACGCCCAAGCCGACTCCGACGCCGACGCCGACGCCGACGCCGCGGCCGACGCCGACGCCAACGCCGCGGCCGACGCCCACCCCGAAGCCGAAGACCACGCCGGCGCCGACCCCGCCGCCCACCGCGACGCCCACCGCTGTCCCGCCGACCGACACGCCCAGCGCCAGTCCGAGCTCGAGCGATGGCGTCGTTGCCATCGTCGGCGGACCCGGGTCGAGCACCGGACCCGGTGGCTCGAACGGAGCCGCCGCCGGACCGATCGTGCCGAGCGAGCCGTCGGGTGGCTCGGGCGCCCCGTTCCTGATCGTCATGCTGTGCGCGGCCATCCTGTCCGGCCTGTGGTGGTTCCTCCTGCGGCGCCGGTCGCGTCGACCGGAGCCCGCCGTGGCCCCCTACCCACCGCCGTTCGGTGGACCTCGACCCGTCCTGCCGGCGGCGACGATCGTGCCGCCCAAGCCCGACAGGGCCAGGAAGCCGAAGGCGCCACCCGTCGCACCGGCGCCGGTGATCGAACCGGCCTTCGCCCCGACCTCCGCGGCGGCGATTCCGGCCGCCCCCACCGCCGCGCTGGCCGAGCCGTTCGGTGAGGCGCTCATGCCCCGCTGGCGCCGCCCGTCGCTCAGGACGGCGCGTTATGCCAGTCCCCGCACCGAGCCCGTCGCCGTGCCCGCCCTGACCTTTGCCGGCCGCCCCAATGTGGGCCTGGAACGGCGCCGGGTCCGCTACGACCTGGTCGCCCTGACCGACGTCCCCGATGAGATCCGGGGCGTCCAGCTTGGCCAGCTCCAGGCCAACGACGAGGTCGAGGTCATCGGCCGCGAGGGTGCCTGGGTCCAGGTCCGGACGCCGCTCGGGGCCGAGGGCTGGGTCCATCGAACCACGCTCCGGGCGATCGAGGATGAGCCCGTCGCCGCCGTGCCCCAGCCGCCACCGGTCGTCGTCCAGCCGGATGACGCGCCGTCCTCGGCCGAGGCGTCGATCGAGGAGGAGGTGGCGATGGGTGCCTTTGCCGCCGCCGCCCAGGCCCGGGCGCTCGAGGTGGCCAAGGCGGCGGGTCACGCCGATGAATCCCTGTCGCCGGCCGAGCCGGTGGCTCCCGCTACGCCGGCCAAGGCGCCCCGCGCCCGGCGACCCGCCGCGCCGAAGGTCTCCAAGGCCGCCAAGGCCTGACCGCGGCCCGGGCCGACCGCGCGCCTTCAGTTCGTCGGGATGACCAGAACGAACTTGCCGTCCTTATCCGGGTATGCCCCCGTCGGCCGCTTCCAGGGCAGGTAGTCGCGGGGCAGGGCCGAGACCGGGACGAGTGAATCGGGCGGCCGCGAGTAGCCCCAGATCGTCGAGAAGCGCGGATACCACACGTCCTCGATCCGGACCGCGGTCACCACGAACGCGTCGGTCAGGGCCGGATCGGCCGTCGCGGTGAAGCCCGAGACCACCCATGAATGGGCGCCGCGCCAGACCATCAGCCCGGCCGGCCGGTTGGTCAGGCGGATCTGGTGAGCGGCCAAATGGATCGCGTCCCGGATCGTCGTCTTCTCGGTGACCGTGTAGTTGCCGTAGCCGAGCTCGGCCAGGCCCTTCGCCCAGCCTTCCGGCTCGGCCGCGCCGTCGGGCGCCGGAGCGAGCGAGCGCGCCAGCGAGAAGATCCTGGCCTGGGTCGCCTGGCTCGTGTCGGCCCCCGTATCCATGATGTTCATCGAGGTCTGCATCGCCGCCGGGACGCACCAGGTGTCCTTCAGTTCGCCGACGTAGTCGCCCTTCTGGAAGAGGTCCATCGCGAACGGACCGGGCGTCGGCGTGGGTGACGAGGCGGCCGGCGGACTGGAGCTGGGCCCCGAGCTCGGCTCGCTCGAGGCTCCGGGGCTGGCCACGGGCGGGCCGCTGGGGAGGGGCGCGCTCGAGGCGACGACGGCGATCGCCGCCGATGGCAGCGGGGTTGCGGCGTTCTGGCGGGCCCAGGGGGTCACCACCGGGTCGACCGCCAGGGTTGCTCCGCTGCCCAGGGCCTGGCCGGTGGCGTAGACCACACCCGCGCCGAGGCTGATCGCGATCAGGGCGGCGACGACGGTCCGGGCCAGGCCCGGCCGGAGTCCTGTGCCTGCCCGGCGACCGTCGCGGTGGGCCATCGCCGGCCGCTCCGGCCGGGGCAGGTCCGATCCCGGCGATGCGGGGCACCAGGCTGATCGCCATGATCGCGACGCTGAGGCCCATCCCGATCGCGAAGCTGGCCGGGATTGCGCCGATGCCGATCGTCGGGATCAGGGCCTGGGCCGAGATCACGGTGATCACGAAACCAGCGATCGAGGCGGCGGTCGGCAGGATCGTGTTGCGAGTCGCATAGATCGCCCGGCTCAGGAGGTGGGTCAGGCTCTCGAGCGGCACCGAGATCGCAAAGACGGCCAGCACGGCCGTCGTCCGGACGATGTCCGCGTCGTCGAAGGCACCGCCGCCCAGCAGTAGCCGGATCGCCAGGCCGCTGACCACGAAGAGGCCGACGGCCGCCGCCACGGTCAGGACGACGACCGTGGCGAGGGTCGTCCGGAAGGTGCGCATGAAGGCGGGTCGGTCACCGGCGACGGCCGCGGCCGAGAGGAGCGGGAACGCCGCGATCGCGAAGGACGCCCCGAACAGGCTGACCGGCACGCTCTGGAAGTTGTGGGCGAAGCTGATCGAGCTGACCGAACCCGGCTCCAGGCTCGATGCGAGCGCCGTGAAGTACAGGAACGTCAGCGGCTGCACCGGGTGACTGGCCATCTTGGGGACCATCAGGCGCAGGAACTCGCCGACGCCCTTCGCCCGGAACGAGACCGTCGGTCGGGGCCGGAACCGGGTCCGCCAGATGCCGACCACCCGGATCGCGAGGTGGCCCAGGGCACCGACCACGGCCCCGACCGCCGCCCCGAGGACGCCCATGCGGGGCCCGAGCAGCACCGTTCCGGCGACGATGCCCCCGTTGTACATGAGCGGTGCCAGCCCATAGGCGACGAAGCTGCGCTCGGCGACCAGGATCTCGCCCAGGACGAGCGAGGCCGCGAAGATCACCGGGGTGACGCACATGATCCGGAACAGCTCGACGTACAGGTCGCGCTGGTCGCCCTGGAAGCCGGGTGCGATCAGGTCGATCGTCTGCGGGGCGAAGACGAACAGGAGTGCCGCGGCGATCGCCATGACCGCGACCGCCATCGTCAGGACGGCCCGACCAAAGGCGCTGGCCGCCTCCCCGGCTTCGGTCCGCAGGCCGATGAAGATCGGCACGAAGGGCGCCACCAGACCACCCGCGACGAGGACGTCCAGGGCCAGCTCGGGCAGGACGAACGCGGCGTTGTAGGCGTCGAGCGCGGGTCCGGCGCCGAACGTGTGGGCGAACATCCGGTCGCGGACGAGGCCCATCAGGTAGCCGGCGAAGGTCAGGATCGAGAGGATCAGGGCGCCCCTTGGCAGGGCAGCCGCCAGCACGGCCCGGGTCCGACCGGCGATCTTCGCTGGGGTTGGGCGCATGGAGGGTTCCGCCAGGGCTGATCTGAGGCTGATCCGATGGTGGTCAGTCGCCGAAAAGGACGCAAGCCGGACTCTCGGTGTGGCGGTGTCGCGAGGCACCGCTCGTGGCCCGGCGGGCCTCGGCCCAAGCCTGTAGCCTCCGGCCATGATCCCCGACCGCCCGAGCCGGACCGCGCTGGGCGTCGCCCGGCGACGAGCAGCCCACCAGCTCCTCGACGATCCACTCGTCCTCGACGACCCGCTCGCCGTGCGGATCATCGGCGACGAGGAACGTCGGCGGCTCGAAGTCCGGATCGGCCGCAGGTTCCCGCCGAGCCCCGACCAGCACCCCACATCTCGGGCGCTGCGCGCCTTCGTCGTGGCCCGCAGCCGGTGCGCCGAGGAGTGCCTCGCCGCCGCGGTCGAGGCGGGGGTCCGCCAGTACCTCGTCCTGGGCGCCGGGCTCGATACCTTCGCCTATCGCAATCCGTATCCCGACCTGCGCGTGTTCGAGGTCGACGCACCGGCGACCCAGGACTGGAAGCGCGAATCGCTGGCCGAGGCGGGGATCGCCGTCCCGGGCGGTCCGGCCGGGGTGACGTTCGTGCCCGTCGATTTCGAACGGCAGGAGCTCCACGTCGAGCTCGCCCGTGCCGGCCTGCGAACGGACGAGCCGGTCGTCGTCGCCTGGCTGGGGGTCACGATGTACCTGACCGAGGCCTCGGTCTGGGCCGTGCTGCGCTACGTGCTCGGACGGCCGGCAGGCAGCGTCGTGGTCTTCGACTACGCCCTGGCCTCGTCGGCCTTCAGTCCGACCGAGCGGCTCGCCCTGGCCTGGATGTCCGACCGGGTCGCCCGGGCCGGCGAGCCGTGGACGGCGTTCTTCGAGCCCGGTCCGCTGGCCGACGGGCTGCGTCGTCTCGGCGCACGCCAAGTGCTCGATCTCGACGGGCCGGCGATCAACGCCCGCTGGTTCGCCGGCCGATCGGACGGCCTCCACGTGGGCTCGCTCGGCCGCCTCCTGGTCGCGGCCACCTGACCGGGCGGCTCACGGCCGACCTGCTGCGACGATGGCTGATCGCGGTGGCAGTGGCGCGCCCGGCGGGACTCGAACCCACGACCTTTAGGTCCGCAACCTAACGCTCTATCCGCTGAGCTACGGGCGCACTGGGGAGTGGCGGAGAGGGAGGGGATTCGAACCCTCGAAGCAGGTTACCCCACTTGGCGGTTTAGCAAACCGCTGCACTAGGCCTCTATGCGACCTCTCCGCGGAACCGCGGGCCAGAATAGCACGGCGCCTCGAGCGGGCCGGGCCCCTCCGTCCGGGTTGGTTGCGCGCCGGTCTGTCGCCGTGTCGGCCGGGCCGTCGTCGGCCGAACCTGGCGAATATCAACCCACATAGTCTTGGGCCGAAACAACGGGCGCACGGCCTGTCGCCCGACCTCGGGTCACGCCGGGTCCGTGCGTGATTCGGCGCGCGTGACGATCTCCGAGGGTCGAATCCAAACGATCCGGGCCGCAGATCCCGCTGAACACTACCCGGGCTGATATTCGACAGGAACCGGTGGCCAACGACGACGAGGCGCGCCGCCAGCGCCCTACCGGGTGATGTCGATCACGCAGAAGCGGTTGCCTTCCGGGTCGGCCAGGATCACGTAGTCGGCATCGGCGGGGCGCTTGCTCCAGTGGACCTCGGTCGCGCCGAGCCCGATCAGGCGCCGGACCTCGCCGGCCTGGTCCTCGGTGTACAGGTCGAGGTGGATCCGGGGCGGGACCTGGAGCGTGGAGCGGACCCGGTCGAGCGAGACGTTCGGGCCGATGCCGTCCTTCGGCCGGAGGAGGACGAAGTCACCGCCCTCGCCGGCGCGCGGCTCGTATTCGAGCGCGGCGGACCAGAACGCCGCCTGGCGCTCGAGATCATCGACCCGGAGCACGATCGAACCGACGCGCAGCATGGTCGCCACTCTAGCGTCGGCCGGCGCCCCGCCGCCACCCGCGCGGCCGCCCGCTCGTTGACAGGGCCGCAGCCGCTCGGCTACCGTTCAGAGACGCACATGCACACCCTCTTTTTCGCCTACCAACACCCGGCATGACCGAACCCGGAAGCTGAGACCCGGGAGCACGGGTCGTGCCGGGACGAGCAGAGGCCAGACCTCTGCTTTTTTTGTTGGCCCGGCACGGCCGACCGGACGGGCCGGCCCCGCGGGAACAACCGGGCGATCCGGGCGACGAACGAGACGCGAAAGGACGCGCAGCACCGATGTTCGTGGTGATGAACGCCTCGGCCAGCCAGGCCGAGACGAATGCGGTCAAGGGCCTGATCCTGGCGGAAGGGCTCGTGCCGTACGACCACGTCGGCGTCGAGCGGGTCGTGATCGCCGTCGTCGGCGAGATCGGCGCCCGCAAGCCGGTCCTGATCGAGCCGGCTCGAAGCGCTGGCCGGGGTCGAGGCGGTCACCCCGATCAGCCGCCCGTTCAAGCTCACCTCGCGCGAGTTCCACCCCGAGGACACGGTCATCCGGGTCCTTGATGCGGTGGTCGGCGACGGCAGCCTGACGGTGATGGCCGGGCCGTGCTCGATCGAGAGTCGCGAGCAGCTCCTGGAGACCGTCGACGGGGTCGCCGCCGCCGGGGCGACGATCATCCGGGGCGGGGCGTTCAAGCCGCGGACGAGCCCCTACAGCTTCCAGGGCCTGGGCGTCGAGGGGCTGCGCTACCTGGCCGAGGCACGGGAGCGGACGGGCCTGCCGGTGATCACCGAGGTGATGGAGCCGAACCAGGTCGACATCGTGGCCGAGTACGCCGACATCCTCCAGGTCGGCACCCGGAACATGCAGAACTACTCGCTCCTGACGGCGGTCGGGCGGGTGGCCCGGCCGGTCATGCTCAAGCGCGGCTACGGGGCGACGATCGAGGAGTGGCTGATGGCCGCCGAGTACATCGTCAGCTCCGGCAATCCCAACGTGATCCTGTGCGAGCGCGGCATCCGGACCTTCGAGACGTACACCCGCAACACGCTCGACCTGGCGGCCGTGCCGCTCCTCCACCACCTGACCCACCTGCCGGTCATCGTCGATCCGTCGCACGCCACCGGCAAGCGCTGGCTGATCAAGCCGATGTGCCCTGGCCGGCGTCGCGGCCGGCGCCGACGGGATCATGGTCGAGGTCCATCCCCGACCCGGACGAGGCGCTGTCCGACGGCGAGCAGTCGATCACGATCGCCCAGTTCGGCGAGCTGATGACCAGCCTGCGCGCCGTCCACGACCAGGTCGGCGACCTGCACGGCGACCCGGTCCTCCCGAATGCCGTGCTCAAGGTCGGCGGGACGGGCAAGCATTGACCACCCAGGCTCGCCCGAACCTGGCCGGCGGAACCGCGCCCGACGTCGCCGGCGTCCGACCGGCGGCCCGCCTGCGCGGCCGTCCCGGGCTGCCCGGTGACAAGTCGATCAGCCATCGGGCGCTGCTCCTGGCGGCCCTCGCCGCCGGGATCGCTCGGGATCGCGGGCGGCCGGCGACGGTGCCGACGTGCGGACGACCGCGAGGCTGATCGCGCGGCTGGGGGCGACGGTCGAGCGCGGCCGGACCGACGGCCGGCGGGTCGACTACCGGATCACCTCGCCCGGGATCGACGGGCTGCGCGAGGCGGACGGCGATCCTCGACTGCGGCAACTCGGGCACGACGCCTCCGGCTGATCGCCGGGATCCTGGCCGGGCTGGCCGGCTACCACGTCCTCGACGGCGACGATTCGTTGCGCCGCCGACCCGTCGCTCGTATCATCGAGCCACTGCGCGCGATGGGCGCCGAGCTCCATGCCCGTCGGGGCAACTCCCTTCCGCCGATGACCGTGGTCGGTCGCACCCCGCTCCGGGCGATCGACTCACCGGACCGCGGTACCGAGCGCCCAGGTGAAGTCGGCGATCCTGCTCGCCGGGCTGCGGGCCGAGGGGCGGACGACGGTGCGCGAGTCGGTCGCAACGCGCGATCACACGGAGCGGATGCTCCGGGCGCGGGGCGTCGCGGTGCTGCGGTCGGAGCTCGGCGACGGCGCTGTCGCGGTCAGTCTCGAGGGAGGGGTGGGGTGCAGGCGATCGACGAGAGGGTGCCCGGCGGATCCTTCGGCGGCCGCCTTCTGGCTCGTCGCGGGGGCGATCCATCCCGATGCCGAGCTGAGCCTGGCGGCGGTCGGCGTCAACCCGACCCGGCGGGCGATCATCGACCTCCTCCGGCGGATGGGCGCCTCGATCGAGGAGCGACCGGCGATCGGGCGGCCAGCCGCGGGCACAGCCGACTCGAGCGGCGGCGAGCCGCTAGCCGACCTCGTCGTCCGCTCGAGCGAGCTGCGCGCGATCGACGTCGGCGCCGGCCGAGGTGGCCGCGGCGATCGACGAGATCCCGATCCTGTGCCTGGCCGCGACCCAGGCCCGGGGCACGACCACGATCCGGGGCGCGGGCGAGCTGCGCCACAAGGAATCGGACCGGATCGCCGGCATCGCGGCCGGCCTGGCGCGCGCTCGGCGCCCGGATCGACGATCGACGGCGACGACCTCTCGATCGACGGGCCCGACCCCCCTCGTCGGGGCCCCGACCGACAGCCGTTCGACGACCACCGGCTGGCGATGACCTTCGCGGTCGCCGGCCTGATCGCCCGGGCGCGACCACGATCGAGCGATCCCGACTGTGCGTCGATCTCCTATCCGGGGTTCTTCGCGGAACTCGAAGAGGTGCGAGCATGACCAAGCGCGTCGTCCTCATCGGCCATCCGGTCAGCCCATTCGCTGTCCGGCGCGATGCAGCAGGCCGCCTTCGACTCGCTCGGGATCGACGCCCGCTACGAGCTATGGGACCGGCCGCCGATGGAGCTGGCCGAGGCGATCGCCGAGCTGCGCGGCGGACGACTTCCTGGGCGCGAACGTGACGATCCCGCACAAGGAGCGGGTCGTGCCGCTGGTCGACCGGCTGACCGAGGAGGCCCACGCCACGGGGGCGGTCAACACGATCACCCGGGAGGGCAAGCGGCTGGTCGGCCACAACACCGACGTGCCCGGCTTCGCAGGTCGCCCTCGACAAGCTCGTCGGCAGCCAGAAGATGCCCCGCCAGGCGGTCGTCCTCGGCGCCGGCGGCGGCGCCCGGGCGGTCGGTCTACGGCCTGATCACCGAGGGCTTCCTGCGGATCGTCGTGTTCAACCGCCACCTCCATCGGGCCGAGGGCCTGGTCAAGTTCTTCGGCAAGAGCGCCGCGCACATGGAGCTGCGGGCGATGCCCTGGCACGAGTCGATCATCGAGGCGGAGCTGGCCAAGACGCGGGTCCTGATCAACGCCACGTCGATCGGCTTGCACGGCGACGAGGCGCCGATCCCGGGCGAGATCCTCCCGGCCGACCTGCTCGTCCTCGACCTGGTCTACCGGCGGACCAAGCTGCTGCGGGACGCAGCGGCCGGCGGCTGCACGGTTGCCGACGGCGAGACGATGCTCCTCCACCAGGGAGCTGCCGCGTTCACGCTGTGGACCGGCCAGCCGGCCCCGCTCGAGCGTGATGCAGGCCGCCCTCACGGCGGCGCGGGCCGGCGGGCATCGAGTCAGCCGAGGGCGAGCCGACCGGCGCCGTCGCGGCCAGGCTGTAAGTGGGCCGGCTCCGCTTCCTGACGGCCGGCGAGTCGCACGGGCCGGCCCTCGGCGTCACGCTCGAGGGCATCCCGGCCGGGCTGGGCCTGACCGCCGACGCGCTCGCCGTGGACCTGGCCCGGCGCCAGCGCGGCTACGGCCGCGGCGCCCGCCAGGCGATCGAGCAGGACCGGGCCGAGATCCTCGGCGGCGTCCGCCACGGCCTGACCCTCGGCTCGCCGATCCTCCTGCTCGTGCGCAACCGCGATTGGGAGAACTGGACCCGGGTGATGCAGGTCGAGCCGCTCACCGATGCCGAGGCGGCGGAGCTCGCCCGGCTGGCCGACGAGGGCAACAAGCGGGCGACGCCGGTGACCCGCGTCCGGCCGGGCCACGCCGACCTGGCCGGGGCCCTGAAGTACGGCTTCAACGACGTGCGCAACGTGCTCGAGCGGGCATCCGCCCGGGAGACCGCGGCCCGGGTCGCGGCGGGCGGTGTCGCCCGGGCGTTCCTGGCCGAGCTCGGGATCGACGTCTGGTCGTTCACGCGCCGAGGTCGGCGGCGTCGCCGTCGATCCGGCCCGGGCGACCCGGACCCGGGCGGAGGCCGACGCGTCGCCGCTGCGCTGCCCGGATCCCGAGGCCGAGGCCCGGATGATCGCCCGCATCGACGAGGCGCGGTCCAACGGCGACACCGTCGGCGGGGTGTTCGAGGTCGTCGCCCACGGCCTGCCGATCGGGCTCGGCGCGTACGTCCACTGGGACCGCCGCCTCGATGCCGCGCTGGCCGCCGCCGTGATGAGCATCAACATCGTCAAGGGCGTCGAGTTCGGCCTCGGCTTCGAGCAGACGCGCCGGTTCGGCTCGGCGGTCCACGACGTCATCGAGCGGGCGGGGCGAGGGCGGTCGCTGGATCCATCGCACGAACAACGCCGGCGGCCTGACCGGCGGGGTCACGAACGGCGAGCCGCTCGTCGTCCGCGGCGCGGTCAAGCCGATCTCGACCCTCGCCCGGCCGCTGCCGTCGGCCGACCTGATCACGGGCGAGGCGGTCGACAAGGCCCACTACGAGCGGAGCGACATCAGCGTCGTGCCGGCCGCCGGGGTCGTCGGCGAGGCGATGGTCATGCTGACCCTGGCCGACTTCATCCTCGACAAGTTCGGCGGCGACTCGGTCGACGAGACGCGCGACGAACCTGGCCGCCTACCGAGCCCGGATCGTCGGGCGCCCCGGAGCCGCCGCAGCGCCGGCGGCCGGGCCCGGCTCTCGGCGCAGGCCGCCGACGGCGAGGCCGGCTCCGGCGGCGACGACTGAGCGCCGATGGACCTCGTCCTCGTCGGCCTGCCCGGCAGCGGCAAGAGCGCGGTCGGCCGGCGGCTGGCCGCCCGCCACGGCGCGCCGTTCGTGGATCTCGATGCGACGATCGAGGCGGCGGCCGGGCGGACGATCCCGGAGATCTTCGAGGCCGAGGGCGAGGCCGGCTTCCGGGCCCGCGAGCGCGCGGCGGTCGCGGCGCTCGGCCAGCCCGACCGGGCGGCCGAGCTGCGCCGGGTCATCGCCACCGGCGGCGGCGCGGTCGTCGACCCGCGCAATCGCTGGGCCCTGTACCGCGGCCGGCGGGCGGTCTGGCTCGACGGCCCGCCCGAGGTGCTGGCCCAGCGCCTGCGCCACTCGCCCCATCCCCGGCCGCTCCTGCACGGCCGCGACCCGCTCGGGCGCGATCCGCGAGCTGGCCGCCGACCGGGAACGGTTCTACGCGCCGGCCCATCCGCCTCAACGGACTGTCGCAGGTCGGCGCCGTGATCGAGCGGCGTGGATGCCTTCATCAAGGCTCCGCCGCCGGCCGGCACGACGCTCCTCGCCGCCGACACCCGGCTCGGGCAGATTCGTGCATCGGCGACGGGATTCGCCGCGGCGGCCCTCGGCCGAGGTCCTGGCCGAGCTCGGCGCCGGGCGGGCCGATCATCGTCTCGGAGCCCGGGCGCCTGGGCGGCCGTCGGCGAGGCCCGTCGCCCGGGACATCGCGGCCGCGGGCCTGGCGGTCGAGCGGATCCTGCTCCCGAAGGGCGAGGCGGCGAAGCGGCTGGCCGTGATCGAGGTGGCGGCCGCGCGAGCTGGCCCGGCTGCGGGTCGAGCGGACCGAGCCGCTCGTCGCGATCGGCGGCGGGGCGCTCGGCGACGCGGCCGGCTTCCTGGCGGCGACCTACCTGCGCGGCGTGCCGCTGATCCACGTCCCGACGACGCTCGTCGCCCAGATCGACTGCTCGATCGGCGGCAAGACCGCCGTCGACCTGCCCGAGGGCAAGAACCTCGTCGGCGCGTTCCACCAGCCGGCGGCGATCGTGATCGACGTCGCGCTGCTGGCCGGCCTGCCCGAGCGCCAGCGCCGGGCGGCCCTCGGCGAGGCGGTCAAGATGGCGGCGCTCGGCGACGAGCGGCTCTTCGCCCTGCTCGAACGCGATGGGCCGGGCGATCGCCCGCGGCCGATCCGGCGGTGATCGCCCACGGCGCGGTCGCCGAGCTGGTCGAGCGCTGCGCCTGGGCCAAGGTCGAGGTCGTCCTGGCCGACGAGCGGGAGGCGGCTGGCCGGCCGGGCACGACCGACGATCCCGCCGATGCCTCCGGGACGACGCGCGCCCGGATCAGGCCGGCCGGCTGGCGCTCAACCTCGGCCACTCCCTCGGCCATGCGTTCGAGGCCGCCGGCGGGCTACGGCGAGCCTCCTGCACGGCGAGGCGGTCGCCTACGGCCTGCGAGCGGCGTGCCGGATCGGCGTCGCGCTGGGCGTGACGCCGCCCGAGCGTGCGGAGCGGATCGAGCGACCTCCTGACCGGGCTCGACCTTGCTCCGGCCGGTGGCCTGGCCTCGCTCGGGCTGCAGCGGGCCGACGTGCTGGCGGCTCTCGGCGCCGACAAGAAGCACGCCGGCGGGCGGCTGCGCTGGGTCCTGCCGACGGCCGACTGGTCGTGACGATCCGGACGGACGTGCCGGCCGAGCTGGTCGAGCGCGTCACGGACCAGCTCCTGCGGAGGCGCGCCGATGACCGCGCGTCCTCGTCCTCCAGGGCCCGAACCTCAACCTGCTCGGCACGCGCGAGCCGGAGATCTACGGCACGGCCACGCTGGCCGAGATCCACGCCGGCCTGGCCGATCGAGCCGCCCAGCTCGGCCTGGAGATCGCGTTCTTCCAGTCGAACCACGAGGGCGCGCTGATCGACCGCCTCCACGCAACGCGACTTCGACGTGGCGATCGTCAACGCCGGCGGCCTGACCCACACGAGCGTGTCGCCTGCGCGACGCGCTGCTCGCGGTCGAGCGGCCGTTCATCGAGGTCCACCTGTCGGACCCGGCCAGCCGCGAGCCGTTCCGGCAGGTCAACTTCCTGGCCGACATCGCCCTCGAGCGGTTCGTCGGGCTCGGGGCTCCGGGCTACACCCTGGCCCTCGAATTGATCGCCCGGCGGGTCGCCGCGGGAGGCCTGCCGCGATGAGCCGGAAGCCATGAGCCGGATTCGCGACGACGATCCCCCGGGCGGCCGGGCGTCGAGGCGACCCGCGGCCAAGCCAGCCGCGGCCAAGCCCGCGGTCGAGTCGGCCGAGCTGGTCCGGCTGCGCAACAGGATCGACACCCTCGACCGGCGGATCGTCGGCCTGCTGAATGAGCGAGCCGAGCTCGGCCGCGAGGTCGGCCGGGTCAAGCAGGCGGCCGGACGGCGCCCGGTCCGCGACCTGGAGCGCGAACGGGAGGTGCTCCTGCGGGTCGCCCTGGCCAACCTCGGTCCGCTGGCCCAGGCCGACCTGCTGGCAATCTATCGCCGGCTGATCGCGGCGACCCGGACGCTGGAGGACCGCGATCGCGGCGCCGGCTGAGGCGAACTCCTGATCAGGCCGCTCCCGACTTGTCCTCGATCTCCCAGGCATGGTCGAGGGCGTGCCAGGCGATCCGCCGCGCGGCGTAGCGGGCCGGCCAGCGCCGCCCCGCGATCGGCGAGCCGTCCGACGGCTGGCCGAGGATCGCCAGGATCGCATCGCGCCCGGCGAGGATCGCCGGCCGGTCATCCGGCGCCGGCTCCTTGCGCTTGATCCCGAGCTGATTGGCGTAGGCCGCGTCGGACAGGACACAGTGGGCGACGATCGCGTCGCGGTCGCGCCCTCCCCCGCGCGGCCCCTTGCGCAGCTCGGCCGGCGCCCCGGCGATGACCCGGTCGAGGACCGTCCAGGCGGCCCCGACCAGGCGCCCGATCCGCTCGGCGTCGGCCGCCGTCGTCGGCCGCCGATCGACTTCGGCCACCCCGGACGGCACGCCGAAGTCGGTCGCGGCCGAGCCGCCGACCGTCTCGACGACCTCGAAATCGGACGGCTCGAGTGCCTCCGGTCCGGAGACGAAGTCGAGGCCCGCAGCGCGGACGACCGCGGCGTAGCGCGGCGCGGCCGCGGCCAGCCCGGCGGGCAGCATGAGACGGTCCTTCGCGCTGCGGCACCAGCCCGGCCAGTCGACGGCGAAGGCGAACGCGCGAGACGTCCCGGCCTCGACGCCGATCTCGATCGGTAGCCCCCGGCTCATCGCGAGGTTGCCGCCCGGAGCGAGGCCACGAGCCGCTCGAGGGCAGCCGACGTCCCGCCCGTCCCGACCGAGGGCGTCGACGAGGGCCGAGGCGACGATCACGCCATCGGCGCCGGCCCGGGCGATCGCCCGGACGTGGGCCGGGCGGCTGACCCCGAAGCCGACGGCGACCGGCACCGGCGAGACGGCCTTGACCTCGCGCACGAGCCGCCCGACCGATGCCGGCAGGCTCGCCCGGGCACCGGTCACGCCGACCAGCGAGACGCAATAGAGGAAGCCGCCCGAACGGGCGGCGACCCGCCTTCGGCGCTCGGGCCCGGTCGTCGGCGCGACGAGGTAGACGACAGCCAGGCCGGCCGCCCGGGCGACGACCTCGAACGGGGCCCCTTCGTCCGGGGTGAGGTCGGCCACGATCACGCCCGCGGCGCCGGCCTCGGCCAGGGCGGTCGCGGTCGCCGCGCCGTCCGCCGCCGCCGATCACCTGGTTGGCATACGCCATCGGGACGAGCGGCAGGTCGGGCCGGGCCGCCGCGATTCGCTGGAGCAGCGCAATCGAGGCACCGAACGTCGCGCCGGCCGCCAGCGCGAGCTGGGAGGCCCGCTGGAGCGTGGCCCCGTCGGCCAGTGGATCCGAGTACGGCAGCCCGACCTCGAGCAGGTCGGCCCCGGCGTCGGCCGCCGCGAGGGCGATCCGGAAGCTCGTCTCGGCGTCGGGAAAGCCGGCCACGACGTACGGGATCAGGGCGGTCCGGCCGTCGGCCGCGGCGCGCTGGAACGCGCCGGCGATCCGGCCGGCCCCGGCCGTGTCGTTCGTGCCGGCCGACCGCGCGTCGAGGACGGTCATGCCCGGCCGCGCCGCCGGTCTCGAGCGCGGCGAGGTCCTTGTCGCCCCGTCCGGAAAGCCCGACGAGGACGACCGTCTCGGCCGGGTAGGGCCGGCCGGAGCCCTCGACGCCGGCGAGCAGGCGGGGCAGCACGGCGAACGCGTGGGCCGTCTCGAGGGCCGGCAGGATGCCCTCCAGCCGGGCGACCCGGCGGAGCGCCGCGAGGGCCTCGCGATCGGTCGCAGCGGCGAGCTCGAGCCGGCCGCCGTCCGACCAGGGCGGCGATCTGGGGGCCGACCCCCGGGTAGTCGAGACCGGCCGAGATCGAGTGGGCCTCGACCACCTGGCCGTCGCGATCCTGGAGCATCAGCGAGCGTGAGCCGTGGAGGATGCCGGGCGTGCCGCCGGCCAGCGCCGCGGCGTGCCGGCCCGTGGCGATCCCGTCGCCGGCTGCCTCGGCCACGGCCAGTCGGACCTCGGGCTCGCCGATGAAGCGGTCGAGCAGCCCGATCGCGTTCGAGCCGCCGCCGACGCAGGCCAGGACGAGGTCCGGCAGGCGGCCCTCGACGGCCCGGAGCTGGGCGGCCGCCTCGTCGCCGAGGACCCGCTGGAGGTCGCGCACGATCGTCGGGTACGGATGGGGGCCCATCGCCGAGCCGAGGACGTAATGGGTCGTCTCGACGTTCGTGACCCAGTCCCGCATCGCCTCGTTGACCGCGTCCTTGAGGGTGGCCGAACCGGACGTCACCGGCCGGACCTCGGCGCCCAGGGCCCGCATCCGGAGGACGTTCGGCTGCTGGCGCTCGATGTCCTCGGCGCCCATGAACACGACGCAGGGCAGCTCGAGCAGGGCGCAGGCCGTCGCCGTCGCGACGCCGTGCTGGCCGGCGCCGGTCTCGGCGATGACCCGCTGCTTGCCCAGCCGGCGGGTGAGGAGCGCCTGGCCGAGGGCGTTGTTGATCTTGTGGGCCCCAGTGTGGGCGAGGTCTTCGCGCTTGAGGTAGAGCCGCAGGGTCGTCGGCAGCTGCCCCGGGCCGTGCCCGGCCGGCACCCCGCCCGATTGGCCCAGGCGGCGCGCCTCGGCCAGGACGTCGCCGGCCAGGCGGTCGGCCCGGTAGAGGGGGGTCGGCCGGCCGGAATAGGTCGCCAGCAGCGCGCGGAACTCGGCCCAGAAGCGGGGGTCCTGGCGCAGGTCGAAGTACGCTCGTTCGAGGGCCTCGAGGGCCGCCATCAGCGTCTCCGGCACGTACCGCCCGCCGTACTCGCGGTTGCAACCCCAGCGGCCCTGGGCGTCGGCCTCGAGCAGTCCGTCGAACGCCCGGGTCGGGCGGGCGGCACGGTTCGGGCGATCCCAGCGGGCCGCCCGGGCCCGCTTCGCGAACAGGGCCACGAGGACCGGATCCTTGGCCGGCCGCTCGCCGCCGATTCTCGGCAGCTCCACGCCCGAAGCCACGTCGACGCCGACGGCGGGAATCGCCAGGACGGCCTCGCCGACGTTGGCCGCGGTCAGGCCGCCGGCCAGCACGACCGGCAGGGTCCGGGCGACCGCGGCGGCCAGGACGACCGACGAGCGGGCGCCCGGTGCCACCGGGATGTGGCCCGCCGGCCGTGTCGAGCAGGATCCGCTCGGCGCCGGCGTCGAGGTAGGCCTGGCCGCGGGCGACGAGGGCGGCCGCCTCGATCCCCGGCTCGGCGCCGGCGACGGCCGGCAGGCGGAGGCTCTTCCAGGCTGGCCGGTCGAGCCGGGTGACGATGTCCGCGGGTTCGTCACCGGCCAGCTGGACGACGTCCGGGTCCAGGCCGGCGATGATCTCGGCCAGGCGCTCGAACGGCGCATCGGCGGTGATCGCCACGATCCGGGGCTGCCCGGGACCGGCAGCCCGGGCGAGGCCGGCCAGCGCGACCGCCTCGGCCAGGCCGAGCTCACGGGGCGTGCCCGGCACGAGGTTCAGGCCGATCGCATCGGCGCCCGCGCTCAGGGCGGCCCGCATCCCGGCCGCGTCGGCCACCCCGCAGATCTTCACGAACGGGGCCCGGTCGGCGGCGGCGATATCGTCGGGCAGCCGGCCGGCGGCGGCGAAGCGAGCGGCCGCGGCGGCCGGGTCGGCGGCCCGCATCAGGGCCTCCCCGATGAGGACGGCATCGAAGCCGAGGGCGCGCCAGCCGGCCACCGTCGCCGGGTCGCGCACCCCGGACTCGGCGACGACGAGCCGGTCGGCCGGTACGAGCTCGCGCAGCCGGACGGCCCGCTCTGGATCGACGGCCAGGGTCCGCAGGTCGCGGTTGTTCAGGCCGATCAACCGGGTCGCCGTGGCGAGGGCGCGGTCGACCTCGCGCTCGTCGTGCGCCTCGACCAGCGGCTCGAGGCCGATCGCCCGGGCGGCCGTGACGAGGCCCGCCAGGCGGGCCGTCGAATGGAGGCTGGCCAGGAGCAGGACGAGGTCGGCCCCGGCGGCGCGCAGGAGCGGCAGCTGCCGGCGATCGACGACGAACTCCTTGGCCAGGACCGGGATGCTGACGGCCGCCCGAACCGCGCGCAGGTCGTCGACCGAGCCGCCGAACCAGTGCGGCTCGCACAGGACCGAGATGACCGCCGCCCCGCCCGCCGCGTAGCCCCGCGCCCGGGCGACCGGGTCGTCGGTCGGGGCAACGATCCGGCCTGCCGAGGGTGATGAGCGCTTGACCTCGGCGATCAGGGCCAGGCCGGGCCGGGCCAGCCGGGCGGCAACGTCGCGGGCCGGTGGTGCCGCCAGCGCGGCCCGCTCGAGGTCGGCGAGCGACACGCCCGCGAGCTCGACGGCCAGGTCGCTCGCCCGGCGGGCCGCGATCTCGGCGACGACGCCGGTCCGGTGGGCGGTGACGCTCATTGCGCCGGCCCCGCGGCAGCCTGGGTGGCAGCCCCAGCCTTCGTGGCCGCGGCAGCCTTGCCTGTATCGGCCGCCTGCTTCGCGGCGCGCAGCCGGGCGAGGAGGCCGAGCGGCGCACCCGCCTCGAGCGTGGCGGTGGCGAGGTCGACGCCCGCCGCCAGGTCGGGCGCCCGCCCGGCGACGACGAAGGCGGCACCGGCGTTGAGCAGGACGACGTCGCGTCGCGGGCCGCGGCGGCCGCCCAGGACGGCTTCGACCAGGGCGGCGTTCTCCTCGGGCGTGCCGCCGGCCAGGGCCGCCGTTTCGGCGGGAGTGAGGCCAAGGAGGCGGAGGGTCGCCCGATCGATCGTCGAAACGGCCACGCCCGCGGGAGTGACGTCGTGGATCACGCCCGATCCGTCGAGCGGCAGCTCGTCGACCGAGGCGCCGTGGACCACGAACGCTCGCTCCTGGCCGAGCAGCCGGAGGACCTCCGCCACCCGCGGTGCCGCCTTCCCGTCGGCGACGCCGACGAGCAGCCGCGCGACGCCGGCCGGGTTGGTCAGCGGGCCGATCAGGTTGAACGCCGTGCGGACCCCGATCTCGCGCCGGGTCGGGCCGGCGAACTTCATCGCCGGGTGGAAGGCCGTCGCGAGCATGAACGCGAAGCCGTCCGTCCGCAGCGCCTCGCCGGCCGAGACCTCGTCGTGGTCGGTCCGGACGCCGAGCGCGTCGAGGACGTCGGCCGACCCGGAGCGCGAGGTGATCGCCCGGTTGCCGTGCTTGGCAACGGGCACTCCGGCCGAAGCGACGAGGAGGGCCGCGGTCGTCGAGATGTTGAACGTGCCGCTCCGATCGCCGCCGGTGCCGACGACGTCGATCGCCCCGGCCGGCGCGGCGACTCGCAGGGCCCGGGCCCGCATGGCCGCCGCGAAGCCGGCCAGCTCGTCGGTCGTCTCGCCCCGCATCCGGAGGGCGACGAGGAGCGCCGCCAGCTGGGCCGAGGTCGACTCGCCGTCCATCACCGAGCCCATCGCGGCGGTGGCCTCGGCCATCGTCAGCGTCTGCCCGTCGACGACCGCGGCGAGGGCGGCCCGGACGACGTCGCTCATCGGAGCTGGCTCATCGGCTGTGGACCGTCGGTTCGGCCATGCCACCCGTTGCGAACGAGCCGCTGACCGCGTCGAGGCGGCCGGCCTCGCCCTCGCCGGCCTGGCGCAGGAAGTTCGCCAGGAGGTGCGGGCCTTCCGGGGTGAGGACCGATTCGGGGTGGAACTGGACGCCCTCGAGCGGCAGGCTGGCATGGCGGAGGCCCATGACCACGCCGTCCTCCTCGCAGATCGCGGTCACCAGGAGCACTGGCGGGATCGTCGCCGGGTCGACCGCGAGCGAGTGGTAGCGGGCAGCCATGAACGCCGGCGGCAGGCCGGCCAGCAGCCCCGCGCCGTCGTGGCTCACCTCGGACGCCTCGCCGTGGACGAGGGTCGGGGCCCGGACGATCGTGCCGCCGTAGGCGACGGCCATCGACTGCATCCCGAGGCAGACGCCGAGCAGCGGGATGGCGTGGTCGGCAGCCACCCCGATCGCCTCGACCGAGACGCCGGCCGCCGATGGGTCGCCGGGGCCCGGCGAGATCACGATCCCGCGCAGCCCGGCCGCGGGATCGGCGGCGAGAGCCTCGATCCCGGCCCTGTCGATCGCGTCGTTGCGGATCACCCGCACGTCCGCGCCCGCGGCCTGGAGGGCCTGGACGAGGTTGAACGTGAACGAGTCGTAGTTGTCGATGACCAGGATCATCGTGGCTCCTCGGCCCCGGGCAGGGCGGAGCCGGCCTGGCCGGTGCCGGGCCGGGCGATGCCGGGCTGGCCTTGCCCGGACGCCTGGCCGGCGGCGAGGTCGATCGCCCGGCGCAGGGCGGCGGCCTTGTGCTCGGTCTCCTCGAACTCGCGCTCGGGGACCGAGCCGGCCACGATCCCCGCGCCGGTGTGGACGTGGGCGATCCCGTCGCGCAGGACGGCGCTCCGGATCGTGATCGCCGTATCGAGGTTGCCGTCGTAGCCGAGGTAGCCCGCGGCTCCGCCGTACAGCCCGCGGCGCTCGCCCTCGGCCGCCGCGATCAGCTGCATCGCCCGGACCTTGGGCGCTCCCGACAGGGTCCCGGCCGGGAAGACGGAGCGGAGGGCATCGAGCGCATCGAGCTCGGGCCGCAGGCGGCCCTCGACGTGGCTGACCAGGTGGAGGACGTGGCTGTAGCGCTCGACCTCCATGTACTTCGTCACCCGGACCGTCCCTGCCCGGGCGACCCGGCCGAGGTCGTTGCGGCCGAGGTCGACGAGCATCACGTGCTCGGCCTTCTCCTTCGGATCGCGCTGGAGCTCCTCGCTGCGCAGGTCATCCTCGGCCGGGGTGGCGCCCCGCGGCCGGGTGCCGGCGATCGGATGGGTCGTCAGCCGGTCCCCCTCGACCTGGAGCAGGAGCTCGGGGCTGGCGCCGACGACCTCGAACGAGGGCGTCCGGACGAAGAACAGGTAGGGGCTCGGATTGACCCGGCGGAGGGCGCGGTAGAGCCCGATCCCGTCGACCTGCCGGCCGTCGGCGCCGGGCGGCAGCTCGAACGACTGGCGCCGGGCCAGCACGACCTGGATCGCCTCCCCCGCCGCGATCGCCTCCTTGGCGACCTCGACAGCGTGGATGTACTGGTCTCGGCCGAGGCTCGTCGCCGCCGCCTCGTGACGGGCGGGCGCGGCCGGACCGTCGCCCGAGCCGGCCAGCCGGCCGGCGACCGCCGCACCGGCGATCTCCCCCGCAGAGGGTCGCGACGTCCGGTCGAGCGCCTCGAAGATCGCCCGTTCCGCGATCCGGTAGCGAGCGTCGAGGTCGGGAACCTCGGTGTGGAGGGAGGCGATCGCGCTGATCGTGTGGGTCAGGTGGTCAAAGACGATCACCAGGTCCGACTCGATGAACGCGGCCGTGGGCACCCCGACCGGATCGGCGGCCGGCTGGGGCACGCTCGGCTCGAAGGCGCTGACCGCGTCGTAGGCGAGGGCCCCCACCGCCCCGCCCGTGAAGCGGGGCATGCCCTCCACCGGCAGGACCCGGCGGCGGGGCAGGAACTGGCGCAGGGTGGTCAGCGGGTCGACCGACTCCAGGGTCCGGATCGGCAGGTCGCGATCGAAGCGATCGACGCTCAACGGCCGATCCTGGATCGTCGCCCGGTCCTTGCGGACCTCGAGCAGGCGGCGGGGCCCGGTGCCCAGGAAGCTGTAGCGGCCGAGCCGCTCGCCGCCCTCGACCGACTCGAGCAGGTAGGCCGGGCCGCCGTCGTCGAGGCGCAGGAAGGCCCCGATCGGCGTCTCCAGGTCGGCGTCCCGCGTCGCCCGCAGGAGCACCGTGTCGGCGCTGCCCGCGAGGCGCTTCGCCTCGGTCAGGCTGAGCGGGTCGGTGATGCTCATCTCGCGGCGGGTCCTCCAGCGACCCGGGCGCCCGGCCCGGGAATCAGTACGACCTCTCGTCCCAGGGACGAAAGGTCGAACCTTCCGCGGTACCACCCGCCTTCGGCAATCTGCCGCACTCTGATCAAGAGCTCCCGGGTCCATTCACCGTCGCCGCCGTCCCGGTTTCCACCAGCCACCGGGTCTCTGTGCCGGCCTGCGACGGGTACTCATCCCGATCATCGCCCGTATTCGTGATGTGGCGGGCAGTCTAGACGGCGGCCCGGCGGGCCGTCAACCGCAGGGTCGGCTCAGCCCATGGCTCGGTCTCCGATATCAACCTGCCCGAGGCGGTCGCCCGGACGATCCCGGCGTGGTCGAGCGCGCTCATCCTGCTGGCGGCAGGGCCGCGTGCCCGGGCCGTGGTCCAGGGCAAGCGGCGGGCAACGGCCGGGGTCGGGTCAAGGGCGGTCCTGATCGGTTCCTGACAGCCCGGATGGGACCCTATCACCCATCGGTACTGTTGCCCCCGAAACGTTCGGCAGATAGCCTTGCGAGGGTCGTAGACTTCATGGGAAATCCAGGCGAAAGGAGGTGAACAGATGTCCCGTCTCTATTCTTGGTACAGCGCCCTCTCATCCGAGGCCGCTACCTCGCTCCTCCGCTTCCGGAAGGTCCTGACCGCGGGCCAGGGCCTCGCCGAATACGCACTCATCCTCGCTCTGATCGCGATCGTTGCAATCATTGCGCTCATCTTCCTCGGCGGACAGGTCTCGAAGATCCTGAGCAACGTCGGGCACAGCGTCTGACCGCGTCGCTTTCTCGATCCTGAACGGGCGCCGGTATCGGCGCCCGTTTTCGATTCCCGGGGAGCCCGGCCAGGCTCCCCGTGCCCCTTCTCCGGCGGGTCAGCTCCTCGGGCTGCGCCGATGTGGGCGGCCCGGCGTGCGCAGGATGAGCAGCAGGCCCAGGTTGATGCCGACGAGCAGGCAAGCGAACAGGGGCAGGCTCTGGCCGAGCCCGTCGGAGCTCGAGCCGCCGATCGTGTCGGTGGCCGGGGCCGTCGTGCGCGGCGTGGCGGTCGCGCTCAGGACGCCGCCCGACCCGCTCGGGCCAGGGGTCCCGACCGAGGACGGCAGCGCGCTCGGTGAGGAGCTGGGCGGCGCGCTCGGGGGCGGCTCGGGGGCGTGCTGGGTGGTGTGCTTGCGCCGCTCGACGGAGACGGGCTCGGGCAGGCCGGCACGGTCTTGTTGTGGATGATCGAGCCGTCCGAGAAGGTGATCGTGTAGGTCGCCGGCGGAACCTTGTAGGTTCCGTTGATCGAGGTCGTCTTGTTCGGCGGGACGATTACGATCGGGCCCGGGGTCAGCGTTGCGGACACGCCGACGGGCACGTTGCCCAGGGTGATGTGCTCGCAAGTGACCGTGGCGGTGTGGGCCAGGGTCGGGGCGACCAGGGCGACCACCAGGAAGAGCGCCGCGATCGTGGCGGCGAGGACCTTTCTCATGTGCCGGGACCTCTGACTGCGCCTTCGCCCTCCAATGCCCGGTGCGAAGTCGTGCCCTGATCGTACTCGGGTCGGGCGCCGAAAGTACCGGGTGGCCGCGAAGGCCCGTCCGACGCTGGCGGAGAGGCTGGGATTCGAACCCAGGGAAGGCTTGCACCCTCTGCGGTTTTCAAGACCGCCGCATTCGACCGCTCTGCCACCTCTCCGGGGGCCGAGGATAGCGCGATCAGGCCGGCGGCCGCAGCTCCGACCGACCGATGTACGGCCGGAGGACCTCGGGCACGGTCACCGAACCGTCCGGCTGCTGGAACGTCTCCAGGAGCGCAGCGACAACCCTGGGCAGGGCGAGGCCCGATCCGTTGAGGGTGTGGACCAATTCGGGCCTGGCGCCTGGTTCGGGCCGATAGCGGACCGCCATCCGCCGGGCCTGGTAGTCCCGGAAGTTCGAGCACGAGCTGACTTCGAGCCAGCGCTCCACGCCCGGCGCCCAGACCTCGATGTCGTACTTGCGGCCCTGGGTGAAGCCCATCTCGCGGGTCGCCATGAGCAGGACCCGGTAGGCAAGGCCCAGGCGCTGGAGGAGGTCCTCGGCCCGGCCGGTCATCCATTCGAGGGCGGCGGCGCTGGCCTCCGGCCGCTCGAACAGGACCATCTCGACCTTGTCGAACTGGTGCACCCGGAGGATCCCCCGGGTGTCCTTGCCGGCGGCCCCGGCCTCGCGCCGGAAGCAGGGCGAATAGGCCGCGTAGCGGACCGGCAGCTCGGCCGCCTCGAAGATCTCGTCGCGGTGGAGGTTCGTGACCGGGACCTCGGCGGTCGGGACGAGGTACAGCTCGTCGCGGGTCACGACGTACATCTGGTCTTCCTTGTCCGGGATCTGGCCGGTGCCCCGGGCCGAGGCCGCGTTGACGACGGCCGGCGGCCAGATCTCGGTGAACCCGTTCTCGCGGGTGTGGACGTCGAGGAACCAGCTGATCAACGCCCGCTGGAGGGCGCTGCCCAGCCCGCGGTAGACGGGAAAGCCAGACCCGGCGATCTTCGCCCCGCGTTCGAGCTCGAAGACCTTCAGGTCACTGGCGATCTCCCAGTGCGGCCGGCGCTGCCAGCTCGGCCCGTCAGGTGGCGCATCCGCGCCGATCTCGCCGGCGATCGGCTGGACGAGGGGCAGCTGCTCGCCCCACGTCCGGACGGTCACGTTCGACTCTTCGCCACCGACCGGGATGTCGGGGTCGGGCGGGTTGGGGATCCGCAGGAGCAGGTCCTCGACCGACGCCTCGACCGTCGCCAGCTCGGCATCGATCGCGCTGATCCGGCTGCCGGCCGCGGTGGACTGCGCCCGGAGCGCGGCCGTCTCGGGCCCCGCCGGGTCGGCGCCGCCGCGGATCGCCTCGCCGATCGCCTTCGAGGCGGCGTTGCGCTCGGCCTTCAGCCGATCGCCCTCGGCCAGCAGCTCACGCCGGCGGCCGTCGCCGGCCAGGGCCTGGTCGACGAGCGCCGGGTCCTCGCCCTTGGCGATCGCTCCCCGGCGGATCCCGGCCGGGTCGTCGCGCAGGCGCTGGAGGCCGACGCTCATCGGGCTGCCTGGCCGACCGGCATGCCGGCCGCCGCTCGCAACCGGTCCTCGACGAAGCCCTGGTCGAGGCTGGCCAGCAGCCAGCCCGCCCGCGGCCCGTTCGGCCGGCCGAGGAAGGCGAGGTACAGGGCGGCAAAGGCCCGGCCAGGAGCAAGGCCGAGGTCGGCCGCGGTCGAGAAGATCAGCGCCTGCCAGCCGTCGCCCGAGGCCGGCGCCCCACCGCCACCGGCCGCTCCGGCAAGGTTGCCCAGCCAGGCTCGCTGGTCCGCTTCGAGCGCGGCCGCTTCGCCGGGCAGGCCGTCGCGGCGGACCGTGATCCGGGCCTTGTCCGGGGCGTAGGTGGCCAGCCAGGCGTCGGCCGCCGCGGTCCGCTCGACGAGGGTTGCCTCCTCGAGCGCGGTCAGCGGGGCGCCCTTCTCGGCCTCGACCCGGGCCTCGACATCGACGCCCGGGATCTGGACGCAGCAGGGCGAGGTGGCCGAATGCGGGCCGGAACGCTGCGGCGCTCGGCCGCCACGTCGGCGGCCGGGTCGAGGAGCGAGTAGCGGAAGACGCTCTCGTGGCCGCTCGGCAGCTCGCCCCGACCTGGCCGCCCGGCGGTGGCGTCGGCCAGCCGGTCGAACTCGTCGAACAGGCGCGGGATCGCGTCGGTGCCGATCCGGGTCGAACTCGATCGCGGTCTGCGGGCGGGGCCGCAGGAAGAGGAGCCGGAGCTGCTCCGGGGGCACGACCTCGGCGATCTCGTGGGCCGCCGCGCCGCGGCCCTTCGAGGTCGACATCTTCCGGCCGCCGATGTTGAGGAACTCGTAGGGCACGTTGAGCGGCGGCTCGCGCTCGAAGACCTCGCGGGCGATCGCGTCGGACCGATCGCGGGAGCCGCCGGCCGTCGAGAGGTCCTTGCCGCAGGGCTCGATCGTCACCCCGAAGAGGCTCCACTGGGCCGCCCATTCGAGGTTCCAGCCGAGCTTTGCCCGGCCGCCGAACGGGCTGACCCAGCCGGCATGGCCGCAGCCCCGGGCCCAGGTCACGAGGTTGGGCCGGCACTCGTAGTAGACCCGCTCGCCGTCCCACCTGGTGACGATCGTCGTGCCCGACCTTGCCGCACGTCTCGCAGACGACCTGGATCGGGTGCCAGTCGTCGGGGTGCTGGACCTTGGCCACCCGGCGGTAGATGTCGCGCACGGCCGGCGGCCCGATCGAGGGCCGATCCGGATGTACGGGTCGACCGCCCGGCGGCGTACAGGTCGCTCATCCAGTAGTAGCGGTCGGGCCGGATGCCGAGCCCGGCGAACGTGTCGATGAAGGCCTGGGCGTGATGGCGGGCGTAGGAGGCGTGGCAGTCGCCGGCCTGGTCCGGGACGTGGGCCAGCGGGCGGCCCATCTCGTGCTCGACGGCGTCCGGCGTGAGCAGCGCCTGGGCATCCATCGGGTCGAGGTCGTCGACGCCGTACAGGAGGGTCGTGGCGGTCCCCCGCGCGCGCAGGGCGCGGGTGATGGCGTCGAGGATCACCGGCCCGCGCAGGCTGCCGACGTGGACCGGTCCCGGACGGCGTCTTGCTGTCGTTGACGACCTGCGGTCCGCTGACCGAGGCCGCCAGTTCGTCCGCCCAATCCATGGCCGGAGCTCCCTGGCCGCGACCGGACTCAGCGTGATCTCGGTGATCAGTGTAGGTGAAGTCGCCGGCCGGGCACCTGGACCACGACCTTGTCGCCCTTCTTGCGGCCGAGCAGCGCCCGGCCGACGGGCGATTCGTTCGAGATCCGGCCCTCGCGCGGGCGCCGCCTCGGCCGACCCGACGATCGTGAACGTCTCCGTGCCGTCGCCGCTCTCGACGACGACCGTGGAGCCGATCTGGACGTGCTCGGTCGAATGGTGCTCGTCGATGATCGTGGCGTTCTTGATCAGCGCCTCGAGGGTCTGGATCCGGCCCTCGACGAACGCCTGCTCGTTCTTGGCGTCCTCGTACTCGGCGTTCTCGGAGAGGTCGCCGTGTTCCTTGGCGTCGTGGATCCGGGCGGCGACCTCGGCCCGCCGGACATTGACCATCTCGTCGAGCTCGCGTGCGGAGCTTCTCGAGGCCGTCCTGGGACAGATAGGTGGGCTTGCTGTTCACGGTTCGATGGCCCCCGTTCTGGGGTCCGGTCGCAGATCGGCCTGCGGCGGTCTTGGTAAAGGAAAGAACTCCAGGCCTCCGCCGATGCAGGCGCGACCTGAAGTTCGACCGGCCCGAATGCTAGCTCCGCGGCCCGCCGCAGTGTCAAAGCGGCCGGCCGCCTGCCGGTCGAAGCCGCATCGCAGGCGACGCTTGACCCGGCCGCAGCGAGCCGCGGTCGGTGAACGCGACGAAGAGCGTGTCGTCGCCGGCGATCGAGCCCGCGACCTCCGGCCAGCGGGCCCGGTCGAGGGCGGCGGCGATCGCGTGGGCCGAGCCGGGCAGGGTCCGGATCACGAGCAGCAGGCCGGCCTCGCGGATCTCGACCGGCAGGTCGCGCAAGCAGCTTGCGCAGGCGATCCTCGCCGCTCGTCTCGGCCTCGACCAGGCGCGGCGGCAGGGCATAGGCCTGGGTCCCCTCGCGGCTGACCTTGATCAGGCCGAGCTCGGCCGACGTCGCGGCTGATCGTGGCCTGGGTCGTCCGGAAGCCGCGCTCGCGCAGGGCGGCCGCGAGCTCCTGCTGGGTCCGGATCGGGCGCTGCGTCGACCAGGTCGCGGATCGACCGCTGGCGCAGCTGCTTCATGACTTCCATCGGCCGCGCTCCGATCAGCGCGCCAGGAAGACGACGAGGACGACGGCCGCCAGCGACGATCCGCTCGGCCACGAAGACGGCGTAGGAGCGGGTGCGGAGGTAGCGCAGCATGCACGTGATCGCCACCAGGCCGGCGACCAGGGCAGCCAGCATGCCGACGACGAGGGGCGCCGCCTCGACGGCGACGCCGGCCTCGCCCCGCAGCAGCTTGAGCCCCTCGAAGGTCCCCGCGCCGGCGATGATCGGGGTCGCCATCAGGAAGCTGAAGCGGGCCGCGGCCTCGCGGGTCAGGCCGGCGAACAGGCCGGCCGAGATCGTGATCCCGGCCCGGCTGATGCCGGGCACGAGGGCGAGCGCCTGGGCCAGCCCGATGACCGGCCGCCAGCTTGAACGTGATCCGCTCCAGGCCATCCGCCTTGCGCCCGAGCGGTCGGCCAGCCACAGGATCGCGGCCCCGATGACGAGCGCGACCGCGACGTCCCGGCCGTCCGCACGGCGGCCTCGAAGCGGTCGTTGAGGATCGGGCCGGCGATCACGGCCGGGATCGTGGTGACGACGAGCAGCCAGGCCAGCCGGCGGTCCGGATCGGCGCCGAACGAGCGCTCCCGGAGGGCGGCGAGGCCGGCCGGCACGAGCGCCAGCCAGTCCGCCCAGAAGTAGACCAGCAGGGCGACCAGCGTGCCCAGGTGGAGCATCACGCTGAACGCCGGCGAGGTGATGAACGGGTCCGTCCAGCCGAGCAGGTGCGGGACGACGACAGGTGGCCCGAGGTCGAGACCGGCAGGAACTCGGTCAGCCCCTGGACGATGCCCATGACCAGGGCCTGGATCGTGATGTCCATGATGGCCTCCTGGGCCGGCCGGGCTCGCGCTCAGCGGCGGCCGCCGGGCCCACGTGAGGCTCGGCCGGCCGCCCCGCCGTGCTAGCGGATGAAGAGCGGGGCGAGGACCAGGGTGATCGTCGCCAGCAGCTTGACCAGGACGTGGAGCGACGGGCCGGCGGTGTCCTTGAACGGGTCGCCGACCGTGTCGCCGACGACCGCCGCGGCATGCGGCATCGGTCTTCTTGCCGAGGACGTTGCCGGCCTCGTCGATCAGGTGGCCCGACTCGATGTACTTCTTGGCGTTGTCCCAGGCGCCACCGCTGTTGTTCAGGACGGTGGCCAGCATGACGCCCGAGATCGTGCCGACCATCAGCATGCCGGCGACGGCCTCGTAGCCGAGCAGGACGCCGACGATGATCGGGGTGCTGACCGCGACGACGCCCGGCAGGACCATCTCGCGCAGGGCGGCCCGGGTGGTGATGTCGACGACCCGGGCGTAGTCGGGGCGCTGGGTGTAGTCCATGATCCCGGGCATCTCGCGGAACTGGCGGCGAACCTCGACGATGATCGACTGGGCCGTCTTGCCGACCGCCCGGATGGCCAGCGAGCTGAAGAAGTAGACGAGCATCGCGGCGATGAGGGCGGCGATGAACACGTTGACGCTCGACAGGTCGACCGAGGTCATCAGCTTGACCCCGGCCTGGCCGGCGGCGATCTGGCGGCCGAGGATCAGGTTGACCTTGTCGATGTAGGCGCTGAACAGCAGGAACGCGGCCAGTGACGCCGAGGCGATCGCGTAGCCCTTGGTCAGGGCCTTGGTCGTGTTGCCGACGGCGTCGAGCCGGTCGGTGATCTCCCGGGCGCCGGCCTCGGCCCGGCTGAACTCGGCGATCCCGCCGGCGTTGTCGGTGATCGGGCCGAAGGTGTCCATGGCCAGGACGTAGGCCGTGGTCATGAGCATGCCCATCGTCGCGACGGCCGTCCCGAAGATGCCGCCGACGTTGTTGCCGTTGCCGTCGAGCAGGCCGGCCTGCTAGCCGAGCCAGTGGCTGGCGAAGAGGGCGATGCCGATCGTGATCGCGGTGGCGAAGGTCGTCTCGAAGCCGACCGCGACGCCCGCGATGATGTTCGTGGCGGGGCCGGTGCGCGAGGCCTCGGCGATCTCCCGGACGGGCCGGTACGAGCCCGCGGTGTAGTACTGGGTGATGTAGACGAAGGCGACGCTGGTCGCCAGGCCGACCACCCCGGCCCCGAAGAACCAGACCCAGGTCGGCAGGCCGCTGGGCGCGGCCTGGCTGCCGGTCTGCATCATGACGTTAGTCGTGATCAGCAGGCCGACGACCGACAGCAGGGTCGTGACCCAGTAGCCCCGGTTGAGCATGTTCATCGGGTCCTCGTCCTCGCGCCCGCGGACGAAGAAGATGGCCACGATCGTCGCCAGCAGGCCGAAGGCCCGGACGACGAGCGGGAAGAAGATCCAGGCCTCGGGGTTGGGCCAGCCGGCCGACTTGGCGATCGTGTAGACCGCGACGCCCAGGATCATCGCCCCGATGTTCTCGGCGGCGGTCGACTCGAACAGGTCCGCTCCACGGCCGGCGCAGTCGCCGACGTTGTCGCCGACCAGGTCGGCGATGACGCCCGCGTTGCGCGGGTCGTCCTCCGGGATGCCCTTCTCGACCTTGCCCACGAGGTCCGAGCCGACGTCGGCGGCCTTGGTGTAGATCCCGCCGCCGAGCTGGGCGAAGAGGGCGACGAACGAGGCCCCGAAGCCGTAGCCGACGATCAGGAACGGCGCCTCCTCGGGATGGTCGAAGCCACCGAAGGCGACGAACATCAGGTAGACGCCCAGCAGCGACAGGGCGACCACGAGGAAGCCCGAGACCGCCCCGCCGCGCATCGCGACCTGGACCGCCTCGACGAGGCTGCGGCGGGCGGCCGAGGCCGTCCGGACGTTGGACTTGACGCTGATGAACATGCCGATGATGCCCGAGGCCATCGAGCAGGCGGCACCGACCAGGAAGGCGATCCCGGTCCGCCAGCCCAGGTCGAAGCCGTTGTACTGGGTGTCGGCGACCTGCTTCGTGACCAGGGCCGTGATCACCCCCGTGATCACCACCGCCCCGACGAGGGCGAAGATGCGCGATCGTCGAGTACTGGCGGCGAATGAACGCGACGGCGCCCTCGAAGATCGTCCCGGCGACTTCCTGCATCTCCTTGGTGCCCGTGTCCCTGCGCAGGACGTCGCGCGCGAGATACAGGGCAAAGAGCACGGCGATCAGGCCGGCCGGCAGGATGATCAGCTTGAGAGTTGAAGCGTCCATGCGCTTGAGCGGTTCCTCCTGGGCTCGAGATCCGGAGCGCAGACCGTCGCGATGCGGGCGCTTCCGGGAGGACGACCGGCCGTCGCTGGCCCGCATCCAGGCGGGAACGAAACCTTGCAGGTCGGGGGCGAGTGTAGCAAGCGGCTCGATCCCGGGTCAAACCAGCAACCAGCGGATGGTTATGCAGCCGATCCCGCCGGATTGCACCCGCCGGGAGGCGGGGGGCGACCCACGGTCGCACCGCCTATACTGCCGGACTTGTGAGTCAGCGCCCGTTCGGGTGTCTGTTCGAGGTCATCGAGACACTCGTCCTGACGCTCGTCATCTTCCTGGTCATCCAGAACTTCGTGGCCCAGCCGTACCTCGTCCAGCAGATGTCGATGGAGCATTCGCTGGAGCCCGGCAACTATGTCCTGGTCGACAAGCTGACGCCCCATTTCGACGACTACAAGCGGGGCGACGTCATCGTCTTCTCGCCGCCGCCGGGCTTCGAAGAAGGCGGCACGACGCCGTTCATCAAGCGGGTGATCGGCGTGCCGGGTGACAGTGTCGCGATCCACGACGGCCAGGTCTGGGTCAACGGCGTCGCCCTGGTCGAGCCCTACGTCTTCGAGAACCAGCCCACCGATCCGCCGATCGCCCAGAGCACCTGGCTGGTACCACCGGGCGAGCTGTTCGTCCTCGGCGACCACCGGGCGGCGTCCCAGGATTCGCGGGTCTTCGGCTTCATCCAGAAGTCGTCGGTGATCGGCCGCGCCTGGCTGCGCTACTGGCCGTTCAGCGACTTCGGCATCCTCCAGACGCCGTCCTACCCGGGAGTTCCCGCACCCGCACCATGAGCCGACCGCGGTGAGCCCGTTCCTGCTCGGGGCGGCGCTGGCCCTCCTGGCCGGGGCGCTGGTCGCCCTGTCGGCCCGCGATTCGCGCTGGATCCTGGGCGGGCTCGTGGTCTGCCTCGGCTTCGCCCCGCTGGTTGCCGATCCCCTGCCCTCGCCGATCGCGATCGGCGCCCGGCTCGTCGCCGCCGTCCTGGGAGCTCAGCTGCTGATCGTCGCCCTGCGCGGACGGCGGGCCGCCACCGACGGCGCCCCGCTCGGCCCGGTCTCGATCGCGTTCGCCGCGGCCGCCGCCGGCGTCGTGGGCTATGCCACGGCCGGGGTCGGCTCGCCGGCGGCCGGTCCGGCGGTCGCCACCGGCGCCGGTTTCGCCCTCGTGACGCTTGCCCTCGGGCCCCTGCTCCTCGGGCGCGACGTGCTCCGAATCGGCTCGGCCACGGTCCTCCTGCTGACCGGCGCGTCGCTCGTCCGGGCAGGCCTGGCCGGGACCCCCGGTGCGCTCGAGCAGGGAGCCCTGGCGGGCGTGACGATCGCGATCCTCGGCGCAACCGCCATCCTCGCCGCCGCCGCGCTGCGCGCCGGCCACGACCTGGTGGTCGCCGGTGCGGCACCCCGCGAGACCCTGTTCGAGGCGCACCCGTCGAGCGCTCCCGCCCGCTTCACGCCGAGCGCCCGCTCGGTCGCTCGTGGGCTGCACGGGGTCCGGGCCGCGGCTCCACGACGTGACGCCGGCGCCCACCAGCTGACACTCGAGGACCGGCTGGGTCGCGAGCTCCCGGTCCCGCCGGCGACCCCGCCGGCGACCCCTGCGGCGACCCCTGCGGCACCCGAGACGACCGCCGACCAGCCGGCCGGGGCGAAGGGCCCCGGGGACCCGGGCGGATGAGCCTCCTGCCGTTCCTCGTCCTCGCCTTCGGCCTGGCCGCGGCGTGCCTGGTCAGCCGGGGGCGTGCCCCGCTCGAGGCTCCGCTGGCGGTCGCCAGCCTGCTGCTGGTCACGATCGCGGCCCTGGCGATCGCGCCCGGCGACCAGCTCCGGCTGGGCTCCGGTGAGGTCCTGCGGGCCACGGCGTATGGACGCCTGTTCGTCGTCCTGGGCTCGGCGTCCGGCCTGGTCCTGTGCCTGGTCGGCCTGGCGACGAGCTGGAACGCCAACCTGCCGGCTGCCCTGCTCGTCGGCCTGGGCGGGATCGGCGTCGGCCTGTCGGTGACCGATCCACTCGTCGCCCTGGTCGTGCTGATCGGCTCGGCGATCGCGGCCAGCCTGGTCGGCGTCGACCGCTCGTCGACGACGAGCGAGATCCTGGCGATCATCCGCCACGTTCGGCTGACCGCCCTGGCCGGCGCGCTCGCCCTGGTCGCGCTGGCCTGGGCCGCGCCCGCCCTGCCGGGGATCGGCGGCAATGCCGACGCGTTCGGGCTGGCGGACCTGGCGATCGTCATCGCCGTCGCCGTCCGCTTCGGCGCGATCCCTTTCCACCGGCCGGTCGCCCGGCTGACCGATAGCGAGCCGGCGGGGGCCGTCCCGCTCCTGCTGGTGTGGGGCCCGGCCGCCCTGGCGGTCGTCGCCCTGGGCGCCACCGACGGCTCGAGCCAGCCGCTCCTCGTGCCCGGCGGTCCCGGGCCCGCCCTGATCATCGTGGTGGCGGCGGCCACCCTCGTGCTCGGCGCGGTGGGTGCCTGGCTCCAGGACGACCTCGAGCACGTGGTCGGGTATTCGATCGTCCAGGACGCCGGCTTCGTCCTCCTCGGACTTGCGGTCGGCGGGCCGGCGGCCCACGAGGCGACCCGGTCCTGGCTGCTCATCCTGGTGGCCGTCAAGACGGCCTTCGCGACGTGGGCGATCGTCGTCCGGGCCCGCTTCCGCACGGCGCGCCTGCCCGAGCTCGACGGCTGGGCCCGCCGCTCGCCGCTCCTCGGCGTCGCCCTGGTCGGGATCGTCGTGGCCACGCTCGGCCTGCCCGGCCTCCTCGCCTGGAGCGTGCGGACCTCGCTCGTCCAGGGCGCGACGGGCGGTCCGCTGCAGTACGTCCTGCTCGCGGCCGGCCTCGCCTCGCTCGTCTACTACGGTCGGCTGGCGATCATCGGGATCGGCCGGCCCAGCCTCCTCGTGACGTCCGCGCCGAGCGATCGGCCGGTGCCGGCGGCGCGATCCGGGTCGGCGATCGACGCCGTGCGCGGCGGCTGGCAGCTGAACCGGGCGCCGATCGGCGCCGGCCTGGTGCTCATCCTGGTCGTCCTCAGCCTGGTCGTCTCGGGCGGCGGGCTCGGCGGGCCGGCGGCGGCCCGGGCGGCCGGACCGGAGCCCAGCCCGTCAATCGGCGGGCCGTAACCGCCGAATTCTGCGACCCGGGCCGGATTGCCTATTCGGCGGGACCGACCACCCAGCGATCGATCTCACGCCCGTAGTCGACGAGCTCCTCGGGCCGGAACCACAGGGCGAGCTCGGTCACGGCCGTCTCGGGCCCGTCCGAGGCGTGGACGATGTTCTGGGCCACCTCGAGGGCGAAGTCGCCCCGGACCGTGCCCGGCGCCGCCTCCCAGGGGCGGGTGGCGCCGTTCGTCGCCCGGATCACGGCGATCGCGTTGGGGCCTTCGAGGGCGAGGGCCACCAGCGGCCCCGAGGTGATGAACTCGACCAGGCCCTCGAAGAACGGCTTGGCGCGGTGGACGGCGTAGTGACGCTCGGCCAGGGCACGGTCGACCTGGACGAGCTTGAGGCCGACGAGCTTCAGGCCGCGCTCCTCGTAGCGGGCCAGGATCCGGCCGACGAGCAGGCGCTGGACACCGTCGGGCTTGATCAGGACGAGGGTACGTTCGGTCACGGAGGCGTTCACCTTGCAGGGCTGGTTGGGACGGCCGCCGAACAATACCGCAGCCGCGCACAGGGGTGGCTAGGTGGGGCTCGGCTCGTCGTCCTGCGGCTCGCCAGCCTCCCGGTCCAGCTGTGCCGCGGCCGAGGCATACGCGTCTCGCGCGTCGCGCTCGTGGCCGACGAGGCGCAGGGCGTCGCCACGGACGAGCTCCACGGACGGCCCATGGACGCCCGAGAGGGCGTCGAGGACGGCGGGCGCGAGGGCCGGGGCGAGGCGCAGGACGACCGCCAGGCGGACCGTCGCCGCCGCCAGGCGCCCGGTCCGCAGGTCGTCGCGGGCCGCGTCGAGCTCGTCTGCCGGATCCGGCAGGCGACCCCCGGTGCTTCCGGTGCGACGCCCGTCCGCCGGCAGGACTTCGGCGTCGGACCACAGGGTCGGCGCGGCGCGCCGATCCTCGGGCCAGCCGTCACGACCCGGTGGCAGGGCGCTCGCCGGGCCCGGCGAGGGCTGGCCGGGCGGCTCGTGGCCGGGTGCCGACGGGGCGACCCCACCGTCCGCCGCCAGCCGACCGAGGACGGCCGCGCCGGTGACCCCGGGCGTCCCGGCGGTCGACCCCGGCCGTGGGCCGCCGAACAGTGTCCCGGCCGGCTCGCCGGCCATCGGCCCCACCGCCGGCCAGTACGAGCTCGGATGGATCCCCCGGAAGATCGTGTCGAGCGCGAGGTCGCCCCGGGCAAGGGCGCGCTGGGCGAGGCGGCGCGCTTCGGTCGAGCGCCCCAGCGACGCGGTCGCCTCGGTCGCGATCACGAGCGCGAGGGTGTCCTCGCGACCGGTCCCGAAGTAGGCCGCAGCCGCCTCGCCGGCCCCGGTCACGTCGTCGGTCCGCCAGCGCACCTCGGCCAGGTCGAGCAGGGCCGCGTCGTCGAGCTCGCCCCGGCCGGCGCTCGTCTCGAGCTCGGCCCGGGCCAGGGCGAGGAGACCGGTCCGCAGGTGGATCGAGGCGAGTCGCAGCTCGAGCGGCCGTTCGGCTGCGTCCGGCAGCGGACCCGGCTCCAGACCTGGCTCCAGGACCTGGCTCCGGACCTGGCTCCGGTTCCGGGCCGCCCTTGCCGAGTGCCTCGTCGATCGTCATCGTCCGGCGCCGAGGCGAAGGACCCGGTCGAGCTGCTGCCCGTGGCGGGGCGGCGCAACGACCGCCATCCGGAGCAGCTCGTCGCGGAACAGCTCGGTCGCGACCCGCTGCACGTCGGCCGAGCCGACCGCGTCGATCGAGGCCAGCGCCTCCTCGAGGCTCAGGACCCGGTCGTGGAGCGCCTCCTGGCCGCCCAGCCACGAGGCGACATGGCGCGAGTCGTCCATCCGCAGCTCGAGGCCGCCGGACAGGTAGGCCTTGGCCCGGGCCAGCTCGTCGGCCGGAACCGGCTCGTCGCGCAGGCGCTCGAGCTCGGCCAGAATCGCGGCCAGGGCCGCATCCAGGCCATTCGGATCGACCCCGGCGTAGATCGCCAGCGAGCCGGCGTCGGCGTACTCGGTGACCCCCGAGCCGACGTCGTAGGCCAGGCCGCGCTCCTCGCGGACCGACAGGAACAGCCGGCTGCTCATCCCGTCGCCCAGGACGCCGTTCAGGACGGCCAGCGGCCAGGCGTCGGGATGGTCGCGCCGGTAGGCCGGCACGGCCAGCGCCAGCTGGGCCTGCGACGCATCGCGGTGACCGAGCAGGTAGCGCTCCCCGGCGGGCAGGACCGGCGCCGGGGCGTAGGCCACCCGGGCTCCGTCACCCCGGCCGAAGCTCGAACCGACCAGCTCGACCGCCCGGTCGTGGTCGAGGTCACCGGCCACGGCCACGACGATGTTCGTCGGCCGGTACGTCGTCGCCCAGAAGTCCCGGATCGTCTGCTCCGGCAGGACCCGGATGTCGGCCTCCTCGCCGCAGATCTCGCGGCCCATCGGACCGCTGCCGAAGAGGGCCTGCTGGAGCAGGATCTGGGCGTACTCCGAGGGATCGTCGAGGTACGACCGGATCTCTTCGACGATCACTGTCCGCTCGTGGTCGATCTCGGCGTCCTCGAGTCGCGGCCGGCCGATGAGCTCACCCAGGACGTCGACCCCGCGGGCCGCTTCGCGGGCGGGAACGCGGACCCAGTAGACGGTCGACTCGCGCTCGGTGGCCGCGTTGAACGAGCCGCCCACGCCCTCGATCGCCTCGGAGATCAACCGGGTCGAAGGGTAGGCGGCCGTGCCCTTGAAGGTGATGTGCTCCATGAAATGGGCGACGCCGGCCTGGCCGGGCGCCTCATGGCGGGATCCGGCCAGGACGTAGGCGGCAACCGATACGGAGCGCGACCCGGGCACCCGGGCGCTGATGACACGCGGCCCGTCGGGCAGCGCGGTGCACTGGACCATTGCCGGAATCGTACTTGATCGTCCCGCCGGGACCGGGCGCCCGGCGCCGGCCGCGGGATCAGGCTTCGTCGCGCTCCTGGCCGAGCAGCTCCATCTGGACGAAGCCGCTCGTGTCGAACTCGAGCTGGCGCGGCGCGAAGGGCGACTGGCCCGAGCCGTCGAGCGGCGCGAACTCGATCACGACCCGCTCGTCACCCTGGACCAGGGCGTACTCGATCAGCTGGTCGGGCCGGGTCTCGAACTCAAGGTGCTCGAACGAGTCGATGTTGAGGCAGATCGCCAGCGGCGTGAAATAGGTCGACACGTCGGGCTGGTCCATCACGATCCGCTCGACCCAGCCCGTCCCGTGGGCGACCAGCTCCCGGCCGCGCAGGAAGCGGTAGGTCACCGTCTGCTTCAGGAGGGGACGCAGGAGGTTCAGCAGGTCGGTCCGGCTGGAGACGATTCCCCGGTTGACGAAGAACTTCGCGGGCGGCACAGACGACACGGCGGGCTCCTGCGCGAGACCGGCATGGCCGGTGGTCGATGGGCCGGGGGACGATGGGCCGAAATCGTACTCCTGCGGGTCGGGGCCGGTGGGCCGGCGCTGCCGCGTATCATCGAACGATGCTCCTCGCGCTCGACATCGGCAACTCGAACATCACGACCGGCCTGTTCCAGAACGGGCTGCTCGTAGCGACCCGCCGGGCCGCCACGAACCGGGCCGCCACGCCGGACGAGCTCGAGCTCGCCCTCGAGGCCCTGCTCGGCCTGGACCTGGTCGACCTGCGCGGGATCGCCGCGATCTCGTGCGCCTCGGTGGTGCCCGGCCTGACCTCGGCCGTCGAAGGGATCGCGCTCCGGCGCGACCTGCCCCTGGTCCTCGCGACCGCCGGCCACGTCCCCCTCCCGATCCGGGTGGACCGACCCGACGAGGTCGGCGCGGATCGGCTGGTCAACGCCCTGGCCGCCGCCCGCCTGTACGGCTGCCCGGCCGTGGTCGTCGACCTGGGCACGGCCACGACGTTCGATGCCGTGGCCGGCGATGGGGCGTTCGTCGGTGGCGCGATCGCGCCCGGCCTCGAGGTCGGCCTCGAGGCGCTCGCCACGCGGACGTCCAAGCTGCCCCGGATCGAGCTGCGCCAACCCGACCGGGCGATCGCACGGGACACGATCGGCGCCCTCCAGGCGGGCACGATCCTCGGCTACGAGGCCCTCGTCAGCGGCCTGCTCGCCCGCGTCCGGCGCGAGCTGGCCGATGCCGCCGGGATCGAGCCCGCTGCCGTGATCACGATCCTGACCGGCGGCCTGGCCCGCGCGCCATGGGTGGCCGGGATCGGCGGCGTCAGCGCGATCGATCCTGACCTGACCCTCAAGGGCCTGGCCATCCTGCATGCCGAGGTGACCGGCGGGGAGCCGATCGAGGCAGGCCTCAAGTGACGGGCGGGCGGCTGGAAGGGCGGCTGGAAGGGCGGCTGGAAGGGCGACTCATCGGGCTCGGGATCAGCGGCTCGATCGCCGCCTACAAGGCCGTCGAGCTGCTCCGCCTGCTGACCACCGAGGGCGCCGAGGTCCAGGTCCTGATGACGCCCTCGGCCACCCAATTCGTGGCACCGCTGACCCTCGAGGCGCTCAGCGGCCGGCCGGTCGAGACCGACGTCCTGGCCCTCCTGCCCGACGGCCGGATCGGCCACATCGTGACCGCCGACAGCGCCGACGCGATCGTGGTGGCCCCGGCGACCGCCCATTGGCTGGGGGCCATGGCCAACGGCCTGGCCGCCGACGTGGTCACAGCCGCCTGCCTGGCGACCAGCGCGCCGGTCGTCGTCGCGCCGGCGATGGACGGCGACATGTACGTCCACCCCGCGACCCGAGCCAACATCGCCCGCCTGCGCGACGGCTTCGGCTACGCGATCGTCGAGCCGGAGTTCGGAGCCCTGGCATCGGGCCAGACCGGGATCGGGCGGCTGGCCGACCTGGCCCGGATCGTCGACGCCGTCGCTGCCTCGGTTGGCGATCGCCCGATCCGGGCGGCCGATCCAGGCCTCCGCCCACCGCGCGCCGAGCGCACGATCCGCGAGGCGGACCTCGACGGCCGGCACATCGTGGTCACCGCGGGCGGGACGCGCGAGGCGATCGACCCGGTCCGCTACATCGGCAATCGGTCGAGCGGCAAGATGGGCGTCGCCCTGGCCGAGGCCGCCCTCGATCGCGGGGCTCGGGTCAGCCTGATCGCGAGCTACGTCGAGGTTCCGCTGCCCGACCGCGCGGCGGTGGTCCGGGTCGAGACGACGGCCGAGCTGGAGGCGGCGCTCGAGGCCGCCCTGCGGGCCACGGACGCCGGCCGGGCCGGCTTCGACGCGCTGATCATGGCCGCGGCCGTGGCCGACTTCCGTCCCCGCCGGCCGGTGACCACGAAGCTGGCCCGGGGCTCGGCGCTCAGCCTCGATCTCGAGCCGACCCCCGACCTGCTGGCCGAGGCGGTCCGGACGACCCGTGGGCTGCGCCCGGCGCCGATCCTGGTCGGCTTCGCCGCCGAGACGGGCTCGCTCGAGCGAGCCGTCGACAAGCTCCAGCGCAAGGGCGTCGACCTGCTCGTCGCCAACGACGTCGCGGAGACCGGCTCCGGCTTCGGGACCGACACCAACCGGGTCACCCTGCTGGCTGCCGATGCCCCGGCCGAGGCCTGGCCGCTGCTGGCCAAGCGCGAGGTCGCCGATCGGCTCCTCGACCGGCTCGCGGCCCGGCTGGACGCCCGCGATCGGGCCGCGCAGACTGGCGCCAGCGACGTCCCCCAGGAGTCCCGATCGTGAGCGCCAGCACCAACCCTGATCCCAAGGCAGCCCCGCCGGTCCGCCGGATCACGATCAGCGACATCGCCCGGCTGCGGGCCGACGGCTCGCGGATCGCGATGGTGACCGCCTACGACTACCCGACCGCCCGCCTGATCGATGAGGCCGGGATCCCGCTCATCCTCGTCGGCGACTCGCTCGGCCGGGCGGTGCTCGGCTACCAGGACGAGATCCCCGTCTCGATGGACGACATGCTCCACCACGCCAAAGCCGTCGCCCGCGGCAGCCGGGCGGCGCTGGTCATCGGCGACATGCCCTTCCTGTCCTACGCGACGCCGGAGCAGGGCGTCCAGAACGCCGGCCGGTTCCTGGCCGAGGCCGGGGTCCAGGCCGTCAAGGTCGAGGGTGGGCGGCGCAGCGCCCGGACGGTCGAGGCGATCACCAGGGCCGGAATCCCGGTCATGGGCCATATCGGGCTGACGCCCCAGGCGATCAACCAGATCGGCCGGGTGCGGATCCAGGGCAAGACCCGCGAGGCCGCCCGGGACCTGCTGGCCGATGCCCTCGCGCTCCAGGAGGCCGGTGCGTTCGCGATCGTCCTGGAGCTCGTCCCGCAGCAGCTCGCCGCGGCGATCACCGAGCGGCTCCAGATCCCCACGATCGGGATCGGCGCCGGAGCCGGCTGCAGCGGCCAGGTCCAGGTCCTGACCGACCTGCTCGGCGTCGAGGAATGGCAGCCCCGCCACGCCCGCACGTACGCCAACCTGCGCGAGGTGATCCTGGGCGCGATCCGCGCCTACAAGGCCGACGTCGAGGCCGGCGCGTTCCCCGGTCCGGCCGAGACGCGTCCGGATGGATGACGACGTGATCGACGAGGTGCTCGGCAACTCCGTCCTCGACCGGCCGAGCCGGACGATCCCGGCCGGCGGCATCCCGCTCGACCGCGACCTGTAGGGAGCGTGACCCGCGTCCTGCGCACCCGGGCCGAGCTGCGGGCCGCGCTCGGCTCTGCTCGCCGGCCGGTCGGCCTCGTGCCGACGATGGGCTGGCTCCACGACGGCCACCGCTCGCTGATCCGCCGGGCGCGGGCCGACAACCCGACGGCCGTCGTGTCGATCTTCGTCAACCCCCGCCAGTTCAACCGGGCCGACGACTTCACCAGGTACCCGCGCAACGAGGACCGCGACGTGGCGGTCTGCGCGGACGAGGGCGTCGACCTGGTCTGGGCGCCGCCGGTCGACGAGGTCTACGTGCCGGGCTTCGACACGACCGTCAGCGTCGGGGCGATTGCCGGACCGCTCGAGGGCGCCGCCCGGCCCGGCCACTTCGACGGCGTCGCAACGGTGGTGGCGATCCTGTTCGGCCTGGTCGGCGCCGAGCATGCCTACTTCGGCCAGAAGGACGCCCAGCAGGTCATGGTCATCCGGCGGATGGCCCGCGACCTCGCCCTGCCGACGGACGTGATCGCCTGCCCCACGGTGCGCGAGCCGGACGGCCTGGCCCTCTCGTCCCGCAACGTCCACCTCTCGCCCAGCGAGCGGGCCGCGGCGCCGGTCCTCCATCGCGCGCTGCGGGCGGCGGGCGAGCGCTGGGCGGCGGGCGAGCGCTCGGGCGACGAGCTGCGGGCCACGATGTCGGCCATCCTGTCGGCCGAGCCGCTGGCGACGCCCGAGTACGTCTCGGCGGCCGACGCGCTGACCCTGGCCGAGCTCGACCAGGTCGAGGGATCGGCCCTCCTCTCGCTCGCGGTCCGGGTCGGCGCGACGCGGCTGATCGACAACGAGCTGCTGGACGGCCCCGCCTAGCTCGGGACGGGACCGGCTGCGCCGAGGACGCGATCGATCTCGAGGTGCTCCCAGACGAGCGCCTTGATCATCTCGATCTTGCCTGCGTCGGCCGAGTGGGTCTTGACCAGCAGGTCGTGGACCTCCGAGGCGACGAGGTAGGTGTCCTCGGGCACGATCGTGGCGAACAGGTTCGCCCGGCGGATCGCGTCGAGGACCGCCGGGCGGGGACGGTAGCCACCGGTCAGGACCAGGCCGAGGGCCGCCCCGCGAGGCTGGCCGGCCGCGTCGAGGCCACCCGTGAGGTGGGCCGTGGTGAGGGTCAGGATCACGTCCTCCCGGTCGCCGGGCACGATCACCAGGGTGTCGGGCTGGACCCGCTCGAGCATGTGGGCCGGCTCCATCGCCCCGATCGCCACGCCGCCGATCACCCGGTCGAGGTCGGGCCCCGGATGGACCGTCTCGCCGTGGACGCCCTCGAGGATCATCGCCAGGGACGGGTTGGACAGGATCGGCCGGTAGGGCAGCACGCCCAGGAGCGGGATGTCGTGGAGGGCCAGGCCCCGCTCCAGGGTTCGGACGATGCCCGGCTGGGCATCGAGGTCGACCTTGTTGACGATCGCCCCGGCGACCCGCACGCCGTGGCTGGCGAAGTGCGACGCGTTGAGCACGATCTCGTCGATCGGCCGGCCGACGCCGCCTTCGGACACGATGATCGCCGGGGCGCCGAGCATCGCCGCCACGGCGGCATTCGACAGCCCGATCACGGCCCCCACGCCGGCGTGGCCGGTGCCCTCGATCAGCAGGATCTCGCCGGCCCGGCTGACGGCGGCGTGGGCCGCCCGGATCCGGGCCGACAGGTCCTCGACGATCTCGCCGTTGATGTAGGCCTTGGTGAAGCCGCGCGGGATGTGGACCGGGCTCATCACGGTCAGCGGATCGGCCAGGCCGAAGACGTTGCGGACCAGGATCGCGTCCTCGTCGGCCGGCACGCCGTCTTCGATGACGGTGCGCTGGCCGACCGGCTTCATGAACCGGGTGTCGAGCCCGCGCCGCAGGAAGCCGTCGAGCAGCCCGATGCTGGTGGTGGTCTTGCCCCGGTTCTGGCCGGTGGCGGCGAGGTAGACCTGGCGCACGGCCGGCCGTAGCTGCGGGTGGTCGTCCGGCGATCCACTCGATGGCTGACCGCATCCTTGAGCCGGGTGATCGTCTCGGCGTCGACGGCGTCGGTCTCGAGGTACGGCCCCAGGCGCTCCATGATGTCCGCGACGAGGCCCAGGAAGACGCTCGCGTCGGCCACGAAGAACTGCGGCTCGTTGTTGTAGCGGACCAGCGTCAGGCGGCCCTGGAGGACCCGGCGGTCCTCGACGTGGGCGATCTGGGTCGCGAAGTTGTGGCCCTGGATCCCGTCCGGGTTGTTGAGGAAGTTCAGGGCGTTGTCGATCGCCAGGCCGAAGCGGGCCCGCCAGGCGACGAGGCGCTCGTGGACCTCCGACGGGATGTGGACGTCGGCGACTTCCTCGAAGACCTCGGGGGCGACGGTCAGCAGCCCGACCAGGGTCGTCCCGGCGCGGGGCCGAGCATCACCTGGAGGCTCCGCTCGAGGGTGAAGACCTCCGAGTCGAAGCGCGGGCTGGTGATCACGTCGGTCAGCAGGTCCTCGACGTTGTCGAGGATGCCTGGCTCCGCGACGGAGTTGGCCAGGTGGAGGATCTCCTCCTTGAACAGGAACTTCTCTTCGTGATCGAGCATGGCTCGGATGGTAGCACCGGGCGACGGCGCTTCCGGTCCCCTGCGGCCGGGCGAACCAGGTTGCGGTGCCGCGAGGCGACGCGGCGGATCGGGCGGGTGGGGCCGCGATCCGCCGGTCGGGCTCGGGCCGCGGGATCTACGGGTAGAGGCCGCGCATCGCGGTCGCGTCGGCGACCCGCTGGACGGCCAGCAGGTAGGCCGCCGTGCGCATGTTCACGTTCTCGCGGAGGCTCATCGCCAGGCAGTCCTTGAACGCCTTGACCATGATCGCCTTGAGCTTGTGGTTGACCTCGGTCTCGTCCCAGAAGTCGCGGTTGAGGTCCTGGACCCACTCGAAGTAGCTGACGGTCACGCCGCCCGCGTTGCACAGGATGTCCGGGATCAGGAAGACTCCGCTTGGTCGAACAGGATCGCGTCGGCCTCGGGCGTCGTCGGCCCGTTGGCCGCCTCGGCGACGATGCGGGCCTTGATCTTGCCCGCGTTGCGCTCGGTGATCTGGTTCTCGAGGGCGGCCGGGATCAGGATGTCGCAGTCGACCTCGAGCAGGTCCGCGTTGCTGATGTCCTTGGCGCCCGGGAAGCCCTGGACGGTGCCGTGCTCGCTTCTTCCAGGCGATGACCTTGGCGATGTCGAGGCCGCTCGGGTCGTGGATGCCGCCGGTCGAGTCGCTCACCGCGACGACGGTCGAGCCCTCGTCGCCGATCAGCCGGGCGGCGATCGAGCCGGCGTTGCCGAAGCCCTGGACGGCGACCGTGGACTTGGCCAGGTCGATGCCCAGGTGGCGGGCCGCCTCGACGATGCAGTAGACGGTGCCCCGCGCGGTCGCCTCGTTGCGGCCCTCCGAGCCGCCGAGGGCGATCGGCTTGCCGGTCACGACGCCCGGGACCGTGTAGCCGACGTGCATCGAGTAGGTGTCCATGATCCAGGCCATCGTCTGGGGCGTTGGTGTTGACGTCCGGCGCCGGGATGTCGCTCTCGGGCCCGATGATGATGCTGATCTCGGTCGCGTAGCGCCGGGTCAGGCCCTCGAGCTCGCGCTGCGAGAGCTGCTTGGGATCGACGATCACGCCGCCCTTGCCGCCGCCGTACGGGATGCCGACGACCGCGCACTTCCAGGTCATCCACATCGCCAGCGCCTTGACCTCGTCGAGGGTCACGTCCTGGTGGTAGCGGATGCCGCCCTTGGCCGGGCCGCGGCCGAGGTTGTGCTGGACGCGGTAGCCGGTGAAGACCTGGACGCTGCCGTCGTCCATGTGCACCGGGAAGTGGACGGTCAGCTCGCGGCGCGGCTCGCGCAGCACGCGGCGCAGGCCCGGGTCGAGGTTGAGCCGGTCGGCGGCCAGGTCGAACTGCTGCTGGGCCACTTCCCACGGGTTGATGGACCCGCGGGTGGCTCGTTCGGTTGTCATGGCGGATTCCGTCTTCCTCGAGGTTCGACGAGCCGTCTCCCGGACGACCCCACGGTCGCGACGGCTCACCCCCGGTCGACCCAGGTCGACGCGCGTCGCAGCGTCAATCAGACCGAGTATAGCCCGGAGTCGTTGACCGTCCAGCAACCAGACCGCAACCAGACCGCAACCGATGGTACGGGTCAGGCCCGCCGGTAGAGCATCGCGGCGCCCAGCGCGCCCGGCCCGAGGTGAGGTCCGATCGACGGCCCGATGATCGCCGTCTCGACCTGGTCGGCCGGGACCGTGGCGACCCGGGCGATCACCTCCGAGCGGAACTCGTCGAGGTCCGGGCTGATGCTGTGGAACACGGCCAGGCGCTCGATCGGCCGGGAGACGACGAACTCGAGCGCCCGTTCGCGAGCCTTGCCCCGGGTCCGGACCTGGTCGATCTTGCTGACCGACCCGTTGCGGATCGCGATGATCGGCTTGACGCTCAGGAGCGTCCCGATCACCGCCTGGGCGCCGCTGATCCGGCCGCCGCGGCGGAGGTATTCGAGGGTGTCGAGGCAGACGATCGCCTCGACGTCCGGAGCTCGGGCACGGACCTCGGCGGCGATCTCGCTGCCCGACCGGCCGGCGGCGGCGAGGTCCCGGCCGAGCATCGCCAGGAGGGCCATCCCGAAGGCGGCCGTGTCGGTGTCGACGACATGGATCTCACGCTCGGGCAGCATCTCCCGGCCGAGGGTCGCCGACTTGAACGTGCCCGACAGGCTGGCGGCGACAGTCAGGCAGACGACCGACGGGGCGCCCGCGGCGAAGGCCGCCTCGAACGCCTCCTTGAACGCCACCGGGCTGGCCGCGGCCGTCTTCGGGAACGGGGCGTCGGGAGCGGTCATCCGCGCCCAGAACGCCTCCGCGCTCAGCTCCTCGCCCGCCCTGAACTCTTCGGCCCCGAACGAGACGAGGAGGGGCACGACGCTGATCCCCAGCTCGGCGGCGCGGGCCGGCGAGAGATCGCTCGCGGAGTCGGTGACGATGGCGACCTGGCTCATGGGCGCTGCCTCAGGTTGCGGGCTCGGCGGGCTGGCCGATCAGGTGCTCGACGTCGCGCAGGCGGGCGAGCGGGACCAGGGCGATCACGAGGAGCAGCAGGGTGCCCACGAGGAGGCCGTCGATGCCGCCCAGCCGGGCCGTCTCGCCGCCCAGCAGGCTGCCGCCGATCTGGCCGATCGCCAGGAAGACGGAGTACAGGCCCATGATCGCGCCGCGGTCCCTGGGATAGGCCTCGGAGACGTCGGCCAGCAACCCCAGGGCCGCCGGCGTGGCCCCTGCCAGGACGAACAGCCCAGCGACGACCGCCGCGCCGGGGATCGCCCGGGCGATGCCCGGCGCACCCTCGCTGTGGTTGATGACGGCGACGGCCGCGATCACGGCCAGGCCGCCCAGGATGCCGAAGAAGATGATCGAGGTCCGCCGGAAGCGCCGGAAGCGGTTGCCCCAGAAGACCAGGCCGGCGAAGAAGACGACCAGCCCGAGGGCCAGCCCGATGCTGATCTCAGTCGGCACGAAATGGCCCATCAGGTACTGGTCGGCGAACTCGGGCGACGGCTTCTGGGTGAGCTGGAAGAGGGACTGGTTGGTCCACAGCCCGAGGGCGGCGTTGATCGCGATCCAGGTGGGGGCGAGGAGCCAGACGTGGCTGCTCCGCAGGATCTGGACATAGCGCTTCAGCCCGCCATGCGCCACCTTGCGCATTGTCCGAGTGTCCTCGCGCCAGGTCACACCGTAGCGATAGAGGAGGAACGAGATGCCGTAGATCCCGGCGTTAAGGAAGAACGCATTCCGTCCGAGCAGGTCGATCAGGAGACCGGCCAGGACGATCCCGATGCCCAGTCCGGCCAGGGTGGCACCCTCGAAGCGGGCCGACGCCTGGCCGCGGGCCAGCTCGTCGCCGGCCGTCGCCATGGCGATGAAGCCCAGGATGGACGGCACCGATGCCGCGGTCGACAGGCCCTCCAGGACCCGCGTTCCAGCCAGCAACGGGATGTACGTCGTCAACCCGGTCAGGATCACGGCGATGAACCCGAAGAGGGGACCTAGCTCCATCATCCGGTGGTGCCCGAAACGGTCGGAAAGGACGCCGAAGATCGGCGACATCAGCAGCTCGGCGAGGAAGAACAGGGCGGCGAACAGGCCGATCGTGCCGGCCTCGACGCGGACGCCGCCGACCCGCTCGAAATGGGCCAGGTGGTAGGTCAGCAGGGCCCCGGTCAGGCCGGTGCTCAGGCGCAGGGTGAACGTGCCGAACAGGACCGCGATCAGCGAGCGGGCCTGGTGATCGGGCTGGGGCGCTGCATGGTTCGCCTGGGCGGTGGCCGGATCCATTCGTCGCGAAGACTACAGGGCCGCGCGGGCGGTTCGTCGATCGCTGCCACGCCGCGGCCCGGCGGCTAGACTCGGAGCCACGATGACTCGCCCGTTGGTGCCCGCCTTCCTTGCCCGCGGCAGCCACGCCGCGGTGGTCGCCCCCCACCACCTCGCGACGGCGGCCGGTCTGGGCATCCTGCGGGCCGGCGGCAGCGCGGTCGATGCGGCGATCGCCACGAACGCCGTTCTGGCCGTCGTCGACAACCAGGCCTGTGGCCTCGGCGGCGATGCCTTCTGGCTGATCTGGGACGCCACGAGCGGTCAGCTGGCCGGCCTGAACGGCAGCGGCCGCTCGGCGGCGACCGCCAGCGCCGCAGCGCTCCGGGCGCGCGGCCTGCGCCGGATCCCGAACCGCGGCGCACTGTCGATCACGGTTCCCGGCGCAGTCCGCTCGTGGGGCGATGCCCACGACCGGTACGGGCGGCTGCCCCGGGCCGAGCTGCTGGGGCCGGCGATCGAGCTGGCCCGCGACGGCTACCCGGCCGACGAGGCGTTCTGCCGGGCGGTCGAGGTCAGCGCGGCGGTCTTCGAACGCGAGCTCGGGCCGGCCGCCGCGGGCTGGCAGTCCGTCTACCGGCCGGCGGACCGCGCCTGGCGTCCCGGCGAGCGGGTCCGCCTGCCCGCCCTGGCCGCGACGCTCGAGCGGATTGCCGGTCAGGGCTGGGCCGAGCCGTACGAGGGCGCGACCGCCGATCACCAGGCCCGGGCACTGGCCGCGGCCGGGTCGGCGATCGGCCGGGACGACCTCGCTGCCCACGACTCGACCTGGACCGAGCCGATCGCGACGGACTACCGTGGCGTTCGGGTCAGCGGCCATCCGCCCAACAGCTCGGGCTTCGTGGCCCTCGAGCTGCTCAACATCCTCGAGTCGTTCGAGCCGCCGGTTGCCAACGCCGACGGCCCGGACAGCGTCACCGACCGGATCCGCTGGGCCCACCTCGGGATCGAAGCGTCGAAGCTGGCAATGGCCGATCGCGATGCCCACCTGACCGATCCCGCCCACCGTCGGGCCCCGCTCGACCGCCTGCTCGACAAGGGCTACGCCCGCGAGCTGGCCGCCCGGATCGATCCGCGCCGGGCAAGCCGGCCGCCCGCGGCCACGGTGCCCCGTGGCGGGGGCACGATCTGGCTCGGCGTGGTGGACGCGGAGGGCAATGCCGTCAGCCTGATCGAGAGCAACTACGCCGGCTTCGGCTCGGGCATCGTCGACCCCGTCACCGGCATCGCCTACCAGAACCGGGGCGCCTACTTCGCCCTCGACGAGGACCACCCGAACGTCCTCGCGCCGGGCAAGCGAACGCTCCACACCCTGATGCCGGCGATGCTCTTCCGGTCCGGCCGGCCATGGGTGATCGTCGGCTCGATGGGCGGCGACGCCCAGCCCCAGGTCCATGCCCAGGTCGTCTCGGCCCTCGTCGACGGCGGGGCTGGACGTGGCCACGCGCGGTCGCCGAGCCGCGCTGGTTCGTCGAGCCAGCCGAGCACTTCGCGCCACCCGACACGGTCCGGATCGAGCCCCGCTTCGGGCCCGAGCTGCTGGCCGGACTGGAGGCGCTGGGCCATCCGGTCGTGGCGGTCGAGCCGTTCGACGGCGGCCCTGGGCCACTGCCACGCGATCGAGCTGGTCGACGGCGGACCGGCCGAACGGGGGCAGCCTGGCGGCTGCCACCGACCCTCGCAGCCCGGGCCTGCCCGCCGCCTGGTGAGGCGTCGCAGCCGGGCCGCCGTGGCTCGCCTATACTCGGGCCGACCACCAGCCGCCGGGAGGGTCGGGTGACGTCGAACGTCGGTCAGAACTACCCCTATTCGAGCGAGACCGAGACGGCTCGCGCTGCGACGATTGCCCGCCTGACCGCCGAGCGCGACGGCCTGGCGGCGAAGCTCGCCGCCGAGACGACCCCGCTCGAGCCGGGCGATCGCTGGTGGGTCTGGAAGTGCCCGACGCCGGGCTGCCCGGGCCTGCTCCACGTCGCCGGCTTCGCCCACGACCTGCATGCCGTCTACGTCGTCTGCGACGGGACCTGCGCCAAGACGTTCCTGCGCTGACCGCGTCGCCCGGCACGACCGCCGACCCGGCCGGCGGGCCTGCCCCCGCTCGATCCTGCCGTCCTGCGCGCCGCCCGCCGGCGGCTGGCGGTCGACGGCGACGGGCCTGGTCGCTTCGGCCTTCGGCTTCGGCCTGGTCTTCGGCCTGACCGCCCGCGTCGGCCGGCTTCTCGCCGATCGAGGCGATCGCGATGAGCGCTGATCGTCTTCGCCGGAGCCAGCCAGTTCGCCGCGGCGGGCATGCGTCGCGGCCGGCTTCGCCTGGCCGGCGATCGTCGTCCTGACCGCCCTGCTCAATGCCCGCCACCTCCTGTACTCGGCGGCGCTGGCGCCCTGGCTGCGGGGCCAGCCGTTCGTCACGCCGGGCTGGCCATGGCCCACGTCCTGACCGACGAGGCGTTCGCCCTGGCCAGCGTCCACTTCCGGCGCCTCGGCCGGGCTGATCCGGCCGGCTACTGGCTGGCCGCGATCGGCTCGACGTTCATCCCCTGGAACCTGGCCACGATCCTGGGCGTCGCTCGGCGGCCAGTTCATCCCCGACCCGCGCGGTCCTCGGCCTCGACGTCGTCTTCCCGGCCGCGATGGCCGGCCTGGCGGTCGGCCTGATCGAACGGCCGGCGCGAGCTGGTCGCCGCCGCCGTCGGGGTGATCTGCGCGGTGGTCATCGGCCTCGCCTGGGACAGCCGGCTGGGGATCGTCGCCGGCGGGCTGGTCGGACCGCTCGTCGGGCTGGCCGCCCCGGGCGGCGAGGCCGGCGGAAGCTCCGCCGCGGCCGGGCCGGTCGAGATCGCCGGCGACGGTGACGGGCTGCCGTCGTGAGCACTGGCCTCGTCGGGCTGGCGGTCCTGATGGCCCTGGTCACCTATCCCAGCCGCGCGATCCCGCTCCTGGCACCGGGCTTCGACCGCCTCCCGCCGCGCGCCCTCGAGTACCTGCGCCTGGTCGGACCGGCCGTCCTGGCCTCGATCGCCGCGTCGCAGATCTTCGTCAACCCCGCCGCCGGGACGAGCGGCCCGTCGTTCCACGTCGGGGTCGAATGGCTGGCCGTGGCGGCCTGCATCGCGATCGTCGCCTGGCGCCGGAACCTGCTCCTCGGGCTGATCCTGGCGGTGGTCATCGTGGCCGGTGCCCGGGCCCTCGGCCTGGCCGCCTGAGCCTCGTCCGGCCAACCCCGCGGCCTACGGGTCGCGAACGGCGTCGACCTCGATCTCGACCAGCAGCGACGGATCGATCAGGGCCTTGACCTCGACGATCGTGGCCGCCGGCCCGATCCCGACGTAGCGCTCGCCGTGCGCCTCGAGGATCGGCCGGCTGCGGGCCATCTTCGTGGTGAAGATCCGGATCCGGACGACGTCAGGCGGTCAGAAGCCGGCCTGGTGGAGGGCCCGCTCGATGATGTCGAGGCTCGCCCGGGCCTGGCCGGCGGGGTCGTCCGGGTGAACGAGCGGCCGTCCGGGCCGGCGTCGGTCGTGCCCGACACCCAGCAGGCGTTGCCGGCCACGATCGCCCGGCTGTAGCCGTAGCGGGCCTCGTACGGGCCGCCGGACGAGATCCGGCGGCGCTCGGAGCGGCCCATCAGGCGCGTTTCGGCCGCCACGCCGCCGACGGTCGGGTCGCGGCCGACGGCCAGCAGCAGCCCGGCCAGCAGGGTTGTCCGGGGCACGATCGAATCGATCTCGAGGTACTCGGCCGGCGAGTGATCGTTGCCGCCGATCGGGCCCAGCCCGTCGAGCGTCGGCACGCCCAGGCCGGCCGTCGTGTTCGCGTCGGAGGCGCCGCCGGTCGCCGCATCGTTCAGCTCGAAGCCGAGCCGGCCGGCGAGCGCCTGGGCGTGCTCGACCAGCCTGACGCTCCGCTCGAGCGCTCCATCGGCCAGTGCCGGCCGCTCTCCTCGACGGTCACGCTGGTATCGGCCACGGCGGTGGTGGCCGCGATCTTCGCGAAGGGCGGCCTCCGCCGCTTCGAGCGCCTCGCGCGTCGTGGCCCGGACGTCGACCTCGAGGACGGCCTCCTCGGCCACCACGTTCGGGCGGGTCCCGCCGCGCGATGACGCCGACATTGACCGTGACCCCCGGCCAGCGGCCGTTGAGGGCCTGGAGCTCGATCACCTGGTGGGCGGCGGCCAGGATCGCGTTGCGGCCCTTCTCGGGCTCGACCCCGGCATGGGCGGCCCGGCCGTGAACGGTCAGCCGGAGGTCGACGGTGCCCTTGCGCGCCGAGACGATGTCGCCGTTGGCCCGGGCGCACTCGAGGACGAAGCAGACGTCCGAGGCGAGGGCCAGCTCGCGGATGACGGCGGTGCTCGAGATCGAGCCGATCTCCTCGTCCGGATTGGCCACGAACACGAGGCGCTCGAACGGCAGCTCGACCCCGACTTGCCGGCCGCCGACGACGAGAGATCCTCGCCCTCACCGAGCGAGAGCATCGCCAGGATCGCGTACAGGCCGGCCAGCAGGCCGCTCTTCATGTCGGTCACGCCCGGGCCGCGGGCGATCCCGGCGTCGATCCGGAGCGGTCGCTCGGCGGCGGTGCCCTCCGGAAAGACCGTGTCGAGGTGGCCGATCAGCAGCGCCCGGGGTGCTCCGGGCCGGCCGCGGAACGTGCCCACGACCGTGTCGCCGAGGGTCGGATGGGCGTGAATCTCGACCTGCGCCCCGAGACGCTCGAGGAAGGCGGCCGTCCAGCTGCCGACCTGGTCGACGCCGGCCTTGGTGTAGCTGCCGCAATCGACGTTGACCAGCGTCGCGAGGTCCTCGAGGTAGGCCGGCAGCTCGTCCTGGACGATCTCCTCGAGCTCCTCGAGCTCATCCGCGCTGACGGTCGACCCGGGCGGGTGCAGGCTCTCCATGCCGGCAGTCTACCCGCGTTGCTAGACTCCCCGGCACCGTGCGCTTGATCGAGATCCGCCTGCTCGAGGGACCCAACGTCTACCGGCTCGAGCCGGTGCTCAAGGTCGAGGTGGCGGTCGGCCGGCGACGGACGTGGTACGGCCAGCGCAGCCCCGCCCGGCACGCCCTGGTCCACCTCGGCCGGCCCGTGCCGAGCCGCGACTGGCCGGACGAGGTGGCGGCCCTGGCGGCCTGGCTCCGGCGCCTGCGCTCCGATCACGGCGAGGGCCGCGCCGGATTGGCCGTCCATCGCTCGTCCGACCCCGGCCACTGGATCGTCAGCGCGCCGTGGTCGGCCGCCGGACGGACGCGGGCGATCGCCGAAGCCGCGGTCGCCCTGGCCGAGCGCAACGCGTCCCCGGCCCGGACGGCCCGCCTGACCGGCGGCCAGGCTCGCCTGCTCGGGCGCTGGTCCGCCCGGATCGACGAAGCCGACCTCCTGCCGCCGACCTGGATCCGCGATGCGGAGCGGCGGATCCCGATCGTGTCGATCAGCGGCACGAACGGCAAGAGCACGACGACCCGGCTGATCAGCCACATCCTGATCGGGGCCGGCCGGCGGACCGGCACGACGACCTCCGACGGCGTCCTGGTCAACGAGCGGATGGTCGATCCCGGCGACTGGACCGGGCCCGGTGGCGCGGCCCAGGTCCTGGCTCGCTCCGACGTCGACGTGGCCGTCCTCGAGACGGCCCGCGGCGGGATCGTGCTGAAGGGCGTCGGCTACGAGTCGAACGAGGCGAGCGTCCTGACCAATGTCAGCTCGGACCACCTCGACCTCCAGGGGATCCACACCCTGCCCGAGCTGGCCGAGGTCAAGTCGACGATCTGCCGGATCACCCGGCCCGACGGCTGGGTGATCCTGAACGGCGACGACCCGTTCGTGGCGGCCGTCGGCCGGCGGGTGCGGGCCAGCGTCGCCTATTTCTCGATCGCCGCCCGGCCGCCATCGGTCGTCGGCCGCCACGTCGCCGCCGGCGGTCGCGCCTACCTGCTCCGGCGGGACACGCTGGTCGAGGTCGACGCCCGGCGGACGGCCGAGATCGCGACCGTCGGCGAGGTGCCGATCACGATCGGCGGCTACGCCCGCCACAACGTGGCCAATGCCCTCGCAGCGGCCGGCGGCGCGCGGGCCCTGGGAGCGACGATCGAGCAGGTCCGGGCCGGCCTCGTCGACTTCCGGCCGAGCTCGGAGCGATCACCGGGCCGGCTCAACATCTACCGGCTCGGCCAGCGGATCGTGATCGTCGACTTCGCCCACAACGAGGCCGGCATCGCGGCGATCCTCGACGTGGCCGAGGGGATCGCCGGCGGCGCTGCAGGGCGGACGACGCCGATCACGGTGATCATCGGGACCGCCGGCGACCGGCCCGACGACACGCTGCGCGGGATCGGCCGGATCGCGGCCGAGCGGGCCCAGCGGGTGGCGATCAAGGAGACCCTCAACTACCTCCGCGGCCGGACCCGGGAATCGGTCGTGGGCGAGCTGCTGGCCGGGATCCGCTCGGCCGGGACCGCCGCCGGGAACGCCGACGTGCCCGTCTACGAGACGGAGTCGGCCGCGCTGCGGGCGGAGCTGAACGGCGCCGGCGGAGCGCACTCGAACCGGAGCGGCGGCCGGCCCGACGCCGCCAGGGTCGTCGTCCTGATGTGCCACGAGGATCGCGAGGCGGTCTTCGCCCTGCTGGCCGAGCTCGGCGCCCGGCCGGTCGACGTCGGCTCCGAACTCAGCGAGCTGATCCCGCGCCTCCAGGAGCGCCCCCGGCGCTGAGTTGGTGCCAGGGGCGGCCGGGTCGCGGTCAGCCCGCGGCGGAGTGGCCCGGCGCCCGGCCGCAGCCTGTCAGATCGGTCGATCACTCGTGACGGGCCGCGAACGAGTTGGCAATTGGCCTTGTGCGCCCGACGCGGAGCGACGCGGACCGACGCGGACCGACGCGGTGAGGTGCACTCCGTCCGTCGCGGGTAGTCCATGCAACGGAGAGCCGGTTTTGGCGTCGATCGGGCCTTCTGCGGCGGACCCGGGACCCGGCGGGCGTCCGAGTCATCCTGGGCCACGCTCGAGCCAGTGGACCGAGTCGAGCCCGGGGATGGAACGAGCCCTGGATTCGGCCCGGATTGGCCGATTTGTTGCATCCAGTACCCGGGGCTGCGGGCCTACCCGGTCGAGCACGATCCGCCAAGCTGACCCATGCCGTTCCCGCAGCGCGACCGGCGCCGGGAGGACGGGCAGGGCCGCTAGCCCTCGGGGACCTCGAGCTCGCCCGGGTCGGCGAACGCCTTCGCTTCGCCGAGGCCCCGCCCGGCGGCCATCGCCTCGCGGTAGACACCGACCGCGTCGTCGACACACATCACGATGAAGTCGCCCGGGGCCGCCCGGCGCAGGGCGAGCCGGACGGCGGCCATCTCCTCGAGGACCTCGTCGACCTTCGTCGTCCGGCCGGTGCCGTCGGCCCGGGCCGCCTTGGCGCCCTCGGCCACGTGCCCGGCCGACTCGCCCGGGGCCCGTCCGCGGAGGTTCTTGTCCTCGCGGATGATCAGCTCGTCGAACGCGGTCGCGGCGATCGCCCCGTAGTCGCGCTGGTCCTGGTCGCGCCGGTCGCCGGGGATCCCGATCACGCCGATCGCCCGCCCGTGGCGCACGGCGGCGGCCTCGGCGGCCTTCGTCCGGGCGGCCTTCGAGCGCGGTGGGCGGCCCTTGGCCAGGTCCGGCTCGGTCATCATCCGCTGCACGAAGTCGGCCAGCTGGCGCATCCCGTCGACGTTGTGGCAGTAGTCGATCACCAGCCGGACCCCGCCCAGCTCGAGCAGGTTGAGCCGGCCGGGGGCCTGGAAGAAGGAGGTCGAGAACGTCCGCAGGCCCTGCCGGATGTCGTGCAGGTGAGCGCCCGCGGCCCACGCCGCGGCCGCTGCGGCCAGCGCGTTGGCGACGTTCATCCGGGCCTTGCCGCCGAACGTGGCCGGGATCAGGTGGGTATACAGGATCGGCATCGTCCGGCCGGCCAGGCGCAGGACGACGAGGTCGCCCTCGGGCGTCTCGTCGATGGTGAACGCCGCGCCGCCTCGGCCGACATGGCCGTCGACCCGGTCGTAGCCCTCCTCGCCCTTCGTTGTCTGCATCGAGAAGTAGACCACCCGGCCGGCCGAGTGACGGCCCATCCGGGCGACGAGCGGGTCGTCGGCGTTGAGCACGACCGAGCCCGACCGGGGCACGGCGTCGACCACGACCGCCTTGACGTTCGCCAGCTGGCCGAGCGAGGTGATCCCGCCCAGGCCCATGTGGTCGCCGGTCACGTTGGTGACCACCGCCACGTCGTTCCGGTCGTAGCCCAGGCCCTCGCGCAGGATCCCGCCCCGGGCGACCTCGAAGACGGCCGTGTCGACGGTCGGGTTCTGGAGGACCATCTGGGCCGAGCGGGGGCCGGACATGTCGCCCTTCTTGATCATCCGGCCGTCGATGACGATCCCGTCGGTCGAGGTCATCCCCACCCGGCGGCCCATCAGCTTGAGGATGTGGGCGATCATCCGGACCGTCGTCGTCTTGCCGTTCGTGCCGGTCACGGCGAGGATCGGGATGCGGGCCGGCGTCCCGGATGGGAAGAGGCCGTCGATCACCGGCCGGGCGACATACTGCGGCTCGCCCTCGGTCGGGTGGGTGTGCATCCGGAAGCCGGGCGCGGCATTGACCTCGACGATCGCCCCGCCCGTCTCGCGCACCGGGGTGGCGATGTCGGGGCAGATGAAGTCGATGCCGGCCACGTCCAGGCCGATGATCCGGGCGGCGGTCTCGGCGATCTCGACGTTGTCCGGATGGGCCTCGATCGTCCGGTCGATCGACGTGCCGCCGGTCGACATGTTGCCGGTCAGGGCCAGCTTGATCCGCTGGCCGGCCGGCGGGATCGCGTCGAACTCGTAGCCCTGGGCCCGGACGAGCTCGACCGCGTCGCGATCGACCCGGATCCGGGTCAGGACCTTCTCGTGGCCGATCCCCCGCCGGGTGTCGGCGTTGGTGATCTCGACCAGCTCGGCGATCGTGTGCTCGCCGTCGCCGACGATCGAGGCCGGCACCCGTTCGGCGATCGCGGCGACCTTGCCGCCGATCACCAGGCAGCGGTAGTCGTTGCCCGCGACGTACGTCTCGACGACCAGGTCGCCCGAGCGGCTCTCGGCCCGCGCCCCGTGGAACGCGGCCCGCACGGCCTCCTCGGAGCGGAGGTCGAGATGGACCCCCCGGCCGTGGTTGCCGTCGAGCGGCTTGACGACGCACGGGTAGCCGAGGCGCCGGGCGGCGGCGACCGTGGCCTCCTCGGTGTCGACCATCTCCGAGCGCGGGACCGGCAAGCCGGCCGAGTCGAGGAGCTTGTTGGTCAGGCTCTTGTCCGAGGCGATGTCGACGGCGATGGCCGAGGTGCGCGAGGTCATCGTCGCCCGGATCCGTTGCTGGTGGACGCCCTGCCCGAGCTGGACGAGGGAGTAGCGGTCGAGCCGGATGTACGGGATGTCGCGGCTGATCGCCTCGTCGATCAGGGCCTGGGTCGACGGGCCGAAGGCCGCCCGCTCGGCCAGCCGGATCAGGCCCTCGAGCTCGGCCATCAGGTCGAACTCGGGGCTCGCCGGCGGATCGACGAGATGGTTGACCAGGGCGACCGCGATCCGCCCGGCCTCGATCCCGACCGACTCCTCGCGGTACTCGTAAATCACGTTGTAGCGGCCGTAGCCGCCGGCCGAGCGCGTCTTGCCGTGGCGGACGTCGGTCCCGGCCAGGTTCTGGAGCTCGAGAGCGATGTGCTCGGCGACGTGACCGGCCCACGTCCCGTCCTGCAGGCGGGTGATGAAGCCACCCCGCCGGCCGAGCGAGCAGGCGTGGTCCTCGAGGCTCGGCAGGAGCTCGACCAGGGCGTCGACGAAGCCGGGGATCGTGTTGCTGGGGAATTCCTCGAGGCTGCCCAGGTCGACCAGCATCCGCACGACGGGCTCGCGGGCCCAGTAGTTCGGACCGCGCAGGATCCGGGTCTCGACGATCGCCAGGCTCGGCTCCGGCCGGGCGACGGACGCGCCCCGCCCGGACGGCTTCGGTCGGGCTGTCGATGCGGTCTCGGCCACGGGTGGGTCCTCCACGCGATCGGGAATGGGCAAGGTGCGGGCCGCGGGCCGGCTCGCGGTCAGGGCTCAGCTCGAGGCGGCTTCCCCGCCGGCAAGCGCCCGGAGTTGGGGGGTCGCGACCCGCCGCCGGCGGCGGAGGTCGAAGTGGTAGCCGGCCGGCAGCGAGTGGAGCACGACCCCGCTGATCATCAGCGGCCGGTGGCCGCCGATCTCCCAGGCGTCGGTCTCCGAGTTCGCGCCGTCGATGATCGTGATGCTGCCTCGCCCGATCACCTCCATGACATGGTCGGCGCCGACGACCCCGGCCGTGTCCTCGTCGACGCCCAGGCCGAGCAGGCTGGGGTTCTGGGCGATCAGGCTGAGCAACCGGCCGAGCCGGTTCCGTTGCTGGAAGTGCTGATCGATGATCACCCCGGGCAGGACCCCGAGGCCGGCCGCGATCTGGGCCATGCGCAGCTTTGGCGTCGCGCCCGACGCCCCGAAGGCGATCATGTGGCTGCTCATGGCCGACGCCCCGGCCGACGTCCCGGCGATCACCGCTCCGGCCTCGAAGCGCTCGAAGATCTCGCTGGCCAGGCGGGTCCCGCCGAGGGTCGAGCTCAGCCGGAGCTGGTTGCCGCCGGTCAGGAAGATGCCCGTCGCGCCGCGCAGGGCGCGAACCGTGGCCTCCTCGTTGGCCTGCTGGCGGGTCACCGCGTGGATCGGGCGGACGGTCGCCACGCCGAGCTGGCCGAAGACATTCCGGTACAGCTCGCCCGCCTCGAGGCCCATCGACGAGGCGGTGCTGATCACCGCGACGACCGCCGCGGGGCCGCCGGCGAGCGTCACGAAGCGGTTCAGGATGACGCGGTCGCGAACCTTGTCCTCGGCCCCCCCGATCACGATGACGGTACCCTCGGGCACAGCTTCACCCGCCTCCTCGACGATCCCGAGAGGATACAGGAGCGGATCGCCGCAGCGTGGGCTGGAGATCGGCCCGAGCCGTGCGAGAATGCCTCGATGAGCGCGGCACGATCGGGCCGTCTGGAGGCCCGGCCAACAGCGACGGACCGCCGGCGACGGGTCGTCCGGCGCGCCATCGTGGACGGCGCTGCCCGGCTGCGCGACCGGCGCCGGATCGTGGCGATCATCATCCTCGCCTTCGTCTTCGCCGTGATCGGCGCCGGCCTGCTGGCCCGCGGCGAGGAGGGCGGAGCCGACGCCCGGGCGTACTGGGGGGCGGTCCGGATCTGGCTCAACGGGGGCGATCCCTACCACCCCAGCGGCCCGTTCCTGCCCTACGTCTACGCGCCCTGGATGCTGCCCCTCTTCGCGCCGTGGGCCTTCCTGCCCTGGGAGGTGGCCTGGTTCGTCTGGCGGGGCGGCCTGATCATCGGCTGGCTGGCGACGATCCACTGGGCCTACCAGCGCCGGCCGCTGGCCGCGGCGATCGCCGTCCTCGTCCTGGCCTTCCCGGTCGGGGCCAATCTCGACACCGGCAACGTCACCCTGCTCCTCGCCCTCGGGCTGTGGATCGCCCAGTTCTCGGAGGCCCGGATTGCCGGCCTGATCTGGGCGATCGCGACCTGGATGAAGTGGGTGCCGGCGCCGTTCTGGGTCCTGCTCGCCCCCCGGGCCCGGACGTGGGGCCTGGTCTGGCTGGCCCTGGCCGGCGGGCTGAGCCTGCTGACCCTGCCCCTGACGATCATCCAGCTCCAGGCGCTGTTCGGCTTCGGCCCGCGGCCGCCGCGCCTCGACTACCTCGTCCTGCTGTGGGCGACGATCCCCTGGCTGTGGCGCCACCCGGCCGCCCTGGCCCGCTTCGATCCGCGCACCTGGCCCGCGTCGCTGGTCGCGGCCGGCGGCCGGCTGGGCGCCTGGCGGCGGGGCTGGGCGAGCGATCCGGGCGGGACCCGACAGCGCGTGCGGGTCGAGATCCGGGCGTTCTTCGGCCTCGAGCACCGGACCGGTTGACGCCGGTCTCGGCGGACCGGCTTGCCGTCAGGCGAGGACGGCAGTCCGGCCGAGCTCGATCCGCTCCCGGCCCCGGGCTCCCGGCGCTACATAGCGGAAGAGCGATCGATCGAGCGAGTAGATCCCGGTCGAGGCCAGCTCGAGCGGGCCCAGCCGGAAGGCGAAGACCGGGTTCTCGGCGTTGCCGGCGTAGTGATACAGGGCACCGTCGCCGGCCAGGACGGCCAGGTTGGCCTGGCCCTCGAACGTCCGATGGAGCGTCCCGAGCAGGTCGCCGACCGGCGCCCCGGGCCGCCAGGCGTCCTCGAGCCAGCGCGCCCCGACCTCAGTGTCGGCCCGGCCCTTGATCCGGCCGGCGGCCCGGAAGGCCGCCCGCTGGGCCCGGAAGGCGCGCAGGTCACCGTTGTGGCTGAACGCGAACCGGCCGGCCGGATCCTCGAACGGCTGGGTGTCGGCCAGGGTCAGGGTCGACAGCCGCGACGGGCGGCGGAGGTGGACGAGCAGGCTGGTCGTCTCGTGGCCGCCGATCGCCTCCCGGCCAGGGTCGTCGCGGAACGCCCGCACGTCGCGATACGTCCGCAGGCCGCCCGACTCGTCGATCCAGGCCGCCCCCCAGCCGAAGCCGGCGATCCCGAAGCGCTCGAGGCTCTCGGCCAGCGGGAAGAGGCGCTCGATCCGGAACGGCTGCGCCGCGCGGGCGACGAACTGCTCACACATCAGCGGGATGATACGGGCCTGGCCCCCGGCCGGGCTCAGCGCGAACCAAGGACCAGGCCGCGATAGCCCGGCTGGAAGCCAGCTTCGAGGAAGGCCGGCCGCCAGGGCGAGTCGGCGATCGGCAGCCCGTCGACCCGGGTGATCACCAGCTCGCGCAGGCGGCGATCAGCGACGAGGGCGCCGAACGCCCGCAGGGCGGCCAGGCAGGCGGCCGGTTCGTCGGCGGCCGGGAACGGCTGGATCGTCCGGCCGCCACGCTCGAGATAGAAGACCGGCCGGCCGTCGACGAGCACGAGGTAGGCACCGGCCGCTCGCTGGAACGGACGGCGATCGTCGTCCGAGCGGCGCGGCCAGGCCAGCGCGGCACCGTACGGGTTGGCCGGATCGGCGGCGGCCAGCAGGTGGACCGCAGCGGGCGATGCGTCGTCGGCCGATTCGCGCGCGGCACGGAGCCGGTCGAGGGCCCCGGGCAGGGCGAACTGGGCGGCGCCCAGGCCATCGACGAAGTAGCCCCGCCGGATCCGGCCCGCCTCCTCCAGCGCCCGCAGGACCGGATAGATCCCGGCGAAGCCGCCGCCGACGCCCTCGGCCACGACGGCTTCGCGGGTCAGCACGCCGTGGCGGTCGAGGAGGGCGAGGGCGGTCGCGTGGAGCCGCTCGGTCGGCGTCGTCGGGCGGCCATCGGCGGCCGGCTCGACCAGCGACCAGCGTCCCGCGGCCTCGGGTGGTCCGAGGCTCGTCAGGCGGCAACTCAGTCGCCCTTGCCGCCGGCGCGGCTCATGGCCCGGACGGGCCCAGCGCAGCGCCCGCAGCGGGGCAAACGTGTCGTTGGTGACCTCGCCGGCCCAGACCAGGTCCCACAGGGCGTCGAGGACCTCGCGATCGGGGCCGCCTCCGGCTGCCGCATGGATCGGGCGGTAGAACGACGCGCCGCGCCGGGCGAGGACGTCGCGGATCGCGTCGTGGCGGGGACCCGCCGGGCGGCCCTCGCCGTCCGTCGCGCCGGGCGGATCCAGGACGGCGTCGCGCAGCGCCTCGCGCCCGGGCCGGACCAGGACGATCCGGCCGTCGTCGCGGCCGAGGCTCCCCCGCCCGAGCCAGGTCACCTCGCCCATCGCGCCCAGCTCGTCGAGCAGGCGGGGCTGGTAGCCGGGCACCCGCACGGGCAGAACGTCGCGCTCCAGGACCGACGCCGGGATCGGCAGGCCGGCGAGCTGGTCGATCACCTCCGCCAGGCGCTCGAGGGCGGCCGTGCCGCGCAAGGCCGGCGAACCGGCCGCCGGCGCCTCGGCCAGGCCGGCGAGCGGCCGGGCACCCTGCCAGGCGGGCAGGAACCGGGCCAGGGCGGCCGGCTCGACCGGCTCGACCTCGTGGCGCAGCCGGGCGAGCGAGCGGCGACGGAGCTGGCGGAGGACCTCGGGGTCGCACCACTCGCGCTCGGCCCCGCCCGGCCGGAACTCGCCCCGCAGGAGGGACCCGTTGGCCATCAGCCGCAGGAGGGCGTCCTCGACCAGTCCGCCGGGCAGGCCCCAGCGGGTCGCCGGCTCGACCGCCAGGAACGGGCCGTGGGTCCGGGCCCAGCGCCCGAGCAGGCCCTCGAGGGCGGCGACGGTCGGGGCGAGGAAGGCCTGCGGTACGCCGGCCGGCGATTCGACCCCGAGCGCGTCGCGGTAGCGGGCCACGTCCTCGATCGCGATCCAGCGCTGGCCGGCGGGCTCGCCCGGAACCCGGACCGCGACCGCCCGGCGCGAGGCGGCCAGCTCGGCCAGCCAGCCCTGCGCGACAGCCAGCCCGCCCGCGACCCGGCCGCCGACCTCGGTCTCGGTCAGGTCGCCCAGCCGGCGGAGCAGGTCGTGGACCTGGTCGACGGTCGTCGCCGCTCGCTCCTGGGTCAGGGCCTGGAGGCGGAGCTCGAGGTCGGCCAGCGCGTCACCATCGAGCAGCTCGCGCAGCTCCTCCTGGCCGAGCAGCTCGCGCAGAAGGTCCCGGTCGAGGGTCAGCGCCTGGGCCCGGCGCTCGGCGATCGGCGCGTCGCCCTCGTACATGTAGGCGGCGACGTAGTCGAACAGGAGGGAACTGGCGAACGGCGAGGCCCGGACGGTCTCCACCCGGTGGACGGCGATCTCGCGCCGGACGACGCCGCCCAGGACCGCCTTGAGGGCGGGCAGGTCGAAGACGTCCGAGAGGCACTCCCGGTAGGTCTCGACGAGGATCGGGAAGCTGCCGTAGCGGCTGGCGACGGCGAGCAGGTCGGCCGAGCGCTGACGCTGCTGCCAAAGCGGCGTCCGGGTGCCGGGCCGGCGGCGGGGCAGGAGCAGGGCCCGGGCTGCGTTCTCCCGGAATCGGGCGGCGAACAGGGCCGAGTTCGCCAGCTGGCCGACGACGAGGTCCTCGACCTCGTCGTCGCTCGGGAACAGGAGGTCCTCGAACCCGTCTCCGAGCGCCCCACTGAGCCCGTCGCCGGGCGACCCGCTGCCGCGCTCGAGCTCGCCGCCCAGTTCGCCTTCCGGCAGCCGGATCGCGATCCCGTCGTCGGACCAGATCGTCTGGACCGGGGCCCCGAGGCGTTCTCCGAGGCGGGCCTCGAGGGCCAGCGACCAGGGTGCGTGGACCCGGCCCCCGAACGGGGTCAGGAGGCACAGTCGCCAGTCGCCGAGCTCGTCGCGGAATCGCTCGACCACGATCCGCCGGTCGGTCGGCAGCGAGCCGGCAACCTCCAGCTCATCCTCGAGATAGGCGACCAGGTTCTCGGCCGCGAGCGGATCCAGGTCGTTGCGCTCGGCCAGGCGAGCCAGGGCGGTCGCCCGGCCGCGGGTTCCCCGGCCGAGGTCGGCCTCGACTTCTCGAACCAGGGCGCCGACCGCGCGGCCGAGCTCGATCGGGCGCCCGACCGCGTCACCGTGCCAGAACGGGAGCTTGCCCGGCACGCCCGGCGCCGGCGCGACGATCACCCGATCGTGGTTGATCTCGAGCACCCGCCAGGAGCTCGCGCCGAGGACGACGACGTCGCCGTGCATCCCCGCCCGCAGCTCGTAGACCATCTCCTCGTCGAGCTCGCCGACCCGTCGCCCGGGCGTGCCCGCCTCGCCGGCGATGAACACGCCGAACAGGCCCCGGTCGGGAATCGTCCCGCCCGAGGTCACGGCCACGACCCGGGCGTCGCGCCGGCCCTCGACAATGCCCGTCACCCGGTCCCAGACCAGGCGGGCCTTGAGCTCGGCGAACTCGTCCGACGGATAGGCTCCGGCGAGCATCGCCAGGACGCCCTCGAGCGCTTCCCGCGAGAGCGACTCGAACGGCGCGGCACGGCCGACCGTCGCTGCCAGCTCGTCGACCGACCAGCGATCCATCACCGTCATCGCCACGACCTGCTGGGCCAGCACGTCGAGCGGGTTGCGCGGGATCAGCGTGGTCTCGATCGTGCCGGCATGCATCCCCTCGGCCACGACCGCCGCCTCGAGCAGGTCGCCGCGGTACTTCGGGAAGATCACGCCCCGCGACGGGCTGTCGACCTGGTGGCCGGCCCGCCCGATCCGCTGCAGGCCGCGGGCCACGGACGTCGGCGACTCGATCTGGATCACGAGGTCGACGGCACCCATGTCGATGCCCAGCTCGAGGCTCGATGTCGCGACGATGGCCGGCAGGCGGCCCGACTTCAGGTCGTCCTCGATCTGCAGGCGCTGCTCTCGGGCGATCGACCCGTGATGGGCGCGGACCAGGTCCTCGCCGGCCAGCTCGTTCAGGCGCTGGGCCAGCCGCTCGGCGAGCCGCCGGCTGTTGCAGAAGATGATCGTGCTGCGATGGGCCCGGATCAGCTCCAGGATCCGGGGATGGATCGACGGCCAGATGCTAAACCGGTTGTCGCCGCCCGAGCCCGGCCCAGGCGGGCGTTCCTCGAGCGGCACCGCTTCGCCCAGCCGGCTCATGTCCTCGACCGGCACGATCACCGATAGCTCGAGCGGCTTGCGCGAACCGGCGTCGACGATGGTGACCTCGCGGCCGGGCCCGACGCCGCCCAGGAAGCGGGCGATCGCCTCGAGCGGCCGTTGGGTGGCCGACAGGCCGATCCGCTGCGGCGGGCGGGCCGTCAGCCGCTCGAGGCGTTCCAGGCTCAGGGCCAGGTGGGCGCCACGTTTCGTGCCGGCAATGGCATGGACCTCGTCGACGATCACGTGCTCGACGCCGGTCAGCGACGCGCGTGCCGCGCTGGTCAGGAGGAGGTACAGCGACTCGGGCGTCGTGATCAGGACATCGGGCGGACGGCGGGCCAGGCCCCGGCGCTCGTCGGCCGGCGTGTCCCCGGTCCGTAGCCCGACCGTGATCGTCGGCGGTGGATCGCCCCGCCGACCGGCCGCCAGGGCGATCCCGGCGAGGGGCGCCCGCAGGTTGCGCTCGATATCGTAGGACAGCGCCTTGAGCGGCGACACGTACAGGATCCGGACCGAGCCGGGCTGCTCCCGGGTCGGCGTCGGGCTCGGGTCGCGGGCCAGGCGGTCGAGGCACCACAGGAACGCGGCGAGGGTCTTGCCGCTGCCGGTCGGGGCATGGATCAGCGTGTGCCGGCCGGCCGCGATCGCCGCCCAGCCGCCGGCCTGGGCCGCCGTGGGCCGGGCAAAAGAGGCCGTGAACCAGTCGCGAACGGCGGGGCTGAACGCCGCGAGCGGGTCGGTCGCGGGCGGGGCGGGGCGCGGGGCAGGACGGCGGGCGGCCACGGGACGAGGAGTATAGGACGCGCCGGAGCGATCGAACAGATGATCGGTATCCTGACCCTGGGGATCGGAAGGGCGACCATCTGGACCCTAGCGGCGCGACCTTGTGCCCAGCCGGTCAGGCCATTCGGCCCTCGGCTTGATTGCATCCTGTGCGCAAAGGTACAGACTGCTGGTGCGGTGACGATCAGGAATTTCCCGGTTGCTCCGCATCGCGCCTGAGCCGAGAGGTCGTGGTCAAGATGCTCGCACGCTATCGCAGCCTGGCAGTGCCCCTGGCGATCGTCGCCGCGGTGGTCCTGTTCTACATGGTCAACCCGTGGGTCTATCCGGCCGTCGGGTCCACCGAGCGTGGAATCGCCACCGTCGTGTTCTGGGTCCTGTCGATCGTCGTCCTCGTCCTGCTGTTCGAGGATCGCAAGGCGCCCGAGTCGGAGACGGTCGAGGTCGAGGGCCCGGCCTTCACCCGCTACCTGTTCAGCAACACCCGGGCCGGCCTCGTCTGGCTGCCCGTTCGCCTGTTCCTGGGCTTCGAGTGGGCCGTCGCCGGCTACGACAAGCTGACCGGTACCGGCTGGACGGACGGCGGGGCCGCCCTCCTCGGCTACTGGAAGAGCGCCGTCGCGATCCCGACGACGGGCCACGCGGCGATCACCTTCGAGTGGTATCGCAGCTTCCTGCAGTTCCTGATCGACCACAACGCCCAGGGCTGGTTCGCCTGGCTCGTCGCCGTGGGCGAGCTCGCCGTCGGAATCGCCCTCCTGCTCGGCGTCCTGACCGGGATCGCCGCGTTCTTCGGCGCGACGATGAACATGTCCTACCTGCTGGCTGGCTCCACGTCGGTCAACCCGGTGATGTTCGCCTTCACGATCGGCCTGATCCTGGCCTGGAAGGTCGCCGGCTACTACGGCGTCGACCGCTACCTGCTACCGCGCCTCGGCGTCCCGTGGGGAGCGCGACCCAAGACCGGAACCGGCACCGGCACCGTCCGACCGGTGACCGTCAGCTGACCCCGGCGGGGCCGAATCGGCCCTGAACCGAACGCCAATCCTCAACAGGGCCGGCCTCGACGCCGGCCCTGTTGAGCATCCGGCGGACGATCGACGACCGCTGGGCGGGGTCCAGCGGATCGACCACGTCCCGATCGCCGAGCCCGGGCCGGGCGCGCAGGGCTCGCCGGCCGGCCAGCGCGCCGAGGAGGGCGGTCCCGATCGCCCGCCGGCGGAGCGCCGGGGCGACCCCCAGCCAGAGGACCTCGACCGGCTCGGCGTCGCCGCCGGCCGGGCCGCTGATCGCCAGGCCCACGAGCCGATCGCCGGCGACGGCAGCGGCGGCGTGCGCACCATCCCCGAGGGCCGCCCACAGGAGACGGCGAGCAGATCCCGCGCCGAACAGCGGCAGCACCCGGTCGACCACGATCAGCCGGTCGAGCACGGCGCGATCGATGTCCGCGATGAGCGTCGGCTCCGTGTCGGGCGGTCCCGCCGGGTGGGCCTCGGGCCGCCCGGCCAGCGCTTCGGGCGGCCCGAGCGCACCGGTTGGGTCCCACCAGCCGCGTTCCTCGGCGACGACCAGCAGGCGGGGCAGGACGAGCGCCCGGACCCGGCCGAGCGTCTCGAGCGACCGGCGCTCCCCCAGGCGCTGGAGCTCGGATCCGGGCAGGCCGGCGTTCGGCTCGTCCGTGAAGCGCTCCGGCAGCGGGGCCTGCCCGTGGCGCTCGGCGTCGCCTGCCCAGCGCGACCGCCAGCCGCGATCGATCGTTTCGGGTGGCTCGCGGTGGGCGCCGGCGAGCCAGGTCAGGGCCCAGGCCCGGGGCACCACCCGGTAGACGTCGTAGCCACCGCCCCCGGTCGCCAGCCAGCGTCCGCCGGCATGGCGGTGGGCAAGGGCGTCGACCAGCCTGGCGGCCTCGCCCATTGCGGTCGTCGTGACCCGCAGGTGGGCGAGCGGATCCCAGGCATGGCTGTCGGCGCCGTGCTGGCTGACGATCAGGTCGGGGCCGAAGAACGCGGCGAGCTGGGGCACGATGCCCCGGACGCTGGCCAGCCAGGCCGCCTCGCCCGACCCGGCCTCGAGGGGCAGGTTGACCGACGTCCCGGCGGCCGGCCCCTCGCCCAGCTCGTCGACGGAACCCGTGCCGGGGAAGAGCGTCCGGCCGCTCTCGTGGATCGAGATCGTCATCACCCCGGGATCGCCGGCGTGGATCGCCTGGACGCCGTCGCCGTGGTGGACGTCGAGATCCACGTAGAGGACCCGTCGCCCGGCACGGCGGGCCGCCGCGATCGCCAGCGCCGGGTCGTTGTAGATGCAGAACCCCGAGGCGTGATCGGCCATGGCGTGGTGGAGGCCGCCACCGGGGTGGCAGGCATGCTCGACGTCGCCGCGCAGGATCGCCTCGATCGCGCGCAGCGAGCCGCCGGCGACGGTCGCCGCGGCCGCGTGCATCCCCAGGAAGGGCGGATCGTCACCGTACGCCGCGAAGCCCGCCTGGGGCGGGCCGCTCGGGTCGGCGGACAGGCGCCGGACCGCCGCGACGTAGCGCTCGGCATGCACGTCGAGGAGCTCCCGGTCCATGGCCGGCTCCGGGGCCAGGCCGGGCAGCGCGCCGAGCGTCCCGAGCAGGTCGATCCCGGGGCCGAAGCGGCGCGGCGTGAGCGGATGGACCGGGCCGAAGTCGTAGGTGACCGAGCCCGGACCGTAGACCAGGAGCGGACCGTCAGTCATGCCGGCATCGTAGCCCGCGCGAGCTGCCCCACCCACGATGTGGATCGGCGCCGCGGTGAGTCGAGTACCATCGTTGCATGGATCGAGTCCTCCTCCTGCTCGTCGTGGCCCTGGTCATCGTGATCATCTGGCGCGGTCCGAAGACCCTGCCCCAGCTCGGGCAGATGCTCGGGCGCGGAGTCAAGGAGGCGCGCAAGGAAGCGGCCGAGATCAAGACCGATATCCGCAAGGACGACAAGGCGCCCGCGGCCGCAGCCCCGGCAGCGGTGGCCGCAGCCCCGGCGCCGGTCGCCCCGATCGTCGCCGCACCACCCGTCGCGCCAGCTCCGCCACCTGACCCGGGGACGCCGGGTCCCGGCGCAGCCGGCCCCGTCTGACCGACCCGCCCGCCCGGACGGCCACGGATTCGGCGATGACCGAGCTCGATGACCTCCTCGTGCGCCCGGGACCAGGCCCTCATCGAGGCCCGCTCGACGGAGCGGGCGGGATCGAGACCCTGGTCGACCTGCCGCCCGACCGCGGTGGGCTCCTCTTCGTCGGACTGAACCCGTCGCCGGTCAGCGTCGTGGCCGGCCACTACCACCAGGGTCGCCTCGGCCGGACGTTCTGGCGCCGGCTGATGATCGCCGGCGTCCTGCCCCCGGGCACGAACGTCGAGACGGCCGACGACGCCCTGGTGGCGGCCGGCCACGGGATCACCGACCTGATCAAGGTGCCGACGGCGCGCGACATCGCCACTGATCCCGACCTGACCCTCGGCGTCGGTCCGCTCTGGCAGAAGGTGGCAATCTGGCGCCCGAGCGCGGTGGTGTTCATCTACAAGCGGGCCGCCGAGATCGCCGCCGGGCGCCGGCTGGCTGAGGCCTGGGGCCAGCTGCCGGGCGTCGCCCTCGCCGGCCGGCCGTGCTTCCTGATGCCCGGGCCGTACGCTCCGGTCGAGCAGGTCGACGAGGGCCTGAACCTCCTGCGCAACCTCCACCGGACAGTCCGGGGCTAGCCGGAAGGCGAGGGCCGGATGACGGGTCCGTGGCCGGGGACGATCCGCGCGGGCCGCAGGGCGGCAATGCGTGCCAGGGATTCTCTGGCGGCCTGTGGGTCGCCGCGGGGCGGCAGGACCAGGGTCGGACGGTCCGTCAACGCGTCGCCGCTCAGGATCGTCGAGTCCGGGAGCCGGAAGGCGAGATGGTCGGGCCGGTGGCCGGGCGTGCCGATCGCTACGAGGGGGATGTCGCCGTCGGAGATCCGCCCACCGTCGCCGATCTCGGTCACGGCCCACGACAGTGACGCTCCCCCGCCCGGTCCGGCGACGATCGGCGCGCCGGTCCGTTCCTGGAGCTCGAGCGATCCGGCCGCGTGACCTGGATCGACGTGGGTGAGGGCGATCCCCACGATCCGGCCGCCGCGTGCCGCGGCCTCGGCCTCGATCCGATCGAGGAACGCCTCGTCCGGATCGCCGGGGTCGACGACGACGATCCGCTGCCGGCCGACGAGGAGCGTGTTCGCCGGCAGTCCGGCCGGCCCGAAGGCAACGCCGCCGGTGAGGGCGAGGAGCCCGTCGGCCAGCTCGGACCGGCTGAACGCCAGCCCCTCGATCAGGGTCAGGCCCACCCGCACGGCCGCCAGATCGGCCGCGCCCTCGAGGCGTTGGAGGGTCGTCGAGGTCGGCGGCCAGAGCTGGAGCTCCCCGGCGGCCATCGCCGCGAGGGCAGCGCTCGGGCTGAGCCAGGCGTGGCCCGCGACCTCGCGTGGGTCCAGCTCGAGGACCGCACCGGCCGGTAGCTCGACCGCGAAGAACCGGGCGTCGAACCGCCGCGGATAGGCCCGCGGCGTCCGCCAGCGACCGATCGGAACCAGCCGGTCGGTCGCCAGGGTCAGGTTCTGCTCCTCGAGGATGGTGGCGAGATCGAGCTCGCCGGCGGCGAGCGCCGCCCGCCAGCGGGGCAACTGCGCGACGACCCGTGGATCGGTCTCGATCGGCGCACCGCCGGGTCCGACGGCGAGCAGGACGCCGGCCTCCTCGAACAGCTCGCGGACGGCCGCCACCCGGGCGGCGTCGCCGCCGCGCGATCGGGCCACGATCCGGGGCTCGGCGTCGGACGGCTCGAGCCGGCCGCCCGGAAAGACGTGGAGCCCGCCGCCGAAGGCCATCGAATCGGGGCGCCGGGTCAGGAGAACCTCGGGTCCACCGCCGGGCGACGAGCCGGGTCGCAGGAGGACGACGGTCGCCGCCGGCCGAGCCGGAACCGGTGGAGCGTCGCCGGCCGTCGTCCGGGGCGGCCGTGGAACCGGGCCGCCGGTCACTCGAACTCGGCAGGCGCCCGGGCCAGGAGCCGGCCCAGGGCGGCTGGCTCGGTCACCGGCAGGCGGCACGTGAAGGCATGGCAGACGTACGCCGCCGGCGCGCCGCCGATCAGCGTCCGGCCGGCCAGCAGCTCGATCGAGCTCGACCCTGGATCGGGCGCCGTGGCCACGACCTGGTTCGGCCGGAATCCCGTTCGGGCGACGCGGACCAGGGCCCGGGTCGCGAGCGCGTCGAGCTCGCCGGCGATCGCCACCTCATCGACCTGCGCGCCGGCGAGGTCGAGCGCGACGAGCGCCTGAGCGAAGAACGTCGGATGGCTCGCTGCCAGGCCGGCCGGCCCGCGCAGCGCTGCTTCGGCCGCGTCCCGGTAGTGGCCGCCGCCGGTGAACGCCGCCAGCCGAAGCAGGATCGTGGCCGCCATCGCGGTGCCCGATGGGACGGCGTTGTCCTGGACGTCCTTCGGTCGGGTGATCAGGATCTCGTGGTCGTCCGCGGTGTCGAAGAAGCCCCCGGCAGGGTCGGCAAACCGCTCGAGGATCGCGTCGGCCAGGGTCCGGGCGATGCGGAACCAGCGCTCGTCGAAGGTCGCCTGGTAGAGCGCCAGCAGCCCCTCCGCCAGGCAGGCGTAGTCCTCGAGGACGCCCGATCCGGTGATCCGGCCATCCTTCCAGCTCCGGCCGAGGCGGCCCCGATGGTCGAGGAGGTGTTCGACGCAGACGGTCGCGGCAGCGATGGCGGCGGTCAGGTAGCGCTCGGCGGCGGCCGGGTCGTCGCCGGCGGCGTCGAGGGCGGCCGACCCCTCGGCCAGGGCGGCGATCGCCAGCCCGTTCCAGCCGGCCAGGATCTTGTCGTCCCGGCCGGGCTGTGGCCGCCGACCACGGGCGGCGAGGAGAGCGGCCCGGGCCGCCTCGAGGCGATGCTCGACGTCGGCCACGGACAGCCCGAATTGGGCGGCCAGCTCCTGGTCGGGTCGAACGCGGCGGAGGATCGACCGGCCCGGGAATTCGTGCCAGTTGCCCGCCGGCGAGACGTCCCAGGCCGCCCGGACGAGGGCCAGGTCGGCGTGGTCGGCCCCGAGGGCGGCCGCGACCTCGGCCGGATCCCAGGTGAACGTCGCGCCCTCGACTCCGCCCGTATCGGCATCGCGGCTCGCGGCGAAGCCGCCCTCGGACGTCGTGAAGTCGCGCACGATTGCGTCGAGGACCCCGCAGGCGACGGCTCGATCACGCGGCTCGCCCAGGAGCTGCCAGGCGTGGAGGTAGGCCCGCCCGAGCTGGGCGTTGTCGTAGAGCATCTGCTCGAAATGGGGCACCAGCCAGACGGCGTCGGTCGAGTAGCGGTGGAAGCCGCCCCCGAGCTGGTCGCGGACGCCACCGCGGGCCATCCCGTCAAGCGTCGCGCGGACCATGCTCAATGTGGCCGGATCCGCCTCCGAACCGCCGCTCGGGCCGCCGTGGGCAAGCCGGCGGAGCAGGAACTCGATCGTCATCGGCTGAGGGAACTTCGGCGCCCGGCCCCAGCCGCCGTTGACACGGTCGAACGTTGAGCGGAGGGCGACCTCGGCCCCTCCTGCGATGCCGGCCGGCAGCCCGCCGGAGCCGGCCTCGTCCACGCCGGCCCCGCCCGCGTCGGTCGGATCGGGCGCCTCGATCGCCGCGGCCAGGGCGGCGACGAGCCGGTCGCCCGACGCCTCGACGGCCGGGCGTTGCTCCTGCCAGGCGTGGGCGACCGCCGCCAGCACCTGGCGGAAGGCCGGCAGCTCGCCCCGAGGCTGGGCCGGGAAGTACGTCCCGCCGTAGAACGGCCGGCCATCGGGCGTCAGGAAGACGCTCATCGGCCAGCCGCCCTGGCCGGTCATCGCCTGCACGGCGGCCATGTAGACCTGGTCGAGATCGGGCCGTTCCTCGCGGTCGACCTTGATCGCGATGAAGTCCCGGGCGAGCTCGGCCGCGGTGACCGGGTCCTCGAACGACTCGCGCTCCATCACGTGGCACCAGTGGCAGGCCGCGTAGCCGATCGACAGGAAGATCGGCTTGCCTTCAGTCCGGGCTCGTTCGAGCGCCTCAGGTCCCCAGGGGTACCAGTCGACCGGGTTGTGGGCGTGCTGGAGGAGGTACGGGCTCGTCTCGCCCGCGAGCCGGTTGGGGCCTGCCATCGCCGCGATGGTACCGCCGCCCCGTATCATCGGGCGGATGGCCGTCGAAGCTGCTCCGCCGACCGCCGGGCCGGGCCGGGGCCTGGTAGCGCTGCTCGGAACCCGGGCCCAGGTCCTGACCGCCGTTGCCCTGGTTGCCGGTGCGATCAGCCTGGCCATGGAGCTGGTCGGCGGTCCCCCGACGCTGACCTTCGTCGCCTCGGCCATTGCCCTGGCCGGCCTCGCCGGCCTCGTCGGGGAAGGGACCGAGCAGGTCGGCCAGCGCCTCGGCCCTGGCCTGACCGGCGTGCTCCAGTCGGCGCTCGGCAACCTGCCCGAGCTGTTCATCGGGATCTTCAGCCTGCGAGCGGGGCTGGTGGTCGTGGTCCAGAGCGCCCTGATCGGCTCGATCCTGGCCAACAGCCTGCTCGTTCTGGGCCTGGCCTTCGTGGCCGGCGGTCTGCGCAACGGCGTCCAGTCGTTCGGGGCCCAGCCCGTCCGGATGATCGCGGTGCTGCTCGTGGTGGCGGTCGCCGCGCTGATGATCCCGACCCTGGCGACCGCCCCGGGCGAGCCCGATGCCGGTCACGCTCAGGACCTGAGCCTGATCGTGGCGGTCGTCCTGCTCATCCTGTTCGCGGCATCGATCCCGTTCTCGGTCAGCGGCGGCCCCGGGGCGAGCTCGCTCGAGTCGACCCTCGAGACGGCCGAGGTCTGGCCGGTCAAGCTGGCGGTCTTCGTCCTGGTGGTCGCCGCGGTTGGCTCGGCCTTCGTCTCCGACTGGTTCGTGAATTCGCTCCGGCCGGCCCTGGCCTCGTTGGGGATCAGCGAAGCCTTTGCCGGCCTGGTGATCGTGGCGATCGCCGGCAACGCGGTCGAGAACGTGGCCGGCGTCCAGCAGGCGCTGCGCAACAAGGCCGACCTGGCGATCAGCCTGATCCTGAATTCGAGCCTGCAGGTCGCCCTGGCCCTGATCCCGGCCCTGGTCGTGATCTCGATCGTGATCGGCGGCCCGGCCCTGACCCTGGTCACCACGCCGCTCCTGATCGGGGCGCTCGGGCTGTCGGTCATCCTGGGGGCGTTCATCGTCTTCGACGGCGAATCGACCTGGCTCGAGGGCCTGGCCCTGATCGCGCTGTACGCGATCATCGCGGCGAGCGTCTGGTTCGGACCGCCGATCGCGGCCCAGTGAGCGGCGCCGGGCCCTCGGGCGTGCGGACCGCCATCAGCGAGTGGCGGATCTTCCTCGGACCACGGTACGCCCGCTACCAGGGGATCGGCGGCTCCGGGGCGGTCGTGGCGGCACTGGCCGGCGACGGACTGACGATCCCGCTGCTCCTCGCCCTGGGCGCCAGCCCGGCGGTCGCCACGGTGATCGGCGTCCTGCCCTCGGCCTTCTCCTCGGCCCAGCTCGGCGTGCCCTGGCTCCTGCGCCGGTTCGACGGCAACCTGCGCGGGATCACTCTCGTGATCCTGGCCGTGGGCGAGACGCGCGGCTTCATCCTGGGCGTGCTCACCCTGGCGGCCTGGATCGGGCTGATCCCCGACGCGATCGCGATCCTGGCGATCGGCGCCGTGATGAGCCTGGGCGGGGCGGCGACGACGATCGGCGGGACGAACCTGCTGGCCTGGTACGGCGCGATCCTGCCCGATCCCGAGCGGCGTTTCGTGGCACCCCGGGTGATGGGCATGACCCTCGGTCTCGGCTCGGTCCTGCTCCTGCCGGTGGCGGTTCTCGTCCAGCTCTTCCTGCCGGCCCTCGGGATCCGGATCTTCGCGGTTGTCTTCCTCGTCAGCGGGATTGCCGGGGTGATCGAGATCTCAGTCCTCCGACAGCTGGCCAAGCCCGGCCGGGTCCGGGTCGCCCAGCCACGGCCGGAGGGCCCCAACGGGCCGCCGCCGATGCCACCGTCGCCCCACCTGCAGCCGTTCCTGCGCTCGATCACGGTGGCCGCCTTCGGGGCCGGTTTCGGTCCCTACCTCTCGATCTACTCGATCAGCGTCCTCCACCTGCCGGCGAGCTTCGCGATCCTCCTCTCGGCGATCTCGTCGGCCGCCTCGCTCGTCGCGGCCACGATCATCGGTGGGCTGCTCGCCCGGGGCAGCGCGTCGCGGACCCTGCGCGCCTCGTTCCTGCTGCGCGGCTCGTCGATGCTCCTGGGCCTGGCTGCCTTTCCCGGCAACCCGCTGGCCGGGCTGATCCTGTGCGTCGTCTCGGCCATGGCGGCGGCCGGCGCGTCGGCCGGCACGCTGTCGTCGAACGAGCGCCTGATGCGCCTGACGCCCGGCCCCGACCTGATCCGGGCCCAGGGGCGCTTCGTCGCAGGCAGTGCCGCCGGGATCACCGGCGGGCAGCTGGCCAACGCCGCGATCCTGGCGATCCTGCCACTCGGCTACCCGGCGTTCGCCATCCTGTTCACGGTGTCCGGCCTGACCCGGTTCGTGACCGCCGCCCGGGCGGAGGTATCGGAGGCGTGGTCGTCGAGCACCCGGGTCTTCCGGGACGAGGAGCTGCGCAAGCCATGACCGACCCGGGCACGCCGCTGCCGTCCGCCCCGTTCAGCGCCGCGGCGAACGGGTTTGCGTTCGCCAACCGCTGGCCGCACGTGGCGCCGCTCCGCTTCCGGATCGGCGGGCCGCTGCCGGTGGAGCTGGCCATCGGCGACGCGGCCAACGGGCTGTGCGGCGGGATGGCGTTCGCCGCGCTCGACCTGTGGTTCGCGAAGATCGCCCCGCCGTCCGATCCGGCGCAGCCCCCCGATGGCAGCCCCGCCTTTGGCTACCTCGTCCGTCGCCAGCTCGAGTCGTTCGAGCTTGGCCTGGGACCGGCCCGCTTCTACCTGCTCGGGGCACCGTGGCGATCCGCCGCCTCCCGGGCGGCCGAGGTCCTGCGCCGGGAGCTGCCCCGGATCCGGCGCGACCTGGTGGCGGGCCGGCCGGTCGCCCTCGGCCTGGTCCACGCCGTCTCGGCCAACCCGGCGATCCTGATCCAGGACCACCAGGTCGTCGCCGGCGGGATCGATTCCGGGTCCGATCCGGGCTCGCTCGCACTTCGGATCTACGACCCGAACCTGCCTGGCGACGATTCGGTCCGGCTCGTGGTCCGGAAGGCGCCCGGCGGCGAGCTGCAGCTCACCTACTCAGCCGGGCCGCCGGTCGTGGCGTTCTTCCGCCAAGGCTACCGACCGCGCGATCCCATCCCCTGGCGCTGAGGCGAGCCTGGGCCCGACTTCGTTGGACACCAGCGCTCGGGGCGCTGAGCGGCGAAACCCGAGTCGCAGCCGGGCGCCGGCACGCCGTACTGCCGCCTCAGCCGAGCGGCGGCAGCTCCTGGTCCTGCTCGCGGGCCGGCGAGAAGAGATCACCCATGGCGTCGACCCGGGGCAGGATCGTCCGGATCGTCCAGCGATCGGGGCGCAGGTCCAGGTCGTCGAGCTCGTCCCAGGTGATCGGGGCCGAAACCGGCGCGCCGGCAAACGGCCGGACCGCGTAGGGGGCGACCAGGGTCTTGATCCGGCTGTTCTGGGTGAAGTCGAGGCGCGCCTTGCCGGCCCGCCCGGCCACCGACCATTCCCAGCTGACCAGGTCGGGCACGATCGCGCCGACCGCCTGGCTCAGCTTCTCGACCCAGTCGGTCGTCTCGTGGAACGTGTATCGCCCGCGGCTGATCGGAATCCAGACCTGGATCCCCCGCTTGCCCGTCGTCTTCGGGGCGCCGCGCAGGCCGAGGTGGCCCAGCGCGGTGCGGTAGAGCCGGGCCAGGACGAGGGTCTCGGCCCAGGTCGTCTTGTCGCCTGGGTCGATGTCGATCAGGGCGTAGGTCGGATGCTCGACGTCCTCGATCCGGGCGGTCCAGGGGTGGATCTCGAAGGCGGCCTGGTTGCCCAGCCAGGCCAGGCTCGCCACCCGGTCGGCGACCAGGTGGTCGTTCGCGGCCCGATCCGCGACGCCGGTCTCGTGCCACAACCGCAGCCAGGCCGGTGCGCTGGCCGGGATCTGCTTCTGCCAGAACGCCGGGCCCCCGGCTCCGTCGGGAAAGCGCTGGAGGTTGAGCGCGCGCTCGGCCAGGTGCGGCAGGAGCGAGGGCGCGATCCGGCTGAGGTAGGCGATCAGGTCGCGCTTCGTGACCGGGGCCTCGGCCGGCGTCGCACCGGCCTCCGACGCACCGGGACGAGCGTCGCGGGCCGGGAAGAGCACCTTGTCGAGGTTGGTCAGGGCCAGCTCGAACCCGCCGACCCGCCAGCTCGCCTTCGCCGGGAGCCGGGCCAGCTCGGCCAGCTCCTCGTCGGTCGCCCGGTCGGCCAGATCCCCGGCCGGCCCGTTCGACGCCTTCGACGATGCCTTCGACCGCTTCGACGCCGCAGGCGAGGCGGACGCCCGGGCCACGGCCCGGGGCGTGCCCGACGCGGCGGCGATCGCCTGGCCCCGCGGCCCGGCGATCGGCCGCTCGCGACGCACCGCGCGCGGATCCCGGTCGAGCTCGAAGCCCTTGAACGCCGGCTGGCGGATCACCTCGTCGCGAGTCCAGTTCGAGAACGCGACCCGGATCACGATCGCCGGCTCGGCCCACACGACGCCGCGCAGGTCGGGGCTCGACGGCGGAGCCGGGCTGAACGCCGGATCGCTTCGGGCCGCGGCATCGAGGAGCTTCCGCAGGCGGGCCCGGGTCGGCCCATCGAAGCCGCTGCCGACCCGCCCGGCATAGCGCAGGGCGCCATCCTCGTAGTAGCCGACGACCACGCTGCCCAGGTCCCGGGCGTTGCCCTCGCCGGGCAGGTAGCCGCCGACGACGAACTCCTGCTCGGGCCGGTTCTTCAGCTTGAGCCAGGTCGCCACCCGTCGGCCCGGCTCGTACAGGGAGGTTCGCTGCTTGGCCATCACGCCTTCGAGGCCCCGCTCGGCCGCGGCCGCCAGGAACGCGACCCCGGCACCCTCGACGTGGGTCGCAAAGCGGACGTGCGGGCTCTCGCGCAGGACCGAGCGAAGGACGCGCTTGCGCTCCTCGAGCGGCACCCCGAGGAGCGACAGGCCGTCCAGGTAGAGCAGGTCGAAGGCCTGGTAGACGAGCGGCGCCGGCGGTTCCGCGTCCGCCTTCGCGGCCCCGGCCATCGGGGCCGCATCCGGCCCACGACCGCGCGCGGCGCCGCCCCGCTTGTAGCCCGGCACGCCGCCTCCGAAGCGGACCCCGAGCCGCTCCTGGAGCAGCCCGAAGTCGGGCATGCCGTCGGGATCGAGGGCGACGACCTCCCCGTCGACCACGGCCTCCCGGGCAGCAATCCAGTCGGGCGGGCTGAGCAGCCCCGGGAAATAGGTCGCGGCGTCCTTGCCGTTGCGGGTGTGGAGGCTGACCCGCCCCTCGCGCACGACGGCCTCGACCCGGTAGCCGTCCCACTTGATCTCGAACAGCCAGGCCGGATCGTCGAACGCGTCGGTAGCCAGGCTGGCCAGCATCGGCTCGACGAAGCCCGGGAACGGAGCCGGCACGGCCCCCGCCCCTTCGAGCGTCGGCTGCTCGCCCGGCGGTGGAGCGTCGAAGCGGGCCGGCACGCCCGCCGCGACCTCGTCGTTCGTCCGGCCGCTGCGGACGGACTGGGGGTGATCCTCGGCGTCCCAGTCGGGTACCGCCTCAGGGTCCTTCTTGTGGATCAGGAGCCATGGGTCGCCATCCCGGTCGGACTCCGCCCCGGCCGGCCCGCCCCGCTTCCGTCCGCCGTTGACGCCAGGCGCGCCGCGGGTCCGGACGAGGGTGAACCGGCCGCGCAGCTTCTGGCCGAAGATCCGGAACTTCAGCTCGCCGGCCGCGATCGACGCTGCCGGGTCGAGCGTCGGCGCCTCCGGCTCATAGGTCCCCCAGTCCCACACGATCGCATCGCCCGCGCCGTACTCACCGCGCGGGATCGTGCCCTCGAAGTCGAGGTACTCGATCGGGTGGTCCTCGACGTGGATCGCCATCCGGCGCACGGTCGGGTCGAGGCTGGGGCCCTTGGGCACGGCCCAGCTGGCGAGCACGCCATCGATCTCCAGGCGGAGGTCGTAGTGGAGGCGGGTGGCGCGGTGGCGACCGACCACGAAGCGCCCGGCCACGACCCGGTCGACGCCGATCGGCGGCGCGCCGGCCGGCTCGGCCGTCCTCGAGAAGTCGCGTTTCCGGCGGTAGGCGTCGAGCGGCATCGGTCGCCGGTCCGAGGTCAGGCGGGCCGGATCAGCGCCGCGCGGCTCACGGCCGGCGGGCTAGGCGGACTTCCGGCGCTTCGCCGGCGCGGCGGCCTCGCCCTGCTCCGCGTCCGGATCGGCAGCCTGGGCAGCGCCCTTCGTGGCCGTGGCGTTGGCCGTGGCGTTGGCCGCCGCCTTGCTCTTCGCGCTGCGGGCGGCATCGACCGAGGTCGGGGCCGTCTGGCCGCGGGCCTCGACGGCGGCCTTGACGCTCGCCTCCAGGGCGGCCATCAGGTCGACGATGTTCGTCGCCGGCTGGGGCGCGACCGGCTCGACCGTCTCCTGCCCGGCGACCTTGTCCTCGATCAGCTTGAGGAGCGCCTCGCGATAGTCGTCGTGATACGCGGCCGGATCGAACTCGGCGGTCATCGCCCCGATCAGCTGCTCGGCCATCGCCTTCTCGGCCGGCTTCGCCTCGGGCAGCTCGTCGGGCAGGTCGAGCTCGGCCACACTCCGGATCTCGTCAGGCCAGTGGAGCGTGGTCAGGAGCATGGTGGTGCTGAACGGGTCGATCGCCCCGAGGACCTCGCGGTCCTTGATCACGACCTTGCAGATCGCCGTGAGCTGCTTGTCCTCGAGGACCTCGCGCAGGAGGTAGAAGGCCTTCCGCCCGATCGGGTCCGGCTCGAGGTAGTAGGCGCCCTTCACGAAGCGCACCGCGCCGTTGTCGGGATTGGCCGCGGTGAACAGCTCGATCTCGATCGCCCGGACCGTCTTGAGCGGCACCGCCGCCAGGTCCTCGTCGGTCACCACCACGTACTGGCCCGGGGCGTACTCGAAGCCCTTGACCGTGTCGCCCCGCGAGATGACCTCGTCGTCGACGGGGCAGTACGTCTTCATCTGGATCCGGGAGAGGTCCTTGGCATGGAGCATGTTGAAGCTGATGCCCTTGGACTCGGTGGCCAGGTAGAGCCGGACGGGGATCGTCACGAGCCCGAACTGGATGGCTCCTCGCCACATCGCGCGTGCCACGGCTGACCTCGATTCGCCGTCCGCCTCACCGGGAGCGGATCGGGCCGGGAGAATACGCGGGCGGGCCGACTCGCGCAACCCCGGGTCCGTCGCGAGCACCACTCGAGCCCTCCCGCAGCCCATCGCTCCGGCCCGGACTGCCCAGCTCGTTGACCGCCAGCAACGGCACTTCGTCCGGGGGTGGTTAGGACTGTTGTCAGCGCCGGAGGCGGGGGCGATCATGCTCAACCCGGGCGCTCGGCGCTCGATCCGGAGTCCAGATGCCCACCCAGCCACTGATCATCGTCATCGGAATCGCGATCGTCGCGAATCTTGTCATCATGGGTGTCCTCATCGTGACTCTCGTTCGACGCTGGCGGCCGGAGCCGGTAGCGGCGACCGGGACGATCGACGCCGTCCGGGTGGCCAGGGCGACGGCCCCACCGGACGTCCCGAGCTACGACAGCGCGCAACCATCCCAGGAGACCATGGAACCCGTGACCGCCGCCGACGACGCCCGCCGCTTCCGTTCCGTCCTCGAAGATGAACCCCACGCAGCCGACCAGGAGGCGATCGCCTTCTTCGTGACCCCGCCAACGGCATTCGGGCCCCGCGAGGAACCATCCGAGCGCGACTTCGAGCCGACAACGGCGCACCTCGCCGACCTGGGCGGGGGTGCCGCCGAGCAGACCGTCGTATGGACCGACGCGCCCCCGTCCCAGCGCCTCGCCGCGCCCCCCGCGCCGGTCGTCGACGAGGCCGTCGACTGGGAGCGACGGGTCCGCCAGGAAGGCACCCGCCTGACCCGCTATCGCCGGCCGGTGACGGTCGTGCTGGTCGAGCTGGATGGGTTCGAGCGGCTCGTCGCCCGGCTGGGCTCGGAGGCCGCCGATCGCCTGATCCCGGCGATCGCCGAGACGCTCACCCGCAATGGCCGGGCGACCGACTACGTGGCCCGCCTCGGGCCGAGCCGGTTCGGCGTCCTGATGCCCGAGACCGACGAGATCCAGGCGATCAACTACGCCGAGCGGATCCGCGCCCAGTGCGATCGCTGGCTGGCCGCCGGCGCGATCTCGACCCGAGTCGCCATCGGCTGGGCCTGCCCGACGCCGAGCTCCGACCTGTCGGCCGCGATCCGGATCGCCGACGAGCGGCTCCACGTCGACCGCCGCCGGTCGGGCCAGGCCGACGTCGCGAGCTGAGCCCTGGCCATTCGCCGGGGCGCCGGCGAGCTAACGCTTCTTGCGCTGGGGCGGCGCCGAACTAGCGCTTCTTGCCCCGGACCGAGATGAGGTGGGCCGTCCACGGGGACGGCTGACCGTCGACCCCGACCGAGCTGCCGTGCCAGCCGCAGACGCAGGTGACGGTCTGCTCCCGATGCTTGTACTCGTCGATCACGTGCTTGAACTCGGGGACGACACCGGGTTTGGTCGGGGGATTGAGGGCCAACGCGGGCTCCGTTCGGATCGGTACCGGGGGAATGGGCATACCCTGGCCGTCACGCTCGGACCACGGCAAGGTGAACCATGATACCCGTTCACGAGCTCGGCTGCCGGCGGAGGGGGTCGAGCCGGTCGCGCAGCGCATCGCCCAGGAGGTTGACCCCGAGCACGAACAGGACGAGGAACGCGGCCGGCTCGACGGTCAGCCACCAGGCGCTCTGGAGGTAGTCACGACCCTCGAAGACCAGCCGGCCCCACTCCGGCGTCGGCGGCGGCACGCCCAGGCCGAGGAAGGTCAGGCCGGCCGTGAACAGGATCACCTGGGGCAGCTCGAGGGTCACGATCACGATGATCGAGCCGGCCACGTTGGGCAGGATGTGGCGAACGAGCATCCGTCGCTCACCGACCCCCACGGCTCGCGCCGCTTCGATGTACGGGCGCTCGCGGATCGCCAGCACCTCGCCCCGGACGACCCGGTAGTAGTAGAGCCACGAGCCGATGCCCAGGACGAGGACGAGGTTCACGACCGACGAGCCGATCACGGCGATGACCGCCAGGGCCAGGATCAGCAGCGGGATCGCCTGCTGGATGTCGGCCAGCCGGCCGACGAGCATGTCAAGCCAGCCACCCCGGTACCCGGTCAGCAGGCCGGCGGTGACCCCGATCGAGGCGCCCAGGAGCACGCTCAGGCTGCCGATCTGGAGCGAGGTCCGGGCGCCCCACAGGATCCGCGACAGCAGGTCCCGGCCGTTGGCATCGGTGCCCAGCAGGTAGGTCGAGCTGCCGCCCGGCAGCCAGGCCGGTGCCTTGAGCCGGTCGGTCAGGACCTGGGCCAGCGGGTCGTGGGGACTGATCCACGGTGCGAGCAGGGCCAGGCCGACGATCGTGATGACGATCGCCGCGCCGACGACGACCGGCAGGTCCGCCCGGCGGAACGTCCGACGGCCGCCGCTGGCGGGCCAGGCTTCGTCCATCTCAGCCCAGTCGGATCCGGGGATCGAGGGCGCCGTAGACCAGGTCGAGGCCGAGGTTGACGGTCACGATCGTGAAAGCGGCCACGAACGTGAACGCCTGGATGACGGGCAGGTCCCGGTTGGTCACGGCCTGGACGACAAGGAGGCCCATCCCCGGGTAGCTGAAGATCACCTCGACGATGATCACCCCAGACACGATCGCGGCCAGGTCGAAGGCCAGGAACGTCACGAATGGGATCGCCGCGTTGCGCAGGGCATGGCCGAGCAGCACCCGGCGCGGCGCAAGGCCCTTCGCCCGTGCCGTCCGGATGTAGTTCGAGCCGAGGACGTCGAGCAGGCTCGAGCGCAGGATCCGGGTCAGGCCGGCAGCCGACCCCAGCCCGATCACGATCGCCGGCAGGATGAGGTAGCTCGGGCCGCCCGAACCGGACACCGGCAGGAGCCGCCAGGTCACGCCGAACAGGAGGATCAGGACCTGGCCCAGGACGAAGCCGGGGACCGCCTGGCCGGCGATCGTCACGGAGCGCGCCCCGAAGTCGACGAGCGAGCCCGGCCGGGCCGCCGCGGCAATGCCCAGCGGCAGCGAGATCAGGAGCGAGACGCCGACCCCGGCCAGGCCCAGCGAGAGGGTCGCGGGCAGGCGCTGGAGGACCATCCCCAGGGCGGGCTCGAGCGTCCGGGTCGAGGTCCCGAAGTCACCCTGGATCGCCCGCCCCAGGAAGCCCAGGAACTGGACCGGGATCGGCTCGTTGAAGCCGAGGCTCCGGCGGAGCGACTCGACGGCCGCCGGCGGGGCGTCGAGCGGCAGCAGGGCCCGAGCCGGGTCGCTGGCGAGGAAGACGAGGGCGAACACGACGAAGGCGACGCCGACGATCACGACCACGTTGGCAAGCAACCGACGGACGATGAACGCGGCCATATCCGGACAGCGTAGCCGGTGGCCCGCACCGCCCGGTGGGACGATCGGGCCGGCGGCAACCGGACCACCGTTTCGGGCACGGATCGCCGGCCTGGGGTACGGTGAACCTATCAGCGTGCTCAAAGGAGCGTGCTCAAACGTACGGCGAGTCCATCCACTGCCCCTGGCCCTGTCCGGCCAGGTGCGGACTCGCAGGCAACGAGGAGACCGAGCCAATGACCAACCACGCGACCCGCGTCCCCCTGCGACTCTCGGCCCTGGGTGTGGCCGCCTTCCTGCTGGCTGTAGCTCCGGCCGGAGTGGCCGCCACGACCAACGCCCCGATCGCGCAGACCGGCGGGATGACCGCCACCCTGCCCCTGCTGGGCACCCCGCTGACCGTCGCCGTCACCCTCGACGCCGTCGGCAACGTCTCGGGCGTCGCGCTCAATCCGAGCACCGCCCTGTCGAAGACGAAGTCGGGTGACGACTTCGTCAAGTTCACGAACACGGACGGCAGCGTCAAGGTCAGCGTCAAGGCGCTGGGCGGCCAGCTGTCGATCAAGGCCAAGGCCAAGCAGCTCAGCGACCTGCTCGGCACCGGCCACTGGTCGGCGGACGTCTTCGGCACCGGCCACGACTCGACCGCCAGCTACACCGTCGGCAAGGACGCGAGCGGCAATCCGACCGTCGCGTTCGGGACGGTCGACCCGGCAAGCGGGATCACCTGGAAGCTGCTCAAGCCCCTCGCGGCGGTCAAGGTCGCCCCGGCGACCAGCGGCACCGACAAGGGCAAGAGCGAGGCGGCCAAGGGCGCCCGTGCGGCCGCCTTCGGCACGTTCAGCTGGCAGGGCTTCACGAAGACGCTGACGGTCGCCGTCAACGTCAACGGGAGCGGTGCCGCCAGCCTGTCGATCACGCTCACCGGCCGTGATGCCCAGAAGCTCAGCGGAACGCTGGCCAGCCTGGCCGGTGCCCGGACCTGGTCGGCCCACCTGTGCGACGGGACGCCGGTCAGCGTCAAGTACCACGTCGCCGCCGATGGCACCGTCGTCTATGACGGCGCGACCGGCGCCAAGGCGACCGAGAAGGCGTTCGGTGATGGGTTCTTCGCCTGGTTCGACAAGAACCGGGTGGCCCTCGCGACGATGCTCGTGAAGCACGACGATGGGACGTATTCGCTGCTCGTCTTCGGACGGTCCGGCAATTGCGGCCACAAGAGTCCGGGCTTCGGCTTCTTCGGGTTCGGCCACGGCCACGGGCCCGGCCACGGCCAGTGGAGCCCGCCCGACAAGTCCAAGAGCAAGTCCACCTCCCACTGAGTGACCTCCAGGCTCCGTCGTCGCCGAGACGACGGAGCCATTCCCCCGACCGGCGAGGGCGCCGTCGTGCGAGCGGCGTCGCCCTCTTCGGCGTCGGGCTCCTCGCTGGAGCCCTGATCGCCGGCTGCAGTCCCTCGCCCAGCCCATCGCCGGCGGGGTCGGCTGGTTCGAGCGGCGCCCCCCTCGCCTCCAGCGCCGCCGGCGCGGCCCTTGGCACGGCCCTCGCCCGGCTGGCCGGCGGCTACGACTTCACGACGACCGTCACTGCCGGCGGCCAGGTCGCAACCCAGGCGACCGGTCACTGGATCGCCGGCGCGAGCGAGTTCACCGTGACGACCAACGGCGTTGCGATCACCTACCGGACGCTGCCACCCCGATCGTGGGTCCTCCAGGCCGGAACCGGCTGGGTCGAGGTCAATGGCAACGTGCCGAGCGGCGACCCGCTCGACGCCCTCAAGGCCCCGACCGCGACGACCGTCGTCAGCCAGGCGGGCGGCTCGCTCGAGCTGAACGCGACATATCCAGCGGCGGTCCTTGGCCTGGCCGGGCCGCCCGTGGCGGTCGACCTCGTCCTGGCCGGTGACGGCTCGCTCAAGGCCACCTACACCGCGAGCGGCGGGACGGCGTCCTCGGCCACCACGATCACCCCGGATCCCGGCCAGAGCCCGATCGTCGCCCCGTCCCCGTCGTAGCCTCGATCCGGGCGATCAGGCCCGGTCGAGCGCGGCCGTGAGGTCGGCCAGCAGGTCGGCCTCGGATTCGATCCCGCACGACAGCCGGATGAGGGCCGGGTCGACCTCGAGCGGCGAGCCGGCGACCGAAGCATGGGTCATCACCGCCGGCAGCTCGATCAACGACTCGACTCCACCGAGTGACTCGGCCAGGGTGAACAGGCGGGTCGTCTCGCAGATCGCAGTCGCCCGCTCGCGGGCGCTCCGACCGTGGGCGCCGCCGGAGCGCGGCACGAACGAGACCATCCCCCCGGCCGAGCGCATCTGGCGGGCGGCCAGGGCCGCCTGGGGATGGGCGTGGGGTCCGCTGCCCAGCCCTGGGTAGCTGAGCCACTCGACGTCCGGCCGGGCGGCCAGCATCGCCGCCACCGCGGCCGCGTTGCCCGCGTGCCGCTCGGTGCGCAGGGCGAGCGTGCGCAGGCCGCGCAGGACGAGGAAGCAGTCGAACGGGCCGGGCACGGCCCCGATCGCGTTCTGCAGGAAACGCAGCCGCTCGGCGACGGCCGCCCGGCTCGTGACGACAATCCCGTTGACCGTGTCGGAGTGGCCGCCCAGGTATTTCGTCGCTGAGTGGAAGACGATGTCGGCGCCCTGGTCGAGCGGTCGCTGGACCGCCGGTGAGGCGAACGTGTTGTCGACCACGAGCAGCGGCCGCTCGCCGTCGGCGCCGTGGTGCGCGGCGATCGCATCGGCCACGCCGGCGATGTCGACGAGCTTGAGCAGCGGGTTGGTCGGCGTCTCGAACCAGACGAGGCGGGTCCGGGGCGAGAGGACGGCCCGCACGTTGGCCGGATCGGCGGCCAGGTCGACGTAGCGGGCGTTGATCCCCTTCGGCCGGAGCACCCGCTCGAACAACCGGTACGTGCCGCCGTAGACGTCGTCGCCGACCACGACCTCGTCGCCCGGCAGGGCCAGCTCGGCCAGCATTGCCGTGGCCGCCGCCCCGGACGAGAAGGCGATCCCGTCGGCCCCGCCCTCGAGGGCGGCCACGGCCCGCTCGAGCCGGCGCCGGGTGGGGTTGCCGGTGCGGGCGTACTCCCAGCCGTCGTGCGGCCGGCCGATCGCGTCCTGGGCGAACGTGCTCGTCTGGTAGATCGGCGGGGCGACCGCACCGGTCAGCTCGTCGGGCTCCTGCCCGGCGTGGACGGCCAGCGTCTCGAACGTCCAGCCCTCGTCGGCGGCGTAGCGCTCGGCGAAGGGCCGCGTGGGCTGGGGCAGGTCGCGCGGCTCGTTCCGCTCGGTCGGCATCCGCGTCAGCCGGCCACCGGCCGGTGGGCGACGTATTCGAGCAGGTCGAGCTTGGTCACGATCCCGACCGGCTGCCCGGCTCGGACGGCGACCAGGGCCGAGGTCGAGCCGGACAGGAGCCGGAACGCGTCGTCGAGCGAGCCTTGCAGGTCGATCGTGGGCAGCGGCGGGTCCATCAGCTCGCCGACCGTGCGCTCGACGACCGATGGGTCGCGAAAGGCGCGATCGAGCAGGCCTTTCTCCGAGATCGAGCCGACGATCGACTCGATCCGGGCCGAACCCGCGTGGGCGTCCCCCGCGTCGGCCCCGGCCTCACTGACCGGCATCTGGCTGATGCCGTAGGTCTGCAGCCGGTCGATCGCCGTGCCCACCCGTTCGGTCGTCCGGGCGAGGACGAGGCCGGGCCGGTCAGCATCGTGGTGGCGATCGGTCAGCAGCGCCCCGATGCGGGTCCCTCCGCTGCTCGTGGCGAGCAGGCCGTTGACCCGCATCCACTCGTCGTTGTAGAGCTTCGAGAGGTAGTTCCGGCCACCATCCGGCAGGAGCAGGACGATGACCGCCTCGTGGCCGCCGCTCGTCTCGGTCAGCTCGCGACCGACCTCGAGCGCGGCGACGAGGGCCGTCCCCGACGAGCCGCCGGACAGGATCCCCTCCTCGCGGGTCAGGCGCCGGGCGGCGGCGAACGAGTCGCGGTCGGAAACCCGCACCCAGCGGTCGATGACCGCCGGATCGAACGTGCCCGGCAGGAAGTCCTCGCCGATCCCCTCGGTCAGGTACGGCCGGGCCGTGTCGCCCGACAGGACGCTACCCTCGGGATCGGCCCCGATCACCTGGATCGCCGGGGCCTGGGCCTTGAGATAGCGGGCTGCTCCGGTGATCGTCCCGCCCGTCCCGACGCTGGCCACGAAGTGGGTGATCCGGCCATCCGTCTGGCGCCACAGCTCGGGTCCGGTCGTCCGCTCGTGGGCCGCCGGGTTCTCGGGGTTCCAGTACTGGTCGGGCTTGTACGCGCCGGGGATGTCGCGGGCCAGCCGGGCCGAGACCGAGTAGTAGCTCTCGGGCGACTCCGGGGCCACGTTCGTCGGGCACAGGACGACCTCGGCACCGTAGGCCCGCAGGAGGGCCTGCTTCTCGGCCGACTGCTTGTCGGCCATGACGAAGATGCAGCGATAGCCCTTGAGCGCGGCCGCGATCGCCAGCCCGTGGCCGGTGTTGCCGCTTGTCGGCTCGATGATCGTGCCGCCCGGCTTGAGCAGGCCGGCCCGCTCGGCCGCCTCGATCATCGGCAATCCGATCCGGTCCTTGACCGAGCCGCCCGGGTTCATTGCCTCGAGCTTGGCCAGGATGAGCGGCTGGCGCTCGGCCGGCCCCAGGTCGCGCACGACCCGGCTGAGCTGAACGAGCGGCGTGTTGCCGACGAGACCCAGGATCGAGGTGGCGAATTCCATTCCGGCGAGGATAGCCGGTCGACCGCTCAGCGGGCGTCCCGGGGATGGGCCAGGAACAGCCAGGTCAACGAGCGCAGGCGGCGAGGCCGTTCCGGTGGGTCAACCGTCCGGGGATAGAGCTCGGCCACGGCCGGCCCGAGGAGCTCGGCGAAGCGCTCCGTCAGCTCGTGGGCCAGGTCGAGCTCGGCCCGGCTGTCCGCCTCGGGCAGGGCGCCGCCGGCCGGCCATTCCGGGCCGAGCAGGGCGGCCGCGCTGGTCTGGGGCAGGACGCGGGTCGCCAGGCGGCGTCCGACGTACAGCTCGGCGCTACCGGCGATCGCGACCGGCAGGATCGGCGCCCCCGTCCGGAGCGCGATCAGCGCCGAGCCGAAGCGGAATGGCGCGATCCGGTCGGGTGGCCCGGCCACGCCGCCTTCCGGGATCAGGACGAAGACGCCGCCGGCCGCGATGACCGCCCGGGCTGACGCGACGTGCTGACCGATGCCGACCCCGCCCCGCCAGACCGGCAGCATCCCGCCGACCCGGTGCAGGAGCCACTCGCGCCAGCGCGCGCTGAACGCCGACGGCCCGCTGCCGAGGAACCAGACCCGGGGCTCGAGTGGGAGGGCATTCATGATCAGGAAGGGATCCATCCAGCCCCGATGGGCGGCCGCCACGACGATGTAGCCGCCGCCCCGGGGCACGAGCTCGGAGCCGAGCCGCTCCTGGCGCAGGCGCAGGACCCCGAAGACGACGAACCGGAAGACGAAGGCCAGGCCGCGGACAAGGAAACCAGCCCGGGTCTCGGGGACCCGGCCGAGCCAGTCGAGGCCCTCCCGGACACCGCCCCGCCGACGGGCCAGCGCCTCGGGCGAGGTGCGGGCCGGTGGACGCCGGCGCGGCCGCTCGGACGTCGTGCTCAGCTGCCCGCGGCTCCGCGCGGACGGACGGCGATCGAGGGCGGGCTGAAGTCGAGCATCGCCCCGGAGTGTACCGGCGGCCCATGGCCCACGGCTGGGCGTCGCCCGTGTCCCGCGGACGAGCGGCCGGCACCGGCGGCCGGCTCCGATCCGGCCGGCCTCCCTGATACTTGCCGCCGAATGAATGCCGAATTCCAGTGGTGGCTGCTCCTGGTCGGGCTGGTCATCGGGGCGCTTCTCGTCTTCCTCGTGATGGCTGACTTCTCGCGCTCGGCCGACGAGCAGGCGGACGCCGAGCTGGGCCGTGAGGCCGACTGGATCGCCAGCCTGCTCCGGCCGACGCAGGACCCGACGGGCGGCCCGGTCGAGCCGGCCACGATCGAGGAGATCCTGCGCCTGAACCGGGAATGGCTGGCCGGGCCGGCGCTCCAGGCCGATGAGCTCGCCCGTCCCCGCCCGGCGTCAGCCGTCGGACGGCTCGACGACGTCAGCGACGGGGACCCGGCCGACGTGGAGGGCGACGGCGCCCAGGGCTAGGCGGCGGAACGAGACCTCGGCCAGGCCCGCCCGGCGCATCGCCGCGGCCAGAGTCGTCGCATCGGGGAAGCCGTCGAGCGAGCTGGGCAGGTAGCGGTATTCGCGCCCCCGGCCGACCGAGCTCGCGACGAGCGGTGCAAGACGCCCGAACGACGACCGGAAGAGGCGCCCCCAGCTCCGCTGGGGCGGAAGCGAGAGCTCGAGGCAGATGACCCGGCCGCCCGGCCGGACGACGCGGGCCAGCTCCCGGAAGCCCGCCTCGAAGTCGGCCAGGTTGCGCAGTCCGAAGGCGATCGTCGCCGCGTCGAACTCGCCCGTGGTGTACTGCAAGGCCAGTGCGTTGCCGACCTCGAAGCTGAGCTGGACGAGGTCGGCGTACGTTTCCCGGGCGGCCGCGATCATCGCCGGGGCGAGGTCGACGCCCACGACCCGGCCGAAGGGGCCAACCAGCTCGGCCAGCGTCGCGCTGAGCTTGCCCGTGCCGCAGGCCACGTCGATGACCGCGCCGCCCGGCTCGACCTCGGCCGCGGCCGCCGCGGCGCGCCGCCAGCGGCCGTCCCCGCCGGCGGTCATCAGCGTGTTCATCCGATCGTAGACCGGGGCGATCGCGTCGAACATCGCGGCCACGTCCGCCTCGGGGACGGCGTTGCCCCGACGCGTTTCGCGCGGCCGAGGCATCATCGTGCCTCGCGCCAGCGACGGCCGGACCAATCCCCCACGGCCGGCCGAACCACGCCAGCAAGGGACCGCCGGTGACCGACCAGGCTCGCAATACTGATGACCGGGACGCGCCAGCCGGGGGCGATCCGGCGCTCGACGAAACCACTCGGTCGAACGCCGCCTGTCCGCGCTGCGGGGCCCATCGGCTCGCCCTCCTGAACCTGCCCACGATCGACACGACCGGCTACCGTCCGCTCGACGAGCTGTACGGGATGACCGGCGGGCCGAATCTGCGCCCGCCCGCGATCGGCTGCCTGGCCTGCGGTGCCGAGTGGCCCGACCTGGCCGCGTTCAAGGCGGCCCAGGATGGCGGACCTGACCCGACGGCCGGCGCCTGATCGGCCGGCGGGCACGACCGTGATCAGCTCCCGACCGATCCGCCGATCACGGGATCGCCGGGTGTGAGCGGGCCGTTGACCGTCGCCAGGGAGACGCCGAACGGCGTCCCGGGCGGCAGCTTGAGCAAGCCCGGAACCGGCCCGACCCAGTAGGCGAGTCCGCCGCCCTGGTCCATCCGGCCGATGTCCTGGCGGGTGCCGTTGACGAGCACCCAGCAGCGGTATTCCTGGCCGGCGGGCGCCTGGGCCAGCCCGCTGGCGACCACGACGAGGTCGGTCGTGGTCGGCGAGAACAGCAGCGTGCCCTGGCCCGACGAGGCCTGGCCCGCCAGCGCGATCCGTTGGACGTCCGGCTCGGCGGCCACGCGCAGAGTCCAGCTCGTGACCCTGGCCAGCTCGGCCGACGTCTGCTGGCTGGCAGTGAGGGCCGGATCCTGGCGCCCGCCGACGAAGGCGGCCGTGCCGGCGATCGCGACGACCAGGGCGGCGGCCATGCCCAGCGGCAGCAGGATCGTCCGGATCGAGCGTCGGGACGCCAGCTGGATCGGCTGGCTGCGGGCCGGTTCGGCGCCGCCCCGACCGACGGCGACCGGCGGAGTCGCCGGCGAGACGGCCGGGTCCGAGGCGATCCCCGCGCCGGCGGACGCGGTGGCCGGCGACAGCTCGACCGCAGCCCGCGGCCGGCCAACGGCCCGGACCAGGGCCAGCGTTCGCTCGCGCAGCTCGAGGGGCGGCGTCTCCTGGACGACGGTCCTGATCAGGCCGGCCGATGCCCGCAGCCGATCGGCCTCCGCGGAGCAGCTCGGGCAGCCGGCAAGGTGGCCGGCGAGGGCGGCCGACTCGGCGGTGTCACCGGCCGCCAGCCGATCGAGGCCACCGGGCTGGACGGCGGCGAGCTCGAGCAGCTCGCGGACTTCGTCGTGATCGATCATCCGTCGATCGCTCCCACTGGCGCGCCGGATCCGTCGGCCGGCATGAATCCCGGCCCCAGCGCGCTGCGCATCCGGAACAGCGCACGCCGGGTCCGGGTCTTGACCGTCCCGATCGGCCAGCCCAGCCGCTCCGCGATCTCGCTCTGGCTCAGCTCGTCACGGTAGGCGAGGACAAGCACGGCTCGTTCGACGTCGGGCAGCTCGGCCAGGGCCGTGGCCAGCGAGGTCCGCAGCTCGGTCTCGGCCAGCAGGGCGGCCGGGCCCATCAGCGGGACCCCCGAGCCGACGACCTCGCCGCCGGCGACGAGGCGCTCGAGGGTGGCGGTATCGCCTTCGTCGGCCAGGGCGACGTCGGAGACCGCGACCGTCGGCGGCCGGCGGCCGATCGCCCGGAGGCGGTCGATCGTCCGGTTGCGGGCAATCGTCAGCAGCCAGGCCGGCAGGGAGCCCATCGCCGGGTCGAACTGCTCGGCCCGGTTCCAGAGCGCTAGGAAGGTTTCCTGGACCACGTCTTCGGCAAGTCCTCGATCAGTCGTCAGCCGGCGGGCAGTGGCGTAGACCGCGCCGACATAGCGGTCATAGAGCTGGCCCAGGGCGTCCTCGGATCCGGCCGCTACCGCCCGGACGAGATCGTGGTCCTCGCCTGTCATCGGCTACGCCTCAGGCTCGGCGTCGGTTTCAACTCGGATCGCGAGCGGTCGATGCTCGAACGCGCTCGAGTAGACGACGTCGGTCTCGGTCGTATACACGAGGGGGATCCCCTGGATCTTCTTCATGACCCGTTCGAGGTCGAGCGTGTCCGCAGCGCGGACCTTGAGCAGGTAATCGGCTTCACCGGCGATATGGTGGCACTCCTCGACCTCGGGCAGGGCCCCGAAGGCCTCGGTCAGGTCGGTCGTCGGCGGGCCCGGCGATTGGCGCACCCAGCTGAACGCGAGGATGCCCCGGCCGAGCGCCCGGGCATCGAGCCGGGCGCCGTAGCCCTGGATCACGCCCCGCGCCTCGAGCTTCTTGACCCGCTCATGGGCGGACGGCGCGCTCATCCCGACGGCCGCGCCGATATCCGCGAACGACGCCCGGCCATCCCGCTGGAGGATGTCGAGGATTCGCAGGTCGACGTCGCTCAGGCCTTCGTGTCTTGGCATCTGGTCCCTATTTGTTAGGTGCGGTGCCTTTGACAGCCACGATTTGTTAGGCTACGATCCGATTGCCAACCGGATGGTACGGGACTGCCGCAGATCGCGGAATTGGTCGACGACCGCCATCCACGTATTCGGAGGAACCCGACATGCTGATCGCCAGCTCTGTCGCCCTCCTCGCGCTCTTCGCGTTTGTGAGCATCCTGCTCTCTTCCGACGAAGGTCGAGAGGGCACCGATCCACGAGATCATCTCGCCGCCTGGACGCGCTACGGCATGCGCTGATCCGGCGCGGCCGGCTCACAGCCTAACGCACGAGGCCCCCGATCTCCGGGGGCCTCGTCGATTCCCGGCGGCGTCCCGAGGGCCGGCCGGCCGCTCCACCGCCCTGGTCAGGCCCTGGCGCCCGCCGACGGGCCTTGGACAAATCTCGACTCTTCTCGAGCTTATGGTCCGACTTGGACCTCGACGCCGACGGATCGAGCACAGCGCGGCCGTCGCCACGCACGGCTGAGCTCGCCTGGCTGCCGGATCAAGCTCAAACGGTGCCGGCGGCGACCATAACGTCGAGCTGAGTCGACATCTGTCAGGGACTCCGCGCCCGGCATCCCTCGGGCCGCTGGTCGGTGGGTCCGGCGTCGCCTGCCTGCCCAATCGTTCGTTGAGCTACGCCTATGGTCGGAACCGGGGCGACTGGCCCCGAATTGGCCGACCAGTCGCGGCCGACCAGTCGCGGCCGACCACGCACGAATTCGCCTGCTGCTCAGCCCACGAACGGTCGGCCCGGCCATAACCGTCCGGACGCGTCAGCCAGCGAACCATCTGGCGGAGCGCGGCCTACCACTCCCCTGCCGGGATCCGGCGCGCAGCGTCGATCGAGCCGGCAGGGCGATGGGCCTCGAGGCACTCCACGCCGTGGGATCCCACGCTGGCGTCGTGCTCGGTGCCGGCGGGCAACTCGAGGCGGTCCCCGGCGGCCAGGATCAGTGCACCGCTGGACGCCGGCAGGCCGAACGTGATCGATCCCGAAACGACGACGATCACCTTGTCGTAGCCGTGCCGATGCGCCCCATACCGGTCGCCGGGATCATTGCCCCAGGACCCCGGGTCGAGTCCCTCGGCGCGCAGCCGGCGCTCGAGCCCGGCCCGGGGCTCCGGCTCGCGACCCGCGGCCACTCAGGACACCGCGACGCCGATCACGCGACCGACGAGGAAGGTGACGGTCGCGGCCAGGACACCGATCACGACCTGGCGCAGCCCGCTGAACAGGGCGCTCCGGCCGGTGAGCAGGCTGATCGCGGTTCCGACGACGAACATCGCGATGACGCTCAGGACGATGCTGGCGACGAAGGCGAGCTCGGCCGACGAGACGAGGTAGGGCAGCACGGGCACCGCCGCTCCGGCAGCGAAGGCGACCAGCGACCCGAACGCCGCCCCCCAGGGCGAGCCGAGCTGGTCGGGGTCGAGCCCGAGCTCCTCGCGGATCAGGGTGTCGAGGGCGGCCTCCGGGTCGCGGAATAGCCGCGCCGCAACCCGGACGGCCTCCTCCTCGCTGAAGCCCTTCGACCGGTAGATCGCCGCGAGCTCGGCCTGCTCCTCGTCGGGCATCGCCTCCATCTCGGCTCGTTCGAGCGCGATCTGGCGCTCGTACAGCTCCCGCTGGGATTGCATCGAGATGTACTCGCCGGCGGCCATGCTGAACGAGCCGGCCAGCAGGCCGGCGATCCCTGCCAGGAGGATGAAGTGGGGATCGGGCGAGGCACCGGCGATGCCCATCACCAGCGACGTGTTGCTGACCAGGCCGTCCGACACCCCGAAGATCACCGCCCGGAGGGTCCCTGACTGGCCCGTCCGGTGCCAGCGCTCGTTGCGCCCGATCTCGCCCGCGCGGCGCGGGACGCTCACCTCGCGCCGGACGGCCGTTTCGCGCACCGCCGAGTCGGGCAGCGCGGGGGGCTGGATGGTCGGCGCCCCATCGCCGCTCGCCTTCCCGTCGAGGCGCTTCCAGATCTCGGCATGCTCGCGCTCGTCCGCCGCGATCGCCTCGACTTCGGGCGAGAGCTGGCCTGCATAGGCCTCCTCCTCGTCACCCTCGAGGGCCTGGACGAGGTCACTGACCGAGCGGGTACCGAACAGCCGGGCGAGGACGATGATCGTCCGCACCCGCAGGCGCGGCCCGGCCGGCGCCGGGACGGTGGCCCCCAGCTCGCGCAGCTTCGAGGCCCAGATATCCGCGTGGCGCCGCTCGTTGGCGGCGATCGTCCGAAAGGCGGCCGATCGGCGCTCGTCCTTCTCGATCCCGGCCAGGGCGTCGTACAGGACGATCGCGTCGCGCTCGAGCTTCAGGTTGTCGAGGCTCTGCTGGAGGTCGATCGGTGCCATCCATCGATGGTAGTCGTGCGCCGAGGCAACCGTCGGAACCCCAAGGCGGAAGCCGGCTGGCGGCAGCCTGACCCGGGCTAGAATCGGCCCGTGGCGCCCCCGTCGATCCTGTACCTCGACAACGCTGCCGTGCGGGCGGCGATGCCTCCCGTCGGGGCCCGCATCGAGCTGGCCGAGCGAGCGATGCTGGCCCTGATCGAGGATGCCGACCTGCCGCCCAAGATCGGAGTCGACGCCCGGCCGGCGGGCTCGTTCGGGCACGCGATGCCGGCCTTCCTGCGCGGTCCCGCGGCCGACGGCTCAGCCGACCTGCTCGGGATCAAGTGGGTCGTGGGCTTCCCGGCGAACGCGGCGGCCGGGCTGCCGGCCATCAACGCCACGGTGATTCTCAGCGATCCCCTCAGCGGCCTGCCGCTGGCCGTGCTCGACGGCGCCCCGATCACCGCCGATCGAACCGCGGCCGTCTCGGGCGTCGCGATCCGCCACTGGGCAGCGGTGCCACCCGGCGGCGCGCCACGGGTCGCCATCCTGGGTGCCGGAGTGCAGGCCCGCAGCCACCTCGCCGTGGTCGGCCATCTCCTGCCCGGGGCAGCTGTCCGGATCCACGACCGCCATCCCGATCGGGCGGCCGCCGTCGCCGAGATCGCCCGACGCACCCCGGGGATCGGATCGGCGGCCACCGCCGCGAGCCCGCTCGAGGCGGTTCGCGACGCCGACCTCGTCCTGACCGTCGTGTCGTTCGGGCCGATCCGCCAGACGCTCATGACTGGCGGCCTGGCACCCCACGCCCTGGTCATCGCCGTCGACTACGCGACGAGCGTCCACCACGCCGTCGCGCTCGAGGCGAGCCTGTTCCTGGTCGACGAAGCCGGCCAGTTCCTCGCCAACCGGGCGGCCGGCCTGTTCGATGGCTACCCCGATCCCGGTTCGACGATCGGCCGGGCGATCCAGGCCGGCGTTCCGCGGCCGGCCGCCGGCCGCACCCTGGTCACCCACCTGGGCGTGGGGCTTGCCGACCTGGTCTTCGCTGACGCGATCGTCAAGGGAGCGACGGCCGCCGGCCTGGGGCTCCGACTGCCGCGCTGAACGCTGCGCAGACGCCCGGCGGACCGACGCCGGGCATCGCACACTGACCCGACCGGAAATCGGCCGGCCCGAACGCGGAGGGACTCGTGCGCATCCTCGGCCGCCTGCTGAGCATCCTGCTCGTCCTGCTGATCGTCCTGATCGTGGCCACCGGCGGCCTCCTCGTCTGGGTCAACCATCGCTCGCTGCCGACGACCAGCGGGACGCTCAAGGCGAGCGGCCTGACCGCGCCGGTGACGGTCACCCGCGACGCGACCGGGATCATCAACATCACGGCGACCACGCCCCACGACCTGTTCCTGGCCCAGGGCTACGTCCACGCCCAGGAACGCTTCTGGCAGATGGAGGTCTGGCGCCACATCGGCGCCGGCCGGCTGTCCGAGCTGTTCGGCCCGACGACCCTCAAGGAAGATGAGTTCATCCGGACGATGGGCTGGCGCCAGGCCGCCCAGCGTGACCTCGAGGCCGCCACGCCGGAGCTCAAGGCCGACCTCCAGGCCTACGCCGACGGCGTCAACGACTGGCTGGCCGCCAACAAGGGCCAGCTCGGGCTGGCGTTCGTGATCGAAGGCCTCAAGGCAGGCCTCGGGGGCGGAGTCGGCGGCTACGACCCCGAGCCGTGGACGCCGCTCGACTCGGCGACCTGGGCCCTCGTCCAGGCCTGGTCCCTGGGCGACAACTTCGACTCGGAGATCTTCCGGGTGCTGGCCGACGCCAAGCTCAGCGATCCGGCCCGGACCGACGAGCTGACGCCGCCCTATCCGGCCAGCGGACCGGTCATCGTGCCGGCCGGCGAGCCTGGATCCGGGGGCGCCGGCGCGACCGGCGCTGCTCCGTCGACGACCGCGAAGGCGGCGCTGCCGGTCCCGGACGTCCAGACCCTGACAGCGGACCAGGCGGACGGGCTGCGGGCGCTGGCGGCCCTCGGCCAATCGATCGCCGCCTCGGCCGGGATCGACCCGGCCCAGGGCCTGGTCGGCGACCACGGCGTGGGCTCGAACAACTGGGTCGTGGCCGGGTCGAAGAGCGCCAGCGGCCACGCCCTGCTGGCCAACGATCCCCACCTCGGGATCAGCCTGCCGTCGGTCTGGATCATGAACGGCCTCCACTGCCAGGTCGTGAGCGCAGCCTGCCCGTTCGACGTGACCGGGGTGAGCTTCCCGGGCGATCCCCTGGTCATCCTCGGCCACAACGAACGGATCGCCTGGGGCGCGACGAACCTGGGGCCCGATGTCGAGGACCTGTTCATCGAGAAGCCCGACCCGAACAATCCCGCCAACTACCTGTTCAAGGGCAGCTCGCTGCCGTTCCAGGTCCGGACCGAGACGATCAAGGTGGCCGGGGCGTCGCCGGTCACCCTGACCGTACGCTCGACCGGCCACGGCCCGATCGTGACCGACGTCGACGACCGGCTGAAGGGACTGCCAACGCTCTACGCCCTGCGCTGGACCGCGACCGCCGAGCCGAACGGCGCGCTCGACTCGTTCCTCGGCCTGGACAAGGCGAAGAGCTATGCCGACTTCCGGGCTGCCTTGAGCGTGTATGGCGCCCCGGCCCAGAACTTCGTGTACGCCGACGTCGACGGCAACATCGGCTACCAGGCGCCCGGCCTGATCCCCGTCCGCCAGGACAAGAGCGACCACGGCGATCGCCCGGTGCCCGGCTACGACGGGCTGCACGAGTGGACCGGGATGATCCCCTACGACGACCTGCCGCGGGTCTACAACCCGCCGTCGGGCTACATCGTCAGCGCCAACAACGAGCTCGTCGACAGCTCGTACCCGTTCTTCATCGCCCAGGACTGGGACCCGGGCTACCGGGCGGCCCGGATCACCGAGCTGCTCAAGGCGGACATCGCCCACGGTGGCGTGACCCTCGACGAGATGAGCGCGATCCAGACCGACACGACGGTCCTGCGGGCCGCCCTGATCACGCCCTACCTCAAGGGAATCTCCGCCTCGAGCGGCGACGGCAACGCGATCCTCGGTGCGATCGACGGCTGGGACGGGACCTGTTCGGTCGACAGCCGGGGCTGTGCCGCGTACATGGCCTTCGAGGAGCAGCTCGAGCGCCGGCTGTGGGACGACGACCTGGGCTCGCTCGCCCGGGAGTACGTCGGCAGCACCGCGAGCTGGCAGGGGCTGATCGCGCTCCTGGCCAAGCCCAACGACCCCTTCTGGGACGACATCACCACGACGAACCGCAAGGAGACCCAGGCCGACATCCTGTCGGCCGCCCTCGACGGGGCGGGCGCCGCGCTCCACTCGTCGCTGGGCGCCGACCCGACGACCTGGACCTGGGGCCGGCTGCACACGGCGACGTTCCGCGAGGTCACCCTCGGCGAGAGCGGGATCGCCCCGCTCGAGTGGTACTTCGACAAGGGCCCCTACCCGGTCGCCGGGGCGGCAGGCGCGGTCGACGCCACCTACTACCAGTTCAGCGTCGGCTATCCCGACCCGTACGACAGCACGGTCAGCGCCGCCACCGACCTGCGCTCACTGTTCGAGATGACGAACATGCCCAGCTACCGGCTGGACGTGGACCTGGGCAAGCTCGACGAAGCCCGGATCGTGATCACGACCGGCCAGTCGGGCAACCCCGGCGACCCGCACTACAGCGACCTGATCGACGACTGGCGGCTCGGCCGGCAGGTCCCGCTGCCGTTCAGCCCGGCCGCCCAGCGAGCTTCGACCGTGACGACCCTCGACCTGACGCCCTGATGGCGGAGCCCGGTCCTACTCGTTGACCTCGAGGGGACCGTCCGGACTTCGAGCTGGACCCGGCCGTCCTCGACCACGCAGTCGTAGCGGGCGATCGGCTGGTCGGCCGGCGGGTCGAGCGCCTCGCCGGTCTCGAGGTCGAAGCGCGAGAGGTGCAGGGCGCAGGTCAGGGTGCCCCCGGTCAGGAAGCCCCGGTCGAGCTCGAAGTACTCGTGGCTGCAGATGCCCTGGAAGGCCCGGTACTCACCGCCGACGTTGACCACGAGGACCGGATCGACGCCATCGACCCAGGCCATCTTCATCGTTCGCCGGGCGCCACCTCGGCGGCGGCCAGCAGGTCGATCCGCCATCAGGCGGCAGGGCCGCATCCGCCAGGCGGCTGGCCCACTTCGCCTCGAGCAGCTCGCGCAGGCGCTCCTGGGCGTCGGCCAGCGGGACGCGGGCGACGACCGGCTCGAGGAAGCCCAGGACGATGAACTTGCGGGCCTCGTCGGGCGCGATGCCGCGGCTCTCGAGGTAGAAGAGCTGGGTCTCGTCGATCGGCCCGACCGAGCTCGAGTGGGCCGCCCGGCGGCAGTCGGGCTGGTCGATCTCGAGGCTCGGGATGGCGACCGCCCGGGCGGCCTTGGACAGGTTCATCCCGAACTCGCCGAGGAAGCTGTCCGTGCCCGACGGCCGACTTCTCGATCGTGATCAGGCCCTTCATGAAGGCCCGCGCGGCGTCCTGCAGGGCGCCCTTGGAGAGCAGGTTGCCGGTCGTGTCGCGCCCGAGGTGGCGGGTGTAGCTGGTCAGGTCGAACAGCTGGTCGCCGCATCGCCGAAGACGATCTCGACCTGCTCGACCGAGCTGCCGGTCGCCCTCGAGCCGGTTGTCGACCCGCGAGCGGACGAGCCGGCCGCCGAGCTGGGCCAGCGCCCAGTGCAGGCCGGCCGCCTCGCCGATCGACGGCGTGGCGGTGCTGGAAGGCGACCTGGCGCGGACCGAGGTCCTGGATGCTGGCGACCGACAGGCGGCGCGCCCGGCCCGAGGTCGACCTCCATCGTGCCGGTGAACAGGGCCTGGGGCACGGTCTCGCCGGCCGCGCAGGCGATCTCGGGCCGGCACGGCACGAGCTCCTCGAGGAGCGACGCCTCGGCGTCCTCGCCGAGATCGATGATCGTCCGGGTGAGGAGCGCCCGATCCGGCGCACCGACCAGCCCAGCGGAGGACGATCGGCTGCTCGAGCCGGACGCCGGCCGGGACGCGCAGGACGGACGCCCTGGCTCCAGAGCGCCCGGGCCAGCTGGGCCAACTTGTCGTTGGCCGGGCAGCGCCGGCGCCGCCCTCGATCAGCGGCGCGGGTGCCATCCGGATCACGGGCCAGCGCCGCCGCCGAACGTCTCGAGCGACGACGCCCGCGACCGCGGCGGCCGCGGACAGCGCCAGGGCGGCCACGCCGTCCTCGCGCAGCTCGATCAGGCCGTCGGCATCGGCCGGCACGACGTCCGGACCCGAGTCGCCGGCGGTGCTGCTGGCCGCCGCCGTCCGGACGTACGGGCTTGACCGTCATCAGCTCGGCCGGCGCGCAGGTCGACGTACGTCGTGTAGAGCCGGTTCGGCTCGATCGGCAGGCGCCTCGAACACGGCCGCAGGCGGCCAGCCGGTCGGCGCGCAGCCAGTCCGGCTCGCGATCGCTCGGTGGCGAGCGACTCGACGAGGCCCGCTCGGGGAAGGTGAACGGCAGGTCGGCCGACGCCGCGTCGCGTCGGGCGGCTCCGGTGCGCGGGACGCGGACCGGCCGGGGCGGCGCGCTCGACCGTCATCCGAGCGACCCCTCCATCTCGAGCTTCACCAGCCGGTTGAACTCGATCGCGTACTCCATCGGGAGCTCCTTGGTGAAGACCTCGAGGAAGCCCTGGACGATCAGGTTCTGGGCCTCGTTCTCGGTCAGGCCGCGGCTCATCAGGTAGAAGACCTGGTCGGCGCTGATCTTGCCGACGGTCGCCTCGTGGGTCATCGTCGTGTCGTCTTCCTGGATGTCGATGTACGGGTACGTGTCGCTGCGGCTGTTGTCGTCGAGCATCAGCGCGTCGCAGCGGACGCTGGCGACGACGTCGGTCGCGCCCGGCGCGACCTTGAGGCTGGCCGCGGTACGTGGCCCGGCCGCCGTCCTTGCTGACCGACTTGCTGACGATCCGGCGTGCGGGTGTTCGGGCGCCAGGTGGATCGCCTTGGCGCCGGTGTCCTGGTGCTGGCCCTTGCCGGCGACCGCGACGCTGATGATGTCGGCCGTGGCGCCCTCGCCGCGCAGGTAGATCGCCGGGTACTTCATCGTCAGCCGGGAGCCGGTGTTCGCGTCGATCCACTCGACGGTCGAGTTCGCGTGGGCGTGGGCCCGCTTGGTGACGAGGTTGTAGACGTCGTTCGACCAGTTCTGGATCGTCGTGTAGCGGACCTTCGAGCCGGGCAGCGCGATGACCTCGACGACCGCCGCGTGGAGCGAGTCGGTGGCGTAGATCGGGGCCGTGCAGCCCTCGATGTAGTGGACCTTGGCGCCCTCGTCGACGACGATCAGCGTCCGCTCGAACTGGCCGGTGTTCTCGCCGTTGATCCGGAAGTAGGCCTGCAGCGGCAGCGGCACCTCGACGCCCTTGGGGACGTAGACGAACGAGCCGCCCGACCAGACCGCGCTGTTGAGCGCGGAGAACTTGTTGTCCTCGGGCGGCACGACCGTGCCGAAGTACTTGCGGAAGATCTCGGGGTATTCCTTGAGCGCCTGGTCGGTGCCCATGAACACGACGCCGATCTTGGTCAGCTCCTCGCGGACCGAGTGGTAGACGACCTCGGAGTCGTACTGGGCGCCGACGCCGGCCAGGAACTTGCGCTCCGCCTCGGGGATGCCGAGCTTCTCGAACGTCGCCTTGATCTTCTCCGGGACGTCGTCCCAGGACTTCTCTTCGCGCTCGGACGGCTTGCGGTAGTAGACGATCTTGTCGAAGTCGATGTCGAGCAGGTTGCCGCCCCAGGTCGGCATCGGCCGCTTGAGGAAGTGGTCGTACGCCCGCAGCCGGAACTGGAGCATCCAGTCGGGCTCGTCCTTGAACGGGCTGATCTCCTCGACCGTCTCGCGGGTCAGGCCGCGCTTCGTCTGCGGCCAGGTAGACGATGTCGTCGTGGAAGGCGTACTCGTCGCGGCGGTCGCTGACGATCTCGCGGGTCGTCGGTCATCGGGTCTCCAGACGGCATGGCTGCCGGTTCGGATTGGGTCTCGGGCTAATCCCGACCCATATTATCGGAATTCCGGCCGGGAGCGTCAACGCGGGGCCGGGAGAGCCGACCATCCGGTGCTCGTCGTGTGCCGTCGAGGCTGCGGCGACCTCGGATTCGGCGCTCCGGCGAGCTTGAGCCAGGCCGTGCTCGCTGCATGGTCACCCTGAGCACAAGGCACCGCCGTATGGGCATTACGGGGCGTCGCGCTCGGCCCACGAACGTGATTGGCCTCGGGCCACGCACGACCGACGGCTCGAGGAGGCCCGGATCGGGTCCTTAGGCCATTCGCTGCGCGTGGAATGACCATGCAGCGAGCACCGGGTCGCCCAAGGCCCGGATCCGGTGCCGCCGGGCGCGCTCGACGCCCGGAGGCCTGCCCGGCCGGGTCAGTAGGTGCAGCCGGGTGAGCAGGTTTGCGATGCGTCGATCACGAAGACCCGCATCGTCGCGCCCGTCGTAATCGTGACCACGAGGCCGTAGAAGTTGTGGGGACCGTCGGTCGCGATCGGCTCACCGATCTCCTCCCAGGCATCCCACGCCCAGCGCGCGACCCGGTCCGAGCCGGGCCGCTTGGCGATCAGCACGAAATCGGCCGAGGTGTAGTGCGAGGTCGAGGTGACGCACGGCTGGCCGTTCGAGTTCTCGGGCGCGAGGCACTTGGTGATGCCCTCGACCCGGATGATCGAATCGGCGGTATCCGGCGTCTGCCAGGTCAGCGTGAAGTGGTTGATCGGGGCTTTCGTGGCCGCCCAGTCACCGACCTGGAGGACCGTCAGGCGCAGGCCGGTGAGGGGGTCGACGTCCCCGAACTGGACGGGAGTCGGCGCCGGAGTCGGGGTGACCGTGGGCGCGGGCGTCGGGGTGTCGACAGGCGACGGCGATTCCGACGGAGCTGGGGCGACAGATGGCGCGGTCGACGGGACCGTGCTCTGGCTCGGCTCCACCGACGCGGGCGCCGACGAGCTGACCGGGGGCAGGCTGGCTGGGGGCGATGTGGGGCTGGCCGTCGCAGCGGCGCCGCCGGTGCAACCGATCAGCCCGACCGTCAAGGTGATCGCCATGGGGACAGCCCATCGTCCCCGGCGAATCGTGATGGAGCTCCGGCTCATCCCAAACCCCCGCGAGTCCCGACACTGCGCGCCGTCGGCGAGCATATGCGCGAACGGGACGCAGGTCGAGTGTCCGACGTGACGGCCGGCTATGGGACGCGGATCAGGACCTCGGCCTCGATCTCGACCGGGATCCCGAACGGCAGCTCGGCCATGCCCACCGCCGAACGGGCGTGGGCACCGGCGGGACCGTAGAGCTCGATGATCAGGTCGGAGAACCCGTTGATCACGGCCGGCTGGCGCTGGAATCCGGGCGACGAGCTGACCATGCCGAAGACCCGCAACCAGGCCACGACGCGGTCGAGATCGCCGAGCTCCCGCTGGAGGCTGCCGAGGACGGACAGGGCGACGAGGCGCGCGGCCTGGTAGCCCTGCTCAACGGTGAGATCGCGGTCGACCTTGCCGAGCGGGCCGGCGGACGTCCCGTCCGGGTTCTGCGGGCCGTGCCCGGAGATCAACGCGCGGTCACCGACGATCCGGACCGGGCTGAACGGCAGGACCACGCCGGGCGGCGGCGCCAGCGGCGGCGGCAGGATCAGGCCGAGCGCCCGGAGCCGGTCTTCAATGAGCATCGTTCACCTCCGAAGGGCTTGGTCAGGATGCCTGGCCGCTCTGGGCGGTCTCGATCGCGGCCTTGGCCTCGACCAGGGACAGGCCCGTGATCCGGCGCAGTTCGGCGATGGCCTGGATCGTCTGGCCCCGGAGGACGAGATCGCGGACGCCCGGCGGCAAGCTCGCGCCGGGTCGGTCGTAGGGCACCCCGGCCAGCCGCGACAGGACCTCGAGCTGGTCCTCGATCAGGCGCAACCGGGCCAGCAAGGTCGGGTCGTCCATCGCTTCCTCCACGCCGCCAGTGGCCGGCAGTCTAGCTCGCCGAGGGCCGGCGGGACGGAGCGCGTCGCGAGTGGTGTCAATCCCGTCCGCTCGTGCCAATTCATGACAGGTTTCGTCATGTACATCGCCTACGATTCGACCTGCGAATGAAGCGGTCAAGCCGATCGCCCGCCGATGGGGAGACAGACATGCTGAACCTCGAACTTGCCCGGATCGTGGTCGCCGAGCGACGCCGGACGACCGACGAGCGGGTGCGCCAGGCCCAGCTCCGGGAAGCCGCCGCCGAGCGCGAATCCGCCAGTCGCGCCGTCGCCCCTGGTGCCCATCCGAATCCATGCATCGAGCCGGCGACCGGCAGCCGGGTCCTGGGCCCGTCTCGCTGAGGGGAGCTCAGGCCGAATAGCGGCCGGCCGTGGCCCGGGCGAGACCGGCGATCTCGGCCCGGATCCCGGCCGGCTCGAGCACCTCGAGGTCGGGTCCCATCGCCAGCAGGTGGCCGGCGACTTCGTCCGGCCAGTCGAGCGCCAGCCTGAGCCCCAGCCAGCCAGGCCGGCCGGGATCGGGCAGGTGCTCGGCTTCGTCCACGATCCGGTTGCCGACCACGTCCCGCAGACGGCCGAGCCGGTCGGTACGGACGTAGGCGGTGACGATCGTCCGTGGCGTCTCTCGCTCGTAGGCTGCCGTCGACTCGGTCCAGTAGCCCGCCAGGTCGAAGTCCGACGGCCGTTCGAACCGCTCCCCGGTCGGCTCGACGCGCTCGATCCGGGAGACGCGGTACGTCCGGATCTGGCCGTCGACCGAGGCCACGACGTACCACACGCCCGCCTTCAGGACGAGGCCCAGCGGGTCGATCACCCGGGTCACGACCCGGTCGCGGTGGTACTCGACGCTCAGCCGCTGGCTCTCCCAGACGGCCTCCGAGACGGCGCCCAGGCAGGGCACCGGCTCCGACGCGTGGTACCAGCCGACCGCGTCGAGGTGGAAGCGCTCGACGAGCCGGGACGCTCGTGTGCGCAGCTCGGGCGGCAGGGCCGCCAGCACCTTGAGCCGGGCGGCGGCCACGACCGTCCCCAGGCCGAGCTCGGCCGCAGGACCCGGGACACCGGCCAGGAAGAGGGCCTCGGCCTCGCCCGCCGTCATCCCGGTCAGCCGCGTCCGATAGCCGTCGACGAGGCGGATCCCGCCGTACGGCCCGCGTTCGGCGTAGATCGGCACGCCGGCCGCCGCGAGCGCCTCGACATCGCGGTGGATCGTTCGCTCGGAGACCTCGAGCTCGGCCCCGAGCTCGGCCGCGGTCAGCTGGCCCCGGCTCTGGAGCAGCAGGAGCAGGGCAACCAGGCGCGACGCACGCATCGCCGAATCCTAGCAGGGTTCATGCCAGTTCCTGTCATGTATCCCGGGCAACCCCCGACGAGCACGATGACAACCCGGGCCGGGCCGAACGGGTTGCATCGATGAACCTTGACGAAGGTGAGAGCGTATCCGCCGATGAGGAGGTCGAAGACATGCCCGACGCAGCGCGCCCAGCCGGCTTCTCGCTCGAGGACGCGGTCCTCGACATCGGCGGCGACATCGGCGCCCTGATCCTGTACGCCGATGCTGAGTACCTGGATCGCGAGATCGAGGTCAGCCGGCTCGACGCCGAGCACGAGGATGGCCATGACCACGCGCACGTGCCCGGCCCGGCCAGCCACCCCGGACATGATCACGAGCACGGGCACCGGACCCACACCGCGATCCACGAGCGACGAACCGCGGACAGGGTGACCTACGCCGGCATCTATCCCGAGCTGCGGGCCGGCGCATACCGGATCTGGACCGACGACCCGGCCCTGCCCGATCGGGTCACGATCGTCGGCGGCCAGGTGGCCGAGGTCGACTGGCGCCGCTCGCGACCCTGATCGAGCCAGTCCCGGCCGGCCGGCGGCGCCCGCGCCCTGGCCAGGTATCGAGAAGCCCGGCGGCTGTGCTGGCCGCCGGGCTTCGTCGGGGCAGGACGGCCGAGGCCGCCCGGTCGGCTACGGGATCTCGTAGCCGCTCTTCGGATTGAGCATGTACGGGAACTTCGCGCCCACGCCGGGGCCGGTCGTCCCGTCGTCCACCAGGCCGGCTGCGCCGTCCGGGGTGAAGCTGGGATCGACCAGCGGGATCGTCACGCCGGCGACCGCCCGGACCTCGATGGTCACGACGTCGTCGGTCAGCCGCCGGCCGTTCGGGTAGCCGGCCAGGTCGCCGCCGAGGATTCCCAACGGGCTCGGCTTCGTCTTCGTCGGCGGGATGGCCAGGTTGAGGCGGAGCAGGTCCGCGATGACCGGGCCGGTGTAGTTCTGGAAGCCCGGGATGATCCCCGCCGGGATGCCCGTCATCAGGATGGCCTGGAGGTCGGCCCGTGGCTTGGAGTAGGCCGCCAGGTTCGGGAAGACGCCCGGGTACAGGAACGGCAGCAGCCCGGCCAGCTCCGGATGGAGGACCTGGTTGACGAACTCGCTGTCGCCGCTGGGGTGCTTCGAGTTCCAGTAGTCCTTCTTGGCCATCGGGGTGATGACCTCGTTGATCAGCGGGTTGGCCAGCCGGGAGACCTGGACCCACGGACCGGACTCGACGTCCTTCGCGCCGTTCAGGATGCGCGCCTTGCGCCGGCTGGCGCGGGCATACATCCCGATAACGGAGCGCGGGTCGGTCGCGTCGGTCGGGTTCCAGCCGCCCTTGGTCAGGCGCTTCTTGGGGACCTGGATCGCGATCGTGTGGATGCTCGCGTTCTTGAGGGTGTCGTGGCCGACGGCGTTCGCCGAGGGGATGAGGTGGAGGCTCTCGAACGGGCGCAGGGTGCCCAGGTCGAAGATCGAGCCGAGGTCGACGAAGAAGGGATCCCGCCGCTGGCCGGCGAAGACCTTGCTGCCGTCGGACAGGGTGTGGACCGCGGCTGCGGCCAGGCCCTGGTAGTTGGGGGTCGAGCGCGGTCCGATGTTGACCGGCGGGCAGAGCAGGTCCGAGCCGAGGATCTCGGTGTGCCCACCGGAGACCCGGGCCACGGAATACGTCTGGACGCGGTTCCAGACCGAGCTCGTCAGGCTGGTGATCTGGCCGAAGTTGTAGAGGAACGTATTCGGGTTCTTGACCTGCGTCCGGAACCGGAACTGGTAGACGACGTCGGGATCGGCGTCGGCGTCGTTGTCGACCACGAACTCGTACAGGACGTCGTCGCCGAACTCATAGAAGTTCGGCCCGCCCGCCGGGGACTCGCCGGGGATGTAGTTCATGATCATCGTCACGAAGTCCGGCTTGTCCGGGCTGACGAAGGCATACGTGTCGGTGTTGTCGGCGACCGGATCCTTGGAGATCGACGGCGCCTCGCGATGGGAGGACATCGGCTAGGCCTCCTGCCCCGCCGTGCGCGCGCCCTTGAGCAGGCGGGCGACGAGCTGGGGGTCGTGGTAGCTCACCTCGGTCGTGCCGACGAGGAGCAGGACATCGCCGGTCGAGGCGTCCTGGACGTGGGCGATCACGTCCTGGCCGACCGGGCTCAGATCGAGCGCCGTCGCGTTCTGCTGGGCGGGCTTGGCGGCGGCCACTGGGGCGGCGGCCGCAAGGAGTCCCGGCAGGGCAACGATCCCGCTCGTGGCCGCGACACCGGCGGCGGTCGCCGCTGCGGCGCGGGTCATGAACGCGCGTCGTGAGAGGTCAGACATGGGTTCCTTCTCCAACGGAAACATGCTTGATGCGCGGGGTCGCCTGGGCTGTCGTCATTGCCACCTCGTCGTCTCGGAGTCGGCACGGCCGGCACGCTACCTGTCGGGACTCGTGGGTGGTACGTCCGATGACCGGGGACGGATGAACCTGCGCTCCGATTCGGCCGGCCGATGCCCAGGCGCACCGGGCTCGTTGCGGCCGGGCACCGAGCGGGACCTCGGCGGGCGGGCAGGGCGGGCGGCTACCATCCGCCGGTGACCCTGCTTCGCCCGGTGAGTGGCGCTGCCGCCCGCCGGTTCATGGTGCTCCGCCACTTCCTCGCGCCGCCCCGGGAGCTGCCCCCGGGCCCGGCCAGCGTGATGGCCGTGGTCGCCCGGCTCGGCTCGCTCCAGTTCGATCCGCTCGAGGTGGCCGGCCGCAACCACGACCTCGTCCTGCTCGCCCGGATCGAGGGCTACCGCCGGGAATGGACCGACGCCCTCCTCTACCAGGAGCGGGCGCTCTACGAGACGTACAACAAGGGCCTCAGCCTTGTCCCGAGCGCCGAGCTGCCCTACTACCGGGTGGCCTGGGACCGGGCGGCCCGGCGCCACGCCGAGGGCTCGTTCGATGAGCACGCCCCGCTGGTGACCGAGCTCCTCGACCGGATCCGGGCCGAGGGCGAGCTGTCCTCGACCGACGTCGAGCCCCGGGCGGCGATCGACTGGTACTGGCGGCCGACGAACCAGGTCCGGGCGATCCTCGAGGCGCTCGGCGAGGCCGGCGTCCTGGGCCTCTCTCGGCGGGCAGGCAACCGGCGCTACTACGACCTGGTCGAGCGCCTCTTTCCGGCCGAGCTGCTGGCCCAGCACCACGATGAGCACGACCAGCTCCGCCACAAGCTCCTGTCCCGGTTTCGGGCCCATGGCCTGCTCGGCCGGGCCGGCCAGGCCGAGCTGTGGCTGGGCCTGGGCAAGGCGGTCGCCGGCCCGGACGACCCGCCCTGGCGATCCCGGACGGCGCTCCGGGCCGAGCTGATCGAGCAGGGCGAGATCGTGCCGGTCGAGGTCGAGGGGATCCGCGGCGAACGCTACGTGACGGCCGGCGAGCTGCCCCTCCTCGATGCCGCCGAAGCCGAGCTGGAGGCGGGCCTCCCGCCCGGCGGCCGGGCCCCGGCCCTCGCCTTCCTGGCGCCGCTCGACCCGTTCGTCTGGGATCGTGACCTGCTGCGCAGCCTGTTCGGGTTCGACTACATCTGGGAGGTGTACGTCCCCGAGCAGAAGCGTCGCTGGGGCTACTACGTCCTGCCGATCCTGTTCGGAGACCGGCTCGTCGGCCGGATCGAGCCGCGAATCGACCGCAAGGCGGGCGCCCTGCGGGTCCTGGGCCTGTGGTGGGAGCCCGGCTTCGACCCGCTCGGCACGCCGGGCCTCGTCGACGCGCTCGTGGCCGCGCTCGAGGCCCACCGCACGTTCGCCGGCCTGCGCCGCGTCGTCCTGCCCCGGACCCACGCCCACCGGCCGCTGGCCGCTCCCCTTCGCGAGCGCTTGGGCTGAGGATCGGCTGACACGGGGCTCAAGCGTGTGGGACGATTCGGCCCACGCCGGGCGCTGCGGCCCGAGGCGCGACGAGAAGGAGGTCTGTCCGATGGCTGCTGTTCGGCGAGCTGATGCCACCTGGAGCGGTGACCTGCAGACCGGCAGGGGAACCGTCAGCGCAATCTCGAGTGGCGCATTCAGCGCCCTGGCCACGACCTGGGCGTCGCGGGTCGAGTCGGCCGACGGGCGGACGAGCCCCGAGGAGCTGCTGGCCGCGGCCCACGCCTCGTGCTTCTCGATGGCCTTCGGCAACGAGCTCTCCAAGAAGGGCTTCGTCCCGGATCGGCTGGCCGTCTCGGCCAGCGTCACCCTCGACATGACCGACGCCGGCCGGCGGGTGGTCTCGAGCGCGCTCACCGTGAGCGGGCGGGTCCCCGGCATCGATGCCGCGACCTTCGCCGAGATCGCGGAGGTCGCCAAGAACGCGTGCCCGATGTCGAATGCGATCAAGGGCAACGTCGCCTTGAGCGTTGAGGCGAGCCTGGAGGGCTAGCCCGATGGACGAATCAAAGGTCCGCCCGGCCGAGGCCAGGGCCCCGGCCCTCGTGACGCCCCGCCAGCGGGCGTGGACCGCGGGCGGCGCCCTGCTGCTCGGCCTCGGTGGCCTGCTGCTCGCGGTCGGCCTGGTCGGGCTGGCAACGCTCGGCGGCGGGGTCGCCATCCTGCTGCTCGCCATTCCACCCGCCGGGGTCGGCTACCTCGTGATCCGCCGGGTGGCGGCCGCTCGAACGACGGCGGTGAGCGTAGGCCTCGCCTACGCGGCCTTCGCGGTCTACGTGGCAACGGCTCCGCTGCGCGGTCTCACGCCGCCCGACGGCACGAGTGCGGCAGCGCCTGACCTGGCCTTGCTGGTCCTCGGGACGGCCTTCGGCGCCGCCGCAGTCCTGCTGATCGCGGGCAAGCCGTCGAGGTAGGGTCGGCGCGCTCGCCCGGGCCGCGCCTGGCTAGGTGGCCAGGATCCGGGCGGGGTTCAGGACGGTGACCTGGTGGATCGCCGACTCGGACACCCCGGCGGCCCGCAGCTGGGGCAGGAACGTCCGGAACAGGTGGACGTAGCCGTTGCCGCCGTAGGCCGTCAGCTGGCTGTTGTGGCAGACGTCCTGGCTGAGGAGCAACCGGTCCGCGTGGCCACGCTCGATCAGCTCGCGGGCCAGGTCGACGATCCGCGGCTCTCCGTGGCGCTCCATCGGGGTGAAGCTCATCCCCAGGAAGTCGAACTCGAGGTTCGCCCCGCGCCGGATGATCTCGAGGTAGTGGTCCAGGACGGGATACGAGTCGGCGTGGCCGATCACGACCCGGGCCGGATCGACGCCCTCGTCCTCGAACACCCGGAGCTGGGCCAGCCCGACCGGCGACATCACCGAATGGGTGGTGATCGCCAGGCCGGTCCGCCGGGCGGCCCGGCCGACGGCCCGATGGACCCGTTCCTCGAGCGCAGTCAGCCAGGGCTTGTCGGTTCCGATCTCGCCGATGATCCCGGGCCGGACGTCGGTACCGTCGACGCCGCCCTCGATCCCCGCGACCAGCTCGTCGGCGAGGTCGTCGACCGAACGCCGGTCGATCCGGGCTTCGGCCGGGTAGTACGCCTCGCGATACCAGCCCGTGCCCATGACGATGTGCACGCCGCTGGCCTGGGCATAGCGCCGCAGCCGGAGGGCGTCGCGGCCGACCCCGGGCAGGGTCAGGTCGACGAGCGTGCCGCCGCCGGCGGCCCGGTACGCCGAGAGGTCGGGCACGACGAGCTCGTCATCGGCGGTCAGCTCCCAGTAGTCCCAGCGGTTCGGGATCTGCCAGAGCTGGATGCCGGTGTGCTCGTGGGGCAGGACGAAGCCGAGGTCGGCAACGGCCACCGGGCCATCGACCGTCTGGACGTGGCCGTTCGGCCGGAGATTCGTGCGGTCGACTTGCTCTGAAGGCGGCATCCCGCCGAGTCTAATCGAGCCGGGGGGCCGTCTCGCGCCGGCCGGCATGAACATCCGTATTGTGTACGGACCGGCTCGCGGCCGACAACGAGCGCGACCGGTACCAACAAGGGGATCCGATGTTCACCCGCTGGGGTGCGTTCGTCTATCGCTTTCGCCGTCCGTTCGTCCTGGGCGCCATCGCCTTCGCCCTGTTGATGGGCTTCTTCGGGCTCAATGCGTCGAGCCACCTCAGCTCGGGCGGCTGGCTTGACACCACCTCCGAATCGGCCAAGGTCGACGAGCGCCTGGCCACCGAGTTCGGCGGCGGCAAGAGCAGCATCATCGCCCTCTTCCGATCGACGACGACCACGGACGCGACCTCGGCCGCTTTCCAGGCGGCGATCGCCACGACGGTCGCGCCACTGGCCGGCGACCCGGACGTCGCCGGGATCGTCGGCTACGCCCAGACCCACGACGCCCGATTCATCAGCTCGAACGGCAGTGCAACCTACGTCGTGATCCAGCTGACGGTCAGCGATGAGCAGTCGGTGGATCTCGTCGGCGGGATCCGGGCGAAGCTCAGCGCGCCGGCCGGCTTCAGCCTCGCCCTGACCGGCTACGGACCGATCACCAAGGACTCATCCGTGCTGTCGGAGCGGGACCTGGCCCGGGCCGAGACCGTCTCCCTGCCGATCGTCGCGCTGATCCTGATCCTGGTGTTCGCCTCGCTCATCGCCGCGGCATGCCGCTCCTCGTCGCCGGCCTGGCCATCCCGACGACCCTCGGCCTGATCTACTTCGTCAGCCGCCAGGTCGAGATGAGCATCTACGTGATCAACATCGCGACGATGCTCGGGCTGGCTCTCGCGATCGACTACTCGCTGTTCATCGTCAGCCGCTTCCGCGAGGAGCTGGCCCGCGGCCGGAGCGTCGGCGAGGCGGTCGAGAAGGCCGTGGGCACGAGCGGCAAGGCGGTCGCTTTCTCAGGCTTCGCCGTGGCGATCGGGCTGTCCGGGCTGCTGCTGTTCAAGTCGAGCGCAATCAGCTCGATCGGCGTGGCCGGCTCGCTGGTGGTCATCGGCACGCTCGTCTTCGCCCTGACCTTCCTGCCGGCGACCTTGGGGATGCTCGGGCCACGGGTCAACTCGCTCAGCCTGGGCGGCCTCTTCCGGCGCCTCGGCCGGCGGCCGACCGCGGGTGGCGGCCGGCGCTGGGAGCGGGTCGCAATGGTCGTGATGCGCCGTCCGGTGTCCGTCCTGGTGCCCGTCCTGGCCCTCCTGTTCGTCGTCGGATCGCCCTTCTTCTCGCTCGTCCAGGGCGTGCCGGACGCCTCGATCTATCCGGCCGGGATGGAGAGCCGGGACGCCTATGTCGCCCTCCAGACCGAGTTCCCGACCGGCGAGACGACGCCGATCGTCATCCTGGCGACCGTCCAGGGCGACCCGACCTCGGCGGCCAATGCCACGGCTCTCGCAACCTACTCGGCCAGCCTGGCCACCCTTGACGGGATGACCCGGGTGGAGAGCCCCTACTCGCTCACCGACCCGACGACCGGAGCGGCGCTGACGCCGGCCCAGGTCGGCCAGCTCTATGCCCTGCCCGCCGCCAGCCGGCCGGCCCAGGTCCAGGCCGCGATCGCCGCGCTCCAGGCGGCCGACGTCCGGGGCAGCACGGTCCGGGTCAACGCGATCAGCCGGCTCGATCCGGCCTCACCCGAGGCGACCTCGCTCGTCCCCGCGATCCGGGCGATCCAGGCCGGCAATGGGATCACCACCCAGGTCGGCGGCGAGGCGGCGATCGGCCATGACTTCCTCGTGGCCCAGGGCGAGCGGATGCCGTTCGCGATCGGCTTGACCCTGATCGCCTCGGCGATCGTCCTGTTCCTGCTGTTCGGGTCGCTGGCCATCCCGCTCAAGGCGGTCGTCATGACCCTGCTGTCGATCAGCGCCAGCTTCGGCGCCCTCGTCTGGATCTTCCAGGAGGGCAACCTCAGCAATGTCCTCCACTTCACGCCGCTCGGCTACACGATCGCGGGCAACCCGATCATCATGTTCAGCGTGATCTTCGGCCTGTCGATGGACTACGAGGTCCTCCTGCTGTCCCGGATCCAGGAGGCCTACCGGCGGACGGGCGACAACACCGCCGCCGTCGCCGAGGGCCTGGCCCGGACGGCCGGAGTGATCACCGGGGCGGCCCTGATCATGGTCAGCGTCTTCGCCGCCTTCGCCCTGGCCGACACGATCACGATCAAGAGCGATCGGAGTGGGCATGGCGATCGCCGTCCTGCTCGATGCCACGGTCGTCCGGGTCCTGCTCGTGCCGGCCACGATGCGCCTCCTCGGGCGCTGGAACTGGTGGGCGCCCGGCCCGCTCCAGCGGCTGGCCGACCGCCTCGGCTTCGATCACGTCGAGGATCCCGATCCGATCGTCGAGCCGAACGCCGGGCCGACCCTGGGCGGAGCGGTCGGTTGAGCCAGACATTCCAGCCCGACGACCCCAACCGCTACCGGCCGCCGTCGGGCAGCGCCTTCGTGCGGGGCTGGAGCTGGGGCCGCCAGGATCCGCAGCCCGGCCTGCCCTGGATCGGCCTCGCCCTGGTCCTGTTCGGCGGATTGCTCCTGGCCAGCGAGCTCGTGCCCGGCTTCCATGTCGCCGGGCCCGGGCTGGGCGTGGCCGTGGGGCTGGCCCTCCTGATCGCGTGGGTCACGAACCGGGGCCGCTGGGGGCTCTATCCCGGGATCTTCATCCTGGCCCTGTCACTGCCCGGCTTCCTGATCGATCTCGGCGTGCTGCGCGATGCCCCGGGCTGGACGACCCTCTTCCTGGGCATCGGGCTGGTGATCGTGGCGATCGCCCGCTGGGCCGGCCACGGCGGAGTGGGCTGGCAGGCGCTCCTCGGCGGCCTGCTCATCCTGGGCGGCGGCGACGACGTGGCCCGAACGCTGGCCCCCGGCACGCCCAGCTTCGATGCGATCGTCTTCCCCGTCCTGCTCCTGGCCGCCGGGCTCCTGATCCTCGCCCGATCCGTCCGATCCCGCTGAGGGCGCCTAGCCAGCCCCGGCTTCGACTGCCGGCCGGACGGCCGCCTCGATCGCCTGGGCGAGCGCATCGGCGATGCGGACCAGCTCCTCATCGGTCACCACGAACGGCGGACCAAGGAGGATGACGTCGCCGTCCACCCCGTCGGCGTTGCCCGTCCCGGAGTAGATCAGCAGGCCGTCGCGGCGGGCCGCCCCGACGACTCCTTCGACGACCCGCGCGGCGCGCGGGAACGACGCCCGGCTGAGCTGGTCGGCGACAAGCTCGATGCCGACCATCAGGCCCCGGCCCCGGATCTCGCCGACATTCGGGTGATCACCAAGGCGGCTCGCCAGGAGGCCCCGCAGGCGCTCGCCCTTGCTCGCCGACGCCGCGACCAGATCCTCGCTCTCGAGGATCCGCAGGACCTCGCGGGCGACGGCCGCGCCGACGACCGAGTGGCTGAACGTGAAGCCGTGAACGAACGGTCCCGCACCGAGGACCGTCTCGGCGATCGGGCCGGCGGCCGAGACGAAGCCGAACGGCCAGTAGCCGGAGGTGGCCCCCTTGGCCGCCACGAGCAGGTCCGGCCGGACGCCCCAGTGGTCGACCCCGAACCAGCGGCCGGTCCGCCCGAAGCCGGTCATCACCTCGTCGGCCACCAACAGCACGCCGTGCCGCCGGCAGACTTCGGCGATCGCCGGCCAGTAGCCGTCGGGCGGCACGGCGGCACCGAGCGTCGCCCCGACGATCGGCTCCGCGACGAAGGCGGCCACGCTGCGCGGCTCGGCGAGCTCGATCGCCCGCTCCAGCTCGGCGGCCAGCTCGTCGGCCGTGCCCAGGGCATTCGAGCCGGGCTGGCCGGCCCGGTACGGATAGGCCGCCGAGAGGTGGCGGAACCGGCCGAGCCAGCCTTCGTACGGCCGGCGGAGCGGCTTGCGCCCGGACAGGTCGAGCGCCCCCAGGGTGTTGCCGTGGTAGCTCCCCCAGCGGGCGAACACGACCCAGCGATCGAGCTCGCCGCGCGCAACGTGGTAGGCCCGGGCGAGCTTGAGGGCCGTCTCGATCGCCTCGGATCCACCCGAGACCGGGTAGATCGCGGGATCGTCCTGGGGCAGGTGGCGACCGACCTCGAGGGCATAAGCCTCCAGCGCCTCCGTCGTGAAGGCGCTGCCGTGGGCATAGGCCAGGCGACCGGCCTGGTCGGCCATCGCCTCGGCGACGGAGCGCCGGCCGTGGCCCACGCCGACGACGACGGCGCCCCCGGCGGCGTCGAGGTACGGACGCCCGGCGGCATCCCAGATGGTCGAGCCCTCGGCCCGGACGGCAACCAGCGGCACCCCGCTGGCCCGCTGGAAGACACGCCCGGTCATCGCGGCCGGCAGCTCCGGGAGATCACCGCCTGATTGTACGGGCCCGACGGAGCCGGGTCGTCAGCGAAGCGGCAGCCGGAGCGTGGTCAGGCCGAGGTGGATGTAGGTCGTGAAGCCGGGGTAGACGGCGGCGATCCGGGTGATCGCCACACCGCTGAGGATCGCATGGATCACCCGGCCTGAGCCGATGTAGATCCCGACGTGGCTGCCGCCGCCGAAGATCACCAGGTCGCCCAGCTGCGGGTTGCGGGTCGAGGTCAGGTGCAGCGCGCGGAAGTGCGCGTACAGGCCGGCCGCGCTGCGCAGGCCGTCGATCTTGCGGCCCAGGCCAGCGTCCTCGAAGACGCGGTAGACGAGGCCCGAGCAGTCGAACGCCCGGGGACCCGTCGCGCCGTACGCATAGCGAGCCCCGAGGTGGGTCCGGGCCAGGGCGATCACCCGGAGCGCGGCCTCGATCGTCGCCGGGGCTGCCGCCGGAACCGGCACGAGGGCCGCCCGCCGGGCCGAGCTGGTCGTGCTCGGAGCGCCCGGGACGAAGATGTCGGCGGGGGCCGGGACGAGGTCTTCTGCTGGGATGCGCCGGGCCACGGGTGCCGGCGTGGCGGGCACAACGGTGGCGGGCGAGAGGGTGGCGGTGGCCACCGAGGGGGATGCCGCCGAGACGGCGGGGACGACGGCCGTGAACAGGCCGATGGACAGGCCGAGCGAGGCCAGCGCCCGGAGGCGCGCGCGCTTCTGGCTCAACAGGCTCCTTCCTACCGGGACATCGCGGACACAGCGATGGCGATGGGCTGGCCGCCTGCTGGCACATGGGCATGGGCGCGGGCTGGGAAGACGACGGTGGTCTGCCGTGAGGCGGCGGTCTTCGGTTGTCGTGTTCCGTACTGGGGGTCGCCCGACGGGCGGCAGGATAGTCCATGTGCGGCCGGTCTGCAGCGAATCAGCGCGGGCCACGGACCGATGGCCGGACCTGTGACGCCCGGCCCGGGCGTTCGGGCCGTTCGTCACTGGCCGCCTGGCGGCCCTCGCAGCCACGATCCGGGCATGCGTACGATCCTTGATCCCGCCGATGCTGGTGCCCGTGACTCCGAGCCGGTGAGTCCCGAGGATACCGGCCCATCCCTGCTGAGCGTGCCCGGCCTGTCCCGGCGCGGCTTCATCCGGGGCGCCGCCCTCGCCGGTGGCGGCCTGCTCGCCGCGGCCTGTGGGCCGGCCGTTGCCGGCTGGAGCTTCGGCCCGGCGTCGAGCGCTCCGCCGGTGGCCGCCATTCCGTCAGCCACCGCCGCGGCCAGCCTGGCTGCGGGCGCCTCCCCGTCGACCGCGCCGAGCGGCTCGGCCGTCCCGAGCGGATCGCCGTCGGCCTCCGGCGCGCCGATCCCGGCCGGCTGGACACAGCACGACATCGATGCCCGGACCGCGGTCCGGCGGTATCTCGGCAACCTGGCGCCGGCGTTCAAGGGGATCTACGGCGACGCCGTGTTCGGCAAGCTGGCCGACATCCTGGGCGCCGCCGATGGCTACCCCGAGCTGAGTGCCAAGCCGGCCTTCGCCCAGGTGCCGCAGATGATCCTGAACGACATCCTGCAGCCGCTCAAGCCGACCCTCGACAACGGGGTGAAGGTCTTCAACCTCACGATCGACGACATCAGCCAGCACATCGACGAGCTGATGCCGCCGGTCGCCGCCCTGGGCTATAACGCCCAGTGGCCGGGTCCCACGATCCGGGTCACGGAGGGCGACCGGGTCCGGGCGGTCTTCACCAACAACCTCAAGGAGACGACCGGCGTCCACTTCCACGGGGTCCAGTTCGAGGACTTCTTCCAGGACGGCGTGCCGTTCGTCACCCAGAAGCCGATCGTGCCCGGCGGGACCTACAGCTACGAGTTCACCGCGAACACGTCGGGCTCGATGATGTACCACTCCCACCACAACGCGACCGACCAGGTCGGACGGGGCCTGCTCGCGGCAATGATCGTCGAGCCCAAGGTCGAGCCGTTCAAGTTCGACCGGGACTACGTCTGGATCTCGAACGACTCGCTCGGCGGGTTCACGATCAACGGCCACGGCTTCCCGGCGACCGTGCCGGTCCTGGCGGCCGTCGGCGAGACGGTCCGGATCCGGTTCATGAACGAGGGCACGATGATGCACCCGTGGCACGTCCACGGGAACGTCATGAAGGTGGTTGCCCGGGATTCTGCATCCCCTCGGCAGCGCCGCCTTCGAGTGCGACACGCTGGGCGTCAACCCGGGCGAGCGCTGGGATGTCCTGATCACCGCCAAGACCATCGGCGTGTGGGCCTTCCACTGCCACATCCTGCCCCACGTCGAGGGCGCCAACGGGATGTTCGGGATGGTCAACACGCTGGTCGTCGTGCCCGAGAAGGCGCACGTCGACGCGATCGTCAAGGCGATCGTCAGCTGAGCAGCCCGGTGGCCCACCAGCTGGTCCCGGCGGTGAGCGGCGCCCGGGGGTCCCGGTTCCTCGCCCTCGCGGTCGCCGCCCTCACCGCCCTGGCCGCCCTCGCCGGCTGCTCGAGTCCCGCCGGTAGCGCGCCGAGCGCGACCACGGCCGGCGCGATCACGATCAGCGCTGCCTGGGTCCAGGTCAGCGCCGGGCCCGCGCTGCCCGCGGCCGGCTACCTGGTGATCGAGAACCACGGCCCGGCTGCCGATGCGCTCCTGTCGGCTTCGAGCCCCGGTGCCGCCTCGGTCGAGCTCCACGAGACGTCGATGGACTCGTCGGGCATGACCGGCATGATGCCGGTCGCCCGGCTGGATTGCCCGGTCGGTGGGACCGTCAGCCTCGCGCCCGGGGGCTACCACCTGATGATCATGGGCCTGACCCGGGCACTCAAGGCCGGGGATCGGCTGGAGCTCGACCTCGTGTTCGAGCATGCCGGCCGGATCGCCGTCCAGGCCGAGGTTCGGCAGGCCTGACGATGGACCGCCGCCCAGCCGCCGGGGCAGCGGGCCGGAGGCCGCTCGGCTCGCTTGACGGAGCGTTCTGGCTCGTCGTCATCCTGGCCGCGGCCTGCCTTGGGCTCGTCCTGGCGACCGGGCTCCGCGGTCTCGGGTCTGCTCCCTCGGCGGGGACCGCGCCGGGGCCGACGCCGACCGGCGCGGCGCCCGGCTCGGCGGCTCCGGCGAGCTCGAGCGATCCGGCGTCCTTCCTCTACCCGGCGGTCCGCGATGCGCCGCCGCTCGGCCTGCTCGATCCCGACGGCCAGGTCCTGAGCCTGGCCTCGCTCCGGGGCCGGGACGTCCTCGTCTTCTTCGGCTATACCCATTGCCCCGATGTCTGCCCGGCCACGATCGGGATCGTGGAGCAGGCGATGGCCGCGTTCGGCCAGCCGATCCGGACCCTGTTCGTGACGGTCGACCCGGAGCGAGACACCGTTGCCTGGCTCAAGGACTTCGATTCGTACCGCTCGCCCCAGTTCACCGCCCTGACCGGATCCGACGCCCAGATTCGGGCGACGGCCGATGCCTGGGGGGTCAAGTACGCCCGGGTCGAGACCGGCGTCGCAGGGGCCTATTCGATGGCCCATACCGCGGACGTCTTCGTGGTCGACGCCGGCGGGCGACTGCGGGCTCATTTCCCGTTCGGGACGACCGCGGCAACGATCGTCGCCACCCTCCACCTCGTCGATCGGGCGCCGGCGCCGGGTGCACCGTCCGCGCCGGCGGCCTCGCCGAGCCCCACGAACGGCGGCGCGACGGGTGCCCTCCAGGTCGAGGTTACCTCGACCTCGGTCTGGGCCGGCGGGTCGAGCCCGATCATCCTCTCCCTCAGCGGACCCGCCGGCCCGCTCAACGACACATCGATCGAGCCGGCCGTCCAGCTCGTGGGCGGGGACGGCCTGCCGGTCGGGGCGCCGGTCGCGGCAATCCCGGTCCAGCCGCCCGGGCTCGATTCAGTCTCGTATGTCGCCCAGGTCACGATCCCGGCGGCGGGCACCTGGCACCTGGCCGTGACCGCGAGCCCGGGCACGATGCCCCTCAGCGGCGGCGCCGACGTGGTTGCCCTGGACCAGGGCGCCTCGGCGGCGATCGGCACGGCGGCACCCGCGATCCACAGCCCGACCCTGGCCGACGTGGGCGGGGCGATCGGGCAGGTGTCGACCGACCCGATCCCCGACTCACGCCTTTACAGCCAGTCGACGAGCGACCTGCTGGCGGCCCACCAGCCGTTCGTGCTCGTCCTCGATTCGGCCAGGTTCCGGGTGACGAGCGCCTGCGGCAAGGCCCTGATCATGGCCCGCTATCTCGAGGATCGCTGGCCGGCCGTGGCGTTCGTCCACGTCGAGCCCTTCCGCTACGACGTGGTCACCGACACGCCGGTGATCGAGGGCAGCCTGGCCAACCCGGTCCTGACCGACGTGGCGAACGCCTGGGGGATCGGCGGAGCCCCGTGGGGCCCCACGTCGATGCCCTGGGTGTTCGTCGTCGACGCGCACGGGATCGTCCGGGCCAAGTACCAGGGCGTGATGGGCAGCGCCGATCTCGACGTGATCGTCGCGCTCCTCGCCGCGGGTGGCTAGGCCGAGCGTCGGCGCCTAGCGGATGTAGGCCCCGCCCGGGTCGAGCTCGAGGCGCATCAGGTCGAGCTCCGCGGCGGTCGGCGCGGGCGTGGTCGCGAGCTCCGTGCTGACCCTGGGCTGCCAGCCGATCGTGTCCCGGACCGCCTCGAGCGTGGCCCCGGGATGGAGCGAGTCGAGGCGCATCTCGCCATCGTCGTCGAAGTGGTAGATCCCGAGGTCGGTCACGACCACCGACGGCCCGCGCCCGAGCCAGCCCTGCTCGCGCCGGATCCGCTCGGCATTGGCGGCCCCGCCGAGATTCCCGGGCGACGTCCGGAAGTCGATCCGCTCGACGAACGAGCGCCGGCTCTGGCGCATGATCACGAAGATCTGGCGGGCGTTGATCGCGATCTCGCAGGCCCCGCCGGAACCGGGCAGGCGGGTCGTCGGCCGGGCGTAGTCGCCGATCACGGTCGTGTTGATGTTGCCGAACCGGTCGATCTGGGCCGCTCCCAGGAAGCCGACGTCGACCAGGCCGCCCTGGAGGTAGAAGGCGAACAGTTCGAACATGCTCATCGCCGCGGTCGCCCCGCTGACGATCGTCGGATCGCCGATCGACAGCGGCAGGCGGGCGGGCCGGGCGCCGAAGACGCCGGCCTCGTAGACCAGCTCGAGGTCGGGCGCGACGGTCCGCTTGGCCAGGTTGACCGCGATGTTCGGGAGGCCCACCCCGACGAAGCAGACCCGCTGGCCGGCGAGCTCGCGGGCTGCGGCCGCGATCATCATCTCGGACTTCGTGAAGGCGGTCTCGGCGCTCATCGGTACTCGCCGTAGTCGACCGAGCCGGATGGGGCCGGCGCACTCGGCCGCAGGCCGGCCAGGCGCTCCGCCCCGAGCTTCTCGACGTACTCCGACCGATCGGCCAGGCCGTGGACCCACTCGGCCAGCCAGGCGTCGGTCGCCTCACGATCGCGGCTGATCGGATCCCAGTCGAGGTAGAACCGGTTGTCGCGATCGTAGGTGCCCTGGACGTACGACGGATGGGCGCCCCACGGCTCGACGACGACGGCGTCGACGATCAGGCCGGGGATGATCGTCCGGTTGGGGTCGGCCCGGATCACGGCTTCATCGACCAGCTCCTCGACCACGACGATCACCCGTTCTGCGGCGAACGCGGCCTCCTTCTGGCAGCCGAGGAGGCCCCAGGCCTGGGTGTCGCCGCTCGCGTCGGCGCGCTGGGCGTGGACGATCGTGACGTCCGGCTTGAGCGGCGGGACGGCATACACGGTGCCGTCGCCGTAGGGCGATTCGATCGGCCGGATCAGCGGATTGGCCACCGGCAGGTCGGTCTCGAAGTAGCTCCGGATCGGGAAGAAGGGCAAGTTGGCGGCCCCGGCGGTGTAGCGGGCGACCATCCCGAAGTGGCTGTACTCCTCGAGCTCGAGGCTCGCCCCGGGGCCCTCGGTCACCCGCCGGATCGCGTTCAGGCCGCCCACGCCCGGATTGCCCAGCCAGCTGAAGATCAGCTTGCGGGCGACCCCGGCGGCGACCATCTGGTCATAGATCAGGTCGGGCGTCATCCGGGCCAGGGTCAGGTCACGCCGGCCCTGGCGGATGATCTCGTGACCGGCGGCAAAGCTGATCAGGTGGGTGAAGCCCTCGATCGCCACGGTGTCCCCGTCGCGCACGACCGCCGCGATGGCGTCGTGCATCGAGGCGACCTTCGAGCTGCTCATCGTGGTCGTCCGCCGCGGCCGGCCTAGACGGCCTCTTCGACGCCGGTGATCGCCCCGGCGGCCCGGGCCGCCCGGAGGACCTCGCCGTGCTCACCGGCGACGTCGGCAACAGCCTCGCCGAAGATCCGCAGGCCGGTGGCCATCTCGTCGGCCGAGACCGTCAGGGCCGGCGACATCCGGACGCTCGAGCGACCGCATTCGAGCACCAGCAGGCCACGCTCGAACGCCGCCCACTGGACCTCCTCGGCGTGATCCGGGGTGTCGAACTCGATGCCCAGCATCAGGCCTTTGCCCCGGACGTCGCGAACGAGGGCGGGATATTCGCGGCGCAGGACGGCCAGCCCGGTGAGGGCCTCGGCCCCGCGCTGGGCGGCGTTGTCGATCAAGCCGCTCTGGAGCAGGTCGATCGTGGCCAGGGCCGCCGCGCAGGCGACCGGGTTGCCGCCGTAGGTCGAGCCGTGGGCACCCGGGCCCCAGGCCTCGAGCAGCGCTGCCCGGGCAATCATGGCGCCCAGCGGCATCCCGCTGGCGATCCCCTTGGCTGACAGCAGGATGTCGGGCTGCACGCCCCAATGCTCGATGGCCCACATCCGGCCCGTGCGCCCGGCACCGGACTGGATCTCGTCGGCGATCAGCAGGATCCCGTGCCGGTCGCAGATCTCGCGCAGGCCGGCCAGGAAGCCATCCTCGGGGACGATGTAGCCGCCTTCGCCCTGGATCGGCTCGACGATGATCGCCGCGACCTCGCTGGCCGGGGCCAGCTTGTCGAACAGGACCTCGTCGAACCAGCGCAGGTCCTCGACCCTGCCGTACGGCGCGTGGAAGACACCGGGCAGCAGCGGCCCGAAGCCGGCGTGGTACTTCGCCTTCGAGGCGGTCAGGCTGACCGCGCCGTACGTCCGGCCGTGGAATGCCCCCAGGAAGGCGACGATGTACGGCCGATGAGTGGCGTAGCGGGCGAGCTTGATGGCGGCCTCGACCACCTCGGCCCCGGAGTTGCCGAGGTAGGCCCGGGCCGGCCCGTCGAACGGGGCCAGGCCGGCCAGCCGCTCGCAGACCTCGGGGTAGATCGGCAGGTAGAAGTCGGATGCCGAGAAGTGGATCAGCTCGGCCGCCTGCTCCTTGATCGCGGCCACGACCTGGGGGTGGCAGTGGCCGGTGGAGTTGACCGCGATGCCGGCGGCGAAATCGAGGAACAGGTTGCCGTCGATGTCCTCGACGACCAGGCCGTCGCCGCGAACCGGCACGATCGGGTAGGCCCGGGGCAGGCTGGGCGAGGTCCAGCGCTCGTCGTAGGCGATGTGGGCTTTCGCCTTGGGACCGGGGACCGCGGTCAGCAGGTCCGGGACGGGCCGGGCGCCGGCCAGTCGGTTCGAGCCATGGATCGCGGCCTGGGTCACGGAGCACCTCGGGGCGGTCGGAGCCGAGGCGCGCCCGGGCTCACGGACGAATAGGTTTTATGCAGGCTGGATACCGAATGCGAGTATAGCCGAGCCTCGGTGGCCGGGCGGTTGCTGGTCGGCTCGTGGCGTTGCCCCAGCCGCTGGCTCGTGGCTGGGCAGGCGGCTCGTGGCCTTGCCTCGGCCGGTGGCTCGTGGCTCGGCGGACGGCTCGTGGCTCCTGTGTCGACCGGTGCTCGCTGCATGAGCATTCCATGGGCACTGAGGTCGACAAGCTGCCCTGGGGCGTGCAGCCTGGGATCGGGATCCCCTTCCCCGTGCACGAATCGAGTTCCAGGTTCGGCGGCTCCACTCTCACCCCTGATCGACATGGCACTGCCGCGAGCCGTTGCGGGCGGTCCTGACCTCAGATTGCTCGTGCAGCGAGCGTGCGCCAGGCGAACGGGCCCGTGCAGGGCTGCGCGCGGCCGTGGCGAGGGCTGGAGCTTGATGACGGGGCGGGGTGACGCTCGACGTTGACCCGGTCGATTCCGGGTGCATGGGCGATCGGAGCACAAGGCGAGGCGCTACGGGGTGAACGAGGCGTTCGGCGCCCGACCTGGCCCTCGCCCCACGCTGCGATCACGCTCGGAACGGTGACGCGGGATGGATCGCCGCGTCCAGAGGCGGGCGGCGACCGGCCTTGAGCCCATCGCAAGAGCTCAGGGCGACCATGCCCCCGGAGTCGGCGGGCACAAGGTCCAGTGGGGCGCCAGTCGCACGATGGAACCTCGGCCGCGCGCCGAACCCGGAGCGCGGAGCCGCGAACGCCCGGAGCGCGGAGCCGCGAACGCCCGGAGCGCGGAGCCGCGAACGCCCGGAGCGCGGAGCCGCGAACGCCCGGAGCGCGGAGCCGCGAACGCCCGGAGCGCGGAGCCGCAGCGACCATGGACCGCGAATCGGCTCGCGCAACGCCCGGAGCCGGAGCCGCGCCTCGAGCGCGGCAGCCCGCAGCCGCGCGCCTGAACCCGGAGCCGCGCGCGGGACCCGAAGCCCGGGCACCGCAGCCGAGGCTCAGTCGACGATCGTGTGGCTCTGCTCGCGCAGGAACTGGGCGACGTAGTACATCGACAGGCCGGCCTTGCCGGTCGAGCCCGAGCCCTTCCAGCCGCCGAACGCCTGGACACCCGGCCATGCGCCGGTCGTCGCGCCTGCTCGCCGGTTCACGTACAGCGTGCCGGTCTCGATCGTGTCCAGGAATTGCTGGACCTCGGCCGGATCCTCGCTGAAGATCCCTGCTGTGAGGCCGTAGACGCTCTCGTTCGAGAGCCGGATCGCCTCGTCGAGCGAATCGACCGGCGCGACCGCGGTGAACGGCGCGAACAGCTCGTCGACGAACAGGCGATGGGCGACCGGCAGGTTGCCCACGATCGTCGGCTCCACGAAGAAGCCCCGCTCGAGGCCGCCGTCGGTCAGCCGTTCGCCGCCGGTATAGACCGTGCCGTCGCGACGGGCCTCGGCCGATGCCTGCTGGTGCCGGTCGACCGCCCGCTGGTCGATCACCGGGCCCATCCAGTTCGCCCGCTGGAGCGGGTCGCCGACGGTCAGGGCCCCGGTCTTCTCGACCATCAGCTTGACCAGCTCGTCGTGGACCGGACGCTCGACGTAGACCCGGCTGTTGGCCGAGCACTTCTGGCCGCTGAAGCCGAACGCCGATCGGACGATCCCCTCGGCCGCCTCCTCGAGATCGGCCCGGGCGGTCACGATCGCCGGGTTCTTGCCGCCCATCTCGACGATGGCCGGGCGCGGGTAGCGGACGGAGAACTTGCGGAAGAGCTCGAAGCCGACGTCGTACGAGCCGGTGAACACGATGCCGTTGATGCCCGGGTTCTCCTGGAGCTCCTGGCCGACCGTCTCGCCACTGCCCATGACCAGGTTGAGGGTGCCGTCGGGCAGGCCCGCATCGCGATAGGCCTGGACCAGGTTGACGCCCGACAACGGCGCCGTCGTGCTCGGCTTGAAGACGACCGTGTTGCCGGCGATCAGGGCCGCGGCGGTCGGTCCGGCGGCCAGGGCCATCGGGAAGTTGAACGGGCTGATCACGGCAAAGACGCCGAGCGGCCGCAGGATCGAACGGGTGTGGACCGCCGCGTCGCCCAGGTTGTCCATCGGGTGGTCGTAGCCGTCGTTGCGCTCCATCACGTCCGAGTAGTAGCGCAGGAGGTCGGCCGCTTCCTCGACCTCGCCCAGCGACTCGAGCCGGCTCTTGCCGACCTCGATCGCCATGTCCGCGCCATAGACCATCTGGCGCTGGCTGATCAGCTCGGCGGCCCGGCGGATGATCGCCAGGCGCTCCCGCCAGGGTGTCGCAGCCCAGGCGGGCTGGGCGGCCCGGGCCGCGGCAATCGCATCCCGGACGTCCTGCCGGGTACCCGTCGCGAAGTGGCCGATCACGATGTCGCGGTCGATCGGCGAGCGGACGATCGTCTCGCCGTCGCCTTCGCGCTCCTTGCCGCCGATCAGGTTGAGATGGTGAGCACCGAGCTGGCTGCGGCTCTGGGCGATCCCCGCCTCGTACAGGGCGTGGAGCTCCTCGTTGTCGTTGCGCAGGGTGGCGTAGGTGATCTTGAGGCGCGGCTTCGCGTCGGTTGTCATGGTGTCGTGCTCCCCTGTCTCGGGTCGTGGCGCAGGCCGGCGGCGAGGCGCTTCGGCGGCTCCTGAGGGCCAGTGTAGCGCCAGAATCCGGGCCCCACCCGCGTGGCCGGCAGGTGCCCTTCGCTCAGCCGAGGGCGGCCACCACCGCGGCCAGCGACGGCGCCTCGGCCATCGGCGACCCGCCGCCCCGGCGCCGGACGGCAGCGAGCGCGAGGTCGGCCTCGCCGTGCTTGCCGGTGTGCACGAAGACCCCCCGGATGCCCAGCCGCTGTGCCGCCAGGATGTCCTTGTCGAGGTCGTCGCCGACCATCGCCAGGTCGCGTCGCGCGGCGCCCGGGATGCTCGCCAGGAGCTCGCCGGCGGCCGCCCGGAAGAAGGCCGGGGCGGGCTTGCCGATGATTCTCGCCCGGCGTGCGGTGGCGAACTCGAGGCCGGCCACGAAGGCGCCCGAATCGATGGTCGGCCCGTCGGGCGTCAGCCACCATGGGTTGCGGTGCATGCCGACCAGCTCAGCCCCCGCCCGGACGAGCCGGAAGGCGTGGTTGAGGTTGGCGTAGGTCAGGGCCTCGGGCGAATCGCCGATCACCACGGCCGACGCCGTCGCCCCCGGCCGGCCGGCCTCGTCGTCGCTCAGCAGGTGCTGGCCGGCGAACTCGGTCCGGGCATCGTCCGAGGCGATCACGAACAGCGGCCGGCCGGCGTGCCGGCGGCGGGTATACGCCGCCGACAGCGAGAGTGCCGACTGGATCCGCTCGACCGGCAGGTCGAACCCGATCCGGCGGCCCCAGGCGGCCATGCTGGCCCGGCTCAGGAGCGAGGTGTTGGTCACGATCCGGTAGGGAATCGACCGGTGATCGAGGGTCGCCATCGCCTCGATGGCCCCCTCGATCGGCTGTCCGGCCAGGATCAGCACGCCGTCCAGGTCCAGCAGGAAGCCGCGCACGCCGGCCAGCGCGCCGGCAAGTGCGTCGGCCAGTGCGTCGGCCTTCCCGCCATCACTGCGGCCGACGCGGGCTGGGCTCATGACCGGGATGGTACCGTGCCCGCGATGGCCGGCGACCGGATCGGCCGGGGCGCCCGAACGGAGGGACCATGGCACTGCTCGACGGCCGGCGAGCGCTGATCTTCGGAGTCGCCAACGACCACTCGATCGCCTGGGGCATTGCCCGGGCCCTCCACGACGCCGGGGCGAGCGTCGGCTTCAGCTCGGTCGAGGCACTCATCGAGCGGCGCGTCCGGCCCCTGGCCGAATCGATCGGGTCGACCTTCGTCGAGCCCTGCGACGTCCAGTCCGACGACCAGATCCGGGCGGTCTTCGAGCGCTGGCGCGCCGCCCACGGACCCGAGGCGAAGCTCGACATCCTGGTCCACGCCCTGGCCTTCGCCAAGCGCGAGGACCTCGAGGGCAGCTTCGTCGACACCTCCCGCGAGGGCTTCGCCGTGGCGCTCGACGTCAGCGCCTACTCGCTCGTCGCGGTGGTCCGCGAAGCGCGGGCGGCCGGCGTCCTGGGACCCGGCTCGAGCGTCCTGACCCTGACCTACTACGGCGCCGAGAAGGTCGTCAGCAACTACAACGTGATGGGCGTGGCCAAGGCCGCCCTCGAGGCATCGGTGCGCTACCTCGCCGCCGACCTCGGCCCGGAGGGCGTCCGGGTCAACGCGATCTCGGCCGGTCCGGTGCGGACCCTGGCCGCGGCCGGCATCGCCGGCTTCAAGAAGATGTACGGCGCGTTCGCCGACCTGGCTCCGCTCCGCCAGAACATCTCGATCGAGGATGTCGGGCGAACCGCGCTGTACCTGGCGTCGGACCTGTCCTCGGCGGTGACCGGCGAGACGATCTATGTCGACGGCGGCTTCAACATCATGGGTGTGCCGAGCAGCGCCGAGTGAACAGCGGACAACGCGTCCTGGCCGCTCCGCCCGATGGTCGAGCGCGGCCGGCAGGGATCATTCAGGCAATTCTCAGACCCGGCTCGTAGAACTGGTGCATAGCCACCTGCTCCGGCACCAACCCACGAGGCTCCAGCGATGACCCTGCCAACCGATCCGGGCGAGACCAGCCCGTTCACCTATCCCTCGACACCCGCCGAGCCGATCGCCTACGACGAAAGCGCCTACGAGCTGCCGCTCGGCCCGCTCCAGGCTCGGCCGCCCGAGCCGCCGGCTCGCTCCGACAGGCAGCAGACCGGCCGGGGGGCCGGCCGCGGCTCGGTCGTCCTGGCCGCCGTCCTGGCCGCCGGCCTCGCGGCCGGAGGCACCTTTGGGATCGTCGAGCTGACCCTGCCCGCCGCCGGGCAGGCAGCCGCGACGAATGCACCCGCTCAGCTCACCAGCACGAGCACCACCGTTCCCCTGCCCAGCGGCGCGGCCAACCAGCCGATCGTCCAGATCGCCGCCGCGGCCAGCCCGGCCGTCGTCACGATCACCGACTCGGGCAGCAGCACGGGCTTCGGCCGCGGCACGGGCGCCTCGATCGGCTCGGGGATGATCGTCACGGCCGACGGCTACATCCTCACCAACCGGCACGTAGTCGCCGACGGCGGAACGCTCACCGTCCAGCTCTCCGATGGCCGCCAGTTCCCGGCCACGGTCGTCGGCACGGACCCGACCCATGACGTGGCCGTGGTCAAGATCACGGCGACCGGCCTGCCCACGGTCACCCTGGGCGACTCGGACAAGATCCAGGTCGGCCAGCTCGCGGTCGCGATCGGCGACCCGCTCGGCACGTTCGCCGGCACGGTCACGACCGGGATCGTCAGCGGCACCGGGCGCGAGATCGACGTCCAGGACGTGGTGACCCGCCGTCCGGTCCACCTGACCGGCCTGATCCAGACCGATGCCGCGATCAACGAAGGCAACAGCGGCGGTCCGCTCCTGAACGCGGCCGGCCAGGTCATCGGGATCAACACGGCCACCGACTCGAGCGCCCAGGGCATCGGCTTCGCGGTCCCGATCAACATCGCGGTCGCGCTGCTCACCCAGGCTGAAGCGGGCAACGCCACGACGAACTGACCGCCGCCCGCGCCGACCCCATCCCGCGCTCCATCCGGCGAGGCGTTCGACCCTCGCCGGATGGCACACTGCCGGGGATGGCCGGCCGACGCATCCTGATCGATCCCGACCCGCGGCTGCGGGTCCCGGCCCGCGCCGTCCACCTGCCCGACAAGGGACTCCGGCGCCTGATCGACGAGATGGTCGCCACGATGCGCAAGGCCGGCGGGGTCGGCCTGGCCGCGCCCCAGATCGGCGAGCCGCTCCGCCTGGCCGTGGTCGAGGTCAAGGGCCTGCTGACCGTGATCGGCAACCCGGCGGTCGTCCGGACCGGGTTCCCGGCGGTCGACTGGGAAGGCTGCCTGTCGATCCCCGACAAGGTCGCCCAGGTTCGCCGGGCGGCCGAGATCGTGATCGTGGCCGACGACATCGAAGGCCGCCGGATCCGCCACCGGGGAACAGGCCTCCTCGCCCGGGCCTTCCAGCACGAGATGGACCACCTGGCCGGCCGGCTGTACATCGACCTGGTCGAGCCGTCCGAGCTGGTCGACACCCGCCTCCACCCGATCGCGCCCGGATGAGCGATCCAGCCCGGATCGTCCTCGGCCACGGGGCGTCGGGCACCGCCGCGAGCATGTCGCCGTACGTCGACGGGCTCCGCGCACGGGGCCTGGCAGCCGACGCGATCGATCTCCGGCGGGGCAAGGCCGAGGATGCCGTGGCCGGGTTCTGGGCGGCAACCGAGGCGCTCCTCCTGGCCGGCCCCGGCGCGACGCCCGCCGCGATCGTCGGCGGCCAGTCGTTCGGCGGCCGGGTCGCCAGCCTCGTTGCGGCCGAGCAGCCCGACGCGGTTCAGGCCGTGGTCTGCTTCTCCTATCCGCTCCACCGACCGGGAACGCCGGAAACCTGGGACGCGCGGACCGCCCACTGGCCGCGGATCCACTGCCCGGTGCTCCTGCTCTCCGGTGAATCGGATCCGTTTGCCCGGATCGACCTCCTGCGGGCCGCGATCTCCCGCCTGGCCGACGTCGAGCTCGTCACCTATCCCCGGCTCGGCCACGGCCTGAAGCCCGTCCTCGGCGAGGTCCTCGATCGGGTCGCCGCCTTCGTCCGCTCGACCGCGAACTGAGCGAGGCGGCAGGCCGCCGTCCAATCGGCGATGATCCGGGGATGAAGCCCTGGTCGATCCCGATTCGCGGCCGTCTGGACGAGGCGCAGATCGAGAGCACGGTGCTGGCGGGCAACCGGCCCGGCGACCCGACCGTCCGGCCGGTGTGGGTCTACCTGCCGCCGGCCTACGACGCCGAGCCCGGCCGGCGGTTCCCCGCGATCTACCTGATCCAGGGCATGACCGGGCAGCTCGACATGTGGCACAACCGGTCGGCCTTCCGGCGCAACGTGCCCGAGCTGATCGACGAGCTGTTCGCCGGGCCCGAGCCTGCTCCGCCGACGATCGTCGTCCTCGTCGACTGCTGGACGTCGTATGGCGGCAGCCAGTTCATCGACTCGCCCGCGACCGGTCGCTACGGGACATACCTGGCCGACGAGGTCGTCGCCTGGGTCGACGAGCGCTACCGGACGCTGGCCGAGTCCGCCCATCGCGGGATCACCGGCAAGTCGAGCGGCGGCTACGGGGCGATGATCAACGGCCTGCTCCGGCCCGACCGCTTCGGCGCCCTGGCGACCCACGCCGGCGACGCCCTGTTCGAGGTCTGCTACCAGCCCGAGTTCGCGGCCGTCGCCCGGGCGCTGCGCGACGGCTTCGGTGGCTCGTACGAGCGCTGGTGGGCGGACTTCCGCAGCCGGCCGGCGTTCACCAACCGCTCGGACGCCGAGCTGATCGATACCTATGCGATGGCCGCCTGCTACTCGGCCGACCCGGACGGGACCGTCCGGCTGCCGTTCGACGTGGCCACCGGCGAATTGCTGCCCGATGTCTGGGCTCGCTGGCTGGCCTGGGATCCCATCCGGGTGGCCCGGACGCCAGCCGGGCTGGCCGCACTGCGCAGCCTGCGGGCGATCTACATCGACGCCGGCACCCGCGATGAATACCACCTCGACCTCGGCGCCGGAGCGTTCCAGCGGGCGTGTGTCGAAGCCGGCTCGGTCGCCCCGTTCTTCGAGCTGTTCGACGCGGCCCACGGCGGGATCGAGTACCGCTACCCGATCGCCCTGCGCTACCTGGCCGAACGGCTGGGCTAGCTGTGGTGCCGCGGGTCGATGCAGGTCCACACCGGTTCGGCGGTCGCAGCGGCCGTGGCCCACTACGATGGCCGGGCGGATCGTCCGACATGCGGCCTTCGTGTGCGCCCGCCCGCCCGGATCGGTGACCCCATGGCTTCCGACTACGACGAGCGCGGTCTGCTGATCGAGCTCGAGCCCGAGGCGGGCCGCCTCTACGATCGGCACGCCCGGGTTGCCCAGGAGTGGTTCCCCCACGACTTCATCCCGTATCGCCTCGGGCGCGACTTCGACACCGAGCCCTGGACCCCGGACCAGCCACGCCTGACCGGTGTTGCCCAGATTGCCTTCGAGATCAACCTCCTGACCGAGGACAACCTGCCCTCGTACCACCGCCTGATCCACGGCATGTTCGGCGCCGGGGACGGGGCCTGGATCAACTGGATCGGGCGCTGGACCGCCGAGGAGGGCCGCCACGCGATCGTCCTGCGGGACTACCTGACGGTCACCCGGAATATCGACCCGATCCTCCTCGAGCGCGGCCGGATGCGACAGCTCGAGCAGGGCTACGACCTGGCCTCGCCGGACCCCCTCCGCGGGCTCGCCTACGTCGCGTTCCAGGAGCTCGCGACGCGGATCTCCCACCGCAATACCGGCCGCTACTCGGACGATCCTGTCGCCGACCGGATCATGGTCAGGATCGCCGCCGACGAGAACCTCCACATGGTCTTCTATCGCGACATCATGGCGGCCGCCCTCGTCCTCGAGCCGTCGGCCGCCGTCTGCGCGATCGTCGACGAGGTTCTCGCGTTCAAGATGCCGGGCGCCGGGATCCCCCAGTTCGTGCGCAAGGCCGCCCAGATGGCGCGGGCGGGGATTTACGATGTCCGCGTCCACCGCGACGAGGTCCTCCTGCCGATCCTTCGCCACTGGCGAATCTTCGACCTCGAGAACCTGAGCGCGGCAGCAGAGGAGGCCCGCCGGCGCCTGGCGGATCACCTCGACAAGCTGGAGGACACGGCCCGCCGATTCGAGGAACGGCTGGCCGGGTCGACGATTCCCAGGATTGCCGCCGGCGGCTGATCACAGACAGGGAGAGATCGAGATGAGCGACTCGCGCGGCGACGACCGGACGACCAAGTTCCTGCTGCCCGAGGACCAGATCCCGAAGGCCTGGTACAACATCGCCGCCGACCTGCCGGTCCCGCCCCCGCCGGTCCTCCATCCGGGCACCGGCCAGCCGATCGGTCCGGCGGACCTCGCCCCGCTGTTCCCGATGGCCCTGATCGGCCAGGAGGTCAGCACCGAGCGCGAGATCGAGATTCCCGAGCCGGTCCGGGACGCCTACCGGTTGTACCGGCCCAGCCCGCTCTTCCGGGCACGCCGCCTGGAGAGGGTGCTCGACACGCCCGCCCACATCTACTTCAAGTACGAGGGTGGCAGTCCGGCCGGCAGCCACAAGCCGAACACGGCGATCGCCCAGGCCTTCTACAACAAGGCGGAGGGCACGAAGCGGATCGCGACCGAGACCGGCGCCGGCCAGTGGGGCAGCGCCCTGGCCTTTGCCGGCGCCCTGTTCGACCTCGAGGTCAAGGTCTACATGGTCCGGGCCAGCTACGACCAGAAGCCGTACCGGCGGGTCCTGATGGAGACGTATGGCGCCTCCGTCGTCGCCAGCCCGAGCCCCGACACGAACTACGGCCGAGCGGTCCTGGCCGAGCATCCCGACAGCCCCGGCTCACTGGGCATGGCGATCAGCGAGGCGGTCGAGGATGCCGCCACGCGGGACGACACGAAGTACAGCCTGGGCTCGGTCCTCAATCACGTCCTGATCCATCAGAGCGTCGTCGGCCTGGAGGCGATCCAGCAGATGGCCCTCGCCGGCGAGGAGCCGGACGTGATCATCGCCTGCGCCGGCGGCGGCTCGAACTTCGCCGGGCTGACCTTCCCGTTCCTCGGCCAGACGTTCCGCGGCGGCCGCAAGTACCGGGTGATCGCGGTCGAGCCCGAGGCGGCGCCGTCCCTGACCCGGGGCGTCTACGCCTACGACTTCGGCGACACCGGCAAGCTGACCCCGCTGGTCAAGATGTTCACCCTCGGCTCGGACTTCATCCCCGAGCCGATCCACGCCGGCGGGCTGCGCTACCACGGGATGGCACCGCTGGTCAGCCTGCTGATGGACCACGGCGACATCGAGGCGCGGGCCGTCCACCAGGGCCGGGCCTTCGCCGCGGCCGTCGCGTTCGCCCGGGCCGAGGGCATCCTGCCGGCACCGGAGTCGTCCCACGCGATCCGGGCGGCGATCGACGAGGCGACGGCGGCCAAAGCGACCGGCGAGAAGAAGGTGATCCTGTTCAACCTCTCCGGCCACGGCCACTTCGACCTGGCCGCCTACGAGAAGTACCTGAACGGCTCGCTCGAGGACTACGAGTACGTCCCCGACGAGGCGGCCCTGGCCAGCCTGCCCAAGGTCGGCTGAGCGTCCGTTCGGGCGGCGGGGTGAGACCGCGTTCCGGGGCGGCAGGTCCGCGCGTCGGACGGTTCCGGCGTTCGCGCCCTGACCCCGGGCGCTACCGCATCGACCGGGCCGAGGCGAGGCGGTTGGTTCTTTCCACGCACCAAATGGCAAGAATCCGGGCCGGGGCCGGGCCCCGCCGCGCCGCCGGTCCTCCAACTTGTCCCGAGCCACGCTTGCGCCGGGATGAAACCCGGGCGCGGTACGCTTCTCGACGACCCGGGGTGGGCGGCTCGACGGCCCTCGCAGCCCGGATTTCGCGTCGTTTGTCCTTTCAGGCAGACCAGGAGCCAGGATTTGTCGTTCTGGGGGAACGACCGCAGGCGGGGCGACCAAGCGAGGCGGGCTTGAGCCCAAGGCCACGTTCGACGCCGGCGCGACGCCGCGGACGCCGCGGACGCCGCGGACGCCGCCGGCATCTAGCCTCGCGATGCCCGTCGAATCGCCTTCTCCCGGCCCGCGACGCCGGGGATGATCCCCCGCCCCGCCGCGACCCGGAGCAGGAAGCAGACCCACATCCGGAACGGCGCGTAGACGGCGGTCAGTCGCGCGACCTCCGCCGGGTCGGGGCGGTCGCCCAGACCGTGGAGCCGGCCGAGCGCCGCGATCGACAGCGGTTCGGCGGGGAACACGTCGCTGATTCCGCAGCCGCGCAGGTAGATCCCGCTCGACCAGAACGGCCCGATCCCGCGAATCCCAAGGAGCGACGCCGGCCCGGCATCGGGGCCTAAGGCGCGCAGCCGTTCGGCGTCAAGGAGACCGTCGAGCGCCGCCCGGGCAACGCCGTGGAGCCGGACGACCTTCTCGGGTGCGGCCCCGGGCAGCTCCCGGAGCTCGAGCAGCCGCTCCGGCGTCGGGAACGCCCAGGCGTCCGCGCCGGCGACCGTCAGGCGCGTGCCGAGCTCGGCGATCAGCCGGTCCTGGACCCGGGCCGCCTGGGCCATCGAGATCCGGGCGCTCAGGACGGCCCACGCCGCCGTCTCGTAGGGCGAGGTGAAGCACACCGGCCGGAGGCCGGAGAAGGTGGCCATCACCGGCGCCAGCGCCGGGTCGCGGCGGGCCACGTCGGGGTAGGCGGCGCCGTCGACGTCCAGCGAGAAGATCCGGGCGACCTGGGCCGCGACGGCGTCGAGCCGATTCGTGCCGGCGACCTCGCCCTGGAGCACCCCCTCCGCGAAACGGAGGGCCACCGCGACCGGCTGGAAATCGCCGTCGAGGGGAAAGGCGAGGCGAACGAGATCATCGCCGCCGTCGGCCGGAGCGTGCCGGCTGGTCGGCCCGAAGCGGCTGAGGACATCGACGGCCTGGGGCCACGCAAACGGCCCGCGGGCCACGATCGAAACGGTGGGCGCGCTGGTTGCAAGCATTCGGATGATCTCCTCGGGCGATTGGTCGGGTCCAATCCTCCGACCAAATACTTGCCAACATATGTCAACTATTCATGCGATCCTGCCGAGGTGCAGGCCGACCGTCTCCTCGCCCTGTTGCTCCTCCTCCAGGCGAACGGCCTGACAAGCGCGGCCGCCCTCGCCCGCCGGCTCGAGGTCTCGACCCGGACGATCTACCGTGACATCGATGCCCTATCGGCCGCGGGCGTACCGGTCTACGCGGAGCGCGGCCGGCACGGCGGCTGCGCCCTCCTGCCGGGGTTCCGGACCGACGTCACCGGGCTGACGGCCGACGAGGCGCGAGCGTTGTTCGTCTTCGCCGGTCGGGGGCTGCCCGGCGGCCTGGGCCACGAGCGCGAGCTGAAGAGTGCCCTGCGCAAGCTCCTCGCCGCAGTGCCCGAGGCCCATCGGCCGGCGGCCGTCCAGGCACGGGAGCGGGTCGTCGTCGATCCGACGAGCTGGTCGGGCCAGGCCGAGCCGGTTCCCCACCTGGCGACCGTGCAGGCCGGCGTGTGGGCCGACCGACAGCTTCGGCTGCGCTACCGGAGCAGCGACGCGCCCGCGAGTCGCGAGCTCGTCGTCGAGCCCTACGGCCTCGTGGCCAAGGCCGGGAACTGGTACCTGATCGGCGCGGAACGCGGCGAGCCGCGGCTCTTCCGGGTGTCGCGGATCGAGTCCGCCGAGGTGCTCGAGGCCCCCGCCGAACGGCCGCCCGGCCTCGACCTCGAGGCCCTCTGGCTCGAGCTGCGCCGACGGTTCGACGAGCGGGGCGGCGAGGGGCTCGCCGTGCGGGCCCTCGTCCGGACGGAGAACGCCGCCCGCTTCGTCCGGATGAGCGCCGGCCCGACGATCGAGCCGGCCGTCCGCGGCGGTTACCCGGCGGACCCGGCCTGGACCGAGGTCGACCTGCGCTTCCGCGGTGAGGGACCGGCTGTCGCCTTCCTGCTCGGCTTCGGGGGCGACGTCGAGGTCGTCGAGCCGGCATCGGTGCGGACCGCCATGGCGGCCGCCGCCCGGGCGATCGCCGCCCGCTACCCGGCCCTCGACCGGGAGGTCGACGAGCGGGTCAGGGCGTCGAGCAGCTCTGACCAGGCCGAGAGGTAGGCGTCGACGTCCTCGTCCGTCGCCGGGATCGAGGCGACCGGGCCGGCTCCGACGATCGCTTCCCAGACGCCGCGGTTGGCGAGCCACATCCGGATCAGCCGGGTCAGCAGGTCGTCGGCGGCGGCCCGGCCCTCGGCGGCATTGCGCAGCGGCTCCGGTCGGAAGGTGTAGCCCGCCCGCGGCCCGAGGCGGTAGATGTGCCAGGGCAGGCCGGTGCGGGCCACCGCCGCCCGCATCCCGTCGGCCAGCCGACCGCCGAGGCGCTGGGTGCTGGCGTAGGCCTCGGGGGTCAGGATCTCGAGCAGGGTGGCCCGCGCCGCCGCCAGCGACAGGGCGTTGCCGAAGAGCGTGCCGCCGATCGCGATCAGATCGGAGCGTTCGCCGTCGGCGCCCTTGGCCTGGGTCAGGACCGCGGCGATCTCGTCGGTCATCCCCCATGCCCCGAACGGGACGCCGCCGGCGATCGACTTGCCGCAGGTCACGAAGTCGGGCTGCAGGCCCCAGGCGGCGGTCAGGCCGCCCGGGCCGACGACCTGGGTGTGGGTCTCGTCGATCGCCAGGAGGGTGCCGGCCGCGCGGGTCAGGCGGCGAAGCTCGGCGTGGAAGCCCGCGTCGGGCAGGATCAGCCCGAAGTTGTTGGTCAGGGCGGGCTCGGTCAGGACGATCGCGATGTCGCCGCCGGCGAGCGCGGCCGCGAGGGCGGCCGGGTCGTTGAGCGGCACAAGGACCGTGCCCTCGACCACGTCCCGCGGGACACCGCGTTCCTCGGACACGACGGCGCCGGCCGGATCGATCTCGACCAGGGCCTCGGCGAGGTGGCCGAGGTACTTGCCGTCGAACATCAGGACCTTGTCCCGACCGGTCGCCACCCGGGCCACCCGGATCGCCTCGGTGTTGGCCTGGCTGGCCGACAGGGTGTACTGCCACTTCGGCAGCCCGTAGCGCCGGCCGAGCTCCTCGGACACGACGATCGCATCCTCGACCGGCAGCAGGAACTGGTGGCCGCTGGCGATCCGGGCGCTGACCGCCCGGACGAGCGGCTCCGGCGCGTAGCCGCAGAACATCGACAGGTCGGCGATGTTGAAGTCGCTGTAGGTGTGGCCGTCGACGTCGGTGAAGCGAGCCCCGTGGCCGTCCGCGGCCCACGGCGGCGGATGGTGGTAGCTGCTGATGTGCCAGGCCATCGGCACCCCGTTGGGCATTACCCGCCGGGCGCGCTCGAGCAGGGCCAGCGAGCGGGGATGCTCGGCCTGGAAGCGGGCGTCCTCGGCCTGCTTCAACTCCCGGACGAGGGCCGGATCGACGGTCGGCGGATCAGTGGCCACGGGCGCAGCGTACAGGCGGGGACCGGCCCGCCGCCTGGCGTCGGGCGATGTGCGACGATCCGCCGATGTGGACCCTCGGCGTCCCGCCATTCGAACTCGTCGCCCGGGCGGCTCTCGTCTACCTGCTGTTCCTGGCCGCGCTGCGGGTCTTCGGCAAGCGCGAGGTCGGCCAGTTCACCCTGTTCGACCTGGCCCTCGTCCTGCTCGCCGCCAACGCCCTCCAGCCGGCGATGACCGGCCAGGACCAGTCCGTGCTCGGGGCGGCGATCATCATCGCCACCATCTTCCTCCTCAACGGACTCGTCGCCTGGCTCCGGCGCCATGTCCCGCTCGTCCGGCGGCTGCTCGAGTTTGAGCCGACCGTGATCGGCCGGAACGGCGCCTGGCTGCCCGCCTCGCTCGACTCGCAGGGCCTCGAGCAGGACGACCTCGACGCGGCGCTGCGCGAACACGGCCTCGACTCGGTCAAGCAGATGAAGCTGGCCGTCCTCGAGCAGGACGGCTCGCTGAGCATCGTGCCCACGGACGGCTCGAGCGTCCACCTCCGGGCCCGGCGCCGACGCTACAAGCTCCACGAGGGCTAGCAGCCCTCGCGCTCAACCCTGGGCGCCGGCCCCGACCTCGTCCCGGGCGGCCGCCAGGAGGGCTTCGAACGGGCCGGTCCAGCTCGGACGCAGGTCGCTGTCGATCGCGTAGCCGGCGTAATCGGGCCGGCCGGCCAGCCAGGCGAGCCCGTCGCCACCCATCGCGAAGGCGGCCGTCGCGTAGGCATCGGCCAGGGCAAGGCTCGGACCGGCCACGGTAAGGCTCAGGAGGCCTTCCGGGCGACGGCCGGTTCGCGGACTCACGATGTGGTCGCCCCGCTCGTAGAGGCCCGACGTCGCCACCGCCCAGTGGCCGGGGCCCGGCTCGATCGCCAGCCGGGCGACGATCTGGTCGACCTCCAGCGGATGACGGATCCCGACGATCCAGGCCCGGTCCGGCCCGGGCCGGCCACGCAGGACGACGTCGCCTCCGGCGTTGATCGCGTAGTTCCGGGCACCGGCCGCCTCGAGGATGTGGGCGGCCTCCTCGACCGCCCAGCCCTTGACGTAGCCCGACGGATCGAGGCCGCCCCGCAGGCCCGGCCCGCGCACGTCGAAGAAGCCGCCGGTCTCGACCCGCAGCGCCTCGCAGCGGGTGAGCACGAAGCGGAGGTCCGGGCTGGCGTCATCGAGCTCGATCGCGCCGCGGGCCAGGCGGCTGACCTCGCTCGTCGCGCGGTACGGGCTGAAGCGCGTGTCGACGTCGGCCAGCCAGTCGATCGCGGCCTCGATCGCCGCGTCGGGCACGTGGACGTCGCGAACGTCGATCCCGACGACCGTGCCCATCGTCGCGACGACCCGGCGGGGACCCCCGCTCGGCGGGGGTGGCAGCTCGGCGACCTGCGGCGCGAGCCGCTCAGCCATGGGCCTGGTCGAGTGCGCTCTGGAGCGACTGGGCGTAGGCCTCGCTCGTGTAGGTCGCGCCCGACACGATGTCGATGCTGGCGCTCTGGGCCGACAGGGCCTCGCCCTGGAGGATCGGGGCGACGCTCTGCGAGATGAAGCCGGACCGGCCGTGGGTCGGCAGCTGGAGCGCGGTGACATCCGTGATCTTGCCGCCGGCCATCGTGATCCGGACCTGGACCTGTCCGAACGGCTCGGACACGACCGAGCCGGTGAACGTGCCGCTGCCCTTCGCCGCGGGCGCGGTCGCCACGGCCTTGGTCGGTGCCGGGGTCGCCCCGAGGCGGGTCGTGCCGGCCGGCGCCGGCGTCGGCGTCGCGCCGACCGGCCCGCCGTCGGTCGGCCCGGCCGGGGCGAACGAGACGGGGGCCAGGGCGCCCAGCGCGGCGGCACTCTCGGCCGGCGTCTTGAAGCTGAACAGGAGGGCCAGGGCGATGGCCGTGGTCACGATGGCGGCGATGGCGCGTTTCGGCATGAGGCTCTCCGGATCAGAACTCGAAGCGTTCGAAGTGGATGTGCCGGCGGGGAATGCCGAGGAGCTGGAGGCCGTCGCGGACGTCCTCCATCATCGGCGTCGGCCCGCACAGGTAGACCTCCCGCTCGCGGAGGTCGGGCACGAGTCGCCTCAGCGCCGGCGGCGCCAGCGGATCGACGGGCATCGCCCGCGATCCGCGGGCTCCGATCAGGTAGTGGACGATTGCGCCCCGGGCGGCGGCCAGGTGATCGAGCTCCTCGCGGAAGACGATGTCCCGCGGCCGGCTCGCCCGGTACAGCAGGGTCAGGTCGCCGGGTCCGGCCGGCAGCTCCTCGAAGAGCGCCCGGAGCGGTGCGATGCCGATCCCGCCGGCGATCAGCAGCACCCGCCGGCGCAGGCGCTGGGCCCCGGTCAGCAGGCCGTACGGGCCCTCGAGGTAGACCCGGGTGCCGACCGGCAGGTCGGCCATCGAGGTCGTGTCGTCGCCTAGGTCCTTGACCGTCAGGCGCAGCCAGCGCCCGTTCGGCGCGGCGGAGATCGAGAAGGGGTGACCGCGCCACCAGCCATCCCACAGCAGGAACCGGACGATGACGAACTGGCCGGCCCGGATGGCGAACCGGTCGAGGTCGCGGCCGCCGAGGTAGATCGAGACGACCCCGGGGCCCTCGCGCTCGACGTTCACCACCCGGAACTGGTGGCGGACCGAGACGGCGAGGGGCTGGAGGAACCGGAAGGTGATGATCGCCGCGGCGGCCAGGACGTACAGGGCGACCCAGTAGGCCCAGGCCAGCGGGTCGTGGGCGAAGTCGGTTCCGGTCACGAGCTGGTGGCCGAGGCCCAGGGCGATCGCCAGGTAGGCATAGAAATGGATCCCGTGCCAGGTCTCGTACGAGAGGTGGCGGCGAGCCAGCCGGACCGAGCTGATCGCCACCGCGATGAACAGGAGCAGCGAGACCCCGGCCATCAGCATGAACTGGTAGGTCGTGAGGAGCATCCACAGCTCGGCGATCACGTTCGAGCCGTCGGCCAGGGCGAAGCCGATCGTGGTCAGGACCACGTGGCCGACGATGAACCAGACGCAGGCGAAACCGACCCAGCGGTGGGCCCTGGTCAGGTTGTCCTGGCCGACCACCTGCTCGAGCCACGGGCTGCGCGACATCAGGATGAGCTGGATCAGCGCGAGGTAGCCGCCCAGCAGGGCGGTCAGCTCCCCCGTCGCGATGAACCAGCCGCTGGGCGAATTGAGCAGGTCGAGCCCGCCGTGGCGCAGCCACATCGCCCCGATCAGGACGCCGTTGGCGACCAGCACGGCGACGATCTCGCGGGTGCGCAACGACCAGCCGCGGGGCAGCGGGACGGCGCGCCGGTTGCTCGTCATCGCGGTCATCGACCTCGAGTCTGGCGGGCAACGCTGACATGAGTCTGAGACGTCAGGCGGCCGCTCCGATCAGGCATGGGTCGGCGGAGTCGTGGCAATCGGCAGGTGGACGTCGAAGCGGGCTCCGCCGTCGGGCCGGTTCGAGACCGAGATCCGGCCACCATGACGCTCGACGATCCACTGGGCGATCGCCAGGCCGAGGCCGGTGCCGCCTTCCGGTGCGCCCGGCGCTCGCCAGAACCGGTCGAAGACCCGGGGCAGGTCCTCGGGGCGCAGGCCCGGACCGTCATCCTCGACCGACAGGTCGGCGCTCCGGCCCGCGGACCGGACGGCCACCCGAACCTCGCCGCCGGCCGGGCTGTGGCGGATCGCGTTGTCGACCAGGATCGTGACCAGCTGGCGGAGACGGACCGGGTCGCCGGTCACGGCCGCCGGCTCCGGGTCGACGACGATCCGGACGTGCCGGTCGGCGGCCGGCTGGGCCAGGGTCGAGGCCGCCTCGCCGGCCACGTCGCCCAGGTCGAGGGCCAGCCGGTCGAGCTCGATCGCGCCCGAATCGGAGCGGGCGAGGAGGAGCAGGTCCTCGACCAGGGTCGACAGCTGGCCGACCTCGGCGGTGATGTCGTCGAGCGCCTCGCCGACGGTCGCGACGGGCTCGTCGCGATGCCGGCCGAGGTACTCGACCGAGCTCCGGATCACGGTCAGCGGGGTGCGCAGCTCGTGGCTGGCGTCGGCCGCGAACTCACGCTGGCGGCGCAGCGCCACGCGCTGGGTGGCCAGCGACGTCCGGATCGGGGCCAGCGCCCGGCGCGCGTACAGGGCGCCGAAGCCGCCGGCCACGGCGATCGCCAGGATCCCGCCGAAGATCAGGACGTCGGCGATCACGTCGAGCGTCTTCTGCTCGTCGGTCCGGTCCTGGATCACCTGGATCACGATCGGGCCGATCCGGCTCGTGGCGGTCACGCTCAGGATCCGGACCGGGACCTCGGCCAGGACGGTGTCGCGCACGTCGCGGCCGGTCTGCCAGGCGGCAGCGACCGAGGCCTGGTTGGGCAGCCCGGCGGGGACCCCATCGTCGAGGTCACCGATCCGCTGGCCGCCCGGGGCCACGAGGACGGCGAACGTGCCCGACGAGCCGCCGCCGAAGATCAGTCCGGTCGGTGGCCCGTTGCCGGGATCGCTGCTGCCGCCCAGGAACTGCTTGAGCGAGCTCGCCCGGTCTTCGAGCTGGCTGATCCCGGTCGTCTCGAGCGAGCTCGAGACGCGCACGTAGAGCAGCGCCGCGAGGGCCAGCAGGATCAGCAGGGTCGTCCCGCCGCTGAACAGGACGAGCCGCCAGCCGACGCCGCGCACGAGCCGGGCGTCGCCCTCGCGCGCCTGCCGGTCGACCCGGTCCTCGGCGATGCCCGGCACGCCGCCGGCCGCGCTGCCACTCGTCGTGCCGGGGGGTGGTCCGGCGTCAGCCATTGGCCAGCCGGTAGCCGACGCCGCGCACGGTCTCGAGCTGGGCACTGGCTGGCCCGAGCTTCGAGCGCAGGTAGTGGACGTAGGCGTCGACCGCGTTGGGCGTCACCGCCACGGTGAACGGCCAGGCCTGGTCGAGGAGCTGGTCCCGGCTGAGCGTCTGGCCGGCGTGCCGCAGGAGGCATTCGAGGAGCGAGAACTCGCGCGGGCTGAGGTCGATGTCGTTGCCGGCGACCGTGACCCGCCGGGCCGCCTCGTCGAGCTCGATCGCACCGGCGACCAGCTTGGGCTCGGCCCGCCGCGCACCGGCCGAGCCGCGCCGGGCGAGGGCCCGCAGGCGCGCCGAGAGCTCCTCGAAGGCGAAGGGCTTGACGAGGTAGTCGTCCGCCCCGGCATCGAGACCCCCGACCCGATCGCCGACCGTGTCGCGCGCGGTCAGCATCAGGATCGACAGGTCGATCCCGCTGGCCCGGATCCGACGGGCGACCTCCAGGCCGCTGATGTCGGGCAGCCCGACGTCGAGGATGACCGCGTCGATCCCGGGGGTGCCGGTCGCCAGGCTGACCGCCGTCAGGCCGTCGGGCGCGACCTCGACGACGTGCCGGTCCTCTTCGAGCAGGCGCTTCAGCAGTCGGCGCAGGCGCTGGTCATCTTCGACGACGAGAAGGTGCATGGTCCGCCGGATCCTGTGGTCCGCGATCAGCGCGGTGGTCCAGGCTCTGTTGTACGCCTCCATTCTGAGAACAACCTGAGAGAATCGGGCGCCATCCGGCGCACCTCGCGACCGCCCCTCCGACGGGCGCTCGCCGGGGTATCGTGTCGTCCTGACCGGCGCCACCCGGCATCGGTCCCAGCCAGAACGGAGGACCCCAATGGGCGACAAGACGCCGAAGCGGCCACCGAAGCCGAAGAAGCCGAAAGCCCCGTCCGCCTGACGGGGCTTTCCCCCATTCCAACCGCACGGAGGATCGAGAGAACGCATGGCTGGGCTACCAGGTCGGGCGAGGGTCGTCGTGATCGGCGCCGGAATCGTCGGCAACAGCATGGCCTACCACCTGGCCAGGCTGGGCTGGCGGGACATCGTCCTGATCGACAAGGGCGCGCTGCCCAATCCGGGTGGTTCGACCGGCCATGCGTCGAACTTCATCTTCACGACGGACCACTCCAAGGAGATGACGGCGTTCACGCTGGACAGCGTGCGCCAGTACCAGGAGCTCGGCGTCTTCACCCAGAGCGGCGGGATCGAGGTCGCCCGGACGCCCGAGCGGATGGAGGAGTTCAAGCGCCGGCTCGCCTCGGCCCACGCCTGGGGGATCGAGGCCGAGCTGATCACGCCGGCCCGGATCAAGGAGCTCGTGCCGTACATCGAGGAGTCGATCCTCCTCGGCGGGTTCTACACCCCGGGTGTCGGCGTGGTCGACTCGCTGCGGGCCGGCACGCTGATGCGCGAGGCCGCCGTCGGGATGGGTGCCCTGACGATCGCGGCGATGACCGAGATCACCGGCATCGACGTCGTCGACGGACGGGTGGCCGGGGTGCGGACCGACAAGGGCGCCATCGCGGCCGAGACGGTCGTGATCGCCTGCGGGATCTGGAGCCCGCGAATCGCCCGGATGGCCGGCGCGTCGATCCCGCTCACGCCGGCCGTCCACCAGATGATCAGCGTCGGTCCCGTGCCGGCCTTCGCCGACACCGTCGGCGAGATCACCTTCCCGATCGTGCGCGACATGGACACCAACATGTACGAGCGCCAGCACGGCGGCGACCTGGAGGTCGGCTCGTATGCCCACCGCCCGATCCTGATGTCGCCCGACGAGATTCCATCGATCGCCGAATTGGCCCAGTCGCCGAGCGAGCTGCCGTTCACCGACGATGACTTCGACCTCCAGATGGAGCAGGCCCTCGAGCTCGTGCCGGAGATCCTGCGCGACGAGCGGGTCGGGGTCCGCTACGCGATCAACGGCCTGCTGTCGCTGACCCCCGACGGGATGCCGATCCTGGGCGAGACGGAGGTCGGCGGCCTGTGGTCGGTGGCCGCGGTCTGGATCAAGGAAGCACCCGGCATCGCCAGGACCGTGGCCGAGTGGATGACCCACGGCACGCCCGAGATCGATCCCCATGCCTCCGACGTCGCCCGCTTCTACGACCACCAGCGGACCGCCGCCCACATCGATGCGCGCAGCTCCGAGGGCTTCAACAAGACGTACGGCATCGTCCACCCGATGGAGCAGTGGAGCTCGAACCGGGACATCCGCCTGAGCCCGATCAACATCCGCCAGCGCGAGCTCGGGGCGGTCTTCTTCGAGGCCGCCGGCTGGGAGCGGCCGTTCTGGTACGGCGCGAACGAGAAGCTGCTGGCCGAGTACGGCGAGCGGGTGATGCCGCGCGCGGCCGAGTGGGAGTCGCGCTGGTGGTCGCCGATCGTCAATGCCGAGCACCTGGCGATGCGCGATCGGGTCGGCATGGTCGACCTGGCCGCCTTCGCCATCTTCGACGTGACCGGGTCCGGCTCGATGGCCTATCTGCAGGGCCTCGTCGTGAACCAGGTCGACGTCCGGAACGGCCGGGTGATCTACACCCCGCTGCTCAACACGGCCGGCGGGATCGTCGCCGACCTGACGATCATCCGCCTCGGCCGCGACCACTTCCGGGTCGTGACCGGCGGGGGCATGGGCATGCGCGACAAGAAGTGGTTCAGCGACCATCTGCCGGCCGACGGCTCGGCCCAGATCCAGGACCTGACCTCGGCGCTCTACACGATCGGCGTCTGGGGCCCACGCGCTCGCGACCTCGTCCAGTCCGTGACGAGCGCCGACCTGTCGAACGCGGCCTTCCCGTTCGGGACGGCCCAGACCGTCGACATCGCCGGCGTCCGGACCCTGATGTCCCGGATCTCGTACGTGGGCGAGCTCGGCTGGGAGATCTACGCGCCGTTGGAGCAGGGCCTCAAGCTCTGGGACACGCTCTGGGCAGCGGGCCAGCCGCTCGGCGTCGTTGCTGTGGGGATCGGCGTGTACGCGACGACCGGCCGGCTCGAGAAGGGGTACCGGGCCCACGGCAACGAGCTCGAGCTCGACTTCAACCTGGTCGAGGCGGGGATGGCCCGGCCGAGCGTGAAGGACGCCGAGTTCGTGGGCAAGGCCGCCTACCTCGCCCAGCGGGCGGCCCCGCCGGCCGCGATCCTGTGCACCCTGACCGTCGACGATCCGACTTCGTCGAGCGGGGTCCGGCGCTACATGATCGGCCGTGAGCCGATCACCCGGCCCGATGGCGGGTTCCTCGAGGATGCCCGTGGCCGCCGATCGTACGCGACGAGCGCCGGCTCGGCGCCGTCGATCGGCAGGCACATCCTGATGTCGTACCTGCCGCCCGAGTACGCGGTCGCGGGCACCAGGCTCGCCGTCGAGTATTTCGGCGAGCGCTATCCGGTCACCGTCGCCGTCGTTGGCAGCACGCCGATCTTCGACCCGGAGAACGCGCGGATCCGGGCCTGAGCATCGGGTGAACAGCGAATGAACAGCCAATGAACATCCTCGTCTGCGTCAAGCGAGTCCCCGAGACCGGCGGCCGGGTGACCCTGACGGCCGATGCGCGCGAGATCGATACCCGCTACCTCGGGTTCACCGTCTCGCCCCACGAGGAGTGCGCGACCGAAGAGGCGGTCCGGCTGATCGAGGCGAACGGTGGCAGCTCGACCGTCCTGACCCTCGGGCCGGAAGCCGCCGGCGACCAGCTCCGGGCGGCCATGGCGATCGGCATCGACCGGGCGATCCTGCTCGAGACCGACGGCCAGGATTGGGACTCGGTCGCGACTGCGGCAGCGATCGTCGAGGCGGTCCGGGCCGAGGCGGCTGCCGGGGTCTCGTACGACCTCCTCCTGTTCGGCAACGAGGCGGCCGACTCGGGCGACTTCCAGGTGGCGATCCGGGTCGCCCTGGCCCTCGGCTTGCCGTGCGTCAACGGTGTCAAGTCGCTCGAGGTGAAGGACGGGACGGCCACGGCCCGGCGCGAGGCGGGCGGCGGCTGGGAGGTCTTCCAGGTCCCGCTGCCGGCGGTCATCGCGGTTCGGGAAGGAATCAACCTGCCCCGCTATCCGTCCGTGCCCGGCCGGCTGCGGGCGAAGAAGAAGGAGATCGAGCGATCCGCGCCGGTCAGCCGGCCGGCCGGCCCGGAGAAGATCCGGCTGCGCCTGCCCGCCGAGACCGAGGGCCGGGTCGAGATCCTCGGGAACGGTGCCGAGGCGGCCCCGGCCGTCGTCGACGTGCTGGCGCGGATCGGGGTCCTGGGCCGATGATCCTCGCCTTCGTCGAACAGGACGGCGGCCGGCCGGAGCGCTCCTCGTTCGAGGCCCTGACCGCCGCCCGGCGCATCGCCGCCGGCCAGGGCGAGCCGCTCGGTGCGATCCTGTTCGGCGCCGATGCGGCCGTCGCGGCGGCGGCGCTCGGGGCCTACGGGGTTGCCTCCGCGTCGGTCGTCGAGCACCCGGGCCTGGACGCCTACGCGCCGGCCGCCTGGGGTCGCTCGGTGGCCGGCATCGTGGCCACGTCGAGCCCGGCGATCGTTCTTGCCGCCGGCACGGATCGCGGCCAGGAGGTCCTGGCCTATGCCGCGGCGATGAGCGGGGCGCCGATGGCGGCGAATTGCCTCGAGGTCCAGCCCGGCGAGCCGTTCCTGGTCACCCGCCAGCGCTGGGGCGGCAGCCTGCTCGAGGAGGCGCGGCTCGACGGGCCGGTCCGCTTCCTCACGATCGCCGAGCACGCCACTGCCCCGGAGGAGGCCGCGACGCCGTCGACGGTCGCGATCGAGATCGTCAACCCGAGCCTGAGCGACGCCGACCTGGCGGTTCGGGTCGTGGCCCGGGTCGCGCCCGAGGCCGGCCGAATCTCACTGGCGGACGCACGGGTCGTCGTCGGCGGCGGGCGCGGTGTCGGCGGCGCCGAGGCATTCGGCGAGCTCGAGGAGCTGGCCGGGCTGCTCCACGGGGCGGTCGGCGTGTCGCGGGTCGTGACCAGCGCGGGCTGGCGGCCGCACAGCCAGCAGGTCGGCCAGACCGGCACCCGGATCGCGCCCGACATCTACATCGCCTGCGGCATCAGCGGCGCGATCCAGCACATCGTCGGCTGCAAGGCCGCCAAGATGATCCTGGTCATCAACACCGACCGCGAGGCGCCGATCATGTCCCGGGCGGCCTACGCCGTCATCGGCGACCTGCACGCGGTCGTGCCCGCGATCAGCGCCGAGATCCGGCGGCGCCAAGCTTCGTAGCAGGACCTGGACCGTTGCCGGCGGGCCTGAACACTCGGCGACCCCGACCTCGACTGCGTTCCCCCAGAACGACAAACGACGCGATTCGGGCGTCGATGGCCGGGTCTCCGTGGCTGGTCGGCTTGCGACCTTCGAGTGATTGGTCCAATCACGCTCAGAACCGCCGGCTCGGCCGCCCGCGCGATCGGTCTGCGGACCGAGCCCAGAGGAATAGCCTGCATTCCGGGCACATCCTCCCCCTTTGTCGTTCCCAGGGAACCAATGAACCGCCCGGAACGTCGGTCGCGGTAACTGCCGGGTGATTGGCCCGTGCTCTGATGGTCACCCGCCTCGCGTCCATTGGAGCCCGCATGCCTCTCAACCGGATCATCACGCGGGATGCGGATCGGGACCTGCGCCGACAGTCGTCTCGCACAGCCGAGGAACTGCGGGCGCTGAGGCTGAGAGCCGGCGTCTCGCAGGCGGCGATCGCGAGGGAGATCGGCGTTACCCGGTCGGTGATCAGCAAGCTCGAGCTCGGCTATCCAGGGACGACGCTCCGGACTCGATTCCGTGTCGCGCGCCTGCTCGGAGCGGACCTCCGCCTGAACATCTATTCGGGCTCCGGACCGGTGATCCGCGATTCAGCGCAGGCCGGAATCATCGAAGACCTCCTCGCGTCGGCCGATCGCCGTCGGAAGCCCACGCTTGAGGCGGCAATTCCCGGACCGGGACGCAGGTCGGTCGACCTCCGACTGGACGGGTCGACCGATGTCGTGCTGATCGAAGTCGAGTCGCACCTGGGCAGCATCGAAGAGGCCATTCGGGAGCTCCACTCGAAGCGCCAGGCGGTCCATGAGGCCGAGGCGACCGTCGGCCGATCCCGCCCGGTCCACGTCGTGCTGTGCCTGCCGACGACGCGGCATCATGCGGCGATCCTTCGCGCTCACCCGAGGACCATCGCCGCGGCGTTTCCGGCGACCTCAGCTCAGCTTCACCTGGCACTCGGCGATGCGGCGAAGCCCTGGCCGGGCGACGGATTGCTCCTGGTCGCGCCGCCTCGTTCGGTTCCTGTGAAGCGACAAACGTAAGAGACGGGCAGGCCAGGGCATCGATCTGACCCTCTCCGGGCTCGGTCGCGAACGTGCGGGATCTCGCACCCGAGGTCCAGGCTCGCACGACCGGCGCCAGAATTGAGAATCGGGCCGGATGCCCGCGCCCATCGACCCGTTTGTCGTTCTACCGGAACCATGGGCCGGGGCCGCACCAGGTCTCGCACCCCGAGCGCCGTCGAGGGCAATCAGGCACTCTCGCTCAGGCCCGCCAGCGTGCAGGCGATGATCGCCCCCTTGGCCGCCGTCCGCCTCGCCAGCTAGCCATAGCGCAGGCGGGCGCTGCCGTCGGCATGGACGTGGAGCAGGAAGTGGCGGACGCGGGCGCCGGTCGAGTCGACCCGAATCCAGACGCCCGCGGCGAAGATCCGCTGCCATTGCTCGACGAACGCCTTCTTGTCGAAGGCCGCACCGGCGTGCTCGAGGAGCTGCAGCTCGCGATCGAACAGCGGTCGGACCCGCTCGAAGGCCGGGCTGGCGTGGAATGTGCACTCGAGCCAGGGCTGATCGCGGAAGCGGCTGACCAGCTCGCCGAGCTCCGTCTCGCCCTGCATCAGGGTGTGGTGCCGGAGGCTGAGCCAGCTGCCGTCGCGGCTCGAGTTGAGCTGGGCGGCCGGATCCGGCGGGCTGTCCGCGTGGTGGCCGGCCGCGAGACCCGCCTCGGCCGAGCCGGCCGAGGTCTCGTGGGCGGTCTCGAGGGCGGCCTCGGTGGCGGACCAGCCGCTCACCGCCGACGGCTGGCGCACCTCCACCGGGGCGGCCTGCGAGGCGCCGATCATGACCGCCTCGGGCAGGCTCGGCACGGCCGCGCCGGGCAGGTCGGCCGGTGCCACGACGAGCGGATCGGGCGCGACGGCGATGCCTGCGCTGACCGTCGCCGCCTGGTCGGGCTGCTCGGCCTCGGCCGCGCCCGGCTCCAGTTCCACCGCCGACCTGCGATTGCGGATGATCCGCCGGAGGCGATGCTCGAGCACGATCACGATGACGACGCCGAGCGACACCAGGACGACGAGCAGGCCGGCAGTCGACAGTTCCATTGAGCCGAGACCTTAGCAGCGATGGCCGCGAGATTCGAACGAATGCGCAGGTCCATCTTGGCGCGCCCCGCCGGCGCTCGTACGATTGGGTCGTGACCGACGAATGGGTCCGGACGCCTGCCCAACAGGCGGCCCTCGACCTCCAGAAGCTGATCGAGGCGCATCGCCGGGCCGATGTCGTCGTCCGCTCCTATCCGGGCGCCCCGGACGAGGCGTACGCCGATTACCAGCGCGACGCCGTCCAGATGATCCCGGCCGGCTGGTATCCGATCGCCCAGCAGTTCATCGCCGAGGGTCCCGACGCCGGCCGAGTCGCCATGCTGGGGTTGCTCGCGTTCGTCGGCACCGGTACGGGCGTCCTGATCGTGACCTGGCAATACCAGCAGCCCGACGCGCCGCCCCCGCCCGATCGGCTGGGCCCGGCCTGACCGGGGCTCACTCAGGACGCTGCGCCTGGCTCCAGCTTCGATGCCTTGAGCGAGAAGAACAGCGGCAGCTGGCCGGCGGTCCCGGCCGGCAGCCGCCAGCGGCCGTCGTCGCTGCGGACCAGGTAGTCGACCGGCCAGTCCACGAAGTCGAACTCGTGCAGGAAGTCGATCCGCAGTCCGGCGTCGATCAGGGCGCTGACGATCTCGCCCAGCGAGTGGTCCCAGCCGTGCTCGACCAGGCCGTCGGTCGGTGCGCTCCGGTCGGCGTATGAGCCATGGACCTCGAAGGTGAGGGGCTCCGGGTGCGACCAGTACGGGTAGGCGAGGCGCAGCTCGCCCGGCTGGACACCTTCGCCCTCGAAGGCCTGGGCCACCGGGTGGATCTCGGTCAGGTAGAGGAAGCCGCCGGGTTTGACGAAGTGGGCCACCACCCGCGCCCAGCCGACGATGTCGGGCAGCCAGCCGAGGACGCCCTTCGACGTGTAGACGATGTCGAACTGGCCGTCGAGGGCGGCCGGCAGGTCGTACACGTTGCTCAGCACGAACGTTGCCGGGATGCCGAGCTCGGCCGCCAGCCTGCGGGCCGCCTCGATCCCCGCGTCGCTGAAGTCGGCACCGGTGACGATGGCGCCCAGCCGGGCCCACGACAGGGTGTCGAGCCCGAAGTGACACTGGACGTGGAGGAGTGTCTGGCCGGCGACCGGCCCGACCTCCTCGAGCTCGTAGTCGCTCAGCCGGATCGCGTCCTCCCCGTTCCGGAACGAGTCGACGTCGTAGAACGCGGAGTCGACGTTGATCTGCGTCCAGGCATTCCACAGGTCGCGGTTCGCGCGCAGGGCGTCATCCATCGGCGCAGGGTACCGCGCCGCCTACGTCAGCCGCTTCTCGAACCAGTGCTGGGCATATGGCTCGTCGTTGAAGGCCGGCACCTCGCTGAAGCCGGCACCCTGGTACAGCGCGATCGCCTCGCCGAGGGTCGCGTTCGTCTCGAGCCGAAGGGTTTCAGCGCCGGCGTCCCGGGCCTGCAGCTCGAGCTCGGCCAGGAGCCGCCGGCCGAGCCCAGTCCCGCGATCGGGGGTGGCAACCCACATCCGCTTGACCTCCGCCGGCTCACCCGGATGGAGCTTGAGGGCGCCGCAGCCAATGGGTCGGCCGTGGACCCGGGCGAGCACGAGGAGGCCGGCCGGCGGCGTCAACTCATGGATGTCGGCCGACATGCTGCGCGACGGGTCGAAGCCGGTCTCGAAGCGCGCATCAAGCTCGGCGAAGTACTGGGCGATGCACCACTGGGCGTCGGCCGAGCCAGGAGCCTCCACGGCGAACCGCACCTGGCTGGCGCGCAGGAGGCGCTCGACCTCGATCATCAATTCGAGGAGCGCCGATCGCTGCCGGTCCGTGAGCGGCTCGAGCATCTTGCCCGCCAGGGCGTCCGAGCGACGATCGAGCTCCGCCCGCTCCGCCCGACCCCTGGTCGTCAGCTCCACCCGTCGGACTCGCCGATCGCCTGATCCAGGCAGGACCCTGACGAGGTGCTGGTGCTCGAGGGACCGCAGGATGCGACTCAGGTAGCCCGAGTCCAGGGCCAGGATCGCGCGCAGGGTCCGGACCTCGATCCCGTCGGGGCCGATCTCCCAGAGCGTTCGCGCCTCGCCCATCGGCCGGGCTCGACCAAGGAAGTGATCACTGAGCGCGCCGATCCGGCCGGCAACCTCGCGGTTGAACCGGCGGACCGTGGCAATCGACGCGTCGTCCATTTGTCTGACTTTAGTCAGACGACAGCACCGAGGTCAAGGGATGTGGAGCGGGAGACGAGGTTCGAACTCGCGACATTCAGCTTGGAAGGCTGACGCTCTGCCAACTGAGCTACTCCCGCCCGGGTTGGCGCGATCGAAACGCTACCACGGGCTGCTCGAGGCGGAGCGCCGGAACGTCCGCGCACCCGTAATTGTGATCGCTGGCGGGCCGGACGACCAACGCCCGGACGGCTCGAAGCGCGTGGCAGACTAGGCGCCTGATGACGGCGACGATCAGGGCGATCAAGGCAGGTGAGGGCGCGCTGATCGTGGCCGCCGGCCACCTGTTCGATTCCCCGCCTGAGCCGGCGGTCGCCGAGCGCTTCCTCGAGACCCCCGGGCACCACCTGCTGATCGCCTACGAGGACGGTGCGCCGGCCGGCTTCGTCAGTGGGGTCGAGCTGACCCACCCCGACAAGGGCACCGAGATGTTCCTGTACGAGCTGGCCGTGGACGAGGCGTTCCGGCGGCGGGGCATCGGCCGGGCGTTGGTCGACGAGCTGATCGGGATCGCCCGGGCTCGCGGCTGCTACGACCTGTGGGTCCTGACCGACCACGACAACGACGCCGCCCTGGCGACCTATCGGACGACGGGCACCACGGACGAGTCGAGCCACGTGATGCTGACCTGGGACCTCCCGGCGGCACCGAACGGAGGGGGTCGATGAGGCTGCGCGGGACCTGGTACATCGTCCCCACGCCGTTCGCTGACGACGGCGCCCTCGACCCGGCCAGCCTGGGCCGGCTCGTGGAGGCGGCGATCGCCTGGGGCGTCGATGGGCTCACGGTGATGGGCGTCATGGCCGAGCCGGGATCACTCAGCGCTGACGAGCGGCGCGAGAGCCTGGAGACCGTCTTCGACGCCTCGGCCGGCCGCATCCCGATCGCCGTCGGCTGCTCGGGCGCCGCCCTGGCCACGACGCTCGAGCTCGTTGCCCAGGCGCACGAGCTGGGCGCCTGCGCCGCGATGGTCGCCGCTCCCCCGCTCCACCGCAACGTCGACCAGCTGCCTGGCTACTTCGGCTCGGTCGGCCGGGCGGGCCTGCCCCTCGTCATCCAGGATGAGCCCAACGCGACGGGCGTCGTCCTGCCGGTCAGCATCCTGCTGGCCGCGGCCGCGTCGAGCGGCAGCCGGACGATGAAGATCGAGGATCCGCCGACCCCGCCGAAGATCGCCCGCCTTCTCGCGGGCAATCCCGATCTCGACATCTTCGGCGGGCTGGGCGGCGTCTCGGCGCTGGGCGAGCTGCGTCGCGGCGCGTGCGGGACGATGACCGGCTTCGCCTACCCGGAGGTGCTCCGCGCCGTTCGGCTCCAGGTCGAGGCGGGCGCGCAACGCGACGCGGCGACGGTCTTCGATCGCTACCTGCCCCTGATCCAGTTCGAGGCGCAGCAGGTCGTCGGCCTGGCCATCCGCAAGGAGGTCCTCCGCCGGCGGGGCATCTTCGCCACCCACCGGACGCGCGGCCTGGTGCCGACCCTTGATCCGGTCACCCTCGAGGAGCTCGACGAGCTGCTCGACCGGCTCGGCGTCACGCCCGACCCGGGGCGCTTCGAACCCGGCTGATCGGTGCGCGAATCGGCTGACACGACGGGTCGCGGACCGGCAGAATGGGCGCCGCCAACCGGCCGAGCCACCAGGAGGGACTGACCTTGAGCCCACTCGCGACCATCTTCCTGTTCCTGCACGTCATGGGCGCGATCGCCGCCTTCGGACCGTCATTCGCCCTGCCGCTCATCGCCAGCCAGGCGCGCCGGATGCCGTCTGGTGCGCTGTTCGGCCTGAAGGTGACCGACCTGATCGAGCGGCGCCTGATCATCCCCCTCGGCCTGTTCCAGGCGGTGACCGGGATCGGCTTGATCTTGACCGTCGGCTTCGACCTGACCGCGACCCACTGGCTGGCGGCCGGGATCGTCCTCTACGTGGTCGCGATCGTCTTCGCGATCCTCGTGCAGGCGCGGACGGTCGAGTCGATGATCCACCTCATCGAGTCGGCGCCGGCCCCGGCCCCGGGCACCCCACCCGGTCCCCCGGCCGGCTTCGTGGCCCTCGCCGGACGGGCCCAGATGGGCGGCATCTTCCTGTCGGTCCTGCTGGTCCTGATCGTCTTCTTCATGGCGGTCAAGCCCCAGTTCTAGGCCGGGCCGCCAGTGCCTTCGGCCGTTGCCCAGATATCGGTCAGGGTGTAACCCGTCGGAAACGGGTCGTCGGGCGCGACGACGTACTGGGCGAAACCGGTGATCCAGCCCCGGCCGGTGATCGTCGGCACGACGGCCGGGTAGTCGCCGACGGTCGTCGCCTCGATCAACCGGCCCGTGAACGTCGTCCCCAGGATCCCTTCGTGGACGAACGGCTCGTTCAGCCCCAGCCGGCCGCGGGCGTGCTCGCAGGCCATCTTCGCGCTCGTGCCCGTGCCGCACGGCGAGCGGTCGATCGCCCCGGTCCAGCTTTCGGGGCGATCCCAGCTGGCCTGGCCGGTCGAGACGATCACCGCGTTGCGCCGGCTCGAGCCGGGGGCGTGGGCGGGCCCCGAGATCTGGGCGATCGTGACGCCCGCCGCCAGGTCCGGGTTCTCGGGATGGCGGACCGGCAGCTGCTCCTGGGTCGCGAGCTTGACCATCTCGCCGATCCGGACGATGTCGTGGGCCTCGTCGGGCGTGATCCGCAGGCCGAACCGCTCGGCGTCGGCGATGACGTAGAACATCCCGCCCCAGGCAACATCGACGGTCACCGAGCCGAGCTGGGGCACCTCGACGACGGCGTCGAGATGGACGGCGAAGGCCGGTACGTTGCGGAACGTGACACTCAGCACCTGCCCGTCGCGGACCTCGGCCTGGACCTCGATCAGGCCGGCCGGCGACTCGAGCCGGAGGGTCGTGATCGGCTCCGTGACGGGCACCATGCCGGTCTCGATCAGGACGGTGACGACGCAGATCGTGTTCGAGCCTGACATCGCCGGGTACTCGACCTGTTCCATGATCACGTAGCCGGCGTCGGCGTCCGGGATCGTCGGGGGCAGGATCAGGTTGCAGTTGGCGGCCGGGTAGCCCCGCGGCTCGCGCAGCATCAGCTTGCGCAGGTCGTCTGCGTGATCGCGCAGATGGGCCATCTTGTCGAGCATCGTCCGGCCCGGAACGTCGAGGACGCCGCCCGTGATCACCCGGCCGGGTTCGCCGGCGGCGTGGGCGTCGACCGCGGTGATCATTCGATCGAAGCGCATCGCATGGGCCGCCGAGACGCTAAGGCTTGCGCTCGAGGATCGGCCGGGCCTTGTCCGGATCGTCGACGACGAAGGTGAACATCGCCCGATCGCCCCACCGGCCGAGGAACAGGTGGCCCAGGATGTTGACCCCGGCGTCGGACAAATCGCGGGCCAGGCCGGCCATTCCGCCCGGGCGGTCGCCGACCTCGGCCAGGATCGACTCGCCTTCGACGAACGTGTAGTGGCCTTCCTCGAGGACCGCCCGGGCACCGTCGTCGTCGGCCGTGGTCATGATCACGTGGCCCGTCTCGCCCATGCTCCCGCCGCCGATCGCCCGCAGGTCGACGCCGCGCGCCGCCAGGGCCTCGGCGAGGATGGCGAGCGCGCCCGGCCGATTCGGGAGCTGGACGACGAACTGGCGGGCCATGGACACCTCCGGGGAGCTGGATCGGCCGATTCTGACACGGCCGGCCGGGGTGCGGAGGATCGCCCCGCGGGAGGTCAGGGTCGTGGCGCGGGCGTGCGCCGGGCACGGGTCGGCGGGGCCGCGGCGAGGGCGATCGCCCGGCGATCCGCGTCGAGGTAGGCGGCCGTCGGTCCCGAGGCCCAGTCGTTGTCGACCGCCATGCCGCGCGCCACGAGGGCAGCCCAGGCCGACGGATCGGACCGCCGCTCGAACGCCTGCTCGCAGGCCCAGGCCAGGCCATCGGCGGTCGGGTGCTCGAAGACGAAACCGGTGCCGGCCCCTGGGTGGAGGTACTCGTCGACCACCGTATCGGCCAGGCCGCCCGTTCGGTGGACGATCGGCGGCGTGCCGTAGCGGAGGGCGATCATCTGGCCCTGGCCGCACGGCTCGAACCGGCTGGGCATGAGGAACAGGTCGCAGCCGGCGTAGATCCGGCGGGCCATCGCCCGATCGAAGCGCTCGTTGAGCACGACGCGGTCGGGCCGCCGGGCGGCGAGCGCCCGGAACGGGGCGGCGAGCTCCGGGTTGCCGCTGCCCTGGACGACGAGCCGGGCTCCGTCCGACAGCAGCCGGGCGGCGGCCTCGGCCAGCAGGTCGAAGCCCTTCTGGGGATCAAGCCGGCCGATCATCCCGAGGACGGGACCGTCGTCACCGGGATCGAAACCGACCCGGCTGAGGAGGTCCGCCCGGCAGGCGGCCTTGCCGGTCGAGTCGGTTGCGCTGTAGCGCGCGGCGAGGTCGGGATCCGTCGCCGGATCCCAGACGACCGGGTCGATCCCGTTGACGATCCCGAAGAAGCGCGGCCGGCCGGTCGTGTCGAGCTGGGCCGCCTTCCAGCGCAGGGTCGCGTCCAGGCCGAAGCCGACGGCGGGGGTCAACGCCTCGGCCGCGAACGTCGGGCTGACCGTGTTGACCAGGTCGGCCCGCTCGATCCCAGCCCACAGCAGGTCGATCCCCACCGCGTCCGGGGCGACGACCCCGTCACCGGTCGCCAGCCCGAGCGAGGCCAGGCCGGCCGGCTCGACCCAGCCGTGATAGGCGAGGTTGTGGATGGTCAGGATCGAGGCCAGCCGGCCGCGCCCGACGATCGGGTCGGAAGGGTAGAAGCGATCGCGCAGGACGAGCGCCGCCGCGCCATGCCAGTCGTGGACGTGGAGGAGATCGATCCGGCGGGCCTCGGCCCGCAGCGTCTCGAGGACGGCCCGGCCGAACAGCCCGAAGCGCCAGGCATCGTCGGTGAATCCGTAGATGGCCGGCCGGTCGAAGGCCGGCGGGTAGTCCACCAGGCGGAGCCGGTAGCCGTGGGTCACGACCGAGCGGATCACGACCGGGGCGTCGGCGGATGGGCCGGACCGGTCCGGCACGGCGATCGCCAGTTCGTCGATGGCCGCGTCGGCGGGCAGGACGACCGACCGATACCCCGGCAGGAACACGTCGACCGGCGCGTCGAGGGCGTTCGTCCGGCCGAGGCTGCGGGCCAGGGCATCGACGACGTCGCCCAGGCCGCCGGCCTTCGCCCAGGGCTCGCACTCGGCCGCCACGGACACGATCTGCATCGGCCCATTGTCGGGGCCGCGCCGGTCAGCCGCTCGCTCGCCTATCATTCGCCGCGGATGGACCCCCTCGTTCGCGTCCCGACCATGCCGGGCGCCCCGTTCCGCCTGCCGCCCCAGCTCGAAGGCCTTCGGCCGCTCGCCTACAACCTGTGGTGGACCTGGCATCCCCGGGCCAAGGTCCTCTTCAATCGCATCGATGCGGCGGCCTGGACCCGCTACCGCAACCCGGTGGCGGTCCTGGAGGGCGCGGTCGACTGGCGGGCGCTGCTCGAGGACCAGGACTTCCTGGTCGAGTACCAGGCGGTGATGGCCGACTTCGAGGCCTACCTCAAGAACGGTCGCAACCACTGGTTCCATCGCCAGTATGCGAAGTCGCTCGAAGGGCCGGTTGCCTACTTCTGCGCCGAGTACGGCTTCTACGAGAGCCTCGGGATCTATTCGGGCGGCCTGGGCGTGCTCGCCGGCGACCATCTCAAGACCGCTTCGGACATGGCCCTGCCGTTCATCGGGGTCGGGCTGATGTACCGCAAGGGCTACTTCCGCCAGACGATCGACGCCGACGGCCACCAGGAGCACGCCTACCCCGACTTCGACCTCGCCCGGCTGCCCGTCCTGCGCGCGGCCGATCGGTACGGCGACCCGCTGACGGTGTCGATCGAGCTGCCCGGCCGGACGCTCCACGTCGCCGTCTGGGTGGCCCAGGTCGGCCGGGTGCCAACCCTCCTGCTCGACACCGACATCAACGAGAACGACGAGGCCGACCGGCCGATCACCCACATCCTCTACGTCCGCGGCCGCGAGATGCGCCTCCACCAGGAGCTGGTCCTGGGCGTCGCCGGTACCCGCGCGATCCGGGCCCTGGGGCTCAAGCCCGCGGCCTGGCACCTGAACGAGGGGCACAGCGCCTTCCTGCTCGCCGAGCGCGCCCGGGAGCTGGTCGCCGCGGGGGCCACCTTCGACGACGCCTTCGAGCAGGTCAGGGCGAGCAGCGTGTTCACGATCCACACCCCGGTCTCGGCCGGCAACGAGCGCTTCGACGCCGACCTCGTCCGGCGGGTCGCCGGCCCGCTCCTCGGGGTCGACCGGCCGGAAGCGGCCGCGCTGGTCGACATCGAGCGCCTGCTGCTCCTCGCCCGGGGCGTCGACGACGACCCCCGCCAGTTCGACATGACCGCCCTGTCACTGCGCCTGTCGTGCGCCGCGAACGCCGTCAGCCAGCTCCACGCCCTGACCGCCAACGCGACCTGGGGGGCGGTGCTCGGCGAGCGCCGGATCCTGGGGATCACGAACGGCGTCCACGCTCCGACCTGGGTCGGGACCGAGATGAACGGCCTCTACTCCAACATCCTGGGTGCCGACCTCGACGATCTCGACCCGCAGACGAAGAGCGGCCGGTTCTGGGAACGGCTGGCGAAGATCCCCGATCGCGACCTGTGGGCGGCCCACCAGCGCCAGAAGAGCGAGCTGTCGATATTCGCCCGCAAGCGCCTCCGGAGCCAGTTCGCCCGGCACGGCGAGGCGCCGGTCGTGCTCGAGCAGCTCGAGGAGGCGCTCGACCCGGAGATCCTGACGATCGGCTTCGCCCGGCGCTTCGCGACCTACAAGCGGGCGGCCCTGCTGTTCACCGACGTCGAGCGGCTGGCCCGCCTGCTGTGGCACCCCGAGCGACCGGTCCAGATCATCTTCGCCGGCAAGGCCCATCCGGCCGATCGCCCGGGCCAGGGCGTGATCCAGCAGATCTTCGAGCGGACGCGCTCAGCCGCCCTGCGCGGCCGGGTATTCATCCTCGAGGACTACGACATGCGGATCGCCCGCTTCCTGGTCCAGGGCGTCGACGTCTGGCTCAACAATCCCCGCCGGCCGCTCGAGGCATCGGGCACGAGCGGGATCAAGGCGGCCCAGAACGGGGTCGTCAACGCCTCGGTCCTCGACGGCTGGTGGGACGAGGGCTGGACCGGCGACAACGGCTGGGCGATCGGTGGGCGCGACCAGAATCCCGACGAGGGCGCCCAGGACTGGGCGGACGCCCAGGACCTCTACCGGATCCTCGAGGACGAGATCGTCCCCCGCTACTACGAGCGCGGCCCGAACGGCATCCCGGCCGGCTGGACGGAGCGGATGCGCAGCTCGATCGCCTCGACCCTGTGGCGGTTCTCGACGACCCGGATGCTCCACGAGTACACCGAGCAGCTCTACCTGCCGGCAGCCGGCGTCGTGGTCACGGCGCGCCCCGAGCGAGGCGCCGGCGAGCCCGAACCGGCCGGCCTCGGGGCGGGCTGACCAGCCTCGAGGACGGGCCCGGGGAGTCAGACCCCGACCGGCTCGCGGACGAGGACGACGGTCGTCCGGCCGGCCGTCCACTCGCCGTAGATGATCAGGACCTTCTCCAGGATCGTGTGCACGTTCAGGCGGGCCACGACCTGTTCATCCTCGTAGGGGAAGACGACCTCGTCGATCCGGCGGAGGGCCGCCGCCAGGTCGGGCACGATCTTCTGGCTGCCGACGATCAGGATCAGCCGACCTGCCCCCGAGGCATAGCCCGCCAGCTGGCTGCCGGTCGCCGAGGCGGCCACGAGGGCGCCCTCCTCGGTCACGGCGGCCACGCTGCCGAGCATGACGTCGGGCGCCGCCGCCATCTTGCGCATCTCGCGGCCCTGGGTGACCCGGTCCATCGTGAACAGCCGCGGCCGGAGCGCGTCATACCGGCCGGATTCGACGATCTCCTGGTACACGCCCAGGTCGTCGAGCGTCCTGGACTTGCCCGAGTGGACCTCGGCACCCTCCGGGATCAGGCCGAGGACCGTGGTCCGTGCCTCCTCGGCCGTGTCGACGACGATCGCCTCGATCCGATGGGCACGGAGGGCCTCGGCGACGCGCTGGATCTGCTCGTCGGTCGCCGCGGCCGGGGTTGCGGCCTGCGCCCGGCCATCCACCGCGCTCACAGGGGGATGACCACGGCGACGATCGCGACCACGAGCCCGACGGAGAGGCAGCCCAGCAGGATCTGGCTGGCCCGGCGCCGGTCGAGCCGGTGCGCCTCGGCGTCGGCGACCCGTTCGGTCCGGCCGACCTCGCCGAAGTTGAAGACACCCGCGCCCGCGAAGCCGGCACAGAACTTGAACATCGCCTGGAGGTAGCCCGAGGCCGCTCCGGCGGCGGGCAGGCCGACGATCAGCCGGGCGAGCGGCGGGACGTGGGCCGCGACCAGGACCAGGAAGACGACCAGGGTGACGATCGCGCCGATATGCCCGGCGCGTCGGCGTCGGGCGATCTCAGCCGGGCCGATGTTGCATTCGCCGGGCCGGTAACCGGCATCGGGCGTCGCGCCGAGGGGAGCCGGCGTTGCGTGAGGTGTTGGAGTTGCCGCTGCGAAGTGCGCCTGGATCATCGTTCGTCCCTCGTCGAGGGTCGGAGCCGACCCGCGAGGAACTATTGCACACGCAATCACTTTCCGCCCGCGACGAGGTCCCATAACGGGCCCCGGCGCGGGTCGCCGGTCGGGCCCGGAGCGGAGCGGCTGTTCCGCGACCCCGTGCCGGGACCTTGGCCACCTCGATTCTTCGTCCATGGTCGCTGTCGGGCGGAACGGCCTGGGACAAGGCCACGGCGTCTCCCGACGTCGGGGGTTGTCCGCACGACAAACACTCGCACGATGCGGGATGACGGGCCGCTTCGGCCACGATCCGCCGCCTTCAGGCCGTTGGAGGGTTCGCTTGTGCTCAGAGCGACCATCCACGCGGAATCGAACCAACCTGGGAGCCCGCTGAACCCGATCCCGGCAGCGGGCCGTGCGATCGGCCTCGCCACCCGGGTTGGGACGAATGCCGCCACCAGGCGCAGTACGGCCCGGTGCGCCACCGCCGAAGGACTGAGAAGCCGCGATTCATGCTGATCTGAGCGTGAACGGATCGGTCCGACCGAGCGGCCGAACCCTGCCGGCGGCTCGAATCCGCGTTAACGCGTCTGCCAGCGACGTTCGTCCGAAGTCGGGCGGCCGGAGAGCGGCGCGATCGCGGCACGGGCCCCGACCGCGGGGCGGCCCCCGCACCAGGCCAACGCCCAGCGGCCAGTCAGCGCTCCGGACGGCGGGAGCGGATGAACCACAGCCAGGCGCCGATCCCGAGGACGATCGCGCCCAGCGCGTCGAGCGGCAGGCCGAGGACCAGCACGCTCGTCCCGCTCGAATCCTCGGCGACCGACTCGAACACGATCAGGGCCAACGCGACGATCACGAGCAGCTTGCCCAGGTTGCGCTGGAGGCGTCGATCGAAGCGCATCGTCGGCAATCCTACCCGCGAAGGCCCGGGCGGCAACGGGCCGGACATGCCGGTGCCTCCAGCGGTCTCAGCCCGAGGGGCGAGCGCCGGAGGCACCGTGATCGCTCTGCGGCCTGCGCGCCGCGGAATGATCGATTGAAGCCCGGAGGGCGGTGTTGGTCCGCCCCGGCCCCAACGAGACGGCCCGCTCCAGGCGGGCCAGGCTCGACTAGCGGACGCCCGCCCGGGGGACGTACGTGTCGAGGTAGTAGTCGCGCGAGTCAGCGCCCCAGCTCTGCGCCGCGGCACCCAATAGTGCGAGGATGACAAACACGATCATCGTGAATGCGATGAATTCCATTGTTCTTCTCGAATATCCGGCCGGGGAATGGCCATTCCCCCAAAGTTGGTACAGTGGCCTAGGCCAAATCGTACTTGGACCATCTAGCTATGTCAACTAGTCTTTAGGCATGCCAAGTGCCCACCGGGGCCTCGATGTCGAGCGTGACTCGGACGTCCCCATCAGCACCCAGATCTTCTGGCAGGTGGCCTACCAGATCGACTCCGGTCGCCTCCTGCCGGGCGCCCGGCTGGCGCCTGTTCGCGAGCTGGGCGCCGCCCTGCGGGTAAACCCGAACACGATCCGGGCGGTCTACAAGCGGCTGGCCGACGCCGGCTATGTCACGAGCCGCCACGGGGCCGGGACGCACGTGGCCGATCGGCCACCCCAGCGCCGGGGCCAGGAGGCCCTGGCCGGGATCGTCGCCGAGATGCTCCGCCGGGCGAGCGCCGCCGGCTTCACGGCCGACGAGGTGGCCTCGGCGACCTTTGCCGCGGCGGCCGAGCGCAAGCGGCCCGGCCCGCTGGTCCGGATCCTGTTCGCCGAGTGCACCAACGCCGACGCGGTCTACGACGCGGCCAAGATCGTCGAAGCCTTCCCTGCGACGATCGAGGCCGACGCGACCGTCCTCGACGAGATCCCGGAGCGGCTCGAGCGCTTCCACTACGACCTGATCGCGACCACGACGTTCCATGCCGACGAGGCCCAGGCGTATGCCGTCGGCCTGGGCATCCCGGTGATCGCGATGCTCGTGGGGCCGGGCTACATGGAGCTCGTCCACGAGATCGGAGCCCTGCCCCCGGGCGCCTCCGTCGGCCTCGTCTGCGCCTCGGAGACCGGCACCGACAACATCGCCGAGACGCTCCGCCTGGCGGGCGCGACCGGGGTCGAGATCATCAGCGCGGTGATCGGCTCGGACGCCGGCCTGCAGCACATCGACGAGACGGCCGACCTCATCCTCCTGTCGCGCGAGGCGATGGCCCTCGGACTCGAGGACCGGTTCACCCGCCTCGACCGGGTGCGGGCCTGGAAGTACGAGTTCGACCCGTCCGGCTTCGAGCTCGTCCGGCGCGCGACCGAGCACGTCCAGCAGGAGCGGGAGGCGCAGGCCCGCCTGGCCGACAGCGAACCGGAGCCGCCGACGCCGGTTGGCGCCGGCAGCTGAGGTGGCGCCGCGCCGGCCAACCGAACGTGACTTCCGTCTCGCCCGCCTCGCCCGGGAGCAATACGGCCTGGCCGACCTGACCCTCGAACCCGAGCTGTCCACGGCCCGCACGATCGCGGCCCGGCTGGTGGCCGGCAGGGGTGCCGGTCGCACCGAGCGGCCCGCCGCAGGCGACGCCCAGCCGGTGTCCGCCGGCGAGCTCCAGGCCGCCGGGATCCTCGTCTCGATCTTCGGCCGGCTGATCGACCACTACCGGGCCACGACCGAGCCCGACGGCCTGCACCTGGCCAGCGACCAGGTGGCCGAGCTGGTCGGGCCCGAGGGCCTGGCGGCGACCGTCGCGGCCTTCCCGATCGAGTTCCCCCGCCACCTGGCGGAGCCCGAGCGCGCCGATCCCGACGCGGCCCTCGCCCAGCTGCTCCTGCTGGGCGTCCTGTCCGAGAACCCGGCCGTGGCCCCGTTCGGCGAGCTGATCGACCTCCAGCCGCTCCGCGCCCGGGCGGCGGCCGCTCCCCGCGTCCGGGCGGCGCTGGAGGAGACCCTCGACGAGCGACCGGTCTTCCCGGGCGATCCGCGCTCGCTGATCGAGCTGCTGCGGGAGCCCGCCGAGGCGGCCCCCGGCTCCCTCGCCGACCAGCTTCGCTACATCCGGACGACCTGGGGCGAGCGCTTCGCGCCGCTCCTCGGTGATCTCCTCGACCGGCTCCTGGTCGCCCTCGATGTCCTGGCCGAGGAACGCCACTCGGCCGAGCTGGCCTGGCTCGCGGTCCAGCCCGATGCGGGCGCCGGCGGTCCCGCCGAGGTCTACACCTTCGGCAGCGAGGCGGTCGAGGCCGAGCGCTTCAGCCTCGATACCGACTGGATGCCCCGCCTGATCCTGATCGCCAAGAGCACATACGTCTGGCTCGACCAGCTGTCGCGCCAGTACGGCCAGGAGATCCGGACGCTCGACGCGATCCCCGACGAGGAGCTGGCCCGCCTGGCTCGCTCCGGGATCACCGGCCTGTGGCTGATCGGGCTGTGGCAGCGCAGCCGGGCGTCGGCCCGGATCAAGCAGCTCCGCGGCCAGCCGGACGCGGTCGCCTCGGCCTACTCGCTCGACGACTACGTCATCGCCTCGGACCTCGGTGGCCCGCCGGCCCTCGACGAGCTTCGAGCCCGGGCCGAGCGGCACGGCATCCGCCTGGCGAGCGACATGGTCCCCAACCACATGGGCATCGATTCGCGCTGGGTGATCGAACGGCCGGAGTGGTTCCTGTCGCTGGCCGAATCGCCCTTCCCGGCCTATTCGTTCAACGGGCCCGACCTGTCCGACGACGAGCGGATGGGGATCCGGATCGAGGACCACTACTACGACGCGACCGATGCCGCGGTCGTCTTCCAGCGCGTCGACCGGCTGACCGGTGACGTGCGCTACGTCTACCACGGCAACGACGGCACGTCCTTCCCGTGGAACGACACAGCCCAGCTCGATTACTCGCGGGCGGAGGTCCGCGAAGGCGTGATCCGGACGATCGTGGCCGTTGCCCGCCAGTTCCCCGTCATCCGCTTCGACGCTGCGATGGTCCTCGCCAAGCGCCACATCGAGCGCCTGTGGTTCCCCGAGCCGGGCGCCGGCGGGGCGATCCCGTCGCGGGCCGGCCGGGGCATGAGCCGCCGGGCATTCGAGGCGCTGATGCCCGACGAATTCTGGCGCGAGGTGGTCGACCGGGTTGCCGTCGAGGCTCCCGGCACCCTCCTCCTGGCCGAGGCGTTCTGGCTGCTCGAGGGCTACTTCGTGCGGACCCTGGGCATGCACCGGGTCTACAACAGCGCCTTCATGAACATGCTCCGTGACGAGCAGAACGGCGAGTATCGCCAGGTCATGAAGAACACCCTGGAGTTCGACCCGGCGATCCTCGGCCGGTTCGTCAACTTCATGAGCAACCCCGACGAGAAGACGGCCGTCGAGCAGTTCGGGACCGGCGACAAGTACTTCGGGGTGGCGGCGCTGCTGGCGACCCTGCCCGGCCTGCCGATGCTCGGCCACGGCCAGGTCGAGGGCTTCCGCGAGCAGTACGGCATGGAGTTCCGCCGGGCCCGCCTGGACGAGGCGGTCGACGAGGGCCTGCTCGCCCACCATGAGCGGACGATCTTCCCGCTCCTCCACCGCCGGGCCGAGTTCGCCGGCGCCGACCGGTTCCGGCTGTACGACTTCGAAACCGGCGATGGCCGATCCGGGGCGGGCCAGGTCTGCGAGGACGTCTACGCCTACTCGAATCGCGGCCCGGCCGGCCAGCGCTCGATCGTCCTCTTCCACAACCGCTATGCCGAAGTCCAGGGCTGGGCCCGTGACTCGTGCACGTACGCCGAGCGCGGACCCGACGGCGAGAAGCAACCCGCCCGGACGACGCTCGGGGCGGCCCTCGAGCTCACCCCCGGTCGAGGCCGCTGGCTGGCCATGCGCGACGTGATGAGCGGGCTGGAACAGCTGCGCGCCGTCGACGAGATCATCGAGCGGGGGCTATGGGTGGACCTGCCGGCCTACGGCTGCCGGGTCTACGTCGACCTGAACGAGGTGGTCGACGGGCCGGACGAGCCCTGGTCCCGGCTGGCAGATCGCCTCGGCGGCCGGGCGGTGCCCAGCCTGGCCGACGCGCTGGCCGAGCTCCGTCTCGAGCCCGAGCACGACCGAGCCCGGTCCCGCCTCGCCGCTGTCCTCGCCGGCGCCGCGAGCCCGGGCAGCCAGGTCGCGGCGGCGGCCGGCAGCCTCGAGGGCCAGGACGTCGACGCGCTTCGCCTCCGGCCGGTGATCGCCGGGGCCCTGGCCGGGGCCGGCTGGGGGCCGGCCGATGTCGACCGGGGTGCCGGCCTCGTCGTGGCCCTCGCCGGCGCCACCGCCGGCCTGCGCGCCCTCGATGAAACGGCGGTCCGGGGCTGGTTCGCGGACCCCCGGATCCGGGCCGGCCTGCGGGTCAATGCCTGGGACGGCGCCGAGTACCTCGAGCGCGAAGCGTGGCTGCTGTGGCTAGCGGCGGTCGGCGAGGCGATCCGCGGCGCGGGTGGACGGCCGACCACGGCCCGCCAGCGGACGCTCGCCGGTGCGGCGGCCGCGGCCGGCTACGACGTGGCCCGGCTGCTGGCCGGCCTGCCGGCGAAGCGCGGCGCCCCAAGGAAGACCCCGCCGCCCAGTTGAGTCGCGACCGGCCGGCGGTCGCGAGCCAGGTTCAGGCTTCGGTCAGGTCGGCCAGGACGAGGTCGCGCAGGAACGCCGGGGCGAGCGTCCCGTGGCTCATCGTTGCTTCGAGGTGGCGGCGCCGGTCGAAGCCGGGTGTCTGCCCGAAGCCGCCCGGGATCGGCCGCTCGATGACCGAGCCGGCGGCGTCGCCCGCCAGGCGCCGGCGGACGTCACGCTCGAGCTCCCAGAGGGCCATCGAGCCGACGAAGTAGGTCGACAGCTGGGTCGAGGAGAGACGCGCCCGGTTGTACTTGTTGCGCGCCTCGGCTTCCTCCTGGAAGCCGCCCTGGACCATCAGCTCGACCGCCTCGGATTCGGTCATTGCTCCGCCGAACTGCTCGCCGGCGTGGATTCGGACGTCGATCACCGCGTTGATCGCGGCGCGCAGGTAGAACTTCCAGTGGGTCAGCAGGAGGGCCGGGTCGTCCGCACCGTAGCCCGCGTCGATCATCACCTGGGTGACGTAGACCGCCCAGCCCTCGGCGAACACGCCACTCGAGAAGACGGCCCGAACGAGCGACGGGCACAGGTTCGAGTAGGCGCCCTGGAGGTAGTGGCCGGGGACCGCTTCGTGGATCGTCAGGACCCGCAGCATCCGGTCGTTGTCCTCGCGCAGGTAGCTCTCGGCCTGCTCGGCCGTCCACTCGGCCGGGATCGGGGTGATGGCAAAGAACGACGTCTGGCCGCGATCGAGGGGCCCGGGCGAGTCGAGCATCGCCCCGCCGAAGGCGCGCAGGAAGACCGGCGTCCAGCGGATCTCGAGCGGCTCGTCGGACAGGCCGACGAGGTCCTCGTCCCGGCAGAACGCCTCGATCCGGGCGAGCTCCGCGCGGCAGAAGTCGAGCAGGTCGGCCGGCGCCTGGTGCTCCGCGGCGATCGCGTCGAGGACCCCTCGAACGAGCTCGCCATCGTCGGCCGGTCGCTCCCGGCCGGGGCACCAGGTCGGCCACTGGTCGGTCGCCAGGCGGACCATCTCGGCCCGCACCGCGTCGGCCTCACGGGTCGCCCGCTCGAGGATCCGGGCCGGGGTCAGCTCCGCGTCGCGCAGGGTCCGGCGCATCTTTGCCGCGAACAGCTCGGCGCCGAGCCGCCCCTCGCCCGACGAGGCCGGCAGGAGGTCGTCGCGCAGGAGCGCCTCGGCTGCCGACAGCGCGGCCCGGGCGATCGTCGCGGCGGCCTGCAGGCGGTCGAGGCCGGCGGCCACGCCCGGGTCGCTCGGAGCGGCCGCCTCGGCCTCGGCCAGGGCGTCGGAGATCAACTCCTCGATACCGGGCAGCTGGTTGAGCGCCGTCTCGACGTGGAAGCGCGCCACAGGCCGACCGTCGGACGTTCCGACCAGGCTCGCCCGGGCCGCCTCGACGAGGGCCGGCAGGCCCTCGAGCCGGCCGGCAACCGACGCCAGGCGGTCGGCCAGCGGCGCGAACTCGCGGGCGATGAGCGGGAAGATGCCCCCGCCCAGGATGTACACCCACTCGAGCGCATCCCAGGCGAGCGGCTGGAGCTCCTCGTCCTCGAAGCGCATCTCGTCGAGGACCTCGAGCAGCAGGCGCCGATCGACGGCGTCGTCCCGGTCGAGATCGGCCGCCGGGATGGCCTCGAACGTGCCCGACCAGCGGGCTGCGAAGGCCAGCCGTGACTGTCGTCCCGCCGCGCTCAGGTCAGGCCACTCGTGGTCGTGGTCATGCATGCCGGCCGCGGTCGCGGCGAGCGGGTTCAGGGCGAAGAACTCGGCAAGGAATGCGTTCGTCAGCTCCGGGAAAGCCGGCACGGGCTGCTCCTCTAGGTGTGTCGCGCGGATCCTGGGCACGGGACGACGAGTCTACCGCTCCCGTACACTCGATCGATGGTGACCGAGCCCCCGATCGAGCCTGTCGTCCTGCGCGGCCGGTACGTCCGGCTCGAACCGCTCTCGATCGACCACCTGGCCGGCCTGACGGCGGCGGGCCGCGACGAGCGGATCTGGCGCTGGATGCCCCTCGACGGCTCGACGCCCGCCGGGATGGCCGGGATCGTCGAATCGGCCCTCGCCGCCCAGGCCGCCCGAACCGAGCTGCCGTTCGTCACGATCGAAGCCGCCGGCGGGCGGGTCGTGGGCAGCACCCGCTACCTTGCCCTGGCGCCGGCCCATCTCCGCCTGGAGATCGGCTGGACCTGGATCGATCCTGCCTTCCAGCGGACGGCGGTCAACAGCGAGGCCAAGCTGCTCGGCCTGGCCCACGCGTTCGAGGGGCTCGGCCTGCGCCGGGTGGAGTTCAAGACCGACGCCCTGAACGAGCAGTCGCGGGCGGCGATCCTGGGCATCGGGGCGCGCTATGAAGGCATCTTCCGGAAGCACATGGTGATGCCCGGCGGGCGAGCCCGCGATTCGGCCTATTACAGCGTGATCGATACCGAATGGCCCGAGGTGAAGGCGCACCTCCAGGCCCGGCTGGCCCGGCATCGCCTTGAGGAGGGTTCGCAATGATCGGATTCGCAGTCGAGACGATCGGCACCGCGATCGCCCTGTGGGTGACATCCCTGGTTTACTCGGACATCAGCTTCGGCAAGCACCCCGAGGCCCTCAGCGTGCTCGTGGTCGCGATCGTGGTCGGCCTGGCCAACGCGCTCGTCAAGCCGGTCCTCAAGATCCTGTCGTTTCCGCTGTCGCTGATGACCCTCGGCCTGTCCGGCCTGATCGTCAACGGCGTCGTCCTGCTCGCCGTCGCGTACGTCGCCGACAAGCTCAAGGTGACCTTCACGGTCGGCCACTTCCCGCCGACGATCGACACCACGACGGTCGCCGCGGCGGTGATCGGGGCGGTCGTCCTGAGCGTCGTCTCGCTGGGAATCGGCCTGCTGCCGTTCATGAAGACGAGTCGCTGACCGGCGGCCCGGCGATGGCCGTCGGCGCGCCAGAGGCGGACCGCCTGCCGTCGCTCGCCACCGGCCTGCGCTCGGCTGCCCGCCGATTCGGGACGCCGCTGTTCGCCACGGACGTCGTCGGGCTCGAGCGGGCGACCGCCGAGCTGGCGGCCGCCTTCCCCGACCCGTGGCTGCGCCAGTACTCGGTCAAGGCCAACGACGTGCCGGCGATCGTCGGCCGGCTCGGCCGGCTCGGCCTGGGCGCCAACGTCGTCAGCCGCGGCGAGTGGTCGATCGCCCGCCGGGCGGGCATCCCGAACGAGCGAATCTCGCTCGAGGGGATCGGCAAGACACGCGGCCGACCTGGCGGCGGTCGTCCGGGCGGCGAATGCCGGCCAGCCGATCCTGTGGACTGCGATCGAATCGGCCGCTGAAGCCGCCGCGCTCGGCCACCTGGCGGGCCGGGCGACTCGGCCGGGCGGACCCCGGCTCGACGTCCTGCTCCGCTTCAACCCGGCCGTCGAGCCGGAGACCATGCCGGGCCTGGCGGTGGGCGCCGAGGCCAGCAAGTTCGGCCTGGCGGCCGACGAGCTGGCCGAGGCGATCGATGCCGGCGGCGGCCCGGATGGTCCCCTGCGCTGGCGCGGGATCCACCTCCACGTCGGGTCGCAGCTGGGGGCGGTCGATGCCTGGCGGGACGGCGCCCGGCGGGCGCTGGCGCTGGTCGGCCTGCTGCGGGGCTCACTGGCCGACTTCGACACGCTCGACGTAGGCGGCGGCTTTCCGGTCTTCGACGTCGGCGTCCCGGCACCCCGGCCCGAGCGTTTCGCGGCCGAGCTGGCCACGCTGCTCGAGGCCCTGCCGGCCGACCGCCGGCCGACCCGCCTGGCCGTGGAACCGGGCCGCTTCCTGGTCGCCCGGGCCGGATTCCTGGTCGCCAGCGTCCTGCACGTCCGGTCACGGGGCGGGCCGATGGTCGTCCTCGACGCCGGGCTGACCGAGCTGATCCGGCCCGCCCTGTACGGCGCCCGCCACGCGGTCGAGGCGCTCACCGCCGAGGGACAGCCGTGGCCCGCAGGCGAGGCCGGTGGCGGCGCGGCGGGCCTGACACCGACGGCGGTCGAGGGACCGGTCTGCGAATCGACCGATTCGTTCGGCCGGCATGCGCTGCCGCCCCTGGTCCGGGGCGACCTCGTCGTCATCCGCGAGGCCGGCGCCTATGGGGCGTCGCTCGGTTCGACCTACAACGGCCGGCCGGCCGCCCCCCAGGTGCTGCTCGAGCCGGACGGCGCCTTGTGCCTCGCCCGACGGCGCGGCCGCGGGACTACGATCCACTGATGGATCGCATCCGGCGCCCACCGGTCCGGCTGCTTGCCGCGCTCCTGCTGGGCGCGCTGGTGGGACCGTATTTTGCGCTTGTCGCCCTGGCCGGTGGCCCGCCCTACCCGGATCCGGTCCCCGGCCAGCGCGTCTATGACCAGGCCCATGTCTTCGACGCGGCGACGATCGCTGCGGCCCAGGCGACGATCGCGGCGATCAAGGCCCGGACGGGCAGCGAGATCGTCGTCTACAGCGACAGCGTCGACTACGGGATCACGAGCGACGAGGCCGAGTCGAATGCCCAGGCCCTGATGGACCAATGGGGCGTCGGCCGACAGGGCTTCGACGACGGCCTGGTCATCCTGTTCGACATCGACCCGAGTGGCTGCCACGGCGAGATCCAGCTCTACGCCGGGCCCGGCTACCGGGCCGCCTACCTGTCGAACGACCAGCGCGACGCGATCTTCCAGGACGACATGCTGCCCCGCCTCGAGGAGTGCGACATGAATGGCGCGCTCAACGCCGGCCTGGCCCAGGTCGACGCGGCGGCGACCGCCCAGAATGCGGCGGACCTGTCCCGCGGCCGGATCATCAACGCCCTGGTCGGCCTGATCGTGGCGCCCGCGATCGTCATCCTGTCGATCGCCTCGGTCTCGATCGCCTGGTGGCGCCGAGGACGCGACGCCGTGTACACCGACGACCCGTCGGTCATCGCCCCGGCTCCGCCGCCCGGCTTGACCGCCGCCTCGGCGGCCCTGGTGTACGACGACCGGTCGAGCCGGCGAGCCCTGACCACGGCGATGCTCGACCTCGCCAGCCGGGGCGAGATCGCCTTCGACGTGCCCGACCCGAAGCACGCAACGTCGATCGCAATCGAGCTGTCGCCGGCGGCGCCGACCGATCCGGCGATCGAGGCCGCCCAGCACAAGGCGGCCCGCCAGCCCCTGTCCGACGCCGAGACCTACGGCCTGGCGATGCTCCACACGATCGGCGGCGACGACGGCCGGATCGAGCCCGAGTCGTTGCCCGAGTTCGGCAAGCACACCGACAGCTTCAACACGAAGCTCGAGGCCCACGCGGTCGACCAGGGCTGGTTCGCCGAGGCGCCCGGCAAGGCGATCGGGCGCTACAGCACCCGGGGCGCGATCGAGCTGATCCTCGGCTTCGTCGTCTTCGTGGTGGGCGGAGCCGCGACGTTCTCGGGCCTCTTCTTCGTCGCTGCAGGCCTCGTCGCGGGCGGGGTCATCTCGATCGCGATCGCCCAGGCGATGCCGGCCCGGACGCCGGCCGGGGCGATGGTCGATGCCCAGCTCAAGGCCTACCGCCGGACGCTCCAGGCGACCATGGCCGGGGCGCGCTCGATGGACGAGGTCGTCGCGACGGCCAAGCTCGACTGGCTGGACACCCCCGACCTGGCCGTGGTCTGGGGCGTGGCCCTCGACCTGAACCAGGATGTCGAGTCGGTGCTCAGCCGGTCGGTCGAGGATGTCCAGGCGGGTGTCGCCCACGCCGGCACCTACTTCCCGCTGTGGTACGGCTCGAGCGCGGCGATCGGCGGCTTCTCGGGCGGCGGGTCGAGCCCGGTGTCGGTCTTCTCGAGCGGCGGCCTGCCGAACATCGGCGGGATGATGGCCGCCCTGGGCACGATCGGTAACTCGCCGTCGTCGTCGGGTGGCGGCGGCGGGGGCGGGTTCGGCGGTGGCGGCTCCGGCGGTGGCGGAGGCGGTGCCGGCGGTGGCTTCTAGCCGGGCGTCCTGATGCGCGCCGCGCGAGGCTGCGTCGCAGGGCTGCGTGGCGGGCCCGAGACCCGGGCCACCAGGCGGACCACGACCGCCGGCGGGTCAGCCCTTACACTGCGGGCATGGGTGCAGTCGAAACGATGGAAGTGTTCTTCGAGCTCCTCAACGCGGGTGACCGCGAAGGCGCGGTCTCGCTGATGGACGAGAAGACCGAGATGCGTGTGCATGTCGGCGACAGCGTCCAGACCCTGCGCGGCGTGGAGCGCGTCGGCGGCTGGTTCCTGCGCAGCGACCGCGGCCTGAAGATGATCCCGGCCGACGTCCGCGACACCGGCAACACCTACGAGGCCGACCTGCTGGTCGTGCGCCCCGGGGCGACCTCTCAGCACCTCGACGCCACCTTCCGGGTCGAGGCCGGCAAGATCACCTCGATCAACCTCGCTCCGCGCTAGGTTCCGCCGCCGGACGCGCCGGGTCCGTTCCCAGCACCCGCCCCGCGCCTCAGGATGCGCCGGGCGATGCTCCGGTGATCTCGTCGGAAGGCGCCGGACTGGGGATCGTCAGCTTGTCGCCGGCCTTGATGTTGTTGGCGTTCTTGATCTGCGGGTTCGCGGCCAGGAGCTGGGCGTTCGTGATCCCGAAGCGCTTGGCAATCTTGGTGATCGTGTCACCTGAGACGACGGTATAGACCTGGGCTGACGCGACGGCCGGCACGGACGACGACGGCCCGATCGAGGACAGGCCACTGGTGGACGGCCCGACGCTGACCGGCGGCGTGGTCGGGCCGGCCGCGCCACCGAAGTTCAGGAGGAACGGCAGCGAGAAGATGACGATCGCGGCGATCACCAGTGCGCCGACGGCGAGCACGACCCGCGGGATCGCCGGCATCCCCATCCGGGTCTTGAGCGTCGGATAGGCCTCGTTCCGGCGCGACCGCTCCCAGGCCGGTCGGCCGCCCTCGCGACCCGCCGGCGGCAGGCGGCGCGAGACCTGGTTCGCTCGCCGGCCCGGCGACGCCACGGCCGACGCGACCGGTCGGACCGGGACTTCGTCCTCGTCGTAGTCGTCGATCTCGGCGCTCGACGGCCGGCGCGCAGCGGGGTCATGCGCCTGCCGCGCAGCTCGATCGGCCTGCAGCGAACGGTCGAGGTCGGCCAGCTCCGGATCGTCGTCCGGCCCCGAACGGGCTTCGTTCAGCCAGCGCGAGCCGGCCAGGCCCGCAGCCGCCGGATCGACGTCGCGGCCCGCGCCGCGTCGGTCGGCGCCCGACCCCGCAGCCCCGCCCGCGGCGCCGGCGAGGAATGCGGGCGCGTCGGCGTCGTCCGCTTCGTCGTGGTCGGCCCCGGCTCCGGCCCAGGCCGGCGGCGCGGCCCAGTCGCGGCTTCGCGAGCGGGCGGACGGCAGATCACCGGGCGGAAGGCCAGCGGGCGGAGGACCAGCGGGCATGTCCGGCTCGTCGCGCGCGTCGTCCCGGCGATCGTCGAGGGCTTCGTCGTCGGCGCCGGGTCGCGTCCCCGGCCCCACGCCGCGACCGGGCCGGGCCAGTCCGGCGAGCTCGTTCCGGTCGCTGACCGGCTTGGCCCGGGCGGCCTCGCGCCGGGCCCAGTCCTGGAATGTCGGGCAGGCGGCGAAGCCGGGCGACAGGCAGAAGGCCTCCTGGTGGGCGATCGCTCGAGGGGCGGGCCGGATCTCCGCGTAGCAGCGGTGGCGATGATCCGGCACGTCGGCCCGGGCATCGCGATCGTCCTCGAAGGCGACGAATGGACAGGCGAGCGCACCGGTCGGGGTTGGCTCCGTCATCCGGTGGATCATACTGCCCTGATCCGCACCGCGAGCGGTGGGCGGCGGCCCGGACCGGCCCGGTCGATGGGAACTGTGATGCATCCGCAAGCCCGCCGGCGAGGCCCACGATTCCGTTTGACAGGCCGCGGCGGCACTCTGAGACTGGGTACATCCCAGGCACGATCGAAGGAGACGCGAATGTCCCGATTCAGCCGGCGGCTCGCCCGTTCACTGGCGCCCACGACGACCGTCCACGCCCACTGCGACATCCCGTGCGGCATCTACGACCCGGCCGGCGCGGTGCTGGCCGCCCAGACCGTGGCCAAGATGGTCGACCTGATCGTCGCCCTCGAGGGCAGCAGCCTGGCCGATCGCAACAAGTTCGCCCGCTGCGTCGCGGTCAAGGAGCAGCACGCCGAGCTCGTCAAGCACGAGGTCCAGGTGATCTGGTCCGACTACTTCAAGCCGGAGCATCTCGCCGCGAACCCGGACCTCCATACCAAGGTCTGGAACCTGCTCAAGCTGGCCGGCAAGAACAAGCAGAACGTCGACGCCGAGGCGGCCGCCCAGCTCCAGGCCGCCGTCAAGGAGTTCGCCGACATCTTCTGGTCGACCAAGAAGTAGGCGACGCGAAGAGATCGAAGTCGGGAGGCCGATGACCGCCACCCTCGAGCGCCCACCCGAGGTCGTCGACGAGGTCGAGCCCGTCAGCCGGATCGCCGAGCTGCCGATCGCGATCCGTCACGCCCGGCGGTTTCCGGTCGTGCCCGCCGGGCGGATGTGGCGCGTGCTGGTCGCCGAAGGCTCGATGCGCCCGGCGCTCGAGCCGGGCGACTGGCTGTTCGTCGACACCACCATCGACCGCTGGCCGCGGCGCGGGACGATCGTCGTCGTCCGCCAGCCGGCGAGCGGGATGCTCGTCGTCAAGCGGGTCGCGGGGCGGCCCGGTGACGGCCTCCGAACGCCGGCCGGGATTCGGCGCCTCGGTCCAACCGAGGCCTGGCTGCTGGGCGACTCGCCGGAGGTCTCGGTCGATTTCGCGGACGTATGGCCCGGTGACCGTCGACCACCTCGTCGGCCGGGCGTGGCTGCGTTACGGACCGCTGGGCCGTCCCGTCGGGCCGATCGGCCAGCCGCGCTCCCGGCTGGCCCGCGGCCAGTTCCGCCGCGTGGCGGCGTCCCCCACCGATGGCCGGGTGACCAGCTGATCGTCAGCCTGCCGCCACGACCTCGCGTCCGAGCAGGTCGATCATGGCCAGGTCACGCGGCAGGAGGCTCTGCAGGACGATCCGCTCGACGCCGATCGCGGCAAGCTCGGCGACCTGGCGTCGGGCGTCGGCCGGCGTCGGCCCGATCCAGGCTGGCTCGCGGGCAGCCAGCCAGGCGCTCCCCTGCTCGGCAGTCGCGAAGATCGCGACGAGCGCCCGCCGCCGCTCGGCCAGTTCGGCGTCGTCGCGGCCGACAAGGACACCGAGCATCGCCGAGCGGCCGATCGATGCCGGGTCGCGGCCGATCGCCCGGCAGGCGTCATCGAGCGCCGCGTACCGTTCCCGGATCGTCGCGGCGTCCTTGCCGGTGATGTTGAACTCGTCGGCGTAGCGGGCGGCGATCCGCAGGCCGCGCGGCGAGCCGCCGCCGCCGACGATGATCGGCGGTCGGCTGCCCTCGCTCGGCTTCGGCCGGAAGAGCGCGTCCGAGACCTGCCAGTGCTGGCCGTTGAACGACCAGCCATCCGGCTCCTGCCACAGGCCGTGGAGGATCTCGAGGGTCTCCTCCAGCATGTCGGCCCGCTCGGACATCGGCGGGAACGGGATGCCGTAGCGGCGGTGCTCATGCTCGTGCCAGCCCGTCCCGAGGCCGACGTCCACGCGCCCGCCGCTCATCTCGTCGACCGTGGTGATGATCTTGGCGAACGGCCCCGGCAGCCGGTAGGTGACCGGCGAGACGAGGGCGCCGATTCGGATCGTCGTCGTCTCGCGGGCGATCCCGGCCAGGACCGACCAGGCATCGGTCGTCGGCAGGTTGCCCGGCCCGGGGAAGCTTTCGAGGTGGTCCGAGCGGAAGAACGTGTCGAAGCCGGCCGCCTCGGAGCTCGTCGCGACGGCCAGCTGCTCGGCGTAGCTGACCCCCTGCTGCGGCTCGATCATCATCGCGAAGCGCATCGGACCGGGTCCTCCAGACGACAGCGATCATCAGGGTTGACATAACTGTTCGAAGAGCTATGATAGTTCACGTCGTGAGAACTATTGACCAGACCCGAGACGACCTGATCGGCGCAATTCTGTCCGATGTGGGCTGGTCGCTGCGCGAGCTGCGCTGCGCATCGACCGAGAAGTTCGTCCGAGCCGGGATCAGCATGACCCAGATCCATGTCCTCCGGCAGCTCGAGCAGCACGGGACGATGTCGATGAGCCGGATCGCCGAGCTCCTCGACGTCTCCCTGTCGAACGCAACCGGGATCATCGATCGGATGGCCGAGCGCGGATTGGTGGAGCGCATCCGCGTGCCCGACGACCGGCGCGTCGTCCTGATCCAGCCGTCCGAGCTCGGGATCCAGGCCCTCGACGAGACCGAAGGCATCAAGCTCGACCGAATCAGGGCGATCTGCGATCGCCTCGACGATGCCCAGCTCCGGCGTGTCACGCATGCGCTGCACGACCTGCGCGGCGCGATCGCCACCGAGTTCGGGCTCGGCCGCCCCGACGACAACCCAGCTCATCATCACTCGACCGCCGCCGGCTGAGCCGGCAGCGTCTTCATCCGCGACAAGGAAGGACTCATGGAAGCGTTTCCCATTGAAGCCGAGGGGGATGTCCCCACAACCGAGAACGATCCGGCTCTCGGGCTGGAGCGTCGAGCCAAGTTCGAGATCCTCGGCGCGATCCTGCTCGGGATGTTCCTGGCTGCCCTCGACCAGACGATCGTCGGCCCGGTCCTGCCCCGGATCGTGACCGAGCTGAAGGGCGCCGACCTGTACACCTGGGTCGTCACGATCTTCCTGCTGACCAGCACGATCACCGTCCCGATCTACGGCAAGCTGTCCGACCTGTACGGGCGCCGGCCGCTGCTCCTGATCGGGATCGGCCTGTTCCTGGTCGGCTCCGTGCTGTCCGGCTTGAGCCAGACGATGTGGCAGCTGATCCTCTTCCGGGGCATCCAGGGCCTCGGCGCCGGCGCCCTCTTCCCGATCGCGCTGGCGGTGATCGGCGACCTGTTCACGCCGGCCGAGCGAGGCAAGTACCAGGGCCTCTTCGGGGCGGTGTTCGGAATCGCCTTCCTCGTGGGCCCCGGCCTGGGTGGCTTCCTGACCGACAACTTCAGCTGGCACTGGGTGTTCTTCGTCAACCTGCCGATCGGGATCGTCGCCCTGATCGTCATCGCCCGGCTGCTGCCCAACATCAAGGGCCGCCGACGCGACATCAAGATCGACTATGCCGGCGTCGTCACCCTGACCCTGGGCCTGATGCCGATCCTCGTCGGCCTGACCCTCGCCGAGACCTCGCAGTGGTCCGACCCGACCGTGTGGGGCAGCATCGTCGTGGGGATCGTCTTCCTGGCCATCTTCATCGTCGTCGAGGGCCGGGCCGCCGAGCCGATCATCCCGCTCCACCTGTTCCGCAACCGGACGTTCAGCGCCTCGATGGTCGCGATCTTTCTGGCCACCTTCGGCTTCGGGGCGGCGATCATCTTCCTGCCGCTCTACTTCCAGATCGTCGAGGGCTCGAGCGCCACGGCCTCTGGCTATAAGCTCCTGCCGTTCCTGTTCGGCCTGATCGTGAGCTCGATCGCGTCGGGCCAGATCGTCAGCCGGACCGGCCGCTACAAGGCGGTCGTCGTCATCGGCCTGGTGATCCTGGCGATCGGCCTGTACCTGATGTCGTTCCTGCGGGCGGACACCTCGGACCTCACCCTCTCGGCCTGGATGTTCGTCGCCGGCTTCGGTGTCGGCCCGACCTTCGCGGTGTTCACGATCATCGTCCAGAACTCGGTCCCCTTCCACGAACTCGGGACGGCCACCAGCGACCTGACCTTGTTCCGCCAGATCGGGACGACGCTGGGCCTCACGCTGGCCTTCACCTTCTTCCGCGAGAACCTGACCTGGACCCTCCTCCACGACCAGATCGTGGCGGCCGGAGCGCCGGCGGCGGCAGTGCCGACGACGCCCCCGGCCGGCTTCGACCTGAGCGCACTGACCTCGGTGACCAGCTCCGGCAACCCGCTGGCGTTCGTCAGCCAGCTGCCCGCCCAGCTCCAGGCGATCTTCATCCAGGGCTTTCACCAGGCCTTCACCCTGGCGATCGCCAACTCGATGCTGCTCGGGGTCGGGGCGGCCGTCGCCTCGGTCGTCGTCTCCCTGCTGATCAAGGAGATCCCGCTCCGAACCTCGTTCGGGGCCAAGCCAGCCGCCGAGGCCGCGGACAAGCCGAGCCAGGGCGTGTCGGGCGCGCGGCCCGCCCTCGACTGACGAGGATCATTTGGAGCCGGCCCGAGCCGGACGAGCAGCTACCGACCCTGTCGCGGACGACGCGCAGGGTCGGTTCGTTTTCCGGTTAGGCTGAGGTCATGGCCCGTCCCGACGCAGTTCCAGCGCCATTCCCCGGCCGGCTGCTGGCCGCCGGCGTGCGCGACTCGTTCGAGCCGGCCCTCCCGGTCGCCGACCTCCCGCCGGGCGCCCTGCGGCGGATCAGCCGGGGCGACCTCGACCTGCTCCTCGCTCACACCGACGCGGGCATCGTCGCGATCGACGACCGCTGCCCGCATATGGCGGCGCCGCTGTCGATCGGGGTCCTCGATGGCTGCATCGTCGACTGCCCGCTCCACAGCGGCCGGTTCGACCTGGCGAGCGGCGAGCCGGTGCGGATGCCGACGACCGGCGGCCTGGACCCTGACGGCACCTATCATCCGACCTGGTCGGCAGCCGGGCTCCCGCCGAAGGAGGATCCGCCGGGCAGGAAGGCCGAGGCCCGCCGCCTGACACGGGTTCGCCGGATCCGCTACTACCCGGTCCGGATCGTCGACGGCCGGATCGAGGTCGCCCTGCCCGAAGTGACCGAGGGGACCTAGCCCCGGATCTCGCCCTCTTCGGACGTCTCGTCGTGGTTGTGCGAGTAGGCCCGGATCAGGCGCAGGACGTGATCGGGATCGTCCGTCACGTGGAAGAGGTGGAGGTCGTCCGCGTCGATCGTGCCGGCCGGGACCTGGACCCGGCGCATCCAATCGAGCAGGCCGCTCCAGTACTCGTGGCCGACGAGGATCACCGGGAAATGCTCGATCTTGCCGGTCTGGATCAGGGTCAGCGCCTCGAACAGCTCGTCGAGGGTGCCCACGCCGCCGGGCAGGATGACGAACGCATCGGCGTACTTGACGAACATCGTCTTGCGGGCGAAGAAGTAGCGGAAGTCGACGCCCAGGTCGACGTACGGGTTGAGGGCCTGCTCGTGGGGCAGCTCGACATTGCAGCCGACCGAGATCCCGCCGCCCTCCTGGCAGCCCCGATTGGCGGCCTCCATCACCCCCGGCCCGCCGCCGGTGATCACCGCGAAGCCTGCCTCGGCCAGCCGTCGGCCGATCGCCCGGGCGAGCTCGTAGACGTGGCTGCCCTCCCTGATCCGGGACGAGCCGAAGACCGTGACCGCCGGTCCGAGCGTGGCCAGGGCGTCGAAGCCGTCGACGAACTCGGCCTGGATCCGGAGGACGCGCCAGGGGTCCTCGCTGATGAACGCCGGCCGGGACGGGCGGGTGAGGAGCTTCTCGTCCTCGGTCCGCTTCGCGCCCTTGCCCATCCGGGCGGTCGTCCGCGGATCGACCGTCACCCGGCCACGCCGGCGGCGCTCGCCCGATCCTGAGCTCCCGGGATCCTGTTCGTCTGGCATTCGCCAAGGATGCACGAGAACCGGCGGGCGCGTCAGCCTCGGGCCGGCGCGTCAGCCTCGGGCCGGCGCGGCCAGCCAGGCCTTCCAGGCCGCTTCGTCCCGTCCCGCGGCAAGGCTCGTGCCCAGACGGACGAGCGGCAGCCGGAGGAGCCGCGGATCGGCCAGCAACCGCTCGACCAGCTCGGCATCGGTCATCCGCAGGTGGCCGAGGCCAAGCTCGCGAGCGACCCGGCCGTCGGCGTCGAGGAGGGCGCGGGCGCCCAGCCGCTCGGTGAAACGGCGCAGCTCGCCCGGGGCGATCGGCTTGCGCCGCAGGTCGACGAAGTGGATCGTGAACCGGCGCTCCTTGAAGAAGCGCAGGGCCGCCCGGGTCGGCTGGTCGTCGACCAGGCCGAAGACCTGGACCGACGGCGGGGCTGGCTGGGCCATCGCGGAAATCCTAGCCGTCGCCGGGCGGTACCATCGCCCCAGGAGGTCTCGTCCATGACGGTCTGGTTCACGGTCCAACTCGACGATCGGCCGGGCTCCCTGGCCCGGGTCGCCGCGGCGCTGGCCGAGCGCGGCGTCAACATCACCGGGATCGTCGGCGTGGCCGAGGATACCGACGGAGCACTGATGCTCACCACGAGCGATGCCGGCCTGACCCGCGCGGCGTTCGCCGCCCTGGCCCTGCCCTACGAGGAGCACGACCCGACCGGCGGCATCGAGCCCGAGCGCATGTCGGTGGCCGACTTCCGGCCGCCGGCCGGCGGCTGACCGGTCCGGGGACGGCTGATGCGGATCGCGACCTGGAACGTCAACTCGCTGAAGGTCCGGCTCGACCGGGTCGAGGAGTGGCTGGCGATCGCCCGGCCCGACGTCCTCCTGATGCAGGAGACGAAGCTGTCCGACGAGGCGGCTCCGGTGATGCCCTTCGCGATGGCCGGCTACGAGCTCGCCCACCACGGCCAGGGCCGCTGGAACGGCGTGGCGATCGCCAGCCGGCTGGGGATCAGTGACGTCGTCACGAACTTCGGCGACGGACCGCTGGTCGCGGCCGGCGGCGGCCAGCCGGTCGGGGCCGGTTCGGTGCCCGGCGACGAAACGCCCGACGACGGGATCGGCCCCGAGGCCCGGATGATCTCCGCCCGCTGCGGCGGGATTCGGGTCGTCAGCATCTACGCCCCGAACGGCCGGGCGCTCGGAACGCCGTTCTACGACGCGAAGCTGGCCTGGTTCGATCGCCTGGCCCGCTGGCTCGAGGAGACCCAGGATCCGGCCGACGACCTGCTGATCGGCGGCGACTACAACGTCGCCCCGGACGAGATCGACGTCTACGACCCGCTTGCCTACGTCGGCGCGACGCACGTCTCGCCGGCCGAGCGGGCGGCCCTCGCCCGGCTCCGCGCGTGGGGCCTGGTCGACGTCGTCCGCCCGTTCCACCCGGAGGCCGGCTTCTACACCTGGTGGGACTACCGGGCCGGCAATTTCCACAAGAACCTCGGGATGCGGATCGACCACCTGTACGCCAGCCGCTCCGTCGCCGGGCGGGTCACCGCCGCCGAACGCGATCGGAACGCCCGCAAGGGCAAGCTCCCTTCGGATCATGCCCCGCTGTACGTGGACCTGGCTGGCTGAAACCGGCCCGAGTCGGTACGATTCGCGCCTGACCTCGCTGCGGGTCGAACAGGGAGTCCCATGACCGACGATCACGAGCCGCCCGGACCGGACCTCGAGCAGGCGCTCGCCGCCTACCTCGACGCCCAGCGGATGACGCGCCGGCAGCTCCTCGAGCGGATTGCCGCGGTCGGCGCGGCGGCGGCCCTCGCCCCGGTGATCGCCGCCTGCGCGGCCGGCCCGGCGGCGCAGGCCGAAGCAAGGCGGCGGAACGCCGTGGCCGGCGGTGAGGCTCAGCGCATGACCCCAACCGCCCCCGCTGCGGCCCCGCCGGTCGGTCCCGTGCCGGCCGCGCCCGCCGGCTCGAACGTGGTCGCCCGGATCATCGCCCGGATCGTGGCCCGAGGCTAGCCGCTCGCCGACCGGCACCTCGCGCCAGCACCTCGACGCGGCGCTCCTCAGCGTGATCAGCCGCAGGTTCGCAGGAATTCCGCCACCCGATGCATTCCCGCGGTGCTCGAAACGGATTCGAGCCAATCAGACCGCGCTCATCCTCGACTTCGTGGGTGACCGCGGTGGGCTGGATGGCCGCCACCGCCCGATTCGACGGAATCCGGGCCACGACCTGACGCCACGGCGTCTGGGGGCGGAATTCGTGCGAAGTCCCGACCGGCGGGCCGCGGCCGGTCCGCCGCGATCCCGGCAGTCGACCGGGGAGCCTGGCGCTACTTCGTGGCCGCGGCCCGGGCCTTGAGGCGCGCCTCGGTCTTCTCCGCGCTGGCGATCCCGCCGGTCAGCTCCGTCTTGGGCGGCGGCGTGTCGTAGCGCGCCCGGACCGTGCGCCGGACCTGGATCCCGTCATCGGCGTAGTGGTCGGCGCACATCAGGTCGAAGGCGTGGACGCTGGCCTCCTGGTTCGAGAAGCGTCCGGCGACCCAGCTGTGCGACTTCGTGCCTCGCTGCTGGAGCTCGCACACGTGCCAGTCCTGGCGATTCGTCATGTCCCAGAAGTCGAACGCGTCGCTCGCGTCGAAGTCGGGCCGGGCGATCGTCGACGGGTGGAACAGCCAGTTGCAGACGACGGTCGTCCGGTCGACGCCACGCGGCACGAGCCGATGGACGAGGACGTAGTCGGGATGGATCGAGATGAACGTGTTCGGCCACAGGACGTAGTAGTAGACGCGCCGCTCGTCCAGCGCATCGATCCCGGGCAGGGCCGGCCGGCCGTTGCGGTGGCCGCCCTCGAGGGCCATCGTCTCGGCACCCCCGGCCAGCTCCATCCAGCCGCCCTCCCAGGGCCCCTCGCTCTCGTAGTCACCGCCCAGGTCGTAGGGGGTCAGCTTGTTCAGCTGGGGATGGAGGCCGGGGCAGTGGTAGCACTCGGAATAGTTCTCGGCGATGAACTTCCAGTTCGAACCGACGTCGTAGCTGACCTGCTTGGCCGAGCGCAGGGCACCGAAGTCGAACCGGTTCCAGTGGGGCACGAGATCGGCCAGGAAGTCGGCCAGCTGGGGCCCGGCGGGGTCGAGCGAGGCGAAGACGAAGCCCTGCCAGGCGGCGACCCGGATCGTGCCCAGGCCGAATGTCTCGAAGCTGAAGTCGTCCAGGTCCTCGGTGTGCTTGGCCCGGATCAGCGTGCCGTCGAGGTCGTAGATCCAGGCGTGGTACGGGCACTGGAAGCGGACGGCCTTGCCGCACGGCTCCTCGACCACGGCCGTGCCGCGGTGCTTGCAGACGTTGTAGAAGCCGCGCAGGACGCCGTCCCGGCCGCGGACGATCAGCAGCGGCTCGTCGTCGATCTCAGCCAGGAAGTACTCACCCGGCGCGCCGGCGTCCGATTCACGACCGACGATCGACCAGTCCCGGCGGAACCACTCGTGCCGCTCGAAATCGTGGATGTCGGGGTCGTGGTAGGCCCGCCGGGGCAGGAGCGACGCGGCCCGGTACGGCCGGCGAATCGCCGCCAGTTCGTCCGCTGTGAGGATCGCCATCGCTGTCTCCTGTCGGGGCTTCGAAGCCGAGTCTAGCGCCCGGCCCGGCCCGGGACGCCGGAACGAAGGTCGCCCGTCGGACCGGGACCTCAGGCGATCTTCCGCTTGCGCCGGTCCCGGAGGATCTCGCGCGCCGCGTTCCGGCCGGGGAGGCCCGTCACGCCGCCACCCGGGTGGGTGGACGAGCCGCACTGGTAGAGACCCTTGATCGGCGTCCGGTAATTCGCGTAGCCGGCGGCCGGGCGCATGTGGAAGAGCTGGTTGAGGGTCAGCTCGCCGTGGAAGATGTTGCCCCCGATCAGGCCGTACTCGTGCTCCATGTCGTAGGGGCTGATCACCTGGCGGTGGACGATCGAGCGCTTGAGGTTGGGCGCCAGCTCGTTGTAGCCGTCGATCAGCCGGTCGGCGAATGCCTCGACCTCCGCGCGATGCGGCTCCGCGTGCCATTCCTGGGGCACCCACTGGGCGAACATCGAGAAGATGTGCATGCCTTCGGGGGCGAGGGTCGAATCGAGGGTGCTGGCGATCACGCCGTCGCAGTACGGCTTGGCCGAGCCGCGACCCTGGCGGGCATCGTCGAAGGCCTGCTGGATGTACTCCATCGAATGGGCCAGCTCGATCGCCCCGGTGTGGTGGGGCTGGAGGTTCGTGCCCGGAACCGAGGTGAAGTTGGGCAGCTCGCTGATCCCGAGATTGACCTTGACCGTGCCCGAGCGGCTGTCGTAGTTGCGGATGTCGGTCACGAACTCGGCCGGCAGCTGGCGCTCGTCGATCAGGCGCAGGAACGTGATCTGGGGGTGGGCATTGGCGATCACCAGGTCGGCCCGGATCTCCTCGCCCGACTCGAGCACCACACCCTGCGTCCGACCGCCATCGGCCAGGATCCGGGCGACCGGCGCGTTCAGCCGGACCTGGCCGCCGTACTCCTCGACCGCGGCAGCGAGATTCGTGCTCACGGCGCCCATCCCGCCCTCGACGAAGCCCCAACCACCGATCGGGCCGTCCGCCTCATCCTCGTCGACCGTGCCGATCTCGTGGTGGAGCAGGACGTAGGCCGTGCCCGGTTCGTACGGCCCGGCCCAGGTCCCGATGATCCCGTCGATCGACAGGCCGGCCTTGATCCGGTCCGACTCGAACCAGTCGTCGAGCAGGTCGGCGGCGCTCATCGTCATGATCCTGGTCAGGTCGGCAACGCCGCGGCCACCCAGGCCGCGCAGCTTCCAGGCGAAGCGGAGCTGGTCGAGCAGGTCCGGCAGGGAGCGCGAGCCGAGCTTCGGCGGGGTCATCCAGAGAAGGTGCCGGACGACCTGGGCGAGGCCGTCCTTCCAGGCGACGTAGTCGTCGTAGACGTCGGCGTCGTGCTTGCTGAACTTGGCCATCTCGGCGTAGCGCCGGTCGTGGTCCTCGTACATCACGACGCCCGACCCGTCGGGGAAGCTCATGAAGTAGGGCCCCATCGGGTAGACCTTGTAGCCACGCTTGGGGAGCTCGAGCTCCTTGATGATCCTGGGCGGCATCAGGCTCTGGACGTACGACAGGGAGCTCACCTTGAAGCCCGGCCAGGGCTCCTCGGTCACGGCCGCGCCGCCGATCACCCCGCGCCGCTCGAGGACGAGCGGCTTGAACCCCGACTTGGCGAGGTAGGCGGCACACGCAAGTCCGTTGTGGCCGCCGCCCACGACGATCGCGTCAACTGGCTCAGTCATGACCGGCATTCTGTCCGGCCGGCGTTCCGTGGCGGTTCTGCGTCCCGTCAGGCGCGCCCAGCGTTCCGTTCCACGCAACGCCGTTGCGCGTAGCGGAACACGCCCGCGGGGGCTGGGGATGTCCGTGGGCCGGCGACGCCCAGTGAGCCCGGCCGGGGGCGCGTGCGTCCAACGAGCGCAACTTCAGCGCCTGCCGGCGTCTTGGCCGATATCGTGCGCCCGAGGCACGGATGCGACCGGTTGGTGCGTCGCGCGCACGAAATCGGCGCTGGACGGGTGAATCGGGGAGTTGCGCCCGTCAGACGCAACACGTTCCACCCGGCGGCTCGGCGGCGCCGGGGGGGCGCATGCGTTCATCGGGTGCAACCGCTCCAGGGATCGGCCCGAACGGCCCACGGCGGCTCATACTCCGGGCATGAGCAACCCCCCGATGGTGCCCGACCTCAACCGTCGGCTGCGATCCGACGACTTCCTCGTCGGGACGTGGCTGACCCTGCTCGATCCCACCGTGCCCGAGCTGCTGGCCGGCAGCGGCTTCGACCTGTTCGTGGCCGACGGCGAGCACGGCCCGGTCGCCACGTCCGATCTCGTCCAGATGGTCATCGCGACCCGGGCGGCTCAGGTCCCGGTGCTGTACCGGGTCGCTGCGAACGAGCCGGTCCGGATCATGCACGCCCTCGACTCGGGAGCGACCGGCGTCGTCGTACCGCAGATCCGGACGGTGGCGGATGTCGAGCGGGCGGTCGCCTGGTGCCGTTATCCGCCGGGAGGGCTGCGCGGGATCGCGCCGCGCCGACCCTCGGACTTCGGCCGGAGCACCCCGGCCTACATGGCAGGCGCGAACGACGCGGTGACCTGCTGCGTCCAGATCGAGACCCACGAGGCGCTCGAGGCCCTCGACGAGATTCTCCAGGTGCCCGGGATCGACACGATCCTGGTCGGTCCGAACGACCTGGCCGCATCGCTCGGCCATACCGGCCGGATCGCCGATCCCGAGGTCGAGACCGCAATTGCCCACGTCATCGACCGGGCGAAGGCCCACGGCATTCCGGCCGGTGCCTGGACCCAGTCGACGGCCGTCGCCCAGCAGCGCCGCGAGCAGGGCTTTCGCTGGGTGACGATCAGCGCCGACTACGGCTTCATCGTCAGCGCGGCCGACGCCGCGTTGCGGGACGTCCGCGGGGCTTAGGCCAGCTCGACGATCTCGTGCCAGAGCGGGATGTGGGTGTTCAGCCCGAGCGCCCGGATCTTCGGCTCGAGGGCGGCCTGGGCGTCGGGATCGCCGTGGACGATGAAGACCGTCTTCGGCCAGCCTGATCCGCCCGGCGCCTTGCCGTGGGCGAAGTTGCCGACCCAGCTGAGCAGCTCGGACTCATCGGCATGGGCGCTGAAGCCGCTGATCGAGCGGACCTGGCAGCGCACCTGCCGGACCTGGCCGTCGAGCTTGATCGTCGCCGCCCCGGCCTGGAGGTGGGCGCCGAGGGTGCCTTCACCCTGGTAGCCGACGAACAGGATCACCGCGCGCGGGTCGTCGACCAGGTTGCGCAGGTGGCCGACCACCCGGCCGCCGGTCAGCATCCCGTTCGAGGCGACGATCATGTACGGCCGCGGCGCCCGGGCGATCGCCTCGGACTGCTTGACGTCGTTGGTGATCGTCTGCTTGGGATAGTCGAGCGGGGCGTCGTGGGCGGCGAGCAAGGCCGTCGTCTCGGCGTCGTAGTAGTCGGGATGATGGCGGTAGACGTCGCTGGCCTTGGAGGCCATCGGCGAATCGAGGTACAGCGGGAGGAGCGGGATCTTGCCCGCCTCGATCAGCCGGTGGAGCTCCCAGACCACCTCCTGGGTCCGGCCGATCGCGAACGACGGCACCAGCAGGACGCCGTCGTGGTCGGCCACCAGCCGCACGGCGTCGGCCAGGAGCTGGTTCGACTCGGCCTCCGGCTCGTGCTCCCGACCGCCGTAGGTCGACTCGACCAGGACGTAGTCGGCATCGGTCACGACCGTGGGGTCGCGCAGGATCGGGGTCCCGGTCCGGCCGAGATCGCCCGAGAAGACGAGGCGCAGCTCGGGGCCGCCATCGCGCTCGGCGACCCGCAGCCGGATGATGGCCGAGCCGAGGATGTGGCCGGCATCGACATACGTGGCGTGGATCCCCGGGGCGACCTCGATCTCGGTGTCGTAATCGATCCCGCGGAACGAGGCGAGCGAGGCCTGGGCATCCTGGGCGTCGTAGAGCGGCTCGTCGAGATCGGTGTCGAGGACGGCCGGCTGCTTGACGAGGGCCTGCTCGGGATCGCGGGCGACCCGGGTCGGCGGCGGTGCCTTGACGCCGCTCACCCCGCCGAGGCTGGTCGGGGCCGGGGGCAAGGCGCTCGCGGAGCTCGACGGACCGACCGGATCGGAGGCGCCGCCCGCTTCCTGGGGCGGTCCGGCGACGATCAGGGCCTGATCGAAGCGGCGGCTGCCGAAATGGGCCGGATCGAGGCGCGGATCGTCGTAGCGGCGTCGTTCGCCGACCGGAATCGGGACCGGCGGCCGGCCACCATCGTCGTTCGACTCGCCGGCGGTCGCAGCCAGGGCGGCGGCGGCATCGGCCGGATCGAGCCGGCCGTCGACCCCGTCGGCGGCGAGCTGCTCGGCCGATGTGAGCGCGTCGCGATCCCGCTTCTCGAACATCGCCGCCCTGGCCGGATCACGCTTCTCGCGCCGGACGAGCCGCTTTGCGAACTCCTCCTGGAGCTTGCCCGAATCGAGCAGGACCAGGGTCGCCAGCTCGACGGTCCCCTTCGTCGCCCAGACCGGCCCCTTGAAGCCGGCCTTGACGACGTGCGGAATCAGGCCGCAATGGTCGAGGTGGGCATGGGTCAGCAGGATCGCGTCGATCCGGGCCGGATCGTAGGCCAGCGGAATCCGGTTGCGAATCGACTCGTTCGGGCTGCCCTGGAACATCCCGCAGTCGATCAGGATCGTGGCCCGGTCCGTCGTGAGCAGGTATTGCGAGCCGGTCACCGTGGTGGCCGCGCCGAGGAATTGGAGGTGCATGTCCGGAGTCTGCCACCGCGCCGTGCCGGGCGTGACCCGCCCGTCGCGCGCGGCGCGGTCCGCTTGATCCGGACGGCCGCGAATATCGCATCATCCGCGAGGATCGGATCCCGGCAGGGCGCCGGGGCGGAGCGCAGACCGGAGTGCCATCGACGTGGCCAGCTATTCGTTCGTGACCATCTGGAAGATCGATGCCCCGATCGAGACCGTCTACGGGGCGATCCGGGATTCGCTCGCCTGGCCCAGCTGGTGGCCCCAGGTCCCCAGCGTGACCGAGCTGTCCAAGGGCGACGAGCGCGGGGTCGGCGGCACCCGGCGCTACGTCTTCAAGGGCAAGCTGCCCTACACCCTCGCCTTTGACCTGCGGGTCGACACCGTCGAGCCCCCGACCAAGCTCGGCGGGACCGCCAGCGGCGAGCTGGCCGGCACCGGCGTCTGGACCCTGACCGCCGAGGCGCCCGGCCTGACCGCGGTTCGCTACGACTGGAACGTGCGCACGACGCGCTGGTGGATGAACCTGCTCGCACCCCTGGCCGGCGGCATCGTTCCGCTCGAACCACGACTACGTCATGTCGGGCGGGCTCGAGGGCCTGACGAAGCTGCTCGGGGTCAAGGCGATCTCCGTCCGCCAGACGTAGCCATGGCCTCGGTCCGGCCGGGCCTGGCAGAACCCTGGGCGCGTCCCGACGGCTACCATCCCCGGGTGCGCCAACGGTTCTTCTCGCGGCCGGTGCTTGCCCGCCTGCCGGGCCTGCTGCTCGGCCTCGTCGCCTTCGGGCTGGGCATCGCCCTGATGGCCCAGGCGGGGCTCGGCCTCGGGCCATGGGAGGCGTTCCACCAGGGCCTCGGTCGGCTGACCGGGCAGGAGCTGGGCACGGTCAGCGTCGTCCTCGGCCTGCCGATCCTGGCCCTGTGGTGGCCGCTCGGCGAACGGCCGGGGATCGGGACGATCCTCAATGTCGTCCTGATCGGGACCGTGACGAACGTGGGGATCAGCGTGCTGCCGATGGCGGCCGGCGTGCCCGCCCAGCTGGCGATGATGCTCGCCGGCGTCGTGACGATCGGGATCGGCTCCGGCCTCTACCTCGGCGCCGACCTCGGCCCCGGCCCGCGCGACGGCCTGATGACCGGCATCCACCACCGGTTCGGCTGGTCGATCCGCCGCGCCCGGACCCTGGTCGAGCTGAGCGTCCTCGTCGCCGGCTTCCTGCTCGGTGGCTCGATCGGGATCGGGACGATCGTGTTCGCCCTGGGCATCGGACCGCTCGTCCAGCTCTTCCTGGGCATCTTCGATCGCGACGGCCGGGTGGCTCGCCGGCGGGCCGCGACGCTCGAGGCGGACGTCACCGGCGCGGAGTAGGTCCCTGCGCCGAACGACACCGGGCTCGCCCGGCAGTCTGGCCCGGGGCGGCCTCGAACGAACCCGCGGCGACCGCGAGTTCGTCGTCATTCCGCCCAGGGACGCACAACGGACGAGTTCCGCCCTGACCAGGCCGCCGCAGCCGCCCGGGGCGCCCGATTAGTGCACGGCCAGGCCCACTCCCGATCCTCCGAGCCCGAGAATCAGGCCTGAGATTGCACTACGGCGTCTGGGGGCGGCATACGGACGAAGTCCGGTCGACGCTGAGCTCAGGTGGACAAGCGCCACCCGCTGATCCGGCATCGGTCGCGACTCGACCTCGACGCCGATCCCGTCGACAGACGATCCGTCGTCATGCCCGGTGGGACAAACGGGGTTCCCTGCGGCCCGTGGGCAGCGAGTAGTGGTCCAACGAGGGATGCGAGTGGCTGTTTCACCCCGAGCTGAGCGTGGCTCGGGATGGAACTGACTCCAATGGCCGGGGGCGGGGCAGGCGACCAGGCCCTCGCCGGTCAGCAACGCCCGTTTTGTCACGCCCGGCGAGACAGGTGGGCTGGCGGGCCGCGCGTCGCGGGAGCGGCGCCGCCCTCGCCGGTCCACGGCGCCCGCGGCGGCGCCACGAGCCGCTAGCCGAGCGGGATCACCACCAGGGCGTCGATCGCCACCGCGAGCATCAGCAGGCTCAGGTAGGTGATCGAGTACTTGTACAGGCGGATGGCCTGGGCCGTCGAGCGCTCGGGCGACGTGCCCTGCCGCCACAGGGCGTAGGCCTGGCGCAGGAAGATCGCGCCGAGGACGATCGCCGCGACGAGGTAGATCGCACCCATGTGGCCGACCGCCCACAGCATGAGCGAGATCGCGACGAGCAGGATCGTGTACAGCCCGATCTGGCGGGTCGTCTCGGGGATCCCGCGCACGACCGGCAGCATCGGCACCCCGGCGGCCGCGTAGTCCTTGCGGATCCGGAGCGACAGGGCCCAGAAATGGGGCGGCGTCCAGTAGAAGACGAGGAAGAACAGGAGGACCGCCGGAAGCGCGACGCCGCCGGTGACCGCGGCCCAGCCGATGACCGGCGGCAATGCCCCGGCCGCGCCACCGATCACGATGTTCTGGGGCGTCGTCCGCTTCAGGACCATGGTGTAGACCACCACGTAGAAGGCGATGGCCAGGAGGGTAAGGAACGCGGCCAGCAGGTTCACGAACCAGGCCATCAGGGCGAACGAGATGATGCCCAGGACGATCCCGAAGATGACGGCCCGCTCGGGCTCGACCTCGTGGGCCGGCAGCGGCCGTCGCCGGGTGCGGGTCATCAGCAGGTCGATGTCTCGATCGAGGTAGCAGTTGATCGCGTTGGCCGAGCCGGCCGCCAGCGTCCCGCCGACCATCGTCCAGACGACGAGCCAGGCCCAGTTGCCGATCTGGATGCCGGGCACCTGGCGAGTGGCCAGGACCATCGCCGGGACCGTGGTGACGAGGAGCAGCTCGATGATCCGGGGCTTGGTCAGGGCGATGTAGGCCGAGATCGTCGCCTTCCGGTCCGGTCCGGTCCGCGGACCACCCTGGATCCCGGCTCCGGTCCCCTGGCCGGGCAGCTCGCCGCTGGCGACGGGCGTCGTCCGGGCGGTGTAGTAGGCGACAACGGTCAGGCCCACCAGAGCCGACCAGATGCCCGCGCCGAGGGCGACGTGGAGGGTCTGGGTCCAGCCCGACAGCTGGGTCAGGACCTGGAGCCCGCCGATCACGATCTCGACCGGCAGGAAGACGGCGGCGACCAGGGCCAGCCGGACGATCGCCGGATGGCCGCGCTGGGTCCGCCAGGCGACGACCCCGATGCCGACCACGATCACCCCGACGATCGCCGCCACGTATCGATGGAGGACCTGGGCCGAGGTCACGCTGGTGATCGCCGGGAAGAGGGTCCCGCCCATCAGCGGCCAGTCGGGGAAGACGAGGGCGGCATTGGGCGTCGCGGTGACATGCGAGCCGAACAGGAGCAGGGCGTAGGTCGCGGTCGCCCCGAATGCGGCCAGCAGGGTGAAGCGCTGGCTTGCCCCCCGCCCTTCGACGTGGGCCGGGTAGGCACTCCGGGCGAGGATGAACACGAGCAACCCGAGCAGGGCGAGGGCGCTGGCCAGGTGGGCCGTGACCGACTCACCGCTGTTGCCGAGGCGAACCGTCTCCTCGCCCAGCCAGGCCTGGAAGCCGACGAGCAGGACGGCGACGATGCCCAGCCAGACCAGCGAACGCCGGTCCCGATGGTCGCGCCAGGCCAGGATCGGCAGGCCGAGGATCAGGATCCCGAGGAGCGCTGCCACGTCGCGGTGGATCCACTCGAGCCATGCCTTGAGGTCGCCGAAGGCCGGAATGACCTGGCCCTTGCACAGTGGCCAGTCGGGGCAGCCGAGCCCGGAATCGGTCGCCCGAACAACCACGCCGATCGTGATCAGCAGCAGGGTCGTCGCGACGGTCACCGCCGCCAGCTTCTGGAACCGGGTCACCAGGCCTCCGCCTTCGTCATCGATCGGGGATTCGCCGCTGCGCTCGACCGGATCGCCGTCCGGTCGCCGGGCGTGCCCATTCTAGCCGTGCCGTGCCCGAATCGGCGACGCCGAGTACCATCCCCGCGATGCGTCCCCTGGTCCTCCTGCTGAGCGTGCTGTTCGTCGCGGCCTGCGCCAGTCCGGCCGGCTCCGCGCCACCCTCGAGCTCGGTCGTCGGCGGCTCCGGCGGCCCGTCGGTGCTCCCCGCGATCTTCTCGTCGGAGACCGTCGTCGGACCGGACCGGGTCCTGATCGGGCTGCTCGACGCGACCGGGACGACCCCGATCGGGACGCCCGACTACCAGGTCAGCGTGGGCTTCATCAACGTCGATAAGGACAGGAACACGTTCGTGGTCAAGCCCGCCCCGGCGTCGTTCGTGTGGGCAATCCCCGACCAGCGCGCCGTGTGGTACCTCGACACGACGTTCGACACGGCCGGCAACTGGGCCGCCGTGGTGACCGTGACACCGCCGGGCAAGCCGGCCGAATCGTCCGAGCTCAGCCTGCCGGTCGCCGCCACCGGGCAGGCGATCCGGGTCGGGGCCAAGGCGCCCTCGACCCCGACGCCCACCAGCCAGACGGCCGGCGGCGTGCTGGCCAGCATCACGACCGACCCGAGCCCCGATCCGCGCTTCTACCAGCTGTCCGAGGACCAGGCCCTGGCCCAGCACAAGCCGTTCGTGCTCGTCTTCGCCACGCCGGCCTTCTGCACGAGCCGGGTCTGCGGCCCGACCCTCGATACGGTCAAGGCCGTGGCCAAGACCGAGCCGGACATGAGCTTCATCCAGGTCGAGCCGTACCTGATGCACTACGCCAACGGCAATCTCCAGCCGATCCTCGACGCGAGCAACAACCTCCAGGCCAACCCGGCCACGACGGCGTGGGGGATCCAGACCGAGCCGTGGGTCTACGTCGTCGACGCCAGCGGAACCGTGACCGCGTCGTACGAGGCGGTCGTCGTGCCGGCCGAGCTGACCGCGGCAATCGACAAGGTCAAAGCCGGGGGCCAGTAGCTAGCTGGCAACCTGCTCCGGCCAGCAGAACTCGGCGTCGACGAGCGGTGCGCCGGGACCCGGGGCTTCGGGCTCGAACGGCGTCCGGAAGGTGAACGCGCCCGGCATCGGGCCATCCCGGCGCAGCCGCTCGAGCCGGTCGATCGCCTCCTCGACGCTCGGAATATGGCCCGGCTCGACCCACCACAGGACCATGTGGGCCATCGCCAGCCGCTCGAACCAGGCGCGGCGCTGGCGCAGGACGTCGACGTGGGCCGAGCTGTAGACGAACGCCCGCAGGGATTCGAGCGACTCCCAGACCGCCAGGTTGACCAGCAGCAGGTCGTCGTCGAACGGCCGCAGCGCCGTGGCGTCGCCGTCCGCGGTCTGGAGTCGCCAGACGAAGCCGGGGCTGCCGTCGGCCAGCCGGTTGATCGGCTCGAGCTGGGCCACGAAACCGGCCAGCTGGTCCGAATCGAGAGGCGCCACGAGCCGCCCGATGTTGAGCGAGGCGAGCTGCATCAGGCGCTCGTGCCGGCGCTGCCCGGGGCGTGGAGCGGCTGGCCCGCCGCGCACAACGGACAGGTCGCCGGCCCGGCTTCGTAGGTCGGCAGGTCGAGGATCCACAGGGCGGACAGCGGGTAGACCCGGCCCGAGCGAGGCGAGGTCAGGCTGGCCATCCCGCCCGAGCGATCGACCAGGACGTGGCAGGCGACGATCTCGCCGCCGAGCGCCTCGACGGCCGGGATCATCGCCAGCAGCGAACCGCCCGTTGTCAGGATGTCGTCGACGAGGACCACCCGTTCGCCGGGCGCAATCGAGAAGCCCCGCCGGAACTCGCGCTGGGTCCTCCCGTCGGCGGCCCTGACCTCCTCGGCGAAGATCGCCCGCAGCCCCAGTTGGCGGCCGGTCTCGAAGGCCAGGATCACGCCGCCGGTCGTCGGCCCGGCAACCAGGTCGGCGGTCGGTCGCCCGTCGGGACCACGCAGGCCGGCCGCCCAGAAGGCGCACAGCTCGCTCGTCGCGGCCGTGTCCTGGAGGACCTGGAACTTCTCGAGGTACTGCCCGGCATGGCGCCCGCTCTTGAGCAGGAAATGGCCGTCGCGCAGGGCGCCCGAGCGCCTGAAGAGCGCCTCGGTGTGGGCCGCGATGGCCGCTCCGGCGGCGAGGTCGACGGCCTTGCGGACGGTGGTCATGGCCGCAGTCTACGGCTCACGGCCGGTACTCGACGCCCTTCGCGGACGGTGCCGCGAGCGGCGACGAGCGCTTCGGCAGGGCCGTCCCGACGAGCGGCAGGTACGAGTCGAGGCCAAGCCGCCGGCATTCGTCGCCAAGCTGGTCGACAAGCCGGACGGGCAGCGTCGGATCGGCGAAGAGGACCGTGCCGACCTGGACCGCGACCGCGCCGACGGCCAGGAAGTCGAGCACGTCGGCCAGCTCGGCCACGCCGCCGATCGCGATGATCGGGATGTCGACGACCTGGGCGACCTCGTACACGATCCGCAGGGCGACCGGCTTGATTGCCGGGCCGGACAGGCCGCCGTAGACGTTGCCCAGCAGCGGCCGCCGGCGGCCGGGGCCGACGAGCGATCCCCGACAGGGTGTTGATCGCGCTGATCGCATCGGCGCCGGCCGCCTCGATCGCCCGGGCGATGGGGCGCACGTCGGCCACGTTCGGGCTGAGCTTGACCAGCAGAGGCAGCTCGGTGGCCGCCCGGACGGCCGCCGTGACCGCCCCCGCGGCGTGCGGCGTCGATCGCGAACTGGAGCCCGCCCGCGCCCACGTTCGGACAGCTGATGTTGAGCTCGATCCCGGCCACGCCGGGGACGCCGTCGAGGCGCCGCGCCACCTCGACGTAGTCGTCGATCGACTCGCCGGCAACGTTGACGATCACCGGCACGTGCCAGCCCGTCCAGGTCGGCCCGTACTTGCGGATCACGGCGTCGACGCCCGGGTTCTGGAGCCCGATCGAGTTGAGCATCCCGGCCGGCGTCTCCGTCACCCGGGGCGGGACGTTGCCGACCCGGGGCCGGAGCGTCGTGCCCTTGCAGCAGATCGCGCCGAGGCGCTGGATGTCGACGACCTCGCTGTATTCGACGCCATAGCCGAACGTGCCCGAGGCGACCAGGATCGGATTGTCGAGGCGCAGCCCGCGGGGCAGCTCGAGCGACAGGTCGACGGCGGACGGCCCGCTCATTTGCCGCTCATCCTGCCGCTCACCCTGCCGCTCACCAGCCTCCCTCCCAGTCGAGCTCGTCCGAGGCGAAGACCGGGCCCTCGCGGCAGACCCGCTGGGGCGTGCCCTGGGCATCCATGACCACGCAGCCCAGGCAGGCGCCGACCGCGCAGCCCATGCGCTGCTCCATCGACACCTGCAGGAATGCCTTGCGCCGGGCGGCCGGCGAGCCGGGCGGGGCATCCGGGCGGTCCGCCGCCCCGGCTTGCGGCCGAGGCTGGCCACGCCCAGCCGGGCAGCGCGTCCGGCGGCGAGCCGGGCAAGGGCCGCGAGCATCGGCGCCGGACCGCAGGCGAAGGCCTGGTCGGCCCAGCCCTCGTAGGCGGGCACCAGCTCGGTCACGAAGCCGGCGTGACCGAGCGAGCCGTCGTCGGTCGCGACGATGTACTCGACCTCGTCGGGCAGCAGGTTCGAGGGGTAGACCTCGGTCGCCTTGGCCGCCCCGAACAGGAGGGTCACCTGGCGGCCGTCCCGCAGCGCCTCGTCGGCCAGCATCCGAACCCCGGCGATTCCCAGTCCGCCGGCGATCAGGAGCACGTGCCGGCTGCGCGGATCGACCTCGAACGGCTGGCCCAGCGGACCGAGCATGTCGACCCGGTCGCCCGATCCGCAGCCGGGTGAACCAGTCGGTGCCCCGGCCGACGGCCCGGAAGTGGATCGTGATCGTGCCGCTCGCGCGGTCGACCGTGTTGAGCGAGAACGGCCGGCGCAGGATCAGGCCCGAGAAGTCACCCGGCCGGACATGGACGAACTGGCCGGCGCGCGATCCGACGGTGAGGGCCGGGGCATGGAACGCCTGGAGCCACTGGCCGGGCAGGATCTCGCGGCTCTCGACCAGCTCGGCCGCGACGAGCTGCATGCTCACCCGCGATCGAGACCCTCGCCCGCGCCGTCGGCACCATGGGCGTCGACCGAGCTGTCGCCGGTCACCGGCGGGGCGATCGACGGGAAGGCCTCGGCCAGGGCGTCGGCCAGGTCGCCGAAGACGTCGGTCGGGTCGTAGAAGCTCGACGAGCTCCTCGGGGGTGGCCAGGACGAGCCACTCACCGGCCGGGGTCGCCTCGCCGTCGTGGTCCTCGTCATCCTCCTCGGCCTCGACCTCGGCCCGGAACGCCGCTCGCCTGGATCACCAGGCGCTCCTCGTCGTCTCGACGACCAGCAGCTCGCCCAGCTCCTCGGTGTAGCGGCCGGCAGCCACCTGCGAAGCGCTCGACCAGGTCGGCCTCGGAGCGCTGGCTGCGCTCCTGGAACGAGAGCGCGAGGTCGTAGAGCCGGCGGGCGGCGTCCTGCTCGCCGGCTACCGGGCTGTCGTCCTGGGTCGCCGCCCACGAGTCGGCCGCGGCCGCGTACGGATCGCCGGGCGAACCGGCAGCCGGCCGGGCCTGGGCCTCGTCGGCCGCCTCGTCCTCGTCCTCGTCCTCGTCGTCGTCACCGTCCGGCTCGTCGCCCTCGGCCGCCAGCCCCGCGGCGGCTCCGGGCGGCGTCGGCGAACGCGGTGTAGAGCTCGGCCGGGCTGTACAGCTCGACGATCTCGGCAGCCGATTCGACGACCTCGGTCTCGCTCACGCCACTCCCCGGTCGCGTCGTCGAGGTAGCGGCTCCGGCTGCGGAACGAGAGGTCCGGCGCGATCGCCAGGTAGTCGGGGTCGTCGTCGATCAGGGTCAGGCCGCCGATCTCCTTGATCGACGACGTGTTGGCCTCGAGGAAGCGCTGGAACTGTTCGGCGGCCCGGACGAGGTAAGTCCGAGCGCTCGAGCGAGGCGTCCCGGGCGAGGGCACTGAGCAGATCGATTCGCGTGCGGTCCATCGCGTCGCCTCCGTTACGGGTGGTACTCGAGGTCGGTGCCCATCCGCTCGCGGAGGAACATCGAGTGATGTCGTTCGAAGATCCACTCGCCGGCGCGGTGGCCCAGGGCTCGGGTTGCCTCGTCGGCTTCGAGCTTGTCGAGGGTGGCGTAGTCGGGCAGGTCGAGCAGGATCACGTTGTCGAAGTCCCAGCCGTGGGCCACGTTGTACCAGCCCAGGAAATGGATCCCGTACTTCTGCTCGTACTCGCGGACCTGGCGCGGGAAGATCGTGCGCATGAAGAACTTGAAGAAGGGATCGCGGCCGCGTCGAACCGAGAAGTAGGTCGCGAGCACGGGCACGAGCAGACATCCTCCAGCGTGGTCCCGTCGGCGGGCGCGACGGCTATTGTCGCACGCCGCCTTCGCCGGCCGGGTCCTCCGGCGTCGGAGCCGGGCGCCGGGCGCGGCAGCGGAAGCCTCGGCGGGGACGCTGGACGCGTCCTCGATCTGGCCGACGGTCGGCGACGAGCCGGCCAGCGGGCGGCGCCGGGTGCGCCGATCGGCGGCGACCAGGCGGAGCAGGAAGATCATCGTCTGGCCGGTCAGCAGGAGAAGTGCGATCACCACGAAGAGGAGGACGGCGCTGACCATCGGCGGCCAGCCGGCAACCACGCTGACCGGGGTCAGGATCACCAGCACGGCCAGCACGACGAGCTGGAAGCGGAAGCAGCCGAGCCCCGGGCCCCGCTCCGGTTCGAGGTCGGCGCCCTTGTACTGGATCGGCGGCTGGTTGATCACGCTCGAACGATAGATGAGCCGGCCGTCGCGCGCCGGTGGCGGTGGATCGCGCGCTACCATCGGGCCATGCCCCCACCGCCGGACGACCGCTCCGACCCGCTCCAGCCCGGCCTCCGCCCGGACCCCCGGCCCGACTCGAGGGAGCGCTTCGGCTGGCACCCGGAGCCCGAGCTGATCGGCATCGACGACGCCGCCCGATCCCGGCCGGCCCTCGAGGCGCTCGGCGCCGCGACCTGGGCAGCCGGCCTCGACTACCTGTACGGCGAGGCATTCCGGCGGGCGATGGGCGAGCCGGCGGGCTACGCGGCACTCCGGCGGGCCTTCTACGGTGCCGGGCCCGACGGCGAGGCGGCGCCGCCGGCACCGGCACCGGCCGGGCCGACGCCGTCGGCCGAGCTGCTCGACGACTTCCGGATTCGCCTCGCGCCGCACAGCCTGAACGCCTGCCACCCGCGGGCCCTGAGCTACTTCACCCCGCCGCCGCTCCTGATGTCGATCGTCGGCGAGGTCCTCGCCCAGGTCCTCAACCAGGGCGTCGACGTCTGGCACGCCGGGCCGATCGAGCGCATTCGTCGAGGAGGAGGTCGGGCGCTGGCTGTGCGACCTCGGTGGGCTACGGGCCGGGCTCGTTCGCCGTCCTGACCTCGGGCGGGGTGATGGCCAATTTCATGGCCCTGACCGTCGCCCGCGACCTCCACCTCGCCCGGCTGCTCGGGCTCGACCGGCCGCCCCGCGGCCGGCAGCTGGAGGGCGTCCGGGTGTACGCCTCGGACCAGGCCCACTTCTCGATCGGGCGCGCCCTCGACGAGCTCGGCTTCCCGGCCGAGACGCTCCGGGTGGTGGCCAGCGACGATCGCTTCCGCCTCCACGGCTCGGCCGTCGCCGCGGCGATCGCCGAGGACCGGTCGCGGGGGGCTGGTGCCCTTCGCGATCTGCGCCGTCGCCGGCTCGACCAACACGGGCTCGGTCGACCGGACCGGCGAGCTGGCCGCGATCGCCGAGGCCGAGGGCCTGTGGCTGCACGTCGACGCGGCGTACGGCGGCGGTGCCCGGCTGTCGCAGCGCGACGCGGGGCGGGTGGCCGACCTCGAGCGGGCCGACTCGGTCACGATCGACCCCCACAAGTGGTTCTTCCAGGCCTACGACATCGGGGCGCTCGTGGTCCGCCGGGGCGGCGACCTGCTGGCCACGTTCCACCGCAGCCCGGAGTACTACCGCGGCGGCGAAGCGGAGGCGGATGCCCACGACGGCAACGGCCTGGGGACCAGCGAGCCGCTCAACTTCTACCAGCGCTCGATGGAGGGCACCCGGCGCTTCCGGGCGCTCAAGCTGTGGCTGAGCTGGCGCCACCTCGGGACCGACGGCCTGGGCCGCCTTGTCGAGGCCAACAACGACCTGGCGGCCTACCTCGCCCGGCAGCTCGCGGCCGACGACGCGTTCGAGGCCCTGCCCGCCGAGCCGGACCTGAGCGTCGTCTGCTTCCGCCATCTGCCCGGCGGCCGGGCGCACGCCGGGCAGCTCGACCCGCTCGAGCTCGACGCCCACCAGGATGCCCTGCAGGTCGCCCTCGAGGCGTCGGGCGACGGCTGGCTGTCGACCACCCGGCTCGGGGGGCGGACGTACCTGCGGGCCGGGATCGTGAATTTCCTGACCGTCGAAGCCGACATCGACCGGTTGCTCGGCGACCTGCGCCGGCTGGCCGCCGGCGGCTAGCTGACCGGGTGATGATCGGCGGGGGCGGGCCGGACGACCACCGGCCGGAGATCGTCGAGATCAGCGGCCCGGGCCGGCCGCTCGGTCCGATCGGGCAGCGCTCGAACGGCCCGGTGGCAGCAGCCATCGGGCTGGTCGCCGTCCTGGGCCTCGTCGTCTTCATCGGCTTCATCAATCGCAATCCGGCCCGGCCCGTCGGTCCATCGCCAGCCCCGGCCAGCCCGGCGCCCGGCCCGAGTGGCATCTTCCCGGCCACCGTTTACGGCTTGCCGGTCGTGGGCGTGACCACCGCCCAGGCCCTGGCTGCGACGTCATCCGGGCTCAGCGTCGAGCTGGCCGTCGGCGGCTGGTACAGCGCCGTCCGGCTGGTCCAGGCCTGCCAGCCGAGCCTCGAGCCCGTCGGCACCTGCGTCTCCGATTGGCAGGCCATCCTCGAATCGCGGCCGGACGTCCGCTGGAGCAGCGACGGCAGCAGCCAGCCGGCCGGGGCCGGGACGGCCACGATCACGCCGCTGTTCATCGACCCGGTCGCCGCGCCGGTCCTCGAACAGGTGAACGGGGGCGGGCCAGCCGAGATCGTCCAGCCCAGCCCGCTCGTCCTGGTCGGCCACCTGCGCGACGACCGGCTGTGCGCCGGGGCGAGCAGCTCGTCCGGCTTGTGCACCTCGGCCTTCGTCGTCGACGCCGTCGCCGACCTCGACGGGTCGATCCAGGCCGAGCCAGGTGGGGCCGCGGTCGTCAGCACGAAGCTGACCTCCTCCACCGTCGACGACCTCGTTCGCAGCCGCCTCCAGCTGGGCGGCGTCGTGCTCGGGTTGGGCGCCCTGCCCTGGGCCGACGATCCGTCGGCCCCACCGTGGGTCGAGCCGTCGGACCTCGGGCCGCCGGTCGACGGCCGGACCGTCTGGCTGGTGCGCGGGTACCTCGACCCCAACGCGGCCTCCGGACTGCCCGGCCACGGCGCGGCCGTCGCCAGCTGGCTGGCGATCGACGATGAGACCGGCCAGGTCTGGGGTCCACTGGCCGCGCCCGCGTTCCGGCTGGCGCTGCCTCCGATCTTCCCCACGACGGTCGACGGCCTGCCGGTCCAGACCATCAGCGAGGCCCTGCCGACCGCCGCCGGCGGAGGCGGCCTCGTCGCGATCGGCGGCTATCTCAGCAACGACCGGGCGATCGAGGGCTGCCCGCCCGCGCCGGTCAGCGACAAGCCCGATCCGTGCAGCGGCACGAGCCTGGTCCTGGTCGATCGCCCGGAGACCGTCCTGCAGGCCGACGACGCCACGTTCCTGTATGCGATCGTCGTCCCGCCGGGCGTGCCGTCGATCCGGCCGGTGATCCTGACCGGCACGAGCGTGCCCGACCCGTGGGGCGGCCTGAGCGGGCTCGGCGCCCAAATCGCGTCGCGGCCGGTCGTCCTCGTCGGCCGGTTCGGAGACCGCCGCTCACCCGAGTGTGCCGCCCGCCCGGGCGGCGGCAACGCCGGCTGCGACCGCTCGTTCGTGATCGACCAGATCGCCTGGATCGACGGCGTGGACCAGGGTCCGAGCGTCTTTGTCGCCGCCGGTCGCCGGCCGATCCACACGGCGGTCGATGTCACCCGCGCCGTGGCAGGTTGGTTCCTGCCCGGGTCGCGGCCGCCGATCGTGTCGATGACCGGCACGCTGCCCAGCCAGTCGGCCGCGCTCACCGGCCTGACCCTCGAGGGTCGGGCCGCCGAGCTGTTCTGGATCGTCCGGGTGATCGGCGCACCAACCGGCGGTCCGGCGACGAGCACGTTCCTCGTCTTTGACGACCGGACGCTCAACCTGGTCGAGGTCAGCGCCGCCGATTGAGCCTCAGGCGGCCGGCAGCTCGGTCGCCAGGCCGGCGACGACCTCGACGCCCGGCAGGGCGAGCAGGATCGCCGGCGGTGCCTTGACCTTCCACGAACGACTGCCGCCGCCGAGGATGATCTCCGGCCGGTCCATCACCCGCTCGTCGACCCAGATCGGGAGGCCGGCCGGCAGGCCGAAGACGGTGACCCCGCCGATCTCCATGCCGGTCACGGCCCGGGCCTCGTCGAACGAGGCGAACGAGGTCCGCTTGATCCCCAGACGGCCACGGACGACGCGATTGACGTCCAGCCGGGTCGTGGCCAGCACGACGCAGGCGGCGTAGCGCGGCGGGTCGGCCTTGCCGACGACGACAATCGTGTTGGCCGAGTCGCCGGGCGCGTAGCCGTAGGCGGCGCAGAACGCGGCCGTGTCGGCCAGGGCCGGATCGCAGGCGATCAGCTCGTAGGGCGTCCCCAGCCGGCCGAGCTGAGCCTCGAGGACGGCCCGGGCCGGATCGTCGGTCGGCATCGCTCAGGCCTCGTAGGCGAGCCGCCCGCCGGCCACCGTCAGCAGGACCCGGCCCGGCAGCTCCCGGCCCAGCAACGGGCTGTTCTTGCCCTTCGAACGGAGGCCGGCCGCCTCGACCGTCCAGCGGTCAGCCCGGTCGATCACGACGAGGTTGGCCGGCGCGCCCTCGACCAGGCCTCGTGCGCCGGTCCAGCCGCCCGCTCGGAGGAACGCGGCCGGGCCGCTCGTCAGCACACCGATCGCCCGCCGGAGGGGCAGACGGCCGGCGTCGACCGCGGCCAGCAGGATCCCGATCGCCGTCTCGATCCCGCTGATCCCGTTGGCCGCCAGGCCGAACTCGACGGCCTTGTCGACCCGGGTGTGGGGGGCATGGTCGGTGACCACGGCTTCGGCCGTGCCGTCGATCAGGGCATCCAGGCAGGCCAACGCGTCGGAGCGGCCGCGCAGGGGCGGGTTCACCCGGAGGGCGGTGTCGTATGGACCGGCGGGGTGGGTGGTGCCCAGCCAGGGGTCGGCGTCGCCCTGCCAGGACCAGTCCCGCGCCCCGGCCAGCCATTCGTCCGTCAGGGCGAGGTGATGGGGCGTGACGTCGCAACTGACCGGCAGGCCGGCCGCCTTTGCCCGCCGGACGAGGTCCAGGGCCGACGCCGTCGACAGGTGGGTGAAATGGAGCCGGGCATGCGGCTCGTCGGCCAGGACGTCGGCCAGGATCGCGATCCCCCGGCCGACCGGACCGGATTCCGCTGCCGCCGGCCAGCCGCGCAGGCCGAGGACCGTCGCCACGAGGCCCTCGTTCGCCTCGGCCCCCTCGGTCAGGGCCGGGTCCTCGGCGTGGTCCAGGATCGGCCGGCCGAGCATCCCGGCATAGAGCAGCCCGTTGCGCAGGATGGTCGCCCTGTGGATTGACGCGCCGTCGTCACTGAAGCCGATCACCCCGGCGTCGCTCAGCTCGCCCAGCGCCGCCAGGGCCTCGCCCCGGCGCCCAGCCGACAGGGCGCCGTAGACGAGGAGCTCGACCGGCGAGCCGGAACGCGCGGCGGCATCCATGACCCGGCCGACGACGCTCGCCTCGTCGATGGCCGGGTCCGTGTTGGGCATCGCGCAGACGGTCGTGAAGCCACCGTGAGCCGCCGCGGCCAGCCCGGTCGCGACCGTCTCGGCGTCCTCGAAGCCGGGCTCGCGCAGATGGACGTGGAGGTCGATGAAGCCGGGCGCGACGATCACCCCATCCGGCTCGATCCCGGCCCCCTCGACCGAATCCAGCCAGGTGACCGCCTCGAGCCGGCCATCGTTGACCACGATCTCGCCCGGCCCCTCGCGGTCGGCGACGGGATCGACCAGCCAGGCCCGGCTGATCTCGAGCCCGGTCACCAGCTTGCCGATCGACGCCGAGCCCTCGATCGTCGCGCCGGGCAGCTCAGGCATTGGCCGGCTCGAGGGCGGCCGGCGTGCCGCTCGGGGCGCCGGCCAGCAGGTAGAGGAGCGCCATCCGGACCGCGACTCCGTTCGTGACCTGGTCGGTGATCACCGAGCGCGGATGGTCGGCGACGTCGGGGGCGATCTCGATCCCCTCGTTCATCGGGCCGGGATGCATCACGAGGGCGTCGGGCCGGGCGAGCGCGAGGCGCTCGAGGTTCAGCCCGTAGCGCGCCGCGTACTCACGCAGCGAGGGCAGCAGGCCGGCCGCCATCCGCTCCCGCTGGAGGCGGAGGGCCATGATCACGTCCGCGTCGCGGAGCGCCGCCCCGAGATCGCTGGTCACCTGGAAGCGGCCGTGGCCGGGCACCCGGGCCGAGCCGGCCGCCCAGCGCTCGAAGCCGCGCAGGAGGGTCGCCGGACCGCACAGCCACAGGTCGGCGCCGGCCGCGGTCAGGCTCCAGATGTTCGACCGGGCGACCCGCGAGTGGAGCGCGTCGCCCAGGATCACGACCTTGCGGCCGTGCAGGTCGCCGCCGGGCAGGCGCTCGCGGAGGGTGTACAGGTCGAGCAGGGCCTGGCTCGGGTGGGCATGCCAGCCGTCGCCGCCGTTGAGGATCGAGCCCGAGAAATGGTCGGCGGCGAGGTAGGGCGCGCCGGAGACGGGGTGGCGGATGACGATCATCCGCGCCCCGAGGGCCTCGACCGTGCGGATCGTATCGATCAGCGATTCGCCCTTCGAGACGCTGCTCGAGGCAGCCGCGATGTTGACGACGTCGGCGCTCAGGTTCTTGGCCGCGACCTCGAAGCTCACCCGGGTCCGGGTCGAGGCCTCGTAGAACAGGATCGTGACCCCCGCCCCGCGGAGCGCCGGGACCCGGGCGATCGGCCGGGCGAGGACCTCCTTCATCGCCTCGGCGGTGCGCATCACGAGCTCGATCTCGGGCCAGCTGACCTCATCCAGGTCGAGCAGGTGGCGGTGCGGCCAGCGGGTCGGCTGGGTCGCCGGTGCCGCGTCGACCGAGGGAACCGGGAGAGCCACCGGCGCGCCGGTCATCGCCGCGTCATCCAACCACCCCGGCAACGGCCGGCGTCCGCTCCAGCCGGTCGATGACGACCCCGTCTTCGGCGTCGGTCTCCTCGAGCTGGACCCGGACGAGCTCCTCGCGCGAGGTCGGCACGTTCTTGCCGACGTGATCGGCCCGGATCGGCAGCTCGCGGTGGCCGCGATCGACGAGGACCGCCAGGCGGATCGCCTGGGGCCGCCCGAAGTCGACCAGGGCATCCATCGCGGCCCGGATCGTCCGGCCGGTGTACAGCACGTCGTCGACGAGGACGATCGTCGCGCCGTTCAGGTCGAACGGCAGGTCGGTGCCCTTGACCACCGGCTGCTGGGCGATCAGGGACAGGTCGTCCCGGTAGAACGTGATGTCGAGGGCACCAACCGGCAGGTCGACGCCCTCGTTCTCCCGGATGCAGGCGGCGATCCGGTGGGCGAGGGGGACGCCCCGGCGCTGGATCCCGATCAGGGCGAGGCCGGCCGTGCCGGCCTGCTTCTCGACGATCTCGTGGCTGATCCGGATCGTCGCCCGGCGGATCTCGTCCGCGGTCATGATCTGGCGACCGGTCATGCTCTCCTTCCCGGCCTCGCAGAGCCGGTCGTTAAAGGTCGAGCCCAGTCTAGCGCAGGGTCAGTAGACCGAGACGGTCACCAGGCTCGTCCCGGCGTACGACGGACAGCCGCACACGGTGAAGAAATCGGGCATGTACAGGTCGATGATCCGGGTCGGCTTGAACGAGGCGGACGGGCCGTAGTCGTTGACCACCCGGTCGAGGCAGCCCCCGGCACCGCACACGCGGATGACCGTGCCCGCCGGCAGGCGCATCGCCGTCGTGCCGTTGTTGTAGTAGCTGGCGTAGCCCTTCAGGGTGTACCTGGGTGGCTTGATCGACGAGCTGAAGGCCGGCACGGGCTGGGTCCGGACGACGGGCCGGACGGCGCCGACCTGGGCCGCCGACCCGGCGAGCGGCTCGGCGAAGCGAGCGGAGATGTCGAGGGCATTGGACGAGCGCAGGGCGGGATCGTCCGCCGCGGCCACCGAGGTGGTTGCGCCTGACGCGTCGCTGAGCAATGGCTGGAACGCCGCGGCCTCGATGGCCCGGACGGGGCTGGGGGTTCGCGAGCCCACGACACCGGGTGCGGCGACCAGGGCGAGCGCTGCGCTGAGCGCGGCGCACGCGACAAACTTGAGTCGCACTGCCGGCAGGATAGCCCAAATCTCTGATCCGGACAACCCAGATGGGTCATCCCGTGCTCAGGCGGGCGTGCCCCGGGTCAGTTCGACGGAACGATGAAGACCGCGCCGCCGTCGATCGGCTCGACCGACGTCTTGCCCGCGTTGGCCCCCGACCAGGCCAGGATCGACAGCTGGCTGCCCTTGCCGTCCTGGCCGGGCGGCGTCGCCCACACGAGCTGGCCGTCCTTGAGGGCGAAGCCGCGCAGGGCCGGCGTGTCGTTCAGGAGGATCGGCGGATTCGAGCTCGTCTGGCCCGAGGCCGGATCGATCGTCAGCAGGCTGAGGCTGCCCAGGCCGGGGTTGTCGGCGTCCGCGATCCATACGCCGAGGTGGTCGCCGGTGCGGTCCCAGCGGACGTCCCAATCCGTGAGCGTGACCAGCGGCAGGGCATGGGCGGCGGCGGCACCGGTCGCGCCGTCGGCTGCCGTGCTGACTGTCGTCCAGCTGGCAACCTGCAGGCCGCCCTGGAACGGCTGCCACATCCCGCTCGCGGCATCGAAGCGGAGCGTGCCGGCCCAGTAGGCCACCCACGTCCCCGATGGATCGACGACCGGCCGCCAGCCGTCGAGGCCGGCGATCCGGGTCGCCTCACCCGAGGACGGGTCGATGAGGAAGGCGGCCGGCGTCGCGAGCGCCGTCGACGGGCTCGGGACCGCGAGGTCGCCACTGGACGCGGGCGCCGCGCTCGGGGAAGCCCCGGACACGGCCGTCGGCGTCGCGGTTGGGGCTGGGGTGGCGGCCGGCGTCGGCGTCGGGGTGCCGCCGCTGACCGGACTGCCGGCCGGGCTGCCGCCCGGGGCGGCCGAGCCACCTGGGACCGGGCTGCCGTCGGTCGAGACGAGGATCGCCCGGCTGGCGAGGATCCGGCCATCGACCCAGCCCGAGAAGACCGAGGCATGATCGCTGGTCAGCGGCTGGGCCGACGGCCAGCCGGCCTGCCAGACGTAGATGTCAGGTCCGGTCGCGGTCCCGGCCGGCCGGGCCGAGAAGGCAAACCACTGGCCGTCGGGGCTGTAGGCGGCTTCGTCGCCGACCAGGGTCACGTTGCTCAGGATCGCCAGGGTTGCGGCCGCCGACGGCGCCGGCGTGCCGACCGGCGGAGGGCTGACCGACGCACTCGGCGACGGGGCGGCCGGGCTGGCGCTGGCGAGCGGGCTGGCCGAGGCGGGCGTCCGGCCCGCGGTTGGGCTCGGCGATTCGACGGTCGCGCTGGAGCGCGGCGACGGGCTCGCCCCGGGGGGTTCCGTCGGGGCAGGGCTGGCGAGCGGGCCGGTGGAGGGGCTCGCGGACGGGGCTGGACTGGCCGTCGGCTCGGCCGGGACGGCCATCACGAACAGGGTCGTCCCGTTCTTGTTCGGGGCCGGACCGATCGCCACCGCCTGGCTCGCGTTCGAGGGCGACAGGACGAGCGAGCTCGGGACGGTCGGCAGGCTGGCCAGGCTGCGCGAGACGCCCGCGGCCAGGCCGCAATCCGGCTCGTCGCCGGCCGGGCAGACCTTGCTCACGCTGGCCGTGACCAGCGACAGGCTGCCCGGGCCCTTCGTCACGACCCAGGTCACGTCGGCCGGCGGGACGTCGATCGGCGTCGGCAGGTGGGCGATCGACGCGATCGGGCCGGGGCCACCGTTCGAGGCGACCGCGACCACGCCGGGCGTGGCCTGGCTGGAGCTGAGCAGGCCGGGGCCCACCAGAGCGAGGACCAGGACCAGGGCGAATCCGCCCCCGAGCACGGCGACCGGACGCCAGGGCCGGGGCGAGCGCGACATGCTCCGCGGCCGGCGAGCGTGCTCCCGCTCGAGGGCCGCGCTCGTCCGGGCCCACAGGTCGCGGGGCGGCTCGATCGGCGGCAGTGCTCGCAGGGCCAGCCGGTCGGATTCGTAGCCGGCGGCGACCGCCCGGCAGTCGGAGCAGGCCACGAGGTGAGCGTCGAGGTCCGCCTCGTCGCCCGGCGGCAGGTCCTGGTCGAGGCGGACCGCCGACAGCCGGCGGGCACGCTCGTGGGTCATCGACTCGTTCATCGGCGTGACCGCGGGTCCGGGACGTGCTCGGCGGCTGCCTCGGTCTCGCGCTCGGTGGCGAGCTCGCGTCGGAGGCTGTCGCGGGCACGGGTGAGCAGGGCCCGGGCGGCAACATGGCTGACACCGAGGGCGGCCGCCAGCTCCAGCCCGGTCAGGTCGTGCAGCTCGGCCAGCAGGAGGGCGGCCCGCTGCCGCTCGGGAATCCGGGCCAGCGCCCGCTGCAGGTCGCTCGACAGGCGGCCCTCCATGGCCAGGTGCTCGGCCGACGGCGCGGTGCCGTACGACTCGCCGGTCCACGGCAGGAAGCGGACGATCTTCCGCCGGCGGATCTCGTCGAGGGCGACCCGGTGGGCGATCTGGTACAGCCAGGCCCGCGCATGGGCCGGGTCCTGGAGGGTGTCGTGGGCGCGATAGGCCTTGATGAACGCGTCCTGGGTCAGGTCGGCGGCGAGCTCGGGATCGCGCAGCATCCGGACGAGGTAAGCGTAGATCTCGCCGTGGTGCTTCTGGAACAGCTCCTCGACGAACGCGTCGGCGACCGTCCGGGTGGGCGACCCGGTCATCGTGCGTTCCAGCGCTGGGCTGAGATGGGCAAGCTGGGCGATCTGGTCCACGGCCAAACGACGTGCCTGCAACGGAGCGTGTGACGCCGGCCGGGCATCAGGTCTGCGGACCGCGTGCCGAGCGGAGCAGCTCCTCGACCGCATCCTCGGGCGAGACGGGATTGACGGGCAGGCCGGTGCCCAGCTCGAGGCCGGCGATCTCCCGCAGCCGCGGGTGGATCTCCCAGTGCCAGTGGTACGTACCGTCGACCCGTTCGCGGAGCGGCGCCGTGTGCAGGACGAGGTTGTGCGGCGGGCCGTCGAGGGCCGCCAGGAGGCCCAGCACCCGGCGCACGGCCTCGGCCGTGGCCAGGATGTCAGCGTCGCTCGCCTGGCCGAAGTCCGCGGCATGGGCGCGGGGCACGACCCAGGCCTCGAACGGCGAGCGTGAGGCGTACGGTGCGAAGGCAACGCTCGAGGCGTCCGCCCACAGGAGCCGGTCGTGATGCTCGACCTCGTCCCGGGCGAGCCGGCAGAACGGGCACTCCCCTTCCCGGATCACAAACCGGGCTGCCCCGCCGATCTCCTCGGCGACCCGGTGCGGGACCTGGGGCAGGTCGTACAGGTCGAGGCACAGGTGATCGGTCCGGGCGCCGGCCTGGGCGCCCCAGTTCTGGACGACCTGGACGTAGGCGGTCTGCCCGGCCCGGGTCGACTCGGCGATCGCGTCGCGGCACGTCCGGAGCATCGCGGCGATCAGCTCGTCGCCGACCGCCTGGAGCGGCCGGTGCTCGCCCGGCGGAGCGACGACGGTCCGCCAGCTGCCCGAGGCGCGGGCCTGCTCGATCGCCACCTGGGCGAGGTTCCGATCGAGCTCCCGGGCCTCAGCCTCGGTGCCCACGACGTGGAACGCGAAGTCCTTGAGGATCCGCAGCCGGACGCCGTCACCCTCCGGCTCGCGGCAGTTCTGGCAGCCGCCCTCGGGCTCGACCGGCGTGGCGGCCCGGGCGAACCGGTCGCGATGGAAGGCACGGTCGACGACGGTCGCGACCCACCAGCCGGTGATCGCGTCGCGACGCAGCTCGAACAGCCCGGCAGCCACGCGACGGTCAGGCCGGCAGGCTGCCGGCCAGCTCCGTGCCGAGGCGGCGGGCGAGGGCGCGGGCGAAGATCGAGCCGGCCCGGGCGACGGCCGAGGTGGACGGCGGCTCCTCCGGGTGGCCGAGCTCGGCGGCGATCGAGGTCGAGACGACGCCGGGCATCCCGCAGGCGTCGAGCAACTCGAAGTCGGCCAGCGCCGGGTCGACGTTCAGGGCGATCCCGTGGAAACAGACCCCACGCTCAACGCGCAGGCCGAGGGCGCCGATCTTGCGCGGCGCCGCTCCATCCGGCTCCACCCAGCAGCCGGGATGGCCGGCCCGCGGCCCGGCCTCGACGCCGAGTGCCCGGCACGTCTCAGCCAGGGCATCCTCGAGCGCCCGGACAAGCGGCCGCACGAGCAGCCCGCGGCGGGACAGGGCGAGGATCGGGTAGGCGACGAGCTGGCCCGGGCCGTGGTAGGTGACCTCGCCGCCGCGCTCGACCCGGATCAGCTCGATCCCGCGCCGCTCGAGCTCGGCGGCTGGGGCACGGACGTGACGCTCGTCGGCTTGGCGGCCGAGGGTCAGCACGGCAGGATGCTCGAGGAGCAGGAGCTGGTCGGGGATCGTCCCGGCAACCCGCGCTTCGACAAGCTCGCGCTGGAGCGCCCAAGCCCGGCGGTAGTCGATCCGGCCGAGCCAGCGCGCCGCGATCGGCTGGGGCTCCAGCGGACCTTCCTCGCCGGGCGAGCCCGGGGCGAGCTCGGATCGCACGGCCGTGTCCATGACCCCACGATAGCAGCGCGGCGCTCGGGGCCCAGCCCCGCGCGGCAGCGCCCGCGACGGGCTGCTCCCGGGCCTGGCTCGCAGGCGTGAAAATCGGGCTTGGAACGTGCCGACGGGCCCTATACTGCCGTGCAATCCCGCGGTGGAGGCGGGTTGGTCGTATGGGCCGCATGCGGATCTTCTTCGTCACGGACGTCCACGGATCGGACGTCTGCTGGCGCAAGTTCCTGAATGCCGGCGCGTTCCACAAGGCGGACGTCCTGATCATGGGCGGCGACATGACCGGCAAGGCGATGGTGCCCATCGTGGCCACGCCCACCGGCTGGGAGGTCACCCTCCAGGACCAGCGCCACGAGCTGACGACCGAGGACGAGGTGCGCGCCATGGAGCGCCGCATCTCCGATCGCGGCTACTACCCGGTGCGCCTCTCGCGGGAGGAGGTGGACGCCTGGGCGGCCGATCCCGAGCTGGTCGACCGCCGCTTCAAGGCCGAGATCGTCCACGGCGTCGAGCGCTGGATGGCGCATGGCCGACGACAAGCTGGCGGCCGACGGCGATCCGGTGCATCGTCTCGCCGGCCAACGACGACATGTTCGAGATCGACCCGGTCATCGAGCGGACGGCCTCGGTCATGCTCGGCGAGGGCAACACGATCCCCCTCGACGGCTTCGACCTGATCTCCACCGGGTGGGCCAACCCGACGCCGTGGAACACCTTCCGCGAGCTGCCGGAGGACCAGCTCGGCCGACCGATCGACGGGCTCGTCAAGGAGGTGCGCGACCCCCGCCGCGCCATCTTCAACTTCCACGCCCCGCCGTACGGCTCGAACCTGGACGGGGCGCCCAAGCTGACGCCCGACATGAAGTACGTGGCGGGCGGCCAGGCCATCGTGCCCGGTCGGATCCCACGCCGTCCGCTCGGCGATCCTCAAGTACGAGCCGGTGCTGTCGCTCCACGGCCACATCCACGAAGGCCGCGGCGCGGTGAAGCTGGGTCGCACGCTCGCCGTCAACCCGGGCAGCGCGTACGAGGACGGGGTGCTGCAGGCGGCGATCGTCGACCTGGACAGTCAGAAGGGAGCGGTGAAGCGATACGTCCTGATCAACGGTTGACGTAACGGTCGAGAGAGGAGAGCGAGTGTGGCTTCCGTAAGTCAGGCCCCGTCGCTGTTCCTGCGCAACGCGACGGGTCTCGTCAAGGGTTGGTCCGGCTTCGACGCGTTCACCTATTCGTTCATGTCGGTGAACCTGGTCACGCTGGGGATGTACTTCAGCTTCCTGTACGTCTCGTCTGCGGCCGACGGGTCGATGCTGTCGTCCATCGTCATCTCGGGCATCGCCGTCACGTTCCTGTGCGTGGCGTACGCGGGCCTGATCGCCGTGATGCCGCGGGCGGGGGGCGACTACGTCTGGCAGAGCCGTGTCCTGGACGGCATCCCGGGGATCGTCTCCGGCGCCGTCATGGTCGGCGTGGGCGGCTTCCTGGTCGGTACGGCCATCGGGGGCGACACGCTCGGCCTCATCGGCGGGATCGCCGGCGTGGTCGGCGGCGGCGCCCTCGGCTACATCAAGGGCGGCTTGGCCTTCGTCCTGGCCGCGACCGGGCTGGTGGTTCATCCTCGCCCAGTGGGCGCCGATCTACGGCTCGATCCTGCGGGTCGAGTTCCTGCAGCCGCTGGCGGCCCTGCTCGGCTCGACTGACGGCGTGACCTTCTTCTCGAGCGCCAACGGCAACTTCGTCACCTCGCTCGATCGTCATCGCGCTGACGACGGGCCTCGTCTCCCTGGGCATGGCGGGCTACGCCCGGATCCAGAGGTGGAGCCTGTATGTCGGACTGATCGGCCTGGCCGTCATGTTCGTCCTGATGCTGGTGTCGTCCCAGGCCGACTTCCAGGCCGCCTTCGACAGGGCCTCGTCCAGCCTCTTCGGCGTCTCCGGCGCCTACAACGCCGTGGTCACCGCGGGGGCCGGCGCGAACTCCGATCTGACGCCGTTCGGGATCGGGTCCGGCACCTTCGTGCTGATCCCCTTCATGATGTTCTGGATCCTCTACCCGAACTGGGGCGCGACGCTCTACGGCGAGGTCCGCGGCTCGTCGCGACTTCAGGAGCGTCCTGCGCGGCATGCTGGGCGGCCTGTGGGTCACCGTCGCCCTGGCGGTGGCGTTCCTGCGTCCTGGCGGCCAAGACGTTCGGCTGGGCCTTCTTCAAGCAAATCGACCGGTGCGCAGGTCTACTCGACGTGCCCCGGTCATCCCGATCTGGGGCTATCCGCCGCTCCTGGCGTCCTTCCTGATCGACAACCGGATCTTCCAGATCGGGATGGTCATCGTCTTCGGGGCGTGGTTCCTGGGCTGGTCCGGGACCCTCTTCCTGTCGTCGACGCGGATGATCTTCGCGGCGGCCTTCGACCGGGTCCTGCCCGGAGGCCGCCGCACGCGTCTCCGACGAGCGGCACGTCCCGTGGGTCGCCCTGCTGCTGATCATGGTCCCGTCGGTCGTCGTCAGTGCGGTCTACGCCTACTGGGCGCCGCTTCGTCGACGCTCACCCTGGATGCGTCACTGGTCATCGCCGTGATGTTCTTCGGCACGGCGATCGCGGCGACGATCCTGCCGTGGTGGAAGCCAGACCTCTACCAGAACTCGCCCATCGCCCGATACAACATCCTCGGCGTCCCACTCATCAGCGTCGGCGGGGCGGTGACCGGTGGTCGTCCTGGGATGGGTCGATCTACGAGTGGCTGGCCGACTCGCCCTACGGGATCGGCGTCGGCGACCCCAGGCTCGATCATTCCTGGGCATCCTGTACGGGATCGCCATCGTCATGTACGTGGTGGCCTACCTGTACCGGCGGAGCCAGGGCGATGAACCTGGACGCGATCCACGCGGAGATCCCGGCGGAATAGCCGCTCCACAACATTCCGGTGGGTGGGCGACGAGCCTGCCCACCGGATTTTTCTTGCCCCGGCGGGCAGCCGGGCCCCCGGCGGGCAGCCGGGCCCCCGGCCGGGCTCAGCCCGGGCGCGTTTGCCGGGCATGACGCGTTTGCCGGGCTCCGGTAACGGGCTCCCGTAACGGCTCCGTGGCGGTCCCGGGTGGCGGGTTCCCGGGTGGCGGGTTCCCGGGTGGCGGGTTCCGGGTGGCGGGCTCCGGGTGGCGGGCTCCGTCGCCCGGTGTGCACCGGACGAGCACAACCGACCGAGTCCCACTCGAGCTGGTCAGTTTGGTGCACCTGGCGCACGGATCCGTCGTTTTCGTGCAGCTGACGCCCGAAAACGACCCGGATCGGACGCTGGATGGTCGGATGTGCCCGCCTGATGCACAGCCGGCCGCCCATCGGAGCGATGCGAGTCGCACGTCGGCGCGATGCGGGTCGCCCGCGAATGAAGCCGATCGACCCCGGCGGTCAGGCGTGCGTCCCAGGCACCTAACTGACACGTTGGCCGCCCCCGCCGGTCGGGCGTGCGTCCCACGCGCGTAACGCACATGTCGGCCGCCCCGCTTACCGGATTCGTGCGTCCGCTGCACCCGTTCGCCGCGATCGGGGCCAAATCGTCGTTTCCGTGCCTCTCACGCACAGAGACGACACGCCCAGACGCTGGATCGTCTGTTACGCCCGCCTGACGCACGGCGCCCGAGCGAACCGGACGTCGAGCCGCAGCCGACGGAGCGACCGGACGTCGAGCCGCAGCCCACGCAGCGACCGGACGTCGAGCCGCAGCCCACGCAGCGACCGGACGTCGAGCGCGCAGCCCACGCAGCGACCGGACGTCGAGCGCGGCCCACGGGACGCGTGGCGCGCCAGGAGCCCCGGTCGAGCCGAGCCGGCCTAGCCGCCGAACCAGCGCGAGGGGCCGGGCGACGTGTTCTGGTAGATGTGCTTGGCCTCGCGGTACTCGTCGAGGCCGGTCGGGCCCAGCTCGCGGCCGATGCCCGACTGCTTGAAGCCGCCCCACTCGGCCTGGGGCAGGTAGGGGTGGTAGTCGTTGATCCAGATCGTCCCGTGGCGGAGGCGGCCGGCGACCCGCTGGGCACGACCCGCATCGGCGGTCCAGACCGCGCCAGCCAGGCCGTAGGTCGTGTCGTTGCCGGCCTCGACCGCCTCCTCCTCGGTCCGGAACTTCTCGATCGTCAGGACCGGGCCGAAGATCTCCTCGCGGACGATCGCGCATCGATCGATCGCAGTCGGCGAAGACCGTCGGCCGGACGAAGAACCCCTGCCTGGAGGTCGCGCTTCGGTCGGGCGCCCGCCGCCGGCCACCAGCCGGGCGCCTTCGTCCAGGCCGATCCTGATGTAGCGCTCGACCTTGGCCCGATGCTCCTCGCTGATCAGCGGCCCGGCCTCGGTCGTCTCGTCGAACCCGTCGCCCAGGCGGATCTGCTCGGTGCGCCGGGCGACCTCGGCCACGAAGTCGTCGTAGATCGTGTCCTGGACGAGCGCCCGCGTGCCGGCCGAGCAGACCTGGCCGGAATGGACGAACGCGGCGGTCAGCGCGTAGTCCACGACCGTCTCGAAATCAGCGTCGTCGAAGACGATGTTGGGGCTCTTGCCGCCGAGCTCGAAGGCGACCTTCTTCATGTTGCCGGCGGCCGCCCGCATGATCTTCCGCCCGGCATCGATGCCGCCGGTCAACGAGACGAAGTCGACCTCGGCGCTCTCGGCCAGTGCCTGGCCGACCCGGTCGCCGGGCCCCAGGACGAGGTTCGCGACGCCCTTCGGCAGGCCGACCTCCTCGAGGAGGTGGATCAGGTGGATGGCCGTCAAGGGCGTGACCGAGGCGGGCTTGACGATGAAGGTGTCGCCCGCGGCGATCGCCGGCGCGACCTTCCAGGCGACCTGCAGGAGCGGGTAGTTCCACGGTCCGATGAGGGCGCATACGCCGATCGGCTCGTACACGATCCGGCTGAGGGCATCGCGCGTGCCGGTGGCCACCAGCCGCCCGGCGTCCTTGTCGGCCATGCCGGCGTAGTAGCGGAAGACCTTGACCACGTCGGCCACGTCGAAGCGGCCCTCGCGCAGCGCCTTGCCGGTGTTGCGCGTCTCGGTGCTGGCGATCTCCTCCGCGTCGCGCTCGAGGAGATCCGCGATCCGATTGAGGATCGCGCCCCGCTCGGGCGCCGGCGTCTGCGGCCAGTCGCCGGTGTCGAAGGCGCGCCGCGCCGCACCGATCGCCCGCTGGACGTCCTCGTCCGTCGCGACATCGACCCGCTCGATCTCCCGGCCGTCGAACGGGGCGATGACCGGGCCCGTCTCCCCCGACGAGCCGGCGGTCCACTCGCCGTCGATGAACAGGCTGGCCACGTCGTCCCTCGTCCCTCCCCCGCTGGGGATCGTTATAGCCGACCCGGATCCTCGCCGCCGCCCCCGTTCCGGCGGACGGACAGCGTTCCCGCGTGCCGGAGGCGGGCCGAGATCCGGGCCGCGGCCGCCACGACCTCTGCGCCGATCCGTTCCTCACTGCCCGGCTCCGGGAAGCGATAGGACGGGCCGTGGAGATGGACCGCCGCGACGACCTCGCCGTCGTCATCGGCGACCGCCGGCGGCGACCGAGTTGATCCCGATCGACGAACTCGCTCGAGGGCCCAGGCATAGCCGTCGCGCTGGATCCGTCGAAGGCGCTCGCGCAGGGCGGCCGGATCGGTGACCGTGGCCGGGGTGAACGCCTCCAGCGGCCGGGCGAGGAAGCGCTCGACGCTCGGGCGCCGGGAGGTGGGCAAGCAGGACGAGGCCCGACGAGACCGCGTGCATCGGCACCCGGGTGCCCGTCCAGTCGCGGACGCGCGACCGGGTTCGGGCGTGTCGACCTGGTCGACGTAATGGACCCGGACACCCTCGGGCACGGACAGGCCGGCCGCCTCACCGACCGCGGCGGCCAGTGCCTCGAGGTCGGGCCGGGCCACGGCGACCATGCTCCGCGTCGGGCCGACCGCCGCGGCCAGGGTCACGATCCGGCGAGCCGACCCGGTAGCGGGTGCCGCCCGGGACCTGCTCGACGGCGCCTTCGCGCTGCGAGCGACGCCAGCAGGCGGGCGACGGTGCTCTTGGGCAGGTCGACCCGCTCGGCCACCTCGGTCACCCCGATCGGGCCGTCGGCGAGCGCCGCCAGCACGGCGAAGGCCCGCTCGATCGACTGGACCCTGGACTCGTCGGACGCGGGCTATGGACATCGGGCCGACCCATCCGCTACGCTGAGGACCTCTGTTCCATCATACGGCACCGTTCCGCATGGTGGAACCCTGCAGGCGGCAGCGCCAGGAGGCCGGTCGGTTCATGACGGACGAATCGCGAGATCGACCTCGCCGCCCTGTCCGACGACGAGCTGACCGAGCAGATGCACAACGACCTCTACGACGGCATGGCCGCCGAGATCGTCGAGGGCACGAACATCCTCCTCGGCCGCGGCTGGTCGCGCGAGCCGGGTCCTCGACGACGCGCTCGTGGCCGGGCATGAAGATCGTCGGGCATCGACTTCCGCGACGGCATCCTGTTCGTGCCCGAGGTCCTCCTGGCCGCCAACGCCATGAAGGCCGGGATGGCGATCCTGCGGCCGCTGCTGGCCGAGACCGGCGCCAAGCCGATCGGCAAGGTCGTCATCGGCACGGTCAAGGGCGACATCCACGACATCGGCAAGAACCTCGTCGGGATGATGCTCGAAGGGCGCCGGCTTCGAGGTCTTCGACCTCGGCATCAACACCGACGCCGACAAGTTCCTGGCCGCGCTCGAGCTGCACCAGCCCGACATCCTCGGGCATGTCGGCCCTGCTCACCACGACGATGCCCTACATGAAGGTCGTCATCGACACGCTCAAGGCAGCAAGGGCATCCGCGACGACTACATCGTGCTGGTCGGCGGGGCGCCCCTGAACGAGGAGTTCGGGGCGGCCGTCGGGGCCGACGCCTACTGCCGCGATGCCGGCGTGGCGGCCGAGATGGCCCGGCCGCTGATCGACAAGCGTCGTGCCAGCGCCGCCTGAGGCGCCGGTCGCGACGGCCGGCTCGCGCCGCGCGTGCTGGTCATCGGCTGCGGCGCGCTCGCGCCGCGAGCTGGTCGCGCTGACCGCGCCGGCCCGGCTTCGAGCACGTCGACCTGACCTGCCTGCCGGCCGGACCTGCACAACCGGCCGGGCGGCATCCCGGCCGCCGTCCGGCGCAGGATCCGGGCCGCGCGCGCGACGCTACGACCGGATCTTCGTCGCCTACGCCGACTGCGGCACGGGCGGCCTGCTCGACGCGGTCCTCGCGCGAAGAGGGCGTCGAGCGCCTGCCCGGCGCCCACTGCTACGAGTTCTACGCCGGCCGGACGGCGTTCGCACGCGCTGACCGACGAGGAGCCCGGCGACGTTCTACCTGACCGACTTCCTGGCCCGCAACTTCGACCGGCTGGTCGATCCGCGGCCTGGGCATCGACCGCCACCCCGAGCTGCTGCCGGTCTACTTCGGCAACTACCGCCGGCGTCGTCTACCTCGCCCAGACCGACGATCCGCGCGCTGCTCGCCGCCGCCGCGCGCCGCCGCCGACCGCCTCGGCCTGGCGTTCGAGCACCGGCCGACCGGGCTACGGCGACCTGGCCACGCCATCGATCGCTCGCCGCTGGCCGACGTCGCGGCCCTGCGCGCGGCCCTGCCGGCGGCCCCCGGGCGTCGCCTGAGATGGCCGGCACCCTGACGGTCATCTGGTGGCGCGACATCCCGGCCCAGGTCGTCGGCCAAGGACGGCCGCCGAGCCGCGCAAGGTCGTGCTCCACCCGCGCTTCCAGGTCGCCATCGACAGGGCCGCCGTGAAGGCCGGCCGGCAAGGAGATGGACGCCTACATCGCCGAGTGGCGCAAGACCCAGCGGCCGTGCGGCGACGACCTGGAGGCCGAGGCGCCAAGGCCGAAGCCGCCCGCCTCGAGCAGGCCTACACGCCGCGAGGTCCTGGCCCGCCTGGTGGCCGCCGGCGGCGTCGGACGAGGCCGGACGGCGGAGCCGGCAGCATGACCCGGACCGTCATCGGCTCGGCCACCCGCGAGGTCGTCATCGGCGACGACCAGCCGTTCGTGATCATCGGCGAGCGGATCAACCCGACCGGCCGCAAGCTGCTGGCCGAGGAGATGAAGGCCGGCGACTTCAGCCGGGTCGAGCGCGACGTGCTGGCCCAGGTCGAGGCCGGCGCCCACATGCTCGACGTCAACGCGGGCATTCCGCTGGCCGACGAGCCGGCGATCCTGGCCCGCACGATCCAGCTCGTCCAGTCGCCTGACCGACCTGCCCCTGTCGATCGACTCGTCGATCGTCGAGGCGCTCGAGGCGGGCCTCGCCGTCTACCAGGGCAAGGCCCTCGTCAACTCGGTCACCGGGGAGGAGGAGCGGCTGGAGCGGGTCCTGCCGCTCGTCCGCAAGTACGGCGCGGCGGTCGTGGCGATCTCCAACGACGAGACCGGCATCTCCGAGGATCCCGACGTCCGGTTCGCGGTCGCCAAGCGCATCGTGGAGCGGGCCGCTCGACCACGGCATCCCGCGCGAGGACATCGTCGTGGATCCGCTGCTCATGCCGATCGGGGCGATGCCGACCGCCGGCCGGCAGGTGTTCCGGATCCTCGGCCGGCTGCGCGACGAGCTGCGCGTCAACAGCACCTGCGGCGCCTCGAACGTCAGCTTCGGCCTGCCCAACCGCGAGGGCATCAACGGCGCCTTCCTGGCCATGGCCATCGCCAGCGGCCTGACCTCGGCCATCACCAATCCGCTCTCCGACGAGCGTCCGCCAGGCGGTGATGGCCGCCGACGTCCTGATGGGCAACGACCCGGAGTGCGGCCGCTGGATCCGGGCGCTACCGCGAGTCGCCCCGGCCGAGGGCGAGCAGGGCCGCCGGGTCAACCGCCGGCGCGGCGCGCCGCGCCGGCCCCGGCCGCCGGCTGAGCACGAGCGCAGCCAGGTCAGCGCGGCGGCTGATCGGCCGGACGGCGCCGGCAGCCGATCCTGGTCGTCTTCACGCCGTCGGGCCGGCGCGGCCGGTTCGCCGCCGGGCACCACCGTCCTGGACGCGGCGCGCTCGCTCGGCGTCGACATCGACTCGGTCTGCGGCGGCCGCGGGATCTGCGGCCGCTGCCAGGTCGAGCCCGGGGCTCGGCGAGTTCCCCAAGCTGGGCCTGATCTCCAGCCCGACCACCTCTCGCCGGCCGGGCGCGCTCGAGGCGACGTACCGCCGGCTGCGCACGGCCTGGCCGCCGACCGCCGGCTGAGCTGCACGGCCGACGCTCCTGCGGCGACGTGCGTGATCGACGTGCCGCCCGAGAGCCAGGTCCACCGCCAGGTCGTCCGCAAGGAGCCTCGACCTGCCGCGACTTCGACGTCGACCCGGTCGTCCGGCTCCACTACGTCGAGGTCGTGCCGGCCCGAGCTGGCCTCGCCGCACGGCGACCTGGCCCGGCTGTTCGAGGCGCTCGAGCGCGAGTGGGGGCTGGCCGACCTGGCGGCCGACCTGCGGGTGATCCGGGCGCTCCAGCCGGCCCTCGCGGCGGGCGACGTACCGGGTGACCGTGGCGGTCCACGACGGCGCGCGCAGCTGACGGCGGTCTGGCCCGGCCTCCACGAGCGCGGCCTACGGGGTCGCGATCGACGTCGGCTCGACGACGATCGCCGGCCACCTGGCCGACCTGTCGCGACGGCGCGGTCCTCGCCTCGAACGGCGTGATGAACCCGCAGATCCGCTTCGGCGAGGACCTGATGAGCCGCGTCTCGTACGCGATGATGCATCCCGAGGGCGCGGCGGAGATGACCCGCGCCGTGCGCAAGGCGCTCGACGGGCTGGTCGCCGGGCTGGCCGCTGCGGGCCGGGATCAAGCGGCGCGCGACATCCTGGAGCTGACGATCGTGGGCAACCCGATCATGCACCACCTCCTGCTCGGGCATCGACCCGACGCCGCTCGGCTCGGCGCCCGTTCGCCCTGGCCACCGACCGAGGCGGTCCGGACTGCCGGCGGCCGAGCTCGGCGCTGCGGGCCCACCCGGCGCCCGGGTCTACGTCCTGCCCTGCATCGCCGGCCACGTCGGCGCCGACACGGCCGGCGGTCATCCTGGCCGAGACGCCGCACCGGTCGGAGCGGCTGCGTGCTCGATCGTCGACGTCGGGACGAATGCCGAGATCGTGCTCGGCAACCGGGAGCCGGCTGCTGGCCGCCTCGAGCCCCACCGGGCCGGCGTTCGAGGGCGCCCAGATCAGCGCCGGCCAGCGGGCCGCACCGGGCGCGATCGAGCGGGTCCGGATCGACCGGGCGACGCTCGAGCCGCGGTTCCAGGTGATCGGCTGCGAGCTGTGGTCGGACGAGCCGGGCTTCGCCGAGGCGGCCGGCGGAGCTGGGCGTCACCGGGATCTGCGGCTCGGGGATCGTCGAGGTCGATCGCCGAGCTGTTCCTGGCCGGGCGTGATCACGGCCGACGGGGTCGATCGATGGCGCGCTCGCCGCACGGACGCCGCGCGTCGTCGCCGACGGGCGGACGTTCTCCTACCTCCTCCACGACGGGCCAGCCCCGGATCGTGATCACCCAGAGCGACGTCCGGGCCATCCAGCTGGCCAAGGCCGCCCTGTACGCCGGCGCCCGCCTGCTGATGGACCACGCCGGGGTGGACAGCGTCGACGAGATCCGCCTGGCGGGCGCGTTCGGCAGCCAGATCGACCTGCATCCACGCGATGGTCCTCGGCCTCGATCCCCGACTGCGACCTGGCCAACGTCCGGCTCGGCCGGCAACGCCGCCGGCACCGGCGCCCTGATCGCCCTCCTGTCGGGCACGCGCCCGGCGCGAGATCGAGGCCGTCGTGCGAACCGGTCGAGAAGATCGAGACGGCGGTCGAGCCGCGCTTCCAGGAGCACTTCGTCGACGCGCTGGCGTTCCCCCACCGGACCGCCGCGATCGACCCAACCTGGCCCGGGTCGTCGACCTGCCGGCCCGGCCCGATGCCGGCCCCGGCGCGTCCGACCCGCGGCGCCGCCCAGCGCCGCCGGCGCGTCGCTCGTCGCGGCCGGCAAGGAGGACCGTGATGGACGACAGCCCCCGCCAGCGGAGCGGTGGCCGGGCCGGCCGCCAGGCGCTCCGGGCCGCACAGCCAGATCGAGCGCACAGCCGTTCCTGACCCGCAAGCTCGCCCCGTTCGAGGTCCTGAGCGAGGAGGGGCTGGCCCTGATCGAGCACAACGCCGACACGATCCTCCAGGAGGTCGGCCTCGAGTTCCGGGGCGATCCCGACGCGCTCGCGCCTGTTCTGCCGACGGCCGGCGCCGACGTCCAGGGCGAGCGGGTCCGCTTCCCGCGCGGGATGTGCCGCCAGATCGTCCAGGCGACGCGCGCCGCGCGAGTTCACCCAGCACGCCCGCAACCCGAAGCAACAACGTCGCTGATCGGCGGGCTCGAACACCGTCTTCGCCCCGAACTACGGCTCGCCCTTCGTGCGCGACCTGGACAACGGCCGGCGCTACGGCACGATCGAGGACTTCCGCAACTTCGTGAAGCTGGCCTACGCCAGCCCGTACATGCACCACTCCGGGCGGCACGATCTGCGAGCCGGTCGACGTCCCGGTCAACAAGCGCCACCTGGACATGGTCTACAGCCACATCCGCTACTCGGACAAGCCGTTCATGGGCTCGGTCACGGCCCCGAGCGGGCCCGCGACACGGTCGAGATGGCGCAGCCTCGTCTTCGGCGCCGAGTTCGTCGACCAGCCACGCGGTGATCCTCAGCCTGATCAACGCCAACTCGCCGCTGGTCTGGGACGCGACGATGCTCGGGGCGGCCCGGGCCTACGCCGAGAGCCAACCAGGCGACCCTGATGACGCCGTTCATCCTGGCCGGCGCGATGGCGCCCGGTCACGGCCGCCGCCGTGTGTGCCCAGACGCTGGCCGAGGCGCTCGGCGGGATGACGTTCGTGCCAGCTGGTCCGGCCGGGCGCCCCGGTCGTCCTGGGCTCGTTCGCCAGCTCGATGTCGATGCAGTCCGGCGCGCCGACGTTCGGCACGCCCGAACCGGCCCTCGTCCTGTACGCGATGGCCAGCCCTGGCCCGCCGGCTGGGCGTCCCGTTCCGCTCCGGCGGCAGCCTGTGCGCCTCGAAGATCGCCGACGCCCAGGCCGCCTACGAGTCCGCGGCGACCCTCCAGCCGACGATCCTGGCCGGGGTCAACTTCGTGCTCCACGCGGCGGGCTGGCTGGAGGGCGGCCTGACGATCGGCTACGAGAAGTTCATCCTCGACGCCGACCAGTGCGGCATGATGGCAGGTCTTCGCCAAGGGCATCGACCTGTCCGAGAACGGCCAGGCCCTCGACGCCATCCTGGCCAACGAGCCGGGCACGCATTTCCTGGGCAGCGCCCACACCCTGGCCAACTTCGAGACGCGCCTTCTACCGCTCCGAGCATCGCCGACAACAACAGCTTCGAGAAGTGGCAGGAGGACGGCTCGCTCGACGCCGCCCAGCGGGCGAACGCGATCTGGAAGCGGATGCTGGCCGACTACCAGGCGCCCGCCGATCGATCCCGGCCGTCGACGAGGCGCTCCTCGAGTTCATCGCGCGCAAGCAAGGCGTCGATGCCCGACGCGTTCGTCTGAGGTCGGCCAGGCCCATGTTCCGCCGCGCGCCCGAGCTCGACGGCCCGGCCCGGGATGCCCTCACCCGGGTCCTCGCCGCGCCCAAGTTCGAGCTGATCCCGCTCAGGAACGTCGATCGCCCAGGCGGCGTTCCTGCCGGCCGGGGCGACGGTCTCGGTGACGGCCTCGCCGGCCAAGGGGATCGAGGCGACCGTCGAGCTCAGCGCCGCGCCTCGCCGCGGCGCGGCTTCCGGGCGGTGCCCCACCTCTCGGCCCGGATGATCCGCGACCGCGCCCATCTCGCGCGACGCTCGTCGCGACGCTCGAAGCCGGCAGGGCATCGAGCGCGCCTTCGTGGTCGGCGGCGACGCCGACGAGCCGGGCGAGTTCCCCGACGGCCTGAGCCTCCTGCGGGCGATGGCCGAGATCGGCCACCCGCTTCGCCGAGATCGGGGTGCCGTGCTACCCGCAGGGCCATCCCTCGATCCCCGCCGACGCGCCTCGACGCGGCCCTCGCCGACAAGGCAGCCGTTCGCCTACGTACATGACGACCCAGCTGTGCTTCGACGCCGGGGCGATCCGGACCTGGCTCCTCGCCCGGCGGGCCGCGCGGGCTCGACCTGCCGGTGCACCTCGGGCATCCCGGGCGTGCGCCGAGCTGCACAAGCTGATCGACGATCAGCGCCCGGATCGGCGTGGCGCGATTCGCGCCGGTTCCTGGCCAAGAACACGGCCCTCGTCGGCCGGCTCCTGCGCCCCCGGCGGCTACCGGCCCGACGGCCTGCTGGCCGGCCTCGCCCCGCTCGCTGCTCGACCCGGCTCGCCGACGTCCACGGCCTGCACATCTACACGTTCAACCAGGTTGAGACGACCGAGGAATGGCGGCTGGCCTATCTCGCCGGCCTGGCCGCGCTCGCTGAATCGAGACCCGGACTGTCGTAGGATCGAACCGATGAGCGCCGACCGCCCCACCGCCCGATTGCGTACCAGCGCCCCGCGTCCGGCCGGACGACGTCCCGACGACGATGCCCTCGACACGGCCACGACCCACCTGATGAACGGCGGCTCGGCGGAGCTGCGCGAGTGGCTCGACCGGGCCGACCTCGGCACGCGGCGGGATCTCATCGATCGGCTCGGGTCGGTGGGCAACGCCGGCGTCGCGTCGCTCGTCGGCGGCGGCGCACCGGCCGTCCAGCGCGACGACGCCGACCCGGACGCGGATCCCGGAAGCGACGGCCCGCAGCAGCTCGGGGTGATCGGTGAGCTGTTCGACCCGATCGGCCCGATCTGGGCGGCGGTCGTCGCCTCGAACATCGCCGTCGCGACGAGGATCAACGTGCCGGCCGGCTACACGTCCCAGCTGAACAGCTATGCGGCCGCGAACAGCGACGATGGCGCCAAGCTGACGGCCGGCCTGGCCAACAGCCCCGACTACTACACCGGCGGCTGGATCCTCGACGTCCAGACGGGGGCCAAGGCAATCACCCTCGGCTCGGCGGTCTTCGTCAACGGCAGCCTCGACGTGGACACGTACGTCCACGAGATGGTCCACGTGAACCAGTACGGCGTGCTCGGGCCGACGTTGTTCCTGACCAGCTACTTCGGGCTGAGCGCGATCGAGATCGCCCGCCGCCTGGTCCAGCACCTGCCCCTCGACCCGATGTCCTCGTCGCCCCAGGAATCGGAGGCCTACGCGATCGAGGGGCGCTTCCACACCTGGCGCCTGGCCCAGGGCTCCGGGTCGGGCAGCGCGCCGGCACCCTGATCGGGTCGGAATCGGCTACCGTCCTGCCATGTATGACGCGAACCTGACGACGGCGACCGGCACCTTCAGCGTCGACTCATGGCGAGACGAGCCGGTCGCCGACCCGGGCGAGGAAGGGGCGACGGACCCCGCCACGAAGGTCGGCTGGGTCCAGCTCTCGAAGACGTTCGCCGGGGACCTGGTGGCCAGCAGCACCGTCGACATGCTGAGCGTGATGGTCGGCGGCGAGCCGGCCGGCTACGTCGCGATCGAGCGGGTCAGCGGAACGCTCGCGGGGCGCTCGGGCCGCTTCGTGCTCCAGCACTGGGCGACGGCCGACGGAGCTGCCCAGGAGCTCCGGGTCGAGGTGGTGCCGCGCAGCGGCTCGGGTGAGCTGGCCGGGCTGGCCGGCACGCTCGAGATCATCCGCGCGGGCGACGGTGGCCATCGCTACGCGTTCCACTACACCCTGCCGGCCCAGGCGCCGGTCGCGGAGTCAGCCGGAGGAGCGGCCGGCCAATCCGTCCCAGGCCGCGGCTGATGGCCGGCCTCGCCGATCGGGTCGTCCTGATCACCGGCGCGAGCGGCACGACCGGCCGGATCGTCGCGGGGGCGTTCGCCGGGACCGGGGCCCGGCTCGGGCTGGCCGGCAGCGACCACCACCGGCTGGTGGCCGTCGCGCGCGACCTGGGGCTCGATGATGATCGCTGGGCCCCCGCCGTCGGCGACCTGCGCCAGGCGGAGGACGCTCGGTCGGTCGTCGGGCAGGTCGTCGAGCGCTTCGGCCGGGTCGATGTCGTCCTTCACCTGATCGGCGGCTGGACCGGCGGAGTCGCCGTCGCCGACCTCGATCCCGCGGTGGTTCGAGGCATGCTCGACCAGCACCTGTGGACGACCCTCAACATCGTCCAGGCCGCCCTGCCCGGAATGCTTGGCGCGGGTTGGGGCCGAATCGCGGCCGTCGGCTCCCGGTCGGCGCTCGAGGCCGCACCCAGGGTGGCCAGCTACGCGATCGCCAAGGCGGCCGAGGACACGATCCTGCGCACGGTCGCCCGTGAGGTCGCCGGCAGCGGCGTAACCGCCAACCTGCTGATCGTCGGCACGATCGACGAGGCCCACGAGCGGGATACAGCACCCACGGCCAGGAACGCGTCGTGGACCACGCCCGAGGAGATCTCGGCAGCCCTGCTCTACCTGTGCTCGGACGAGGCCGCGGGAATCAACGGCGTCCGGCTGCCCCTCGACGGCCGAGGCTAGCCTCTGAGGCTCGGCTGCGGGCGCGGCTCGCGCCTAGGCTCTGACCTCCTGGCGCATGAACGCCACGTAGCCGAACCCGAAGCAGACGACCGTCAGGGACAGGAGCGCGACCACCTGCGGCCAGGCGAGCAGGAGGCTCTGGTCGAGGGGCAGCACGGTCGGGATCGCCCCGGTGCTCGTCTGCTGCTGGACCTGGGCCGCGATGTCGACCGTCTGGACGGTTGGATCGAGGATGTATTCGGTCGCCTCGCTGTACAGCGTGCCGGGCGAGATCCGGGCCAGGTCGAGGCTGAGCTCGGCGTTGGCGACCTGCTGGTCGAGGGTCGGGCTGGCCGGCACCGGGGACAGGTAGTTGGCCACGATCCCCACGAGCAGCGACGCGAAGATCGTCAGGACGATCCACAGCGCCGTGGCGGCCAGGACCGAGGTCGCCGCCCGGCGCATGACGACGGAGCAGAGCATCGCGAACGCGAGCCAGAAGCCGAGGTAGGCCAGGGAGACGAGGTACCAGGCACCCAGCCGGGCGACGTCATCGGGACTCGGGGTCACGCCCAGGACGAGGAATGCCACGCCGGCGACGATCAGGGTGACCGCCCCCAGCACCAGGCCCATGACGGCCAGGCCCGAGGCGAACTTCCCGACGATCACCGCGTCGCGATGGATCGGCTGGGCGATCAGCCGGGGCAGGGTCCGCTCGGCGCGCTCGCCGTTGATCGCGTCGAAGCCGAACGCGATCCCGAGCAGCGGCCCGAGGAGCCCGACGAGCGACGCGAACGAGGGCACCTGCGAGTTCGGATCGGCATGGCTGAAGAGCAGGACGAACAGGCCGGTCGCGCCGGAGGCCGCCTGGGCGTTGTTGCCCACGTAGGAGGCCGTCGAGTAGATCGCGGCGACGGCGAACAGGCCGAGCAGGGCCAGCAGGATGAACAGCCGGACGCTCAGGATCCCGTCGCCGAACTCCTTGGCGGCCACGATCCGCCAGCCCGAGCTCGGGGTCCGGTGCGGCGTCAACCGGCCGAGGACCCGCCCGGGCCCCGAAGCAGGCCGCTCCTCGTCGGGCTCGTCGTCCAGGGGATCGTGGTTCAGAGGATCATGGTCCAAGGGCTCGTCACCGAGCGCGAACGCGTCAGGCGGCGTGGTCACGGCCACCCTCGTCACGCTGGAAGTAGCGCAGGTAGATCTCGTCCAGCTCGTCGCCGACCCGGCGCAGCTGGCGGATGCCCAGCCCGCGAGCGGCCAGGTCGACCGCGATGTGGTTGCGGATCGACTGCGGGCCGGTGACCCGCCACAGGTGCGGGTCGTGCGGATCGCGGGTCACCTTGGCCACGCCGGCGACGGAGCGGAGCGCCGCCTCGACCTGGTCGGGCGGGCCGTCGAGACCGACTTCGAGCTCGAGCTGGTCGCTCGCCAGCTCCTCGGCCAGCTGGGCCATCCGGCCCTGGGCGAGGATCCGGCCCTTGTTGAAGATCGCGACCCGGTCGCAGACCTGGTGGACCTGGTGGAGGAGGTGGCTCGAGAGCAGGACCGTCACGCCGTTGTCGTGGGCGAGCCGCTGGATGAGGGCCAGGACCTCGGTCACGCCGGCCGGGTCGATCGACGCCGTCGGCTCATCGAGGATCACGACCGAGGGCTCCTTGACCAGGGCGTCGGCCAGGCCAAGCCGCTGGCGCATGCCTCGTGAGTACTCCTCGACCCGCCGGTCGGCGGCGTCGGTCAGCCCGACCTGGTCGAGCAGGTCGTCGATCCGGGCGTTGCCCTCGTTGCGGTCGATCCCGTTGAGGGCCGCCGTGTAGCGCATGTTCTGGCGGCCGGTCAGCTCGGCATAGAAGCCGACATCGTCGGGCAGGTAGCCGACCCGGCGCTTGACCTCGAGCGGCTGGCGGGTCGGGTCGAAGCCGACGACCTCGGCCCGGCCGCTGGTCGGCTCGGACAGCCCGAGGAGCATCAGGATCGTCGTCGTCTTCCCCGCCCCGTTCGGTCCCAGCAGGCCGAAGACCTCACCTGTTCGGATCGACAGGCTGAGGTTGTCGACGGCCACCAGCTCGCCGTATGCCTTCGTCAGGCGGAAGGTCCGGATCGCCAGGTCCTGGCCGGCCTCGTCGGCCCCGGCGGGCCGGCCCCGGCGGGCCCGCTTGCGAGCCACTACCGGCGCCCGAAGCGGCGGAAGACCCAGCCCAGGCCGATGATCACGATCGCGATCAGGGCGATCCCGATGAAGCCCCACAGCGGTGAGGTCTGGACCGTGGTCCGGATATCGACGTTGGCCGTTGCCGATCCGCTCGTCGCGGTGAACGTCACGTCGTAGTCACCGGCCAGCGCATCGCTCGACGGCTTGACGGTCGCCGTGACGGTGGCCGACGCCCCGGGCTGGATCGTCGCCACCGACGTTGGCGCGAACGTTGCCGTCCAGCCCGTCGGGGACGCGGCCGTCACCGCGACGTTCTGGAGGACAGTCGAGCCGGTGTTCGTGACGACGAGCGAGATCGTGCCCGTCGAGCCCGCCGTAACGGCGGCGTTGAGGACCTGGTTCGGGGTGCCCAGGGACAGCGCCGGGGTGCCGGTGACGTCGGCCTCGAGGACGGCGTTGGCCGTCTGGGAGCCGGCCGTTGCCGTGACCTGGATCTGGTAGGCACCGGCCGCGATCGTGGCTGGCGGCTGGGCGGTGACGCTCAGGGTATCGGTGGCGCCGCCCTCGACCGTATCGGTCAGGGCCTGGGCGTTGCTCGACGGATGGACGCCGACGGTCCAGCCGTCGGCGCCCTGCCCGGTCAGGGTGTAGGTCTGCTTCTGGGTCCCGGTGTTCGAGAGGGTGACGCTGTAGGTGAACGTGCTCGAGGGGGCACCCGACAGCTGCGGGAAGTCGCTGGTCAGGGTCACCCCGCCGCCGGTCGCCCCGAGGACGGTGACGACGACGGGAAGATCGATCGTGCCCTGGTCGGAGCTGGCGTGCACGGTCAGGGTCGAGTTGCCGGGCGTGGCCGAGGCGGGCACGGTGACCGACAGGTCGACCGATGCGGCGGTCGCACCGCCGGCGTACACGGCGTTGACGATGTTGCCGCCGCCGCGCAGGTTCGCGGTCCAGCCGGTCGGCGCGCCCGTGACGGTCAGGCCGACTCGCTCAGGTGTCGGAACGGAGACATCGAGAGTGAAGGTGACCGTGTTGCCCGGCTGGACCGTGACCGCCGGGTAGGGCGTCGTCACCTTGAAGCTCGTCGCGGCTGCGACCGGCGACAGGCCGGTGATCAGCAGCAGTCCGGCCGACAGCGCAACCGCCGCCAGGCGCTTTCTCGTCATTGGTCCCTCATCCGTTCCTTGGTCGCTCGGCGCGGGTCATGGGCTGACCTCGCGGGCGGTCTCTCCACACGGCCCCTATGGTCGGGGCGGTCTCATTCAACCGGGGTGGTCGCTCGATCAAGATTCCTTCACCGATGGCGCGCGAGCCACTGGGCCCAGGGGCGCGCCCGCGATCTAAGGAACCTGAGCACCCGACACGGTACCGGAATCCGTGGGCGATGGCCAACCGCCGATGGGTGCTCCTCGTGTCCTTTGGCCCTTCAGCCATCGGCGGATCGGCTCGTGTGTCAAGGTTGAAGGCATCGCCCGAGCAGGAGACGCAATGTTGGCTCGCCGGATGTCGCTGGCCCTGGTTCTCCACAATCACCAGCCGGTCGGCAACTTCGGCTGGGTGATCGCCGACGCCTACGAGCACGCCTATCAGCCCCTCGTCGCGGCCCTCGAGCGCCATCCCGCGATCCGCCTCGGCCTCCACTATTCGGGGCCGCTCCTCGACTGGCTGGCCGCCGAACGCCCCGACTTCCTCGACCGTCTCGGGCGCCTCGCCCGGGCCGGCCGGGTCGAGCTCCTCGGCGGCGGCTACTACGAGCCCGTCCTGGCCGCCCTGCCCGAGCGCGATCGCCTCGCCCAGCTCGGCCGGATGGCCGACGCGATCGAGCGAATCGGCGGTCGCCGGCCGAGCGGAGCCTGGCTAGCCGAGCGCGTCTGGGAACCGGACCTGCCGATCAGCCTCGTCGACAGCGGCTATCGCTGGACGATCCTCGACGACGCCCACCTGCGCGCGGCTTCGGTCGACGAGAGCCGCCTGTGGGGCACCTACCTGACCGAGGACCAGGGCCGCCTGCTGACCGTCTTCGCCTCCGACCAGGGCCTCCGCTACCGGCTCCCCTTCGGCACCGTCGAGGACGCGATCGCCTATCTCCGCGAGCACGCCACCGAGGCCGGCGAGCTGCTCGGGATGATGGGCGACGACGGCGAGAAGTTCGGATCGTGGCCCGAGACATTCGAGCACTGCTGGGGCACGGGCCAGTGGATGGAGCGCTTCTTCCAGGCCCTGGCCGACAACTCCGAGTGGCTCCAGCTCGTGACCCCGACCGAGTGGCTCGAGCGTGAGCGGCCGATCGGCCGGGCGTACATCCCGACCTCGTCCTACGCCGAGATGGGCGAGTGGGCCCTGCCCGCGGCCGAAGGCCTCGCCTTCGAGGCGGTCCGCCTGCGGGTCGAGCGCGAGCACCTGCCCGAGGCGCGCTGGCTACGGGGCGGCTTCTGGCGCAACTTCCAGGTCAAGTACCGCGAGATCAACGAGCTCCACAAGCAGATGCTCCGGGCGTCGGCCAAGGTCGCCGGCCTGGCGTCGATCGGGACCCCGGCCGGCGCCACCGCCGCCGAACAGGCCCGCCACGAGCTGCTTCAGGGCCAGAGCAACGACTGCTACTGGCACGGCGTCTTCGGCGGGATCTACATCACCCACATGCGCCTGGCGACCTACGAGCACCTGATCGCGGCCGAGGACCTTGCCGATACCCTGGGCCGATCGGCCGGCTGGCCGGTCGACGGGATCGTCCGGCTCGATACCGACCTCGACGGCAGCCCCGAGATCCTCGTCACTTCGCCCGGGCAGGTCGTCGTGATCGACCCGGACGGGGGCGGCGGGATCGGCTCGTGGGACATCCGCCCGGTCCGTCATGCCCTGGCCGCCGTCATGCGCCGGCAGGTCGAGGCCTACCACCAGCGGCTGATCGAGGCCGAAGCGGCGACCGCCGATTCGCTCGGGCCGGGACCGCACCAGGCCGCGACCGTGCCCGACGGGGGTTCGGTACCGTCGATCCACGACGTCGTCCGGGTCCGCGAACCGGGCCTCGCCGCCCGGCTCCACTACGACGCCTATGAACGGCGCCTCGGCCTCGTCCACCTGCTCGTGCCGGGCACGACCGCCGCCGCGTTCGAGGAGGCCCGGGCCGAGGAGCTGAGCGACGCCCACACCGGCACCTACGAGGTCGTCGAGCTGGGCCAGGACGCGGTTCTCCTCGCGCGCGAGGCGTGCCTGGGCGCCGGCGGCAGTGTGCGGGTCGAGAAGCGCTTCTCGTTCCTCGGCGACCGCCGCGCGCCATCGATCCGGCTGGACTGCAGCGTGGTCAACACCGGCCCCGGCCGGATCCTGGCCGATCTCGCCATCGAGTGGCCGATCATGCTCCTCGGCGGTGGCGGCAACCCGGCCGCCTGGTACGAGCTCGACGGCCGGCGCTCGGCCCACGACGGGCGAGCCGAGCACGACGACGTGGCCCACCTGACGAGTGGCAACGACTACATCGGGATCGCCCTGGCGACCACGATCGAGCCCCCGGCCACGACCTGGTGGGCGCCGATCGAGACGATCTCCAACTCCGAATTCGGCTTCGAGCGGACGTACCAGGGCAGCGCCTTCGTGGCCGTCTGGCCGATCAACCTCGAGCCCGGCGAGCGGGTCTCGGTCAGCGTCGACCAGCACGCCAGCGCCGATCGCGACCGATCGATCGGCTAGCCGCCGGCGGGGATCACCTCGAGCAGCACGCAGAGAAGCGCCGGCTTGGGAGCCGGCGCTTCCGCTTCAGCTTGCTGTGGGCGGTTGACCCGCCGACGCTACGGCTTGGCGACCGCGAAGCCGTTGACGCCCTGGCCGGTGACGTCACCGGGCTTCGAGTCGTTCTTCCAGCCGTACAGCGGCAGGCCGTTGTACGTCACCTGGACCGAACCATCGTCGCGGGTCAGGGTCGCGAACGTCCCGCCGACACCGGTCCCGCCGGTGGCCGGCCCGACGAGGGGCGGCCAGGCCGCGGCGCAGCCGCCGGTGCAGGTCGACGCGGTCGAGCTATCGCCGGCGTGGGTGTACAGGGTCAGGCCGTTCGGCCCGACGAGAACGGGTCCGAGGCTGGTCGTGGCCATGTTGACGACGGCGCCGCCCGCGGCGGGCGACCCGGCGGCCGGCGAGCCTGCGGCGGCCGACGGGGCGATCGAGGCCACCGGCGCCTGGCTCGGTGCCTGGGTGGGGGCGCTCGTCGCGGCGGCCGAGCAGGCGGCGGCGAGCACAGCGACGATGATCAAGCCGGCCGCCCCACGGGCGGCACCCCGGATGGACAGTTGGTTCATGCCGATGTCTCCTACACGATCGAGTGGCCAGCAGGGCCTCTGTCGGCCGGCGTGTCCCACGAGCACCAGTACGCCGGGTTCGCGGCGATCGGTTTTCGGGGCCTGTTCGGTCAGGCCCCCGCCAGCTCATCCTGCCAGCGGTGCTCGGGCTCGTAGCCGAGCACCCGGCGGGCGCGCTCGATCGACAGGAGGGTGGCCCGGCCCTCGACCCGACCGCGCAGCGGCACCGTGGGAAAGACGGCAGCCATCAGCTCGGCGCTCGGCCCCCGCATCACCGTGTCGGCCGCCGCGACGATGCACACCTCGGCCCCCCGGACGGGCGCCTCCAGGGCGCGCCGCACGGCCTGGGCCACGTCGCGCACATCGACGTAGCCCCACAGGTTCCAGCTCCGGACCCGGGGATCGTCCTGCCAGGTCGGGAAGGCCGCATAGTCGGGCGGCTCCATGATGTTCGAGATCCGCAGGCCGACGAACGGGATCCCGGTCCGCCGGTTGAACTGGACGGCCATCGTCTCGCCGACCACCTTCGACAGCGCGTAGGAGCTCTCCGGGCGCGGCTCGATCCCCTCGTCGATCGGGGCGAACTCGGGCGGAGTATCGAACGGCAGCCCGAGGACCGTCTCGCTCGAGGCCCACACGACCCGGCCGACGTGGTTCAGCTCGGCAGCGCTGAAGACGTTGTAGGTCGACAGGGCATTGATCCGGAACGTCTCGGCCGGCGAACGGAGGCCCGGCGCGGGAATCGCCGCGAGGTGGACGATCGCGTCCGCGCCCGCCGTCAGCTCGAGCGCCTGGCCCGGATCGGCGAGGTCGGCGACGACGCACAGGCCGAAGTCGCTGCCGTCGGGGTGCCGATCGACGTTCAGGACGTCGTGGCCCAGGCCGCGCAGGTGCTCGACGGTCCAGCGACCGGCCTTGCCGCTGCCGCCGGTGACCACGATCCGCATCGTTCTAGCCTACGCGCTGGGGCTGATGGCTTCATCCTGTATTGATGGCCGATCCACGCGTCCTGGTGATCATCGGCTCGGGCGAGACGGCGCCCGCGATGGCCAAGGTCCACCGCGCCCTGTTCGAGCGGCTCGGGCCGGATCCGGTGCCCGCCGCGATCCTCGACACGCCCTACGGATTCCAGGAGAACGCCGACGATCTGAGTGCCCGGACGGTCCGCTTCTTCCGGGAGAGCGTCGGCCGCGACGTGTCGGTCGCCTCGTACCGGTCGGCCCAGGTCGACGCCCTGACCGAGGCGACGGCCGTGGCCCGGCTGCGGGCGGCGCAGTTCATCATGGCCGGGCCGGGCAGCCCCAGCTACGCCCTCCGCCAATGGGCCGGCGGCCCGGTCCCGGCCGCCCTGGCCGACCGGCTCCGGGACGGCGGCATCCTGACCATGGCCAGCGCGGCGGCCCTCACCCTGGGCGTGGTCACGATCCCGGTCTACGAGATCTACAAGGTCGGCGACGAGCCGACCTGGCTGCCCGGCCTCGACCTGCTGGGTGGAGCGACCGGCCTTCGGGCGGCAGTCGTCCCGCACTGGGACAACGCCGAGGGTGGCAACCACGACACCCGCTTCTGCTACATGGGCGAGACCCGCCTGCGCCGGCTCGAGGCCCAGCTGCCGGCCGGCGCGTTCATCCTCGGCGTCGATGGCCACACCGCTCTGATCCTCGACCTCGACCGCGGAACGGCGTCGGTGGCCGGCCTCGGTGGAGCGACCGTTCGCGCCGCGGGCCAGGCCACCGTCTTTCCCAGCGGCAGCGAGATCCCGATCGAAACCCTGAGCGAGGTTGCCCGGGCGCTCGTCCAGGGCGAGGCAGTCGACATCGGCTGGGAGCCTGCCGCCACCACGCCCGGTGGCCCGCCCCGGGCCGGCGCCGGGCGCCCGCCGAGCGAGCCGATCCGCGACGAGATGGCGACCCTCGAGGGCGCGTTCTTCGCGGCGATCGCCGGCGGCGATGGGCGCGCCGCCGTGGCCGCCCTGCTCGACCTCGACCTGGCGATCGAGGCGCGGACCCGCGCCGGCGAGGACAGCCCCGACCTCGACAACGCCCGGTCCACGTTCCGGGCCCTGATCGCCCGGCTCGGTGAGACGGTCGGCGAGCGCGCCACCGTGGCCGGACCGGATCGACGGGCCAGCGTGGGTCCCTTTGTCGAAGCCCTCCTCGAGCTGCGCTCGCGAGCTCGCGACGCACATGACTGGGCGCTGTCCGACCTGATCCGGGACCGGCTCTCGGCGGCCGGGGTCGACGTCCGGGACGGTGCCGACGGCTCGACCTGGGTCCTGGCCTGAGCCGATCCGGATCGCTGCGCGTACCATCGGACGTGGCCGGAGGTCGTCATCGCGAGGGAGAGGGATGAACATCGAGGAAGTCGAGGGCATCGGCCCGGCCCATGGCGCCAGCCTGCGCGCCGCGGGAGTCCTCACCACCGACCACCTGCTGGAGCAAGGTGCCGGCGAATCGGGACGCCGTGCCCTGGCCGAGGCGACCGGCATCGGCCACGACCAGATCTTGACCTGGGTCAACCACGCCGACCTGATGCGCCTCGACGGCGTCGGCTCCGAGTATGCCGACCTGCTCGAGGCGGCCGGCGTCGACTCGCCGCCCGAGCTCGCCCGGCGGAACGCGGCCAACCTGGCCCAGACCTTCCAGGAGCTCGACGCGGCCCGCCCGAACACGGTCCGGCGGGTCCCGTCCGAGGCAACGGTGAGCGGCTGGATCGAGCAGGCCAAGGCCCTGCCCAGGGTCGTGACCCACGGGTCGGGGGCCGCACCCGCCGCGAGTCAGCCGGCCGAGGCCAAGCTGGCCACGCCGGCCGCGGCGCCGGCGGCGGCAGCAGCAGCCAGGGTCGCGCCTGCTCCCGGCGCAGCCCCGGCCGCGAGCCAGGGCATCTGGGCACGGATCAAGGGGATGTTCGGGTCTCGCTGACGCGGCCATTCGGTGGCCGCCTGCACCGCTGAGGCCGGAGAGGGCCGAGTGGCCCTTGACCTCGGGCGGTGCGCCTGGCGATCGTTGAGGTCGCCATGATTGCTTCAATGGGCGGGTCGACCGCCGCTGCCCGCCGTCGTCCGGCCGCGCCCGCGAGGCGTCGGCGCCCGTCAGCCTGCCGGCCCGACCCAGGTCGTCAGGGGCCTCCACGCACCGGAACTTCGGCCCATCCAGGGATACCTACTAGTCCTAGTGGACTAGTAGGTATTACACTCCAGACGCCCGGCGGGCCCACGTTTCGCCGCCCATCGCCCAGGAGCCACTGATGCCCCGCCGCAGCTCCGCCTTGCTTCACGCCGCCTCGCTCAGCGTCGCCTTCGTCCTCACCCTCTCCGCCTGCGCCTCGAACGCGACAGTTGCGCCGAGCAGCGTGGGCGCGAGCCCGGTCGGGCCGTCCTCGAGCTCAGCCGGCGGCTCGGGCCTGGCCAGCCAGTACGGCGGGCCGCCCGCGACCCTGCGCCTGGGCTACTTCCCGAACATCACCCACGCGACGGCGATCGTCGGGGTCGAGGGCGGCCTGTTCAGCCAGGCCCTGGGTCCGAACATCACGTTCAAGACGTCGACGTTCAATGCCGGCTCGTCGGCGGCCGAGGCGCTCCTCTCGAATGCGATCGATGCGACGTACATCGGGCCCAGCCCGGCGGTCAACGCCTTCGCCAAGTCGAGCGGCGCGGTCAAGATCGTGTCGGGTGCCACGTCGGCCGGCGCGCTCCTCGTGGTCAAGCCCGGGATCACCTCGGCGGCCCAGCTCAAGGGCAAGAAGCTGGCCACGCCCCAGCTCGGCAACACCCAGGATATCGCCCTGCGGACCTGGCTCCTGGGCCAGGGCCTCACGACCGACGCCCAGGGTGGCGGAGACGTCTCGATCGTGCCCCAGGACAATGCCCAGACCCTGCAGGCATTCGAGACCGGCGCGATCGACGGCGCCTGGGAGCCCGAGCCGTGGGCCAGCCGTCTCGTGATCGAGGGCCATGGCACGGTTCTGGTCAACGAGAAGGACCTCTGGCCGAACGGCCAGTTCGCCACGACGATCCTGCTCGTCCGGACCGACTACCTGGCCGCCCATCCGGATGTCATCAAGGCCCTCCTGGTCGGTGAGCTGGCCGCCAACGACCTGATCAACAGCGATCCGGCCCAGGCCCAGGCACTCACCAACCAGGGAATCGCCGCGATCACCGGGACCAAGCTCGGCGACGCCGTGATCACGGCGGCCTGGCAGAACCTGACCTTCACCTCCGACCCGATCGCCTCGTCGATCAAGACGTCGGCCGACAACGCCGTCAAGATCGGCCTGTTGAAGGCGTTCGACCTGACCGGGATCACGGACCTGACGGTCCTCAACGGCCTCCTGGCGGCGGCCGGCAAGCCGGCGGTCGGAGGGCTGTGAGCTCGATTTCCCCGGATCGCCTCGATCCGGGTGGAATCGCCCTGGAGGCGGCCCACGAGCCGCCGCCGGCGATCGAGCTGGCCGGCGTCAGCAAGGTCTACGGCCGGGGCGACGAAGCCGTCGTCGCGCTCGAGCATCTCGACCTGTCGGTCAGCGACGGCTCGTTCGTGTCGCTGGTCGGTGCCTCGGGCTGCGGCAAGTCGACGCTCCTCAGCCTGGTCGCCGGGCTCGACAAGGCGACGACCGGCACGGTCAAGGTGTGGGGCGGCCGGCCCGCCCTGATCTTCCAGGAAGCGGCCCTCTTCCCATGGCTGACCGCCGCCGAGAACGTCGAGCTCGCCCTGCGCCTGCGCGGCGCCTCCCGGGCCGTCCGGCGCGAGACGGTGGCCGACCTCCTCGAGCGGGTCCACCTGACCGGCTTCGGGGCGAAGCGGCCGCACGAGCTGTCGGGCGGCATGCGCCAGCGGGTGGCGATCGCCCGGGCGCTCGCCCAGGACGTCCGGATCATGCTGATGGACGAGCCGTTCGGGGCGCTCGACGCGATCACCCGCGACCTGCTCCACGAGGTCGTCGACGAGCTCTGGCACGACACCGGGATGACGATCCTGTTCGTGACCCACAACGTGCGCGAGGCGATCCGGCTCAGCGAACGGGTCGTCCTGCTGTCCAGCCGGCCGGGCCATGTCGTGGCCGACTACCCGGTCCGGATCGCCGGCCGACGCCGGATCGAGGCGCCCGAGGTATCGGAGCTGGCGATCGTCATCGGCCGCCAGCTGGCCGAGGAGGTCCGCCGCCATGGCGACCGCTGACCAGCCGGGCGAGCCAGTCGGGCGTGGGGGCGGAGTCCGCCGAGACGACCTGGGCACCGAGTTCCGGGGCCTTGACGCCCTCGACCTGCCGGCCACCCGGACGCGGCCCCTCGGTCGCCGGCTTGGCCGGGCGGTGTGGCCCAAGCTCCTGGCGATCGCCCTCGTCGGGCTCGGCTGGGAGGCCGTGGTCCTGGCTGGGATCTGGCCGACGTACCTGCTGCCCGGGCCGGGCACCGTCCTGTCCGAGCTGTGGTCCGAAGTGGTCGACGGAACCCTGGTCTTGGCCGTCGCCGTGACGATGCGCCGGGCGATCGTCGGCTACCTGCTGGCGACCGTCATCGGGGTCGTCGTCGGCCTTCTCGTGTCCCGGTCACGCCTCCTCCGGGACGCGATCGGCTCGCTGATCACCGGCCTCCAGACCATGCCCTCGATCGCCTGGTTCCCGCTCGCCATCCTGCTCTTCCAGCTGAGCGAGGCGGCGATCCTGTTCGTCGTCGTCCTGGGCGCCGCCCCGGCGATCGCCAACGGCGTGATCAGCGGAGTCGACCACGTCCCGCCGCTGCTCCTGCGGGCGGGCCGGGTGCTCGGCGCACGGGGGATTGCCGCCTACCGCTACATCATCCTGCCGGCGTCCCTGCCGACCTTCGTGGCCGGCCTCAAGCAGGGCTGGGCCTTCGCCTGGCGGAGCCTGATGGCCGGCGAGCTGCTCGTGATCGTGGCCGGCCAGCCCTCGATCGGGGTTCGCCTGCAGCTCGCCCGGGACCTGCTCGACGCTCCGCAGCTGCTGGCGACGATGGTCGTCATCCTGGCGATCGGGATCCTGGTTGACGCCGTCGTGTTCAGCACGCTCGAGCGGTCGATCCGCGCCCGGCGGGGCCTGGTCGAAACGGCCTGAGGCTCGTCCCGGCGAGGCCCTGACCGGATGAGGCCCGGGCCTGGCAGCGCGGGCACCACCAGGCCAGGCGCGGCAGGTCGCGGCCGATCGGGGCGACCCGGATCGGCGTGCCACACCGCCGGCAGGGCCTGCCGGCCCTGGGCACGGCCGAGGAGCTGGCCGCCGAAGGTCGGCGCCGCTCGCCGCGTGCCTAGAATGCCGCCATGGCGATCATCACGGTCAACGGCCCGATCGCGGGCGAGGAGCTCGGCTACACCTTGTCCCACGAGCACGTGTTCATCGACACGTCGGCCGATTTCCGGCCGCCACCGCCCGGGATCGCGGGCCTCATTGCCGAGATGGGCGTCGACCTCGAGGCGCCGATCACGCTTGAGAGCCTGGGCTTCCTGCGCCGCGAGCCGCAGTGGTCGGTCTCGAACCAGATCCTCGACAGCTACGCCGACGCCGTGGCCGAGCTCGGCTGGGCTCGCCGGGCCGGCGTCCGGTCGATCTTCGACTTCACCCCGATCATGGCCGGCCGCCGGCCGGCCGACCTGCGCCGGCTGAGCGTCGAGCTCGGGCTGCACATCGTCACCGGAACCGGCTACTACCGCGAGGCCTACCATCCGCCCGGCGTTGGCCGGCTCTCGGTCGACGAGCTCGAGCAGAGGCTCCTGGCCGAGGTGACCGTCGGGATCGACGGGACCGGGGTCCGGGCCGGACTGATCGGCGAGTGCGGGACGACATCGAAGGGCATCTCGCCGGCCGAGGAGCGCGTCCTGACGGCAGCGGCCCGGGTCCAGCGGGCGACCGGCGTGCCGGTCGTCGTCCACACCGAGGGCCAGCGGGAGGTGGTCATGGCTGCCCTCCGGCTGCTCGAGTCGAGCGGCGCCGACCCGACCCGGGTCCATATCTGCCACGTCAACGGGGCGGCCTGGTGGAAGGACGTGGTCGACACCGGCGCGACGATCGGCCACGACTGCTTCGGCTCGACCTTCTCGATCGATTCCGAGACGAAGATGAACCCCACCGACCAGGCCCGGATCGACGATGTCCGCCGGATCTTCGACGCCGGCCACGGGCAGAGCGTCCTGATCAGCAACGACATCTGCATGAAGATGCGCCTGCATGCCTACGGCGGCTGGGGCTACGACCACATCCAGACGAACCTGGGCCCGTTCCTGACCGCCGCCGGGTTCGGCCCGGATGACCTCCACCTGCTCTTCGTGGAGAACCCGCGCCGCCTGGTCGAGACCGGGCGCGACTGAACCCGGATTGGAGCGGTTGCCCGTCGTCGCTGCTGGACGGCCTGGGCGAGGACGCGCAACCTTGGCCGATTCGATCGACTGTCATCTCGCTGCGGGGGGTCCTGGCCGCTTTGGCCGATCCTGACGGCTTCCTGATCCGTGACCTTTGACACTGGCGCGGCCGGCAGCCCGCAGCGAAGAATGCGCCCAGCGAGGCAGGGGCCGGCTGTGTCGACCCCGTCCCTCCTCCGATCGCCGTCAGGCGAGGTGAGCTGGATGAAGGCCGTCGTCGTCTACGAGTCGCACTGGGGCAACACGGCCGAGGTCGCGCGGGCGATCGCCGAGGGGATCGGGCCCGACACGACGGTCCTGCCCACCGACGAGGCCGGGGGTGCTGCGCTCGAGGACATCGACCTGCTCGTCGTCGGCGCACCGGTGGTGATGTTCGGGCTGCCGGGCGAACGGGCCGAGGAGGCGATCCTCAAGGCGGTCGATCCGCCCAGTCCGCCGGACGTCAGCCATCCGTCGCTGCGCACGTGGCTCGACTCGCTGCCTCGCGGCCATGCCGAGGCTGCCGCCTTCGAGACCCGGGTGCGCTGGTCGCCGGGCGGCGCAACGCACACCATCGAGCGCGGCCTCGAGCGGGCCGGCTACCGGACCAACGCCAACAGCGGCAAGTTCATCGTCTCGGGCCGCTACGGCCCGCTTCGCGCGGGGGAGATCGAACGGGCCCGATCGTGGGGCGCCGGGCTGACCCGGCGGCTCGCCGGGGAGTAGACCCCAGCCGAACCCGGGGCCGCGGCGCCTGGTAGCGCTCCGGCCCGTTGTTGGGGTCCCGCCCCGTGGCTGCGGCCCTGCCCGTGGCTGCGGCCCTGCCCCGTCGCTGCGGCCCTGCTCCGTAGCTGCGGCCCTGCCGGGTGGCGGCGTGATGCCTCGAATCCGGCGAATATCCGCCCGGGTAGTGTCGGAGGCGATCCGCCGCCCGAATCGGGTCGAAGCGGCGTTCGACGGCGCCTTCGTGCGTGGATCGTCGACGCGTCCGGTCCGCCGACCCCGATTCCGGGCCGAGTCTCCGCCCAACACTACGTCCATTCATATTCGCCAGGAATCGACCGGGGTTGGCGGTTGTGCCGGCCGACTCAACGCATTCCTTCCGGAATACCAGCCCGGGTGGTGGTAAGGACGAATCTTGGGCCCACTCCGGCTCGGGCCGCCGCGTTCGGGCCGGATTCGTGCGTGGCCGGGCCGCCGTGTTGACCGGGGAGCCGCTATTCCGGGCCAGAACGTTCCTTACCACCACGTCCAGGCGTAACCCGGGAGAAGTTGGCCGGGCCCGCCGCCTGGCGACGGTTCGACCCCCGGCCGGGCACTGGCCGATGCGCTCCTGGTCGGTCGGCACACACGCTCTTGGACGGTCGGCCCGGCCCCGCCTGGCCGAGCCCCGGCCCCAGGCGCCCCCGGCCACACACCCCCGACCGTCGACCGGCGCGCGCCTGCCCCTGGTTGCCCCGAGCCGACGGCTAGCGCTTGATCTCGACGAGCAGGACCCAGGCGTTCGCAATCCCGGCGACGAGGCCCAGGATGGTCGCCGGCACGAGCCAGTAGAGGCCGCCCAGGCTGGCGCTGGCGAGACCGATGCCGGCGACCAGGATGAGCAGGCCGGGCAGGCCGTTGAGCGTCGCCATCAGGATCCGCCTCGCCTGAAACTCGGCCAGCGCAACCCGCAGGGTGAGGCGCAGCAGGGCGCCGATGATCACCACGTGGCCAAGCCCGATCACGGCCAGCTCGAGGGCCAGTGTCGGGGCCGACTGGCCCGGGACCAGGACGACGATCGACGCAAGCAGGATCATCGTCAGGACCACGATGCCCTCGAGGGCGAGGGTCGTCAGCCCGGCCAGGGCAATGATCCGCTCGACGTTGATCGACAGGGCGACGAAGATCAGCCCGGCCAGCGCCGAGGAAGCGGCGACGAGGGCCGCGGCGAACGTCGTCCAGGCCTCGGGATCGGTGGCCATCTCGCCGGGATGATACCCGCCCGATCCGGCCCGAATTCGCGCTCCGAGCCCGACCCGCCCGCCCACGGATCGGCACTCGTACTGCCGCTCGACCCGTACCACTGCGTGGCGTTCGTGACTCGCTCGGCGCCCAACAATGGGCCCATGCCCGAGCGTGACTCACCGCTTGCCAGGAGCGGGCGATTCAGGCTGTCGCGCGGCCGAGATGCCCTCCGGGCCGCGCTGGGCCACGGTCCGGCTGCCTCGGGCGTCGTCCGGGTCTGGTCCTTCACCCTGCTGCTGGGCGGCGCGGCGCTGATCGGCTACCTGACCCGGATCCGCGGCCTGCCGGCGCTGGCGGTCCCGATGTGGATCCCATGGCCGGTCCTGGCCCTGGGCTTCTTCCTGACCGAGCTCAAGGTGATCGAGGTCCATTTCCGGCGCGAGACCCATGCCTTCTCGCTGAGCGAGATCCCGGCCGTCATCGGGCTCTTCTTCGTGCCGCCCGACCAGTACCTCGTGGCCCTCCTGGCGGGCACCGGCGCCGCCCTCCTGATCACGTCCCGGCAGTCGGTCCTCAAGACCGCCTTCAACCTCTCGAACTACGTCCTCGTGGCGGTCGTGGCCCTGGTCATCTTCCGCTCGATCGGTCGCCTGGCCGGCCCGCCGGTGCCCCTCGACTGGGTGGCCGCCTTCGCCGCGATGCTCGTGGCCAGCGGCCTGGGCGCCCTGGCGATCGCCACTGCGATCACGTTGTCCGGTGGCGCTCCCCAGTTCCGCAAGCTGCCCGAGATGCTCCAGTTCGGGGGCCTCGTGGCGATCGCCAACACCAGCCTGGGCCTGCTGGCGACGACGATCCTGTGGTTCGATCCGCCGAGCGTCTGGCTGCTCGCACTGCCCCTGATCACGATGTTCCTCGCCTATCGAGCCTATATCTCGGAGCGCGAGAAGCACGAGCGGCTGGAGATGCTCTACCGCTCGAGCCGGATCCTGCAGCACTCGCCCGAGCTCGACGTGGCCCTCCTGGCACTGCTCGATCACGCCCGCGAGATGTTCCGGGCCGAGCTGGCCGAGGTCGTCCTCGACCCGAGCTCGGACAGCTTGCAGGTGCTCCGGACGACGTCGCTCCACGACGGCCGGAGCGAGGTGATGGTCCCGGTCGATCGGCCAGCCCGCCAGCCAGACGTCGACCGGGCCGTCGCGGGACGCCGGCCGGTCTTCTCGACGCCCGACCGAACCCCGGGCGGCCGGGAGATGGCGATCAAGCGGGCGATGATCGCGCCGCTCGTCGGCGAGTCGGCGACGATCGGCACGCTGACGATCGCCAACCGGCTGACCGAGGGCACGAAGTTCGAGGACGACGACCTGCGCCTGCTCGAGACGCTGGCCAACCAGGCCGCCGTGGCCCTCGAGAACGGCCAGCTCGAGCAATCGCTGGCCGAGCTCGGCCGGCTCAAGGACGAGCTCCGCCACCAGGCCTATCACGACCCGCTGACCAACCTGCCCAATCGTTCGATGTTCGCCGAGCAGGTGGAGGCCCGGCTCCGGGCCCAGGAGGGCGAGCTGCTGCCGGTCGTCCTATTCCTCGACCTCGACGATTTCAAGATCGTCAACGACACCCTCGGGCATGCCACCGGCGACCTCCTGCTGGTGTCGGTCGGGGAGCGAATCCGGGAGTGCATCCGGGGCCTCGACCTGGCGGCCCGGCTGGGCGGCGACGAGTTCGCCATCCTGCTCGACGACTCGCCCGCGCTCGAGCGGGCCTCGATGGTCGCCCGCCGCCTGATCGACGCCCTGGCCGTCTCGTTCCCGCTCGTTGGCGACGACGTCATGATCGGGGCCAGCATCGGGATCGCGATGGCTCGCAGCGGCGACCAGAGCGCCGACGAGCTGCTGCGCAACGCCGACGTGGCGATGTACACCGCCAAGGCCCACGGCAAGCGCCAATTCGCGGTCTTCGAGCCGACGATGCACACCGCGATCGTCGCCCGCCACGAGCTGTCGGCCGAGCTGGCTCGCGGGATCGGCCGCGGTGAGCTCGTCGTCTACCACCAGCCGATCGTCGACCTGGCCACCGGCCGGCCGTACGGGCTGGAGGCGCTCGTCCGCTGGCGCCACCCGACCCGCGGATTGGTCCTGCCCGACGACTTCATCGGGCTGTCCGAGGAGACCGGCTCGATCCTCGCCCTTGGTCGCCAGGTGATGGAGCGCGCCGAGCGCGAGGTCGGGGCCCTCAACCGGCGCCTCGCGCCGATCGAGCGGCTGACCCTGAGCGTCAATGTCTCGCCGATCCAGCTCCAGCAGCCGGACTTCCTGGACGAGGTCGAGGCAGTCCTCGCCGAGACGGCGTTCCAGCCGGAATGGCTGATCCTGGAGATCACCGAGACGGCGATGTTCCGCGATACCCAGGCCACCATTCGCAAGCTCCAGGCCCTGCGCGAGAAGGGCGTCCGGATCTCGATCGACGACTTCGGGACCGGCTACTCATCGCTCAGCTACCTGCGCCGCTTCCCGGTCGACATCCTGAAGATCGCCAAGGACTTCATCGGACCGGCCGACGGCGAAGCGGGCGAGTGGGCCTTCGCGGCCGCCATCGTCGCCTTGGGCCGCGCCCTCGACCTGCGGGTGGTGGCCGAGGGGATCGAGCACGCCGGCCAGCTCGACCGGCTGCGCGAGCTCGGCTGCGAGTTCGGCCAGGGCTACCTGTTCGCCCGGCCGGGCCCGATCGAGGGGCTGGCCGGCATGCTTGGCCTGGCCACTGCCCGGCCCGCCTCAGCCGGGAGCACCGAACCCGCTCCAGGCGGTCATCCGGCCCCGGCGCCGACCACGGCGAGCGCCTGATGTTCATCCTGTATGCCGTCCTGATCGGCCCCCTTGCCGGGCTCGTCCTCGGTGGCCGGCCGGCCGCGCTGGGCGCCCTCAAGTTCCGCTGGGGCTGGCTGGCCGTCGCCGGCTTCGCGATCCAGCTCGTCCTGTTCTCGGCCCCGGTCACGGATCGGATCGGGTCGCTGGGCGTCCCGATCTACGTCGGCTCCACCGCCCTCGTCCTGGCCGCACTCCTGCGCAACGTCGCCCTGCCCGGCATGGCGGTCGTGGCCCTCGGCGCGCTCTCGAACCTGGCGGCGATCGCCACGAACGGCGGCTACATGCCGGCCGACCCGGGCGCCCTGGCCGCCCTCGGGCGGTCGCCGGCGACCATCTACTCGAACAGCGCCGTGGTCGCCCACCCGGTGCTCCAGCCGCTGACCGACATCTTTGCCCTCCCCCACCCGATCCCGTTCGCCAACGTCTTCAGCGTGGGCGACGTCCTGATCGGGATCGGCGTCGTGATCGTCATCGTCGTGGCGATGCGCAGCGGCCTGGACCAGGAGCCGGCCGCCTCGTAGACGGTGCCGGCCGGTGCGTGCCGGAACCTCCCCCGATCACCGCCCCCAACCGGTACCAGTGGGTCGTTCGTTCCGAACGAGGCGCGCCCTACGGTTCGAGCTGAGGACGACAGACGTCCTCCGTCACATGAACCGTCCAGGGCAAACCCGTCGCGAGGCGGGGACGCAAAGCCAGGGACCTTGAGCGAAGGCGGGGATCGCCCAAGGCAGCCCGGTTGCCGGTCCACAGGCGCACATCCACTCGAAGGAGATACTCGTGAAGGCGAACCTGGCGCGCTTCACCCTGGCCCTGACGATCATCGCGTCGATGGCCCTTACGCTCGGTGCCGGCATCCGGTGGTGGTGAGATGAAGGCGATCCTTCGATCTCATGCCACCCGGGCCCTGCAGGTCCTGGCGTCTGCCGCAAGCTCGACTCTGGTCCCTGAAGCCGGACATCGCTGGCGCTGATCACCTGATCAGAGCGGGGCGGGATCGAGCACCGCAAGCCTGATGACCGTCGGCATTCGCCGGCGGTCATCGTGTGTCCGGCTGCGGTTCAGCCGTTGCGCGCCTCAAAGTCGCGCATGAACTCGATCAGGCGGTCGACACCGGCCTCGGGGAACGCGTTGTAGATCGAGGCCCGCATCCCGCCGACCGAGCGATGGCCCTTCAAGCCATCGAAGCCGGCCGCGGTCGACTCCTTGATGAACGCCTTCTCGAGCTCCTCGCTGGCCAGCCGGAACGTGACGTTCATCAGACTCCGGCTGTCGCCCTGGGCCGTTGGTCGCCAGAAGCCGGTCCGGTCGAGCTCGGCGTACAGGCGGCCGGCCTTGCGCTCGTTGATGTCGGCGATCGCCGCCAGTCCGCCCAGGTCGAGCAGCCACTGGACGACCAGGCCCAGGACGTAGATCCCGAAGGTCGGCGGCGTGTTGTAGAGCGAGCCGTTCTCGGCCTGGACAGCGTAGTTGAGCATCGTCGGCAGGCTCTTGCTGGAGCGCGCCAGGAGGTCCTCGCGAATGATGACCAGGGTGACGCCCGACGGCCCCAGGTTCTTCTGGGCGCCGGCGAAGACCAGGCCGTAGCGGGCGACGTCGATCGGGCCGCTGAAGATGTCCGACGAGGCGTCGCTGACCAGCGGTACGTCGCCGGCCCGCGGCAGGCGGTGCCACTGGGTCCCCTCGATCGTGTTGTTCGAGGTCATGTGGACGTAGGCGGCGCCGGGCGTGAGCAGGCACTCGGCATCGGCCGGGATCCGGTTGTAGCCGGTGTCGGCGGTCGAGCCGGTCTGGTTGATCGAGCCAACTTTGCCCGCCTCGCCGGCCGCCTTATCGGCCCAGGTCCCGGTCATCAGGTAGTCCGCCGTCTGGCCCGGCCCGAGCAGGTTGAGCGGGACCATCGAGAACTGGAGGCTGGCTCCGCCCTGCAGGAACAGGACCCGATAGCCGTCGGGGATCGCCGCCAGCCGCCGGATGTCCGCCTCGGCCTTGGCGATGATCGCTTCGAACGTCGCCGAGCGGTGGCTGATCTCCATCACCGACATGCCCACCCCGGGCAGGGCGACGAGGTCGCGCTGGACCTGCTCAAGGACGGGCAGGGGCAGGACCGCCGGCCCCGACGAGAAGTTGAAGATCCGTTCGGTCATCGGAGGGGCTCCTTCACAGGGCGACGAGCTGGAGGCTGATCACGTTGGCGTCGGCGGCCTCGATGCGGCCGAGAAGGCCCGCCGATGGGGCGCCGTCCGTGTTGATCCGGGCGACGGCCGCCTCGGCCTCCTCGAAGATGACGTTCTCGGTCTCGAGCACGTTGATCCCTTCGCTCAGGAGGTGCTCGAAGACGTGGGCCAGGACCCCCGGCCGGTTCCGGTGGCGGACCACGAGCATGTGGCTGGCCTTCGTCCGCCGGGCGAGGTTGACGACGTTGGGCACCCGCCCGGTGTCCTTGTACGAGCGCACGATGCGGACCGTCTCGGCGGCGATCGCCTCCTGGGCCTGCTCGGTCGAGGCCCCGATGTGATGGGTGCCGTAGACCCCGGGCAGGGCCGCGATCGGCGGGCTGAACTCGCCCGTGGGGGTCGTCGGCTCGTCGGGGAAGACGTCGAGGCCGACCCGCAGGCCGCGCTCCCGGACCGCCGCCGCCAGGGCGTCGTGGTCGACGACCTCGGCCCGCGACGTGTTGATGACGATGGCTCCCGGCCGCAACCGGCCGAGCAGCTCGGCCCCGACCAGGCCGCGGGTCGCGGGCGCGAGGGCGACGTGGACGCTCAGGATGTCGGCCTGGGCGGCCACCTCGCCGGGCGTCGCCGCGATCGTCACGCGCGACGTGGACGAGGCGGGGTCAAGGCCGTAGGCAGCCAGGTCGGGCGGGCCGCCGGCCTCGAAGCGGCGGGCCCAGATCACGACGTCCAGGCCGAACGCCTGGGCCCGCCGGGCCAGCTCCTGGGCGATGTTGCCGAAGCCGAGCAGGCCGAGGGTGGCGCCGTAGACGCCCTTTGCCTTCGAGTACTCCTTCTTGTCCCACCGCCCCGCGCGCAGGGCGGCCACGTTGTCGGGGATCCGCCGGTCGAGGGCCAGGATCAGCCCGAAGGCCAGCTCGGCGACGGCGATCGAGTTCTTGCCGGGGCAGTTCGAGACGTAGATCCCGCGGGCCGAGGCCGCGCCGACGTCGATCGTGTTGTAGCCGGCCCCGGCGCGCACGATCAAGGCCAGGTTGCCGCCGTCGAGCATCGCTGCGCTGACCTTCGTCGAGCGCACCACGAGAACCTCGGCCCCGGTCTCGCGGAGTGCCTCGCCGAGGGCGTCATCCTTGAGCCCGGGATCAAAGACCACCTCGCAGCCGGCGGCGGCCAGGCCGTCCAGGCCGGATTGCTCGAACTGATCGGCGACGAGGACCTTCATGGGGCTGGGCTCCTGTCCAAGGCTGGTGGCACTGGGTCTGGCGGTGCTAGATGCGATGGCTGAGCAGGCCGTCCCTGAGCTTCGGCTCGAACCAGGTCGACTTGGGGGGCATGATCCCGCCGGCGTCGGCGATCGCCATCAGGTCCGCCACGCCGACCGGGTGGAGGGCGAAGGCGACGGCGGCCGAGCCGGAGTCGACCCGCTCGACGAGGGCGGCAGGTCCGCGGATCCCGCCGACGAAGTCGATCCGGGTATCGGTCCGCGGATCGCCGATCCCGAGCAGTGGCTCGAGGACCTGGGCCTGGAGGCGGGCCACGTCGAGCCGATCGGCCGCGGACGCACCGGCCGGGGCCGGTGCCAGCGCGAGGTGGTGCCAGCGCCCGGCGAGGTACATCGCGACCCCACCGGGCCCATCGGGGAGCGGCCTGCCGGCGGTCACCACCAGCCGATTGGCGAGGGCCGCGAGGAACGCCTCGGGCGTCAGGCCGGCCAGGTCGCGGACGACGCGCTGGTAGGGCAGCACCTGGACCTGGTCGGCGGGGAAGGCCACGGCCAGGAACGTATCGGCTTCAATCGCGGCGTCGGCCGAGCCGTCGCGCAGGGTGGCCCGGGCGCGCATCGCGCTCGCCGCCCGGTGATGGCCGTCGGCGATGTACAGGAGCGGGACCGCCTCGAACGCCGCGACCAGCGCGTCGCGATCGGGTCCGCCGAGGCGCCAGACGGCGTGGCGCACGCCGTCGGCGGCGACGATATCGATCAGGGGCGGACCGGCAACCGCTCGCTCGACGACCGCGTCGATCACGGTGGACGCCGGGTAGGTCAGGAAGACCGGGCCGGTCTGGGCCCGCACCGCGAGGATGTGCCGCGTCCGGTCGTCCTCCTTGTCCCGGCGCGTTCGCTCGTGCTTGCGGATCTCGTCGGCCTCGTAGGCATCGACCAGGAAGCAGCCGGCGACGCCGACCTGCGCATGGTCGCCCATCTGCAATCGGTAGAGGTACAGGCTCGGCTCGTCCTCCACGACGAGCGGGGCGACCCGGCCCAGCTCGGCGAAGTTCGCCGCCGCCCGCTCGTAGACCGCGTCGGCATGGGGGTCGACGCCCTCGGCCAGGTCGATCTCGGCCCGCGAAACGTGCAGGAAGCTGAGGGGGTTGCCGGCGGCCAATGCCGCGGCCTCGGCGCGACTGACGACGTCGTACGGGACGGCGGCCACCGCGGCCGCCTGCTCGGGCCGCGGGCGCAGGGCGCGGAAGGGACGGATCGTCGCCACGGGGACCGGATTCTAGCCTGCCCGCAAGCCCCCTGGCTGGCCTCCCGGCGACGGGTCAGAATAGGCTGATGACCGACGTCCCTTCCCCGTCCCGCTACGCAACGATGGCCTACCGCCGCTCCGGGCGGAGTGGCCTGCTGCTACCCGCGATCTCGCTCGGCCTGTGGCAGAACTTCGGCGACGGCCGGCCGATCGACGGCCAGCGCGCCGTGATCCGGCGAGCCTTCGACCTGGGCGTCACCCACTTCGACCTGGCCAACAACTACGGCCCGCCGTACGGCTCGGCCGAAGCGAACTTCGGTCGGATCCTGGCCACGGACCTGCGCGGCTACCGCGACCAGCTGGTCATCTCGACCAAGGCCGGCTACGACATGTGGCCCGGGCCGTATGGCAACTGGGGCTCGCGCAAGTACCTGCTGGCCAGCCTCGACCAGAGCCTCGGCCGGCTGGGCCTCGACTACGTCGACATCTTCTACTCGCACCGGTTCGACCCAGCCACGCCGCTCGAGGAGACGATGGGCGCCCTGGACGCCGCGGTCCGAGCGGGCAAGGCGCTCTACGTCGGGATCTCGTCGTACTCGCCGGCCCGGACCGGCGAGGCGATCTCGATCCTCGCCGCGCTGGGCACGCCGCTGCTCATCAGCCAGCCGTCGTATTCGATGCTGAACCGCTGGATCGAGGGCGGCCTGCTCGACGTCCTCGATGCCGCCGGGGCCGGCTGCATCACGTTCTCGCCACTCGCCCAGGGACTGCTCACCGGCAAGTACCTCGACGGCGTCCCGGCCAGCTCGCGAGCGGCCGGCGGCGGCTCGCTCAGGCCGGAGTTCCTCGACCAGGCCATCCTGGCCAAGGTCCGTGGGCTGAGCAGGATCGCACAGGCGCGGGGTCAGAGCCTGGCCCAGATGGCGCTGGCGTGGACGCTGCGCGACCCGCGGGTCACCTCGACCCTGATCGGGGCGGGCAGCGTCGAGCAGCTCGAGGAGAACCTCGGCGCGCTCGACCAGCTGGCGTTCTCGACCGAGGAGCTGGCCGAGATCGACCGCTTCGCGACCGACAGCGGGGTCAACCTGTGGGCGGAGTCGAGCAGCCACTGAGCTGGCCGGCTCCCGCCGCCCGCTGCCTCGCGATCCGGACGTCGGCCGGGCGCGTATCACGGACATGACCGCCGACGAACGTGCCAGGCCCTCGCGCGCCTGGGCGCTGGGGTTCCGGGCGCTGTACGGGCTCCTCGGAATCCTGGATCCGGCCATTCGCCTGTGGTGGCTGCAGGCCGGGCTGGGCAACGTCGTCGAGGTGACGATCCCCGGTCGACGGACAAGCCGGCCGCGGCGGACGCTGCTCGGCCTCCTCTCGGCCAAGGGACACTGGTACCTGGGCCATCCCAACGGGCCGGCCCAATGGACCTGGAACCTCGACGCCGCCGGTGGCCGGCTCCTCGTCGGCTGGCCGGGCCAGGCGCCGGTCGGCTTCCGGGCCACGCTCGTGGGCCAGGGGCCCGAGCGTGATCGGGCGATCCGGGCGACCAGCCAGCACCCATTCCCGGGCAACCTGGTCTACCGGCTAGGCCGACGCCACGTCTCCGCCAGCGGCCGCTACTACCGGCTCGAGCTTGACGCCGGCGCCTGGCCGTCGAGCTCGGCGTAGCAAGGTCAGCCTGGAGCCAAGCCGGACCTCGAGCCGAGCATTCAGCGAGTTCCACGAAGTGACCGCCGGCGGGGCGATGCTGCCGCGTCGTCGGGCGCCGTGCGAGCAGCCCTCGCGGATCGCGTTCATCGGGGTGCCGGCGTCTTTCGTGGGTCGGTGGCGCCTCGTGGGTCGGTGCCGCCTTCGGTGCCGCCTCGTGGGTCGGTGCCGCCTCGTGGGTCAAGTTGCGTCTGGCGGGCACAACTGACCGAATCGCCGGTCATCGGGGCTCGATTCGGCCTGAAACGGGCCCGATGCAGCGCAATCTCGTCGGAGCTGTGCCCGTGGCGCACATAAGCGACCACCCGGACGGCAGGCCGGTCGGTTGTGCCCGCCTGGCGCACGCGGGGCCGGCGAGCACCACGCGCACGCCGGGCCGGCGAACGACCACGTACACGCGGGGCCGGCGAGCGACCACGCGCACGCCGGGCCGGCGAACGACCACGTACACGCGGGGCCGGCGAGCTCTAGCCCACTCGGACAGGCGGCACCTGGCCGCCGAGCTCAGTGAACAGGGTCAGCTGGAGCCCAGCCGGACCCTCGAGCCGAGCATTGAGCGAGTTCCAGGGGGTCACGGTCGGCTGGGCGACGACGACCGCGCCGGCCGCCTCGAGGCGGACCGTGCACCGCCGCCCCTCAGCCGACCCGGATCCCGGCCATGCCCCCGTCGACGGCGAGGAGCGTGCCGGTCGTCGAAGCCGAGAGCGGGCCGGCGAGGTAGACGATCGCCTGGGCGACCTCGTCAGCGGACACGAGGCGGCCCATCGGCTGGCGGGCCTTGAGCGCCGCCTCGGCGGCGTCCCGATCGGCAGCGTTGTCGAGCAGGCGGCCGACCCACGGCGTATCCGCCGTGCCGGGCATCACCGCGTTGACCCGGATCCCCTCCCTGACGTGGTCGGCGGCCATGGCCAGGGTCAGGGCGGCCACCGCGCCCTTGCTCGCGCTGTAGACGGCCCGCTGCGGGACGCCGACGGTGGCCACGACCGAGCAGGTGTTGACGATCGCCGGGTGACTCGACCGGCGCAGGTAGGGCAGCGCGGCCCGGGAGAGGCGGGCCATCCCGACGACGTTGACGTCGAAGACCCGGTGCCACTCTGCGTCGTCGTTGGCGGCGATGTCGCCGACCGACCCGATCCCGGCGTTGTTGACCAGGACGTCGATCCCGCCCAGCTCACGGCCGACCTGCTCGATCGCGGCCCGAACCCCGGCATCGTCGGTCACGTCGCACGCGATCCGCAGGAGGCCGGCCCGGCCGTCCGCGGCGGCGTTGAGCGCGATCGCCCGGTCGAGGCAGGCGACGCGCGCGCCACGGGCCAGGAGGAGCTCCACGGTCGCGGCCCCGATGCCGCTCGCCCCGCCAGTCACCACGGCCACCAGGCCGTCGAAGTCGTTCATGGATCGCCTCGTTCCAATGATCGGGCTGATTGCTGCCAGGGAGTCGCCTAGCGCCAGAGCATCTCGTAGGGATGCTCGCCGACGAGTTGCCGGCCGGCCGCGAAACGGTCGAGGGCATAGGCGCTGATGTCGACGGTCGTCGCCCGGCCGTCGAGGATCAGCTCGGACAGGCACAGGCCGACGGCCGGGGCGGTCTTGAAGCCGGTGCCCGAGAAGCCGCAGGCCAGGATGAAGCCCTCCGGGCCGGCCGCGCCCAGGATGGCCCGCTGGTCGGGCGTGATCCCGTCCTGGCCACCGTGCGCGGCCCGCAGCGTGCCGTCGACCATCCACGGGACGCGGGCACAGATCCGGGCAACCATCGAATTGAGGTTGGCCTGGTCGAGGCCGGCCAGCGGCCGGTCGGCCGAACCGCCGATCTCGTTGCCGCTCTCGAGGCCGACCAGCATCGTCTCGCGGCCCTCCGGCCGGAAGTAGACCGAGTTGATCTCGTCGATCACGATCGGGAAATCGGGTCCCCGGCCCGCGGGCAGCCCGAAGTAGGCGGTCGGATGGCGCCAGGCCTCGACCGGCGCGTCGACCCCCGCGGTCCGGGCGAGCTCAGCGGCCCACGCGCCCGCGGCATCGACCACGACCGGCGCGGCGAACCGGCCCCGGTCGGTGTCGACACCGGCCACCCGTTCCCCTTCGACGACCACTGCGTCCGCCCGACAGCCGGTGACCAGGCGCGCCCCGCGCTTCCGGGCGGCGGCCAGGAAGCCCGCGGCGGTGCCCGATGGGTCGGCATAGCCGGAATCCGGCTCGTAGGCGGCGACGCTGATGTCGTCGGTCAGCGCGCCCGGCAGGAGCCGGGCGACATCGGCCGGGCCGACGACGACGCTGTCGATCCCCAGCCCGCGGTGCATCGCGACGTTCGCCCGCAGGTGGTCGGCGAGGTCAGCCGGCACGAGCTGGATGAAGCCGGTCCGGACGAAGCTCGGGTCGCCCGCGCCCACGAGCTCGGGCCAGCGCTGGAAATAGGGCAGCGAGGCGAACGCGAGGGCCGACTCGCTGGCCAGGTCGTAGTGCATCCGGACGAAGCCCGACGAACGCCCGGTCGCCCCGGCCGCGACGGCCTGCCGCTCGAGGACGGTGACCCGGGCCCCGCGCCGGGCCAGGTGGAAGGCGAGGCTGGCGCCCTGGACGCCGGCGCCGACGATGATGACGTCCGCTGTCTCGTTCATGCCCGACCATCGTACTTCGGCGACGGACCCGGCTCGCTCGGCGCCGGGCGCAACGCCCGCCGCGCCGGGCTGCCCGGCGGCCATAATCGGCCCGTGCGACCGTCCCTGTCCGTGCTCGAGCCGGCGCTGATCGAGCGAATCCTCGACGAGGCGCTGCGGGTCCTGGCCGAGACGGGCATGGAGATCCGCGGGGCCGCCATGCGCGAGCTGCTCCTCGAGCGCGGCCTGGGCCAGGACGCGAACGGCCGAATCCTCTTTCCCCGCGACGTCGTCGAACGGGCGATCCAGACCGCCCCGAAGTCGTTCTGGCTGTACGACCGCGACGGGGCGCCGCACGCCAACCTGGGCGGCGACCGGGTCCACTTCGTGCCCGGGTCGAGCGGCCTGAAGGTCCTCGACCACCGGACGGGCGTGGCCCGCCTCGCTGACTCGACCGACTTCGTCGAATACGTCCGGCTGTGCGATGGCCTGGCCCACATCGCCTACCTGGCGACGGCCTTCTCGACGAACGCCGACATCGAGGCCCAGGTCTCCGACGCCTGGCGGCTGTACATGTGCCTGCTGAACTCGCGCAAGCCGATCGTCTCGGGCGCGTTCACCGAGCATGGCGTGCCCCGCATGGCCGCGATGATGGACTGCTTCCGTCACGATCGAGCCGATCTCATCGCCCGCCCGATGAGCATCTTCACGGTGACCGCGACCGGCAACTTCCGGTACGGCGAGGACTCCTGCCAGAACATCATCGATTGCGCCGAGGCGGGCATCGCGATCGAGATCGTGCCGGTCACCCTGATGGGCCTGATCGCGCCGGTCACGCTCGTCGGGGCAACCGTCTTCCACACGGTCGACGTCCTCGCCGGGATCACCATGGCCCAGCTCGTCCGACCCGGCACGCCGGTCCTCTTCGGCGGCGCCCCGGCGACGTTCCACATGAAGGTCGCCTCGTCGCCGATGGCCGCGATCGAGGCGCTCAAGCTCGACGCGGCCTACGTCGCGGTGGCCAAGGCGCTCGGCCTGCCTTGCCAGGCGTACATGGCCCTGTCCGACGGCAAGATCCTCGACGCCCAGGCCGGGGCCGAGACCTTTGGCAGCGCCCTCCTGGCGGCGCTGGCCGGCGTCAACTCGGTGTCGGGGCCCGGGATGCTCGACTTCGTCCTCGTCTTCAGCCTGGCCAAGCTTGTCTTCGACGATGAGATGTGCGGCCAGGCGCTCCACTTCGTACGCGACAGCGCGCCACTCGACGACTTGCCGACGAGCGACCTGATCGAGCGGCTGATGGCCGATCAGCACCTGATCATGGCCGAGCACACGCTGGCCAATTGGCCGGCCGAGCTGTACCTGCCCGGGCCGGTGATCGATCGCGACAACCGGGAGGGCTGGACGAAGCTCGGGGCGAAGGACGCCTCGCAGCGGGCCAGCGCCGAAGTCGACCGCCGGCTGGCCGCCTACCGGCCGCTCGAGACGGACCCGGCGATCGACCGCGAGCTGCGCCGGATCATCGGCTCCGGACTCCGCGACCAGACGGTCCTGCCCGAGCTGCCGCCGGCCCCGGAGCCGGTCCCGATCCCGACCGACGCCGATCGGCGCAGGCCGAATCGCCGTCGGGCCTGAGCCTCGCCATCCGTCGCAACGGATCGCGAGTCCGCGTCTGATCTGTTATCTCCGCGCAGCGTTTCGACGGCTCGAACGCGTGCGCCGGGAGGGCCCGGGTTCCTACGCTTCGGCGTGACCCTCACGAAGTGGACGATCAGATGGACGAAGTCGAGCTGCCGTTGGTCTCGCCGAGTGGGCCGGCCGAACGCCCAGCCCTCGAACTCGACCGCGGGATGCGGATCGTCGAGTGGGGGCTCGTAGCCGTGTGCCTACTCGCGGTCATCCTCCTTCGGCTTGTCGCCTAGATCCGGGTCCGCCACGGGCGAGAGCTGGGCCACAGTACGCCGGCGGCGGCGCTTGGCCGCCGGGTTGGGGATCGCCGGCCACCAGTCGCAGGGGCACAACCCGCGCGGGCAGCCGGCGTGGGGCAGGCGCGGGGTGCGCAGCTCATCGACAATCCTGAAGACCCGGTCCTCGTCGGTCCGGCAGGCGGGACAGCAACCGGCCCCGACGAGCTCCGCCTCGCGGGCGACCGGCTGGAGCGCCCGGAGCGTCGCCGCGACCCCTTCGCGATGGAGGGCCAGGACCTCGTCGGACGGTGGGCCACTGCCGCCGTCCTCGCCGTACAGCGCGGCCGCCTGGCGCTGGCGGATCCGAGCGAGGTCGTCCCAGTGCTTGGCCCGCTTCGCGGCCCGGGCGGCGCGTTCGGCGGCGACGATGTACAGCGATCGGGACTGCTGGACGGCCGCCGCCGTCAGCGGACCACCCTCGAGGCGCTGGCGGCGGTCGGCGGGCGCCCCGACCAGGCGGGCCAGGTCGAGCCACTTGCGCCGGTCGTGGGTCCACGTCTCCCGCTCCTGCTCCCGGACTCGCTCCGACACGAAGACCTCGACGGCCGCCTCGGTCAGGTAGATCGCCCGCCCGTCGACGTGGCGGACGACGATCCGTCGCCGGCAGCGCGGACAGAGCCGGGTGCGCTCTGGTGGCGGATCGAGGATCACGCCGCAGTTCGGGCAGGCAACCTGGATGACGACCGGGGCCGTCGGCTCGGGCTCGGGCTCGGGCGGTAGGGGCGCTCCGACCGGCTCGGAGCGGTCGTCCGTGGGTTCCCGGCCAAAGAGCCAGCGCAGAAAGCCGATCCGGACCACCTCGATCCCTGTCCTGCGGGATCAGCTCCGGGGCGCGTGCTCCGGCGGGCTGACCCGTCCCTCCGCGCCCGGCCGGCGGCGGAGGTACCGACGCAGCGTACTTCGATCGCGGGCCGCGAGGTCGAATCGGCAGCGACACAGGCCCCGCGGGCAGCCCGCGTGGGGCAGGCGCGGGACGCGCAGGAGCTGGCTGATCCGGAAGATCCGGCCCTCGTCGGCCCGGCAGGCATCGCAGCAGCCGGCACCCACCAGCTCGGCATCGCGTGAGATCTCGGCGATCCCCCGCAGCTCCGCCGCAACCCCTTCGCCGAACAGCTCGACGATGTCGGCCGGGATCGGCTGGGCCGAGCCGGCCTGGCGGTAGAGTGCCCGGGCCTGGTCGCGCCGGATCCGGCCCGCCAGCTCCCAGTCGCGCTGGCGGCGAGCCGCCCGGAATGCGCGGTCGGCCGTGGCCAGGTACAGCGCTCGAGCCGCGTCAACGACCTCCTGCGACAGTCGCGCGCTACCCAGGCGGGCGACGCGGCCGGCCGGGGCGCCGACGCCGGCGGCGAGCCGAAGCCACCCTTCGCGCTGGCGGGTCAGCCGCGAGGCGCTGCCCTGCCGGCGCCGCTCCGCGTCGAAGACCAGGACGGCCGCTTCGGCCAGGTAGACGGTCCGGCCGTTGATCCGCTTGACGACGATCCGTTGCAGGCAGCTCGTGCAGCGCCGGCTGGCGGCCGGCGGCGGGTCGAGGAGCACGCCGCAGTACGGGCAGAACGCGCTCGCGCCGACCGGCTGGCCGGAGGCCTTCGCCCGCGGCTTCGCGGCCCGCGAACCGCCCTTGGGCCGGGCTGCCGGCGGATCCGAGGCGAGCTCGTCGGCAACATCGAACAGCCAGCTGTCCCGGCCCCGGGGGTCGAGGTCCTCGGCCATCACCCCGACCGGTTCGCGGCCGGAGCCCGGCGCCGGCTCGAGGCCGGCGTCGTCCGTCCGGCCGATGACCACGATCGGCGGCCGGTACCCATCGGGGCGAATCGGCTCCGGAGCGGCCGGAGCAACAGGGGCGACCGGGTCAGCCTCCGTGACGGCGCCCGCGTGCGGCTCGGCGCCGCTGTCCGCGAGCTCGTCCGCGGCCACGTCGCCGGCGGGCCCGGGCGACGGGTCCTCGTCAGCGGCCGGGTCGAACAGCCCAGCCAGGCGCACGGCCGTCCGGGACTCGGTCAGGGCCCATTCGGCCTCGTCGATCTTCGGCTTCGAGCGCAGGAGTCGAACTCTCGGCATCCGTGTCCCATTTCGCGCCACGTTGGACCACTGAGCCTACTCCAGACCCACCCGGTCCGGTCCAGACCTGTGTCACCGGCCGGTGCACTCGGGCACCACCGGGCGCCAGCCTACAGGACGCTGCGGCCGCGCATCATGCCGGCCATGAGCTCCGTGGCGGCCACGATATGGCTCCGGTTCAGCAGCGCGAACCCGTAGCGCGAGATCACCCGCCGGTCGGCAAGTGAGCGGGTCCGGACGTCCGTCATCGGGATCCACAGCGGGTCGCGCGACTCGATGAACGCGGACAGGACGGCCTCCTGGTTCAGGTGGACCTCGCCGGTCAGCGTGTGGCCCGGGGTGACGACGATCAGGTGGAACGCCCGTTTCTGCTGGAACTCGACGCCCGCCGGCCGCTGCTCCTCGACATCGGACACCTGGGCGATCAGGGTGACCTCGCCCGGGTTGACCCAGATGCTGGGCGAGGTGACCTTCGTAGGGTCGCCGTTGCGGCGCAGGACGGTGACGTCGCGCAGCGCGATCAGGCCGTCGTTGTTGTTGACGAAGTCGGACAGACGGCGGTGGTAGCCGATGTTGACCGTGCCCGACAGCCGGAGGTGCTGGCCGACCAGCTCGAGCGGCAGGCCCTCGGGGACGCCGCTGAACGTTGCCGCGCCGACCGCGCTGGGGTCGACGACGAGCGCCTCCAGGTAGGTGGCGGCGTCACCATCGACGACGTTGTCATCGAGGTCCGGGCTGATACCGCTCGTGGTCGTGTCCGCGAACGAGCGATTGGCGGTGGATTGGTCGGTCATGACGTGGCTCCGTGATCTGGCACCCGATGTCGAGATCGATTGTAGGCGTGGCCCGGCGCATTCCCCGTCCCGGGTCGTTTCCCCGGCCGGCGGCCGGGTACCATCGCCGGATGGTGCCCAGGTGAGCGAGGAACGCCGGCTCGTCACGATCCTGTTCGCCGACGTGCAGGGTTCGACGACCCTCGGCGAATCGCTCGACCCCGAGGATCTTCGCGCGCTCCTCAGCCGCTACTACGCGATCGCCAGCGAGGTGATCGCCGAGTACGGCGGCACCGTCGAGAAGTTCATCGGCGACGCGGTCATGGCCGTCTTCGGCCTGCCGGTCGCCCACGGCGACGACGCCGAGCGGGCGATCGGAGCGGCCCTCGACCTGCGCGATCGGGTGCGGGCCGACCCGCGGCTGAAGGAGCGCCTGCCGATCCGGCTGGGCGTCGCCAGCGGCGAGGTCGTCGCCCGCCGGGACGCTGCGGCCGGTGAGGACTTCCTGATCACGGGCGACGCCGTCAACACGGCAGCCCGGCTCCAGCAGCTGGCCGAGCCGTGGGCGGTCCTGGTCGCCGAGCGGAGCTCGCGCTCGGCGGACGGCTTCGTGTACGGACCGCCGGGTCGTCTCGAGGCGAAGGGCAAGGCGCTGCCGATCGGGGCACGGACACTCGTCGGGCGGGCGGTGCGCAGCCGGCCGCAGCTGCCGATGATCGGCCGGGATGCAGACCTGCTCCAGCTGGAGCTCGTGGCCCGCCGGGTCTTCAAGGAGCACCGGCCGTTCCTGGTCAGCATCGTGGCCCCGGCCGGGACGGGCAAGACCCGCCTGGTCGAGGCGCTCCTCGAGCGGCTGCCCGAGATTGCCGGAGCGGACGGCACGGTCGCGATTGCCCAGTGCCTGCCGTACGGCCAGCGGCTCACGTACTGGCCGCTGCGGTCCGTCCTCGGCCGCCTTGTCGGCATCGACGATGATACGGATCCCGGCGACGCCCGACGCGTGACGACAACCTGGCTTCGTGACCACGGAGTCGACGACCCAGCGTCCGTGGCCGATGCCCTCCTCGCGACGATCGGGACGATCGACCTCGAGGTCGTCGATCGAGCCAGCCTGTTCGCTGCCTGGCGCACGGCGATCGAGGCGGCCGCCGCGGCCGGACCGCTGACCCTGGTCCTGGAGGACCTGCACTGGTCGAGCGACAGCCTGCTCGACCTCATCGACTCGCTCGTCCAGCCCCGGCCGGACCTGCCGATCCTGATCGTGGCTATTGCCCGGCCGGAGCTCCTCGATCGGCGCGCGGCCTGGAGCGGTGGCCGGCGGAACGCCCTCTCGCTGGCCCTCGAGCCCCTGCCCGACGTCGACGTGGCGACCGTCGTCGCGCACCTCGTCGAAGGGATCGCGCCCGACGTGGTCGAGGCGGTGGTCGAGCGCGCCGACGGCAACCCGTTCTATGCCGGCGAGATCGTCCGGGCCCTCGTCGAGCAGGTAGGCCCGAAGCTCGAGGCGGACGCCGTGAGGGATGCCCTCAAGCGCCTGCCCGATACGGTCCAGGCGACCGTCCTGGCTCGCCTCGACCTGCTCTCCGTGGCCGAGCGGCGGATGCTCCAGGTCGGCTCGGTCTTCGGCCGCGGGTTCGCGCTGGCCGGGGCCCTTGCCCTCGATCCGACGCTGGCGGACGGCGCCGGAGGAACCCTCGAGGAGCTTCTCGACCGCGATCTCGTCCGCCAGGCCGGCGCCCATGAGCTCAACTTCCGGCACATCCTGATCCGCGAAGTCGCCTACGGGATGCTGCCCCGGGCGGAACGGGCCCATCTCCATCACGCTGCGGCCGAATGGCTGGCCGCACGGGCAGGCGGCCAGGCCGACGCCTTCGCCGAGCTGATCGCGGTCCATGCCCGCGAAGCCGCGTCACTGGCGACGGCGCTCGACCTCGACGACGCCGCCGAGCTGCGCCGCGAGGCCGTCGTCCGGCTCGAGGCGGCGGCCTCGGCGGCCCAGGGCGCGGCGGCCAACGTCGAGGCCCTCCGGCATCTGCGGGCGGCCGTCGAGCTTGCGACGCCCGATCGCCATCTCGACCTGTACGAGCGGATCGGCAACACCTTCGTCCATGGCGACATCAGCATCGACGCGATGACGATCGCCCTCCGTCTCGCCCGCTCGACCGGCGCACCAGCCAATCGGGTCCTGGGAATCCTCAACACGATCCTGACGTTCCACACCCGGTGGCAGGGCTCGGTCGCCGATCGGCCGACCGAAGCCGAGCTGCTGGCCCTGTTCGACGAGGGCCGGGCCCTCCTGCCCGAGGTCACCGACGAAGTGTCGGTCGCCCGGTTTCGAGCCGCCGAGGGGTTCATCCCTTTCTGGACCAGCGTCGACGGGCGAGCATCGAGCGAGGCTGAGATCGCCGCGGCCGACGCGAGCGCCCTGCAGGCCCTGGAGATCGGGGCACGTCATGGTGTTACCGACCTGGAGAGCGCGGCCCTGGATGCGCTCGGGGCGAACGCCCAGCACCGCGGCGACTACGCGGGGATGCACACCACCGCCGTGCGCCGGCTGGAGCTCGGCGAGCGGCTGGAGCTGAGCGAGCGGATCGATGCCGCATGCATGGTTGCCTGGGCAGCGACGACGATCGGCGATCTTGACGACGCCGCCACCACCTGCGAGCTCGCCTTCCGCCAGATCCAGCCCGGCCAGGCCTCGAACTGGGCCCTGCACCTTGCGGCCTGGTGGGCGGTCACCGCCCAGCTCCAGGGGCACTGGGACCAGGTCGAGCGAGCCGGGACGCGGGCCCACGCCCTCTGGCAACAGCTCGATCGGGTGGCTGCCGGGTACGCCAGCCGGGGCTTCCTGGCCGCCTTCGAAGTCGCCCGGGCCCGGCGGGACGACGTGGGCATGACCCGCTGGCGCGAAACCCTGAGCGAGATCGGGAGCGCCTTCCATGACTCGATCCGGGCGAACATGGAGCGGGCGATCGTCGATGGCGATCCGGCGGCTGCGGTCGGGCTGCTCAGCAGGGACACGCCGGTCGTTGGCTACGACTCGCTGGAGCGCGTCCTGTCCTTCGTCTCCGATCGCGGAGTCAGGCTCGCCGATCCAGCCCTCGAGACGCTCACGGCGACGATCCAGCCAACCGCCCGGCTGATTCTGGCCCAGCTGGATCGGGCCCTCGGCCTCGCCCACGATGATGAGCCGGCACTGCGCGCCGCCCTGGCCTTCTTCGAACGAGCCGGAGCACGGCCCGCGCTGGCCCGGGTGCAGGTCGAGCTCGGCCGGCTTACCGGCAATTCGGCCCTCGCCGACGCCGGGCTGCGGGGCCTGCTCGAAGTCGGCGACATCGAGCAGCACGACCGCTATTCGGCAATTCGCCCGCGCTGACAAGCCACGGCGGGGCGAGCCGACCCACGTCGCGGCGAGTCGGGTGTGCGTCCCACGCGCGCAACTGACAACGACCTCGGGCACGCTGACGGGTTTCGTGCGCCCGGTGCACAGATTCGACGTCATCACGGTCCGATCGGTCGATTTCGTGCGTCGGACGCTTCGCGATCCCCACGTCCGGCGGTCGGCGGGCGGTTGTGCCCGCCTGACGCACATCGGCCGGGCCAAGGCAATGCGACCGCCACCTGGTGCTCGTAGCGTCCCGTCCATCCCACGGTTGGGGCCGCTGAAAGCCGCTCGCAACGCAGCCGGTCGAGCGTGCGATGCGGCCGACGGAACAGCGCGGCTATGGTCGCCCGACAGGTCCACGCGAGTTTACGAGGAGATCAAGATGGCCGAGCTGTCGACGAGCAAGCGCAAGAAGCTGCCCGACTCGAGCTTCGGGCTGCCCGACGAGCGCAAGTACCCGATGCCTGACAAGGCTCACGCCCGGAACGCGAAGTCGCGCGCCGCCCAGCAGGAAGAGACGGGCCGGATCACGGCCGGCGAGGAACGCAAGATCGACCGCAAGGCCGACCGCATCCTCGATCGCTAGCCGGGACCGCCAGCCTCGACCGATGCCTGGTGCCGTTGACCCCACCGGAACCCTGACCGCGTGCTACGGTGCCGGGGCCGGGCGCGTCGGTCGTCCCGTCGTCGAGCCCGGCGGAGGAGCACATGACCCGCCGATCGCCGCTCGTTGTCTGCGCAGCGCTGGCCCTGGCCCTGGCCGGCCTATCCGGGCCGGCCGCTCAACCTGCCCGTGCCGACGGGTGCGGCGCCGACTCGGCCACGCTGGTCAATGGCGACTTCGAGACGCCGGTGATCGCGGCCGGCGGCAATTCGTCCCGCGACGCCTCCCAGGTCCCGCCCTGGCGCACCACCGACAGCGCCAACCAGATCGAGATCTGGAGCTCCGGTTTCGGCGGCGTGCCCTCGGCCCAGGGCGCCCAGTTCGTCGAGATCAACGCGAACAGCGCTGGGACGCTCTACCAGGATGTCGTGACCACGTCCGGCGAGCAGATGACCTGGACGCTCGAGCATCGCGGCCGCTCGGGGACGGACACGATGAAGGTCCTGATCGGGAACGCCGCGACGGCCGACGTCAACGGCGACACAGGTTGGGGCTACGTCTCGCCCGACCTGACCGACCCGAACACCGCCTGGGGCGCGCACACCGGCTCGTACACCGTCCCGTCCGGCCAGGCCTGCACCCGGTTCGGGTTCCGGGCCGTGAGCTCGGCCGGCGGTGATCCGTCGTTCGGCAACTTCCTCGACGCAGCCGACTTCCAGGTCAGCGTCCCGGCCTCGCCCAGCCCGCGCCCGACCCTCCGGCCGACGCCACCGGCGACCTCGACCGTGGGCACCGATACGCCGGGTCCGGCCGGGGCGCCGAGCTCGGGCCCGGCGCTCCTCGCGGCGCTCGGTCTCACCGCCGGCGGGCTCCTCATCGCCCGGCGACGGCGAGCGCGGAGCTAGCGGGCCTGGGCCCTACGGCAGGGACCTCGTCCCGATGGATCATCGTGACCATGTCCGGCTGATCCGGGACGGGGTGCTCGGCGCCGGCCCGGCCTGGGCCGACCTCGGCTCAGGTCAAGGCGCGTTCACCCTGGCCCTGGCCGATCTGCTCGGGCCGACGGGCACGATCGTCAGCGCTGATCGTGACCGGCACGCGCTTCAGGTCCAGGCCGAGGCGCTGGGCGCCGCGTTCCCGGCGGTCAGGGTCGAGCAACGCGTCGCCGACTTCAGCCGGCCACTCGGGCTGGCGCGGCTCGACGGCATCGTCATGGCCAACTCGCTCCATTTCGAGCGCGACAAGCTCGCGGTCCTGGCGCTCGTCCGGGGCTACCTCCGGCCGGGCGGGCGACTCGTGCTCGTCGAATACGACGCGGACCAGGGCAACCCATGGGTGCCATATCCGATCTCGTTTCGGTCGTGGTCGCCGCTGGCCGCCGAAGCGGGCTTCCGGGAAACGCGCCGGCTCGAGTCCGTGCCCAGTCGGTTCCTGGGCTCGATCTACTCGGCGGTCAGCCTCGCCTGAACCGGCGGGCGGCCGGTGCTGGCCGCGCACGGAATCCAGTCCGATCGGCTCCTGGAGTTGCTCGGCGACGAGTAGCGAGACTCCCAAGGGTCGATCGTCGCACCCGGCGTGACAAAGGGCTGGTTTCATCGACGGCAGCGGGCCCCGCTGAGGGCGCCCGCCCGCAGTTTCATGGCGCGCCACGCTCAGCCCGGGATGAACCGGCGGCCGACCTCACTCGACAGCGGCGCCGAGGACGCCCGTCGGGCATCAAACCCGGGTCTTGTCACGCCTCATGGGACAACGGCAGTGCCGCACGCCGGCGCGCCGACGGCCCAATCTCAGTACTGGAAGAGCAGCTCGCGATACTTCGGCAGCGGCCAGAGCTCGTCGTCGACCAGCGTCTCGAGCTGGTCGGCGACTTCGCGCAGGGCGCCCTGGGCAGGGATGACGTCGTCGCAGAAGACACGGGCTTCGGCCTGGACCGAGCCGGCCGCGTGGGCCTTGTGCTGGGCGTGCTCCAGGGCATCGATCGCGTCGACCAGCTGATCGGCCAGGCGGGATACCTTCTCGCAGACCGAGTTGATCCCGCGCGACGAGGAGGCGGCGCTCAGCTGGCCGAGGTAGCGGGCCGTGGCCGGCAGGATCATCGTGGCGGCGATGTCCAGGGCGCAGTTGGCCTCGATGTTCTGGACCTTGACGTAGCGCTCCCAGTTGATGTCGACCCGGGCCGCCAGCTCGCGCTCGGACAGCACGCCGAACCTGGCGAAGAGCGTCTTCGCCTTGTCCGTGGTCAATGAGGGCAGCGCATCGACCGTCGTCCGGTTGTTGGGCAGCCCGCGCCGGGCCGCCTCCACGTGCCACTCGTCGGAGTAGCCGTTGCCCTCGAACAGGACCTGCCGATTCTCGTTGACGATCGCCGACAGGATCCCGGTCAGGCCGCCGAAGTCGCCGTGATCGAGCTTCTCCAGCTCGTCGGCGAGCTGGGCGAGCGAGTCCGCCACGGCCGTGTTCAGGACGGTTTGGGGCCAGTAGATCGGGGCGGACGAGCCGACCGCCCGGAACTCGAACTTGTTGCCCGTGAAGGCGAACGGCGAGGTCCGGTTGCGATCGGTCGCGTCCTTGGGCAGGACCGGCAGCGAGGTCACCCCGAGGTCGGCCGAGCCGCCCTTCTTCGAGCTCGACGTCGCGCCCTTCGCCAGCTGGTCGATGACGTCCTCGAGCTGCGAGCCGAGGAAGATCGACATGATCGCGGGCGGCGCCTCGTTGGCCCCCAGGCGGTGGTCCTGGCCGGCGTCGGCGATGCTCGCCCGGAGCAGGTCGGCGTGGACGTTGACGGCCCGGATGACGGCCACGAGGAAGGCCAGGAACTGGGCGTTGGCGTGGGGGTCGTTGCCCGGGTCGAGGAGGTTCTCGCCCTCGTCGGTTGCCATCGACCAGTTGTTGTGCTTGCCCGAGCCGTTGATCCCGGCGAACGGCTTCTCGTGGATCAGGAACATCAGGCCGTGCCGCGGCGCCAGCCTGCGCATCATGCTCATGACCAGCATGTTGTGGTCGGAACCGACCGACGTCGGCTCGAAGACCGGGGCCATCTCGAACTGGCCCGGGGCGACCTCGTTGTGGCGGGTCTTGGCCGGGATGCCCAGCCGCCACAGCTCCCGGTCGAGATCCATCATGAACGCCAGGACGCGCTCGCGGATCGAGCCGAAGTACTGGTCCTCGAGCTCCTGGCCCTTGGGCGACGGCGCCCCGAACAGGGTCCGGCCGGCCAGGATCAGGTCCGGCCGCTGCTCGGCCAGCCGCCGGTCGACCAGGAAGTACTCCTGCTCGGGGCCGATGTTCGTGAAGACTCGCACCGCCGTCTGGTTGTCGAACCAGCGCAGCACGCGGAGGGCCTGCTTGCCGAGGGCCTCCTGGGAGCGCAGCAGCGGGATCTTGTGGTCGAGCGCCTCGCCGGTGTAGGAGACGAACGCGGTCGGGATCGTCAGGGTCACGCCGTTCGGCTCGACCTGCAGGAAGATCGGGCTGGTCACGTCCCAGGCCGTGTAGCCGCGGGCTTCGAACGTTGCCCGGATGCCGCCCGACGGGAAGGAGCTCGCGTCGGGTTCGCCCTGGATGAGTGTCTTGCCCGAGAACTCGGCGAGCGTCCGGCCGTCGCCGGTCGGGCTCAGGAACGAGTCGTGCTTCTCGGCCGTCGAGCCCGTCATCGGCACGAACCAGTGGGTGTAGTGGGTCGCGCCCTGGGCCATCGCCCATTCCTTCACGCCCTGGGCGACCGCGTCCATGATCGCCGGGTCGAAGGGCTCGTGGCCCTCGATCGTCCGCCGCAGCTTCTTGAAGACCGGCTTGGCCAGGTATTCCCGCTGGGCTTCCTCGTGGAATACGTACTGCCCGTAGATCGCCTCGCCGGCGTTCTCGAGGTAGTCCTGGGTCGAGACGATCTTGTGGTTGGCGATCGTGGCAATGGCCGTCTGACGGGCAGTCATGGGTCTCCTGTGGGCGGCTGCTGGAACCAGCCAAGTATCGTGAATCCGGGGCCCGGGAACCGGTATGTCGGGTTGCGGTTCGGTGCCGACGGTCCGGTCGAGGTTGCGATCCGAGCCGGGCAAGGTCCCGCGGCGCCTACTCGGCCCGTACGGATTGGCGGGGTTCCGCCGCCGGCGCCCGACCGTCCGGCTCGTCCTCGGGGTCGACGTACGGTGCCAGGGTGAAACCGAACTCGGCCCCGCCGTCCGGGACCGATCGCGCCCAGACCGTGCCGCCCATGGCCCCGATCAGGTGGCGGCAGACATACAGGCCGATCCCGGCACCGGTCGCCGCCCGGCTGCCGGACGAGCGGTAGTACAGGCTGAAGAGCTGGTCGGCTTCGGCCGGCGGGAATCCCGGCCCGTCGTCGCGGACCGTCACGCTGACCCACGGTGCGGCGTAGCGGATCGTCACGTCGACGTGGGCGTCGTCGCCGGCGTACTTCGCCGCGTTGGACAGCAGGTTGCGCATCACCTGGGCGAGCTGGTCCTCATCGCCGCTGACCACCGGCACTGAGGCATCCGCGTCGAGCCGGATCGTGAGCCCCGGCCACAGCGTCCGCTCCCGGTCGATCACCTCCGCCAGGAGGCGCTGGACGAGGACCGGCCGGGACCCGAAGAAGTCCGCACCGCGCTCGACCCGGGCGAGGATCAGGAGGTTCTCGATCATCCGCTGGAGGCGCTCGGATTCCTCGGCGAGCCCGATCAGCAGATCCGTTCGCGTGTCGTCGGCCAGGCCACCGGCCCGCTTCATCAGGATCTGGGCGCCGCCGTAGATCGCCGTGATCGGCGTCCGGAGCTCGTGGGAGAGGATCCCGATGAACCGGTCCCGGATCGCATTGGCCTCCTGGCGCCAGGACAAATCGGCGACGATCGCCACGGTCGTCGGCTTGCCTTCGAGCTGGAGGTGACGCACGGCGACCTCGACCGGCAAGGCCGACCCGTCGGCCTTGAAGGCGACCGCGTCGACCCACGCGACGCGTTCGGGATCGGACACGCCTGCGCGGTCGGTAGTCGGGATGTCCACCAGGCTCTTCAGCTCCCGACCGACCAGCTCGCCCGCCCGGTACCCGAACAACGCCTCGGAAGAGCGGGTCGACCAGCTGATCCGGCCCGCGTCGTCGGTTGCCAGGATGGCGTTCGGATCGGCCTCGAGCAGGATTCGGAAGCGGGCCTCGCTGGCCCGAATCGCGGCGGCCTGTTCGAGCGCCAGCTCGGTCGCCTGGAGTTGGACCAGGTCCTCGCCGTGGCGAACTGCCCGGGCGGTCAGCGAGCCAAGCAGGGTGACGATCGCGATGTCGTCCTCGACGAACAAGGGGCGCCCCTCGAGGCGGGCAACGAGCGTTGCCGCGCGGCGTCCGTCGACGACGATGGGCACCGTGATCTCGCCCGTCCGATCAGGGCGGAGGCCCGAGTCCGTCGCGGTCGAGCCGGCCGCCGACGAGCCCCCCGCCTCGGCGCGGCGATCGAGCTCGACCGGGCGCCCGGCCATGTCCAGGATCTGGACGTGCGTCGCGCCCAGGATCGCCTCGGCGGCTTCCGCCAGCTGGCTCCACAGGACGCGCGGCCCGTCGCCGGGCCGAGCCGCGACGACCCCCCGGGCGTGGTCGAACGCCGCCGCCCGGTGGAAGAAGCCCATGACCCAGCGGGGCGGGACAAAGGCCGCCAGGTAGCCGAGGGCGGCGAGCAGCGCCAGGAGCCGGCTGGCGACGAGGACGGGCGGCGCCGTCGCCGATCCGTTGCTGGCCGCCGAGCCCAGCCCGGCGATGACGATCACCAGGCCGAACAGCCCGGTTGCGATGCCGGCCATGGTCAGCCGCGACCGGTGGACGCCGCGCCGGCGCCCGGCCAGCCGGATGAACTGGATCGCGGCGGCGCTCTCGCCGACGAAGAAGTAGGCGACCAGGGCGAGGATCACCGGAAGGCTGCCCGGCCCGACCCCGAGCAGGCCGGCCAGCACCACCAGGAAGCCGGCCAGCGCGGCCCAGCTGGCCCAGCGCGGAACCGGCCAGATCTGGTCGAGGAGACGGATGATCAGGTACGGCTGGGCGACCAGCGCGGCGTAGCTGACCGGCCGAACGATCGCCACCAGGCCGGGCGTGAAGGCGCTGATGAACGACAGGAGGAACAGGGCCGCGGTGGTGCTGAAGACCGCCACCACACCCAGCTCGACCGGCCCCCGATGGAGCAGCCAGCGCCAGAGGGCGACCCCGAACAGCACGAAGAAGATCGAATTGATCAGGAGGATGACGGGATCCACCAGGCGTTCCTCCGGGCTGGTTCTGGCTGAACGCATGGTGCGACGCGCAGACGGCAAACGCATAACGGGGGCATTACAGTTCGCGCCCGACTCGACCTGGGCGCGGGCAGGAAGGCCGTCTAGAGTCGAGCGAGATCCCCCTCCCGGGCACCGGGGACCAGCTCGATCCGCTGCGTCCAGGCGAGCCGCCAGGGCCAGCGCCACGGCGTCACGCTGGCGACCTCCAGCAACGAGCCGCCGAGCGCCTCGAGCGGGTCGGGCTGGTGGCGGTGGAGCGGAACCACGCCCGGGCGGATGTCCCACATGAGCGCGCGGCCACCGGGGCGGAGCACCCGGGCGATCTCGGCCTCGCCGGCCGCCACGTCGGCCCAGTGATGCATCGACAGGGTGCTGACGACGAGGTCGAACGAGCGATCGGCGAACGGCAGCGCCGCGACCCCGCCGGCGACGAACGTCGGCTGGCGCTCTGCCGCAACCGCCTGCCGGGCGTTGGCCCGGGCCCGGTCGATCATCGTCGGGTCGAGGTCGAGCCCGGTCACCTCGAGGCGATGGTCGCGGGCCAGCCGGTTCACGAGATGGCCGGGGCCGCAGCCGATGTCGAGGACCTGCGCTCCGGTCGATGCAACCGCGGCTACGTCGGCCGCCACCGAGCGGTAGAACGGGCCGAGGAGGACCTTGCTGAGCGAGTCGTAGCCAGCCGCGTCGCCCATGACGATCCCACCCGGCGTGTCGAGTCCCGTCGGGCGCCGGGCATGGCGTCCGATCATGACCGCCGCCGACACTCCCCCGACCAGGACCGCCCAGCTGCGCAACCGTGGCGTGTCGCTCCCCTTCTCGGTCAGGTGCGGCGCGTGTCGCGACGGAAGAGCACGGTCGCCGCGGCGGCGAAGACGGCGGTCCACACGACGACGCTCAGCAACCAGGTCGGGTCGAACGCTCCACCCACGAGCGGGAATCTCGGCGATCGAGGCGACGCCGTAGGTCGGCATGTACGGCGCCACGTCCTGCATCACCGACGGCAGGAGGCTGAGCGGCACGAACAGGCCGCCGAAGAGCGAGAAGACGCCCAAGACCGGGCTGATCACCTGCATCACGTTCTCCGAGGGCAGGAGGTAGCCCATGAACAGGCCGAACGCCGCGAAGACGAACGACGTGGCCCAGGCAAGGAGCCCGCTCAGCACCCAGGCCGAGGGCGACATGTCGACTCCGTTGATGATGCCGAAGGCATAGACCACGATGACCGACGTCAAGCCCAGGAGCATCGCGACCATCACCTTGATCGCGACGTAGGCGAAGGGCTGCAGCGGCGTCAGGCGAAGCTGCCGGCTCCAGCCAAGGGCGCGCTCGATCGAGACCATCGCCCCGCCGGAGGTGGCGGCAAGCATGGCGCCATAGACCGCGATCCCGATCATCGTCGTGGCCGCCGTGATCTCGATCCCGCCGATCGCGACGTCTCGTCGGGCCCTGAACAGCAGGAACAGGACGACCGGCACGACCAGGGTCACCACCACGGTCCGCCGGTTGCGCGTGAGCCGGCGGATCTCGATCAGCAGGAACGTGGCGTTCAAACCGCCGAACGGCGGCCGACGACGCGCTTCGAACGATTCGATGGCCACCGGGCGGTCGGCGCTCATGCGGCGCTCTCGCCGGCCACCGGCTCGTCGGCGTCGTCGGCGGTGAGGGCCAGGAACGCCTCCTCCAGGTTGGCGGCGACGACCTCGAGGTCGCGGGCGGGGGTGGCGGTCAGGAGGTAGCGCGCGACCGCATCCGAGTCGGTCGTCTGCACCAGCACCCGCTCGCCCCGCAGCTCGACCGAGCGGACGCCGGGCAACCGGGACAGCGCGGCCTGGTCGGCACCCGGCAGCGTCGCCCGGACCGACCGCCCGCTCGAGAGGTTCCTGACCTCGGCGGCGGTGCCGTCGGCGACGACCCGACCCTGGCGGAGCAGGATGATCCGGTCGGCGTAGGCGTCGGCCTCCTCGAGGTAATGGGTCGCGAAGAGGACCGTCCGGCCGGCTTCGGCGTCGCGCCGGATCGCCGTCCAGAAGTCGCGCCGGCCCTCGACGTCCATCCCGGCCGTCGGCTCGTCGAGGACCATCAGGGCGGGATCGGGCAGCAGGGCGAGCGCAAACCGCAGGCGCTGCTGCTCGCCGCCCGAGCAGGCGCCGACCAGCCGGCCGGCGATGCTCGTGATCCCGGCCCGCTCGAGGACTTCATCGACGGGTCGGGCTTCGGCGAAGACCGAGGCCGTGAGCCGGACCGTCTCGCGCACGGTCAGGTCCTTCAGCAGGCCACCCGTCTGCATGACCGCAGCGATCAGCCCACGCGAGATTGCCGCTGCGGGCGCGAGACCCAGCACGGAGACCGAGCCGCTGTCCGGCCGCCCGAGGCCCAGGACCATGTCGATCGTCGTCGTCTTGCCCGCGCCGTTGGGCCCCAGGAGCGCCGCGATCTCACCCAGCTCGATGTGCAGGTCGATCCCGTCGACCGCCCGCACGCTGCCGAAGCTGCGGTGGACGTCGCGCAGGTCGATTGCCGCTGGTGATCCGCTCATCGCCTCGCTTCCGATCGGCGCCGCGGGCCTTGAATGGCCGTGCCTGCGCAGGTCGAAAAGCCTACGTCGGAATGCGCCATTCAGCCGCGGACGACCCGTGAGACGATCCACGCCGAGGAGCACGACGACTGGCAGGTGAAAGGAACTCCGATGGCAACGGTCAGCGTTCGCTACATCGTCAACGACGTCGAGGAGGCGATCCGCTTCTACTCGGACCTGCTCGGCTTCAGCGTCGAGATGCACCCCAACGCCTACTTCGCGATGCTCTCGCTGGGCGACCTGCGCCTCGTCCTGAGCCGCCCGGGCGGCGGTGCCGGCGGCGGCCAGCCGATGCCCGACGGTGCCCAGCCGGCTCCGGGGGGCTGGAACCGGTTCCAGCTCGAGGTGCCCGATCTCGAGGCGGCGGTGGAGCGGCTGCGCGGGCAGGGTGTTCGCCTGCGGAGCGAGATCATCGTCGGCGTTGGCGTCAAGCAGGTCATCGTCGAGGACCCGTCCGGCAATCCGGTGGAGCTCGACGAGCCCACGCTGGCCGAGGCCCGCATGACGCGGCCCACGTCCTGACGCTCAGGAAGCCTTCGTGACTGATCTCGGGTCCCGTTCCACCAGGGCCTGACGATCGTCTTGCTGGGGGCGGCCGCGATGTCCGCCGTCGCCGCCCCGGCCTCGAGCTTGCGCGGCGGCACGTACGTCCACGACGAGCGGCCGGTCGGCGTCAAGGACCTGGCCACGCACTGACCTCGCAGGACTGACCCGAGGGCCCGATGATAGGCGGCGTGGAACCTGCCCCGACCGGAGCGCTCACCTTCCTGCTGACCGACCTCGAAGGCAGCACGCGCCTGTGGGAGCTCCATCCGGAGGCCATGAAGGATGCCCTGCGACGGCACGACGCGATTCTTCGGGCGGCGATCGAGACGTCCGCCGGGCAGGTGGTCAAGACCACCGGCGACGGCATGATGGCGGTCTTCGGGAGCGCCGTTCGGGCAACCGAGGCCAGCCTGGCGGCCCAGCTCGGACTGCAGGCCGAGAGCTGGACGGAAACCGGCCCGCTCCGGGTCCGGATGGGCATCCATTGCGGGCTGGCCGAGCAGCGCGGCGGCGACTACTTCGGCCCGACCCTGAACCGGACCGCCCGGATCATGGCCGCTGGGCATGGCGGCCAGGTCCTGTTGTCCGAATCGGCGGGCGCGCTTGCCCGCGAGGCGCTGCCGGCCGGCGCGACGCTGGTCGACCTCGGCGAGCATCGGCTCAAGGACCTCGGCCGGCCGGAGCACCTCTTCCAGCTTGTCCACCCCGACCTTGCCTCGGACTTCCCCCCACTGCTGACGGTGCGGGAGGCCGGCGTCGACCTGCCGGCCCGGGCCGCCGGGCTGATCGGCCGCCACGACGAGCTCGCCGCGATCCGGGAGCGGCTGGCGGACGGCTCGGTCCGGCTGCTCACCCTGATCGGGCCGGGCGGCACCGGCAAGACGACCCTGGCGATCAAGGTCGCCGAGGACGTCGCGGCGGGCTTCAGGGACGGGGCGTGCTTCGTCGACCTGGCCGCGGCGCGCGACACCTACGCCGTGCTCGTCGCGATCGCCCGAACCGTCGGGCTCGGCGAGATCATCGACCGCCCGCTCGAGGATGAGCTCGTCGATCGGTTGCGCGATCGGCAGATGCTGCTCGTCCTGGACAACTTCGAGCAGGTCGCCGAGGCCGCCACGTTCGTGGCCCGGCTGCTCTCGGAGTGCCCGCGCCTGACCGTCCTGGCCACCAGCCGCCAGGCGTTGAACGTCCGGGCGGAACGGCTCTACCAGGTCCCGCCGTTGGGCATCCCGCCGGCCGACCACGGTGCACCGTCGGCCCGGGGCGTGAGCGGATACGAGGCCGTCCAGCTGTTCGTCGACCGCGCGCGCGGCGTGCGGCCGGAGTTCGAGCTGACCGACGAGAACGCCGCGGCAGTGGTCGAGATCTGCCGCCGGCTCGACGGCCTGCCCCTGGCGATCGAGCTGGCCGCGGCCCACCTCCGGCTGCTCTCGCCCGAGGTCCTCCGCGATCGACTCGGCAACCGGCTGGGCCTCCTGCGCAGCGGGCCGCGCGACCTGCCCGAGCGACAACAGACCCTGCGGGCGACGATGGACTGGAGCTACGACCTCCTCGAGCCCGGCGAGCAGCGCCTGTTCGCCCTCCTGGCCGTCTTCGCAGATGCCGACCTGGCCGCGGTCGAAGCAGTGGCCGACGCAACCGGCACGACGGATGACGGTCCCGGGGATGTCCTCGCCGGCCTGGCCGGCCTGGCCGAGAAATCCCTGATCCACCTCGTCGACCAGCCGAACGGCGAGCCCCGAGTGTCGATGCTCGAGACGATCCGCGAATTCGCGACCGATCGACTCGCAGCACAACCGGAGATCGCGGCCCGGGCACGGCTGAGCCACGCGACCCACTTCACGGAGCTGGCGCGCCGCACCCGACCGGAGCTGAATGGCGGCGGCCGGGAAGCAGCCCTTGCCCGCCTCGCCGGCGAGGTCGCCAACCTGCGGATTGCCTGGGCCTGGTGGGTCGAGCAGCGCGACCTCGAGCGGCTCGAGCAGCTTGCCGGGCCGCTGCTCATCCTCGACGACGCCCACGGCTGGTACCTCGACACGGTCGTCCTGACCCGCGACATGCTGGCCGTCCTGGCGGCCGCCCCGGCGACACCCGACCGGGTCGGCCAGGAGATCGCCCTGCGGACCAGCCTCGCCCGAGCCCTGATGGCCACAAAAGGGTTCACGCCCGAGGTGGACGCCGTGTTCGCCAGCGTGGTCGAGCTCTTCGAGCGCGGTGGCGACGCTCGCCAGCACTATTCGGTCCTGCGCGGCATGGCCAGCCTGTACATGTTCCGTGCCCAGCTCGATGAGACGGTTCGGCTGGGTCGCCAGATCCTCGCCCTGGGCGAGCGCGAGGGCGATCCGGGCATGCTCATCGACGGGCACCTCCTGGTGGGCGCGATGCTGATGTCCCTCGACGACCTCCACGGTGGGCTCGACCACCTGGACCAGGCGATCGCCCTGTTCCCGACCCAGGCCAGCCGAGCCGCCACGGCGAGGGTGGGCAACGACCCCCGGATCTCCTGCCTGACGACCTCGGCCCTCACCCTCTGGATGCTTGGCTATCCCGATCGCGCGGTCGAGCGGGCGGACGCAGCCCTGGCCCTGGCGGCGCAGCTCGATCACCCCTTCACGACGGCCTACGCCCACTTCCACGCCGGCCTCCTCCGCCTCTGGCTGCGGGACTCCGAGGCGGCCCTCGACCTCGCCGCCCGGCTGCTGGATCTCGCCGAGGAGCACGGATTCCGGATCTGGACGGCGGCCGGCAGCTGCCTGCACGGCGCCGCGCAGGTCGATCTCGGTCAGTTCGAGGACGGCCTGCGCCACATCCGCACCGGGATGGACCTGTATGGCGAGCTGCGATCGCCACCGATCTTCTGGCCGTTCCTGCTCTTCCTGACGGCGCGGGCCAGCCTGCGCGCCGGCCGGCCGGCCGAGGGTATCCCGCCGATCGACACCGCGATCGGGATCCTCAGCCAGGGCTCGACCGCGTCGATCCTGTCCGAGTTCCAGCTGGTGAAGGGCGACCTCCTGGCCGCCCTGCCCGCCGGCCAGGCGAGCGGCGCGGCGAGCGGCGAGGACGCGTCGCCCGAGGCCTGGTACCGGCGCGCCTACGATCGCGCCGGCCAGCTCGATGCCCGGACGACGCTGCTTCGGGCAGCAACCAGGCTGGCCAGCCTGCGCCTGGCCGATGGCCGGCGGGACGCCGCCGAGGCGATCCTGAGGCCCGTCTACCAGGGTTTCGACGAGGGCTTCGAGACCACCGACCTGCGGGAGGCCCGCGACCTGCTGGCCGGCCTCGGCGTCGGCGCCTGATCCGCGATGCGGGCCCTGGTCGTCGAGGGAACGCGGCCCGAGGCGGGGCACCTGCTCCGCCTGGTCGACCGGCCCGATCCTGAGCCTGGCCCCGGGGAGCTCCTCGTCAGGGTCGCGGCCTGCGCCGTGTGCCGGACCGACCTCCAGATCGCAACCGGCGACCTGCCGGCCCACCGGCAATCGGTCGTGCCCGGCCACCAGGCGCTGGGGACAGTCGTCGCCCTCGGCCCGGGGGTGGTGGAGTGGGCGGTCGGCGAGCGGGTCGGGACGACCTGGCTGGCCGGCTTCGACGGCACCTGCTCGTTCTGCCTCGAGGGGCGGGAGAACCTGTGCCGGGCTGCCACGTTCACCGGCTGGGATCGCGACGGGGGCTTCGCCGAGCTCCTGACGATCCGGGCGGAGGTGGCCGTCCGGATCCCGGCCGGGATCGAGGACATCGACGCCGCCCCGCTTCTGTGCGGCGGCGTGATCGGGTTTCGGGCGCTTCGCTTGAGCAGCATCCAGCCCGGCGGCCACCTCGGCCTGTACGGCTTCGGGGCGTCGGCCCGGCAGGCGATCCAGGTCGCCCGGCACTGGGGTTGCGAGGTCCACGTTGCGTCGCGGGCGCAGCGCGATCTCGATCGGGCGTCGGCGATGGGCGCCGCCTCCGTCGGCGGCTACGACGATCCCCCGCCCCGGCCGCTCGACGCCGCAATCACGTTCGCCCCGGCGGGCTCGGTCGTGGTCTCGGCCCTGCGCGCCCTGGACCGGGGCGGGACCGTGGTGGTCAATGCGATCCATCTCGACGGCATCCCGGCCTTCGACTACGACGACCTGTGGTGGGAGCGCTCGATCCGGTCGGTCGCCAACGTCACCCGTGGCGATGCGGTCGAGTTCCTGGCGCTGGCCGCCCGGATCGGGATCCAGTCGGAGGTCGAGGTCCACACCCTGGCAGCCGGCGCCGCGGTCCTCGATCGCCTGGCGGCCGGTGACGTCGCCGGCGCAGCGGTCCTGGTCGTCCGCCAACCCTGACGGCCCCCGGTTGTTAGAGGGTCGCAAGCAGACCGCCCGAGGCCGCAAGCCCGGATGGGTCGTCCGCCCGTCAGATTGCGCCCATGGCCGTCCCGTCATCGCCCCCGCCGGCATCGAGCGTCGAACGCTTCAACCACGCCGCTGACAGCCTGACGCGGGCGCTGGGCTCGTTGCCCGCGCTCATCGCGTCGGTCGTCCTGGTGCTCGGTTGGGCCCTCACCGGCCCGCTGTTCAATTTCTCGGACACCTGGCAGCTGTTCATCAACACGACGACCACGGTGGTCACGTTCTGGATGGTCTTCGTGATCCAGAACAGCGCCAATCGGTCGGCCAAGGCGACCCAGCTCAAGCTCGACGAGATCATCCGGGCGCTCGAGGGAGCCAGGAATGAGTTCGTGACGCTCGACAAGGCGACCGAGTCTGTCCTCGCGGAGCATGAGCAAGAGTTCGATCGCCTGGCGGCCGACACGACCGACCGGGCCGACGGAGCCTCGGCGGCACCGGTCCAGGGATCGCGCTAGCTCGGACCGCAGCAGGCCGGACCAGTCGAAGGGCAGGAACTCGCGGCCGTTTGCTAAGATCGGGCCTTCCCAAGCGGGTCTGCGAGGTCTTCGATGGCGATTCCAGGGTCAGCATCCGCCGCCGACCTGGACGCAGCCGATCGATGGTGGATGGACGGCGTCGTCTACCAGGTGTATCCGCGGAGCTTCGCCGACTCGAATGGCGACGGGGTCGGCGACATCCCGGGGCTGATCGACCACCTCGACCATCTCGCCGGCCGAGCAGAATTCTCTGGGCGTCGACGCCATCTGGCTCTCCCCGATCTACCCGTCGCCGATGCTCGACGGCGGCTACGACATCCTGGATTACACGACGGTCGATCCCGTCTTCGGGACGCTGGCCGATCTCGATCGCCTGATCGAGGAATGCCATCGACGAGGCATCCGGGTCATTCTCGACCTGGTGATGAACCACACCAGCAACCTGCACCCGTGGTTCGTGCAGTCGCGCCAGTCGACGGCCGGACCGTTCGCCGACTTCTATCTCTGGCGGGATCCGTCCGGATGGGATCGCGATGGTCGACCGGAGCCGCCGAACAACTGGCTGTCGTGGTTCGGCGGGTCGGCCTGGGAGTGGGAGCCTGGGCGACAGCAGTTCTACCTCCACACGTTCCTGCCCGAGCAGCCCGACACGAACTGGCGCTCCACCGCACTTCGCGCCGAGATGTGGTCGATGGTCAGGGGCTGGCTCGACCGCGGCGTCGATGGGTTTCGGCTCGACGTCTTCAATGCGTTCCTCAAGGCAGCCGAGATGCCATCGAACCCGGAGTTCGCGGCGGGCGCTTCGATCCCCTGGGACAGCCAGGAGCACCGCTACGACAAGGACCAGCCCGATCTGCACGATCTCCTCGCCGAGTTCCGCCGCATCGTCGACTCGCGGCCGGGGACCGCCACAGTCGGCGAACTGTTCACGAGCGGCATCGAGACCGCCGTCGCCTATTGGGCGCCGCGCCACCTCGTGTTCGACTGGGTCCTGCTTGAGTCGGCGTGGACGGCGGCGTCCTTCCGCGCGGCGATCGCTGCTCGCGAGGCCGCCTGGTCCGGTCGCTGGCCGACGATCGCGTTGTCCAACCACGACCACTCGCGACATGTCTCGCGCTACCTGGACACCCTGGGTCGTCACGATCGAGCCGCGGCCGATGCCGTGGCGAAGGCCGCAGCGACGGTCGAGCTGACGCTACGCGGGACGCCCTTCCTCTACTACGGCGAGGAGATCGGGGCTCGGGATATCGCGGTCCCCCGCAGCCGTGCTCAGGATCGAGCGGCCCGGCGCATGGCGGATTGGTGGAACCGTGATGGCTGCCGGGCGCCAATGGCCTGGAGCGGCGATGCGCAGGCCGGCTTCACGACCGGCAGGCCGTGGTTGCCCATCCCTCCGGATGCGCCGTCGCGGAACGTCGAGGACCAGCAGGCTTCGGTGGGCTCGGTGCTCGCCCACTACCGGCGGCTCCTCGAGCTCCGGCGGGCGTCGACGCCGCTGCGGACCGGTGAGCTCGCCCTCGTGGACGTGGGCGATCCCGACGTCCTCGCCTACCTCCGGCGGTCCGGCGAACAGGTCGCGCTGGTCGTGGTCCGCTTCGGCCTTCGCAGCGGCGAGGTGGAGCTACCCCAGGCTGCCGGTCCGTGGAGGGTCGTGCTCTCGAGCATCGAGCCGGTCACGCACACGGTCGGGTCGCGGCTGAACGTGCGGCCGCTCGAGGCGGTCGTCCTTGGCCTCTGAGCCCCCGTCGCGCCTGCCTGCTCGCGGTGATGGGGCCTACGATCCCAGGATGCGTAGGTCGGCGAACTTCGACACAGACCCGACCCGGCTCGGGCGGCCGTTCCCGGCCGATTTCGCCTGGGGCTTTGCCGCCTCCGCCTACCAGATCGAGGGAGCGGCGACCGAGGACGGCCGGGGCGAGTCGATCTGGGACAGGTTTGCCCGCCGTCCGGGCGCGATCGACGACGGCAGCACGGGCGACGTCGCCTGCGACCACTACCATCGCTACCTGGAGGACGTGCGGCTGATGGCCGACCTGGGGGCGTGCGCCTATCGCCTCAGCGTCAGCTGGCCGCGCGTCCTGCCGCTGGGCACGGGGGCCGTCAACCAGCCCGGCCTCGACTTCTACCGGCGCCTCGTCGATGCCCTGCTTGCCGCGGGCGTCCAGCCCCTGATCAACCTCTTCCACTGGGACCTTCCGCAGGCGCTGCAGGATCGGGGCGGCTTCGCCAACCCGGAGGTCGTGGGCTGGTTCACCGATTACGCTGCGCTGCTCGCGTCGAACCTGGGCGATCGTGTCAAGCATTGGATGACGTTCAATGAGCCGGCCGTTTTTGCATTCCTCGGTCATGCCGAGGGCATCCATGCGCCGGGCGTGCGTGATTGGCCGACGGCGATCCGCGTGGCCGACAACGAGTTGCGCGCTCATGCCGGTGCGGCCGGGGCGATCCGCGCCCTGGTCGGCGGGGCGAAGGTCGGCCTGGCGTTCGATGCCAACCAGATCGCGCCGGCGACCGGGTCGGACAGGGATCGAGTCGCTGCCGCCCGATGGAGCTCCGCCCGCGACGCGTGGTTCCTCGATCCACTCTTTGGTCGTGGCTACCCAGCGTTGGGACTCGATGCTCACCGCGAGGCCGGTCACCTCGACGGCGTGGACCTCGCCGAGCCGCCGCCTGGAGATCTCGACTTCCTGGGCCTGAACTACTACCGGCGCGATTCGATCAGCGCCCGGTCAGATCGTGCGTTCGACTGGGAGATCGGGGCCGTGCCCGATTCGGAGCAGACGGCGATGGGCTGGCACGTGGCGTCCGAGGGTCTGCGCGACGTCCTGCTCGAGCTCAACCAGACGTACGCACCGCGCGAGATCGTGGTCACCGAGAATGGAGCCGCCTACCCCGACACCGTGGATCAGGGCGGCCGGGTACGCGACGTGGATCGGGTCGACTACCTGGCACGCCACGTCGCCGCGGCGGCCGAGGCGCTTCAGGCCGGCGTGCCGCTGACCGGGTACCACGTCTGGTCGATCCTGGACAACTACGAGTGGAGCTTCGGCTACACCCGGCGGTTCGGCCTGGTCCACGTCGACTTCGGCAGCCTGCGCCGCACGCCGAAGGACAGCGCCCGCTGGTACCAGCGGCTGATCACCGCCGGCGCGTCCGGGTGACCGTGCTTCAGCCCTGGGCGCTCAGCCCGTGGCCGCGCGGATAGAGGCCGGCGATGTCAACGGGCAGCCGGCCGACGAACGGCACCTCGCCCAGCAGCGCGGCCGCCAGCGCCTCCATCGACGGCGGCAGGATGCCGAAGCTGCAGACGTGGGTTCGGGCGGCCGGGTAGGCGAGCAGGTCCCACGGCGTCCGCAGGGCGATCGTGACGGCCGGCGTGCCGGACCGCAGGACCGCCGCGAACAGGACCGCCTGTGCCGGCTGGAGGTGCGCGGAGAACGTCCCGACGACGACCAGGTCGAAGGCTGCCAGTCGCTCGCCCAGGCCGGCGATATCCGCCTCGCCGGGCGTCGCCGGCAGGAGGATCTCCTCGACGCCCGCGAGCCGGCGGCGGAGCGCGGATGCCAGCGTCGGCGCCACCGTCGAGGACGTGTCGGCCGGCGTCAGGTCGGCGGGCAGCGACTGGACGACCGCGATCCGGGCGTCGGCCGCCGGCCTCAACGGCAGGAGCCGGTCGTCGTTGCGGACGAGGGTGATCGAACGTCGGGCCAGCTCGGCGGCCAGCGCCCGATGCTCGGCGCACCCGACGACCTCGAGCGGCGGCTGCTCGGCGCGTCCCAGCCAGCGTCGCAGCTCGGCCAGCCGGCGCTTCGCCGCGGCGTCGTCGTCGGCATCGATCAGGCCTCGCCGCTGCGCCTGGGCGATGCCTTCCCCCAGCCGTTGCAGCGCTGGCTCGTCGGCAGTTCCGAGCAGCAGGTCTTCGCCGGCCCGGAGGGCCGTGATGGCATCCACGATCTGGGCCGACCCCTGGGCCAGGGCGCGCATGTCCAGGGCATCCGTCACGGTCACGCCGTCGAACCGCAGCTCGCCGCGCAGCAGGTCGCGCAAGACCGCAGCGGACAGGCTGGTCGGCAGGTCGTCCGCCTGACCGGGCAACGCGAAATGGCCGGTCATCACCATCCGCGCGCCCGCCGCCAGTGCCGCTCGAAACGGGACCAGCTCGCGAGCGGCAAGCTCGGCCTTGGTCCGGGCCACCAGCGGCAGCTCGTGGTGCGGATCAGCGGCGGTGTCGCCGGCACCCGGGAAATGCTTGGCCGTCGCCGCCACGCCGGCGTCCTGCAGGCCGCGCACGGTCGCCGCCGCGAGCCTTCCGACGGCGTCCGGATCATCGCCGAAGCTGCGGATCCCGAGCGCCGGATTGGCCGGATTGTTGGCCACGTCGCACACCGGCGCGTAGTTGACGTTGACGCCGAGGGCGCGCATCTCGCGAGCCGTTGCGCCGGCGACCCGCTCGGCCAGCCGTTCATCGCCAGTCGCGCCGAGCGCCATCGATCCCGCGAACTGGGTCGTCCCGTCGCCCAGGCCAACCAGCTGGCCGCCCTCCTGGTCGGCGGCAACCAGCAACGCTGGTGCTCCGGCCGGCCGTGCCTCCTGGATCGCGGCGGTCAGCCGGCGGAGCTGGGCCGGATCGACGATGTTGTCGGCCCGGAAGAGGGTCACGCCGGCCACGCCCTGTTCGTTGAGCCGCCTCGCCGCCATCGGCGGCAGCACCGGCCCGTCGAAGGCGACCAGCAGCCGCGCCAGGGTCACGACTTGACGGAGCCGGCCAGGATCCCTCTGACGAATGCCCGCTGGAGGCCCAGGAAGACGAGCAGCGGCGTGACCATCGTGACGAACGCGCCGGCGGTCAGGATCTGCCACTGTCCTCCGCGGCTGCCGAGCAAGGCCAACAGCGCCGTGGGCATGACTCTCAGGTCGTTCGATGGACCCAGGAACACCAGCGCGACGAGCAGGTCGTTCCAGACCCACAGGAACTGGAAGATGGCAAAGGCGCCCAGGGCCGGAACTGACAGTGGCAGCGCGATCCGGATGAACGACTGCATGTGCGAGGCCCCGTCGATCGCGGCAGATTCGAACAGGTCGCGGGGCAGCTGCGAGATGAAGTTGTAGAGCAGGAAGATCGCCAATGGCAGGCCGAACCCCGTGTGGGCCAGCCAGATGCCGAGGAACGTGCCGTACAGCCCGGCGCCGCTGTAGATCTTGAGGATCGGGATGAGCGACATCTGGATGGGCACGACGAGCAGCCCGACCACGATGGTGAACAGGATGGCGCGGCCGCGGAACGGGATCCAGGCGAACGCGTAGGCGGCGAACGCGGCGATCGTGATCGGGATGACGGTCGATGGCACTGTGACGATCAGGCTGTTGACGAACGCCGGGCCCATGCCGCCGCTCGCGATGACCTCCGAGTAGTTCGATAACGTCCATTGGCCGGCCGCGAACGGGTTGAAGAGCGCCGTCCACCAGCCGGTCGTGCTGATCAGCTCCGGGTTGCGCACCGACGTCACGAGCAGGCCCAGGGTGGGGAATCGTCCACAGGGCGCAGATCACGAGGACCGCCAGTCGCAGCGGCAGGCTGCGCAGCAGCGCCGGCCGCCAGGGGGAGACGCGCGACGGGTTCTGCATGAGGGTCTTGGCTGGCGCGGTCATGCTTCCCTCTGCTGTCGGCGGAAGTTGCGCAGGTTCAGGTACATCACAGGCAGGACAGCGATGAATAGCAAGGTGGCCAGCGCCGCCGCGTGCCCGTCGTTGAAGAACTGGAACATCTCGTGGAACATCCGGTTCGCCACCACGTCATCGCCGAACCGGCCGCCGGTCGTGACATAGATGATGTCGAAGATCTTGAGGGTGACGATCGCGATGGTCGTGGTCACGGTCACGATCGAGCCGCAAATCGAGGGCACGATGACCCGCAGGAAGAGCTGGCGCTCATTGGCGCCATCGAGTCGAGCGGCCTCGATGACCTCGGTCGAGACCCCCTTGATCGCCGCCGACAGGACGACCATCGCGAAGCCCGTCTGGAGCCAGATCATGATCACGATCTCGGCCATGATGTTCACCGGCTTCGTCGTGAAGAACGGGATTGCCTGCTGGCCCGCCCCGACCAGGACGGCGTTCAGGAGCCCGATCTGGGGCTGGCCGGCCGGCTCCCAGGCGTACATGAAGCCCCAGATGACGGAGGCGCCGATCAGCGAGATCGCCAGCGGCAGGAAGATCAGCGTCTTGGCCAACGCTTCCCGGCGGATCCGATCGAAGAGGCCGGCGATCAGCAGGCCGAGGATTACGCTGCCGCCCGCGGCCACGATCAGCCAGATGACGTTGTTGCGCAGGATCTCGATCATGTCCGGCGTCGTCATCAGGGCGTAGTTGTCGAGGGTGAACGCGCCCTTGCTGTCGAAGAAGCTGCGCGCGAAGGTCGCCACCCCGGGGTAGAGCAGGTACGTGAACAGCAGGATCAGCGCGGGGCCGACGAACACGATCGGCAGGATCCGATCGCGCCAGACCGGTCGGAGCTTTCCCACCAGCCCGCCAACGCCGAGGAACAGCAGCCAGATCCCGCCGACGCCGACGCCGAGTGCGATGACCAGCAGGATCAGCTTGGCGATCACCTGGTCGCCCTGGCCGTTGCGCAGATCCTGGGCCCCGGAGCTGTTGCCCAGGGCGTCGTAGATCGTGGCGAGCAGGTTCTGCGCGCCGTGGGGGTCGATCAGGACCATGATCCCGCCGACGCACAGGACGACGGCGAGAAGGCCCAGGATCGGCAGGATGAAACGCGGCGGCGTCGGGTTCGCGCTGCGCGGAACTACGGCCACCTACCCTCCTCCATTGGGTAGTTGCGGGGCGCCTACCTGACGGGCAGGCGCCCCGCGATCTCGCTAGACGATTACGGCTTGGGCCAACTGTCGTCGATGGCCTTCAGGGTAGCATCGGTGTTCTGGCCATTGTTCTGAACCCAGTCGTCCGACTTCGTCCAGAACGTGCCGGCGCCGACGGCACCGGGCATCAGATCCGAGGCATCGAAGCCGATGCCGGCTGCACTGCTGACGATGCTCGACGCGACCTGCAGCTTGTACGCCCCGGCGTACCAGGCTGCCGGCGTCGAGGTGTTGGTCGAGATCGCGCTACCAGCTTCGATCCAGCGCTGGAGGCCTTGCGGCGTGGCGAGGAACTCGATGGTTGCACGAACTTCGGGCCGGTCCTTGAGCACCATCATGGTGTCGGCCGAACCCTCGATGTTGTTCTGGCTGGGATCGATCGTCGGGAACGGGAAGATCCCAACGTCAGTGCCGACGACGTACTTGGACAGCGTGCCGCTGGCCCGCTGATCCGGGAAGAAGTCCGGGCCGTACCAGGTCGGAACCTTCTGCATCCAGCACTTCGGGGCGGACAGGTCACTGTTGAACATCGGATCCATGACCGTCTTTTGATCCGTGTTGATGATCGCCTGCGCGCCGCCGTAGACGTAGTTGGGGCTGAAGAAGATCTTGCCGACGTACTTGTCGAACGCGTCCTTGATCCCTGGGTCTTCGAAGGTGACCTTGTGGCTGATCCAGTCGTTGTAGTACTGGAGGCCCTTGGTCTCGAGCACGACCTGCTCGACCCAGTCGGTGATCTGCCAGCCGGTCGCGTCGCCGGGGCCGCCGGCGCTGATGCACCACGGGTTGCTGCCGTCAGCGACGATCTTGTCGGACAGAGCGATCAGGTCGGTCCACGTCTTCGGAACCTGGTAGCCCTTGGCGGCGAACGCCTTGATCGGATACCAGATCGTCGACTTGACGTCAGCCTTGTACGGGAGGCCCCAGATATTGGAGCCCTGGCTGACCAGGCCGATGGTCGCCGGATGCTCGGACTTCAGCTTGTCCGCGGGCATGAACGAGGCCAGGTCGATGACCTTGCCTTCGGCCGCATAGGAGAGGACCGGCGTCGGCTGGGCGAGCTGCGCGATGTCAGGCGGTGCACCGCCCTCGATCCGGCTCTTGAGGACCGTCTCATGACTCGATGGGACGCTGTCGATCTGGACGGTGATGCCCGTGGCCTTCGCAAAGTCGGCCACCGACGCCTGGAAGTTGGCCAGCTCGCCGCCGGTCCACTGGACCTGGATGTCGACGGTCTTGCCCTTGTACGGCTGGCTCGAGCCGAGGGCGGCGTCCAGCTCGGTGTAGCCGGTCGGGACGGCCGGTACGGCCGCCGCGGGGGCCGCGCTCGGTGCGGTCGAAGCCGGTGAGCTGGCCTGGGCGGACGGCGCCGAACTCGGCGCGGCCGGCGTCGTTGCGGATGGGACTGGTGTCCCGTTGCTCGAGCACGCGCTCGCTAGCAGCACAGCGGCTGCCAGCGCAGACGCAGTGCGTAGTCGATTAGGCATCGCTTCCTCCTCGTTCCCTGAGCTGCCCTGACTGCGGGCGATGATTGGGTTCACTTCGATTCATCAGGATCTTATTCCGGTCGGCCAGAGCCGCCGTGTCGGTTATCGCTCGCCCACCCCCCTTTCGCTTGGGCAGCCGATGCAGTTGCCATTGATCATCGCACCAGCCCCAGCCCCAACTGCTGCTCCATGAGCAGGGCCGATGCCCCCAACGCGACCACGTCGTCGTGGACGTGGCCGAACTCGATCTGCGTGTCACACGCCAGCAGTTCCAGGGCGCTGCCCTGGGCGGACCGGCGAACCTCACCGAGCCACTCGTCGCCGAACTGCGCGACCGGGCCAACCAGCAGCACGTGGCGAACGTTCAGCACGCCGATCAGCCAGCCGACGGCGAGACCGAGCTCGCAGGCGGCATCGAGGACGAGCCGCCGGATGCCGACGTCGCCGGCCAGGAAGGCGGCTACGAGGCCGCCCTCATCGGTGATCGAAGGCTCCATGGCGCGAGCGGCGACGACCAGGGCGCGCATGCTCGTCGTCGTCTCAAGACAGCCCACCCGGCCGCATGGACAGGCAGCGCCGGCGCGACCCATCGAAACGTGACCGAATTCGCCCGCGCCATATCCGTCGCCCTGGAACAGCTGGCCGTTGAGGATGATCCCGGCGCCAACCCCGCGACCCACCTTGATCACGATCAGGTTGTTGGGCCTCGGGCGGCGAAAGAAGGTCAGCTCGGCCAGGGCAGCAGCGTGGCTGTCGTTGGCGACCACCACCGGCACGCCATAGCGCGCCTCGAGCAGCGGCCCAAGGCGCAGCTCGGCCCAGTCCAGGTGGACCGACCAGCGGACCGTCCCGGTGCTCGTGTCGATCACGCCTGAGGCGCCGATGCCGATGCCCAGGAGCGGAGACTGGTCATCGGCGCGCAAGGCATCGACCAGCTCGAAGACGAGCTCGACCGTGGCATCGCCCTCTCGCCCGTCGAGGGGCAGGTGGATCGAGCGGAGGATCTCGCCGCGGAGGTTGACGACTGCGCCACTGAACTGCGCCTCGCCGAGGTCGAGCCCGATCACGTGGCGACCATCGGGTGCAACGCGGAGCAGGATGGGCGACTTGCCGCCGCTCGACCGGCCGAGACCGACTTCCTCGATGAGTCCTTCGCTCATGAGCTTCCCGACGAGGTCGCCGACCGATGTGCGGGTGAGGCCGGTGAGCCGGGCCAGGTCGGCGCGCGAGCGCGGACTCGTTTCGTGCAGGGCGCGCAGCACCAATTGCTGGTTGAACGTTCGCGTCTGCTGGTGCGTTGCCTTTTCGGGCAGGACCGTTGCTCTGGCGACCATCCGGGCGGGAAATCCTCGAGCCGCAACCACCCTGAACCTGCCGAGCTCGGCCTTGGCAAGTGACTTGACAATCTCAGATGTTGCGAGGGCCGAGGGACTTTGTCAAGTCGGTGGACAAACCTCTGGGCACGGCACTCGGTGCGCCGGCCGGGGTGGCGTCCGAGGAGATAATGGAGTTGAACCAAGGGCAACTGCCCCGAAGCCAGGTGGACGCACGACCGATGCTGAGAGTCCCTGGTCGAGCGCACAGGATGATCCGACGAGGCCCGGTCCCGAGCGCCGATGGCTGACGGCGGATCCTTTTATGGCGCGCCGGCCCCCTACGGTCGGCGCAGCGACAGGGTCGTGGCCGTGGCCGTCGTCCTGGTCCTGGTCGGCGTCGCGATCGCCGTGGCCAAGCCGTGGGGTCACACCGGCGGACCTGCCGCCTCGGCACCGCCCCGAGCCGCCGTCAGCCCGTCCGGGGCTGCCAGTCCGATACCGGCCGGGTCCGGGACGTCGCCGTCCACGACCCACCTCGCCCACCCGCAGGCGGTCGCCTTCACGACCGCTCCGCCGCCGGGCTCCGAGGCCTGGGCCGGCCTCGAGTGGCAGCGACTCGCGCCGGACGACCCGTTCGGGGTCGTCCGGGCCGAAGCGACCTCGGGCGCGGCCTCGGTCGCCGTCGGCGACCTCGCGGGGTCGACCTCCACCACGGTCTGGGCATCGACAGATCGGACCCATTGGCAGCCGGTGGACGGCAAGGCGACGACGACCCTGTGGTCGGGCCTGACGGTGATCGGCCTGGCGACGCTGCCCGGGGGGTTCGTGGCCGTCACCGAGATGAACGATTACCTGTACCGCTACTTGCCGCCGGTCATGTCCTGGACATCGACCGACGGCCGCAGCTGGACCCATGCGACCACCCTGCCGGTCGACGCATTCTCCAGCCCGACGGGCGCTCCTCCGCTGGTCGCCGCCGGACCGGCGGGGCTGGTCGTAGCGACGAGCGGCCTCGCTGCCCGCTCCGCGACCTCGTTCGATGGATCGCACTGGGTCATCGCCACGCCGAGCGCGTTCCCGGTCGACTTTGCGCTCGAACGACCTCAAGTCACGCCGACGGGCTACGTCGCGATCGGGGCATGGATCAGCGGTGGCTCGGCCCAGGCGGCGGCGCTGCACGTCGGTCGACGGCCGCCACTGGCCGAAGACGCCGACACTCTTGCCGACGCCGGGCGCCGGCAGGGAAGCCACCACAAATGCGGTGACGCTCGTCGTCGGCGACGACGGCATGATCGCCATGGGCATCGGCGGCTCGCCGGCCGCGGCGTTGTGGTGGCGGTCGCTCGACGGCCGGCACTGGCAGCCGCTCCAGACCTTGTGGCCCCTCGGGGCGGCGACCTGCGAAGCGGCGAGCTGCGGCCTGCAGCCGAACGGCACGCTCCTCGGCGATGGCCACCGGCTCGTGGCCGTGCGCGCGGGCACCGATCGCCGTCGCCCTGGTGTCGACCGACGGCGTGCGCTGGACGCCGCTTGACCTCTCCGGGGACATGCCGAGCGCAGGGTCCACCACCCAGGCCATCCTCCTGCCCAGCGGAGTGCTGGTGTCCGATGGGACAGCGACCTGGTTCGGCCACGCCTTGAGCCGCTGACCCCTAGGCGACCGGCCGAGCCGACCCCGCCAGGGCCGAGGGCAAGGGTACGGCGCTGACCCCGAGGCCGGCCAGGATCGTCGCGGCTTCAACGGCCTCCGCGACGGCTTGAACAGCACCGGGCGCGAGGAGGATCTGCCTCGACCGCAGAGTTGTGGCGACCTCGAAGCTCGCGCCGATCCCGCGAGCAACGCGCAGGCTCGCCTCAAGATGAGCCCCGGCCGCGTCCCGATTGCCGGCCTCGAGGGCGCACCAGCCGAGCGTTCGCTCGAGCTGAGGCTCCAGGATGCTCGCCTCTGACGCCCGGCGAACCCGCTCGAGCGTCTCGCGGGCGACCGCCGCGGCCTCTGCCGGGCGGCCGGCCAGGGCCAGGCATTCGGCCACCCGGGTCCGCGTCTCGTCGACGTATCCGGCGGCCTTGATCCGTCCGAACCGATCGACCGCCTCGGCCAGGATCCCGAGCGCCTCGTCGTACCGCCCGGCCCGGGCGGCGACCCGGCCCAGATTGCTCGTCGCCAGGGCGATGCCGATCTCGTAGCCGGCCGCCCGCCAGACTCGCAGGGCATCTCCGAGGAGCTCCTCGGCCGCCTCGTAGTGGCCCTGGTCGGACAGGATCTCGGCCTCGTTGTTCGACTGGGTGGCGGCATTGGCCACGTCGCCGGCGCGGGTCTTCGCCTCCTTGCTCCGGCCGTAGAGCGCCAGGGCCTCGTCCCAGCGCCCCTCGAAATAGGCCTGGATCCCGAGATTGTTCAGGACATTGCCCTGGCCGACGAGGTCTCCGAGCTCCTCGTAGATCGGCAGCGACAGGTCGCGGTAGCGGGCTGCCTCGGCATTGCCCAGGACGCCGTAGGCAGCGTGGAGGAGGTAGTAGGCGTGGGCCAGGAGGGCCCGGTCACCAGCCCGGTCGGCGGCCGCGGCAGCCGGCAGCGAAACCCGAACACAGTCGGCCCAGCGACCCTGGCGGAACCGGATCCCGGCCCGGTCGAGCATCAGCCGGATTCGGAGCGACTCGACGGCCTCCCCATGGGCACCGTTGAGCCGATGCTGGCCCCGGGTGTACCAGGTCAGAGCCTGACGGTAGTGTCCGGCTCGTTCGCAGACGACCCCCGTCTTGCGGGCGAGCTGGGCCTCCACGAGGGCTTTGCCGACGGGGCCATCGGTCTCCTCCGAGGGGCTGGCGGCGATGAGCCGGCGCAGGCCGCGAGCGCGGGCATAGCCTTCGAGCGACTCGTCGTAGCGGCCCGCCAGCTCGGCCACGTCGCCGCGCGCCTCGGCGACCGAGGCGACCTCGGACGGCGGGACCGCGCGGCTGACCGATGCACAGGTCAGCGCCCGCCCGTAGAGGGCCGCGGCGTCGACGTTGGCGTAGCGGTCGCGGGCGATGTCGCCGGCCCGGCGGGCGTACCTGAACGCCGGATCGGGCAGCCCGCCCCGCTCGAAATGGAGGGCCAGGACGCTCGCGACCACGTCCGTATCGGTGCCCGCCCGGCGCTCGATCGCCGTGGCCAGCCGGGCATGGAGCGCCCGCCGACGGACATTCGAGAGCCCCTCGTAGGCGGCCACCCGGATCAGGTCGTGACGGAATCGGACCCGGGTCGAGTCGACCCGGGCAACGAAGTCGTCGAGCTCGCTCCAGGCACTCAGGTCGTGCGCGACATCATCGTCCTCGAGCACCTCGCCGAGCAGCTCCAGGTCGACCGTCCGGCCCAGGACGGCGGCCCGTCGGAGGAGGGCCCGGCCTCGCCCGTCCAGACGATCGATCCTGCTCGCCAGCAGCGTTTCGAGCCGGTCGGGCAGGTTCTCGAGGCTCCCCCGCTCCGCGGCAGCGGTCGCCAGCTCGCGGGCAAAGAGCGGATTGCCCGCCGCCCGCTCGGTGATCGAGGCAAGGTCGGCGTCGGACAGTGCGGCGTTGCCGGACGCCGCGAGGGCAACCCGGACCACGGCGTCCGGCCCGAGACCCGCAAGGTCGACCCGGGTGCTGGTCGCGTCACCGAACGGCCGCGATCCGGGCCGCTGGAGCCCGACGACCAGCCAGGACTTCGCATGGGCAATCCCGGCCACCCCTTCCAGCAGGGCGAACGATGCCTCGTCCGCCCAGTGAAGGTCCTCGAGGACCAGCACGGCCGGCGCCCTCAAGGCCCGTCCGAGCAGGTCGACGATCGAGGCATGGAGCTGGCGACGCCGGAAGGCCGGCGCCAGGTGGGCCACCTCCGCGGTTTCCGGGACGGCGGCACCGAACGGGATCGCGATCAGGGGCAACCAGCGGGTCAGCCCCGGCGCCAGGCCCTCGACCCATTGGCCAAGCTGGTCGCCGGCCGCCGGAGGCTCGGCCTCCTCGGTGATCCCGGCCAGGTCGCGCAGGCCGGCCTGCACCCCACCGTAGGGCGTCGCTTCGTCGACCGGCGTGAAGCGGGCAACCAGGCGCGATCCGATCCGGGCGTCGCCCATCAGCTCCTGCACGAGACGCGACTTGCCCGAGCCGGGATCGCCGACGATCGAGACCACGCGCCCGTTGCCGCGGGCTGCCTCGCCCAGTGCGTCGGCGAGCAGGCCCAGCTCCGCGTCCCGCCCGGCGAGGGGCAGCCGGGCGGGGGTCCGGTCATGCCGGCCAACGAGGCGTCCGACCCGGTACGCCACGACCGGGTCGCGCTTGCCCTTCGGGGTGAACGCGGGCAGCGGCTCGGCCTCGAATTCGAGCGCAGAACGGGACAGGACGTCGGCGGTCGCGAGCAGCTCGCCGGGCCTGGCCCGGGCGGCGATCCGGGCCGCCAGGTTGGTCGCGTCGCCCATCGCGGTGTACGTCCGGCGCGTCGGCGCGCCGAGGTCACCGGCGAAGACCGGCCCGCGGTTCACCCCGGCCCGGAGCTGGAGGATGCTGGCCGCAGGCAAATCCAGGATCTCCCGGAGGACGCGCAGCATCCGCTCCTCGTCCTGGCCCGTGGCCACCGGTGCGCCCGCCGCCAGGAACAGGGTTACCCCGTCCACGGTCGCGTCCGTGCCCAGGAGGGTCACGCGCTGGCGATCGGCCGCGTCGGCCACGGTCCGAAAGAGCGCGTCAAGGTCGGCCACGACGGCGTCCGGTTCCTCGGCGAGGCGAGCATCGAGGCCACCGGCGAGGACAAAGGCGATCGTGACGAGACGGTTCTCCCCTTCCAGGCCGCCGTCCGCGCCGCCCAGGAACGGGCGCAGCTGGGCAGGCAGCAGGCTGGCCAGGTCCACGGTCGGTCCGGCGTCCCGGGACGGCGGCACGACCGGGCGCGGACGGATCTGGCGCAGGAGCCGGCCCGCCGGATGGACCGCTCCGAGCCAGGCCTGGTCGATCGAATCGGCCGTCCGCTGGTCGAGCAGGATCTGGCCCGCCTCGGCCGCCCGCTCGAGTCGGACCGTCTCGGTCGTCGTCGGACCGGCCACGAACAGGCCGCGTGTCCCGGCCCCGGCCAGGACGACGTCGACCGGGCCGCTGGCCAGCCCGATCGAGACGCGCAGGTTCACCGGGCCGGCCGAGGTGGCGATCGAGCCACGGCCGGCGAACCACAGCCGGACCGCCGCCGCGGCCTGGACGGCCCGCGACGCAGACCCTTGGCCGTCGAACAGGACGACCAGGGCGTCCCCGGCAAAGATCAGGACGTCACCGCCGCGGGCCTCGAGCTCGCCCACGAGCGCGGTCAGCACGTCGCCGATCAGGCCGGCCACCTCTTCCGCGCCGGCCCGGCCCCGACTGGCCAGGCGTTCGGTCAGGCGGGTGAAGCCGGCAATGTCGGCGAACAGGAGCGTGCCGTCGACCCGCCGGTGCATCGCCGACGGGTCGGCTGCCAGCCACTCGACCGCCACGCGCGGAACATACGGCCGGACCTCAACCCCTCCCATCGGGTCGGATCGGTGTCGTCTGGTGCCTTCGGGCACCGGGATCTCGTCCCTCACGGATGCAGTGTCGCAAAGTTGACAACCGGTGCGCCAAAACACCGCTGGACAAACGTCCGACCGGAACCGTAGGGTTCCGGGACCGGCCACGGGCGCGGGCCGGTTCCGGCATGGGCGCGGGAGAGGGGACGCCCGCCGAGGTCAGCGGCACATCATCGTCAGCGCGGTCGCCCGTGCGCCGCGGTTGGAGGGTCGATCATCGTGGCGTCCCGTCGCCTGCTCCCGCGTGCCCTCGTCCTGATCGTCTCCGGCCTGCTCGCGGCCCTCCCGGCCGGCGCCGGGCTGGCGGCCGTGGTCCCGGCACAGGTCGTCCGGGCCGCCAGCCCGGAGTACCCGTCGTGGGCCGGCGGCTTCAACGGGGGCTCGTCGTATGCCGCCGCCCCGGCGGGCATCGTCAACCTCGCGGTTCCAACGGTCGTCGGCGAGCAGCCGGCCAACCCGGACCCCGCCTCGGTCACGGCCACGGCCGGGACGGCGGGAAATCCAGGGCGCGGCGATCCTCCAGTCGGACCTGACCGGCTCGACCCTGGCGGATACGTTCGTCGCCTCGCTCCACCTCGAGAACCTGCCGGTCCAGATCCCGCTGTCGACGATCCCGCTGAGCCGGTCCACCTCACCCAGGAGCTGGCAGGACCTGCTGAGCACGACCGTGCTCGCCGGGGTGCCCCTCCAGAACGTGACCTGGACCCAGCTGACCCAGCTGACGCCGGCGCCGGCCGGCCTCGACGCGATCACGATGGCCGACATCGACTGGTCGGGCAGCGCCCTGGCCAACCTGCCCCTCGACGCGTTCACGTTCGGCGGGGCGGACATCACGACGATCCAGAATTCCGCTCCAGCCGGGTGAGCCGAGCACCGACACATCCGCCGCGGACCGCTGGTGCTATGCCCTGAACCAGGCCCAGAGCGGCAGCTGCCCGAGCGCCGCCAGCCTCGCCGGCAAGTCGCTGCTGGGCGTGAGCGTCCAGGGCGCCTCGCTCCAGGACCTGCCCCTCCACAACATCCCGCTCCACAACATCGACCTGGCCAACTCGCCGCTCCACAACATCCCGCTCCACAACATCGTGCTCGAGGTCTCGTCGCTCAAGGACCTGCCGCTCCACAACATCGACATGGTCAACTCGCCGCTCCACAACATCCCGCTCCACAACATCGACCTGAGCACCTCGCCGCTTCACAACATCCCGCTTCACAACATCGACTGGGTTGCCTCGCCCCTCCACAACATCCCGCTCCACAACATCGACCTGGCCACCTCGCCGGTCGGCGCGATCCCGCTCCACAACATCGCCTTCGCGGACGCCCCGCTCCACAACATCCCGCTCCACAACATCGACCTCGTCGCATCGGGCCTCGGCGGGATGCCGCTCAGCGCAATCGCCTGGGGCACGGCGCCGATCGGGACGACCCTGCTCAGCCAGCTCACGATCGCCGGCGGACCGCTCGACTCGATCCTCCTGAGCGCGACGGCGAATCCGGGCAATATCGACGCCGCCTGCGCGCCAACCTGCCCGACTGGCGAGTCCCTCGGCCAGGCCGAGACGGCGCATGAGATCCGGGCCTCGGCCACCCTGGCCGACATCGGCGGGACGGCCTTCGGCAGCGTGACCCTCGGCCAGCTCCTGGCCGGGTCGTCCCTGTCTCCGTCCCTCGGCGACCTGCGCCTCGATCTGGCCGGCGCCGGAGCACCGCCCCTGACCGTCGCCGGGCTCCAGAACGCCCTGACGGGATCGCCGGCTCCCACGATCAAGCTCGGCGACCTCCGCCTCGACGAGGCGGCCGGCGTCAACGCCCTGATCCTCGGCGACCTGTCGGACCACCTGATCGACCCGGCCACGTTCGCCGCCTATCTCCTCGGCGACATCGGCACCTACACCGACAACACCGGCCACGAGATCACCCTGGGCGAGCTCGGCATCTGGACCGACAACACGGGCGCCGACATCACCCTGGGCGAGCTCGCCCAGTACCTCGACGACTCCGTCTCCCTGGGCGATGTCCTCCTGGGCCTGGTCCCGCCCACGCAGTTCCCGTTCGAGAACTTCCCGATCGCGAGCCTGGGGCTGAACACGCCCGGCCGCTCGATGGTCCAACCGAGCAGCGGATTCATGGCCGGCTATGGCCCCGGCTGCGGCGCAAGCGGGACCCCGATCGGGTCGGGCTTACATCGCGAACCTGCCGACCTGCTTCACGATGCGAGCTCCTCGGCCCGGAGCAGCCGGACATGCAGTCGAGCCCGCCGGTCCTGATCGACGCCATCCTGCCGCTGGGCGCCCAGTTCCTGGCCGTCGCCCCCGGCGGCAAATACGGCCGCGCTCGGCCCGGCCCAGACCTCGATCGACCCCGATGGGCGGCAACGCGTGGTCTTCGAGTTCCCATCGATCACGGCCGGAGCGCTCGAGTCGTTCGAGCTCACCTACGAGAACAGCCTGCACCTCGGAGCCAACGACGTCGACTTCGAGATGCGGGCACTGGACGGGACCTTGATCGCTCCGGCCAGCGGGGGCGGGCCGAATGTCCTGGATGCTGCCGAGCCGAACTCGCCGATCGAGGATCCATCGATCGAGAACTCCGGGCGAAGCGACAAGATCGTCTTTCCGGTCAATCCCGACGGCTGCTCGGGCACCTCGTCGTCGTGCGCCGGCCTGAATTCGACCTACATCGACGCGATGGTCGGCGGCTACATCAGCTACCCCAGCGACCTCGACTGGTATTACCTGCCGAACGTCCGGGCGGGCAGCCGGATCAGCGCCGACCTGACGAACCTGCCCCTTGACGCCGACCTCGTCCTGTACGGCCCGCCGGGAATCGCGACCTCCCCCACCCTGTTCCCGCCGTCGACCAGCAAGCTGCCCGGGCTCCTCGTCGAGGATCCCGGCCTCGGGGTCGGCCAGGCGGCCCACTCGATCGCGACGCAGGCGCTGGGCGACCTCCAGCTCGACCAGGGCTATACCGAGACGCTCGAGTCGCCGCCCGTCGTGGTGCCGGCGATGACCCCGATCTCGATCTCGCAGCATCGCGGGACCGACCCCGAGAGCGTCGGTGCGATCGCGCCGGTCAGCGGCAACTACGTCGTCGCCGTGACCGGCTACAACGGCGCGACCTCGAACGATCCCTACCTCCTCCGGGCGCGGGTCACCGCGCCGCCGGCCGAAGCGACCTGCCCGGCTCGCTCATTCGCGAATGCCTACGGCTCAACCGGCGCGATCCCGACGATCGGGGCCAACGTCAACGCCCTGTTCCTGACCGATCCGGGCCGGATCGTGGCCACCTACGGCCAGGCCGCCGAGGACACCCTCGCCTCGAAGCTGGCCGACCTCGTCACCTACCTCGACGCGAACCCCCAGCTGGGCGTGGTTCCGGCGGTGATCCCGCTCGAGGCCTATCCCGGCGTTGCCGACGCCTATCACGCCTGGGATCTCAACCCGTGCAGCGTCGCCGCCGCGAATGCCGTGGCCGCCCAGATCACCGGTGTCATCCACTCGATCCGGACCGCCGCCCCGGGCATCTCCTACGTCACGATCCTGGGCGGGGACGACATCGTCCCGATGGGCCGGGTCCCCGACCTGACCCGGGTCAGCAACGAATCCGAGTACGCCTCGACGTTCACCGTCTCGAACCCGATCTCGGCCGCGCAGGCCGCCTCGGAGACGCTGACCGACGACGTCTACGGCGATCCGACCCCGACCCCGACCGGCGACGGCAACAGCCTGTTCGTGCCCCAGATGGCCGTCGGCCGGCTGGTCGAGTCACCGTCCGACATCGGCAGCCAGCTCGAGTCGTACGTCAGCAACAAGGGCGCGCTGGACACGAAGACCGGCCTCGTCGCGGGCTACGACTTCCTGGCTGATGGCGCCCAGGCCGTGGCGGATCGGCTGGCGGCCGGCGACGGCGGCCGGACGATCGATGACACCCTGATCGACCAGCCCGGGACGACGCCCGGCTGGAGCCAGGCCGACCTCCTGAGCAAGCTCTTCCCGACCGGCGGCGCCTCGCCCCTGGTCGACTCGGTCAACGCCCACTACGACCACACCGCGCTCGAGCCGTCGGCCGTCAACGCGGGCACGTCGAGCCAGCTCGAGGTGGACTCCGACCTCGTGGCCAGCGCGGCCGGCCAGCTCGCCGGCCACGTCCTGTTCACGATGGGCTGCCACGCCGGCCTGTCCGTGCCCGACGCCTACGTGCCCGGCGCGACCACGGCCGACGCCGCCCTCAAGCTCGACTGGGCCCAGGCCCTGTCGGCGGCGGGCGTCTCGATCTACGTCGCGAACACCGGCTACGGCATCGGCGACACGTCGTCGGTCGCCTACTCCGAGCGGCTGATGGGCCTCTATGCCAAGGAGCTGGACGGCTCCCTGACGGCCGGCCAGGCGCTTGTCTATGCCAAGCAGGCCTACTACGGGAGCCTCGGCGCAGTCGGCGTGTACGACCTCAAGGTCCTCCAGCAGGTCGCCTTCTACGGCCTCCCGTTCTGGTACGTCGGGGCCGCCCCGACGGGCAGCGCACCGCCGCCCCCACCGACGGCCCCGGCGCCCCCGGGCACGATCGGCCCCGATCCGTCGATCTCCGGGCTCCAGTCGATGCCGCTGACCGTGGCCTCGACCTTCACCCGGAAGGACATCGTCGGCCGGGGCAGCTTCTGGGTCGTCAACGGCCCGGGCGGCACCACGCTCGACCCCCAGGTCACCCAGTACGAGCCGATCCAGCCGGCGACGAGCCAGTCGGTGGTGGCGCCGAACCTGACGGCCCACGGCGCCCTGATCACCGCCCTGACGTCGCACGACGTGCTCAACGTCAACCCGGTCTTGAACACGCCGACGATCGACCTCTCGGCCTCCTCGCCTGAGGTCAACAGTGGGAACGCCGCATGGCCGGCCAGCATCGCCGCGATCACCAACTCCACGGCGCCCTACGGCCGGGCCCAGGGCCTGGTCGTCGTGCCCGGCCAGTTCCTCGGCTCGACCTCGGACGGCACCGGCCGACAGCGGCTGTTCGACAGCGTCGGCGTGAGCGTGCTGTACGGCTCGACCGCGTCGACCGACTTCAACCCGCCCACGATCGCGACCAGCTCCGCCCTGCCGAGCGGGTCCTCGATCACGTTCAAGGTCTCGGCCGCAGACGGCGAGGGCCCGGTCGCCCGGGTCCTGGCCGGATTCCACGACTTCGACGGGAGCTGGAAGTTCGTGGACCTGAGCCTGCAAGGGGACGGCTCGTGGTCCGGAATCGGAACCGCAGGCCACGCCTTCGGCCCGAGCGATGGGGTTGAGTACTTCATCCAGGCCGTCGATGCCGCGGGCAACGTCAGCACCGCCTCGAACAAGGCGGCCAACTTCGTGGGCAGCACCGATACGACCCCGCCGACGATCAGCGCGACCGTCAGCCCCGCTCCGAATGCGGCCGGCTGGAGCATGGCGGCGTCGGAGACCGTGACCTTCAGCTGCGCGGACAGCGGATCCGGGATCGTGCCCGGAACCTGCCCAGGGTCCCAGGTCATCACGGCGGAGGGCCTGACGACCGTGACCGAGTCGGTCTCCGACCGCGCCGGCAACACCGCCTCGGCGACCGCGGTCGTCCAGATCGACCGGACGCAGCCGACGATCAGCGCAACGGTCAGCCCGCCGCCGAACGCCTCGGGCTGGAGCTCAGCCGCTTCCGAGACCGTCACGTTTACCTGCTCGGACGCCGGCTCGGGCCTGGCCTCGGACTGCCCGGCGCCGGTCACCGTGAGCACCGAGGGAACGACCCCGGTCAGCGGCAGTGTGACCGACGTGGCCGGCAACTCAGCCACGGCCAGCGCCTCGGTCCAGCTGGACCGGACGGCACCGACGATCAGCGCCTCCGTCGCCCCGCTCCCGAACGCCAACGGCTGGAACAATGGCCCCTCGGCCCTGGTGACGTTCAGCTGCAGCGACACTCTCTCGGGGATCGCCTCCGGAGCCTGTCCGGCGCCGGTCACGGTGTCGACCGAAGGGGTGACCCCGGTCAGTGCCAGCGTGACTGATCAGGCCGGCAACCTGGCCACGATCGCGGCCACGGTCCGCCTGGACCAGACGGCACCCATGATCAGCGCCGTCGTGACGCCGGCCCCGAATGGATCGGGCTGGAGCAACGCGGCATCCGAGACCGTGACGTTCAGCTGCAGCGACGCCGGTTCCGGCCTCGCCGCGTCCGCCTGCCCGTTGCCGCAGACGGTGACGGCCCAGGGCTCGACCACGGTCAGCGGCACGGTCCTGGACCTGGCCGGCAACAGCGCCACGAAGAGCGTCGTGGTCAAGATCGACCGGACGCCACCGACGATCAGCGCGGCCATCTCGCCCAGCCCGAACTCCGCCGGCTGGCTCAACTGGCTGGTGGCCAAGGTCACGTTCACCTGCTCGGACGGAGGCAGCGGTCTGGCCACGGGGGCCTGCCCGGCGCCGGTGTTCGTCTCGACCGAAGGGATCACGACGGTCACCCGCTCGGTGACGGACGCGGCCGGCAACACCGCTTCGGCGACGGCCACCGTCCGGATCGATCGGATCGCCCCGGTCGTCACCCTGACCGGCTACCCGGTCCATCCCGTGTGCACGACGACCGATGCCCTGTCGGGCGTGAAGTTCGCCGCGCGCCTGCTCACCGCCTCCGCCAGGGTCGGCGGGATCCCGGTGACGGTCGCCACCTGCTTCGGCGCGCTGGACGTCGCAGGCAACCTGGCCCTGCCCGTCATCCGGACCTACGTGGCGCCGATCACCTTCTCGGGCTTCCAGGCTCCGGTCGTCGGGCCACCGACGGTCAACACCGGGAGCGTGAGCAAGGCCTATCCGGTCAAGTTCCAGCTGCGCGACGCGGGCGGGGCATTCATCAGCGCCCTGGCGGCGGTCACCTCGGCCAGCTCGCAGAGCGTGTCGTGCACGACGTTCGGGACCACGACCAGCGCCCTGCCCACCGGGACGGGCGCCTCGACCAGCCTCAAATACGACAGCAAGGCGAACCAGTACGTCTACACCTGGAAGACGCCCAGTTCGGCGGGCTGCTACGTCCTCACGATCGGCCTCGCCGACGGGACCTCGTACACGGCGAACTTCAAGTTGACGTGAGTTCGGCTGCCCCGGCGCAGGAGACCGGTGGTGCAACGTTCGGACCGGTGGTATCGCTGCGCGCCAGAGACGTCACCCGAGGCGATAGTAGGCCGCGTTCCAGCGCAACTCCTCGTGGAAGGTCCGGATTGTCGTCTCTGCTCCGATGACGAGCAGCTCAATTCCGGCGATTTCGGCGAGGTCGGCGATCACCTCGCTGCCAACGGCCTGGCTCAGGACCGTGTGGTGCGAGCCGCCCGCCATCAACCAGGCCTCGGTTGCCGTGGAGAAGTCGGGGCGCGGACGCCAGAGGGCCCGCCCGACGGGCAGGCGAGGCATCGGTTGCGGGGCATCGACGAGGTCGATCTCGTTGACGAGGATTCGCAGGCGATCACCCAAATCGGTGAGCGAGACGACGATCGCCGGCCCGCTGGCCGCGTCGAACACCAGTCGGACCGGATCGCTCCGCCCGCCGATCGCCAGGGGGTGGATCTCGCAGCTCGGCCGGCGAACGGCGATCGACGGGCAAACCTCGAGCATGTGGGCCCCGAGGACCAGCGGCCCGGCGGGGTCGAGGTGGTACGTGTAGTCCTCCATGAACGAGGTGCCCCCGGGCAGCCCGCGACTCATCACCTTGAGCAAGCGGACCATCGCCGCCGTCTTCCAGTCGCCCTCGGCCCCGAAGCCGTAGCCATCGGCCATCAGCCGCTGGGTGGCGATGCCCGGTAGCTGGCGTAGGCCGTCCAGGTTCTCAAACGTGTCGGTGAATGCGCCGAAGCCACCGTCGACGAGGAACGACCGGAGGGCTGCTTCGATCCGGGCTGCCTCAAGGAGCGCCTCGCGGTCAACTCCGCTCGAACGCAGGCTCGCTGCCAGCTCATAGCTGGATTCGTACTCCTCGACGAGCTCGGCGACCGCTGTCGGCGTGACTGCCCGGGCCGCATCCGCGAGTTCGCTGACACTGACGCCGTTCACGGCGACGCCGAGTCGGATCTGGGCCTCGACCTTGTCGCCCTCGGTCACGCCCACGTCGCGCATGTTGTCGCCGAAACGGGCCACACGGAGATGTCGAGCCTCGTGCCAACCACAGGCGGCTCGTGCCCAGGCGCCAATTCGTGCCTGGACCAGTGGGTCCTGCCAGTGTCCCGCGACTGTCTTTGGCGCGAGTCCGAGGCGCGTGACGATGTGGGCGAACTCGCGATCTCCGTGCGCGGCCTGGTTGAGGTTCATGAAGTCCATGTCGATCTCGGGCCAGGGCAGATCCCGGTTGTACTGGGTGTGGAGATGCAGGAGCGGCTTCGTCAGGTGCTGGAGCCCGCCGATCCACATCCTCGCCGGGGAGAAGGTGTGCATCCAGGCGATCACGCCGACGCAGCGGTCTGCCGCACTGGCCTCCGTGAGGGTGGCCAGGATCGCTTCGGCGTTCTTGACGACCGGCTTCCAGACGATCCGGACCGGGATGGCTGCGGCCTCGTCGAGAGCGGCCACGATGCTGGCCGAGTTCTTCTCCACTTGGGAGAGGGTCTCTGCGCCGTAGAGCTCCTGGCTGCCGGTGACGAACCAGACTTCGAAGGATCCCAGAGCGTTCAATGCGACTCCTCTCGAGTCTATTGTCGCGCGCTGGTAGAGCTCGGTCCTGGCCGGTGCAGGTCAGGGCGGCGGCGCCGGGGCGGGGCCCGAGGCCGCGGCCGAGGCCGCGGCCCAACCGATCAGCTCGACGGAGCCGGAGCGCCTCCGGGCAGGCTGATCCCGCAGGCCTTGAGGGCCTCCTGGACCTTCGGGTCGCTCAAGGCACCCCCCAGTCCGCCGGGCGGCGCGAAGCTCCCGCCGGGTGGCGCGAAGCTCCCGCCGGGAAAGCTCCCGCCGGGAAACCGGCCGCTGGGGAATGCACCCGAGGGCGGCGCGAACGATCCCGTGGGCAGGCTGAGTCCAGCCGCCTGGAGGCACTCCTGAATCTTCGCGAAGTCGCCGCCCGGCAACCCGCCGCCGGGGGCAGCGGAGGGAGCGCTTGACGGCGTGGCCTGGGGCGCGGTCGAGGCGGACTGCGTGCAGGCCGAGACGGCGAGCAAGACCGCCAGGGCGGTGGTCGGCAGGATCAGGAGTCGATGTCGTATCACGAGGTCTCCCAGTGGTGGTCCGAGCCGGGCTCGGGTTGTCGTTTCGGATTGGGGGTGCGGTACGGCGTTCAGCGCTGGGTGACGGCCGTGGCGGTGACGCTGCCGTCGGCGGCCTTCGAGCCCTGGATGCTGACGGTCGCGCCAACCTTGAGCGAGCCTGACCAGTCAGCGCTGATGACGCTGACCGTGGTGGTCGCGGTGGCGTGGACCAGATGCGAGGTCCCACCCAGGTCCTTGACCGTCAGGTCGGCGCCCGAGACCGACTCGACCGTCCCGATAAGGACCGGCACGGCGCCGCTCGAGCCACTGCCGCCTGTCGCGGGGGCCGACGATGTTGGCGCGCCACCGCCACCGCCACCACCAAGGCCCCCCGTCGGCAGGCCGCCGGCGAAAAGGCTGGCGAGGGATCCCGGCGATGACGTCAGCGACGCGTCGTGCTGCTTCTGGACGAGCACGCCACCTCCGAACGCGAGCGCCCCGATGATCGCCACGAACAGGAGCTTGGTAAGGCTCGGCACGCGGCGGCGAGCCGGGAGTGCCGTGATGTCGGCATCGTCCTCCTCGAACTCCATGACGGTCGGCTGAGTCGGAGGCGTGGACGACGGGGACGCGACGGGCTGCGACGCGCCCCTGGCGAGGGCATCAGTCATGGGGGCCTCACTAGTCATAGCGGAGTGCCTCGATGGGGCGCAAGGATGCGGCGCGGTTGGCCGGGTAGATCCCGAAGACGAGCCCGGTCGCGATCGCGACGCCGAAGGCGAACGCCACCGAGTACGGCTCGACAACAGGCTTCACGCCGAGGATCGAGAACTGGGCGCCCGCGAGCCCGACGGCCACCCCGATCAGCCCGCCGAACAGCGAGAGCAACGCCGCCTCGAGCAGGAACTGGCTGACGATGTCGCCGCGCCCGGCGCCGATCGCCTTGCGGATGCCGATCTCGCGCGTCCGTTCGGTGACGCTGACGAGCATGATGTTCATCACGCCGATCCCGCCCACCAGCAGCGAGATCGCCGCCACGACCCCGAGCAGGATCGTGAGCGTCGCGCTCGACGAGGTCGCCGCCGATAGGATCGAGCTGGCGGAGAACACGCTGTAATCGCGATCTGCCGACGTCACCCCGTGCCGGCCGTCGAGGATCGACTCGACCTCGGCCTGCGCAGCGCTGACCGTGGTCGCCGACGCGGCCTTGACCGAGATCGACGACAGTGAGCCGTAGCCGGCGAGGGTGTCCTGGACGGTGGACGCCGGAGCGATGACGCGGTCGTCGCCGTCCTGGGGGCCCGTGCTGCCTTTCGCACCGAGGATTCCGAGCACGGTGTACTGGACGCCGTTGAAGGTGACCGTCTGGCCGACGATCGAGCTCCCGTCGGAGCCCGCGAGGTCCTTCGCCACCGTCAGCCCCACGAGGGCGACACGCCGGTGCGCCTCGTAGTCGGAATCGGTGAAGGCCGTCCCGATGGTGACCGTGTCGTTGTCGATGCCCAGGTACGCCGTCGTCGTCCCGGTGAAGGTGCCGACCGTGTGCGAGGCGCCGTCATAGGCGGCCGTCACCGACTGTGCCGACACGACCGGTGCGACGCCCAGGACGTCCGGGGCCCTCGTCGTGTCCGTCAGCGCGCGGGCGTCGTCGATCGTCAGCTGCCGCGCCCGGGTCTTGGTTCCCGTCGTCGTGCCGCTCCCGATCTGGCCGAGCCCGCCAAACGCGGGAAAGGCGCCGCCCCCCGCCCGACCGCCCCCGGTGGTGGACGTTGAGGTCACGCTCAGGACGTTGCTGCCCAGTTGGTTGATCGAGGCCTCCACGCTCGCGCTGGAGCCGGTGCCGACCGCGACGAGCACGATCACGGCTGCGACGCCGATGAGGATGCCGAGGGTGGTGAGCGCCGAGCGCATCTTGTTGGCGGTGACACCCTCGATTGCGAAGCGAGCGCTTTCGCCCAGGTTCACGGCGTCACCGCCGACACTGGCGCGGACAGGGCCGCGGGCGCCAGACCTGCGGATCCGCCCGCTGCCGCACCCGGCACGAGGAGGCTCGGGGCTGTCGGGACCTGGCGCTCATCTGACACGATCTGCCCGTCACGCATCCGCACGAGGCGTTCCGCGTGGGCGGCCACGTCGTGTTCGTGGGTGATCATCACGACCGTCCGCCCCGCTCGCCACAGCTGATGGAAGAGCGCGAGCACCTCGTCGCTGCTGTGGGTGTCGAGGGCGCCGGTCGGCTCATCGGCGAGCAGGAGGACGGGATTGGCCACGATGGCCCGAGCGATTGCGACCTTTTGCTGCTGGCCGCCGGACAGCTGTGCAGGCCGATGTTTCTCGCGGCCGTGCAGGCCGACGAGCTCGAGCGCAGCGAGCGCCCTCGCCCGCCGTTCGCGTGCCGGAACGCCGGCGTAGGCCAGCGGCAGCGCGACGTTACTCAGGGCGGTACTGCGCGACAGCAGGTTGAAGCTCTGGAAGACGAAGCCGATCTTCCGGTTCCGGATCACTGAGAGTTGGCTGTCGTCAAGGTGGCGGACGTCGATCCCGTCGAGCCGATACCGGCCCCGCGTCGGGGCATCGAGGCAGCCAACGACGTTCATGAGGGTGGACTTGCCTGATCCCGACGCGCCCATGATTGCGACGTACTCGCCGCGGCGAACGACCAGGTCCAGGCCCGCCAGGGCGACCACGCGGGCCTCGCCGTCGCCGTACGTCTTGACGACCCTGGTGAGCTCGATGACGGGCGGGCGTCCCCGTGCCGCGCCCGCCGCTGCCGGAGCCCCGCCGGGCGCCGCCAGCGCGGTGGGCTCGCGTGGGCCGATCACCGTCCGAGGCCCCCGCCGAGCCCGCCGCCACCGGGGAACGTGAACGTGCCGCCCGTCCCGGTGCTGCTCGAGATCACGACCTCGTCGCCCTCGGAGAGGCCGCTCGTGACCTCGGTGCCGCTGTCGCCGACGAGGCCCGTCCCGACCACCGTCACCACGTCCTGCCCATTCTTGCGGACGGTCACCGTGCTCACGGGGCCGCTCTTCGTGATCGCCGACGACGGGACGCTGAGGACGTTGTCGCGGGTCGCCGTCGTGATGCTGACCGACGAGGTCTGGCCCAGCCGGACGCCCGACGGCGCGGAATCGAGGAGGACGGTGACCCCATACTCGACGACGTTGTTGGTGATGGTCTGGGTGAGGTCGATGGCGGTCACGCTGCCGGTCGCGCTGGTCCCCAGTGCGGAGAACGAAACCGTCGCCTTCTGGCCCAACTGAACCTTCGCGGCGTCGGCCTCGGCAACCATCGTGGTGACCTGGAGCTGGTCCATCGTGGCGATGGTCATGAAGGACGTTGACGCGGAGGAACTCGACGAGGTCGAGGAGCTCGACGCCGCAGTCGAGGACGCGCCAACCTCGCCGGAGATCGAGACCACGGTGCCGCTGACGGGGGCCTTGAGCACGGTCTGGTCAAGGGTCAACTGCGCCTGGGCGACCTGGACTTCGGCAGCCGCGACCTGCGCCTTGGACGCCGACACGGAGCCCGAGCTTGCCGGCTGCGCGTTGACCGCGACCGATGCCTTCTGCGTGCTGAGCGCGGCCTGGGCGGAGGTCACCTGCGCCTGCGATGTCTGGATCGACTGCGAGTCGCGGAGCAACGTGCTCGCCCGCGTCGCCTTGGCCTGGTTGAGGGCGTTTTCCAGGCTCGCTCGGGTCGCGTCTGTTGCAGCGTCGTAGGCCGCCTGCGCCTGCTTCACGAGCTGGTCCTGCGTCGCCTGGTCGCGGGAGTAGGTGGCACGCGCCTGGGTCACGGAGAGCTGCGCGTTCTGCAGGCTGACCTGCGCCTGGCGAACCTGGTCGGCGCTGAGGGCCTTCTGCTGGCTGGTCTGACCCTGGGTCGTGGTCGAGAGGCCGGCCTGGGCTTGCTGGAGGCTAGCGTTCGCGGATGCGAGCGATAGCTTGGCGCTGGTGTCATCCACCTTCGCGAGGGCCTGCCCCGCCGTGACGGCGTCCCCGACCTTGACGAGGATGTCGGTTACGGTCCCGCCCGAGCCGGTGAAGCTGGCGCCGACCGACGTCCTGGCCGACAGGTTCCCGCTCGCCGAGACGGTGGCCGTCAGCGTGCCGCGGCTGGCCTTGACGGTTGGGGTCGTGGTGGTCGCCGCGGCGGCGGTCGGGTCGCCGACCGCGAGTGCTGCGGCCGCGACGACACCGGCAAGGGTGACGGCGAGGCCGACATTGAGAATGACGAAGGCCTTTCTCATGGCGCCTTCGCACCCGCGCGGACGGGGGCGTCCATTGGTGTATCTCCTTGAGGTGACGAGTTGGCGCCCGCCGCGCATGGCGGCGAGCAGCTCCATTCAAGGGGAGCGACCTAAGAACGGCCTAAGGGGCGCCTATGAACGCCCTAATATCGCCGGCGGTCCTCAGGACAGACCCGCGGCCGCATCGTCGCCCTCGAGATCGAGCGTCCGGGCCGCGACGGGCAGATGGAGCACGAAACGCGATCCGCCATCGGCCGGGGATTCGAGGTGGACCTCGCCGCCATTTGCGCGGGCCACTTGTTGGACGATCGCAAGGCCGAGGCCCGATCCCGGCGTTGAGCGAGCGGTCGGCGCACGCCAGAAGCGGTCGAAGACGTGCGGGCGGTCAGCGGGTTCGACACCCGGTCCGTGGTCCCGCACGGACACCTCGCCATCCTCGACTGCGACCTCGACGCGGCCGCTCGCAGGGCTCCACTTGCCGGCGTTGTCGAGCAGGTTGTCGATCGCCCGCCGGATCCGCCCCGGATCACCCCGGACGAGGCAGGGCGCCGCCGCGAGCTCGATGCGCAGCCCCGGATAGTGGCCGCGGGCCACGTCCACCGATGCCGCGACCAGCTCGTCCAGTCGCGTCTCCTCGAAAAGGGGCTCAAGCGGCTCGTCGCCCCGGGCAAGGTCGATGAGGTCCGCGACCAGCCGGCTGAGGCGCTCGACCTCGCCGGTCAGCGAGCCGAGGAGCCGCTCGCGATCGCGGTCGGAGAGGCCGCGGCCCAGCGCCAGGACCTCGATATTCGTCCGCAGGCTGCTGAGTGGCGTGCGCAGCTCGTGGGAGGCGTCGGCCACGAGCTGGCGCTGGAGGTGCTCCGATGCATCGAGCGCCTCGAGCATGCGGTTGAAGCTGTGGGCGAGCCGCCCCAGCTCATCGCTGCCGGGCTCGGCAATCCGCTCACGGAGGTCGTGCGTGCCGGCAACATGCTCGGTCGCAATCATGAGGTGCGATACCGGGCGCATCGCGGAGCCCGCGATCCACCGCCCGAGCCCGACCGCGATTGCCACGCCGACGAGTGAGACGGCCAGCAGGATCCAGCGCAGGCTGGCCAGAACGCTCTCGATCCCGTCAAGCCGCAGGCCCACCTGCACGGCCCTGCCCTGGCCGATCGCTCGCGTCCCGACGCGGACCGGGATGCCGCCGACCACCGCGTCCTCGGTGAGGTCCGGACCCGATCCGGCCGCCGCCAGCGCTCGCGCCGACGCACTTACCGGCAGCTGCACGCCTTCATCGGGCGTGAGGGTCACGACGCCCTGCTCGTCGATGAACTGGACCTGGCCACCCGCGCCGCCGAGCTTGGGGGCCGGAACCTTCAGGTTCGACGGCAGGGGGCAGGCCGTTGCTGCCGGCGCGGACGCGCCCGGACCCAGGAGCGGCGAGCCCGTGGGGGCGTTCGCGCCCGGACTCGCGGTCCCGGAACCAGTCGACGGCGTCGTTGGACAGATCAGGGAGGCGTTCGCCGCAAACTGCGACAGGTCGGACATCCGTGCCGTCAGCTGGTCGTCGACCTGGCCATTCAGGAGCGTGCTGACCAGGACGAACAGCACCGCCGAGGCCGTCGCGATGCTGAGGGCGACGGCGGTGCCGACCAGGATGGTGAGCCGCGTCCGGAATGTCATGGCGACCGCAATGCGTAGCCGAAGCCGCGGACTGTATGGATCAGGCGTGGCTCGCCGTCCGCCTCGAGCTTGCGGCGCAGGTAGCCGATGTACACGTCGAGCGAGTTCGAGCCCTCGCCGAAGTCGTAGCCCCAAACGTCCGTGAAGATCGCGGTGCGAGTCAGGACCTGGCGAGGGTTGCGCAAGAACAGCTCGAGAAGCTGGTATTCCGTACGGGTGAGCTCGATCCTCCGCGCCCCCCGTCGGACCTCGACGAGGCTGGGTTCCATGACGAGGTCGGCGAACTGCAGGGCGGCCATCGCCCCAACGGGCTCGGTCCGTCTGAGGAGCGCCTTCAGCCGCGCCAGGAGCTCCGCAAGCGCAAATGGCTTGACGAGGTAGTCGTCGGCGCCGGCTTCGAGGCCCGCCACGCGGTCCGAGATCGCATCGCGCGCCGTGAGCATCAGCACGGGCGTCCGGCGGCCATCCGCTCGGTACCGCCGGCACACGGCCAGGCCGTCCACGCCCGGCAGCCCGACGTCGAGCACGACCACATCAGGCTCCCTGGCGGCGACCGCGGCCAGCGCCTGATGACCGTTCGAGGCCGTTTCCACGGCGTACCCGTCCTGACCGAGGGCTCGGATGAGGCTGTCTCGAACGGCGGCGTCGTCCTCGACGACGAGCACGGTGTGGTGCATCGCACGGGATCGTACGCGGCTTTTCCAAGAGAAGGCTAAGACGAAGAGTGTCTGCCTCCAAAGCAAAGCGCCACTCCCCCGCAGCAGTCCCGGCGAGATGCACGAGCAGCTCGCTTGGCTGGTCGACGCCGCTTGGCTGCCGCTCAGCTAGCTCCCTTGGCCTGCGCTGAAGAGGCCCTCGATGACTCGCATGTTGGCCACCGAATCGTCGCCGGAGACCGGCACCGGGGCTCCGTCGAGGACCGCCTCCGCGAACCGATCGGCCTCGACGCCATACGGGTCCGCCGGGGCGAATTCGAGGATCTCGGTGTCGGGCGCCACCGGCGGGTCGCCGCCGGCGATGACGAACACGCGCGTCGGCAGATCCGGCGGGATGTTGAACGGGATCTCGATCTCGATCCGGCCGGTCGTGCCGTAGATGCTCACCCGCTGATCCGGCTCAACCCGGGTGGAGCAGGTGAACGTCGCCACACCGCTCGGAAACGTCAGGATCGCGCTGATCAGGGTGTCCACCCCGCTGGCCGGGTCGCGCACGATGGTGGCGACGACCGAACCCGGCTCCTCGCCGAACAGCATCCGCGACAGGTTGATCGTGTAGCAGCCGATGTCGTACAGCGCGCCGCCGCCGACTTCGCGGATGTTGCGGATGTTGGTCGGGTCGTCCAGGTAGTAGCTGAACCACGAGTCGACCGCGGTCAGCTGGCCGATCCGGCCGGAGGCGATGAGCTCGCGCACGGCGACCCATGACGGGTGCTGGCGGTACATGAACGCTTCCATGATCACGACGCCGGCATCCCGGCCGGCATCAACGATCGCCTGGGCCTCGGCCGCGGTCATCGCCAGCGGCTTCTCGCACAGGACGTGCTTGCCGGCCCGAGCCGCGGCGATCGCCCATTGCGCATGGAGGTGGTTCGGCAGGGGCACGTAAACGGCGTCGATCTCGGGATCGGCGAGCAGCGCTTCGTACGATCCGTACGCCCTCGGGATCCCGAGCTGTCGGGCGATGGCCTCCCCGCGGCGCTGGTCACGCGACGCGATCCCGAGCACCTCGGCGCGCTTCGCCGCACGCATGCCGGGGATGACCTTCTCCACGGCGATGTTGGCGGTGGACAGGATCCCCCAGCGAAGCACGCTCAACTTGACCTTCCTCCTCAGACCAACGGCGTTTCGGTACGGCGCCGGCGGCCGGCTCCTGCCCAGGGTTTCGTCCAATTCTCCCAGATCGGGCATTTGCTAAGATCGAGACCTCCCGAGCGGGAGTAACTCAGCTGGCAGAGTGTCTGCTTCCCAAGCAGAATGTCGCGGGTTCGAATCCCGTCTCCCGCTCCATCATCCCGTTCACTGACTCGGCGGAATGCCGCCGTGTGCGTGACGTGCTCCTCCCGGTCTACCGCGCCTGGCCGAAGATGAGCCGTCGGGCGTTGTCCGCATAGACAGCCCGGAGTACCTCGGCGGGCAGGCCCAGGCCATGGATCGGCCACCGACCCTGGCTGCCCGGGCCACCGTCCGGGTCGTAGGGGAACGACTCGTCGCGGGTCTCCAGGAAGCGGGCATACACGGCCCACGCCGCGGGGTCGGGCGGGACGTCGGTCCCGAACAGGACCCGGTCGGGCCGGCGGAGGATGAGGTCCCGCGCCGAATAGGGCTGCCGTCCCAGCTCCGCGATCCGTGCCGCGATGTCGACGTGCCAGTTCGGGTAAGCGCCAAGCATCCGGTCGACCCGGGCGAGGTCCTCCGGCGCGCAGCCGACATGCGCCCCGATGAACGTCGTCTCGGGGTGGCCCGCGACGACCGACTCGAGGCCGTCGATGATCTCGTCGAAGGGCGGGAACCCGTCGGCCTCCGGTCGCCCCCGCGGCCGCGTTGGCCAGAAGTGCCAGTCCGGGTGCTCCAGCAGTTCCTCGTAGCGCTCGTTCGATGGGTCGAGCGGCTCGAAGAACGCGATCGGATCGGCGACGTGGATCGTCACCACGAGGCCGAGTGCCCCCGCCGCCGCCCACACTGGATCGAGCCGTGCGTCGTCCACCGCCACCAGCCGCCCGGCGGCGTCGCGGGCTCGCAGGCCGAGCAGCTTCCAGACCTTCAGCCCGCGCGCGCCGGCAGCTGCGGCCCCCCGCAGCCGAACCGCCTCCACCTCTCCGAAGTCGGGGCGCTCGGACCACATCGCGTAGTCGAGCCCGGCGAACACCGCCACCCGGTCACCGAGTGGCGCCCAGTGCTCGAGCTCGCGCCGGAGTGCGTCGCCCCAGCCGCCGTCGAGGTCGACGATCGCCGCGATGTTCGAAGAATCGAGCGCCGTCGCCAGGTCGGCGGCCGAACGCCGGTGCCAGCCGTTCGAGAAGGGGGTCGGGCCGAGATGGTTGTGGGCGTCGATCGCCGGGTACGACGGGCGCTCCGGGCCGGTCTCGGTCCGGACCCGAAGCTGGGATCTCGGTCGGAAATCAGCCAGGCGAAGGTCGCCTGGCGCCCGTGCGGGCGCGCCAGCCACCCTGGTCCCTAGCCCTTGAGTCCAGACAGGGTGATCCCCCGCACGAAGTACTTCTGGGCGACCACGAACAGGATGATCATCGGCAGCAGGCTGACCAGGGCGCCGGCCATCATCTCCGGCCACTTGCCGACGAACTGGCCCTGGAAGAACGCCAGCCCGACCGTCGTCGTGTAGCTCGGCAGGTCGCGCAGGTAGATGAGCGGGTCGAGGAGATCATTCCAGCTCCACATGAACTGGAAGATCGCGAGGGTGGCCAGAGCCGGCATGGCGAGCGGGACGTAGACCTTCAGGAAGATCTGCCACGGGTTGGCCCCGTCGACGCGGGCGGCATCGGCCAGCTCCCGCGGGATGGTCAGGAAGAACTGGCGCAGCAGGAACGTCCCGAAGGCTCCGCCGAAGAATGCCCAGACCCACAGCGGGAGGTTCGTGCCGATCCAGTTGCCGCTGTCGCTGAAGGGCCAGGGCAGGTAGCGATAGAGGATGAAGTTCGGGACCAGGACGATCTGGAACGGGATGATCAGGGTCGCCAGGATCAGGGCGAACAGGACCCGCTTGAAACGGAAGTCGATCATGGCGAACGCGTAGGCGGCCATCGAGCAGGTGATCAACTGACCCAGCGTTGCCAGCGATGCGATGACGATCGAGTTCTGGAAGAACGTCCCGAACGTCACGCTCGGCAGGGCGAACCACATCGTCGCGTAGTTCTCCCAGTGGAGCCCGGTCGGGAACGAGAAGGGCGAGGTCGAGAACACCTCCGCCCGGGTCTTGAGCGACGTCGCCAGCATCCACAGGAACGGGATGATCATCGCCACGCCGCCGCCGAAGAGGCCGACATAGGCGCCGGCACGGCGGGCTCGCCTGCGCGCCGTTGCGCGTCCGGCCCGGTAGATCTCCCGGGGTCCGGCCGCCGGTGCAGTCATGTCGGGCGAGCTCACTGGTAATGCACCCAGCGGTCCTGGGTCCGGAAGTACAGGATCGTCGCAACGGCGACGATCAGGAACATCACCCACGAAGCGGCGGCCGCGTAGCCCATCTTGAAGTTGCGGAAGCCGGCCTCGTAGATGAAGTAGACGAGGGTGATCGTCGCGTCGCCCGGCTTGCCCGGGTTGGCCATCACGTAGACCTGGTCGAACACCTGGAAGGCGCCGATCAGGGCGAGGACTCCGGTGAAGAAGATCGACGGCGTGAGGAGCGGCAGGGTGATGCTCCGGAACCGGCTGCGACGACCGGCGCCGTCGACGCTGGCGGCGTCGTAGTACTCGGCCGGGATCGCCTGGAGGCCAGCCAGGAAGATGATCACGTTGGCCGGGAGGCCCTGCCAGATGCTCATGGCGATGATCGAGGGCATCGCCAGGGTTGGGTCGGCCACCCAGCGCTGGGGCGCGATTCCGAACGCACCGAGGATGTCGTTGAGCGGACCGCCCGGGCTATAGATCCAGAGCCATACGAGAGCGATCGCCGTCGCCGAGGTCACCAGCGGCAGGAAGTACGCGGTGCGGATCCAGGCGATCCCCCGGATCTGCTGATTGAGGGCCGTGGCCAGGGCCAGGGCGAGGGCCAGCCCGAGCGGTACCGACACGACGGTGTAGAAGGCCGTGTTGCGGAGCGCCTTGAGGAACCGCTCGTCGCCGAGCAGCTTGACGTAGTTGTCGATGCCCACCAGCTGCGGAGCCGTGAGCAGGTCCCATTTCGTCAGGCTGATTCCGAAGGCAGCCAGGATCGGGCCGGCCGACAGAACCGCCAGCCCGATGAGCGTCGGGCCGAGGAACAACCAGGCCCAGCGGCCCTCGCCCGGCCGCAGCCCACGGCCCGATCGGGACCGGCCGGACGGCGCCGTGACCACCCGGACCGGATCACCAACGCTCGGGCTGGACGTCATGTGAGCGCCCCCCGCTGAACGCGGCAACCAGCCGCGATCACTGGCCCAGGAGCTTCTGCAGTGCGGGCGTCACCTCGTCGAGGGCAGCCTTCGCGGACAGGCTGTTGTCGTTGAAGACCTTGCTGTCAAGCTCGTCCTGGAGCGTCGTGCTGAACTCGTCGTAACCCTTGAACGAGGGCTTGAGGTGAGCGTAGGTCAGCGCGTCAGCGAAGGTCTTGCCACCGTCGAACGACGTCGCGTACTGGCCGGTCAGGACCTCCTTGTTGGCCGGCATCGACGCCTTGAGTGACGCGATCATCGCCTGCAGCTTGGGGCCCGTGTAGCACTTGATGAACTCCCAGGCTGCATCGGGCGACTTCGTGCCCTTGTACACGACGACGCCGCTCGGATTGACCGAGGTCGCCTGGCCGGCCGGACCCTTGGGCAGGGGCGCCACCCCGAAGTTGATCCCGGCTGCCTGGTGGGTGGGGACCAGCCACGAGCCGTCGGCCTCCAGGGCGGCCTGGCCGTTCTCGAACGCGTCGCCGGTCCCGCCGGCGACCGGCTGGGCCATGACCTTGTCCTTGTAGATCAGGTCCTGCAGGAACTGGATGCCGGTCGCGGCCTGGTCGGAATCGATGACGACGGACTTCTTGTCGGAGCTGAGGATGTCGCCACCGGCCTGCCAGACGAGCGACGACCAGTAGTTCTCCATGTCCGAGGTCTCGGTGTAGAAGCCCCACTGCGAGGTCTTGCCGCCGGCGGTCTTGGTCAGCTTCGCGGCGACGTCGGCCAGCTTGTTCCAGTCCCAGGTGGCGTCCGGATAGGGCAGGCCCGCCGCGTCGAACATCGTCTTGTTATAGAACAGGGCGATCGTGTTCAGGTCTCGCGGCAGCCCGTAGAGGTGGCCGTCGGCCGCTGTGAAGTCCTGGACGGCGAGGTCGACCAACTGGCTCGTGTCGAAGCCATCCTTGGCGATGTACGGGTTGAGGTCGAGCAGCTGGCCGCGCGTCTGGTAGTCCGGATAGAGCGGCCCATCCATGAGGAACACGTCCGGCGCGTTGCCGGCCGCGAGGTCCGTCTGCAGCTTGGGCCAGTACGAGTCCCAGTCGGCGACCGAGACCTTGACCTTGATCGATGGGTTCAGCGCAGAGAAGGCGTCGACGATCTTCTGCTGGTTGGCGAGCTCGGTCGTGTCGCCCCACATGGCATAGGTGATCGTGGTTGGCGGGCCCGCGTACGTTCCGCAGGTGGCCGCGACGGCCGTCGCGACCGGCGACCCGCTGGGCGTGGTGGATCCGGCTGCGGCCGTCGGCGTCGGTGTGGCTGTCGGCGTGGTGGTCGCCGATGTTCCGGCGCTGCCGCAGGCCGCGACGACGAGAGCAATGGCGGCCATGACCGCGAGGCGCGGGCTGCTCGACCTGATGATGGTGCGCATCGAGATCCTCCTTGGTCAGGGCTTCCAGTCGGGGATTGAGCCGCCGAGCCAACCCGGCAACCACTCCGCCTCGGCGGCGATCAGTTCGTCCGTCATTCGCCAGGCTTCATCGAGGGTCAGCCGGGCCTGGACCTGCGGGTCGGTCAGGACGGCGTGGTAGACAAGGCCGCGGTCCTCGTCCAGCGCGGCGCGGACGGTGAGCTCCTGGGTGTCGACAGCCGGGCGGGTGTAGGCCGCACACTGCGGGGGGAGGGGCGCGACGGCGACGGGATGCACCCCCAGGCCATCGACGAGGGCCGGAACTTCGACGCAGGCGTCGGCGCCAAGGTTCGGGATCAGGCGACCGCCGTCGTTCGGGACGTTGGCCACGATCCGGGCCGGCTCGCCGGTGCCCATCGAGTGGACGATCACCGCGGCGTACTCGCCGCTGCGCTCAATCTCAAACGGCTCACCGGCGGCGAGCCGGCGCTTGGCGGCCTCGTACTCCTCGAGGTTGTGGGCCACCCGGTCGAGGTACTCGCCGATCGGCACATGGAAGCGCTCGACGAGGTCGGCCTTGGGGATGAACCACGGGTTGTACTCGGCGTGGTGCTCCGATGATTCCGTGAGGTACAGCCCGAACCGGCGGAACAGGTCAGCCCGGACCAGGTCGTCGTCGGGCGCGCGGCCCGCTGCGATGAATTCGGTCAAGGACGGATAGAGATCCCTCCCGCGATGCTCGAGTCGGGTGATCCAGGCGATGTGGTTCACGCCCGCCGACTCCGCGACCACCTCCTCGAACGGCACGCCCAGGTAGCCGGCCAGCGTGTGGACGGTCCAGTGCACCGAATGGCAGAGCCCGACGCTCGGCAGGCCGATGGCCTCGTCGACGGCACGCACGAGCATCCCCATCGGGTTCGTGTAGTTCAGGAACAGCGCATCAGGGCAGACCTCGGTCATGTCCGCGACGATGCCGAGCACGACGGGGATGGTACGCAGACCCCGGAGCACGCCGCCCACGTTGATCGTGTCATTGATCGTGTAGCGCAGCCCGTAGCGGCCGGGCACGTCGAAGTCGAGCTGCGTCGCGCGCGCCCCGCCGACCTGGATCGTGTTGATGACGTAGTCGGCGCCGCGGAGCGCCTCGCGCCGGTCGAGACTGCCGCTGATCACCGGTGCCGCATCCAGCGCCCCGGCGGTCCACTGGGCCATCCGGATGGCCGTCGCGAGGCGATCGGCGTCGATGTCGTGGAGAACGAGCTCGGCGTCGCGCAATTCGGGATAGGACAGGAAGTCGCCGAGCAGGTTCCGGGTGAACTCGACGCTTCCCGCGCCGACAAGAACGATCCGGGTCATGTCAATCCTCGTTGCCGGTCGAGCCGACGCCGACGATGTGGCGCAGGCCCTGGCTGTGATAGCGCTCCACCCAGTCCGGGTGGTCGGGGTCGTGCCCGCGACGGCGGGCGAGCACGAAGGCAAGGAGCGCAACCGGCGCGACGGCGGTCAGCGCCGCGTGGTCCTCCTCGGCGGCGGCAGGGATGGGCAGCAGCTCGGCGCCGTCGACCGACGACCGCGGGGCGACCTCGATGACGCGCGCGCCCCAGGCGGCCGCGTGGGCGGCGACATCGACCGTTGCTGCCCGGCCCGGTCCGTCTGGGACGAGCGCGATGACGACCGAATCAGCGTCGACGATGGTCGCGATGCCCGAGGCCATCTCCCAGGAATTCCGTGCCTTCGGCGTGGACGATCGCCATCTCCTTGAGCTTCAGCGCGGCCTCGAGCGCGGCGGGGTAGGCGCCGCCGCTGCCGACCACGAACAGGTGGCCGGCCGCCACGAGCGCATCGGCGAGCGTTGCGACGCGGGGTTCGGCGGCTTCGATCGCAGCTTCGGCGTGGTCCGCGGCGAGCCGGATCGCGCGCCGGATGCCAGCCGCCCGATCTCCGCCGAGCAGCTCAGCGAGCACGAGCTCCGTTGCGACGAGGGTCGCGGCGAAGGTCTTGGTCATGACCGGAACGTGGCTGGGCCCGCCGGCCGAGCGAACGACGTAGTCGGCGGCCCGGTCGAGCGTGCTGCCGGGTACGTGGACGACCGCAATCGTCGGAACGCGACCGCGGACCGCATCCATCACGGCAACGACGTCGCGGAACTCGCCCGAGGCCGAAATGCCAAGAACGGCGTCACCGGGACCGAGTCGCGGCAGGTAGGTCAGGAAGCCGCCCGCGGTGAGCGGGACCACGATCGGGTCATCCGGGCCGGCGTGCCGGCGGTACAGCGTGGCGGCGGCAATCGACGAGTGATACGAGGTCCCGTTGCCGATCACGTAGACGCGCCGGACGCCGGAGTGGCGCAGCCCCGCGGCCGTCGCGCGGGCCGCCTCGAGGCTGTCCGCGAGCGTGCTGCGGATTGCCGCCGGCTCAGCGCGGATCTCAGACGGAATGACGCCATCGATCATGTCGGCGAGGTGCTCCTTTCCGAAGTCGCCGCCACGAGCACGCGCATGCCCCGCGCCTCGAGCGCCGCGATCTGCCGAGGGTCGGCCTCGGAATCGGTCACGAGCGTGTCGACCTCCTCGGCCCCGAATACGAATGCCGGGGCGACCGCGCCGAGCTTCGAGCTATCGGCCAGGACGATGCATTTGCCGGAGGCGCGCCGCAGGGCGCGGTCGGTCAGGATCTCCGGGATCGCGTCGTTCATCAGGCCACGCTCGGCACTCAGCGCACCGATCCCCATGAACAGGGCATCCGCCCGTAGCTCGCGCAGCGCCAGCTCGGCGAGATGGCCAAGCATCGAATGCATGCCCGGGCGGACCACGCCGCCCAGGACGACGAGCTCGATGCCCGGCCGGTCGAGCAGGACAGCGACCACGTCGAGCGCGTTGGTGATGACGGTCAGCCGCCGATCCACCAGGCAGCGCGCGAACTCGAGGGCGGTCGTCCCACTCGAGATCGTGATTGTCTGGCCGTCCTCGACGAGGTCCGCGGCCAGCGCCCCGATGGCGCGTTTCGAGGCCAGCCTCGGGTCGAGGCCGTCACGGCCGGCCAGCACAGCCCCGGCCGCCGCGCCTCCGTAGGTCCGCACAAGTGCCCCGTCGGCCGCGAGCCTGGCCAGGTCACGGCGGATCGTCGACGGCGACACGTCCAGGTCTCGGGCGAGCGTGCCCACGCTGGCAAGTCCTGCCTCGTCGACGCGAGCGAGCAGCTGCAGACGCCGGGTCCTGCTCAACATGCGCAGATAGTCCGCCGTCATGCGCAGTCTGTCAAGGGATACTGCGCAACTTGAAGCACATTCTGCTTGTCATCGCGCGAACGGCAAGGTAGCATCGCGGATCATGACCGACGCGCGAGGGAGGCAGCAGCTCGCCGGCCGGGACCTCGACGTCGTGGTCCTCGGCGAGATCAACCCCGACGTGATCGTCAGGGCCGCCGACCCGACGCCCTCGTTCGGCCAGGTCGAGCGGTTCGTCGACTCGATCGACCTCGTCGTCGGCAGCTCGTCGGTGATCTTTGCCTGTGGCGCGGCACGACTGGGCCTCCGGGTGGCGTTTGTCGGCGTCGTTGGCGACGACCCGATGGGCCGCTTCATGCTCGATGCGATGAAGGCGCGGGGCATCGACATCGAGAGCTGCCGTGTGGACCCTGACGTGCCCACTGGGGCGTCCGTCATCCTCACCAACGGCACGGACCGGGCGATCCTGACCGCGCCCGGGACGATATCGCTCCTTCGCGAGGAGGACATTCCCGAGTCGCTCGTCGCTCGTGCCCGCCATCTCCATGTCGGCAGTCTCTTCATGCTCGACTCCCTCCGGCCCCGGCTCGCCGCCCGGTTGGCGGCCGCTCGCCGGGACGGGCTCACCACCTCCGCGGACTGCAACTGGGACCCTCGGGACACCTGGGATGGAGGGCTCCGGGACATCCTGCGCGAGACGGATGTGTTCCTGCCGAACGCGGCCGAGGCGACCCGGATCGCCGGCACGGACGACGTCGATGCCGCGGCCCGCGCGCTCGTCGCGGCTGGGCCTCGGATCGTGGCGGTCAAGTGCGGCGCCGATGGCGCGATCGCCGCGACGCGGGACGGTACGCTGACACGGAGTGCTTCGCTCGTCGTCGACGCCGTGGACATGACCGGCGCCGGTGACTCGTTCGACGCCGGCTTCATTGCCGGGTTCCTCGCCGGGCGTTCGGTCCAGCACTGCCTCGCCGTTGGTGCCGCCGCCGGCGCGCTTTCGACGCTTCGGATCGGTGGCGTGGCGTCGCAGCCAACGCTGCCCGAGGCGGAGGCCGCGGCGCGCGCTGGTGGCCTGCTCCCGTGAGCCAACAGCGATGACGCCCGGGATCGCGCTTGACACCGCACCCGGTCCGGAGGCCTGGCCGCGTCGGCTCGTCTGCGTTTCCCTCAATGCCGCTGTCGACAAGATCATTGCCGTGGATCGACTCGTGCCGGGCGAGATCCACCGTCCGGAGCTGCTGTCCGTCGTCGCCGGCGGCAAGGCGCTCAACGTCGCGCGGGCAGCGGCGACCCTCGGCATGCCGGTCCGTGCCGTGGCCGTCCTGGGGGGTCACGCCGGCGACTGGATGGACGCCGCATTGCGCGAGCGAAGGATCGTGACTCACGTGGTCCGCGCGGCCGGGGAGACACGAACCTGCCTCTCCGTGCTGGATCGCGCCGCCGGGACGCTGACCGAGTTCTACGAGCCGGGGCTGACCCTCGACGCCGCCGGCTGGGCTGCAGTCGGAGGCGGCCTTGCGCTCTGAGCTCGCCGACGACCCGTCGGGCAGCCTGGTGGTGCTCGCCGGTAGCCTGCCACCGGGCGCGCCCGAAGCCGGCTATGCCCTCCTGGCGACGATCACAGGCGATGCCGGGGCCCGTGTGGTCATCGACGCCGACCGCAGCGCGCTGGTCGAGGCGCTCGCGGCGCGGCCGTGGCTCGTGAAGATCAACGCGAGGGAGGCGGCCGGCGCGTCGGGTCTTGGCGGGACTGCGCTGCCGGGAGAGGCAGCAGCGCCTGCGGGCGTGATCCTCGAAGGCACCGCTCTCGAGGCGGCACGTCGGATCCAGGCGCGCACGAGCGGCGTCGTCCTGGTCACGCGCGGCCTGAAGGGTGCAGTGCTCGTCGACGAAGCAGGCGCCGCGTGGCGAATCGGCGGCCCACCCGAACGGGGTCGATATCCCGTTGGCAGCGGCGATTCGCTCCTCGCCGGGCTCGTCGTGGGCCTCGCGGCGGGGTTCCCCTTGCTCGAGGCGGCGCGACGGGGCGTTGCGGTGGGCGCGGCGAACGCCCTCGTCCCGGGCCAGGGGGAGCTGAACCCGGTCGATGCCGAGAGGATGCTGCCCGCCATCGGAGTCGACCGCCTCGCTTGACTGCGGGATACCGCGCGCGCCCGCCTTCCGCACCCGTGCCGCTTGCGACTCAAGCCGGGCTGCTGGTGTTCGGTAGGCCTAGCTCGGTTCTCGCTCCGCCGAGCGATCCTCCTCGTCCTGGCGGCACCTCCCAGCTGCACGATCCTGCTTGTGCCGTCGCAGCTTGGATTGCGATCGCATGCTCGGATGCCGGGGTCGTAGGCGCGCCCGGCGTTGGTATGCTTCACCCGGTCAGAATTCGCCCCCGCGAGGAAGAGCGCTGCCGCGCCGACGAGCCCGTTCGCCTCGATGACGCCCAGCGCCGACCTGGGCATCTTCGTCATCTGCATGGCGGCCGGCTTGATCGGGGCGCTCGCCGGGGTTGGCGGCGGGATCATCGTCGTTCCTGCGTTGACCATCGGCTTCGGGATCGATATCCGCCTGGCGATCGGCGCGAGCATCGTCAGCGTGATCGCGACGAGCTCCGGGGCCGCCGCCGCCTACGTTCGCGACCGGATGTCCGACATGCGGGTCGGGATGTTCCTCGAGCTGGCGACGACGACCGGCGCGATCGCCGGAGCCCTCCTGGCGGCCGTTGTCGCTCCGGCGCTCCTGCTCGTCCTGCTGGGCCTGATCCTGCTCGCATCGGCTGCTCAGCAGGTCCTGCGACTGGGCGAGGAGGTCCCGCCCGTGGTCGAGGCGTCAGGCCTGGCGGCTCGACTCCAGCTGCATGGCAGCTACCCCGACGCCCGCCTCGGCCGGGACGTCCCGTACGCGGCGCAGCGCGTTCCGCTCGGTTTCGTCCTGATGGGCTTCGCCGGCCTGGTGTCGGGGCTCCTGGGGATCGGCTCCGGGGCCCTCAAGGTGTTGGCGATGGATGGCGCGATGCGCCTGCCGATGAAGGTCAGCTCCGCCACGAGCAACTTCATGATCGGGGTCACTGCCGCCGCATCGGCCGGGATCTACCTCGGCCGGGGCGACGTCGACCCCCGGATCGCCGCTCCCGTTGCGGTCGGCGTCCTCGCCGGCTCGACGATCGGCGCCCGGCTCCTGCCGCTCCTGTCCAACCGGCACATCCGGCTCGTCTTCCTGCCGATCCTCGTGGCGATCGGCCTCGAAACGTTGGCCCGCGGCTTCGGGCTGGGCCTGTGACCCCCGAGCGATTCCGGGCTCTCGTGAGCGGCGTCCTGATCGTCGGCGTCGTGACCAGCGCGATGCTGATCACCGTTGGTTTTGCCGGCTCGCTGTTCGTGGGCTGGGATGGCTCGCTCGTTGGGGCTGCCGCCCGCCTGCGACCCGACTCCGACTTCTCGAGCCTGGTCGCCAGCCTGTCGAAGCTGCGACCGGTGGCGATTGCCCAGCTGGGCCTGCTCGTCCTCGTCGCGACGCCGGTCCTGCGGGTGACCGCGTCCGTCTTCGGCTACCTGCTCGAGGGCGATCGAACGTACGCCCTGATCACGGCGTGCGTCCTGGCGATCCTGCTGCTCAGCCTGTTCGGCCTGCGCTAAGGGCGAGGCTAGCCGGATGCCTCCGGGGCCGGTTCTGGTTGCCCAGGATCCGATCGCCGGGCGTGGCGGGCGATCAGGATGACCACGGCCCCAAGGACCGTGATCGCCGCGATGATCTGGGCCATTGGCACGCCGAAGAACGTCCAGTTGTCGGCTTTGAGCGACTCGACGCCGAAACGGACCGTGCCGTACCAGATGAAGAAGACGAGCAGCAGGTCGCCCGGCCGGAGCCGGGCGGCGAAGCGCCGAGCCAGCCAGATCAGGGCAAGCATCCCGATCAGGCCCGAGATCGACTCATACAGGAACATCGGCTGGAAATGCTGGCCGAGCGTGGCGGTCGGATCGGATCCGGGCGGGCAGGGATAGCCCTGGGTCCGGTACTGGCACTGGATCGCGATCCCCCAGGGCAGGTTCGTGGGCGACCCGTACAGCTCCTGGTTGAAGAAGTTGCCCCAGCGGGCGATGGCCTGCATCGCGAACAGGCCCGGCGCGACTGCATCCGCCCAGCTCAGGAACGATTGGCGCTTCCAGCGCACGTACAGGTAGGCCGCGATCGTGCCGGCGATGATCCCGCCGTAGACGCCAAGGCCCGAATAGGGCGGCAGGACGATCCTGGTGAGGTCGTCCTTGTAGAGCTGCCACTGGTCGATCACGTGGTACAGCCGTCCGCCGATCAGGGCGGCAACGGCGACCACGATCATCCCGTTCGCCAGCTCGTTGGCGTCCAGCCCGCGCCAGCGCGCCTCGCGGCTGATCACCAGGTAGGCCGCGGCCAGGCCGACGGCGTAGGCAATGCCGTACCAGTGGATGACGAGCGGGCCGATCGTGAACGCAATCGGATCCGGGGTGATGTCGATCATTCCGCGAAGTGTGCCAGAGACGGCGCGGAAACCTCATCTGGCGGCTCGTCAGTAGAGCCAGGGGATGAGCCGCTTCGACCTCTGCCGATAGGCGCGGTAGCCGGGATGGATCGCTTCGAGCCAGGCCTCCTCGCGCCGGCCTTTCGCGGCGAACAGGACCAGCAACAACCCGGTGGCCAGGACGGCGAGGATCGAGCTGGTCGCGAGGCCCCACCCCAGGCCGGCCAGGATCAGCCCGCCGTAGATCGGATGGCGCACCAATCGGTACGCCCCGGTCTCGATCAGGCGTGCACCATCAACCGGGCGTGGGAATGGGCTGAAGCTCGCCCGAAGGTCCCAGCCGGCGCGCCCCGCCAACACGGCTCCCCCTGCGATCAGGCCAAGCCCAACCACCAGCGGCAACCAACCCCAGGATCCCGGCAAGCCGCCGCGAACCTCGTCGCGAAGCCCAGCCGCGCCGATGATCGCGAAGAGCACGAACTGGGCGATGACCCAGCCCTCGCCCCGAGGGCCGAGGGCTGGCAGACGCGAACTCATGGCTGCCTTGACCATCCTGACCGCGAGGTCAGATGCGACCCCCGGGACAGCCTGGACGATACGCCTTGCGGCGCCCTCCTAGATGAACAGCGGGATCGAGTTCTCGGTCATCAGGCCGATGACCGTGGCCGCGCCGACCGGCTCGCTCAGGCCCTCGATCATGTCGTCGGGCTTGAGCCCGAACATGTCCATCGTCATCTGGCAGGGGATGAACTCGACGCCCAGGGCCTGGGCGGCCTCGAGCAGCTCCCTGGGGCTGGCCACGCCGTACTGCCTGGCCAGGCGGCCCATCATCCAGGGGCCCATCCCCAGGAAGTTCATCTTGGACAGCTTGCGGTGGCTGACGCCGGGGCGCTGCATCGCCGAGAGCATCTTCTGCATCCAGTTGCGCCCGGTGATCCGCTTCGAATCCTTGACGAAGACCTGCAGCCCCCAGAACGTCACGAAGACCCGCGTCCGGACGCCCATCGCGCCCGATGTCGAGGCCAGGATGAGCGCCGCCCAGACCTTCTCCAGGTCGCCGCTGTAGTCGATGATCAGGATGTCCTTGGTCTTCGCCGGCTGGCCGGGGTCGGTTGCCGGTCCGGGATACTGCTCGGCGATCGCCACGGCCTGGGCAATCGGGTCGACGGTCGGCAGCGTTGGGGTGGTCATCGGTTGCCTCACTTGTGACGCAGGACGAAGCGATAGACACCGGCATCGAGCGACTGCTCGACGAGCTCGTGACCGGTCGCCCGCGACCAGGCCTCGAAGTCCTTGACCGAGCCGGCGTCGGTGGCCAGGACCTCGAGCAGCTCGCCCGGCGCGATCAGCTTGACGGCCTGGGCCGTCTTGACGATCGGCAGCGGACACGACAGGCCGCGGGCGTCGACCCGCTGCTGGACCTCGGTGATTGGCATGACACCCTCCTGTTCGAGCGACGAGTAGGAACTCACGGATTGAAGCGACCGGCACTCGCGAGCAGCGCCGAAGCCTCGGCCGCAGGCGAACGGCCCGATCCGGCGATCTGGACCAACCGGGTCAGGCGGCGTTCGAGGACGTCGCGCATCAGGCCGCAGGCGACCATCACGTCTGGGTCCACGAGGCGGTAGCGGACCTCGCGACCGTCGCGAACGGCCTCGACGAGGCCGGCGGTGCGAAGCACGGCGAGGTGCTGCGAAACGTTTGGCTGGCTCGCACCGATCTGTGCGGCCAACCGGCCGACTTCGATCTCTCCCAGGGCCAGCACGTGCAGGATCTCGAGGCGGCGCGGGCTGGCGAGCGTCTTGAGCACCGAGGCCTGGAGGATCGTGATCTCGTCCACGGTCCGACTATCCGCGCATGCGCAGACGTGCATAAGGGCCAGTCGGCCCGTGGTGATCGGGTCGGTCGGCCCTGCCGCTCGGTCGAGCTGGACCCCAACATCCGACATGGCGGGCTCTCGCCACGACCAGGGTCCGCCACTACCCTTCTGGGGATCGCAGCCGCGACGGTTCGGGCGTCGGACAGGCCTCCGCGATCCCGGCGTGCTCCATCGCCGCAGCCAACGCAGCCCCGGCCCCGGGCGAGACGTCATCCTCGATCAGCGCGACGGAGAGCCGCCCGTGGTGGTGCGCGTGACCGTGGGCAGGGTTGAGATCGCTGCGGACCGCCTCGGCCGGCGGCCGACTGCTATGGCTCGGTGGGGGCTTGCGCCAGGGCGAGGAAGAAGAGCGCGACGGGCCGATAGACGGCGTGCGCGAACTTCATGAAGGGCGCCAGGAGGACCAGCTCCATCGCGACGGCCACGTGGAACAGGAAGACCCAGTAGCCCCAGGCGGGCGCGGTCGGCAGGTACAGCGCGATCTCGATCGCGAAGCCGGTCACGCCGGTGATCCAGACGAGCGCCAGGAACGTCCAGTCGGCGGGCGTCGAGTGGCGGACCGACCGCTCCACGCCGCGGTAGCGCTGGATGATCAACATCGTGGCGCCGTAGACGAGCAGGATCCCGGCGAATGTGCCAAGCAGGCGGACCGGGTACCAGATCGGCACCGGCGTTCCGGTGGCCTTGATCCCGACGACGGCCAGGCCGTAGTCGAGGATCGTGGCCGCCAGCAGCCCGAGGAAGCCCCACATCGTTGCGGCGTGGAGGAACCAGCGCCGCCGGAACCAGGGCTGGGCCTGTGCGTCCGTGTCGCAGTCGGCCCGGTAGCGGCGCTGGCCGAGGGATTCGATCGCGAGCGAGGCCCACAGCGCGGACGCCGACCGGCGCAGGGCGCGGCGGCTGCCGACGACGGAGCGCGGCGTGACACCCCCGGCACGGCCGAGGCGGCGAGCCATCGTGACGACGCCGGCCAGGCCGGCCAGGAACACGAGGACCATCACTCCAATGCCGATGTCGTGGATGAGCTCCTCCGGGATGAACCGGAAGATGTCGAAGGAACCGGTGCTCTGCGGGCCGTGCGCCGCGTACATGAACAGGGCGAAGAAGGCGGCCAGCACGACCGCGATGAACGTTCCCACGAACGGGCGCGTGTACATCGTCCGGGCCAGGCCGGTTCGGTCATAGCCGGCGATCGCGTACCGACGGGCGGCCGCCATGAACTCGCTCGGCTCTGCCTGGGTGGGGCACGTCTCGGAGCACTCACCGCAGGCGTAGCAGGTCCATAGCTCCTTGCTGGCCAGCAGCTGGTCCTTCAGCCCAACCTGGGCCAGGCGGATCAACCGCCGCGGGAACGTCGCGTCGTTGGTGACGAGGGGGCAGGTGGCCGTGCAGGTCCCGCAGCTGAAGCAGGCGGACACGTCCGCCGCCCCATAACGCTTGATGTCGGTCAGCAGGCCGGCGTCGACGATGGCGGTCATGCCGGTTCCCTCGCGATGGCTTCGTAGCGGAAGTAGCCCTCGTCGGTGGCGCCCTTGACCTCCCGCAGGTGTCCGTAGCGGCGCATGCCCATGACCCAATAGACGACCTCGTGGGTCGGGCAGCCGAGGGCGGCGGCGATGTCGGGGACCGTCAAGGGTCCATCGTGCAGGAGCTCCAGGATCTGGGCGCGCATGACCGGTTCTTCCCGGACGACCTCGCGCAGATCGCGGTTCAAGTTGATCATCCGACCGGGACCTCCAGGAGGCTGTCGATCATCGCGGTGATCTGGGCGTCGGTATAGCCACGCAGGTCGATTGCATTCTCCGGGCAGACCGGGACGCAGCCGCCGCAGCCCTTGCAGCCGGTCTCGCTGATCACCGCCGTCGACGCGCCATCGACGGTCGTCATCTCGATCGCTCCATATGGACAGGCCGCCAGGCACAAGCCGCAGGCGGTGCATCGACTCAGGTCGACCGTGGCCACGAGCGGATCGAGCTCGGCGAAGCCCTTCTTGAGGATCACGGCGCTCTGGGTGACCGCGGCCAGGCCAGAGGCGACACTCTCGCTCGAGTTCCGGGGGCCCTGGCAGGCACCCGCGATGTACACCCCGTCGACGACGGTCTCGACCGGACGTAGCTTCGGGTGAATCTCGTTGAAGAACCCGTCCCCGCCAAGGGGCAGCTTGAGGACGCTGACCAGGTCCTCGTTCTTGCGCGGGATCATGCCGGTGACGAGGACAACAAGGTCGGCCGGGATCGCCAGCTCCTCGCCGCCCGTCAGGAGGTCGCGGACCGTGACGATCAGCCGGCCGGCGTCATCCCGGGCGACGGCCGGTGGGGCATCATCGCCGAATTTGAGGTAAACGGAGCCGAGCTTGCGCGACTCGGTGTACATCAGCTCGAACTTGCCGTACGTCCGCATGTCGCGATACAGGTGGTACTGGTGGACCTGCGCGTCGCGCGATGCCAGCTGGACCGAGGCGGCGACCGTCGCCGCGCAGCAGTAGCGCGAGCAATAGGCGTTGCGCTCCTCGACGTCCTCACCCTGGCGGCTGCCGACGCAGTAGACGTAGGCCACCGTCCGGACCCGCTTGCCCTGGTAGGAGAGCGGACCCGTTGCCTGATCGATCAGCTCCTTGAACTCGGGCAGGGTCACGACTCCATCGATCCCGTAGCCGTACTCGCCGACCTCCGGCTGGTACGTGTCGAAGCCGGTTGCGACGATGATCGAGCCGACCTCGGCCGTGATCGTCTCGCCGCCCGGCCCACCAAGCCGGATCCCGGCGCTGTAGTTGCCGAAGCTACCCGACTTGCTGACGAGCTCGGCCTGGGTGAAGACCTTGATCGCGGGGCGGGCACCGACCTGCTCGATCAGCGACGCGATCAGCTCCCGGCCGTTCTTGCCCGTGGGATACATCGCGTCGAAGCGACCGACCCAGCCGCCGAGGTTGGCCTCGCGTTCGATGAGGAAGACCCCGAGGCCGATGTCGGCCAGGCCGATCGCCGCCCGGAGGCCGGCCACGCCGCCGCCGACGACCATCGTCTTCTGGGTCGTCTCCACCACGATCGGCTCCAGGGGGTCCGACAGCCGGGTACGGGCGATGCCCGCCTTGACCAGGTTGATGACCTTGTTGGTCGTGGCCTGCTGGTCGTCGGACTGGACCCACGACGCCTGCTCGCGGACGTTGACCTGGGTGTACTCGTACGGATTCAGCCCGGCTCGCTTGGCGACGCCACGGAAGGTCACGACGTGGAGCTTGGGCGAGCACGACGCGACGACGAGGCCGTCGAGGTGCTGCTCCTCGATGTCGCGCTCCATGTCGCCCTGGCCCGAATCGGAGCAGGCGAACATCATCTGGCGGGCGACGACCACGCCCGGTTCGTCCTGGGCGGCCGCGACGATCTGGTCGATGTCGACGTGATCGGAGATGTTGCCGCCGCAGTGGCAGACGTAGACCCCGATCCGACGCTCGGTCTCGGTCATGCCGGCACCCTCGCCTTCTCGAGCCAGGCTGCGACTTGGGCGACGGTCGAGCCCGCGTGCAGGATCGAGTCGGCGATGTCCTTGGCACCAGAGGCCGCACCCGCGACATAGACCCCCGGGATACTCGTCTGGCCCGGGTTCGCGTCCTCATCGGTCTCGGCGACGTACTGGAACTCGTCCACGGCCAGGCCGTCCTCAGGGAACAGGGCCTGGGCGTCGCTGTTGGGCTGGACCCCGACGGCAAGCACGACCAGGTCGTACTCCGCCTCGACCAGCCCGCCGCCATGCTCGATGTCCTCGTAGCGCAGGATGAGGTCGCCGTCCTCCTTCTCGGTGATCTTGGCAACCCGGCCCTTGACGTAGTTCGCGCCCATCGCCTTGGCCTGCTCGAAGAACTCGTCGTAGCGCTTGCCTGGAGCCCGAATGTCCATGTAGTGGACCGTCACGTCGGCCACCGGGAGGGCACCCATGATCAGCTGGTTCTGCTTGATCGAGTACATGCAGCAGAACCGGGAGCAGAGCGGATTGCCGACCGTCTCATCGCGGGACCCGGTGCACAGGACGTACGCGATCCGCTCGGGGACCTTGCCGTCGCCCGGCCGCAGGATCGTGTTGAACGGGCGGGTTGGCGCCAGCAGGCGGTCCATCTGCATGCCGGTGATCACGTTCTTGAAGGTGCCGAACCCGTACTGCGGCTTGAGGTCCGCGTTGAACAGCTTGAAGCCGGTCGCGACGACGACCGATCCGACCTCGACCGCGCTCTCCTTGTCCGTGGCGCGCAGGTCGATGCACTGGTCGACCGGGCAGGCGTCGACGCACTCCCCGCACTCGGAGCACACGCCGCAGTCGAGGCACAGTCCGGCGCCGCGGTGCGCCTCGGCCTCGGTCATCGGCTGTTCGACCTCGCGGAAGTCGACCGGGGCGGGGCTGATGACCTCGCTCGGTCCGGCGGCCAGTGCCAGCCGGTACGAGCTCTGGCGGGCAAGGACCTCGGCCTTGTCGACGACCGGCAGGCGCAGGTCGAAGCCGTCCAGGGGGAGGCCCTGGATCCAGCGGTCGATCATGTGCGCCGCGCGCTGTCCCTGCCCGGTCGCCCGGGTGATGTCGGACGCGCCCGATACGACGTCGCCGGCGGCGAAGAGCCAGGGCGTCGCGCTCTGGAGTGTGCCGACATCCACGGCCAGCGTCCCGTTGGGGTTGACCGCAGCCGCCCCAGCGAACCCGTCGGTGTCGGGGGCCATCCCGATCGCGGCGATGACCACCTCGCACTCGATGTCGAAGTCCTTGCCGGCGACCGGCTCCGGCCGGCTCCGACCGGAGGCGTCGAGCAGGCCGGGCGCCATCCGGCTGCAGCGCAGGCCGCGCACCGCCTGCTGCCCGTCCTCGAGCACGGCGATCGGGGCAGCCTGGAAGACGAACTGGACGCCTTCCTGCTCCGTGTCGTCCGCCTCGACGTGGTGGGCCGGCATCTCCGCCCGGCTGCGCCGGTAGGCCACCGTGACACTGCGAGCGCCAAGCCGACGAGCGGTCCGGGCGGTATCCATCGCGACGTTTCCGCCGCCGATGACGACGACCCGCCGACCGCTCAGGTCGATGCCTTCACCGAGCTTCACGGCGCGCAGGAAATCAACTCCGCTGAGCACGCCGTCCAGCCGGTCGCCCGGCACGCCGAGCCGCGTCGAGCGGGGCGTTCCGGTCGCCAACAGCACGGCATCGTAACCCGCGGCGTGGAGCGCTTCGAGGTCATCCACCCGGGCGTCCGTTTCGATCTCGACGCCAAGGGCCGTGACGTTGGCGATGTCGCGCTCGACGACCTCGGTCGGCAGCCGGTAGGCCGGGATCGCCAGGCGCAGGAAGCCGCCGGCCTTCGGCGCCGCCTCGAGGATCTTGACCGCATAGCCCTTGCGGGCGAGCTGCCAGGCCGCGGTCAGCCCGGCGGGACCCGACCCGACGATCGCGACGCGACGGCCGTTTGAGGCCGGGATCTCGACGCCCGGCCCGTCGAAGTGCTCGTAGTGGACGTCGGCGATGAACCGCTTGAGGCGGCGAATCGGCAGCGGGCCCTCCAGCGAGCCGCGAGTGCAGTCGACCTCGCACGGGGCGTAGCAGGCGCGTCCGAGCGTACCGACGAGCGGTGTCGCGTCGAGGACGAGCTGGAAGGCCTTTTCGTACTCGCCGCTGCGGATGAGCGAGACGTAGCCGTGGGCCTGGATGCCGGCTGGGCAGGTGTACGAGCAGGGCGAGGAGCCGGCCCGGTCGATCACGGCCTTCTTGGGAACGGCCTGGGGAAACGCGATGTAGGCGGCTCGCCGGGCGACCATCTCGGCGTTGAATTCGTCGGGAACCGCGACGGTGCAGGCCGTCTCGCACTTCTGGCAGCCAGTGCATGTCGCCTCATCGACGAACCGTGCCTTCTGCCGGATCCGGGCCCGGAAGCGGCCATCGGCGATCGGCTCGATGCCGTCGACCTCGGTGTAGGTCATCGTCGTGACGTTCGGATGGTGGATCGACGCGGCCATCTTCGGCGTCGAGATGCAACTCGCACAGTCGAGCGTCGGGAACACCTTGCTGAGCAGGATCATCTTTCCGCCGACGCTCGCCTCCCGCTCGACCAGGAGGACCCGGTAGCCCATGTCGCCCAGCTTCAGGGCGGACTCCATGCCGCCGATCCCGGCGCCGACGACGAGGACGTCGTACTCGGTCATGACTTGACTCCCGAGGGCCCCAGGGCGGCCAGTGCCTGGCCGAACTGCTGGACATGCCTGGTGAAGGGCTCGGCACACACCGAGCAGATAGCGGCCATCTTCAGCCGCTGTGCTCCGTAGCCACCCTCGGTGAGGAGCGCCTGCGCCTGGGCGACAAGGCGCGAGGCTCGCGTCGAGCAGTCGGCGAGGTAGGCGCATTCGTCGCCGTCGGAGGCGATGAACACACCATCGAAGCCCTGCTCGATAGCGTGCAGGATCCAGGTTGGCCGGATCCCGCTCGTGCAAGGCAGACTGATGACCACGACGCCCGGCGAGTAGGACATGTGCGAACTGCCGGCCAGGTCGATGCCGGGGTCCGAGATGTTGTTCGTCGAGAAGACGAGGATCCGGGGAACGAACGGGCCCTCCGCGGATCCCGACGGCGCCGGGGCGAGCATGGTCATCGCCGTGTGCTCCTTGCCTGTCCTGCCCGTGTCGGGCTGGTTACTTCTGGCGGCGAACGAAGACGCGCTCGTAGCCTTCGCCCGGCAGGTAGCCGAGGAAGGTGTGGCCGACCTTGGTCGACCAGGCGCCGATGTCGTTCTTGGTGGACGGATCGCTTGACCAGATCTCGATGACCTGGCCGAGCTGGATCGTGCCCATCCCCTTCTTGGCTTCCAGGAGCGGGCCCGGGCAGGCGCTGCCGCGGGCGTCGACGACCTTGGCAGACTCAAGCGCCGCGAGGTCGGTGTCGCTGAGCGGGGTGGTGGACGTGATCATGGGTTGAACTCCTTTGTCGTGGGTCGCGTCGAGCGGTCCGTTGCGATCTGATCAGTAGGTGAGCGTGCTGGTCGCCGAGGTCACTTCCGTCACGAAGCGCGCGGCCGCGACGAGCTCGGTCCCGGGAATGAGCGCATCCGCGATCCCGCGGCTCTTGGCGCACGGGGTGCAGACAAGCAGCGTGCCGCCAAGATCCTTGAAGTCAGCAACGAGCTTGGCCAGCGGCGGGAAGCCGGCGGCCTCGACCGTGGCGGCCTCGCCGTCGTGGACGAGGCATACGCCGTCGGCCTGGAAGCCGATGACGACGGCCACGTCGGACGCCAGGGCCGCGCAGCCCATCACGAACGGAATTGTCGCCCGCTCCGGGTCCTCCGGTCCGTGCGTAGCCATGATCACGAGCTTCTGCTGTTCCACGATGTTCAGGCTCCTTTCCGGTGCTTTGGGGCTCAGATGAAGACGACCGGACCCGTCTCCGCGTCGAGCAGGAAGGCGGCGATACCGCACACGTCGTCGATCATCGGATCGAGCTGAGAGGGCTCGATGGCGAGGTAGTCCATCGAGGCCGAGCAGGCTCGGATGCGGACCTCGCCGAGCTCCTTGGCCTGGCGGAATGTCTCCGGCCAGGGCAGCGCCCCGGCCTTTGCCGGCGGGAGCGTCCCGCCCGGCCGGACGGCTTCGAACGCGAGGCCGTGATCCAGGTCCATGTGGTCGGATCGGAACGCGTCGAGCGCCCAGAACTGGAGCAGGACGTTCACCGGCCGGTCCAGGGCCGCGGCGCCGGCCACGATCGTGGCCGCCGCGTGGAGCTTGTCGTCCGTGCCGGAGAAGAGGACGATCGAGATCGGGTCGCTCATCAGTGCTGTACCTCATTGGCGGGATAGCCGGCTGGAACCGCCTGATGCGCCGCGGCGGCCAGGTCGCCCAGGCGCGACAAGCGCCGCACGAGGACCACTCGCATCAGCTCGCAGGCCGCCAGGATCTGGGGATCGCTCAACCGATAGCTGACCGTCCGTCCCTCACGCTCTGCGGCGACAAGGCCGGCGGCTCGCATCGCTCCCAGGTGCTGGGAAGCGGCGGCCTGGCTCATTCCGAGCTCGCGAGCGACATGGTTGACCTCGCATGGCCGCGTCCCGAGGAGATGGAGGATCCGCAGCCGGTGGGCGCTGGCCAGGGTCCGCAACAGGGACGCCTGCAGCTCATCGATGTCGTCGGTCGCGCTTGGCATGGTGGTGGTCCCTCGCGGGGGTCGGTGCCCGGCCCGGTGACCGGGACGTGGGCCTGAACCGTTGCTCCGTAGGTATATGGGCTGGACATGTATTGGGCATGAGCCATTCGTCACAGAACGGAGGCCGGATAGCCCGTTCCTGCTGACTGCCACCGGGCGATGCTTGGTGCCACCAGCATTGGGAGGCTTGAGAGTGGGCACACGGACGGCCATCGCGACCCTCGATGGCGATGGACTGCGCTTCGTTGCGCGGACGGGCTCCGGCCACGAGATCGTCATGGATGACGCCGACGGAGACAGTGGGCCCCGCCCGATGGAGCTCCTGGTCGCGGCCCAGGCGGGCTGCACGGCGATGGACGTGATCGCGATCCTGCGCAAGAAGCGCCAGGTCGTGACCCATTACGAGGTCCGCGTCGCCGGCGAACAGCGGGACAACCCACCACCGCATGTGTTCGAACGGATTCAGGTCGTCCATGTCGTCGAGGGCCAGGTCACCGTGGACGCGGTTCGTCGGGCGATCGAGCTGTCGGCCACTCGCTACTGCTCGGTCGCCGGCAACCTGGCCTCCGGCGTGGCCGAGGTCCGCCATGCCTACCTGATCCGCGCCGGCTCCGGCGAGGAGCAGTACGGCGAGGTCATCATCACCGGCCCCGGGGAGAGCCCCGACCAGCTCGGCTCGCGGTCGGCAGCGGCAACCGCCTGATCGTGGTCCGGGCTCGGACCACCGGCGCAATGTATCGATTTCCGCTCGACAGTCGTCCTCCAGATAGGAACGGGCAGACGCCCACCGCAACCGAAGGGGACACGGACATGACATTCGGGACGAACGAAGGAACGATTGATCGGGTGGTTCGGATCGTCGTGGGGCTGGCCCTCGCGGCGTTCGCCGTCGCGGGCGGCATCGGCGCCCCGCTGGTCTACGTCGGATGGATCGTCGCCGCGGTCCTCCTCGTCACGGGCATCGTCGGCTTCTGCCCGCTCTACGCCCTGTTGCGCGTCAGCACGCGCCGGGCGAGCCGCTGAGCGGACCAACCGAGGTTGCGTTGAAGGTCCTGGGCACTGAGCTGAGCCCGGAGGTCGAGGCGGCGGACGCGGGTGACGCGTTCGCCCAGGAGCTCGTCCGCGCCCTCCCCCAGCTGGTCCACCTGGCCGCCAGGCTCGTGCGCGACGCGGACCAGGCGCAGGATTGTGCCCAGGAGACGATCGTCGGCGCCTGGCGCCGGCGGGACCAGCTCCATGACCCCGGGGCACTCCTGGCCTGGCTCCGGCGCAGCCTCGTCAACCGGATCATCGATCGATCACGGACGCATCACGACGAGCTCGACATCGACGCCGTCGAGGCCGATTGGCGCGATGACCGCTACTCGGTCGCCCCCGATCGCGTGCTCGAGCGGGCCGAGCTGCGCGACGAGCTCGAGGACGCGCTGGCCCGGCTGCCGGTGATCTACCGGGTCCCCGTCGTGTTGCACGACGTGCTCGGCTGGACGGCCGCCGAGATCGGAGTCGCGATGGGCGCGAGCCTGCCGGCGACCAAGCAGCGCCTGCGGCGGGGCAGGATGATGCTGGTGAGCGCGCTGGCGGAAGGGGACGCCCGGCGTCGGGCGAGCCTGGCCCAGCCGCTCCACTGCTGGCGGGCGCGGCGCGAGATCTCCTCGTACCTCGATGACGGGCTCGACCAGGCGACGCGTCACGCCGTCGAGGCCCACCTCGAGACCTGCCCGACCTGCCCTCCGCTGTACGCCAGCCTCGTGGGCGTCGAGACAACACTCGGTGGCCTACGCGATCCCGACACGGTCGTCGAGGCTGCGATGGCGGCGCGGATCCGGGCGAGCCTCGACCGGGAGCTCGTTCGGAGGCGAGTGCCGTGAACGGCCGGGACGATCCGCCACCGCTTAGTCGGCGGGAACGGTGGGACCAGCGCCACGCGGGAGAGACGCCGATCGAATCGCCCGAGCCCGACCCGACCCTGGTCGAGGCGGCTCGAGGGCTTCCACCGGGCCTGGCCCTTGACCTGGGCAGCGGCGACGGCCGGAACGCCGTCTGGCTGGCCGACCGCGGCTGGCGGGTCACCGCCGTCGACTTCTCGTCGGTCGCCCTCGATCGAGGCCGCGCTCGTGCCGCGGAGCGTGGGATCGAGATCGACTGGGTCCTGGCCGACCTGCTGGAGTGGGAGCCGCCCCGAGCCCGCTTCGACCTCGTCTCGCTCATCTTCATCCACCTGCCGCCTGAGGAGCGCCGACGCGTGTACGACCGAGCGGCGGCGGCCGTCGCACCGGGCGGGACCCTCCTGATCGTTGCTCACGACCGGACGAACCTGACCGATGGCGCCGGCGGTCCCCAGGACCCGGACGTCCTGTTCACGCCCGACGAGGTCGCGGCGGACCTGGACGGCTTCACCCTGCAACGTACCGAGGCGGTCCGGCGTCCCGGGCCGGATGGTCGCGGCCCGATCGACGCCGTCGTGATCGCTGTCCGAACCCTTGCTTGAAGGAGCCCAGAGATGAACCTGCAGTCGCAATCCCTGGTCGATCCGGTCTGCCTGATGACCGTCGACGTTGATCGCGCCCGAGCGATCGGCCTCATCGTGGAGCACGAGGGCGTGACCTACGCGTTCTGCGCGAAGGGCTGCAAGCTCGACTTCCTCGACAGCCCGGCGACATACGGGGCGGACTCGGCCGAAGGCGCGGCGGGCCGCCTGGTCCCAGCCGAGCCGCTGGAGGTCGTCGCCAAGGCATAGCCGCTGCGATCGTCGGCTGACGATCGGCCCCAGCGGCTGCGTCCTGCGCCACGCGGGCCACGGGTGGCGCCGCGGCGCGTACGCTGCGCCACGTGACTGAGCCTGCGGCGACCCGCACCGCCACGTTCCTGATGACCGACATCGCGGGCAGCACGCGCCTCTGGGAGGCGGAGCGCGAGGCGATGGTCGTCGCCCTGGCGACGCACGACGCCCTGCTCCGCACGGCCGTCGAGGAAGCCGGCGGGACGGTGTTCAAGACGACCGGCGACGGGCTCCTCGCGGCGTTCGAGCGCCCCGGCGCGGCGGTCCGGGCGGCGATCGCCGGCCAGCGCGCCCTCCAGGACCATGCCTGGCCGACGACGTCACCCCTCAGGGCCCGAATGGCGATCCACGCCGGCGACGCCGAGGTCCGCAACGACGACTACTTCGGGCCGTCGCTCAACCGGGTCGCCCGGGTGCTCGCGATCGGCCACGGCGGGCAGGTCCTCGTGTCGGCGGCCGCGGCGGAGCTGGTGGCCGACGACCTGCCGCCGGGCGCGACGCTGGTCGACCGGGGCGAGCACCATCTCAAGGACCTGGCCCGCCCCGAGCACGTCTTCCAGCTGGCGGCCCCCGGCCTGGTGGCCGACTTCCCGCCCCTCCGATCGGGGCTCGCGGCAACCAACCTGCCGGTCGACCTGACCACGTTCATCGGCCGGGGGCGGGAGGCGGCCGAGATCGCCGGCCTCTTCCGCGCCCACCGGTTCGCGACGCTGGTCGGGGTCGGCGGGACGGGCAAGACGCGGCTCATGCTCCACGTCGCCGGTGAGCTGTCGGGCCACCACCACGACGGCGCGTGGCTCGTCGAGCTCGCCCCGTTGCGCGAGCCGGACCTCGTCGCCTCGGAGGTGGCCCGGGCCCTGGCCATCCAGGTCTCGCCGTCGCAACCGGCGCGCGCCGCCGTGACCGACTTCCTGCGCGGCAAGGACCTGCTCCTCCTGCTCGACAACTGCGAGCACCTGATCGAGGCGGCCGCGGACCTCGTCGAGCACCTCCTGGCGAGCTGCCCGACGCTCCACGTCCTGGCCACGAGCCGCGAGGCGCTGGGGGTACCCGGCGAGGCAACCTACCCGGTGCCGTCGCTGGCCGTGCCCGGGATCCAGGACGACGTCGATCTCGAGGCGATCGCCGCCAGCGAGGCCGTGAGCCTCTTCGTCGAGCGGGCGACGACGACCCAGCCGTCGTTCCGCCTCGACGCCTCGAATGCCGCGGCGGTGCTCGAGATCTGCCGGCGCCTCGACGGGATCCCGCTGGCCCTGGAGCTCGCCGCGGCTCGGGCCAACGTGCTGTCGGTGGCCGAGATCGCCGAGGGCCTGGGCGATCGATTCCGGCTCCTGACCGGTGGCCGCCGGACCGCAGTGCCCCGCCAGCAGACGCTCCAGGCGCTGATCGACTGGAGCTGGGACCTGCTGACCGAGGCCGACCAGCGCACGCTCCGGCGACTGTCCGTGTTCACCGGTGGCTGGACGCTGGACGAGGCAGCCGGGGTGGCCGGCGACCAGGACGACCCGGCGGCTCCCCCGCCCGGCGCGTCGCGCCTGGCAGCGCTCGACGGGCTCGGCCGCCTCGTCGACCGCTCGCTCGTCGTGGTCACGCCCGGCGCCACGACCCGCTATGGGATGCTCGAGACGATCCGCCAGTACGCCACCGATCGGCTGATCGCGAGTGGCGAGGCGGTCGACCTGCGGACGCGGCACCTGGCCCGGTTTCGGCGCCTGGCGGTGGACGGCGCCAAGGGCATCGCCAGCCCGGAGATGGTCGCCTGGCTGGGCCGGATCGAGGCCGACCTGGACAACCTGCGGACAGCGCTGGACTGGGCGTACGAGACCGACCTGCCGGTGGCGCTCGAGATGTTCGCGGCGCTCGGCGCCTATTGGCGGTCGCGCAGCCTGGGCTCCGAAGGCGTCGACCGGATGCGCGAAGCGCTCGGGGTCGTTCGGCGCTGGCGCTCCGAGCCGTCGCCCCTGCCCGACGCCGAGCGGACCCTCCTGGTGGCGCGGGTCATGGTCGCCGCGTTCAACATGTCCGGCTACGCCGGCTGGGGCGCCGTTGGCTCGATCGGGGACGAGACGATCGCGGTCGCCCGTGCCTCTGGCGATCCGGCGGTGATCATCGACGCCCTGGTCCTGGGCCTCCAGACCGAGATCATGACCCGCGGCGGACGGGACGCCGACCGGCTGCGCGTCGCGGCCAAGGAGGCGCTCGATCTCGCGACCGAGCTCGACGATCCCCTCCGCCAGTCCACGGTCCTGACCGGCCTGGCGATGGTCGATGCCGAGGGCGATCCCGATGCCGCGGAGGCCTGGCTCGAGCGAGCTGCGACGGCCGCCGAACGGAGCGGGAATCCCGCGGCCATCGCCGGCAGCTTCCAGATGCGCGGCCGGGTCGCCAGTCGCGCCGGCCGCGATGTCGAGGCCCAGCGCTGGTTCCGGGAGGCAGCCGAGCGGTACGCGGCGGTCGGGGACGTCCGGTTCATGATGTCCTCCCGGAGCGAGCTCGCCCACGCGCTGCGTCGCTCGGGTGCGATCGATGCGGCGGATGCCGAGTACCGGGTGACGATCGTGGGCTGGCTGCGGACCGGCAATCGGGGCGCCGTGGCCAACCAGCTCGAGACACTGGCATTCACCGCCATCGCCCGCGGCGCCGGCCAGCGGGCCGCCCGGCTGCTCGGCGCCGCGGAAGTCCTGCGCGAAGCGTCGGGCGACCCGATGACCGTCGACGAGCGCCGGGAGTACGACACGGACCTGGCTCGGCTGCGCGGGCTCCTCGACCCGGCGGCCCTCAGCGACGCCTGGGCTGCCGGCCGGGCGATGACCACCGCCGAGGCCGTCGCCCTCGCCGTTGCCGAGTAGGCAGCTGCTCAGTCGAGGGCGTCGTTGCGTGGTCGGCGGGCCATCGTGTTCAGGCGTGGCCCCGGACGACCGCGCCCGGCGAGTTCACGGCAGCCTGACGGCGACCCGCACGTGCTGCGTGCCCGGGCCGGGCAGCGGAACCACGGTGCCCTCGATCGGGACGCCATCGACGAGCAGCTCGACGGCGGCCCGCCGGCCGGCGGCGGGATCGCCCGGTCCCGCGCCGGGGTCGCCCTCGGGCCGGCGGGTCACCTCGATCTCGTAGGTCGTGCCCCGGAAGCGGCGGGTCGCCCGGAAACCGGGCCAGGCTGCAGGGATCACCGGCTCCACCCGGAGCCCGTCGTGCTCCGGGCGGATGCCCAGGATCCACTGGCTGATCGCGACCATGTTCCAGGCCGCCGTGCCGGTCAGCCACGAGTTCTTCGCCTCGCCGTGGGTCGGGGCGTCCCGGCCGGCGATCATCTGGGCATACACGTACGGCTCGCAGCGGTGGATCTCGGAGATCGACTCACGGGCCGACGGGTTGATCCGCAGGTAGTAATCGAGGGCGCCCTCGGCATTGCCGGCGCGCGCCTCGGCGATCATCAGCCACGGGTTGGTGTGACAGAAGATCCCGCCGTTCTCCTTGTAGCCGGGCGGGTACGACGAGATCTCCCCGAGGCGCAGCTCGTACCTCGAGAACGGCGGCTGCTGGAGGATGATCCCGTGCGGGGTCGCCAGCCGCTGTCGAACGGCGGCCAGGGCCCGGGCGGCCCGGCCATCGTCGAGGCCGATGCCGGCCATGACGCAGATCCCCTGGGGCTCGATGAAGATCTGGCCCTCGGCGTTGGCCGCCGAGCCGATCGGTTCGCCGAAGAAGTCATAGGCGCGCCTGAACCATTCACCGTCCCAGCCATGGGCGTCGACCGCCGCGACCATCTGCTCGGCGGCGGCGCGCAGCCGGCGGGCCTCGGCCGCTTCGCCGAGATGGTCGGCCAGCCCGGCCAGCTCGTTCGCCGCCAGCACGAAGAGGCCGGCGATGAACACCGACTCGGCGACCCCGCCTTCCCGGTTCTGGGTGGTCTGGAATGACTCGCCGGGCGTGTCGGAGAAGCAGTTCAGGTTGAGGCAGTCGTTCCAGTCGGCCCGTCCGATCAGGGGCAGGCCGTGCGGGCCGAGGCGCTCGAGGGTGTAGTCGATCGCCCGCCGGAGGTGATCGGCGAGGGGTTGCTCGCTGCCGGGCTCGTTGTCGTATGGGACCGGTTCGGCCAGGATCGCCAGGTCGCCCGTCTCGCGGGCGTAGGCGCAGACCGCCAGGACGAGCCAGGCCGGATCGTCGTTGAAGCCCGAGCCGACCGCATCGTTGCCGCGCTTCGTCAGCGGCTGGTACTGGTGGTAGGCGCCGCCGGTCGGCAGCTGGGTGGCGGCGATGTCGAGGATTCGTCGGCGGGCCCGTTCGGGCACCATGTGGACGAACCCGAGGAGGTCCTGGTTCGAGTCGCGGAAGCCCATCCCCCGGCCGATCCCCAATTCGAACAGGGACGCCGAGCGGGACAGGTTGAACGTGACCATGCACTGGTAGGCGTTCCAGACGTTGACCATCCGGTCCACGTGCTCGTTGCCGGTCTCGACCTGGAGCGAGCCGAGGAGGCCATCCCAGGATCGGCGCAGCGCAGCGAAGGACTCGCTGACGACGGCCGGCTCGAAGTAGCGCGCGATCGTCCGGCGGACGCCGCGCTTGTCGAGCGTGGCCGAGCCGGGCGGGTCGAACTTCGCCTCGGGCGGGTTCTCGGCATAGCCAAGCAGGAACACGACTTCGCGCGTCTCGCCGGGGGCCAGCTCGAGGCGAACCTGGTGGGCCCCGATCGGCTGCCAGCCGTGGGCGATCGAGCCCGACGTCCCGCCGCGCTCGACGGCCAGCGGCCGGTCCCAGCCGCGATACGGCCCGAGGAACGCGTCGCGCGAAGTATCGAAGCCGGCCGTTCGATCCGAGCAGGCAAAGAAGGCGAAGTGATCCCGCCGTTCCCGGTACTCGGTCGTGTGGTAGATCACGCCGTCCTCGACCGCGACCTCACCGGTCGAGTAGTTGCGCTGGAAGTTCGTGGCATCGTCGAGGGCGTCCCACAGGCAGAACTCGATCGTGCCGAAAAGGGCCAGCCGGGCGGCCGCGACTCGGTCGTTCGTGATCCGCGCCCGCCAGACCTCGAGCGTCTCGCCGGGCGGCACGAAGTAGGTGATCTCGGCCCTGATCCCGGCCCGGCGCGAGGTGATCGTGGTGTAGCCCAGGCCGTGGCGGCACTCGTAGTCCTCGAGCTCGCTCTGGGTCGGCTGCCAGGTCGGGCTCCAGAACTGGCCATCGGCCTCGTCGCGCAGGTAGAGGTAGCGCCCGCCGAGGTCGAGCGGGGCGTTGTTGTAGCGGTAGCGGGTCAGGCGGCGGAGGCGGGCATCGCGGTAGAACGAGTAGCCGCCGGCCGTGTTCGAGATGAGCCCGAAGTAGTCCTCGCTGCCCAGGTAGTTGATCCAGGGCAGTGGGGTGTCCGGCCGGCTGATGACATATTCCCGCTGCGCGTCATCGAATCGCCCATAGCGCACCTGGCGCTACTTCTCGACGCCGGTGACGACGACGCGGCGCATGAACGCCCGCTGGGCCAGGAAGAAGACGACGACGGGCACCGCCATGGTCATCAGCGCGGCCGCCTGGATCAGGGTCGGCTGGGTCACGTACAACGCGTTGAAGCCCTGGATCGCGATCGGCAGCGTCTGCAGATCATGCCTGCTCGAGAGGCCCAGCGGTGGCGCGCAGGGGTCGTTCCATGAGAAGAGAAGTGGAGCAGGCGGACCGCAGCCCTGTCAAGCGGCCGCTCGACGACGTTCTCATGGCGGTGGACCCGACTTGACTGGGCGGCGAGGCGAGCGGTACGGTGCCGCTCCACTCCCTTCCTGGAGCGAGGACGCCTGCCCCGGATGCACGGTTTCAGCGGCCTGCAGATCGAGTTCAGCGGCGAGATCTGGTACTGGCGCGGGCCGTCGCCCTACCATTTCGTCACCGTTCCGGCCGATAAATCGGCCGAGCTGCGGGCGGTAGCGCCGGTCGTCAGCTACGGCTGGGGCATGATCCCGGTGTCCGCCCGGATCGGGCAGACAAGCTGGGAGACGGCCCTCTTCCCCAAGGACGGCCGCTATGTCGTGCCGATCAAGGACGTGGTCCGGGCGGCCGAGGGCCTCGACCAGGGCGACCCGGTCAGCCTGGAGCTGACGGTCCGGATGTAGCGGTCAAGGGGCTCGTCAGGCGATCCTGATCCCGCCGCGCAGGACTGCGGCGGGCCGGTCGAGGACGCCGGGGTCCTCGCGCGGATCGTCCAGGTAGGTCACGACGTCGGCTGGAGCGCCCGTCTCGAGTGGTCGAGCCCCGAGGAAGGCGCGAGCCTCGGTCGACGCGGCGCGCAGTGCCTGGGTTGGGCTGAGGCCAAATGCAATGAGGTATCGGATCTCGTCGACGATCGAACCTGCCGTGTCGGTCCCGGCGAGGATCGGAACGCCTCGGGCGAGGGCGACCGGCAGCTGCGTTCGGTAGTTGTCGAGCACGTCATCCCGGCGCTTTCGACGCTCCGGCGGCACGTCGTCGGGCAGCGGCTGGTTGAACGCCGTCAGGGTCGGCGTCCAGGCCACACCCCTTGCGGCCATGGCGTCGAGGGTCGCAGCGTCGACGAGGCAGCCATGCTCGACCGAATCGACCCCGGCGGCGACGACGGTCCCGACGCCCGTCCACTGGACATGGGCCGTCCACCGGGCGCCGGCCCCGTGAACCGCAGCGGCAAGCGCGCGCAGCACCCCCAGGTCGTAGGAGAGCTCCGGCGTGTCCCAGTCGGCGACCACCTTGATCCAACGAGCACCGCGGGCGACTTCGGCGAGCGCGGCGGCGATCAGGGCGTCGGCCGGGACCGGCTCGTGATACTCCCCGAAGAACCGGCCTTCGGGCGCCAGCCACCGCCCCGCCGGCAGGAACTCGGGCGATTCTGGACCGAGCCTGAGGTCGAGGGTGATGCTGCCCGGAGCGCCGACATCGCGCACGAGCAGGATGCCGCCGCGGGCCATCGCCCGGAGACTGGCGACCGCTTCCAACGCGCCGACCGGATGGTGCTCCCCCAGGGCGACGTGAGCATGCGCATCAACGAGTCCCGGCAGGGTGAACTGGCCGGGGAGAACCTCGGCGCCGTCGACCGGCGTGCTCGAGAGCAGGCCGTCGACGACCCATAACGCGCGCTCGTCTCCGTCGGGCAGCTGGGTCGAGGGCAGACGCCAGCGACCGCGCGGTTGCTCCATGCCGGAATGCTAGCGACTCACCTCGCCCCGAAGTTCGTCGAAATGCCGCCCCGAGGCACATTGCGGAGCACCTTCGGCCGATCCTGGCCCCGCGCCAGGCGCCGCGCCCTCGTGGTCCTGCACGCTCGACTCGCGGATCGGGCGGATCTGCCGGCCGGAGGGAACCATCTCGTCCGCAACGCGGCGGTGGGCGACATTCCGACGAACCCGGCGGACGAACAAGGCGGCCGGCCTCCGACCGATGGGCTCGCCACGGGATCAGCGGTCCGACGCGGCGGCGCCGTCAAGAGGCGGCCGGCCGGTCAAGGACGGCCGGGGTTACGACCGGCCGCGACCGAAGCGCTTGAGGATCCCGCCGGAGTCCTTGCCGTGGGCCTGGCGGGCCCGGGCCGCATCGCGGTCGAGCTTCGCGACGTCGCGCGTCCGGTCGCGCTCCAGCGTCTGGGCCAGCTGCACGTCGAGCAGCGAGTGCCCCTCGGTGTCGTCCTCGGACTCTGGCTGCGTGGGCCCCGTCTGTTCCGTGCTCTCGTCGCTCGTTGTCATCTTGATGTCTCCGTCAGGCTGGATTCCGACCACGTCGGGACAATACGCCCGGAGGACCGCGCGGTGCGATCGAATCGCCGACATCCCGCCTGTCGGCGAGGCGACACCTTGTCTGGCTGAGGCGCGGGGTACCACGACTACTCGTAGCCGACGAGCTTTGCCGGGCCCCAACACCTGATTCGTGGCGAGCGGGCGGCCCCGGGCCGGCGTTACCACGACTACTCGTAGAACGAGCGGTAGAACCCGCCGCGGGACCACGTTCGAGCGCCCGGCCTGTCGGCTACGAATCGTCGTGGTATCCGGATCGTCGGCCGCGCTCGACGCGAGGCGGGCTCGACGCAAGGCGCGCTGGACGCGAGCTCGACGCGAGCCTGCGGTGGCGCCACGCCTGGCCGGCCCGGGGTTCCCGGCATCGATAGGATGGGCGCGTGGAACCGCCGCGCGATCAGGCCCCGGAACCAGGCGAGCGCACCTGCCCCCATTGCGGGCAGACCGTGCCCCACCTGCGCTTCTGCGTGCGCTGCGGAACCGCAATGGACCAGCCCGCCGCCCGGCGCGCGTTCGCCGCCCACCCGGGGGAGCCGGCCCGCGCCCTGCGCCTGTTCTCGACCCTCTTCCCGCACCTGCCGCAGGGCGGCTACGACGAATTCCGGCACGCCTTCGCGCTGGGCATCGCAGTGGTCGTCGTCCTGGTCATCGCCGGGCTCTACCCGCTCGCCCTCGTCGCGGCGGCGATCGTCGTGCCGGTCCTGTTCGGGCTGTACTTCATCGAGGTCGACCTGTACGAGCGTGCCCCCCTCGCGGCCGTCGCCGCGACGATTGCCTGGGGCCTCGTCGTCGGCCTCGTCCTGGGCGGTGTCGCCCGGCTGACCGTCGGCTCGGCACAGGGGGACGGCGCCGCGAGCCTGGCCAGCACGATCGCACCGGCCGTGGCCATGGCCGTGGTCATCGCCCTGGTCGGGGCCGCCCTGGCCGCGCTCGGCCCGCTCGCGCTGCTCCGTCACCCGGCGTTCGACGACGTCCTCGACGGGGCGACATTCGGGGCGATCGCGGCGGCGGTCTCGGCCTCGACCCTGGCGGTCGTCCGGTCGGGCGACCTGTTCGGCGCCGGCCTCCGACCGGGCGGTGACGCGCTGCCCTGGCTCGTCCGGCTGGCGACGCTGGGCGTTGCCCAGCCGGTCCTGCTCGCCGCGGTCGTCGGCTCGATCTGTGCCGCCTTCTGGCTCCGCTACCGGGCGCCGATCCGCGACCGGACGGCCCTCGGCTGGCTGGGCATGCCACTCGTCGCGATCCTGGCCGGCGTCGTCCTCCTCGGCGGCGCAGCGGCGGCACGGGTCATCCTCGACCTCCTAGGCGGCCTGCTGGCGACGACGGTCGCGGCGGCCCTCGGCCTGCTCTGGCTGCGCGCCGCGATCCACGTCGGCCTCACCGAAGAGGCGAACAAATCCGGGATCGGGCCACCCGTCCGCTGCGCGAACTGCGGGCGGCTGACGCCCGGCCACACGTTCTGCGGCTGGTGCGGCGTCTCGCTCCAGGCCCTGCCCCGGACCGTGCGCACGACGCCGGCAGCGAACGGAGCGCCGCTCGACCCGGCAGCACCGACCCCGCCACCGCCCAGCCCGAGCTCGGCGTCATGAGCGACTGGATGTCCCGGGCCGATCCGGCCGGGCTGCCCGCCGGGCGACCCCGGTCGAGCAGCGCGCTGCTCCGCTTCGGGGTGGTGATGGCCGTCGTGCTCGTGATCGGCGTGCTCGTCGTGGACGTCTTCAAGCCCGCCCCGCCGCCGGCCGAATGCCCGCCGCCACCGGCTCCCTGCAACGTGCCCCCGGCGCCGCCGGGCGCCCTGCCCTCGTCCGGCACGACGGGCCAGACCGGCAACGACAGCAGCGCCGAGCTCGTGGTGGGCACGGCCTGGACGAGCTCCACCTTCGGCTTCTCGCTTCACTACGACCCGGATTCGTGGGACCTCCAGCTGGACCAGGCCGATCTCGTCCAGCTGATCTCGCCGTCCGACTCGAACGGCTCGGAGCGCGAGGACTGGGTGATCGTCGAGGGCGTCCCGGCCGCCAGCGTGACGCCTGCCCAGCTGATCCAGCAGCGGGTCGAGGCGCTCAGGCAATCGGTGCCCGACCTGGCCGCGGACTCGGGCTCCTACTACCAGGTCAATGGGGCCGAGATCGGCAACGTGCCGGGGATCGCCCAGGTCTACGTGGGGACGCTCGACGACAGCGACGGGACGCCGGTCGCGCCGGTCCGCTACACGATCGTGGCGGCGTCGAACGGCGGAGTCACCGTCGCGCTGACCGTCCGGACGCTTGATCCCGACGAAATCGCCGACCACGGCCCGCCGGTCATCACCTGGCACATGTATTCGCGCCAGCTGGCCGACGTGCTCCTGGAGGACTTCCGATGGCCGGCCGGGCAGTAGGCCGGCCGGCCATCGGGCGGCTGCCCCGGGCGGCGGCGCTCCTGCTCCTCGCCGCCTCGCCCCTGGCCTGGTCCGGGTCGATCGCCGCGACCCATGTGAGCGCCGCGTTGGGCATCGCCGACGCGCCGGCGACCATGACGGCGGCGCCCGCCGCGGCGCTGGACCGGCCGACCGCGGGCAACGAGGTCGTGACCTTCGCCGCCGATCTCGCCGTGCCGGGCTTTGGCCAGGTCGCGGCGACAGCGGCGGCAATCGCCGACCCGGCCAGTCCCGCGTATCGCCACTACCTCTCGGCCGCCGAGTTCGGCGCCCGCTTCGGGCTGCCGACGGCCGATGTCGACGCCGTCGCCGGGTGGTTCCTCGGTCGCGGGTTCCAGGTCGTCGAGCAGCCCGCCAACCGGAGCTACCTCGAGCTGGCCGGCACCGCCGACCAGGTTCGGGCCTCGCTCGGGATCAGCCTGGTGGATCGAATCGACCCGTCCGGCAGCGCGTACCACGTGCCGGCCGGGACGCCGGTGGTGCCGGCGGTGCTGCGCCCGTTCGTGACCGGGATCGACGGCCTCGACACGTCGCCGGCGTCGCGACCCAAGCCACGCTTCGGGCCGCCGAACGGACTCCATCCGGCCGACCTGGCCAAGGCCTACGGGATCGACGCCCTGCGCGCCCAGGGCCTGGACGGGAGCGGCCAGTCGATCGCCGTCGTGTCGTTCGACACGTTCGACCAGCGTGACATCGCCGCCTTCGACAAGGCGACCGGGATCAGCGGGCCGGCGGTCCAGTCGATTCGCCTGGCGGGCGCCTCGAAGAAGCCCGGTGACGGCCAGGACGAGGTGTCGCTCGACCTCGAGACCGTCCGGGCGATCGCCCCCAAGGCCCAGATCTACGACTACGAGGCGCCCCAGAGCGCCGACTGGAGCACGATCATCAACCGGATCGTCGAGGACGCCAAGGTCCAGGTCGTGTCGATCAGCTGGGGCCGCTGCGAGCCCGTGGCCGATCCGGCCCGGGGCGATGCCGACGATGTCGCCCTGGCCAGTGCCGAGCTGGCCGGCCTGAGCATCTTCGTGTCGAGCGGCGACCAGGGCGCCTACGACTGCCTCGACGAAGGCGACGGGCTCCAGCGCGACTTCGCCGTGGCGGCCGACTACCCCGCGGTCAGCCCCCACGTCATCGCCGTTGGCGGGACGTACCTCTCGCTCCACCAGAGCGGGGCGTACCTGGGCGAGTCCGCCTGGCAGGATCCGCTCGGGCAATCGGGGTCGGGCGGCGGGCTGAGCCGCGTCTTCCCTGCCCCGGCCTGGCAGGTCGGTCCGGGGGTCGCCAACACCCACTCGAACGGCCATCGCCAGCTGCCCGATGTCGCCGGCCCGGCCGATCCGGCCAGTGGGATGTTCGTCATCTCCGCCGGCCAGGGCGAGGTCGTCGGCGGCACGAGCGCCGCGACGCCATTCTGGGCCGGCTCGATGGTCCTCGCCGCGCAGCTGGCGGCGCAGGACGGCATCAGCCGGCTGGGCTTCCTGGATCCGGTCCTGTACGCCGTCGCGGCCGCCCACCAGGCCGACGGCACGCTGTTCCACGACGTCACGACCGGCGCGAACCTGCTCTACCCGGCGACGGCCGGCTGGGACTACGCCACCGGCTGGGGCAGCCCGCGGCTCGACGCCCTCGTGCCGGCGATCGCGGCCTACGTCCAGGCCCACGCGCACTGACGTGGAGCGCACCCGGCGCCGGGCCATCGCCGCGGTTGCGATCGTCGGGCTCGCGGCCATCGGCCTGCTCGTCGGCCTGCGGCTGAACCCGCCGCCTGCCCCCGGACCGGCCACCGCCGGCGTGCCCACGTCGTCCGCGGCCACCTCCGAACCGGCCGCCTCGGGACCGTCGAGCCTGCCCGGCAACCCGTCGGCGGCACCTCCGACAGCTTCGGCGTCGCCACTGCCCGCCGGATCGGCGCAGCCTTCGCCCCTGGCCGAGGTCGCTGTCGTGCCGATCGTCGGCTTCTGGTCGACCGATCGCTCGATCACGACCGCCGAGCTGCGCCTCGCGCTCAGCGGCCACGATCCCAGGTTCAAGCGGGTCCTCGTCGCCGAGCCCGACCTGGCCGCGGTCGCGGCGGCCCTCGGCGTCCAGCCCGGCTCGACCGTCGCCCAGCTGAGCCCTGCCGCCGTGATCGCGGCCGTGGAGGGCCATTCGAACGTGCTCGGGCTCGTCCAGCCCGAGTCGGTCCGGCCCGCGATCCGGGCCCTGGGCATCGACGGTCGGACGCTGTTTGGCGACGGCCGGGTCCGGACGATCGCGGACTGGGCGCTGACGATCCGGGCCCCGCGCACGGTCGGCGGGACGGCGACGGTCGACTTCGATCCGGCGGCGACCTGGACGCTGGTGGCGGCCGGCGACGTGATGAACGATCGAGCGGTCTATCGCCAGGCGGTCCTGCTCCACCATGGCCCCGACTTCCCCTGGCAGGGCGGCACGGCCCGGATCGTCCGACGGTCGTGTTGCATTGCCGGCCTGACCACGGTCGTGGCCGCCCGGACGGGTAACGCCGGCGCCGTCGCCGCGCTCTTCCGCGACGCCGATCTCGCCCTCGTCAACCATGAGGGGCCTACGCCCGACGCGTTCACCTACCATCCGACCGGCCTGACGTTCTCGTTCGACCCGGCCCTCGAGGCCGGCATCCGGTGGGCCGGCGTCGACGTCGTCTCGCTGGCCAACAACCACATCCGCAACGCCGGCTCGCAGGGCGTGATCCAGACCCTGGCCAACGTCCGGGCGGCCGGCCTCGAACCGGTCGGCGCAGGCCCGACGATCACCGCCGCGAACAAGCCCGTGGTCTCGACGATCGATGGCGTCAAGGTCGCGATCCTCGCCTTCGATGCCATCAACCTGGCGGGCAACGCGGCCAGCGCGACCCGGCCGGGCGCAGCGCCCCTCGACCTCGCCCGGGCACGAGCCGATATCCATGCGGCCCGCGCCGCCGGTGCCCAGGTCGTGATCGTGGTTCCCCACTGGGGCGTCGAGTACAGTTCGACCGCCACCGCCCTCCAGCGCTCCGATGCCGCCGCCCTCGTCGCGGCCGGCGCCGACGTGATCCTCGGCTCGCATCCGCACTGGGCCGGCGCCCTCGAGGCGATCGGCAACAGCGTCGTCGTCTACTCGATGGGCGACTTCATCTTCGACCTGCCCCGCTCCGAGCAGACCGACGAGGGCCTCGTCGTCGAGCTGACGTTCAGCGGCAGCCACCTCGCCCAGGTCGACATCCACCCGACGATCGAGCTCGATCGCTCGCAGCCGAACCTGCTCGACCCGACCGACGGCCAGGTGATCCTCGACCGGGTCCGCGCCGCGTCGAGCGGGTTCCTGCACTGGTAGGCACGCCGACGAGAGGCGTCACACCGTCCCGCGGGGCATCGTCGGGAGCGTGATGAACGTACGCCGCTTCCTCGTCCTGTTCCTGCCCTCGATCACGATCGCCAGCGCGCTGTGCGGCCTCGTCTACCTTGTCGACCAGCAAACGCTCAGGACCGGCGCCAACGATCCCCAGGAGCAGCTCGCCGGCGACGCCGCCAGCCGGCTCGACTCCGGCGCGACCCCGGCCAGCGTCGCCGCCGGCACGACCGTCGACCTCGCGGCGGACCTGGCGCCGTTCGTCGTCGTCTACGACTCGCAGGGCCACGTCCTGGCCACGAATGGCCGGCTCGATGGCGAGCCGCCGATCATCCCGTCCGGGGTCCTGGCCGGCGCCCGCGCGACGGGTCGCGACGCCGTCACATGGCAACCGCGGGCTGGCCTCCGGCTGGCGACCATCACGATTGCGTGGAGCGGGGGCACGGTCATGGCCGGTCGCTCCCTGCGGCTGGTCGAGGAGCGGATCGGGGACCTGGGCCTGCTCGTCGGCCTCGCCTGGCTGGCCACCCTCGTCGCCCTCGCCGTCGCCTCGGGCCTGGCGGTGAGGCTCTGGCCGCGGTCGGGCAGCACCACCCGCGCCTGACGGCTCGCAGCAGGTTGGGACCGTCCCGGCGGGCGCCTCGGACAGGTCGCCGAGGAGGGGCCGAAGCGCACTGGCGCCGTCGGGTTCCGGTGCCCACAATTCGCGTGCTGGGGCAGGCGCGGAGGTGCGAGATGACGATCGTCGGCAACCGTTCCCTCGAGGCGACGGCACGCTGGACCGCGGCCGCCCGGGCGCTCGAGAGCTCCCGCGAGGATGGCCTGCTCAGCGATCCCTGGGCGCGCGACCTGGCCGGCCCGGAGGGCCTCGCCTGGCTCGACGGGCGGACTCCGGACAACGTCCTGCCGATGGTCCTGCGAACCCGGTTCTTCGACGACTGGCTGGCGGCGGTCCTGGCCCGCGGCGCGGTTCGACAGGTCGTCATCCCGGGGGCGGGCCTCGATACGCGCTGCTACCGACTCGACTGGCCGGCGGGCGTGCGCTGCTTCGAGATCGACCGGCCGGACACCCTCCGGGACAAGGCCGAGATCCTCGATCGGGCCAGCGCCGTGCCTCGCTGCCACCGCGAGGTAGTCGAGGCCGACCTCCTCGGCCGATGGACCGACGCCGTCCTTGCCGCCGGCTTCGACCTCGCCCAGCCCTCGGCCTGGATCCTCGAAGGGCTGCTCTTCTACCTCGAGCCGGATGCGATCGCCCGGCTCCTCGGCCAGGTCTCCGGCCTGGCCTCGGCCGGCAGCGAGCTCGGCTTCGACATCGTCAACCATGCGGTGCTGACCTCGCCCTGGACGAGCCCGTGGGTGGCGATGCAGGCGGCGGCCGGCGCGCCGTGGCTGGGCACGATGGAGGATCCGACCGGGTTCCTGGCCGAGCTCGGCTGGCAGGCGACGATGACCCAGGCCGGCCAGCCGGACGCCAACCACGGCCGCTGGACGTTGCCGGTGATCCCGACGACGATGCCCGACATGCCCCACAACTGGTTCGTCACCGCTCGAAGGGATGCCTGAATGCCGGACACCGGCCGGGCGCCGTCGGCCACCTATGCCTTCGAGCTGGCAACCGTCCTGCCGGCAACGCCCGAAGCGATCTACGCAGCCTGGCTGAGCAGCACCGGCCACAGCGCGATGACCGGCGCCGATGCCCACGTGGACGGCCGGGTCGGGGGCGCCTACGACGCCTGGGACGGCTACATCACCGGGACGACGCTCGCTCTCGAGCCGGGTCACCGGATCGTCCAGTCATGGCGGACTTCGGAATTCGGCCCGGACCACGCCGACTCGCGGATCGACGTCCAGCTCGACGGCGAGGGCGATGGGACGCGCCTCACCCTCCGCCACTCGAACGTGCCGAGCGACCAGCGCGATTACGAGGAAGGCGGCTGGCTCGAGAGCTACTTCGAGCCGATGCGCGCCTTCTTCAGCGGCGAGTAGCCGAGCCTGGTTCGCCCGCGCCGAGGCTGGGTTTTCGGCGGCCCGAGGCCGCGCCTGTTGCCGCGCGTCGACCTTGGCTCCGTGCCCGGGCCTGGCTTCGGCCCGAGGGCCCCGCAGCGACGCGGTCTGACGTCCCGGTTCGCGGCCCAGCCGGCCGGATTATTCCCGTTTACCAGCGGGTGTGGTGGTAAGGAAGGAGTCGGGCGGTTTCGAGCCTCGATTAGCCCAAGGGACGCGTCCGCCACGCTCGAAACGAGGAGCGGCCTTGCGGTATCGGAGCAGGATCCTTCCTTACCACCACGGGGATTGGTAAACCGGAAACTCCGGGGCCGCCCAGTTCTCAAACCTTGGCCAACACTACGGGGGCTAATAGGCGGGACATTTCGGCGGGGCCAGGGCTCGCGAGGCGCGCGCCGCAGGCCCGGGGCCGTGGTGCTTCTCAGCCGGCGGGCCGCCCGGGCGGACGGGCCGCCGAAACCCTAGCTGCTGAACTTGGTCATGACGTAGATCCCGGGCTTGGCCCCCTCGCCCGAGCTCGCGAGGAACGCGACGAGCAGGCGGCCACTGGCCGGGTCACGCCGGATCACGGCCTGCGTGTCGCCGAACAGGGCCAGGTTCGAGCCGGTCCAGGTCCCGGACGGTGACCGGGTGAAGAGGTCGAAGCCCTCGGGCGCCTGGACGCAGGCGTACACCGCCCCGTTCGAGGGATTGAGCTGGAACGATGGATGGCCGATGTCGGTCGTGAACCGGACCGACGACCACGTGGCCCCGCTGAGGGTGGCGTAGTACGTGCCGTCCTTGCTCGAACCCTCGCCGATCGCGCAGCCGCCCGGCGACGGGCTGTGGGTCCAGACGATGAACGGGGCGTCGTTCTTGTCCAGGACCAGGGTCGGGCCCCAGCCGAGGAAGTCGCCGTGGTAGACGGTCGTGGTGATGAAGCCGCTGCCGTTGAACACGCCGTACTCGACCAGGCCGCCGGAGCCATAGGCGATCCGGGGCTTGCCGTCGCTGCCGAGCTGGAGCGAGACGGGGTGGGCGATGCCGGCCAGGGCGTCGGTGACCTTGTAGCGGTGGAGCTGGCTGCCGTGGACCGACTCGAAGTAGCTCGCGTCGTTGACCACCCGCCGCATCTGACGGAAGAGACGGAGCCGTTGGTGCGGGGCGCGCTACTCGTCCGGCGGAGTGCCCCGGATGACGTCGCTGATCCGGCGCAGGATCGAGGTCCCGCTCCGCCGATCCGACTCGCTCGCCCGTTTGAGCGCTGCCTGCAGAGCCCGGACGTGTCGCTCGTCGCGATCGACCGGCACCTCTTCGGCGTCTACCGCCTGGGACGACCCTTCGTCGCCCGTCGAATTCCCCTGCCACGTCCGGCCTCCGGTAGCCCGCGTGATTGCCCGCTGGGGCGGACAAGGGCGGATCGTAGCCGCTGGATGTTAACGGCCAGGGCTCTCCGAGGCCCGGCCTGCGACCGGTCCGTAATCGGACCCGCGACCGATCGAATATCGGACCCGCGACCGATCAATTCCCGACCGTCTTCCATGTCGTTGTCGGTTACGCGAGCCCTAGCCGGCTGTCCCCGCGCCGCGCTTGCGCCGCTCGAACAGGGAGCCCAGCCAGCGCCGGGTGAGCTGGATGAAGGTCAGCCCGGTCAGCAGCTGGATGGCCACGACGCCGATGATCAGGAGGCCCGGCACGGTCAGGGCAAAGGTCGGGATCAACCAGTGGAACGAGCCGTCGAGCGAAGCGCTGCCGAGGCCGATCAGCGCCGAGCTGCCCGAGCCGGCGCCGCCGGTCGAGCGGCGCGGATCGTCGGGGACGGTCAGGCCGCCGCCCGACCCTGCCGAGCCCGAGCCGCCGAGGCCGCCCGTGGCTCCGGCGCCTCCGCCACTCCCGCCCGAGCTGCCGGCCCCCGCGGTCCGGCCGTCGGAGGGGGCCGGGTTGGGCGTCGGCCCCGCGGCGACCGACGACGGAGCGGGGCTTGGCGTCGGCACGCTGGATGGGCTGGGGCCCGCGCTCTGGCCGGCGGACGGCGAGGGGCGAGCACTCGGGTTGGGCGACGCGCTCCTGGTCGGGCTGGGCGTCGACGTTGGCGTCGGGGTTGGGGTGGGCGTCGGGGCCGGAGTCGGCGTCGCCGTGGGACCGGCCCCGATCACGATGATCGGGGTGATCGTGGTCGAGCCCGGGCTGCCGCCCGACGTCGACTCGTGCGGGTGGGCCCTGACCTCCCAGCTCTCCGTCCCGGTGGCGGTGGTCGTGACGGTGATCGCTACGACGAGGACCTTGGCCAGGGTGAGGCGGTCGGCGTCGCTCGCCGCGGTGAGCACGATGTCGTCGTTGCTGCCAGGCACGATCTTGGCGGTCCAGGTCGCGAGCAGCGGCTGGACGGTGATCGTCGCGCTGTCGGCGGCGTCCTTCGACGTCAGCATCACCTCGACGCAGCCGATCGCGGTCGTCCCACCGGTGATCGTCACGTCGATGGTCGAGGGCGTGCCGTAGCTCAAGACGAGAGGCAGGCCCGTCGCCGTCCAGAGGCCCGACGCGGCGCCGGTGGCCGCCGGGCGGGCGAACGCGAATCCGAGCCACAGGACGATGCCGAGCAGCGCGAGCGGCGAGCGGCGGCCCATCAGGCAACCAGCTGGAACGGCGTCCAGATCTCGCCCGGCCGATCGTCGCCGGGCAGGGGCGGGTTAGCCGCCGTCCGGATCCCCTCGACGAATGCTCGCGCGAGCCGCGCGTCGAGCTGCGTGCCACAGGCATCCTCGAGCCGCCGGAGCGCCTCGTCGATGCCCAGGTCCTTGCGGTACGGGCGGGTCGTGGTCATCGCACTGAAGGCGTCACCGACGGCGATGATCCGGGCGATCAGCGGGATCTCCTCGCCGGCCAGGCCGTCGAGATAGCCGCCGCCGTCCCAGCGCTCGTGGTGGTGTCGGATGCCGGCCCGCACCAGGTCGAGGTCGGGCAGGTCGCGGACGATCATGTTGCCCAGGGCGACGTGCTGCTTGACCACTGCGTATTCCGAATCGGTCAGCTGGCCGGGCTTGCGCAGGATCCCGTCCGGGATCCCGATCTTGCCGATGTCGTGGAGCAGTCCCGCCGTGTGGATCGCGCGCCGGACGTCGACATCGGCGTCGACCAGGCCGGCCAGGAAGTCGGCATAGCGGGCGACGTCCTCGGAATGTCGCTTCGTGTAGCGATCCTTGGTGTCGACCGCGATGATCAGGCCACGGAGTACGTCGAATGGGCCATCCGACGGCCGGCCGGCCTCGCCCGACGCCAGGCAGACCCGGTCCCCGCCGCTCGCCTTCGCTTCACCCAGGGCGACGACGGCCACCGACAGGATGTCGTTGACCGACGGCCCGTTGGCCGGCGCCGCGCTGATCCCGGCGCTCATCGTGAGGGGCAGCCGTTCCGAACCTGGGAAGACGATCTCGTGCTCGAGCAGGCGGGTCCGGAGGAGCTCGATGGCCGGCTCCAGGTCGGCGCCTTCCGCGCCCCGGGCGACGACCAGGAACTCGTCCGGCCCGTAGCGGCCGGTGATCCAACCCGGTCGGGCGACGGCCGCCAGCGCCCTCGACAGCTCGACCAGGACCTGGTCGCCGGCGTCATGGCCGTACGTCTCGTTCATCAGCCGGAAGTTGTCGACATCGACCAGGGCAATCGCGACCGAGCCGCCCCCCGGCCGGGCCGCCTCGATCGCCTCGGTCAGGGTCTCGACGATCCCGCCGTGGTTCAGCCAGCCGGTCAGCGGGTCACGCCGGGCGGAATCGATGAGGGCTGCCGTCTGGCGGCTGATCCGCGCCTGGGCGGCTCGGAACATGACGAACAGGACCAGGGCAATCACCCCGGCCGCGGTCAGGGTCACGGCGATGATGCTCGTGCGGGTGGCATCGAGGCTGGCGAAGATCGGGTCGGCGTTACGCCACAGCCCCACGACCGCCCAGACCTTGCCGTCGGCGACGAGCGGGAGGTACTCGCGCAGGATGTTCCGGCTCGTCAGGAGCGGGCCGACCGACCCGTCGCTACCTTCGGCCACGACGCCGGCATCGGCGCCCTGGCTGGCAAGCGTCGCCTGGAGTTGGTGATCAGGGTCGGGGGCCAGCTGCCCGATGGCGCCCGCCGCGTCCGTTGCCAGGATCGTGCCACTGGGACCGATGATCGCGACCCGCAGGACCCCGCTCTGCTGGGTCAGGACCCCGAGCGCCGCGTTGAGCTCCGCCTGCCGGGCCGGGTCAAGTGGCGCGTCGAGGTCGGCCAGGTGGAGGTCGAGGGCGGCGAACGAGCGGACCATCGCCGTGTCGGCGCCGACGGTCTCGTTGGCCACCGTCGTCCACGCATCCTGCGAGACGATCAAGGCCTGGGCCGTGGCGGTCACGCCGACGAGGACCAGGAAGGCGCCGTAGACGAGCATCAGGAGAACGGGCCGGACGACCGGCCTGCGCTGGTTCAAGGCGGCCTCGCGAGTGGCGGATCGGATCGACTCGATCCCGCTCTCGCCCGACCCTAGGAAACGGGGTCAGGCCGAACCATGGGCCGAAAGTGCCAATCGAGGCCCGTCCACGCTCAATCCGGTGCACGGAGGCAATGGCCGCCGCCGCCTCGCCGATCCGCCGTCAGTTGACCAGCGGACGGGCAACGGAAACCCCACCGCGCCGTAACGGGCCGGTTCGAGCTCGCTTCTCGCTGGTGTCAAACACATCCGTGATTCGCGACCAGAGGGGGGTCCTGGGGCGTGGCCTCCATTGGTCCTCCGTGCTGATCGGCCCTTGCCGGGCGATCGATCGTCGCGCTATGGTTCGCGCCCAAGCCTCACAAGGGCGGGGAATCCATCCGAGAGGAGGTGAAACCACAATGACGAGCTACATTTCTGCACTCATCGCTTCGTTCCGCTCTGAGGACGAGGGACAGGGCCTCGCTGAATACGCCCTCATCCTCGCGCTCATCGCGATCGTCGCGATCATCGCCCTGATCTTCCTGGGCGGTCAGGTCTCGAAGATCCTCAGCCAGGTCGGCAACTCGGTCTAGGACCGATCTCACATCGGCCGATCTCGGCCGAAATCATGATGAAACGCCGGACCACCGCGGTCCGGCGTTTCGCATTGTCTGCGGCCCATTCAGCCAGGAAGCGCCGTGTCCATGGCGTTGGCCGACAAAAGTGGTGCGCTGGAGCATGCCGGCACTAGTAATTCCGTTTTGGCGGTGCTGGTACTTCTGCTTCATCTCCCCGACGAGCTGCCGGCTCCTCCATCTCGGCAACCGCGGGACGTACTGGAAGGACAACGGTGCCCCCATGGTCTACAACCTGCTCGATCGACTGCCCGTGGCCGAGGATGGCCAGGGCCTGGCCGAATACGCGCTGATCCTCGCCCTCATCGCCATCGTCGCGACCATCGCCCTGCTCTTCCTGGGTGGCCAGGTGTCGGGCATCCTGAGCAACGTCGGCAACAGCGTCTAGCTCCGGTTCGGCAAATTCGAGGACCTCCTCAACGTGAGGAGGTCCTTTTCAATTCTGGGAGGATCTGGAAGGGCACGCGGCGCTTGCCCGTCCCTTCCGTTGCTCGTGCCCACAGAGCACTGCGAGCCTCATGGTGCCGGAGTGGCAGCAGCGCTCCGGCGAGTCAGCCGGATACCACGACTAACCTTAGCGGGCGCGACCGAGCGGCCAATTAGGGCGTCAGGGTGCCACCGTACCGATAGCGGTGGTAAGGGGCCCGCACTACGGCCGAATTTCGATCGGATCGGCCTTGCCCGGGCCGGCCGTGCGTCGAATAAGGTTAGTCGTGGTAACCCGGGCGAACGAGGTCGGTATCCGGTCTCAGCCCAGCCCAGGGCAGCTCAAGTCGTGTTACCCGGGGCCCGGAACGGCCCCTTAGCGGAGCAGGCCGAAGACCAGGTTCGAGGCGGCGCCGAACAGGCCGATCCCGATCAGCAGGGCGGCCGAAGGCAGGGCGAATGCTGGGAATCGGCGCTCGACCCGGAGCAGGGCCAGGAATATGATCGCGACCGCCGCGGTCTTCAGGAGGGCCGGGCCGAGCGGGCCATCGAGCGGGTACAGCGAGCGCGCCAGCGGGTTGCTCTCCGCGCCGATCCCGACCCGGGCCACGGCCGGGACGAATGTCGCCAGGTCGAGCAGCTGGGCCGCCACGACCGCCCCGAACAGCGCGCCGAAGCGATTCGCGCCGAAGCGATGCGAGAGCGGCTGGAGCCGGGCGGCAGGCTGGGCCATCGGGTTCAGGATCGCGCCGAGTCGGGCCGCCTGTCCCTGGGACCTCCGTCAGTTCCCGCTCGGCCGGAGTACCGTCCGCCGCTATGGCACGATGAATCGATGACGAGCATCGCTCCGCGTTCCGACCGCGGCGGGGGTCAGCGGCTCGTCCTGGTCGGTGCCGGGTGGATCAGCGGCTACCACCTCGCGGCGCTCGACCGGCTCGGCCGAACGACCCTCATCGGGGTCGCTTCCGGTCAGCTGGACTCCGCCCGGAGGGTCGCCGAACCTCGTGGAGCGGCCGCCTACGGCGCGATCGACCTCGAGCGGATGCTCGATGAGCAGCGGGCCGACCTCGCCGTCGTGGCCGTGCCACCGTCGACCGCGGTGGCCGTGCTCGAGCGACTCGTCGAGCGCGAGATCCCGTTCCTGACCGAGAAGCCGCTCGCGGCGACCGATCCTGCTGGTCCCGCGCGGATCGCCGCGGCCGTCGCCGAGCGCCGGCTCGTGACCGCCGTCGGGTATCACCTCCGGGGGATCGAGGCGCTGGCCGAGGTGCGGGCCCGCCTCGCCGGCAACCCGCCGCATCTCTACACCGCGCGCTGGCTCAGCCCGACGCCGCCGCCGGCCTGGTGGCGCCGCGCGGAGACCGGCGGCGGCCAGGTCATCGAGCAGGCGACCCACTTCTACGACCTCGCCCGGCTGCTGATGGGCGAGGCAACCGTCGTCGGCGCGGTCTCGACCCAGGAGCGGCCGTTCGTGCCGGCCGGGGTCGACCTCGTCGACGCGACGGCCGCCCTGCTCCGCTTCGAATCGGGCGCGATCGGCAGCGCTCGCGAACTCGCGCCGGCCTGGCCGCCGACACGGTCGAGGTCGAGGTGGCCGCGTCGGACCTGCAGGTCACGATCCGCAAGCGACCCGAGGCGCAGACCGCGTGGGAGGTCATCTTCACGGACTGGCAGGGCAGCCGGGTCGTACCGCCCGGTCGCGACCCCTACGAGGTTCAGGCCGAGGCCTTCCTCGACGCCATCGACGCCGGCGATCCGACGCTCGTGTTGTCGAGCTACGCCGATGCGCTCCGGACCGACCGGCTAACCCGGGCCGTCGTGGCCGCGACCGGACGGACGGCCTGACAGCTCGGTCGCCGCGACGGGGTTGCAATGTCGGGACAGGCCGCCGGTTCGGGCACGAAACAGGAATGGGAGCACACTGAGCGTCGGCAGGACGGAATCGATTCCCCGAACCGAGACGCCCGGCCAGAGCGAGAAACGGAGTTCCAGATGTGCCCGTCAGCTATGGGCATCGATGAGGCACGGATCGAGACCGCGCACGAGATCAAGGCCGAGCTGGATCCGCCGCAGGCCGAGGTCCGCCGGGTGGCCGAGGACAACGGGCTGACGGTCGAGCAGGTGCTCGAGCTGCTCGGAACCGCTCCATCCGAGGCAGATCCGGCCGCTCAACCGGAACGAACCGGAACCGCCTCCGCCTGACATCGCTCGTTCCGCGGCTCGGCCGCGGTCGGGCCCCGGGCTGCGGTCAGTAGCCGTCGACCACCTCGTTGATCGGCGGCTCGCCCCGTGACAGGCGGCCGACCTGGTCATGGACCAGGCCCCAGGCCCGCTCGTCCTCGCGCCGGACATCGCTTGCGACATGGGGCGTGATCAACGCGCCGGGGGCCGACCAGAGCGGGTGCCCGTCGGGCAACGGCTCCGGGTCGGTCACGTCGAGGGCGACGCGGATCCGGCCGTCGAGAACGGCTGCCGTCAGGGCCGGGCCGTCGACGATCCGGCCGCGCGACGCGTTGACCAGCAGGGCACCGGGCTTCATCGCCCCGATCGCCGCCGCGTCGATCAGGCCGTCCGTCTCGGGCGTCAGCGGGACGAGGCTGACCACGACATCGGCGGCGGGGAGCAGCGCGGACAGCTCGGCGATCGCGTGGACGCCGTCACGCGGGCGGCGGGCGACCCGTTCGATCCGGACGCCGAACGGCGCGAGGCGGGCCTCGACCGCGCGCCCGATCGCCCCGACTCCGATCAGGACGACCGTGGCCCCGTCGAGGTCGGCGCCGGTCAGGTGCTCCCGCCGCCACGTCCCGCTGCGCTGGCCGTCGATGTGCTCCGGCAGCCGGCGACGCGAGGCGAGGATCGCCAGCACGACCCACTCCGCCACGGCAATGTCGTGGACCCCCGCCGCGTCGCACAGGGTCACGCCGGCCGGCAGGCGCCCCACGATCCGGTCGACGCCCGCCGAGAACGTCTGGACGTAGCGCAGCCCGTCGATGTGTGGCGCGACCTCCAGCGCCCGCTTGGGATGGTTGGCCGCGACCAGCAGGTCACCCGGCCCGAGGCTGCCCCTCAGCGCACCTTCGAGCGGGAACATGCCCAGGCCGGCCAGCTCGGTGAGTCGGTCGCGCTCGGCTGGCGGTATGTCCGCCGGAACCCAGACGGTGGTTCTCATCCGTGGACTATGCCAAACCTCCGGCGCCCGAGTCGGACGCCGGAGGCAGAGCGGTCACGCGTGGCCGGGCGTTGCTAGGCGGTGATTCGCTCACGCCGGAACAGGCCGACGATCCACAGGATGATCGCCTCGAGCACCGTCCAGCCGATCAGGGCGACGACCGCGGCCATGTCGAGCGTCGATCCGCCGGCATGGAGCGCATCGCTGCGCAGGATTCCCTCGAACGGGGCAACGAACACCTGGCTGATGTTGAGGATGCCGGACACGATGTCGTTGCCGGTCCGGGCATCGACCAGGAGCAGGACGATCCGGAGCACGATCACCAGCTGGACCAGACCGAACACGAGGACGATCGCCCGGCGGGCGAGCTCGGACCCGCTCGGTGTCGTGGTGACCCGGCGCGACTCGAATGTTTCGGACGTGACCGGCCGTCCGAATCCGGTCGGATCCGGCTGCTCGGTACTGACGATGGTGTGGTCTTCCTGGACAGTCATGAGGTTGGTTCTCCCGAGCCGGGCGGCGCGCGGAGGCGTACCGCTTGGCCAGAGGACCCTGGCCGGTACGTCGACCTCGGGGAGCGACGCAATTCGAATTCTGATGCCCGCCCGCGCACAACCGCGTCACGGACGGGACGGAAACGTGCCAGCTGTCTTGCAGGCGCTGCACGGGTCGCGGCACTCTTCCCGCGCCCGCCGGCGGTTCCGGCGCCACGCGGTTGCAACGCGCTCGGGGTGCTCGAATAGGCGAACGGACGGCCCTCCTGCGCAGGCTTGCCGAACTGATCCAGCCCCGATCTGAAGGAGAACCCGATGCCGGCGAAGACCGAGAGACAGCGCAGGTTCATGGGCGCCGACCTCGAGCGCAAGCGCGAGGGCAAGAAGACGAAGACGGGCATGTCCGAGGCCGAGCTCGAGAGGTTCGCCAGCAAGCCAACGTCGAAATCGAAGTCCTCCAAGGCGGACGGCTCATGAGCGCCAGGATCCTCCACCCGATCGCGACGCCGGCGACGTCGCCCACGACCCACCGGAGGAAGCCGTCCGCCCGACCCGCTGGGTCCATGGCGAGCACCCCGAGCGGACGCGACCGCGGGTCGGCGAGGAGCCGCCGCCGCTGTCGGGCGAGCGGAGAAGCGTGCCCGAACGGCTCGATCGCTAGGCCGGGCCGGCCACACGAGCTTCAAGGAGTGAATGCGATGGAGTCCAGGAACCGCCAACCGACCGACGCCAGCCAGACCGATGACCAGCCCAGCGCGCCGCCCGACAACGTGTACCGCTTCCCCGGTCGCGAGCGCGACGACCAACCGGAGGATTCCCGCCGGGCCCCAGGCTCCGACGTCCAGCAGCCGGACCGGAACGGCGCCCAGATTCCGGACGCGACGATTGACTGGAACGCCGCCGAGAAGCAGGGCGAGCCGGGCCAGGAGCCGCCCAGCCGGAAACCGGGCGAGGATCCGGAATTGGAGCTGCCCAGCGGCTACTGAGGCGGCGGTTCTTCTTCGGCCCGGATGATCCGGCGCAGGTCACCCGCACGGTTGCGCAGGTCGCGGAAGAAGTCGGTCTCGGTGATCTCGGCGACCTGCTGCGCCTCTCGGGCGTGGTCGATCTCGATCCGCAGCTCGCGGACCTCTGCCCGCAGGCGCTCCTCGCGAGCCTGGACCTCGCGGGCCATGCTCATGAACCGGCGGGCGAGGATCCCCAGGGCGTCGGTCCGCTGTGCCACCGGCTCGAGGCTGTCGAGGTCGGCCTTGCCCGCCTCGAGTGCGGTGGCGGCACCGGTGACCCGGGAGACCTGCTCCAGGTACTCGAGCTCGAGGTCGCGCAGGCGCTTGCCCGCCAGCGAGGCATCGACCCGGGCCTTGAGGATCGCCGGCTGGAACGGTTTGGGCAGGTAGTCGGCGGCACCCATCTCAATGCAACGGACGATACTGTCGAGCTCATCGACACCGGAAATGACGATCACCGGCAGGTGCCCCAAACGCGGGTCCGCCTTGATCGTCTCGAGGGCGGCGTAGCCGTCGAGCTCGGGCATCACCAGGTCGAGCAGGACGAGGTCGATCGGCCCAGCCGCCAGGCGGGCCAGGGCCACGCGGCCATTCTCGGCTTCCTCGACCACATGGCCCTGGCCCTCGAGCGCCCGGCGCAGAATCATTCGATTGAGGCGCTCGTCGTCGACAACGAGGATCAGCCCGCCCGAAATCGGCCCCTCGCTCATCCCGCGGTTCCTCCGCCCGACCGCATCGCAAGCAGGGCCAGGCGGACCGCTCCGAATTCGGCCTCGGCTGCCTCGACCCGGGCGATCGCGTCGTCCATGACTCCGCTCCGGGCGGTGGCTTCGAGGCTTCGGCACAGCTCCGCCAGCGCGGTGGCGCCCATGTTCGCGCTGTTCGTCTTGAGCGAATGCGCCGGCCGGACGAGGTCGCCGGCGACCCCCGCTTCGGCTGCCTCGCGCATGGCCTGGAGCTGGCCCGGCGAGTCGGCCAGGTAGGTATCCACCAGGTCGGCCAGGAACGCCGCATCGCCACCGGTTGTGGCGAGCAGCCGATCGAGCGCCGCGGCGTCCACGACGCCGGCGCCGTCGCCGGCGTCGGGAGCCGGCGCCGAGGTCGCTGAACGGCTCGCGTCACCAGTCGGTTCGGCGGCCACCGGCAGGGACGCAGGCGCCGGGGTCGGACCGGTCGGCGCTGCGGCCAGGGCGGCGGCCAGCTCGTCCGGTCGAATGGGCTTCGACAGGTAATCGTCCATGCCGGCCGCCAGGCAGGCCTCGCGATCCCCTTCCATCGCGTTCGCCGTCATCGCCACGATCCGCAGCGCCCGGGCGGGCCAGCGGGCGCGAATCCGTCGGGTGGCCTCGAGCCCATCGAGCTCGGGCATCTGGACGTCCATCAGGACGATGTCGTAGTCGGCCCGCTCGAGCGCCGCGATCGCCTGGAGCCCGTCCGCGGCGACGATTGCGCCGTAGCCCATCCGCTCGAGGAGGCGAATCGCCAGTTTCTGGTTCACCGGGTTGTCCTCGGCCAGGAGGATCCGGAGCGGGTGGCGTACGCCGAGACCGCGGTCGATCGCCAGGCGCGCTTCCGCCCGGGCCTCGGCCCGCAGCGGGACTCCGGTCAGGATCGAGGCCACGGCATCGCGCAGTGCTTCCGGCTTGACTGGCTTCGAGACAAAGGCCGCGACGCCCTCCGCGTCGCGATCGCGCTGCCCGGGGGTCGCCAGGAGCACGACCGCAGGGGCAACCGTGGGAGCGGCCGAGCGGATCGCCCGGGCCAGCCCCGGTCCGTCGAGGCCGGCCATCCGCAGATCGGCGATCACAACGTCGAATTGGGCGGAGGCGGCGGTGGCCACCGATCGGGCGTCGACCGCGGATTCCGTCGTCGTCACGTCCAGGTCGAGCCGCTCGAGCTGGCTGCTGAGGACGCGCAGGCTCGTTCGGTTGGCCTGCACGAGCAGGACCCGGCGGCCGGCGGGAAGGCTGATCTCGACGATCGGCTCAACCGCTCCAGCCTGTGCCTCGGGCACCCGGATCACGAGCCGGAACGTGCTCCCCTGGCCCGCCACGCCCGTGCTTTCGGCCACCAGCGATCCGTCCATCAGCTCGGCCAATCGGCGGCTGATCGCCAGGCCGAGACCTGTGCCGCCATAGCGGCGCGAGATCGAGGCGTCGGCCTGGCTGAACGACTGGAACAGCCGGCCGATCCGATCCGGCGGGATCCCGATCCCGGTGTCCCGGACCTCGAGCCGGATCTCCCAGCGCCCCGGATCGTCGGCCCGGCCGTCGGCTGCGAGGCGTGCGCCGGCAACGCTCAGCTCGACCTCGCCCTGCTCGGTGAACTTGACCGAGTTGGACAAGAGGTTGAGGACGATCTGGCGCAGGCGGCCGCTGTCGCCGACGACGGTTCCCGGCAGTCCCGGGTCGGGGTCGTAGATGAGCTCGATGCCCTTCGCCGCGGCGATCGGGCCCATGACGTCGAGGGCACCCTCGATCGTCTCAGACAGCGCGAAGGGCTGGGCGTCGAGCTCGATCCGGCCGGCCTCGATCTTCGAGAAATCGAGGATGTCGTTGATGATCGTCAGGAGAGCGTCGCCGGAGGAATGGATCGTCTCGGCGTAGTCGCGCTGGTCGGGGTCGAGCGGCGTGTCGAGGATCAGCCCGCTCATCCCGATGATCGCGTTCATCGGTGTCCTGATCTCGTGGCTCATCGCGGCCAGGAAGGCGCTCTTCGCCTCGTTCGCCGCGTCAGCCTCGTGGCGGGCCGCCTGAAGCTCGACGGTCCGCTCGTCGACCCGCCGCTCAAGGGTGGCGACGTTCTCGCGGAGCTCGGCGGTCATCTCGTCGAAGGCCACGGCCAGCGTGCCGACCTCGTCGGCCGACCTGATCCCGGATACGGCTCCGAGATCCCCGGCGGTCACCCGGCTGGCGGTGGCCGCGAGGGACAGGATCGGGCGCGTGACCCGGCGGGCCACCACCGACACGCCGGCGACGAGGAGGACCGCGGCGAGGAGGCCGACGACGGCGATCGTCAGGGCGAGCTGGCGAGCCGGCTCAAAGGCCTCGTCCTGGCTCATCTCGGCGAGGAGCGCGGCCCCCCGATCGCCCATCCAGGTATAGACACCGATCACCGGCACCCCGCGGTCGTCCGTGTACAGGCTCTGGCCACCCTGGTGGTTGACCACGGCGCTCTCGATGCCCGCTGAGTCGAGGACGGCCGAGGCGACTCCACTCGACGTGCTCTGGATCAGCCGCCGATCCGGCCCGACGAGATAGGTCCGGCCGGTATCGCCCAGGCCGGTCCGCTGCTGGACGATCTGGTCCAGCCGGGCGAGGCTCAGGTTGGCCGCCAGGACGGCGACCCGTTGGCCGGCTCCGTTCTGGTCGAACAGGGGCGTGGCAACCGTCATCGTCGGCTGGTTGGTCAGGCTCGAGACGTACGTGTTCTGGACGGTGGTCTGGGATGACCCGCCCACGAAGAACGGCTGGCCGGCCTGGGACTTGCCCTCGTCCTGGGCGAGGGTCGAGAGCTGGATCGTGCCCGACAGGTCGAGGATGTAGATCTCCTCGGCGTCGGCGGTCTTCGAGACCACAGTGCTCAAGTCCGTCCGCAGCTCGTCGCCCGCCTGCTGGCGCGTCGCGGCTGTCGCCTGGGGGTCGAGGAAGAGCCGGGTGGCATCGCCGACGCCCGGCATCGAGCTGACGAACACGACGTTCCGGCTCTGCTCGGCGACCCACCGGTCGATTGCATCGGCCTTGACCGCGGCAACTGCGCCGAGCCGGTCATAGATGGCGTTGGTCAGGTCGCTCGTTGCCCGGACGTAGGCCAGCGCGCCCACGGCCAGCACCGTGATCGTCGAGAGCAGCAGGAAATACGCGATCAGCCGCGCCCGAAGGCTGCGTCGCCACGGCCAGGCGATCCGGCCGTCCGAGCGCGGGTGTTCAGCGGCCACGGCCGACGAGCCGACTACGGAACCTTCTGGCCGACGCTGGCCAGGTCGAAGGTCGACGCGGCGGTCACGTAATCGATCCCGAAGAACTTGGTCGAGAGGTCCTTCAGCTTGCCGTTCGTCTCGAGGTCGTGGATCGCGGCGTTGATCCGGTCCAGGAAGGCGGTCGGCGAGAGGGTCAGGCTGCGGTCGACGTACCCCGTCTTGTATGTGTAGAAGGCGACCTGGTCGAGCATCCGGAGCGGCGAGCCACTGGTGATCGCCCCCTGGCCGACCGGCTGGCTGCACAGGAAGGCATCGACCTTGCCCGCGGCGACATCGGCCAGGCCGGGGATCTCCGAGGCATACGTCACGACGTTCGGATTGGTCACGAGCGGGGCCAGCGACTCACCCGGCAGGGTCAACGTGCCCTCGAGGTACTGCTGATGGGTGCAGCCGGCGCACGCGCCGATGTGCTTGCCGTCGAGGTCCGAGGGCTTGGTATAGGCCGAGCTGGCCAGCACGAAGAAGTTCGCCGGGGTCGTGTAATACGGCTGGGTCACGTACAGGGCGGCCATCCGCGAGGCCTCGAGCGCGCCCGAGCCCCAGGCCACGTCCCACTGGTCGCCCCAGTTGCCGGCGATCACCTGGTCCCAGGGCGCCGTGACGAAGCACGGCTCGACGCCCAGCTCGGCCGCCACCAGCTTGCCGGTCTCGGCGTCATAGCCGGTCATCTCGGGTGCGGTCATCTGGTTCGGGGCGCACTTCGTCGAGGCGGCCCGAGTGGCCCCCTTGACCAGCATCGACTGCGGAGCGTAGTTCGGGTCGGTCCACAGGACGAGGGTCCCGCGGGCCTCGACCTGGGCCAGCTTGTCCTTTGTCGGGTCGCCGTTCGCGGCGCCCGACGACCCGGCCGGGCCGCTGCTGCAGGCGCCCAGGACGACGGCCATCGCCGTGATCGCCAGGATCCGCCCGATCACGCTCGGGCGACCACGATTTGACATTCGAGCCCCTCCTCGGTGGTCTGCCACGGTCTCCTGCCGCGCACTCAGGATTGTGCCGGAACGCCGGTCAGGGAAATCGTTACGACCGCAGCCCCACCCTGCCCGGCGACGAAGACCGCGGCGTCGGTCCGCCCGTCGATTCGGACGGACTGGGCCTCGTCCGCCACGACCAGCTCGACCGACGATGAGGCATGGATCGACGAGCCGTCCGGCGAGATCGCATGGATCCACAGCTCGAGCTCGCGCGCGGCGCGGACCGGCAATCCCACGGTGATCGTCCGCAGCCGGTTGGGGGCATGGACCACCGTTTCGGCGGCCCGCACGGCCCGCTGTCCGGTCGTTTCCCCGAGCCCGATCTCGGCGGCCAGGGGCCGCCCGGACGAGAGCACGGACAGCACGCCATATTCGGGCGGGCCGGCCTCGATTCGGTACTCGACTACGGTTCGCGGCGCGAAGGCGCCGCGCCGCCAGCTGACGGCGGCGAGGACGACCATCGCCAGGGCAACCCCGATCGCTGCGATCCGCTCGAGCGGCTCGTGCCAGATCCAGACTCCGAAGGCCACCAGCGACGCGAGGTACAGCGCACCCACCAGGATGGCCGTGACCCGCCAGCCGAGCGGGCCGACGACACGACCCGGGATGCGTTCGCCGCGCTGGCGGGACGCCATCAACAGGAGCATCGGGAAGAGGCCGCCGAGCAATGGCAGGGTGATCGTGCCGATCACGTTGAGGGGCTCGGTGAAGGAGATCACGTCGGACCGCAGGAGTGCCTCGACGCCGATGAAGATCGCAATCAGCGGGGCGGCCCGGATGACGAAGCCAACGAGCCGGGCGGTCCGGCCCGACTGGGCCGTCATGAACGGGACGGCGACGATCACCTCGACCATCTGGTTGAAGATCCCGAGCCCGACATAGATCGCGCTGAGCCCGACGCCGAGGGTGACGTAGATCGTGCCGAAGGCATCGATGATCGGCCCGACACGAGCCGCAAGCGGGGTCAGGGCCGTGCCCTGATAGCCGGTCAGGGCGCTCGGACCGACGGCCGCGGTGACCGCCACGACGAAGGCGATGTAGACGACCATCGCGGTCAGGATCGCGGCGACGTTGCCAGCCATCAGGTGGCGACCGCTCGGGTCCTTGGCAAGGACGACCTTGGCCGCATGACCGGCGGACGTATGGCCGAAGTAGGCGACGAGGGCAACGCCGAACATCACCTCGAGCAGGGAGGCGTCGAGAGTCAGGCCCGTCTGGGTGGCGCCGTCGACGGGGCTGTGCCCGGCGGCGCCGACCGCCAGGACCGTGATCAGGATGATCAGCCCGAGGTTGACCAGGCCGACGGCGACCGCCAGGGCAACCGTCGCGTCGAACGCGCCGCGCCACAGGACGGCAAGCACGACCAGGAACAGGATCGCCGCACAGACCGTCGTGGGCAGACCGGTCGCCCCGCCGATCGTCGTGCCGAAGCCAACCAGGGCGACGAGGAAGCCGACCGCGTCAAGGGCGAACAGGGCGGGCATCGCCAGGAGCGTTCCCGGCCGCCCGAGGTAGTCGCCGACCAGCCGGCCGAAGAAGGCGGTCCCGTAGCGCATGTTCCCGTTCCTGGTGATGCTCTCGACGAGGGCCGCGACCGTCAGCGCATTGATCAGGCCGAAGAAGGCCAGGACGACCGCCGCGCCGACGGCCCCGAACCGGGCGAAGGCGATCGGCAGCGCCAGGACCCCGCCGCCGACCGTCTCGGTCAGGGTCAGGGCGTACGCGAGCCAGAACGGCGGGAGGCTCTCGAGACGCCTGGAGACGCCGGCTCGCCACCAGCGCAGCCGGTCGCGAAGGGGCAGGGTGCTGACCTCGGCCACGACTAGGGAGTGGCCGGACTGGCGGAGGTAGGCGTCGACGACCGCGGGCTCCCGGGCCCCGAGGACCTGGCGGAGGTCGTGAGCGGGTTCGGGCAACCCATACTTGTCGACGATCCGACCGAGGACGGCCGCCCGCAGAGCCGGATCGGGCGGCACCAGATCGGCCCAGTGTCGGGCGTGGCGATCGAGGTCCTGGATCCTGAGGGTCGCGATCGGCGTCCGACCGCCGGCGAGGGCAGCCAGGAACGATTGCTCGCGATCTGCGGCCGTTCGCTCCGTCTCGAAGCTGGCCATCGCGTGACGAGCACGAGCGACGAGCAGGGCCGTCCGATTCTCGATCGCGAAGAGCAGAGTGCTTGCCCGGCGCGCCGGCAGCCCGCCGAGCAGGCTTTCCCGCGAGAACCCGAAGCCCTCGTCAGTCGACATGCGCGACCAGGTTCGACGCGACCTGGCGGTACAGCGTCGAGAGCGGGTGGTCGGGGTAGCGGGCAACGAAGACGCCCTCGCTTGCAAGGCGCATCAGGTCTTCCGAATGCGGCAGGATTGCGGCGACCTCGCAGCCGTATGCCTCCTCGACCCGGGCCTTGACGGCCGTGGCATCGAACGTGTCGGGCAGCTTGTTGACCAAGAGCCGGATCCGCGGGACCTGGAGCTCCTTCGCGACCCGGGCGGTGATTCCTGTGCCTTCGTAGTCCTGGCGATCGGGGCGCATAACGATCAGCAGGCTGTCGGACAGGACGAGCGACAGGAGCGTTTCCTCGTTCAGGCCCGGATGGGTGTCGATGAGCAGGACGTCAAGCTCAAGATGATCGACCAGCCGGCGGAATCCCTCGGTCATCCGCTGCGCGTCGTAGCCCTCCCGCAGGACCCGGGCGATCTCGCCGGGCTTCATGCTCGAGGGGATCAGATGGATCCGGCCGGTCGTCCCGGGGCCCGCGGCAGCCGTGACGTCCTGGGCCACCTCCTCGATCGGCCGGTCATGCCACAGGAAGTCGTTGAGCGACGCCTCGACATCGTCGCCCCGCAGCCCGAACAGGACGTGGATCCCGGGCGATTGGATGTCGGTGTCGATCACCCCGACGCGCAGGCCCCGCCGGGCGTAAACCGCCGCGAGATTGGCGGTCGTGTTCGACTTGCCTGTGCCGCCCCGGAATGAGTGAATGCTGACCACCGTGGCCACCGCGATCAGCGCTCCTTCAAGCAGGCGGTATCGGCAATTCCGGGATGGTACGGCAGCCGACTCCCGGGTGAACGACTATTTCCCACCCGAGGACTCGGAATCCTGAGCGCGATACAACCACTCGCGCGCATGCGATCCGCCTGGTAGGAGGCCCCGTGACGGAGGAGCGCCCGCTGCCCCGAGCCAATTCGACCCTGGGACGCGGCGCGGCGGCGGCAAGGTTCGTCGAAATGCCGCTCCCAGACGCACGATCGGCAGGTTGAATCGGCTTCCCGGCCCGGACGGATGTGACCTGCCCCTGGCCGCGCACGAAATCCGGTCCGGGCTCACCTGGACCGGCGAATTCGGTCCGCGAGACGCCCGCAATGCGTCCACCGGCGGCATCTCGTCGAAGTTTCGGCTGACGCCGCGCGGTCCGCTTGGTAGAGTCCCATCGTGGAGCGCGGATGATCTGCCCGAACTGCGGAACCGAGAACGAGCCTGGGCGCAAGTTCTGCGGCGAGTGCGCCACGCGCCTCGTCAACCTGTGCCCGGCGTGCGGCACCGCGAACTCGCCCACCGTTCGCTTCTGCGGTGAATGCGGCACGTCGCTCGCGGTCGGCCAGAACGTCGTGGCCACCCCGGCCGCCACGCCCGGAACGCCGATCGCGCCACGCGCCGCGAGCGCGGCCGCCTCCCAGCCGGTCGCCGAACGGCGGATCGTGTCGATCCTGTTCGCCGACCTGGTCGGGTTCACGACCCTGGCCGACGGACGCGATCCCGAGGAGACGCGCGACCTCCTGAGCCGCTACTTCGATCTCGCCCGGGATGTCGTGGAGCGGTACGGCGGATCGATCGAGAAGTTCATCGGCGATGCCGTGATGGCCGTGTGGGGCGCACCGACGGCCCACGAAGACGATGCCGAGCGGGCGGTGCGGGCCGGGCTCGAGCTCGTCGACGCGGTCAAGGGCCTCGGTCCGACGATCCAGGCCCGGGCCGGCGTCCTGACCGGCGAGGCCGCCGTGACCATCGGCGCAACCAACCAGGGGATGGTCGCCGGTGACCTGGTCAACACGGCCAGCCGCCTCCAATCGGCGGCGACCCCGGGCTCCGTCCTCGTCGGCGAGGCGACCCACCGCGCCGCCAGCCGGGCGATCGTCTTCGAGGAGGCTGGCGAGCAGATCCTCAAGGGGAAGCAGGCCCCGGTCGAGGCATGGCGCGCCGTGCGGGTGGTGGCCGAGCGCGGCGGTCGCAACCGGGCGGAGACGCTCGAGGCTCCGTTCGTCGGTCGCGACGACGAGCTACGCCTGCTGAAGGACCTGTTCCACGCCACGAGCCGCGAGAAGCGAACCCGCCTCGTGTCGGTGATCGGCCCGGCCGGGATCGGCAAGACCCGCCTCGCCTGGGAGTTCCTGAAGTACCTCGACGGCCTGGTCGAGACAGTCTGGTTCCATGACGGCCGCTCGCCCGCGTACGGCGACGGGATCAGCTTCTGGGCCCTCGGCGAGATCGTCCGGCGGCGGGCGACGCTGCTCGAGACCGACGATGAGGCCACGACCAGGGCCAAGATCAAGGCGATGGTCGCCGGGCACGTGCCGAGCCCGGCCGAGCAACGGATGATCGAGCCGGCGCTCCTGGCCCTGCTCGGCGTCGAGCCATCGCCGAGCGGCTCGGACCAGCTGTTCGCCGCCTGGCGGACCTTCTTCGAACGGCTGGCCGCCTCCGCCCCGGTCGTCCTGATCCTGGAGGACTTCCACTATGCCGACACCGGCCTGCTCGATTTCGTCGATCACCTGGTCGAATGGAGCCGGAACGTCCCGATCTACGTCCTGACCCTCGCCCGGCCGGAGCTGATCGAACGGCGCCCGAGCTGGGGCGCAGGCAAGCGCAACTTCACCTCCCTCTACCTCGACCCGCTGCCCGAGCCGGCAATGCGCCAGCTCCTCGCCGGGCTGGTCCCCGGGCTGCCGACCTCGGCGGTCAGGGCGATCATCGAGCGGGCCGGCGGAATCCCGCTGTACGCCGTCGAGACGGTCCGGATGCTCCTGGCCGAAGGCCGTCTCGCCCTGGTCGGCGGCGCCTACCAGCCGACCGGCGATCTCGCCGAGCTGGCCGTGCCCGAGACGCTGACTGCCTTGATCGCCAGCCGGCTGGACAGCCTCGGCCCCGATGAGCGGACGCTGGTCTCGGACGCCGCGGTCCTCGGCCAGAGCTTCGCCACGGCCGCCCTGTCGGCTGTCTCGGGTATCGATGCTGCCGACCTCGAGCCAAAGCTGCGCGACCTCGTCCGGCGCGAGCTGCTGGTCCAGGACGCCGATCCGAACAGCCCCGAGCGCGGCCAGTACGCCTTCGTCCAGGCCCTGATCCGCGAGGTGGCCTACAACACCCTGGCCCGCCGCGATCGCAAGACGCGCCACCTGGCAGCGGCTCGCTTCTTCGAGTCGCTCGGCACGGACGAGCTGGCCGGCGCCCTGGCCGGCCACTATTTCGCCGCTCACGAGAATGCGCCCGAAGGGCCGGAGGCCGATGCCCTGGCCGCCCAGGCCCGGATCGCTCTGCGCAGCGCCGCCGACCGGGCCATCGTCCTCGGCTCGCACGAGCAGGCGGTCCGGTCACTGCGCCAGGCGCTGACCCTGACCGCCGACCCAGCCGAGGAGGCCGACCTGCTCGAGCGCGCCGGCGAGTCGGCCTCGGCGGCTGCCCACCACGACGATGCTGATGCCTTCCTGCGGCGCGCCGTCGAGCTCCATCGCCAGCTCGGCGACAGGCCGGCGGTGGCCCGGACGACGGCCGCGCTCGGTCGTGCCCTGCTGGGGCCCTTCAGGACGGGGCCTGCGCTCGCGATGCTCGAGCCCGCGGCGACCGAGTTTGCCGACCTCGGCGACGATCCCAGCTTCGTGGCCCTCCTGAGCCAGCTCGCCCGGGGCTACATGCTCGATGAGCAACCGCAGCGAGCGATCGAGGCAGCTGATCGCGCCCTCGAGGCGGCCGAACGGGCCAACGACGTCGAGCTGGTGGCCGACACGATGATCACCAAGGGCACGGCCCTGGCGAGCGTCAAGCGTCCGTACGAGGCCGTTGCCCTGCTCGAGGGTGGGATGCGCCTGGCCCAGGAGAACGGCTTCACCTCGATCCTCCTGCGCGGACGGATCAACCGGAGCGGCACGCTGATCGAGGGCGACCCGCGGGCCGGTCTTGATAGCACGCGCCCGGGCTATTTCGAGTCCCAGCGACTCGGCCAGCGACGCCGGGCGATGGTCTTCCTGATGAACTCGGCCGAAGCCAGCATCGCCGTCGGAGAGTGGGACTGGGTCCTGCCCGAGCTGGAGGAGTGGCTGACCGGCGACCTGGAGCCCGAGGATCGGATCGCGATGCTGACGCCGCTGCTCCAGATCGAGAGCTGGCGGGGCAAGGATGTCACGGGCCTGATCGACGAGGTCGCGCGTTTGATCGAACGGGCACCGGATCCCTCGAGCCTCTTCGCGGGGATCGTGAGTCGAGGAATGACGGGCTTCGTCCGGGGCGACTTCAAGGCCACCGCAGAGCTCTTCCGTCAGGCGGCCTCGGTCAGCATCGGCAACGCCCCGACGTCATACGTGCTGGCCGGGCGGGCGTCGCTCCTCGGCCGTGATGCCGAGGGCGCCGCGAGCGACCTCGCCGCGTTCATCGCCGCCGGGTTGCACGGGCCCTACATCGAGGCGCGCGAGCGGGAGCTCCGAGCCGGGCTTGCGGCGCTCGATGGCCGCACTGCCGATGCGCTCGCGCTGTACGCCGACGCCTTCCGGCGGTACGCCGATCTCGGGGTCCAGTTCGATCCTGCGTTCATGACAATCGAGATGGCGACCCTTCTGGAGCCGACGCTTCCGGAGGTCGTTGCCGCCGGCGAGCCCGCCCGGGCGACCCTGGTCCGGTTGGGCGCCACGCCGTTCGTCGCGCAGCTCGACGCAGCGCTCTCGCGTCCAGCGGACGGCACCGACGCCGATGCCGGAGCGGCGGGTGGATCCGCGCCCGCCCGCAAGTCCGCGAAGAACACGACCGCCAAGGCGGGCTGAACCCGCTCGGGCTCGGCAGCGGCGGGGCGCCGGCCGACCGCCGGTTTGAGATATTTCCGTACCGCTTTGAGAGCCGGACGGAGAGCCGTTTCCTGGTTCGGTGGCGGACAGTGACCTCGACGCGCCCGGCAGGCGGGCGCCCTGAACCTGGCCACTCGAGGATCGCCCGCGCATGAACAAGATCCTGCTCGCCTACGACGGCAGCGACGCCGCCGTGGATGCCCTGACCACGGCCGCGACCCTCGCCCGCCTTACCCACGCCCGGGTCGGCGTGATCAGCGTGGTCCCGGTTGCGCCGACACGGGGCGGGGCCACGATCAATCCCTGGGATGGCATCGACGTCCATGACGAGCAGCTGGCCGAGGCCAAGCTTCTCCTCGGCGCCCGCGGGATCGAGCCCGAGCTGATCAACAAGGTCGGCCATCCCGCCGAGGTGATCGAGGCCGTCGCCGAGCAGGACGGCTACGACACGATCGTCCTCGGCCGGCCCGAGGGCGGCAGCCTCGCCCGGTTGCTCCGCGGAAGCGTCGCCTGGCACGTCGTCGAGCACGCCCGGGCAACCGTTGTCCTGACCCCGTAGGGTCGACCGCTCGGCCCCCGCGCCGGCGCGTGGGCCGCCCTGGCTGACCCTCCCCCGCGATCTCCGCAGGAGATCAAATCGAGGGAATTGGTGGTGCAGGCCCGGCTGCTCGAGCCCGATTCGGCCCGTTCGATCTCCGGGGGAGATCAAAACGCGGGAATCGGACGTCGGCAGCCCAGCGCCGGCGCCCATGCGGCCGTCTTGATCTCCTGGGGCGATATTCCGGACGGGCCCTCGGGCCCTCCAGCCTCGAGCTCCGAGCCCTGGGCCTGAGGCCTGGGGCTGAGGCCTGACCCTGGGGCCTGGGGCCTGGGCCTGAGGCCTGGGGCCTGAGGCCTGGGGCCTGAGGCCTGACCCTGGGGCCTGGGGCCTGGGGCCTGGGGCCTGGGCCGCAAGGTTCGTCGAAATGCCGCTCCCAGCTGCGCTATCACTAGGTCCGGACCAGTTCGGGGCTGGTTCGGGGCCGGGACGGGCTCGACGGGCTGACGGTCGTGCACGACCTGGGCCGGCAGCCGACGCCGACCGGCGGATTCCCGCTCAGGGTTCCCCGCAATGCGTCTGGGGGCGGCATTTCGACGAACTCGAGCGACGCGCCGCGGAACCCGGACGCGCCGCGGAGAGCCGACGCGCCGCGGGAGCCGACGCGCCGCGGGAGCCGACGCGCCGCGGGAGCCGACGCGCCGCGGAACCAGGACGCGCCGCGAGAGCCGAGCGCGCCGCGGAACCGCTAGTCGTGCGCCTCTTCCTCGGGCTCCTCGTACCACGGCACCCGCTCGCCGAGGCGGGCGCGGACCCGCCAGCCCATTGACTTCGGCGCGGCGTCGATCCGACGGCGCAGCTCGGCCGCCTGGGCGCTCGGATCGAACCGGTTCGGGCGGCCGACATCGAGGTCCCCTGGCGCCAGGTCGTGGGTCGCGAACGCGACGAGCGCGTCGAGGTTCCCGCCAGCCGTCCGCCACCAGCCCCAGTCGGCCGAGGTGTAGCGGGTGATCCGGGCGACATCGATCGCTTCGGGGTCCGCGCCACCCGAGCCGCTGCTGAGCGGGAACTCGGCCAGGAGGATCAGCACGTCGAGGTAGTCCTTGCGGTTGATCCGGACGACCTGCAGCTTCGAGAGGAGCAGGTCGGCCAGGGGCAGCGTCGGTCCCGGGCTGGCCAAGTCGGCCGAGAAGTCGAACGTGTGGCACATCTCCATCCGGTCGATCAGGACGTCGACCGGCCGCCCATGCTCGGGATCGACGAAGTACAGCTGCTTGTGCCCATTCGCCGCGTTGTAGCGCCGGTCGGCAACGTAGCCCTGGCCCTCGAGCAGCTCGGTCATAGCCCGCCGGCTCGCCCGGTCCGTGGCCAGGTCGATATCCCGCCCCGGCCGGTCGGCCCGCACCCGCCAGGATGGAACCCGGGCGGCGACGGCGATGCCGCCCAGCAGCCGCAACGGAACATGCGCCGCGTCGGCCAGCCGGATCAGCCGCAACCCTTCGTCGAGGACGCCGGCCTCGGTCACGCCGAGGCCCGGCACGTGAAGACCCCGGTCGTCACCCGGCGTTCACCGCCGGCGGACCGGTCGAGCCCCGCACCCGGAGGGTCAGGGGCACGGTCACCGACCGCGGTCGCTGGCCGTCGACCAGGCCCAGGACGATCTCCATCGCCTGGGCGCCGATCTGCTCGGCCGGGATCGCGACCGTCGTCAGCTCGGGCTCGAGCATCCGGGCCAGCGCGATGTCGTCGAAGCCGACGACGGACACGTCCCTCGGGATCTGGAGGCCCAGCGCGTGGGCGGCCTTGTAGGCCCCGGCGGCGAGCAGGTCGTCGTCGCACAGGATCGCCGTCGGCCGGGGATCGGCCCCGAGCACCCGCAGGGCGGCGGCGGTGGCGGCCTCGATCTCGAAGCGCGACGTCGCACCGTAGTCGGCGCGGTAGGCAACCCCGGCTGCCTCGAGCGACGCGCGGTAGGTCGCCTCGCGGACCCGGAACGTCTGCTGGTCGAAGGCCGCCGACAGGTGGGCGATCCGGCGGTGGCCGAGCTCGATCAGGTGGGCCATCGCCGCCCGGATCCCGTCGGCGATCTCGAGCTGGACGCTGCCCGCGCCGCGCGAGCTGGCCTCGACGAGGACGATGTTGCTGCCGAGCCGGCGGGCCTGCCGGGCGCTGAGTGGATCCGGGGCGTAGACGATGCAGCCGTCGACCGCCCGGGTCGCGAGGATCGCTCCGACCCAGTCGGGCCAATCGGGATCCGCCCCGGTGTCGAGGAGCATGACGGCGTGCTGGCGCTGACGGGCCGCCCGCTCGGCGCCGAGCAGGACCGAGGCGAAGTACGGGTTGGCGACGTTCGGCACGATCAGGGCGATCGCATGGGCGCGGCCCAGGCGCAGGCTGCGGGCTGAAGCATTGGGCTGGTACTTCAGCTCGCGGGCGACCTTCAGGACGCGATCGCGCCGCTCGTCCGAGATCCGGCCGGCGGTCTTGCCGGTCACGACGAGGGAGACGGTCGCCTGGGAAACCCCGGCGAGGCGCGCGACGTCGGAGCCGGTTGCCGGTCGGGTTCGCTTCGCGTCGGTCATCGATCGCCAGCCTAGCCGGTTGCGACGCCCGCGTGCGGCCCGCCGTTCAGCGATGCGCCCGAGAAGCCGTTCGGCAGCCAATCGGAGACCCGCCCCCAGCGCAACCGGTCCGTGGTCGACGACGCATTGACGATCAGGCCGTCGGACCCGAACTCGGCCAGGAGCTGGCGGCAGGTGCCGCAGCACGAGGCCGGGTCGGCGTCGCGGGCGACCGTCACGCAGGCGACGACGCGCGTCGCGCCGTCCAGGACGGCCGCCGCGATCGCGGCCCGCTCGGCGCACATGGTCGCGGCGTAGGCCGCCGATTCGACGTTGCAGCCGACGTGGATCACGCCCCGATCATCGAGGATCGCTGCTCCCACGTGGAAGCCGGAATACGGGGCGTGGGCCCGGCCCGACGCCTCCTCGGCTGCCTCGAGCAGCTCCTTCACCCGGGGCAGGCTGGCCAGGGTCGAATCGGACGAGCGGGTGCCCTCCTCGATCACGGCCGGCCCCCCGGCTCACAGTCGTTCATCACAGCTTCCACCTGCTACGTGATTGACCTGGCGCGCCGGTCAGTCCGGCGGGATCTCGGCATAGGCCAGGTCGATGTCGAACCCCTGCCGACGCCGGATGGCCCGGCTGACGAAGTAGATCGCAACCCCGATCGGGAACAGCGCGAGGCTGAACCAGAACATCCCCGGGCTGCCGCTGACGCTCACCCCGGAGCTCGGGTCACGGGCGAAGTTGGCGACCATCAGCAGGGCCCCGATCGCGCCCAGCACGCCGACCACCGACAGGACCGGGATGCGGCCCCAGTACCAGCCCACCGGCGAGAGGTCGTACAGGCTCTTGAACTTGTAGGGGATGATCGCCGCGCCCAGGCTGCCGATCCCCAGGGCGAGGATCTGGCCGAAGGCGCCGACCACCACGGTGAAGATGCTGGTGTAGGCCCACGCCCAGGCCACGACCACCGACACGATGCTGACCAGGATCACGGCGTTGACCGGCGAGTTCGAGCGCTCGGTCACCTTCGACAGGCCGTCGGGCACGACGCGGTCCATCGACCAGGCGAAGATGCAGCGGGTCATGATCAGGAGCGACATCGGCACGGTCGGGAAGAGCCACGAGGCGAAGCCGATGATGATCAGCGAGCCGATGACCGGGTTGCCGCTGGCGATCGCCGCGACCTCCATGTACGTCGGCGCGCCGCCCAGGCCGGTCGCGCTCGGGCTGGCGGCGACGAGCGAGGCCAGGAAGCCCTGGCCGATCGCGTTGAGGGCCAGGAAGGCGACGATGATCGCCGCGACGAAGGCAATGATCGCGGTGACCGGGCCGGCCAGGAGCTGGGCCATCCGGGCCGAGCGAACCTCGCCCGCGAAGTAGGCCGAGCCAAGGTAGAACGGCAGCGAGAAGGCCGGCCACGAGACGGCCAGGAGGGTCATCCCGAAGTCGAATGGCGCGTCGGTGTAGCCGTTCGCCGCGGCCGAGTCGAGGACCGCCTTCGATGCCCCGCTGACCCCCGTGGCGACCTTGACGTAGCCGTCGAACGCCGTCTGGACGGCGGATGGCGAGGTCAGGATCAGGACCAGGACGGTCGCCGCCAGGCCGACCAGGCTGACGACCATCGTGTAGCGGAAGACCTTCAGGACGGCCCGGATGCTGCCCATGATGAACAGCACGGCGAAGCCGATCACGAACAGCTCGCCCACGACGAAGATCGCGAACGGCTGGACCAGCGAGTTCGAGAGCGAGACCAGGTCGGCATTGCCCAGCTCGACGCCCAGGAAACGGGCCAGCGGCGACAGGCCCCAGATGCAGAAGTAGTAGCCGGTCGAGGTCAGGAAGACGGTGTTGAACACGACGAACACGAAGTTCGCCGCGAAGCCGATCGAGGGATGGATCGTCCGGCTGATGAACACGTAGTCGCCGCCGCTGCGCTTCAGGATCGTGCTGGCCATGGCGTAGGCCAGGACGAGCGGCATCGCCAGGACGAAACCGATCAGCAGGGTCAGGAAGATGTTGACGCCCGGGTAGAAGGCCAGGACCAGCCCGAGCATGAAGCCGAGCATGATCGGGAAGGTGGCCACGTACATGTTCACGAACGACGCATCGGTCGCGGAGGCGGCCCGAACCAGCCCGGACGAATTCCGGGCGAAGACGGGCACCTTGCCCGGGGCGGCTAACGGCTTGTCCACTCGATTGCCCTCCTCTCCCCCGCGATCGTCAAGCAACCACCAGCTGGCATTGCTCGACCTTGCCGGGAGCGACCCGGATCAATGCGCCATAGAGCGTCCCGAGCTCGTACGCGCTGCCCGGATTGACGACGGTCGACCCACCGACCTTCACGATTCCGCGGCTTTCATGGATATGCCCGTGGAGGCTCAGCAGCGGTTGCTGGGCCCGGATCCCGGCGGCCACCGCGGTCGAGCCAACCGGGATGAAGTCCGGCGCGCCGCCGACCAGCTCGACCTGCAGGTCGTCGCTCAAGCGCGGCGCAGTGTCGAGCGTCGAGCCGTAGGGCGGCACGTGGATGTTCCAGATCGTCCGGCTCGGGTCGGGCGACTCGAGCGCCGCGACCAGGGTCCCGAGGTCCGGCTCGGACTTCTCGCGATGGGTCTTCCAGGGCGTGATGTTGCTCCAACCTACCGTTCCGAACCAGAACCCGTCGAGATCGATCAGGCCGTCGGGCGGGCACAGGGTGGAGCCCTGGGCGAAGATCGCGGCAAGGTCGTCGAAGTCGTCGTTGCCCAGGCCGATGACGCAGCGCACGCCGGGCCCGATCCGCTGCCGGGCAAGCTCGACCCAGCGCTCGGCGCGCTCGACGATCAGGTGGTGGAGCGTCGCTTCGACGAGGGCCGGGTCGGCACTCAGCCGGTGGATGAACTCGGCGTCGGTCGGCAGGGTGTAGGCGCCGACGTCGGCCAGGCGCGCCTCGAGCGCCGCCAGCTCGACGGTCGTCTCGGCCTCGAAGCTCACGCCCTGGAAGCTGCCCCGCCAGCCGCTGCCGTCCCTGAGCAGCGGGACGAGGTGCTTGCCCGCCGCGTCGCCGCCCATGATCAGCCAGTCTGCCTTGTAGAACTTCGCGGCGTTCAGGAATTTGCGATAGCAGCGATCCGAGCCGTGGAGGTCGCTGGCGAAGAAGATGCGCATCAGGCTCGCGAGCAGCTCCAACAAGGGGTTGACCGCCGATGGGCAGACGTTATACGTTTGACGTCCGATGTCAAGCCCTGAACTCGGTTCTCCTCCAGTATCGACGCGCGGGGTCATCGACGGCTTGTTCGGCGCGGCGGCGACCGGCGACCTCGACCTGGTCCTGGGCTGGTGGGCCGACGACGGCGTCCTCGACGACGTCACCCTCGGCCGCCGGTTCAGTGGCCAGGCCGAGCTGCGACCGTACCTCGACTGGTATTTCAAGGCGCTGCCCGACCTCGACTTCAGGCCCGCCCGGATCATGGTCGAGGGGCCGTTCGCCGCCGTCGAGTGGGCCGAGACGTGCCACATGACCGCTCCGTTCGACGGCGTCCCGGGCGACGGCCGGGAGCTCCGCCTGCGGGCGCTCGACCTGTTCGAGATCCGCGACGGCAAGTGCGCCCACGAGTCGAGCTGGTACGGCGACGGCTGGTTCCGACGCCGGCTGAAGAGCCCGCCCGGTGATCCCGGCTCGCCCGATCCCCTGCCCCGCGGCCCGGACTGGGCGACGCCGGTCGTGCCCGACCTGCGCGGCGACACGACCTCGGCCGAGACCCGCTCGGTGATCGAGCACCTGTTCGCCGCCGCTGCGACCGGGGTGACCGACGATGTCCTGCGCTGGTGGGCCGATGACGGCGTCCTCGACGACGTCACGATCGCCCGGCGGCTCCGCGGCAAGGCGGAGCTGCGGGCCTACCTCGACATGTACTACCGGGCGTTCCCCGACCTGCACTTCGTTCCGCAGCGGCTGATCGTCGACGGGCCGTGGGCCCTGGTCGAGTGGGCCGAGACCTGCCACCTCCTCGGGACCTTCGATGGCATTCGGCCCGACGGCCGGGCGCTCCAGCTCCGGGCGGTCGACGTGTTCGAGGTTCGGAACGGCCGCGTCGTCCACGAATCCGGCTGGTACGGTGATGGCTACCTCCGCGACCGGCTCGAAAGCGCCGTCCCGGACCACCTGCCGCCGCCGCTCCCGCGCGGCGCGTCGTGGCCGGCCAACAGCCCGGGAAGGATCGGTCACCTGTGACCTCGCGCATCGAATGGGTCCGCCAGAGCTGCGGCCTCCTCAACCAGATCAGCGCCGAGTTCGAACGGACCCAGCCGTTCGCCGGGCTGACGATCGGGACCGGGATCCACCTGGAGCCGAAGACGGTGGCCCTCCTGCTGACCCTCAAGGCCGGCGGCGCGACCGTCGTCTCGACCGGCAACCTGAACTCGACCCAGGCGAGCGCTGTCGACTATCTCCGGGCGCACGGCGTGACGGTGTTCGGTGGCCCGACCCGTGATCCGCTCGAGCGCGCCGGCCACCTCGACGACGTCCTGGCGGCCGAGCCGCAGCTCGTCCTCGACAACGGCGGCGACCTGTTCGTCCGCTACCTCGACCAGCCCTACGAGCGTCTCCTCGGCGGGACCGAGGAGACGACCTCCGGCCGGATGCGCCTGGCGCCACTCCGCGACCAGATCGCCAAGCCGGTCCTGGTGATCAACGACAGCCCGATCAAGCAGTTCGCCGAGAATCGACACGCGGTGGGCCAGAGCGTGGTCGAGTCGTTCATGCGGATCACGAACCGGGTCACGAACGGACGGCGCGTGACCGTCTTCGGCTACGGCGCGTGCGGCAAGGGCGTCGCCCTGAACTTCCGGAACAACCACGCGCTGGTGTCGGTCGTCGAGATCGACCCCGTCGCCCGGCTCGAGGCGATGTTCGATGGCTTCGCCGTGCCGGATCGCGACGAGGCGCTGGCCAGCGCCCAAGTGATCATCACCGTGACCGGCGCCCAGCGGGTGATCACCGCGGCCGATCTCGCCCTCCTCGCCGACGACGTGGTCATGGCCAATGCCGGCCACTTCCCGCAGGAGATCGACGTCGACGAGCTGCTGGCCGATCCGTCGGTCGTGGGGCAATCCGCCGACGAGGGCATCCGGACCGTGCGCCTCGCCGACGGGCGGCGGATCCACCTGCTCGGCGAGGGTCACATGGTCAACCTGGCCGGGCCGCGGCCGCTGGGCAACTCGATCGAGTCGATGGACCTCGGGTTCAGCCTCCAGGCGCGCTGCCTGGAAGCCGTCGCGAACGGGTCGGTCGGGCCGGAGTCGTGGGTGGTGCCCGTCCCGCGCTCGATCGACGAGCGGGTCGCCCGGAGCTATGTCGAGCTGGCCCGAGGACCGCGCCGGCCAAGCTGACGCACCGACGGCGTCACGCTGACGGCCGATCCAAGACGGTCAGGTCGAGCCGGCGCAGGCGATCGGGGTCGGCGAAGACGTCGATCTCGACGATCCGGCCGGCGCGCACGGTGAAGCCCATCACCGAGAACGGCTGGCCGTGCTCGTCGCGCGACACGATCCCGGCGGCGCCGTTCACCAGGGCGTGGCGCACGTCGAAACCGGCCAGGCGCAACGTGATCGTGAGGGCCGACCTGGCCACGGTCTGGGCACCGCGGATCTCGCGGGTCGCGCCCACCCAGCGGTCTCCGCCGTCGGCTCGCAGGACCACGTCCGGATCGAGCACCGCCAGCAGGCCCTCGAAGTCGCCCGCGCGGACCGCCGCGATGAACGCGTCGACGACCGCTCGCTGCTCCTGCAGGTCCCGATCCGGCTCGGGCGCCACGCCGCGAACCCGGCGCCGGGCACGGCTGGCCAGCTGCCTCGTCGCGGTGGGCGAGCGTCCGACGACCGGCGCGATCTCCTCGAACGGCAGGGCGAAGACGTCGTGCAGCACGAACGCGACGCGCTCGGCCGGGGCCAGCGTCTCGAGCACGACGAGCAGGGCGAGACCAATGGAGTCGCCCAGCAGTGCCTCGTGCTCGGGGTCCATGCCGTCGGCGCGATCGAGGATGGGCTCGGGGACCCGGCCGTCAACGAACTCCTCGTGTCGTCGCGCCCGGGCTCGGAGCATGTTCAGGCAGACCCGGGCGACGACCGTCGTCAACCAGCCGCCCAGGTTGTCGACGTCGGATGTGTCGGCCCGGCTGATCCGCAGCCAGGCTTCCTGGACGGCGTCATCGGCTTCGGGGACCGAGCCGAGCATCCGGTAGGCCACCGCCCGAAGCCGCCGCCGGTGGGCCTCGAACTGCTCGGCGAGCAGCTTCTGTTCGTTCATCTGGTCACGTTCCTTCGAACGGGGGTGTCAGCTCATTGAACCCCGACGGCGGGGAGATGTGACCGAAGGAGAGTCCGATGAGCAACACGATCCTGGTTACCGGCGGCACTGGCACGCTCGGCCGGCCGGTCGTCGAAGCGCTTCGCTCGGCCGATCGGCTTGTCCGGGTGCTCAGCCGTCACGCCGGACCGGGCGAGCCGGGCATCGAATCCGTGGCGGCCGACCTTACGACGGGCACTGGAGTCGAGGCCGCGGTCGAGGGCGCCGAGGTCATCATCCACCTGGCCGGTACCCGGCAGGGGGATGAGACCAAGACGCTCCACCTGGTCCAGGCCGCCGTGCGATCCGGGGCCAGGCACCTGGTCTACATCTCGGTCGTCGGGGCCGACCGGGTCCCGGTGCGCGGCCGGATGGATCGGGCGATGTTCGGCTACTTCGATTCGAAGCTGGCAGCCGAGCGAGTCGTGGAGAACTCGGGCCTTCCCTGGACGACGCTCCGGGCGACCCAGTTCCAGCAGACGTTCCTGTCCGTCGCCCGCGGCATGGCCAAGCTCCCGATCATCCCGGTCCCGTCCGGCTTCAAGTTCCAGCCGGTCGACGCTCGTGAGGTGGCGGCCCGACTGACCGAGCTGGCAGTCGGCCCACCGGCCGGTCTCGTGCCCGAGATGGGTGGTCCGGAGGTGCTCGGAATGGATCGAGCTGATCAGCGTCTACCTTCGGGCGACGGGCCGGCATCGCCTGCTGCTCTCGGCTCCGGCGTTCGGCGGCGCGGCGCGCGCGTTCCGCGCCGGGGCGAATCTGACGCAGCGGCCAGGGCATCGGCCGAACGACCTGGGCGGCGTTCGTCGCCGAGGAGCTGGCCGCGGCAACGGAGATGAACACCGGGTCGTGCCTGATCGCGGCGGGCCCAGCGGTCCTGGCGCAGTTCGTGACCACTGGCTCTGGTTGTTCGCCGGGCCGGGTCGGATGATGCCCGCTGGGGGTGATCTCGATGTCGAGACGCGTCGTCGAGCTGGTCGTGAGCCTTGCTGTGCTCGCCTTCGGCTGCGCCGGCGTCTCGGGTGCATCGCCGACCACCTCGGCATCCATCGGTCCTCCCGCAACACACAGCGCACCGTCATCGCCAACCATCGTCCCGAGCCAAGCGCCGGAGACGCCACCCGACGCGACCTCGCCGCGTGCGACGAGCACGCCCGAGGTCGCGTCGTGGTCGGGACTGCGCTGGTCAGCCGGGGTTCCCGGCAGCTCGGATGCCACGGGGCACGCCTACATCGCGGATTTCGTCCGCTGGCATGACGGCTACGTTGGCGTGGGCGACTTCGAACGCCTGACCGGCACCGCGGACGGCGCCTTCTTCGCCTCCCGCGACGGGCTGCGCTGGACGATCACCAAGCGGATCGCCCTCGCCAGCACCCAGGAGAGCACGGGGCCCCGGTTCCTGGTGCCCGTCGGCGACGACGTGCTCGCGGTGAGCGACAACGACGGGTTCGCCCCGCCGAACCTGTGGCGGAGCACGGACGGGAAGGCCTGGACCGCCGTCAGCAGCCCGAGCTGGCGCAAGGCGTGGACGGGCGGCAACCTGCTCGCGATCGCGGGTGGGCCAGCGGGCCTGGTGGCGATCGGCTCCCAGGGGTTGTCGATGGTCGAACCGGGGGCGCCGGTCGTCGTGTCCTCCCGCGACGGGTCGACGTGGAGCCGGCTGAACCTGCCGGTCGCCTTCGATCACGCGATCTTCGGCGCCGTGCTGGCCGATGACCGCGGGTTCATCATCACGGGTCGCATCGGCAAGCCGGATGCCACTCCGGCCCACGGCGGCGCCCTGGGCGTCGGCCGGCCGGCGGCCTGGATCTCGACCGACGGCCTGACCTGGTCCGCGGCCAAGGTGGACGGCATGGTCGTTGCCGGCGGGCAGCTGGACGCCGCCTTCGCAGGGGCCACCGGCCTCTTCGCCGAGGGACGCGCCGACGGAGCGCGGGTCTCGAGCGGCTGGGTCTCGAGCGACGGGGCATCGTGGCGCCTGGCCGGCAAGCTCGGCTCCGACCTGCCCGAGGCCACGACCGTCGCCGGCGACGGGAGCCATCTCGTCATGTTCGGGCGCGCTTCGTGCACGTCAACCACGCTCCTGGCCTACGGCTCAACGGACGGTGCGAGCTGGTCGCGCCTCGCCTTCTCGGGCTCGACGGGTCTGCCCGATGCCGTCGGCGGTCCGATCTGCCAATCGGACGGGACCGAAGCCTGGAACGCCGACGCCATGGTGGTGTCGGCCGCGCTGGTCGGGCCGGATGGCGTCCTCGTCGCGGGGACGGGCAACCTGCCCCAGGAATTCTGGCTGGCGACCGCAACCGGGCAGTGACGCCGCTCCTCGGCAGGGTCAGGCGGTCGGGACGGTCCCGCCGAGCTGCTGGGCAATGGCGTCGGCCCAGGCGTCAATCGCGGCCCAATCCCGGAAGTCGCCGACCGGCAGCGCATCTCGGGCCGCCGGCATCATCCGGGTGAAGCGCTCGGCCAGCCCGACCGGCGGGCCGGCCAGGTCGAAGGCTCCGAAGAAGACCTGCTCGCCGCGCGGCTGGAGCATCGCCCGGAACTGGGCAAACTCCTTCGGCTCGGAGGCGAGCAGGGCGTCACGGCCCTTGGCATCGACCCGCTCGGTGCCCAGCGGCCCGCTGCTGAAGATCCAGACCGGTCGCGCGGCGAGCGTCGCCCGGTTGCGCTTGACGAAGCGGACGGCGTCCGTCAGCCAGTGGAACATGTAGGCCGCGCTCCCGACGACGAACGCGTCGTAGGCCGAGGCGTCGCGAACGGTGGCCGCCGGGACGGCCTCGACGGCGAGACCGTCGAGCCTGAGCCGGGCTGCGATCCGCTCGGCGATCCCTTCGGTCGCGCCGTGGCGACTGGCATAGGCGACGAGGACGGTCATGGCTGCTCCCTCGGACGATGGGCTGGTCTCTCCTGACGATGCGCGGTCCGGCGAGCCGGACCAAGTGCCGAACGTCCCCACCTCTGCCTGTTGACCATGCGCGGCACCCGCACAAGGTCGCTTGGTCAGCCGCCCTATCTCCGTGGGAGATCAAATCGGCCGAATGCCCGGGCCAAGACGCGCCACGCAGCGTCGGTTACGGGGTTTTCATCTCCGCCGGCGATCAGAGCGGCCGTAGCCGAGCCTGATCCGGCCGCGAACGCCCACGCTACCGCCCGTTTGATCTCCGGCGGAGATATCTCGGCGGCGATGGCCGGCGGTCGCCGGCGGTAAACCCTCCGAACCTGGACCGGGGCGAGGGCCCCGGTTCGGAGCGCTGCGGCTCGCTCGAGCCGTGCCAAACGTCCCCTCGTGGTGCGGCTAGCCCCACCCTGAAGATGCCGGGTGGCCGGCTGGGCACACGGGGCCATGGGTCCTAGCGTGAGCACATGGAGCACGACCAGGACCGACCGGGCAAACCGGCGGCGGGCGTGCCGAGCGTGCGCTCGAGCGAGCGTTCGATGCCGTCGCGACCTGTGTACGCTCGACGGCAGGAGGGTGGACTGCGATGCGGGTCAACCGCCGATTTCTCTACTGGGGCGTCTTCCTGGCCGCGCTCGGCGCGGTCCTGGTAGCCGTCGACCTCCGCAACGGGGATACGGCCGTCATCGCCGATGCCCTGCGGTTCTGGCCGCTGGCCATCGTGGCGATCGGGCTCGGGCTCGTCCTCCGCCGGACCCGCTTCAGCCTGCCGGCCGGTCTGCTCGCGGCAGCCGTGCCCGGCCTCGTCCTGGGCGGCTCGTTTGCCCTCGCACCGCGAATCGCGATCGACTGCGGCAACGGCGGGACGCCGTCGACCGTCGCGAGCCAGGCAGGCTCGTTCGCCGGCCCGGCCCGGATCTCGGTGACCACGGCCTGCGGCAGCTTCGTCGTCGGTACGACGCCGGGCAACGGCTGGCGGCTCGACGCCGGCAACTCGGGCGGCCGGACGCCGGCGATCGACGCATCGAGCCAGTCGCTGGCCATCGACGCTGGGACACCCGGCGGCTGGCACTGGCTCGATACGGGCCGCGATGCCTGGCGGCTCACCCTGCCGACCGGTGCGATCGAAAGCCTCTCCCTGAAGGTCAACGCCGGCGAGAGCCAGATCGCCCTGCCGGGCACCCAGATCGGACGCCTGGACATCGCCGCGAACGCGGCCCAGACGACCGTCGACCTGTCCGAGGCAACGGTGACCAGCCTGTCGGCCACGGTCAACGCCGGCCTCCTGTCATTCCACCTTCCCGGAAGCGCCGACACCGCCGGTTCGATGGAGGTCAACGCCGGGGCCCTGCAGGTCTGCGTTCCGAGCGGGCTCGGTCTGCATGTCCACCGCGCCGGCGTCCTGAGCGGGATCTCGGTCAACGGCCTGGAGCAGAACGGGACCGACTGGACGAGCCCGGACTACGCCTCGGCGAGTCACCACGCCGACCTCAACGTCACCGTGAATCTCGGTAGTGTCGAGATCAATCCGATCGGAGGATGCAAGTGAACCGCCGTCTCTACCGTTGCCGCCACGATCGTCGCCTGGCCGGCGTTGCCGCGGGTGTCGCCGAGTACTTCGAGGTCGACCCGTCGATCGTGCGGGTCCTCTGGTTCCTCTCGATCTTCCTCGGCGGGATGGGCCTCTTCCTGTACGTGGCAATGGCCCTGATCGTCCCTCTCGAGCCCGAAGCCGGCTTCGCGCCGGGGGGCGGGCCGATGGGCGAACCGAGGCCTGAGGGCGCCTCGGGCGCCACGCCGGGCGACCAGTCGGCTGCGCCAGCTAGCTGGCGGGTGACGCCAGTGGAGCATCGCCACCTCCACCGGAGCACCGGCCGGGCGACCACCTGGTTCGGGATCATCCTGGTCCTGTTCGGGGCACTCGCCCTGATCGATGCCCTGCTGCCGGCGTGGGCCGACAGCGGACGCTTCCTGTGGCCGGCGTTCATCGTCGCGATCGGGGTGCTCGTCGTCGCGGCTGGCGTGCGCCGCGAACCGACCGCGCCGTGACCGGAGCCGCAGTCCTCGTCGTAGGGCTGCTGCTCATCCTGGCCGGCCTGGCGTCAGCCCGGATCCCCGACGAGGCGACATTCGCTTCGTCGGGGATCAGCCTTTCCCCGGGTGAGGGTCAGCCCGGCGGAGCCGGCCCGCTCGGAATCGCCCGGCGGGCGAGGAGCCCGTTCCGGGCCTTCGTCCTTGCGCCGATCCACCCGGCGACCTGGTACGCCAATGCGGCGATCGGGCTGGGCCTCTTCGTCGGCGTCTTCGCGTTCGCGATCATCGTGTCACTGGCGTCGGCTGGTTTCGGCACGCTCGTCGTCGGCATCGGGCTGCTGTTCTTCGTCGCAGGCATCGAGGGTTCCCGGCTCGTTGCCCGGATCGAGCGAGCGCGGATGGCGCTCGGTACCCCGGAACGGCCGCCGGCTCACCCCTATCGGCCGCTCAGCGGCGGCTTCGTCAACCTTATCCGGGCAGAGTTCACCGACGAGAGCCGCTGGCGCGACGTGCTCTACGTCGCGGTGAACTTCCCCCTCTCGATCATCGAGTTCGTCGTCATCCTGACCGTCTGGAGCGTGTCGCTCTGGCTGCTCACCATGCCCATCTGGTACGACGCCATTCCCGGAGCGACCCTGCCTGCCGGCCTCGCCTGGCTGGCCGGTCACGACGCTCCCATCGTCGCGCTCCGGGCCATTGCCGGCGCGGCGCTGCTGCCGGTCGCCGCCTCGCTCTCGCAGCTCGTCATGGCCCTCCACCGGGCCGTCGTCGCCGGCCTCCTGTGCACGTCCGAGAGCCGCGCCCTCCGGCGCCAGGTCGAGACCCTCAGGGAGAGCCGGTCCGCCGTCCTCGACGTCGAGGCGAGCGAGCTGCACCGGATCGAGCGCGACCTTCACGACGGCGCCCAGCAGCGCCTCGTCATGCTGACGATCGACCTGGGGCTGGCCAGCGAGCGGATCGACACCGATCCCGCGGCGGCCAAGCAGCTGGTGCTCGACGGGCAGGAGCAGGCGCGCCAGGCGTTGGCCGAGTTGCGCGACCTGGTCCGCGGCATCGCCCCGTCGATCCTGCTCGACCGGGGGTTGGTGCCGGCGCTGGGCTCGATCGCCGCACGGGGCACGGTGCCGACCGTCGTCCGGAGCGACCTGCCGGCCGGTGAGCGACTGCCGCTCGGCGTCGAGCGGGCCGCATATTTCGTCGTTGCCGAGGCGCTGGCCAACGTGGCCAAGCACAGCGGTGCACGGACGTGCACCGTCTACTGTCGGCGCGAAGGCGCCCGCCTCATCGTCGAGGTCTCCGACGACGGGGTCGGTGGGGCGCTGGTTCAGCCTGGTGGCGGGCTGGCGGGCCTGGCGGGACGGGTGGCGGGCGTGGACGGCACGTTCAGCGTATCGAGCCCGGCCGGCGGGCCGACCGTGGTGCGCGCCGAGTTCCCGGTCGCAACCTGGCAGCCGCCGGTGACCGGCTGGGTGCTGCCCCAGCCCTAGGAGCCGAGGTAGGCGAGCACGGCCAGCACGCGTCGATGGTCGTTCTGGGAGTCGGGCAGCTCGAGCTTGCCGAAGATGCTGCTGATGTGCTTCTCGGTCGCCCCTTCGGAGATCCCCAGGAGTGTGGCGATCCCGACGTTGGTCCGCCCCTCGGCCATCGCCGCCAGCACGTCCCGTTCGCGCGGCGTCAGCGCCGACAGGGGGTCGTCGGCGTGGCGGCGGACCATCAGCTGGGCGACCACCTCGGGATCGAGGGCCGTCCCACCCCGGGCGACCCGCCGGAGGGCATCCATGAACTCGCGGATGTCGCCGACCCGGTCCTTGAGCAGGTAGCCGACGCCGCCCGCCCGGTCGGCGAGGAGCTCCGTGGCGTACTGGCGCTCGACGTACTGGCTGAGGACGAGGATCGGCGTGCCGGGCACCAGCCGGCGGGCCTCGATCGCCGCCCGGAGCCCCTCGTCCCGCTGGGTCGGGGGCATTCGCACATCGACAACCGACACGTCGGGGTGATGGGCGACGACCGCCGCGACGAAGGAGGGGCCGTCACCGACCTTGGCCACCACCGTACCGCCGGACTCCTGGACGAGGCGCGCGATCCCCTCGCGGATCAGCGCCGAATCCTCCGCGATGACGACCCGAAGCGGCGATGGATCCACGGATCGATGATGCGCGTCCGAGTGGCTCGGTGCAGCGCCGTCCGCGCCACCGAGCCGAGGCACCACCGAGCCGAGCCACGCCCGAGCCGCGCGACGGCCCGAGCCGCGCGGATCCCGAGCCGCGCGGACCCCTATCTCCCCAGGAGATCAAACGAGCCAAATGCCCGAGCCGGCAGACCCCTGATAGCGTCGCATTCCGCCCTGTTGATCTCTGCTGGCGATCAAAAGGGCAGTAACCGGGCTTGATCTGGCTGAGGAAGCCATCGATTCCGCTGTTCTGATCTCCGCAGGAGATAACCCGGCGCAAGAGCCGCGCCCGGCAATAGCCGCGCCCGGCAAGAGGGCAGCGCCCAGGCCAGAGCCGCGCCCAGGCCAGAGCCGCGCCCGGCAGAGCCGCGCCCAGGCCAGAGCCGCGCCCGAGCCGGTGGGACGCTCCTGCCCCTAGACCGGGGCGAGGGCCGCCGGTTCCGAGCGGCGCGGTTCGCTCGAGCCGCGGACGAGGCTGGTCACGATCCCCACCGCGCAGACCAGCGCCGCCACCACGAACGCGTCGTGGATCGCGCCGGCCAGGGCCACGTTCCGCAGTGCGGCGGTGGACGCGCCGCCCAGCTCGGCCAGGTGGACCGGCAGGCGGGTCGCGACGATCGCCCCGCTCAGGGCGATCCCCAGCACCTGGCCGTTGATCCGCATCTGGGCGAGCGTGCCCGATGCGGTCCCGATTCGCGGCCGCGGCACCGACCCCAGGACCGCGCTGCTGTTCGGGCTCATGAACAGGCCCTGGCCGAGGCCCAGCAGGACCAGCCGCCAGACGAGGTCGGGCAGCGCAAAGTCCACCGGCAGCTGGGTCAGGCTCAGCAGCGCCAGGGCCATGATCGCCATCCCGACGCTGGCCAGGACGCGGGGTCCGAAGCGATCCGAGGCGGCCCCGCTGAACGGCGCGACGAGCGCCATCGTGATCGGCGTCGGGGTGAGCAGCAGGCCGGCCTCGACCGGTGAGAAGCCGGATCCCTGTTCGAGCAGGAACGGCAGCAGGAACGTGGCGGTGAACAGGCCCGAGAATGCGACGACGACGCTGGCCAGGCCCGCCGAGAAGGGCCGGATCCGGAACAGGACCAGGTCGAGCATCGGGTGAGCCGAGCGACGCTCCGAGGCCAGGAACGCGCCGCCCACGACGACGAACGCAATCAGCAGGCCGATGATTGCCGGGCTGTCCCAGCCCCATTGCTGGCCCTCGCTGAGCGCGAGCAGCAGCGCGAACAAGGCCATGCCCGACAGGGCCGCGCCGCGCACGTCGAACGACTGGCCCTTGCCCGGCGTCTCGGCGGGCAGCACCCGATTCGCCCACAGGATCGCCAGCAGGCCGATCGGCGCATTGATCAGGAAGATCGCCCGCCAGGTGGCAACCTGGGTGAGGATCCCGCCGAGGGCCGGCCCGAGGCTGAGGCCGATCGAGATGCTGATCGCGTTGAGGCCCAGGGCTCGTCCGCGCTCTTCGGCCGGGAACGTCCGGGCGACGATCGCCGGACCCATCGCCATGATCATCGCCGCGCCGATGCCCTGGACCACCCGGAACGCGACCAGCCCGGCCTCGTTCGGGGAGGCGCCGCAGCAGATGCTGGCCAGGGTGAAGATCGTGAAGCCGACCAGGTAGACCCGCTTGAACGTGAGGACCTCGCCGAGCCGGCCGAACGGCAGGAGCAGGCCGCCGACGACGAGCAGGTAGGCGACGACGACCCACTCGGTCGTCGTCAGGTCGATCCGGAAGTCGGTCTGGATCGCGGGCAGGGCGATGTTCACGATGCTGCCGTCGAGGGTCGCCATCAGTGAGCCGAGCGACACGCTCGTGAGGACGAGCCACTTGCGTTCCATGGGCTGCCTTGGCTGTCGCGATCGAGCCCGACGGCCAACATCCGGCCGGGAACCGATGCCGTCCAACCCTACTCGATGCGGGCGAAGCGGCTCGCGGGCACGTCCAGGGGCCATTGGCCGAGTGGTATCGTGGAGGTGGCCGCGCAGACCGAACGTTCGTTCCCGGCACCTCAACGGCCCGTCGTGATCGAGGGGCGGTGCGGACATGCGGATCCTCCTGGCGAGCAACCGCTCGCCATCATCGGATCGGGCACTCCAGCTGGTCGCGTCCACCCAGTGGCCCGCGGGCAGCGCGATTCGCCTCGTCCACGTCATGGAGCGCTGGCCCCAATCTTTCCTGGCGATGCCCGGCGTCGTCGCCTCGCCGGAGACGATCGACCGGATCGCCGGCGCCGCCCGTGACCAGGCCGAGGCAATGCTCGGGACTGGCGTGGCCGGTCTGGCCGGCGCCGGACGAACCGTGGACTGCCTGATGGTCGATGGGCGTCCCGCGACCGCGATCACGGACGCGGCCGGTGAATTCGGCGCCGACCTGATCGTCCTGGGCAGCCACGTCCGCGGGCCACTCGGGTCGGCGCTCCTCGGATCCGTGTCCGCGGAAGTCGTCGAACATGCCACGACGCCGGTCCTCGTCGCGCGCACGACCGCGATCCAGCGCCTGGTCCTGGCCGACGACGGATCGCCGTCGGCCGCTGCTGCCCGGAACCTCGTCGGGTGGATGCCGGGATTTCCACGGCCTGGCCGTTCGCGTGGTCAGCGTGTCGGCCGGCCAGCCCAGCTGGCTGGCCTGGCTCGAGCCCGAAGCTCCGGCTGACATCCAGGCGCTCGAGGCCGTGATCGAGATCGACCAGGAACGCCATCAGGAGCTCGCCCAGGCATCCGCGAAGGAGCTCCGGGCGGCAGGCCTGGCAGCCGAGGCCGAGCCCGAGGGCCGGAGGGGTGATCCGGGGACCGAGATCGTCCGGGTCGCGCAGGAGTTCAACGCCGACCTGATCGTCATGGGGACACGCGGGCAGACCGGGCTCGAGCGGCTGCTGCTCGGCAGCGTCGCGCGCAAGGTGCTCCAGCACGCCCATTGCTCCGTGCTCGTGATCCACCATCCGAGAACGCCTGGAGAGACGGTTCGTCCGCTGAGGACGTAGTCGGGCCCGGGGCGGCCATGGGCTCCATCCGCCCGCGAATCAGTGCCGACGGCCTGCGCATCCGTGACCTTCGCCACTCCGTCCCAAGCCCGGCACCTCGCAGACTCGACCGATCGCCGGGCCGCCATGGTCGGACGAAGCCGCATCGCGCGGAGGTGTGAGATGACTCGCGTCCTCGTCGTCCATCACGACCTCGACCTGGCCGGCCAGGAAGTCGATTCCCTGCGTCGCTTCGGCTATGAGGTGACGGAGTGTGGCGGGCCGACCCGCAACGTGTGCCCGGTCCTGGCCGGCCACCCGTGCGACCTCGCCGAGCGAGCCGATGTCCTCGTCTATGACGTGTGGGCCAGCGGCGATGCGGATGGCTCCCGGGCGCTGATCGATAACCTTCGAGAGATCCATCCGGACACTCCGGTCGTCCTGACCGCCCCGGGCATGGCCCTCAGCTGGGAGGAGAGCACGGGGCGCCACTCGGTCACGATGCTCCAGGGCCAGCCGACCGGCGCCCGGCTCCACGCGGCGATCCAGGAAGCGCTGGCGCTGCCCGACCGCTAGGTCAGAGGCAGGCGGCCAGGATCGCTCCGATCTCCTCGTCGGAGAGGACGACCGGGTTCGAGCGCATGCTCGAGCCGCGCGACTCGGCCACGAGCGTCGGGATGTCTGTCTCGGTGACGCCCACATCACGCAGGCGCGGCAATCCGAGCTCGGCCGTGAGGCCGGCGAGCCAGGCCACCAGCGATTTCGTCGCCTCGTCGGGGTCCAGCGCGGGATCCGCCACGAGCAGCCGCCCGATCTCGGCGAACCTGCGCAGGGCGGTCGCGCCGGGATCCCGGGCCCGGAGCGCAGCGACGTTGGCCCGGGTCGTCTCGGCCAGGAGGATCCCGCAGCCGGTCCCGTGATGGACCGGATGGCGCGCGCCGAGGGCGGCGACGATCCCATGCACGGCTCCCAGCCCGGCGTTCGCCAGGGCCATCCCCGATGCGAGCGCGCCCCAGGCCATCGCGGCCCGGGCCGCCGCCGTGACTGCGTTCGGCTCCCCGGCCAGCGCTGCAGCGTGCCAGGCCGGCAGCGCCGGGCCGATCGCGGCCAGCCCGCTCGAGGCGATCGGGTCGGTGAACGGTGACGCGCCGGTCGACACGTACGCCTCGAGGCATTGGGTGAGGGCATCCATCCCGTCGCCGGCGATGACGCCCGGCGGGCAGCCGGCCAGCAGGTCCGGGTCGAGGACCGCGATCGCCGCCACGAGCCGCTCGTCGCGGAACGACTTCTTGTACGGTCCGCCGCTCGCGCCGGGCAGACGGCCCGAGAGGACGGCATTCTTCGTCGCCTCGGAGCCCGTCCCGGCGGTCGTGGGCACGGCAATGAACGGCGTTGCCGGCCCGGGATAGGCGATCCCCCGGCCGACGCCTTCGAGGTGGTCGAGCGCGGTCGTCCCGGAGCGGAGCAGGCCGGCAATCGCCTTGGCGGCATCGAGCGCGCTGCCCCCGCCGATCCCGACGACGACGTCGGGCGGAACGGCCCGCCGGGCCGCGACGGCGCCATCGACCAGCTCCGGGGACGGCTCGCCATCGACCGCGATGTGGTCCCAGGCGATCCCGGCGGCTCCGAGGCCCGCCGTGAGCTCGCCCCACGCCGGCGAGGCCTGGTGCGATCGAGCGCCGGTCACGATCAGCACCCGCCGGCCGAACGGGGCCAGGAGCGATGGGATCTCGGCCCGCCGGCCGGCCCCGAAGACGACCCGGGGCAGCCGGGCCACCCCGAACGGCAGCGGCCCGGGCGGCAGGAGCGGATTCACCGGGCGGCCGGCGCCGTGCCTTGGGCCTCGGGCAGGAGCCCCTCCCACGGCTCGCCCCGCCGTGGCTCGGCCATCATCGGCGCCACCCGGTCACGCCAGGCGAGGTAGTGGGCCGTCGTCTTGTGGACGGCGGCCGCCGCCGCATCAAGGTAGGCCTCGTAGAGCACGAACCGGGTCGGGTCTGCTGGGTCGCGCAGGACGTCGAAGCGCAGGTTGCCGGGCTCGAGGACGGAGCTTTCGTGGTTCGCCCGGGTGGCCTCCAGGAACGCATCGAGCTGATCGGGCAGGACCCGGACGTGGACGAACGTGACGTGCATGACAGCCTCCTGGCGGAGCTACCCGGGCTGGACGACGCCGATCGTCAGGAGCAGGTTGGCGTACAGGCGCTGCTCGCCGGTCAGGATCGCCAGGGCCAGGTCGGGACGGCGGGCGGCGGCGTAGAAGTCGGGGCGGACGAGCGGCTGGAGCGGAATGCCGGGCAGCAGTGAACGGAAGTCGGCGTGGATGGCCGGCTCGGGCCCGCCCGCCTCCGGCAGCATCACCTGGGCGGCCTCGATCGGGATGAAATCGACCAGCACGCCGAGGACGTCGGTGACGGTCACCAGCCCCGGGGCAAGGTTCAGGTAGACCCGGTGCGCCGCGGCGTTCGACCCGGTCAGCAGCGCGTAGTTGCCGTCGGCGATCAGGACCTGGGAACCGTGCCCGGCCTCACCGAGCGCCCGCAGGATCTCGGGGTGGAGCAAGCGGGTCTTGAGCATCGTGGACTCCCGGGGCAGCGCTGGCCGGCGACGCGACGCGCCGCCTCACCCTCCGCTGGGCCTCACGCCACGGTAGCGCTAGCGTGCCACCCGCGCTGCCTGACCCGAAGGGCGTTCGCAATGCCCGATCGTCCTCGCGACCCCACGCCCGGAGGCTCCGCGAGCACCGTCGCTCGGCCGTCGCCGACCGTGCGGATCTCGCGTCCTGGATCGTGATCACCGATACCCGATCGGTCTTCGGGTCATTTCGTTGATCAGGAGCATCCATTGCCATGGGCCGAGGATGAAACGGAAACCACTCCATCGTCCGACAAGTCTCGGACCGATCTCCGGAAACAGGGTGAGCACCTCGAGTGACGCGCGCACCCTGTCCCGGGTCGCGGCCGGCAGTTCGCGGGTCTCGATCAGCTCTGCACAGCACTGCACAACCTGTGTCGATTAGCACCAGGTCGTCAGGGTCGGGTCGGGACGTCATTAGATCGCGCGGGCTGGTACGTTGGCCGGACATGGCCGGCCCGCTGCTCGAGACCAAGCTCTTTGTCCCCAGGCTTCGACGGGGCGTGGTTGCCCGTCCGAGGCTCAGCGAACGGCTGAGCCGTGGCGTCGAGTCGAAGGTGACGCTGATCTCAGCACCCGCCTGGCTTCGGCAAGACGACGCTCCTGGCCGAGTGGCTGGCGTCCGCTCCGGCCGATGAACGGGCCGTCGCATGGCTTTCGCTCGACGAGGCCGACAGCCAGCCCGCCTCCTTCTGGACCTACCTGATCGCCGCGCTCCAGACGGTTGCGCCGGGGGTCGGCGCGAGCGCGCTCATCCTCCTCCAGGAGTCCCGGCCGGCCGCCGATCGAGCTGGTCCTCACGACGTTCCTCAACGAGCTCAACGCCGTCGCCGAAGGACATCGTGCTGGTGCTCGACGACTACCACGAGGTCGACACGCCCGAGATCCAGGCCGGGATGGCGTTCCTGCTGGATCACCTGCCACCACGGCTCCACCTGCTGATTACGACCCGGGCCGACCCAGCCGCTGCCGCTCGGTCGCCTGCGCGGGCGCGGCGAGCTCGACCGAGGTCCGGGCAGCCGACCTGCGCTTCACGCCGGACGAGGCTGCCGCGTATCTCAACGAGGTGATGGGGCTGGAACTGGCCGCGACGGATGTCGCCGCGCTGGAGGGCCGCACGGAAGGCTGGATTGCCGCGCTCCAGCTGGCTGCCCCTGTCGATTCAGGGCCGGGACGACCCCGCGGACTTCATCGCCGGGTTCGCCGGCGATGACCGCTACATCGTCGACTACCTGGTCGAGGAGGTCCTGCGTCGGCAATCCGGGGCCGTCCGTACCTTCCTGTTGCAGACCTCGATCCTCGACCGACTGAGTGGCCCGCTGTGCGATGCGGTCCTGGACCAGGACGGGAGCCGGGCCATGCTCGAGTCGCTCGATCGCGCGAACCTGTTCCTCGTCCCGCTGGACGACCGCCGCCGCTGGTATCGCTATCACCATCTCTTCGGGGACGTGCTGCGAGCGCACCTCGCTCGACGAGCAGCCCGACGTCGTCCCGCTCCTCCAGCACCGGGCCAGCCTGTGGTTCGAGCAGAAGGGCGACGCGCCCGAGGCAATCCGGCACGCCCTGGCCGCCGCCGACTATCCCCGCGCGGCGGACCTCATCGAGCGGGCCGGCCCGAGCCTGCGCAGCACGCGCCGGGAAGCCCTCCTGCTGGCCTGGCTGAAGGCGATCCCGGATGACGTCCTCGCGGTTCGACCCGTCCTGAGCGTCAACTACGCCGGTGCGCTGCTCTCGCTCGGCCAGCTCGCGGGGGCGGAAGAGCGGCTCCAGGCGGCGGAACGATGGCTCGACACGGATGCCGGCGGGTCGCCCCGCCCGAGGGCCGAGCTGGTCGGACGATGGTGGTCGTGAAGTGCCGAGGACTTCCGGCGGCTCCCGAGCGCGATCGCCAGCTACCGGGCCGCGCAGGCGCTGGCCGGCGGCGACGTGGTCGCCACGATCCGCCAGGCCGAGCGCGGCCTCGAGCTCGCCGAGCCGGATGACCCGCTCGCGCGCGGATCGGCCGCGGGCCTCCTCGCCCTGGCGTACTGGTCGAACGGGGACCTCGAGGCGGCGCACCGGTCGTGGACCGAGTGCGACGCCAACCTCCAGAAGGCGGGCCATATCGCCGACCTGACCGGCCCCGCCATGGCCATGGCCGACATCCGGATCAGCCAGGGCCGGCTGCGCGATGCGCAGAGCGCGTACGAGCGAGCCCTGCGAATCCTGGCCGAGCCGGGCGGGCCCGTGCTTCGGGGCGCGGCCGATATGCACGTCGGCCTGAGCGCCCTTCCTGATCGAACACGGTGATCTCGATGGCGCCCGGCAGCACCTGGAGAGCAGCCGGGAGCTGGGCGAGCACCTCGGGCTGGCCCAGAACCCGTATCGCTGGCACGTCGCGATGGCCCGCATCCGGGTCGCGGAGGGTGATCTCGCCGCCGCGCTGGCCCTGGTCGACGAGGCCGAGCGCCTGTACGTGGCTGACTACTTCCCGAACGTCCGACCGCTGCGCCGCGTTGAGGGCGCGCCTGCTGGATCGCGGCCGGGCGGTCGGCCGAGGCGGCCGCCTGGGCGCGGGGCCAGTCGGTCGACGGACGCCTTGGCTTACCTGCGGGAGTACGAGCACATCACGCTGGCCCGAATCCTCCTTGGACGGCCAGGCCCGGACCGGGCCGCGGACGCCGTGCGCCAGGCCACCGAGCTCCTGGCCCGCCTCCTGCCTGCGGCGGTCGACGGCGGACGGGCCGGAAGCGCGATCGAGATCCTCATCCTCCAGGCGCTCGCCTTCCAGGCCGGCGGCGACGTGGCTGCCGCGCTGGTGCCCCTCGAGCGAGCCCTGGAGACTGGCCGAGCCGGAGGGCTACGTCCGCTTGTTCGTCGACGAAGGCGCGCCGATGGCGGCCCTGCTCCAGGCGGCGGCCAAGCGCGGAATCGCGCTGGCATACGTCCATGCGCTCCAACTTGCCCTGCACCCCGGTGCGAAGCGGACACCCAGCGACCAGTCCTTGATCGAGCCCCTCAGCGAACGCGAGCTCGACGTGCTCCGCTTGCTTGCATCCGACCTGGATGGCCCGGCGATCGCCAGCGAGCTCGTCGTCTCCCTGCACACCGTGCGCTCGCACACGAAGAGCATCTACGCGAAGCTCGGCGTGAACAGCCGCCGCGCCGCGGTCAGTCGGGCTGCGGAGCTCGACCTGCTGTCGCGAGCGCGCCAGCGCTGACCCGGCCTCCTCGGGCCTCTGGCGCCAGGACCGAGGAATCACCAGCGCGTTTCACCACATGTGGTGATGCCCGGTCACCACGTCCGCTCCTAGCTTCGTGATCACGCCGGCAAGCCGATCACACCGCCGGTGGAAAGGAGCAGATGAACCGACCAATGGACGCCGATCACCACGAAGCGGGACGTTACGAGATCCGCCTCAAGGGGCACCTCGACGGCCGCTGGGCCGCCTGGTTCGACGGCCTGAGCCTCAGCCGTGAGAGCGACGGCACGACGATCCTCCGGGGCCTGATACCCGACCAGGCTGCCCTCCACGGCCTGCTCCAGCGGGTCCGCGACACGGGCCTGTCCCTGGTCTCGGTCATCCGCCTGGAGCCGGACCAGGCCGAGCTAGCAACGAACGAACCTCGATAGACCAATCGGGCCAGCTGGCCCGCATCACCGAAAGGATTGCCTCAATGACCTCAACCCGAAAGACCGCGCTCGCCGTGGGCGTGCTGTTCCTGCTGACCTTCATCACCTCGATCGGAGCCGTCTTCGCCTACGGACCGATCCTGAGCGATGCCAACTACATCACCGGTTCCGGCTCCGACACCCGGGTGTTCCTGGGCGCGTTCCTGGAGCTGGTCCTGATCGTCACCAACATCGGTTGCGCCGTCGTCCTGTTCCCGCTCCTCAAGCGCCAGAACGAGGGGCTTGCCCTGGCTTATGTCGCCGAGCGAATTGTCGAGGGCACCTTCATCCTGATCGGCCTGCTCAGCCTGCTGGCCATCGTGACCCTCCGCCAGACGGCGGCCGGCGCCGACGCCGGGATCCTCGTGACGATCGGCAGGACGCTCCGCGGCATCCACGACTGGACGTTCCTGCTCGGCCCCAGCTTCGCCGACGGCATCGGCACCGGCGCGATCCTGGGCTACCTGATGTACCGGTCCGGCCTGGTCGGCAAGCGCATGGCGCTGTTCGGCCTCGTCGGAGGTCCCCTCCTCGTTGCCGCCGCGGTCGCCGTGCTGCTCGGGGTCATCCCGCAGGGTTCCACGATCCAGGGCATCGCGACCGCTCCGGAGTTCATCTGGGAGCTGTTCCTGGGCCTGTACCTGACCTTCAAGGGGTTCAAGTCTTCCCCGCTCCTCGGCTCCGAGAGCCGGGTGCCGGCCATCACACCGGCCTTCGCCGCCGCCTGATCGGCGGGGCTCGGAGACCGCTTCTGGCCCCAACCCAGGATCAACCGAAGCAGGGCCCGCCCGGGCCCTGCTTTCGTTTGGGCGCCGAACCCCCGTTCAGTGCCGGACGACCCCCGCGGTCAGGCCCTTGATGAAGCCCCGCTGGAAGGCCAGGAACAGGAGCAGCGGAGGCAGGATCACGATCGCCATCCCGGCGAACGTGAGGCCCTGATCCGTGGCGTAGACCGTCGAGAAGCGGGTCAGGGCGAGCTGGACGGTGAACGCATCGGGCTTCTGGATGAGCACCAGCGGTGCAGCGAAGTCGTTCCAGGTCAGGACCGCCACGAGGATCGCCACGGCGGCGATCCCCGGCCGCGCGAGCGGGACGACGATGCGGAGCAGGACGCTGACCCGGCCCGCGCCGTCGACCCGGGCGGCATCGATCAGGTCCTGGGGGATCGTCCGGAAGTAGCCGGCCAGGATCACGGTCGCGAACGAGATGCTGCCCAGGACGTTGGTCAGCGCCAGGCCGGGCAGGCTGTTGATCAGGCCGAGAGCACGGAACATCGAGAACAGCGGAACGATGAGCACCTCGGTTGGGATGATCAGGGGTGCCAGGACCAGGATCAGGAGGGCAGCCCGCCGCGGCGGCCGCAGGCGCGTGAGCGCGTAGGCGCCGCTGATCGCCAGCACGAGGACACCTGCCACCGTCAGGGCGGTGACGAAGGTCGAGTTGGCCAGCGCGACTCCGAGCCGCCCGCGGCTCCAGGCCTCGCCGATGTTGCCGATCGCGGGCGGCCAGGGGATGTCCCAGGGAGCCCGGTAGATGTCGGCGCTCGACTTGATCGCGTTGGCCAGGGTCCAGGCCACGGGGTACAGCCAGGCGACGGCGAGAACGCCGACGAGCGCCGTGGACCAGCGCGGGCGCGCCAGCCTCGTCACGTGCTGACCGTCTCGGCCCGGCGATTGAGGAGCCGGTACTCGACGACCGTCAGGACCAGGATCACGGCCAGCAGGATCATCGCCATCGCCTGCGCATAGCCCACGTTCAGGAACCGGAACGCCGTGGAGTAGATGTCCGTGGCGACGGTCTCGGTGGCGTTCGACGGACCACCCTGGGTCATCAGCCAGACCATGTCGAAAATCCGCAGGGTCCCGAGGGTGGTCAACAGGACGAGCACGAAGGTCTGCGGCCAGAGCAGCGGCCAGGTGACCAGCCGGAAGCGCTGGAAGCGTCCGGCGCCTTCGAGGTGGGCGTGTTCGAAGTACTCCCGCGGGAGGGCCTCGATCGCCGCGAGGTAGACGACCATCGTGAACCCGGCGAACCGCCACAGGAAGGCGGCCATGATCGCCCACAGCGCCCAGTGGGCATCGGCCAGCGGCGCGAACGTCTGGGTGCTGAACCCGAGCGCCGAGCCGACCGTCGGCACGAGCCCGAAGTAGGGCGCGTACAGGAACTTCCAGACCGCACCGACCGCCACCGAGGCGAGCATGAACGGCACGAAGAAGGCCAGGCGCAGGAACGTGTGGCCACGCCTCACGTCTGCGACGAGGACGGCGAGGACCAGGCCGAGCCCGGTCTGCAGGACGACCGCGACGGCGGTGAACAGGACCGTGTTCAGGAGGGCCTCATGGAAGACCGCGTCGCCGAAGATCGCGTGGGCGTAGTGGTCGAGCCCGACGAAGCCCGCCAGCTCGAAGCCCTTGGTGTCGTGGAGGCTCAGCACGATCCCGTAGACGAGCGGGTAGAAAAGGAAGCCACCCAGGAGCAACAGCGTCGGCGCCAGGAACAGCAGATCGATCGCGCGGTCCCGGTGCATGGGACGGAGCACGGTGCTCACGCCACCGACGACGGATGTGGGCTTCGACCGCTCCTGCGAATCGCCTTGGCCATCACGACGCTCGAGCGGGGGTTGACGGGCGGAACCATACTCGCTGTCCGCCAGCCCCGACACGGCGACGACGCCTGGGTCGACCACGAGGAGCCGTTTGGGACCAGTTCAACCGACGGGCAGCAGCAGCTGGAACCGTCTCCTTGGGCGCCGCGATGTACTCAAGCTCGGTGCCCTGATCGCCGCGGGCGGTGCCGTGGCCCCGCTGCTCGCCGCCTGCGCCGGGCCGGATGGCAGTGTCGCGCCGGTTCCCTCGGGCGGGCAGGCCGCGACCGGCCCGGTCACCGTTCTGGCCGAGGGCGGAGATCCGACCACCGACCCGGTGCTGAAGAAGGCCTTCGACGCGTTCGGGTCGCAGCGTCCCGGGCTGACCTGGGACATCCGGGCACCGGCCGGCTACGGTCCCGAGTGGGACCGGCTGGCGCGCGCGGTGCTCGAGTCGGGCGAGCCAGTCGGGCTGGTGATCCTCGATGGCCTGTTCGTTCGAGCCTGGACGCGCGACGGCCTGCTGGCCGACCTGGGCGCCGATCCTCGGCTGGCCGACGTGCTCACGCGGGTGCCGGCGCGGATGCACCTGGGCGGCCTCGGGGAGACGACCACGCGGGCCCTGCCGCTCGCCCTGAGCCGGGGCGTCCAGACGACGGGCCTGTACTACAACAAGGCCTTGCTCGATCGAGCGAGCCTCGAACCGCCGAAGACGATCGCCGACCTCAGGGCGATGGTGAAACCGCTCGCGGCCCTCGGCGCAGCGCCGCTTGTCCATTGCTCCGGGGACGTCTCGTTCAACCCGTTGCTCGTGATGTGGGTGCTGCCGATGATCGCCGGGCGCAGCGGCGACCCGTTGGATTTCGTCGAGCGCACGGTCAAGGGCGAGGTCAGGTACGACAGCCCGGAATGGACCGAGGCCTTCCAGACGATCGGCGACCTGCGGTCCTCGGGCATCCTGCTTGACGGGTCCGGGGCGACCGATTACGCGACGATGCAGCTGCTGATGCTCCAGGGCAAGGCGGCCATGACGTACAACGGCACCTGGCTGCTGGCACCACTTCAAGCAGGCTCGCCCACGGTTCCCTTCGACCTGCACGTCGCGCCACTCCCGCTGGTGGACGCGACGACGAAGGCCCACTCGATCGTGTCCTTCAGCGCGTTCGCACTGCCGGCCAAGGCGGCGGCGAGCCTCAGCAGCGTCGAGGCGTTCCTCGAGTACGCCAGCCGGCCCGATGTCGACCGGGCGATCGTCGACGGCCTCCAGTCCTACTCGCCGATCGCCGCCTCGAACAGCGCGATCCACGATCCGGTGGCGCGGGAGTTCCTGCCACTGTTCGATGACGCGATCACCTCGCTCAACTGGCTCTGGGAGCCGGAGATCGACGCCGAGGTCAGCAACCAGGTCCAGGCCCTGGTGAAGGGCGATACGGATGCCGCCGCAGCCGGTAAGGCGATCCAGGCCGTCGCCGAGGAGCTCCGTTCGACGGGTCGGAGCTACTACTCCTAGGTCGGCGTGAGGGCGTCGCGCAGGCCCGCGCTGAGGGTGGCCTCGGCCGTCCCGGACACCCAGTACCAGTCGCCCAGGTTCTCGTCGTCCTCGGCGATCTGGCTGGCGGTGGGGATGTAGCCGGTGGCGCACTCGCCGTAGCCCAGGGCCAGCACGAACGCGTCCGGCCGGAGGCGCTGGGCGAGCAGCTGGTACTCGACGTAGGCCTCGCCCGGGAGGAGGACGAGGACGGCCGGACCCAGTTCGAGGACCGGCAGGTCGATCGGCTCGCCCGATCTCGTTCGTGCCAACCAGCTGAGCGCCATCGCCGCCCGGCATTGGTCGGCCGGGTCGGCATTGTTCGCGAGCCGGGCCTCGAGGTCGGCCGGGGTGTGTCCCGGGCCGGTCCGCGGCTCGAAGCGGAGGGGGACGGACCGGAACGACGCGGACTCGAGCGGCCGGCGCTCGGTCTGCGCCCAGGCCGCTGCCATCGCGTCCTCGATCCGGGCCGCGAGCACCGGGCGGTTCGCCCGGGCACCATCGTTGTACTTGCCCGCGGTCACGTTGCCGCTGCAGCCCGACGCGTAGACCTGGACCACGCCGGGCAAGGCCCGTTGCCGCGCCCGCCGGGCGATGCCCATGAAGTCGGCGGACACCTCGCCGTTGCCGTAGTAGCTCATCGGGTGGACCGCGTACGTGCTGAGGGCGAGCAGCGGCTCGTCGCCGGCCCACAGGCTGAGGGTCCGCAGCCACGGATCGATCGTCCCCTCGGCTCCCGAGAAGGCTGCAGGGTCGTGCGACGCGCTCGTGCGGTGGTAGGAGATCGTGCCATCGGGCCGGACGTAGCGACGGTTCGAGGCCACCCGGCCGACGATCGCCTTGCCGGTGCCAATGTGGGTGACCCGTCGTCCGGGCCGTTCGAGGGCGGCCGCGAGTGCCTTCGCCACCGACGCGACGGCGACCGGGGCGAACGCGATGTCGCACACGGCGCCGGCCGCGCCCTGCGCCTCGAGCCGGCGCTGGGCCTCGACATCGACGACCGGTGCGTCGTGCTGGTGGACGCTCGTCACCAGGACCCGCTCCCGATCGGTGCCGGCGACGGCCGCCAGCGCGGATCGCCAGGCATCGTAGTCACCGTTCCGGATCTCGCACCAGTCGACCGCGACGAACACGACCGGCTTCGCCAGGGTCCCGCCGGCCAGCACGAAGCCGATCGCCTCGAGGGGGTCGACGACCACCCTGGCCGGTGCGATCCCGCCGCCCATGCACGGATGCCCGATCGGAATCGTCACGTCGGCAGAAAACGTGTGGAGCGTCCAGCCTGCGGCCAATCGAGCGGCGCGATCCGTCGCCAACCGTTCCTCCGAGCTCCGAGTCCAGCCTTCGGGACACCGTACCAGTTCGTCGAGGCGGTGATCCCGCCCGGCCCGGACGGCCCCCCCTAGCCGGTGGCAAAGAGCCGGTAGATCACGCCGCCCAGCACGACCGCCGCAACGAACAGGACCAGGGCGTCTCGCCGCGCCTCGGCCCGAAGGAATGAGCGGGCGAACGGGATGACCAGGATCGCCACCGCGCCGTAGACGAGGTGCAGCCCGTCCGCTGGCCGGCTGCCGGTCAGGAAGACGAGCGCGCCGCCGATTGCGGCCAGCGCCACGATGCCCACCAGGACCGCCTGGGCACGAGCAAAGGCGCGGCCCCCTGGCCGCCTGGTGATGGCGAGGACCGCTGCCCAGACCACCCCGATGACCACGGCGATGAGCGCGGCAACAGCGAAGATCTGATGGATCGCCTGCACCCCGGTCTCCTCGGTCGTGCGACTGGGTTACAGCGAGGCCGACTCCGGGTGCGTCCGCCGCCAGCGATGATAGTCACGCCAGATCAGGCGGTGGATCGGGATCCAGCGGGGAATGTCGCGCAGGACCGGGATGTGCGGGACGAAGGCCAGCAGCAGGGTCAGGACCAGCATCGTCAGGACGACCAGCAGATCGGCATTCGGAGCCGTGTTGTAGGGCGGCAGCTGGTACCACATCGAATACAGCCAGAGCCACTCCTGCCCCGGGTAGCTGCCGGTCTCGTTCATCATTCCCCACTGGCTGCCCAGCAGGTGCTGATTCTCGGCCAGGCCGGCGAGGTAGCCGCCGTCGCCCATGAACAGCAGCGATTTGGTGTAGTTCGTGGCGTAGAACTGGCCGTTTGCGAGCAGCAGTCCATCGAGGCCGCCGGACCGGGCGACACCCAGGAGGTTCGCCATCAGGACCGGCACGGGCCCGTAGCTTCCGGGTGCCACCGTTACGGCACCGTCCTGCGCCGTGGCGTCGGCGAGCGCCGTGGTGTAGGCATCGAGCCAGCCCTGGCGGGTCGTGTCGTCCGTCGCGCCGAAGGCCGTCAGTGCCGCGCTGAGGTCCGAGTTCCCGACCGCCGCCGCGTTGAGCGGCCCAAGGACGAATTCGTTGGCGGTATCGAGGTGGACGGCGTTGCCCGCCCACTGCTGGGGTGCGATCGGGCCGATCGCCTGGATGGAGTCGGACCCATCCGTGTACGGCGGACCATAGGCCGAGCTGAAGCTTGTCCCGGCGAGCTCGGACGTCGCTGTCGTCACGAAATCGACCGGATCAGCCTGCGCCCAGGCCTGGATCGTCAAGGGCGGGGCATCCGGAGATGAGAGCGCCAGCGCGAGGGCAATGATCACGATGCCGGACGCCACGAAGGCGAGGACCAGCTCCTTGAGGAGGTCGTACGGGACGGTTGGGATCCCCCGGTAGTAGACGTCCTGGTCGGTCTGGGGCTGGCTCACGACGCCCCGGCCCTGGGGGGCTTGGTGCCATCGGCGACCACCCGCTCCTCGATCGGTCGAACGACCCCGCGCAGTCGGACCTGGACGACGTGGAGGACGACCAGCGTCGTGACCACGATCGGCAGGAGCATCACGTGCAGGCCATACATCTGGCCGAAGTCGAGGACGTTGAAGAACGCTCCGGCGCCCGTGGCATTGATCCCGTCCTTGGCGTTGATCGCGATCCACTGGGCGTCGAGGTTCTGCTGGGAGATGTAGCCCGTGAAGCCGGTCACCAGGGTCGCCACGAAGATCACCACGCCGACGAGCCAGGTCTTCGCCCGGCCATCCCGCCACGACGCCATGAAGTACTGGCCCCACAGGTGGAGGACGACGAAGAAGAACAGCAGCTGGACTGACCAGAAATGAATGCTGTTGACGAATCGTCCGACGCCCGAGACGTGCCACCAACCGGGACCGAAGAACGCCAGCACGACCCCGCTGCCGACCACCCAGATCAGCGCGGTGATGGCGACGACGCCAAAGACGTACACCCACGACCCGACGAAGAAGGGCTGCCGGCTCGGGAGGAGGTGATTGAGCGGCAGGCTGCGCTCGAGGAGCCGTCGCACGGCCCCGGTCCAGGTCGCGTCCGCCGGTTCGGGGGCGGGGTCGCTACCGAGGGCCGTCATCGTCGTCCGATTCGATTCGGTGGTGGCCCGGGAATGGCGCGACCAGCGCGACGAGGAAGAGGACGACCATCCCGACGATCACCAGCAGGTTCGGGACGGAGATCACGATGAAGGCCAGCTGGACGTAGGTAGCCGGGGTATCCATTTGCGCTCGAAGAGCAGGCGGCCTCAGGGGGCTGCTTCGCGGCAGTCTCCCATGGCCGGCGTCCAGTTACAAGCCCCGGTATTGCCTCCCGAGCCTCGGCGGTCGTCTCGGCTGGACCTGCGGGCGATCAAATTCTCAGACGGATCTCATGATCGGCCGCGATCCTTGGACCAGATCGATGGGACCGGACTCCCCATCGAGCTCGATGCCATCGGCCCGGCACGATCACCCGCTTTCTCCTCGGCGGGATCAGATCGTTGTCCGGGTCGGTTGGTGATTCGAGCGTTGGGTGATCCGAACACCGGCCTCAGCGCTCGTCGTCCGTCCGCAGGTTCCGACCAAGCAGCTGGGCCGGCTCGAGCGCGGTCCGCCGCCCGCGATTTCGGAGTGCCCGGCGGAGCGCGTCGTCATGGCTTTGCTCCTCGAGCCGGTCATCGAGCGCCGACAGCTGGATCGGTCCGCCCACCCGGTGCTCCAGGGCGATCCGGAGGATGTAGTCGGCGAGCCACGGGTTGCGGGGCAGGACCGGCCCGTGGAGATACGTCGCGTAGATCGACCCGGCAGTGGCACCCTCCGTACCGTCACGGCCATTGTTGCCGGCTCCGGCGACAACCCTCCCAAATGGGCGCACGCCCGGGCCGAGCTCGGTCAGGCCGGAGTGGTTCTCGAAGCCGACGATCGTCTGGGGTGTCTCGCCGAAGCTCACCTCGCACGCGGCATGCTGCATGAATCGGCGGCTCCCGGCACGGGTCTCGAGGTCAAGCAGGCCGAGTCCTTCGATCGCCGGACCGGTCGCCGGGATGTAGCGGTGCCCGAGCAGCTGGAGGCCAGCGCAGACGGCGAAGATCACGCTGCCCGCGTCGAGCGCCCGGCGGAACGAGACAGCCCGTCGCTGGAGATCCTCGGAGGCAATCGCCATCTCGACGTCCTGGCCGCCCTGGACGAAGAGGAGGTCGAACGACGCGAGATCAGCCATCTCGCCCACCTCGACCGGGACGATCTCGGTCCGGATCCCGCGCCAGGCCGCCCGCCGCTCGAGCGCCACGACGTTGCCGCCGTCGCCCGCAATGTTGAGCAGGGACGCGTAGAGGTGAGCAATCCGAAGCTTCGGGTAGGCGGGGACAGGGCGCAGTGCCGGCACCGGCTCAGGCGTCCCGCAACCGTCCGACCCAGCCCCGCTCGTGCATCAGCGTGCGCAGCTCGAGCATCGGCGTATAGCCGGCGAGGATCGTCAGCTGGCTGGCCGGCGGAGCGCCGGCCAGGGCGATCTCGAACGCGCGGCGCCGGTCGGCCACGACGGTCATCGAGCGCGGATCGACGCCGGCGTATTTCAGGCGGTTGGCGATCTCATCCGCGCGCGTCCCGCTGACGGTGACCCGCTCGAGCAGGCCGGCCGCCGGGCCGAAGTCCACGTCCCACAGCCAGGCAAAGTCCTCGCCGTCGACCGGCGTGCTGCTCGCCGCGATCAGGAGCTGCCTCGGCTCGGACGCGCGGGCCAACGCGCGCAGAGTCGTGTTGTAGGAGGTCGGGTTCTTGACGAAGCCCAGGGCGATGCGCCGGTCGCCGGCCTGGGCCAGCTCGAGCCGCCCGAAGGCCGGCTTCACCGTGGCCAGCGCGACCGCGGCATGGTCAGGGGCGATCCCCAGCCCGACGAGGACGGCCAGGGCGGCGGCGACGTCGTAGGCGACATGGACGCCGGCCTGGGGGACGCGCAGGACGAGCTCGCTGGTGGGCAGGCGGACGGTCAGCCTGGTCTCGGTGATCCCGGTCGACTCCAGGGCGGTCACCGCAACGTCGAGCGCGGGCCGGCCGAACCCGCAGGAGGGACAGGCATAGGCGCCAAGGTGGCTCAGGTAGACGCGGTCATAGACGAGGTCCGTCCGGCAGCGCGGGCAGCGGATCGAATCGGCCGCCCGGGTGATCGTGTCGGTCGAGAGCGGCAGGTCGAGGCCGAAGGTGACCCGGCGGCCCAGCCGATCGGGCGCGAGCGAGGCGACCAATGGGTCGTCAGCATTGATGACCCACGCAACATCCGGCTCGAGCGACCGCGCGACCGAGTCGATCGCAGCAGCAACGGCGTGCAGCTCACCGAATCGGTCGAGCTGATCCCGGAACAGATCGAGGACGAGGACTGCCCGTGGCGCAAGCTCGGGCACCACCTGGCGCAGGGCACCCTCATCGACCTCAGCCACGAGGAACCCGTCGGGGAGCCGGCCGCGCAGGTCCGCCGTGTTCACGGCCAGGGCCGTGACGCCCTGGACGAGGTTCGCGCCGGCCGCGTTGCTCCAGGCATCGACTCCCTCCGCCCGCAGGAGCGCGGTGATGAACCGCCCGGTCGTCGTCTTGCCGTTGCTGCCGGACACGGCGACGACCGGCATCCCGGTCTGCCGGACGAGCGTCTCAAGGACCGCCGGATCGATCCTCCGGGCAACGACACCCGGCACGGACGTGCCGTCGCCGCGGCCGGTCCAACGAGTGACGATGCCCGCCGCCTTGCCCAGGACGAGTGCCAGGAGCAGGCGCGGCCTGAGGCGTGGAGGGCCAACTGGCCGACGCGCGCCGCTGCCTCGGCCCGGCCTGGGGACAGGCGCCCTGATGCTCGGCAACCGGGTCGACCAGCGCGCAACCATGGCAGGGCCCTCCGTCCGACGACACCCCGGGATTCTGAATCCTACGTGACCCGAGGCTGAACGCACTGAGTCTCGAGGGTGAACGTGAGAGGAACATGAGAGGTCGTGCAGACGCACCCCGCGCGGGATGAGCGTGGGATCATCCGCGGGTCATGGATCTGACGGCCTATCGGCGCCTGCTGGCGAGCCCGCAGGTGCGCTTGCTGCTCGCCGGCCTCGGCGTGTCGTCGCTGGGCGATGGGATCAGCACCGTGACGATCGCCTGGCTGGCGGTCCGCATCGCGCCGCCGGGCGCCCTGGGGCTGTTCGTCGGGCTGGCGGTCGCCGCCTACACCCTGCCGGGCATCGTCGGCGCGCTGACCCTGGGCGGCATCCTGCGCGGCCGCCCGGCACGGGCGCTCGTCCTGGTCCACGGCCTGCTGCGCGCTGGATGCCTGGGCCTGATCGCGGTATTGGCGGTTGCCGGGGCGCTGGCACCGCCGGTCTACCTGGCTTTGCTCGCGGCCTCGTCGCTGATGGCGGCCTGGGGCAACGCGGGCGAGTACACGATGCTGTCGGCGCTGGCTGGGGCCGACGGACGGTTCGCGGTCAACTCGCTGGCCAGCGCCCAGGCCTCATTCGCCTACATCGTCGGTCCGCTCACGGCCGGGATCCTGCTGGGCAGCCTCAGCCCGGGCTGGCTCCTGCTCCTCGACGCCGCCTCGTTCGCGTTCCTCGGTGCGGCGGCCTGGCTGACCCGGGCGGATGCCGGTGCGACCGAGGGACCGATGGACCTCCGCGGTGCTGAGTCAGGCTTCCGGCTGCTCCGCCGGCGGGACCTGCTCCGGTTGACCGCCCTGACCTGGGTCTTCTTCTTCCTATACGGTCCGGTCGAGGTGGCCCTGCCGGTCTACGTCGCCCACGACCTCGGCGCTTCGGCCCAGCTGCTCGCCGCCTACTGGACCGCGTTCGGCGTCGGTGCGCTCGCCTCGAACCTGCTGACCGGTGCCCTGCGGGCGGGCAACATCCGGCGGATCGCGCTGCTGGTCGTCGCCGGCTGGGGCGCCTGTCTCCTGCCGTTCGCCGGCGCCCCGATCCCGGTCACGCTGGTCTTCTTCGGGCTGGGCGGCGTGGTCTACGGCCCGTTCATCCCGCTGACCTACGCCCTCTACCAGTCGGCCACCGCGACCGAGAACCTGCCGGCGTTGCTGGCCGCGCGGAGTGCGCTGATCACGCTCTCGAGCCCCCTCGGGACGGCGCTCGGCGGCCCGCTCGTGGGGTTCCTGGGCGGCAGCGCGACGCTCGTCGCCTCGGGCCTCGCAACGGTCCTGCTGGCCGGTGCTGGCGCCGTGTTCTGGCACGAGCCGAACCGGGAACGGGCAAGAGAGATACCGTAGCCAGGACGGCGCGAGGAGACCCGATGCGAATGGCAGACATCAAACCCGGCTGGGCGGTGGTCGGGAACGACGGGCGTCCCGTCGGCAAGGTTCGGGAGGTCAGCCAGCACTACCTGCTGACCAACGCGGGCGGATTCGCGGACCGGCTCTACGTGCCCTCATCGGCGATCGCCAACGTCGAGCACGAGATGGTCCATCTCGCGTATCCGCAGCGCGATGTCGCCCAGATGGGCTGGGAGCAACCGCCGCGGGTCGACGACGCGGCACCGGATTCGCCCGAGGCCGACCTCCACCGGCACATCTGAGGCAGGCACCGGTGCCGGCGGCATCCCGGGCAGCCGGGTTGCGCTCGACCGCCGCTCCAGATCGTCTCACGGCCCGAAGTGGTGGACCGCCCGACGGAGCAGGCGCTGCTGGCTCGCGAGCGAAGCTCGGGCCTCGCCAAACGTCACCCCCACGAACTCGACCGGGTCCCCTGGTCCGAGCTGGCCGACGAGCGGGAGGTCGGCAGTTGCGACGACTCCACCGATCGGGTATCCGCCCGTCGTCGGCGCATCGACGAACAGGATGATCGGCTGTCCGCCGGGCACGATCTGCACGGCGCCGGGCACGGTGCCCCGGGAAACGAGCCGCCCGGCTGTCCGGGCATCAACCTCGATCGACGAGCCATCAAGACGAATGCCCACCCGGTTCGAGCTCGGCGCCACGTGCCATGTCGCGGCGACCAGCGCATCGAACGCGCCCCGCGCGGGCTCACTCAACTTCGTGGGCCCAGGAAGGAGCCGGATCGGCCCACCGCCCGGACGCCAGGTTCGGTCGGGCCAGGCGCGTCCGGCGGTCGACGGGTCCCAGGAGCGCATCGGCGCGAGCATGTCGCCGGCCCGCAAGGTCCGCCCCTCGATGCCGCCGAACTGGCCTGGCAGGCACGTGCCGCGCGAGCCGAGGACCAGTGGGACGTCGACCGCACCGGCGATCGCCAGATAGGCTCGCGATCCGCCAGTCCCGCCGTCGAATCGAACGGTCGTGCCGGCGTGCAGGAGATAGCTCGAGCCGGGGGCGAGTCGGCGGCCCTCCTCGGCGACGACGGCGCCCAGGTCCGCGCCGGCGATGCCGACGACGCAGGTCCGCTGCACGGCGAACTGCGGTCCGACGATCGCGATCTCAACCGCGGCGTCGTCGGCGTGGTTGCCGACGAGCAGGTTGGCGACCGCCAATGACCACCAGTCGCTGGCACCACCGGAGGGGACGCCGAGATGGGCAAGCTGGCGGGGCTGGCCGTCCTGGATCGTCGTTTCCAGCCCGGGCTCCGTCACCTCGAGCATCAGGCCGACGTTTCGACGAAGCGGACCGAGCGTCCGGGCTCCAGGAGGCAGGGCGGCTCACGGGCCGGGTCCCAGAGCACGAGGTCGGTCCGCCCGATGATGTGGAACCCGCCGGGCGATTCGATCGGGTAGACACCGCTCTGCCGCCCGGCGATCCCGACGCTGCCGCTCGCGACCCTGACCCGGGGGACATCGCGCCGGGGCAGCTCCAGTGCTGCCGGAAGGGTGCCGAGGTAGGCGTAGCCGGGGGTGAAGCCGATCATGTAGACGAGGTAGTCGCTGCCCGTGTGGAGCGCCACGACGGCCTGCTCCGTGATCCCCAGTCGCCGCGCGACCTCGGGCAGGTCGGGCCCGGAATCACCGCCATATCGGGTTGGGATGAGCACGGGCGGGATCGTCTCGGGCTCGACCGTCGCCGTCCCCTGGACTGCCGCCAGGAGGTTGCCCAGGTGGCCCTCGGCCGTCACCGGATCGAGCAGCAGCGGATCGAACGGGACGACGACCGACTCATACGATGGAACGGGATTGCCCCACGGGACGCCACGCGCCGCCTCGGTCCGGACCGCCTGGGCCAGCGCGTGGACTCGCCGGTTCACGCGTGGGCTGATGCTGCCGCCCAGGACGACGAGGAACGCCCGATCTCCAAACGGTTCGATCATCCAGGGGCGTGTCCCGTCAGCGGTCGGACCGAGTAGCCCGCGGCTTCGAGCGCCGAGCGCACGGCTCGGGCGACCTGCGGAGCGCCTGGCGTGTCCGAGTGGACGCATAGCGTCTGGACACGACCCGCCGTTGCCAGCGCGACGGCCTGGGCGGCGGCGAGCTCGGGCTCGGTCAGGAGGGCGCCAGCCAGTCGACGCGGGCGAAGGCTGCCGTCGGCTTCATAGGCGCGATCGGCAAAGCCTTCGGCCGCCGTGGGCAGGCCGCTGGATTGGCCGGCGGCGATAAGCTCGGATCCGGGCGGTCCAACCAGGACGAGGTCCCGCGAGATCCGCCCCACGGCCCGGGCGATCGCGGCCGCCACTCCGGCATCAACCGCGGCCCGGTTGTAGAGCGCTCCGTGCGCCTTGACGTGGACGAGCCTTCCGCCCGCTGCCTGGACCATCCCCGCCACGGCGGCGACCTGGTAGAGGACCGATGCCTCGAGCTCGACCGGGCTCATGACGAGCTCGCGCCGGCCGAACCCTTCGCGATCCGGATAGCCGGGATGCGCCCCGATGGCCACGCCGGAGCGGAGGGCGAGATCGATCGTCCGCGAGATGACGACCGGATCCCCGGCATGGAACCCACACGCGATATTGACCGTCGAAACGACCGACATCAGTGCTTCGTCATGGCCCATCGGCCACGGGCCGAAGCCCTCGCCGACGTCGGCGTTCAGGTCAATCGAGGCGCCTGGGGCTCGTGGGCCAGGCTTGCTCGAGCCTCTTCGTGGGGGCAACGTCACCTCCTCCAGTCGCCCGTTTGGGACGGCGCAGACGTGCGGCGCAACGGCCTTGGCGCGGCAGCGACGACGATCACAATGCCACGCTCAGTCCAGGGGCTCACCCAGTGGCCGGAACCGAACGCCCATCGCCCGGAGGCGGTCGAGGTGTGGTCGTAGTCGAGCCAGAAACGCCGGATACGGCTCGGGCCCGGGCGACCAGACCACCTCGGCGAAGGCGCACGCTCGCGGGAACGTCATGTACTCGGCGTGGGCGGGATCCGGCACGTATTCCGTCCATAGGGCGAACTGCGCCCCCAGGACGTGACCCTGTTCCTCAGGACCCAACTCGGCCGGTACCGGTTCGTAGCCGTGGACGGTCCTGAGCGTCACCAAGCCGCCGTCGGCAACCGGTTCGGTGGCATGGTCGGCGGACTGGTAATAGTCGAAATAGGTGAAGACGTCCGGGACCATCACCACGTCGTGGCCGGATCTGGCAGCGGCGATCCCACCCTTCTCACCGCGCCAGGACATCACGGTCGCGCCCGGTGCCAAGCCTCCTTCGAGGATCTCGTCCCAGCCAACCAACCGCCTGCCGCGCTCGGCAAGGAACGCATCGAACTGTCGGATGAACCAACTCTGAAGTCCGTCCTCCGTGTCGATGCCAAGCTCGTGCATCCTGCGCTGAGCGGCCGGACTCGCCCGCCACTCGTCCTTGGGACACTCATCACCGCCGATGTGGATGAAGCGGCTCGGGAAGAGTTCGAGCACCTCCTCGTAGACATCGCGGTAGAAGTCCAAAGTCGAGTCCTCGACGTTGAGGACGTGCTTCTTGATCCCCCAGGTCGTCGCGACTTGAAGCTGATCCGGGCTGTTGCCGAGTTCCGGGTACGCCGCGATCGCTGCCTGGCTATGTCCGGGCAGCTCCACCTCGGGAACGATCGTCACGAAGCGCCGGGCGGCGTAGGCCACGATCTCGCGGATCTCGTCCTGACGGTAGAAGCCCCCGTGAGGCAGCCCGTCGAATCGGAAGCCGGAGACCTTCGCCTGGCGCAGGTGGCCGACCATCGTCTCGACCCGCCATGCCCCGACCTCGGTCAGGCGCGGGTACTTCCGGATCTCCAACCGCCAGCCCTGGTCCTCGGTCAGGTGGAAATGCAGGACGTTGAGCTTGTGGAGTGCCAGCAGATCGATATAGCGGAGCACGAATGCCTTCGGAAAGAAGTAGCGCCCAACGTCGAGCAGGGCGCCCCGCCAGGCGAACCGCGGTCCATCCTCGATCGAGACGGCGGCCACCGTCCAGGCAACGCCGACGGCCGGTGTGCTCCCGAAGATCTCAGCCGGCAGGAGCTGGCGGAGCGTCTGGGTTGCATAGAACAGGCCCGCCGGATCCCCGCCGACGAGGTCGATCCCCGTAGGCGATACCTCAAGGCGATAGCTTTCCCGACCGAGGCCGGCGGTCCGGTCGACGGCCATCCGGATTCCGGCCGTCTCGCCGGTACGCCGGCCGGAAGCGGCGGCGCCGCGATCGTCCGCGGAGGCCGTGCCGAGCTCGAACCCCAGGGCTGGAGCCAGCTGTTCCCGGAGAAGCTCCGCCACCGGGCCGGCGTCGCCGGGGGCGGAGATCGTGGTCCGGGCATCGATCGTAAAGCTGCCGTCGTGGATGATCGCCTGCCGCGGCCTGGGGATGAGCGTCACGAGGAGATCTCCTTGCGGCAACGTTGGCGGGACGGGCCAGACTCGAGGCGGGCCCCGGCCGGGGATGAGCTGGCGCCTCGCTTGCGCAGCCTGTGGGAGCGGCTCACTCGAGGCGAACGGTGCGGATCTCCCAGGGACGGAGGCGCAGCTCGGCGTGTCCCGGCGCCGAGGCGGTCGTCCCCAGCGGGCGCCCGAGCAGGTCTACCGCCTGGATGGTCTGGAATGGGCCCTCCAGGCGTGCCGTCGCCTCGTTTCCCAGCTCGTTGACGAGGCGCAGCTCAAGGCCGGCATCCCTTCGCCGGAGTGAGCTGAGGACGACGCCGTCGCCCTCGACCGTGAGGCCGGAACGAGACCCCGGAACGAGGCCTGCGTCACCAGCTCCGGTCGCGACGAGGAAGGGGCTTCGGTAGCGCTCAAGCGCAGCAAGGATCGCGGCGGACGGCCGGCCCGCGGACGTCGGAACCAAGGCGAACGAGACGCGACGCATGCCGAGGCCCTGCCCGGTCGGAGCAGCGATGACTGGGCCGGCGGGCTCATCGCGATACGGGTGACGGTCGCGACTGATCAGCCCCGTCGCGCGGAGCATGGTCAGGGCCAGCTCGGGGCCTTCGAGCAGCTCGTACTCGAGGACGTGGTCGAGCAGGATCGCGACTCCATCGGCGGCGACCAGGCCGTGGGCCGGGAAGGTGGCCAAGGGCACTTCGCCGTGTCCACCCTCCATCACGGTGCCCCGTTCGACGACCCCGAACTGGCCCTCGGCAAACGTTCGGTCCGCGCTCGCCGCGAGGGGCACGTGGAAGCGCACCCGATGGTCGAGCGAATGATTGGCAAACTCGATCGACAGGCGGACAAATGCCTCGTCGGGTCGAAGCTCGACGGTCGTCCGCACCGTCGTCTCGACCGTTTCGGCTCGCCGGCCGGACAGGTCGCCGAGAAGGCCGACCGGCCAGGCGTACGTGCGGATCACCGTGAGGCTCGCGCGCAGCGGCCCAGGTTCGCCTGCTTCGACCTCGATCCGGGTTGGTCGCTCGACCAGGGCGTCGAGCGTCGGGGGCGCGTAGTTGTAGCTGTCGCCGACATCTCCACCGTCGACCAGGCGACCGACGCCTGCCAGGCGCAGGCCGGCGCTGTCGATCGCCAGGGTTCCATCGCCCGCTACCGCCACCTCGACGAGGCCGTTCGACAGACGGCCCGATGCCGATGAAGCCGCCCCGACGATCGCCGGGTTGGCCCGGCCGGGCGCCGGCTTGACCGCCGTCCAGCCGAGGGCCGGAGCGGGCACCCGGGCGAGCAGGCGGCGGCGCGGTCGCGCCACGACCCGCAAGCGCCACGTGGTCCCCGACTGGGCGACGGCCTCCGCCTCCAACGCCTCGAGCAATGTCTCGACATCGAGGCTGGCCGGATCCGGCTCGCGGTCGACATCGATCGTGAGGGTGGTGCCGGACACCGTGGACGAGCGACGATAGCCGTTGACCTGGTAGGTGTAGAGCTCGCGCGCGTGCATCCGGCGTCGCAGGTAGGGCACGACGTCGGCCGCCCCCAGGCGGACATCGTCAACGGTTCGCTCGATCACGTCGAGGTCCTGGATCGGCGCCAACGCCCCATCGGGCAGGAGGACGGGCGAGCCCACGGGCGAGCCGCCAAGGGGCAGCTCGAGCTCGACCAGGTCGATCCTCGCAAGCGGCGAGGGATTGACGACGGCGACCGCACCGAGCGGAACGAGGTGGCCGATCTCGCCCAGCGCTCGGTCGGTCAGGCCTCGTCCGATCTGCTCCGCCTCCGCGAACCGGGTGAGCACCTGGGCGACGGTCTCCTCGGACGAACAGGCACAGATCGAGTCGTGGGCCGAGTTGTCGACCAGGCAGCGCCAGGCGATCTCGAGCAACCGGCCGGGCCAGGCCGCACCATGCAAGGCGAGCAGCGGTTCGGCCCGTCGCTCGAGGAGGCGCTCGGCTCGGCCCGCGGCCTGGCGCACTTCGATTCGGTGGGAGACGACGCCCATCAGGATGTTGGCCCGGGCACTCGAGCGCAGCTCGCCGGTCCAGGCCCGCTCGGGAATCGATCGGTCGCGGGTGGCATCGAGGTACTGGCTGAGGGTTTCGATCCGCACCTCGAAGCGGTCCTGCTCCGCGTTGAAGGCAGCGACCACACCGGCGTAGCCGGGCAGCGGCAGGGAATGATCCTCGCCATACATCGCCAGCATCTCGTCATCGCCGAAGGCCGGGCGCTGGACATCGAGGAAGACATCGAGCTTGCGCTCGATTCGACCTGGCAGGGCCAGGATGTCCCGGCCATTGCCGTAGCCGCCAAGCAGGTATTCGCAGCGGACGCTCGACCCGTCCGGGGCCACCCAGCTGAAGACGTGGCGGTCGATGAGCGCCGGCACGCCCCGCCACACGACAGCATCGGAGATTCCTGCCCGGCGCAGGATCTGGGGCATCTGGGCGACGTGGCCGAACATGTCGGGCAGATACCCGATCGGCATGGCCCGACCGAGCGCCTCGGCTCGCCGGATGCCCATTTCGAGATTGCGCACGAGCGTCTCGCCGGATACGAGGAATTCGTCCATCAGGATCCGCCACGGGCCGACCGCCAGCTGTCCGGCGGCCACCAGGTCCGCCAGCCGGGTCGCCTGCTCCGGGCGCACCTCGAGGTAGTCGTCGACGGTTGCGGTCTGGCCGTCGAGGGTGAACCGGACGCGCGGGTCGCCGGACATCTCGTCGAGCAGGCCATCGACCAGCTCCACCAGGCGCATCCGAAACGACTGGAACGGCAGGTACCACTCGCGATCCCAGTGGGTGTGCGGAACGAGGTGGACCACGATCCTCGACGTCATCGGTTCTCCATTCGACCGCTGGCTGGCATCGTGCCGCCGGCCCCGCCCGCACGATGGTACGCTGTCGACCGTTGACTGAGTTGCGAGAGTCCCGGGTCGCTGCGCGGATCCGCCTCGAGGGTCGGCTGACCCGGGCCGAGCGCGACCGGAACCCGTACGCCTATCGGTCGTTCGACGTCCCGCCCGGGACCGGGGCGATCCGCGTCTCGCTCGACCACGATCCGCAGGGAAGCGCCGCTGAGCCTGCCCAGGGTGCCGTCCTGGACCTCGGCCTGATCGGGCCCGGGAGCCTCGCGTTCGGTACGCCGGCCTTTCGGGGTTGGAGCGGCAGCGAACGGCGAACCGTGATCGTCGGGGCGAGCCGCGCGACGCCGGGGTACCGGCCGGGGCCGATCGAAGCCGGGCGCTGGCACGCCATCCTGGGCCTGTATGCGATTCCGGTAGAGGGCTGCGCCTATCGACTCGACGTGGACCTGCTCGCGGCCGAACCGGGTGAGCCGGGTGAGCCGGGCCAGCCTCACCCGTCCGGACTCGCGAAGGCGGCGGCCCGAATCGCGGCAGCACAGCCCCGGCCGGCCGTTCGCCGCTGGATCGCCTGCGACCTCCACGCGCATACCGTCCACAGCGATGGTGCCGACGAGATCACGACGGTGGCGGACGTTGCGCTGGAGGCGGGCCTCGAGGTGCTGTTCGTCACCGATCACAACACCGACAGCCATCACCCCCAGCTCGCGGCGGCCGGGGCGGCGGCGGGCATCGAGCTCCTGCCCGGCGAGGAGGTCACGACCTACGGTGGGCACTTCAACGCTCTCGGGACCCGTTCCTGGATCGACTTCAGGCACACGGCGGCCGAGCAGGTCCGGGCGGCCATCGACGAGATCCACGCTCAGGCGGGGCTGGCCTCGATCAACCATCCGGCTAGTGGGGGCAGTCCTTGGACCCATGGCACCGACCTGCCCTTCGACCTGGTCGAGGTCTGGAACGGTCCGTGGCGGTCCGAGAACGAGCGCGCACTCAGGTGGTGGACTGAGCTGCTCAGGTCCGGACGGCGGCCGACGGCCGTCGGCGGCAGCGACGCGCACTCGCGCACCGCGCAGGGTCAGCCCATCGGCAGCCCGGTAACCTGGGTGCTGGCGGCCGAGCCGGGACGCGACGCGATCATCGACGGCTTGCGAGCCGGCCGGGCGATCGTCGCCCGCGATGCCTCGGTCCGCCTACCCCAGCTGTCCGTCGCGGATTCCGCCGGGCGACGAACCGAGATCGGTGGATCGGTCGTGGCCGGCGGCTCCCTCGAGATCCACTGGCAAGCCGATGGCCAGGCGGGACGACAGCTTCGGCTGTGGTCCCGGACGGGGCCGATCGACACGGTTGAACTCGCTTCGGACCGTGCCCGGGGTGACCTCCGGATGGATTCGCTCGATCGGACCGTGGCCGGCTACGTGCGCCTCGAGATCCGCGCCGAGGACGAGCTGCTCGCCCTGACCAACCCGATCTTCCTGGAGGTTGCCTGATGTCGATCGATGCCGGCGTCGCCTACTTCGATGCGCGCGCCCGGCGGCACTGGCAGAAGGACCTCGACGACATTGCCGAGAGCGGCTTCACCTACATCGTCCATTGCGTCTCCGAGTTCGACCTGCGCTGGCAGAAGGACTCGGTTCGGCGCCTGGTCGCAGCCACCAGGGAGCGTGGGCTGGCCGTCTGGCTCGATCCGTGGGGCGTGGGCGAGGTGTTCGGCGGCGAGCCGTTCAGCCGGTTCGGCGCGTTCCACCCCGAGGCTCGCCAGGTTCGCTCCGACGGGACCGTCACGACCAGTGGGTGCCTGAACCAGCCCGCGTTCCGGGACTTCGTCCAGGCCTGGGTCGACGAAGTCTCGGACCTCGGCGGCGATGTCATCTTCTGGGATGAGCCCACCTGGAGGATCGACCAGCGGACCGGCGCGTGGTGCTGCCACTGCAGTCGCTGCACAAGCCTGTTCAGGGAGCGGACCGGCGCGGAACTGCCGCTCGAGCTGACCCCGGAAGTCCGGGCGTTCCACGAATGGGCCATGGCCGAGTTCCTGGGCGACGTTGCCGAGCACGCCCGGACCAGGGGCTTCCGGAACGCGATCTGCATCATGCCTCCTGAAGCATCGAATCCGGGCTTCACCGACTGGGACGCGGCCGCCGCGATCCGCGGCCTGGACATCTTCGGCAGCGACCCGTACTGGTATTCGTTCAAGGGGGAGGCGGCCGCGTATGTCGCCGCGAACACCCGCCGGACCATCGAGGTCGCCGATCGGCACGGCCTGGAGCACCACGTCTGGATCCAGGCATTCGAGGTGCCCGGCGGTCGAGAGGAAGAGATCGCGGTAGCGATCGAGGCAGCGGTCGGCGCCGGTGCCCGGAACCTGGCCGTCTGGTCCTATGACGGCTGCTCGGCGATGTCATCCTGCGAGTGCGAGCGGCCGGATCTGGCCTGGGACGTCGTTCGCCGTTCGGTCCGGGCCGCGGGCCGATGACTCAGGTCCGCCTGGAACCGTACTCGGCGGCGGCCGCGCCGCACGTCACGGCGCTCTGGTCGTCGGCCGCCGGCTCGACGTTCCCGCTCCGCGAGCTCGTCCTCCGGCAGTGCCTGGAGGCCAACCCGAGCGCCCGGCCGGACGACGCGGTCCTCGCCTGGGAGGACGATCGACTCATCGGCTTCGGCTACGTCGGCCTGCACCGGATGGCCGATCCGGAGACGGCCGCATTCCTCGACCGGGGGCACCTCCAGGCCGTGATCGTCCACCCCGATCGACGCCGGCGCGGTATCGGCCGCCGGATCGCGGCCACCCTGGGCGAGCGGATTCGGGCCCACGGCGTTGCCGTCGTCGAGGCCGGCGGCGGGATGTTCTACGTGTGGCCGGGGATTCCCGAGGATCTGCCGGGTGCGCTCGAATTCGCCGAGGCGATCGGCTTCGACCTCGCCCAGCCGTCGTGGGACCTGCGGGGCAACGTGACCGACCTGCGGATCGACGCCGCCACGACCACGACCCTCAACGCAGCCGGGGCCACGGTCGAGCCGGCAGGCAGCTCCGACCGGGCCGCCCTGCTTGCCTTCCTGTTCGGCGAGTTCGGGGGCGAATGGTGGCACGAGACCCGCTGGTTCCTGGACGAAGGTGGTGATCCGGCCGACTTGCTCCTGATGCGTGACTCGAGCGGCCGGATCATCGGCCTTGCCCGAATCCACGGGCCGGCCACTCGGCCGGTCGGCCCGCCGCACTTCTGGGCCGCCCGGCGACCACCCCTGGCCGGCGGCCTGGGACCGATCGGCGTGGCCGGCGCCCTGCGCGGCCGAGGCCTCGGCCGGGCCCTCCTCGTCGTCGCCCTCGATCGGCTCCGGGCGCGGGGCATGGTCGACGTCGTGATCGATTTCACGTCCCTCCTTGGCTACTACGGGCCGCATGGCTTCGCGCCCTGGATCACCTACCGGCACGCCACCGCCCCGGTCGACCGGCTGGCCGGCGGACCCCCACCAGGAGCTCCCCCGAGGTGAACGCGTGACAGCAGCAGCGACCTACCTGAAGCGCACGATCGCGGTCCTCGAGACCCTGGTCGAGGGACAATCAGGGCCGATCGAAGTCGCCGCCGGGCGGGTTGCCGAGTCGATCGGAACCGGTCATCGGGTCTACGTCGCGGCCACCAGCCACGTCCTCCACACCGAGCTTTACCTGCGCGCCGGCGGCCTGGCCGCGGTGCACCCGCTGGGCGAGACGCCCGATCTCGCCAAGCCGATGCTCGACCTCGGAACCGGCGTGCTGCGCGGCGACGGGCCGTTCGTACCCGAGCCAGGCGACGTCGTCCTCGTGGGCACGAATGCGGGGACGGACGCGGGCACGGTCCAGGTCGCCATCGCGGCGAAGCAGGCCGGCTGTACGGTGATCGGCCTGACGTGCGTCGCCTACGAGCGCTGGCCGGAGGTGGTCGTGGAGCACCCGAGCGGGGCGAAACTGGTCGACCTGGCCGACATCCTGATCGATATTGGCGGTGTCGTCGGCGACGGGATCGTCGAGCTGCCCGGCCTCGACACGGCGGTGGGGCCGACCTCGGGGGTCGCCCTGTGCGCAGCGGCCTGGGCAATCCTGACTGGAGCCGCCGAGATCCTGCTCACGCGCGGCCTGACCCCGATCGTCTATCAGAGCGTTCAGATGCCCGGGGCCGAGGCGCTCTTCCACGAGCGCAGGGCGCTCTACGAGCGATCTCGTTCGGGCCTCGTCGAGGCCGGCACGGCCGGCTGAGCCGAGCCCCATGGACGACCGGGACGAGCGGCTGCTCGAGCGACTCGCCCAGGCGGACCGGACCATCGTGGACCTGGCGGCGGCCCTGGTCGCGATCCCGTCGTTCGCACCCATCCATGGCGAAGGTGCAGTCGTCGCGGCGCTGTTGGCGGCAGCGAGCGAGCTGGGTCTGCCGCCCGGGGAGGTGCTGGCCGCCCGTCCGGAGCGCCCGAACCTGCTGATCCGCCTGGCCGGGCGAGCACCCGGTCGGCGGTTGATCCTGAACGGCCACACCGACACGAAACCACCCGGTGACCGGACGGATTGGCAGCGCGATCCACTGGTGCCGGCCGTTGACGGAGGCTCGCTTCACGGTCTCGGCGCGGCCGACATGAAGGGCGCCCTGGCGGCGATGCTCCACGCGGCGTCCGCGCTCCGGCAGGAGGGCCTGCCGGCACGCGGCGAGCTCGTCATCCTCTTCAGCGCCGACGAGGAGGCGAGCGGACTCCTCGGCCTGGAGCACGTCCTGGCCTCGACCGGCCTGACCGCGGACGCCGCGCTGATCGGCGAGCCGTCGGGCATCGATCGGGCGTTCGACCGGCTGGCCGTCGGCTCCCGGGGGTACCACGGCTTCGCCCTGCGCGCGGCCGGCCGGCGGATCCACTCCGGGCTGGCCGGGACGGCGGCCGCCTCGCCCGAGGCGATCCGATCGCTGGTCCAGGTCGCGGATCGTTTCCCCGCGGCCGTCGAGTTCGGCCATCGCGCCAGCGCCGGATTCGATCTTGGACCCGCGATCAGCCTCACCGGCCTGAGCGCCGGTGTCGCTCCGGGCATCCTGCCGGCCGAGGCGGTTGCCCTGGGTGAGGTGCGAACCGTGCCCGGGATGACGTGGTCATCGACCGATCGCGCATTGCGCGAGGCGCTCGCGCAGATCCACGACGTGGACGGACAGCCGTACGCGGTGGAGCTCGTGTCCGAGCCGGAGGACTGGCCGGCCAGCGCGATCGATCCGGGCGAACCGATCGTGGCCGTGTTTGCCGCAGCGACGGAGCGCGTCCTGGGCCGGCGGCCCGAGCTGACCATCTTCCCGGGCGCAACCGAGGCCCACGCCTTCGCCGCGCGCTCGATCCCCTGCCTGGCGGCCTTTGGACCTGGACGCCTGGCGTCGGCCCATATACCCGATGAATCCGTGCCTCTCGAGGACATCGCCGCGGCGGCCCGGATCTACGCCCTGGCTGCTGCGGCCTATCTCGCCTGACGGTCGTCGGGCGACGGGGGAAACAGCTCGTCGACGCGGACCGGCCGGCCCCGTCGCTCCGACTCGTAGATCGAACCGATCACGGCGATCCCCCGACGGCCCTCGGCGGCGCCGACGCTCGGCGGCCGGCGGTCGATGATCGCATCGAGGAACTCGCGGACCTCGCGGGTCATCTCGGTCCGGTCGTTGCCGTCGATGACCCGGGTCGGCTCGCCCGCCAGGTCGACGACCAGCTCATGCCAGGTCCGATAGCGGATCGTGCCCCGGGAGCCATGGACCTCGAGCTCGCAGCGGCCCGGCATCGGCACGCTCGCAGCGTCCGCGCGCAGCGGATAGGTCGACTGGTTCACGAACAGGGAGGCGATCGCGCCGCCCTCGAACGAGAGGACCGCGACCCCGCCGTCCTCGACGCCTTCGATCCCGCGCGCGTAGGTCGTCGTCCGGCCGTAAACCTCGACCACCGGGCGGCCGATCAACCAGGCCAGGCGGTCGACCAGGTGGACGGCGTCGTGCATCAGCTCACCGCCGCCCGACATGGCCCGATCGTAGTACCAGGCCGGCCACGGACCGTGCTCGCCGAACGTGAACAGATCCTGGGCGAGCATCGGCCGGCCCAGCCGGCCCGCGTCGATCAGGCGCTTGGCCTCGAGCAGCTCGGCATGGAAGCGGTGGGTGAAGCCCAGCATCAGGACCACCCCGGCTCGCCGACAGGCACGCTCGATCGCATCGCAGTCGGCCACGCTCGTCGCCATCGGCTTCTCGAGCAGGACGTGGACGCCGGCCGCCGCGGCCGCCTCGACGAACGGTCGGTGCAGGCCGGTCGGGGTGCACACGCTGAGTGCGTCCGGACGTTCGCTCCGGAGGAGGTCGCCGAGGTCCGTGTAGGCCCGCGCACCGAAGCGCGCCGCGACGACCTCGGTCCGCCCGAGATCGCGCCCGACGATCGCGACGAGCTCGACATCGGGCTGGCCGGCGTACGCGGTGGCGTGGTCGACCCCGATGAAGCCGGCCCCGGCGATGGCCACCCGGAGGGTCATCCCGGCGTGCTCGCCGCGATCTGCCCGAGCGCGGCCAGCAGTCGCTCGACCTCCGCCGCGGTGTTGTAGTGGGTCAGTCCGATGCGCAGGACGCCACCGGTCTCGAACAGGCCGAGCCGCTCGATCAGGGCCTGGGCATAGAAGTCGCCGTCCCAGGCGGTGATCCCCTGCCGCCCGAGCACCTCGGCCGCCTCGCGGGGCGACCAGCCGGCGATCGTCAGGGCCGCGGTCGGCGTCCGCTCGGCGCTGCGGGCGGGATCGGCGATCCCCCACAGGCGGATGCCAGCGATCCGCTCCAGCCCGGCCAGGAGCCGGCCGAAGAGGTCCATCTCGTACGTCCGGATCGCCCGCATCGCGGCATGGACGTCGAGACGCCGGCCGGTCATCCCGGGGAATTCGGCCCGGAACGGGGCGCCGAACCGGGCGCCGACGGAGGCCAGGTAGTCGACCGCGGCGAGCGCCCCGGCGATCCCCTCGAAGTTGGCCGTCCCGGTCTCGAAGCGATCGTGGGCCGGGCGAACCTTGTAGGCGGGCAGCCGATCGAGGATCGCGGCCTTGCCATAGACGACCCCGAGGTGGGGCCCGAAGAACTTGTAGACCGAACAGGCCAGGAAGTCGGTGTCGAGGGCGGCCACATCAATCGGCCCGTGGGGCGCGTAGTGGACAGCATCGATATAGGCCAGCGCGCCGGCCTCGTGGGCGATCCGGACGATCTCGGCCACCGGGTTGATGGTGCCGATCGCGTTGGACGCGTAACCGACCGCGACGAGGCGAGTCCGGGCCGTGATCTTCGCTCGCAGGTCGTCGAGGTCGAGCGTCCCGTCGGCCGGCCGGATATCGACGGTCTGGACCGTCAGACCCCGATCCGCGGCCATCGCCCGCCAGGGCGATACGTTCGCCTCGTGATCGAGGGTCGTCACGATCACCTCGTCGCCGGGCGCGAGGCTGGCGCCGATCGATCGGCTGAGGTGGAAGGTCAGGCTGGTCATGTTGGCGCCGAACTTGATCTCGTCGGCCGATCCGGCATTGAGCAGGTCGGCCAGCGCAGCATGGGCCTCGGCCACGATCGCATCGCTGCGCCGGCTGGTGATGAATGCGCCGCCGTCGTTGGCGTTCGACGTCCGGTAATAGCCGAGGACGGCGTCGATCACCCGCTGCGGGACCTGGGTCCCACCCGGCCCGTCGAAGAATGCCAGCGGGACCCCGTCGACCTCGAGCCGGAGGGCGGGAAACTCCTGGCGGAGGACGGCGGGGTCGAGATCGGTCATGGTTGGTTCTCCATTGGTTCCTGGGGTCGGTAGCGATCGTGCCAGTCAGGTGAGCCCCAGGCCAGGATCTGGATCGGCTCGATCCTGACCAGGCAGCGCGGCCAGTCCAGCGACGCGTCGATGTAGCGCAGGCCGGCCTCGCCTTCGTAGCGCTCGGCCATCGACCGGGCGACGGCCAGCAGGTTGCCCTCCAGCGGCCCGGGCCCCGCGATGATCGCTGCCCGGCCGCGGACCTGGACCCGCAGGTCGGGATCATCGTCGGCCACGACCGACAGGCCGACCCGCGGGTTACGCCGGATGTTGTCGACGTAGCTTGCCCTGGCCCGGACCACGAGCCAGGCAGCCGTGCCGTCCCAGTCGATCCAGACCGGGACGATCGCCGGGTAGCCATCCGGATCGACCGTCGCCAAGCGAGCGACGAGGGGGCGCTGGAGAAGTCGGTCGATCTCGGCCCGTGACAGGGCCCCCGGTCTCACGGGATCGAGGCGGGTACGGCCAGCCGGGCAATGCGATCAAGGGCCAGGCCGAGATGGCGGCCGGCATCGGACAGGATCGGCGGGAGGTGGCCGGCCAGGAGCCGCTCGGGCTCGAATGCGGCGAGGCGTTCGACGCTGCGCAGGGCCAGGCGGACATCGCAATCCCAGGTGTCCTGGAGGAGGATCCGGCCATCCGGGAAGAGGGCATCACCGCTGAATGCGGTGACCGCGCCGTCGACCACGCCGACGAATGCGAGGTGGCCGTCGGCATGGCCGGGCGTGGGCACGACGCGCAGGCGCAATTCGCCCAGCTCGAGGTCGCTGTCGGCCGCCAGGACCAGGTCCGTGTCACACGCCTCGATCCGGTAGTCGGCTGGGTAGATCCCGGCCCGCCGGGCCCGGTCGATGCTGAGGGCCTCCTCGTCGCCCGTGGCCAGCCAGCCGGCGACCTGGCCCGAGGCACCGATCTGGATGCCGGGCACCGCCCGGCGCCAGGCGGCCGCGCCGCCGGCGTGATCTGCGTGGCCATGGGTCAGCAGGACCCAGCGGATCCGCCCGGGTTGCAGCCCGTCGGCCCGGACGGCGGCGACGATCCGGTCGTGGCTGCGACCGGCGCCCGCGTCGATGCACACGAGGCCGTCGCCGGTATCGATGAGGTAGACCTGCGAGTCCAGGGGATCGGTGATCGCCCAACCGGCCTCGGAGCTGGCGACCAGGTAGATCCGTTCGGTCAGCTGCATCGGGCGAACGCTAGGGTCCTACCGGTAGACTGTCAACCGCCGACACTCGTCGACGGGTGAGACCGAATCAGCCGGGATTGGATGGCTCATCAGCCGTTTGCTCGCAGGGCGGCGGTCCGGGCCGCGACCGTGACCGTCGGCCGGTTCGAATCGACCGCGTCGAGACCCAGCTCGAGACACGTCCGGATGGCATCCGCCGTGTCGGCCGTGCCACCAGCCACGAGCAGGCCGGCCCGATGAAGGTGATCAACGAGGTCCCGGCTGCAGCGCGCCCAGGGCAGGTTGATCGCGGTCGCCAGGGCCGACTGGGCGAGCAGGATCGGGTCGGCGTCGGGGGCATCACGATCTGCGATCAGCAGCCGGGCGACCTCGGGCGCGACGCTTGCGGCAGCGCGCAGCTTGTCCGGGTCGGAGGAGCAGATCGACAGCCGTTCGAGCGCCGGGCTGGCCGCGATCGCCCGGGCGACGACGGCCGCCGTGCCCAGTCCCTTGGCCTCGATCGTCGCTCCAATCGACGGCCGCGCCTCGAGCCAGGCGATGAGCTCGGCCAGCAGCGGGATGCGCTGCCCGGCGAAGCCCGGCCCGAACCACGCACCTGCATCGAGTCCGGCCAGCGTCGCGCGGGTCATCCCGGCGACGGGCCCGTGTCCATCGGAGGTGCGCTCGAGCTCGTGATCGTGGATCACCACGGCCTCGCCGTCGGTCAAGAGGTGGACGTCGCATTCGATGTAATCGACGCCCGCGAGCGCCGCCAGCTCGAACCCCGCAATCGTATTCTCGGGTGCCTCGCCGGCCGCGCCGCGGTGACCCCCGACCCGCAGTCCGGTCCCGATTGTCCGCCAGTCCATCGTCGCCCACTCCTGTCAGGATGATCGTCCCATGAAACCTGCCCAGCCCATCGCGTTTGCCCACCGGGGCGCCTCGGCCTACGCGCCCGAGAACACCATCGCGGCCTTTGCCCTGGCGTTGGAGCAGGGTGCCACCGGCCTCGAGTCGGACGCCTGGCTGAGCGCGGACAAGGTCGTCGTGCTGGTCCACGATCGAACGATCCAGTCGTCCGGGCGCCGGATCGACGTGACCCGCAGCCGGTCCGCCGCTCTCGCCGAATGGAGCGTGCCGACACTGTCCGAGCTCTACCGCGCGTGCGGAACCGACTTTGAGCTGTCGATCGATCTCGAGCAGCCCGAGGTTGCGTTGCCGGTCCTCGAGACAGCCCGGGCAGCCGGGGCCGCCGGGCGCCTGTGGGCCTGCCACGACGACCTTGACCTGCTGGCCGGATTACGGGCAGCCAGCCGGGAGGTCCGGCTCGTCTGCTCGACCCGCCCGCGGCGGATGGCCGAGGGGCTGGCGGCCCACGTCGAACGGCTCGCGACGCTGGGCATCGACGCCCTGAACATGCGTTGGGGTGACTGGACGGCCGAGTCGGTGGCGGACTGCCATGCGCTCGGCCTGGCGGCCTTTGGTTGGGATGCCCAGGAGCCGGCGGTGATCGCCGGCCTCCTGGGCTATGGGATCGACGGGATCTACTCCGACTATCCGGACCGGCTCGTGGCGGCGATGGCCGACCAGGGCTGATCCGGCGCTGGAGGGCCCGGCTGGGCGCCTCCAGCGCGAAGGATGCACGAGCCTCGTTACGGCCCGTTCTTGTCGAGGTCCGCCTGGATGGACTGGGTGAGATCGTCGAGTGCCTTCTGGGCGGAGACGCCGCCGGTCAGCACGCTATCGAGCGCCGAATTCAGCCCGTCGCCGAACTGGGCCCACTGCGAGATCATCGGGTTGGTCCAGGAGTTCGCGTTGTTGGCAATCGTCAGGAAGGTCGCGAAGTGAGGAATCGCGGTCAGCGTCGGGTCCGTGACGAGCGACTTCAGCTGGGGGACGCTGGCGTTCTGGATCGCCATCGCCCGCGAAGGGGCGTCGGTCATCAGGTACATCCCGAATTTCGTGGCTGCGGCTGGGTCCTTCGAACCCTTGGGGACGAAGAATGCGTTGCCGTTGACGAAGTTCGCGCCGTACTCGTCCGGGGTGAGGGCCGGGAACGGAGCCGTCTCGTAGTGAAGGTTGGGAGCGAAGTTCGGCGCGTAGGCCGCACCGGGAACCCACTCACCGAAGAGGCCCATCGCGACCTTGCCGGTATAGAACAGGTCCTCGTCCTCTGAGCCCTTGCTCGCGACGAGGTTCGTCATCGCATCCTTCTTGTTGTACTGGTCGTACCACTGCTTGTACCAGTTGAACCACGCGACGCACGCCGGGGAGTTGACCGTGATCTTCTTCGTCGCGTCGTCGTAGTACTTGCAGCCGAAGAGCTGGCTGAACTCGTTCAGGTTCTTGCCCGGGTAGTCGGGGATGAACCCGGCGCGGGCGAGCGACCCGTCGGCGTTGTACTTGGTGAGCTTGGCCGCGTCGGCCCACAGCTCGTCAAGCGTCTTGGGCGGCTTCGTCGGGTCGAGGCCAGCTTCGGTGAACTCGTCGGTATTCCAGTAGAAGCCGTAGGTGTCCTCAAGGAAGGGCAGACCGTACAGCTTGTTCTGGTACGTGACCCAGGCCAGCGAGGCCGGGATGATGTTGCTGGTATCAGCCCCGATCTGGGTGAGCAGGTCGTTCAGGGGCAGGATCACGCCGTCGTGGGCAAAGCCGGGCACCGCATCGTTGTTGCACATGATCACCATGTCCGGCGGGGCACCACCGGCGACCGCGGCGGCGATCTCCTCGGTCTTGATCGAACCGCTGATCCCCCGGACCTGGATCGCGGGATTCGCCTGATTCCAGGCCTGGATGATCTGCTCCATCGCCTTGACCTCACCCTCGCCCGACCAGCAGTAGCGCAGGACGAGCGAGACGGGCGCGGCGGCAGTCGCGGTCGGCGGAGCCGCCGACGAACCGCCGCCCGGGACGCTGGCGGGCGCCTGGCTGGGCGACGAAGAGCAGGCGGCCACGAGGATCACCGTCGTGGCGATCGCGGCAAAGACCCTGGGCGTTCTCATCGAATGGTTCTCCTCCTGCTGGGTGCGGCCCGGTGGACGGACTCCGGACGTCACGGATCGATGACTGCTGTCAGTCGCCTCCCTTCGCCGGCCCGCCGGAGCGGGTCATCCCTTGATCCCGGTGAGGGTGATTCCCTCGATGAATTTGCGCTGGGCAAAGAAGTAGATGACGACGAGGGGCAGGGTGATCGCGACCGAGGCGGCCATCGACAGTGGCCAGTCGGTCTTGTGGGCCGACTGGAATGTCTGGAGGGCCAGGGAGAGTGGCTGGAGCGAGGGGTCCTGGAGGTAGATCAGCGGGCCGAAGAAGTCCGTCCACTTGTCGATGAAGGTGAAGAGGCCGACCGTGATCAGGGCCGGCCAAGACAGCGGGACGATCACCCGGGTGAGGATCCGCAACTCACCGGCACCGTCGATCCGAGCGGCGTCCGACAGCTCCGCCGGGATCGCCAGGAAGAACTGGCGGAGCAGGAAGATGAAGAACGGGTTCCCCAGGAATGTCGGAATGATGAGCGGCAGGAAGGTTCCGACCCAGCCGAGCTTGGCGAAGATCACGTACAGGGGGATGAACGTCACCTGGCCCGGCAGCATCATCGTGGCCAGGAGCACGACAAAGATGATGTCGCGGCCGGGCCACTTGATCCGGGCAAAGCCGTAGGCGACCAGGCTGCACGAGGCAACGGTCCCGACGACGGCCGGGAGCGCGTAGATCAGGGTGTTGCGCAGGGCGACCACGAAATTGATCTTGGCCAGCGCCGTCGGGTAATTCGACACGACGAACGGATCGGGCAGCCATTGCGGTGGCACCGCGATCGACGCCGGCCCGGTCTTGAGCGACGTCGAGACCATCCACACGAACGGCGCGACGAACACGAGGCTGAGCACCACCAACGCGACGTAGACACCGGCGCGTCCATAGAGGATTCGGCGCCGGCGGGCCGTTGCTGCCGGGCGCGGTCGTGGCGCCGAAAGGGCATCGCCGGTCATCGCTCGCCTTCGTAGTAGACCCGGTTCCGGGAGACGCGCAAGAGGACGACCGTGGTCAGCAGGATGACCACCAGGAGGACCCAGGCAAGCGCCGATGCGTACCCGATCTGAAAGTAGCGAAAGGCATTGTTGTAGAGGTTCAGCCCATAGAAGAGGAGCGAGTTCTGAACCCCGCCGACGGCGCCACTCGCGGTTCGGGTTCCCTCACTGATCACGTACGCCTGGGTGAAGTACTGGAAGGATCCGATCGCGCCGGTCACGAGATTGAACAGGATCGCCGGGCTGATCATCGGGATGGTGACGTGGCGAATCTTGGCCCAGGTCCCGGCCCCGTCCACGTCGGCCGCGTCGTACAGGTGCTGGGGCACGCCCTGGAGCGCGCCGAGGTAAATGATCACGACGTCGCCGACGCCCCACACGGTCATCAGGATGATCCCCGCCTTGGCCCAGTCGGGGTCGTAGAACCAGCCCGGATGGGGCAGGCCCACCACGCCCAGGGCCTGGTTGACCAGGCCGTACTGGGGATTGAGGAGCCAGATCCAGAGGAGTGCGCTGGCCACCGACGGGACGACGACGGGCAGGTAGAAGATCGTTCGGAAGACGCCGATCCCAACGATCTTCTTGGCGTTCAGCAGGAGGGCGATCACCAGGGCCGTCATGACGGCCAGGGGAATGCCGATCAGGGTCAGGTACAGGGTGTTGCCCAGCGACTTCCAGAAGAGCGGGTCGGCCAGCATCTGCTGGTAGTTCGCGAGGCCGACCCATTGCGGCGGCTGGAGGATCCTGAAGTCGGTGAAGCTGTAGTACAGCGAGGCAAGGGCCGGATAGAGGTAGAAGCCAAGGAACCCAACCAGCCAGGGCGAGATGAACAGCAGGCCGAGGATCAGGTTGCGGCGGGTCTGCCGCGTCAGACGGTGCGGGGCGTGGGCGCGAACAGTCATGTCATTCGCCGCGCCTCGGCGCGGCGACTGCGCAGCCGATTGGGGTCCTCCCGCGCCACGGGCATGCAGGTCCGAAGATCGCGGGCGACACCATGCAGCCTCGGTCCAGGTGTGGGTTGGCCCTCCGGTGCGCTACGCTACCGAGGCGTCGGTGGACTGTCAACCGTCGACTTTCGGAGCGACGGGGCTCCAAATCGAGAAATTGAGGTCGCTGGTGGGCAACGCGGTCGAGCTCAAGATGTCGGTCTGGGCCGATGAGCTTGCGGTGGCGGTCGATCTGGCCGGCGAGGCCGGCGCGTTGCTGCGGCAGGGGTTCCGGCAGCCGGGATCGGAACGACGCAAGGGTCCCCACGATGTCGTCACCGACCTCGACTTCGCCTCGGAACGGTTGATCATGGCCAGGCTCGGCGACAGGTTTCCAGGTGACGCCCACCTTGGCGAGGAGACCGGGTTCTCGCCGCCGGTCGGTCGCCCGGCATCGGACGCTCGCCGGACGTGGATCGTGGACCCGCTCGACGGGACGGTCAACTTCGCCTCGGGGATCCCGTTCTGGTGCGTCAGCATCGCGCTCGCGGTGCGCGGCCAGGTCGTCGTCGGGGTGATCGGCGACCCCCTCCGGGACGAGGTGTACGCGGCCGTCCGGGGCCAGGGCGCCTGGCGCGTCGGCGACGGGACGCGCCTTGAGGTCCGCCACCTGCGGCGGACCGCAGATGCGGTCGTCCTGGCCGATCCGGGCCGGGTCGCGGATCCCGAAGCGGATGGCCGGATCGCCGCAATCCGGCCGCACGTCCGGGCCGTCCGCGCCATGGGCAGCATCGCCCTGAGCCTCACGTTGCTGGCCAGTGGCCGGCTCGATGGGGTGATCCAGGTACGCGGCCTCGGCGCGGTTGACATCGCCGCCGGTGGCCTGCTCGCGAGCGAAGCGGGGGCGGTCCTGACCGATGCCGAAGGGGGACCATGGTTGATCGTGGACCAACCGCATCGCGGCACCGGGATCGTGGCTGCACGCGCCGCCGTCCACCGGATCATCCGAGGATCGGCCGGCCAGGGGCCCGCCTCGGCCGGCCCTCAGTCGGGCTCGCCGTCCTCGAAGTAGCGGGCGACCCGCTCACCCGCTTCGCCGACATGGGCTTCGAGGAGCCGCTGGGCGAGCTCGGGGTCGCGCGATTCGATCGCGTCGAGCAGCACCCGATGTTCGTCTGCGCTGGCATCGAGCGAGGCGTAGGGCAGCTGATCGTAGTGGAGCAGCGTCTGGATGGCCGGAACGTAGCGGGCGAAGACCTCGTGCAGGCGGCCGTTGCCGCTCAAGGCGCACAGGCGTTCGTGGAAGCGGAGATCCGCTCGACGGACCGCCGCCAGATCGCCGGACCTCGCTGCGGACCGGATCTCGCCGACGATGGTCGCCAGGTCGGCCAGGGACTCGGGCTCGGCCCTCCCGGCGAGGAGTCGGGCGGCCCGGCCTTCGATCGCCGCCCGAACCTCATAGATCTCGCGCACGTCGGCGGCGCTCAGGGTGACCACGAACGCTCCTCGGCGCGGCTCCTCCTCGATGAGCCCATCCGCGACGAGCATCTTGAAGGCTTCCCGAATGGTTCCCCGACTCACGCCCAGTCGGGCCCCCAGCTTGGCCTCGACCAGGTGCGTTCCTCGACGCAGGCCACCGGCCAGGATCTGCTCGCGAATGACGGTCGCAGCGTCCTCGGCCAGCTTGCGCGGCACGACCAGCGGCGAGAGGTTTGGGAGGTCGGCATCGTCGTTCCACGAGCCGTCTGCCTCGCGGCCGGTTTCGGCCTCCTGGCTGGTCGACATGATCTCGCTGCTTTCTCGGGAGGACCACCTGATGTCGCGGGCCAGCCTCGCGATCGCTCGACGCGGTGGTCGCAGGTCGGTCGACAGTCTACCATTCACAATGCGCCGAACCCAGCGCAGTCAAGCAAGGCTGGGACGACCACGACGCTCATCGCAATTCAGCGGCAGACGATCCTTTAAGGCAGGTCATGAAGATTGCCGTGCTGGGAGCCGGCCGGATCGGGCGGCTGCATGCTCGAGTCCTCGCCGATCAACCCGAGGTCGACGCGCTCGTCGTGACCGACGTCGATCCCGCGCGTGCAGTTGCGTTGGCGGCCGAGGTTGGCGGCCGGGCCGTCGCCACGATCGAGGCAGCGCTCGACGGCACCGACGCTGTCGTCATCGCGACGCCCACCGACACGCACGCAGGGCTCGTCCGGCTTGCCCTCGATCGGGCTCTGCCCACGTTCTGCGAGAAGCCTCTCGCGTTCGACCTGGGTGAGACGGCGGACCTCGTCGGACGTGTCGAACAGGCCGGTGTGCCCCTCCAGATCGGCTTCCAGCGCCGATTTGATCCGGCCATCCAGGCCGCCCGCCGACTGGTCGCAGCTGGTGACCTGGGGATTGTGTACCTGGTCCGGCTGATCGCGCACGACCATCAGCCCCCGCCCGAGGCATATATCCAGTCTTCCGGCGGTCTCTTCCGCAATTCGGCGATCCACGACTTCGACGCCCTTCGCTGGGTGACCGGCCAGGAGGTGCTGGAGGTCTATGCGGCTGGCTCGGTGCGGGCGTTCGACGCGTTCGCCCGCCACGGCGACGTCGACACGGGAGCGGCGATCCTCCGCCTGGCGGACGGCACCCTCGGCGTCCTCGGCCAGACGCGCCATGACCCGCGCGGCTACGACGTCCGCATGGAAATCCTCGGATCGCGCGACTGCGTGACTGTCGGGCTCGGACCGCGAACCCCGATCCGCTCACTCGAACCCGGCGCGCGGGAGCCTCACGAGGCGGCCTGGACGAGCTTCCTGGATCGCTTCGAGGTCGGGTACCGGGAGGAGCTCCGGGCCTTCGTCCAGGTCGCGCTAGGCGCGATCCCGAGTCCGTGCACGGCCACAGACGCACTCGAGGCGATGCGGGTCAGTGTCGCCGCGACGCTGTCGCTGGCCGAGGGTCGTCCCGTCCAGCTCGCGGAGGTCGTCTAGACGCGCCTCAGACGTGCGGCGCGACGCCCTCGGCGAGCAGCTGCATGAGGCCGAGCTGCGCCTCGTAGCCGAGCAGGGGGAAGTGGCTGCGGGCCACGAACTCCACGGGCACGCCGGCCTGCTTCCGGATGTCGAGCAGCGCCTCGACGAGCTCGTCCGGGCTCCCGGCATAGGCCGCCCGGCCGGTGATCAGTGACTCGTCAGGGCGATCGAACGGCGGCGGGGTGACGGCCGGCAGGGGTCGGGTGGCCGAGGCCGCCATGTCCGAGTACTTCCACTGCATCGCCCACAGCACATCCTTGTAGCGCGCCAGCGCCTCGGCCCGTGATGTCCCGGCCAGGATCACCGAGTAGTGGATGAAGCGGAACGCTGCCGGGTCGCGGCCGATCCGCTCGCACTCATCGAGCACCCAGTGGACCTGCTCGACGAACTTGGCGACCGGTGAGCTGACGAAGATCCCGTCGGCGAGTCGGGCCGCCCGGCGGATCGCCGGTTCCGCACTGCCGCCGACGATGACGGGGATCTTGCTCGATGGCGTCGGCCGGACAGCCAGCGTCGGGAGGTCGTAGACGGCGCCGTGATGGGTGAACGGGTCACCGGTCCAGGCCTGCGGCAGGATCTGGAGGATCTCCTCCATCGCCGCGCCCCGCCGGCGCGCGTCGGCGCCCAGCCCGGTGAACTCCGGCTCCGACCAGCCCAGTCCGAGACCCAGGAGCAACCGGCCGTGGCTCAGGAGCTGGACGCTCGCCGCGTCCTCGGCGAGGCGGAGCGGATGGTGAAGCGGAGCGAGGACGACGCCCGTTCCGAGCTGGATCGTCGAGGTCGCCTGGGCGAGCGCCGCGCCGACGACGAGGAGCGAGGGCATGTAGCCGTCATCGACGAAGTGGTGCTCGGTCGTCCAGGCCGACGTGAAGCCGAGCCGCTCGGCCTCGACCGCCAGGCGGATCGTCTCGTCGTAGGTTCGCGTCCAGTCGGTCTCGCCGGGCCGAAGCTGCGCACTGAGGAGTCCAAAGCCGAGTCCCATGACCAGACGATAGCAGCGATCGGGAACCGGGTCCGGTCCGTCGTCAGACGGCTGATCGATCCCGTTGTCGAGTCCGCTCCAGGGCAGCAGGCGCAGGCTGGCGCGCCATCGCCGCGTCGAGCCGCTCGAGCAGCGGCGTCGCCTTGAGCCGCCGGAGGATCTCGCGGGCCGCATCCGCCGCGGCTCGCACATCGGGTTCGGCCGGATCAAGGAGCGTCGCCATGTCGATCACGCATAGCGCTTCGTCGAGGACGAGTCGCAGGTCACGCCAGCGGCGCAACGAATTGCGGTAGAGGCCGAGGGCCTCGGCCACGCTTCCGTCGCCAGCGGCGAGCCCGGCCTGGATCGTGACCCGCCGGGCTTCGGTGGCAGCTGCCCGGATGCCGATCGCCTGGACTGCGGCGAGCTCGGCGGCGGCACCGTCGACGTCGCCCCGCCAGAACGCGGCGTGGGCGGCGTCCGATCGCGCGTCTGTGTCGGTGGGATCGACTTCTGCCGCCGCGTGGAACTCGGCCTGGGCGCCGGCGAGCTCGCCGGCGGCCAGGGCAACGATCGCGCGGGCATTGTGGAGGTTGGTCAGAAGGCCCATGTCGGTCGTCGACCCGACCCGGCGCTCGATTTCCGCAAGGAGGTCGGCGACGCCTTCGCCCCGCAACGCGGAGACGATCAGGAGATTGTTGAGCAGCCCCACTCGGTCCTCGTCCGCTGGGTCATCGGCGAGTGCCGCGCCGAGGACTGCGACCGCTCGGTCCCAGTCACCGAGGCGGACGCTGTCGAGGCCGACGCTCGCGGAGAAGCTGAAGATCCAGTGCCGAAGGCCCATCCGGCGGGCCAGGGCAAGGGCCTCGTCCATGGCCGCCAGCGTAGCCGCGGGATCGATGTCCCCCTGAACGATCGACCGATTGTTCAGCCCTCGAAGGAGCGTCGCGACAAGCCCGGCCGAACGGGCGATGCCTTCACCCGCCTCGATTAGCCCGATCCCTTCCCTGACGCGACCGAGGCCATTCAGCGCACTGCCCTTCGTAATGAGCATGTCGGCAAGGAGCGGGATGAGGTCCCCGTGCTCGGCAGCCTCGAGCGCCCGGTTGGCCATCTCGATGGACCGCCGGTGGTCGCCCGCAAGCATGCAGGCGCGTGCGAGCTGGCTGTGCACGGCGACGAGTGCCGGATCGTTGCCCAGGTCGGCGAACTCCTCAAGGGCAGGCTCGAGCACCGCGCGTGCCTCGGCGGTCCGATGGGCAGTCAGGCGGGCCCGCGCAAGGGCAGCGATCGCCCGGGCCGTGGCGGGCCGGTCGCCCCGTTCCCGGGTCAGCTCAGTCGCGCGCAGGAGGAACGAATCGGCCTCGTCGGGGTGGGCCGCCGATGACGCGATGTCGCCAGCTCGCTCGAGGAGATCCGCCTCCTCGCCGGCGTCGTGCGTGACTGTGAGCGCCTGGCGCAGGAACGTGACGGCCTGGTCGTGGGCCCCGAGCGAGATCGCGCGCTCGGCTGCAGCGCGAAGGGCGATCCGGGCCTGGCCGGCGAGCGCATCAGCTTCCGGTCCCTCCGGCGCGTTAGCGTGCGCCGAGAGGTAGTGCCCGGCCAGGCCGCCGGCGATCTCGTCGGAGGCGAGGCTCTCGAAGAACCGCGCGGCAGCGAGATGGCGGACCTTGCGATCGCGCTTGGCCAAGGTGTTGTAGGCAACCTCGCGGATCAGCGCCTGGACGAACGCGTACTGGCCATGCTCCGGCGAGCGGGGATCGGTCTCCCGGGTGAGCAGCTCGCGACGGACCAGGGCGCGCAGGCGGGGCTCGAGCTCCGGCTCGGAGATCCCCGACACCGCCGAGAGTCCGGCCAGGGTGAAGCTCTGGCCGAGGACCGCCGCGTCCGACACGAGTGTCCGCTCCTCGGCCGTCAGGCCGTCCAGCCGGGAGGCGATCAGCGCGGTCAGAGTTTCCGGGACAGCGAGGCTGGTCAGGTCGCCGACCGGAACGTAGCGGCCGTCCTCGAGGCTGAGCTTGCCCTCGGCCAGGAGCATCCGAACGGTCTCGACCGCATATAACGGCATCCCGTCGGCCCGCTCGACGATCGCCCGGACGGCCGCCGCCGGGAGGCCCGGGACGAGCCCGCCGAGGAGCTCGCGCATCGCGCCTTCGGTGAGTGGCTCCAGGTAGAGCGACGTGAAGTTGCGCTTGCCGGCGCCCCAGTCCGGCCGCTTCTCGAGGAGCTCGGGCCTCGACAGGGTGACGACGTAGATCGGGAGGTTCCGACTCCATTCGATCACGTGATCCACGAAGTCGATCAGGCCGACGTCCGCGAAGTGGAAGTCCTCGAAGACGAGGACGACCGGAGCCGTGGCAGCGAGCCGTTCGAAGAACGTCCGCCAGGCGGCGAACAGCTGCTCGGATCCGGTGGCGGCCGTCTCGATGCCAAGCAGGGCGAGCAACGCCGTCTCGATCCAGCGCCGCTCGTCCGAATCCAGGACGTGGGTCGCGAGTGTTTCCGCGACCTTGGCCCGGGTGGTCGGCGCATCGTCCGTCTCGTTGAGGCGGCAGCGTTCGCGGACCATCTCGCCGAGCGCCCAGAAGCTGATCCCCTCGCCGTACGCCGGGCTGCGGCCGTCGTGGAACCAGACCGTCTCGACCAGGCCGTCGATGTACTTCAGGAGCTCCCAGGCGAGCCGCGTCTTGCCGATCCCGGCCGGCCCGATCACCGACACGAGGCGGGCCCGTCCGTCGCGGCTCGTCGAATGGAACAGGTCCTTGAGCTGGCGCAGCTCGTCATCGCGCCCGACGAACGGCGCCTCGAGCGTCTCGGCCCGGTTCCGGCCGCCGACCTCGGCCACCACCCGAACCGCGCGCCAGGCCGCGACCGGCGCGGCCTTGCCCTTGAGCACCTGCTCGCCGGCTTCCTCGAATGCGATCGCCTTGCTGGCGGCACGCTGGGTGGCCTCGCCGACGAGGACCGTCCCCGGCTGAGCAACGCTTTGGAGGCGTGAAGCCGTATTCACCAGATCGCCGGCGACCATGCCCTGATTGGTCGCGCCGATCGTGACGGCCGCCTCGCCGGTGAGAACGCCGGCCCGGGCGGCGATGCCCGGCCCGAGCGAGCGAACGGCATCGACGAGCTCCAGCGCGGCGCGGACAGCCCGTTCGGCGTCGTCCTCGTGGGCCGTCGGCGCACCCCAGACCGCCATGACCGCATCACCGATGAACTTCTCGACCGTGCCCCCGTAGCGAGCGATCACGTCCCCGGACAGGTCGAAGTAGCGCGATAGCAGCTCGCGGGTGTCCTCGGCATCGCGGCCCTCGGCCAGGGCCGTGAACCCGACGAGATCAGCGAACAGGATCGAGACGATCCGGCGCTCGGCCACGGCAACCACCGGACGAGTTACCGGTGCGGCGACGATCCGTCCGTCGGTCGCAGCGGCGACGGGCGTTCCGCACTCGCCGCAGAACTTCGCATCCGGGCCATTGGCCGCACCGCAGGTCGCGCAGGCCACGGCCAGTCGCGTCCCGCATTCCTTGCAGAACTTCCGGCCCGCCTCGTTCTCCGTGCCGCAGTTCGAGCAGTTCACCGCGCCCTCGACACCGTCGTTGCCAACCGTCCCCCGCCAGCGATGGAGCGTAGCCGATGCCCGCGCCGCAGGCTAGCCAGTTCGAGCGTCGATTGAGGTTGGTTAAGTCGGCCGGGCCGGCGATGCCTCGGGACTAGGTGGGTCGCCCCTCGTGTGGGTCGACGATGACCCGGATCTCGACGCCGCCATGGGTGTCGGTGGCCTCAGGGATCTGGCCGGCGAGCCTGATCGCCTCAGCGAGCTCTGGTGCATCGAGCAGGTAGTAGCCGCCGATGACCTCCTTCGTCTCGAGGAACGGCCCGTCGGTCACGGACGGCTTGCCGGACCGGCCCCGCCGCACGCTGACCGCCCGAGCCGCCGGCTCGAGCTCGCTGACGCCGAGGATGGCCGGGCGGGCCGAGTCGATGAACGCCTGGTGTCGGGCGGCGTTCGCCTCCTGCCAGGCCGTCGGGGCATCCGCCCACGTCTGCGCGTTGCCGTAGATCAGGACCAGGTACTTCGGCATCTCTCACGTCCGCTAGCGGGGGCCAGGCCGGCCCGTTCATTAGAGGTGACGAACAGGCCGCCGCGCAATCGACAGTTGAGCAGCCCGGAACCGCTAGCGGCCGACCTCGAAGCGGATGTCCGGCGACGGACGCTCCGTCCGGATCCGGACGTGCCGTCCAAGGACCATGGCGAGGACATCGGCGAAGAGCCCGACCCGATCGATCCTGGGCAGCGTCCGGCGCAGGGTCCGGAGCTGGTCGGCGGTGAGTGGGTCAGCCGTGACGACGTGGAAGCGCAGGTCGCGCCAGGCGAAGGTCTCGATCGATTCCTGGGGACCGGTTCGAACAACGTCGGCGGGCTGCGTCAGCTTCTCCTCGCGACTCGTCGGCCGAGCGTACGCGGAGGGCCTTGCGCGCGACCTTGCTGCGGCCCCGAGCGGGCCGAACCTCGCCTCTGCCCGGCGGTCGCTTGATCAGGCGGCCGTCCCTGAATGACCCCGCAGCTTGCGGACCACGAACGTCGCCAGCAGGCTCATGAGCACGCTCGTGACGACCGGGGTCCACCACGGCCTGCGTCCTGTCCGCCCCTGGCGGATGGCCTCGGTGTCGAAGAAGATGCCTCGGCAGGTCGGGCAGCGTCGCGCGGCGCCACGCCCCTGCCGTCCCATCGGCTCCATGACGGTCCCGTCCTTGGGACACGTCCACCCCGTCGTTGTCTGGTCCGTCATGACCTGCACCTCTGGTGAGCTTGCCTGGAGCCGGCGTAGGCGGTCCCGACACCCAGGGCACGAAGGCAGTCTCGTTCGAGCGAGGCCTGCCCTCGAGGCCGATCACCTGGAGTCGGGACCTTGCCCTGATTCATACGTCGGGGCCGACGTGACGGGCCAGTGCCAAACAGCCCCAAACGGACCGCGGAGGGGCGACCCCACCCCGGTTGCCATTCGATGGTCCGAGTCAGCGGCTTTGAGGTCGCCGCGTCCGATCGGCTCTCGGAGTGACGCGACTCGCGACGGGAACACAAGGTCAGGGCCGTCACTGATAATGAGCCGGGGCGGATCTGGGGCGGCTGCATGAGGTCGACGATGACCACGGATCTGGAACTTCGGGCCAGGGCTGAGCGGGTCGTTCCAGGCGGGATGTGGGGTCACCTGGCTGTCGCCCGCCAGCCGCCCGAGTATCCCCAGTTCTTTGCCCGAGCGGATGGCTGCCGGACGTGGGACGTGGACGGGCACGAATACATCGATTTCATGTGCAGCTGGGGACCGATCGTCCTCGGCCACCACGATTCCGACGTCGACGCAGCCGTCCGCGCCCAGGAGATCGACGGGGACTGCCTGGACGGTCCTACGGCGCGGATGGTGGAACTGGCGGAGCTGCTGGTCGAGCTGATCCCGCATGCCGACTGGGCGATGTTCTCCAAGAACGGCACGGATGCGACGACGAGCTGCGTCACGATCGCCCGGGCCGCGACGGGGCGGCGCAAGATCCTGGTCGCCCGGGGCGCCTACCACGGCGCCGTGCCCTGGTGCTCGCCGTCGCTCGTGGGGGTGACCGCCGAGGATCGAGCCAACTTGATCGAGTTCGAATACAACGACCAGGCAAGCCTGCGCGACGCGGTGGCTCTGGCGGGCGCGGACCTGGCCGCCGTCGTCGTCTCGGCCTTCAAGCACGACGTCGGCCGCGACCACGAGCTGCCGACCGTCGAGTTCGCCCAGGCTGTCCGGAACGCCTGCGACGCCGCCGGCGCCGTCCTCATCCTCGACGACGTCCGGGCCGGGTTCCGGCTCGATCTCGGCGGGTCGTGGGAGACGGTCGAGGTCCAGCCCGACCTGGCCGCGTACAGCAAGGCGATCGCGAATGGTCATCCGCTGGCGGCGATCACCGGCCGCGAGCACCTCCGCGACGCGGCCGGCCGGGTATTCGTGACCGGCTCGTTCTGGGCCGGGGCGGTCCCGATGGCGGCGGCGATCGCCACGTTGACCAAGCTTCAGGCGGTGAACGGCATCGCCCACATGGCGGCGATGGGCCAGCGCCTGCGCGACGGCCTCGCGGCCCAGTCGGAGCGCTACGGGCTGCCGATCGTCCAGTCCGGACCACCGCAGATGCCCCTGGTCCGGTTCCGGGACGATCCCGGCTTCGTCCTCGGCAAGGCGTTTTGTCAGGAGGCGCTCAGGCGCGGGGTCTTCCTCCACCACTCGCACACGATGTTCCTGTCGGTCGCCCACACCGCGACCGACATCGACGAGGCGCTTGAGGCCACTGATGGCGCCTTCCGGGCGGTCGCTCCACGTGTGCCGGTCAGTTGAGGGATCTTGAGGAGCGGGCGAAATTCGTCCGGCTGGAGACGCTTCGCCTGGCCCGGATTGCGGGCGCCGGTCACTACTCGAGCACGTTCTCGGCCGCCGAGCTGCTGGTGGCGCTCTACTACAGCCAGCTCCGGATCGACCCCGCCCGTCCCGACTGGCCCGATCGCGACCGGTTCGTGCTGAGCAAGGGCCATGCAGCGATCGGGCTGTACCCGATCCTGGCCGACCTCGGCTACTTCGACCCGGCGCTTCTCGACGGCTACACCCGCCTGGGCAGCCGGTTCGGCGATCACCCGGACATGAAGCTGATCCCGGGCGTCGACTTCAGCTCGGGTTCACTCGGGCACGGCCTGTCGATTGCCCTGGGCATGGCCCTGGCCGGCCGGCTCCAGGAGCGCGACTTCCGGGCGTACTGCCTGCTGGGCGATGGCGAGCTCCACGAGGGCCAGGTCTGGGAGGCGGCAATGGCAGCCGGGCACTTCCGGACGGCTGCGCTGGTCGCGATCATCGACCGCAACCAGCTGTGCATCGACGGGCGGACCGACGAGATCATGCGGGTCGAGCCGATCGTCGATCGGTTCACCGCGTTCGGCTGGCAGGTCCAACGCATCGACGGGCATGACCTTGACCAGATCCAGTCGTCCTTCCAGCACCTGGCTCCAGCCGGCGAGGGTCCGCCACAGCTGATCGTGGCCGATACGGTCAAGGGTCGCGGGGTGAGCTGGATGGAGGAGAACTTGAACTGGCACGTCGGCAACCTGGTCGGCGCCGACTTCGACGACGCCGTGGCCCAGATCAACGCCGGCTTGCGACCGATCCAGAGCCCGGGACCGGTTGTCAATGGCTGACCAGCAGAGCGTCGATCCCCAGGACCAGAGCGACCTGTTCCGGGGCACCGGCAGTGACGTCGCGACCGAGCACGACGTTCGAACCGTCCGGGGCACGCCGGCGGCGACGATGCCCGCCTTCATCCTGGGCAACGAGCTGGCCGACCTTGCGGACGCGGACCCGCGGATCGTCGTCCTGACCGCGGATCTCGCCTCGGCCAATCGGACCGTCGAGTTCCGCGAGCGTCATCCCGAGCGCTTCTTCGACTTCGGGATTGCCGAGAAGAACATGATCACGGCCGCGGCCGGCCTGGCGGCGTCGGGCCAGGTCTGCTACGCCGCGACGTTCGCCTCGTTCGCGGCGATCCTGGGAGCGGAGCAGATCAAGACCGACTGCGCCTATCCGGGCGTGGCGGTGCGCGTGATCGGCCACCACTCGGGCATCTCGATGGGCTTCTACGGATCGAGCCACCACGCGACCGAGGACCTGGGGATGCTGCGCACGATCGCCAACCTGACGATCGTCGCAGCAGCCGACGCGAACCAGCTGCGGGCCATCCTGCGGGCCTCCGTCGACCACCCCGGCGCGATGTACATCCGGCTCGGCCGGGGGCGCGACCCCGAGGTCTACCCCACGACCCCGGCCGGTTTTCGTTTCGGCCAGGCCGCGACGCTGCGTGAGGGCCACGACCTGACGATCATCGCCATCGGGTCGGAGGTGCGGCCGGCGCTTGACGCCGCCGAGCTCCTGGCGGCTGACGGCACCTCGGTCCGGGTCATCGACATGCACACGTTGAAGCCGCTCGATCTCGACGTGATCCGGGCCGCCGCAGCCAGCTCCCGGGCCATCCTCACAGTCGAGGAGCACAACGTCATCGGCGGCCTCGGCAGCGCCGTGGCCGAGGTCCTGGTCGACGGCCCGCGCATCCCGTTCCGCCGTCATGGCATCCCGGACGAGTTCGCGATCATCGGGCCGCCGACTGCCCTGTACGCCCACTACCGCCTCGACGCGCCGGGAGTTGCCGGGGTCGCCCGCGAGCTGCTCGACGGCACCTCGGCCGCGTGAGTTTCGATCCCCGGCCCGCGCGCCATCCGGTCGAGATCGAATTCGACGTTCCCGTGACGATGGCCGACGGCACCCGCCTGCTGGCCAACCTCTACCGGCCATCCGGTCCCGGACCGTGGCCGGTGCTCCTCGCCCGGATCCCGTACCGCAAGGATGGCCGCAGCGCGGACCTCGGCCTCGACCCGGTCCAGGTCGCGAGCCGCGGCTACATCGTCGTGCTCCAGGACGTCCGCGGACGGTACGCGTCGGACGGGGACTGGGACCCGTTCGTCCGGGAGGTCGAGGATGGAGCTGCGAGCGTCGCCTGGGCCGCGGCCCTGCCCGGCTCGACGGGCCGGGTCGGGATGTTCGGAGCCTCGTACCTGGGCTACGTCCAGTGGGCCGCGGCGACCGGCTCGCCGGCCGGGCTGGCCGCGATCGCACCGCGGTTCGCGCCGATCGGAGCCCATGACGGCCTCGCCTCGCGGGGCGGAGCGATCGAGCTCGGGCTCCTCGCTGCCTGGCACCTCGAGACGGGCTTCGACGTTGCCGACCGGAGCCACGAGGGCGGTCGCGCCGGCCCGAGGGCAGCGCAGGTCCGGCTTGCCGCCGAGATCGACAACCTCGCGGATCGCGGCTACGGCGAGCTTCCGGTCCTGCCGTTCGGTCCGATCGAGCGGACGACCGCGTCGCCCGGCTTCAACGCGCTCGTCCGGTCTGGCGAGGCACCGGCCAGGGACCGAGCGACGGCGGACCGCATCTCGCTGGTCGATCGAATCAGACCGCTGACCGTGCCCGCCCTCCACGTCGGCGGCTGGTACGACATCTTCCTGGGCGACACGCTCCGGGCGTACGGCGAACGGGCTGGAACCGGCGTCGAGCAGCGCCTGCTGATCGGGCCATGGAGTCATCTCGAGCACGGCCGCCCTGTGGGCGAGCAGTCGTTCGGGGTCGCCGCCGGGGAGGATTCGATGGACCTCGCCGAGTCCATCGAGGACGTCCAGCTGGCCTGGTTCGCTCGCCACCTGGCCGGCGCCACCGGTGACCCGCCGGGTCCTGCGGTGCGCCTCTTCGTCATGGGCGTCAACGTGTGGCGAGACGAACCGGCCTGGCCCCTGCCGCAGGCCCGGCCGACGGAGCTCTACCTCCGCGACGGAGGGCGCCTGGCCGAGACGCCGCCCGAGGTGGACGAGCGGCCCGACACCTATTCGTACGATCCCGCCGCGCCGGTTCCGACGGTCGGTGGATCGACCCTCCTCGTGCCGCCGTTCCGGGCCGGGCCGTTCGACCAGCGGGCGATCGAGCGGCGGCCCGACGTCCTGGCCTACACCTCCGAGGTGCTCGCCGAGGCGATCGAGGTCACCGGCCCGGTCCGGGTCCGGCTGTGGACGGCGTCGAGCGCACCCACGACGGACTTCGTGGCCCGCCTGTGCGACGTGGACCCGTCCGGGCGCTCGATCAACCTTGCCGACGGTGTCGTCCGGGTCGGTCCGCTCGTCACACCGCGGGAGATCGAAATCGACCTGTGGGCGACGAGCAACGTCTTCCTGGCCGGGCATCGGATCCGGATCCACGTGACGTCCAGCTCGTTCCCGCGCTGGGATCGCAACCTGAACACCGACGCGCCCTGGACCACGCTGGCCGTGGCCCGGGTCGCCCGCCAGCAGGTCTTCCACGACCGTGACCGCCGGTCGCGGGTCGTCCTGCCCGTCATCCCCAATGGCGGCCCACAGCCCGGCTGATCGGTCGCACAATCGTGCACACACAATTGACGGACCGTACTGCCCCACCCTACGCTCCGCGGGACCAACAGACCAGGCAGGAGGCGCGCGTGGAGGCTCAGGCAGCGGGCTCGGACCAGGCGGTTGCGCCGGCCGGCGTGGTCCCGGTCCTCGGCGTCCGGTCGGTGGCCAAGGCCTACGGCGGCGTGCAGGCCGTCGTCGACGTCAGCCTCGACTTCCTGCCGGGCACGGTGACCGCGATCGTCGGGGATAACGGCGCCGGCAAGTCGACCCTGATCAAGATCCTGTCGGGCGTCGTCCACCCGGATTCAGGCACGGTCCTCCTTGATGGCGAGCCGACCAGGTTCGCCTCGCCGGCCGCGGCCCGGGCCCACGGCATTGAAACGGTCCACCAGGACCTTGCCCTGGCCGACCATCGCGACGTGGCCGAGAACCTGTTCATGGGCCGCGAGCTGACCCATCGGATCGGGCCGTTCTCGATCCTGGCCGTCGGCCGGATGCGCGCCGAGACGGCCAGGGGGCTGGCCGACCTGAACGTCAAGATCCCCTCGATCCGGCAGCAGGTCCGGCGGCTGTCGGGCGGCCAGCGCCAGGCGATCGCGATCGGCCGGGCGGTCCACTGGGGCTCGCGTCTGCTGATCATGGATGAGCCCATGGCCGCGCTCGGCCTGCACGAATCGGCGCGCGTCCAGGAGCTTGTCGAGAATTTGTCGGGCCGGGGCCTGACCCAGATCATCGTCAGCCACAACCTGGACCACGTCTTCCGCCTGGCAACCCACATCGCCGTCATGCGCCTGGGACGTCTCGCCGGCTACCTCGAGACCGGCTCGACCAGTCACGAGGAGATCCTGCACCTGATCGCCGGCCTGGGCCGCTCGGGCATGGCTCCGGTCGTGGAGGTCGCCCAGTAGCGTCGCCGGCCTTCGTCTTCGACCTCGATGGGACCCTCGCCGATACCCGCGAACTGGTGCGACGAGGCTGGCTCGGCCTCGCCGGACGGCTGAAGGTCGAGCTGTCCGAGGAGGACCTGCGGACCCGCGCGTTCGGACGGCGCACCCCGGACGTCCTGGCGGACCTGTTCCACCTGCCCCAGGCCCAGATCGACCGGATGATGGCCGAGGCCATCGACGACAAGACCGCCGAGGTCGCGGCCGGTTCTCCCATCGTCGAGGTGCCGGGAGCGGTCGACTTTGTCCGGGCGACGGTCGCCGCCGGGCTGCGGTCGGCGCTGGTCAGCTCGGCGTCGGCGGTCAACATCGCCCTGGCCCTCGACGCGCTCGACCTGGCCGGTTCCTTCGAGCTGGTCATCGATGCCGGGCGCGTGCCGCGCGGCAAGCCCGCGCCCGATCCGTACCTGCTGGCCGCGACCCTGCTGGGAATCCGCCCGGGCGGCATGATCGTCTTCGAGGATTCGGTGGCCGGCGTCGCCTCGGCCCACGCGGCGGGGGCGGCCTGCGTCGCCATCGCGAGCTGGGAGACGCCCGAGCACCTGGCCATGGCCGACCTCGTGATCCGGGGCTGGCCGGGCTGGACCCCGGCCGCGATCGTCGCGGCGCTCGAGCGCTAGGTCGCCGGGTCGCGCCCCGGTCGCTGCCGGCTCGCGTGCTCCGCCTCGAGCGCGGCGAGCTCCCAGATCTGTCGATACGTCCACGGCCGACGGTGGGGCCGAACGCCGACCGACGGGACCGGCGCGCCAGGCCGCCTGCGTTCGAGCGCTCCAAGCTTGAGCGCCAGGTCCCGGTCGCTGAGCAGCGCCGCCGCCCGGGCGGCGGCATCCGATCCGGCGCTCACACGTGCCCTTGCGGCTGGATCCGGGCGCCCGGTCGTCGCGCCCCGACCCGCTCCACCTGGACCGCGGCCAGCGCGGTCTCGAAGGTCGCCAGGGAGAAGCGACCGCCGCCCATCGATTGGGCATTGGCGGTTCCTGCCGCGGCTCCGTGGGCCAGGGCCTCGGCAACCGGGCGTCCGTCGGCCAGCGCGACGGCGAGGCCGCCGTTGAACGCATCGCCCGAGCCGACGGCACTCGTGGCGGCCACCGCCGGCACCTGGATCCGCCAGTGGCTCGATCCATCGAAGGCAGCGGCGCCCCGCGAGCCATCGGTCACGACGGCGAGCTTGGCCCCGAGGCTCGCCAGCCGCTCGGCCGCGGCCAGCGCCGGAGCAGGATCGCTCGGCCCGGCAAGCCCGGCCGCGACGGCTTCCTCGAGGCTGATCTTGAGCACGTCCGGCCCGGCCGCCGCAACCACGAGCATCGAGCGGCCCGAGGTATCGACGAGGCAGCGCCGGCCCGCACGATGGACGAGGTCGACCAGCTCGGCCGGGGCTTCGGGCGAGCCGTCCGGCGGGAAGCTGCCGGCGATCACGACGAACTCGGCCGCGGGCAGGAGCTCCGTTTCCAGCAGGCGACCGAGCTCGGCGGCCTCGGTGTCACTGACCGACGCTGCCGGCTCGTAGACGAGCAGCGATCTGCCCCTGGCGTCAAGCAGGACGTAGGTCGTCCGAGACTCAGCCGCGGTCTCGACGAAGCTCGGGTTCAGGCCTTCCGCGGCCAGCGCTTCGATGATCCAGCGGCCGGCGTGGCCGCCGGCATAGCCGGTCGTAGCGACGATCGCCCCGAGCGCCCGTGCCGCCCGGGCGGTGGTGATCGCCTTGCCGCCGGGCAGGACGACGAGGTCCGTTGGGCGCAGGACGACGCCCTCGGCGAACCGCTCGACCCGGGCGGTCCGGTCGATCGCCGGGCTGGGCGCAACGCACAGGATCATCCGAGCGCGGCGCCGATCGCGGCCAGCGGGACCTCGGATTCCGTGGCCAGGACGGCGGCTCGGCCGGCAATCCCCTCGGAGCCGCCACGGGCCCGCAGGCTGAGCGCGGCCGCTGCCGTCGCGAACCGCGCTGCCGCAACGATGTCCGCGCCGCGCAGGAGCGCGTCGAGGAAGCCCGAGTCGAACGCGTCGCCAGCGCCGACGGCTTCGCGCACGAGCTCGGCCGGGACCGGGATCGCCGGCTGGCGGACGATCCGCTCGCGGTCCGAGACGAGGCAGCCGTTCGCGCCACGCTTGATCGCGACGATCCGCGGCCCGGCGGCGTGCGCCCGGCTGATCGCTTCATCGATCGAGTCGACTGCGAACATCCGGCCGGCCTCCCCTTCGTCGCACAGCAGGACGTCGGACTCGGCCAGCACGTCCGAGAGATGCGGCAGCCACGGTGCCGGGGTGTCGACCAGCGGGAACTGGGGGTCCAGGCTGGTCATCACGCCGGCGCGGCGAGCCGCTCCGAATTCGGGCTCCGAGCGTCCGGTGCCACATCGCGGGGAAGTGGAGCAGCCCGCCGCAATGGAGCAGGTGCATCGGCCGACCGGATGAGTGGAACTCAGGCAGCGGATCCGGCCAGGGCTCGAAGCCCGGGAAGCGGTAGGTCATCGGTCGCTTCGAGCCGCCGAAGAGCAGGACGTAGAGGGCGATCGCCGTATCACCGCGGCCGATCGAGGCATACTCGAGGCCGATCCCCGCCGCCTCCAGCTCGCGCCGGATATGGGTGCCAAATGCGTCGTCGCCGATCGCCGTGCAGGCCTCGACCTGGCAGCCGAGCCGGGCCAGGGCCTGGATCGTGTAGCCGATCGAGCCGGCCACGATCAGCTGGACGTCGGACGGCCCGACCCAGCTGTTCAGGAGGTCGCGCTCGAGGGGCGCCTCGCCGCGCATGAAGAGGTCCATGTTGACCGGGCCGACGACGACGACCCGCGGACCGGGAGCAGGGCTCATCGGCCTCAGTGGGTGCCCGGCGGGAACAGCATGTTCCACGCCCGGGCGTGCTTCGGGACGTTCGAGCGCTGGGTGTCGGGGTTGAGGCCCAGGCCCACCCCGGACCAGTACGGGATCAGTTGCCCGGGCAGGACGGCCAGGACTGGGAAGATCATCTCGTCCCGGGCGGGCAGGCGGATGACGTAGTCGACGATCTCGGAGATCTGGCGGTCGTCCTCGGTGACGATCGCGACGGCCGGGGTCTTCAGGACCTGGGTGACCCGGGCGATCGACAGGACGTCGTCGTACGACGATCCGGGCGGGGCGACGAGGATCGTCAGGATATCGGCGTCGGTCAGGCCGAGCGCACCGTGGATGTGCCGGCCGGGCGACATGCCCTTGGTCGGGATGTGGGCCATCTCGTCGAACTTGAGGGCGATCTCCTCGGCCGTCCCGTAGTTAGGACCGCCGCCCACGACGAGGATGCTGCGCATGTTCAGGTACTGCTCGGCGATCGTCCGGCAGCGGGCGTCGACCGTGTCGAACATCTCGGCCATCTGGCGGGGCGTGTCGAGCAGCTGGCGCTTGAGGTCGTCGTAGTCGAAGGCGCCCGGGCGGCGCAGCTTGCCCAGCTCGAGGGCCAGGTAGATCGCGGCCGCGACGCGGGTCGTGTAGTGGAACGTGTCCGAGCCGCCGGTATCGAAGCCGCCGGCGGTCAGGATCCGGGCGTCGCTCGCCTGGACCACCGGGCTACCCTCGACCGAGGTGAACGCGACGGTGAACGCACCCTGCTCGTGGCAGCCCCTGGTGGCCGCGACCGTGTCGACGGTGCTGCCGCTGCCCGAGTAACCCATGACCGCCGTCTTGCTCCAGTCGAAGGGCGGCGGGTAGCGCAGGAAGGCCATCGAGTCGTAATCCCAGGCCGGGATCCCGGCGTAGCGGGCGAAGGCGGCGTTCGCGACCTGGGCCACGAACTGGGACGTACCCGAGCCCAGCCCGACGATCCCGGTGATGTTCCGGGCGGCCATCGTCCGGGCGATCTGCTCGATCTCGGCGCCCGACTCGAACGTGCCTTTGAGCGCCTCCGGCTGGCTCCGGATGTCGCCGTACAAGTTGAACGGGTGGCTCGATTGGACCGGCGTCCCGAGTGCTTTGTACATGATCGGCGACTCGCCGGTCGCCTCGATCTGCTGCTGGACGTTGTCGCCGATCCCCCATGTCTTGATGCGCTTGCCTCGGCGACGGATATCGGACGTCACAGCTTCCTCCTCGGGTGAATGCTCGCTCGTGTCGGGGTGCCAGGCCCAGCCGGGCCGGTCGGGTCGCCGCCAGCCGCGCCGCGGTTGGCGGGACGGCAGCCGGGTCGTACGGTCGGAAGAGCCGTCCACGGGCGTCTGGGCGGTGGCCTCGGGGAGCTCGTCGCGGGCGAGGGTCTTGAGCGGCAGGAGCGGCAGGCCGATCGGTCCGCCGGGCGGCCCGCTGGCAGGAGCGCCGGCCGACCCGGTCGCGGCCGATCGGGCCAGCTCGCGGAGGCGGTCCTTGATCACCTTGCCCGAGCCGGTCATCGGGAACGACTCGACGAAACGGATCTCGCGGGGAACCTCGTGCGGCGCGAGATGGCTGCCCAGGAAGGTGCGCAGCTCGTCCGGATCGACCCCGGCCGCCGGACGGAGCTGGACGAAGGCAATCGCCTCCTCGCCGTAGTAGGCGGACGGGATGCCCACGACCGCGGCGTCGATCACCGCGGGATGGCGCCGGATCGCGGTCTCGACCTGGGCCGGATAGATGTTCTCGCCGCCCCGGATGATCATGTCCTTGAGCCGGCCGACGATCTGCCAGTGGCCCGTCGCATCGTGGGTCGCGAGGTCGCCGGTGTGCAGCCAGCCGTCCGCGTCGATCACGCTGCGGGTCGCCGCCTCGTCCTCGAAATAGCCCTGCATGACCATCGGCCCGCGGGTCTGCAGCTCGCCGGGAACGCCGACCGGCACCGGCCGCCCCGTCGCCGGGTCGACCGCCCGGACCTGTGCCCCGACGATCGCTCGGCCGACCGTGCCCAGGCGGACGGCCGGCGGCTCATCGACCCGGGTCTGGGTCACGACCGGCGATGCCTCGGTCAGGCCGTAGGCGACGACGAGCTGGGGCAGGTGGAGCTCGGCGACGACCTGCTGGGCGAGCTCGCCGCTCACCGGAGCACCCGAGATGATTCCGGAGCGGAGACTGGAGACGTCCCGGGGGTTCACCCTGTTCGCCTCGAGCGCGGCGGTGAACATCGTCGGGACGCCGTACAGGATCGTGCAGCGCTCCGCGGCAATCGCATCGAGCGTCCGACCGGCGTCGAACCAGTCGTTCGGGACCACGAGGGCCGCCCCATAGGTGACGGCGGCCAGCGTCCCCATCACGCTGCCGAAGCAGTGGTGGAACGGCACCGGCAGGCACAGCCGGTCACTGGCGGCCAGGCGCAGGTTGCCGCCGACCGCCGCCGCGTTCTGGAGCATGCCCCGATGGCCGAGCATCGCGCCCTTGGGCGAGCCGGTTGTGCCCGACGTGTACAGGATGCTGGCGGTGTCGTCGGGGCTGGTCGCAGCAGCCGCCCGAACGAGGGCCGACTCCGGGATGCCTTCGCCGGCGCGCAGGAAGTCCGGCCAGCTCGTGACCCGCGCGCCGGACGGCAGCGTGCCGCCCGAGGGCAGCTCCACGACCGTCCGCAGCCCGGCCGGGCGGTCGCGTTCGACCCGGCCGATCGTGTCCGCCTCGGTTCCTGCACGTGGTGCGACGAGGAGCAGCTCGCTGCGCGACTGGTCCAGGATGAAGCGCAGCTCGTCCTCGGAGGCGCTCGGTCCGACGGCCACCAGGACGGCCCCGATCGTGGCCGTCGCCAGCTGGACCTGGGGCCACTCCGGCACGTTCCGGGCCGACAGGACGACCCGGTCGCCATGCTCGACACCGGCCGCCAAGAGGCCCCGGGCAACCCGGCGGACTTCGTGGCGGAGCTCGTCGAAGGTCAGCCGCCGGCCCGCGCCAACGTGAACGAGGGCCAGTTGCGTCGCGTGGCGCCGGACCGTTCGATCAAGGACGGCGCCGATCGTGGCCGAGGCGCCGCCGGATCCGGCCTGCGTCCGGTTAGCCGGGCGATCGGCGCCGGCCCGGGCGCCCGGCGCGCCGCGACCCGGCGATCCGATTCGCTGGTCCAGGGTCTGGGCAAGCTCGGGCAGGAGGAGCACGCCGTTGGCGCCGGAACGAAGCGCCCGATCGGCGGCCTCCTCGTCGGCAACCTCGACCACGATCAGCGCCGCTCCGCCGGCCTCGCGGGCGACCTCGACCCCATCGTGTCCGGCGACCACCAGGACGTCGGCGCCGTGGGCCACGGCCAGCCGGACGTCGTCTCGGCTGGCAACCTGGACCGCGAGCGGGTGACGGCCGCGCGCCCGGGCCAGGTCCAGGAGCTGGAGGCCGTCGGAATCGGGCTGGACGAGCACGCCCGCCCGGAGCGGCAGCCGGCCCAGCGCTCGCTGGCTGGCGCCCGCCGCCGGGCTCGCGCTGAACCGAACGCACACGGCTTCGCCGGGTCGCCCGTACAGCGGGCTGCCGACCGAATCGGCGACGATCGTGAGGTCCGTGCCCGAGCGGCGCAACTGGTCGAGCTCGCCCCGCGCCGAGACGGTGACCCACAGGTGGAGCCTCGAATCGCTCATCGCTTGCCCCCCGTCCGGCCGGTGATCGCATCCAGGCCGCGGCGGGCGCCGGCCTGTGCCTCGCGCACGCTTGCCTCGGGACCGCTCAGGTACAGGCGTCCGAACCGGCCGATCGGCCGGATATCGATCACGTCGACATCAGCGGACCGTTCGGCCTCGTTGGCCGCGAGCAGGATGTAGGCCGCCGGCGAGACTTCCATGACGAGCAGGGTCTGGTGGGGCACGAGCAGCGAGCCCCGCCGGAAGCGGTTGATCAGCTGGGCCTGGAAGGCCGTGATGTTGGTGACCAGGTTCTCGCTGACGACATGCGGCTGCTGGCGGTCGTCCAGGGTGAGCCCGAGCTGCTCGAGGATGACCCGGCCGGCCTCCTCGACCACCTGGGGGTCCTCGGAATGGAGGGCGAGCAGGCCGAACTCGCGTTCGACCACCTGCGACTCGGGCCGAGCGGCGGTGGCCTTGAGGGCCGCATCGGCGACCCGGTAGACCTCGTTGCCGGGGGCAAGCTCGACGAAGAGCTGAGCCATCCCTTCGAGCGGGATGTCCCCGTCGGCGACGGTCGCCTCGTAGGCCGCATAGCGCGGCTGCATGCGCGAGACGATGCCGAAGGCGCGCAGCTCGACGTTCGACTGTGCCACGTCTAGTGCTTCTCGAAGGTCATCTTGCCGCCCGCCCGGACGGAATCGACGATGCCCACGATCACCGCATCGACCGGCGTGCCGGGCACGTCCAGGGCTCGGGCGGCAGGTGATCCGCGGACGATCAGGACGAGCTCGCCTTCACCGGCGCCCACCAGGTCGGCCGCAACGTAGCGGTTGCCACCAAGCGGCTGGGCATCGGCGCCGGCCTCCTCGACGAGGAGCAGCTTCAAGCCGACGAGGCGGCTTTCCTTCATCGACGCAACCACGGATCCCACGACTCGGGCGAGGTCCATCCTTCAGCTACCTCCATCCAGTTCGGCGTCGGGAGTCGCTTGGCTGCGGATCGACGCGATGAGTGCAATTGCGGTCTGCTCCGCCTGCTGGGCCTGGGCCTCGGTGCCAGCCACGATCAGGCGCCCGTAGAGGCCGGTCCCGGCCACCCGCACGATCCCGATCTCGACGGCTTTCTCGATCTCGTTGGCAATCTGGTAGACATACGCCGCCGGGCTCACCTCGAGGACGTACAGCGTGTCGCCAGGCAGGGTCCAGGTGCCGCGCCGGACCCGGTTGAAGAGCTGGCTGTGATAGTCGGTGATGTGGCTGAGGACCTGCGACGAGACGAGGCGCGGGGCGATCCGATCCGCGAGGTTCAGGCCCAGGGCGGCGAGGATGACCCGGCCCGCCTCGACCACCTGGTCGCTGTTGTCGGCGTGCAGCTCCATCAACCCGAAATCGCGCTCGATCAGGGTTCCCGAGGACCGCACCAGGCAGGCCTTCATTGCCGCATCGGTGAGCGGAAAGACGGCGTTGCTCGGTGCGACCTCGACGAGCAGCTGCGATACCCCGGCCACGGGCAGGGCGCCCTGGGCCATCAGGCCCCAGTAGGCAGCGTATTGGGGCTGCATCCGATCGACATGGGCGAACGTGCGCAGGGCCACCCCGGCGGCTGATTCGGCCATCACGATTCAGGTAGAGCGAGGGATCGTCGGCCGGGACCGACGTGCCCGGTCACCCCTGGACCATCGTCGACTCGACGCCTTCATCGGGCCGGGCGATGACGTGCTGGGAGACGAGCTCGCCGACCTTCTGGGCCGCGGCCGCGCCAGCTTCGACGGCGGTCTTCACCGCGCCGACTTCACCCTTGATGATCACGGTCACGAGGCCGTCGCCAACGAGCTGGCGCGAGACGAGCGTGACCTGGGCCGCCTTGACCATCGCATCGGCGGCTTCGACCGCCGCCACGAGGCCGTGCGTCTCGATCATTCCAATTGCGTTCCCGGTTCCACGAGCCTGGTCAGCCATCCTGTTCATTCCTTTCAGATCCGGCGTTGACGGCGCCCTGGGCAACGTGCCCACGACGCCCCTCTCGATGTCATCAGCGATCGTCGATTGCGCCCCTCCCAGCTTGCTTGCCACCTGCGCCGGCAGACTCAAAGGCAAAGACAGCCCGCAGCTCGGGCGAGGGGCGGCCGATCACGTGGCGGGCAACGACCCGGCCGACCCGCTCCGCGGCGACGACGCCGGCGGCGAGCGCCTCCTGGACCGCAGCGATCTGGCCGATCGTCACGATCGTCACGAGACCGTCGCCGATGCGGGCCGACGTGCCCAGCCGGACCTGGGCAGCCTTGGACATGGCGTCGGCGGCCACGAACGCGGCCGTGAAGCCGCGGACCTCGAGCAGCCCGAGCGCATCGGACCAGTCATTCACAAGGCCCGCTCGTACAGCTTGACCACGTCGGCGTGGGTCATCCGGCGCGGATTCGTGGCCATGCACATATCCAGCAGTGCCTGCTCGGCCAGCCCGGACAGGTCGGCCTGCTTCACGCCCAGCGGACTCAGGCTTGCCGGCAGGCCGACATCCTTGCCCAGGGCCCGCAGGCTCGCCGCCAGGGTTCGGCCGCCGCCGCGTCCGAGCGCCCGGGCCAGCCGGTCGTAGCGTTCCGGGGCCGCGCTCAGGTTGAACTCGACGACGACGGGCAGGAGGATTCCGTTGCACACGCCGTGGGCCAGGTCGTAGCGGCCACCCAGCTGGTGGGCCAGCGCGTGAACCGCCCCAACGCTCGCGCTGTTGATCGCGAGGCCGGCGAGCAGCGAGGCCAGCATGATCCCCTCGCGGGCCTCGACGTCGGCCCCGTTTCGAACGGCGTTCCGGAGGTGCAAACCGGCCAGCTCGACCGCTCGCAGCGCGAGGAGGTCGGTGACCTCCGAGGCACTCGTCGAGACGTATGCCTCGATGGCGTGGGTCAGGGCGTCGAGGCCGCTGGCCGTCGTGATCGAGGGCGGCAGGCCCACGGTCGTGAGTGGGTCGTTGATCGCGAGGCGCGGTACCAGGTGCTTGTCGGCAATGATCATCTTGATCTTGCGGTCTTCATCGGTGATCACGGCGAATCGGCTGACGTCGGCCCCGCTGCCCGAGGTGGTGTTCACCGCGATCAGCGGCAGCGCCCGATGGGGCGATCGGTCCAGGCCCTCGAACTCGCGGACCTCGCCACCGTTGGCCGCGACGAGGGCGATCGTCTTGGCGCAGTCGTGGGCACTGCCCCCGCCGACCGAGACGAGGACACCAATCTCGGCCCCGGCCCCCGCCGCGAGCCCGGCCTCGACGTTGTCGATCGTGGGGTTCGGCCGGACGCCGTCGAAGATCAGCGCGTCCACGCCGGCCGCCGACAGCAGCCCGACGACCTGGTCGACGATCCCCGTCGAGCGCATCCCGCGGTCGGTGACCAGCAGGGCCCGCCGGCCGTAGCCTCGGGCCGCCGGGCCGACTCGCTCGAGGACCCCCCGGCCGAAGAGCACCTCTGGGATGAAATGGAGATCGGCGACGGACGTCATGACGGTCATTGATCGCGCCCGAACCAGTCCAGCGAACGCTCGGCCAGGTTGACGAAGACGGTCTTGACCTCGGTGAACGCCTCGAGCGCGTACGGGCCGTTCTCGCGGCCCCAGCCGCTCTGCTTGAACCCGCCGAACGGCGCCTCGCTCGTGACGACGTTGTACATGTTGACCCAGACGGTCCCAGCCCGGAGTGCGCGGGCCATCCGGTGGGCGAGCTTCACGTTGGCCGTCCAGACCCCGGCGGTCAGCCCGAACGTTGTGTCGTTGGCGATCCGGACTGCGTCCTCGGGCGTGTCGAAGGGCATGATCACGGCGACCGGGCCGAAGATCTCCTCGCGGGCGATCGAGGCGTCCGGGGCGACGTCGACGAAGACCGTCGGCTCCACGTAGTTGCCCCGGGCCAGGCTCGGGTCGGCCGGCCGGCCACCACCGGCAACGAGCCGGGCACCCGACGCTCGGCCGGCGGCGATGTGGCCCATCACCCGCTCGTGCTGGCGCTTCGAGACGAGCGGCCCCACCTGGGTCGCCGGGTCGAGCGGGTCGCCGATCCGGAGCGCCCGGGCGCGCTCGGCGAAGCGGCTCACGAAGGCGTCGAAGATCGGGCGCTGGACGAGGATCCGGGAGCCGGCCGTACAGATCTCGCCCTGCGTCCAGAAGACCCCGAAGAGCGCTCCGGCAACGGCGTCCTCGAGCGGGGCGTCGGCAAAGATGATGTTCGGCGCCTTGCCCCCGAGCTCCAGCGAGACGCGCTTGAGGTTGCCGGCCGCACCTGCGGCGATCTCCTTGCCAACCTGCGTGGAACCGGTGAACGAGATCTTGTCGACCTGCTCGTGGGCCACCAGGCGTGCTCCGGCAGCGGCATTGCCGGGCACCACGTTGACCACGCCGGGCGGCAGTCCGGCCTCCTGGCAGATCTCGCCCAGGCGGATCGTGGAGAGGGGCGTCTCGGACGACGGCTTGATCACGACGGTGTTGCCAAAGGCGAGCGCCGGGGCGAGCTTCCATGTCGCCAGCAGGAGGGGGAAGTTGAACGGCGTGATCGCCCCGACCACGCCCATCGGCTCGCGCACGGTATAGGCGAGCATGTCGCCGGGCACGGGCAGCGTGTGGCCGGTGAGCTTGGTCGCATAGCCGGCGAAGTACTCGAAGCAGTCGACCGACAGGGGCACGTCGATCCCGGCGCTCTCGCGAATGGGCTTGCCGTTGTTGCGCGACTCGGTGGCGGCGACATCGGCGGCGTCGCGTTCGAGGAGGGCGGCGATCCTGAGCAGGTAGCGGCCGCGCTGGCTGGCCGAGAGCCGGGGCCAGGGACCGTCGTCGAACGCCCGGCGAGCCGCGGCGACCGCGAGGTCGATGTCCTCGGGGCCGCCCGCGGCAACCTCGGCGATCGGCTCGTTGTCGGCCGGCCCGATGACCGTCGACGTGCCCCCGTGACGCGGCGCGATCCACTTGCCGTCGACCAGGATCTCGCGGCGGGTCATCGGCGCAGCCGGTCGAGCGAGACGGCCAGGATCAGGATCGCGCCCTCGACGACGCTCTGGGCGCTCGGGTCCACGCCAAGCAGGATGAGCCCATTGACGATGCTCGCCAGGAAGAGCGATGCGAGGAGCGTGTTCTGGATCCGGCCCCGGCCGCCCTGCAGGCCGGTCCCGCCGAGGATCACGGCGGTCAGGACCGGAAACAGCGCCTCGGTGCCGAGCGTGGCCTGGGCTTGGCCGACCCGGCCGACCAGGATCAGCGCGCCGACCGAGGTCAGGGCACCGGCCAGGGCGAAGACGACCAGGCGCAGCCGATCGACGTTGATCCCGGTCCGGTAGGCGGCCTCGGCGTTGTCGCCGATCAGGTAGACGTGCATCCCGAACGGCGTCCGGGTCAGCACGACCCAGGCCAGGGCGTAGGCGATGATGCTCAGCAGGACTGGGATCGGGACGGGCCCGACGTAGCCCTGGGCCAGGTAGATCAGCGGATCGAGCTCCGGGCCGAACACGCTCGAGCCCTTGCTGACGACCAGGCCGATCCCCTGGAGCATCGTGAGCATGCCCAGCGTGGCCACCACCGACGGGATCTTGGTGACCGTCACGAGCAGGCCGTTGGCGATCCCAACGAGGAGCCCGACGCCGACCGCCGCCAGGATCCCGATGATCGGCGGGAAGCCGGCCGTCAGGACGCTCGCCCCGGCCAGGCCGCACAGTCCGAGCAGGGCGCCGAACGAGATGTCGAGCTCGCCCGCAATCAGGACGAAGGTCGCGCCGATCGCCGGGATCCCGAAGATCGAGGCCTGGCGCAGGACCAGGACGAGGTTCTCGCCGGTCAGGAAGAGCGGCGTTGTGATCGCGAGGAAGACGACCCACACCGCGAAGAACGCGAGGAAGCCGTACTCGGACAGGAACTCCCGAGCGCGGTCGCGCCAGGTCGCCCTGGGCAAGCCCGGCTCGGCGACCAGGCCGCCAACCACCGTCACGAGACGCCACCCGGGCGCTGTTCGAGGCGCAGGACCCGGAACCACTCCGGGGCGACCTCGATCGTGAAGCGGAGGTCGCCGCCTGCCGCTCCAGCTTCCGCTTCCAGGATGCGATCATCGCCCACGGTCCGCAGCACGTACGCGGCCGACGGGTCAAGGCCGAAACGCTCGCGGGGCAGGATCACCGTCACCCGGCGGGCGAACCGGGCGTCGCCCATCCAGCCCGACTCCAGGTTGCCCAGGAGGATGTGGACGGCTCCCCCGCTCCGCCAGGCATGCACGGCGACGGGCTCGTGGCTGGCGACCGGCTCGGCTCGGAAGCCGCCGGCCCGGGCCGCGCCGGCGGCCATGAGCCGCGACGCCTCGATGTACGGCGAGACGCTGCCGATCTGCGAATGGGGCACGAGGGCGTTGCCCGGATCGGCCAGGTCGGGCGGCTGCCAGTAGCCGAACTGGCCCTGGCTCACGAGGAGCGGCATGCCCCGCGAGTCGTAGCCGACCGTCGCCCCGCGGGCGGCGGTGACCGCGGTCCGATCGGGCAGATGGAGGCGATCCTCGTGGCGCAGGTCGGGGCTCGCCGGATAGCCCAGGCGATAGCCGGCCGGGATCGAATCGCCGATGCTGGCGACGCCCGCCGAGCCAACCAGCACGGGATCGACCAGGTCGGCCCGGCCAACGGCCACGATCGGTCCACCGAACTCGGCGCGCGCCTGCGCGGAGGGTCCCGGCCCCGGGAGCTGCAGGAAGGCACCGTCCGGCCAGGCCGCCGGGAGCCACTCGGCGCGCGTCGCGGCGAGGACCGGCGACGCCCACTTCATCGCCATCCCGACGTGGTCCTCGATCCATTCGCTCGCGTTGGCGTCGGGCTCGGCCTCGTACTTTGCGAGGAGCGCATCACGATCGTGGACGAGCAACGGCCCGTAGACGGCTTCGATCGATTCGGCGCTCGCTTCGGCGGCGTCGAGGTGCCTGACGAGGAAGCTCACGTCGTCCGGCTCGATCAGGCGATCATTCCAGTCGTTGAGCCACGAGACGTAGGTCCCCTCGGGGACGACCGGACTGCCCGCCGGGTCCAGCACGGCAGCATGCGAGAAGGCCCACATCGCCCAGCCGAGCTTGCCCGGCGTGTCGTGGAGGGTGTCCCACGGCTCCCAGCCATCCCACGTCTCGATCAGCTTGTACTGCCGGCACGCGACGGAGCGCTGCTGGTTGCCGCCCCTGATCTGGGCGCCGTGGCCGAGCAGGTAGGCAAGCTGGAACGTCCAGCCCTTCCAGGTGTCGTCCCACCAGTCCTGCCAGGCACCACCCCAGGTCTGGTCGATGAAAATATCGAGGGCCCCATCGGCGACGATCGCCTCGAGGTCGACGCAGCCCGTCATCCACTCGGCCGTCCCGCTCAGGCCGCTCGAGTAGGCCATCACGAGACCCTCCGGGCGCGCCTCCTTGCAGGCACGGAAGAGGCGCCGCACAGCATCGGTCCAGGTTCGATTCTCCGCCGGATCAGCCGACGCCATCGTCCCGTATGGACCGACGCGGGTGTACAGGAGCGGCCCGAGCATGCCGTCGCGGAGATGGATCAGGTCCAGGCCAAGGAAGGCGGCGACGGTCCCCCACTGCGCCCCGAAGAACTCGGGGAACGGGTCGCCGGCCCGAATCCCGCCCGGCCGTGACGCGTACGGATAGTCGTCGGCGACCATCGGCACCCGGGGATCGAGGTCCGGACCGGGCAACGGTGAGATGTCGAGCGGATAGAGCTCGGGGTGTCGGTCATACCAATTGGAGAACAGGTCGTACATCGCGCCGGTCACCGGGGGCGCGACCACCTGGCCCAGTCCCGCGACGAGCACCCCCAGCGCGATGTCCGGGATCCCGGCAGCAGCCTCGGCCGCGCGCAGCTCGGCGAGGAACCTGCGCAGGTCCTCGTAGCCGAGCGCGGCCCAGGTGGCAAAGCGTCGCGATCGCAGGGGCAGGGGCTGGTCCGGCCGGCCGGTCCACTCGGTCACCAGGTCGGCCAGCCAGCCGATGTTGAAGCAGATCCCGCGCAACCCTTCGGCCCCGCGGAACAAGGGCAGGGTGCGCTCCACGAACGTGCTGATCTTGAGGTCCCACGGCGGCCCGCCGAACCAATCGATGTCGATCTCAACCCAACGATCCATCGGTTCGGCGTCCGTCGCGTCTGCTAGGACTTGTTGTGGATGCTGACCGGGACTTCGATCGAAGCCGGTACGTCGGCACCCGCCACGAGGCGAGCAAAGGCGTCAACCGCGATCGTGCCGGTGCCCTTGGGGTTGGTATCGACGCAACCCTTGTACATCGTCCCCTGGTCGATCAGGGTCACCGCCTGCGGGTCGCAGTCGATGCCGAAGACGAAGTTCTTGTCGGCCGTCTTGCCCGCGGTGACGAAGGCCTGGTAGCCGCCCAGGTCGCCGCCGTCGTTGATGCCGACGAGGCCCTGGAGCTGGGGGAACTTCTGGAGGGCCGTCTCGACCGAGGTCACCGCGTTGGCCGGGAGGCCGCCGAGGAAGCGACCAACGACCTTGATCTTGGGATCGGCGGCGAGCATGCCGGCCTGGATCGCGTCGGCCCGAGCGACGAGGTCCGGGATGGACGGGTAGTCGAGGATCCCGACCTGGACTGCGGCGCCCGGGAAGGTCGTCGCGGCGTACTGTCCGGCGGCGGTGCCTTCGGCCGTCCCGATCGTGATGTTGTCAACGGACACGCCGATCGCGCCGAAGTCGGTCATGTCGGTGCCGGTGACCTGGACCACGGTGATGCCCTTGCTGATGGCGGTCTTGACCGACGGGCCGACCGTTGAGGCAGCGCTCGTCGTGATGATCGCCGTTGCGTTCTTCGAGATGAACCCTTCCAGGCACGAGACTTCCTTGGCCGGGTCGGTGCCGGCGTCGCAGATCTCGGCCGTGTAGCCGAGGCGCTGGGCTTCAGCCAGCGCTGCGTTGTTCAGGTTCTGGTGGTACTCGGTCGCCATCGTCAGGGCCACGATTCCGATGAGCTTCCCGGACGACTGGGCCTTGACCGCGGACTCCTGGTCCGGGGTCAGGGACAGGTCGGTCGCGGTTACCTTGCCGGTCTTGAGGATCTTGCCCATGGCCGGCGGGGCAGGCGTGGCACTGGCCGCGGGTGCCGTCGACGCCGCGGCCGATGGGGCCGACGATGCCGCCGGCGGCGCGGTCGCGGCCGAGCTGCAGGCGGATGCCACCAGGGCAAGCGCCGCCCAGACGACATAGATGCGCTTTCGCACTCTCACTCCTCCTCGTTGATCTCTCACCAGCGCGAACCTATTGCCGCGCCGCGATCAATTCGCGGCGCTTTGGTCCCACGAGCTCGAGCATCCCGCCGGCGGTCTGCTCATCGGTGACAAGGACGTTTGCGAACCGACCGGCCAGGGCGCCGGCGAGCGCCGCAACCTTCTCCGGGCCAGCGGCACAGGCGATGACGGTCGGTGCCCGGCGAAGGTCCTGCAGCCGGATGCCAACGAGACGGTCCTGGAACGGAGCCGGGCAGGGCCGGCCGCGGGCATCGAAGAAGTTGCCGCAGATGTCACCGACCGCGCCGGCGGCCTTCAGCGAGGCCAGGTCGTCGAAGGTCAGCAGGCCCGTCTGGACGTAGATGACATCACCGCCGATCGAGCCGATCCCGAGCACGTAGAGATCGGCCGAGCGAGCCAATCGGAGGGACTCACGAATCTGGGGGTTCGACGCCTCGAGCTCGGCCGCACGCATGCCCGGCCCGAGGATCGCCGGAGCGTTGATCTGGTAGGCACGACCGCCGAATGCCGTCGCGGCGACCGAAGCGATCGCGTTGTAGTCGATCGCCAGGCCCTCGTGGCCGGCATTGCCCATGGCCTGGGCCACGGTCACGTTGCTGACCCGATCGGGCGACAGCAGCTCGACCGTGTCGGCCAGCGTCCGACCGGCCCCGAAGCAGACGGTCATCGCCGAGGTCACGGACCGGTCGAGCAAGCGGGCGGCGGCACGCGCCACCGTCCAGCGGACGGTCTCCGGCCCATCACCGAACACCCGGGCCACCACGACATCGACAAGGTGGGGAAACAGCTCGCGCAGGGCTGCCTCGGCGGCGGCATCGCGCGCGCCGGCGGGCACGATCCGGATCTGGACGATATCGCGGGCGTGGGCCTCCTGGAGATAGCGCGACACCTGGGAGCGCGACACGCCGAATTGGACCGCCACCTCTTCCTGGGTGAGGTGGCGCTCGTAATAGGCGCGCGCAACGTCGGCCAGGAAGTCATCCGATTGAGTCGCGTGCACATTTGTGCGCGCACGTTTGCGTGGCATCGCCGGTGATTGAAACAGGTTCGGCACCGGGTTGCAACCCCCAAGTTGGGCGCCAGGCGCCCGCGCCGGGTTGCTAGGAGCGGCCGGGGCCTACCGCCCGGATCAGCGTCGTGGCGGCATGCTCAACGGCGGATCGTCCGACCGCCAGGTAGCGGCGCGGATCGACGACGGCCGGATCGGACGCCAGGCTGTCGCGCAGCGCGGCCGTGAACGCGACGTTCAGGCGGGTGCCCACGTTGACCTTGGCGATCCCCGCCCGGCTGGCTGCGATGAGCTGTCCGTCGGGGACACCGGACGAGCCGTGCAGAACGAGCGGGATCGAGACGGCTGCCCGCAGGCGCTCGATCAGGTCCAGATCGAGCTGGGCGGCCTGGGTCACCATCGCGTGCGAGGAGCCGACCTGGACGGCGAGGGCGTCAACCCGCGTTCGCTCGACGAACTCGGCCGCCGCGGCCGGCGTCGTTGGCGCGTCGACCGTGTGGCTGCCGTCCTTGCCGCCAATGACCCCGATCTCCGCCTCGACGGCGATTCCGAAACCGCGGCCCCAGCGGGCGACCTCCGTCGTTCGGGCCACATTCTCCTCGTCGGGCAGGGCGGAGCCGTCGAACATCACCGAGCCGAAGCCGATCGCCGCCGCCCGCTCGCACAGGGCGATCGTGGTCGCATGATCGAGATGGACGGCAACCGGCACCGCGGCGCGCCGGGCGAGGGCCAGGCAGGCCAGCCCGAGCGGCTCAAGGTCGTCGTCGTGATAGCGGACGACGTTCTGGCTCAGCTGAAGGATCACGGGCGACCCGGCCTGCTCGGCGGCGCTGACGATCGCCTCCGCGTACTCGAGCAGGATCACGTTGAACGCCACGATCGCGTAGCGGCCGGACCGTGCGTCGGCCAGCAGGGGGCCGAGACCGGTCAGGGACATCGCTGCGCAGGCCGCCAATTCACCGAGCTGCTGCTGTCGGGCATCCTCGGAGGATAGTCCGTCGCCGAACGAGTGAGGGCCTGGGAACCACCCGCGCTAGCATCTATGCCGTGCCCGACCTCCCCAGTGACCGGTCCTACCGTGCCGTGCTGCGCGTGCCGCGGCTGGGGCGGGTCGTCGCCTCCATGGGATTGGCCCGCATCGGCCAGTCGATGCTGGGCGTGGCGCTCGTCCTCTTCGCGCTCGGCGTCTACGACTCGCCCAGCCTGGCAGGCGTGGTGACGTTCGCGTCCGTCGTCCCGGGCCTGCTCATCGCCCCGATCGCGGGAGCGCTCCTCGACCGGCACGGGCGGGTCCGGCTGATGAAGCTCGACTACGTCGTGGCGCTGGTCAGCCTGCTCCTGATCGGAGGGCTGTCACTCGCCGGGCTGCTCCCGGCGCCGCTGCTGGTGCTAATCGTCATCGTCACCTCGCTGACGAGCATCCTCAGCATCGTCGGCCTGCGGACGATCCTGCCGATCATGGTCCCGTCCCACCTCTGGGAGCGGGTCAACGCGATCGATTCGAGCGGCTACGTGGTGGCGACCATCCTCGGCCCACCGCTGGCCGCCAGCCTGGTCGCGGTCCTTGGCCCGTCGGCCGCGATGCTGGCCATCGCCGCCCCGTTCGCGCTGGCCGTGCTCGTCCTGGTCGGCCTGCCGGAGCCGGCCAGCGACACGGCCTCGACCGGCCGATTGCTGGCCGATGCCTGGGCCGGCGTCCGCTATGCCTGGAACAACCGCACGATCCGCGGGCTGGGGTTCGCCCTTTCGCTGCTGAACCTGGCCTGGGGGATGATGACGATCGTCATCCCGGTGGTCGTCCTGAAGGACCTCGGCTACGGCGATGCGATGGTCGGGCTGATCTTCGCCGCCTCGGGTGTCTCGGGGATGGTCTCGGCGTTCGTGTTCGGCCGGGTCGACACCCGCCAGCGCGAATGGACGATGCTCATCGTCCCGATGGTCCTGATGGCGCCGCTCGTGGGCTTCCTGCTGCCGGCGGCCGGCATCCTGGGGCCGATCCGACCGGAGATCGGTCTGGCGCTCCTGGTGCTGATGATGTTCCTGTTCGGGCTGGTCAACGGCTGCTCGGACATCGCCCTGTTCACGGTCCGCCAGCGGCGCACGGATCCCTCGTGGATGGGCCGGGCGTTCGCCGTATCGATGGCGTTCAACTTCGCCGGCTACCCGATCGGGGCCGTGATCGCGGGCGCGCTGGTGACCGTGTCGCTCGCGGCCACGATCTGGCTGGGCGTCGTCGCCTGCCTGCTGGCCGCGCTGGTCGCCGCGGTGCTGGTCCCCCGGAACGAGCCGGATGCGAGTCCGATGGCGGTCGGCTGAGGGCGACGGCCTCGGCCTGACTGGGCGCCGCCGGCGTCAGGACTGGAGCGGGTCGTCCGCGCGCCAGATGTAGGTCGGATCCAGGTGGTTGACTGCCGAGGGCGATCGCCAGCTCGCCGCCGTGGTACGCCTCATGGGTCAGCAGGCGCTGGAGGATCGAGGTCCGCGAGTGGACCTGGCGCACATCCCCGTACGAGCGCTCGACGGTGTCCGAGAGCATCTCGGGCGTCCAGCGGTCGAGGGCCGCATCGATGATCGCGTACGTCGTCTCGAGCGCAGCGACGACCTCGGCCGCGCTGCGCGGGTGATCGAGGTCGTCCTCCCAGCCGTCGCCATCGCGGTCGCCGAATGGCGTGGTCTCGGCACCCGGCTCGCCCAGCACGTGGCAGAGCCAGTAGACCCGGGTGCCGGCCACGTGGCTGGCGATCGCCCAGACGGGCCAGTGCTCGGGCGCGGCCCGCAGGGCGAGCTGCTCGGGCGTCAGGTCCCGGATCGAATCGACGAGACGCCGCTCGTACTGCGGCCAGCGGTCGTAGAAGAGGCGGATCGTCATCGCATGACCGCCGCCGCCCGCCTCTGCCGGCTCACGGCACGAAGAAGCCGGTCACGTCAAAGATCAGGTTGGTCGACGCCGATGAGCTCGCGGCGACGTACGTTGCCCAGAGATCGCTGCCGCCCATGAGCGGCACGGACACCCCGTTCGCCCGGTTGTCCCCGAGCGGGAAGTTCAGGGTGGAGGTGGTCGGGTGGCTCTGGCTCGTCAGGGTGAGCGCGACATAGCCCGCCTGGGTCTGGCCGGTGACGGTCAGGTTGCCGGTGACCGCAGTCGCGCCGGATGGGACGCCCGCCGCCCCGGCGACGGTCAGCGAGCGGGCCGTCGTGCTGACGAACTTGCCGCTCAGGCCGATCCCGGTGCGGGTGTCGAGGATCCGGGCTGGCGTCATGCTGTGGTACATGGCCCCGCTGCCGTCGGGCGTGAAGTAGCCGGTCACGTCAAAGATCAGGTTCGTCGTGGCGGACGGGCTGGCGCGCGACGTACGTCGCGAACAGGTGGCCGCCGGCCGTCAACGGCACGGTCACCCCATTCGCCCGGTTGTCGCGAAGTGGGAAGTTGAGCGTCGAGGTGGCCGGGTGGCTCTGGCTCGTCAACGTGAGCGCGACAAAGCCGGCGCCGGTCTGCCCGGTGACGGTCAGGTTGCCGGTGACCGCGATCGCGGCGGGATCGACCCCGCCCTGGCCCGCGACGACCAATTCGCGCGCCGTCGTGCTGACGAACGGGCCGCTCAGGCCGGTCCCCGTCCGGGTGTCGAGGATTCGGGCCGGGCTCAGGCTGTGAAAGGTCGCACCGCTCGTGTCGCCGGTGAAGTAGCCGGTCACGTCAAAGATCAGGTCGGTCGTGGCCAGGCTGCTGGGCGCGACGAACGTCGCCCAGAGATGGCCTCCGGCGGTGATCGGCACCGTGATCCCGTTCGCCCGGTTGTCGCCCTGGGGGAAGTTCAGGGTCGAGGTGCTCGGGTGGCTCTGGCTCGTCAGGGTGAGCGCGACATAGCCCGCCTGGGTCTGGCCGGTGACGGTCAGGTTGCCGGTGACCGCGGTGGCAGCAGAATCAACGCCGCCCTGGCCGGCCACGGCGAATTCCCGGGGCTTTGAGCTCACGAACTTGCCGCCGAGGCCGGTCCCATCGCGGGTGTCGAGGATCCGGGCCGGGGTCAGGCTGTGGTACGTGGCGCCCGGGATCGATGCCTGCCCGAGCTGGCCGCGGATCTCGCCGTCCGTGTTCGCCGTCGTGCGCAGGTTGACGTACGTGCCGCCGGCAGCCATCGCCGTGATCGCCAGGCCGTAGCTCGTGATCGAGCCGGCGGCGGTGAAGTTGGCCGCCGACGACGTGCCCAGGACCGGGTCGCCGAGCACGAGCGGGAAGACGACCCCGCCGGTCGTCCCGGGCTGGCCGACTGCGATGTCGGCCCCGATGACCGGGCCCGAGAGGCCGCTGTACGTGACCTGGTAGTTGATCGTGCCGCTGTGGTAGATCACGACGAGGGCCGAGCCGGTCGCGCCCGTGGCAACCGGCGGAACCTCGGCGCCGCCCGTCAACGCGGCGGTCACGACGACCGCGAGGGCACGCACGCCGAGCTGGCCGCGGATCTCGCCGCCGGGGTTGGGCCCCGTGTCGAGGCTGACGTACGTGGTCCCCGCCCAAATCGCGGCCAGGGCCTCGGCGAACGTCGTGACGCTGCCCGAGGCCGTGAAGTCGGCCGCGGTCAGCGTGCCAACCAGCGGGCTCGGATCCGCGGCGAGCGGAAAGATCGTCCCCCCGGTCGTGCCCGCAGCACCGCTGTTGATGTGGGCGGCGACCAACGTCAGCCCGCTGTAGGTGACCTGGTAGTTGATCGACAGGCCGTCGGCACTGATCACGACCTGGGCCGCGCCGCTGGCCGAGGTGGTCACGGGCGGAACCTCCGCGCCACCGGTGAGGGCCGCCGTAAACACCCGAGCGGGCGCGATGACGGAGGCCGGCACGGTCGCTGCGGCTGCCCCTTGAGCGGGCAGGATCGCCAGCAGCAGGGCACTCGTGCCCAGGACGGTGGCAGCGAAACGCGTCTTCATCTCGAGTGCTCCGTGACAGCGGGCGGCGTTGGGCGGCCAACCGGCTCCCGGGCGGCTGGAGGACGAGGATACGCCCAGTCCCGGGGCGTGTCGGCCAGGGACCGGGCCGATGCGCCCGCGCACCGACCAGGACGAATGGCGACCTGCGCGGGTACGAATGGATTGACGGGTCCGAGAGCCGGTGGGAGGATGGCCGGACGGAGCCAGATGCGCGCGATTCCCTGGGCTCCCACGCACAATCTGGCCCAGCTCGGCCGCCTGCGACGCTTGATCCTTCCGTTCCGAGATGGGGGTCGAGGGCGCCGCCCAGCCTTTGGGGTGACGCTTCGGTGCCACGACGCAACGCTATCTCGACGGACGGCCGTTCCAGCCGGTTGCTGATCGCGGTCGCGATCACCGCCCTCCTCGGTGTCGTGCCGCTGACCACCGTCGGGGCCGCCGTCGGAGCCGCTCCCCGATCGATTGGCGCGGTCGTCACCCCGGCCCAGCCGCCGACGGCCGATCAGCCGGCGACCAGGCCGGCGATCCTCCCGAACCCTGACCAGGTGCCGCTCGTCGCCGTGACGGCGGCGGGGACAGGCGCCCGGCTCGTGATCAGTGCCCCGAAGCAGGTCGCCGTCGGTCAGACGATCACGATCGAGCTCAAGGCCATCGGCGTGAGGAACCTTGCCGGTTACGAGGGCGTGCTGCGCTTCGACCCGGCGGCGGCCGAGTTCGATGGCCTGTCCCAGCGTTCGATCGCCCTGGCGGGGCTCGGCCGCGACGTCGAGTCCCTCGGCCCGGTCGTCATCCCGTCGGGGGTCGCCTTCGGGCTCTACTCCTGCAGCCTGGCCGGCTGCGGTGACACCCAGAGCACGACGTCCCATCCCGGAGCGACGGGCTCGGTCACGCTGGCCAGGCTGACCCTGGTGCCGACGGCGGCCGGCCGGCTCGCGATCGCCCTCGGCTCGATGCGCTTCGTGGATGCCAGCGGGAAGCTCATGACGATCAAGCTGCCCGGCACGATCAGCGTCCAGGTGGGCACGAGCTCCACGGCGTACGCCGCCCCAGGTGCCCCCGTCCTCCGGCCCGGCACCGCCCACCCGGTCACGCGCGCCGACATCAGCGGCGACGGCTTCGTCGGCCCAGCGGATCTCAACGTCGCCACGATCGCCTGGGGCCTGGCCCGCGAGTCGGGCTCGAGCTGCGGCCTGGTCAACGAACCGGCCGACGTCAACCACGACGGCTGTCTCGACGTCCAGGACCTCCAGCTGATCGCGGCCCAGGTGGCGCCCCGGCCGGCCCCACTCGCGAGCCGCCTGGCCGAGCCGATGGTGGCCCTGGTCCTCACGGTCAACTCCGTCTCGGATGCCCCCGACGCGAACCCCGGCGACGGACTCTGCGCGACCGCCGCGGCCGTGTGCTCGCTCCGGGCCGCGATCACCGAGGCCAACCTCCATCCGGGCCCCGACACGATCCTGTTCAGCATTCCTGGCGGCGGCGTCCAGACGATCAAGCTCGGCAGCACGTTGCCGATCATCACCGACACGACCGGCGGCGTGACGATCGACGGCTACAGCCAGCCGGGCGCAAGTCCGAACACCGATCCGGTCGTCGACAACGCCAGGCTCATGATCCAGCTGACGTCGGCCCCCAACCCGAACCTCGACGCGATCTTCGTCAGCTCGGCGAACAACGTGATCCGGGGCCTGTCGATGTACAACTTCCGCCGCTCGATCTCGTTCCAGACAACGAGTGCTCATGACAACAGCGTGATCGGCAGCTTCATCGGCACGAATGCGGCGGGCACCTACTTCTCGCCGGCCTTCGTCAGCGGCGGCAACGGGATCAACGTGACCCTGGGAGCCAGCTACACCACCGTGGGCGGCACGGACCCGGCCAGCCGCAACGTGATCACGGGCAACTCGTCGAACGGGTTCTCGACCTATAACGAGCAGACCGACCACAACGTCGTCTATGGCAACCTGATCGGCCTGGCCCCGAACGGCCAGTCGATCCGGACCTGCAGCACCCAGTGCTACGGCCAGGTCTCGCACGGCGTCGACATCAATAACGGCTCCTCCTACAACGTCATCGGCGGGACGGGCCCCGGCCAGCGCAACGTCATCTCGAACAACCGGGGCGAGGGCATCGAGTTCTCGCACGGCAGCACGACCGACAGCAACCAGGCGATCGGCAACTACATCGGCACGGACGTTACGGGCAATGCCGGCGCGGCCAACAAGTTCGGCAACGGCCTCAACGGCGTTCACCTCCAGGACCAGGTGACCAACGACACGGTCGCGTTCAACGTGATCGCCAACAACGGCCAGCGGGCCGATGGCTCCGAGGTGATGGGCGGGATCGGCGTCGAGGGGTTCTATGCCGCCGGCGCCTGGATCCACGACAACATGATCGGGGTGGGCCTCGACGGCGTCAGCCCGCTGCCCAACAACTTCTTTGGCGTTGACATCCACTTCAACGCGAGCTGGATGACGGTCGGCCCGGACAACATCATCGCCAACAACCCCAGCGGCGTCATCGTCAGCGATGCGACCGACCTGTACAACACGGTCACCGGGAACTCGATCTACAACAACGGCTCGGGCGGGACCGGCCGGGGGATCGCACTCCTCAACCACGCGAACCGCTCGATCGCGCCGCCCGTCCTGAGCCCATCGGGCGTGTCGCTGACCGCGGCGAACGGGACCGCCTGCGCCGGCTGCACGGTCGAGGCATTCAAGGCCACCCCGGATGTCGGTGATGCCGGCGGCGGGACGGCCGGCCAGGGCAAGGTCTTCCTGGGCAGCACGGTCGTGCCGGCCAGTGGGGCGTTCACGGTCGGCTTCGACACGACGCTGGCCGCCGGGACCAAGGTGACGGCCACGGTCACCGACCTCGGCGGCGACACCTCCCAGTTCAGCCCGAACGTCGCCGCGGCCTCGATCCCCGCGCCGACCGCGCCTCCGACGCCGCCCCAGCCCCCTACGCCCACCCTGACGACGTACGTCGCCGACACGTTCAGCCGGACGCTGGCCAGCACCTGGGGCCGAGCGGACATCGGCGGCAACTACGCCGCCTTCTACTGCACGAACGTCGACATGAACGTCACGGGCGCGGCGGCGACCGTCCTGGTGCCCGATCCCAACCATCCCACGAGCTGCAACGAGCCGGTCACCGTCAACACGAACTACCGGGGCGGCTACCTGACCAACGTCAGTGCCCAGAACGTCGATGTCCGCTTCCGGGTGGCCACGGCGACGCTCACGACCTCCGACAACATCAACGTCGGCTTCGACGTCCGGCGGGTCTCTGGCTTCACCTCGTACCGCGGACAGGTCCGGCTGACACCCGCGAACCAGGTCTGGCTGCAGGCCGACGCCGTGCTCAACGACAACATGACGCCGCTCGGGACGAGCACCCGGGCGCATGCGGCCAGCGTCGCGGCCGGCTCGTTCATCTGGGTCCGCGGCCAGGTCACCGGGACGAACCCGACGACGATCAAGCTCAAGGCCTGGAGCGACGGAACCCCAGAGCCCACGGGTTGGGACTACACCACGACCGACTCCACGGGCGCCCTCCAGGCACCGGGCGCCGCCGGCCTGCTGGCCTGGCTGTCGCCGGCCTGGAACCAGGGTCCGATCACGGTCAGCTTCGACGATTTCAACGTCACCTCGCCGATCTCGGGCACGATCCCTGCGGCCCCGATCGCCAACTTCAGCGCGGTCCAGACCGTGGGCACGCTCGCCATGAAGTTCACCGACACCTCGACCGGCGGGGCGCCGACCTCGTGGTGGTGGGACTTCGGCGACGGCGCCGCCTCGACCAGCCAGAATCCGAGCCATACGTACAGTGCCCCGGGCAGCTACCAGGTCAAGCTGATCGCCACCAACAACGGCGGAATTCACCGCGAAGACCAGCACGATCACGGTCAATCCCCTGCCCGGCGTGCCGCTCGCCAGCTTCACCGCCATCCAGCAGGGCGGCAGCCTGGCGGTCCAGTTCACCGATACGTCGACGAATGCACCGTCGAGCTGGTCGTGGAACTTCGGTGACGGTCACACGTCTGCCAGCCAGAATCCGCTCCATACGTTCGCCAACGCCGGGACGTTCACGGTGACCCTCCATGCCACGAACGGCGCCGGCACCGGGACGACCTCGCAGCCGGTGATCGTGGTGGCCGTCGCCGCGGCGGCCACGTATCACACGCTGGCTCCAGCCCGGATCCTCGACACCCGCAATGGGACCGGCCTGGCGGGCAAGTTCGTCAGTACGACGGCGCGCTCGTTTGCCGTGGCCGGTGCCGGCGGCGTCCCGGCCGGGGCGATCGCGGTGACCGGCAACCTGACGGTGACCGGCCAGACGCAGGCGGGCTACGTCGCGCTGACGACCAGCGCCCAGAACCACCCGACCACGTCGACCCTCAACTTCCCGCTCGGCGACAGCCGGGCGAACGGGGTCACGGTGCCGCTGGCCAGTGGTCACCTCTGGGCGACCTACGTGGCGGCCAGCCCGTCCGCCACGACCAACCTGATCTTCGATGTGACCGGCTACTTCACGGCGGACCTGACCGGCGCCACGTATCACACGCTGGCTCCAGCCCGGATCCTCGACACCCGCAATGGGACCGGCCTGGCGGGCAAGTTCGTCAGTACGACGGCGCGCTCGTTTGCCGTGGCCGGTGCCGGCGGCGTCCCGGCCGGGGCGATCGCGGTGACCGGCAACCTGACGGTGACCGGCCAGACGCAGGCGGGCTACGTCGCGCTGACGACCAGCGCCCAGAACCACCCGACCACGTCGACCCTCAACTTCCCGCTCGGCGACAGCCGGGCGAACGGGGTCACGGTGCCGCTGGCCAGTGGTCACCTCTGGGCGACCTACGTGGCGGCCAGCCCGTCCGCCACGACCAACCTGATCTTCGATGTGACCGGCTACTTCACGGCGGACCTGACCGGCGCCACGTATCACACGCTGGCTCCAGCCCGGATCCTCGACACCCGCAATGGGACCGGCCTGGCGGGCAAGTTCGTCAGTACGACGGCGCGCTCGTTTGCCGTGGCCGGTGCCGGCGGCGTCCCGGCCGGGGCGATCGCGGTGACCGGCAACCTGACGGTGACCGGCCAGACGCAGGCGGGCTACGTCGCGCTGACGACCAGCGCCCAGAACCACCCGACCACGTCGACCCTCAACTTCCCGCTCGGCGACAGCCGGGCGAACGGGGTCACGGTGCCGCTGGCCAGTGGTCACCTCTGGGCGACCTACGTGGCGGCCAGCCCGTCCGCCACGACCAACCTGATCTTCGATGTGACCGGCTACTTCACCAATTAGGCGCCGCGATCGTGGAAGCGCCGGAGCCTCAGCGCGACAGCCTGGCGGCGGCCGGCCCGCCGGCCTTCGTCGCAACGTCGGCGATGATCGCGGCGAGCTCGGCCGGACGCGACCACATCGGCCAGTGGCTTGTCGGCAGGTCGATCCAGGTGAGGTTGCGGAGCTCGGGGATCCCGGCCAGGAACGACCACTCCGGGTGCTCTTTCGCGCCCTTCTGGTAGTCGGCCGCCGAGAACCCGGTGGCGATGATCGTCGACGGGATGTCGCGACGGGCGTCGTTCGTGAACTCGTAGCCCTCGCGCAGCATCGCGCCGGGGACCGGCACGGCCCGCTCTTGGAACTCGGCCCGCTGCGCCTCGGACAGGCCGGTGAGGTTCTCCTCGGCCACGAGGTCGGCCCACACGAGCGGCTTGTCGACGTCGGCGAAGCCGGGGTCGAGGGGCGGCTTGCCGGGCGCGGTGTCGACGTAGACCATCGCCCCGATCCGCTCGGGCACCCGGTCGCTCGCCGCGTAGCCGGAGAAGCCGCTGGCACTGTGGACCGCGAGGACCACCGGAGCGTTGGCCGCTTCGATCGCCTGGATGATCGCATCGACGTGGTCGGTGAAATGGATCGCGGACCGGTCGGCATCGACCGACTCGAGGCCGGGCAGCGTCAGCGCGGTCACGGCATGGCCGTCGGCGCGGAGCTTCTCGGCCACCTCGTCCCACGCCCATGCTCCGAGCCAGAACCCAGGGACCAGGATGATCGGCGCACTCATCGGAGCCTCCTTTGCGCTTGTCACATTCGCGAGACCCGAGGATACCGTTCGGCGCGCACCAACCACTCGACGGATGCTGCCGGGGCGAACGCCCGGAGGCCTAGGCGCCGGGGGACATCGTGCGCAATCCGGCCAGGCGCGCCGCCGCAGCTTGCCGCTCGTCGTACGTCACGAAGGCGTCGATCGGTGCCATATCGATCGCCGCGGCGACGTGGATCGCATCCAGGGCTCGCAGCGCTGGTTCGGACAGCGCGCCCGCCGCCAGGAGCAGGGCTCGCTCGAGGGGCAGCAGCCCGAGCGCATCGATGAGTTCGCCGGCGCGTGCGATCAGTCGCTCGAGGCCCAGTCGAGGGTCATCGGCGACCGCTCGCCGAATCGCTCGCGGGATCTCGGTCAGGACCAGCTCGCACGACACGAGGTCCGCGTCAGCCACGAACGTTCTGAGCGCTTGGCTTTCCGGTTCGTCACGGACGAGCTTCACGAGGGCCGAAGCATCCGCATAGAAGAGCGGCATGCCTCAGCGTTCGCCGCGGATCTCGTCGAGCGCCCGACTCAGCGCGTGGGGGTCAGCCTCCATCGCGAGCGGCGCGGGTACGCCGCGACGGATCGGGCGGGCGATCCGGCCCTCGGCGATCAGGCGATCCAGGGCCGCGCCGACGGCGGGCGGAGGACCGAGCTCCGCGACCGGTCGATTGCGGTCGGTCACGAGCAGCCGCTCCCCCGCTGCGACGCGCTCCAGGTATCGGCTCAGGTTCTGGCGCAGCTCGGCAATGCCAACGGTCCGATCCATGTACATGAATGTAGCAGATCATCGGAATCGCACGTTCGTGGGTGGCCCGGGGGGTCGCGAGCCCCCAGGTGGGGCGATCCGAGCGATATCTCAGGGATATCCTTGCCCACCGGCCGGCAGGGGCGGAGCGCCACGCGCGACCGCGCCTGTCCACCGGTTCGATCCGGGATCCGACGACGAGGGCTGAGATGGCGAGCATCGATATCCTGCGCGAAGAGCTCCTCGCATGGATCGACGGACGGGGTGCCCACATGCCGTTCGACGCGGCTGTGGCGGACTTCCCGGACGAGGCGATCAACCGGCGGCCACCCAATGTCCCGTACACGCCCTGGCACCTGATCGAGCACATCCGACGGACGCAGGCCGACCTTCTCGCCTACATCCGCCAGGCAGGCTACGTCGCGCCGAAATGGCCGGCCGCGTATTGGCCAGCGCCAGACTCGAAGGCGACGCCCGACGAGTTCGCGCGCAGCGTCGACGGCTTCAGATCCGACCAGGCGGCACTCCACGAGCTCGTCGCAGACCCCGCCACCGACCTGCTCGCCACGATCCCGAACACGCCCGGGCACACGATCCTGCGCGAGGTGCGACTCGCGGCGGACCACACCGCGTATCACGTGGGCGAGCTGGCAATCCTGCGGCAGGTCATGGGCACCTGGCCGCCGGACCGGGCCAGCAACTCCGGAGCCTAGCCTGGGACCTCGCGGGATGTCCGTGTTGCGGTCAGGCCGGAGTACGTCGCAGTGACCGTGTGCGGCCCGCGCTGATCCGGGCGCCTGCCGAGCACAGATCATGTGCCCTGTTCTCACGTTCCTCTCAGGTTCGTCCGCGATCCTCTGCCGGTGCGCGATCCGCGGTCGGCGCGCCACGACGCCACTCGGGCCTTCGCCTGAGACATCCCGAGGTACGAATGGCTCGCCGGCAACGGCCCCACCCAAGTCGGCTGACGTCACCAACCGAGCGCGGTCGTCGACCGCGCTCTCGACCTCGCGTCACAAGCCAGCCTCCGGTCCCCCTGGAGGGGGTAACCCTGGCCCTCGTGCTCCTACGGCTGTTCCTCGGGGTCACCTTCATCTATGCGGGCCTCGACAAGCTCATCGATCCCACGTTCCTGCGGGTCAGCGGGCCGGGCTCGATCGCCAGCCAGCTGGACGCGTTCGTGCGTGTGTCGCCGATCGCGGTCCTTGTCGAGGTCATCGCCCAACCCTGGCCGATCCTCACCGGGCTCCTGATCTCGATCGCAGAGATCGCGGTCGGGCTCGGCGCGCTGACTGGCCTCTTGTTCCGGGCGGCGGCCTGTGGGGGCGCCGCGCTGTCGCTCCTGTTCTGGTTGACTGCCTCCTGGGCGACGAAGCCGTACTACTTCGGGCCTGACCTCCCCTACGCCGCTGGCTGGATCGTCCTCGCAATTGCCGGCCACGGTGAACGGTTCGTACTCTCTGGCTGGCTCGACCAGCTCCTCGAACCCGCCGACGAGTGGTCCGAACCGGTGTCCCCAGAGCGACGAGCCTTCCTCCACGCGACCCTCGTTGGCATCGGAGCGGTCGCCCTGGCAGTCGTCGGCGGCACGCTGGGGAGCGCGATCTTCGGCCACCAGGATCCCCTCACCGAGACGCCGTCCGGGACCGGCGCTTCCACACCGCCAGGCTCAGGGCCGGCGGGTGCTGGCCCAACACCGTCAGGGTCGGTCGTCGGAACACTGGCCGCGCTCGCCAGCAACGGCGGCTCGTTGCCATTCCAGGTGCCCCAGACCGGCGATCCGGGCGTCCTCGTCAAGCTCGCCTCTGGCAAGGTCGTCGCGTTCGATGCGGTGTGCACCCATGCGGGTTGTACGGTGGAATACGACCCCCGCTCCGGCGACCTCGTCTGCCCCTGCCACGGCGCAACCTTCGATCCGCGCCACTCCGCCGCCGTTGTTGGCGGCCCGACAAATCAACCGCTCTTGTCCCTGCCGATCAGGATCGACCAGGCGACGGGGGCCATCTCGATCGTCGGGTAGGTCGCTGGATGGGCAGGACATCTTCGGGGCTCGTCAGCAGACGACCAGCGCACGGTGGGGCCACCGAGCACGCTCGGCGTCAGCTAGGCGCGGAGGCGCGGGAATCGCCTCCGATCGCGATCGTGTATCGTGCTGCCTTCCGCTATTTCGCTGACGCGCCGGCGCTCGTTCAGGCCTCCCGAACGGCGCCCAATGGACCCCGAAGCGTCTCTTGAGGTGCCGTTCTGTGTCCCCGGTCCTGCGCCCGACGTGTCGCCGCATGGCCGCCGTCTTGCTCATGGCCGCCCTCATGGCCGGCTGCGGCACGCCGAGCCCGAGCCCGATCCCGAGCCAACAGGCTACCGTGCCGGCTCCCTCGGCCATGCCGTCCGCGGCTCCGGTCGCCAATCCCACGGCTGAGCCGTCGGCCGTTGCGCCCAGCCAAGCGCCAGAAGCGAGCGGCGAGCCAGGGTCGGTCGGCGGCGTTTCGCCGATCAACGGGGTCGGTCCAGATTGGCCGCCCACGACGACGGTCTCGTCCGACGCTGGGTTCAGCCTCCACGTCCCGATCCTGATGTACCACCTGATCGACACGCTTGCCGATGCTGGGCCGGCTCGGCCCGGCCTGGTCGTCGACCCGGCCGTGTTCGCCCGGGAGATGGGCCTCCTCCATGCCAATGGCTGGCACACGATCACCCTGGCGACCCTCCAGCATGATCTCGCGATTGGCCGCACGCCCCCGTCGCGCACGTTCGTGATCACGATCGACGACGGCCACGTCGACGGCTTCACGAAAGCGTTCCCGATACTGCGCGAATATGGGTTCGTGGCGACCTACTTCGTGGTCCTGGCCCGGATCCATTCGCCGCTGTTCCTGAGCGCAGCGGACCTGGTCGCCCTGGCTCGGGCCGGGATGGAGATTGCCGACCACACGATGGACCATCGCGACGTGGCCAGGCTTCATGGGGCGGCCTTGGCGTACCAGATTGGGGCTGCGGCCGAGGCAATCAGGACGATCACCGGTCGCGGCCCGACATCGTTCGCCTACCCAAGCGGGGAGTGGAGCCTCGCGGCGGTTGGCGCGATCCAGTCCGCCGGCATGGGCGTCGCGGTGACGACGAAAGAGGGCGTCCTCGAAACCTGGCAGGACCGCTTTCTCATGCCTCGCCTCCGAGTCTCGCCGAGTCTCACCCCCGACGCCCTGCTCAGGATGCTGTCCGGCTACTCGGTCGACTAGGCGGATTTACCCATCGCGGACCGGTGCGCTGGGCGCTTCGTCAGGCGGGTCTGGGCATCTTGGCCGCATCGGTCATGTTCGCAATCGGGCTGCTCAATCAGACCGCGGCCCGCGGCTGACGCACCGGCCACCGGGCTCACGGTTCCGCCGGTCGACCCCGCACGACGTGACGCTCACGGGATCCGCGACTCCGCAGACGCTCGAGGGCAACGAGCCAGCCGGCCAGCGCGTCGTCGAGCTGGGCCTGCCAGCCCGGCGTGGGAAACCAGGCGTCGCCCATCAATCGCTGGATCGAACCCGTCTCGACCCGGAACGTCGCCGCAAGGCCCAGGTTGCGGACCGCGACCGTCGTCGCGCAACGGACCTCCCATGCCCGGATGTCGCGGACGAGCGCATCGACGAGCCCGGCTGACACGATGATCTCGGACAGCCGGCGACGGAGTGCCTCGCCATCGGCAGCCAGATCGTCGTACGTCGGAGTCCGAGTCATCGCTCCCGGAGTCTAGTTTGGAGAACCCCTGGGTCGGCGGCAGCTGCCTCAGTCGACCCAGTAGCGCTCCGTGATGATGGCTGCCGACGGGAGTCCGATCCGGCCCAGGACGCCGCGGGCGTCCTCGATCATCGCGGGATTGCCACACAGGTAGGCAACGGTCGATAGAGGGTCCAGGTCCTCGAAGAGGCCCGGGAGCACGTGGGTGGTCCGGCCGTGCGCCCCATCCCAGGCCCGATGCGGCGTCTCGCCGGCGCGCGAGACGATCGGCAGGTAGCTCACCGCGCCCTGGGAGTGGAGCAGGCCAAGATGATCGCGGTAGGCGAGCTCGTCGACGAAGGCAACACCGTGGACGACCACCGCTCTCGGTCGAGTCGGCCGTCGGCTGATGGCGGCCAGCATCGCGATGAACGGCGCCAGGCCGGTGCCGGTCGCGACGAACAGGTGGCTCCGCGGATCGTCGGCCTGGAGCCTGAACAGGCCCTTGGCTCGACCCAGCACGACGCGATCGCGGACGGCCGTGTTCCACAGGGCCGGTGTGAACGTCCCCCCGGGCACGCGCCGGATGAGGAACTCGAGGTCCTCCGACCCCTCCGCTGAGGCCGTCGAATAGGGTCGCAGTTGAAGCGTGCCCTCGACGATCAGGCCCAGGCTGAAGTACTGCCCGGCCACGAACGGACGCGGGCCGTCGTCGGGCCGGACCCGGTAGATGGCGATGGCGTCGGTCAAGTCGGTTCTGCCGATCAGCGTTGCGTTGGGCACAAGGCTCGGTTGGGCGGTGGGGTCAGGGTTCAGCCGAGGCGGGATCAGTGGCCCGGCGGGCGGTCGGGCCGCCGTCGCATTGGCGCCGGTCATCCGGCGCTGGCCAGCCGATCGAGCTCGCGCCGGGCGGCCGCTGGATCGGCATACCACGTCGCATCGATTCGGGCGTAGGGGGCCCAGGCCAGCGGCAGTTGATCCCGGCGATAGATCGCCTCGTTCGGGCAGGCCGCCTCGCATGACCCGCAATCGATGCACGAGCCCGGGTCGATGAACAGCTTGCGATCCGCCGGATCGGCGGCGATGCAATCGACCGGGCAGACCTCGACGCAGGCCCGGTCCATGTGGTCGATGCACGGTTGGGCGATGACATAGGCCATGCTTGCGCCTCCTGGTATCAACCAGAGGCAGGAACCGACCGAATGGTTTCACGAACGTCATCGCGGCCGCGATGGGCCCAGAGCTACCCGGATCTGGTCCGGAGCGCACCTGACCGCCCGGGGACTATACAAGGCGCGGGCTGAGTCGACCCCGAGCGATTCTCGGCCGCCCGCCGACGGTGCGCAAGATCGACCAGTGCGGCGGAAAGATTCAAGCCCAGCTCAACGCTACCCTGACTGGTGGGCAGACGGTCGTCCAGGTCGCCAGGGCGCACAACATCTACCTCGAGACCGGAATGCACTGGTCGCGGACGGGACGATTGAGCTCAACGAGCAGCAGTTCGGAGCGCGCTCGCGGCCAATGACCAGGCGTTCTCCGCGGCCCACCCGATGACCGGTATCTGCGTGATGATCGTGCTCTCGCTCGCGCTCCTGCTCGTCGACTTCTACGCCGTTCCGGGCCGGGCCCGCAAGTTGGCCATCGCCGTGTGGGCCTCGCGGCCGCCGCTCCCGGGAGGCTCACCGGGCCCCCGTCGACCCCTCCGCCGGCGGGCTCGCCTTCGGGCCGTGCTTCGCCGGGATCGCCCTGGCGAATGACACGGTGCTCGTGTCCGGTCTCGCCGTCCGCTCCGCCCATACCTAGGGGTTCTACCGAACGGCGCCGTAAAGCGGACGCCCGAGGCGGTGTTGGGCAGCTCCCGGGTGCTCGCTAGGACGTTCCGGATGTGGGGAGCCGCCACTAGAGCCGAGAAGCGGCTCCCCACGCTTGAGCTCGCAGGGAGAACCGCGGCTCACGACCAAGCCTCCCAGCCGTATCTGAGAGGCATATGAGAGCCGGCGTCTGGCGCCCGGATGACGGTGGAACCTGCCGACCCTCGCGGTGCTACGGTGCCCGGGCAATCGTCACGAACGCTGCAAATGGACCAACAGATCATGTCGGACGATGACCAGGTCGAGCTCCTCCGCCTGCGCAGCCCGTGGATCGAGCTCGATGGTCGGCCCCTGATGGGACCCCGTCTGCCGGTCGATGTCCACTGGGCGAGGGGATCAGGCTCATCAGGGCGTGCGAACCGCTCGACCAGGGCAGCCTCGCCGACGTTTCAACGGCGGCGACCGGAACGGGTGAATCTACTGACCGGGTGGGCGGTCTGGAGGTGTCTGGCCGGTTGACCGTGCAGGGGTCGGATGGGACGATGCCGGTCCGGGTCCGGCCCTTGTTCCGGGGCGGACGCGGACGATCCGGCTCCGGGTGGAGTCGATCCGAAGAGCTGCCACACCTGTTCGTGCCGTGCCCAAGCGGGAGCGACGTGGCGCCCAGTATGGGATGACGCCTCGATGGACACGCGCCACAGCACCCTGGGATCCAGCGTCGGTCGAAGCCTCCTGACCGCCCTCGCGGCCGTCTGCCTGGTCGGAGCCATGACCGCGGCTACGGCCGGCGCGTCGTCAGTGGCGCCGTCGCGGACCGGCGCCGGTGGCCTGGCTGCTCCGACGCAGGTGAATCCGGCTCCGGTCAGCCGGCCCGTCGCCCGGCCGACGCCCGACCAGGTCCCGCTCGTCGCCCACTCGGGTCCAGGAACCGGCCCGCGTCTCATCGTGAGCGCACCGAGGTCCGTCGAGGTCGGCCAGACGCTGACGGTGCTGATCCGCGCGGCCGGCGTGAAGAACTTCGCCGGCTACGAGGGCGTCCTCCGCTACGACAGCACGGCGACCGAGTTCGCCGGGATCAACCAGCGCACCCTGGCGCTCGCCGGACTCGGGCGGGGCGTCCGGCCCCTGGGCCCGGTCGAGGTCCCCTCGGGGGTCGCCTTCGGACTCTATTCATGCAGCCTGGCCGACTGCGGCGCGGGCACGACCAGGACCGATCACCCAGCGGCCAACGGCGCAGTTACCCTCGCCAAGATCTCGCTCCTGCCGACCGAGGCCGGCCGGCTCTCGCTGGCGCTCGGTGCGATGCGCTTCGTCGATGCGTCCGGAAATCTCGTCAAGGTCAGCCTGCCGGGCACGATCGAGGTCCAGGTCGGCACGAGCGCGACGACGTTCGCCGCACCGGCCGCGCCGGCTCTAACCCCGGGCCAGGCACAACCGGTCACGGCCGCCAATGTCAGTGGCGACGGGATCGTCGGCCCGGCCGACCTGAACATCGCAGCAATCGACTGGGGCCTGGCCCGCGAGGCGGGCACTGCGTGCGGCGTCATCGCCAGCTCGGCCGATGTGAATCACGACGGGTGCATCGATGTCCAGGACCTGCAGCTCATCGCAGCCCAGGCCCGGCCCCGGCCCTCCGACCCGGTGCCGGCAGTTGCCGACACGTTCACGGTGAACTCGACATCCGACGCGGTCGACAAGACGCCCGGCGACGGGATCTGCGCCACGGCCGCTGGGCTGTGTTCGCTCCGCGCCGCGATCACCGAGGCGAACCTCCATCCGGGACCCGACACGATCGCGTTCGCCATCCCCGGCGCCGGTGTCCACACGATCAACCTCGCCAGCGGCCTGCCCGTCGTGTCCGACATCACCGGGGGCCTCACGATCGACGGCTACACCCAGCCGGGCTCCAGCCCGAACACCGACCCGGCGATCGACAACGCGGTGATCAACGTCCAGATCACGACCAACACCGCGAACATCGATGGCCTGATCTTCGCCTCGGCTGGCAACCTCGTGCGCGGGTTGGCCATGTACAACCTCCGGCACTCGATCACGTTCCAGACCTCGAGCGCGACGAACAACAGCGTGACCGGGGACTTCATCGGAACGAATGCGACGGGCACGTTCGTGGCCAAGACGTTCGTCAGCGGCGGCGACGGGGTCACCGTCACCCAGGGCGCGACATACACGCTCGTCGGTGGCGCGGACCCAGCCGATCGCAACGTCATCTCGGGCAACTCGTCCGGGGGCTTCTCGTCGGACGGCGAGCAGTCCGACCACAACACGATCCAGGGCAACCTGATCGGTCTCGGTCCGAACGGTCAGCCGATGCGCACCTGCTCACCGCAGTGCTTCGACCAGCAGTCCCGGGGCGTCCACTTCAAGACGGGCTCGTCGTTCAACCTGGTCGGCGGGACAGGTCCCGGCGAGCGGAACGTCATCTCCGACAACGGCGGCAACGGGATCGAGATCTCCCACGGGTCCACGAACGACAACAACCAGGCGATCGGTAACTACGTCGGCACCGACGTGACCGGCAACGCCGGCGCCGCAAGCCGGTTCGGCAACGCCCTCGATGGCATCCAGGTCGAGGATGGCTCGACCAACAGCGTCGTCGCCGACAACGTCGTAGCCAACAATGCCCAGCACGCCGATGGCTCGCTCGTGGTCGGTGGGATCGAGGTCCTCGGCTTCTATACCGCCGGGACCTGGGTCCACGACAACAAGGTCGGAGTGGGCGCCGACGGCGTGACGTCGATGCCCAACAACTTCTACGGGATCGACGTCCATTACAACGCGAGCTGGACGACGATCGGCCCGAACAACATCATCGCCAACAACCCGACCGGCGTCGTCGTCAGCGACGCCTCGGATCTGTACAACACGATCACCCAGAACTCGATCTACGGCAACGGCTCGACCGGCTCCGGCCGGGGGATCGCGGTCCTCAACCACGCCAACAACTCGATCGTTCCGCCGACGATCGACCCGGCCGGCGTGTCTCTGACCGCCGCCAGCGGGGCCGCCTGCGCCGGCTGCACGGTGGAGGTCTTCCTGGCGGCTCCGGACGCCGGCGATTCGACCGGCGGAACGGCCGGCCAGGGCAAGGTCTTGCTGGGCAGCGGTGTCGTCGCGCCGACCGGCACGTTCACGATCGGCTTCAGCGGCCCGGTCAACCCGGGCGACGAGGTCACCGCGACCCAGACGGACCCGACCGGCGACACGAGCCAGTTCAGCCCGAACGTCGCGGCCGCGTCGAACCCAAATCCGTCTCCCCCGCCAACCCCGGCACCAACGCCGACCCCGACGGTGACGACGTACGCCTCGGACACCTTCACCCGAACCCTGAGTGGGGCCTGGGGGCGGGCCGACGTCGGGGGCAACTACGCCGGCTTCTATTGCACGAACCCGGACATGAACGTGACCGGCAGCGTCGGCACCTTGCTCGTGCCAGACCCCCACAACCTTGGCATCTGCGCCGCGAACAACACGGTCAATACCGGCTATCGGGGCGGCTATCTCACGAATGTCAGCGCCCAGGACCTCGACATTCGGTTCAAGGTCGCGACGGGCACGCTCTCGACATCGGACAACATCAACGTCGGCTTCGATGCCCGGCGGGTCGCCGGCGGCACCTCATACCGCGGCCAGATCCGCCTCACTCCAGCGGATGAGGTCTGGCTGCAGGCCGATACCGTCGTCAACAACGTGACGACCGGGCTGGGGACAAGTACCCATGCGCTCGGCGTCTCGGTGGCGGCTTCGTCGTTCATCTGGGTCCGAGCCCAGGTGACCGGCTCGAATCCGACGACGATCAACATGAAGGCCTGGAACGACGGCCAGCCCGAGCCCTCGACCTGGACTTATTCGGTGACCGACTCGACCCCGGTCCTCCAGGCACCGGGCGTGGGTGGCGTCGACGGCGTGGGCCTGCTCGGCTGGCTGTCCCCGGCCTGGAACCAGGGGCCCGACACGATCAGCTTCGACGATCTCAACGTCACCTCGCCGATCGCGGGAACAATCCCGGACGCCCCGGTTGCCGACTTCACGGCCGCCCAGTCGCCCGGCACCCTCGATGAGACGTTCACCGACACATCGACCGGAGGCGCCCCCGATACGTGGTGGTGGGACTTCGGCGACGGCTCCAACTCGACTGCCCAGAGCCCGACCCACACGTACGTGAGCGCCGGGACCTACACCGCCAGGCTGATCACGACGAACGCCGGAGGGACGTCGGCCCGAACCGAGACCGTCGTCGTGGCGCCGGTCGCGGCCGGCGTCCCGGCGGCAAGCTTCAGCGAAGCCCAGGCCGCCGGAACCCTCGGGGTGCAGTTCACTGACACGTCCAGCAACGCACCGACGAGCTGGTCGTGGAGCTTCGGCGACGGTAGCCCGGCCGATCCGGGCCAGAACCCGCTTCACGCCTTCCCAGCGGCCGGTCACTACGCCGTCACGCTCAGCGCCACGAACGCCAACGGAACTGGGACGACGACTGTCGGTATCGTCGTCGCGCCACTACCCCTGGCCGGGGCGACCTACGTCGCCCTGACCCCCAACCGGTTGGTCGACTCCCGGACGAAGTTGGGCCTGAGCTCGCCGCTGACCGCCAATGTGGCCGGATCGTTCCAGGTCACGGGTCGGTTCCCCGGCGACCTGACCCGGAACGTGCCGTCCGGGGCGGTCGCGATCACCGGCAACCTGACGGTGACCGGCCAGACGGCGCCCGGCTACCTCGCCCTCACGACGACCGCCCAGGACCACCCCCAGACTTCGACCCTCAACTTCCCGCTCGGTGACAACCGGGCGAACGGGGTGACCGCGCCGCTCGGTGCGGGCGGGACGATGTGGATCACGTATGCGGCCAGGGCTGGGGCGCGGACGCAGGTGGTCTTCGACGTGACAGGCTACTTCGTCCTGGACACGAGTGGCTCGACCTACAAGGTGGTCACGCCGAACCGGCTGGTCGATACGCGGACGGCGCTCGGCCTGCCGTTCCGGCTGACCGCCAACCAGGCCCAGACGTTCTTTGTCGTCAACCGGACCGGCGACATCACGACGAACATCCCGTCCGAGGCGATCGCGGTCACCGGCAATCTGACGGTCACCGGCCAGACAGCTCCGGGCTACTTCGCCCTCACGCCGCTCGCCAGCGATACCCCGACGACATCGACCCTCAACTTCCCGCTCCGCGACAACCGGGCGAACGGAGTCACCGTGCCGCTCGGTCCTGACGGCTCGCTGAGCATCACCTATGCCGCCGTCGCGGGCGCCCGGGCCCAGGTGATCTTCGATGTCACGGGCTACTTCGTGCCCGACGCCTCCGGCGCGGCCTACGTCGTCGTAACGCCCAACCGGATCGTCGACTCACGGAGCGGCATCGGGCTGCCGGGCCATCTCGTCGCGAACGCATTCCAGGACTTCACGGTTACGAACCTGCTGCCCGGCGATGCAACCCGAAACATCCCGGACGGAGCGGTCGCGGTGACCGGCAACCTGACCGTGACCGGCCAGACGGCCGCGGGCTACCTGGCGCTCGGTCCGAACGGGACGGACACGCCGACGACCTCGACGATGAACTTCCCCGCGGGCGATATCCGGGCGAACAACGTTACGGTTCCGCTCGCCGTCGGGCCACCCGGCACGCTCAGCGTCACCTACGCCGCGACCGCGGGCCAGACCACCCACGTGGTGTTCGACGTGACCGGCTACTTCCTGCCCTGACCCCTGCGACTCCCGGACGGACAGGACTGTCGCTCGGCACTCGGTGCTGGCGCCTGCGCGACTGGGACGCCGCGAAGGTCGCTGGGCGAGGAGAGACTCGCGCCGCAGCAGGGCAGTTCCGGCACGTTTGCCGCGGCCAACCCAGGCTCCGGCCCGCGTCAAGACATACTGGCCCGCCGTGCCGAAGGGGCGTGTCTGACCCAGCGGGCAACGCAGATTGCACGCTGACTGTGCGCACGGGCGCGGACACGCGACGACCCCGGATCGATACGGGGTCGTCGCGTGTGGTCGGCGATCAAGGGGCGTCAGTTCCCCTGACGACAAGGTACCCGGGTCAGGGAGACCGACCTGCCTCGCTCGTCCAAGGCGTCCGAAACAGCACTTGCCTCAGAGGGCTACGGAATGGGGCTGAACTCCCCCCACTGCGTGTTCAGACCCGCTCCATTGATGCTCTGGGTCCCGATCAGGCCCGGGATGTAGGCGTCGCCGATGAACAGGTAGAGGGGCCGGCCGTGGTAGGTCACCTGGTGTGAACCGTCGGGCCTGACGACGATCCCGAGCGCCCGCTGGTCGACGCCCGGCCCAGCCAGGGGTCGGATCGAGGTCAGGACGGGCGTCCAGTACACGGCACATTCCCTCACGCAGGCGCTCGCGCGGCCACGGTCGTTGCCGAGAGAGTCACCGCGAGAATCCCGATCCCGCCTGGCGGTGCTCAGGGTGTAGACGGGGAACGTCGCGTCGGGGAAGAGGCTGAAGCCCTCGTTCATCCGTGCGGCGAGCACCGTCCGGTCGGGCCCACTGCCGTCGACGGGAGCCGTCTCGAGCTGGAGCTGCGCCTGACCTACTGCGGGGAGGCCCCGACTCGGATGGACCAGGTACCAGGTGCCTCCGGGGCTGGTCACCGGGTCGAACAGGTTGACACCCTCCGCTTCCCCGGGCTCTTCGTCCAGGAAGAACCGGTATAGCGGCAGACCGGCGTAGGTCACCTGGTGGACCGACGACATGCCCGGCAGGTCGGTCCGGGTGACCGTCCCGAGAAGCTTCGGATTGACCCCCGGACCTGCGATCGGCGCGCCCTCGGTGAGGAGCGCCGGCCAGAGGACCGTGTCGCACGGCTGCCCGATCACGTTCACGTTGTCGCTGCACGCGAAGGCCGCGCCAGTGAGCGCATGGAGCTCATCCGACGTGAGGATGTACAGGGAGCAGCCGGCGTGAGCGCCTGACCCGATGACCAGCACCCGGCCATAGGGCGTCGATGCGGCCGAGACGGTCGCCGGACCGGTCGGGCCGCTGGTCACGGGATCGTTGCAGGTGATGGTGGCCGGGGCCGGTGGCCCGTCCCCCGTTTGGCAGGCTTGCCGCGCCGACCGGCGCGCTCGTCAGGAGGACGACGGTCGTTGCCAGCGTGAGGCTGGCCAGGGCACGCGTTTGAAGCGAGAACATGTCAGACCTCCACTTGCAGCTCGTAGACCTCGGCGGTCGGGTGGCCGGCCCGCTCGTGGATCCGCATGACGGATTCGCGCGACGGCCCGCTCGCGAGGCAGAAGACCTTGCCCAATTCGGGGTCGAGCCAGGCGCGCTCGAAGTGCACCCCCTCGTCCTTCTCGATCGCCAGGTCGCGCTCGTGGGCCTCCTTCAGCTGCTCTGCGGACACGCCGTAGAAGCCCGAGTGGACATCCATGAAGGTCGCCATAACTCCTCCTTGCCGGGGCGCCTCGACCATCCGGCCGGGGTCATCTCGGCGAACGATCGATGCGCGCCGACGGAGGGTCATCGGTCGAATGACCGATGACCCGGGACGGACCTTGCCTACACTTCACTCCGATGCCGACCGCACCGAGAGCCGTCCGCTGTCCGCTCCTCGTCGGGCGTGACGACCTGCTCGTCCTCGCCGACCGGCGACTCGACGACGTCCTCGAAGGCCGCGGCCAGTTCCTCCTGCTCGCCGGCGAGGCCGGGATCGGCAAGACGAGGCTCCTGGCTGCGATCCAGCGCAAGGCGGAGGCGCGCGGCCTGAACGCTGTCGACGGCGCCGTGGCTCCCCAGGATCGCGACGTCCCGGCCGCGTCGCTCCTTGACATGGCCCGCTCGATGGCCCGGCTGGCCCCCTTCGAAGCGCTCGGCCGCGAGCTTCTGGTCCTGGCCGATACGACGACGGCCGCCGAGAAGGTCGAGCGGCGCCGGCTTGTCATGGGCATCGTCGACCGGATCCTCGCGTCGCTCCCGGGCCCCACGATGCTGGTCTTCCAGGATCTCCAATGGGCGGACGATCTGAGCCTCGAGATCATCGGTGAGCTCGCCCGGCAGTCGCGCGATCGGCCGCTCCTCCTGACCGCCGACTATCGGACGGAGGAGGTCGAGCCTGCTGCGAGCCTCCGGACGTGGCGGGCGCGCCTCATCGGGCAGCGCATGGCAGAAGAGGTTCGCCTCGCTCCGCTCACCCTCGCCGAAACGGGCCTGGTCACGACGCTGATCCTCGACACCGGGCTCCCGGCCCCGCGCGATGTGGTGGCCGCCGTATTCGAGCGAACGGACGGGATCCCGCTCCATATCGAGGAGCTTCTCGGCGCGCTGAGCACCGAAACGCGCAGCAACGGGCCGGCGATTCGCCATGCGACCGTGCCCGCCACGATCGAGGATGCGGTCATCGCGCGGATCGCGCAGCGTTCGCCGGAGGCCCAGGCGGCCGCTCGCGCAGGGGCGGTCATCGGCCGCTGCTTCGTCCCGGAGGTGCTGGCCGGGATCATGGACGTGCCGCCAGAGGCGCTCGACGCGCCGCTCCAGGAGCTCGTCGATTCCTGCGTCCTGGACCCACCGGGGTTGCGCGGCGTCTACGACTTCCGGCACCAGCTGCTGCGGGACGCGCTGTACGGCACGATTCCGAGCTGGGAGCGCCGCCGGTTCCACGCGCGGGCGGGCGAGTTCGGCGCCCAGCTCGAGGGTGCGTCGGAGATCCACGCGTCGCTCCACTACGAGCGCGCCGGCCTCCGCCGGCAGGCGTTCGACGCGGCGATCGCCGGCGCCCGGGATGCCGCCGCGCTGTCAGCCCACCGCGAGGCATTCGAGCTCTATCGACGGGCAGTGGCCAACCTGCCCGATGGGCTCGGCCAGGGGGACCTCGGCGCGCTCCTGGATGCCTACGCCGTCGAGGCCGCCGCGATCGAGGAGAACGAGATCGCGGAGCAGGGCTATCGCGACGCCCGAGCCGCCTACCAGGCGGCCGATCGCCCGGGCAAGGCCGCCGAGATGCTCGTCGGGATCCTCGGCGGGTGGCGCCGGCAGGCCCATTCGCTCGGCGAGCGGGCAGATCTCGCCGCGGCCCTCGAAGCCGAGCTGACGGCGCTCGGCGCGAGCGACGAGGCGGAGGACGCCCGCGCGGCCCTCGACGACGAGCTCACCCGGATCCATATCGACACGCTCTCGATTGGCTCGGCCCGCGCCACGATCGAGGCGCTGCGCGCGACCGCGAGCCGGCGCGGGGATGCGGGCGCCGCGCTGCAGGCGGACGCCTTCACGGCGATGGTGGACGTCCTCGAGGGCCGGGTCGCGGCCGGGTTGGACGGCATCACGGGCGCTGCCGTCGAGGCGCGCCGAGCCGGTTTCGAGGACGTCGGCGTCACCGCCTTTCGTGACGCTGCGACGATGGCTGTCCGGACGATGGACTACCCGCGCGCCGCTCGCTCGATCGTCGACGGGCTGCTCTATGCCGATGCGATCGAGCAGTCGCACTGTCGCCACGTGCTGGCCGCGACGTCCGCGCTCGCTTCGTGGGCAGGCGCGGACTGGGACGAAGCCGTGACAACGGCTCGCCAGACGCTGGCAGATCACGGCTGCCGACGCGCCGCGGCGATGGCCCGCTGGACGGTTGGGTACGTTGGCTTGGGGCGGGGCGATCTGGTGGTCGCCGAGGCGGAGCTGACGGCGGCGCTCGCGGTTGGGCAGGAGAGCGGGGCGATCGACCTCGTGCTACCGCCGCTCTGGGGGCTTGCTGAGGCTGCACTCCTGTCCGACGCCCCCGGGCGCGCGGCGGCTTACTGCCACGACGCGCTGAATCAGGCCCGCGCAGTCGGCGAGCAGGCGCTGATCGCGCCGTTTGTCGTGACGGGCGTGCGGGCCGAGCAGGCGGCCGGGCGCCCCGCGGACGCCGAAGCATGGCTTGCGGCCTGCGCCGAACAGCTTGCCGGCATGTCCACCGTTGCCGGCCCTGCCCTCGACCACGGCCAGGGCCTCGTGGCTCTCGCCTCAGGCGCGACGGGGGTGGCCCGCCGGGCGCTCGAGGCTGCGATCGATGGCTGGGACGAGCGGGGGCGAGCCTGGGAGGGAGCCTGGGCACGGCTCGACCTCGCGAATTGCCTGGCCCGCCAGAACCGCTATGCAAACGCCCTGACCCGGGCCATGGAAGCGCGGGACACGGCATTGCGACTCGGTAGCCGGCCCCTCGTGGAACGGGCCGAAACACTGCAACGGATGGCCCGTGGCCACGCGTCGGAGGACGAGCCCTGGCGGCCATTGACGGTCCGGGAGTTCGACGTGGCTAAGCTGATCATGTCGGGGATGACCAATGCGGAGATCGCCCGCGAGCTGTCGATCGCGCCGAAGACGGCGAGCAGCCACGTGGAGCACATCCTGGCCAAGCTCGGCGCGTCACGCCGGACGGAGATCGCCGCGTGGGCGCGGGCCGTTGCTCACGGTTCGGCCTAGACGGCGGTCGGGCCCTGGGTTCGCGCCAGCTCGGCGGATGGCTGGAGCGGGCGCCGACGTCAACCGACAAGGGCCCCGGCGACAACGCCCTCGATATACCGGCGCTGGAGCACCGCATAGATCAACACCACTGGCAGTGCGACGAGGACAGCGGCAGCGGCGTCGGTCGTCAGGACGACCGGGCTATCGGAGCCGGTTCAGCACCCCGGCCGACCCGATCACCAGAAGGTGCTGCCGCGCCCTTGAGCCGCCGACGTAGAGCAGCCGGTCGAGCATCCTCGCGTCGGTGGTGCTGAGCTCGACCAGGATGACCACCGGCCGCTCAAGGCCCTTGAAACGGCGGATCGTGTCGCACAGGATCATGTCGGAGGGCAGCTCCGGAACGTCGGGCGCGGCCAACCCCAGGCTCCGGCCCGCGTCGTCGACCGCGGGATTGCCCAGGACCTCGTTGCCGAGCCGGCGACTGGGCACGTGCCAGACCGCCGAGTCCTCCAGCCGGCCACCCGTCAGGACGGCGATGTCCCAGGGCTTGACGCCCTCGTCGACCCGCAGCCGGTGGAGCACGGCCTGGAGCGCCCGGATCGTCGCGTGGGGCCCGTCGGCCTCGATCAGCTCGGGCCGGCGGCCATCGTGGCGGAGCGCGTTGGCCGATAGCCCCTCCCCCGCGAAACGCTGGATCAGGGCGTGGATCGGCTGGGCGTTGCGGCAGTTCATCGCCAAGGAGAACTCCGGCATCCCGAGCCCGCCGACCGAATCCTCGCGGAAGAGCGCCTGGGCCGGGTCATGGAACACGTACAGGACATCCTCGCGGCCGGAGAACAGGAGACCCTCGAGCGACAGCAGCCAGCCTGGGTCAAAATCCTGGCCCTCGTCGACCACGATCGCGTGGTAGCGCGGGCCGAGCTTGGCGACCGCGTCGTCGAGCGCCCGCGGCAGGGTCACGTCAAACCACGGCTGGCGCACCGGCGCCGGCCGCGGACCCAGGACGCCCGCCTCGCGCCCGAGGTCCTCGCACAGCTGGTGGAACGTCCTGACCTCGAGGAGGCCGGTCGCGTCGGCCGTCGCGGCGACCTCCGCGGCCAGCATCCCGGCCAGCGGGGAGTTGAAGCACACGAGCAGGGTCCGGAAGCCCTCGCGGGCGAGCCGGCGCGCTTTCTCGGCGGCGATCATCGTCTTGCCGGTGCCGGCCCCGCCCACGATCGTCGCCCGGCGGATGCTGCGGAGCGTCGTCAGCAGGCCGAACTGCTCGGCGGTCAGGCGGACCACGCTGGCGTCGCCCGCGGCGATCTCGTTGCGGAGCATCGGCGTGATCTCGAACGGCTCGCTCATCGTCGCGACGAGCAGGTCGATCGCCGCCTTGCCCGGCGGCGCCGTGTTCGCCGAGCCGCTCCACAGCTCGAAGGCGCGGTCGACGAACGCGGACAGCTCCGAGCGGCCGGCGTCGGTGTCGATGAACATCGACTGGTCGGCGATCAGGCCGGTGTCCACGTCGGGCCCCAGCAGGCCGAGGCGATTGCGCATCGAGTCGAGCTCGACGTCCGGGAAGGCGACCGCCTGGCCGGCGATCGGGTTCAGGGCGGCGGGCCAGTCGGGCAGCTCCTCGAGCTTGCGGACCAGGGCCCGGCGGCTGTCGCCGGCCTGCTCGAACGGGCCGCGGGGCAACCGGTTCGAGCCCGCCCACCACGTGCCGTGGTGGTCGCGCCGGATCTCGCCGGCCTTGACCTCGATCACCAGGATCCCCCGTTCGGGATCGCCGATCACGACGTCGGCTTCGCCCTCGCGCACATAACCGTGATCGCGCAGCAGCCAGCGCAAGTGCGGGATGACCGCGATCGCCGGCGGCAGGACAGCCCGCAGTCGCTCGACGACGAACCGCTCGGCGACCGCCCCGCGGGTCTCAGCAGGTACCCCCTCTTCCATCAAGGGATCGTAGCCTGACTCGAGCGAACACCCTGCGTCGCGGCGATCCCCTGGTGGCCCCAACCTGGGCCAAAGGCCAGCGAGCGGCATCGCCAGTCAGGGGCGCAGCCATAGCGAGACGCTGCTCGGCTCGACCGTCTGGCTGACCGTCGTGACGATCTCGGCCCGCAGCTGCTCGAGATCGACCTCGTCGCGGAGGCGACCGGCGAAGGCGCTGACCGTGCGATCGGCGTCGTAGCGGGCGCGGTTGAAGCGCCGGTCCACGAGCCGCTGGACCCGGCGTCGGATCGGCTGGAAGAGCGCCGCGACGAGGATCGTGGAACCGGCAACGGCAAGCTCATTGGAGCCGGTGACCGGGGCGATCAGCGCCTGAGCGCCGAGGATCGCCAGCACGAAGCTTGCGCCCAGGATGACGGTCACGGCCGCCCAGCTGATCGTCCGGCTCACGAGCCGGTCGATCTCATACAACCGGTAGCGCAGGATGGCGATCCCGATTGTGACGGGCAGAAGGGCCAGGCCTCCGAGCCCCACCGTCCAGGCCACGTTGCTCAGGATCGCCTGCGGCCCTGACGTCGCGCCGCCGGTGACGATCGCAAACAGGAGCATGGGCACGACCACAAGCCCGACGTAGGCGAACCACTTGAGCTGGGCTCGCTCAGCCCCTTGAGAACGCCGGTAGCGGACGACCAGCGATGCGACGACGAAGACGAGGCCCACCACCCCGAGGACACCGGACACCGTGCCCAGCATCTCGACGAGTTGGCCACCAATCCCGCCCAACGCGAGCGGGTTCGTGTCGCCGGCCGGGTAGGTGCCCGCCGGGAACGGCCCGAAGAGGTTCGTGATCACCGGTGCGAATGTGGGAACGATCGCGATCAGGGCGACCGGCCACCAGCGCGGCGAGGGCAGCCGGCCGGTCGGAAAATACAAGGGAACGAATCCTGCAATCAGCCCGATGAACGTGCCCCCGGTTGCATTCGAGACGATCGCGAACGCGATTGCGCCCGGAATGCTGCCTGGATGCTGGTTCAACCCGTAGTCAGCCAGGGCTGCTGCGGCCGTGGACACGGCGAGCGACAGGCCTCCTGAGAACAGGAACCAACCCACGACGTGGTGCGGCAGCCGATTCACCAGCACCGCGCCGACCGCAACCGTCGAGACGACGAGCGGAATGGTCACGGCAACAAAGACGGCATTGCCGAGATCGGTTTGCGCTACCTCGACGAACCCGACCAACACGAGCACGCACGCGATGACCCACGTCGACGACAGGACGACGACCCTCATCCGGACTCGACCAATCCCAGAAGCTCGAGCCGCTGCGGCGGTCATGCGCGCAGCCATAGCGAGACGCTGCTGGGCTCGACGGTATGGCCGACGGTGGCGAGGATCTCGACCCGCAGATGCTCGAGATCGACCTCGTCGCGAAGGCGCCCGGCAAACGCGTTGATCGTCGCCTCGGCGTCGTATCGAGCCCGGTTGAAGCGTCGGTCGACAAGTCGCTGGACGCGCCGTCGGATCGGCTGGAAGAGCGCGGCGACGAGGAGCGTCGAACCGGCCACGGCGAGCTCGCTGGATCCAGTGACCGGGGCGATCAGCGCCTGGGCGACAAGGATGACCAGGACGAAGCAGGCACCGAGGATGAGCGTCACCGCCGCCCAGCTGATCGTGCGACTGATCAGCCGGTCGATCTCGTATAGCCGATAGCGCAGGATGGCGATTCCGATCGCGATGGGTGGCAACGCGAAGGCGACGATCGCAGGAACCCAGACCAGGCCGTTCAGGCCATTGTCAAGGGTCGCATCGCCAACGAGTCCCACGACGAAGCCGATGACGATGAACGCCAAGCTCCAGACCAGCCAGCGCAGCTGAGCCCGCTCGACCCCTTGTGCCCCGCGCAGGCGCACGAACATCGCACCGACTGCCACTGCCGTGAGCATGAGCGTGATCGGCGCAGCCTGGGAGGCGACGATCCAGCCCGACCACGCCGGGGCCACGGCTAACGGGTTGGCCGCGGTCACACCGGACGAGACGCCTGCGACCGTGACGGAGATGGTCGGCGCGAAGACGGACAGAATGGCCAGCACGACGACGGTGGCGACGGCCAGTCGGGCGAGCTGGCCCCATCGGCCGAGCGGTAGCCGACCCGTGGGGAACACGATCGTGATCACAAGTAGCACAACGAGCAGCGGGCCCCAGGAAGCGGCCTGAATTACCGCAAGGGCGAGGGCGGCCGCCGGGACCGTGCCGCTCGTCAGTTGAGCTGCAGTCACAGGGACGTTGATGGAGGACACGGCGAACGACCACGCTCCAGCGAGGAGCAGCCAGCCGATTGGATTGCCTGGTCGACGGATCGCCAGGAAGCCACCGACGAGGCCGTAGGGGGTGGCCTCGAACAAGCCCGTGCCGCTGGACAGACCGATTGCGAGGGCGACTGCGACGCTCGCGACCACGATGATTCGCCCGGCCATGCCGAGCGGGGCACTGGGGTCGGCTCGCGCCCCGAAGCCATCAGCAGTGCGACGGGCGTCGACCATCATTGGCGGAACCACAGCGAGACGCTGCTGGGCTCGACGGTGTGGCTGACCGTGGCCAGGATCTCGGCCCGCAGACTGCTGGAGGTCGACCTCGTCGCGGAGGCGACCGGCGAAGGCGCTGACCGTCGCCTCGGCGTCGTATCGAGCCCGGTTGAACCGCCGGTCGACAAGTCGCTGGACCCGCCGTCGGATCGGCTGGAAGAGGGCAAACACGAGCAGCGTCGAGCCCGCAACCGCGAGCTCGTTCGATCGAAGAACGGAGGCCAGGAGCGCCTGGAGCGCCAGCACGCAACCCGCGAAGATCCCGACCACCAGCAGGCTGACCACGGCCCAGCTGATCGTCCGGCTGATCAGCCGATCGATCTCGTACAGCCGGTACCGCAGGATGGCGATCCCGATCGCGACCGGGATCATCGCGAGGGCGACGAATCCTGTCGTCCAGGCGATCGTGTCGATCGTCGCCAGGGGTCCCGTCGCGTTGCTGACGTTCGCGGCCGCGAAGATGAACGAAGCGACCGCGATGATCCCGAAGAAGGCGAACCACTTGAGCTGTTCACGCTCGACGCCTTGTGCCCTGCGGTAGCGGATCACGAGCGACCACGCTGCGAGGAGCAGCACGACGAACAGGACGAAGTCGACGAGGTTGCCAAGGGACACCAGGGCGTCCCCTGCCGACCCACCGATCGCGAGTGGGTTGACGATGTCCGGAGGGTAGGTGCCTGCAGGGAACGGACTGACGGCGACGACACCGGCGGCGACGACGATCGCGCCGACAGCTGCGCCAACGACCGATCGCCAGCGTGGGGAGGGCACCCGCCCCGTCGGGAAGAGCAGCGGCAGGAAGATCGGGAGCGTGACGACGGCCGGGAGCCCGATCCAGGCGTTGACCCAGCCGATCCAGATCGCCCCCGGGATGCTGCCGGGATTGGACGTCAGGCCAAGATCGGCCAGGCCCTGGGTCACTCGGATCATCACGATCAAGCCGCCGCCGATCCAAAGCAGCCAGCCAATCCTGTTGGCGGGCAGCCGAGTCACCAGGATCGCGCCCGTGAGGACGCTCAGCACTCCGGACAGCGGCGCAAGGATCGTGGTTGGGCTGATATCGCCCTGTCCGATGGCCATGAGGATCAGTGCCACCGTGAGCAAGGCCAGCGGTCCGCCGATCCCCCAGACCGCGACGATCAAGAGGGTCGTCCGGCTAGGCCGCCGTCTCATCGTCGACGTCCGAATTCGCGCCGCAGGGCGGACCTGGCGGCCCACACCCCGCACATCCCGTGGACCCCACCGCCCGGCGGAGTCGAGGACGAGCACAGGTAGATCCCGCGGGCCGGGGTCGAGTACGGATCGAGGCGCGCGACCGGTCGGGTGAACAGCTGGCGGACGTCCTCGATCCCGGCGTTGATGTCGCCGCCCACGTAGTTCGGATTCTCGCCCTCGAGGTCGGCCGGCAGCCGGACCGAACGAGCCAGGATGAGATCGCGGAAGCCCGGTGCGAACCGCTCGACCTGGGCCTCGATCCGGTCCGAGATGTCGAGCGTGGAGCCATTGGGGACGTGAGCGTAGGCCCAGCCCGTGTGCTTGCCCGCCGGCGCCCGACTCGAGTCGAAGCGGCTTGCCTGCACAACGATCACGAACGGTCGTTGGGGATGACGGCCTCGGGCGACATCGGCCTCGGCCGCAGCGATCTCCGCCCAGGTCCCTCCGACGTGCACGGTTCCCGCGCGACTGGCGCCTTCAGCCGTCCAGGGAATCGGCTCATCGAGCGCCCAGTCAACCTTGACGATACCCGGGCCGTAGCGGAAACCACTGAGCCGGCGCCGGTAGCCACCCTTCAACACCGGGCCGGCGATCGAGATGAGCGCCCGGGGCGTGGTGTCGAACAGGATCGCGCGCGCCGCGGGCAGCTCATCGAGGCTCGTGACGGGGTGTCCGGTGACGATCTCGCCGCCCAGGGCCCGGAGCTCGGCGGCAAGGCCGTCGGCGAGCCGCTGCGTGCCACCGCGCACGACCGGCCAGCCGTAGGCGTGGGCTGTCATCGCCAGGACCAGTCCGAACGAGGCGGTCACCGGGCGGTCGAGGGCAACCATCGAATGGGCGCACAGGCCGGCAAACAGGGCGCGGGCCGGGTCATCGCGAAAACGACGCCGCGCCAAGCGTTGCTGCCGGCCAGATGGCCGGGAGACCGAAGCGAGCCACCGCGAGGGGATGGCGCGGGATGCGCAGCGTCGGCCCAAGGATGAACGGCAGGATCTTGTCGGCATCCCGCACGAGCGGACCGAGAAACCGCCTGTAGGCTCGGCCATCGACGCCGAGCCCGGCGGCTGTGGCTTCGACGGACCGCTCGAGCAACGCGACCCGACCGTCGTCGAGTGGGTGAGCCAGCGGGATCGGCGGATGGACGAGCTCAACTCCGTACTGGGCAAGGTCGAGCTCGGCGAAGAACGGTGACGCCACCGACGTTCCCTGGACGGTCGAGCACACGTCGTGGATGTAGCCCGGCAGCGTCAGCTCGGCGCTGCGCATGCCTCCACCGACGGTCCCGGCGCCCTCGTAGACGACGACCGAACGGCCAGCCCGAGCAAGGGTGATCGCCGCGGCCAGGCCATTCGGCCCGGACCCGACAACGACCGCGTCGGGGGCATCGGCCCTCATCGATCAGGCATTCCCACTGCGGCGGAACCAGGCCTGCGGATGGGTGATCCGGTAGAGCGTCGTCCGGATCGCGGCGTTCTGGCGGATGTTGCCGGCATACCGCCACTGGCGCCGTCGATCGACGCACACTCGCTGCATGTCGACCGTCGCCTCGCGGTCGCCGAAGCGGGCGGCGAGGGCCTGCAGCGTCGCGACCCAGAACCGGTCCTCCATTCGGTGGCCGACGATCGGCATCGACAGCTCGTAGAGCGGGTCGCTGGCACGCATCAGGGCCTGGACCTGGATGACCGCCGCCGGATCGTCGCGATATGAGGAGAACGTGATCCAGGCGGCGAACTGGTGGCCCTCGGGGGTCATGAACGCGAATAATTCGTCGTCGGCATAGATCACCAGCACTCCAGTCGAGAGGGTCATCTTGCCGGGCATCGCGAGGTTCAGCACGGCAACCTCGCCGGGCTCGAGGCTGGTCAGCGGGGCGTAGAAGCGGTTGCCCTTGGGCCAGAACTCGCCGAAGTGATCCTTCCAGGTTCGGATGACCACCTCAGGGGTCACGTCGGCATCGCTCAGCGCGACCCGGTACGTCTTTTGCCAGAGCTGGCCAAACCCCTGGACCGGGCCGGCCAACCGCCGGCCGGTGACGTTGAGGTTGAGTGCGTTCGTGGGGATCGCGCCCACCTCCAGGCGGGCCACCGGCGCCGCCCAGTTCGATGCCTTCGGCGGCGGGCTCGGGGCCGGCTCCGGCGGATTTCCGTTCGGCAGGCCGGTTTCGGTCGTCATCGTTGGGTCCTCCCGCTCGATCGCGTCTCAGGCGCCGTCGAGCCACACGGCTCGTTCCAGGGCCGCCGCTTCCGTCTCGTAGATGCCGATCGCGTCGTCCAGGCGGGTCAGCTCGAAGATCTGGCGATAGTGCTCAGTCAGGCCGAACGCGATGAGATGCTGGTTCTGGCGCTGCACTCGGACGAGCAGCGTGACGAGAAGGCCGATACCGCCGCTGTTCATGTAGTCAAGGCGACTGAAGTCGAGCAGGATCGAGCGCGTCGCGTCGTCGCTTGCCCGGGCATAGGCGTCCATCAGGGCCGGCTCCGTGCCCGACGTGATGTCGCCCTGGATCGCGATCGTGCTCGCCGTCGGCGACAGTCGACGGACTTCGATCGTGGTCGTGCCACTGGTCATGCCCTACCTCCTGTCGTCTCGCCGATCGCAGGCGCGGTCGCGCTCGCGGCGTCGTCGAAGATCCGCATGTAGTCCGAAAGCCGGGTGAGCTCGAAGATCTCGGCGTAGTGGGCGCTCAGCGCGCAGGCCCGGATCTCGCGCCGATCGCGCCGCCCGTCGGCCAGGAAGCGCACGATCAGGGCGATCCCGGTGCTGTTGATGTAGCCCACCGCGCTGAAGTCGAGCAGGATCACGCTGGCCTCGCCGGCGGCCACGTAGGCGGCCGCCAGGCCGGCCTCCGCATCCCGGTCGATGTCGCCGTGCATGGTGACCACGGCCAGGCCCGGTTCGACCCGGACCTCGGCCTCAAACCGGCTGGCCGGCATCGTCGACTCCTTTCAGATGCAGGGTCAGGATCACGGTCTGGACTTCGCCGTCGGTGACGACCTCCATCGCGTCGACCATGTGCTTGATCAGGAAGAGCCCCCAGCCGCGTGGCTTCTGTTCGCCGGCGAGCTTGGCCTCGAGGTTCGGCTCCTCGGCATCCGGGATCGGTCCACTCAGGCCGCGGTCCGTGATCCTCACGACCAGGTCGTCCTGAGCGATCCAGACCTCGATCTCGACGGGAATCGCCGGGTCATTGCGGCTGCCGTACTCGATCGCGTTCATGGCGGCCTCGCTGACGGCGGTCTTCAATCGCTCGAGGCGGGCCGTCTCCAGGCCGAGCGGCGCGACTGCGTCGGCGACCCGGGCCATGGCCGTTCGCTCGTTGCCTGGCTCGCCCGGCAGGGACAGACGGAGCAGCACCTGGCGGTCGGCCGCAGCGACGGCCGGGTCGGTCTCCTCGAGGAGCGCGTGCTCGCCACCGCCGGTCCGCTCGAGGGCCACCAGGGTGATGTCATCTTCCTGGTCCCAACCGCGTCCCACGAACTCGTGGAGCTGCTCCAGCACGTGGTTGAGGAGCTCGCTGCTCGGGCGTTCCCGGGCCATGAGCTCGCGCAGCCGCGGGAAGCCGAACATCGCCCCATCGGGCGCGTGCGCCTCGATCACCCCGTCGCTGTAGAGCAGGACGCTTTGGCGCGGGTCGATCGTGGCTTCCTTCTCCTCGTAGGTCATGCCCGGCAGCAGGCCCAGGGGCATGCCGGTGGCGCGCAGTTCGACGACCCCGTCGATCGTTCGGACGTACGGCGGAAGGTGGCCCGCGTTGGCGTAGACCACTCGACCGGTCAGCGGTTCGAGGACCAGGTACAGGCAGGTCACGAACATTCGCGCCGGCATCTCGGGCAGGAGGATCTCGTTCGCTCGCCGGAGCACCTCCCCGGGTGAGGTGAGCCGCGGGGCCTCTCCGCGCAGGACCGACTGCGTGCGGGCCATGATCAGCGCCGCCGGCACTCCCTTGTCGGTGACGTCCCCGACCACGATCCCGATCCGCCCGTCGGGCAGCTCGATGAAGTCGTAGAAGTCACCGCCGACGGCCCGGGCCGGGCCGTAGTACGCGGCAACCTGCCAGTCGGGAAGCTTCGGGAGCTCATGCGGCAGGAACTGCTGCTGGATGAGCGTCGCAACGCGCATCTCCTGCTCAAGGCGCTCACGGGCCTGGATCTCGCCCGCGCGTTCCTGGACGAGCTCGGCCACACGGACCGCGGGCGCCGCCTGGGTGGCCAGGCTGGCGAGCAGGCGGCGATCGTCGGTCGAGTACTCCTGCTCCGAGAGCCGCGGACCCAGGTTGAGCGTCCCGATCAGCTCGCCCTGGCTGATGAGGGGCACGACCAGGGCGATGCCCGCGTCGCGCAGGTCGCGCACGGCAGGCGAATCGAGCTCGAGGCTGACCAGCTCCACCGGACCCGGGGCGGATTGGAGGTAGGCCAGGAGCGGGTCGTTGGCGGCGATCTCCACCTGGGGGCCCGCCTTGAGCGGGGGGCCTGCAAGCCGCTGGGCATCGACGCGAGTCGCGGCGGCAGGCGTCGCTGGCTCGCGGCGGAGCGTTCGTCGGAGCGATGCGATCAAGGCCATGGCCGAGTTCTACTCCATCATCGTCCGAGAATCGTTACGGAAGTCGGCGCCGCGACAAGCACATAGCGTTACGGCTGTCCCGGAGCCCCTGTACCGTATCGCCATGGCGCCCCGACTCAGCCTTGAGCTGCTCGGCCCCGTGCGAGTCGAGGTCGACGGTGCCCCCCTCGTGGTGGACACCCGCAAGGCGACGGCGCTCCTCGCCTACCTGGCGATGACCGGCCGGCCGGCCAGTCGCGAGACCCTGGCGGCCCTGCTCTGGCCGGAGTCGGACGAAGCCGGCGCGCATGGCGCGCTGCGACGCACGCTCTCGGTGCTCAAGGCCGCCCTCGGCGGGGTCGGACTGGAGATCGACCGGAGCTCGGTCGGCCTTCGCGCACCCGAGCTCGAGGTCGACGCGTGGCGCTTCCGCAGCGCCCTCGCCCGAGTCCGTGGCCATGACCACAGCACCGTCGGGCCGTGTGATGCGTGCCTCGATACGCTCGACGAGGCCGTGGCGCTCGACCGGGGCGAATTCATGGCCGGCTTCACCGTGCGCTCGAGCGAGTTCGAGGCCTGGCAGGCGGACGAGGCCGATGCCTACCGCCGTGAGCTGACCGGGGCGCTCGAGCGGCTGGCTCGGGGGCGGGCCGCGATGGACGCCTGGGCGGAGGTCATCCGCGCGGGTCAGCGCTGGCTGGAGCTCGACGGGCTCCACGAGCCGGCCCATGTGGTCCTGATCTCCGCCCTTGCCGCAGCCGGCGAACCCTCCGCCGCCCTGCAGCAGTACCGCGAATGCGTCCGGATGCTCGACTCCGAGCTGGGGGTCGCGCCGCTCGCGGAGACGACCGCCCTGGCCGAGGCCATCCGCGACGGCCGATTCGCGCCAGTCGCGACGCGCGGCGTCGTCCCCGTCGCCACTGGATCGAGCGCAGCTCAGGTCTCCCAGCCGGCTTCGCGAGAGCCGGGTCCACTCGTGGGCCGGGCCACGGAGCTGGCCGCACTTGTCGCGGGCCACTCGGCCGTCGGACCCGATGGCCGGCTGCTGCTCATCGAGGGTGAAGCCGGGATCGGGAAGACCCGGCTGGGCACCGACCTGGCCGAGCACGTCCAGGGATCGGGTGGGGCGGTCCTGACGGCACGGAACTACGGCGGAGAGGAGGCCATGGCCTTCGCGCCGATCGTCGAGCTCATTCGGGCCGGGCTCGTGCGATCCGGCGGTGCCGAGCGGGTCCGCGCCCTGCGCCCGGCCGTGCTGGGTGAGGCAGCGCGCCTGGTACCCCAGCTCATGGACGCACGAGGACCGGGGGGCCCGGCGCGGGAGGATCCATTCGGTCGGACACGGCTGTTCGCGGCGCTGGCCGAGGTGCTCGTCGCACTCGCCGCGGGCGATCGGCCCGGCTTGCTCTGGCTGGACGACCTGCATCGAGCCGATTCCTCGACGATCGAGTTCATCGCGTACCTGGCCCGCCGGCTTCGGGCCCGACCGGTCGCCCTCCTCGTCACCTGGCGCCCGGAAGAGCTGCCGCCGGGCATGCGGGACCACGTCCTGGGGGTGCCCGAGGGTGATGGCCTGGCCGTTCGGGTCGCCCTGCGACGACTCGATCGGGGGGAGGTTGGGGCGCTGGCCGCGCTGACCCTCGGAGAACCGCTCGAGGCGACCCTCGTGGATTCGCTGTACGAGCGCTCGGAGGGTCTGCCGCTCTACGTTGCCGAGGCGCTTGCCAGCCCGACCTGGGATGAAACGCGGATGCCCGACGGGGTGGTTGCGCTGCTCAACGCGCGGCTCGAGGCCGTCGGCCCGATTGCCCGCCAGATCGTGTCGGCTGCGGCCGTGATCGGGCGATCGTTCGATCTGGCAACCGTCCAGGAGGCCAGCGGCCGGACGGATGGGGAGGCGGTTGACGGGCTGGACGAGCTCGTCCGTCGCCGCCTGATTCTCGAGGCAGGCACCGACGAGCGCGGCGATGTTCGCTACGACTTCACCCACGGTCGGCTGCGCGACGTCGCCTACGAGCAGCTCAGCCTCGCCCGCCGGCGGTTGCTCCACGGCCGGGTTGCCGACGTCCTGGCTCGCCCGACAGCGGGCATGCCCGACGTGGGGCGCTGGTCATCGATCGCCTACCACGAGGCCCTCGCCGGTCGATCGGCCCGGGCGGCCGAGGCCCACTACCAGGCGGGTGAGTCAGCTCGACGGGTCTTCGCAAATGCCGAGGCACGTGGCCATTTCGAATCCGCACTGGCGCTGGGGCATCCCGCCGTATCCGAGATTCACGGGGCCCTGGGCGATGTCCTCCTCCTGCTCGGTGACTACGAGGGGGCGCTGAACCACCTCGAGACGGCCCTGGGCTTCGCTGGACCGGAGCACGAGGCGCGGATCGACCATCAGATCGCGCTGGTCCTCGCGCGAGTCGGCGAGCACGACCGAGCGGATCGGTACCTGGTGGCCGCGCTCGCGGCGCTTGGTCCGACGGCTGATCCGGGCATCCGAGCCAGGATCCTGGTGGATCGCAGCGCGGTCGCCCAGCGGGAGGGTGACCCGGAGCGAGCGGAGCTGCTGGCCCAAGAGGCGCTGAACCTGGGAGAGATGGCCCAGGATCCATCAGCCGTCGCCCGGGCCGAGGATCTCCTGGGCATCATCGCGCGGAGTCGGCAGGACCTGCCCCTTGCCCGGCAGCACCTGGAACGGGCGATTGCTGCCGCGGACCTCGCCGAGTCCTCGTTGTCCGTCGACGTCCACGCGGATCGGCCCCCGGCTGACCCCGGCGTCCGGATCGCCGCCCTCAACACCCTCGCCCTGGTGTACGCCGATGGTGGAGATCGGTCCCGGGCGATCGAGCTGACCCGCGAAGCGCTCGTTCACTGCGAGCGCCAGGGAGACCGCCATCGGCAGGCGGCCTTGGAGAACAACCTTGCCGACCTGTTCCATGCCGAGGGCCACGAGGCCGAGGCGATGGAGCACCTCAAGCGCGCGGTGGCCCTGTTCGCGGAAGTTGGCGCGCGGCCCGGCGACCTGCAGCCCGAAGTGTGGAAGCTGGTCGAATGGTGAGGTCCGTGGCCCGCGGACGTCAGAGAGTGACCAATTGCCCTGAACGGATCGACTCATACGACGCCTCGACCACCTTGATGGCGTAGGCGCAGTCGTTCGAGTCGATCAGCGGCGGTCGATCGGCGACGAGCGACTGGACGTAGTCGGTCACCTCGGCGATGACCGACTCGTAGTGCCAGCCGCCCGGGTGCCACGCGTCGGGTCCGAACGGGACCCCGGCCACGGCCTCCCCTTGATAGTCGTTGGCGCCGTGGAAGAGCTTGACCACCGGATCGGCCATCTGGTCGACGAGGATCCCACCATCGGTCCCGTAGAGCTCGAGTCGCTCGCTGTGGGGGATCTCCGAGACGGAGGTGAAGCCGCACGAGAAGTGCGCTCCGCTCTTGAGCCGGCCCTGAACCTCGGCCGTGTCCTCGATCTCGTTGTCGAGCGGGAAGACCTTCGTGGAGTGCCGATCAGCTCGTCGATGTCCCCGAGCAGCCACTTGAGCAGGTAGAACGAATGCGCCCCGGTGTCCATCACCAGGCCACCGCCGAGCGAGTACCGGGTGCGCCAATAGCCCGGCTGCGAAAGGTGGTCCTTCTCGTTCGAGCGCAGGAACGTCCGGGCGTGGATGACGTCGCCGATCGCCCCTGACTCGAGCAGCCGCTGGACGGCGACGTAGGCCGCCGCGTAGCGGGTGTTCTCGGCCACCATGAAGTGGACGCCGGCTGCCCCCGCCTTCCGGCAGATCTCCAGCGACTTCGCGATACGTCCCGGCGACCGGCTTCTCGAGGATCAGGTGCTTCTTCGCAGCCAGCACCGCCATCGCCGCCTCGTAGTGGAGGTGATGGGGCAGGATCAGGTCGACAACATCGATCTCGGGATCGGCGAACACCGCACCCATGTCCGAGGTCGTCCGGCAGCCGAATTCGGCCGCGAACCGGGCCGCGGCCGACGAGTCGATGTCGCAGCCGACGACGAGGTCGACGACGTCAGCCAGGCGTCGGTAGGCATCTGCGTGCGTCCTGGCGATCAGGCCGAGACCGACGATCGCGACACCGGCTTGATGCGCCCATGAGCACCTGGCCATGGCGGTGTCGCACGAACGGACGGCATGCGATGGGCTCTCAGCCCTTGAAGGATCCGGCCAGGACGTCGGCGCCATACCGGCGCTGGAGGACGTAGTAGACGATCATCACCGGCAGGGCGACGAGGATGGCGGCCGCGCAGGTGACCTGGTAGTTGATCCCGAACTGGCGCCCGACGAAGAAGTTCAACGCGGCCGGCGCCATCTGGAGCTGCGGGATTCGAGATCATCACGATCGCCAGCAGCAGGTTGTTCCAGGTCCAGATGAACAGGATCGTGGCCAGGGCGAAGATGGCCGCACCCGCCGTCGGCACGATCACCTGCCATAGCGTCTGCCAGCGGCTCGCGCCGTCCGTCCGCGCCGCGTCGATCAGCTCGCGAAGGGAACGACCGGAAGAACGACGTCATCCAGAACGTTCCGAAGGCGAACGAGCCGCCAATGTCTGGCAGGATCATCGCCCAGTAGGTATCGACCAGCTTCAAGCCGCGGAACTCGTAGTACAGCGGAATGATCGTCGCCTCGTACGGCACGATCAGGCCGATCAGGAAGAAGTAGAACAGCGCGATGACCCGCGGAACTTCATCGTCCCGAACGCATAGCCGGCCAGGATCGACAGGAACACCGAGGCAATCACGACCGTCGTCGCCAGGACCATGCTGTTGAACAGCGACCGGCCGATGCCGGCATCGGGGTCGGACCAGGCCGTGAAGAAGCTCTGGAGCGACCAGGGCGACGGGATCGCCAGCCCGCTGACTGTTGCGTTGGGCTGATTGAAGGCGACCAGGGTGGTGGCGATGAACGGGAACACGGCGAACACGGCAAACGACAGCAGGATGGCGTACGACAGGACCTGCTCCCGGCGAGAAACCATTGCCTCAGCCCTTGCCGAACAGTCGCGGTGACCGCGCCGACGCTCGGGAAGATCGCGACGGTCAGTAGCACCGCGATGGCCGCCCCGGGGCCGACCTGGCCATTGATGAAGACGTCGCGGTACATCATCAGGGACGGCGTCGTTGTCGCGTAGCCCGGGCCGCCTTGGGTCGTCATCAGGGGCAGGTCGAACATCCGCAAAGAGAAGATCAGCGTCATCGTCATCGCCACCCGCAGCTCGTAGCGGAGCCCGGGCAAGGTCACGGCGAAGAACTCGCTGACCGGACCGGCCCCGTCGACCCGGGCCTGGTCGTACAGGTCACGCGGAATGTGCTGGGCCCCGGACAGGAGAAGGACCAGGACGAAGCCGAACGTCACCCAGACACCGACGACGCCCAGCGCCGGCAGGGCCCAGGTGAAGTCGCCCAGGAACGGCCGCGCCGCGTCCGGCCCGAACAGGGTCCGGACGATCGCGTTGATCGAGCCGTCAAGCGCGTAGAGCCAGCGCCAGGCGATCGCGACGACCGCGAGCGCCAGGGTGTACGGCAGGAAGTAGACGAGGCGGAAGAAGCTCAGCCCGCGAATCCGAACGCGGGTGATCGCTCCGACGAGGAGCAGGGCGATCGCGATCGGGATCAGGCAGTTGAACGCGATGAAGGCGAGCGACACCTGGAACGCCGTCAGGGTGTTCGGGTCGGCGAGGACCGAGGCAAAGTTGTCGAGACCGGTCCACACCGGTTTCGACAGTCCGTCCCACTGGAAGAGGGAGAGCGACAGGGTTCCGAGGATCGGGATGATGACGAACAGGGTGTAGAAGACGAACCCCGGCAGGATCAGCAGGTATGGCAGCATGGCCGTCTCGCTCGACCTGGGCCCCCGCCGTCCGAAGGCGGCGCGCGAGATGCCCTCCGGCAGGTGCGGCCCGCTGCGATCGGCTAGCTCCCTCTGCATCAATCCCGCTCGCTCATCGAGGCGGAGACTCCCTGTACTAGCGCGCGGACAGCCGGCGGTCTAGCCGGACGCGGCCGCGAACGGGTGCGTCCGCAGATCCGCCGCGGCTTCACCTAGTTCCGGTCCGATCGATTGCGATGACCGGCTGCAGTCAGAGCGGGTCGATGGACCGGTGACACCGATCGCCCCGATCAGCGAGTCTCCGATCCACAGCGGGCACGGCGACGCAGCTGACGCCGAGCGGACGTCTCGTCCTGGTCGACGGCGTAGCCGAGCTGCCGGGCCACGACCACCTGGCGGTAGAGCGCCGGCCGGTCGGCCGGGGCACGCTCCGTTCCGCCTTCGAAGCGCAGCCCGTCGAGCTCCTTCTCGAATGCTGGCTGCGTTCAGGCCCGACAGGTAGGCCTTGCCGACCGCCGAGCAGTGCATCGGCCGGACGGCCCCGAGTTGCTCGCGCACGGTGAGCAGCTGGTGCGACGGGAAGAACGCGGCGTAGACCATCGAACCGCGGGCCGGAACTGCGAGCAGTGAAGCCTCGCCGTGCTGGGTCCTGACGGCACGCAGGACGGGGTCCACCAGCTCGCTCAGGTCGGCATGATCGGGTGCGCTCGAGACCAGCCGCATGAACCGCGCGCCGACCACGGCGTAGCACCTGGTCAGGTCGTCGCGAGCCACGTACCCGGTGGCCTGGAGCTGCCGCAACAGCCGCAGAGCCGTGCTCCGGTCGACGTTCATCGCCTGGGCCAACGCCGCCGGGGTGCTGCGGCGCTTCCGCCAGAAGCTCGAGCGCACCGAAGATCCGCGCTACGGACGTCCGTTCGATCGCAGCTGCCGTTCGATGCCCACGTGAATCCTCGGTCTGCAGCCATGAGTTCCCCTCGCTCTCGCCCGATCGACCGGATTCGCACCCCCCGGTCAGGAAGCATCGACTGTACCGTCATCGGCTCCCCTGCCGCTGAGGCCGCTCGGCGAACCTACTCGCGCGTTCCCACCAGGTCGCCGTCGTTCGCGGCGGACGCCGGCGCCGCAGGCCGATGATCTCGCGCGCCTCCGCCGGCGAGGCCGGCTCGACGGCCCATGAGGCGCGCGAGGCGTGACGATCGTGTCCACCAGCTCCGCGTTGGACGTCGATGGCGTCCCGTCGGGCAGGTACGGGTTGTCCTCCCAGCCGACCCTGACGTGCCCGCCGAGGCTCATGGCCAGGGCCAGCAGGCGCCACTGCATCGTCGGGTTCATGACGCTGACGTTCCAGTTCGTCTTCGCCGGCAGGTGCGCCACGAGGTGCAGCAGCGAGTCAGGGGTCGGCGGCGTCCAGGCGCCGCCCGGCCAGCCGAGGAACAGCGTCGTCCACACGGGGTCGTCCAGCAGACCCTTGGCGCGGATGTATTCGAGGTTCCAGAACGCGCCGGTGTAGAAGGATTCGATCTCCGGCTTCACGCCGTGCTCGAGCGCGGCGGCACAGAACGCCTCGAGCTCCGGCCGCGGATGGATCGCGTACTGCTCGTTCGGCGGGAACGCCGGATCGGGCTGGAAGAACTCGTCGTGGACGTTGAACGCGTAGGACATCATGTCCGGCCGGAGATCCATCAAGGCGATCTTCTCGTCGAGGCGGGCACTCGCGATGCCGAATTGGATGACGGCGTCTGCGCTCGGCACGGATCGCGCGTCCGTGAGATCGGCCCAGCCCTGGAAATCGGTTCGAGAGAGCCTGCGCCCGTCCTCCTGGATGGTGCTCTCGAGATAATGCACGCCGTGATGGTGGACGAGCGACGCCCCGGCGTCGATCGCCCGAATGTATTCGTCGGCGATCGCCGGGACATCGTCGATCCGCGGCATCCTCGGGAAGCCGGGATATGACATGGAGCAGTCGACAGTGACTGTGATAATGACTTTGTCCATCGAGAAGGCCTTCCTGTCTTCCCGTGACTGGCCCTCGACCGACGATCCTGGGCCCGCCTGATCCGCGCGGCCTGCTCGCGGAGGCTGCGGACCTGCATGACGGGCGAGGAGGTGCGGGGCCACTGTGTTCCGCGGCCGCCGCACCTCCCCAGAACGGTGCGCCTGCCCGGTCGAGACATCGAGCAGGAGTTGTCGCTGTGTCCTACTGGCCGGTGGTCATGAACTTGTCCCAGTTCGCCTGGATCGTTTGGTCGTAGGCCTGCGGGCGTGATCTGGCCGCCGAGGAGAAGCTGGGCCTCCGATTCCATCATGCGTGAACATCGTCGGGCGTCGGCCAATCCTCCCAGGTGAACAGGCCCTTCTCCGCGTTCAGCTTCTGATACTGAGCGACCATCTGCTTGAGGAGAGGGTTGTCGATCGTGGCGTTGGCGCCGGCCTTCGTCGCCGACGGGCGGCCGGCCGCGATCTGGGCGGCGATGGCATCCGGGCTGGCGGTCACGTAGTTGACGAACGCGGCCGCGCAATCCGGGTACTTGGTCTTGGCCGAGATCGTGAACGGCAGGCTGTAGCCGCCGACGGCCGCGTGCGTGCCGCTTGCGCCGGCCGGGAAGAGCATGAAGCCGACGTTGTCGGCCATCGACTTGTAGACGTCGCCGAGCGCCCAGGTGCCGGTGATGAAGAAGACGCCCTGGCCCTTGCCGAAGCGAGCGGTTGCATCGTTGAAGCTCGTCGCCAGGGCATCGCAGTTGAAGTAGCCCTTGGCCATCCAGGCGCGGAAGTCCGTCGAGCCCTGGAGGTGGCCTGCGTCGTCATATGTGCTGCCGGGCTTGTTGAAGACCCAGTCGCTGATCGCCTGCGGTGTGACGTACCAGCCGTTGAGCAGCGACAGGTTGTGTAGTGCCGGCCACTTGTCGGAGTCGCCAAGCATGACCGGCAGGAGGCCGGCTGCCTTGGCCTTGTCGAGCAGCGCGAGGAATGCGGTCTTGTTGTCGATCGTGGAGACGTCCGTGACGCCGAGCTGTGCAAGCAGCTTCTTGTTGTAGAAGACGCCGACGTACTGGATCGCCGGCGGAACGGCTACCAGGTGGCCCGTGCCCATCGTCTTGCCGTCGTCGGTGAACCTGTTGACCATGAGCGCGGAATCGGGGAACGCATCGTTCCAGCCGAAGGCCGTCGCGTACTTGTCGAGGTTCAGCAGGAGCCCGGCCTTCCAGAGGGCGCCGTCGATGGCCCAGCCCTCGTTGCCCTGCATGACGTCCGGCGGATTGTCGCCGGACATCGCGAGCTTGATCGTCTGGATCGACGAGGACCAGTCCTTGGCGGTCACGTTGACCGTGACGTCGGGTTGGCGGTCTGGAACGCCTGGGCCTGCTGCTTGAACCGGCCAGGATGGCTTCGCCGGCCTCGGAGAAGCCGACGTTCAGGGTGATGTTGCCGGCGTTGGCGCAGGACGGCAGCGTTGCCGCGGCGCTCGCCGGAGCCGAGCTGGCCGGAACCGTGCTCGCGGGCGGTGCCGTCGTCGCCGGGGCGGTCGTCGGAGCCGTGGTTGCCGTGCCGGAGCAGCCAACGACGAGCAATGTCGCCATTGCCACAGCACAGCGCCTCCACTGCACTTCGTGTCGGAACATGCTTCCTCCTCCGAATTCTGCGGTCGACCATAGCTCGATGCCGCCACCACCTCAGGGAGACTGTTTCCTGTATGGCGGTGTCGTGGTGCATTCAGTTTACGGCGTGATGCAATAATGCAGCTCATGCAACAGTTCTGTTGCGTTTGTCGCACCTTGCCTGTGATTTGTGCCAATCCGTGCACGTGAGCGCTAGAGTTCGGCCCACGGAGGCGACCCAATGGACCAAGCCTGTCGACGCAAGCTCGCGCTTCTGGAGCGTGGCCGGTGCTTGGCGCGCTTCGATTGCACTTCGTGGGTCTGCGGATCATCATGTGCGCAGGAGCAGACATGGTGCGCTTGACGCAACATCTCTCGACGCGAGGACGATCGTGCCTGAAGCGATGCTGGCTGCCGTTGCTCGCGAGATCCCGACCGACCAGCTGGTGATCACGACCGTCGATTGCCCCCGGCTCGAGGCCGACAACGACGTGATCATGCGGGTCGAGGCGTGCGGCATCTGCGGCACGGACCTCCACATCCTGGGCGGCCACTCCTACAGCCCGTAACCCCTTCGTTCTCGGCCACGAACCGGTGGGAACCGTGGTTGCGGCCGCCGGCGATGGCGCCCAGGAATGGCTGGGGCGGCGGGTCACGACACCAACTTTCACGGGCGACGGCACCTGCCCGATGTGCCTGGCGGCGACGAGCGGCTGTGCCCGGATCTCGTCTCCATCACCGGCGTCCTGGCGGCTGGGGCGGCTATGCCGAGTACCGTCCTGGTCCACGCCCGCCAGCTGGTCGAGGTGCCGGCGCGATTGGGGTGGCCCGAGGCGGCGTCGCTCGTGGACTGCGGCGCGACCGCGGCCAACAGCGTGCGGGTGGCGATGACCCACAAGCCGCGCAGCGTGCTCGTGGTCGGCGCCGGTCCGATCGGGTTCATGTGCGCCGAGCTGCTGCGTGTGGAAGGTTCCCGGTCCAGATCGTCCAGCCCAGCCCGCTCCGCCGTCTCGCGCTCGAGAAGATCGGTCACGACGTCGTCGAGTCGTTCGACGCCGCCATGCACCGGTCGACGTCGTGATCGACTGTGCCGGAACGGCCAGGTGGTGGCGCCCGGGGTCGAGGCGCTCGGACCGCACGGCCTCTATCTGCTGGCGGGCTACGCACCGTCCCGGAGATGGACTTCGCCCCGGTGGCCCGCAAGGAGGCCGAGATCCGCGGGATCCGGTCCGGGCGGCGGCAGGATCTCGAATGGATCATCGAGCTCGCGGCGTCCGAAGCAGATCCGCCTCCCAGAGACGACCGAATGGCGCCTGTCCGACACGAATGCGGCCCTCGCGGCTCTGCGCACGAAGGGCGTGCCCGGCAAGGCGATCATCGTTCCAGACAGCAGTCTGGGGGTCGAGCCCGGCGTGAAGATCGCGCTCGATCCAGCGATGGTCGCGGCCCGGCCGGTCGAGAGCGGTTTCGGGTCCGCCCGGGACGCCGGCTACGAATACGTCGAGCTGGGCAACCGCGACGACTTGATCCCGGCCTACAAGCCGCTCGCCGCATCGCCCCTGAGCTGTGAGGCGATCCGGCGGCGGTCCCTGGCCGCGGGCGTCGAGATCGCTTCAGTCGCCGTCATCCAGTCGTGGTCGAGCCCGACGAGGACGTCCGCAAGCAGGCGGTCGCGTGGTGGCGCGACGGCGATCCAGGCGGCGGCCCGCTCGGCTGCCGGCACCTCAACACGGAGCTGACCGGCGACCCGCTCCGGCCGGCGGAGTGCCGGGAGGCTTTCCTGCGCTCGATCGAGACTCTCCTGCCGGTCTTCGAGCGTGAAGGCATGGACGTCGCCGTCGAGCCGCATCCGGGGGATTTCGCCGAGACGACGGCCAGCGCATCGACGTGATCCGGGCGATCGGGAGCGACCGCGCTTCGCTACCTGCACTGCCTGCCGCACGCCTTCTACCTCGGCGGAACGGTGGCCGAGCAGGTCGAGCTGGCCCGCGGTTGGTTCGACCACGTGCACGTCGCCGACACGTATCGCCCCGGACGGACGATCGTCAATCCCACGGCTCCAACGAACCGCATCCACCAGCATTTCGACGTCGGTGGCGGCGAGCTCGACTGGCCGGCGATCGCGCCGCCCTGCGCTCGGTGAGCTTCGATGGGATTTTGACGGTCCAGGTGTTCGGCTGGGAGGATCGCGCCGAGGACTCCTTCCGGGCAAACCGGTCCGCCGCAGCGAGGCTCTTCGAGCGATGAATGGCCAGCCTCAGCCTCGCCGATCCGCCGGGCGCTCCGGACATTGGAGCTCGCTGGCGGCAAGGTCGCTGACCGCGGCCGAGGTCGCCCGCGCGCTGGACGTGAACCGCAGCACCGCCCTGCGACTCCTGGCCGAGCTCGTCGCGACCGGCTACGTCTCGCGCGACCTGGCATCGAAGCGGTACTCGACCGTCTCGTCGAAGTTCTTCGGGCTCGTCGCGCTGCGCGAGCCGCACGCCGACTGGGGTCAGCTCATCGACCCGGTCCTGATCGCGATCCGGGACGAGTTCGGCGAGGCAACGATGCTGGCGGTGCCGGCCAACGGCACGATGGTCTACCTGGCGTTCTTCGCCTCGCGGCAGATCGTGGCCGTGTCGGAGCAGCTCGGCACCGTCCGGCCGATGCACTGCTCGGCGCTGGGCAAGGCCTACCTGCTCGGCCCTCGACCCGGTCGCGCTCGACACCGAGCTCGGCCGGATGACCTACTCGGGCGGGACGGATCGGGCGGCGAAGGGGCCGATCGAGCTCCGCCGACGGCTGGGCGAGGCGCGCGAGGCCGGGTTCGCCGTCGATCGGGACGAGACGTTCGAGGGCGTCGACCTGCGTGGCGGCGCCGGTCCGGATTCGCGGGACGTTGATCGGTTCCGCCGGGATCTCCGGGCCATCGAGCCGCCTCACCGATAGCCATGTCCAGCGGCTCGGACTGCGCCTTGCCTACGACCTGTCGGGCATCTGACGTGACCGCCGGACCGCGCTCGACCGGCGGTCGGCCGGGCTGCTCCTAGCCCGCCGCGATGTCGCGCCGTTTGACCGCCAGGAGCCCGATCACGACGAGGACGATCGCAGGGATCAGCAGGACCGCGTAGCGCCACAGGTCGGTGGCCTGCTCGAGGGAATTCCCGCCGAAGGCCCAGCTCCAGGGCGACAGATGGCTCCACGGTTCCAGGGTCGAGCTGAACGAGAACAACGCCACGACCATGTAGCTGGCCACGGCCAGCTCGATCCCGGCGCCGTATACCACCGAGGGCCGAGGGCGGGCGCAGGCAATCGCAAACGCGAGCGAGCCGAAGAGGACGGCCAGGCACATCGCCAACGCGATCGTCGAGAGCAGGTTGCCCAGCGCCGATCGGCAGGCCCACCACCGCGTCGCTGGCGACCTGGGTGAGCGTGAGCACCACCGTCACCACGATCAGTCCCAGCAAGGCGGCCAGGGCTCGGCCGAGGTAGATCGCCGGCCGGCTGATCGGCTGGGTGAGGTACAGCTCGAGGCGACCGGCCGCCTCCTCGCCGGCCGTCTGGCCGCCGACGAAGATGACCGCCGCCGCGACCAGCAGGATCGGCACGAGGATCTCGTACAGGTTCGCCCGCAGGTAGCCCGCCGGCGAGCCGAAGTCCTGCAGCCCGAATGCTGCCAGGACCGACGTCGGCAGGTTGTTGAGCGCCTGGGTGATGCCGGTCGAGCCCTTGAAGATCGGCCAGAACGCGAGGGTCAGGATGACCAGCCCGGCCATGCCCACCGACCACCAGGCGATCGCCCGGCGCATGGCCCGCAACGGCCCGGCAACGAGCTCCATCTTCCAGCCGCTCATTGGCCACCACCGTAGAGGTCGAGGAAGGCCTCCTCGAGATCCGGCTCTTCGACCAGCATCGAGGCCACCTTGTGCCGGGCCAGCAGCGAGAGCAGCGGCCCGATCGGCCCCGACAGCGTCGCAGTGAAGCGCTGGCCGGTGACCCGCGGATCGACCAGCCCGGGCAGCGCCGTCAGCTCGGCGGCCGGCGGCGCGTCCTCGAAGAAGACCTCGACATGCGAGCGGGCGCGACCCCGGAACTCGTCGATCGTGCCCGACGCCACGACCCGGCCCTCACGCAGGACGGCGACCCGATCCGCGACGCGCTGGACCTCGGACAGGACGTGCGACGACAGGAAGACCGTGGCCCCGGCGTCGCGCGTCTCGCGCAGCAGGTCGATGAACTCGCGCTGGATCAGCGGATCGAGCCCGCCGGTCGGCTCATCCAGGACCAGCAGCTCGGCCTTGGCGACGAATGCGAGCACCAGGGCCACCTTGCGCCGGTTGCCGCTCGAGAGCTCGCGCATCGGCCGGTGCAGGTCGACCTTGAGCCGCTCGGCCAGCGCGTCACGACGGGCCGGATCGACGCCGCCGCGCAGGCGGCCGATGCTGGCGATGAACTGGGCCGCGGTCAGCCGTTCCGGGAGTCGGAGCTCGCCCGGCGAATAGGCCACCCGCTGGCGGATCGCGACGCCATCCGTTGCGGCATCGAGCCCGAAGATCCGGATCGAGCCCGCCGTGGGGGTGAGCAGGCCAAGCAGGCAGCGGATCGTGGTGCTCTTGCCTGCGCCGTTGGGGCCGAGGAAGCCGTAGATCTCGCCGCGCTCGAGGGCCAGGTCGATCCCGCGGACGGCCTCGATCGCGCCATACGACTTGACGAGCCCCTCGATCGCCAGGACCTGGTCCACGCACCGCGCCTCTGAATGAATGGCTCCCCGGATCGGTCGGGCCGTATCCATGCTACGGCGTGGATCGTTCGATTGGTTGCTACCATCCTCGGGTGATCGACTCCGAGTACTGGGCTCGCTACTACGAGGTGACCGTCGACCGGCCGGCGTGGCCGACCGTCCGGTTCGCGATCGAACGTTTCGCCGCGGAGCCGCGGGCCGTCACCGACACCGAGCCACGCCTTGCCGTCGACCTCTGCTGCGGCGCCGGACGCGATGCGCGCGAGCTGCTCAAGGCCGGCTGGCGGGTGCTGGCGATCGACCGCGAGCCGGGCGCGATCGCCGCGGTCGAGGCGGCCACGCCGCCCGAGCTGCGGCCGGCGTTGACCGGCCAGGTCGCCGACCTCGCCGACCTGGCGATCCCGGCCTGCGATTTCGTCAACGCCAGCCTGTGCCTGCCGTTCCTGACGCCCGAGCCGTACTGGGCCACCCTGGCGCGGATCCTGGCCGCCCTGCCGGTCGGTGGCCGGTTCGCCGCGCTGCTCTTCGGCGACCGCGACGGGTCGAGCACGGATCCGACGATGACCTGTCCCTCACCCGAAGCGATCCGGGCCGCGCTCGGTGGCTTCGAGATCGAGCACTGGTCCGAGCGCGAGGAAGACTCTCAGACGGCCCTCGGCGAGCCGCATCACCTCCACCTGATCGAGGTCGTCGCCCGACGAGCCGCCCCGTAGGGGCCAGCTCATGGCCGTGCGGCTGCTGTACCCTCGGGCCTTCAGGTCGCATCGGAGCACAGGGTGGTCTGTTCGAACTGCGGCACCGAGAACCCGGCGGGCACGAAGTTCTGCATCGAGTGCGCGGCACGCCTGGCACAGGTCTGTCCCTCGTGCGGAACGGCCAATCTGCCCACCGCGAAGTTCTGCGGCGAATGCGGGATCACACTCCAGGGCGCATCCGTAGCGGCGCCGGCGAACCGCACGGCAAGCGCGCCGCTGGCCCAGCCGGAGGTGGCGCTGGCCGAGCGACGCGTTGTCTCGATCCTGTTCGCCGACCTGGTCGGGTTCACGACGCTGGCGGAAGGCCGGGATGCCGAGGACACGCGCGAGCTGCTCTCGCGCTACTTCGACCTCTCCCGGGACGTGATCGGCCGGTATGGCGGCGTCGTCGAGAAGTTCATCGGCGACGCGGTGATGGCGGTCTGGGGTGCGCCGACGGCCCACGAGGATGACGCGGAGCGTGCCGTCCGGGCTGCGCTTGACCTGGTCGACGCGGTCCGCACGCTCGGCCCAGGGATCCAGGCCCGCGCCGGCGTCCTGACCGGCGAGGCAGCCGTCACGCTCGGCGCGACGAACCAGGGCATGGTCGCCGGCGATCTCGTGAACACCGCCGCACGGCTCCAGTCCGTGGCCCAGCCGGGGACCGTGCTCGTGGGCGAGGCAACCCAGCGAGCCGCGAGCCAAGGCGATCGCCTTCGAAGAGGCCGGGGAGCAGGCACTCAAGGGCAAGGCGGCGCCTGTGCCGGCGTGGCGCGCACTCCGGGTCATCGCCCAGGTCGGCGGCCGGAATCGGCAAGGAGACGCTCGAGGCCCCGTTCGTCGGCCGTGACGATGAGCTGCGCCTGCTCAGGGACCTGTTCCATGCGACCGCCCGGGAGGGCCGGGCCCGGCTGGTGAGCGTGATTGGTCCGGCAGGGTTCGGCAAGACTCGGCTTGCCTGGGAGTTCCTGAAGTACATCGACGGCCTGGTCGACACGGTTTGGTGGCATGACGGCCGATCGCCGGCCTATGGCGATGGGATCAGCTTCTGGGCGTTGGGCGAGATGGTCCGGGAGCGGTGCGGGCTGCTCGAGATCGACGACGAGCCGACAACCCGGGCGAAGATCGCCGAGACGCTCGGCAACCCACGTCCCGGATGAGGCTGAGCGGCGCTGGATCGAGCCGGCCCTCTTTGCCCTGCTCGGGATCGAGACGGCAACAGGCGGCTCCGAGCAGCTGTTCGCCGCCTGGCGGACGTTCTTCGAGCGCCTCGCGGCAACCGCTCCCGTCGTCCTCGTCTTCGAGGACTTCCACTTCGCCGATGCCGGGTTGATCGACTTCATCGACCACTTGCTCGAATGGAGCCGGGCCGTCCCGATCTACGTCGTCACCTTGTCCCGGCCGGAGCTCCTCGAACGGAAGGCCGACTGGGGCGCAGGGAAACGCAACTTCACGAGCCTCTACCTCGAGCCGCTCTCCGCCGCGGCGATGCGAGAGCTCCTCGCGGGGCTCGTCCCGGGTCTCCCGTCGGGCGCCGTGAAGGCGATCGTCGAGCGGGCGGACGGCATCCCGCTCTACGCGGTCGAGACCGTCCGGATGCTGCTGGCGGAGGGCAAGCTCGCCCTCGAGGACGGGGCCTATCGCCCGATCGGCGACCTGGCCAACCTCGCCGTGCCCGAGACGCTCACCGCCCTGATCGCGTCACGGCTCGACGGCCTTGCCGCGGAAGACCGTGCTCTCGTGTCGGATGCGGCGGTGCTCGGCCAGAGCTTCACCTTGGCAGCGCTGTCGTCGGTGTCGGGGATCGCCGACGCCGAGCTCGAGCCGCGCCTCCGGGCGCTCGTCCGGCGCGAGCTGCTCACCCTGGAGGCCGATCCGCGCTCGCCCGAACGCGGCCAGTACGCGTTCGTGCAGGCGCTGATTCGCGAGGTCGCCTACAACACGCTGGCCAAGCGGGATCGCAAGACCCGCCACCTTGCCGCAGCCCGCTTCTTCGAAGCCCTCGGGTCGGATGAGCTCGCCGGCGCCCTCGCCAGCCACTACCTTGCGGCCCAACAGAACGCAGCCCAGGGTCCCGAGGCGGATACCCTCGCGGCCCAGGCGCGGATCGCGCTCAGGGCTGCCGCCGATCGGGCGATCGGCCTGGGATCGCTCGGCCAGGCGATCGGATTCCTCGACCAGGCCCGGGCGGTCACCGACGACGACGCGGAGAACGCCGAGCTCCTCGAGCGGGCAGGCGAGTCGGCCTACCTGGCCGGCCTGGGCGAGATCTGTGAGGATCGGCTGCGCCGGGCGATCGAAATCCGCCGCGTCCTCGGCGATACCGACGCGGTCGCCGGTGCGATCGCGATGCTCGGTGCCCTGCTCCTCGCCACGTTCCGGGTCGGGGCCGGCCTGGCGATGCTGGAGCCGGCTGCCGGGGAGCTGCTCGGTGACGACGGGGTGCCGACGGGCCGGGGCGGGGTTGCCCTGCTTGCCCAGCTCTCGCGGGCATACTTCTTCAACGAAGGCCAGCGGCGCGCGATCGAGGTTGCCGACCGAGCGCTCGAGGCCGGCGAGCGGCTCGACCTCGCGCCGATCGTCAGCGACGTCCTGATCACCCGCGGTTCTGCCCTCTGCCACATCGGCCGGGTATACGAGGGACTCGGCGCGATCCGGGCGGGCATCGAGCTGGCGGACGAGCGCGGGCTCGTCTCGACCGCCTTGCGCGGGCGCCTCAACCTGGGGGTCCTGGCGCCCGACCCGCGGACGTCCTTCGACGCCACCCAAGCCGCCCTCGAGATCGCCCGACGCGTTGGCCTGCGCGGCTATGTCCGGACGCTCGTGGGCAATCTCGCGAGCGCGGCCATGGAGGTCGGAGAGTGGGAGCTCGCGGTCCGCGAGATCACGGTCGCCCGCGACGAGAGCCCCGACGAGCTCGCGGCGAACTTCATGCGCTGGGTCCTGGTCAACTTCTCGGCCTGGCGCGGGGACGACGTGGCGTCGGAGCTGGCCTACCTCAGCGCGTGGGCCGAGAGCATCGGTGAGTCCGGCCCCCGGGAGGCGATCCAGGACCTTCGAGCACAAGTCGCCTTCGGCACGGCCAACTTCGGCGGCGCCTGCGATGCGTGGCTCGTCTTTGCACCCAGTGACTCGTTGAATGCACCGACCGCGTACTTCTACGCCGGCATGGCCGGCCTCCTGGCGGCCGACCGCGACCGGGCGGCGGCGGCGCTGGCCGGGCTCGAGGCGTTGCCCGGCCGCTCGCGGCTGTGGACGCTCGACCGGCGTCTCCTGGGCGCCGGGCTGGCGGCCATCGATGGACGCCAATCGGAATCCATTCGAGAGGTTCGGGCCGTCCTCGGCGAGTACGCCGCGATGGGGCTCCCGTGGCGCGAGGCCCTCGGTGGACTGGTCCTGACCTCGCTCGTTGGAGCCGTCGAGACCGAGCTCCGGGAGATGGCGGACACGGCTCGCGCCACCTTCAGCCGACTCGGTGCGAAGCCGTTCGTCGCCTACCTGGACGCTGCGCTGGCCAGCTCGGCGAACCAGGCGAGTGAGCCCAAGCCTGGTTCACAGCGCGCCGATGCCACCCAGCAGGTCTTGAATCGCTGACTCCTGACCCTGCTTCTGAGGCGGGGAGCCTATGTTCACCCAGTACGACCCTCACGGGCCGTTCATCGCCCTCGAGTCGCTCGGCTACGCAATGCTGACCATCGGGCTCCTCTGTGCGGCTCCGGCGTTCGCGGGCGGACGAGTCGAGCGCGCGATCCGCTGGCTGTTCGTCGCCAGCTTCGGACTGATGGTCGTGGCGTTCGTCGGTCTGGCCGTGGTCCGGGGGGACCTCGTCGCCTTCGAAGTGACCGTCCTCATGATCACCTGGATCGTCCTGATCCCATCCGGCGCGCTGCTCGCCATCGTGTTCAGGCGAGCCGGGGCGGTGCCGCCCGCCCTAGAGCCCACGATAACCACCGATATCGTTACGGTGACGAAGGTCCTAATGAGGTGACCCATGCGGTTGTCGCCGACGTACGAAGCCGAGTACGCGGCCCTGATCGAAGATCTCGGGTCGCATTGTGCAGAGCTTCCAGAGCGGATCTGCCTCCACTGGCCGATGGCCGAGCCGACCTACGAGGGGCGCTTCATGGCCATCGGGCAGGCGCTCAACGGTTGGATGGTCGACGAAGCGGCCTGCCAGCTCTGGCGTCCAGAGGTTCGCCGCGCCAAGGTTGCCGCGACGCGAGCCACCTCCGAATCACCGACAGCGTGGAGCTGGATGTGGCCCCAGCCGTGGGGCCGGCCCTTCTGGCGTCTGGTTCGAAGCGCGATGGCAGCGGTCGGTGTCGAGCTCAATGAAATCGCCTGGTCGAACCTTGCCAAAGCGGCGCCCGCAGCCGGGAAGAACCCATGGGGAGCCCTTCTCGAGCGTCAGCATCGACTCGGAGGTCGCCTGCTTCGCCGGGAGGTCAATGAACTCGATCCGGACGTCGTGCTGCTCGTGTCTGGCCGTGGCTATGCCGGACCGTTTCTGGCCGGTGCCGGATTCGATGTCGCCTGGCGACCGGAAGGTGCTCTCCAGTTCGACGGGCAGCTCGACGGCCGGCGATGGGTGATCGTCAACCATCCGGGGACATTCGCACGTCGATACGAGCAATCACTCGAGGCCGTGCAACGAGCCCTGGGTGCGGGGCATGACGACTGACCACGAGTGTTTTCTGCCAGCGGGCGGGCCGGAAGACGCCGATCTCAGTCATCTGCGGGGAGTGCCGGTTCGGCGACGCGTGAGCCGCACACCGAGGGCTAGTACCTTCCCGGGAGTCCATTCAGAACGAACCGCCGAAGCCCCTGGATGTCGGCGGCCGGTCGGCGTGCCAACCTGACCAAACGGGCAAGTAAGCGCCGCCCATTTGGGCAGGTTTGGTTGCCCCTTCTGCCGCCCACGCCGTCCTAGGCCGGATCCCCCACAGGACCGACCATGGCCGGATGGCGACCTACCACGGGCACGTCCTTGGCTGAGGCTGCCGCGCGCGAACGCCGCGACGCGGAGGCGGCCACCGTCGGGCGCGTCCGGGGGCCGATCGGCGCTCCGTCAGCGGCCCAACAGCCGGATGGTCTGACGCCGGACATGGCCCGCGTCCTGGACCTCCAGCGCAATGCCGGCAATCGGGCCGTCCTTGCGACGCTCCAGCGCCGGCCGGCCAGGGCGCCCGCCCGGACCCTGACCAGGGCCGAGGATCGCCAGGAAACGAACAGCCTGCTCAATGGGTTCGAGACGCTCGGCGCCGCCGCGATCGACGAAGGCGGCAAGCATCTCGACACGATCCCTTTCGGGCGGGACCTGAGCCCGGAGCATCGCGTCCTCCTCGAGCAGATCCAGCACGCCATGATCCTGGCCCAGGAGTCGTCGCCCGACTCGCGCCGGTCCGCGATCGAGCAATGGCCCGCCCTCGCGGCCAAGCTCCAGGCCGCGCTCGACCACGGCAAGGTCCTCGGCCTCTCGGGCGACCGCCTCGCGGTCACCGCCGACAACCTGGCCATCGTCAGCGAGCAGTACATCCACGCGCCACATCGCGGACCGACCCAGGTCGCCAACGCCGACGACTACGCCGAGCTGATCGGGGATACCGACCTGCTCCTGCGGGTCGTCGACTCGGAGTGGACCGACAAGCGCAGCGGGGTGGTACCGACCAACCTTGCCGAGGTCAACGCAAAGCAGCGACAGGCGCTGGGTGCGGTCCAGCTTGGTCCGCACCTGGTCAAGCGCCATCGCGATCTCCTCGAGAACCTGCGCGCGGCACTGATCCAGGCACGCACGAATTCGCCCGGAGCCGGGCAGGCGTCGCTGTCGATCTGGCAGTCGATCCAGGGCGAGTACAGCCACGCCTTCCGGGTTGCCCCGAACTACCTCGAGACCCAGCTCAGCCCGATCCAGGACATGTTCAAGCGGATCGGCGCCGAGCTCATCCTGGGCGGTGCCTATACCGAGGCCCACCAGAAGGCGCTGGCCGAGTCGAACCTCGAGGCGCCCGATGTCCAGCTCCGGATCGAGAAGTTCAAGGAAGCCGCCGAGGGCTTCGACCAGCTCCACGAGCTGGCCCTGAAGGCCGCCGAGCTGACCGGCCGGGACGCGATCTCGATCGTCCTCCAGTCCGGCGAGTTCGACAAGGACCTGGGCCCGGCGATCTTCGAGCTGGTCAAGAGTCCCGGCGAGCTCTACGCGAAGTACAAGGAGTTCAAGGAGAAGGGGATCATCGGCAAGGCAGTCAGCCTGGCCGAGATCGTCGACAAGACGCTCGCCCTGCGCAACGCGGTCATCAAGGTTGCGTGCACGGCGATCAAGCGGTTCGCCGAGACCGCCGCGGAATCCGCGCTCAAGGCCGGCCTCGAGGAGGCGGCCAGCCAGTGGAAGAAGATCGGCGAGTGGGCCGAGGGCAAGCTCTCGATCCTCGAGAAGCTGGGCAAGTCGGTCCTGGTCATCTCGCTCGTCGTCAGCGCGATCAAGATCGTCGACGCGATCCGCCAGGGGCACTGGGGCGAGGCGCTCAAGGAAGCCGGCAACGCGGCGATGACGGTCGGCCTGTACGCGGTCGAGGGTGCCGGCGGGACCGCCCTCATCGGCGGCATCGCCGTCATCATCGCCGCCGAGATCGATGGGATCAGTGGTGCAGCGGCGATGATCCGCTACTGCGAAGACCAGAACGTCCACAGCGCCGCCACCTCGTTCATCGGCATCTGCCAGGCGGCGGCCGACATCGAGGCGAAGGACCTGGTCGCCGACGCCAGGCTCCTGCCCGTCACCCATGAGCGTGAGCAGCGGGCGTTCATCGAGTCTCGACTGAACGGGTACCGGCCGTACTGGATGCGCCACATCGAGGCGCTCAGCGCCCTGGTCAGCAACGACCGGCCGTCCGAGCTGGGCGGCCAGCCCAAGGTCCGCGCTGCGCTCGGTCCCGAGGCGCTCAACCTGCTGGCCAGCCCCGAGACCTGGGCCGGCTCGTGGGAGGCGATGGCCGACCAGATCCGAATCCTGTTCAGCGCCTCGAACAAGATGACCAGGTACGTGAACGAGCACTACTCGCACGTCCCGAAGAAGGAGGACGCCTAGGATCCGGGCTCGTGGCGACCCTCAACCAGCGCGAGCCCGACCCGCTCCTGATCAGGCCACATCGGATGGTCGCAGGAGCCTCGGCAGCGGCGAGCGGACGAGGAAGACGATCGAGATGGCCATCCCGGCCCAGCCGATCGCCATCCCGCCGCGGACCCCGATCCAGCCGGCGACCGCCGCCGCCAGGAGTGCTCCGATCGGGTACGCAATCCCGTGCGAGAGGACCCCGAGGGTCGCGTTGACCCGGCCCAGGATCTGATCCGAGACGACCCCCTGGATGAGCGACAGCTCGGCCACGTCCTCGATCGTCTCGAGGCCATCGCCGACCAGCTGCGGGAGCAGCACCATCAGCGTCGCGATCAGGATCGGGCCGCCGGCCAGGGGCACCAGCACGCCGACGATCGACGCGCCGATGGCCGTCCAGATGATCGTCGGGCCGAAGCCGAACCGGGCGATCGCCCGCGACGCGAAGAGCGAGCCGACCAGGGAGCCGACGCCGCCGGCCGAGATCACGATGCCCAGCAGGAACGGGCTGAGCTGCAGGTTCTCGATCAGGTAGATCGTGTAGAGGACCGAGTAGAACGCGCCGGCGAAGTGGGCAAAGACCGAACGCAGGGCCAGCGGCACGAGGATCGGATGGTGCCGGACGAGCTGGAGGCCTTCGACGATCTCGTGGCGGATCGGCACCGGCGCGGTTCTCGACGGGCGGGCCGGCTCGGGGCTCCGAATCAGGATCAGCGAGACCGCCGATACGACGAACGAAACGGCGTCGACGAGGATCGCCAGGGGCGCCCCGATCAGCTGGACGAGCGCACCCGCGAAGCCCGGGCCGCCGATCTCGGCGAGGGAGGCGCTCGTGGCCAGCTTGCTGTTGCCCTCGACCACCCGATCGACACCGATGAGCGAGGGGATATACGCCGGATATCCCGCATCGAAGAGGGCGCCGAGGCACCCCTCCAGGAAGACGACCAGGTAGAGCTGCTCGATCCGCAGGGCGCCCGCGACGTAGGCCGCCGGGATCGAGAGCAGCACGATCGCCCGGATCGCATCGGCCCAGATGAGCAGCGGACGGCGCAACAGGCGGTCGACCCAGGCACCGGCGACGAACCCGACGAGCAGGACGGCGAGGCTGCCCGAGACGACGAGCAACGCCATCTCGAGTGGCCCCGCCCCCAGGACGAGGAGGGCAACGAGCGGGACCGCCGTGCGGGTGACGACGGACCCGAGCTCGGAGACCGTCTGGCCGGCCCACAGCTTCATGAAGTCGGCGTGTCGCCAGAGGGACGGAGTCACCACAGTGCGCTGAGCCTACTCGAGCTCCGTTGCTCGATTCATGGCCGCACGCCTTGCCCGGCGGGCAGCACGATGTTGGGCAATGTTGACAATGTCAACTTACCAGTGGTAACATCGGGGGGTGAACAAGACCCTCGAATCGGTACGCACCGAACGCACCCAGCCACGCGCCGAACGTGCCCAGCCGCGGCCTGAGCCCTACCACCACGGCGACCTGCGGGCGGCCTGCATCGCGGCGGGGCTCAAGCTCGTTGCCTCGGGCGGCCCCGACGCGGTCACGATCCGCGGCGTTGCCCGGCTGGTCGGCGTCTCGCACACCGCTCCCCTCCACCACTTCCGGGACCGCGACGACCTCCTGAACGGCGTCGCCGAGGCCGGCTTCGATCGCCTCCTGGTCGCGGCCGGCGAAGCGACGACGAGCTCGGAGATCGCCCCGATCGAGCGGATCCGGCGCTATTGCCTGGCCTACATCCGGGTCGCGATCGGCTCGCCCGGCCTCTATCGGCTGATGTTCGGCGAGGCGGCCCGCGGCACGGGCAACGCGGCCTACGACCTCCTGATCCGGCTCACCGCCGAGAGCGGCCTGTCGGTCGGCGACCCCGAGCCGGTCGCCCTCGTCCTGTGGGCCCAGGTCCACGGGCTGGCCGGGCTGTACGCCGAGGGCAAGCTGGCAGCCGAGCTCGAGGGCCTCGAGCCGGGCCAGGTCCCGCTCCGGGCCGAGGAGGCGCTCGACCGGGTGATCGCCGCCCTGATCCTCCTGTCGAAGAGCCGCCATCGTTCGCGCTGGCGCTCGCACAAGCGAACCCATCCGCGCCAGGTCGAGCCGATCGCCGGCGGCGTAGCTCCGGCTTAGCCCGCCGTGGCGACCCCCGTCGCGGCGACCGCCGTCGCGGCGATCGCCTTTGCCTCGGGAATGGCGACCTGGTTGCCGCCCGACGCCTTCGCCTGGTAGAGCGCGCCGTCGGCTGCGTTGACCAGGCCGTCGCGGGTTGTCGCGTCGTCGGGATCGCTCGCCGCGCCGATGCTCACCGTGACCGGCGCCCCGACTCCGGCATAGAGCGCGGCGATCGCCGCGTTGATTCGCCCGGCAACGAGCACGCTGATGTCACGCGGCGTGTTCGGCAGCAGGACCGCGAACTCGTCGCCGCCATAGCGGTACGGACGATCCGTTGCCCGAACCGCCGACGTGATCGCCCGGGCGACCTTGCCCAGGCGCACGTCACCCGCCGGGTGGCCCTCGCGGTCGTTGAACGCCTTGAAGCCGTCGAGGTCGAGCATCAGCAGGGTCAGCGGCCGGACCTCGGGATCGACGAGGAACGCGGCCAGGTCCTCCTCGAACGTGCGCCGGTTGCGCAGCCCGGTCAGTCCGTCCGTCTCGGCGCGCGTTCGGACCTCGCGATGGCGCTCGGCGTTGTGGACCGCGATCGACGCCTGGCTGGCGAACAGCTTGGCTGCCGCGAACTCGCTCGCGTCGAAGTGCGACCGCGCGCCGCCCATCCGGCCGACGTTGAGGGTCCCGGCCACGCCGTGCTCGCCGACCAGCGGCACGACAATCAGCGATTCATCCTCGGCCGGGGTGCCCGGGATCAGGCCCATCCGCGGATCGAGCTGAGCGTCGTTGACGCACTGCGCCTCGCCGTGGGTCATCACCCAGCCGGTGATCCCGTGGTCGAGCGGGAACGTGTTCTCGAGGATCACCTCGGCGAACCGGTCGCGGGCCAGGACCGGCCGGAAGAGGCCGGCCTCACGGTCGCAGCGGTAGATCGTCAGGTTGTCGTACGGGACGACGGCCCGCAGCAAATCGGCGATCACGCCCAGGACCTGCTGGGGATCGAGCGTCGCGAGGAGGCGCTCGTTCAGGCCGAGCACCTGGCGCTGCCGTTCGAGCAGCTCGTCGGCCTGGGCGCTCGACGTTCGCGACTGGTTGCTCACCCACCAGGCGAGCCCGTAGGTGAACGCCAGCATCACGGCCGACTCGGCCAGCGACAGGGCCTCGTTGATCGCGACGACTCCATTGCCGGCGTTCCCGGCCAGGTAGGCGGCAGCTTCGCCGGCCATGCTCGCCGCGAAGCCCAGGCCGAAGACCGCGAAGAGGGGCCGGCCGCGCAGGATCGGCAGGATGAGGAGAGCACCGGCGAGGGGCAGGACGGCCGCACCGTCGAGCCCATCGAGCAGCGTGGCCCCGGCGACGACGCCGAGGGCCATCAGGACGAACCCGGCCGCCAGGAAGAGCCCGCGCGACAGCCCGCGCCGGAGGAACAGGGCCGCCATGCCGACCACGGCCCCGGCCAGCCCGCCGACCAGCAGCAAGCCAAGGCGATTGCTGCCCGGAGTGATGATCAGCTGGGCCACGAAGAGGGCCAGGATGAGGCACGCGCACGCTGCCGCGTAGCGGCCGAAGAACGCGTCTTCGCGATGCAGCGTCCAGGTGGTCACGCGCCGATCCCCCTTCTCGACGACGACCGTAGCGCCCGACCGAGGCCTCGGTAAGTGGCCATTCGTCCGGGGGGAGCCGAGCTTCGGTTTGCCCCCGGAGGTCGCGGTCCTGGCTACGCCTGCCGCTTCGGGGCGCGCTCGATCCGCGAGCTGCCGGCGGCCGGCCGGAACGTGCTCTCGTGGCCGTCGGCCCAGCGCACGCTGTAGCGCACGCCCAGGGTCAATTCGGCGACGTCGAGGATCTCTCCCTCGCGGGCCGGCGTCCCGACCTTCTCGGACTCGACGATGATCCGGTCTCCAGCTTTCGCGATCATGCCCGCTCCTCGTGCTGCCGGGAATATGGGCGTCCCGGAGGGGCGCGGCCCGTGGTCGAGCTCCTCCGGGACGGACGTAGGTGTCAGCCGGCGATCACCTTCACGTGCTGTGGCTTGACGGCCTCGCTCTTGGGCAGGGTCAGGGTCAGCAGCCCATCCTTGAACACCGCCTCGGCGACATCGGCCTTGATCCCGGTCGGGGCCGAGAAGCTGCGCTCGAATGTGCCGTGGCTGAGCTCGTGGTGGACGTAGCCGCCCTCGGCGGTGTCCTTCTCCTCCTTGAACGAGCCGGTGATCGTGACGTAGTCGTCGACGATCGAGATGTCGACATCGTCCGGTTTGACGCCCGGCAAGGCCACCTTGGCCACGACCAAATCCGGCGTGGTGAACAGGTCCAGGGCGGGGACGATCGCCCGGTCGCCGTTGGTCAGCCAGATGGGGCGGAACCGGTCGTCGAAGAAGCGCTCCATCGCTTCGCGCAGGGTGACCACTTCAGATAACGGCGACGTCCGACGGATCGGGATCATCACGGCACCTCCTCGTGGCGGGGTCGCATTGGCCGACGGTCGGGTCACCGTGCGACCCATCCGGGATGAGCATGGCCTCGGCGCAGCCCGCCTGCCAGAGCCAATCGGCCCAAACCCAGACCCAACACCCCGGATCGGGCCGTTCGGCCCCTCGGCAGGGGTCCCGATGGCCGATGTACCGGCCACAGCGCCCGGCCACCCTTCGATCAGAGAAGGATCCGGGGGAAGTACGGCCCACGGCCAGGGAGGATCCGAATGTTGCACGCACAGCCAACGGCGATGCGCACGTTGGTCTGGATCGACGCCCGCGAGGCGATCGTGATCAGCTGGCTCGAAGACCGTGCCCAGGTGGAGCGGCTCGAAGCTTGCCTGTCCGACGCGGACCAGGCAGATCCGCCGGAGGTTCCACTGACCTTCGTCAACGAGGTCGCCGAGCACCTGCCGCCCGACGAGGACCTGCTGATCCTCGGCCCCACCCCGGTCCGCGACCTGCTCGAGCTGCGCGTCCACGAGCTCGACCGGCACCGCCGCCGCCGGCGCGCAATCGCCGCCTCGTCCTCGGCCCCGCAGGCCGAACGCCAGTTGATGGCCCAGCTTCGTCATGTCCAGGAGGCCACGAAATGAACCGCAAGCGGATCGTGATCATGGGTGCGGCCGGCCGCGACTTCCACGACTTCAACGTCGTCTATCCGGGACGATCCGGCCGTCGAGGTCGTGGCCTTCACCGCCACCCAGATCCCGGGCATCGCCAACCGGCGCTATCCGCCCGAGCTGGCCGGCCCCGGCTACCGAGCAGGGCATCCCGATCGTGCGCCGAGGCCGAGCTCGAGCGGCTGATCCGTGACGAGCACGTCGACACGCGTCGTCTTCGCCTACAGCGACGTCAGCCACGAGTTCGTGATGCACGAGGCGTCGCGCGTCCTGGCCGCCGGCGCCGACTTCACCCTGCTCGGACCCGACCACACGATGGTCGACCAGCGTCCGCCCGGTCGTCGCGTCGGCGCGACCCGGACCGGCGCCGGCAAGAGCCAGACGACCCGCTACATCGCCGCGCTGATCGCCGAGAAGCGGCCTCGCCCCGGTCGTCATCCGCCACCCGATGCCCTACGGCGACCTCGTCGCCCAGCGGGTCAGCGCTTCGCGACCGTACGCCGACCTCGACCGCTACGACACGACGATCGAGGAGCGCGAGGAGTACGAGCCGCATCTCGACGCCGGCCGCGTCGTCTACGCGGGCGTGGACTACGAGGCGATCCTGCGCCAGGCCGAGCATCGAGGCCGACGTGATCCTGTGGGACGGCGGCAACAACGACTTCCCGTTCTACAGGCCGGACCTGTACGTCGTCGTGGCCGATCCGCTCCGGGCCGGCGACGAGCGCCGCTACCACCCGGGCGAGACGAACGTCCGGATGGCCGACGTCGTCGTGATCAACAAGGTCGATTCGGCCGACCCCGGCCGACGATCGACTGTCGTGCGGGCCTCGATCGAGGAGCTCAACCCGGGCGCGGCGATCGTGACCGCCCGCTCCGACCTGACCCTCGTCGGTGCCGCCGATCGCGGGCAAGCGCGTCGTCGTCGTCGAGGACGGCCCGACCCTCACCCACGGCGGGATGGCCTACGGCGCCGGCGTCGTCGCCGCCCGCCGGTTCGGCGCCGCCGAGCTGGTCGATCCCGCGGCCGGTCGCCGTCGGCTCGATCCGCGACGTCCTCGATCGCTACCCGGCGCTCGAGCCGCTCATCCCGGCGATGGGCTACGGCCCGGCCCAGGTCGAGGAGCTCGAGGCGACCCTCAACGCCGTCGATGCCGACCTCGTCCTGTCGGCCACCCCGATCGACCTGACCCGCGTCCTCAAGCTGAACAAGCCGATCACTCGGGTCCGCTACGAGCTCGTCCAGGTCGGCGGTCCGTCGCTGGCCGATGCCCTCGGCCCGATCATCGACGCGGCCCGCCTGCCGGTGCTCGCCGGGGGCGGCGTCCGGTGAGCGCGGTCGTCGAGCCCGCCGTTCGTCTCGGGCGCAGGCACCCGCGACTTCCTGACCCTGGCCGAGCTGGGGCCGGGCGGCCTGCGGGCGCTACTCGACCTGACCGCGCGAGCTGAAGCGCGAGCCGGAGCCGTTCCGCAACTCGCTCTCGCGGCGGCCGGATCGGGATGATCTTCGACAAGCCCTCGACCCGCACGCGGGTCAGCTTCGAATCCGCGGCCTGGCTGCTCGGCGATGCTGCCGATCGTCCTCCGCCCCGACGAGCTCCAGCTCGGCCGGGGCGAGACGATCGCCGACACGGCCCGGGCGCTCTCGCTCTACCTCGACGCCCTGACCGTCCGGACCTTCGCCCAGGCGACGGTCGAGGAGCTCGCGGCGGCGGCCTCGATCCCGGTGATCAACGCCCTGACCGACGAGCATCACCCCTGCCAGGCGCTGGCCGACGTGATGACCCTCGAGGAGGAGTTCGGCGCAGCTGGCCGGGCTCCGGCTGGCGTTCGTCGGCGACGGCGACAACGTCTGCACGTCGCTCATCCAGGCGGCCGCCCTGGCCGGAATTCGAGCTGCGGATCGCGACCCCGCCCGGCTACGAGCCGGTCGAGGAGATCGTCGCTGCGGCCCGGGTCCAGTGCGCCGCGACCGGCGGCTCGATCAGCCTCACCCACGATCCGGCGGACGCCGTCCAGGGCGCCAACGCGGTCTACGCCGACGTGTGGACCTCGATGGGCCACGAGAACGAGCGCGAGGCACGGATGGCGGCGTTCGCCGGCTTCCGGGTCGACGCAGGCGCTGATGGACCGGGCCGACCATTCGGCCGATCTTCCTGCACTGCCTGCCCGGCTCACCGCAGCGAGGAGGTCACCGACGAGGTGATCGACGGACCGGCATCGCGGGTCTGGCCGCAGGCCAGCAACCGGCTCCACACCGAGACTGCCCTGCTCTACACCGTCCTCACCGGCGACGCCGGCGGCGTGCTCCTGCCGTGAGCCGCGATCGTCGTCGCGCTCGGCGGCAACGCCCTGATCCGGCGCGGCGAGCAGGGCTCGACGGAGGTCCAGCGCCACAACCTGCGGGCGGCCGCGGTCGCGATCCACGACCTGATGCGGGCCGGCCACGAGATCGTCCTGAGCCACGGCAACGGGCCGCAGGTCGGCTTCCTGTCGATCGAGGCCGAGGCGGCCCGGGACATCGTCCCGTCGCCGCCGCTCGACGTCCTCGTCGCCGAATCGCAGGGCCAGATCGGCTACATCCTGGCCCAGGCACTGCAGGCCGAGCTGGTCAACAGCAGCGAGGAGCGCCCGATCGCGGTCGTCCTCAGCCAGGTGATCGTCGACCCCGACGATCCGGCCTTCCTGATGCCGTCGAAACCGGTCGGACCGGTATACGACAGCATCGTCGCCCAGGCGATGGCCAAGGAGCACGGTTGGGCGATCGCGTCCGACGGCGCCGGCTTCCGGCGGGTCGTCGCCTCGCCCCGGCCGATCGAGCTGGTCGAGGCCCGCAGCGTCCAGATCCTGGCCAACTCGGGCGTCCTCGTGATCGCCTCGGGCGGTGGCGGGATCCCCGTCCGGCGACTTGCCGGCGGTGCCCTGGCGGGCGTCGAGGCGGTGGTCGACAAGGACCTCGCCGCGGTCGTCCTGGCCGAGGCCGTCGACGCCGACGCGCTCCTCCTGCTGACGGACGTCGACGCCGTCTACCGCGACTGGGGCACGCCCGCCCAGGCCCGGATCCCCCGGATGACGCCCGGCGGCCGCGACCGCCGGCGCGCGCAACGGCACGTTCGCGGCAGGCTCGATGGGCCCCAAGGTCCGGGCCGCGGCCGACTTCGTCCGGCGGACCGGCGGCCGGGCCGCGATCGGCTCGCTCGAACAGGCCGCCGCGGTGCTCGCCGGCCGGGCCGGAACCCGGATCGCGATCGCCCCGGCGGCGGTCGCAAGCCCGCAGCCGGAGCCCGTCCGCAGCTAGATCGAGCGTTCGGGTCGTTCGGCCCGTCGGCTTCGGTTCGGATGGCCGATGCGTCGGTGACGCGCGGGGAGCAGGCTCGTCGACACGGGTCCAGGGGGTACCGGCAAGTACGAAGGGGATCCAATGCACGAGCAACCTGCGGTCCACGGGACCCTGGTCTGGATCGACGCCCACGAGGCGGTCGTGGTCAGCTGGATGGGCGGCGAGGCCCACGTCGAGCGCCTCGAGTCGGACGTGCCCGACCATCGCAAGTCGACCGGCCACGTCCGGCATGACCCCGGCGTCCGCCATGGTGGCGGTGGTGGCGCACCCCAGACCTCCGGCGAGCCGCGGCGCGAGGAACACCTCAACCACTTCGTCGAGCTCGTCGCTCGGCGCCTGCCGGCCGAGGACGACCTCCGGATCCTTGGCCCCGGCACGGTTCATGAGCGCCTTGGTCGGCGAGTCCACGAACAGGACCACCACCTGGCCCAGCCGCGCATCGTGACCGTGACGGCATCCGGACCCCGGACCGAGCGCCAGCTGATCGCCGAGCTCCGCCGCGCGGTCGGCGCCGAACCACCCCGGCGGCCAGCCCGCGAGCAGCGCGACCAGCCGATCGATCCGGACCGCGCGACCATCTGATCGAGCGGCTCACGACCCGGGCGGCCCGAGTCGCCCGTCGAGCCTCGCTCGCCTGCCCGGGCGCGAACGCGTTGCGATCGGTTTGCGATCGAGCGATGTGACCCTGCCTTCGTTCATCGAATCGAAGCACGGGGTCGGACGTGTCCAACCAGCTCCACGGTCGCGGTCGGTCGATCGCCGCACTTTTCCTCGTGGTCGGCCTCGCCGCCTGCTCAGCCTCGACCCCGCCCGCCCAGAGCGCTGCCGCCGGCAGCCCGGCCGCCCCGGCCGCGGCCAGCTCAGGGCCAAGCTCGGTCCCGGTCACGGGCGACGGTAGCGGCTCCGATGCCGTGTACTGTGCCGCGATGAAGGTTTCCGACGCCCAGGCCCTGGTCAAGCCGACGATCGCCGCCGCCCAGACGGGTGGACCCGAGAGCTGCGCGTTCGTCCTGCCCGGCCAGGACATCACCGGCGACAACCTCACCATGACCGTCTTCCCCAACGACGCCGACAAGAATTACTACAACGACGCGGTCACCGGCGCGACGTCGAGCACTCCGAACCCGCTGACGGGCGTCGGCGACGTGGCGGTCTGGGAGCAGCCCGTGGCCGGGGCGACGGCCCCGGAGGTCGTCGCCCACAAGGGCTCGATCACCTGCGTCGTCCAGCCGCCGGCCGATACCAGCCCGCTGACGATCGAGCAGACCGGGAGCGGCCCGATCTACCAGATCAGCGCTACCGCGGCGGCGGCCTACGCCGCCAAGGAAGCGGTCCTGTGCACCGACGTGTTCACGGTCGGGAGCTGAACCGATGAAGGCGAGCAGGTGGGCGGTCGTCCTGGCGATCGGCCTGATGGTCGGAGCCTGTGGGACGAGCCCGGCGACGTCGCCGGCGGCGGCCAGCCCGAGCCCCGGAACGGCCCGGTCGGTATCGGCCCACCTCGCGCCGACCGGTGCGACGGCGCCGATCGATCCCGCGGCATGGGACCTGGCCGATCGGCTGACGGCCGCGGACTACACCGCCGATACCACCTCGGCACTCGTCGCCGCCCTCGCTCGCGCCGGGGTCGGGACGTATGCCGACCCGTCGAGCCTCGCGCCGGAGGTGCCGCTCACGGCTGCCGCCAGCCCTCTGGAGCTGCTCGACTTCCAGGCCCACGCCCTGGCGGTCGGCGTCTGGACTGGCGCGAGCTGGTCGGGGGCCGAGCTCGACAGCCTGATGCCGATCCCGGCCGGGTCGACCGACGCCGCACCGGCCTCGGTCCTCCTCGCCAGCTACGTCGCGGCCGTCAATTCGCCGGGCGCTGCGCTGTCGCGGGCGGTGATGGCCGGCCAGGACCTGCTCAACCCGCCGACCGTCCGCTTCCCGGCGCTCGTCCTGTTCCTCTTCGCCTCGGACCTGGCAACGGGCGGCGGCCAGGTCGCCGCACCGAGCGGTTCGCCGGCTCCATCCGCGTCGGCAGCGGCGCTGGCCGCCTCCGGCGAGCTCGCTGACGTGGCCCGCCCGGCCGACGGCCTCGATCGGGTCCTGCTCGCCGACCCGGCCGGCGGAATCTGCTCCGACGCGGCCAACTGGATCCACTCGACGATCAGCCGCCTGTTCGATGCCCTCAAGCTGGCCGAGCCGAGCAACATCATCGGCAAGATCTTCGTGACCATCTGGAACTTCGCGGTGGACGTCCTGCACAGCTTCGTCGAGGGCGTGATCACCACCGTGACCGACGAGGTTCTCGGTTCGATCCGGAGCGTCGCCGCAACGATCTCCGGGGTGGCCGAACAGATCGCCTCGCTCCTGCCGTACGGCGTCCACGTGGCGGTCACCGGGGGCGATACGGGGCCCGACTTCAACCTCGGCAGCTCCTCGCGGCCGGGCAGCTATGTCGCGACGATCACGGCGGCGGACCTGCCGGACTGGCCGGCCGTGCTGAAGGACTGCGCGAGCGTCGCCAAGATCCAGCTGCCGGACTTCAGCTCGAAGAGCGTCCCGATCACCTGGGGCCCGGTCACCACCGAAGGCGGGACCGGGGCGCTCCTCGCCGGGAACGACCCGACCAAGGGCAACGACACGACCGATGCGACCGGCCAGGCGACGTGGGCCTTCACGGTGGCCCCCGACCCCGGCCAGAAGACCGGCGAGGACGTCACCCAGGCCGACGAGATGCCGGTCGCCGCCCACCGGCCCGAGCTGACCCAGCTGCGCAACGCCCTGACGAATGCCCTCCTCGGGTTCGTGCCCAGCCTCCTGCGCGGGTTCGTCCAGAAGGAGCTCCTCAACCCCACGCTCGAGAAGGTCCAGGGCAGCCTGAACGAGATCCTTGACGCCCGCGGCTACACGGATGCCTTCCTCCACTACCACGACCAGGCATCCCCGAAGCCGTCAATCGCAACGCCGAGCGCGAGTGCCGGTACGGCGTCGTGCACGGTCAGCCTGCCGGCCGGGACCTATACCGGCACGTTCTCGAGCAAGAGCACCACGATCGTCCCGCCGGGCCAGATCGACCTCGGTGAAAGCGGCGGCTCGAACGATGTGGGCAGCGGCCCGATGACGGTCACGGTCGGACCCGATGGGGCGTTGTCGGGCACGTTCCACCTGAGCGTGCTCCAGCACATGGTCTGGACGGGACTGGGCGAGGGGACGGCCGACACGACGATGGAGGAGGACGGCAGCGTCGGCGGCACGCTGTGCGGCCTGATCATGAACTTCCAGAGCGAGGCGGCCACCGGCTGCACGAAGACCGGCCAGGGCCTGTGCGGCGATCCCACTGGCACGATCCCCCTGACGGGCCTCGTGCCGCCGCTGCCCCTGGGCGCGCCCAAGTCGGTGGCCGGTGGTGTCCTGACCTGGTCGATCTCGAACGAATCGAGCACCGACGCGGGTTTCGGCGGTCTCTCGGCAGAGGTCCAGTCCACGATCACCGCGACGCTCAACGCGCCCTAGGGACGACACCTGGCTCCCCGCCTCGGGCTCGTCCTGCGGAATCGTCCAGCCGGCGAGGATATCCAGGAGATATACCGGCGCGCAGCTCGATTCGGCGGCGCCTCTGGCCGGACGACCGTCGGCGAGCGTGCGCCAGGCTAGGCGGGCTTGCCCTTGGCGCGCTGTGCCCTTGGCGCGCTTGCCCTTGGCGAGCTCGCGCCAGGCCTCGTCGAACAGGCCGTTGAAGATCCGCGAGGTCGACGGGAAGGCGTGGATCGTGTCGGCCAGGACCTCGACCTTGACGTGGGCCTTGATTGCCAGGACGCATTCGTGGATCGCGGCCGAGGCGTCGGGCGTGGCCATCGCCGCGCCGATCAGCTCGTGGGTCGAGCGGTCGATCACGATCGTCACGTGGCCGAAGGTGGCCTCGACCGAGTAGCCCTTGGCCGTCTTGGCGAAGTCGGCGACGCATTCGAACGCATCGAGCCCGGCGGCCAGTGCCTCGTCGAGGGTCACCCCGACCGAGGCCAGCTCGGGGTCGGTGTACGTCGCCCGGGGCAGGGCCCGGTAGTCGGGCGTCACCTGGTCGCCGAGGGCCATCCGGACCGCGACCTGGCCCTGGTAGTGGGCCTGGTGGGTATGGAGCTCGGGCCCGGCCGGGTCGCCGATCATGAACAGGCCGTCCTGGATCCGGAGCCGGCCGTCGTGGGGTAGCGCGTCGCGATCCTTGATGTCGATCCCGACCGTGTCGAGGCCGAGCGGCTCGAACGGGAAGGTCCGGCCGACCGCGAGCAGGATCGCGTGGCCGTAGGCGGTCGAGCCGTTGTCGAGGTGGATCACGTCGGCGCCGTCCGGGCCGGCCCCCGCCTCGGCCCGGATCGCCCGGACGCCGAGCCGGACGTCGACGTGGTCGCCCTGGAGCGCCTTGAACGCGGCTTCGGAGTTGCGCGGATGGTCGGTGGGGATGAGCCGCTTGCCCGATTGGACCACGGTGACGGGCACGCCGAACCGGGCGTAGACCTGGGCCAGCTCGACCCCGGTCGGGCCGCCGCCCAGCACGAGCAGGCTGCGCGGCAGCTCGCGGGCGCCGGTCGCGTCCTTGTTCGTCCAGGTGTGGACGGTCTCGATCCCCTCGACCGGCGGCAGCTTCGTCCGCGAGCCGACGGCGATGACCACGTTCTTCGCCTCGAGCTCGTGGCTCGCGTCGTCGTGGCTGACCGTGACCTTGAGCAGGCCATTACGCCGGCCGTTGAGCCGTCCCTCACCGCGGAAGACGGTCGCGCCGGCCGCCTCGAGGGCTCGGACGTGGCTCGAGTCGTCGGGGTAGTCGCGGTGCTCGCGGTTGATCATGTAGTCGCGCCGGGCCGAGGCGCGGGCCCAGTCGTAGTCACTGCCGGCGGCGTGGCGATCGGCCGCGTTGAGCAGCGACTTCGAGGGGACGCAGCCCCAGAACGGGCACGATCCGCCGAACAGGTCCCGATCGACCACGGCGACCGTCGCGCCCCGTGCCCGGGCCTCGTTGGCGGCCGACTCGCCGCCCGGGCCGGCGCCGATGATGATGAAGTCGAACGGGTCCATGTCGGTCGGTCTCCTGCCTTCTGGCGCGTCGCCGGTTGCGCCCGCCCATGATCGCCGCTACGGACTCGCCGCGTCGATCAACCGCCACGCCCGGAGTCCGCTCGACCGGCGGCTCGAGGGCGGCGACGAGCAGGATCGCCGGCGCCATCGCGCAATACTGTGTCGTCGGGCCCGGCGCCGGAGGTTGGCGCGGCTCGACCGGAAGGATCGTCCGATGGACAAGTCGCGCGTCACCGCTGGCACCGCTCCCCTGCCGATCAAGCGGGTCGAGCCCGGCCCCGGCCAGGAGTCGGTCTGGGACTACCCGCGCCCGCCGCGGGTCGAGCCGGTACCCGAGCGAATCCGGGTGATCGTCGACGGCTACCCGATCGCCGACTCGACGGCCGCCCTGCGCGTCCTCGAAACCGCCGGTGCGCCGGTCTACTACGTGCCGGCCGAGGACGTCCGGCGCGACCTGCTCGAGTCGACCGCCCATCACACGTTCTGCGAGTGGAAGGGCGAGGCGTCGTACTGGTCGATCCGGCTGCCCGACCGGACGATCCCGAATGCGGCCTGGTCCTACCCCACGCCGATGGCCGGCTACGAGCAGATCCGCGACTACTTCGCCTTCTACGCCTCGCTCGTCGACGAGGCCTGGGTCGGCGACGAGCGCGCGACACCCCAGCCCGGCCGCTTCTACGGCGGCTGGGTCACCTCGAAGGTCGTCGGCCCGTTCAAGGGCGCGCCCGGCACCTCGGGCTGGTAGGTCCGGCCCGCAAGCGGCGGGCGACGGCGCGGCATCCTTGCCCTCCGGGCGGCCGCGTTCGCCCTGGGCGAACAAAATGACCACATCCGCGGACCGGCGCGCCCGATCCAGGGAGACCCATGCAATTCGTTCGCGTGGGGCGAACAAGTCGGGTGAGTTGGTCGTTTGTCGGGCTCTCGGCAGGCAGGGTTCGCGGCTTTTGTTCGCCTGGGGCGAACGGGGCCTGAGGCGGCGGGCCAGGGGCCCGGTATCTCCCCCGGAGATCAAAACGGCCGAATGCCTTCCGGGTAACGGCCAGTTCGGGGCCGATTTCGGCGTTCTGATCTCCGGGCGAGATCAAACACCTGGAATCGGTGGCCGCAGCGGCTGGAATGACCGACCGCAACGCAATTCTGATCTCCGCGGGAGATGACCCGGACCTGGGCGGCCGGAGGCAGCCGGGCGGCCGGTGCAGGCGCCTCGCCGCGCGACCCGGTCGAGGGTCCCGGCCCGCACCGTACAATCCGGCCGATGACGAACTCCCTGCCGGACGGTCGCCTCGGGATCGGGGCGTACGTCGCGACCTGGCCCGCCCCGGGCAAGCCCGCGCCGCGCTGGGCGGAGATGCGCGCGATCGGCGTCGGGCTCGAGCAGATCGGCGTCGACACCGTGTGGGTCGCCGACGAGCCGGGCTTCTGGGAGCCGTGGTCGCTCCTGCCGGCGCTGGCCGAGGCGACGTCGCGGGTCGAGCTGGGTCCGCTGATCCTGTGCACCGGCTACCGGCCGCCGGCGATGGTCGCCTCGATGGCCGAGTCGTTCGACGAAGTCAGCAACGGCCGACTGATCCTGGGCCTGGGCGCCGGAGTCGGGCCGACCGACAAGCGCTGGGCGCAGCTCGGCTACGACAGCGAGCGGCACGTCGGACGGTTCGTGGAGGCAGTCGAGATCACGGCCCGGCTGCTGCGCGAGGACGAGCCGCTCACCTTCGACGGCCAGTTCTTCCACCTGGCCGGGGCGAAGCCCAAGCCACAGGGTCCCCGTCCGGGCGGCCCGCCGCTGTGGATCGCCGCCGAGCGGCCGCGGACCCTGGGGGTGGCCGCCCGCTGGGGCGATGCCGTCAACTGGGCGGAGAACCTGACCGGTGCCGAGTCCGTCCGCCACGCGCTCGCGGCCGTGGCCGAGGCCTGCGAGGCGGTCGGCCGCGACCCCATGACCCTGCCCCTGACCGCCTGCGTCCGGCTCGAGCTCGAGAAGTCGGCCGCCGACACCCGCCCCGGTTCGCTGGCCGGCGACGACGTCGCGGTGATCGCCAAGCTCCAGGAGATGCATGCCGCGGGCCTGCGCCACGTCACGTTCTTCACCGGCGACGCCGATGACACGGGTCCGTTCCCCGCCCTGACCTCGAGGGCCATCGACCAGCTCGCCCCGATCGTCGAGGCGCTCAAGGCCTGAGCCCCGAATAGGCCGGTGGCGGTGGGCCCGCGGCCGGGGCTCCGCGGCCGGGCCTCCGCGGCCGGGGCTCCGCGGCCGGGGCTCCGCGGCCGGGGCTCCGCGGCCGGGCTCGCCCGTCCCGCTGGATCGCTCAATACCACGACTATTCTTAGCTGACGGGGTACGGCGCCGTCCCGGCACGCGAAGCCGCCGCGTTACGAATAGTCGCGGTAGATCGGCCGACACACCGCCCGAAATGGGGCCGTAGCCGCTCTGGGCCGCTCCAGAGTGCGTCGCCTACGAGTAGTCGTGGTACCGAGGGCCCCCGAGGGCGAGCTCGGGCCGGCGTGCATCGCGGGCGGCCGGCCGAGCACGGGACAAGGCGGACGAGCCTGGGGCCCGATCAGCCCTGCGGCGTCTCCACGCGTTCGCGCCTCGGAGCCGAGACAGCGCCCTGCGCGCCTGCCCGCCGGGCCGGCACGGCGGCCACCGCGGCATCGAGCTTCGCCAGCCAGGGACGCGCGCCGACCCGTTCGAAGATGGCCCGTGAGCGGGCGGCGGCCTCGCGGGTCGCGGGATGGTCGGCTCCGATGACGTACACGAATTCGAAGCCCAGCAGGGCCACGACCCAGTCCATGTGGATGGCCGACAAGCGGGCGATGGCCTCGCGATAGCCCTCGATTGCCTCGTCCGGGCGGCCTTCGAGGGCGGCGATTCCCGCTGCGGCGGCGATGCCGAGGGCGACGTCGATCTGGTTGCCGGGGGCCTCCACACGGTGGCGCTCGAGGGCCGCCCGGGCACCAGCGAGGTCGCCGGCGAGGACCAGGCCCCGGATCGCGAAGTACAGGTAGATGTGGGTGATCTGCGAGCCGAGGTCGGCGGCAGCAAGCTCCAGCCGGGCCGCCTCGGCATAGTCGCCGGCCAACAGCGCCAGCGACCCACGGTCCGACAGCACGTCCGCCGCGGCGCTCGGGTCGGAGACCTCCCCGGCGATCGTCGCGGAACGCGCCATCAGGTCCTCGACCGGCTCACCCCGATGCATCCGCATGCTGATCGTCGTTTCGATCCAGCGCGCCTCGTCGCTCAGGGAGCCCCCGCCGCCGAGCGAAGCATCGACGTCGGCCCATGCCTCGGACAGGGCGTCGTCCCAGCCGTCCGCCAGCAGGAACGAGGTGAACCGGATCGATTCCCGGCTCCAGCGAGCCAGGTTGACGTTGCCCACCCGCATGGCCAGCTCGTACGCCTGCCGGTTGACCTCGATCGCCTCGAGCGGGTCATCGATGTTCGCCGCGACATTGGCCAGGGCCCGGATCTCGGCGGCGACATGGCCACCCGCCCGGGCCAGCTCGACGGCTGCCTTGACCAGGGCCATCCCCTCGCGCTGGCGTCCGGCCTGGTTCAGCGACGAGCCCTTGTTGTTGAGCGTCTCGGCAAGGATCCGATCCAGGCTCAGCCGCTCGGCAACCGGCAGGGCAACGTCTGCCGCGGCGATCGATGCGCTGGTTTCGGTCAGGCGCATCAGGACCCGCGAAAGGTTGGAGTAGACCTCGGCCCGGGTCTCGTCCATGCCCGTCGCGGGCAGGCCCGCGGCGGCGGCCTCGAGCACCGCTCGCGATTCGAGGATCTGGCCGGCGTCGATCAGGATCTCGCCCAGCAGGGCCTGGGCCAGGGCCGCGCCGGATGGGTCGGCGGCCTGTTCGGAGATCGTCCGCGCCTCGTCGGCGAGCTCGCGAGCCTGGTCGTGGAGACCCCGGGCGTTGGCTGACCAGGCGGCCCGGCGGAGAAGGGCGGCCCGTTCGACGGGCGCCTCCGTGATCTTCGCCGCGGAACGCAGGTAGGCCACCGCCTGCTCGTGGCCGCCGAGGGCAACAGCCCGGTCGGCCGCGCCGGACAGCGCGATGCGGGCCTGGATCGCGACCGCGTCGGCCTCAGCGCCTTCGGCCGACGCCTCGTGGGCGGCGAGGTAGTGCGACGCGAGGGCACCGGCCAGCTCGTCCTCGCCGAGCGCCTCGAAGTAGCGCGCCGCGGCCAGGTGGCGGGCCCGCCGCTCGCGCCTGGCCAGCGTGCCGTAGGCGACCTCGCGGATCAGCGACTGGACGAAGCCGTACTGGCCGCGCTCGGGCGAGCGTGGATCGGCCTCGACCTCGAAGATCTCGCGCCGGACCAGGGCTCGAAGACGCGGCTCGAGCTCGGCCGGATCGTGTCCGCTGATCGCCGCCAGGCCTGCCGGCGTGAACGACTGCCCGAGGATCGCGGCATCGGCGACGAGGCTCCGATCAGCCGGGTCGAGGGCATCCAGGCGCGAGGCGATCAGGCTGCGCAACGTCTCGGGGATCGCCAGCTCGCCGAACCCGCCGGCCGGCCGGTACGTCGCGCCCTCGCGGACCAGCCGCCCGTCGGCGACCAGTGACCGGACGGTCTCAACGGCGTACAGGGGCATCCCGTCAGCCCGGGCCAGGATCAGGTTGATCGCGTGCCGGGGCAGGCCGGGCACGAACCCGTCGAGCAGCTCGCGCATCGCCTCGTCGGTCAGGGGTTCGAGGGCGAGCCTCGTCAGGTTGCGGACGTCGGCGCCCCAATCGGGACGGCGCTCGAACAGCTCCGGCCGGGCGAGGGCGACGACGAGGATCGGCGACGTCCGCGACCATTCGAGGAGGTACTCGATGAAGTCGAGCAGGCCGCTGTCGGCCCATTGCAGGTCCTCGAACAGGAGCACGGTCGTGCCCTGCTCGGCCACCCGCTCGAAGAAGATCCGCCAGGCAGCGAACAGGACATCGCGCCCACCGGGCGGAGCCGGCGCCAGGCCGAGCAGGGTCAGGAGGGCCGGCTTGACCCAGCGCCGATCCTCCTCGTCGGCGATGAACTCGGCGATCGTCGCGTCGATCCGCTCGCGGCTGGTGGTCTCGTCGTCGTCCTCGGCCAGGTGCAGCCGGCGCCGCACCATCTCGCCCAGGGCCCAGAACGTGACCCCCTCGCCGTACGACGGTGAGCGGCCGCGATGCCAGTAGATCGTGGCGCTGATGCCGTCGATGAACTTCTCGAGCTCCCAGGCGAGCCGGCTCTTGCCGATGCCCGCCGGGCCGGTGATCGAGACCAGGCGCGAGCGGCCATCCCGCCCGGTGGTCGCGATCAGGTCCTTGAGCAGCCGGAGCTCCTCCTCGCGGCCGACGAACGGCGGCTCGGGCAGGTTCGAGCGACCCTGGCCGCCGCGCTGGGCCACGACCCGCAAGGCGCGATAGGCCGCGACGGGCGCCTGCTTGCCCTTGAGCGCCTGGTCGCCGACCTCCTCGAAGGCAATCGCCGCGCTGGCGGCGCGCATCGTGGCCTCGCCGACGAGGACGGTGCCGGGCGGGGCCACGGACTGGAGGCGGGCGGCGGTGTTCACGAGATCACCGGCGACCATGCCCTGGTTGGTTGCGCCGACGGTCACCGCCGCCTCGCCGGTCAGCACGCCGGCCCGGGCCTGGATCTTCGGGCCCAGGGTCTGGACAGCGTCGACCAGGTCGAGCCCGGCCCGAACGGCGCGCTCGGCGTCGTCCTCACGGGCGGTGGGCGCACCCCAGACGGCCATCACCGCATCGCCGATGAACTTCTCGACCGTTCCGCCATAGCGCCCGATCACCTCCGAGGCGAGCTCGAAGTAGCGGGTCAGGGTGTCGCGGACCTCCTCCGCATCGCGCTCCTCGGCGAACGGGGTGAAGCCGACGAGATCCGCGAACAGGATCGAGACGAGGCGTCGCTCGGCGAGGGCGGCCGTCGTTTGCGGAGCGTTCGTGCCGGCGGCGGTCGCGCCGGCTCCGGCTGGGCGACTCCCGCCGGTGCCGTCGCCGGCGCCGGCGGCGGGCCTCGCGCCCGACAACGCCGTCCCGCACTCGCCGCAAAACGCGTCGCCCGGATCGAACGGTGCGCCGCAGTTCGGGCAGGCGGCCACCAGCGGCGTCGCGCAGGCGACGCAGAACTTCCGTCCGGGCTTGTTCTCGGTCGCGCAGTTGGGGCAGATCACCGGTGCCGCTCCACGATCAGGGACGATCGATGGCGCGTAGCGTAGACCACCGCGTTCGGGATCGGGCCGACCCCGGGGGAGTGACGCCGGTCGCGGGACGCTCGGACTGCCGCGGACCGGGCCGCCGGCGGCGCCCGAGGACCGGCGAGATACCACGACTATTCTTAGTCGACCGGCCGGACTGCCTCGCGCGGACCTCAAACCATCGCGTTACGAATAGTCGCGGTAGATCGGCCGTTTGCACGCCCGAAACCGAGCGGAATCTGTCGGAATTGTCCCGCGAGTGCGTCAGCTAAGAGTAGTCGTGGTATCGAGCGCCTCTGGTCGGGCTGGGGCCCGCGGGACGACGAGGCACGGGACGAGGCACGGGACGAGGCACGGGACAAGGCTCTCGCCCCGTCCCGGGTATCCTCGTTTCTTCGTCAACCAACGTGCGCATGCAACTGCGCCCCGAGTCAGGCAGGTCCCCCCAACGTGAGTCAGCTCTTCGGCCGGATCGGCCGCTTCAGCGTCCGCTTCCGCTACCTGATCGTCATTGCCTGGATCGTCATCACGATCGGGGCGGTCAAGGGCCTGCCGTCCCTGGCCAGCGTGGCCAAGGACACGACCAGCGGCTTCCTGCCGGCGACCGTGCCCAGCATGCAGGCCGCGGCGATGGCCGCCCCGTTCCAGGACGCGAGCCTGGCCACGGCGACCCTGATCGCGGCCCGCGACGGCGGCCTGACCGCCGCCGACAACGCGGCGATCGACGCCGTCGATACGAAGATCCAGGGCCTGCCGACGGTCAAGGCGGTGGTCGACCTCGGGATCTCCGGCGATGGTGTCGCCCGGCAGGTCCTGATCGAGGCTGCCGTGCCTCAGTTCGCCGGCGGCTCGGGCGGGGCCGGTTCGCTCGTCGCCGCGATCCGCCAGGCCGCCACGACGGCCGCCCCGGCCGGCCTCCAGGTCCACCTCACCGGCGAGATCGCGGCCCAGGTCGATGCGGCCGCCGCGTCGGGCAGCTCGATGGACCAGACCCAGGACCTGTCGGTCCTGTTCATCATCGTCCTGCTCCTGCTCGCCTTCCGGGCGATCCTGGCCCCGATCATCACCCTCGTTCCGTCGATCTTCGTGCTGCTCCTGTCGGGCCCGGTCATCGCCCAGATCGCGGCGATCGGCCTGCAGGTCTCGAGCATCACCCAGTTCATGCTGATCGTGCTGGTCCTGGGGGCGGGCACCGACTACGGCGTCTTCCTCGTCTTCCGGGTCCGGGAGGAGCTGCGCCGCGGACTGTCCGGCCCGACGCTGTGATCCGGGCCGTCACCCGGGTCGGCGAGTCGATCACCTTCTCGGCCTTGACCGTGATCGCCGCCCTGATCAGCGTCGGGCTGGCCGAGTTCGGGCTGTACCAGAGCATGGGCCCGGCCCTCGCCGTCGGGCATCGCCCTGATGCTCCTCGCCGGCCTGACCCTGCTGCCGGCCATGCTCTCGATCCTCGGCCGGGCCGTCTTCTGGCCGAGCCGGATCACCGCCCAGGCCGACGTGCGCGACGGGCTGTGGGATCGCGTCGGCCGCTGTCGCGGCGAACCGGCCGATCCACACCCTGATCCTCGGGCTGGCCCTCTTCGGCGGCCTCGCCCTGACCCTGCTGACCACCGGCACGGCCGGCTTCGGCGACAACGCGGCTACCGCCCCGGGCACCGATTCGGCCGCCGGGACGGCCCTGGTCAATGCTCATTTCCCGTCGGCCTCGGCGAGCCGCACGGCGATCCTGTTCGGCTTCGACCAGCCGGTCTGGTCCAACCCGGCCGCACTGGCGGCGACCCAGGCCCAGCTGGCCGTCTCGCCCGAGTTCAGCAGCGTCGTCGGCCCGCTCAACCCGAACGGGATCCCGCTCACGATCGAGCAGCTGACCCAGCTCCATGCGCAGCTCGGGCCGGCCCGCGCCCTGCCCCCGGTCCAGGCCTCGACCGCGGTCCCGGAAGCGCTCTACAACGCCTACCGGGCCACCGGCCAGCTGATCAGCCCCGACGGCCGGACCGTCCAGTTCTCGGCGATCACCGGCAACGGCGACTCGTCGAGCCCGGCGGCGCTGGCGGCGGTGCCCACGATGCGGGCGGCCGTGGCCAGCATCGCCGCGGGCGTCGGCGCCACCTCGAGCGGCGTGCTCGGCAACATCGCCTTCTCGTACGACGTCAGCCACATCTCCGACAGCGACCTGACCCGGATCATCCCGATCGTGGCGATCCTGATCGCGATCCTGCTGGCCCTCGTCATGCGCAGCCTCGTCGCGCCGCTCTACCTCGTCGCCAGCATGGTCCTGTCGTACCTCGCGGCGCTCGGCCTGACCGGGATCGTGTTCGTCCATTTCGGCGGCCAGGCCGGCCTGAACTTCGTCCTGCCGTTCCTGATGTTCGTGTTCCTGATGGCCCTCGGCTCGGACTACAACATCCTGGTCATGAGCCGAATCCGCGAGGAAGCCCACATCTACCCGCTGCCGCGAGGCGGTGGCCCGGGCGATCGGCCGGACCGGCGCGACGGTCACCACCGCCGGGGTGATCCTGGGCGGCACGTTCGCCGATCCTGGCGATCGCGGCCGGGGGGACCGCCGGCGGCCAGCAGATCCAGCAGATCGGCTACGGCATCGCGGCCGGCGTCCTGATGGACACGTTCTTCGTCCGCTCGATGCTCGTGCCCTCGGTCGTCGTCCTGCTCGGCCGCTGGAACTGGTGGCCGGCACGGCTCAGCCAGGATCGCCCGGCCGAGGAGGACGCTGCCGGAGCCCCGCCCAGCACGGACGCCGCGACGACCTGACGCTCCGTCGGCGCTCCGCCGAGCCGGTTCGATAGCCTAGCAATTCTCAAGGTGTCCGTCACCGCCCTCCTCCCTGACTGGTGAGCGCGCCCACGACCAAGCCTGCGCCTGCCGCCCGCCGGCCGGCGCGCCTGCCGGCGCTCGAGTCGCGCACCTACCGGATCTTCCTGGCCGGCGTCTTCGTCTCGAACATCGGGACCTGGATGCAGGTCACATCGCTGGGCTGGCTCGTCCTCCGGCTGACCGGCTCGGCCGGGCTGCTCGGCCTCGCCTCGTTCGTGGGCAGCGCACCGGCCCTGGTCCTGACCCTGTACGCGGGGGCGTTGGCGGACAGCGTCGACCAGCGCCGCCTGCTGCTCGGGACGCAGGTCGGCCTGGCGGTCTTCGCCGGTGCCCTGGCGGTCCTCGTCCAGGCCGAGGCGATCGTGTTCTGGGAGATCCTCGTCCTGGCCTGCCTGGCGGGCATCGCCAACGCCCTGGCCGGACCGGCGTTCCAGGCGATCGTGCCGGCCCTCGTCGGGCGAGATGCCCTGGGCAACGCGATCGCCCTGAACAGCGCCCAGTTCAACCTTGCCCGGATCGTCGGACCGGCGATCGCCGGAGTCCTGATCGGGATCGCCGGCGAGGCCCCCAGCTTCTGGCTCAACGCGATCAGCTTCCTCGCCGTGATCGGAGCCCTGCTCGCCATCCGGATGCCGACCGAGGTCTCGATCGAACGGGCCCGGGCGGGCCTGTGGTCGAACCTCGGCGAGGGCTTCGACTACGTCCGCCGGCGGCGGCCGCTGCTCGCCCTGCTGCTCCTGGCGATGGCCCCGGCCGTGTTCATCCTGCCCTACCTGACCCTGCTCCCGATCTTCGCCGACTCATTGGGGATCGGCGCGGCCGGGCTCGGCCTGCTGACGGCCTCGATCGGGATCGGGGCGCTGAGCGGGGCGCTGGCCGTGGCCTTCCGTCGGCGGGCCGGGGCGAACGGCCGGACGCTGGCGATCGGGCTGTCGGCCATGGCCCTGACCGTGGCGATCTTCGCCCTGTCCCGCTGGGAGGTCCTGACCTGTGTCGCGCTGGCCGTCCTCGGGGCCTCGCAGGTCGCCTACTACACGAGCACGAACACCCTGATCCAGCTCCTCTCGCCGGGCCGCCTGCGGGGCCGGATCATGAGCATCTACGTCCTGACCTCGATCGGCATCTCACCGCTCGGCAGCCTGCTGGCGGGCGGCGTGGCCCAGGTCATCGGCGCGCCCTTCACGCTGGCCGCCGGCGGCGTGCTGACGGTTGTTTCGCTGCTCCTCGTGGCCTGGTGGTATCCCGACCTGTGGCGGCTCCACGTCGAGGGCATCGAGACGGAGAGCGGGGCCCTGCGCCCGAAGGGCTGAGGGCGGAGTGGCGGGCCGGGGCGGAGTGGCGGGCCGGGGCGGAGTGGCGGGCCGGGGCGGAGTGGCGGGCCGGGGCGGAGTGGCGGCGGGGCGGAGTGCGGGGCGGAGTGGCGGGCCGGGGCGGAGTGGCGGGCCGGGGCGGAGTGGCGGGCTGCGGGGCGGAGTGGCGGGCCGGGGCGGAGTGGCGGGCCGGGATGAGTGGCCGGGGTCGGCGTCGCCGGGCTGCGTACCACGACTAACCTTAGGCGACGGCCGTCTGCGCGCGGCGGCTCAACGCCCGACCCCGTTTCGACCCGCTGCCCTCGTGGTTACCACGACTACTGGTGCCGGGGCCGTTACGTCGATGCAGGCGTGCCATGGCGAGCGGATCTCGGCCGATCTCCCGCGGCCATCGCGTTCTCTAAGGTTAGTCGTGGTACGAGGCCGGCCCGATCGCACCGTTGCCCCGACCCGTTGAGTGCCCGGTATAGGCACTATCACTACGGAGCGCGTTCGAGAGCCGGCAGAAGGTCGTATCCAGGGCTTGGGGCGCCTTCTGCCGGCCGATCTACTCATGGCATTGATAAACGCGATGTGGGACGGGTCCGGAGCGCGGTTGCGCGGGGCCGAAGCGTCGTGGCGACCGCCCGGTAGTGACGGGCCTACTACGCGGGACGTCAGGCCGCGGCAAGGACACTGCTGGGGGGCCGCTGGAGCCGGGAACCCGCGGCACTCCCCCCGGGCCGCTAGACCCGCGGCACTCCGCGGGGACGTGGCACTCCCCGGCGACCGGAGCCCGCGGCACTCCGCGGGGACGTGGCACTCCCCGGCGACCGGAGCCCGCGCACTCCGCGGGGACGTGGCACTCCCTCGTGGGCTCAGCCTCGAACGTAGGCGATCGTCTGCGGGCCTTCGGGCAGGACGCAAACCGTGGCTCCGGGCTGCGCCCGCAGCAGCGAGGCGACCGTCGCGCTCACGTCGTCGATCGCCTCGAAATGGGCGGCCGCCAGCTGGGCCCGGGTCAGGCCCGAGGCATGGACCAGCACCCGGGCCCGGGCCTGGATCCGGGCCTGGATCTGGACCTGCCACTGGTCGGGGATGGTGACCGGCGAGGCGGCGATCATCTCGAGCAGCCCGGCCGGCGTATCGCGCATGGCCAGCAGCTCGGCGTACGAGCCGTGGTCGGGCAGGCCGTCGCGGCACTCGGCGGCGCACACGATCGTGCCCCCGTCGCGGACGATCCCCGCCGCGGCCGAGATGCCCTTGACGGCCTGGTACAGGTTCTGGTCGAGGGGATAGCCGCTGTTCGTCGTGACCACGATGTCGAACGGCCGCTCGACGGCGACCATCGCCTCCGCCTTCGCCCGCTCGCGGGCGGCGGGATGCATCTTCTCGAGCGGCCCGCCGAACGCGGCGGTGATCCGCTGCTGGTCGTTGAGCAGGACGTCGAGCGCGAAGTGGGGCGGCGCCAGGGCCGCCACGGCCCGGATCGCATCGTGGACGGGATTGCCCTCGCACACGGCCCAGGTCGCCCGCGGGTCGCCGATCCGTCGGGCGTCGTGGAGGGCGAGGACCGTGTCGATGCCGGCCAGGCCCGGGGCGACCATCTTCGGCCCGCCGCTGAAGCCCGCGAAGAAATGCGGCTCGACGAAACCGGTCGTGATCCGCAGATCGGCCTCGACCCAGGCCCGGTTCAGGAGGACCGGCACATCGTCGAGGCGGCCCAGGTCCACCAGCGACGAGCGGTCCCGGCCGACGTGGTTCACGACCCGGCAGCGGTCGCGGATCCCCGGTCCGAGCATCGCGTCGATCTCCGCGTCGGTGTTCGAGCGATGGCTGCCGGTGGCGATCAGGATCGTCACGTCCTCGGGCGAGATGATCCCGTCGAGCTCTTCGAGGATCGCCCGGAGCATCGCCGGGCGGGGCTGCGGCCGGGTGATGTCGCAGACGGAGATCGCGGCCCGCTGGCCGGCCCGGGCGATCGACCGCAGCGGCGGCCCGCCGACCGGCGCGCGGAGGGCGGCCAGGAGCGTTGAACGCTCGTCGGCGACGGCCGCCCGGTGGGTCGGCCGGATCACGGTCGTGCCGTCCGGCAGGTCGACCGGCAATCCGCTGGTTCCGTAGGCGACGGTCAAGCGCATCGAGGCCACGGTACCGCGCGCCGGCGTCTTGTACCGTGGGCGGATGGCCCCATCAGCCGGCGACCCGGACCGTCTCGAATGGCTGGCCGCCGCGCTGGGCACGACGGTCGAGGTCGTCGGGGAGCGGACCCACCCATGGGCCAGCGCCACCCGGACGCTCATCGTGGCGACCCCCGAAGGCGAGCGGCTCGTCCTCCAGACGATGCGCGATCCACTCGCCCGGGCCCGGACGGACATTGCCCGCAAGGACGTTGCCCGGACGGACGTTGCCCGGATGGACGTCGTCCGCCGAGCTCGGATCGCCCGCCTCCTGCCCGCGCTCGCCCCGTGGCTGCCGATCCCCGAGGTCGTGGCCGTTGATCCGACCGGGCCGAACCCGGCACTCGTCACCCGCTTCGTCGAGGGCCGGGGCGGCAACGAGCTGTTCGCGACGAATGCCGAGGCCGGCCGGCTCGGCGGGCTGCTTGGCGGACTGATCCTCGACCTGCGCCTCGTGCCGCTCCACGGCCTCCGCCTGCCGGGGCCCTGGACCCAGCCCGAACGGCTCCAGGCCGCCGCCCGGCGCTGGGCGAGCGCGATCCGGCGCCAGCTGACGGCCGACGATGCGCGGACCGTGGGCCGCCTCATCGAGGCCGCGCCCGAAACCCTCTTCGACCGCCCGGTCGTCTTCGTCCACGGCGATCCCAGCCCGGTCAACGTCCTCGTGCGCGGCCGGCGGATCGTGGCGGTCCTCGACCTCGAGCGAGCCCGGGTCGGACCGGCCTTGTTCGACGCGGCCTGGGTTCGCTGGGTCGTCCGCCATCACCACCCGAACCGCTGGCCGGCCTTCGATCGGCAGTTCCGCGCGGCCGCCGGGATCGACTCGAGCCCGGCGACGGAGCACACGCTCGAGCTCCTGGGGGCGCTCCAGTGCCTGGAGGGGTTCGCCCGGCAGCCGGCCGCCCGGGCATCGGAACGGAGCGACTGGGCGCGCCGGCTGAAGGAGATCCTCGGCCGATTGGAGTAGGACGCCGCCGCAGCTCGACCCGGGCGACGCGGCCCCGGGCTCAGGTCAGATCGCCGGCCAGCAGGTCCAGCAGCAGGTTGTCGTGCCACGTCCCGTCGGTGTTGCGCTCGTACGCCCGCATCACGCCGACCGGCCGGAAGCCGACCCGGGTGTAGGCCCGGATCGCCCGCTCGTTCGCTGCCGCCGGGTCGATCGTGATCCGGTGGTGGCCGCAGGCCTCGAACAGGAAGCGGGCCATCGTCCGAATCGCGTCGGGGCCCAGGCCGCGGCCCTGCGCTGCACCGGCCAGGAACAGGTCGATGCTCGCGACCTGGTAGTCGGGATCGAGCTCCTCCTCGACCTGCATGCTGCCGACGACGGCGCCGTCCTGCTCGATCACGACGTGGAAGCCGTCGTCGCCGCTCAGCCAGTCGGCAGCGGCGCCGGCCGCCGTCGGGGCGGTCCACCAGCGGGCGACCGAGGGCTCCTCGAGGATGGCCTGGAGCCGGGCATGATCGGCGGGGGTGACCGGCCGAAGCCGGACCAGATCGCCGGACAGCGTCGGGGCTGGCCGGCCCACTACCCGGCCCGGACCCGCTGGAACGTCACGGTCAGGACGCCGGGCGGCTTCGTCAGGACCAGCCAGGCCAGGATCGCGATCCCGATCAGGACGATCACCAGGATCAGCCCGAGGAGGATCGCGACGATCACCGTGGCGGTGTTCCGCGGCTCCTGCCGGAAGTGCTGGTGGACGGGCTCGTAGCCGAGCTCGCGGAGGGTCGGCGCCTCGGCCTGGAATGCCTCGTCGCAGGCCCGGCGCGGGCCGACGTAGCTCAGGACGAGCCGGTCGGGCGGCGTCCGAGGCCCGCGATCGAGGACCCGCGCCCAGGCGATGTTGTCCTGGGCGATCCCCGCCGGACGGCCGGCCTGGGTCAGCCCGAGCAGCCAGCCGTCGACCCGGCGGAGGACGAGGAAGACGAACAGGTTCCAGCCCAGGGCATTGGGCACGGTGGCCCCGAACTGGACGATCTGGCCGTGGAGCGTGGCCGGGTCGAGCCGTGGGTAGCTCGTGGGCGCGAGCCCGAGGCCGACCGCCCGGAACGCCTCGTTCTCGAAGACGACCTCGCCGCTGGCGGTGCCGAGGGTGAGCTCCCGGCCGTCGTCCGTCGCATGGATCGTGGCGTTGCCCAGGTCGAGCTGGGCGACGACCCCGAACCAGGGCCGGCTGACATTGAGCCGCGATCCGGTCGTGGTCAGGGTCACGACCGTGCCGACCGGGCAGGACGGGACGAACCCCCGGACGACGCGCCAGCTCTGGGCGGCGTTGACGAAGTTCGCGAGGGTCACCGGGCGGCGCTCCGGTCCAGGCGCAGGGCTCGATCGGCCGCGATCGCCACGACGTCGCCGAGCGCCCGGCGGATCTCGGCCGGACGATCCGCCTCGAGCGCCGCGGCGACCACCGGCAGCAGCGCGGCCCGCGTCCGCCCGTCGACGAAGACACAGAACCGGAACCCGAAGCGCGCCTCGTACGCCGCGTTCAGGCGGGCCAGCTCAGTGGCCAGCCGGCCGGCCTCGAGCTCGGCCGCCTCGCGGTCGTAGCCCTGCTCCCGAAACGAGAGCGCCGAGACGTCGGCCGGCGGTGTCCCGAGCCGGGGATGGGCGTCGATCAGCTCGAGCTGCTCGGCCTCGGGCATCGCCCGGGCGAGGGCCAGGGCCCTGGGCCACAGGTCCGCGTAGGAGGCGATCGGCCGGATCGCCGCGAGGCGGACCAGGAAGCGCGGCGCACCCTCGAACAGCGGGGCCATCGCCGCGACGAAGGCAGCCTCGGGCATTCCGTTGAGCTCGTCGATCGCCGGCAATCCGGCGGCGCCCGGCCGCTGCGCGGCTCCTCCCACGGGCATCAGCTGCCGAGGTAGGTGGACAGGCCGAACGAGCTCACCAGGAGCGGGACGTGGTAGCTCCGGCTCGCGTCCTCCACGACGATGTCGATCGACAGCGCGGTGAAGAACGGGCTGCGCCCGCCGAGCTCGAACCGGAGGCGGTAGCGGCCGGCTTCGAGCGGGCGCCCGAGCAGGTCCCCGATCCGGCCGTCCTCGTCGGTCGTCGCGCTGCCCAGGGCGATCTCGCCGCCGGCCGCACCGACCAGGAAGATCGCGATCGACAGCCCTGCGGCGGGGACACCCCGGCTCGTGTCCAGGACGTGGCTGGAGATCGTCGGCACCCGGTTGGCCACGCTATCCTCCGCGTATGGCTCGGCTCCAGATCGTGGTCGGCGACCTCCACTTTAGCGCCCGCTGGGAGCCGGCCGCGCCGCGCACGATCGAGGCGATCCGGCGGATGCTGCCGATCGAGGCCTCGCTGATCCACTGCCGCTGGAGCGGCGAGTCGACCTGGATCCCGTACGGCGACCTGCGGCCGGGGATCGACTACGAGAACCACACCTCGCATCCGGCGCCGGGCCAGCTCGCGCTCTACCCGGGCGGGATCAGCGAGTGCGAGATCTTCTTCCCGTACGGCGCCTGCACGACGAGCTCGAAGGTCGGCCAGCTGGCCGCGAACCATTTCGCCACGATCGAGCCCGAGGACCCGACGGACCTGGGCCCGACGGACCTGAGCTGGGCCGATCGCCTGCGCGAAGTCGGCCGGCGCTGCCTGTGGCAGGGCGCCCAGGCGATCACGATCCGCGAGGTCGACTGACCGGGTGAATCCGGTCGAGGCCGCGCGCCCCGTGGACCTCGTCGTCCGCGGCGGGACGGTCGTCACGCCCGCCGGCTCATTCGTCGCCGACCTGGCCGTGGAGAGCGGCCGGATCTCGTCGATCGAGGCGGACCTGTCCGGGCTCGCGGCTTCGGCGCGAGCGGTCGTCGACGCGACGGGCCTGTTCGTCCTGCCCGGGATCGTCGATGTCCACACCCACACCCGGGTCGCCTCGGACGCCGAGCCGGATCGGTTCTTCCAGGATTCGGTCGCGGCCGCGTTCGGCGGGACGACGACGTTCCTCGCCTTCAACAATCCCGGCACGGGCTCGTCGCCGGCCGCCGAGCGCTCGCTCGTCGCCGGCCTGGCCGAGTGGCGGGCCGCGACCGCCTCGGATGCCGCGGTGGATCACGCGGTCAGCCTGGCGATCAGCGGCCGGATGGACGACCCGGTCGGCGAGCTGCCGTCGATCGTCGATTCGGGTGTGCCGACGGCCAAGGCGTTCATGGTCTTCGACTTCCGGCTCCCGGACCAGCGCCTGTTCGACGCGATCCGGATGATGGGCCGGCGCGGCGGGCGGCTCGAGGTCCACTGCGAGGACCCCGTCCTGATCGACACGGCCGTCGCCGATGCGCTTGCCCGGGGCGACGTCGCGCCGCGCTTCCATGCCTCGTCGCGGCCGGCCCTGGCCGAGGCGATCGCGACGGCCCGGGCGATGGCCTTTGCCGAGGCGGCCGACGCCCCGGTCCACGTCGTCCACCTGTCGTCCCGCGGGGCACTGGAGGCGGTTCGGGCAGCGCGCTTGCGAGGAGTCCGGGTCTCGGCCGAGACCTGCCCGCACTACCTGGCCCTGACCGACGCTCGCTACCTCGATCCGGACGATGCCGAGGTGGCCAAGGTCGTGATCTCTCCCCCGCTGCGCACGGCCGCCGATCGTGACGCGATGTGGGCCGGGATCGCGGACGGCTCGCTCGACCTGATTGCCACCGACCACGTCCCGGATCGGGTTGCCGTCGAGAAGGGGGTCAGCGGGGTGCCGTTCGACCGGATCAGCAACGGCGCGCCGGGGATCGAGACGCTCCTCTCGATCGCCTGGTCGGAGGGCGTGGCGCGGGGCCGGATCACGGCCGAACGACTTGCTGAGGTGCTGTCGGCGGCCCCGGCCCGGCTCTTCGGGCTCGGCTCGAAGGGCGTCCTGGAGCCCGGCCGGGACGCGGACCTGGTCCTGTTCGATCCGTCGGCCCGGCGTGTGCTGCGCGCCGCCGACCTGCACCACACCTCGGACTACACCGCGTTCGAGGGCCTGGCCGTGAGCGGCGCCGTCCGGTCGGTGTTCGTCCGCGGCCGGGCGGTGGTCCGCGACGGCGTCTTCGTCGGCCAGCGCGGATTCGGGCAGTTCGTGGAGCGCCGGTTGAGCGATTGAGTTTTGGGCCGATCGGCGGGCTCGAGCGGCCTCAGCCCGAGGCCCGGTTCGGCCTCAGGCCGGAGGCCCGGTTCGGCCTCAGCCCGGGGCCCGGTCCTTGAGCTCGACACCGATCACCCGGATGTCCTCGGACCCGGTGTTCTCGAGGGTGTGGAGCGGGGTCGGCGGCTGGAACGTGACCCGGGGGCGGACGTAGCCGGGCTCGGAACGCGTGTCGTGGAGCACGTTGCCGTGCTCGTCGCGGCGGATCGAGTGGTCGCCCGAGATCGAGTAGAGGAGCGTCGGCGTGAGGTGGCTGTGGAGGGGCGCGGTCTCGCCGACCGGGATCGTGATCTCGAGGACGCGCACCGCGTCGTTCTCGAAGATCACCTTGTGATGATCCGGCGCGGCGATCGGCCCGTCCTGCTGGTCCATGCCCGGAAGTCTAGCCCCGCGACCTTGGCGTGCCCTGGAGACCCGGCCCGAGTTGCGCCAGACGAGCACAACTGACCGATTGGCACCCGGCCCGGTCGGTTCGGTGCGCCCAGAGCACAGGTTCGACCAGAATCGGGCGGATTCGGCCCGATTCGAGCCCTGGGGCTCCGGAACTGGTCAGTTGTGCTCGCCCCATGCAACTCGGCCGGAGGGAAGGGCGGCGAGGCGGGATCCCGAGGCGCGCGAAGGAGTGCGGCGCGACGGCGTGCGGCGCGACGGCACCCTTACTGCGGGTCCGCCTCGAACGAGCCCCGGATCGTGCCGTTGCCCTCACCCGTGAGGGTCATCCGGACCAGCCAGGCCGAGCCGCTCGTCGCCCCCTGGCAGGCAGCCACGAGCTGGTTGCTGTCGAGGCCGCGAACGTTCCCGGCGCAGGTGTCGCCGTTCGGTGCGAGCAGCGTCATCGTGGCCCCGTCGATCGCGAGATTGCCGTCGTCCGCGGACGGGAAGCGGACCGTGAGGCGGTCGCCGGTCGATCGAAGCAATGCAGTGAGCACGACCGATCCGTCATCGGATTGGGTGAGCTGCCCGGCGATCGAGTCGGTGAACGGCTGGCCGGCGACCGCGGCCGGAACGGACGGCGCCGGCGAGGCAACCGGGGCGCTCGACGGTCCAGGGCTGGGCGTTCCGACGATCGCGCCACCAGAACCGTTCGCGTCGTTGGCGATCGCGTTCCAGCCGGGCTGGAGTGGCCCGCGCCAGGCCCAGAAGCCACCCAGCATGATCGCCGCCACGGCGATCACGGCCATCAGCGGTTGCGCGCGCTCGCCGGCCGGCGGGAAGGCCCGGACCGAGATCAGGGCCCCGACGAGGACGACGCTGACCACGTAGACGCCGATCGCCCATGGCGTGCGCGAGTCGCTGCCCGTTCCGAGGCCGTGGACCAGGGCGAGGGCAAAGACCGCGAACGCGAGGTAGTGGAACCGCCGCCACCAGCGATAGCCGACGTGGGGCCGGATCCATTCGCTGGCGTACACGGCGATCAGGAGGTCCATGGCCACGATCCCGAGCGCGATCCAGAGCGGCCGGTAGTGGCTCACGAACGGGACGAGGACCTCGAGCGGCGTGAACTTGATGAACGGATCGACCGCCACCATCAGCGTGTGGATGACCGTGAACACGATCGCCAGCAACGTCACGAAGCGATGGAGCTCGTTCGTGATGAACCGGGTCCAGCGCGGCGATCGCCACTTCAGGCTGAGGATCAGGCCGATCGCGACGGAGGCCGTGAGCAGCCCGTAGGCGGCGAACCCGCCGGCCCGGGCGATCTCCCAGGTGAGCCCGGACGTCGTCATGGGGCGGCCCACGGTCCGGCGGTCCGGACCGAGCCGTCACGGCCAAGGAAGAGGCCGGCCAGCCCGTGCTCCGCCAGGAACCGCGATCCGTCGGCCGGGCCGAGGAGGAAGGCCGCCTTGGCGGCGACCTCGGCCTGGGCACAGGTCGCCGTGGCAACCGATGCCGACCACAGGTCGGAGGTCGACGGCAGGCCGGTCCGGGGATCGATCAGGTGGTGGCGTTCGACGCCGGCCTGGTGCCAGCGCCGACGCGCGATGCTCGAGGTCGCGAGGGCGCCCGACCGGAGCGAGATCGTGTGGGCCGCGCTGGGTCCCTCGATCGCGATCGACCAGGCGTCAGCCTCCGGCGGCAGCCCGGCCACCCGGAGATCCCCACCGGCGTCGACCGCCCCGGCCAGGCCCAGGCCGACGAGCTCGCCGATCGCCGCGTCGACGGCCATCCCCTTGGCCAGGCCGCCAAGGTCGATTCCCGCGCCGCGCGGCAGCTGTGCCGTGCGCCGCTCGGGGTCGAGGCTGAGGTTCCGCCAGCCGCCGGTCGCCGGCATCGGGCCGGCCGGCAGGCGGCCCGGGTCGGCCACGACCGCCTCGAAATCCCGGTCGTAGCCGATCGCCTCGAGTGAGTGCAGCAGCGTCGGGTCGAACAGGCCGGTGGTCGCCTCGGCGGCGCTCCGCGCAGCCACCAGGACCCGGAACAGGAGCTCGCCCACCACCACGGGCCGCCCGTCGGCAGCATTGAGCCGGCTCAGCTCGCTGCCGGATCGAAGCGGGTGCAGGTCGCCTGCCAGGTTGCGAACAGCTGCTCGACCCGGATCGCAACGCCGGCCTGGTCAGCCGGCAGGAGCAGGACGACGGTCGTGCCCATGGCGGGGAACGCGTGTCGAGCGAGGCCGGTCGGCGTCAGGAGCTGCTCGACCGCCGGTTCCCTGGCTGCCGGCGGCGGAGCCATGCCGTCAGGAGCCGCCGCTCGTGAGCATCGGCGGCCCGCCTCCCAGGATCACCTGCGGCTGGATCGCCGGCGCGCCGACGATCGGAGCTCCCGGCTGGCCGAAGAAGTCCCCTGGTGGCAGGACCGGCGCGGTGGTCGCGCTCGGCGTCCCAGCCTGGCCCGAGCCGAGGGAGGTCACCCCGACCACGTTCATGGTCGCCAGCCCGAAGAACGCGCCGAACGTGAGGATGGACCCGGCCGCGATCCGGCGCTTCAGCCGGGCGAGGAACGAGCGCGGGTCGAGCGGCGGCCTCGTGGCGAGCCTGGGCGCGGGCAATGGCCGGCGCTGGGCGAACTCGCGCTGGCGGCGGGTCGCGGCGCTCCGGCGGGCGCGGGCGTGCTGATTCGGGGATGCCACGGAGACAACATAGCCGTGGTTCATGAGAAGTTCATGAAAGTCCGGGGCGAGCTTCCGGTCAGTTTCGGTCAGCTCCCGGTCACCGTGATCAGGGTCGCAACGGGAGCGCTGGCCTCGCCGCCGATCAGCTCGCCGAGGCCACCGACGACCACGGCCGCCGCGTCGGACACGGCGTACGGCAGGCGACCGACCGTCGACACGGCGCCCGTGCCCGGCTCGAGCCGCCAGAGCTCTGCCTGGGCCGAGCCCGCAGAACGACCCCCGGCGACCAGGATGGAACCATCAAGGACCAGGCCCGACGCGTGGGACAGCGGCCTGGGCAGGTGGCCAAGGAGGCGAACGCTGCCCGTGGCCGGATCGACCACCTGGATCGCCGTCGTGTCACCGGCGGCCGTCGCCCCGCCCACGACATAGACCAGGCCCCCGAGCACCGCGACGGCCGGGTAGCGGACCGGCACGAGCAGGCGCCCGAGCACGCGCGCGTGGATCCCGTCGGTCGTCGCCAGGATCCGGCCGTCGGGGCCGGCGGTCGTGCCTCCGCCGACGATCACGATCTCGCCGCCGAGCGAAACCGCGACGAGGTCGGCCCGGGCGGCCGGGAGCCGGCCGATGGCGGTGGCCGCCCCCGATGGCCCGACGCGCTGGATCGTCGCCTCCGCGACTGAGCTTCCGCCCCCGAAGACGTAGGCCGCACCCGACAGGACGGCGCCGCCCGCGTCGTGGACCGCCTGGGCCAGGGCACCGAACGACGTGACATGGCCCGTCGAGAGGTCGATCCGCAGGATCGACGCCGTGGTCCCGCTGCCCGTCAGTCCGCCGCAGACGAGCAGGTCAGACCCGAGCACCAAGGCGACGGCCCGGCTGCGACCCGTCGGCAGGCGGATCGGCGACCTGACCGCGGCGAACCGCTGGGTGCCGGCGGTTGACCCCGGCGATCGCGCCGGGGTCGAGGTCGGGCCGGCGGTGCTCGGGGAGGGCGTCAACGTGACAACCGCGGGGCTGGGCGAGGTCGAGAGCGGCGGACTCGCCGTTGGAACGGCCGGGCCGCAGGCCGCCAGCACGAGCGCGACCGACGCGATCGCGAAGATGCCCGGCCGGCGGGACGGCGTGGGATGGTGCACGGGGCGGTCGGTCAGAGGCCCTGGATCACGCCCGGCGGGATGAGGTTCACCCCATCCGGGATGAACAGGCGGTCCGCCCCACGCCCGGCGATCCCGGTCCGGCCGTACTGCCAGAGGACGCGGCCGGTCAGCGGATTGATGATGATCACCCGATCCCGAAGGTCGTCGTTCAGGACGATCGAGCCGTCGGCGAGCGGGACGGCCAGGCTCGGGTGGTCGAGCCGCCCGGGCCCGGTCTTCGGCCCGTAGCGCCAGAGCAGGTGTCCCGTGGGCGAGACGGCGACGATGGCGCCCGGGTTCGAATAGTCGGCGACGACGATGTTGCCGTGCGGGTCGAGCTGCGCGTCGGACGGGTAGAGAACCGGCACGTGGATGTCGTACTTGACCCGCCCCGCGGCGTCGAGCCGGACGACCCGCGAGCCACCGATCTCCGTGATCAGGATGCCTCCGTCGGGCAGGGGCGTGTCGCCGTTCGGCTCGTTGTAGCTGTACGGCGGGTTGTCGCGGCAGACGCCGACGTGACCCCACGTCCGGACGATCTGCTTGTCCGGCGCGATCTCGAGAATCCGGCAGTTCTTGATGTCGGCGACGGTGACGTTGCCGTTGGCGAGGGGATAGGCGTCGTCGGGCGTATTGAGGAAGCCGGCACCGGCGCCTGTTCGGCCGTAATGGCCGAACTGCCAGGTGATCCGCTGGCTGGCGATGTCGATCCGGACGAGGACCTGGTGCATCTCCTCACTGGCCAGGATCGTCCGGCCGTCGGGCGCCAGGAATGCATCGTCGGCACTGAAGCCCTGCCCCGCGGCCAGGCTGCCCGCGACCGGGAAGCGCCACAGGACCTGGGACTGGCTGTTGACGATCAGAAGCCGGTTGTTGCCCCGGTCCGCGATCAGGAGGTCACCGGCGAAGGCGCCATGGGCGATCGGAGCGGGCGTCGTCGCAATGGCCGACGGTTGGGCCGACGGTTGGCTCGACGGCAGGCTGGATGGCAGGCTGGATGGCGACGTCACGCCCGGCGCGGCGCTCCACGCTGCCGAGGGCGTCGCCGAGGCAAGGGCGGCGGCCGGGACCGCCGGCGGCGAGGCCGGTCCAACGGCATGGCCGGCCAGCGCTGTCACGACAACGACCATGACAGCGACGACCGCGCCTGCGGCGAGCATGGGTCGACGCGGTGTCGGGTATCGGGAGGACGAACCAGGTGCCGTCGAGCGGCGGGCGACCGGCGGCCGACCCGTCCGATGCGCCATGGGGCGGCGATCGGTTCGGGCGTCCATCTTCATGCTGGCCCACCGTAGGGTCTCTGTCAGCGGCCCGTCAACGTCCGCGGGCCAGTGTTGCGAACCCTTTACCAGGCCTTACTGGATCGGCAGCCGATCAGGCCGGAATTCGCGACACCGCGTCAGCCGTAGCACGAGGCTCGCCCGTGGCTCGTGGCGCGCGGCTGGTGGCCCCGGCTGGTGGCCCCGGTTGGTGGCCCCGGCTGGTGGCCCGTGGCCCCGGCCGGTGGCCCGAGTTGCGCCAGACGAGCACAACTGACCGATTGGCACCCGGCCCGGTCGGTTGTGTGCGCCCAGAGCACAGGTTCGACCAGAATCGGGCGGATTCGGCCCGATTCGAGCCCTGGGGCCCCAGAACTGGTCAGTTGTGCTCGCCCCATGCAACTCGGCCGGAGGGAAGGGCGGCGAGGCGGGATCCCGAGGCGCGCGGCGCGACCGGGCGACGGCGCGACGGCGCGCGGCGCGACGGCACCGCGACCCGGCACCGCGATCCGGCACCGTCATCCCGCCCCGCGACCCGGCGCCGCGATCCCGCCCGGCGATCTGGCGCGAACGTCAGTCGAGGAGGCGGTAGGCCTCGGTCGTCAGGAAGTCGGGGAAGCCGTTGGCGAAGACCAGCTGGTCGAGGACCGTGACCGCGTCCGCGAGGTGGCCGACCGCCGTGCCGCCGAGGCGGCCGAGCTCTTCAGCCCGGATCTTCTTGTACAGGTCGCCGTCGAAGACCCGGCCGTCGGCCAGCCGGGTCCGGGTCGCCCGCCACTGCCAGAGTTGCGAGCGGCAGATCTCGGCGGTCGCGGCATCCTCCATCAGGTTGTTGATCGCGGCCGCGCCGTTGCCGGCCAGCCACGAGTCGAGGTACTGCAGGGCGACCGACACGTTGGTCCGGACCCCGGCCTCGGTCACCTGCCCGCCGGCAACGGTCAGGTCGAGGAGCTGGTCGGGCCGCACGGCGACCTCCGGTCGGAGCCGCGACTTCTGGTCCGCTGCGCTGCCCAGCGCGGCGTCGAAGATCCCGGTCGCGAGCGGCACGAGGTCGGGATGGGCGACCCACGTCCCGTCGAAGCCGTCGCTCAATTCGCGCTCCTTGTCCTCGCCCACCTTGGCCATCGCCTCGGCATTGACCTGGGGGTCCTTGCGCGAGGGGATGAAGGCGGCCATGCCGCCGATCGCGTGGGCGCCGCGCCGGTGGCAGGTCTGGACGAGCAGCTCGGTGTAGGCCCGCATGAACGGCACGGTCATCGTCAGCTGGGCCCGGTCGGGCAGCACGAACTGCGACTTCGAGCGGAACTTCTTGATGCAGCTGAAGAGGTAGTCCCAGCGCCCGGCGTTCAGGCCGGCGGCATGCTCGCGCAGCTCGTACAGGATCTCGTCCATCTCGAACGCGGCCAGGATCGTCTCGATCAGGACGGTCGCCCGGATCGTTCCGATCGGGATGCCGAGGGCGTCCTGGGCCACCCGGAAGACGTCGTTCCAGAGGCGGGCCTCGAGGTGCGACTCGAGCTTGGGCAGGTAGAGGTACGGCGCGCTGCCCCGGCTCAGCTGCTCCTTCGCGTTGTGGAAGACGAACAGGCCGAAGTCGAACAGCGAGGCGGAGACGTGCTCGCCGTCGACGACCAGGTGGCGCTCCTCGAGCTGCCAGCCACGAGGCCGGACGACGAGGGTCGCGATCTGCTCGTTCAGGGTGTACTGCTTGCCCTCCGGACTGGTGAACTCGAGCCGGCGGCGGACGGCGTCGGCGATCGCGGCCTGGCCGCCGATCACGTTGGCCCACGTCGGTGACAACGCGTCCTCGAGGTCGGCCATGAAGACCCGGGCGCCCGAGTTGAAGGCGTTGATCATCATCTTGGGCTCGGCCGGACCGGTGATCTCGACCCGCCGGTCGGCGAGGTCGGCCGGCGCGGCGGCGACGGTCCACCGGCCGCTGCGAACGTCGGCCGTCTCGGGCAGGAAGTCGGGCAGGATGCCGCGGTCGAGGACGGCCTGGCGCTTCTTGCGGGCAGCGAGCAGCTCGAGCCGGCGCGGGCCGAACTGGCGCTGGAGACGAACGACGAACTCGATCGCCTCGGGTGTCAGGACCCGCTCGAGATGCTCGACGTCGGGGCCGCGAACCTCGACCCCGGCCGGCAGGGCGAGGGCGGATGGCAACGGGGCAGCGATCGCGGCCAGCCGCGGGTCGGGCTCGAGGGCTGCTGCCGGCACGGGCGCCGGCTCGGACGCGGGTCCGGGCGCGGGCTCGGGTTGAGGCTCGAGTTGTGCAACGGGCTCAGGTTCGGCAACGGGCGCGGGCTCCGGCGCAGCCACGGGCTCCGGCTCGGCAATGGGCTCGGGCTCAACCTCGGCAACGGGCTCCGGCGCTTGCTCCGGCGCAGCCTCGGGCTCGGGCTCGGCAACCGGCTCGGGCTTCGGGGTGGCGGTCGCCTCAGCCGGGACCTCGTCCGGCGCGACGCCGGCCGCCGCACCTGCGACGTCAGCCCGGCGGACCGTCGCCTCGATCACGCCGTACGGCTCGGCCGTCGGGACGTAGATCTCGCGGTCGTTCGGCTGCCCGAACGGCGCCAGGTCGACGAGCCAGTGATGGAGGTTGGGCATCGCCAGGCGGATCGTCTCGATCTCCGGCCGGGCCTCGAGGATCGCCCGCCCGATCGTCCAGATCGTGGCCTGGACCGACGCGCTGTGGTGCTCGGCAAAGACATCGAGGAGGGTGGTGCAGACGCCGTCGAACGACGCGTCGAAGTCGACCTCCGCCGAGCCGAAGGTCCAGCTCGCACTGACCCGGGTGGCCAGCAGGCGGTCGTTCGTCTCGGGCAGGGTCGTGTACTCGTCGCGGGGGAAGCCGGCGAAGGCCGACCGGGCCGTCTTCATCAGGGTCAGGTCGTCGAAGCCGGCCTGGATCGCGACGCCGGCCCGGGTCGCCTCGACGACCGCCGTCCGGGTCAGCTCGTCGGTCCGGACGAACGCATCCGGGGCGGCCCCGGCATTCGTCGGGATCGGCGTCCAGACATGCTCGCTGATCGTGATGACCGCCCGCGCCACCTGGGGCACGGCGGCGAAGTGCTCGGCCAGGACCCGCCCGAACTGCTCGATCGGCCCGTTGAGGTGCTCCCGGGCGAAGGCATAGGTCGTGTTCTTCATCGTGTCGGTGGCCACGACACCGCTGTTGTCGCCGGCCATGTACGCGGCGGCGAAGTCGCCTTCGAGGGCGATCGCGATCGTCAGGTCCCGGACCTGGTGGCCGGTTGCGCCCCGGACGACCTTGACCAGGCGGATCGCGGTCTTGCCGTACCGGTTGGGACCCAGCTCGATCAACGTGATCTCCCGCTTCGGAACCTCGGCTCCGGCCTACCAGCCGCCGGCGTCGCGGATCATTCGGTGGAGCACCCGGGCGGTCACCGCCCGGCGATAGTCGGCCGTCGAGCGGACATCATTGATCGGCTCGATCTCGGCGGCAACCCTGACGGTTGCCGTATCGGCCGTATCCGATGTGGGCAGCCGGCCCTCGAGCCAGCCTTCCGTGGCTGCGGCCCGGATCGGCCGCTCGGCGACCGAGCCGAGGGCCAGGCGGACCCCGTGCCACGGGTCGTCGGCGCCCGCGGCGACCCAGCCCAGGGCCAGGACGACCTTGCTGATCGCCTGGGCCCGCCGGGTGCCCGACCTTGCGGAAGCGCAGGTGGCGGTCCTCGACGAGCGGGATCCGGATCCGGACGACGATCTCGTCGGGCTCGAGTGCGGTGCGCCGGTAGCCGGTCCAGAACGAGGCGGCCGGGATCGACCGCTCGCCGCGCAGCGAGCCGACGACGATCTCGGCGTCGGTCGCCAGGAGGACCGGCAGCATGTCGCCGGCGGGCGAGGCATTGGCGATGTTGCCGCCGAGCGTGCCCCGGTTCTGGATCTGGGCCGCGCCGACGGTCGCGGCCGCCTCGACGAGGACCGGCATGAGCTCCCGACAGGCGTCGGAGCGGCGGATCTCGGTGTACGTGGTCAGCGCGCCGAGGGTCAGGGCGTCGCCCCCCAGGCGATCCCGCGCAGCTCGTCCAGCCGCCAGAGGTCGAGCAGCCGCTCGGGACGGGGACCGAGCCCGCCGGTGAGCTGGACGAAGACGTCGGTCCCGCCGGCCAGCGGTCGGTGGGGGGCCTCGGCCAGCAGGCGGTAGGCCTCGGCGAGGTCGGCCGGCGCGACGAGCGCTGGCTCGATCACGAATCGGTTCCGGCGGGCGGGGCGGACCGGCGGCTCGCGGCCAGGGCGATCGCCTCGATGATCTTGGTGTAGCCCGTGCAGCGGCAGAGGTTGCCGGCGATCGCCTCGCGGATCGCCTCGTCGGTCGGCTCGGCGCCCGAGCGCGATGAAGGCGTGGCGCGGCCATCAGCATCCCCGGCGTGCAGATGCCGCACTGGGCGCCGCCGGTCTCGAGGAAGGCCCGCTGGAGCAGGTCGAGGTCGCCGAGCGTGGCCGGCCGGTCCTCGGTCGGCGCCGCCGGGCGAGGCCCTCGACCGTTCGGACTGCGTGGCCGTCGACCTGGCTGATCGGCGACGAGGCACGAGTCGACGACGTCGCCATCGAGCAGGACCGTGCACGCGCCGCACTCGCCCTCGCCGCAGCCCTCCTTCGTGCCGGTCAGGCCGAGGTCCTCGCGCAGGACGTCGAGCAGGCGCCGGGCGCCGGGCACGGCAACCTCGACCGGCTCGTCGTTGACGGAACGGAACGCGGCACCGTCAGTCCGGGCGCCCGTCGGGCCGAGTGCCGGCCCGAGGATCCGCTCGGGGCTGGCGGGCAGCTCGTGGATCCAGGCGCCGGTCGCGTCGTGGATCGCGGCGACCACGGCCGGCGCCCCGACGTCCATCGGCAGCTCGCCGACCCCTTCGCGCCGTGGGGCACGCCGCTGAACGGCGCCTCGACCAGGATCGTGCTGATCCGCGGCGCGTCGAGCGCCGTCGGGATGAGGTACGTGGCGAGGCGGTCGTTCAGGTAGCGGCCGTCGCTGGAGCTTGATCTCCTCGATCGTGGCGTAGCCGACCGCCTGGAGCGTGCCGCCCTCGACCTGGCCCTCGGCCAGGACCGGGTGGATCACCCGGCCGACGTCGTCGGCCGCCACGACGTCGAGGACCGCGACCTCGCCCGTGTCGAGGTCGACGTCGACCTCGGCCACCGCCGCCGCCCAGCCGAAGGCCGGATACGCGTCGCCGCGGTAGGTCGTGTCGTCGAAGACGACGCCCGGGTACGGCTCGAAGTGCTGGTCGATCCGGGTCGGACCGTGGGCCCGGGCGTCCGCCGCGTACGAATCGCGCGAACGGCGCGCCGCGTGCGCTCCTCGACCACGGCCCGCAACCGGCGGCAGGCCCCGATCACCAGGCCGCCGACGACCATCGCCGTGCGCGAGGCGACGGTCGGGCCCGCTGTCGGGCACGAGCGCCGTGTCCTGGGGCGCCAGCTCGACCGCCTCGATCGGCACGCCCAGGGCGTCGGCCGCCAGCTGGGGGAAGATCGTCTTCGTGCCCTGGCCCATCTCGGTCGAGCCGGTCAGGATCACGGATCCGGCCGTCGGCGTCAGCTCGACCGAGGCGACCGAGGCGAGGTGGACCTCGCCCGAGCCGGTGAAGCCCGCGCCGTGCCAGGCGAGGGCCAGGCCCGACGCCGTGCCGCCATCCGCGCGGCACCGGCACGCCGGTTCGCCGCTCCGCCGGGCCGCCCGGGCGGCGGCCGTCCGGCGCCCGGACCTGCTCGAACTCGGCGGCCTCGCGGCCCGGTCGAGGACCTCCTCGGCGGCCACGCTGCTCGCGCAGGACCTGGCCGGTCGGGGTCACGTCGCCGGGCCGGTACAGCCAGCGGCGGCGGACCTCGAGCGGCGATATCGGCCAGCGCCTCGGCGATCCGGTTGACCTGCATCTCGGCGGCGAACTCGGTCTGGGGCGCCCCGAAGCCGCGGAAGGCGCCGTTGGGCGGGGTGTTGGTGGCCACCACCCGGGACCGTGATCCGGACGTTCGGGCAGGCGTACGGGCCGCCGGCATGGAGCGTGCCGCGCGACAGGACGACCGGGGTCAGCGTGCAGTACGCCCCGCCGTCCATCACGATCTCGATGTCCTGGGCGACGAGCCGGCCGTCGGACCCGACACGCCGGTCCGGTAGCGCACGATCGCCGGGTGGCGCTTGGTGGTCGCCGCGAGGTCCTCGTGGCGGTCGTAGATCATCCGGACCGGCCGGCCGCAGGCCCGGGCGAGCAGCGCCGCGTGGAGGGCGAGGATCGAGGGGTACTCCTCCTTGCCGCCGAACCCGCCGCCGGTCTCGGCCTGGATCACCTGGGCCTGGGCGTCGGTCAGCAGGAGCGCCCGCTGGAGCGCCTTGTGGACGTAGTACGGGCACTGGAGCGAGCCGTGGACGGTGATCCCGCCGTCGTCGCGCGGGACCGCGATCATCGCGTTGTTCTCGATGTACAGCTGCTCCTGGTGGCCGACCCGGTACTCGCCCTCGACGACCAGGGTCGGCCTCGGCGAACGCCGGCGGCCAGGTCGCCGGCCTCGATCTCGTAGTGGGCGAAGACCTGCTCGCTGGCCAGCGGGTCGAGGACCGGCACCAGCGGCTCCGTCCGCAGCCGGACGTGGGCGAGCGCCTCGTGGAGCCGTCCCCGGTCCGGGGCGGCGACCAGGGCGACCGGCTCGGCGTGGTGGCGGATCTCGTCCGAGACCAGGATCGGCTGATCGTCCTGGATCGAGTTGACGATGTTCGGGCCGGGAATGTCGGCCGCGGTGACGACGACGACCCGCGACCAGTCGAAGGCAGGGTCCAGGTCGATCGCCAGGAGCCTGGCGCGGGCCTCGGTCGAGCGGATCGTCGCGCCGTACCACGCCCCGGGGAAGACGAGATCGTCGGTGTACAGGGCCGTGCCGGTCAGCTTGGCCGGACCCTCGCGGCGGAGCGGCCCGCGCTCGACGGCCGGGCGGGTCAGAGCGTGGAGCGTCATGGCCGGGCGTCCATCCTGGCGGCCCACGATGGGACCCGGGCCGCAGCACTGTCAAGGGAGCGAGCGGCGGTCGCGCGATGCTCAGCGCGTCAGGTTGGTAGGAATTCCGCCCCCAGACGCACGATCGCCAGGATCCGCTGCGCTTGGGCCCGGCGCGGCACGTCCGCCCAGCTCGCCACGCACGAATCCGCTGCCCGACCATGGCTCAATTCGGCAATATCGATGCTGACCCGACGACAACGCGTCTGGAGGCGGAATTCCTGCGAAGTCGGGCCCCTGAAGATGGGCACCGGGTCGGGGCTCAGCCGTCGCGCCGCGGGCCAGGAACACGGCAGGGACCCTGGCAGCACCGGCAGCGGGCGTAGCATTCGCCGCGATGCCTGCCCAGCTGCCCGACCGAGGTCCGTTCGTGCTCCGCGCCCGGATCCTGACGCCCCTCGCGGCGGGCGGCTATCGATACGAGGCGGACGGCGCGATCGGGGTCGAGGCGAGCGGCCGGATCGGCTTCGTCGGGGCCTGGCAGCCGGGGATCGACGAGCCCGGCGCCCCCGATCTGGGGCCGCTGGTCGACCTCCGGCCGTGGCTCGTCCTGCCCGGGCTGGTCGACCTCCACGTCCATCTGCCCCAGGTGCCCCACGCCGGGCTGGGCTTCGGCACGCCGCTCCTCGACTGGCTCCGGCGCTACGTCTTCCCGCTCGAGCGCGATTTCAGCGAAGCGGTGGCCGAGGTCGTGGCCCCGGCCGTCTTCCGGGCGTTCGCCGCCGCCGGCACGACGACCGCCCTGGTCTACGGCGCCGTCTACGAGCCGTCGCTTGACGCGACGTTCCGGGCGGCCGAGGCCCACGGCATCCGGGCCGTGATCGGCAAGGTGATGATGGATCGCCTGACGTACGACGAGACGCTCCGGCCGTCGGAGGTCCTCGACCTGTCGCTCCGCCAGTCGGCCGACCTGTGCGCCCGCTGGCACCTGCGCGACGAGGGCCGGCTGCGCTACGCGTTCACCCCCCGCTTCGCGGTCTCCTGCACGGCCGAGATGCTGCGCGAATCGGCGGCCCTGGCCACGGCCACCGGCGCCTACTGGCAGACCCACCTGGCCGAGGACCGGGCCGAGATCGCCGAGGTCGCCCGGCTCTTCCCCGAGGCGCGCGACTACCTCGATGTCTACGACCGGGCCGGCGGCCTCGGGCCGACGCACCATCCTGGCCCACGCGATCCACCTGTCGGAGCGCGAGGTGGCCCGGCTCGCCGAGACCGGGACGCACCTCGCCCATTGCCCGGCCTCGAACATGTTCCTGGCCTCGGGGATCATGCCCCTGGCCCGCTACCTCGAGGCGGGGATCAGCGTCGGCCTCGGCTCGGACGTCGCCGGCGGGCCGGACCTGTCGCTGTTCGGTGCGATGCGGGTCGGCGGCTACGTCCAGAACGCGTTGCGGGTGGCGACGGACGACCCGCGGCCGATCCTCGAGCCGCTCGCCTGGTTGCGGCTCGCCTCGCTGGAGGGCGCCCGGGCGCTCGGTCTCGAGGGCGATATCGGCTCGCTCGAGGCCGGCAAGGAGGCGGACCTGATCGCCGTCGATCCCGCCCTCGGCGCGCCGCCGCTGGCCCCCGAGCCCGACGGCCCGGCCGACCTGCTGAGCGGGCTGATCTTCCGCTCGCATCCCGAGATGGTCCGCGGGGCGTGGGTCCGGGGCCGCCGCCTCGACGGGCCGACGGCCAGGCTCGAGGCGTGAGCGGCGCCGACCTCGTCATCACCGGCGGGACGGTCGTCGACGGCACGGGCCGGGCGGGCCGGCCGGCGAGCGTGGCGATCGAAGGCGACCGGCTCCGGTTGATCGAGGCCGGGGCAGAGCTGCCCGAGCCCGCCGGCCGGCGGATCGACGCGACCGGCCGGGTCGTGGCGCCCGGCTTCATCGACCTCCACAGCCACGCCGGGCTGATGATCCTGGCCGATCCCCTCCACGAGCCCAAGGTCCGCCAGGGCGTCACGACCGAGGTGATCGGGGTCGACGGTAACTCCTACGCCCCGTTCGACGACCCGGCCGACCTGGCCGCCTTCGTCGAGCTGAACGCGGGCCTCGACGGCCATCCCGAGATCGCCTACGACTGGGACAGCGTGGCGGCCTACCTGACTCGCTTCGACCGCCAGGTGAGCGTCAACATCGCCTACCTCGTCGGCAACTCGGTCCTGCGCATCGCGGCGCTCGGCTGGGACGACGTGCCGGCCGACGATCGGGCGATCCAGCGGATGCAGGCGCTCCTGCGCGAGGGGATGGCCGAGGGCGCCTTCGGCTTGAGCTCGGGCCTCGACTACCCGCCCGGCGCCTTCGCCACGACGGCCGAGCTGGCGGCCCTGACCCGCGAGGCCGGCCGCCATGGCGGCTTCTACCACACCCACGTGCGCTATCCGTTGGGCGACGGCTACCTCGACCCGTTCCGCGAGGCGATCGAGATCGGCCGGCGGGCCGAGGCGCCGGCCCACATCACCCACTTCTACCATCGCTCGACGTTCCCGGGCGGGCCCGGGCCGATGCTCGAGCTGGTCGACGTCGCCCGCGCTGCGGGCCAGGACGTGACGTTCGACTCGTATCCATCCGAGTGGGCCAGCACCCGCCTGCTCATCCTGATCCCGCCCTGGGTCCAGGCCGGCGGCCCGGCCCGGACGAAGGAGCGCCTGGCCGAGCGCTCGGTCCGGGAGCGGATCCGGCGCGAGCTGGCCGAGCGCGGGCAGCTGTTCGGCGGCAGCGCCGGGCTGGGCGGGGTGCGGGTCGGCTACTTCGCCCGGCCCGAGCACGCCCGCTGGGAAGGCTGGACCCTCGGCCGGATCCAGGCCGAGACGGGCGCCGAGCCGGTCGACCTGGTCTGCGACCTGCTGCTGGCCGAGGACCTCCGCCTGAACGAGGTCACACCCGGCCCGGAGCGGGCCACGATGCCCCCGTTCTTCCAGCACCCGGCCGGGATGGTCGGCACCGATTCGGTCTTCGTCGGCGCCCATCCCAGCCCGCGGACGTACGGCTCGTTCCCGCGGATCCTGGGCGAGTTCGTCCGCGACGAGCGGCTCCTCAGCCTGGAGGAGGCCGTCCGCCGGATGACGACGGCGCCGGCGGCACGTCTGGGGATCACCGACCGCGGCCGGCTGGCCGACGGGCTGCTGGCCGACGTCGTGGTGTTCGATCCGGTCCGGGTCCGGAGCCTGGCCACGATCGACGACCCGCGCCGGTTCCCCGAGGGGATCGAGCAGGTCATCGTCAACGGGACGCTGGTCGTCGACGGCGGCCGGCACACCGGCGCGACGCCCGGTCGGGCGCTCCGCCACGGCCGGAGCTGAGCAGCGGTGATCAGCCCGGGGCGAGGAAGTAGCCGCTCACGTCGAAGACGGACTGGACCGTGGCGCCGGCCCGGGCGATGAAGATGATCCAGAGCTTGCCGTCCGGGCCCAGGGCGACGGTGACCCCGTTCGCCCGCGTGTCGCCCAGCGGGAAGTTGATGGTCGAGGTCGTCGGCTTCGTCGTGCCGGCCGAGGTCAGGGCCAGGTAGCCGGCGGCCGTCTGGCCGGTGACGGTCAGGTTGCCGGTCACGGCGACCGCGCCGTCCGGCACGTTGAGCGCCGGGTTGGGGTTCCGGCCGGTGACCAGGAACCAGCTCTCCGTGCCGGCCTTGATCGCCGCCGCCTTCGTCGCACCGTTGACGCCGAGGGCGGTCCGGGTGTCGAGCAGGCGGGTCGGGCTCAGGGCGAAGTAGCTCGCGCCGCTGGCGCCGGGCAGGAAGTAGCCCGTCACGTCGAAGATGATCTCGGCCGACGAGCCGGGCGAGCCGGCGTAGGTGAAGCTCAGCTTGCCGCCCCCGAGCGCCGCGGTCAGTGCATTGGCCCGGATGTCGTGGGCCGGGAAGTTGAGGGTCGAGGTCTTCGGCGCGTTGGTGGCCACGCTGGTGACCGCGATGTAGCCGGCCGAGGCCGGCTTGACCACGGTCAGGTTGCCGGTCACCGCGATCGCGCCGGCGGGGATGCCGGCGACGCCGGCCACCTGGACCGTCCGGGCGACCCGGTTGGGGATGACGGTCGGGCTGACCAGGCGGGTCGGGCCGAGGGGGAAGTAGCTCGCACCCGAGGCGCCGGGCAGGAAGTAGCCGGTCACGTCGAAGATCGCCTGGGCCCGGGCACCGGCCGCCGCCACGTAGGTCAAGCCGAGCTTGCCACCCGGCCCGAGCTGGACCGTGACGCCGTTCGCCCGGCTGTCGCCGGTCGGGAAGTTGAGGGTCGACGATCGGGGTGTCTTCGTCGCGACCGGGGTCAGGGCGAAGTAGCCGGCCGCCGTCTGGCCGGTGACGGTCAGGTTGCCGGTCACCGCGATCGCGCCGGCCGGGACCGGGGTCGCGCCGACGCCGGTGACCTGGAACGTGTTGGCCGCGCCGGCCTTGAGCGCGCCGCCGGTCAGGCCGACCTTCGAGCGGGTGTCGACCAGGCGGGTCGGACCGACGGCGAAGTAGGTCGCGCCGGGGATCGACGGGACGGGTGTGACCGGGCTGCTGGCTGCCGAGGCCACGCCGTTCCCGGACGGGTTACGGGCCGTGACGCTGAACGAATAGGCCGTGCCGTTGTCGAGGCCCTTGACGATGCACGAGAGGGCCCCGGTCGCGGTGCACGTCTTGCCGCCCGGGGCGGAGGTGGCGGTGTAGCTGGCGATCACGCCGCCGCCGTCGTTGGCCGGGGGCGCCCAGGTGACGAACGCCGACGCGTCGAGGGGCGTGGCGACCACCGCGGTCGGCGGATCGGGCAGGGCGGGCAGGACCGTCAGGTTGGCCAGGGTGGTCTTGGTCAGCCCGCCACCAGTGCCCGTGATCGTCGGGGTCACGACGCCGGGCGGCGTGACCTCCGGCACGTTCGAGGTCGTGATCGTCAGCGTCGAGCTGCTGCCGGTGACCGGGTTCGGGCTGAACGAGTAGGTCGTCCCTTTGGGCATCGGGCTGGTCACGCTGAGGGTGACCGGCGGCACGAACTGGTTGCGATTGACCGAGATCGCGTACGTCGTGGTCGCGCCGCGCATGATCGACTGGCCGGTCGGGTTGGCGGTGATGCTGAACGTCGGGTTGTAGAGGACCGGGGTCAGGTCGGTGCCGTTGTAGCGGTCGAGGTCGACGCAGCCGGTGGTGATCCCGGCAACGTGCCCGCAGTCGGTGTACTGCCAGAACGTGTAGCCGTTGCCGCTCCAGTTATTGGCCGGGACGGTCGGGCTCGTGACGCCCCAGTTGGCGATCCACAGGGTCTTGTAGCCGGCCAGGGCGATGCTCGTGTTGTTGGCCATCCTGGTCGTCCAGAAGCTCGGGCTGACGTAGATCATCGGCCGGATGCCGAGCTTGGCGGTGACCTCGTCGAGCCACGCCCGGACCCAGACCTGGAGGGCGGCCGGGGCCAGGCCGCCGGTCTGCTCGAGGTCGAGGACGGGCGGCAGGTTGCCGGCGACGAAGCCGGCCACGGCGACCAGGTGGTCCGCCTCGAGGACGGCCTCGTTGGGGCTCGCGTCGGGCGAGGCGAAATCGTAGGCGGTCATCGGGATGCCAACGGCTCTCGCGCCGGCCCGGTTGGTGGTGAACATCGGGTCGACGTAGTCGGTGCCCTCGGTCGCCTTCATCACGACGAACTGCTTGCCCGCGGCCTTGACCTGCGGCCAGTTGATCGTGCCCTGCCAGCGGCTGACGTCGAGGCCCTCGAGCGGGGCGATCGCCGGGACGTTGCGCTGGCCGGTCGCCGAGCCACGCGGGATCGCCGTCGGCTGGCCCACGGGCTGCGGCGAGGCGCCGCGGACGGCGACGGGCGCGATCGCTGCGGCGAACGTGAAGGCGAGGATCCCCGAGAGGATCGCGTTGGGCAAGGCGGCCGCGAGCCGGGACCCGGGCCGCCCGAGGGTGAAGTTCACGACACCTTCCGTGCGGGAAAATCACCCTAGTCCGATCGTCAAGGAAACGCCATCACCCCATCGGACCAGTCCGCACCGCCATGGGTCATGGCGGTGCGGGTCATCGCCGGCCGGGGGCCGGCCGCGCCCATGGGGTCAGTGGACCCGGCTGTCCTGGCCCGCCCAGAACGGCTCGCGCAGCTCGGCCTTGAGGATCTTGCCCGTGCCGCCCTTGGGCAGCGCCTCCCGGAAGTGGATCTCGCGGGGGACCTTGAAACCGGCCAGCCGCTCGCGGCAGAACGCCTTGAGCTCCTTCTCGGTGGCCTTCGCCTCCGGCTTGAGGACGACGAGGGCGAGCGGGACCTCGCCCCGCTTGTCGTCGGGGACCGCGATCACGGCACACTCGAAGAGGGCCGGATGGGCGGCCAGGGCGACCTCGATCTCGACCGACGAGATGTTCTCGCCGGCGCAGATGATGATGTCCTTCGAGCGGTCCTTGATCAGGACGTAGCCCGCCTCGTCGATCGTGGCCATGTCGCCGGTGTACAGCCAGCCGTCACGGATCGTCTCGGCCGTCGCCTCAGGGTCGCGGTAGTAGCCGTCCATCACGGTGTTGCCGCGCACGACGATCTCGCCGATCTGGTCGCCGTCGGGCCGGACGTCCTGGCCCGCCGCGTCGACGACCCGGACCCGGACGCCGGGGATCGCCCAGCCGGTCATCGACTGGCGCTGGCCGCGCCGGGCCGGTGGCTCGGCCTCGCTCAGGACCGCCCGCGGCTGGGCCAGGGTCACGATCGGTGACGTCTCCGTCAGGCCGTAGCCGACGATCGCCTGGACCCCGAGCTCGTCCTCGAGCGAACGGACGAGGGCGGGCGAGGCGGGCGAGCCGCCGATGATCAGCTGGCGCAGGCTCGACAGGTCGAACTTGGCCCGGTCGCGGTGGTGGAGCAGGGCGTTGAAGATCGACGGCACGGCCAGCAGGCGAGTCACGCCCTCGCGCTCGACGAGCTCCATCAGGGCGGCCGGATCGAAGCGCCGGAGCATGACATGGCGGCCGCCGATCATCGTCAGGAAATGGGGCACGCCCCAGCCGTTGACGTGGAAGAGGGGCACCACGTGGAGGACGACATCGTCCTCCGTGAAACCGAGCCCGACCTGGGCCATCAGGCTGTGGAGGTAGAGCCCGCGCTGGGTCATCGCCACGCCCTTGGGCAGGCCGGTGGTGCCGCTCGTGTAGAACAGTTCGGCCAGACCGTTTTCGTCGATCTCGGGTTCGAGCGGCTCGGCACTGGCAGCTGCCAGGAGGCCCTCGTAGCCGTGATCGGCCAGCCCGCCGCCCTCGGCATCGAGGATCACGAAGGTCGGCCGGCGGGTGAGCTTCGGGGCGATCTCCTCGACGAGCGGCAGGAAGTCGCGATGGAAGGCCACCACCCGCGACGCGGCGTGGTCGAGGATGTAGGCGATCTCGCGCGGCGCCAGGCGGATGTTGATCGGGTTGAGGACGGCGCCCGCCTCAAGCACCCCGTAGTACGCCTCGAGCAGGTGGTGGGTGTTGTAGGTGACGAAGCTGACCCGGTCGCCGGGGGCCACGCCCAGGAGCTGGAGGCCGTTGGCCAGGCGGTGGGTCCGCTCGCCGAACTCGCGGTAGCTGAAGCGGTCGTCGCCGTCGACGACCCCGATCTTGTCGCCGAAGTAGGCGACCGCCCGGTCGCGGAAGTCGAGGACCGACAGCGGCACGAACATCGAACGCCCTCCTACCCGACCTGCACGATGACGACCTAGCTGATGAGGCGCAGGACCTCGCCGGCGAGCCCGATCGACTCGACCGTCGGCAGCGCCGTGTTCCCGAACGTGAAGCCGGTGAAGCCCGCGGCGATGAACGTTGAGAGGCGCTCGGCGACCTGCTCGGGCTTGCCCACGGTCAGGGCCGCCCGGCGCTCGGGCGGGATCCGCTCGAGGATCGCGGCGGCGTCTTTCTCGTCGGCGACCGGGATCACCGGGGCGCCCAGCGTGCGGATGATCGACGCCGGATCGCGGCCGACTGCCTCACAGTGCTCGGCCAGGACGTCGATCTTGTGCTGGAGGACTTCGACCTGGCCCGGGAACCAGTGGGTCAGGTCGGCGAACTCGGCGGCAAAGCGTAGCGTTCGCCGCTCGCCCATCCCGCCGATCAGGATCGGTGGCCCGCCGGCCTGGATCGGCCGGGGCCGGTTGAGGGCCTGCTCGATCCGGTAGTGCTGGCCCTCGAAGCTCGGCCGCTCCTCGGTGAACATCAGCTTGCAGATCGTCAGCGCCTCGCCGAGGCGGTCCATCCGACCGCCGATCGGCGGGAAGTCGAAGCCGTAGCCGACGTGCTCGGATTCGTTCCAGGCGGCGCCGATGCCCAGGATCGCCCGCCCGCCGCTGATCACGTCGAGGGTCGTGACCTCCTTTGCCAGGAGGGCCGGGTTGCGGTAGGTGACGCCGGCCACGAGGGTCCCCAGGCGGACCTTCTTCGTGCTGGCGGCAATGCCGGCCAGGGCGCTGTAGGACTCGAGCATGGCATGGTCCTCGGGTCCGACGCCCGTGATCTGGTAGAAGTGGTCCATCACGGTGACGAGCTCGAAGCCGGCCGCCTCCGCGGCCTGGGCCAGCTCGATGACCCGGGCGAACAGGCCGCTGTCGGGCACGCCCGGGAACGTGTAGTTGGGCATGTGGTAGCCGAAGAACGGCCGGCTGAAGGACGTGGTCATGCTGCCTCCTCGGAGCTCATGATGCCGCAGCGACGGGGTCGTGCCAGTGGTCGCCGGGGGCCAGGACCGTGGTCGACGCCGCGGGTCCCCAGCTGCCCCGGACGTACTCCTGGATCGGCGGCTGGGCGTGCAGGATCGGGTCCACGATCCGCCAGGCGGCCTCGACCGAATCCTCGCGCGAGAACAGGATCTGGTCGCCCTTGCGGGCATCGCCGATCAGGCGCTGGTAGGGCGGTCGCTCGCTGCCGCTCTGGTGGCGGGCGAACAGCTCGACGGCCTCGCCCAGCATCTCCTCGCCGGGCCGCTTGGCGCGAGCCCCGAGCGAGATCGACATGTCCGGCGTCAACCGGAAGCGGAGGTAGTTGCCGTCCGGCGGCTCGGACTCCCGGAAGACCATCTCGGGTGGCTGGCGGAGCTCGACCAGGACCTCGGTCGCGGTGACCGGCAGGGCCTTGCCCGCCCGGACGTAGATCGGCACGCCACCCCAGCGCCAGGTGTCGATCTCGAGCCGGAGGGCGGCGAACGTCTCGACGGTCGAGTCCGGGGCGACCCCGGCGACCGAGCGATAGCCGCGGTACTGGCCCCGGACGACGTCCTCCGGCCGGATCGGACGGATCGAATCGAGGACCTTGAACTTCTGGTTGCGGACCGCTTCCGGGCTGGCGCCCGAGGGCGCCTCCATCGCCAGCAGGCTGATCACCTGGAGGAGGTGGTTCTGGACGACGTCGCGGATCGTGCCGGCCTGGTCGAAGAACGCACCCCGGTCGGCGACGTCGAACGCCTCGGCCATCGTGATCTGGACGCTGGCCACGTACTCGCGCCGCCAGATCGGCTCGAGGAACGAGTTGGCGAACCGGAAGTAGAGCAGGTTCTGGACGGGCTCCTTGCCGAGGTAGTGGTCGATCCGGAAGATCTCCAATTCGGCGAACGCCCTGTGGACGGTCGCGTTCAGCGCCCGGCTGCTGGCCAGGTCGCGGCCGAACGGCTTCTCGACGATGATCCGGGCGCCCTTGGCGCAGCCCGAACGCTTGAGGTTGTCGATCACCGGGGCGAAGAGCGACGGCGGGATCGCCAGGTAGTGGAGCGGATGAGCCGCCGTGCCGAGCTCCGTGCGCAGGGCCTTGAACGTGGCGATGTCGTCGTCCGAGCCCTTGACGTAGCGCAGCTGGGCCTGGAGCCGGGCGAGGACGGCCTCGTCGAGGCGGCCGCTGGCCACCAGGCTGGCCCGCGCCCGGTCGCGCAGCGAGGCCAGGTCGCCGGACCGGGCGACGCCGATGATCGGCAGGTCGAAGCCCTCGTCCTTGATCAGGCCGGCCAGGGCCGGGAAGATCTGCTTGAAGGCAAGGTCGCCGGTCGCGCCGAAGAAGACGAAGGCGTCCGAAAGGACGGCCGTCACGCCTTGGTCTCGAGGTGACCGCCGAAGCCGAAGCGCATCGCCGACAGGACCTGGTCGCCGAAGTCCGACTCGCCGCGCGAAGTGAAGCGGGCGTACAGGGCAGTGGTCAGGACCGGGGCCGGGGCGCTGACGTCGATCGCGGCGATGCTCGTCCAGCGGCCTTCGCCGGAGTCGGAGACGCGGCCGGCGTAGCCCTCGAGGTTCGGGCTCTGGAGGAAGGCCTGCGCGGTCAGGTCGAGCAGCCACGAGGCAACGACGCTGCCCCGCCGCCAGACCTCGGTGACCGCCGCCAGGTCGAGCTCGTACTGGTACAGCTCGGGCTCGCGCAAGGGAGCCGTCTCGGCGTCCACCGTGCGCGTGGCGAGGCCGGCGCCGGCGTGGCGGAGGATGTTGAGGCCCTCGGCATAAGCGGCCATCAGGCCGTACTCGATCCCGTTGTGGACCATCTTCACGAAGTGGCCGGCACCGCTCGGACCGCAGTGGAGGTAGCCCTGCTCGGCGCCGTCCGGCTCGCCGCTGCGGCCCGGCGTGCGACCAGCGGCCGCGACCCCCGGGGCGAGCGTCTTGAAGATCGGGTCGAGGTGGGCGACGCCGTCATCCGGGCCGCCGATCATCAGGCAGTAGCCCCGCTCGAGGCCCCACACCCCGCCGCTCGTGCCGACGTCGAGGTACTCGATCCCCTTGGCCGCCAGCTCATGGCCCCGGCGCAGGTCGTCGCGGTAGTAGGAGTTGCCGCCGTCGACGATCACGTCGCCCTCGGCCAGCAGCGGGACGAGGTCGGCCAGGGTGTCGTCGACGGAGGCCGCCGGGACCATCAGCCACAGCACTCGCGGCGCAGGCAGCTGGGCCACCAGGTCGGCCAGCGAGGTGGCGCCGGCCGAGATCGAGCCGTCGGCCTTGTAGCCATCGACGGTCTCGGCGTGCCGGGCATAGCCGACCACCCGGTGGCCGCCCTTGACCAACCGCCGGGACATGTTTGCGCCCATCCGCCCGAGCCCGATCATGCCGATATCCATCAGGTCCACACCTCTCCAACGACCACGTCCCGTCAAGGATAGGGGCGACCGCCGCGAAGGTCCCGGGGCGGGTCCCCCGAGCGCCGCGGCGCGCTTCTGGCTCGGTGGCGCGCTCTGGCAGCGTGGCGGGCTCGGGTGGCTGCCAGCCGGTTCCCCCAGAACGACAAACGGCCGATTCGAGGGTCCCGTCGGGCCTCTTCGCCGGACCCCACGGAGCTGGACATCCCGACCCGAGCGTGGGCCGGGATGAATCGGCGACGCCCTCAGGGCGCGCGCCGCGTCGCGGCGGCCGGCGATCGAGCTCCAGGCCCGCCCTGGAGGCCGAAACATGCTGTTTGTCGTTCTGTGGGAACCAAGGAAGCCGTCGGAGAGGCGCCGCGGCCCCCACGGCATACCCAGGTTTCGGGGGCACGCCGCGTAGCCTCTTGAGCTCGCCGAGCCCGGCCCAAGGCCAATGTCGATCGCCTGGAACGAGCGACGTCCATTCACAAAGGAATCGCCGGGCGTAAGAGGTCCCTGGCCACCTGCGCGCGGACCGACTACGGCGTCATGCCCAGGGCGCCGACCAGCCGATCGAGAAAGGCCTCGTCGGCCGACACCGTCGATCCCGACGTCAGCACCGAGAACGCCACGTTCTGGACGATCAGCCAGCGCGCCTCGACGGCATACGTGTAGCCACCCTCGGCCCGACCGCTCTCCGTGTATCGAAGTGCGTTCGATTGTTCTGCGCCTGATGTCCCAGGCAAGATCCCGGGCAAGGCCCGGCGCAAGGCAGCCACGGACGGCATCACGTACACCCCGGCCAGCTGGCCGGGGGCTGGCAGAGTCGAGCTCGGGGCGAGGCCCTGGGCATCGGTGAGGCCCTGCTCGGTCCGGACGTCGCCATCGCCGATCGGGTGGAATGGGATCGTGGGCTCGGCGATTCGAATCGCCGCCCCGACCTCGGCGATGCCGAGAGGCGTCGGATCAGTGAAGGAGTCACCGGTCCAGACAGCCTTGTCAACGACGATCAACCGATCGCAGGCGACGACCGCGCTGGGGCAGGCAGCGACACGCGGATCATCGACATGAACCTCGAGAACGGTCGGCCCGCTCCTGAGGCCGGTAGCGAACTGATACGTCGTGTTGCCGTCTGTGAGAATGGAGGTGCCACTGCCGGCCTCGTCGCTCGCGACGATCCCGGACGGACAGCCGTTGATGTAGCAGCTTCGCGGTCCGGTATAGACGTCGAGCCACGCGCCGATCAGGAAGACCGCATCCGACTCAGCAGCCTGGACATGGGCCAGGACCTCGGCCTCGCGCAGGACTTGCTGGCCGCCGATGCTCTGCGGGAGGCCATCGGCAAAGCGAGCGGCCGATACGCGGGGGCTGACGGCGGCCGGCACGCCCGAGATGGCCATGGTCGGTAGGGCCGAGGACACGCTCGGGCTGCCGACACTCGGCGCGCTGGCGCTCGGTGACACGCCCGAGCCGCAGCCGGCGAGCAAGGCGCACAGGAGCGCAATCCCGAAGGTCCTCATCGCCATCCAGACGCTGCGCCGTCCGGTTCAGTTGCGCAAGTGCCGAGCCAGGCGAAGACGCAGCGAGCCCGACGCAGCGAGCCCGACCCGGCCGGGCAGGCCCGCGGCGCCGATTACCGGCCTTGAGTCTCGCGATTCCGCGTGCACGGACATCGCGTGCGGAAAGGCAAGGCGGAGTAGGTGGATCCGGAGTCCGAGCCGCCACAACTCCTGTTGAGCCACGCTCAGGCAATCGCGAAATCGACCCACCATCGCCCTGGCGGGCGAAGAAATGGACCCTTGGTGATCGTGGCGGGCGGGCAGGGCCCATGCACGCAGAATCTCCAGGCCCAAGGGAGCGGAGCAGCGTCCTGGGTTGAGCTCGCCCGGCCCGGAGCCGCGGAGCTCCTAGGCGTGTCTGGCGCCCGCGGCGACCTCGCCGGGGAACGTCAGCGGCATCCCGGTTCCGTGGCGGTAGAACGGCAACGGCTCGGGCGGCAACGGCGTGTTGCCCAGGATCAGGTCGGCCGACTTCTCGGCCAGCATCATCACCGGCGCATAGATGTTGCCGTTCGTGACGTAGGGCATCGCCGAGGCGTCGACGACGCGCAGGCCGTCGAGCCCGTGGACGCCCATCGTCAGCGGGTCGATGACCGACTCCGCGTCGGTCCCCATCCGGCAGGTGCACGACGGATGGAGGGCGGTCTCGGCGTCCCGGGCGACCCACTCGAGGATCTCGGCGTCGGTCTCGACGCTCGACCCGGGCGATGTCTCGCCGCCGTTGTACGGCCCGAAGGCCGGCTGGTTGAGGATCCGCCGGGCGACCCGGATCGCCTCGATCCACTCGCGTCGGTCCTGGTCGGTCGACAGGTAGTTGAAGCGCAGGGCCGGATGGACCGCGGGATCGGTCGAGGTGATCCGGACCGAGCCGCGCGCGTCGGAGTACATCGGCCCGATATGGACCTGGTAGCCATGTTGGGAGGTCGAGCCGGTCCCGTCGTACCGGATCGACAGCGGCAGGAAGTGGAACATCAGGTTCGGGTACTTCACGTCGTCGTTGCCGCGGACGAAGCCACCGCCCTCGAAGTGGTTGGTGATCCCCGGGCCGCGGCGCAGGAAGAGCCAGCTCGCGCCGATCCACGGCCGGCGCCATTTCTGGGTGATCGGCTGCATCGAAACGGGCTGGAGGCTGCGGTACTGGATGTAGACCTCGAGGTGGTCCTGGAGGTGCTGGCCCACCCCCGGCAGGTCGCGCACGACCGGGATCCCGAGCGCCGTCAGGTCGGCCGCGCTGCCCACGCCCGACAGCTGGAGCAGCTGGGGCGTGTTGATCGATCCGCCGCACAGCAGGACCTGGCCGCCGCGGACCTGGCGTCCGCCGGCCAGCTCGACCCCCACCGCCCGGCTGCCCTCGAACAGGACCCGGGTCACGAACGCCCGGGTCTCGACGGTCAGGTTGGGCCGGTTCATCACGGGATGCAGGTAGGCTCGGGCGGCGCTCAGCCGGCGCCCGCGATGGATATTCCGGTCGAACGGCGCGAAGCCCTCCTGGCGATAGCCGTTGACGTCGTCGGTCAGCGGGTAGCCCGCCTCCTGGACCGCGGCGAAGAACGCCCGGAAGAGCGGGCTGGTCGCCGGACCCCGCTCCAGGACGAGCGGCCCGGCATGGCCCCGCCACGGGTCGTGAGACGCGGCGGCCAGGCATGATTCCATCCGCTTGAAGTAGGGCAGGCAGTGGGCGTAGTCCCAGCTGGCCATCCCCGGATCGGCCGCCCAGCGCTCGTAGTCGAGCGGGTTGCCGCGCTGGAAGATCATCCCGTTGATGCTGCTCGAGCCGCCCAGGACCTTGCCCCGGGCGTGGTAGACCCGGCGGCCATTCATGAACGGCTCGGGTTCGGATTCGTACTTCCAGTCGTAGAACCGGCTGCCGATCGGGAAGGCCAGGGCGGCCGGCATGTGGATGAACACGTCGAACCGGTAGTCGGGCCGGCCTGCCTCGAGGACCAGCACCCGGTTCGAGGGCTCGGCGCTCAGCCGGTTGGCGAGGGCGGAGCCGGCCGACCCGCCGCCGACGATGATGAAGTCGTACTGGGTGGGGGCCATCGCCGCGATGCTAGCAGCGTCCGCGAGGCGGTTCGGCTCCGTCTCGCAGGAGATCCCGGAACTCGCTCCGGACGCCTACCAGCCGAGGTCGGCTGCGCGCCCCCAGGTCAGCCCGGGCACGGGCGTCTCGGTCGGCGCCCCGTCGGTCGGCACGTCGGTCGCGACGCTGATGATGTGGTTGCGGTGGACGAGCGCGAACGGATAGCGGCCGGCCAGCCGCCGATCGGCCAGCCAGCGCAGGCGGACGTTGGTCATCGGCAGGAACGGCGGGTCCGTGGCGTCGACGAAGGCGGTCAGCGATGCCTCGGCGTGAAGGTAGGCGTAGCCGTAGATCAGGTGGGCCGTGGTCATCAGCACGAGCCGGCGGCGCGCCTTCGGGACGAGGACATCGTCGGGCGGCGCGTAGTGCGGTGGCGACGCCTGGGCGACGAGCCCGATCTCGTCGAGGCGGACGCGCAGGTCGTCGAAGGCCAGCCGGGTCGGCTCGCCCAGCCGGCTCATCAGGGTGACGTCGTGGATGGTGAAGAAGCCCGTCAGCAGGTTGACGTAGTCCGACAGCCGGTTGAAGGAGCCGAGCTCGACCGAGCCCTCGGCCCGCAGGTGGGTCCCGATCAGCTCGACCCGTTCGCTCGTCGGCCGCTCGATCTGCGCGCTCTCGGTGCTGTCGGCCGCCTCGACCGGCTCAGCGTTGACCAGATCCGTGATCGAGCGAGGATCGAGGATCGTGACCATGCGCCCATTCTTCCGCTCGCGGCGGCCGCTGTTCATCCCCCGTTCGTACCGGCGCCATCGGCGATCTTCGCGCGCGGGCGCGCACGAGGCCGCGGCGCGCGCAAGGCTGCGGCTGGCGTCAGGCGCCCGAGCGCCCGAGCCCTACCCGTCGCGCTCGATCTCGCGCTTGCGGCGGGCGACGAAGGCGTCCAGCTCGGCGCTGATCGCCGGGTCGAGTGGCGGCGGCTCGAACCCGGCCAGGAGCGTCTTCCAGATCCCGTTCGCCCGCTCCGTCGCCGTCCGGGCGCCGTCCTCGTGCCAGGTCTCGAAGTTCCGCCAGTCGGACACGATCGGCCGGTAGAACGCCGTCTCGTAGCGCTCGAGGGTGTGCGCCGTGCCGAAGAAGTGGCCGCCCGGCCCGACGTCGGCCATCGCCTCGAAGCCCAGCTCGGCCGGGTTGACCGGGAAGGGCACCAGGACCTCGGCCATCATCTGCAGGATCTCGGCATCGATGACCAGCTTCTCGAACGACGCCGTCAGCCCGCCCTCGAGCCAGCCGGCGCCCTGGTAGAGCAGGTTGACCCCGGCCATCACCGCGCCCCACACGGCCATCTCCGACTCGTAGGCCGCCTGGGCATCGACGACGTTCGAGGCGGTCACGTTCGACGAGCGCCACGGCAGGTGGTAGCGGCGGGCCATCTGGCCGCTGGCCAGGGCGCCCTTGACGTATTCGGGGGTGCCGAACGCCGGCGCACCGGAGCGCATGTCGACGTTCGAGGTAAAGGCGCCGTAGACCATCGGGCTGCCGGGCCGGACGATCTGGGCCAGGGCGACGAGGAAAAGCGCCTCGGCGTTCTGCTGGGCGATCGCCCCGGCCAGCGAGACCGGGGTCATCGCGCCGGCCAGGGTGAACGGGGTGGCCACGACCGGCTGGCCGTGGCGCGCCATCTCGATCAGCCCGTCCGACATCGGTCCGTCGAGCCGCAGCGGCGAATTCGTGTTGATGATCGTGATCAGGCTCGGCCGCCGGACGAGCTCGTCGCGGTCGATCCCCCGGCTGAGGCAGGCCATCTCGATCGCGTCGTCGACGACCCGCCGGCCGGCGCCGAGGCAGTGCCAGGTCTTGTCGAGCAGGCCGATCAGCGCCGCGTACATGTCGAGGTGGCGGGTCGCCACCGGCAGGTCGGTCGGCTCGAGCGGCCCACCGGCCTCCTGGTGGACGATGTTGAGGGTCGAGATGACCTTGACGTAGTCGACGAAGTCGCGGAAGTTGCCGGCCCGCCGGCCGCGCTCGATGTCGGTCACGAAAGCCGGCCCGCCGACCGAGCTGAAGACGAGGTGGTCGCCGCCCAGCGTCACGTCGCGCTCGGGGTTGCGGGCGTGGAGGACGAACTCGGCCGGCGCCTGGGCCACGAGGGCCTCGACCAGCCCGTCGTCGAGGCGGACCGACCGGCGCGCGCGGTCGACCTCGGCACCGGCCGCCGCGAACAGGTCGAGGGCCTGGTCGCCGAGGACCTCGAAGCCGATCTCGCGCAGGATTCGGAGCGATGCGACGTGGATCGCCTCGACCTGGTCCGCGCTCAGGATCTCGACCGGCCGGAACGGGTTGCGGACCGTCCGCCAGGGCAGCTGGGCGATCCCGCCCGGAGCGCGCCGCGGCCGGCGCCGGGGACCCTCGGCCGTCATCGGCACATCATCGCCGCCCGCGATCCATCACGTGGCGCCGAGCCACCGGTACGATCGGGTGATGGCCCCCCGAGCGAGGCCGGATCGAGACTTCAGTCTCTTGGCAGTGAGCATGCGGAGGGACTGTGGAACCGACCCAGGTGGGTGCCCCGGGACTGGCCGGCACGATCCTCGAGGATCCCGCCGTCGTCGTGACCTCGCGCCGGACAAGGCTGCGCCGCGTGCTCGACGCCGGTCGCTGGCGGAGCCAGGGCCGGGTGGCCACCCATCCCGCCGCCCGGGTCGGGGCGTCGGTCGCCGAGTTCGACTTCCAGCGCTGGATGCTCGCGATCCGGATCCTCGGCCTGACCGGCGTCGCCGGACTGGCCGCGCTGTACGGCCACGCTGAGCCGATCGCCCTCGTCTCGGGCTTCGTCCTCCTCGGGGCGCTGATCCTGGTCCAGGTCTTCTGGATGCGCGGCGCACGCAGCCCCGCCGCCTGGCAGCGCTTCGCCGTCGCCGCCTTCGCCGTCGACTCGGCCGTGGCCTACCTCGCCGGCCAGGCGCTCCTCGGCGCACCCGACTGGATCGGGTTCTTCGTCTATCCCCTGCTCGCCCTCGAGGGCGCCGTCTTCTTCGGGATGGGCGGCGCGGTCGCCTCGGCGGCCGCAAGCGGCTTCGTGTTCATCGGCCAGGTCGAGCTGCGGGCGTCGTACGGCTACGACACGAGCCCCCAGGTCCAGGTGATGGTCTTCGTCCTGCTCTTCGTCTACGCCCTGTTCGTGGGCAGCTTCGCCCGGGTCGGGCGGCGGGTCCGGGGCGACCTGGCCACCCTGATCGAGTTCACCGGCGTCCTCTCCCAGCAGGAGTCGCCGACCCGGATCGTGCAGGCCCTGGATGCCCGGCTGCGCGAGCTGCTCGGCGCCCGGGTCCGCTCGGTCGCCCTGCGCCGCCCCGACGGCGGCTACGACATCCTCCGCTGGCGGAGCTCCGAGACGCGCTCGATCGAGCCCGGCGCGGTGTCCGGCGTGAGCCGCTTCACCGGGCGGGACATCGAAGCCGACTTCCGCGACCGGCGGGCCGTCACGTTCAAGATCACCCCGGGCCGCGACGACGGGATCATCGTCGGCCTCGGCCTGCCGGCCTGGGTTCGCTCGATCACGATGGTCCCGATCCACTCGGACGGCGGCCTGTCCGGCTTCCTGCCGGTCCTCTGGGAATCACCGCGGGTGCCGAGCACCGACGAGCTCGAGCTGCTCCATGGCCTGGCCGACCAGACCGGCCTGGCGTTCACCCAGGCCCAGCTCCAGCGGGCCCGCGAGCTGGCCGCAACCGACAACCTGACCGGCCTCGTCAACCACCGCTCGTTCCAGGATCTCCTCCGGCGCCAGATCCGCGACGCCGAGGCCCACAGCGGGCGGTTCGCCGTGCTGTTCTGCGACCTCGACCATTTCCAGGCCCTCAACGACCAGCACGGCCACGCGGTGGGCGACCTCGTCCTCCACCGGGTTGCCGGGATGCTCAAGGCCGGCGCCCGGAACAAGGATGTCGTGGCCCGCTACGGCGGCGACGAGATCGCCCTGATCCTGCCCGACCTCGATCGGGCCCAGGCCGCCGAGGTCGCCGGGCGCCTGCGATCCGCCGTTCGGTCGGCCGAGGGCGGGATGGGCGTCGACCTGACGATCGGCATCGCGGCCTACCCCGACGACGCGATCGACCAGGCCGAGCTGCTCGCCCGGGTCCACGCCGCGACCTACGCCGGCAAGCGCCGCGGCCGGGGCACGATCGTCCAGGCGATCGAGGTCGCCGCCGAACCCTAGGTTCCGGGCTCAGTGGTCGGCGATGCGCTCGGCCAGGGAGCGGCCGGTCGGCGGCCGGCCGGTGCGCGCCGTCCGGGCATCGAGCCGGAGCAGCAATTCCTGGGTGAAGCGCACGCCGATCCAGCGCAACGGCTCGGGCTCCCAGTTGGGCGAGCGGTGGTTGACCAGGGCCAGGCTCGTCAGCTCGTTCTGCTCGCCCAGGATCAGCCCGGCCAGGACCCGGCCGGCGAGGTTCGCGGTCGACACGCCGTGGCCGGTGTAGCCCCGGGCCGAGGCGATCCCCGAGCGGCGGTCGAACGAGAACGTCGGGATCCAGTCGCGGGGCATCCCGAGCGGTCCGCCCCAGGCATGGCTGAAGCCGATCCCGCGCAGGCTCGGGAACCAGGCCTCGACGAACCGCCGGAGCAGGGCGTGGGTCGGCGCGTCGCGGTCGAAGGCCGGCTCGATCCGCGAGCCGAAGCGATACGGCGCCCCCCGGCCGCCGAACAGGATCCGGCCATCGGCGGTCCGTGACAGGTAGTCGACCGACAGCCGGTACGAGGCGAGGACCTCCCGGGCGCGCCAGCCGATCGTGGCCCAGTCGGCATCGGAGACCGGCTCGGTCAGGACGATCAGCGAGTAGAGCGGCAGCAGTGCCCGGTGGAGCAGGCGGAGCTGGGTCAGGTAGGCCTCTCCGGCGAGCACCACGGCCGTCGCCCGGACGAGCCCGTTCGTCGTGCGCAGCGCCGGGCGGAGGTGGGACGCCCCCGGCTCGACGTCGGTCACCGCGGTCTGCTCGTAGATCGTGCCGCCGTGGCGCTCGACGGCCCGGGCCAGGCCGCGGACGAGCTTGCCCGGGTGGACGACGGCGTACTGGCTGCCGTAGATCGAGCCGAGGGCACCCTCGATCCGGATCCGCTCGCCGGTCTCGGCCGCGTCGAGCCGGCGGTAGGCGCCGGCCCGGCCCGTCCGCTCGAGACTCGCCCAGTGGGCCTCCAGGGCGGGCACCTGCTCCGGGCCGCGGGCAACCGTCAGCGAGCCACCCTTGGCGTAATCGGCGGCGATCCCCTCCCGGGCAACGGCGACCCCGACCGCGTCCACGGCACCGGCGACCGCGTCCTCGATCGCGGTCATCCGCTCGGCTCCGAACCGGCGGGCGAGCCGCTCCGAGCTGGCGTTCAGGCCCGAGGCGACCCAGCCTCCATTGCGGCCGGAGGCCCCGAACCCCGCGATCTCACGCTCGAGCAGCACGACCCGCAGCGACGGGTCGCGGCGAAGCAGCTCGTAGGCGGTCCACAGGCCGGTGTAGCCGGCGCCCAGGATCGCCACGTCGGCATCGATCTCGGCGCGCAGCCCCGGGCGGGGCGTGAGGTCGTCACCGGCCGTCTCGAGCCAGTAGCTCGTGGCGCCGTAACCCGCCGGATCGGGCGACGGACTGGGCGACGGATCGGTCAGCGAACCGGCCATGCCTCAGAGCGTGTCCGCGGGTGGGCGGTCGGCAACGCGTCGGCTGACCGGCGGCAGTCCGCTGATCGCGAACGGATCGAACGTCTCGGTCCGCTCGACGACCGCATCGGCCCCCAGGCGGGCGACGCCCGGCCGGTCGAGGGCGGACCCGAGGATCGAGCTCCAGCCGTCCGTCGCCAGTCGCTCGAGGGTCGCGATCGCGGCGGCGACGGTCGCCCGGGCATGGTCGAGGGCGAGGCCCCGGGGATCGATCGGTCCGTAGGTCTCGGCCACGTCGGAGGCCACCTCGACGATCGCCCGGGTCTCGGCCACGACGCGGCCGGCCGTGGCTGCGCTCGCCCGCCGGATGACCAGCCCGTCGCGATCGGCGATCGGCAGCGCCGCCCCCAGGATCGCCCGCCAGCGGACGGCCGCGGCGTCGCCCTCCGGTTCCTCGAACACCAGCGGCTGGCCGGGCAGGGCCGCTCGCCGGAGGAGGACCTGGGCGATCGCCAATGCCGCCGACTTGCGCTCATCGAGGAGCCAGGGCGGAACCGCCCCGACGAACACCCGGGCGGCCGGAATGCCGTCGCGCCGGGCCAGGGCGGCGCCGAGGAGCTGCAGGGCGAGGGCCCGGCCGGCGAGGGTTGCCGGCCCCGAGGGCGCGCCGCGGGCGAGGTCGGGGGCGACGACGAGCGGCCCCGCCCCGAGCACGACGCTCGAGCCGGCCCGGGCGATCAGCCGGTGGGCGAACGCATGGTCGGCCAGGGCCCGGTCCGGGTCGACGTTGCCGTCGACGACCTCGGCGATCGGATCGCCATCGACGATGTCGACCCGTTCGAAGGCCGCCACGACCGCCTGCTCCGGCCCGGCCAGGGGCAGGGCGGCGGTCGCCAGCCGGGCGTAGCTGCGCCGTTCGGCGGCCGCTTCGTCGATCGCCAGGCGGACCTCCGCCAGGCCACGCTGGCTGCCCGACGGGGCTGGATCCGGGTCACTCGGCAGGATCCCCGGCCGGGCGTGCCAGGGCGGGATGTCGAAGCCGGCATCGTGGAGGCGATCGGCCAGCTCGCGGCCGGCGGGCACCTCGACCCGGACGACGTCCACCCCGGCAGCGACGACCAGGCCGGCTTCGCGGGCGCCGTCCGTCGCATCGGATTCATGGCTCGGCAGCCCGACCCACGGCCGGGCAGCGTCGCCGATCACCGCCAGCAGCTCGAGGCGCGCCGTCCGGTTGGCATCGATCCGCTCGAACGCCGAGGCGGCCAGCTCGGCCGCCCGCGCCTCGACGACCGTCCGGCGGGTGGCGTCGTGCAGGATCTCCGCCTCGAGGCCGAGGTCGACGGCCCCCGAGGCGACGTCGAGGGCGAGCGCCTGGGGGCCCAGGTCGTACTCGATCATCGCCGCCACGAAGGGCAGCACGATTCCGGCCGCCAGCCGATCGACCCGGCCGGCCACGTAGCGGTCGACGGCGGCACCGGCCAGGGGCCGGCCGGCCCGGTCGACGCCGGTCACCCCGAGCAGGCGCAGGTTTGCCCGCTCCTGGCCGACGGTCGTGCAGATCCGGGCCCGGGCGCCCCACGAGGCCGCCAGCGTATCGGCGAGCTCGACCAGGCGATCGACGCGGGCGAGCGGGCTGTCGCTCATGCGCCCGCCAGGCGGCCGGCGGCCGACAGCATCGCCAGCGTCCGGTCGACCGGCAGGCCGACGAGGCGGTGGCCGTCGCGCCCGTCGACGGTGTCGGCGACGAACAGCGAATCGACGACGGCCTCCTCGGTCGCCTCGACGACGGCGGCCAGGAACGGGTCGAGGTAGCCGTCGTCGATGTGGGTGGTGGTCACCAGCGGCCCGTCGCCGCGCCGGAAGCGGGTCGCGGTCGAGATGGCGATGAAGATCTCGCCCGAGCCGTGGCCGCCGGTCGAGCCTGCCCGGGCGAGGCCGAGGCCGGCCCGCCGGGCGAGCCGGACGAGCTGGCTGGGCAGGAGCGGGGCGTCGGTCGCCACGACGACGATGCAGCTGCCCTGCTCGTCGGGGCCCATCGACGGCCAGCCGTCGGCGACGAGGGCCGCGCCGACCCGCACGCCGTCGATCGTCAGCCGCTCGATCCGGCCGAAGTTGGTCAGGGTCATCACGCCCAGGTTGTACGCCGGGGCGTCACCGCCAGCCTGGCCTTGGGGAGCCTGGCCGAACCGCGGCCGAACGACCGCCGGGACCACCCGCGAGGCATTGCCGATCCCGCCCTTGAGCTCGAAGCCGTGCATCCCGACGCCGGCGCCGACGACCCCGCCGGCGACCGGTCCGGCGTCCGCGCCGCGGGCCCCGTCGAGCGCCGCCCGGACGTCGGCCGGGCCGACCTGGACGGTGCGTGAGGCATTGAGGTAGCCGTCGTCGCATTCGGCCACGACCGGCATCAGGGCGTCGTCGATCCCGGCGCTCGGGATCCGCTCGACGAGCAGCTCGACGGCGGCGTCGTAGACCCGCCCGATCGCCATCGACGAGGTCAGGAAGATCGGCGTCTCGATCACGCCCCACTCCCCGATCGAGGTGATCCCGATCATCTCGCCGGCCCCGTTGAGGACCGCGGCCCCGGCCGCCACCCGGTTGGTGAACAGCTCGGCCGGCGAGAACGGGACGATCGCGGTCACGCCGGTTCGGGCGGTCCCCCGGCCGGCCGGCGGCGATGGCTCGTCACGCCAGACGGAGGCGTGGCCGACACTGATCCCGGCGACATCGACGATCGAGTTCGTGGGGCCGGGCGACAGCAACCCGATCCGGACGCCCAACGCCCGCGGCCGGGCGCGCGCCGGCGGGCAGCCGGCGGCTGGCTGGGCGATCTCCGGCGTGGTCACCCGACCAGTATGCCGCCGGGCGCAGGCGCCGGGTTCGCCGGTCAGTCGACGATGCCCGCCAGGCGCAACCCCGCCAGGAAGCCGCGGTAGGCGATCAACGGGTCGTCCGAGGCGAACCGGACGGCCGTATCGCCGAACCGCTCGGCACCGGGCACCAGGGCGGCGTAGTCGGCCTGGGCCGGGCTCTGGTAGACGACCTCGATCGTGTACGGCGGCTCCAGCACGAGCGGGCGCATCTCGCCGGCGATCGCCCGCCGGACCGCGCGCTCGGCGCCGGCCCGGACGGCCTCGCGGGCGGCGCTGGGATGGACCGAGATCGCCGCGTTCCGGCCGAGCCCCTCCTTGACCACGACCCGCTCGGCCCACGGGAACCAGGCGGCCGTCTCGCCGGCGACCCGATCGTCGCCGCAGACCAGGCCGACCGGCACGCCCCACGCCCCGAGGGCGATCGCATTGATCCCGCTCTCGCCGACCGGTCGCCCGTTCAGGCTGGTCGCCACCGGACGCCCGGAGTACGTGTGGGCGATCGTCCCGAGCGGGTCGCCGGCCCGGGCGTGGTAGCCCACGCAGAGGGCCACCCCGAAGCCCCGATCGGGCCCCGCCCCGGCGACCATCGACCAGGCCTTCTGGCCCTGGACCAGGCGGGCCCGCGGATCGAGATCGATCGGCGGCAGGTTGTGCATCCCGCCGTGGCTGTCGTTGACGACGACCTCCGTCGCCCCGCCTCGAACGGCGCCGTCGATCGCCGCGTTGGCCTCACCGACCATCAGGGCGACGGCCGCCGGGTACTCCACATCCCCGCGGGTCGTGGGCGCCGGATGGCTGATCCCGGCGATGCCTTCCATGTCGACACTGATGTAGGCCTTCACGTCGCCTCCTCGTCCCGGGCGCTCCGGTTGCCCTCCGTACCCGGCGATTCTGGGCCCGAACGGGCCGGGCTGCCGATCCAGACGTGGCCGTCGTCGAACTGCTCGGCCTTCCAGATCGGCGCCCGCGCCTTCAGCTCGTCGATCGCGTAGCGGGCCGCCTCGAAGGCCGCGGCCCGGTGGGCGGCCACGGCCACGACCGCCACGCTCACCTCGCCCAGCGGCACCGGTCCCCAGGCGATGGACGATCGCGATCCGCTCGACGCCGAAGCGGTCCCGGACCTCGTCGGCGATCGCCTCCAGGATGCGGCCGGCCATCGACTCGTGGGCCTCGTAGTCGAGCGCCTCGACCTGCCGCCCGGCATGGCGGGCCGCCTCCGCCTCCTGGCCCGGGGCCGGCGTCCCGGGGGTCAACCGGGTCCGGCCGAGGAAACCGCAGATCGCGCCGTCGGCGTCGGTCGCCAGGCGGTCGCCGAGCTCGGCCAGGATCTCGAGCCCGAACGGCTCGGCGCGCAGCTCGATGATCCGCCGCGGCCGGACCCTGGGCGCCGCCGCTGACCGGCGGGATGCAGGCCAGCTCGTCGCCGTCGGCCAGGATCTCGGTCGGGTCGGCGTAGACGCCGTTGCGCGCGAAGCGGACCGCCGAGCGGCCCGGGGCGAGGGCCGGATGCGCGCCGACGAGGGCGGCCCAGGCCGCTTCGATCGAGGCGCCCTCGGCCAGCTCGAGGTCGACCTGGCGCGTGCCGGCGAGCTCGCGCTGCATCGCGAACAGGCGGACCCGAACCCGGTTCACCATGGCCGGCCGGTCGGCCTCACCCGCGGACCGTCGCGACAGCAGCCCGTCGCCGACCGGCAGGATCGTGGCCACGAACCGCGGGTCGGCCAGGACCGCCGCGTTGAACGCCCGCAGGTCGGTCGGCGCCTCGAGCGGGTCGAGGCGGGATCGGTCACCGAGCCGCTCCACAGCACGTTGTCGGCGACGATCGCGGGCCCCGGGGCCAAGCCGCGGCCAGAGCGCGTCGAGGTAGGCCAGGTACTCGTGCTTGAGGGCGTCGATGAAGACGAGGTCGAACGGACCGGCCAGGGCCGGCTCGGCCGCGCCGGCGGCAAACGCCTCGAGCGCCGGTCGGTTGACGACCGGTGATCCGCCCGTCGGCGATGCCAGCCTGGCGCCACCAGCCCCGGGCGCCGATCGGTCCGCGCGCGGTCCGGGTCGATCGTCACGATCGTGCCGTCCCGGCGGCTGGGCGAGGGCCATCCACAGCGTCGAGTAGCCGAAGGCCGTGCCGACCTCGACGATCCGCCGGCCGGTCGGCGGCCAGGGCGGCCAGCACCCGGCCGCCGTCGCGGTCGAGGATCGGCACGTTGTCGGGCTCGGCGGCCGGCTCGATCGCCAGCGAGCGCCGGATCGAGCGGCCCGGCCGAGCGACTCGATGTAGTCCCGCTCGACCCGGCCCGGGACGTAGCCGTCGCTCGTGCTCATGCCGCTCAACCTCATGCGATCAGGCCCGGCTCCAAAGTACAGCCCGGCGGCGAGGATCGTGCCCGCCGCGATCGAGCCGACGTTGATGTACAGCAGGCCGGTTGCCGACTCCATCGACCGGCGTGCGGGCCGTCTGGATCGCCGCCCAGGACACGACCAGGGGAAAGACCAGGCCGACCAGCAGGCGCAGCCAGACGAACAGGGCCCACGGCCCGGTCAGGGGCGAGAACGGCCCGCCGCCGCTGCCCGCGCCGAGCAGCATCGAGGCTCCGAACAGGACGACCTGGGCCGCCACGAGGCCGAACAGGACCCGGCTGAGCAGGATCAGCGGCGCCTCGGGCAGCTTCGGGGTCACGAGGTACCAGTGGCCGAGGATCATCGCCACGAAGACGCCGCCGGTCGCGGCGGCCAGGAGCAGGTCCTGGCCCAGGAGCGACGAGCACGCCGACGGGGCCGCCACCCCAGGCCAGCGCCCCGAACGCCAGGGCCGCGACTCCCGCCGAGCAGCCCGCCGAGCACCGATCGCAGCGGGCGCGCCGGCCGGGCCAGGGCCAGGGCGTAGGCGAGCGCGAGCACGGCGAACGCGACCAGCGCGCCGTCGCCGCGGCGCGTCCCAGGCCGGGTCGAGGACCACGGTCGAGCCGGGCGCGGCCGCGGCCTGGACGAGGGCCCCGTCGCTGAGGTGGGCGAGCAGGCCGAACCCGGCGGCGCAGGCGGCCGTGAAGCCGAGGAAGCCGCGCGTCGCGGACGTCCGCAGGCGCATCAGGACGACCGCTCCGAAGGCACCCACGCCGAGCCCCGTCAGGAGGGTCCAGTTGATGAAGGCGAGGTTCTCGGCGATCCGTTGGGCTGCCACCGCCCGAGTGTACGATGGTCGAACGGAGGTACCTGATGGGCTTGAATCGCGACACCCAGATCACCTGGTACGGCCACGCCTGCGTCGAGGTCGTGACCCCCGGCGGCAAGACGATCCTGTTCGACCCGTGGTTCGGCAATCCGCTGCAGCGACAAGGCGTCCGAGCGGCGTCCAACGCTGCGACCTGCTCCTCGTGACCCACGGCCACGGCGACCACCTGGGCGACGCCGTCGCGCTGGCCAGCCGCCTCCGGCCGGCCTGGCCGGCGATCCACGAGCTCAGCCTGTGGCTCGCCCGGCAGCTGCCGGGCGGCGCCGACCAGGTCACCGGGATGAACAAGGGCGGCACGGTCGAGGCCGCCGGCCTGAAGGTGACGATGACCCGGGCCGACCACTCGGCCGGTGACTGGAACGCCGATGGCGGCGTGCCGCTCTACCTCGGCGAGCCGGCCGGCTTCGTCGTCGAGCTGGAGAACGGCTTCCGGATCTACCACGCCGGCGACACCGACGTGTTCGGCGACATGGCCCTGATCCGTGACCTCCACCGGCCCGACCTGGCGATCCTGCCGATCGGCGGCCACTACACGATGGGGCCCCGCCAGGCGGCCGTCGCCGTCGAGCTGCTCGGCGTCCAGCACGTCCTGCCGATCCACTACGGGACCTTCCCGGCCCTGAGCGGGACGCCGGCCGAGCTCCGGACGGCGCTGGGCGAGCGCGGGCTGAGCTCAGTCACGGTCTACGATCCGGCACCCGGAGTGACGATCTCCTGACCACCGAATCGAAACGACCCGGCCCCGTGGCGGGGACCGGGTCGTTTTCGGTTCGGGCGTGATCGGCGCCCCGCCGGGCGGTCAGGCTGCGGTCAGCGCATCTCCCAGCGGCCCATGTCGGGCGCCGTCCCGAGGAACGGCGTGTTCTCGGAGCCGAGCTGGGCGGCCTTGTTGACCGCCGGTGAGCCGACCGACAGGCGATAGTCGTGGGTCGACCCGTTGTAGAACTTGGGATCGGCCTGCATCCCGTGCGACATCCGGCCGATCCAGGACTTGAGCGTCGAGAAGCTCGACGTGCTGCCCTTGCCGACGATGTACACGAGCGAGCCGCCCGATGAGTTCCAGATGTCGTTGTAGTCGATCACCACGCTCGAGGGCAGGTGGTCGAAGTAGAAGACCCCGCTGCTGCTGGTGCGCAGCACGTTGTCCTCGATCTTGAGCCCCGTCAGCGAGCCCTGGAACTGGTAGCCCGGCTTGTCGACCACCGACACGTCCGAGACGTCGAAGCCGTCCAGGGTGTTGTTGGCGAACAGCGAGTTGCTGGCGCAGGCGAGGATCAGGCCCCGGGCATAGCCCTTGACCGTCGAGGCCGCGAAACCGATGTTGCGGGTGAACGTGATGTTGTTGCAGGGCAACCCGCTGGTGCCCGTCTCCATCACGTCCTTGTTGTTCCAGGCGATGTTGCCGGTGATGGTCACGTCGGAGGCGCCGTAGATCTCGAAGGCCCCGCCGTCGTAGCCGTACCAGCGGCTCTTGGCCCGGTTCAGCCAGAGCTGGTTGCCGCTGGCCAGGACCTTGCCGGTCGTCTTGAGGAACGTGATCCCGACGCCGCCTCCGGAGTCCTTCACGGCGTCATTGATCATCGTGTCCTGGGAGTAGATCAGGTTGTTCAGGATCTGCGTGCCGCCGGAGGCGTACGAGACCCGGATCCCTTCCTGGTTCTTGTAGATATGGCTGTCCCGGATGATCGAGTTCGTCGAGTTCCAGGTCCGAACGCCGTAGTTCTTGTTGTTGTGCACGACGCTGTTGGCCACGGTCACGTTCGAGCTGGCATCGATCAGCACGCCGGCGCCCATCGAGGAGTTGGCGTTCTGGATCGTCAGGTAGCGGACAGCGCCGCTCGTGACCTTGTAGAAGTGAAACCCGTCGGCTCCGCCATTGACGATCGCCAGCTCACCCGGATACGCCTCGAAGGTGATCCCGGAACGGGTCACCGTCACGCCGCCGGAGTAGGTCCCGGCCCGAAGCCAGACCGTGCCCTTGGCGACGTTTGCGGCGTGCTGGAGCGAGCGCCAGGGCTGCGCGAACGTTCCCGGGTTCGCGTCATTGCCGCTGGTCGCGACGAAGGAGCCAGATGGCGGAGTGGCGGCGGGGATCAGGCTGGTGCCGGCAGCGGCGGTGCTGCTCTGGCGGGTGGTGGCAGCGACCTGCACGGGCACGCTGGGGGTCTGGGCGTCGGAGCTGTCCGCTACGCCCTGGCTGGCGGTCCCGGCCACTCCAGGATTGGCGATCGCGGTCGGCGTCACGATGGCGGCTGTCGCGGCTACCGGCCCGGCGAGGAGGGCTGGCGCGGCGAGCAGCGCAAGTGCGAGGGTGGATCGGAAGCCGATGCTTCGGCTCCGCTTGGCTGACGCCCTCTGGGCGCCTCTGGGATCCAACGACACTGGTCGCTCCTCTCTACCAGAACCCACGTCGATGAGGCCGCGGGAACGCTGGAGGACGGCTGCGCGCAATCGGCCTGGGGTGACGATGCGGGGCCGCTGGGAAGGAAGTATGCCAGCGAAATGTGTTGTGCGCAGGCAACGCGGTTTCTGCCCGGAAACAGGCCCGGAGGACCGGGCTGGGGTCCCGATCCTCCGGTGAAATTCGCGTGATTGAGGCTCTGGCGGACGCTCCGCCGGGCGGTACCCGGGTGGTCAGTCGCGCGCGGCGGCGACCGGAGCGGGATGGGCCTCGTGCTGCTCGGCCAGGGCCTCGATCTCCGGGGCGACCTCGCCGCGAAGGATCTCGAAGGCCATCGGGAAGCGCGCCGAGCGGTCGGCCATGACCGGCGTACCGACGCCGGCGAGGGCCGTCGTGGCGGGCCGGACGACCGGGCCGAGCGGGCTGTTGAAGCGCTCCCGGAAGATCGTCTTGAGGACCCGCCAGCCGTCGGGGACCGTCCGCAGCCGGCCGACGCCGTAGACCCGGGCCGACTCGAAGCTGGGCACCTCGGCCACGTTGAGCCCCCGCCGAAGCACGCGGATGTTCATCTCGGTCTCGATCTCGAAGCCGTCACGGTTGAGCTCGAGCATCGGCACGACCCGCGCCCAGAAGGCGTTGTAGCCGTAGCACAGGTCGGTGTACCGGCCGCCGAACATGATCCGGACGAGGTACACGAAGGCCATGTTGCCGAGCTTGCGGTGGAACGGCATGTCGGAGGTCCCGCCGCCGGGCAGGAAGCGCGAGCCCTTGGCATAGTCGGCGCCATCGGTCAGGGCCCGGACGTAGGCCGGGATCTCCTCGGGCGCCGTCGAGCCGTCCGCGTCGATCATCACGATGATGTCCCCGGTGGCCGCCGCGAACCCGGTCCGGAGGGCGGCGCCCTTGCCCCGACCCTGCTGCTGGACGACCCGGATGCCGGGCAGCAGGCGCTGGGCCACGGCGACGGTGTCATCGGTCGAATGGCCGTCGACGAGGATCACCTCGTGAACCTCGCGCGGGATACGGGGCAGCACGTGGCTCAGGTTCTGAGCCTCGTTCATCGCAGGAACGATCACCGAGATAGTGGGCATGTTGTGTCCCCGAGTGAGATAAAAACGTCCCCCGCCCGGCCCGGCAGATAAAGGAAGATGACTGGCCGTTCGGAGGTGGTGGGCAGGACTTGAAACTAGTACCAAGGTCCGGGAGCGTCAAGGCTCGAACCGAGTTTGCAACCGATCCGCTGGTGCACCGACGCAACGTTCCGGGACCCTCGCCGGAGGGGTTGCGTGCCCTCGCGATGCGTCCGGTGGACTCTGGGGGACGTACCGCCCGGTCCTGCCCCGGGAAACGCTCCGGGAAGGCGAGTCGGGCAGTCGACCCGGTACTTCCGGGTCTGGTCCTGGGACGCTCCGGGGACGGGTCGTGTTGCGTCGTCGGTGGCCTCGACCGCGGTTCTCCGCCGGGCCCTCGGCCGCGGTTTCTCCGCCGGCGGCCTCGACTTCGCAGGAATTCCGCCACCAGACGCATTGCTGCCACCTCGTCGCCCCGACTGCGGCCGAAATCGGGACGCCTCAGCCACCTGGCCGCGGCGTCACGCACGAACTCGGGACGAACATCGTCCGTTGGCGGGCCCGCCCGGGTCCGGACCGCGGCAGGAACGCGCAAGTGCGTCTGGCGGCGGAATTCCTGCGAACCTTCCGCTGGCCGCCATCGGACGACTCGAAGCTGGCGCGTCCGGGCGACCGGGCATGGGCCGGACCAGCGGGCTAGCCCAGCGTCCCCGAGCCGATCGATAAGCCCCAGGCAAGGACCCGACCATATCGTGGACGCCACTCCGCCGATGGACAGCAAGCCGCTCGCCATCACGGAGGGACGAAGTGAAGACCTCGATCAGCCGACCGGCGGAGACCCGCCGCGTTGCCCGAATCCTGGCCGCCGCCGCGCTGGCGACAACCATCGCAACCGCCCCAATCGCTGGCCCCGTCCTGGCGGTTGGCGACCCGGGGCCGCGATCGGGCGGCGGAGATGCGGCCGCCCCGATGACCGCGGGAACGCCCGCCCAGGGTGCCGAATTGGGACTGAACCCGGGAACCGCAACACAGCCCGCCTTCGCGGCTGCCGATCGGTTCGTGGCGCCCGACGGTGACGATCAGGCTGCCGGCTCGCGCAGCGCGCCGTGGCGGACGATCCAGCATGCGGTCGACATCGCGCCGGCCATGGTTTACCTCAGGGCAGGGACGTATCCCGGCGGGGTGACGATCCGGCGCTCCGGGCTGACGGTCCGCGGCTATCCGGGCGAGGTCGCCGTGATCAGCGGCGGAGCGGTCGGCAGCGACGCCGTCGACCTGGTCCGGTTCTCGCACGTCCAGTCGGGCGCACTTCTTGACCTGACGGTGCGAGACGCCCCGACGGTCGCCGGCTCGGGCGTGATCGTCGCCTCGAGCTCGAACGTCACGATCGCCGACGACGTCCTGCGCGATAATCGCAGCTACGGCGTCCGGACCTGGAACTCGACGAACATCCGGATCGCCGACGACGACATCTTCGGCAACGACACCGGCGTCCAGGTCTCGTACCGGTCGGATGGCGTGGTCGTCGCCGACAACCTGGTCCACGACAACGACCGGATGATCGTCGACACCGCCGACGTCTACGGCGACGATCACGGCGCGGTCGGGATCGCCTTCCTCAAGACGACCGGCCGGACGCTGGCCTCCGGCAACCTCGTGTGGGGCAACCGGGCCCCGAGCCACGACTACGGCTACGACGGCGGCGCGTTCGAGGTCTACGGGGCCAGCGACGTCACGATCAGCGACAACCTCGCCTGGGACAACAAGGACGTCCTGGAGACCGGGTCGAGCGGCCAGCCCTGCGCCCGGCTGCGCTTCGTCCGCAACGTCGGCGTGGCGGCTTCGTCGGTCCCGGGCTGGTCGCGCGGCCTGATCCTCGCGTGCGCGAGCGATTCAGTGGTCGCCAACAACACCCTCGACGGCTTCGACGTGTCGGCGGTCTCGGTCGTCCAGGATCCGGGCAATCTCCACCTCGGGCCGGTCGCCGGCCTGCTGCTGACGAACAACATCCTCGTCTCGAACGGCGCCCCGATCTACCACCTGGCAAACGTGCCCGACACGGTCCGGATCGACCGGGACCTGGCCTGGAATCGCGCCGGGCGGTCGATCGCCTGGGTCGCCGGCCACGGGTCGGTCCAGGCCTGGCCGGCCTTCCGGGCGCTGACCGGCTTCGAGGCCACCGGCCTCCACGCGGATCCGGCCTTCGACCCGGCCAGCGGCGTCGATCGCCGTCTCCTGCCCGACTCGCCGGCGATCGACGCCGGCGTGGCGCTGCCCGGCCTGACCGACGGCTACCTCGGCAGCGGCCCGGATATCGGCCGGTGGGAGACGCATTGAGCTCGTCCGCAGCGGAGGTCCGGGCCAGGGTCCCGGTGACCCAGCCCGGCGGTGCGGAGAAGCAACCTTTCGACGCCCCGAACACTGGACACACGCCGCCGTTCGGGCGACAGTGCCCGGGTACCGGTACGATCGTCCCGGTCTGGGTTGGGACCGTGGTCCCAGGGCAGCGAGCTCAGCCGGTCTGCGGCCAGCCGACGCCACCTCGATCGGAACGCGCTCCGGCGTTCATCCAGCAGCACTCATCAGGGTTCAATCCACCCGACGGTTCACACGGATCGTCACCTGCTCCAGAAGGGGGCCCCGGGCATGCGTATCTCTTCCTCGCGGCGGGTGTGGCCCGAGGTCCTCCTCGTCCCGACGCTGGTCGCCCTGATCAGCTCGCTCATCGCGCCAACGACCCTGGCAGCAACGGCCGCCCCGGCCGGCTCCAGCGCAGCGGTCCAGGCGGCCGCGACCGGCACGACCGGCAGTGGCAGCGGGTCGACCGTCGCGGGCGCCGTGCTCCAGGCCGGCACCAAGGCCTATCCGGTCGAGCTGGCCAGCCTGCCGGCCCTGGCCAGCGAGGGCGTGATCCTGCGCTCGCCGAAGACCGCCGTCGCAGGTCAGCCGTTCTCGGTCGACCTCGTCGTCCGGGCCGACCAGAAGATCTCCGGCTACGAGACCCAGCTCCTGTTCGACACGTCGCGCCTGTCGGTCTTCGGCTTCGAGGAGCACGACGGGCTGAACCGGACGTTCGGCGCCGGTGCGGTCCGGCTCGGACCGGTCGACAACAGCAAGGGCGTGGCCTTCGGCGCCTACACGGTCGAGGCCAACGGGATCGTCCCGGCCGGCCGCTCCGGCACGTTCCGGCTGGCGACGGTTGACCTCGTCTCGTCGGTCAGCGGCCCGGTCCAGGTCCGGCTCGGCGCGACCCGCTTCGTCAACGGCCACGGCGCCGCCGTGAGCCTCGCCAATCGCGGCTCCGCGACCGTCTCGATCGGGACGTCGGGCAAGCTGGCGACCGCCCCCAACGGCTGGACCCTGCCGGCGGTCGCGCTCAAGCCCAGCCTGACGCCGAACATCATCGGCGGCCCGGTCATCAGCCAGGCCGACCTCAACATCGTCACCCTCGGCTGGCTGCAGGCCCGCGAGAACGGCGGTCCGTGCGCGGCCTCGACCCCCGGCGCCGACGTAAATCACGACAGCTGCGTCGACATCCAGGACATCCAGGCGGTCGCCGCGCTGGCCAAGCCGGCGGCGGCGGCCGTCGCGGCGGCCGGCCTCACCAGCCGCCATTCGACGGCCGGCCTGCGCCCCGACGGGCTGGCGCCGAACCTGCCCGACACCTACGTCGTCAACTCGACCGGCGACCAGGACGACAGCGACACGACTGACGGGGTCTGCCAGACCTCGGTCGGCACCTGCACCCTGCGGGCCGCGATCACCCAGGCCAACTGGCACGCCGGCCCCGACACGATCGACTTCAACATCGCCGGCAGCGGCATCCAGAAGATCACCCTGGGCAGCGTCCTGCCGATCATCCATGACGACACCGGTGGCCTGACGATCGACGGCTACAGCCAGCCCGGCGCCAGCCCCAATACCGCTCTCCTGGCCGACAACGCGGTGATCAAGATCGCGCTCTACGGACCGGGCGAGACGACTCAGTACTCCGCCTTCCAGATCGTGTCCTCGAACAACGTGATTCGGGGCCTCTCGATCTACCACTTCTGGCGGAAGATCTGGCTGAACGGCGGCAGCAACAATGTGATCGCCGGCGATTTCGTTGGCACCGACCCGACCGGGACCTACTTCAGCCCGGCCCGCTACGACCCGGCCTACGGGGCGATCGAGCTCGACGACCTGACCAGCGACAACGTCTTCGGCGGTACCGACCTGGCCGACCGGAATGTCATCTCGGGCAACCCGGGTGAGGGCATCCACCTCCGCAGCGACAACGACCGGAACGTCACCTACAACAACATCTTCGGCCTGAACCCGGCCGGGACCAAGGCGCTCCCGAACTGGATCCACGGCGAGGACATCAACTACGGCTCATCGGACAACGTCGTCGGCGGCCTCCTGCCGGGCCAGCGCAACGTCTCGTCGGGCAACGTCCGCTCCGGCTTCGAGGTCTCCCACGGCACCGACACCCAGCGCAACAAGGTGATCGGCAACTACATCGGAACCTGGCTCGACGGCAACAGCTGCACCGTGCCCAGCGCGGCCGCCAACGGCGCCTACTCGGGCGACGGCTCGATCGGGATCCATGTCGAGGACGGCGCCAGCAACACCCTTGTCCAGGGCAACCTCGTCGGCTGCTCGGGCAACGACTACCTCAGCTCGGCCCAGTCCGGTGGCCCCGACGGCGGCATCTCGGTCAACGGGATCGGCGAAGTCGGCAACATGGTCATCGGCAATCGGATCGGGATCTCGCTCAACGGCGCGCCGATGGGCGACTACAGCTACGGCATCGAGATCCGCTACCACAACCACCAGACCCTGGTCCAGGGCAACACGATCGCCAACGAGAAGCCGGCGATCGAGATCGGCAAGTCGCTCGATGCGGCCAACGCGACCGACATCTTCGGCGAGACGATCACCCAGAACAGCTTCACCAACAACATCGGCGTGCCGATCGACCTGTACCCGGTCGGGGTCAACGCCAACGACGCCGGCGACACCGACGCGGGCGTCAACACCCTGCTCAACCATCCCCGCATCTCGGGCGCCACGACCTCGACCGTGATCGGCTCGGCCTGCGCCGGCTGCACCGTCGAGGTGTACAAGTCGGACCGCGGCGCGAATGCCTACGGCGAGGGTGCGACCTTCGTCGGGACCGGCACGGCCGGCAGCGACGGACGCTTCAGCGTGCCGGTCAGCGGCCTGGCCGTGGGCAACTTCGTCACCGCCCTGGCCACCGACCCGGCCGGTGACTCGTCCGAGTTCGGCCTCGACCAGGTCGTGGCCGCGTCGGTCGACGCAGCGGCCGGAACCGTGATCGCCAGCGACACGTTCACCCGGACGACGACCAGCGGCTTCGGCCAGGCGCCGGTCGGCGGCCTGTGGTCGACGATCAGCTCGGCGACCGACTACAAGCTGAACGGCAGCCAGGGCACCCTCCGCCTGGGCACCGCCGGCACGACCCGCTCGGCCACCCTCCAGAGCCTGAGCCAGCGCAACGTCGAGCTGCTGGCCCGGGTCAAGACCGACAAGACCGCCGCGGGCGGCAACATCGCGACCTACTTCGTCGGTCGCCAGGTCGCCCCTGGGCTCGAATACCGGGCCCGCCTCCGGTTCGGCACCGACGGCTCGCTCAACGTGGTCGCGACGAAGGTCGTCGGCGGCGTCGAGACCGGCGTCGGGTCCGAGGTCAAGCTGCTCGGCGTTACCCACGCCGCGAACCAGTTCTACTGGATCAAGACTGACGTCTCGGGCTACAGCCCGACCCAGATCCGGATCAAGGTCTGGAAGGACGGCACGACCGAGCCGGCCTCGTGGGCCTACACCGGCACCGACAACACGGCCAGTCTCCAGACGTACGGCACGTTCGGGCTCCAGGGCTACCTGGCCTCCGGTTCGACCAACGCCCCGGTGACCGTCACCGTCGACGACTTCTCGGCCACGGCGCTCACTCCGCCTCCGCCGCCCGCGCCGGTCGCCAACTTCACCTCCAGCCAGGTGACCAACACCCTCAACGTCAACTTCACCGACACCTCCACGTTCGCCCCGACCAGCTGGGCCTGGACCTTCGGCGACGGCGGCACCTCGGCCACCCAGAACCCGGCCCACACGTACGCGACGAGCGGCACGTACAGCGTCAAGCTGACCGCGACGAACGCCGGCGGCTCGAGCTCGAAGACGATCTCCGTCGTCGTCGCGCCGCTGCCACCCGCCCCGGTCGCCAACTTCAGCTGGGCCCAGCAGGCGAACACCGACGCGGTCGCCTTCACCGACACGACGACCGGCATCGCGACCGGCTGGTCGTGGGACTTCGGTGACGGCTCGCTGGCCTCGAACGCCCAGAGCCCGACCCACATCTACGCCACGACCGGGACCTACTCGGTCAAGCTGACGGCCAGCGGGCCGGGCGGCTCCAGCTCGAAGACGGTCTCGGTCACGGTCGCCTCGTCGCCCGCGCCGACCGCCGCGTTCACCTTCGCCCAGACGCCCAACACGTTCGACGTCGTCTTCACCGACACGTCGACCAACGCCACCTCCTGGTCGTGGGACTTCGGCGACGGCTCGCCCGCCTCGACCGTCGAGAACCCGACCCACACGTATGCGGCCGGTGGCACCTATAGCGTCACCCTGACCGCGACCAACGCCTCGGGCAACAACGCCGTCACCCAGTCGGTGCCGGTCGCCTCGCCGCCGTACGCCCTCGACAGCTTCGGCCGGACCGTGGCCGGCGGCTGGGGCGCGGCGACGTTCGGGGGCACCTGGTCCCTGGCCGGCGCGGCGAGCGACTTCAACGTCAACGGCAGCCAGGGCACGATCCAGGTGGCGACTGCCGGAGCAACCCGGGGCGCCTACCTGGGCACCTCGGCCGGCAACGTCGACCTGACCTTCAAGGTCTCGACCAACAAGGTCGCGGCCGGCAGCCATGAGTACGTCTACGCCGTCGCCCGGCGCCAGAGCAATCTCGTCGAGTACGCGGCGAAGGTCCGCCTGGCGACGACCGGTGGCGTGTACGTCGCGATCAGCCGGTTCAACAGCAGCGAGACCGTCGTCGCCGCGGAGCAGGTCGTCGCCGGCCTGACCAACACGGCCAACGAGGTCTTCGACGTCCGGTTCACCGTGACCGGTTCGGCGCCGACCACGCTCAAGGTCAAGGTCTGGGCCGATGGCACGGCCGAGCCGGCCGCCTACAACCTGACCACGACCGACAGCGACCCATCGGTCCAGGGCGCCGGCGGTGTCGGCGTCCGGGCCTACATCGGCGGGGCGAGCACCAACGCCCCCGTGCTGTTCTCGATCGACGACTTCCGGGCCGATCGCCTGTGATCCCTGGGTGAGCCCAGCCAACCGGCCGACGACCGTCACGGTCGTCGGCGCCGGGACCCGGTTCCTGAGCGGGATGAGCTACTACACGATCCGGCTGGCGAACGCTTTCGCCAGCCGGCATCGTGTCGGGGTCATCACGATGCGCCGGCTGCTGCCCGCCCGCCTGTACCCCGGCCGCGATCGGGTCGGCGCGACGCTGACCCGGCTGGCCTACGAGCCCACGATCCGCGTCTTCGACGGCGTCGACTGGTACTGGCTACCGACCATCTTCGGTGCCCTGGCCAACCTCGTCCGGCGCCGGCCGACGGTGGTCGTCTTCCAGTGGTGGACGGGCACCGTCCTCCACAGCTACCTCTTCCTGGCGATCGCCGCCCGGCTGGCGGGGGCCCGGATCGTGATCGAGTTCCACGAGATCCTCGACACGGGCGAGGACGCGATCCCGTTCGCCAAGCACTACGTCAGCCTCGTGGCGCCCGTCTTCGTCCGCCTGGCGGCGGGCTACGTCATCCATTCCGAAGCCGACCGGGCGGCGCTCGAGGAGCGCTACCGGCTCGGTGACCGACCGGTCGCGGTCATCCCCCACGGCCCCTATGACCACCTTCGGGGAACCGCCGGCTCGTCGGTCCGGGCGGCGCCCGCGGAGGCGCTCAACCTGCTCTTTTTCGGGGTGATCCGGCCGTTCAAGGGCCTCGAGGACCTGGTCACGGCCTTCAACGCCCTGGCCCCGGAGCAGGTCGAGGGCTACTGGCTGACCGTCGTCGGCGAGACCTGGGAGGGCTGGACCCGGCCGTTCGAGCTGATCGAGCAGAGCCCGTACCGGGAGCGGATCACGGTCGTCAACCGCTACGTCCACGACGATGAGGTGGCCGCCTTCTTCGCCGCGGCCGACGCGGTCGTCCTGCCCTACCACCGTTCGTCGGCCAGCGGCCCGGCCCACACCGCGATGAGCCACGGCCTGCCCCTGGTGATCACCGAGGTCGGCGGCCTGCCCCACGCGGTCGCCGGCTATGACGGTGCGATCCTCGTCCCGCCCCAGGACCCGGCGGCGATCCGGGCCGCGATCGAGCGGCTCCCGACGCTGCGCGGACGGACGTTCGCCGATCCGCACTCGTGGGAGCGGACGCTCGACCGCTACGACGCGCTCTTCGCGGAGATCGGGGCCGGCCCAGTCAAATCCGGCGTGTAGGATCACCGCTCAGATGGACAACCCGGGGGTCGTGGGCCTCGTCGCCCCGCGCTATGCACCGGCGATCGGCGGCGTCGAGCGACACGTCGAGGAGCTCGCCCATGGGCTGCTCCGGCGAGGGGTCCCGGTCGAGGTGATCACGACCGATCCGACCGGCCGGCTGGCGCCGCTCGAGACCGTCGACGGGGTCAGCGTGCGGCGCTTCCGGACGATCGCCAACGACGGCGTGTTCTTCCTGTCGCCGGGCCTCGGCCGCTGGCTGCTGGCCAACGCCGGGCGCTACGGCCTGATCCACGGCCACTCGTACCACACGCCCCTGTCGCTGGCCGCGGCGATCGCCGCCCGCCGGCAACGGGTGCCGTTCGTGCTCACGCCCCATTACCACGGGACCGGCCACACCCGATTCCGGGCCGCCCTCCACGGCCCGTACCGGGTGCTCGGGGCGCGGGTCGTCCATGCCGCCCGGCGGGTGATCTGCGTGTCGAGCTCGGAGCAGGCCCTGATCGAGCGCGACTTCGGCCGCTCGACGCCGACCGCCGTGATCCACAATGGGGTCGACGTCGGCGAGCTCCTCGCCCTGCCGCGCCGGACGGACGGTACCGGAACCGGCGTACTTTCGGTCGGTCGGGTCGAGGCCTACAAGCGATTAGACTTGCTCGCCAGGTCGGTCCCGTTCCTGCCTCCCGAGGCTCGCGTCGTCGTAGTCGGCGATGGACCGGCGCGAGAACAGCTCGAGGAGCTCGTGCGAACGCTCGGAGTCGAAGACCGGATGACCCTCACCGGGGTGCTGGCCCATGACCAGCTGCTCGAGCGCTTTCGCTCGGCCGACGCCTTCGTCAGCCTGTCCACGGCCGAGGCCTTCGGCCTGACCCTGCTCGAGGGCTCGGTCGCCGGAGCGGGCGTGGTGGCGACCGACATCCCGGCCCATCGCGAGGTTGCCGGGCTGCTGCCGGCCGGCACGATCCGGCTGATCCCGGTTGACGCCGGCCCGGCCGACATCGCGGCGGCGATCGGAGCGGCGCTCGTCGCCCGGCGCGCGCTCGATGCCGCCGGCGGTGGCGACCCGACGACCTGGGCGGTGCCCAGCTGGGACGGGATGGCCGGCCGTGTCCTGGACGTCTATCGGGCGGTCGCCCCGGGCCGCCTGCCGGCCGGCGATCCCGCGCGCACATGACGGCGATCAGCCAGCCGGACGCGCCAACCCCGATCGAAGGCCTGCGGCCGATCGGCGACGGCCTCGGCTGGCTGCCCCGGCTCGCCTGCCTGACGGCCCTCGGCCTGCTCCTGGTCGCCCTCGGCAACACCCTCAGCCGCTTCGCCGTGAGCGGCTTCGAGGTCCTCTACTACCCGGGCCTGGCCCTGGTGATCCTGCCCAACGCGATCAGGCTGCTGCGCCCCGAACCACGCCGGAGCGAGCGGATCGGCCTGGTCCTGATCCTGGGCGGGGCGCTCTACCTGGTGAAGGTCCTCCACGACCCGCTGGCCTATACGTTCTCGGACGAATTCATCCAGCTGCGCAACGTGCTCGATGCGATCGCCTCGAATCACCTCTTCAGCCGCAACCCGCTGCTGCCCACGACGACCTACTACCCGGGCCTCCAGACGGTGACCGCCTCGATCGCCGACGTCAGCGGCCTGGGCCCGTTCCCGAGCGGGATCATCGTCCTGGGCGCCGGCCGGCTGATCCTGGCCCTCGGCATCTACATCTTCTTCGAGGTCGCCGGCCGCTCGCCGCGGCTGGCCGGGCTGGCTGCCCTGCTGTACATGGCCAACCCGAACTTCATCTTCTTCGGGGCCCAGGTTGCCTACGAATCGCTGGCCCTGCCGCTGGCCGTGATGGTCCTCCTGATCGCTGCGGCCCGGTCCGGGATTGCCGCCTTCGGCGACCCGTCCGACCGGTCCCTGCGCTGGGGCCTGACCGCGATGGCCGTCCTGGCGATCATGGCCATCGCCGTCACCCACCACGTGACCTCGATCGCCCTGGCCGCCTTCCTGGCCATCTGGTCGATCGTCGCCTACCTGACCCGCCACCGGCGGGAGGACGGCCCCGGGCCGGCCGACCTGGCGATCGTCGCGATCGTCGCGGTCGTGGTCTGGACGGCGACGGTGGCCAGCCCGGTCATCGGCTACCTCGGGCCTGTCGCCGCCCGGGCCGTCCAGAACGGGATCAGCCTGGTGACCCTCCAGTCGCTGCCGCGCAACCTGTTCACCTCGGGCACCGGTGCCGTCGCCCCCGCCTTGGAACGGCTGGCCAGCCTGGGCTCGGTCATCCTCATCCTGGTCGGCCTCGTCTTCGGCCTGATCCGGGTGTGGGCCAACCACCGCCGCGAGGCGCTGATCCTGACTCTCGCCCTGGGCTCGATGGTCTACCCCGCGACGCTCATCCTGCGCCTGACCCCGGACGGGGCCGAGACCGCCAACCGGAGCTCGGAGTTCCTGTTCCTGGCGATCGGCTTCGTCGTCGCCCTGGGCGTCTCCGAGCTGTGGCTCCGGCGGCTGCCGTCGATCCCCCGTCTGGTCCTGTTCGGGTCCGCGGCAACGGTCATGGTCATCGGCGGCTTCCTGATCGGCTGGCCGATCTGGGCCCGCTTCCCCGGCCCGTTCACGATCTCGGCCGACTCGCGCTCGATCGACGCGGAGGGAATCGCCGCCGCCCAGTGGCTGCTGGCCGCGCGCGGCCCGAACAACCGCGAGGTCGCCGACCGGACGCAGCGCCTGATCGAGGGCACCTATGGCCTCCAGCAGGCCGTCACCGGCTACGGCAACACGTACATCGACAACAGCGACGCGAACACGAGTGGCTCGTGTCCCCATTTCCTGTTCATCAACGCCGCGAACGACAACTGCGTCGCGGTCGACTCGAAGCAGCTGATCATCACCCCCAGCTTCATCCCGAATCCGGGTACCCCGAGCGCCCAGGCGATCGCCTTCGACGGCGACATCAACTACGTCATCTTCGACCGGCGGATCTTCGCCGGCCTGCCGGCCTCGGGGATCTACGTCGAGCGCGGTGAGCTCGGTCGAATTCGGCCCGCTCGACCTGACTGATCCCGACGTGGCGCTGAATGGCAAGCCGGCCGGCCCGCCGGGCAGCGGGCCCGGACCGACCCAGTTGGCCCAGATCGCGAACCACCAGGCTCGCCTCGACAAATGGGACGGCGGGCCTGGCCTGCCCGGCTTCCCGGGCGTCGACCGGCTGTACGACAGCGGCGACATGCAGATCTACGACATCTCCGTCTGGGCATCCTGGAAGTAGCCGTGGATATCCCGATCCTGCGGCGCAACCTCGACCTGGTCCTGGCCGCGATCCTGGCCGTGGCCGGCCTGGTGGCCGGCCTGGCGAGCGGCCTGTACCCGGTGATCCGGGGCGTCTTCAGCGTGCCGCTCCTGATCGCCCTGCCCGGCTACGCCCTGACCGCGGCCCTGATCCCCGACCGGCAGTCGCTCGGCCGGACAGAGCGAACCGTGCTCGGGGTCGGGATGAGCATCGTGATCGTCATCCTCGTCGGCCTGGGCCTCAACCAGCTGGCCGAGGGGATCGACGGGACGACGGTCTCGATCAGCCTGGCTGCGATCAGCCTGGCCGGCGTCGCCGTCGGCCTGGTCCGGCGCCGGAACCTGCCGCCGGTCGAGCCGGTGGTCGACGCCGACGGCCCGGAGACCGGCGACCCGCCGGGCGCCGCGGCGGTCCGCAGCCTCGAGAAGCCGAACCGCTACGGCCCGGAGTTCCTGGCCCTGGCCGCGATCCTGACCGTCGCAGCGGTCTTCGTCGGGGTCCTGGGCACGGTCCGTGCCCCGCAGACCGAGTTCACCCAGCTCTGGATGCTGCCGAGCGCCGATCCGAATGTCGTCCAGGTGGGGATCAGCGACCAGGAGGGCCAGCCGATCCAGTACCGGCTGGAGGTCGAGACCCAGGACCAGGTCCTGCGCACGCCGGAGATCGACCTGAACGGCGGCCAGGAGACGGTCCAGGCGATCAAGCTGCCGCCGCTGACCGGCACGACGCCCCAGCCGGTCACCGCCCGGCTCTATCGCCTCGACCAGCCGGCCGGCAGCCCGCCCTACCGCCAGACGCTGATCTGGCGCTACCCGAAGGCCGGCTGATGGCCCGCCGGATCCTGATGGCCGTCGACTTCTACCGGCCGTTCATCGGCGGCGCCGAGCGCCAGGTCGAGATTCTCAGCAAGCAGCTCCACGGTCGAGGCTACGAGATGGCGGTGGCCACGATGTGGCACGACGGGCTCGCCCGCCGGGAGGACGACGAGGGCGTCGAGCTGTACCGGCTGAAGGCCCTGACGACCCGCACGGCCCGCTTCTCGGGCGATCCGAACCGGCGCTACCACCCGCCGTTCCCGGACCCGATGATGGCCCTCGAGCTGCGCCGCCTGGTCGACCGGTTCCAGCCCGACCTGGTCCACGCCCATGGCTGGATCGCCTACTCGTGCGCCGCCGCCCTGCTCGGGCTCCGACGTGCCCCTGCTCATCTCCGTGCGCGACTACGGCTACACCTGCGCCACCCGGACGATGCTCTACGACGGGCGGACGTGCGACGGGCCGAGCCCGCTCAAGTGCCTCGGCTGCGCCAGCGAGAAATACGGCCGGCTCAAGGCGACGGCGGCCGTCGGCGGGGTCTTTGCCGGCCGGCCGCTGCTGACCCGCAAGATCGCCGGCGCCCACAGCATCACCTCGTTCGTGCAGACCGTCACCCGGCGCGACCTGCTCCACGAGTCGAGTGAATCGCGCGGGGACGCTCGTGCCCGACTTCGTCATCCCGAGCTTCCTCGAGGTGACCGGCGGCCAGACATCGCTGGGCGACGCCCTGCCGGCCGAGCCGTACATCCTGTTCGTCGGCGCGCTCCAGGCCCACAAGGGGATCAACGTCCTGCTCGAGGCCTACAGCCGGCTGGAGGTCAAGCCACCGCTCGTCCTGATCGGGACCCGCTGGCCGGACACGCCGGCCTTCCCGCCCGGCGTCACCGTCCTCGAGAACGTGCCCCACGCCGGGGTGATGGCGGCCTGGGATCGCTGCCTGTTCGGGGTCGTGCCCTCGGTCTGGCCCGAGCCGCTGGGCGTGGTCAGCCTCGAGGCGATGAGCCGCTCGAAGGCCGTGATCGGGAGCGCCGTCGGCGGGATCACCGACATCGTGGTCGATGGCGAAACCGGCTTCCTGACCGAGCCCGGCAATGCGACCGAGCTCGCCGCCCGGATGGCCGAGCTGATCGCCGATCCCGAGCTGCGCGAACGGTTCGGGCAGGCCGGCAAGGTCCGGATCCAGCTGTTCACCAGCGAGTCCGTCCTGCCCCGCTTCGAGCGGCTGTACGACAGCCTGCTCGAGACGCCCAGTGCCCCGGCCCGGGCCCAGCGGATCCTGATCGTGGGCGGCTCGGGCAGCGGCAAGACGACGATCGGCCGCGAGCTCGCTGCCCGGCGCGGGCTGCCGATCCACAACCTCGACCCGATCGCCCTCGACCCGGTCACCGGCGCCCTCCGCCCGCTGGCCGAGCGCAAGGCGGCCGCCGACACGATCGCGGCCGGCGAGGAATGGGTCGTCGAGGGGATCTACACCGGCTGGACCGACGAGCTGTACGAGCGGGCCGAGGTGATCGTCTGGCTCGACTCGGTGTCCTGGCTGACGGCCGTCCGGCGGGTGATCGGCCGGTTCGTGGCCGGGGCGACGAACGAGATGCGCCAGCGCGGCCTGCGCGGGCTGATCCGGCCCCGCGAGCAGCGCCGCCACCTGGCCGACCTCGTCCATTCGATCCGCGAGACCCGGGCCTACTACGCCGACCAGGGCCGCACCTCGACCCACGATCCCGACCTGCGCGACGAGGCGCCCCCGGCCGCCGACGATGGCGGCGCCGGCGGGCGGAGCGTGACGGCCACGGTCCTCTCGCCGCTGCGCGCCAAGGTCGTCCACTGCCGCAGCGCCCACGACGTCCAGCGGATGCTCGAGCAGCTCGGCTGAGCCTCGCTCAGTAGCCGCGCTCGCGCGACAGGAGGACCGGCCGGAGCTCGGTCGCCAGCAGGACGACCGCCACGCTGCCCTGGGCCAGCAGCCAGGCCAGGCCGATCCCGGTGACGCCCAGCCGGTCGAGGAGCGGGTAGGAAAGGCCCAGGGTCAGCACGGCCAGGATCGCCTGGACGATCACGATGCCGGTCACCCTGGCCCGGATCCGGGCCAGGCTGAAGTAGATCAGGTTGATCGCGTAGGGGATGACCGACAGGGCGAGCAGGCGCAGGAGGTCGGTCCCGTTGGCAGCGTAGCCCTGACCGAAGATCGCCAGGATCCAGGGCGCCCCGACGACGATCACCACGACGATCGGGATGAGCAGGCGCATCGCGTGGAACAGCGCTCCGCGCGTCCGGGCGATCGGGTCGCCCTTGGTGCTGACCGTCTCGACGGTGTGGCTGATGGTGATGCTCAGGGGCAGCAGGTTGAGCGACGTGGCGATGATCCAGACGATGTAGAAGTAGGCCCCGGCCTCGGGCCCGGCCCGGTCGATCACGATCACCGGCAGCAGGCTGACGTAGGCCAGGACGCACAGCGCGCCGAGGTAGTCGCCGGTCACGAAGCGGACGATCCGGGCGAGCTCGAGCGGCCGGGCCACGTCCCGGCTGCGGCGGACATGGATCGGGATCAGCCAGCGGAAGACGATCAGGCTGATCAGGAAGACGCCGATGATCGTGGGGATTGCCCAGGACAGGAAGATCCCGTAGGTGGCCATGCCGGCGAAGGCGATCAGCAGGACGATCTTGACCACCGAGAAGGTCGAGTTCTCGACCGGCACGACGAGCGCCTGGCGGAGGCCTGTCAGGACCCCGTCCTGCATGTTGAAGATCGACCAGGCCGCGGTCGTGGCGATGAACCCGCCGATGGCCAGGGGCATGGCCGCCAGGTCGGCCTGGGCCGAGCCGGGCGAGGTCGCGCTCATGATCGCGAAGAAGACGATGCCCACGACGACGGTCACCGGCAGGGTCGCCAGGTAGGCGTAGCCGATCAGCCGGCTCGTCCGCTCCCCCGCCTCGGGGATGAACCGGTTGAGGGCCGACCGGAGGTTGAGCTGGGAGACGCCCGCCAGGAAGGTCATCGACGAGATCAGGGCCGAGTTGCGGCCGACGGCATCGGCCGAGTAGATCCGGGCGGCCAGGGCCCAGTAGACGATCCCCAGGCCTGAAGTCAGGACGTTGCTGAGCATCAGGGCGTAGGCATTGCGGTACATCGGTGTCCGGACGTGGGCGACGAGGTCGTCGACCCGTCCGGCCAGCTGGCGCCGCGACGCGAACGAGCCGCCCGAGGGGAACGGGCGGCTCATCGGCGGGTCACGGGCTGGCGGCCGGTCATCCGAGCAGGATAGCCCGGATGCCGTCGATTTCGGTCCGGCCGGCGGGACCCGGCGCAGGTTCCGGTGCGTTCGGTCAGCGGTTCTCGTAGCGGCCGATGTCGGGCGCCGAGCCGAGGTACGAGCTCGACACTCCGCTGATCACCGAGCCGGCATTGACCGCCGGCGAACCGGCCTGGAGATGGTAGTCGTGCGAGCCGGCGCTGGTGATCATCGGGTCGGCGTTCATCCCGTGGCTCTCGTAGCCGTACCAGCTCTTGAACGTGGCCCAGCTCGTCGTCCCGTTGTGGGTCTTGTCCCAGACCAGCGAGCCGCCGGTCCGGTTCCACAGGTCGTTGTGGTCGACCGTGACGCCCGAGGGCGGCGTCTCGAGGTGGTAGATCGGCCCGCCGTTGCTGAGCAGGACGTTGTCCTCGACCTTCAGCCCGGACTCGGAGCCCTGGTACTTGTAGCCGGCGTTGTAGACGATCGAGATGTCCGAGATGTCGAAGCCGTCGAGGGTGTTGAAGGCGACCAGCGAGTTGCTGGCACAGGCGATCAGGACGCCCCGGGCCCAGCCGCTGACGGTCGTCGCCGACCAGGCCACGTTGCGGGTGAAGTTGAGGTTGTTGCAGGCCCGACCGTCGGTGCCGGTCTCGAGGACCTGCTTGTTGTTCCACATCGTGTTGTTGGTGATCGTGACGTCGCTGGCGCCGTAAATCTCGAAGGCGCTGCCGTCGTAGCCGTAATCGTGGCTGGGGGCCCGGTTGCCCCACAGCTGGTTGCCGCTGGCCACGGTCGAACCGGTCGTCTCTAGGAAGATGACCCCGTTGGCGCCGTGGTCGTCGTTCGTCGGCGAGGTCGTGTTGACGATCATCCGGTCGTTGTCGTGGATCGAGTTGTTGACGACCTGGACGCCGTCGGCCGAGTACGAGACCTGGATGCCGGCGGCCTGGTGGGAGATGTCGTTGTTCTCGATCGCGGTGTTGGTCGAGTTCCAGGTCCGGATGCCGAACCCATGGTTCGTGCTGACCGTGCTGTTGATGACGTTGTCCCGGATCACGACGTTCGTGCTCGAGGCGACGTCGATGCCGGAACCTCCGACCGCGATCCCGCCCTGCACGGACAGGTTCTCGAGGATCGCGCCGTTGACCTGGTAGATGTAGACCATGTCCTTGGCCGAGGTGTCGCTGATCCGGGCCGTCTCGCCCGGGTAGCCGGAGAACGTCAGGCCGTTGCGGCGGAGGGTGAACGGGGCATACGTACCGCCCCGGACCCAGACCGTGCCGGTCGCCGTGTCGGCGGCCTTCTGGAGCGTCCGCCAGGGCTGCGCCTGGGTGCCCGGATTGGCGTCGTTGCCGTTGGTCGCAACGAAGAAGCCGGACGGGCCGGGCGTCGCGGTGGGCGTCGGGGTTGGGGTTGGGGTTGGCGTCGGCGTCGGGGTGGGCGTCGGGGTGGGCGTCGGGGTCGGGCTGGCCGAGCTGCCCGGGGCCGGCGTCGGGGTCGGCGTCGGCGGTCGGGGTCGGGGTCGGGGTCGGGGTGGCGGTCGGTGCCGGTGCCGGCGCGAGGACCGGCCGGACCGGCGAGATCACGATCCCGTCGATCCCGACCGATGGATGACCCGGCGTGCCGTTGACCCGGACCTGGAGGAGGTGGCGGCGGCCGACGCCGGCCGCGGCGAACACGACGGCGTGGGGGTGGTAGGAGCTGGCATGGGTCGAGACGGTCGTCTTCACGCCGTCGAGGGTCACGGTCATCAGCCCGGCGCCATGCCCGGTCGGGGCCAGGAGCTGGACGTACGAGCCGTAGTACACGATCCAGACCGTGGCGCCGGCGGTCGAGCTGACATGCTCGCTCCGGCCCGAGGCGCTCCGCACGTAGACCGTCTTCCAGGATCCGCTCCAGTGGAAGTGGGAATCGCTGTCCTGGAGGAGGACCGGGCTCGAGCTCGAGGCGGCGAGGATGCCGCCCGGCCGGCTCAGCCAGCTGCCGATGCCCATCCCGCCGACGGCGAGCAGGGCGACAACGACCAGGAAGGCCATGGGCTGGAGCGGACGATGGACTCGGGCGAGCTCCCGCCGGACGGCGGCGTTCGGATCAGGTCGGGGCGCAGTGCCTGCGCCACGCACGTCTGTCGACAATGGGTCGCTCCTCTTCCGCGGTGACAAGTGCCTCCGCAGCGTAGGAGCGGGTCCCGCCGATCAGACCCGTGACAATTCGACCACGACGGCCCGGAATCGGTGGCCCCATGGTCATGGGCGTGCGGTGGAGTGGGGTAAACGGTGCGCCGATGCACCGCGGCTCAGGCCGCCGGCGGGGCCCCGTGGACGCTGAAGACCGCGCTCAGGCCGGCCGGCTCGAGGTCGATCGAGTGGGTCAGCCGGCGGCGAGCCAGGTCGTAGCGGTCGATCCGCGTCGGACGGACGTTCTTGAAGCCGCGCGCCACCCAGGCCACATTCTCCCGGAACTTCGTCGGCCGGATCCGGGAGAAGCCGACCCACAGGCCGCCGTCGCCGTCGATGTGAATCCCGCGCGCCCAGCCGAGCGGCTCGGCCGACGACTGGAGCTCGGCCAGGTCGATCACCTCGACGACGGCCAGGGTCGCCGCGTCGGCCACCACCACCTTGCCGTTGACCGTGGTGAACCAGACCCGCCCGTCGTGGACCAGGCCGTCGTGGGGCCGCTCCAGGTCGATCGCGATCCGTCGCCCGGGCCGGGTCAGCGAGACGGCGTCGCGCTGCTCGAAGCGGGTCGCCCAGACCTCGTCGCCGAGCTGGAAGACGTGGTTCGGGTGGGCGTGGTGGGGCTTCGTCGTCCGGACGAGCCGGTAGTCGATTGCCGGATCGAAGCGATCCCAGGGCCCTTCGCCCTCGATCACGCCCCACTCGCGGCTGACGCTGCCGTCCAGCTCGAGCTCGACGACCTGGTCGAGGCCGGAGATCGCGACGAGCAGCCGGCCGCCGGCCGTCGGGCGGACGTGATGGACGTCGTTGAAGCGGGGCAGGCTGAGGTAGCCCGCCGGGGCGAAATCGGGCACCCGGTAGAGCACGAGCTCAGTCTGGGTGCAGGCGTACAGGGTGTCGCCGACGAGGGTCGCCGACTTGAACAGGACGACCGGATCCTCGGCGACCCGGGTGCCCGGCGGCGACTCGTATGAGACCCGGCAGCGGACGGAGCCGCGCTGGGGGTCGACCTCGAGGATCAGGCCCCGCTCGTACTCGTACCAGTCGAGTCCGCCCGACAGCGGCCGGGCGCCGCGTTGGGCACCGCCCAGCACGTACAGGAAGTCGGTCGACATCCGGGCGGGTCCCTGGCTAGACGGCGAGCGGCGCGCCGGCCGAGGGGATCGCCTGGCGATCGAGCACGGCGTGGTCGCGCAGCCAGGCCATCACCCGCTCGGCGTTGTCGCGGGGCGAGCTCGACAGGGTGTCGATCTCGAGCTCGGCGTTGAGCGGCGGCTCGTACGGGTCGTCGACGCCGGTGAACGCCTTGATCTCGCCCCGCCGGGCGGCGGCGTACATCCCCTTCGGGTCGCGCCGCTCGCAGGTCGCCAGGTCGGTATCGACGTAGACCTCGCAGAAGGCACCCGGTTCGAGCATCGCCCGGACGTCGTTGCGGGCGTCCCGGTAGGGACTGACGGCGGCGCAGATCGCGATCCCGCCGTGGCGGACGACCTCGGCTGCGACGAAGCCGATCCGCCGGACGTTCGTGTCCCGGTCGTCCTTGCTGAAGCCCAGGCCGCGCGACAGGTGGGTCCGGACGACGTCGCCATCGAGGACGGTCACGGTCCGGCCCTCGGCCTCGAGCAGCCGGGCAAGGACCGCCGCGGTCGTCGACTTGCCGGCGCCCGACAGCCCGGTGAACCAGACGCAGCAGCCCGGCCGGGGCGCGGCCGGCGCCGGCGAGGTGCGCTCGTACATCAGGCGGCGCTCGGGTTCGTGACTGCAGTCGCCCGAGGCCCGGTCCCGGCCGGCCGGGGATGGCCGACCCCGACGACCCGCAGACCGACGGTCGCGGCACCGGCGGCGTCGACCACGTGGCGGGCGTCGACGACCAGGTTGCCCGCCATCCGCGAGCGCACGGCGGTCCAGTCCAGGCCCCGGAACTCGGGCCACTCGGTGGCGATCACGACGACTTCGGCGTCCCGGACGGCATCGAGCGCCGATCGCGCGGCTTCGACCGTCCGACCGTGGCGGGCGATCTCGGCCACCCCGGTCTCGGTGGCCAGGGGGTCGAAGGCGCGCACGATCGCACCCTTGTCGACGAGCCGGGCGGCGATCCGCAGGGCGGGCGACTCGCGCAGGTCGCCGGTGCCGGCCTTGAAGGTCAGGCCGAGGAGCGCCACCCTGGCGCCCTTGAGCGAGCGACCCCAGGCCTGCTCGGCGAGCTCGATCAGCCAGTCGGCCTGGGCCGAGTTCGACGAATCGATCGCCGCGAACAGGCCGTCGGGCAGACCGTTGGCCCGGGCCAGGGCGGGCACCGCCCGGGCCTGCGAGGGCAGGCACGAGCCACCGTAGCCGGGGCCGGGCGACAGGAAGGCCCGCCCGATCCGCTTGTCGAAGCCGATCCCGTCGACGACCGCGCCGACATCGGCGCCGATCGCCTCGCACAGGCGGGCGAGCTCGTTGGCGAACGAGATCTTGGTGGCCAGGAAGACGTTCGAGGCCATCTTGATCATCTCGGCGCTGGTCCGATCGGCCACCAGCACCGGTGCCTCGATCGGGGCGTAGATCCGGCGCAGGTCGACCTCCAGCTCCGACGCGCCCGGCGTCGCCACCCCGATCACGATCCGGTCGGGATGAAGGAAGTCGTCGACAGCCGAGCTTTCCCGGGTGAACTCCGGGTTGAAGCCGACCTCGACGGCCGGGTCGACCGCGGCGGCCTCGGCGGCCAGGCGGACCGCGGTGCCCGGCAGGAGCGTGCTCCGGATGACGATCCCACGGGGCGCCTGCGGGTCGCGCGCGATGGCCAGGACGACCTCGCGGACGAGCCGGTCGGTCCACTCGCCGGCGCCATCGAGGGTGCCCACGGCGACGATCACGAGGCGGCAGCCGCGGAGCGTCGCCGGGTCGCTGCTGAAGGACAGGCGGCCGGCGGCCAGCCCGTCGACGAGCAGGTCATCGAGGCCGCGCTCGGCGATCGGGGTCGAGCCGGCGTTGAGGGTGGCCACCCGCTCCTCGCTCTGTTCGAGGACCCGGACGGTCGTGCCCAGGCTGGCGAGGCAGGCGGCGGTCACGAGGCCGACATAGCCGGCCCCGACGATCGCGATCTCCATGGTGGTGCTCCCGGATGGTGTTGGGCTACGGTGCGCCGGGCAGTCGGATGCCCGTGGGCTCAGGCGGCCGGGCAGGCCGCCTGTCGCCCGTTCATCCTAGCGGGCCGTGGCCCGGATCTGGCTGGAAACGACGGTTGCGGTGCGGGATGTCAACCCCGTCCTCCGGCTCGGGACGAGGGCCGAGCTGGACGGTGCGACCGCCTGGGGTAGGCCCGGACCGAACGGATCGGCCCGGACCTGGCTCGTGGACGAGCTGGCGCCCGCCCCGAGGTCAAGCACGGTCAGGTTGTCGAAGCGGAACGTGATCGGCATGTTCGTGCTCGTCGACGAGGTCGTCGCCCGGAGCCCGACTGTGCCCGCGTGCTGGAGGGCGGCGGTCGAGTCGGTGTCGGTGAACGTCCAGGTCGTCGGCTCGGTGCTGCCGACGGCCCACGCCCGGCCCCGGATCGTGGTCGGGCTCGTGCCGATCACCTGGAACCGGACGTTCACCGCCGTGCCCGGGACGCGGGTCAGGCCGGTGGCGACCTCGGGTCCGAGGACGACCTCGGCCGTCCCGCTGTAGGCGCTGGCGTTGAGGAAGATCGCCCCGGTCGAGCTGAAGTGGATCTTGCCCCAGTACTCGGCGCCGGCCGCCTGGTGGCGGAGGACGGCAAAGGCGTACTGGCCGCTGCCCACGACGACCTTGTCCGAGGCGATCGTGAATGTCTCATCGAGGTTCTGGGCGGAGGCGCCGGCGAGCAAGGCCGAGCGCGGCGAACCGGCGCTCGGCAGCTTGATCGTGCCGCCGCTGCCGTCGGTCGCGAAGGCGGTGTTCGTGCCCACGGTCGTCCACGGGCCGCCGGTCGTGGCCGTCCCCCAGCCGTTGGTCACGGTCCGGGCGAACGTGTCGGTCGCGATCGTCGACGGCGGGGGCGGCGGCGGCGGCGTTCCGCCGATCGTGTTGGCCACGTACGAATCGAAGGTGAACAGGGTCGGGCTGTTCGTCGTCGAGCCCGAGGTCGTCGCCCGGAGGCCGACGCCGCCGGCGTTCTGGAGGGCGGCGGTCGAGTCGGTGACGCTGAGCTTCCAGGTCGTCGGCTCGGTGGTGCCGGCCAGCCAGGCCCGGGCGGCGATCGTCGTCGGGCTGGCGCCGCTGGCCTCGACCCGGACGTTGATCGGGATGCCGAGGGTCTGGGTCAGGGTGGTGTTGACCTCGGCGCCGAGCGCCGTCTCGGCCGTCCCGCTCCAGGCGCTCGCCCCGAGGAAGACCTGGCCGGTCGCGGTGATGTGGACCTTGACCCAGTACTCCTGGCCGCCCGCCTGGTGGCGGACGATCACGGCGGGGTACTGGCCGTTGCCGGTCGGGACCCGATCCGACGAGACCTGGACGGTCACGTCGACGTCCCGGGCCGAGACGGGCAGGAGGGCCGAGCCGGCCTTGCCCGCAGTCGGGCTGGAGATCGTGCCGGCGGTCCCGGTCAGGGCGAACTGGGCGGCCGGGTTCACGGTCCACGCGCCACCGACGTCGGCGTTGCCCCAGTGGCCGGTCCCGGCGGTCCGGTTGAAGGCGTCGGAGGCAAGGGCCGAGCTGCCGGTGTTGGTGAACGTTGCGGTGTACGTGGCGGCCGTTGCCGGGGCGATGATGTCGTGGCTCTGGGCGCCACCGTCGGACCAGCTGGCAAAGGCGTAGCCGAAGCCGTTGAGGACCTGCGGCGTCGGGGCGCTGACCGACACGGTCGAGCCGATGATCACCGGCCGGGTGATCGGGGTGGTCACGTTGGGGCCGCTGTCGCCATCGGAGACCTGCAGGCCGGACGGGTTCGTCTGGAACGTGAGGTTGACCGTCTGGGGATAGGACGTGACGGTCTTGGTGACCGCCATCCCGTCGCTGTCGGTCACGGTCAGGTCGAATTCCAGGTTCGAGGGATAGCCGTGGTCGGGCGCGACGAGCTGGCCGGTCGGTCCGGTGACGCCGGTCAGGTCGTGGACGTGGCAGTTGGTCAGGGTGTAGCAGTGGTGGAGGATGATCGACCAGCTGTACGCCGAGGGGGGCAGGGTGCCGTCCTCGGTGTCGGTTGCCGTGGCGTTCATGTTGATGACGTCGCCGACCTTCCAGGTCGTCGCCCCGGTCGGCGAGTTGATCGTGACCACCGGCGGCGTGTCGCCCGGGAACAGGGTGATCGAGGAGGTCGACGCGGCGCCGTGGTTATCGCTGACCTTGACGCTGACCACGACCTTGCCCCGGGTCGTGTACGTGTTGGAGGTGGTGACCCCGGTCGCGTCGCCGTAGGTGCCGTCGCCGTTGAGGTCCCAGCTGTAGGACAGGGTGTCGCCCGGATCGGGGTCGACCGAGGCGCCGGCGTTGAAGTTGACGGTCAGCGGCGTCGGGCCGTACGTGGCGCTGGCCGTGAACGAGGCGACCGGGGTGTGGTTCGTGGCCGAATAGATGATCCGCCGGATCGAGCCGCCGAAGTCGCTGTAGTACAGGTTCCCGTCGGGCCCGAAGACGAGCGAGACGGGACCGGTCGCGTTCGTCTCGAAGATCTGCGGGTTGCTCGGATCGGGCAGGCCGTTGGCGCCGACCGGCAGGTACCAGATGCAGTTGCGGCTGTAGTCCGAGAAGAACAGGCCGCCGTTCGTGTACTGGCTGGGGAAGGCATTGCCGACCCCGAAGGCCAGGCCGGAGATCGACGAGCTGCCGGTGCTGCAGCCGTCGCCCGCGACGATCGACGCCGAGTGGTTGTAGGCGAAGTACGGCTTCGTCACCAACGCCGGGTTGTTGTAGAGCGTCTTGCACATGTTCAGGTTGAGGCTCGAGAAGTCGTTCAGGGCCGGGCCCTCATAGCAGGGCCAGCCGAAGTTGAGCTGGCCGGTCAGCGGCGCCTGGTCGCGGAAGATCGACTCCCAGGTGACGTTGCCGACCATTCCGATCCAGGCCTCGTTCGTCCCGGGCTTGAGCGTGAAGCGGAACGGGTTGCGCAGGCCGTAGGCCAGGACCCGGGCCAGGTTCGGGTCGGCGTTGCCGTAGTCGGGATTGCCGGCCGATGCGGCCCCGGTGTCGGGATCGACCCGGATGAGCGAGCCCGACAGGCCCTGCGGGTCGCCCGGGGTCAGGGCGTCCTGGGCGCGCAGCGAGCCGCCCTCGGCGGTCGGGATCGAGAGCGAGGTGCCGGCCGGGCTGGGCGGGTCACCGCACGGGTTCGTGTACTGGCCGTAGTCGCGGGTGGTGAAGGCGGCGCCTTCGCCGGCGGTCACCCACAGCTGGCCGTCGGGACCCATCATCACGGTCCCGATCGAGTGGCTGGGATACTGCTGGCACCAGGCGTTGACCAGGACCTTCTCGCTGCCGGCGGTCATCGTGTTGCCGGTGCCATTGCCCGACACGGTGAGGCGCGAGAGGCGGCCGCTGATCACGCAGCCGGTGCCCGGCGGGTTGACGCCGGGCGGCGTCGGGCAGGAGTCCTGCAGGCTGGTGCCACCCCACGTCGGCGCGGTTCCGCCGATCGGGGCGTCGAAGCTGTACAGGACGTAGATGTACGGCCGGCCGGTGAGCAGGCCGGGGTCGATCGCCATGCTCAGCAGGCCGCGATCCCAGTAGTCCATGACTTCCTGGGACAGGTCGGCGAAGGTGACCGGGGTCGTGTCGGTCAGGCTGTCGTACTCGAGGATGATCCCGGTCTTCTGGGCCACGAAGATCTTGCCGTTCGGGGCGAACTGGATGTTCGTTGGCTGGGTCAGGCCGCTGAACACGGTCTGCTCCTGGAAGCCGGCCGGCAGGACGCCGGTCAGGGCCGGCTTGAGCAGGTCGGGGTTGGCCGGATTGAAGATCTCGGGGACGGCCGGCCGCTCGACCGGCTGAGCGCCAGGCGTTGCGGGCGCGCTCGTGGCCGCGGGGCTGATGGCCGGACTGCTCGCGGCGCTCGGCGTGCTGCTCGCCGCCGGGCTGGCCGTGGGGGCGGTGCTGGCCGTGGCCGAGTCGCTCGGGACGGGCGTGCTGGGACCGGACGAGGCGGCCGGCGACGGGCTGGCCGCCGGCGCCGAGGTGGAGGGATCGGCGGCCAGGCTGACGCCGGGCAGGATCATCCCGGCGAGCAGGCCCAGCGTCGCGAGGACGGCGGCGATCGGACGTGCCGAGCGGCGAGTGGCGCGAGCGGTCATTGACGTAACTCCGACTGAGCTGGCCGCCGACCTCGATCGACGGGTTGAATGGGGATGAAATGGATCACGAATGAAGGAGGAAGGAAGGACGGGCATTGGGATCAGGTCAGGCGGCGCGATCCTCGTCGACGACGGCCCACGTCGGAACGAGCTGGATCATGGCCGAGCTGACCGGCGCGGCCACGAAGTTGTCGAATGACTCGACGATCGGGTTGTTCGTCGTGGTCCCGCTGGAATAGGCCCGGATGCCGACCTGGCCGGCGCCCTGGAGGCCGCTGGTCGAGTCCTGCCGGGTGACGAGCCAGCCGGCAGGCTCGGCCTGCCCGGCCGGCCAGAGGTTGGCCATGATCGTGGTCGGGCTGACGCCGCTGACCTGGGCATGGACGTTGAGATAGGTCCCGACGGTGTAGGTCAGGCCGCTGACGAGCTGCTCGGTGCCGATGGTCGTCTCGGTCCCGCCGCTGAACCGGCTGACCGAGAGGTAGACGGCGCCGGTGCCGAAGATCCGGGCCTTGATCCGGTAGTCGGCGGTCCCGGAGGCCGAGCGGCGGACGCTGCCGTAGGCATAGACGCTGCCGCCACCGGTCGGCAGCTTGTTGATGCTGAACTGGTAGGTCAGGTCGACGTCCTGGGCGCTGACCCCGGCGAGGTAGGCGGCCCGGGTCGCCCCGGCCGTGCCGAGGTTGATCGTGCCCGCGGCGCCCGTCAGCGAGAAGTCGGCCTGGCTGCCGACGTACGTGTAGACGCCGCCGGTCGGGGCCGAGCCCCACGTGCCGCTCGCGGCCGAGCGGGTGAACGTGTCCGAGGCATAGGGCGTGGCGCTGACCGTGATCGTGTGGCTGGCCTGGTTGAGCGACGGCCCGCCGATGTTCGACGCGGTCAGGGTGACGGTGTACGTCCCGCCCGCGGCGAACGTATAGCTCGGGTTCTGGAGGGTCGACGTGCCGCTGCCGTCGCCGAAGTCCCAGGCCCAGCTGGTCGGGCTGTTCGTCGAGGTGTCGGTGAAGTTCAGGGTCAGCGTGCCCGGCGCCTGGGTGAACGTGAAGCTCGAGACCGGGACCGGGGGCGCCGTGACCGTGATCGGCTGGCTGTCGATCGGCGAAGTCCCGCTCGCGTTCGTGGCGGCCAGGGTCACCGTCTCGGGGCCGGCGCCGCTGTAGGCGTGGCTTGGGTTCTGGAGGCTGGACGTGCCGCCGTCGCCGAACGTCCACGACCAGCTCGTTGGGCTGTTGGTCGACGTGTCGGTGAACTGGACGGTGTACGTCCCGGCCGTCTGGGTCGAGGTGAAGCTCGCCACGGGTGCGGCAAGCGGCGCGATCGGCGCGGCGACGAAGCTGTCGAACGACTCGACGATCGGGTTGTTCGAGGTCGTGCTGCTGGTGTAGGCCCGCAGGCCGACCTGGCCCGAGCCCTGGAGAGCAGCCGTCGAGTCGCTCTTCGAGACCTGGAAGGTCGCCGGCTCAGCCTGGCCCGCCGGCCAGACGCTTGCCTTGAGGGTCGTCGGAGTGAGCCCGCTGACCTGGGCGTGGACGTTGAGGTAGCTGCCCGCCAGGTACGTCAGGCCGCTCACCTGGAGCTCCGACCCGAGCGTCGTCTCGGTCCCGCCGCTGAACCGGCTGATCGAGAGGTAGACGGCACCGGTCCCGAAGATCCGGGCCTTGATCCGGTAGTCCGACGTCGTGCTGCGCCGGACGCTGCCGTAGGCGTAGACGCTGCCGCCGCCGGTGGGCAGCTTGTCGACCTTGAAGCTGAACGTCAGGTCGACGTCCTGGGCGCTGACCGGCAGGTACGCCGCGCGCGTCGCGCCGGCCGTGCCGAGGTTGACCGCGCCGGCCGAGCCGGTCAGCGAGAAGTCGGCCTGCGTGCCGACGTACGTCCAGGCGCCGCCAACCGGGGCCGTGCCCCAGGTGCCACTCGCGGCCGACCGGGCGTAGCCGTCCGAGGCGTAGGCCGTGGCCGCCACCGGGATCGACTGGCTATACGGGCTCGACGGCCCGCCGATGTTCGACGCGGTCAGGGTGACGGTGTACGTCCCGCCCGCGGCGAACGTATAGCTCGGGTTCTGGGCGGTCGACGTGTGGCCGTCGCCGAAGTCCCAGGCCCAGCTGGTCGGGCTGTTCGTCGAGGTGTCGGTGAAGTTCAGGGTGAGCGTGCCCGGCGTCTGGGTGAACGAGTAGCCGGCGACCGGAACGGGCGGCGAGGTGACCGTCACCGGCTTGGTGATGCTGCCCGGGCCGCTCCCGTTGGTGGCGGTCAGGCTCACGCTGTAGGGGCCCGCGGCGGAGTACGTATGAAGCGGGTTCTGGACGGTCGACAGCGGCGAGCCGTCGCCGAAGTTCCACGACCAGCTCGACGGTGAGTTCGTAGAGAGGTCGGTGAACTGGACGGCATACGTGCCGTTCTGCTGGACGTAGCTGAAGTTGGCGGTCGGTGGCCCGGGCAAGGGGTTCACGACGACGGTGCTCGTCTTCGAGGTGAAGCCACCGTTGTTCGTTGCGATCAGCGTGACCTGGTAGCTGCCCGGCGCGGCGTAGGCATGGACGGGGCTCTGGCTGGTCGAGCCCGAGCCGTCGCCGAAGTCCCACCACCATGAGGTCGGCGGGCCGCCGGTCGAGGTGTCGGTGAAGTTGACGTTGAGCGTGCCGCCAGCCTGGGCCGAGCTGAAGTTCGCGACCGGTGCCGCGGGGATCGTGCCGCTGATCGGCGAGGTGACGTTGAAGTCGTCGAACGTCTCCGTCACCGGACCCTGGTTCCAGTTGCCCGACAGCCAGGTGACCAGGCCGGCCGCGCCCGGGGCCTGGAGGACCGGCGTCGAGTCGGTGGCCGTGTAGGCCCACGTCGAGGGCTCGGCCGAGCCGTCGTTCCAGGCCTTCATCTTGATCGTCGTGGGATTCGTCCCGGTCACCTGGGCGCGGACCCAGATGAAGGCCGAGGTCGACACGCTCGCGCCGGGCGCCCGGGTGTTCGCGCCGATGGTGGTCATCGTGTTGTTCATCACGCTGCCCGCCTGGAGCCAGACCTGGTTGCTCGTGGTCAGCCGGACCTGGCCGCGGTACGAGGTGAAGCCGGACACCCGCCGAACGTCGAAGCCGACGTTCTGGTTGTCGCTCGTCGACAGGGTCGAGGTCTTCACCCGGAAGCGGATGTCGACGTCCTGGGCGCTGAGGTTGGTCAGGTAGCCGCCCCGATAGTTCGTGTCGACCGTGCTGTCCTTGGGGCAGATCTCGGGGTTGTGCGGGTCGGCCACGACGACGGTCGCGGCCCCGCCGGTCACGTTCATGTCGTCGTTCGTGCAGTAGAAGCCGGCGTAGTTGCCGCCGATGTCGGCCCGGCCCCAGCCCTGGCTGACGGTCCGCCCGAACGTGTCGGCGGCATACGTCGTGATCGTCGGGGTCGGCGTCGGCAGCGGGGTCGGCGGCGGGGTCGGCGCCGAGACGGCCGCGGCCGCGACGTTGGTGCTGAACTGGCTCGTATCGCCGGCCGGGTCGGTCACCGTGGCCGTGACCAGGTCACCGGGATTGAGGGTCTGGCTGAAGCCCACGGTGAAGGTCCCGCTGGCCGGTACGGTCGCCGTGCCCAGGAAGACCTTGCCCTGGCCCGCGCCGCCGCCGCCGGCATCACCCGGGTTCGGGCTGGCCGCGAAGACCTCGACTGTGCAGCCCGCGCAGGCCGTGCCGCTGGCCGCGGTCAGCGAGACCCCGCTCGGGGCGATGGTCGGCGTGCCGATCGAGTTGTTGGCGTGGTTGAGGAGCTGGATTCCGAGCCCCGTACCGGCCGAGCCGTTGTTGTAGATCGAGTTGCCGGTCACGGTGTTGTCCAGGTCGGTCGTGTCGCTGATCACGACCCCGGTCGGGTTGTTGGCGATGATGTTGTTGGGGCCGATCGTCACCCAGCTGGCGTTGAAGTGGACGTCGATCCCGAAGAAGCCGTTCGGGAACGGGGTCAGCCCGTCGACCCCGACGCCGATCTTGTTGTCGTGGACCCAGATCCCGCTGGTGTAGAAGCCCTCGATCCCGATGCCGCCCATCACCTCGGAGCCGTCGGCGCGCAGGGCGCTGCTGCCGATCACGTTGTAGGCGATGACGTCGTTCGAGGTGCCGTCCTCGAGGTGGATCCCGTTCAGCCCGTTGCCAAACTTGTTGGCCGCGCCGGCGTTGCCGGTGACGTCGGTGCCGATGTAGTTGCCGATCGCCTGGTTGCTGTCGGTCGTGCTGCTGTGCGAGAACTCGATCCCCTCGCCGCGGTTGTTGGAGATGACGTTGCGCTGGCCGGGGCCGGTCCCACCGATGATGTTGTAGGACGAACCGGTGTTAATGTCGACGCCGTGCGATAGCTGGCCGTAGCAGACCCCGGAGCAGGCGCGGATCGGCTGGCCGTTCGGCGCGAGTCCGATCAGGTCGCCCTGGACGACGTTGTGGTCCGTCTGCTCGTTGTAGGTCGAGAAGCCGTTCGCCTCGTTGCCCGACAGGACATCGCGGTCGGCCGGATTCGTACCGCCGACGGTCGTGTAGCTGGCGGCCTGGGTCACGATCACCCCGTTGCCGCCGCTGATCCAGTTGGGGGCCACGAAGGTGCCCGCGGCGTTCGTCCCGATGAAGCTGCCGACCACGCTGTTGCCCTTCGCGCCGCTCGTCTGGATCACGATCGAGCGATGGAGGTTGTACATCGACAGGCCGCGGATCACGTTATTCGACGAGCTGACGAAGATCCCGTCCCGGTTCGGGTCGGTCGACGTGATCTGGATCCGGATGACCGCGTTGTCGATCAGCGGGTCGGTGTTGACGCTGGCGCCGGGCTGGGTATAGCCGTCGATCGTCACGCCGCCGGTCGTGTCGTTGATCGTGGGCAGGGCACTGCCGATCGTGATCGTCTGGACGCCGCCGCCGGGGATGCTGAAGGCGATCGTGTCCGGGCCGGCGTGGAGGTTCGCCTCGGTGATCGCCGCGCGCAGGGTGCACACGCCGGCGGAGGTCAGGCAGATCCCGTCGCCGGGGGTCTTGTCGCCGACGTCGGACGTGGAGTTGACCGTGAACGTCGATGGGATGTCGGGACCCAGGAGGGCCGGCCGCGGTGCGACCCGGGCAGCGATCAGCTGGAGGTCCTGGACGTCGAGGCAGCCGTCGTGGTTGACGTCCTCGGCCGCGGTCGCCGGACCGCAGGTGGTGCCGGCCTCACGGGCGAGGCCCCAGGCGATCGCCGCGGTGTTGAGGTCGGCCGGCCCGACGTAGCCGTCGCCGCTGATGTCGGCGCTGCTGACCGTCGTGGCACGGGCATGGACCGGAGCCGGCGACCGCGGGTGCCGGGTGGCTCGGGCCAGCGGTGCCGACCTGGACGCTGATCGTGCCCGGCAGCTTGATCGTCATGAGCTTGCCCGCGGCATCGACGAAGCGCATCGCGCCAAGGCCGATCGAGAGCTTCCCGGCGACCGTCGGCAGGAGGGTCAGCTTGGCCAGGGCGACCGTGCCCGATGCGCCGGGATGGCTCGTCTTGGTGTTCGTCCCGCCGCAGCCGGCGAGGCTGCACGAGTACAGCCCGAAGGCGACCCCGGCGGGCACGACGACCGGGCCCAGGGGTTCGACGTCCCGGCCCAGGCCGGCCAGGGCGACCTGGCGCTGACTGAGGCTGTCGAACTCGGCCGCCGCGCCGTCGAAGCGCAGGACCCCCTCGTAGCCGGCGAGGTTCTTCACGCCGCTGGCGCGCAGGACGATCGTGAGCGTCTGGCCGACCGCGACCGAGCGGGGCGCGCTCAGGACCAGGCGGGCGCCGCTCGTTGCGCCGCTGTAGGCGACGAGCGGGACCTGGTCGGGCGTCGGGCGGTTCGCCGGGGCGACGGCGGGGGCCCCGACCGGCACCGGCTGGAGCGGGGCGGCGGCCTGGGCCGCGGGGGCGGGAGCGTTCGTCAGGCCCGAGGCGGGCGACGTCGCCGAGCTGCCGCCGCCGAGGGTCGACAGCGGGACGAGCCCGAGCAGGGCGATGATCGCGACCGCGATTCCGGCACGGGACCGACGACCAGATCGGGAGATAGCGTTGCGTGTGTGCACCGAGGCGACCATCCCATGGTTGGGCGGCGCCTCAACCCCCGTCTAGGAACGGCACGTCTGAGCGTCGCAGGCGGTCATACGACCGTGATTTGAGCATGGGTCCCCCGGATGAAGCGCGCTTCGGAACCCACCCGGCATCCTCCCACGGGGTCCCCTACCCGTCAACCGTTCGTACCTCCACCGGACCGCCATTGGTACCGGTCGGATGGTGCGCCGGCGCACGCCGTCCGGTGCGCCTGGACACAGGCCCAGGAGCTGGTCGAAGCCTGCCCCGGCTACTCGCCGCGGGTCGCAGTGACGACGAGCGCGTCGACCGCCAGCGCGCCACCCGGGCCGGCAATGACCGGGTTCAGGTCGACCTCGAGGAGCTCCGGTCGGGCCCAGCCGAGCCGGCCCAGGGCGACGACCAGGCGCACGATCGCCGCCCGGTCGACGGCCGGGCCACCCCGGACGCCGTCGAGGATCCGGGTCCCGCGCAGGCGCTCCAGCATCGCCTCCGCCTCGGCCGGGCGAACTGGCGCGAGCTCCAGCGCAACGTCGTCGAGCGCCTCGGCCAGGACCCCGCCCAGCCCGACCAGGACGAGAGGCCCGAACTGCGGATCGCGTCGCAGGCCGACGATCAGCTCGATTCCCGGGTCGGCCTCCGGCTCGACCAGGAGCCCGCGCAGCCCGATCGCCTGGATCCGGCCGAGCGCCAGCAGCTCGGCGGCGGCGGTCCGCACGGCGTCCGGGCCGGCCAGGCCGAGCCGGACCCCACCGATCTCGGTCTTGTGGGCGAGGGCGGTGGCGTCGAGCTTGAGGACGACCGGATAGCCGACCGCGCCGGCCGCCTCGACCGCACTGTCCGGATCGACCGCCAGGCGTCGTTCGGTGACCGGCAGGCCGGCCGCCGCCAGGAGCTCGAGGCTTTCGCGCTCGGGCAGGACCCGGATGCCGATCCCCGGGCCGGCCGGGCCCGGGTCGCGCGCCACGAACGCCGGGTCGTGGCCGAGCGGGGTGCGGTCGGCGGCGAGCCCCGGCCAGGCCGGGCGTCGCGGGCCGGCGGCGATGCGGGCGGCGTGGGCTGCCTCCCACCAGGTCCGGCCGGCGAGCGCGCCGAGCGCCTCGGTCGTGCCCCGCAGCACGGGGATGCCGCCGGCCGCATCGAGCATCGCCACCACTTCGGGCGTCGGCTCACCGGAGGTCAGCGACAGGTAGACGGGCAGGACGTCCGGCCGCCCGCTCGTCGCGTCGATCAGGGCCTGGGTCACCCCCTCCGCCACGGCAACTTCGGCCGGCAGCGAGCGGTACGGGAAGTCGTGGACGATCGCCAGCACGTCGTAGCCGCCCGATCCGGCGAACGCCTCGAGCACGACGGGATAGGCGATCCGCTCGTCGCGGGCACCCCACGGATCGATCGGATTGCCGATATAGCCGAGGGTCGGCAGCTCGGCCAGGATCGCCTGGCGCGCCGGCTCCGGGACCGCCGGCAGGCTGGCTCCGACCCGCTCGGCGATGTCGGCGATGAGCGAGGCCTCGCCGGTCGAGACGGTCACGATCCCGGTCCGGCCGCGACCCACCCGGCGGCCCATCCGGCGGCAGCCGGCGTGGAGCTCGGCGGCCTCGAACAGGGCATCGAGGTCGTTGCAGCGAACGACCCCGGCCGCGGCCAGGGCGGCGTCGGTCGCCCGTGACTCGCCCGCCAGCGAGCCGGAATGGGCCACGGCGGCCGCCTGGGCCTGCGGGCTGCGGCCGACCTTCAGGGCCAGGATCGGCTTGCCCAGCTCGAGCGCCCGATCGGCCAGGGCCAGGAAGCGCTCGGGCCGCTTGAAGCCCTCCACGAACAGGATGATCGCGTCCGTCTGCGGGTCGTCGAGGCAGTAGCCGACGTAGTCGCATACGTCCAGGACGGCCTCGCTGCCCGCGCCGATGATCCGGCTGAAGCCGATCCGGGTCCCGAAATGGATGAAGGCGTCGGTCACCGAGCCGCTCTGGGCGATCCCGGCGACGTGGCCCCGCGGCGCCCAGGGATTGATGTCGCCGATGTACACGGCGCTGTTCGACACCCGGTCGATCATCCCCATGCAGTTCGGGCCGAGGACCGCCAGCCCGTGGCGGAGGGCGATCTCGCGCACCTCGCGCTGCATCTGGGCCGCCGCGTCGCCGCCCTCCACGACGCCCCCGCCCGGGATCAGGACGCTTCGGGCACCGGCCCGGGCCGCCTCCTCGGTGATGCTCGCGGCGCGCAGCGGGTTGAGGGCCACGAGAACGCTGTCGGGCGGCTCGGGCAGCGAGGCCAGGTCGGGGTAGCACGGCGAGCCCCAGGCTTCCTCGTATTTCGGGTTGACGAAGTAGCAGGTCGTCGCGCTGCCCAGGGCGAGCAGGTTGTCGCGGACCGTCTGGGCGATGTCGCTCCGGGGCGACGCACCGACGACGGCGACCGAGCGCGGGGCGAAGAGCGCCTGGAGGTCGATCGGCGGGCGCTCGGTCGTCACGCCTCGCCGACGACTCGCCCGACGCCGCGCTTCTCGAGGGCGCGAGCCACGATCAGGCGCTGGATCTCCGAGGTGCCCTCCCAGATCCGGTCGACGCGCAGCTCGCGGAAGAAGCGCTCGGCGGCGTTCTCGCGCATGTAGCCCCGGCCGCCGAAGACCTGGACGACCCGGTCGGCGCAGCGGAAGGCGGCCTCGGACGCGAACAGCTTGGCGATCGAGGCCCGGGCGTGGACCACCTTCGGATCGGCTCCGCTGTCGGCCAGCCAGGCACACTCGCGGGTCAGCAGCCGGGCGGCCGCAGCGTCGGCGGCCGAGTCGGCCAGCGGGAAGCTCACGCCCTGGAAGTCGTAGATCCGTTCGCCGAACTGGACCCTGCTCGTGGCCCACTCGACGGCCAGCCCGAGCAGCCGCTCCATCGCGCCCGAGCAGCGGGCGCCGATGTGGATCCGCTCCTCGACGAACCATTCGTTGGTCAGCTCGTCGGCCCGGCCGATCCCGCCCAGGATCGCGGTGGCCGGCACCCGGACGTCCTCGAGGATGAACTGCGGGTGGCGATCGGCGAACGTGTGCATGTAGTCCGGGTCGTGGCTGACGCGCACCCCGGGGGTGTCGTAGTCGACCAGGAAGAGCGTCGGCAGGCGTTCGTCCCCGTCGACGACCAGGGCGTGGTAGATCATGAAGTCGGTGTCGTCGGGGCCGGTCACGAACCACTTCTCGCCGTTCAGGATGTAGTCGCCGGTGGTCGCGTCGCGGGCCGCCGTGGCCGTGATCGACCGGGCATCGGAGCCGGCGCCCTTCTCCGTGATGGCGTAGCTGCCGTTGCGCTCGCCCCGGATCGACGGATCGAGGTAGCGCTTGCGCTGATCCGGGTCGCAATGGAGCAGGACGTTGTAGGCGCCCGGGATGTACGACCACAGGCCACCGGTCACCTGGCCGAGCTGTTCGTGGACGATCACCTGCTCCATCACCGTCCAGCCCTGGCCACCGACGCTCCGGGGCAGCGAGCCGGCATGGAGGTTGGCCTCGATCGCGGCCCGGCGCAGGGCGACGCCCTCGGACCGGGCAAGGACGCCGTGGTCCGCCTCGAACCTGGCCTCGAGCGGCTGGAGGAACTCGACTGCGTACCGGCGCGCGCGCTCGCGCAGCTCCGTCAGCTCAGGCGTGAGGGCGAAGTCCATGAGCCCATGGTGGCCCGCGCATTGGGACGTGGCGCGCCGCGTCGCGTTCGATGGGACGGGCCGCGCCGAGCGATCCGGCCGAGCGATCCGGCCGAGCGTTCAGGACGTGGCGGCGGGCGGCGCGAGGCGCATGAGGAGCGCCGGCCCGTCCGGATGATCGGGCCACTCCCGCTCGATCACGAAGCCGGCCTTCTGCCAGGCCCGGATCGCGCGCGGGTTGTCCTGGGCGGGATCCACCGTGATGTCCGTCCAGCCGAACGCCTGAAGAAGGTGGGCCACCATCAGCCGCGCTGCCCGCGGACCGAGGCCGCGGTCCCGGAAGGCGGGCAGCAGCAGCATGTCGAGGCCTGCCTGCCCGGGTCCCTCGAGGTGGTACTGGATGTACCCGATCGGCTGCGCCCCGAGCTCGACGATGTAGGACTCGACCCGCGGGCAACGACGGCCCGTGTACTTCTCGGCAACCACCTCGCGCGAGAGCGGGCGGCCGCCCCACCATTGGAAGACCTCCGGTTGCGCGAACCAGTCCGCGAGCCGATCGAGGTCGTCTTCGCCCGACGGCCTCAGGACCAGGGCATCCTCGCGAAGCACCGGATGGGCGTGGCCTGCCGCGGACCTCATCGCCCAACCGTAGATCCGCCGTCGGTTCCTGCCAAATCGCGCGTCGGGTGGCGCCGATGGCCGTTCGGGGCGAGCGGCATGGCGAGCTGCATCTCCGGCCTTGCCGGGCGCGTGCACGAATCCGGGTCGACGAACGGCCGGCGGTACGAATGTGCGGCACATCGGGGCGCGTTTCTGGAGCCGGCCGTACCACGACTACTCGTAGCAGGCAGGCAGAGGAACTCGGCAGCGGTCACCCGGCGATAATTCGGCCGGTCTGACCCGCGCGATACCGGTAGCGCCGGTAGGCCGGCTCACCGACGCGCGAAACGAAGAGCATTCGCGGGTCAAACCCGCTGCCTAAGGTTAGTCGTGGTACGCAGCCGGCCCGGCCGAAGGCCCCGCCGGCCCGGCCGAAGGCCCCGCCGGCCCGGCCGAAGGCCCTGTCGGCCCGGCATCTCCGCGCCGCGCACGGCACGGACGGCTCGCTCAGCCGGCCTGGGCGATCACCATGATCCGGATCTCGGTCATGTCCTCGATCGCCCAGCGCAGGCCCTCGCGGCCGAGGCCCGAGTCCTTGACCCCGCCGTAGGGCATGTGGTCGATCCGGTAGGTCGGCACGTCGTTGACGATCACGCCGCCGACCTCGAGCTCGTCGAACGCGGTCCAGCTGTTGGCCAGGTCGTTGGTGAAGACGCCGGTCTGGAGCCCGAACGACGAGTCGTTGACCTGGCGGATCGCGTCGCCGAAGTCGCGGAACGGGAAGGCCACGACGAGCGGCGCGAACGCCTCGTTCGAGCAGACCTGCCGCGCTGACCGGGGTGTCGGTCAGGACGGTCGGCGGGAAGGCCGTTCCGTCGGCCTTGCCCCCCAGCAGGAGCTTGCCGCCGAGGGCGACGGCCTCGTCGACCCAGCGCTGGGTCCGGGCGGCGGCCGCGCCGTCGACCATCGGCCCGAGGTCGGTCTGGGGATCGAGCGGATCGCCGAGCTTCAGCTTGGCGGCGCCGGCCACGAAGCGGTCCATGAACTCGTCCCAGATCGCCTCGTGGACGAACATCCGCTGGACGCTGATGCAGACCTGGCCGGCGTAGCCGAACGAGCCGACGAGTGAGCGCTTGACGGCCCAGTCGATGTCGGCCGTCCGGTCGACGATCACCCCGGCGTTGCCGCCCAGCTCGAGGACGACCTTCTTCTTGCCCGGCCCGATCCTTCATCCGCCAGCCGACCGACGGGCTGCCGGTGAACGTGAGCAGCTTGAAGCGATCGTCGGCGACCATCCGGTCGCCCAGCTCGCGGCTCATCGGCAGGATGCTGACGGCCCCCTCGGGCAGGCCTGCCTCGGCCACGATCTCGCCCACGGTCAGCATCGTGAGCGGGTCCTTGCTCGGCGGCTTGAGCACGATCGAGCAGCCCGCGGCGATCGCCGGGGCGAGCTTGTGGGCGGCCAGGTTGAGCGGGAAGTTGAACGGGCTGATCGCCGCGACCGGGCCGATCGGGAAGCGCCGGGTGATCCCCAGCCGGCCCCGCGACGCGGCCATCAGGTCGAGCGGGATCACCTCGCCGACCATCCGCTCGGCCTCCTCGGCGCCGAGGCGGAAGGTCAGCGTCGCCCGGTCGACCTCGACCAGCGCGTCGCGGATCGGCTTGCCCGCCTCGAGGGCGATCAGCCGGCCGAGCTCCTCGCGGCGGGCCTTGATCCCGGCGCTGATCGAGCGCAGGATCGCGCCCCGCTCGAAGGCCGGCAGTCGGCGGGTCTGCTCGAAGGCCGCCACGGCGGCCGTCACGGCCGCCTCGTACTGCTCGGGCGTGGCGTGGTACGTCGAGCCGGCCGGTGTTCCGGCGTCGGCCGGATTGGTCACGGTCAGGACGTCCGGCGAGTCGACCCAGCGGCCGGCAAGGAAGATCGGGTGGGGCTGGGCGCCGATGGAGGTGGTCATGCGGAGCTCCTGCTGGCTTGAGGCCGCCATTCTAGCCGGGCCCGTGTACGATCCCGGCAGCCCGTCCCGTCGACCGACCCCGCCCGGTCCGGTCCGGCACCTCGCCCGAGGAGCGTCCTGATGTCCGAACGACGGCTGCGCGACCAGCTCCGGGTCGAGCCGGGCTCGAAGGTCCGGCTCGCCCGGTTCGACCCGTCCGACACGCACGGCCACGCGAAGCAGGATTCCGAGAAGGAGCTGGCCGCCGGCCTCGTCCGCCTGCAGGGCCTCCAGGATCGGCTGTGGGCGGAGGCCAAGCACCCCGTCCTCGTCGTCCTCCAGGGGATCGACGCGGCGGGCAAGGACGGCACGGTCCACCACGTCATGTCGGCCTTCAGCCCGCAGGGCTGCCCGGTCACCGACTTCAAGGTCCCCAGCCCGCTCGAGATGAGCCACGACTACCTGTGGCGGGTCCACCAGCACACGCCGGGCAAGGGCGAGATCGCGATCTTCAACCGCTCGCACTACGAGGACGTCCTCGTCGTCCGGGTCCACGAGCTCGTACCCAAGGGGACCTGGCGGCGGCGCTACGCCCAGATCAACGACTGGGAGCGGCTGCTCGTCGAGGAAGGCACGACCGTCGTCAAGTTCTTCCTGCTGATCGACCGCGACGAGCAGCGCCGCCGGTTCCAGGACCGCTACGCCGACCCGACCAAGCGCTGGAAGTTCAAGATGGGCGACCTGGCCGAGCGGGCGCGCTGGGACGATTACACCAGGGCGTTCGAGGACGCCCTGGGCAAGTGCTCGACCGCGGCGGCGCCGTGGTACGTCATCCCGGCCAACAAGAACTGGTTCCGCAACCTGGCCGTGGCCGAGATCCTGGGGGACGTCCTGGAGGAGCTCCGGCCGGCCTATCCGCCGATCGACCCGACCGTACCGGCCGACCTCGTCATCGAGTAGCCCTGGCTCGACCGGGCAGCCAGGGACCGGCCGCCGCCGGATCAGCCGTCCGCGACCCGCTCGTAGGCGCCCAGGACGCGGACCATCGTCGTCAACGGCCGGATCTCGTCGAGGGCGACCGCCGCCGCGGATCGGACCAGGTCGGCGTCGATGTCGGCCCAGAACACGTATTCCCAGGCCACCTGGCGGCTGGGCCGCGACTCGAGCGTGCTCAGGTTCAGGTGCTGGTCGGCCAGCACCTGGAGCACGGCCAGCAGGCTGCCCGGCTCGTTGCGGACGGCAAAGGCCAGGGTGGTCCGTGGCCGAACGGGTCCTTCGACTGGCCGGCGCCAGGCGGGCGGAAACGGCTCGTCGGGCCGGCCGACGAGGATGAACCGGGTCCGGTTGGCAGGGTCGTTCTCGATCCCCTCGGCCAGGATCTCCAGCCCGAAATAGGCGGCGGCCCGGGGCGAGAGGACGGCTGCCGAGGCCGTCTCGGCCTGCTCCCGGATCAGTCGCCCGGCCCCCGCCGTGTTGTAGGTGGTGAGCAGGGCCCACGGCCGGCGGCGGAGGAACTCGTCGGCCTGGCCGAGGGCCTGGATGTGCGAGTAGACCCGCTCGATCGCCTCGAGGCGCGGCCCCGGGCAGTGCCGCCAGGCACAGCCGGACCGGGACGACGACCTCGCCCCGGATCAGCAGGTCGTGCTCGAGGAGCAGGTCGTAGTTCTCGCGGACGGTGCCGTTGACGACGTTCTCGATCGGGATGACGCCGACATCGGCCGCCCCGTCGCGGACCGCCTCGAAGACCTCCCGGAAGCCACCCACGGGCACTGACCGCGGCGCGACGAGGGCGGCCAGCAGGGCATCCTCGGCGAATGCCCCGGGTTCACCGGAGAACGCCGCCCTGGGTCCCGCCGCCGGCTCGACGACTCCGGCTGCCGGCTCGACGGCCCCGCCGGCCACCGTCAGCGCTCGAACCAGGCGGTCGTGTCGTGGTGGCCGGCGTCCTCGTCCAGCTCCGTCCGCGCCGCGCGGCCGGCCGCATCGGGCCGGGCCCGCTTGCGGTTGCCGGCTGCCTCGGTGGCGCCGGCCCAGTGCTCCTCGTCGAGGAGCAGGTTGAGGGCGTCGATGTAGGCCTCGATCGAGGCGGCGATGATGTTCACGTTGCGGCCTCGTGCCGGTGTAGTCGCCGCTCGCCCGGCGGCCGCCGGCCGACGACGGGCGGAGCGATCTGGACCGTGACCAGGCCCTCGGCAGTCGGGTCCCTCGGCGACGGCGTGGACGTCGTAGGCGATCAGCCGGGGATGGCCGTTGAGGACCCCGGCCAGGGCCGTGTCGACGGCCCGGAGCAGGGCGTCGACCGGGCCGTTGCCCTCGGCGGCCGCCTCCCACTGGTGATCGCCGGAGGCGAGACCACGGCCCCGCGGCTCTGGACATGGCTGCCCGACGAGACGGTCCAGCGCGCCAGGTGCAGAGCCGGCGCCCGCTCTTCCGGTACGCGGTCGTTGCTGGTCATGAGATCACCTCCGGCGTGCCCGCGGCACGGGCCGCGACCTGGGTCGTGAAATGGCGCTCGTCGCGCCGGCGCAGCTCGGCGCCGGCCTTCCAGATGAGCGTACTCGAGCGAGTCGGCCAGCGCGGCGGCCGAGGCCGCGATGATGTTCGTGTCGCTGCCCATCGTCGACCAGGTCCGGGTGCCGTCCGAGGAGTCGATGATCACCCGGGTGCGTGCCGCCGGTGGCCGCGGCGCCGTCGATGATCCGGACCTTGTAGTCGACGAGGTGGACGGCATCGAGCTCGGGGTAGAAGGCCCCGAGCGCCTTGCGCAGCGCAGCGTCGAGCGCGTTGACCGGGCCGTTGCCGTCGGCCGCGGTGTGGAGGACCTCACCCGCCACCTCGACCTTGACCGTCGCCTCGGCCAGCAGCTCCGCGGCCGGCCGCGCTGCTCGACCAGGACGGTGAAGTCGACGATCCGGAAGGGGGCCTCGTAGCCCTTGGCGTGGCGTCGGATGAGCAGCTCGAACGACGCCTCGGCGCCCTCGAAGGCGAGGCCGTCCGCCTCGAGCTGCTTGATCAGGACCGACAGCTCGCGGGCATCGATCGACGCCGTCGAGCCGGTGGCCGAGCTGCTCGGCGCGGAGCTGGGTGTTGGCCCGGCCGCCGAGCTCGCTGACGACCAGCCGGCCCTCGTTGCCGACGAGGGCCGGGTCGACGTGCTGGTAGCTCCGCTCGACCTTGGCCACCGCCGCCCCGTGGACGCCGCCCTTGTGGGCGAAGGCCGACCGGCCGACGTAGGGCTGGTAGTCGTTCGGGGCGATGTTGGCGATCTCGGCCACGCCCCGCGACAGCTCGGTCAGGCCGGCCAGGCGGCCGCCGCCGGCCGGCACGAGGCCGAGCTCGGTCTTGAGCGCGAGGTTGGCCAGGATGCTGACCATGTTGGCGTTGCCGCAGCGCTCGCCGTAGCCATTGATCGTGGCCTGGACATGGCGCACGCCGGCCTCGACCGCGGCGATCGCGTTGGCGACGGCCAGCTCGGCGTCGTTGTGGGTGTGGATCCCCCAGCTGACCGCCGGGCGGTCCCGGTCGGCGTCGAGGCTCGCGATCGTGTCGGTCACGACCCGCACGAGCTGGCCGGTCAGCGTCCCGCCGTTCGTGTCGCACAGGACGATCGAGCGGGCCCCGGCCTGCCGGGCGGCCCGCAGCGTGGCCAGGGCGTAGTCGCGATCGGCCAGGTAGCCATCGAAGAAGTGCTCGGCGTCGTAGACGACCTCGCGGCCGCGGTCGGCCACGAAGCCGACCGAGTCGGCGACCATGTCCAGGTTCTCGGCCGGCGTGGCGCCCAGGACCTCGATCACGTGGAGCAGCCAGCTCTTGCCGAAGATCGTGACGACCGGCGTCTCGGCCGCCACGAGCTCGTGCAGGTTGGGGTCGGCCTCGGGCCGGTTCGAGCGGTGGCGGGTCGAGCCGAAGGCGGCCAGCCGGGCCGTGCTCCAGGTCATCGTCCGGGCGGCCGCGAAGAACTCGATGTCCTTGGGGTTCGAGCCGGGCCAGCCGCCCTCGATGTAGGGCATCCCGTACTCGTCGAGCATCCGGGCGATGCGGAGCTTGTCGGCCAGCGACAGGGTGATGTTCTCGCCCTGGGTGCCGTCGCGCAGGGTCGTGTCGTAGAGGACCACCGGCGCGGCCATCAGCCGACCGCCTCGGGCGCCGGGCCGCGCGAGCTGGCGATCCGCTCGACGATCGCGGCGGCCATCCCGGTCGTCCCGACCCGGACCAGGCCGTTCGACGGCTGGCCCGCGCCGGGCCACAGGTCGGCGGTCCGGAAGCCGGCGTCGAGCGCCTGGCCGACGGCCGACTCGATCGCGTCGGCGGCCGCGGCCTGGCCGAGCGACCAGCGCAGGAGCATCGCCCCGGACAGGATCGTGCCGATCGGGTTGGCCAGGTCCCGCCCGGCGATGTCGGGGGCCGAGCCGTGGATCGGCTCGTACAGGCCGATGCAGCCCGTGCGCCGTCCGGCGCTCGCCGACCGAGGCCGACGGCAGCATCCCGAGCGAGCCGGCGAGGACGCGAGGCCTCGTCGGACAGGATGTCGCCGAACAGGTTCTCGGTGACGAGGACGTCGAAGGCGGCCGGCCACTTGACGAGCAGCATCGCACAGGAGTCGACGAGCTGGTGGTCGAGCTCGACGTCGGGGAAGTCGGCGCCCACCTCGCTCGCGACCCTCCGCCACAGCCGGCGAGGTGGCCAGGACGTTGGCCTTGTCGACGCTGGTCAGCCGCCGGCGCCGGCCGCGGGCGAGCTCGAAGGCGAGCCGGACGACCCGCTCGATCTCGCGCTCCGTGTAGGGCAGCGTGTCGCTCGCCGCCCGCGAGCCGGCTGGGCTGTCCGGGCCGGAGTCGGCCTCCGTCCGCGGCGCCGAAGTAGAGGCCGCCGGTCAGCTCGCGGACGATCAGCAGGTCGACGCCGTCGAGCAGCTCGGGCCGGAGCGGCGAGGCGGCGGCCAGGCCGGGTGGACGGTGACCGGGCGCAGGTTGGCGAACAGGCCCAGGCCGCCGCGCAGCGCGAACAGCGCCTGCTCGGGCCGGACGGCGAGCGTCGGGTCGTCCCATTTCGGGCCGCCGACCGCCCCGAGGTAGACCGCATCGGCCGCGGCGCAGGCCGCGACGTCCTCGGGCCGGATCGCCACGCCGTAGGCGTCGATCCCGGCTCCGCCGACGACGAGCTCGGTCCAGCCCAGCGCGAAGCCGAAGGCCGCGCCGGTCGCCTCGAGGACCGCCCGGCCGGCGGCCAGGACCTCGGGCCCGACGCCGTCGCCGGGGATCGCGGCGAGGCGGTAGGTCGGCAGGCGGCCCGCGGTCATTGCGTTCCCGCCGGCGCCTCCGGTCTCGGTCACGGCAGCTCCTCGGCCCGGGCGGGGCTCACGAAGGCCGGGTCGATCCCGTTGATCTCCGCCCCGTGGAGCTTGTTGACCGCGACGAGGTAGGCCTCGAGGGAGGCCTCGATGATGTTGGTCGACAGGCCGTGGCCGCTGACGACGAGCGCCCCGGGCCCTTCGTCCGACGAGCGCCGGCAGCGGACGAGGACCTGGCCCTGGGCATCCTCGCCGGCCGAGACCGCCTTGATCTCGTACTCGGCCAGGACCGGGTGCCAGCCGAGGAGCGGCTGGAGGGCCTGGTCGACGGCGGCAGTAGAGGGCGTTGACCGGGCCGTTGCCGGTCGCCTCGGTCGAGTGGACGTCGCCCCCGATCGAGATCGAGACGGTGCCGGTGCGCCTTGCCGCCGTGCGAGCTGGTCACGCTCCAGCCCTCGATCTGGATCGAGGCCGGGACGTCACGCCGCCCGCCGCTCGACGAGCGCCAGCAGGTCGGCGTCGGTGACCTCCTTCTTCAGGTCGGCCAGGGCGATGGCCTGGCGGTAGACCACGTCGAGGGCCTCGCCCTCGAGGTCGTGGCCCAGCTCGTGGAGCTTGCCCTGGAGGCCGCGCCGGCCGGACAGCTTGCCGATCGTCAGCTGGCTGCCGGTCAGTCCGACCGACTGGGGGGTCATGATCTCGTAGGTCAGCGGGTTCTTGATCACCCCGTCCTGGTGGATGCCCGACTCGTGGGCGAAGGCGTTGCCCCCGACGATCGCCTTGTTGGGCTGGACGGCGAACCCGGTCAGGTAGCTGACCAGCCGGCTGGCGGCCGTGATCTGCTCGGTCTGGATCCGTGATCCGAGCTCGGGGAACTGGGTCGGCCGCGTCCGGAGGGCCATGACGACCTCCTCGAGGGACGCGTTGCCGGCCCGCTCGCCGAGCCCGTTGATCGTGACCTCGACCTGGCGCGCGCCGGCCTGGACGGCGGCCAGGGTATTGGCCGTGGCCAGGCCCAGGTCGTTATGGCAGTGGACGCGAGACGGTCGCCTCGCGGCCGACCCGGTCGACCACCCGCTCGACCAGCCGGCCGAACTCGGCCGGGATCGCGTAGCCGACCGTGTCCGGGATGTTGACGGTGCTGGCCCCGGCCTCGACGACCGCCTCGTAGATCTCGAGCAGGTACTCGACGTCGGTCCGCGAGGCGTCCTCGGCCGAGAACTCGATCTCGGCGTCGGGGCCGAGCTCCTGGCGGCCGTACTGCACCCAGCGCACGGCCTGTCGGAGCGCCTCGTCGCGGTCGATCCGGAGCTTGTGCTTGAGGTGGATGTCGGAGGTGGCGATGAACACGTGGAGGTGCGGCCGCTCCGGCGACCCGGATCGCCTCGACGGCGCGCTGCGGGTCGCCGTCCTTGCAGCGGGCGAGGGCCGCCACGGCGACCCCCCGGGTCTCCTCCGCGATCCGGCGGACCGCCTCGAAGTCGCCCGGCGAGGCGGCCGGGAAGCCGGCCTCGATCACGTCGACCCTGAGCCGGACGAGCTGGCGGGCGACCTCGAGCTTCTCGGCGGCGGTCAGGCCGGCCCCCGGTGCCTGCTCGCCGTCGCGCAGCGTCGTGTCGAAGATCCGGACCGAGCCCGATTCGATCGCCCGGCCGGGACCGGCCGCGGTCATCGGGCGCCCCCGCCGGGCGCTGCGACCGACGCCTGGGCCTGGCCGGCGTTGACCTCGATCGGGTTGAGGAACGCCATCTGGCTGCGGAGCGAGGCGCCGACCCGCTCGATCAGGTGATCGTGATCGGCCTGGCGCAGGCGCTCGAAGTTCGGCCGGCCGGCTTCGTTCTCGGCGATCCAGCGGGCGGCGAACGAACCGTCCTGGATCTCGGTCAGGACCTGCGCGCATCGTCTCCCGGACGTGGCCGTCGATGATCCGCGGGCCGCTGACGTAGTCGCCGTACTCGGCCGTGTCGCTGACGCTGAAGCGCATGAAGTTGAGGCCGCCGCGGTACATCAGGTCGACGATCAGCTTCAGCTCGTGGAGCGTCTCGAAGTAGGCCAGCTCGGGCTGGTAGCCGGCCTCGACGAGCGTCTCGAAGGCCATCTTGACCAGGGCCGCCGTGCCGCCGCAGAGGACCGACTGCTCGCCGAACAGGTCCGTCTCGGTCTCCTCGGCGAAGGTCGTCTCGAGCACGCCGGCCCGGGTGGCGCCGATCGCCCGGGCGTAGGCCAGGACCTTGGCCCGGGCCGTGCCGGTCGCGTCGCGGTAGACCGCGAACAGGGCCGGCACGCCGCCGCCGGCCTGGTAGACGCTGCGCAGGAGGTGGCCGGGGCCCTTCGGCGCGACCATCCCGACGTCGATCCCGGCCGGCGGGTCGATCCGGCCGAAATGGATGTTGAAGCCGTGGGCGAACATCAGCAGCGCGCCCGGGCGCAGGTTCGGCGCGATCTCGGCGTCGTAGACCGCCTTCTGGGCCGTGTCCGGGACGAGGATCATGACCACGTCGGCAGCGCGGACCGCATCGGCCACGTCCGCTACCCGGAGGCCGGCGTCCTCGGCGAGCGCCCGGCTCTTCGACGTCCGGGGCCAGCCCGACGACGACGTCGACCCCGAATTCGTGGAGGTTCAGGGCGTGGGCGTGGCCCTGGCTGCCGTAGCCGATGATCGCCACGGTCTGGCCGGCCAGCGCCGCGGGTCGGCGTCGTTGTCGTAGTACATCGTTGCCGTCATCGCTTGAGCGCCTCCTCGATGGATGCCGAGCCGCGCGCCATGACCACGGTCCCGGTGCGAACGAGCTCCTTGATGCCGTAGCTGCGCAGGAGGGCGACGATGGCGTCGACCTCCGATTCCGTGCCGGCGGCCTCGACGATCACCGATCCCTCGGTGATGTCGACGACGCGGGCCTGGTAGAGCTCGGCGACCTTGACGATCTCGGCCCGGTTGGCGTCGGTCGCCCGGACCTTGATCAGGGCCAGCTCGTGCTCGACCGTCGGCTCGGCCGGCAAGTCCTGGACCTTGAGCACGTCGATCAGCCGGTAGAGCTGCTTGCTGACCTGCTCGACGGCGACGTCGTCGCCGCGCAGGGTGATCGTCATCCGGCTGATGTCGGCGCTGGTCGGTGTGGCTGACCGCCAGCGATTCGATGTTGAAGTTGCGGGCCCGCATCAGGCTGGCGACCCGGTTGAGGACGCCCGGGCCGGTTGAGGACGATCGCCACGAGGACGTGGCGGTTGACCTCGCCCGAGCCGGGCAGGGCCCGCGCCGGCGGGGCCGAGTGGGCCGGACCCGAAGGGTGTCCGGGCGTCGCACCCGGCGTCGGAGCGGGCGTCGCACCCGGCCCGGCGCCGTTCGCGCGGCCCGACCCGGAATCGTCGGCGGGGTCGCTCATTCCTCGGGCCCGTCCCACTTCTCGATCAGGTCGGACAGGCCCTTGCCGGCCGGCATCATCGGGAAGATGTTCTGCGTCTCGGCGATCTCGAACCAGACCAGGGCCGGGCCGTCGACGGCCTGGGCCGCCCGGATCGCCGGGTCGACCTCGTCGGGCGTGCGGGCCCGGAAGGCCGGGATCCCGAACGCGTCGGCCAGCTTGGCGAAGTCCGGCCCGAGCAGGTGGGCCGAGTGGTAGTTGCCGGCGTAGATGATCTCCTGCCACTGCCGGATCATCCCCAGCTTCTTGTTGTCGAACAGGGCGATCTTGACCGGGATGCGGTCCTGGACGAGGGTCATCAGCTCCTGCGAGGTCATCTGGAAGCCGCCGTCGCCGATGATCGCCCAGGTCTCGCGGTCGGGCCGGCCGAGCGCCGCGCCCATCGCCGCCGGCAGGCCGAAGCCCATCGTCCCGAGGCCGCCCGAGCTGACGTGGCTGTTGGGCAGCTGGAAGCCGGCGTAGCGGGCCAGCCACATCTGGTTCTGGCCGACGTCGGCGACGTAGGTCGCCCGGTGGTCGGTCAGCTCGCCGATCCGCTCGACGACGTAGTCGGCGGACAGGAGCCCGTCGCGCCAGGCCCCCGAGCCGTGCCAGCTGCTGGCCTCCGACTCGGTCCGCCACTCGGCCAGCTCGGCGAGGTAGTCGGCCCGGTCGCTCGGATCGGCGTCGGCTCGACCATCGGGGCCAGGGCCCGCAGGACCCGGCCGGCGTCGCCGACGATCGGGACCTCGACGGCGACGTTCTTGCCGATCTCGGCCGGGTCGATGTCGACGTGGACGATCCGGGCGTACGGCGCGTAGGTCCGGACGTTGCCGGTGACCCGGTCGTCGAAGCGCATGCCGATCGCGATCAGCAGGTCGGCCGACTGGATCGCCCGGTTGACGTGCTTCCAGCCGTGCATGCCCATGAAGCCGTAGGCGAGCGGGTGGTCCTCGTCGATCGCCCCGATGCCGAGCAGGGTCCAGGCGACCGGGATCTGGTCTTCTCGGCGAACGCCCGCAGGTCGTCCCAGGCCTCGGCGTGGAGGACGCCGTGGCCGGCCAGGATGATCGGGCGCTTCGCCGCGGGCGATCTCGGCGGCGGCGACCTTGAGCTGGCGGGGGTGGCCGTCGAAGTTCGGCCGGAAGCCGGGCAGGCCGGCGATCGACCTCGGCCTCGCTCGGGTGCGGGCGCGCGCGTCTCCTGCTGGAGGGCGTCCTTGGTGATGTCGATGTGGACCGGGCCGGGCCGGCCGGTGCGGGCGATGTGGAACGCCTCGGCGAAGACGCGCGGCAGGTCGTCGGCATCGCGGACGAGGTAGTTGTGCTTGGTCATCGGCAGGGTGATGCCGTTGATGTCGATCTCCTGGAAGGCGTCCTTGCCGAGCAGGGCACCGGGCACGTTGCCGGTGATCGCGACCATCGGGATCGAGTCGAGCAGGGCGGTGCCGATGCCGGTGACGAGGTTCGTGGCGCCCGGGCCGGAGGTGCCCAGGCAGACGCCGACCCGGCCGGTGACCCGGGCGTAGCCGTCGGCGGCGTGTGCGCCGCCCTGCTCGTGGCGGACGAGGACGTGGCGGAGCTCCGGGTAGTCGCCCAGGACGTCGTAGAGCGGCAGGACCACGCCGCCGGGATAGCCGAAGAAGACGTCGACGCCCTGGCGCAGGAGCGCCTCGCACACGACGTCGGCCCCGATCCGGGTGCGCTTGAGCGGCTTGGCGTCGTGCAGCATCGCCTTGCGGGCCGCCTCGATCGCCGCCGCGCCGGCCGTCCCGTCGTTCGGGACGTGACCGTGCCGCTGGGGCGGGGCGGCCGTGGTCGGCGCGGCTGGCCGGGCAGCCGTTCTTGCCGGCGCCCCCGCCGATTCACCCTTGGCGATCGTCATCGGTCTGGTCTCCGTGGCCATGAAAAAACCCCCGCCTCCCGGCGAGGGTCCCGTTGGTTCTCGGTGGCGCTTGCGCTACCTCCGCGTTCCTCCGTTCTCCTGCCGGGAGCCGGTAATGAGGCCCAGAAGGCCGTCCAGCCCAAGGAGGATCGAGCGAAGCAGGGGAAGCACTACGACGTCGAGGAGGCCGGTCTCGGGCATGGGCACGTTCACGCGGCGGCCATCGCTGGTGACGACGATCGCGACATGGCGGCGGTCCTGCCGGTTGACGAGGCCCACGTTCGACTCCGTGGCGACTCCGCGAGGCGGCTGCCCTGCGGTTCGGGCGAGTGTACGGGGCGTTTCTGGATTGCGCAACCGGGCACCGCCCACCGAAGGTACCGACCCGCCTGGCCGATCTTCGCAGGTCGCGGCGCGACCCCCTCGGCCGGCGACGTGCCTCGTCGAAGCTGCGTGCCCTCGACGCCCTCAAGCCGACTTCGTCGTAATTCCGCCACCACGCGCACTACGGACGGGTCGCCGGAAAACGCGGGCGCAATTCGGCCGCCAAGGCGCCGGTTCGTGCGTACCATTGGCCGGGGATCGAGATGCGCGGAGCCGGAAACCGCAAATCCTGCCGCTCATGCGCCTGCCAGCGGCATTCGTTCGAAGTCCGAGGGCAGCGGGCGCCGCGATCACCCACGGGGGCGCCCCGTCGGCACGCGGAAAGGCGGGGCCGGGGACGACCGGGTCGAGCACGTGCTAGCCTCCTGCCGTGCCTGACGCCGCGATCTCCCAGCCACGCACCCTGGTCGACAAGATCTGGGACGGTCATGTCGTCCACGAGGAAGCCGGCGCCCCGACGATCCTGGCGATCGACCTCCACCTGGTCCACGAGGTCACCAGCCCCCAGGCGTTCACCGGCCTGCGCCAGCGCGGTCTGACCGTGCGCCGGCCCGGCCAGACCGTGGCGACGGCCGATCACTCGATCCCGACCCACGATCGGTCGCTGCCGATCGCGGACCTGATCGCCGCGGCCCAGGTCCAGCAGCTGACCGACAACTGCACCGAGTTCGGGATCCCGCTCCACGGCCTCGGCTCGCCCAACCAGGGCATCGTCCACATCATCGGGCCGGAGCTGGGCCTGACCCAGCCGGGGATGACGATCGTGTGTGGCGACTCGCACACGGCGACCCACGGCGCGTTCGGCGCGCTCGCCTTCGGGATCGGCACGAGCGAGGTCGAGATGGTCCTCGCCAGCCAGTGCCTCCTTCAGCGCCGGCCACACACCTACGAGGTCCGGGTCGACGGCCGGCTCGCGCCCGGGGTGAGCGCCAAGGACATCATCCTGGCCCTGATCGCCCGGATCGGCGTCGGCGGCGGCACCGGCCATGTCTTCGAATACACCGGCGAGGCGATCCGCGGCCTGACGATGGAGCAGCGGATGACCGTCTGCAACATGAGCATCGAGGGCGGCGCCCGGGCCGGCCTGATCGCGCCCGACGACACCACGTTCGAGTACGTCGCCAACCGGCCCCACGCTCCGCAGGGCGCAGCGTGGGATGCGTCCGTGGCCGCCTGGCGGCAGTTGCCGACCGATCCCGCAGCCCGCTACGACCGCTCGATCACGATCGACGCCGGCGGCCTCGAGCCGATGGTCACCTACGGCACGAACCCGGGCATGGGCCTGCCGATCAGCTCGCGCGTCCCGGCCCCGGCCGACCAGCCCGATCCGGCCGCCCGGCGCGCCCTGGAGCACGCCCTCGAGTACATGGACCTCCGCCCCGGGCAGGCGTTGCTCGGCCAGAAGGTCGACGTCGTGTTCATCGGCTCGTGCACCAACGGCCGAATCAGCGACCTGCGCCTGGCGGCCTCGGTCCTCCGCGGCCGGCGGATCGCCGACGGTGTCCGGGTGATGGTCGTGCCCGGCTCGCAGGAAGTGAAGAAGGAGGCCGAGCACGAGGGCCTGGCCGACGTCTTCCGGGCCGCCGGAGCGGAGTGGCGCGAGGCCGGCTGCTCGATGTGCATCGCCATGAACGGCGACCAGCTGACCCCCGGCCAGTACGCGATCAGCACCTCGAACCGCAACTTCGAAGGCCGCCAGGGCAAGGGCGGCCGGACGTTCCTGGCCTCGCCCCTGACCGCCGCCGCGTCGGCCCTGGCCGGCGAGATCACCGATCCCCGGGCGCTGCCCGGGATCGAGGCCGCGGCCGGTCTCGGCGGACGCTGAGCCGAGACGCCCGAGCCATGGCCGACGCCTTCACGACGTTCCGCAGCGCCGTCATCCCGTTGCCGGCCGAGAACGTCGACACCGACCAGATCGTCCCGGCCCGCTACCTCAAGATGACCGACAAGGAAGGCCTGGCCGAGGCGCTCTTCCACGACTGGCGCTACGACGCCGATGGCGGCCAGCACGAGCCGCTGTTCGTCATGGACCGCCTGTCGATGGCCGGCCGGCGGATCCTGCTGGCCGGCGACAACTTCGGCACTGGCTCGTCCCGCGAGCATGCCGCCTGGGCGCTCGTCGCCTGGGGCATCCGGGTCATCCTGTCGACCAGCTTCGCCGACATCTTCCGGGGCAACGCCCTGAAGAACGGCCTGCTGCCGATCGTCGTCGAGGCGGAGCGCCATCGCCAGCTGTTCGAGCTGGTCGAGGCTGATCCGGACGTCGAGCTGACGGTCGACCTCGAGGAGCAGCTGATCCACCTGCCGGGCGACGAGGACCTGCCCTTCGAGGTCGACCCGTTCGCCAAGCAGATGCTCCTGGCCGGGACCGACGAGATCGGCTGGCTGCTCGGCCGGCTGGCCACGATCGACGCCTGGCAGGCGGCCCATCCAGCCCGGGTCGACACGCGGGTCGGCGCCGGCTGAGACTCGATCGGACGGGCGCCGCGATACTGACCCGGTGAACGTGGTCGACCTCCTGATCATCGCGATCCTCGTCTTCGCCCTCCTCGCCGGCCTGGCCTCGGGTGCCTTCCCCCAGCTCGGCGGCCTGGCCGGGGCGATCGGCGGCGGTGCCCTGGCGATCATCGTCCTGCTGCCCCTCGCCCAGGCCTGGCTGCAGACGATCGACCCGCCGATCCGGGCGGTCGTCGTGCTGGTCGGGATCGTCGGGATCGTCGGCGTGGGCGAGGCGATCGGCTCGAGCGTCGGCGCCCGGATCCGGGCCCGGCTCGTCGGCCACGGCTTCCTCGGCACCCTCGACCGGGCCGCAGGCGGCGTCCTCGGGCTGGCCCAGGGCGTCCTCGTGGTGTGGCTCGTCGGCGGCGTCCTGGCCGCCGGACCGGTGCCCCAGGTCGCCGCCGCGGTCCAGCGCTCGGGCATCGTCCGGGGACTGGCCGGCGTGCTGCCGCCGCCGACCCAGATCGTGGGCGAGCTCGGCAAGTGGCTCGACGCCTCGGGCCTGCCCGACGTGTTCGTCGGCTTCGAGCCGTTCCCCGGGCCGCCGGTCGATCCGCCGACCGACGCCCAGGCCGAGGCGATCGCGGCGAAGGCCGAGGCCTCGACGATGCTGATCCGGGCCGACGCCTGCGGCTACGTCCTGAGCGGGACGGGCTTCGTCGTCCGCCCCGGCTATGTGGTCACCAATGCCCACGTCGTCGCCGGCTCGGGCTCGATCGCCGTCGGTCGCGATGGCGGACCGCAGGCCCGGGCCGTGGCCGTCCTGTTCGATCCGAACCTCGACATCGCCCTGTTGTACGTGCCCGACCTGGCCGCTGCGCCGGCGCTCACCCTGGCCGGCCAGGTCCCGGGCCACGGGACCCTGGCGGCGGCCCTCGGCCATCCCGGCGGCGGCGCCCTGACCACGATCGCGGCCGCGGTCACCAGCTCGTACCAGGCCGAGGGCCGCGACATCTACGGCACGAGCCTTGTCAGCCGCCAGATCATCGAGCTCCGGGCGGCGATCATCCAGGGCGACAGCGGCGGGCCGGTCGTGCTCAGGGACGGGACCGTCGGCGGGGTGGTCTTCGCCCAGGCCCAGACCGACCCGGACGTGGGCTATGCCCTGTCGCCGGTCGATGTCGCCAACCGGATCCAGCCCGGCCTCGGCTCGAAGGCCGCCGTCAGCACGGGGACCTGCACCCGCTGAAGCGAGCATCCACGTCGGTCGAGCGGCCCTTCTACACTCTGCCCGACAGCCCCACAACCGATCCTCCACGAGGACGAGCCGCGATGACCGCCCATCCCTACGACGCCCCGAGCGACCCCGCCAAGCGCCACTCCGCGGCGCTCACCGACGGGCCGGACCGGGCCGCGGCCCGGGCGATGCTCAAGGCGATCGGGTTCACCGACGAGGACCTGGCCAAGCCGCTCGTCGGGGTGGCCACGACCTGGATCGAGACGATGCCCTGCAACTACAACCAGCGCCGGCTGGCCGAGTCCGTGAAGGACGGCATCCGGGCGGCCGGCGGGACGCCGATGGAGTTCAACACGATCGCCATCAGCGACGGCGTGTCGATGGGCTCCGAGGGAATGAAGGCCAGCCTCGTCAGTCGTGAGGTGATCGCCGACTCGATCGAGCTCGTCGTCCGCGGCCACCTGCTCGACGGCCTCGTCTGCCTGGTCGGCTGCGACAAGACGATCCCGGCCGCGGTGATGGCCCTCGGCCGGCTCGACGTCCCGGCCGTCGTCCTCTACAACGGGACGATCTATCCGGGCACCTACAAGGGCCAGCGCAATGCGACGGTCGTGACCGTCTTCGAGGCGATCGGCGCCTACCGGGCGGGCAAGATCACGCTCGACGAGCTGTACGAGGTCGAGAACGCGGCCTGTCCCGGCGCCGGGCGCGTGCGGCGGCCAGTTCACGGCCAACACGATGAGCACGGTCCTCGAGTTCCTCGGCCTGTCGCCGGCCGGGCTGAACGGGATCCCGGCCGAGGATCCGGCCAAGGACGCCGCGGCCCGGACGACCGGCGAGCTGGTCATGGACCTCGTCCGGCGCGACGTCCGGCCGTCGTCGATCGTCAGCCGGGCCGCCCTCGAGAACGCGATCGCGTCGGTCGCCGCCACCGGCGGCTCGACCAACGGCGTCCTCCACATCCTGGCGATCGCCCACGAGTTCGGGATCCCGCTGGAGATCGACGAGTTCGGCGCGATCGCCGACCGGACCCCGATCGTGGCCGACATGCAGCCCGGCGGCCGGTACACGGCCTCGGACATGTACGACGCGGGCGGCGTGGCGCTGGTCATGCGCGAGCTGCTCAAGCGGGGCCTGCTCCACGGCGACGCGCCGACCGTCGACGGGCGGACGATCGCCCAGGTCGCCGCGGCCGTCGTCGAGACGCCCGGCCAGCAGGTCGTCGTGCCGATCGAGCGGCCGCTCAAGCCGACCGGCGGCCTGGCCATCCTGCACGGCTAGCCTCGCGCCGGACGGCTGCGTGGTGAAGCTGGCCGGCCACGAACGCCGGCTCCACCGCGGTCCGGCCCGGGTCTTCGACTCCGAGACGGCCTGCTACGACGCGGTCCGCCGGCGCCAGGATCAAGGCGGGCGACGTCGTCGTGATCCGCTACGAGGGCCCGGTCGGCGGGCCGGGGATGCAGGAGATGCTGAGCGTGACCGCGGCGCTCGTCGGCGAGGGCCTGGGCGAGACGGTCGCGCTCCTGACCGACGGCCGGTTCTCGGGCGGCACCCACGGGCTGATGATCGGCCACGTCGCACCGGAGGCGGCCCTCGGCGGCCCGATCGCCCTGGTCAGGGAGGGCGACCCGATCGTCATCGACGTCGATCGCCGGGCCCTCGACCTCGACGTGCCGGCCGACGAGCTGGAGCGGCGCCGGGCGGCCTGGTCGCCGCCGGCCCCCAACTACCCCGGCGGGGTGATGGCCAAGTACGCCGCGCTCGTCGGCTCGGCGTCCGAGGGCGCGGTCACGACCGGGTCCCGGATGAACGCCGCCCTGCGCGGCCGATGAGCGCGACGCCGGGCCGGCCGATCTCGATCGGGATCAAGACCTCACCGCAGGCCGTCGACTGGGCGACCCTCGACGCGGCCTGGGCCCGGATCGGGACGCATGCGGTCTTCGAGTCGGCATGGCTCAACGACCACCTGACGGACGTCAGCCTGGCCCGCGCCGGCGCATCGCTGGAGGCGCTCACGGCGCTCGCCGCGCTGATCCACCACGTGCCCGGCAAGTGGGTCGGGCACGCCGTCCTGGCGATGACCTTCCGCCAGCCGGCCGTGCTGGCCAAGGCGGCCACGGTCCTCGATCACGCGACCGGCGGCCGGTTCATCCTGGGCCTCGGCGCGGGCTGGTTCGATCCCGAGCACAGCCCGTTCGGGATCCCCTTCCCGCCGATGCCCGAACGCTTCGACCGGTTCGAGTCGGGCGTACGGGTGATCCATGCCCTCGGCTCGGCGGCGGCCGCGACCGAGGCCGGGGTGACCCGCCCGGATCCGTTCTACCCGCTCGACGGAGCGACGAACGATCCTCCGCCGCTGACGCCCGGCGGGCCGCAGATCTGGCTCGGTGGCCAGAAGCGGCGGGGCATCGCGCTGGCGGCCGAGGTCGCCCAGGGCTGGCTCCTGCCGGCGGTCGTCACCAGCGACAAGTCACCGACCGACCTGGTCTACTTCAGCGGCCGGCGCGACGCGCTGCTGGCCGCGCTGGAGGCCGCCGGTCGCGACCCGGCGACCTTCGCTTTCGGGGCCCAGATCCCGACCGGTGCCGACCGGACATCACGCCGAGCCGCGCTCGAGGCGAGCTTCGAGGCCGTCGACCGCGGAGCCACCCACGTCATCCTGGGGATGCCGCCCCGGCTCGGTGTCGAGGGGATCGACGCGGTGGCCGAGGAGGTTGCCCAGCCGCTCCGGGCCGGGCTCGGCTAGGGCCGGCTCGGCCCGGTGTCGCGCGGCGCGCCGGCCCGGTGCGCGGCGCTCGGCCCGGTTCGGGGCATGATGTCGGCATGCCGACCAGGCCGATGCCCCATGAGCTCGATCCCGACCGCCGGGGCTTCGCTGCGCCGCGCCCGGCGGGTGGGCAGGATCCCGACCCCGCTGCCACGGCGCGCTCGGAGCGTCGGACCCTGTGGCTGCTCGTGTTGATGATCGTCCTGATCGTCGGGATCACGACGGCCGTCGGCATCATCGGGATGGTCGTCGTCGCCTTCGGCGGCACGACCTAGCGGGACCCTCGCTCACCGACCTTCGCGCCGATCTTCGTCGAGATCAGGGGGCTGCGGGGCGTGGAGTCATCGCCCGACGCCGCGCCGCCCGGCCCGGACGCGGGTTCGCCGGCTCCGGCGTCGGCGGCGAGTGGGTCGCTACCACGACTAACCTTAGGCGACCCGCTGAAGCGGTTGAACATCGCGTGCTGGCCCGCTCAAATTCATCGCCGAGGCAGTCCTCACGCACGAGCCCGAGGTCGATCCGGGGAACCAGGCGCTCGGTCCATTGCCATCGGCCCAGATCAACCTGCCGACTAAGGTTAGTCGCGGTATCCGGGTGGACTGCCGCGGGACTCGGTGGGCGTCGCGGGCGCGAGCCGCCAGGACGCGGGCACGAAACGAGGGCCGCTACTCCCCCAGGGCTCGCCGCGAGCGGATCAGCCGGCCCCGGCGCGAGATCGCGTGGGTCGCCAGGGCGGCCACGCCCATCGCGATCAGGGCGCGCTCGGCGGCGGGCATCGGCCGGACCGCGGACAGGAACTGGTCGGCCCGGGCCCGATCCACCACCCGGAGCAGGGCATGCCCGCGCTGGGTCAGCTCGACCGTCCGCTGGCGGCGATCTTCGGACTCGATCCGGCGCTCGACCAGGCGTCGGCGGACGAGGCCGTCGACGAGGCGCGACGTGGCCGACGGCGAGCGGTTGATCGCGTCGGCCAGGTCGGAGACGGTGGTCGTGCCGGTGTCGGCCAGGACGTACAGCGCGGCCAGCTGGGTGAACCCCAGGCGCAGGCTGCCGAGCTGCGAGGCGAAGCCGATCACGAGCTCGCGCCACAGCGCCCGGCCCATCGCCACCCGCTCCGAGATCTCGCGCGGGTTCTGGGCCCGGATGCCTGCCGCGACGACCGGCGCCGACAGGTCGGCCTCGAAGATCCGGGCAATCGCCCGGCGCGGGGCGGTCGGCCGGGCCGAGCGGAGCGGGGCGGGTCGATCGGACATGCTCTGAGCGTACGATCCCGCACGAATCCGTGCAACGTTGCACCGGCTCCGACCGTGGCTGGGCGAGATCGGACTAGGCTCGATTTCAATGAGCGCGTTCGCCTTTGTGTTTCCCGGCCAGGGGTCGCAGGCCGTTGGCATGGGGTCGGCGCTGGCGGCGGCGTCGCCGGCGGCGGCGGCGGTCTTTGCCGCGGCCGATGAGGCCCTCGGCGAGCCGATCAGCCGGCTGGCCTGGGACGGGCCGGCCGAGACGCTCAACCTGACCGAGAACGCCCAGCCTGCGCTGCTCGCCACCTCGTTCGCCTACCTCACGGTCCTCCGCGAGCGCTGGGCCGAGCGAGCGGCGGTCGGCGGTGATCCGGCGCCCGAGCCGCTCTTCGCGGCCGGGCATTCGATGGGCCAGTACAGCGCCTTCGTTGCCTCGGGCGCCCTCAGCCTGGCCGACGGCCTGCGGCTCGTCCGCGAACGTGGCCGGCTGATGCAGGCCTCGGGCGCCGGCCGCGAGGGCCGGATGGCCGCCCTGATCGGGCTCGACGAGGGCCGCCTGCCGGAGCTCGTCGCGGGAGCGTCCGCCCACGGCGTCTTCGGTGTCGCCAACCGCAACGCACCGGGCCAGGTGGTCGTGTCCGGCGAACGAGCCGCCGTCGAGGCGGGGATCGAGCTGGCCAAGACCCTTGGTGCCCGGCGGGCGATCGAGCTGCCGGTCAGCGTCGCCGCCCACTCGCCGCTGATGGCCGAGGCGGCCGACCGGATGGCGGCGGTCCTGTCCGAGGTCACCTTCCATGATCCGCACCCGGCCGGCCTGGCCAACGCCGACGCCCGCCCGATCCGGACCGCGGCCGAAGCCCGCACAGAGCTCATCGAGCACCTGACGACCGGGGTCGACTGGATCCGGGCCGTCGAGGCGATGGCCGCCGCCGGGGTCACGACGTTCATCGAGATCGGCCCGGGTCGGGTGCTGACCGGCCTCACCAGCCGGATCGTGCCCGGTGCGACCGCGATCGCCACCGACTCCCCCACCACCCCCGACGGAATCGTCGTCCCGTAGGCCAGCCCAACCGTCTCTACCGAGGAGTTCCAGACTCGTGCGCCAACCCGATTACACCCGCCGCGTCGCCGTCACCGGTCTCGGCGTTGTCAGCCCCGTCGGCAACGACAAGGCGACCGCCTGGGATGCCCTCGTCAACGGCCGGTCTGGCCTGGGCGAGATCACCTATTTCGATGTCAGCAAGTACGAGGCCAAGACGGCCGGCGAGGTCAAGGGCTTCAACCCGCTCGACTGGCTGGACGCCAAGCAGACCCGGCGGACCGAGTCGAGCACCCAGTTCGGCGTGGCCGCGGCGAAGCAGGCCGTCGCCGATTCCGGCTTCGAGATCAACGACGAGAACCGGACCGACGTCGGCGTCGTCTTCGGCTGCGGGGCCGGCGGCCAGCAGCTGATGATCGACAACCACCACCTGCTCGAGCGCAAGGGCCCCCGCTCGGTCACCCCGACGTTCATCGCCTACGGCCTGGTCGACTCGGCCTCCGGGCTGATCGCGATCGAGACCGGCGCGATCGGCCACAACGTGTGCATCGCCTCGGCCTGCGCCACCGGCACCCACAACGTGGCCGAGGGCGCCGAGGCGATCCGCCGCGGCGATTGCATCGCGGTGATCAGCGGCTCGACGGAGTCGCCCTTGCTCGAGGTCGCCCATGCCGGCTTCGGCAACATGCGCGGGCTCGGGATGCCTCGCCCGGGCGAGCCCCTGACGACGGTCTCGCGGCCGTTCGACAAGACCCGCGACGGATTCGTCCTGGGCGAGGGTGCCGGCTCGCTGTTCCTCGAGGACCTCGAGCTGGCCAAGGCACGCGGTGCCCATATCTACGCCGAGGTCGTCGGCTATGGCTCGGCGGCCGACGGCTGGGACATGATCCAGCCGGTGGCCCACGGCGGCGGCTCCGCCCGGGCGATGAAGATGGCCCTCGACCGGCGAGGGGTACCGGCCGACGAGGTCGACCTGCTCAACCCGCACGGCACGTCGACCCCGATGGGCGACGTGCGCGAGGCGGAGGCGATCTGGCACGTCTTCGGTGATCACACGCCGAAGATCGCGATCAGCGCCACGAAGTCGCTGACCGGCCACATGATGGGCGCGGCCGGGGCGTTCGAGGCGTTCGCCACGGTGATGTCGGTCGCCGAGCAGACGATCACGGCGACCCTCAACTATCGCGAGCCGGATCCCGAGTGCGACCTGAACATCGCCACCGAGACCAGGACTGCGCCGGTCCGCTACGCCCTGTCCAACAACATCGGGCTGGGCGGCCATAACGGGGCGGTCATCTTCAAGCGCTACGACGGCGACTGAAACCGCCCCAGCCCCAGGCCATCGGCGCCCGACGTTCGGCCGGGCCCTACAATCGAGCGGCCCGCCCGCCCGACCCGAGAGGTAACCGTGCCGCCCAGCGCTGACCCAGCCCGCCGTGCCGTGATCACCGGCCTCGGTGCCGTGATGCCCAACGGCGACGACTTCCCGACCTACTGGCGGAACCTGGTGGCCGCGGTCTCGGGCACCCGCCGGATCCAGTCGTTCGACTCGAGCGGGTTCGAGGTGAAGATCGCGGCCGAGGTGCTGGACTTCGACCCGACCGTCGCGATGGACGCCAAGATGGCCCGCCGGATGAGTCGCTTCATCCATTTCGCGATGGCCGCCGGCAAGGAAGCCGTCGGCCACGCCGGCCATCGACTTCGCGGCGATGAGCGAGGAACAGCGCGACCGTGTCGGCGTGGTGATGAACACCGGCGGCGGCGGGATCGAGCAGATCATCGACGGGACGCACGTCGCCGACTCGAAGGGCCCGCGCTTCGTCAGCCCGTTCGCGGTGCCGGCCCTGTCCGGCTCGATGGGCGCCTGCATGCTCTCGATGGAGTACCACCTGACCGGGCCGGTGATGACCCAGGTCGCCGCCTGCGCCACCTCGATCATCGCCTTCCACGACGCCCTCCGCCTGATCCGCGACGGCGAGTGCGACGTTGTCCTGACCGGCGGCGCCGAAGCGCCGGTCCTGCCGATGGCGATTGCCGCGCTGGGCAACATGGGCGCCCTGAGCAAGCGCAACGACGACGCCGAGCATGCCTCCCGCCCGTTCGACCGGAGCCGCGACGGCTTCGTCCTGGGCGAGGGCGGTGGAGCCGTCATCGTCGAGTCGCTCGAGCATGCCCTGGCCCGCGGCGCAACCCCGATCGCCGAGATCCTGGGCGGGGCGCTGACCGCCGATGCGTTCCACATCAGCGCCCCCGAGCCGACCGGCCGAGGCGCGACCCGGGCGATGGTCAACGCGCTCCGCAACTCCGGGGTGACGACCGACGAGATCGACTACATCGTCGCCCACGGCACGGCCACCCCGCTCAACGACGTGACCGAGACCCGGGCGATCAAGGCCGCCTTCGGGACGCAGGCCGGGCGGGTTGCGATCAGCTCGCCCAAGTCGATGATCGGCCACCTCGTGGGCGCCGCCGGGATTGCCAGCGTGCTGGCGGCCTGCGGCGCGATCCGGGACCAGGTGATCCCGCCCACGGCCAACCTCCACGAGCCCGATCCCGAATGCGACCTCGACTACGTGCCGCTGGTGGCCCGCCCGGCGAAGGTCGAGACGGTCATGGTCAACGGCTTCGGCTTCGGCGGCCAGAACGCGGTGGCCGTCTTCCGGCGCTACACCGGGGCCTGACCGGCCGGCGTGATCGGGATCGCGCTCGTCGAAGCTCCCTGGGGGCCGATCCGGCTGGCCGCGACCGAGGATGCCGTCCTCGCCCTCGAGGTCCTGTCGAGCGCCGAATCGTTCGCGACCGGCTGCCGCCGACGGTTCGGCGGGATCGTCGAGGAGGGTGATCGGCCACCGAAGCCCGTCGCCCGCCGGCTGGCCGAGGCGATCGAAGCCGTGCGGGCCTTGCTGGCCGGCGAGCCCGGGCCACTCGACGCAATCCCGGTCGCCCTGCCCGGCGCGACCGACTGGGACCGGCTCGTCCTGGGCGGCGTGCGCAGCCTGGCCTGGGGCGAGACGATCGGTTACGGCCGGCTCGCCGAACGGATCGGCCGGCGGGGAGCCGCCCGGGCTGTGGGCGGTGCCGTCGGCCGCAACCCGATCGGGCTGCTGATTCCCTGCCACCGGGTGATCGCCGGCGACGGCACCCTGGGCGGCTACGGCGGGGGCTGGTTCGGAGAGCGCGAAGCGCTCCTCGAGATCAAGACGATCCTCCTCGCCCTGGAGGGCAACCGGCCGCCGCGGCGGTTGTCGTGAGCGTCCTCGCCGCCTATCGCCGGCTGCTCCGCAACGGGCCCCTCGTCCGCCTCCTGGGCGGCGAGTTCGTGTCCTCGGTCGGCGACTGGCTGTACCTCGTCGCCCTGCTCGTCGTCGTCTACCAGGCGAGCTCCGACCCGGTCCTGCTGGGGATCGTCGGCGCGGCCCGGGTCCTGCCCTACGTCCTCCTGTCGATCCCCGCCGGGATCGTCGCCGACCGCTTCGACCGGCGGCTGATCCTGCTCGTGACCGACGTCGCCCGGGGCCTGATCATGGTCGTCATGGCCGCCCTCCAGGCGACCGGCGGGCCGCTCCCGGCGATCGTCGGACTGGCCATCCTGGCGACCTGCTTCTCGACCTTCTTCGGCCCGACGATCGGCTCCTACCTGCCCAGCCTGGTCGCCGACGAGAGCGAGCTCGGGCCGGCCAACAGTGCCTGGTCGAGCCTCGACAACCTGGCCTTCGTCATCGGCCCGGCGATCGCCGGCCTGCTGATCGCGATCGGCGGCCTGACCACCGCCTTCCTGCTCAACGCCGCCTCGTTCGGGCTGATCGCGGTCGTCCTCTGGCGGCTGCCCTCGCCGGCGGCGGACACGGCCGGGGCCGCCATCGAGAAGGGCGCGACCCCGACCCTGGCCCCGCCGGCGCCGGCGCCCACGGCCACGGCCACGGCCACGGCGTCCCTGCCCCTCCGGCCGCTGGCCGGGCTGGCCCTGATCGACGTGGTGGCCGGCTTCGCGTTCGGCGGCCTGGGCATCCTGACCGTCGTCCTGGCCACCCGCCAGCTCGGTGCGGGCGACGAAGGAACCGGCTACCTGAACGCCGCGATCGGCGTCGGCGGACTGCTCGGGGCGATCGGTTCCGGGCTCGTCGTGATCCGCCGCCGGCTGTCGCTGCCGCTGGTCGCCGGGGCGGTCATCCTGGCCTTCGGGCTGGCCGGCCTGGGCTGGTCGTCGGCCCTGGCCGTCGGCTTCGTGATGCTCGCGATCGCGTCGGCGGGCAGCCTGCTGGTCGAGGTCGTGAGCACCACCCTGCTCCAGCGGATCGTGCCGGCCACGGCTCGCGGGCGGGCGATCGGGTCGATCCAGACCGTGGGCACGCTGGCCTACGCGAGCGGCGCCTTCGCCCTGCCGATCCTGGCCGACCGGGTCGGGATCGGGACCGTCCTGGCCGGCGCGGCGGGGCTGATCCTGATCGGCGGCCTGCTGGGCACGGCCATGGTCGGGAGCCACGGAACGGAAGCCGGCGATCCCGAGCTGGCGGCCGTCGCCCAGCGCGTGGCCGGCCTGCCCCTGTTCGCCGGGATCCCGGCGTTCCGGGTGGCTGCGACGCTCGCCCGCGGCGCCGCGATCTCGGTGCCGGCCGGCGCGACGATCATCCGCCAAGGTGATCCGGCCGACCGCTTCTACGTGATCCTCGCCGGGACGGTCGAGGTCCGCGGCTCCGAGGGACCCGGACCCGTGCGGTTCCTGCGCCGCCTGGGCCCGGACGAGGCCTTCGGCGAGCGCGGCCTGCTGACCGGCGCCGCCCGGAGCGCGACCGTCAGCGCCGAGACGGCCGTCCGACTGCTCGCCCTCGACGGCCCGGTCTTCCTCGACCTGGTCACCGCCGGGCCGGAGCTGGCGCCGCGCCTGCTGGCGCTCCATCGCGGGACCGGATCGGGCGGTTGAGGCCGGCGGTGTCCGATGGCCGACACGCCGGGCGTCGCCGAAGCGCTGGCCGCCGGCCGGCCGGACGCGCTAGGGTGGACCCGATCGCAGCGAGATCGCCGGCCACCGGCGAGGAGGGATCGAACGATGACCGACCAGGACCCGAACAAGGACGAGGAGCCGGGCAAGGCGGGCAGCCAGCCGACCGACGGCCCGATCGACGTCGAAGGCCACGGCAGCCCGAGGCCGCGCGTCGCCGATGACGACGACGACGTGGAAGGCCACTTCAGCACGATCCGCTCGACCGGGACCAAAGGCGACTAGCGAAGTCGGCTGTACGGCTGACCCGGCTGGTTGGCCGTGGCAGCCAGGATCGTCTTGACCTCGAACGGCGCGGCCTCCGGGTAGCGGCCCCGGACGAGGGCCGCGAGCCCGGCGATGTGCGGCGCGGCGAAGCTGTTGCCGGTGGCCACGACGTGGCCGCCGGCCTTCCAGGCCACCTCGACGTCGACCCCGTAGGCGCCGAACTCGACCGGCGGCGCCGGGTTGTAGAACCAGGTCCAGGGGTCGGCCACGTCGTGGGCGGCGACCGACACGACCGCGGCGAAGAGCGACGGGTAGCTCGCGCCCTGGACGTTGTTCGCCGCGCTGACCAGCAGGCAGTTGGCGAAATAGGCTCGATCGGCGAGGTCGTGGAAGACCGGGAACAGCGCCTCGCTGCGCGACGACAGGCTGAGGTTGACCACGCTCGCCCCGGCCTCGATCGCCCAGTCGAGGCCGGCGGCGAAGATTGCGCCCTTGCCCTTGTTGTCCGGGCCGAGGACCCGGACCGAGATCAGCCGGGCGGCCGGCGCCAGGCCATGGATGATCGCGGCGCAGGCCGTCCCGTGGCCGACCACGTCGAGCCGATCGGGATCCTCGCGGACCACCGGCTCGTCGTCGTCGCCGAGCTCCACGACCATGCTCCGGACGAGCTGCCCGCCGACATCGGGATGATCGGCCTCGACCCCGGAGTCGATGATCGCGACGGTGACCCCGGTCCCGTCCGCGCCCTCGAAGATCGCGGCCCGGTCGAGCTCGCCGAGCGGCCGTGACCGCAGGAGCCCGGCTCGTCGGTCCGCGACGAAGGGCTCGCTCCAGGCCGGCAGGATCGGATCGCTCACCCGGTCCCGCGACCCCGCCCCGCCCGGCGGCGCTGGCCGGCCCGACGCTCGGCGCGCCGGGCGACGACCTCCAGGATCTCGGCCAGCAGCTCGAGCTCGGCCGGGTCGGCCGTGCGCAGGCGCGCCACGCGATCGACGATCGCCCACAGCCGCCCTTCATCGTCGCCATCGAGGTCGCTGGTCGCCCGCTCGACGATCTGCTCGATCGCGGCTCCCGCGGCCGGCTCGGCCAGCCCGGCGAGGGCCGCCCGGAGCAGGCCGGCGATGTCCCGCTCGAGCCGGGAGGCCCGGATCGCGACGGTTGCCTGCCGGGCGAAGACGCCGGCCAGCTCGATGTCGCGCAGGCTGAACGCGGCGGAGGACCGCTTGTCGAGGACCTCGAGGACACCCAGCGAGCCGTGCTCGTCGATCAGGGGCACGGCCACCACCGAGCGGGGGACGTAGCCGGTTGCCTCGGCGGCGGCCCGACCGAACCGTGCGTCACGCTCGACCTCGGACAGGGCCAGCGGCTGGCCGGTGGTGAAGACGTAGCCGGCGATCCCCTGGTCGGGTGCGATCGCCAGGCCGATCACGCCCTGGCCCTGGTCGCCGGCGGCGACCACGAAGACGAGCTGGCCGAGGGCCGGATCGAAGAGGGCCAGCGACGCTGCTTCGGCATCGAACAGGGTGACCGTCGCCTCGACGATCGAGCTGAGAACCGCCCGTTCGGCGCCCGCCTCCAGGCGGCGGGCGATCGTGCCCCGCCGGGCGATGGCCCGCAGGAGCTCGAGCGCGCCGGCATCGAAGCGGTCGGCCGGCCGCCGGGCCGGGCTCATCGGCCCTTCATCGCCGGCTCACCGGTCGGCGCTGCGGGCCAGCGCCGAGAGGTCCGGGATCAGGAGCTGCTCGCGTTCGAGCTGGATCAGGCCCCGGGCGGCCAGGTCCTGGAGCAGCCGGTTCACCGTCTGCCGGGTCCCGCCGATCATGCCGGCCAGGTCGGACTGGGTGTACGGCCACTCGAGCACGAGGTCGGTCGTGCGGCCCGGCTGGGACTCGCGGGCGATCGTCACGATCCGGCTCGCCAGGCGGCCGGGCAGGTCGAGGAAATGAAGCTCGCCGACGTGGCTGGTCAGCCGCCGGAGCTCGGCCACGAGGCCGGCCATCAGCGCCCGGCGCAAGTCCGGCTCCTCCTCGACCAGGCGTTCGAAGGGCTCGCGCCGGAGGACGAGCGCCTGGGTCGGCTCGACCGCGATCGCGGTCGCGCTGTGCTCGGCGCCGTCGAGCAGGGCGAGCTCACCGAAGAACGAGCCCCGATCGAGGGTTGCGATGATCGCGGCGTCCTCGCCCTCGGGCGACGGCAGGACGACCTTGACCGAGCCCGAATTCGACGATGTACAGGGCGTCGCCGGGATCGCCCTGGTGGAAGATCGTCTCGTTGCGCCGGTAGCGCCGGACGCGCAGCGAGGCGCACACGGTGTCGAGGCTGGCATCGTCCACCCGGGCGAACAGCGCACAGCGGCGCAGGGCGTCGCGCGCGAAGGCGAGCTCGATCGGGGCGTCAGCCATGCGGCCTCAACGCCGGCAAGCCGACCCCTGTTGGTGGGATCGGCTTGCGCGAGCGGCGGGGATCAGCCCTTCTGATGGCTGCGCTTCGGGTCGTGGTCGGCGCGGGCCTGGCGGGCTTCGTTGGCGAGCTGGTGCTGGCGGGCGTCCCGCTCGATGTCCGAGCCGCGGGCCTTGGCCAGCCGCATCGACGAGCCGGCGTCCGGCATCCAGTGGCCCTCGACGTCGTCGTCACCGGTCGCCCGGGGCTTGGACGTCAGGCCCTCGCCAGGGGTGATCCGGGGCTTGGACGTCAGGCCCTCGCCGGGGGTCATCCGGGGCCGCAGCCCGTGGCCCTCGACGTCGTCGTCGCCGGTCGCCCGGGGCTTCGACGTCAGCCGTGGCCGGGACAGCTCTTCCGGCGCGTTGCGCATCAGGCCGTGGCCCTCGACGTCGTCGTCGCCGGTCGCCCGGGGCTTCGACGTCAGCCGTGGCCGGGACAGCTCTTCCGGCGCGTTGCGCATCAGGCCGTGGCCCTCGACGTCGTCGTCGCCGGTCGCCCGGGGCTTCGACGTCAGCCGTGGCCGGGACAGCTCTTCCGGCTCATTCCGTGCCTTCGACATGGTTCGTCTCCTTATCCCCCTGCCGGTGATCCGGTGGTGCCACCGTCTGGACCGGGGCGATGCGCCCATCTTGTCCGACGACCGGGGCCGCGTCCAGCGATTTCCGCGACGCTTGCGCTGTCGTCTTGGCGACAGGTCCGGAGTCGGCGATGACCAGGGCTACTGGCGCGTCACCGGGCGCATCGGATAGACGCCGACGATGATCGGCGCCTCCGGATCGAGCTGGAGCTCGTAGCCGACCTCGCCGGCCCGGACGAGCTCACCCAGGATCCGGCCCTCGCGCGGCGGCAGGCCGACGAACACCCGGCCCGTCTCGATCAGGAAGCCGGTCACGTCGTCGTCGGACGTCTCGATCCCGAAGCGGCGCCGGATCTCGTGAACCGGCAGGTAGGCCCGGCTCTTGATGAACCGCCGGAGCTGGGCCGGCGTGCAGCCCGGAGCCGGCAGGGCCGCGGACTCCTCGACGACCACCTCCGAGGCGGCCGTCGGGACGTGCATCGCGGCCATCGCCAGCGGACCGGGGCCGGCCGGGGGCGCCTCCGTATTGACCAGGACGGGTTCGACCGGCGCCGAGCTCGGCGACGGGGGAGCCGAGGCACGGGCGGGGTCCGGGGCGGCCAGCCGGACCGGCCGGGGAGCCTCGCCGCGCTGGCCCGAATCAAGGCGGCGCGACTCGCTGAGGCGATGACGGGAGCGACGGCTCATCCGTTGGGCCGGTGAGGTTGAGGCGACATCAGTCCGTTCGATCTGCTGGGCCCGTGCCCGTCGGGCTGGGCGGTCCGATCGATCGATGATACCGCGCCGGGCTGATCCGGCCGGCCGGCGGCTCAGCGCCCGTCGACGACCTGCAGGTCGAGCGGCGATCGATTCAGGACGAGCGGTCCGGTCGGGCCGCACACGACGATGTCCTCGAGCCGGGCGCCGAAGCGGCCCTCGACGTAGATCCCCGGCTCGACGCTGAAGGCATAGCCGGGCGCCAGCGGCTCCTGGTTGCCCTCCACGAGGTAGGGGTCTTCGTGGGCCTCCAGCCCGATCCCGTGGCCGAGACGATGGAAGAACTGGGGGCCGTAGCCGGCGGCGGTGATGATCGAGCGAGCCGTCGCGTCGAGCTCGGCGCAGGCGATGCCCGGCCGGACCGCCGCGCTGGCGGCGGCCTGCGCCTCGCGCAGGACCGTATACAGGCGGACGAAGTCCGGGTCGGGGCCCGTCGCCGGGTCGCCGCCGCCGACCCAGATCGTGCGCGTCGTGTCCGACGTGTAGCCGTCGAGCGTTCCGCCGATATCGAGGACGACCGGCTCGCCGGCCCGGATCAACCGCTCGGTCGGCTCGTGATGGGGCGACGCGCTGTTGGGCCCCGAGCCGACGATCGCGAACTCGGCCAGCTCGTGGCCTTCGGTCACCAGCCGCTCCCGGATCTCGCGGCTCAGCTCGGCCTCGGAGCGCCCGATCAGCCGGCCGTGGCTGACCTGGCCGATCACCCGGTCTGCGGCCTCGGCCGCCAGGCGGAGCAGGGCGACTTCGTCGGCATCCTTGCGCATCCGGAGCTGGCGGGTCACCGTGGAGGCCAGCTCGAAGGCAGCCTCCGGCAGGGCGGCCTGCAGCCGGAGCAGGAAGAGGGCCCACAGCCGGTCGCTCACCGCGACCCGCCGGATCGCCGGGCCGGACCGCCCGAGCTCGTCGCCGAGGCGGGCGGCCAGCCGGCCGACCGCGTCCTCGGTCTCGTCCGTCGTGACTACCTCGAGCCCGCCGCCGGCAACGGCCGGGCAGGCTCGGGCCGAGCTGATCTCGAGGCGCGGCACGAACAGGAACGCCGAGCCGCGGGCGGGCACCGCCAGCATCGTCAACCGCTCGAGCGGCATCGCCGCGTAGCCGGTCAGGTAGCGCAGGTCGGCACCCACGCCGATCAGCAGCGCGTCCAGGCCGGCGGCCGCGGTCAGCCGGGCAGCCTCCTGGATCCGTTCGGCGTAGCGCTCCGGCGGGATCGTCGGCCGGCCGGCGGCGGTCACCCGATGACCGACAGGATGTGCCGGAAGACGTCGGCGGCGGCCACCACGCCGATGGGCCGCCCGTTCTCCACGATCGGGATGTGGCGGAACTCGCCCACGGCCATCTTGTGGATCGCGATCGCCAGGGTCTCGTCATGGCGGAGGATGACCGGATCACGGGTCATGAAGTCGCGGACGAGGAACGAGCTGAGCCGGATGCCGGTCGTCCGGACGACCGCGTCCCGGTCGGTGAAGATGCCGGCCAGGGCGTCGCCGTTCATCACCAGCAGGCAATCCGCCGGGGTCTCGTGCATCAGCCGGATCGCCTCGTCGAGGGGCATCGTGGCCGGGACCGTCAGCGGCGGCTGGGCGCCGAGCGCGTCGAGATGCTCACCCAGCAAGCGGCCGTGGAAGTCGATCGCGTCCTGGGGCAGGTCGACCGCGGCGAGGTCGGCGCCGCACTCCTCGCACAGGTCCTCGCCGGCGAAGTTCTCGGTGGTGGCAGACCGGGCAGATCGTCATTTGGCGCTCCTGGTCACTCGACCGTCCAGGTCTCGCCGCCGGTCAGCAGCCGGCCGAGGTCGCCCGGCCCGCGCTGGGCGATCGCGTCGTCGATCTGGGCCGTCATCAGCTCGTCGTGGGTCGGCCGGCGGAGGTCGCGGATGACGCCGACGGGGACCGGGAACTCGGGCCAGAAGATGCGCGAGAGCATGAACGCGATGAGCGGGTCGGTCTCGTCGTGGACGAGCAGGTCGGCCTCGGTGACGCCGTCCTGGCCGATCGTGACGACCTCCGGCTGGAGGCCGTTCAGGCGGATGCCCCTGGTCGCGGTCCTTGCCGAAGATCATCGGCTTGCCGTGCTCGAGGACGAGCATCCGGTCCTCGCGGACCTCCCGGTCGGTGAACTCCCGGTAGGCGCCGTCGTTGAAGATGTTGCAGTTCTGGAGGACCTCGACGAAGGCCGAGCCGTGGTGCCGGCCGGCCCGCTCGAGGGTCGCCTGGAGGTGCTCGGTGTGGGTGTCGACCGAGCGGGCGACGAAGGTCGCCTCGGCGGCCAGGGCGATCGACAGCGGGCTGATCGGGTGGTCGATCGTGCCCGCCGGGCTGGACTTGGTGACCTTGCCGAACTCGGAGGTCGGCGAGGCCTGGCCCTTGGTCAGGCCGTAGATGCGGTTGTTGAACATGACGATCTTGAGGTCGACGTTGCGGCGCATCGAGTGGAGGATGTGGTTGCCGCCGATCGACAGCGCGTCGCCGTCGCCGGTGATGACCCAGACCATCAGGTCGGGCCGGGCCGCCTTGAGCCCGGTGGCGAGCGTCGGCGCCCGGCCGTGGATCGAGTGGAAGCCGTAGGTGTTCATGTAGTACGGCAGGCGGCCCGAGCAGCCGATGCCCGCAGATGAACACGATGTTCTCCTTGGGATACGCCGAAGTCGGGCATCACCTTCTGGGTCTGGGCCAGGATCGAGTAGTCGCCGCAGCCCGGGCACCAGCGGACTTCCTGGTCGGAGACGAAGTCCTTGCGGGTGAGCTGGACGAGGACCGCGGCATTCTCGGCGCTGAGCGGCGGGCCCTCCGGGGCGATGGCGAGCGGGGTGGGTTCGGTCATCGGGAGGATCCTCAGTGCTCGGCCAGCAGGCGCTCGGCCTCGGCCTCGATCTCGGCGATGCGGAAGGGCTTGCCCCGGACGCGGTCGTAGCCGATCGCGTCGATCAGGTAGCGGGCCCGGATGAGCAGGAGCAGCTGGCCCAGGTTGAGCTCCGGGATGAGCACCCGCCGATAGCCGGCGAGGACGTCTCCGAGTGTTCTGCGGGAACGGGTTGAGGTGGCGCAGGTGGGCATGGGCGACCGACGCGGCCGTCGGCCTGCAGCCGCTCGACGGCGCTCCGGATCGCGCCGTAGGTCGAGCCCCAGCCGAGGATCAGCAGGTCGCCCCGCGCCGGGCCGTAGACCTCGAGGTCGGGGATGTCGTTGGCGATCCCGGCGACCTTGGCCGCCCGGAGGGTCGTGCATCAGGTGGTGGTTGTCCGGGTCGTAGCTGACGTTGCCGCGTGATGTCGGCCTTCTCGAGGCCGCCGATGCGGTGCTCGAGGCCGGGCGTGCCGGGCACCGCCCACGGCCGGGCGAGGGTCTCCGGATCGCGCTCGTACGGGTGGAAGCCGGCCGCCTCGGTCCGATTGGGGACGCGAGATGTCGGGCAGCGTCGGCGACGTCGGGCATGCCGCCACGGCTCGGCGCCGGTGGCCAGGAAGGCGTCGGAGAGGTAGACCACCGGGGTCATGTACTTGAGCGCGATGCGGACCGCCTCGAAGGCGACGTCGAAGCAGTCGGCGGGCGTCGCCGGGGCGACGACCGGGAGGGGCGAGTCGCCGTTGCGGCCGAACATGACCTGGAGCAGGTCGGCCTGCTCGGTCTTGGTCGGCATGCCGGTCGATGGGCCGGCCCGCTGGACGTCGATCACGATCAGGGGCAGCTCGACCATCACGGCCAGGTTCATCGCCTCGCTCTTCAGGGCGATCCCCGGGCCCGGACGTGCCGGTCATCCCCAGGGCGCCGCCGTAGCTGGCGCCGATCGCCGCGCCGATCGCCGCGATCTCGTCCTCGGCCTGGAACGTCTTGACGCCGAAGTTCTTGTAGGCCGAGAGCTGGTGGAGGATGTCGCTGGCCGGGGTGATCGGGTAGGAGCCGTAGAACAGCGGCCGGTCCGCCTTCTGGGCGGCGGCGACGAAGCCGAGGGCGGTCGCCTCGTTGCCGGTGATGTTGCGGTACGTGCCCGGCGGCAGGTGGGCCGGCCGGCGACCCGGTAGGTGGTGTGGAACATCTCGGTCGTCTCGCCGAAGGCGTAGCCGGCCTTGAGCGCCCGCTTGTTCGCCTCGGCGATCACCGGGCGCTTGCCGAACTTCTCGTCGATCCACTGGATCGTCGGCTCCATGCGACCGCTCGTAGAGCCAGAACATCAGGCCGAGGGCGAAGAAGTTCTTGGTCAGGTCGACCTGCTTGCTGGTCAGGCCGAGGCCCTCGAGGGCCCGCGCGTTGAGCGTCCCGATCGGGATCGAGAACAGGTGTCCACGACTTGAGCGAGCCGTCGTGCAGCGGGTTGCTGGCGTAGCCGGCCTTGTTCAGGTTGGCGGGCGTGAAGGCGTCCTCGTTGACGATCAGGGCACCGCCCGGCGGGCAGGTCGCCGAGGTTCGACTTGAGCGCCGCCGGGTTCATCGCCACGAGGACGTCGGGCTGGTCGCCGGGGGTGTGGATGTCGCTGCTCGAGAAGCTGAGCTGGAAGCCCGACACGCCGGGCAGGCGAGCCGGCCGGTGCGCGGATCTCGGCCGGGAAGTCGGGCAGTGTGCTGATGTCGTTGCCGAACACGGCGGCGGTCCGCGTGAACTGGGTGCCGGTGAGCTGCATCCCGTCGCCGGAATCGCCAGCGAAGCGGATCGTGACCCGGTCGAGCTCCTGGATATCGACGGGGCGCCGGGTGGTGGTGGTCACGCGCCCTCTGACTCCTTCATCCGCTGGTGGGGACGGGGCGGCAGGTTGAGGAGCTCCTCGGGGAACGCCTCCGCCAGGTACTTGAGGATGTCGACCTGGCGAACGATGCCCACCACCCGGTGGTCCTCGTCGACGATCGGGACGTTCCGGTAGATGCCGGTCGCCATCAGCTGGATGGCCTCGTGGACCGTCTGGTCGATCAGGAACGAGCGCGGCTCGCGGTTCATCATCGTCTCGACCGGACGGCGGAGGTCGACCGGCTCACCCACGATCCGGGCAAAGATGTCGCGTTCGGTGAGGACGCCGGCCAGCCGGCCCTGGCGGTCGGTGACCAGGACCGAGTCGCCCACACCGGAGCGCTGGATCACCCGCAGGCAATCGGCCAGCGACGTCCCCGGCGGCACGGTCAGCGGGCCCCGCCGCTGGACGACGCGAAGGGTCTCGCGGGCGAGGGCGGGCACGCGTTCGGCGACGGCCCGTTCAGTGGTATCGGTCACGTCTCAAGTGTAGTGCGAACGAGCCAGGGCGCTGGCGGTGGCGACGGCGCGGCGGGGCGGGCGCCGGTCGCGGGCCCTGCTAGGCTCCTGGCCGTGGACCGCCGCCGGCTCGAGGGGACGCTGCTGATCGTCGTCTCCGCGGCATCGTTCGGATCGGGCGCCCTGTTCGCCAAGCCGGTCTATGCCGAGGGGATCGGCTGGCTGACCCTGCTCGCCTGGCGTTTCGCGATCGCCGCGACGCTGTCCTGGGCCTGGCTCCTGCTCGATCGCGGCCGGCGGGCGGGCCTGCGCCGGCTCGACCGCCGGCGGCTCGTGGTCAGCCTGGTCCTGGGCCTGGTCTACCTGGGCAACAGCGGGACGTATTATGCGGCACTCGAATCCGTATCGGCCTCGCTGGCGGCCCTGATCGTCTACATCTACCCGGCGATCGTGGCCGTCCTGACCCTCAAGCTCGGCCGGCCGCTCGAGGGCCGCCAGGCCTGGCTGGCGCTCGGCCTGGCCCTCCTCGGTGTCGTCCTGGCGATCGGCGGCATCCCCACCGGGGCTGCCCCGCCCCTGGTCGGGCTGCTCCAGACGATCGCCTCGCCGGTGATCTACTCGATCTGGATCGTGGCCCAGGCCCGTCTCGCCGGCGAACGGGCCGACCGGGTCGGCGATGCGTCGCTGGCGGGCACCGGCAGCGCGACCGCGGCCGCCCTGATGATGACCGCGACGGCGGCCGGCTTCTGGCTGATCGCCCTGGCCGGCGGCGCGCCCGTCGAGCCGGAGCGGATCCCGGGCGGCGCCTGGCCCGGGATCCTGGCGGTGGCCGTGATCAGCACGTTCGTCTCGATCCAGACGTTCTCGGCCGGCTCGCGCCGGATCGGCGCCGCCCAGGCGTCGTTGATCAGCACCGTCGAGCCGGTCTGGACGATCTGCCTGGCCGCCCTCTTCCTGGGCGAGCGCCTCGGGCCGATCCAGCTGGTCGGCGGGCTGCTGGTGATCGGCGGCGTGCTCGTGGCCCAGCTGCGCCAGGGCGAGCCGATCCGCGACGCAGACGGATTCGCAACGGTCCGCATCGCCGACGAGTAGCCGAGGGGAGTGGCCCGAGGCCCGTAGCGCGGCGGGCCGGGAGCGCGCGGCGGGCGCGGCGCGGCGGGCGTCGGTGGCCCCTGGCATGGTGGCCCCGCAGCGGGCCGATGTCGCGCCCGGTAGGACAAACGAGGCTTCCGGGAGCGGATCCTGCAGGAGATGGCGCCAATTCCATCCCGAGCTGAGCATGCTGCGGGACAAATCCGCGATCGACGGGCGGTCCCAGGGCGGGTCTGTTCACTCGAACCGGCCGTTTGTCCTACCGCGCGCGACGAGTGAGGCTCCGGGGTCCCGCCCGGGCGGAGTTCGTCGTTGTTCCGCTGCCAGGCGCGTTGCGTCCAAGGTTGGCCATGATCGGCCGCATCCAGCGCCAAAGGCGCGCTCGCCACGCACGAATGCAGGGTGCGCGCCGCGCGCAGTGGGCCGATTCCCGCCCGAAGACGACGACGGTGCGTCCCCGGGCGGAATTTCGACGAACTTCCCGGCCGACGGCCATTGGGCGCGGCGAACGTCGGCCCCGGAGCGCGGCGCCCGAGCTTGGGGCTCGACCCAGAACCCGCGGCTTGAACCGCCAAGGGTGCGGGGCGATGATCCGCGCACCATGACCCATCCGGAGTGGCCGCTCTTCGACCTGCGCCTGCAAATCAGCGAGATCGAGCTGCGCCTCCCGTCCGACGCCGAGATCGCCGAGCTGTGCGTGGTGGCCCGACAGGGCGTCCACCCGCCGGACGAGATGCCGTTCGCCTACCCCTGGACCCGCAAGCCGAGCCCGCGCTTCGAGCGCGAGTTCAGCCAGTGGCACTGGAAACACCGCGCCGATTGGGACCCGGCGGCCTGGTGGCTCGAGCTGGCTGTCTTCGAGGACGGCCGGCCGATCGGGCTGCAGGCCCTGGCCGCCCGCCAGTTTGCCACGCTGCGGACGGTCACGAGCGGGTCCTGGCTGGGCCTCAGCCACCAGGGCCGGGGGGTCGGCAAGGCGATGCGGACGGCGATCCTGGCCCTTGCCTTCGACGGCCTGGGGGCCGAGGTCGCGGAGACCGAGGCGTTCGTCGGCAACCTGGCCTCGGCCGGGGTGAGCCGGGCCCTCGGCTACGTCTCGAACGGCTTCGCCCGGCTGGCGCCCGAGGGCGTTGCCCGGGAGGCGGAACGGTTCCGGCTGACCCGCGAAGCGTGGCAGGGCGTCGCCCGGCCGCCGGTCGCGATCGAGGGCCTGGCCGCCTGCCGCGACATGTTCGGGGACTGACCGGCGGTCAGTCGGGGAACGCCTCCGGCCCGCGCTCGACGAGCCGGCTGGCCTCGTCGGAGCCCGGCTCGGGCGGCAGCCACGAGTACGGGTAGCGCCCGTCGTCGAGATCGGCCGCCTGGCGGGTCAGGCGGAGCGGCCGGAACGTGTCGACCATGACCGCCAGCTCCTCCGTCCGCTCCTTGCCGATCGACGCCTCGACGGTGCCCGGGTGGGGACCGTGGGGGATTCCCGCCGGGTGAACGGTGAACGACGCGATGTCCACCCCGCGCCGGCTCATGAAGTTGCCGGCGACGTAGTAGATCACCTCGTCCGAGTTGATGTTCGAGTGGTTGTACGGCGCCGGGATCGACAGCGGGTGGTAGTCGAACTTGCGGGGCACGAACGAGCAGACGACGAAGTTGTGGGCCTGGAACGTCTGGTGGACGGGCGGCGGCTGGTGGACCCGGCCGGTGATCGGCTCGAAGTCACCGATGTTGAAGGCGTACGGCCAGAGGTAGCCGTCCCAGCCGACGAGGTCGAACGGATGCGACGCGTAGTGGTACGTCGTCAACCGGCCGCGGGCCCTGACCGCGACCCGGAAGTCGCCGGCGGCGCTGCTCGGTGGCCGGAAGGCGGGAGTCCGGATGTCACGCTGGGAGTACGGGCTGTGCTCGAGCAGCTGGCCGTAGTCGTTGCGGTAGCGCTTGGGCGGCTCGAGCTCGCTGGGGCACTCCAGCCAGAGCATCCGCTGGTCCGAGCCGGGATCGGGCGCCAGCCGCCAGGTCGTGCCGATCGGCAGGACGAGGTAGTCGCCGGGGCCGTAGCGCAGGTCGCCGAAGACCGTCTCGAGGACGCCCTCGCCGGTGTGGACGAAGAGCATCTCGTCGCCCTCGCCGTTGCGGTAGAAGGCGTCGTCGGCCATCGCCTCGGCCGGCAGGCAGACACCCATCGTCACGTCGGAGTTGACGAACAGCGGGATCCGGCCCGAGATCGCGTCGCCGTGGGCCTCGAGCCCGCCGGTCTTGACCAGGCGATGTCGATGGAGCCCGTCGTCCGCCTCCTCGACCGTGATCGCCGGGCCGGCCTCGATCCGGTGGGTCCGGGTCGGCGGGACGACGTGGTAGAGGAGCGAGCTTCGCCCGACGAAACCCTCGACCCCGAACAGCTCCTCGGCGTACAGCTCGCCGGCGGGCGACCGGTGCTGGGTGTGGCGCTTGTGGGGGACACTGCCCTCCGAGACATAGAACATGCCGGCCTCCTGGGGGCAGCCTAGCGCGGCTCCGGGCGGCGCATCAGTCGTTCGCCACCGTCGAGCTCCGGCGCTCCATCAGGACGACGTCCCGCCAGCGGCCCGTCCGGTCCCGACCGAGCCGCTCGGTCACGCCGACCCGGCGGAAGCCGGCGGCCTGGTGGAGCGCCAGGCTGGCGGCATTCTCGATCAGGATCCCGGCCAGCAGGGTCCACACGCCGGCCGCCTCGGCGGCCTCCACCTCGGCGGCCAGGAGGGCTCCGCCGATCCCCCGGCCCTGGGCCTCGGTCGCCACGTAGACGCTCAGCCAGGCGACCCCGGCGTAGACCGGCCGATGCGAGTAGGGGCTGAGCGCGACCCAGCCGACGACGCCGGAGCGATCGACGGCGACGATCCGGCAGTCGGCCCGGTGGGCGGTGCTCCACGACGTCCAGTCGGCGGCCGGCTCGCGATCGATCGTGGCGTTGCCGCCGAGGATCCCCGCCTCGTGGATCGCGCGGACGGCCGGCCAGTGCTCGGGCCGCATCGGCTCGAGCCGGACGTCCTCCGGCAGCGGCCTGGTCACCGGGGATGGGCCACGATCGGCGTGACCAGGCTGCCGAGGCGCTCGATCCGAAGCACGACCTCGTCGCCCGGCTGGAGGTAGCGTCCGAGGGTCCCCTCGCGGATCTCGAGCAGGCAGCCGCCGCCGACCGTCCCGCTGCCGACCAGATCGCCCGGCCGCAGGGCGACGTCGGCCGACGCCCGGGCGAGCATCTGCCCGAACGAGAACTGGGCGCTCGACCACGAGCCGTGCGACAGCTCGACGCCGTTGACCTCGGCGGTCATCGCCAGGTCCGGCCCGGTCGCGCCCGGGCGGCGAGCGCCGGCCAGCTCATCGGGGGTCACCAGCCAGGGACCGATCGAGCTGGCAAAGTCCTTGCCCTTGGCCGGCCCGAGGCGGACCGTCGTCTCGTCGCGCTGGAAGTCGCGCGCGCTCCAGTCGTTCAGGATCAAGTAGCCGCCGACCACCTCCTCGGCGGTCTCCGCCGCCAGGTCGCGGCCCGCGGTGTCGACGAGGGCGCAGACCTCGAGCTCGTAGTCGAGCTCGATCGAGCCGCGCGGCGCCCAGACCGGCTCGTCCGGGCCACGGATCTCGGAGACGTTGCTGAAGTAGAAGACCGGCAGGCGGTACCAGGCCTCCGGGATCGGGTTGCCCCGCCGGGCCCACATCGTCGCGACGTGGCCCTCGAACGCATAGAAGTCGCGCAGGCTCGGTGGTCGCAGGATCGGCGGCCCGAAGCGGAGGTCCTCTGCGGCGACGATCGCATCGTCGTCCTCGCCCCGCAGCTCGAAGGCGTCGACGAGCTCGGCCAGGGCGGCGACCCGCAGGCCGGCGGCGAGGACGGCGTCGAGGGTGCTGATCGGCTGCCGGAACACGGCCGAGTTGTGCGGCCGGGCCGGGTCGGCGGCCACCAGCCGGCGGCGGGCCGGCTCGAGGTCGAGCCAGTGCTCCGGCGACGGCCGGTCGCCGAGCGCCGCGGCGAGGCGCCAGGGGGTGCCGGCCGGGGCGTGGAGCTGGCGGATGTGGGCGAGGATCATCGTCGGAGAGTCTAGCGACGGCTCTCCCGGCGCTGCACGATCGCACAGAACGACAAACCGCCCCGTTTCCAGCCCGGCGGGCCCGGATTCGCGACCTCGTCGGCGGTCAGAGGTCGAGAGGCACCCAATTCACGCTCGAAGCCACACGAGTCACACGCCGATCGCCGGCGGGCGCCCTGGCAACGGTCGGGCATGTCCGTTTGTCGTTCTGGGGGAACCACCCGCGCGACGCGGCCACCCGAAGAGCGCTGGCCGATGCTCGGGCCGAGGGCCCAGCCCAGGGCGGCGCAACGGCCGGGCCAGGCAGCGGGCCGGCCGGCCGGCCGTCCAGCCCCGGGCCGGGCAACGGCTCGGCACCGAGACCCTAGAGGTTGCCTCGCTTGGCCTGCTCGCGCTCGATCGCCTCGAACAGGGCCTTGAAGTTGCCGACTCCGAAGCCGCGCGAGCCGTGGCGCTCGATGATCTCGAAGAAGAACGTTGGCCGATCCTGGACGGGCCGGGTGAAGATCTGGAGGAGGTAGCCCTCCTCGTCGCGATCGGCCTCGATGCCCAGCTCCTCGAGCATGTCGATCGGGACGCCGACGTCGCCCACCCGCTCGGCCAGCCCCGCGTAATACTCGTGGGGCAGGCCGAGGAACTCGACGCCGTTGTCGCGCAGGCGGCGGACGGTCGTCACGATGTCCTCGGTGCGCAGGGCGATGTGCTGGCAGCCCGGGGTCAGGTACCAGTCGAGGAACTCCTGGATCTGGCTCTTCTTCTTGCCGGTGGCCGGCTCGTTGATCGGGAACTTGATCCGGCCGTTGCCGTTGGTCATGACCTTCGACATGAGGGCCGAGTACTCGGTGTGGATCACCTTGTCGTCGTAGTGGATCAGCTGGGCGAAGCCGAGCACGTCGCGGTAGAAGTCGACGAAGGCGTCCATCTCGCCCAGGCCGACATTGCCCACGCAGTGGTCGACCTCGAGCAGGCTCAGGCCGCCGGCCGCCCGGGCCGGCCGCTTGATCGGACGGTAGCCGGGCGCGAAGACGCCGTGGTAGGCGTTCCGGTCGACGAAGGAATGGACGGTCTCACCGTACGTCCGGATCGTCGCCCGGCGCAGGATCCCGTCCTCGCCGCCGTCGAGCTCGGTCGGCGGCAGGACACCGACCGCGCCCCGGCTGGTCGTCTCGCGCCAGGCGCTCTCGACGTCGTCGACGGCAAAGGCGATGTCGTGGACGCCGTCGCCGTGGCGGCGGACGTGCTCGGCGATCTCGCCGTCGGGGGTCAGCGGCGCGGTGAACACGAACCGGATCCCGTTCTGGACCATGACGTAGCTGGCCCGGTCGCGGACCTTCGTCTCGAGGCCGCGAGAACGCGACGGGCCCGAAGCCCCACAGCGCCCGGTAGTAGGCCGACGCCTGGCGGGCATTGCCGACCCAGAACTCGACATGGTCGATGCCCTTGAGGGGCAGGAAGTCGCCTGCCTGCTCGTAGGCGTCCTTGTTGATCCGGGCGCCGGCCTGGTTGGCGGCGCCCCGCCCAGCCTGACGCTCCGCCGTCTCGGTCATGGCCGTTCTGCCTCCATTGGCAAGCCGGGGATGGGCTGCCGGCGGGCGGCCCATCCGTCTGTGGCCACCGACGATACACCCGGCCCGCGGCCGGGCCGATGGCGTAGGATCGGCCGATGATTGAGCGAATCGACGGGTCGAACCAGATCGGCCGGATGGCCGCCGCGGCCGCCGCGATGGCCGCCCTGCGGGGCACGATCGAGGCCGGTCGGCCATGGCCGGCCGGGCCGGTCAGCGGCGACGGCCCCGAGGCGGAATGGGGCCCGCCCGAAGTCCTCGCCCATACCTCCGAGATGCTGGCCTACTGGCTGGGCGAGATCGAGCGAGTCCTGGCCGGGTCACCCGAGCCGGTGCCCTTCGGCCGGGTTGCCACCGATCCGATCCGGAGCCTGACGATCGAACGCGATCGGACATTGCCGATCGGCGAGCTGCTCAACCGGATCCAGACCTCGGTCAACCGCTACGCGCTCCGCCTGCCCGAGCTGTCGGCCGCCGAGTGGGGCCGGCGCGGCCTCCATCCCCGGCTGGGCGAGATGACCGTGGCGGAGGTGCTCGAGCGGTTCGTCGCCAGCCACATCGACGAGCACGCCCAGCAGCTGGTCGCGGCGCTCGGGCCCAGGCCGGCCACGGGTTAGGCCGGCCGGCTGCGCTCCTCGCGCAGGAGGCTGCGCAGGATGAACGCCACGTTGGCCGGCCGCTCCGCCAGCCGGCGCATGAAGTACGGGTACCACTCGCGGCCGTACGGGACGTAGATCCGGACGCGATAGCCGGCCCGCACGAGCTGCTCCTGGAGGTCGCGCCGGACGCCGTACAGCATCTGGAACTCGAAGCCGTCGCGGCCCAGGCCGTCCCGTTCGACGATGTCGATCGCGGCCTGGATCATCCGCGGGTCATGGGTGGCGAGCGCCGGAGAGGTGCCCGACCGGAGCAGCCGCCCCAGCAGGTCGAGGTACGAATCGTCGACTTCGGCCTTGGTCGGGAAGGCGACCGTGGCCGGCTCTCGGTAGGCACCCTTGCACAGCCGAACCGGGGCACCCTCGGCGATCAGCGCGGTCACGTCGGCCAGGCTCCGCCGGAGGGCGGCCTGGATCACGACGCCGCTGGCCGGGTTGATCGGGCGGAGCTCGCGCCAGATCGCCAGCGTCGCGTCCGTCCGGGCGTGGTCCTCCATGTCGATCCGGACGAAGGCCCCGGTCGCGGCCGCAGCCTCGAAGATCCGGGCGACGTTGGCCCGGCAGGCGTCGGCACCCAGGTCGAGGCCCATCTGGCTCAGCTTCAGGCTCACGTTGCCGTCGAGGCCGCGGCCGGCGAGTGCGTCGATCAGCTCGAGGTAGCGATCGCCCGCGGCCGTCGCCGCGGCCTCCGTCCCGACCGACTCACCGAGCACATCGACTGTCGTCCGGCGGCCGGCGGCACGCAGGCGATCGAGGGCGTCGAGCGCCTCGCCCAGCGTCTCGCCGGCGACGAACCGGGCGACCATCGAACGGGTGAACGACAGGCGCGTCGCCAGGCGGCCAAGGCGAGGCTGGCGCGAGAGCGAGAGCAGGGTCGCGCGCATCGCCTGCTCGGGCAGCTCGCGCAGGTCGGTCACCGGGCAGCCGGCTCGTCGCGGACGTGGAGCTTGAGGAACGCCAGGATCCGCTCATAGGCGTCGCGCCGGTTCGCCCGCTGCTCCCAGCCGTGGGCCTCGTCGTCGTACCAATGGACTTCGTGGTGCTTGCCCTCGATCACCAGCGCCTCGAGCATCTTCTCGGTCATCAGGGGCACGACGCGCCGGTCCTGGCGGCCGTGGAGGATCAGCAGCGGGGCCTCGATTCGCTCCGCCTGGTAGAGCGGCGAGCCGCGCCGGAACAGCGCGGCCGAGGCCGGGTCATCCGGATGGCCCATCTGGCGGTGGAGGTCGATCCGGCCCGGCCGGTCACCGTGGCGGTAGCTCTCGGCGATCTCCGAGTCGCCGTACAGGTCGATCCCGGCCCGCCACAGCCCCGGCTCCTCGACCAGGCAGCACAGGGTCAGGTAGCCGCCGTACGAGCCGCCGTAGACGGCGAGCCGGCCATCGCACCACGGCTGATCGACCAGCCAGTGCCCGGCATCGATGCAGTCGAAGGCGTCGGCATGGCCCCATTCGCCATGGTTCGCCTCGCGGAACGCCCGGCCGTAGCCGGTCGAGCCCCGGAAGTCGACGTCCAGGACGGCGAAGCCCTCCTGGACCAGGAGCTGCTTGAACGGCAGCCAGGTCCGCTCGTTCTGCCAGGTCGGACCGCCGTGGGTGTAGACGATCGCCGGGACCTTCGCGCCGCCCCGCCGGCCGGTTGCCGTGGCGGGCCGCCAGAGGGTCGCCTCGATCGGCAGCCCGTCGCGGGCCACGAACCGGATCCGCTCGGGATTCGTCCAGGGTGCGCGGCGCAGGACGGCCGGCAGCGAGTCGGTGAGCGCCCGGACGCGGTCGCTCGCTGCTCCGGGGACGGGCAGCAGCCACAGGTCCTGGGGGCGCCGTTCGCTCTCCCCGATCGCCAGGATATGGCGGCTGTCCGCCGTCCAGGCGACCGCCCGCCAGACGCCCGGCCAGGCCTGGATCTCCTGGGCGGGGCCGGCCCCGTCCGCGGCCTGCCTGGTGGCGGGGCTGCCCCGGCGACGGGCGGATCCGGCATCATCGCCGGCCAGCGGCGCGACGACCAGGTCGACCAGCCCGTCGTGGACGGCAATGTGGCTGAAGCTGCGCCCATCGGGGGACGGCAGGGGGACCGCCCCGAAGGCGCCCGACGGCTCGCCGTGCTCCTGGGCGCCGCTGGTGAGGACCGTCCGGTGGCGCAGATCGGGCGACAGCCGCACGACCTGGAACCAGCCCGAGGCGTCCGAGACGATGAGCAGCGAACCGTCGGACAGCCAGGCCGGGCCGGCTTCCCAGGCGCCGCCGGCGTCGATCCGGACCTCGGTTGCCACGGCCGGGTCGACGATCGACACCGTCGAGCGCCAGGCATCGGCCTCGCGCTGGCTGGTGATCGCCAGGCGCGCGCCGTCGGGCGACCAGGCGAAGTCGTCGACGTCGATGCCCGACGGCGTGATCGACCGCGGTTCGGCCGGTCGCGGGTGGCTTGCCGGCCTGCCCCGGCGCGGGATCGGGGCATCGATCAGCCACAGTTGCGACCAGCCTCGGCGGCGCGAGACGAACGCCAGTCGCCGGCCGTCCGGGCTCCAGCGCGGCCGGCTGTTGCCGGCCGGGTGCTCGGTGACCCGCACCTGGCGCGACCCGTCGGTCTCGATCACCCAGATCGCACCGTCACGGACGAAGGCCAGGCGCCGGCCGTCGGGCGACCATTGCGGATCGCTGACCGCCTTTTCCGAGGCCGTCAGCTGGACGGCCGGTCCGCCGCGCAGCGGCAGCAGGACCAGCTGGCGCACGCCGCCCGCCTCCTGGGTGCAGGCGACGAAGCGCTCGCGGGGATCGAGCCGGAACTCACGGCTGACGTCGAAGCCGAGGATCCGCTCGATCGCCAGGGAAACGGGTCCGCCCGCTTCGGCGACGGGGATCACGGCTGGCATGCCCTCGATATACCACAGTCGGCCGGGAGCCGATATCAGGCATCCGTCGTATTGACGGGAATCGCGGCCCACGGGCCGAATAAAGGTCCGGCAAATTGGCGGGACGGACCGGTTCAGTCGGGTGAAGCGGGCCAGGTGGTGCGCACGCACCAGGGCGCGATCATCGCCAGGTGCGAGCGGACATGGCCGGTCAGGTCCCAGTACGTCCAGTCCCAGCCGTCCGTCGACCGGAAGTCGGGCTCGTCGAGCTCATGGGCAGCGGCCCGGATTCGCTGGCGCGTGACGTCGAGCCGGTGGCGCAGCTCGGCCCAGGGCAGCGGCCGCAGTCGTTCGAGGTTGCGGGCGTTCCAGGCGTCGAGCCCCTCGGCCGGTCCGCTCCGCCAGCCACCGCTCCGGAGGTGCTCCTCGACCGCCTCGGCGCCTTCCTCGAACCAGCTCCCGACGTGGGCCAGGTGGTCCTTCAGGGACCAGTCCGGGGTGACCTCGAAGATCTCCCGGGCGCCGGCCGGGACGGCGTCCAGCTGCGTGGCGAACGCCGCGAACAGGTCGGCCTCCTCGGCCCAGAAGGCGGCCCGGTCGGCGGCCGGGTCGCCGCTGCCCAGGACCGGGTCCGGCCCGAACGGGTCGCCCTCGGCCTGTCGCTCGCGGAGCCGATCAGCCCACGGCTCGACCAGGCCGAGATGGTCGAGCTGATGGCCGTGGAGGGTCATGTAGATCCAGCCCCAGGCGTCGTCGCCGCGGAGCGTCTCCGGCGCGAGCCGGCCGGCGAGCCCGGCGAGCTGCTCGGTTGCCGCCAGCAGCCGGCTCCGGACCTCGGCCGGCGGGATGTCGCGCCAGCGTTCCCTGAGCGCCTCGTTGAACTGGTCGAAGTTGCCGCCGCCGAACTCCTCGTCGGTCGGCCACGGGCCGCCGTCGAGCGCCTTGCGGGCGATGTCGATCCCGAGCTCGGCCCAGCCCGCGAGGTGGGCGAGGTGGTCGCGATACGACCAGTCCGGGGCGCCGGCATCGGAGGCGGAGGCGCCGGGCAGGACCCAGGCGGCGTCGTCCAGGCCGGCCCAGGTAACCGCCAGGCGGTCGAGGACTGCCCGGCCGTCGGCCGCGAAATCGCGCTCGGTCGCCCGGAAATCGATCGCCCGCAGGTCCCCCAGCGGCGCCCGGCGCAGGTCGACGCTCAATGCCCGGCCGAGTCGCTCGCCCGGCCCCGGGTCGAGCCCTCGCGCCGCCGGTCGGCCGCCCCGGCTGGCCGGGCGTTCGTGGCGCCCGTCCGCGGTTCGCGCGGGACGCTCGCCTCGAGCTGCTCGCCGAGCTCGACGGTCCGCCGGTAGGCCGCCCAGACCGCCTCCGAGAAGACCGTCCGGAGCCGGCCCGACTCGAGCTCGTGGAGGGCGGCCGCGCTCGTCCCGCCGGGCGAGGTGACCATGTTCCGCAGGACGGCCGGATGATCGCCGCTCTGCTTGGCGAAGTGGGTGCTGCCCTCGAGGGTCTCGACCACCAGGTCGTGGGCGACGTGGCGTGGGAAGCCGAGGTGGACCGCGGCGTCGATCAGCGCCTCCATGACCAGGAAGACGTAGGTCGGCCCGGTCCCGCTCACGGCCGTCGCCATCGCCACGAACTTCTCGTCGTCGACCTCGAGCTCGCTGCCCAGGGCCTGGAGCAGAGCCCGGGCCTGGGCGCGCTGCTCCTCGGAGGTGTCCTCGGGTCGCGAACCAGACCGTCATCCCCCGGCCGAGCCGGGCCGGCGTGTTGGGCATGCTCCGGACGAGCCGGCGATGGCCGAGGAAGCCCTCGAGCGCGGAGGTCGTGGCGCCGGCGATCACCGACAGGACGAGCTGGCTCCGGCTGGAGGTGGTCGCGCAGCTCGCCGCCGACCCGGCTGAGCATCTGGGGCTTGATCGCGAGCAGGACGACGTCGGCCCCCGCGATCGCCTCGACGTTGCCGGCGACGGTCCGGATGCCGTACTCCCGCTCGAGCTCCTGCGCGCCGCTCGAGGCGAGGATGGCTGGCGGTCACCTGTGCCGGCTCGACGAGCTTGCCGCGCAGCAGCCCGGCGATCATCGCCTCGGCCATCACGCCGGAGCCGACCGTCGCGATCCGGCGGTTCGCAAGGGGGGACATGGCCCGAGTATACGAGTCCCTAAGCGGTCGCGCTGGCCCAGCAGGAAGAAGCGCGATGTGGTCGTCACGACCGCCGAGCTGAAGCCGGCGGCGACCAGCGCAGCCTCCAGCTCGGCCGGCTGCCAGTAGACCTTGACGACCCGGAACTCGCGGCCGTCGGCCAGCCGCCGCTCGGCGATCTCGAGCTCGGCCGAGACCGGCTGATCGACCGCTCCCGAATGGGGATCGGGCCGCGAGTCGATGAACGCGAACCGCCCGCCGGGCTTCAGCCAGCGCCGGGCGAGCCCCAGGAAGTCGGCCAGCCGGGCGCGCGGGACGTGGCTCAGCCAGAAGCCGCAGAACAGGGCATCGACCGTCCGGTCGGGCTCGGCCCACGCGTCCCGGACGTGGATATGGGCGCGCAGGCCGTGGCCGACGAGGCGCTGGCGGGCCCGGTCGAGGGGCGCCTCGTTCGCGTCGTAGATCGACAGCGTGCCCTTGCCGGCGAGCAGGGTCGACCACCAGCCGGTGCCGGCCGCCAGCTCGACGATCTCGCCCTGGATCGGCAGGGCGTCGAGCCACAGGGTCGCCGCGTCGAGGTCGGCGTTCCAGGCCAGGTCGTGGACGGGGCCGCGCGAGTAGCGCCGCGGTCCGCAGGTACCAGTCGTCGTACTCGGCGGCGCGGGCCGCGTAGTAGGCCTTCATCTCCGCCGCCAGGTCGTCGACCGACTGGCCGCCCGGCGAGGCCGCCGTCGCCGTCGCCATCGACTGTTCGGCGAGGCCCGCCGCCCGCTCGGCCAGGGCCGACTTCAGGCGGAAGCGCAGGAAGCCGTTCTCGCCGGCCCGGCCGATGCAGGCCGGGCAAAGCTGGGCGTAGCCCTCGAGGTCGTCGGCTGCCCGGACGGCGTGCGCAGTCCCGCACCACAGGCAGTCGAACGTTGCCCGGAAGACCATCTCAGTCGACCCGGATCCAGCTGCCCGCGGGGGCACGGCCGGCGAGACCCTCGGGATCGAACAGCTCGGCCAGGATCTCGACCCCGTCGATCACCCGCGGTCCGGGCCGGCTGAAGTAGGCCGACCCGTCGACCAGCACGACCTGGCCGTCGCGCACCGCGGCGAAGTCCGTCCAGCCCGCCGGCCGCGGCGTGCCCGATCCCAGGCCGCGAGGCCGTCCGCCAGGTGGAAGCCACAGGGCATCAGCACGATCATCGCGGGCTCGACGTCGCGGACCGCGTCCCAGCTCGTCTCGATCGAGCGCTCGCCCTCGGCGCCGAGCAGGTCCCAGGCGCCGGCCCGCCGGATCTGCTCGGGGACCCAGTGCCCGACCGCGAACGGTGGGTCGAGCCATTCGAGGCCGACCACCCTGGGCGCGACCCGGCCGGCGGCGCGCCGCTCGGCAACGAGCGACTCGACCACGCCCAGCCGCTCGCGCAGGCCGCCGACGACCTCGACCGCCTCGTCCTCAGCGTCGGTCATCGCCCCGACGGTGGCGATCGTGTTGAAGATCCCCTCGAGGCTCGTCGGCTCGAGCGACACGACGCTGATCTCGGCGTCGATCGCGGCGGGCGACCTCGTTGACCTCGCGGTAGCCGACGGCGCAGACCGGGCACAGCTCCTGGGTCAGGATCAGGTCGGGTTCCGCCGCGGCGAGCGCCTCCTCGTCCAGCGCGTACAGCGACGACCCGCCGTGGACGGAGCGTTCGACGAGGCGATGGATCTCCCGGCTCGAGGCCGAGCCAAGATCATGAACGCTCCGGGTCATGACCGGGATGCCGGCCACCTCCGGCGGCCAGTCACATTCGTGGGTGATCCCGACCAGCTCGTCGGCCAGGCCCAGGGCGCAGACGATCTCGGTGGCCGAAGGCAGCAACGAGACGATCCGCATCCTGTGATCCCGTCAGGGTGCCCAGTCCGCCTGGGCCCCGGCGCGCCCGATCAGCGCGGCTTGAGGGCGTCCAGCGCGATTCGGGCGGCGTTGCGGTCGCTGAACCAGGTCGCCTCGATCGGGGTGTAGCCGGCCCACTCGGCCGGCAGCGACTCCTCGGGGAAGATCGCGTTGACCGGGCATTCCGGCTCGCATGCGCCGCAGTCGATGCACTCGTTCGGGTCGATGTACAGCTTCCGGTCGATTCCTTCCTCGAAGTGGATGCAGTCGACCGGACAAACCGACACGCAAGACTGGTCGATCACGTCGACACACGGCTCCGCGATCACGTAGGTCATCCGGTTGTCACTCCCTGGGTTCGTCGAGTTCGAGGCAGGCTCAGGGTAGCATTCCCGGCTCGATCAGGCGGATCGCCGCCTGCATGCCCTTGGCCCAGTGACCGGGGACATGGCAGCCGATCAGGATCGCGCCGGGGTTGAGCGGCACGGTCCACAGCAGGTCGACCCGCTGGCCCGATTCGACGACGATCCGGACACCCGCGGTGCCGGGCGGGACCGACACGAGCGGGGTGGGTCCCGGCGGCGGGTTCGCGGCGGCCGCCTCGGCCGCCTCCCAGGCCGCCTGGACCGTGCCGTCACCGATCACGACGTCGTGGACCTCCAGGCCGCCGTTGATGACGTGGAGGAGGACCGTTTCGCCCGGCACGAGATCGACCTCGGGCGGCAGGAACGAGTAGTCCTTGGCGATGATGTTGACCTCGCGCGGCGTGCTCGAGGTGCCCGGCGAGATCGGCGGCGTCGCGAACGAATCGGCCGCGCAGGCGGCAACCAGCAGCCCGGCCAGGAGCGACCAGCGGATCACCCGCCAGTCGATCACCGGCCATCTGTTGCGAAGGGTGAGCACATGGCCAGTCTAGGTGCCCTGCCGGCTTGACACCGACGGCCCGGATTGGGCACAGTGCCGGCCATCCCGGACGCCTTCGCGCTGCGCTCCGGCGGCGATCCTGGTCACCTGAGGCAACGCTTGGCGATCCCGCCCGTTTCCGACGATCCAGCGGACCTCGGAGGACGCCCATCGGCCATCCCGGCTCGCGCCATCGCCGTTCGCCTCGAGGGCCTGCGTCAAGCACTTCGGCGACGTCGAGGCGGTGGCCGGGATCGACCTCGATGTGGGCGACGGCGAGTTCTTCTCGATGCTCGGTCCGTCGGGTTCGGGCAAGACGACGACGCTCCGGATGATCGCCGGCTTCGAGCTGCCGACCCGCGGCCGGATCCTGCTCAACGGGATCGACGTCAGCAACCGGGCGCCGTTCGAGCGCGACGTGAACACCGTCTTCCAGGACTACGCCCTGTTCCCGCACATGAACGTCGGCGAGAACGTGGCCTACGGCCTGGTGATCCGCAAGGTGCCCCGGCCCGGAGCGCCGGGAGCGGGTGGCCGACGCCCTCCGGATGGTCCGCCTGGAGGGCTTCGACCGGCCGCCGACCGAGCCAGCTGTCCGGGCGGCCAGCGCCAGCGCGTTGCCCTCGCCCGGGCGCTCGTCAACCGGCCCCGCGTGCTGCTCCTCGACGAGCCGCTCGGGGCGCTCGACCTGAAGCTGCGCGAGGAGATGCAGATCGAGCTCAAGGCGATCCAGCAGCGCGTCGGGAATCACCTTCATCTACGTCACCCACGACCAGGAAGAGGCGCTCACGATGAGCGACCGGATCGCCGTCTTCAACCACGGCCGGATCGAGCAGGTCGGCGCGCCGGCCGAGGTCTACGAGCGGCCGTCGACGGCGTTCGTGGCCGGCTTCGTGGGCACCTCGAACCTGCTCCGCGGCGACGTCGCCGAACGGGTCTTCGGGACGGCCGGGACCTTCACGGTGCGGCCCGAGAAGATCCGCCTGGCCGAGCCCGGGACGCCGGTCGCGAGCCGACGAGATCGGGGTCGACGGCCGGATCGGCGAGGTCGTCTACCTCGGCTCGGATACGCGCTATTACGTGGCCCTCGACGCGGGCTCGGAGCTCGTCGTCACCCAGCAGAACCTCGAGACCTCGTCGATGGAAGCCCTGGCGGCGGAGGGCCGGCCCGGTCCGGCTCGTCTGGAAGCGAATGCGACAGCCTGTCCGATCAACGCCTGAGCGACGTGGAGGAGGAGCCGGATGAAGCACCGGACCGGATTGAGCCTGCTGGCCAGCGTGGGCCTGCTCGTGGCGGCCTGCACCAGCGGCGGGGCCACAACGGCGCCCGTCACGCCCCCACCGTCGGCATCGGGCAGCGCGCCCGCGGCCAGCGTCCCGGCGGCCAGCGTCCCGGCGGCGTCGCCGACCGGTGGTCCGAGCTCGAACCTGCCCCCGTCGATCGGCAAGGGCGAGGGCAGCCTGAACATCATCATCTGGGCGGGCTACGCCGAGGACGGCTCGAACGTCAAGGAATACGACTGGGTCCACCCGTTCGAGGCGGCCAACCCCGACTGCGGAACCGTCAATGCCAAGACGGCCAATACCTCGGACGAGATGGTCAGCCTGATGCGCCAGGGCGGCGGCACGCTGTACGACGGCGTCTCGGCCTCGGGTGACGCGACAAACCGACTGATCGCCAACGGCGACGTGGCCGAGATCAACGTCAACCTGATCCCGGATTACGCCAACATCGCGCCGTTCCTGCAGTCGCCGGCCCACAACACGATCAACGGCAAGCACTACGGCATCTCCCACGGCTGGGGCGGCAACACCCTGATGTACCGGACGGACCTCGTCAGCCCGGCCCCCACCAGCTGGGCCTCGGTCTTCGACCCGACGGCCTCGAAGTCCAACAGGGCAAGATCACCGACTACGACAGCCCGATCTACATCGCCGACGCGGCCCTCTACCTCAAGACCGCGAACCCGTCGCTGGGGATCACCGATCCGTACGAGCTGACCCAGCCCCAGTTCGATGCGGCCGTGGCGCTGCTCAAGACGCAGCAGCCGTGCGTCGGCAAGTACTGGTCGCTGTACAGCGACGAGATCGACGAACTTCACCAACGCGTCGACGATCATCGGCACGACCTGGCCGTACCAGGTCAACACCCTCAAGGCCTCCGGCGTCAAGGTCGACGCCGTCGTGCCGACCGAAGGGATGACCGGCTGGGCGGACACCTGGATGATGTCGTCCCACGCCCAGCATCCCAACTGCATGTACAAGTGGATGGCCTGGATGGTCACGCCCAAGGTCCAGGCCGAGGTCGCCGAGTACTTCGGCGAGGCGCCGGCCAACCCACAGGCCTGCACGATCCTCGACGCCACCTACGGTTCGTACGGCATCAAGAACTTCTGCAGCCTGTACCACGTCAACGACCCGGCGTTCTACAGCGCGATCGGCTTCTGGAAGACGCCCTGCGCCGACTGCGGCGACAGCCGCGGGGAGACCTGCGTCGACTACTCGAAGTGGGCGACCGCCTGGACCCAGATCAAGGGCTGACGGAAGCCCGAACGAGGAATCGGGCGGCGGCGCAGCGGCCGTCGCCCGAGGCCCGACGATGACCTCCGGTGCTTCGACCCTGCCAGCCGACGGCGCCCGTCGCCGATTCCTGGCGACCCTCTACCGGCACGTCCCGGCCCAGCTGCTGATCCTCCTGGCGCCGCCTGTCGGCTGGTTCGGCGCGATCTACCTCGGCTCGCTGGCCATCCTCCTGCTGAGCGCCTTCTGGTACCTCGACCCGATCACGTCGGCCGTCGTCCACCAGTTCAGCCTGGCCAACTTCCAGCAGCTGATCGACGACCCGGTCAACCGGGTGATCGTCCTGCGGACCGTCACGATCGCCGCTGGCGGTGACCGCCGCGGACATGGCCCTGGCCTTCCCGATCGCCTATTACATGGCCCGGGTGGCGTCGCCCAGGCGCGCTCGGTCCTGTTCATGGCCGTCCTCCTGCCGCTCTGGTCGAACTACCTCGTCCGGGTCTTCGCCTGGCGGGTGATCCTGGCCAACGGCGGGCCACTCGACGGGCTGCTCGGCGTGGTCGGCCTCGCAGGGCCCGGGCTTCACCGACGTGTCGACCTGGCTCGTCTTCACCTACCTCTGGCTGCCGTACATGATCCTGCCCATCTACGCCGGGCTTCGAACGGATCCCGGGCTCCCTGCTGGAGGCCTCGGCCGACCTCGGCGGCAAGGGCCGGACGACGTTCCGGCGGGTCGTCCTGCCGCTCGTCCTGCCGGCCGTCGCAGCCGGCTCGATCTTCACCTTCTCGCTGACCCTGGGCGACTACATCACGCCCGAGCTGGTCTCCAAGAACCAGTTCATGGGCAACGTGATCTATGTCAACCAGGGCGTGGCCAACAACATCCCGTTCGCCGCGACGTTCGCGATCGTCCCGATCGGGATCATGGCGATCTACCTGCTCATTGCCCGGCGACTGGGCGCCTTCAACGCGCTGTGAGCCAGGGTCGGAGCTCCATCTGGCTGCGCGTCGCGACGATCGGCATCCTTGCCTTCCTGTACGTGCCCCTGATCTTCATCCTGCTGTACGCCTTCGACACCGACAAGACCCAGGCCTGGCCGATCCAGGGCCTGACCCTCGACTGGTTCGGAGACGCCCTGGCCAACGAGGACATGCGCACCTCGCTGGTCCTGTCGCTCGAGGTCGGTCTGGCCTCGACCGCGATCGCCCTGGTCCTGGGCACTCTCGCGTCGTTCGCCGTCCACCGCTACGCGTTCTTCGGCCGGGGCACGATCTCGTTCCTGCTCGTGCTGCCGATCGCCCTGCCCGGGATCGTGACCGGGATGGCCCTCAACGCCACGATCAACGCGTCTGGGATCGGCTTCACCACGTTCACGATCATCCTGGGCCACGCCACGTTCTGCATCGTGGTCGTGTTCAACAACGTGATCGCCCGGCTGCGGCGCACCTCGCGTTCGATCGAGGAGGCCTCGATGGACCTCGGCGCCGACACCCTCCAGACGTTCCGCTACGTCACCTTCCCGGTGATCCGGACGGCGCTGATCGCGGGCGGCCTGCTGGCGTTCGCCCTGTCGTTCGACGAGGTGATCGTCACGACGTTCACGGCCGGCACCCAGAAGACAATCCCGCTGTGGATCTTCGGGGAGATCACCCGGGCCCACCAGCTGCCGGTCGTGAACGTCGTGGCGGTCTTCCTGATCCTCCTGTCGACGGTCCCGGTCTACCTCGCCCAGCGCCTGAGCTCGGACACGACCGGCGTGACCGGGCGCTGACCGGGCTCAGAACCAGCGCCGGCCACCCGGCGGCACGCGGTGGATCGGCGCCTGCTGAGCCGCGCTCCGGCTGACGTGGCTGGCGGCGTGCCGGATCGGGGCAGCCGAGACGCTGGCGACGGCGACGAACAGGGCGACTGCTGCCATCGTGACGAATCCTCGCAGGCGAGCTTGGGCCTGGCGCATGCGAACCCTCCCTTGGGAGCCTTCAGCGTGGTGGACGTGCCCGACGAACCGGAGTCTCGCAAGGGGCGCTTAGCTGCGCGTTATCGCGGGCCCCGGCGGGCTAGGCTTGGTGGATGAATGCCAGCCAGCTCGCCGCCGCCCGGGTCACCCTCGAGGCCGCCCGCCGGCGCCTGACCGACGATCTCTCGGCGCCACCCGAGACGCCGGCGCAGATGACGTACGGCTCGCAGGCGGCGGCCGCCAGCGAGGTCTTCGCCCAGCAGCGCGACCTCGCCCTGCGCGACAAGTCGGGCAAGGGCCTCGAGCTCGTCGATGCGGCCCTCGACCGGCTGGCCGCCGGGACGTTTGGGCTGTGCCTGCGCTGCGGCCGCCCGATCCCGGACGAGCGGCTCGAGGTGCTGCCCTGGGCTGCGTTCTGCGTGCGCTGCCAGCAGCTCGAGAAGGACGGCCGCTGATGGCCGGGCAGGGCCGCGAGTCCGGCCCCGCGACCCCGGCGACCGACCCGCCGCTGGTCAGCCTGGCCGACATCCGGCGGGCTGCCGCCACCCTCGACGGGATCGCCCTGCGGGCGCCACTCCTCCCGTTCGGACCGCCGGAACGGCGCGAGTTCGTCAAGGCGGAGTCGCTCCAGCCGATCGGTGCCTTCAAGATCCGGGGTGCCTACGTGGCCCTGGCGGCCCTCGAGCCGGCGGTCCGGGCCAGGGGCGTGATCACCTACTCGAGCGGCAACCACGCCCAGGGCGTGGCCCGGGCGGCGCGCCTGTTCGGGGTGCCGGCGGTCATCGTCATGCCCTCCGACGCTCCGGCGATCAAGCGCGAGCGGGTGGTCGCCGACGGGGCCGAGGTGGTGACCGTCGGACCGGCCAGCGAAGAGCGCCGCCTGGCCGCCGAGGGGATCGCCGCCGAGCGCGGCCTGTCGATCATCCCGCCGTTCGACGACGACCGGATCATCGCCGGCCAGGGGACCTGCGGCCTGGAGATCGCCGAGGACCTGCCCGACCTGGCCGCCGTCCTGGTCCCCGTCGGCGGCGGGGGTCTCGCCGCCGGGGTGGCCACTGCGGTCCGCGCCGTCCGGCCGGCCGCCCGGATCGTGGGCGTGGAGCCCGAGCTGGCCGCCGACGCCCGTGACTCGCTGCGGGCCGGGCGGCTCATCGCCTGGCCGGCCGAGCAGGTCGGGCGGACGATCGCCGACGGGACCCGGACCCAGTCGATCGGGCGTCGCAACCTGGCCCATTTCCGGGCCTACCTCGACGACATCGTGACGGTCAGCGAGGACGAGATCGTGGCTGCCGTGCGGCTGGCCGCCGACGAGTGCCGGCTGGTCGTCGAGCCGTCCGGCGCCCTGTCGATCGCCGCCCTCCGGTTCCATCCCCACGAGGCCGGCCTGGATGGCCTGTCGGGCGCCCGGGTGGCCGTCGTCAGCGGCGGCAACGTCGACCCCGCGCGCTACCGGGAGCTGCTCGGAGGACCCCCGGGCTGAGGCTCAGGCCGTGCCGGGGCCGCCCCGCTCGCCGGCCAGCCGCTCGGCAAGGCGCGCCTCGCGTTCCCGAATCGCGGCCAGCTCGGGCACGATCCGGGCATCGTTGGCGGCCGCCTCGCGCTCCTCGCGCCGGAGCAGGCCACGCAGGATCAGCATGATCGCGAGCATGAACACGACGTCGCCGCTGATCCACATCAGCCCCCCGGCGATCTGCTGGTCGTCGATCACGCTCGGCCCCCACGTCCGGGGGAGGTCCAGGTAATAGGCGTAGAGGGGCACGGTGGAGCTGTAGATCGTCAGCCCGAGGAACGTGTTCTGGGGCATCTGCAGGAACATGTAGACGAGGCGCTGCGGATGGCGCATCCGCCAGGGGCTGGGGTCGGCCGCGACGGCCGGCCACCAGAACAGGAGGGCGGTCGCGATGAACCCGAGGTGCTCGGCCTGGTGGACGATCGGGTTCTCGAGCGACCATTCGTAGAGGCTCGAGAAGTGGGCCAGCCACATGTAGCCGGTGAACAGGATCCAGGCGACCACCGGAAACGAGATCACCCGCATCACCCGGGAATGGAGGACGGGCAGGATCCAGCGCTTGCGCGTCTCGGCCCTGGCCGCCCGCAGGAGGAGGGTGATCGGCGCGCCGAGGGCCAGGAGCGGGGCGGCCACGATCGTCAGCAGGATGTGCTGGACCATGTGGTCGCTGAACAGGGTGGTGTCGTAGGCCTCGATCGGCGACTGGAGAGCAACCTCGATCACGATCAGACCGGCCAGCCAGGCCACGATCCGGCGGCGCGGTACCCGGCTGTTGGGGTGGGCTGCATCGACCGAGCGGACGGCCCACAGGTAGGCCCCGGCGGCGATCAGCAGGGGCACGACGATCGTGGGATCGAACGACCAGAGGAGGAGAACCCCGGGCAGGACGGGCTCCGGCGGCGGGGCTCCACTGTGGGCTGAGGCGACCCCGGCCAGTCCCAGCCAGGCCGGGACCGCGAGGGCGGCGGCCAACAGGCGGATCGGGCCTCGGACGAAGGACGACGGGCGGCGACCGGGCGGCCGGTGGCGGTCAGTCATGGTCCAGGAATTCTGCACCGGAACGGCAGCGAGAGCGGATGCGCGCAGCGGCGCGCTCGCGGTTATCATGGCCTCGGCATTTTTCGGCCGGTGCGAGCCATTGGGCTGGCGCGCGCCTAGCCGTGCCGCGTGCTCCGCTCCCGCCACCCATGACGAGGACTCCGCCCGGATGTCGATCTCCAGGCCCCAGCTCCCCCGCCACGCGAAGCCTCTGGCCGCCTTCGTGGGGCTGGCCCTGCTGCTGGCCGGCTGCGCCGCCCTCGAGCCGCCGGCCGCGGTTACCGCCCAGGGCCAGGACACCCGCAACCTGTACGACTTCGTGTTCATCATCGCGGTCGTGATCTTCGTCTTCGTCGAGGGCCTGATCATCTTCGCGGTCCTGCGCTACCGCCGGAAGCCGACCGACACCGACCTGCCGCCCCAGATCCACGGCAACAGCGTGCTCGAGGTCATCTGGACGGTCATCCCGACGGCGCTCGTCGTGGTGATGTTCGTCTTCTCGTGGCAGACGCTCAACCAGGTCGACGCCGTGTCGCCATCGCCGGCCGTCACCGTGCGCGCCGTCGCCGCCCAGTTCCAGTGGCAGTTCGACTACCTCGCCGCCGACGGCCAGACCGTCGAGTTCACCCAGCAGGCGCCCGAGCTCGACCTGCCGGTCGGCGTCGACGTCCACGTGATCCTGCGCTCGAAGGACGTGATCCATGCGTTCTACGTCCCGAAGTTCCTGTTCAAGCGCGACGTGGTTCCCGGGCGCGAGAACAACTTCGACTTCACGATCGACCCGAGCGACGTCAACCAGACCTTCCGCGGCCAGTGCGCCGAGTTCTGCGGCACGTTCCACAGCACGATGCTGTTCACGGTCAAGGCGCTCTCGCCGGCCGACTTCGACGCCTGGCTGAAGGCCCAGATCGCCGGCCAGCCGGCCTCGCCGGCGCCCCAGCCGAGCGCCAGCGGCGGGACCGGCGGAGCGCCCAGCGGCCCGCCCGAGACGACCGTCGCCCTCGCCGCCCAGAACATCGCGTTCGACCAGGCGACGCTCACCGCGCCGGCCGGCCAGGCGTTGCGATCAAGTTCACGAACAACGATGCCGGCGTGACCCACAACGTGGCGATCACCGACAGCACCGGCCAGCAGGTCTTCAAGGGCGAGATCGTCACCGGGACCCAACACCCGGAGCTACCCGATCCCGGCCCTGCCCGCCGGCACCTACACCTTCGCCTGTTCCGTCCATCCGAAGATGACCGGCACCCTGACGGTCAAGTAAGGAGCATCGATGGCGACCACCACGCTGCGCCGGCGGGCGCAGGCTATCGGACGGGCCTGTACGAGTGGCTGACGACGACCGACCACAAGAAGATCGGGATCCTGTACCTCCTCAACTCGATCCTGTTCTTCCTGCTGGGCGGGATCCTCGCCCTGGTCGTCCGGGTCGAGCTGGCCCAGCCCGGCCTCCAGTTCCTGACCGACGCCCAGTACAACCAGGCGTTCACGATCCACGCCTCGTTGATGCTGTTCCTGTTCGTCATCCCGATCCTGGCCGGCTTCGGCAACTACGTCGTGCCGCTGATGATCGGCGCGCCGGACATGGCCTTCCCGCGGATCAACGCCTTCTCGTTCTGGCTGCTGCCGCTCGGCCGCGATCGTGATGCTGTCGGGCTTCGCCGTCGGCGGCGGCGCGGCGGCGGCCGGCTGGACCGAGTACAGCCCGCTCGCCCAGGCGAAGTACGAGGGGGTGGGGACCGACCTGTGGATCGTGGCCCTGCTGCTGATCGGGACGAGCTCGATCCTGGGCTCGATCAACTTCCTCGTCACGATCTTCAAGATGCGGGCGCCGGGGATGACCCTGCTCCGGATGCCGATCATGGTCTGGACGATGCTGGTCACCAGCGTCCTGGTCCTGATGGCCACGCCGGTCCTGACCAGCGCCCTGATCATGCTGTTCATCGACCGCAACTACGGCGGCCACTTCTTCGACCCGGCCACCGGCGGCAACGCGATCCTGTGGCAGAACATGTTCTGGTTCTACTCGCACCCGGCGGTCTACATCATGATCCTGCCGGCGATGGGGATCATCAGCGAGGTCCTGCCGGTCTTCAGTCGCAAGCCGCTCTTCGGCTACAAGGCGTTCGTCTTCGCGACGGCCGCGCATCGGCGCGCTGGGCTTCTCGGTCTGGGCCCACCACATGTTCACGACCGGGGCGGTCTACCTGCCGTTCTTCAGCTTCATGACCTTCCTGATCGCGGTCCCGACCGGGGTCAAGATGTTCAACTGGATCGCCACGATGTTCCGCGGCCAGCTGACGTTCTCGACGCCGCTCCTGTTCGCGATCGGCTTCCTGACGATGTTCCTGATCGGCGGCATCAACGGGGCCTTCAGCGCCGCCGTGCCGGTCGACTTCGCCCTGCACGACACGTACTGGGTCGTCGCCCACATCCACTACGTCCTGTTCGGCGGGTCGGTCTTCGGCGTCTTTGCCGGCCTCTACTACTGGTTCCCGAAGATGACCGGCCGGAAGCTGAACGAGACGCTGGGCAAGATCCAGTTCGTGCTCATGTTCATCGGCTTCAACCTGACCTTCTTCCCGATGCACATCCTGGGCCTGAGCGGGATGCCCCGGCGGATCGCCGACTACGACCCGAACGCGGGCTGGAACGACCTGAACCTGCTGGCGACGATCGGCGGGTTCACGATCGCGGCCAGCATGCTGCCGTTCCTGTGGAACGTGTTCATCACGCTCCGCAGCGGCGAGCCGGCCGGCGACGACCCGTGGGAGGGCAACACCCTCGAGTGGGCGACCTCGTCCCCGCCGCCGCCCTACAACTTCGACCACCTGCCCGAGATCCGCTCCGAGCGCCCGGTCTTCGACGCCCGCCATGGGGCCACCCACGGGTGAGCGCCACGACGGCCCTCCAGGTCAGCGACCACGACGACGGCTCGGGCCACGAGGCGCAGGAGGGGATCAGCAACGTCATCCTCGGGATGATCCTGTTCATCACCTCCGAGGTGATGTTCTTCGCCGGCCTGTTCGCGGCCTACTTCAACGTCCGGGCCAACTCCCCGATCTGGCCGCCGGAGGGCAACGAGCACTTCCACGTGGCCAACGAGATCGCCCTGCCGCTGGTGATCACGACCCTGCTGATCATCAGCTCGTTCACCTGCCAGCTGGGCGTCTGGGCGATCCGCAAGGGGGACCGCCAGGGGCTGGTCCGGAACATCGCGGTGACCCTCGTCCTGGGCATCATCTTCCTCGTCGGCCAGGGCTACGACTACACCCAGCTCGGGTTCACCCTCGCCGACGGGACGTTCGGGACGACGTTCTTCACGCTGACCGGCTTCCACGGCGCCCACGTCCTGGGCGGGGTGATCATGCTGAGCGTCGTGCTCTACCGGGCGACGGCCGGCCAGTTCTCGAACCGTCACCACGACATGGTCGAGGCAGTCTCGCTCTACTGGCACTTCGTCGACGTCGTGTGGATCGTCCTGTTCTCGCTGCTCTACCTCGTTCCGACCCACTGACGGAGAATTGATGCACCCGATCCCGCGCCCGCGACTGGCGATCCTGACCGGGGTCCTGTTCGCGGTCGTCGGCCTGATCTATTACGAGGTGAGCCACGACATCGGCGGCGCCTCGATGGAGGCGATCCTCGGGATTGCGATGAGCCTGATGGCCTTCGTCCTGATGACCGGTTCCCCGCGCGGCTGATCGCAGCCGCCTGCCCTGCTGAACCTGCCTAGGCCAACCTGATGAACCAGATCTGGAGCTCGTTCCTCACCTTCATCACCCAGATCGTGTCGCCCGACTGGGGCAAGCTCGTCGGCCTGATCCCCCTGGGCCTGTTCGGCCTCGTCGCGCTGTACGTCCTGTGGCTGATGCGCAAGCTGGCCTCGCTCGGCCCGGCCGAGCGAGGTGGCCGGCCGGTTCCCGGCGCACCGCCCGCCGGCGTCCACATGCCGGGACCGTCGTTCGCCCCGGTGTTCGGCGCCGTCGGCCTGGCCCTGGTCGTGTGGGGGCTCGTCTTCCGCGGGGCGATCACGGCGCTCGGCGTCGTCGCGCTCATCCTCGCCCTGATCTACTGGCTGCGCGAGGGGATGCACGACTACGACCACGTCGAGGGGACCGCGGTCAGCCTGCCGGCGGTGATCCACGACGGCCCGCCGGCCGGCGTGCATATGCCCGGACCGTCGTTCCGGCCGATCCTCGCCGGGCTGGCCCTGATGGTCGTGATGTTCGGGCTGGTCTTCGGCCTGCCCCTCCTGGCAGCCGGGATCGTCATGCTGATCACGACCCTGCTGGGCTGGCTCCACGATGCCCGGACCGAGTACGGGCTGGTCGAGGAGGCCGACCGGACCGGCCACCCGCGCAACGCCCCGGCGCCCCACTACCCGACCGGAACGCTGACCTTCTTCGGCGTCCTGGTCATCGCCGCCCTGCTGGTCAACTACGGGATCATCCCGCCGGCCGATGCCAACGGGGCACCGACGGCGAGCACCGGCCCCGGGGCGAGCGGTGCGGCGCCCAGCGCTGCGGCGCCGAGCGGGCCGGCGGCCGACGTCACGATCGTCGCCCAGAACATCCAATACACGACGACCACCGCCCAGGCGCCGGCCGGCAAGCCGTTCACGATCGCCTTCGACAACCGCGATTCGGGCACGCCCCACAACATCTCGATCCACACCGGCGGCGCCGGCGGCCCGCAGGTCTTCCTGGGCAAGATCGTGACCGGCCCGGTCATCGAGGTCTATGACGTGCCCGCCCTGCCCGCCGGCACCTACACGTACGTCTGCTCGGTTCATGCCAACATGACCGGGACGCTGACCGTCAAGTAGCAGGTCGCTCATGCACCTCCCGGCGCGTCGCCGGCCGCGTTCCGCCCGTCGTGCCCGGGCCGGCCTGTTGCTCCTCATCGCCCTCCTGGCATCCGCCTGCGGCCCGGCCGCCACGTCCGGCGCGCCGGCCCGCGCCAAGATCGGCGATGCGGCACCGCCGATCGTCGGCACGACCATCGACGGCAAGCCGTTCGACCTGGCGACCTACCGCGGCAAGCCGGTGATCGTCAACTTCTGGGCCTCGTGGTGCGGCCCCTGCCAGGCCGAGTTCCCGGAGTTCACCAAGGTCCTCGCCGACCACGCCGCTGATGGCCTGACGATCGTCGGCGTCGTCTACCAGGACAGCGCCACGGCGGCCGAGTCGTTCGCCTCGAGCCACGACGGGACCTGGCCGAACGTCGTCGACCCGAACGGGACGCTCGCCTCGGAGTACACGGTCGTCGCCCCGCCCCAGACGTACTTCATCGATCGGGGCGGGATCCTGCGTTCGCGCCAGATCGGCGGCCCGATCACCGACGCGGACCTCAGCCGGCAGCTCGCCGCGATCCTGCCGTGACCGCCCCGGCGGTGGTGGTGCCGGCCGCCGGCGGGGGTGGCCCGGCCATCTCGGTCAGGGGCCTGCGCAAGCGCTACGGCGAGCGGAGCGTCGTCGACGGGCTGTCGTTCGATGTCGCGCCCGGCTCCGTCTTCGCGATCCTCGGCCCGAATGGGGCGGGCAAGACGACCACGGTCGAGATCCTCGAGGGCTACCGGCGCCGGGACGAGGGTGACGTCCGGGTCCTCGGCCTCGACCCCGCCCGGTCGGGGGCGGAGCTGCGCGGCCGGATTGGCCTGATGCTCCAGGGCGGCGGGATCTACCCCCAGGCCAGGCCCCGCGAGATCCTCCGGCTGTACGCCCGGTTCTACCGCCGGCCGCAGGACCCCGAGGCACTCCTCGAGCAGGTCGGCCTGGCCGATGTCGCCACGAGCCGCTATAAGGTCCTGTCGGGCGGCCAGAAGCAGCGCCTGGGGCTCGCCCTTGCCCTGCTCGGCCGGCCCGAGCTGGCGATCCTCGACGAGCCGACCGCCGGCATGGACCCTGCCGCCAAGGCCAGCACCCGCGAGCTGATCGCGACCCTCCGCAGCGAGGGCACGACCGTCCTCCTGACGACCCACGAGCTGGCCGATGTCGAGCGGATGGCCGACCGGATCGCGATCGTCGACCGGGGCCGGATCGTCGCCGAGGGCAGCCCGGCCGACCTGGCCGCCGGCGCCGCGCCCCGGATCCGGTTCCAGCTGGATCGAGCCCTCACGACCGACGAGCTCGGGACGCTCGGCCCGGCGCTGGCGGGCGGATCGCTTGTCGAGGACGGCGGCCCGGGCCGCTACCGGCTGGACGGGAGCGACTCGAGCCCGGCCCTGGTCGCCGCCCTGGCGGCCTGGTGCGCGGAGCACGGCCGGCTGATCGCCGAGCTGCGCACGACCGGGGCCACGCTCGAGGAACGCTACCTGGCCCTGACCGGCGATCGGGCGCTCGATGACTGAGTCGACCATGGCTGACTCCGGCATGGCTGAATCGAACGCCGCCCCTCCCGGCCGCTCGACCCTGGCCCAGCTCGGCATGGAGCTCCGCCTGACCGCCCGCCGGAGCGAGAACCTGTTCGTGATCATCGTCCTGCCGCTCATCCTGCTGGTCTTCTTCTCGCTGGTGCCGGCGCTCACCCCGAACACGCCCAGGCCGATCGACTTCCTGCTGCCCGGGATCCTGGCCCTGGCGATCATCTCGACCAGCCTGGTCAACCTGGCGATCGCCACCGCGTTCGAGCGCTCGTACGGCGTCCTCAAGCGGCTTGGCGGCTCGCCCCTGCCGCGATCCGGCCTCGTCGTGGCAAAGATCGGCGCGGTCCTCCTCGTCGAGGTGATCCAGGTCGTGCTGCTCGTGGGGGTGGCCGTGGCCGCCTTCAGCTGGCAGCCGGGTCCCGGCTGGAACCCGGCGGTCGTGCTGCTGGCCTTCGGGCTCGGGACGCTGGCCTTCGCCGGGTTCGGGTTGCTGATGGCCGGGACGCTGCGGGCCGAGGGAACCCTGGCCGCTGCCAACGGCCTGTTCCTGGTCCTCCTCCTGCTGGGCGGCGTCATCCTGCCGGTCGATCACCTGCCCGGGTTCCTGGCCGACCTCGCCCGGGTCCTGCCGGCGAGCGCCCTGTCCGACGCCTACCGGATCGGCTTCGGCTCCGTCGCCGGGGCGTCGGCCGGGGATGCCCTGCCGGCGCTCCTCGTCCTCGCCGCCTGGGGCGCCGTCAGCTCGCTGCTCGCCGGCGCGCTTCTTCCGCTGGGAGTAGCCGGACAAAGGGGAACCCCGGGTGGTCGGGACCCGGGGTTCAGGGATATGCGACTGGTTGCGGGGGGCGGATTCGAACCGCCGACCTTCGGGTTATGAGCCCGACGAGCTGCCGCTGCTCCACCCCGCGAACGCCATCATAGCACAGGCCCCTCGATCGACCCCTCCGGCGCGGCCCGGCGGGCCGCAGCCCGACGCTCGGCCAGGTCGAGGATCGCCCGGGCCCCGATCACCAGGCTGAGGACGAGGGCGACCGCGCCGATCAAGCTCGAGAACCAGAACGGCAGGCGCAGGTCGAACGTTGCCAGCCAGCCGGCGATGACCGACGAGAGGATGAAGCCGACCGTGCCGGCCGCCCCGAACAGGCCCTGGGCGGTAGCCGAGCGCCCGGCCGGGCTGGCCGCCGAGACGATCGCGTACAGGGCCGGATAGGCGATCGCGATCCCGGTCGACTCGAACAGGATGATCGGGATCGCCAGCCGGACGTCGGGCATCACGGTGTACAGGATCGCGGCGATCGACGGCGCGATCGTGCCGATCACGATGAACGGCAGGCTCCCCCGCCGGTCGACGAAGCGGCCGGCCCACGGCGAGAGCAGGATCATCGGCACGGCGAACATCGCGAAGGTCGCCCCGATCAGGTCGAGCCCGGCTCCGCGCGAGGTCAGGTACAGGCTCCAGGTCACCTCGTACGTGCCGGTCGCGAAGTTGCTGCCGAGGTTGACGACGATCGCCACGACCAGCAGCCGATTGACGAGGCGGACCGGCCGGCCGCCCTCGTCGAGGGCGATCTCGCCGGACCGCGCCCGTCCGTCGGCGGTAGCAGCCATCTCGCCTACACCTTCCGACGGAACCGTGGTCCGGGCCGGGCTGCGCGGGCGCTCGCGGATCAGGGTCAGGACGGCCAGGCCGCCGAGTCCGGTGGCGATCGCGCAGAAGACGAAGACGAACCCGTCCGAATTGGTGGCGTAGGCGCCCACGCCGCCGATCGCCGGGCCGAACAGGAGCCCGCCCATCTGGGCCGCGCTGTAGAGCCCGAACGCCTCGCCCTGCCGGTCGGCCGGCGTGGCGTCGACCAGGAAGCCGCGCGCGGCCGGGTCGTAGACGGCCGTCGCGCCGCCGGTCAGGGCCCGCAGCAGGAGGAACGGCAGGATCCCGAAGCTGACCAGGTTGAGCGGGATCAGGGCGGCGGTCACGGCCAGGGCGGCGACCATCAACGGCTTGCGCCTGGTCCGGTCGGCGATCCAGCCGAAGACGGGCTCGGTGACCAGCCGGGCGGCCGGCCAGGCCGCGACGACGAGGCCGAGATTGGCCAGGCTGACCCCGTGATGGGTCGTGTACAGGGGCAGGACCGGCAGCATCGCCCCGAAGCCGACCCACAGGATGAACTCGGCCAGGAGGAGCGGCAGGATCGGTCCCCAGCGGACCAGCCAGGCGCTGCTCTTCGGCTCGGGCGGGGACGTCATCGTGCGGCTCGTGCGGTGCGGGCGACCATCGTACCGGGGCGGACCGGCCGGTCGGCGCGAGTCCCGGCCGGCGCGTCGGCAGCTGACGGCCGCCGGCACGCCGACGGTCGCCCGCGCCCGTATCCTCAGGCTGTGCTGCTCAGCCCCGCCTTCCTGCTCGTCGCGATGCTGGTGGCCCTGCTCGCCCTCGGACCGACCCGCCGCCTCCAGCAGCTGGGCTGGCCGACGACCTGGCTGCGGACCTACTGGGCGATCCTGTTCGTGGGCGGGCTGATCCTGGGCGAGGTGCCGTCGTCGGCCCGGTTGCTCGTGCCCGGCCTGCTCGTTGCCGGGATCCTGCCGTTCGTGGCCGGCGGCCTGCTCAGCCGCCTCGCCCGCCGTCGCGGACGCTGAGCGTCGCCCGACGCAGCCTCAGGCCTCGGTCGATTGGCCGGGCGCGAGCCAGCGGTAGTCGGTCCCGCCGGCCATCGCGAACCAGCGATTGACGCTCTCCAGGCCGCGCTCGTTGAGCGCTCCGTCGTGGATCGCGAAAGCGCGCGTCGGCCCGACCGCGCGCATGAAGTCGAGCGCCTCGCTGGTCTTCAGCCACGATCCCTGGGCCGGGACGAGGAGCGTCTCGATCGGCCGCCCGGGCCGGACGACCGAATCGCCGGGATGGTAGAGCGCGTCGTCGATGACGTAGCCCAGGTTGGCGCAGTCGGGCTGGCCCTCGTAGATCAGGGCGTGGCGGCCGCCGACGGCGGTCACCCGGAAGCCGGCCAGGTCGACCTCGTCACCGGCTGCCAGGCCGCTGAACGACAGCCCGGGGATCTTCGCCTCGGCCGGCGCGTGAACCGGGATCCGCAGCCCGACCAGGCGCTCCAGGTCGATGTGATCCGAGTGCTCGTGGGTGACGAGGATCGCGTCCGCTCCGATCAGCGCGTCGGGCTCGGCCCAGATGCCGGGGTCGATGACCAGCACGCCACTGGGTCCTTCGAGACGGACACAGGCGTGGCTGTATTTCGTGAGCTTCATGGGCATCCCCAAATCGGCGGCGGGCCTGCCGTTGATCGCCTCGGCAGGGCGGGCTGGTGAGCCGTCTGGGATTCGAACCCAGGACCAATCGCTTAAAAGGCGACTGCTCTAACCACTGAGCTAACGGCCCGAGGCCGAGTCTAGCATCGGGTCTGGAGGCACTCCGCCGGCCTCCAACGGCGCTCCGGGCGGCATCCGGGCGTGCTTGCTAGGATCGACTCGTGACCGATTTCTACACGATCGACCGAGCCAACGAGCGCCTCGAAGCGCTCGAGCCGATCCTGACCCAGCTACGGGACCAGCGCGATGCGCTGCGCGAGCTCAAGGCGACCTTCGACGCGACCGAGGCTGGGCCGGAGCGCGAGCGGCTGCGCCTCCGGATGCAGGGCGTGATCGACCAGATGCAGGCCGGCGTCGTGCGGATCGACGGCTGGAAGGTCACCTTGCGCGACATCGAGACGGGCCTGGTCGACTTCCCGGCGCTCGTCGCCGGCCGCCAGGTCTGGCTGTGCTGGCGGCTGGGTGAGGCCGATGTGGCCTGGTGGCACGAGCTCGAGGCCGGGGTTGCCGGCCGGCAGCCCCTGATCGACCTGAAGTGAGGACCGAATGACGATCCAGGCCGGTGACACGATCCCCACGATCAGCGCGGTCGACGCCGAGCGGCGCCTGCGCGAAGGCGATCCCGGCGGACACCGGCCCCTGCTGGTCGACGTCCGGAACCTGGACGAGTTCATCGCCGCGCGCATCGCCGGTGCCCGGTTCATCCCGCTGCCCGAGTTCGGAGCGCGCTTCGAGGAGCTCCCGCACGACCGGCCGCTGTTCCTGTTCTGCCGCACCGGCGCTCGTTCGGCGGCCGCGACGGCCTACCTCGTCCGCCAGGGCTGGGCCGATGTCAGGAACGTGACCGGCGGCCTGATCGGCTGGCAGTGGGCGAAGCTGCCCGTCGTCTCGGGCCCGCTCGAGCCCGGCGAGGGCAGCTAGCCCCGGGGTCGGCAGGTTCGTCGGAATTCCGCCTCCGGGCGCGTTATCGCGAACTCCGAGCGCCGGCAACCCGTCGGCGACGGTACCTCGGGCACGGCCGAGCACGAACGTTGCCCCTGGAGGCGTGAATCGTGCTGTCATGGTCGCGGGCTCGACCGCAACGCAGCTGCGGGCGGAATTTCGACGAAGTCGCAGCTCGGGCGCACACCCGCGGGGCGTCGAGCGCGGGTGCCCACCGGCCAGGCGTCGCGGCGGAGGCCGCCCGCCGGGGCGTTGAGGCGGAGGCGCGGCGCGGAATGGGCCGCCGCGGAATGGGCCGCCGGGGACTTCCCGCCTAGTGGCGGCGGCGGCGGAGGCGGGCGAAGAGCTCCCGGGTCCGTTCCTTGTGGGCGAACGCCCAGCCGATCAGGATCAGCAGGATGAAGTCGACCGTGCCGGCCCCAGCGGCGCTGAGGTAGCCGAGCTGCTGGCCGACGTCGCCGTCGATCTTGAGGGCGGGAATCGTGGCGCCGATCAGGCCGAGGGCGAAGAACGGCGGCTGGGGGGCCAGGTTGGCGCGGGCGCTCGAGGCGATGATCCCGTTCGAGGTCGTCCCGCCGACCACGAACGCTTCCGCCCCGCTTGCGATCCCGGCCGAACCGGCCAGCCCGCCCGAGTTCGACGACAGGTCGGTCTGGCTCAGGTGCTGCCAGCCGCTGATGTTGCCGCTGGCGTCGGGCGTGGTCCAGTAGACCTCGGTCCGTGGCCCGGTCCCGTCGCTGCCGCCGACCAGGTAGATCACCCCGTTCGAGGTGAACGTGGCGGCCTTCGTGCGGGCGGCGGGCAGGTTGGTGTTGCCGACGCCCGTGCCCCAGGCCTGGACCTGGACCGGGGCCACGGCGGCCGAGGCGCCCGGCGCCGGTGAGGCGGCCGGCGTGGCCGAGCCGAGGTTGCCGCGCAGGACGGTGGCCGTCGGGCCGCTGGCGTCGCGCCCGCCGAAGATGAACAGCTCGCTGCCGATCACCGAGCCGTCGGCCTCACTGCGCGGCTGGGGCAGCGGTGATTGGGCGACCCAGGCTCCAAGCTTGCCGGTCGAGTCGGCGGTTGCCTTCCAGACGGTCGTTGTCGGACCGGTTCCGTCACTGCCGCCGACGACGACGAGGCCATCGGTCGTGGCCACCACTGTGGCCGAGGTCCGGGGGGCGGGCAGCTTGAGGGTCGCGTTCTCGGCATAGGGACCGAACGCCCCGGTCGTCGCGTCCTGGGTCGAGACATAGACCGTCGTCGTCGGCTTGCCATCGGCGCCGGCGCCGCCGATCACGTAGATCGAGCTGTTCAGGAAGATCGTCGCCGCGTCGGTCCGCGGCGCCGGCAGCGGCTGGGCCGCCTTCCACGGTCCGAAGTTGCCGCTGAAGAGGGGCGCCTCATAGGTGTCGGCCACGGCGTTCGTGCCGTCCGTGCCGCCGATGTAGAACAGGTTCGTGCCGGCCTGGACGGCGCCCCCGTCGGTTCGCGGGGCGGGCAGGGCGAGCTGGGCCGGCGACGGGTCCCAGGGCAGCGGCGCGCCGGCCGGGGCCGGGCAGGGCAGCGTCCGGTTGCTCGGCGGGCAGAAGTTGATCGGCGAGATCACGTTGACCCCGACGTCGATCGTGGAGAAGACGGTGAAGTAGTACGCCCGGTCGGGGATGTAGCCCAGGAGCATGATGATGATGACGAACCAGAAGGCCGCCTTGATCGAGGCCCACGTCCAGCCGTCGCCGTCGAGCAGCCCGAACAGGACCCGCTTCCGGCCCGCGCTACCCGTGCTGAGCGTCTGTCCCGCCATCGTCCTCCATCCCTTGCAGGGCCGTACCGGCCGCCGCGCCAGTTACTTGACCGTGAGGGTCCCCGTCATGTTGAGGTGGACCGCGCAGTGGAAGGTGTACGACCCGGCCGGGAGGGCGGGCACCTGTAGTCCTTGGTCGCCGGGCCGTTGAAGATGTCGCCGGTGAAGACGGCCTTGCCGGTCGAGTCGACGATCGCGACGTTGTGGGGCACCGAGGCGTCCTGGTTGTTGAACTGGAGGTCGAAGGCCGTGTTGGCCGGCGCCGTCAGGCTCGTCTCGGTGAAGGCGATGTTGAGGGCCTCGAGCTTGACGACCGGTCGCCCCCGGTGCGGGCGTGACCGCCGGGCCGCTGCTGGCGGCCGGCGAGCTGGTCAGGGCCGAGCTCCAGCAGGCGGGGACCGGCGTGGCGTTGGCCGCCGGGCTTGAAGTTCGGGTCGCGCCAGCCGACGGACGGTCTCGACCTTGCCCGACGCGGTCGAGGATCGGCTCGTTCGTGCTGGTGTCGCGGATCGTGTAGGTCGGGTCGTTCGGGGCGCGGATGAAGGCGATGAGGTCCTGGATCTGGACGTAGTTGAGCGGCCCGCCGTTCGTGTCGGCCCAGACCGGCATCAGGCTCTGCGGGTTGCCGCAGACGTAGCGGCCGCCGACCGTCAGGACGTTCTTGATGTAGTCCGGGTTGAGGTGGGCGTAGAGCTTGGCCTGGTCGTTGAGGACCGGGCCGATTCCGCCCTGGCCGGTCGCGCCGTGGCAGCGGGCGCAGTTCGCCTCGAACAGGTTGTAGCCGCGCTCGACCGAGGTGACCTGCTGGCTGCGCCGCCTCGGCGCCGGCCGGCGATGAGTCGGGATACCCGGGAAGCCCAGCTCGTAGAAGTAGTAGACGATCACGAAGATCACGACGAACAGCGACCGCCAGGAAGCCGACCCAGCGGGCGCTCGACGCTCTGGCGGACGATCGCCGCGGCCCGCTCGGGCGTCAGAGCGAGCTGATGCGCGGAGGGCGGCGCGCTGAACCGCTCGACCGGTGCCGGCTCGGCTCTCGGGCCGGGTGGCGGGCAGGCGCTCCTCCGGCTCCCTGCCCGGGTGGCTCGGCTCATGCGTCTCCTCGCGGCTGGTGGCGGGACGCGATCAGAGGCAGCCGGTCGGCGACTTCGGCGGGATCAGGCCCGGCTGGCCGAGCGCGACCGGCAGCGGGCCGAGGGTGATCTTGACCGGTGTCGACCGTCAGCGCGCCGCTGCCGTCGACCGACGATCGAGAAGCGGTCCATGCTCCGCGGCGCCGGGCCGTACTGGGCGCCGAGCGGCCTTGATCCCGAGGCGGTCGTAGCGCGAGCCGTGGCAGGGGCACTCGAACCAGAAGTTCTTGAGGCACGGGTTCGGCTTGCAGCCGAGGTGCGGGCAGCGCTGGTAGAGGGCCCGGACGTTGAGCGCCGTGCCGTCGCCGGTCGGGTCGGCGCCGGCCACGAACTCCTGGCGCGACGGGTCGATCAGGATGACGAACGCCTTGGCCGCGCTGTAGTAGGCCGGGAAGCCCTCCTCGATCGGCAGGCTCGAGTTCTGGGCCTTGACGTCGGCGAACGTGCCGATCAGGACCTTGCTCTTGTTGCCGGCCGCGATGGTTCGGCCAGATGAAGCCGAGCGTGCCGGCGGTGAGCTCGAGCAGCCAGAGGCCGATCGCCGACGCCGAGGGCCGTGCGCAGGAGCTGGCGGCGCGAGATGCCCTGGACCTGCTCCTTGCGGAGGGCCTTGATGGCCTCCTTGGCAGAGCGCCTGGGGCTTGTCGGCCGGTTCGACGTGGTAGTTGCTCATGCGGATGCCTCGGGATGTCCGCTCAGAGGCTGAAGTGGAGCCCGTCGGTCGTTGATGTACGGGATGACGAAGGCGTAGCCGGGGCCGCGGAAGAAGATCCCGACGAACGTGACGATCAGGCCGAGGGCGCAGAACAGGCTGAACAGGACGACCGCCGTCTTGCGCTGCGACGGCCGGGTCGCGAGGAGGTTGCCCCGGTCGACGTACGGGATCAGCGCCGCGCCCGACGAGCACGAAGGTCGGCACGAGGACGCCGGCCACGGTCGGGTGGAAGTAGGCCAGCAGCTCCTGCAGGCCGAGGAAGTACCACGGCGCCTTGGCCACGGCCGGCGTGACGTTGCCGTTGGCCAGGTCCTCGAGCGGGGCGTTCACGAACAGGCCCATCAGCAGCAGGAAGACGCTCATCACGCCGCCGGCCAGGAACTCGATCGAGAGCAGGTGCGGCCAGGTCATGACCGTGTCGTCGGGTTCCTTCTGGACCCGGACGACGGCGTCCTGCTTGACCAGCGCGAGCAGGCGGTACGGGCGGGCCGACATCGGCACGCGCTGCTTGTCGATCTCCGTCCGGCGGGCGGGATCGACCGGCAGCGACGATCGCGCGGTCTCGGGCGGCTTCTTCGATGTCGGTCATCATAGCGGCCCGCTGATCCCGCCGTCTTTCCGGATGCGCCAGAAGTGGACCGCCAGGAAGATCGCCGCGACGAGCGGGAAGACCATGATGTGCAGCACGTAGAACCGCAGCAGCGTGTTCTGGCCGACCTCCAGGCCGCCGAGCAGGATGAGCTTGGTCGGCGTGTTGAACAGCGGGGCGTAGCCGCCCATGTTCGTGCCGATCGTGATCGCCCAGTAGGCGATCTGGTCCCACGGCAGCAGGTAGCCGGTGAAGCTGAGCATGATCGTCAGGAACAGCAGGACGACGCCGACGACCCAGTTGAACTCGCGCGGCGGCTTGTAGGCGCCGTGGTAGAAGACCCGCATCATGTGCAGGAAGACGAAGAAGACCATCAGGTGGGCGGCCCAGCGATGGATGTTCCGGGTCAGCAGCCCGAACGTGACCTCGCTCTGGATCGACAGGATGTTCGAGTAGGCCTGGGTCGCCGACGGCACGTAGAAGAACATCAGGTAGACGCCGGTCACGGTCAGGACGAGGAACAGGAAGAAGCTCAGCCCGCCCAGGCAGAACGTGTAGGCGAACTTCACGGCGTGCTGGCGGACGCGGACCGGGTGGATGTGCAGGAAGACGTTGTTCATGACCGCGTACGCCCGCGACCGCTCGTCGTTGCGGGTACGGCTGGCGGAACAGCGAGCGCCACACGACGCTCCGGCGGATGCTCTGGTCCACCCGCTCGAGGAAGCTCACCGGGATCCTCCTGCCACGCCGGGCGTCCCGGCGAGTTGCGCGTCACGGTACGACTCCTTGTAGAGCCGGCCGTCGCTCGAGACCTCCTGCAGCTCGAACCGCTCCATCGTAATGGCGTCGAACGGGCATCGCTTGACGCACAGAGCGCAGCGGATGCAGCGCTCCTCGTCGAGGATCATCGCCGCGCCCTGCGTCCCAGCCGTAGGCCTCCTCGATCTCCGGCAGGAGGCCCTCGCTCTTGAGCTGGTTGACGTCGACCATGTGGATGACGCCTTCGGGGCAGACGTCGGCGCAGGCGCCGCACAGGACGCAGCGGAACGGGTCGAACCAGATGTTGAAGTTGCACATCAGGCAGCGGGTCGACTCGGCGACCGGCCTGGTTGGCGTTGTAGCCCAGCTCGACCGGGGTCGTGAAGTTGACCGACCGGCTCGGTCGACGGCATGCGCATCGCAAGCGGGGCCATCGGGATGTGCTGGCGGGGCAGGACGTCGTAGAACTCGGGCATGTCGTGGCGCCACGAGCTGGTGATCTTGACGTTGGCCGCGACGGTCACGTCGGTCCGGCCGGTCAGGTAGCGATCGATCGCGTAGGCGCACTTCTTGCCGTGGCCGGCGGCCTCGATCAGGGTCGTCGGGCCGGTCACGAAGTCGCCGCAGGCGAAGACGCCCCGGACGTTCGTGGCGTAGGTCGCGGGGTCGACCTTGACCCGGCCGCGGTTGATCTCGAAGCTCGGCCTCGACCGGCAGGAACGTCAGGTCGGCCGCCTGCGAGACGGCCGGGATGACGGTGTCGGCCTTGATCACGAACTCGGAGCCCTCGATCGGCACCGGCGAGCGGCGGCCGGAGGCGTCCGGCTCGCCGAGCCGGTTGCGGATGAACTGGACGGCCGTCACGTGGCCGTCCTCGCCGAGGACCTCGATCGGGCTGGCCAGGAACTCCATCCGGACGCCCTCGCGCTCGGTCTCGCCCAGCTCCTCCTCGTCGACGACGAGCTCGGAGCGCGTCCGGCGGTAGACGATCGCGACGTTCTCGGCACCGTGGCGCAGGCTCGTCCGCGAGCAGTCCATCGCGGTGTAGCCGCCGCCGATGACGACGACGTCGCGGCCGACCTCGAGCTCCTGGCCGAGGTTGGCCTTCTTCATGAAGTCGACGCCGTACTGGACGCCCTCGAGGTCGCCGCCGGGCACGTCGAGGGCGACCGCGTCCATCGCCCCGGCGGTGATCGCGATCGCGTCGAAGTCGCGCTGGAGCTGCTCGAACGGTGATGTCCTCGCCGATCGTCGTGTTGAACACGAACCTGACGCCGAGCCGCTCGACGAGCCGGACGTCCATCTCGATCGCCTCGCGCGGCAGGCGGAACGCCGGCACGCCGATGAGCATCGTCCCGCCGCCGTAGGGCAGGCTGTCGAAGACGGTGACCTGGAAGCCCTTCAGGGCGAGCTCGCGGGCGACGGCGATGCCCGGCCGGGCCGGCCCCGACGACCGCGACCCGCTCGTCGCGCGGCGTGATCTGCGGGCATCACGTCGGGGATGCCCGAGGCCTCGTGCCACTCGACCAGGAAGCGCTTCATCGCCCGGATCGCCAGCGGCCGGTCGATGTCGCCGCGGCGGCAGGCCCGCTCGCACGGGGCGGAGCAGACGTAGGAGCACATCGCCGCGACCGGGTTCGGGTCGCGGCTGAGGATGTAGCCCTCCTCGAAGCGGCCCTCCGCGGCGAGGTTCAGGTAGCCGCGGCAGTTCGTCCCGACCGGGCACGCTTCCTGGCACTCGATGTTGCACTGGAGCCAGGACGCGTCGACGGGCTGGACGAGGAATTCCTGGTTCGGGTCGATGGCCAAGTCGAGGTCGTGACCTTTCCCTTGATCGGCTCGGGGCAGGAGGAAACGGCGGCAGGTCACCAGCCGAGCGGAATCTACCACCGGGCCCCGCTCGCGTGCAGGGATCGGCTCGCCCGCCGGTCCGGCCCGAAGTTGACGCCCACCAGCGGGGCAGCTACCCTCGGGCGGAGGTCACGCACCCCACGCGGCGCGCCTGGACCAGCGAGGAGGATTCGGGCCTGAGCGAGATCGGAGCACTGGCACTCGGCCTGCTGATCGGCATCGCCGCCGGCGCCGTCGCCGTCTCGGTCTTCCGCGTCCGGCCCCGCGCCCCGCGAGAAATCCGGGTCACGGTCACGCCCAACGACCTTCCCCACCGCCGGGCAGCGACGCTCGCCGTCGATCACGGCCGGGGTCACGCGGCCCCGCCCGGCCGGGGCGGGCCGGGTGACCCGGTCACCCTCGGAACCGGCGGGCCGTCGGCGGTCCAGGCCGGTCCGGTCGCGAACAGGCGTTCTGGGCGGGCCGGCCGGGGGAGCCCTGGTCGCCTTCCCGATCGCCCGAGCGGCCGGCCCGACCGAGCCGGTGACCCAGCAGCGGGTCGAGGCCGCCATGCCCCTCCTCGCGACGAGCCAACCGGTCGGGGCCGAACTGCAGGCGACGAGAGGCGCAGTCGCCCTGGCCGAGCGGCCAGGCCCGGGCGAGGCCGTCCCGAGTGGGCCGACCGAGCCTGCTCCGACGCCGTCCGGCCCGGCACCTGCCGGTCCGGGCCCGGCCGGCGGGTCCTCCGATCCGACCGCGGGTCGAACGGCTGCCCGACCGGCGACCGGCCCGTGCGCCGACGAGCGCCGGGTTGCCGCCGAGCGCTGCGACCTGGCCGATCGCCTGGGCGAGCAGTCGACGGCCGCCAACCAGCACCTGCGCGAGCAGCAACGCGCCTACGACGACCTCGCCGCCCGCGCCGCCCGGGCGGCGACCGTGGCCGACCCGCGCGAGATCCGGGCGGCCAAGGAGGCGGCCCGGGTGGTCTTCCGCCGCGCCCACGGCGATGCCCACAGCCGCGAAGCCGTGGAAGCGGCGGCGACCGACTGGCTGACCGAGATCAACCGGATCAACCAGGCCGCGCGCGAGGCGACGGCAGAGGGCGCCCGGTCACGCGAGGCGTCGGGCCAGCTGGCGCTCGCGATCGAGCGCCTCAGCCTGGACGCCGACGTCGCCCGGATCAATGCCGAGTCGGCGGCCGAGGCCTGCCATCTCGCCCGGGAGGCGCTGGCGGCCTGCGAGGAGGCCCAGGTCGATCGCCGAGCCGGGCGGATCCCGGTCGACCCGGCGGCCGTGCCCGTCGAGACGGCCCGGCCGAAGCTGATCGGCGGACCCGAGTTCGAGCCGGGTGACCTGGACGAGATCACTCCGCCGGCCGCCCGGGCATTCGCCGGAGCCCAGCCGAAGATCCTGCGGATGCTGCGCGGCGACGGGGAGGCCGTGCGCAGCGTGGTCCACGAGCTGGCCGGCGACGACCCCGACGAGCAGCGCCGCTGGCAGCTCCTCCTGAGCCACCTGGTTGATGCCTGCGTCGCGCGGGCGATCGAGGCGTCGTCGCTCGAGTTCCCGGGCAGCGAGGGGTTCTGGGCGCCGTTCAGCCAGGCCCAGAGCCGGGACATCGCGACCGCGCTGGCATCGCTCGGCTATCGCTTCGATGGGCTGGGCGGCTTTGCCGACGGCCGGGTGCCGAGCCAGCGCGACCTGTCGCTCGCCCTGGGCTACGCGGGCCTCGACCCGATGCGGATGCGGACCTGGCCGAACGAGGCGACGATGCCCCACCTCTTCGACGACGTCCGGGTCGCAGCCGACGAATACGTCGCCTCGACCGCCGGCGACCTGACCCTGGGCGAGATGGTCGCCCTGCTCCACGGCCGGGCCGAGCCCCTCGCCGACCTGTGGAACAACTGGGGCCGGATCCGCCCCCTGCTGCTCGAGGCCTGACGCCGAGCCTCAGGCCTCGACGGTGGCTGCCTCTTCCTCGTCTTCGTCGATCACCACGACCCGGAAGTCCTCGGCGGCGGCGGTTCCGATCCGCGCGCCGTCCTCGGCCGCCCATTCCGCGATCCGGGCGTCGAGCTTCTCGGGCTCGCGGATCTGGCTGGCGTGGGCGCGCAGGGCGGCCGACTTGCGCCCGATCGTGGCGCTGACGTCGACCCAGGCCGTCGGCTGGCGGGTCCAGAACAGGTACAGGCGACGGACCCGGTGGGCCGCCAGGCCGGCCCGGGCCAGGGCCGGGAAGGCCATCGGGTTGCGGGCGGCCGGGTAGACCGCGTCGATGGCGGCGACGCCGGCCGCGCGATGGTCCGTGTGATTGATCCCGCCGCCCGGGTAGATCACGACCTCGGGGTCCTGGGCCAGGACCGCATCGGGTCGGAACGTGCGGATCTCGCGGACCAGCAGCTCGCGCAGGGCGAGGTCGTTGACCAGGCCGCCGTCAGGTTGGTGCAGGAAGCTGATCCCGGCGTAGCCAATGACCGCCCCGGCTGCCGTCTGCTCCGCCTCGCGCAGGCGGGCCAGGTCCAGCGGGTCGGCGTCGGGATCCTCGCCACCCTGGTCGCCGCTGGTGCAGCACACGAGCCAGCCGACCGAGCCCGCGTCGATCCAGCGCGCGGCGGTCGCGGCCGGCCCGAAGTCGGCATCGTCGGGATGGGCGACGATGACCATGAACCGCTCGGGGCGCCAGTCGTGGGCCTCGACCCGCTCGGCCGGATCGGGAGCCGTCGCCTCCGACGTCAATGGATTGACGAGGCGGGGCGGAGGTGCGCTATCATCGCCCCTGAGGCTTCGCTCGTATCCCCCCACGAGCGAGGCCTCTTTCGCTGCCCGGCGTCAGCCGGCGTTCGAATGTCCGGCACGCTCGGCCCTGGCCGCGGTGAGGTGAGCGAGGACATCCGCGGCATGGCCGTCGGCCTTGACCCTGGGCCAGGCATAGGCGACCGCGCCGTCCGGATCGACCAGGAACGACGAGCGCTGGATGCCCATGTACTCGCGGCCGTAGTTCTGCTTGAGGGTCCAGGCGCCGTAGGCCGTGGCGACGGCGTGGTCCACGTCGGACAGCAGGGTGAACGGCAGCTCGTACTTGGCCCGGAAGCGGCGATGGCTGTCGGCACCGTCGGGGCTGATCCCCCAGACGTCCGCTCCCTCGACCCCGATCGCCTCGTCGATGTCGCGGAACTGGCAGGCCTCCGTCGTGCAGCCCGAGGTGTCGTCCTCCGGGTAGAAGTAGACGACCGTCCAGCGTCCACGCTGGTCGGCCAGGCGATGGATGACGCCGTGTTCGTCAGGGAGTGCGACCGCTGGAGCCCGGTCGCCGGCGACGGGCATGCTCATGGCGGGGAGCCTAGCAGGTCGTCTCGATCACGAGCAATCGGCCACCGCCGAGCTCGACCCGGGGCGCCTCGGCCGGCCGGCCGAGGACCTCGTTCGACAGGCCGCGCGAGATGCCCGCGGGCAGCCTCGCCCCGGACAGGGCCCAGCGCAGGCCGTGGGTCGTGACCCCGGTGGCCGGGCCATCGAAGGGCAGGAGGCTGACCAGGTCGCCGGCCCGGTCGGCCAGGTCAAGACCGGCCGGCAGCAGGCCGCCCGGCGGGTCGGCCGCGTCGAGGAGCCGGACGCGGGTCTGGCCGTCGAGCAGGGCGATCGACCGACCGGCGAGGGCCGGGTGGCACAGGATCCAGACGTTGGCCAGGGCGTGGTCGACGCGCCCGCCGAACGCGCCCAGGACGACGATCGAGCCGGCCCCGCGCGCCGCTACGGCGAGCAGGGCCAGCTCGGTGTCCGACGAATCCTTGTCGACGGGCGAGCGCTCGATCGCGACCCCGGACCGGGCCAGGCCGTCGAGCGCGGCCTCGCCGAGCGAATCGAAGTCGCCGACGACCAGGTCGAGGGTCAGCCCCAGGGGCTCGGCCAGCAGCGCCCCGCCATCGGCCCCGACGACCAGGTCGATGCCGCCGTCCCAGCCCGGCCAGGCGGCGTCCAGCTCGGCCCGTCGAGGGCCGCTGCCGCCGGCCAGGACGAGCGCTCGGGTCAGCATGCCTCGATCGTACCCGACGGCCGATGCTAGACTTCCGGCCGTGCCCGAGCCGCCCGATCATCCGGCCATCCAGCGCGTCCTCGATGCCGCCAGCCGGAAGGGCGTCAGCCTCGAGGTCCGGGTCTTCGACGAATCGACCCACACGGCCGCCGAGGCGGCGGCAGCGGTCGGTGCCGAGATCGGCCAGATCGTCAAGTCGCTGGTCTTCGTCAACCCCGGCGAGGACGGTGCCCTCGAACCGATCCTGTGCCTGGTGTCCGGCCCGAACCGGGTCGACCTCGCCCGCCTGGCGGCCGTGACCGGCGCCCGCGACGTGCGCCGGGCGACCGCCCGCGAGGCCAACGAGCTGTCGGGCTTCACGATCGGCGGGATCCCTCCGATCGGCCACGCCCGGCCGATGCGGGTGATCATGGACCCCGACCTCGGCCGGTTCCCGATCGTCTGGGCGGCGGCCGGGACGGCGACCGCCGTGTTCCCGGTCCCGCCCGGGACGCTCCGCTCGATCTCGAACGCCACGGTCGCCCCGATCGCCGAGGACCCGGCCGCCGACGCCCCGGCATGACCAGCGAGCCGCACGTCGCGGTCGCCAGCTACCCCGGCGGGATCCGGGTCCGCGCGGCCTGGGGCGGCAGCGGCGACGGGCCGGCGATCTTCGCCCTGTCGGAGGTCGGCGGCGCGCTCGTCGAGCACGGCGCCCTCGTCTCGCTCCGGCTACGAGCGGATGTGCCGGGCGGAGCTGCGCGTCGAGACGCCGGGCGGTCCGTGGGCGGTCCGGCTGGCCTCGCCGATCTACGACGAGCCGACGGCCTTCCTGTGGGACGACCCGGGCCTGCTCGTCGTCGGCTATGGCTTCCTGACCTACGGCTTGTCCGCGCGCACCGGCGACCTGCGCTGGAGCCACCGATCGCACACCCCGCTGGTTGCGCTGATCGGCTCGGCCCGGATCGAGCACGTGATCGTCCAGGCCGAGATCGAGACGTTCGCGATCGCAGCCGACGGCGAGGTCGTCTGGCGGATCGCCCATTCGGACGTGGTGACCGAGGCCGCGCTCGTCGGCGGCCGGCTCGTCCTGACGAGCTTCAGCGGCCAGCTCAGCACGCTCGACCCGCGCACCGGCCGGCCGGCCGGTTGACATGCGGCGGCTGACCGGTGGACGGTCGGTGGAGCGGTCATAGCAGATCCCGCCGGGAATGTGGATAACGCCATTGCCCCCGGGCGGTCCTCGGACTATGGTTCTTGCAGCCCGGAGGGGCCGAGCGAGCGCTAACGGTCGAGATGACATCAAGACCCACGCGCCGGGTAGGTTCCTTCGGGCCTTTCCATGCCCGGCGGGTATCATCCCGTGACGTGAACCCCCTCCCACTGATCGTCCTGGGCGCGGCCCTGTTCGGCGCCGGCGCCCTGGTCCTGCGCTCGCTCGGCCCCGGCCAGCGGGTCGGCCGGCTGCTGGCCGGGACCCCACGGGTCAGCGTCGATGAAGCCGTGGCCCTGAGCCGGGAAGCCGTCCCGCGCTATGTCCGGGTGGCCGGCCGGCTCGACAGCGACGAGGACTTCCCGGATGAGCGCGACCAGCCGCTGGTCTTCCGGCGCCGGCGTCTCGAGGCCCGCCGCGGCGGACGCTGGGAGATCCTGAGCGAGGCCCGCGACCAGGTCCAGTTCCAGCTCAACGAAGGCCTTGCCTCGATCGGGATCGATGCCGCCGCCCTCGGCGTCGGGCTCGTCGTCCTGCCCCGCGAGGCGGTCGGCGCGGCCGCCGAAGCCCCGGGCCTGCTGCCCGACGGGCTCGACCCGGCGACCCAGGTCCGGCTGCGGGTCGAGCAGGTCTCGGCCGTCGAGCACGCGACGGTCGTCGGCACCCCCGCCCGCGACGCCGCCGGCCGGCCGATCCTGACCGCCGGCACGGGCCGCCCGTTGATCCTCTCCACGCTCGAGCCGGCCGAGGCGATGCAGATCCTGTCGGGGGGCCGCAACCGGGCCCTGGCCGTGGCCGTCCTGCTCGTCAGCGGGCTCGCCCTGCTGGCCCTCGGCGCCGGCTGGGGCCTGGTCCGGTTGGTCGCGGGATGAACGGCCCGCGCCCGGCGTCCCGCACCGGACGGCGCCTCGCCGCCCGGCTGGCGATCGGCGTCCTGCTCGGCGCCTGGCTCGTCGTGGCCTGGGTGGGGCCGGCGCTCGCCGCCTCGCCGGCACCGAGCACGGGGACCGGCTACGGCGGCGATACCCGAACGACCGGCCAGGGGCCGGGCCTCGAGGGATCACCGCTGTACGCCGTCGGCGGCGTGGTCGTCGTTGCCCTGATCAGCATCGGCGTCACGGTGCTCTACGTGCGGGCGACCGGCGGGACGACCGTTGTGCCTTCCAGCCGCCCGGCAGACGAGCCGGACGGGCGTTGATGCTCGCCGGTCGCTCGATCCCGCGCGGACTGCTCGTGATCGTCGCGATCGTCGCGGTCGGCGCCGGTGCCGGGCTGGCGGCAGTGACCTCGCCGCGGCCCACGGCCGGTCCCGGGTCCTCCCTGCCGATCGCCGCGATCAGCCCGTCGCCGAGCTCGAGCCCGGGAGCGACCGGCTCGGCCGGCGCGAGCCCCGGGGCGGGGCCGAGCGGCCTCGTTTCGCCGAGCCCCACGACCAGACCGTCGGCCGCGCCGACGAGCGCGGCCACGTTCGTCGCCGGCAAGACGATCGTGCCGATGGGCTGGCCCTTTGCACCGTCGGTCAAGGTCCACTACGGCCCGGGCTTCGGCGCCTACCGGGTCGGGCCGCTCGAGCCGTTCAACATGATCTCGGGCGTCTCGAAGTCCGGGGCGCTCCTGCGCGGGCACGACGGCCTCGACCTCCAGGTCCCGGTGGGCACGCCGGTCCTGGCGCCGTTCAGCGGGACGGTGATCGACCCGCGGTTGCACTGGATCCCGTGGGACCCGGCCCGCTACGGCAAGGTCGTCGCGATCCAGAGCGACGAGCCGACGTCCGTCGGGTACACGGTCATCCTCGTCCACCTGTCGTCGATCGGGGCGCCGATCGGCGTCCACGTGACCCGCGGCCAGGTCGTCGGCCTGACCGGGATCACCGGGGACGCGGCGGGCACGATCCCCCACCTCCATCTCGAGCTGCGCGCGCCGTTCCTGATCCGCTATCGGGTCCACGGCGTGATCCGGCGGATCGACGCCTTCGATCCGCGGCCATCGCTCCTGGCGATCGATCCGCACCGGCCCTGACCTCCGGCCGTCACGCGGCCGACCGCCTGCGGTACGTTCGTCCTATTGGCAAGAACTGGTAGTTTGCCTAGCCTCTGGTGAACTTACCAATTCCTCCAGCCAGATCAGCGTGACCACAGCACCGACTCCACGGCCGACGGACGCGACCCTTTCGGTCACCAAGGCGGCTCGCCTCCTGGGCGTCCATCCGAATACGATCCGAGCGTGGAGCGACCAGGGTCGCCTGCGCTACTACCGGATCAATTCGCGCGGTGACCGGCGCTACCGGCTCGGCGATCTGCAGCGATTCCTCGGGGCCGCTGCGGCCGGAGCGCCGGGCCCGACCACGACGCGTGGCGGGCGCGCCCGCCACGCAGCGCCCGCCAGCCAGGTCCCGGCCCTGACGGTCGTCGGTCCCAGCCGCCGGTCGCGTGACTGGCCGACCCGCCGAGCCGGCCCCGGCCGGTCGGCCCTGGCCGCGACGCTCGGCCCGCCCGAAACATCGATCGAACGCCGCCGTCATGCGCTCGACATGGAGGTGATCGCCGAGCTGAGCCTGCTCGGTCCATCGGGGCGCGACCTGGATCTGACCCTCGGACGCGCCGTCCACCTGATCCGGGCCGCCTACAGCCACGCCGCTGTGGCGATCCTCCAGTGGCACGAGACGGCCCTCGAGACCCGCGCGGTGGAGGGCTCGGCCCTGGCCCATGGCGGCACGCGACCGGCCGCGGTCGGGGTCGGCGCCCGAGCCCTGGACGAGGACCGCGCGATCCTGACGGAACGCAGCCGGGGACTGGCCCGGCCGGACGGTCCGATCCTGCCCGAGGCGCGGAGCGAGATCGTCGCTCCCATCCCAGGCGAGCGACGGGCCTGGGGCCTGCTCGTCCTGGGCTCCGAGATGGCCGACGGCCTCGTCGATTCCGACCTGCCCACCGCGGCATCCCTGGCCGGCGTCGTCGGCAGCCTCGTCGCCCGTGCCCAGCTCCTCGAGGACACGAGCCAGCAGGTCCACCGGCTCGAGGCCCTCCATCGGGTGGCCGGCGACATCGGCAGCAAGCTTGACGTCGACCAGATCCTGGCCGGGATCGTCGACCACGCGATGGTCCTCTTCGCAGCCGAGCGGGCGGCCGTCTTCCTGCGCCGGCCCGACGGCTCGATCGTGGCCGAGGTCGCCCGTGGCCTGTCGGCCTCCTATCTCGCCTCCGTCCGCGACTTCCCGACGCCGTCGCTGCCCGCGGCGGCGATGGCCGCCCGGCAGCCGATGTTCGCGATCCACTACGCGGACGACCCGCTCGGTGCGGGGATGCGCGCGGCGGTGGTCCAGGAAGGCTTCGACACGATGTGCGCCGCGCCGTTCTTCGACGGCGACGAGCTGCTCGGCCTGCTCTGCGTCTACCACGACCGGCCGCACCAGTGGACGCTCGACGAGCTGGACACGATCGGGGCGTTCGCCGCCCAGGGCAGCGTCGCGATCAGGACCGCCCAGAACTACGCCCAGATGGCCACCTGGGCCGCCCAGCTCCAGTCGATCCAGGCCCTCGGCACCCGGCTCAACCGGCTGGGCACGGTCGAGGAGATCGGCTCGGCGATCGCGATGGAGCTGCGCGACCTGATCGACTACCACAACGTCCGGGTCTACCGGATCCGCGACGACGAGCTGATCCCGGTGGCATTCCACGGCCAGGTCGGCGAGTACAGCGATCGAGACCGGCGACATGCTCCGGGTGCCGGTCGGGACCGGGATCACCGGTTGGGTCGCCGTCCACGGCGTCGCCCAGATACCTGCCCGACGCCTCGAACGACCCGCGCGCGACGACGATCCCGGGCACCGACGAGGACCTCGACGAATCGATGCTCCTCGCGCCGATGACCTTCGACGACCAGGTCCTGGGCGTCGTCGTGCTGTCCAAGCTCGGCCTCCACCAGTTCGACGACGACGACCTGCGGCTGCTCGTGATCTACGCCAGCCTGGCCGCCCAGGCGATGGCCAACGCCGACACCACCGAACCGCCTGCGCGCCCAGTCGGCGGCGCTGGAGCGCCAGCTGAGCAGCCAGCGGGCGCTCCTGCTGATCACCGAATCGATCCTGACCACGCTCAACCCGGCCGAGATCCTGGAGCAGGTCACCGACCGGCTGGCCAGCCTCGTCCGCTACGACAACATCTGCGTCGAGGTGGTCGACCAGGCCAGCGGCCTGCTCAGCCCGATCATCGCCCGGGGAGTCCACGCCGACCTGTTCATGCAGCCCTGGGTAGCCGGCGAGACCGGCGTCGCGACCTGGGTCGTCGAGCACAACGAACCGGCCCTCGTGGCCGATGAGCGAAACGACCCCCGGGTCAACCAGTTCCGGGACATGGAGCCGCTCGACGGCAGCCTGATCGTCGTCCCGCTCCGCGACCGCGTCGGGCGCCCACGGCGTCCTGACCCTCGAGCGACTCGGCCTGGACGACCCGTACACCGATGACGAGTTCGAGCTGGTCAAGCTGTTCGCCGCCCAGGTCTCGATCGCGCTCCAGAACGCGGAGGTCTACCGGCGGGTCGAGATCCGGGCCCGGTCGGACGATCTCACCGGCCTGCTCAACCACGGCACGTTCCAGGAGATCATCGCCCAGCGCGTTCGCGAGGGCGAGCCGTTCAGCCTGATCATGCTCGACCTGGATGACTTCCGGACGGTCAACAACACGCTCGGCCACCAGGCCGGCGACGGGCTCCTGCGGGCGATCGCCGCCTCCCTCGTCCGGGCCGGCCGGGCCGGCGACCACGTCTTCCGCTATGGCGGGGACGAGTTCGCCTTCCTGCTGCCGGGCACCGACGGCGCCGGTGCGCTGCTCGTCGCCAATCGTGTCCGTGCCTCGGTCAACGAGGTCGGCCTCGACCCCCGCTGGATCGACAGCCGGGCGGAGATCAGCGCCTCGATCGGGGTGGCGACGTTCCCCGCCGACGGCGACACGGCGGAGTCGGTCCTGCTCGCCGCCGACCGCGCCTGCTTCGTGGCCAAGCGGACCGGCCGCTCACGGATCGCGACTGCGGCCGAAGGGCTGGCCCTGGCCGCCGAGTTCTCGCTCCAGGAGCCCACCCCGGTCGACATCCCGTCGGTCGCCCTCGACTGAGGCAACCCGTCACACTGGAGCGGTGATGGCCAGTCTCAGGGGCATGCCTGCACCCGGCCCAGGACGCCTCGCCCGGCTGCTGGCCGGCTCGGCGGTCGCCCTGATCGTCGCCGGCTGCGGCCTGGGCGACCTGCCCACCCGCTCCTCGGCGCCGAGCGACCTGCCCTCGAGCCCGCCCCAGGCCAGCCTCGCGCCGTCGCCGTCGCCAAGCTCCATCCCGGGTCCCACGGCCGCCCCGACGCCGACGCCCCAGCCGACGCCCGTCACCTATGTCGTCAAGGCGGGCGATTCCCTGGTCAACCTGGGCCACCGGTTCAAGACCACCGGCCGGAGCATCGCCTACTGGAATCGGAAGGCCTACCCCAGCCTCGATCCGGACAAGTCGACCTACAACCCGAACCACCTCGAGATCGGCTGGCGGCTGACGATCTACCCGGGCCTGATCGACGACGACGGCAACGGGCTGCCCGACGCGAGCGCGACCCCGGCCCCGCAGATCGCGCCGTCCATCCCGCCCGCGCCGAGCCCGCCGGCCGACGGCAGCGGGCTGCTCGTGACCCGCGGGGCAGCCGGCGGCAACGACGTCGCCCTGACCTTCGACCTCGACCAGGGCGGGCTGGGGCTCGATATCGTGACCTGGCTGGTCGCCCATGGCGTCCACGCCTCGGTCTTCGTGACCGGTCGGCTGGCCGGCGCAGATCCGCCGACCGGCCAGGTCCTCCAGGCACTTGGCATGCATCCCGACCTGTTCACGCTCGGCAACGAGTCGAACGACGGCGCGGCCCTCGGCTCGATGTCAGCCGCCCAGGTGAGTGCCGAGGTGACGAGCGCCGAGGCGGCGATCCAGGCCGCCAGCGGCCTCAGCTCGAAGCCCTTCTTCCGGCCGCCGTTCGGCACCCAGAACCCGACGATCCGGGCCGCAGTCGCCTCGGCGGGCTTCGGCTACACCGTCCTGTGGGACGTCGATACGAACGACGCCATGCCATCCGCCCAGGGCGGCCCGACGGCCCAGGACATCGTCAGCCGGGTCCTGTCGCGGGCCAGCGGCGGCTCGATCGTGCGCCTCAACCTGGGCGGCGTGCACACCCTCGAGGCCCTGCCCGGGATCGTTGCCGGCCTCGACCAGGCCGGCCTCGCCGCGGTCAACCTGGCCGAGATGTTCGGCCACTGATTCGCCGTTCAGGGGCCGGCGCCCGCGTGGCGTCCCGGGGCCAGGTTCGTGGCGGTCCCGTGGCGTCCCGGGGCCAGGTTCGTCGCATTTCCGCCCCCAGACGCATTAGCGTGAAGTCGGCCCGGACCTGGAGCTGCTGAGGGCGGCCGTCGCCCGAAACCGTGCGTGACTTCGATCGGGATCCGAGCGATCCGGGCGCACCACCCGCCCAACCTGGCCGCAGTGCGCCTGGGGGCGGAATTCCGACGAAGTCCGACGCCCGCGCGACTCGGCAGCCCGGGCCGTCAACGGGCCGAGATCGGCCCCCGGCAGGCGTCGACGAAGAAGCGCCACAGGCGCTCGAACGAATCGGGCGTCGACTCGGTCCGCTCGGGGTGGCACTGGACGCCGAAGAGGAACCGGCCGTCGGTCGCCTCGAAGCCCTCGACGAGATCACCCTCGGGACTGGCGGCCCAGGCGCTCGGGGTAAGGCCCGGGGCGAGGTCGGTGGCCCGGATCGCCTGGTGGTGGTACGAGTTCACCGTCGTGGCCGCGCCGGGCCGGCTCGGCGACAGGATCCGGGCGAGGCGGCTGCCCGGCACCAGGCGGAGGGCGTGCTCGCGGGCCGGCCCGTGGCCCCAGCTCGCCCCGACGTGGCCGTCGACGTGCTGGAGGAGCGTCCCGCCGCTGAAGACGTTGATCGCCTGGAAGCCGCGACAGATGCCCAGGATCGGGACCACCCGGGACGTCGCCGCGGCGTACGCCTCGGCCTCGAGCGCATCGCGATCCGGCTCAAGACTGACCGAGCCCTGGTTGGGCCGGCCGTAGCGGGCCGGGTCGATGTCCGCGCCGCCGGTCAGGAGCAGGCCGGCCATGTCGGCGAAGGCCGCCTGCCGGTCCGCCTCGCTCGCCCGCGAGTCGAGCACGACCGGCTCACCGCCATGGCGCCGGATCGCCTCCGCGTACAGGTCGTTCTTGCGCTCGGCGATCCCGGGCTCGGCCTGGATCGCCGGATCGGCGACGGCGACGACGATGCGGGGCACGACGGGCATGGCCGGAGGATAGCGGCTCCTAGAGGCGCCCGGCGGCGATCACCCGGTCGAGGAACTGGCGGGTCCGGGGCTCGACCGGAGCCGAGAAGATCTGGCTCGGGGGCCCTTCCTCGAGGATCCGGCCGGCGTCGAGGAAGCAGACCCGGTTGGCGATGTCCCGGGCGAAGCCCATCTCGTGGGTCGCGATGATCATCGTCATCCCGCCCGCGGCCAGCTCCCGGACGACGCTCAGGACCTCGGCCACGAGCTCCGGATCGAGGGCGCTGGTGATCTCGTCGAGGAGCATCAGCTCGGGCTTCATCGCCAATGCCCGGACGATCGCCACCCGCTGCTGCTGGCCGCCCGACAATCGGTCGGGGTACTCGTCGCGCTTGTCGGCCAACCCGAAGCGGGCCAGGAGGTCCATCGCCTCGGCTTCGGCCTGCGCCCGGGGCGTGCGCAGGACACGGCGCGGCCCGAGGGTCACGTTGCCCAGGACGCTCATGTGCGGGAACAGGTTGAACGCCTGGAAGACGATCCCGATCCCGCGCCGGACCTGGTTCTCGTCGATGCCCGGCGCCGCGATGTCGGTGCCGCCGATCAGGATCCGGCCGGCGTCGACCGGCTCGAGCAGGTTGATGCAGCGCAGGAGGGTTGACTTGCCGCTGCCCGAGGCGCCGATCAGGCAGACCACCTCGTGCTCGCGCACGACGAGGTCGATCCCGCGCAGGACCTGGAGCCTGTCGAAGCTCTTGTCGACCGCCTCGATCCGGACCACCTCGCCGGTCATCGGGCGCCAGCCAGGAACCGCCGCCGATCGCGGACGACGAGGTAGTCGGTCAGCCGGGTGAGGGGCAGGGTGATGACCAGGTAGATCGCCGAAAGGGCGAGGTAGGGCGTGTAGTTGAAGAGCGAGGCCTGCTCGATGTTGGCCGTCCGGAAGGCCTCGACGACCCCGATGTACGAGACCAGGACGGTGTCCTTCTGGAGGCCGATGAAGTCGTTGAGCAGCGGCGGGATCACCCGCCGGACCGCCTGGGGGATCACCACGAAGCGGAGCGCCTGGGCCTGGGTCAGTCCGAGCGAGCGGGCGGCCGCCGCCTGGCTGGGGTGGATCGATTCGATCCCCGCCCGGTAGACCTCCGAGACGTAGGCCGAATAGACGAGGGTCAGGGCGACCGCGGCCCAGAAGAACGGGTCGCTGGGGACGCCGGGCAGCCCCAGCCCGGCGATCCCGAACCCCAGGAGGTAGATGACCAGCAGGCTGGGCACGGCCCGGAAGACGTCGGCATAGGCGATCGCCAGGATCCGGAGCGGGAAGAAGACCGGGCCGGGCAGGCTGCGCAGGACCGCGATCAGCAGGCCCAGGACGAGGACGAGCACCTCGACCAGCAGGAACAGGGCGATGTTCGTGAAGAAGGCCGTGATGATGACCGGCAGGTAGCGCCAGAAGACGTCGCCGGCGAAGAAGTCCTGCTGGACGAGGGGCCAGCTGGGCGAGCTGGTGACGACCCAGGCGATCCCCGCGAACACGACCACCGTGCTGACCACGGCGATCAGCACGGAACGGCCGCCGTCTCGTCGACGGCGGCCGGTTGAGCGGGTCATGGGCAGCTTTTCGGGGGCGGCAGGCGGCCTACTTCAGGGCCGGCGCGCCCTGGTCGTAGATCCACTTCTGGGTCAGGGCCGCCAGGGTCCCGTCGGCCTTGATCGAGGCCAGGGCCTGGTTGGTGCAGGCCGTCAGCGGGCTGCCCTTGGCCAGCAGGATGCTGAAATGCTCCACGTCGCCGACCGTCGGCAGGTAGCCCACGATCGTGCCGCCCGTGAGCTGGGCGTCACGCATGTAGAAGGCGGTCGGCAGGTCGACCACGATCCCGTCGATCTGCTTGGCGTTGAGCGCCTTGACCGCACCGTCCAGGTCGTTGTAGACGCTGGGCGCCTTGGTCGGCTGGATGTTCGCGGTGATGTACGTGTAGCTCGTCGTGCCGACCGGCGCGCCGAGCTTGAAGTCCTTCAGGCCGGCCACCGTGGTCACCTGCGAGATCGCGTTGGCCTTGAGGGCGACGACGGCCTGGCTGAGGTCGAAGTAGCCGTCGGTCAGGTCGACCGCCTTGGTGCGATCGGCGCTGTACGAGACCTGGGTCAGGTAGATGTCGAAGTTCTTGGCGCCCGGCGCGATCGCGCTGTTGAAGGCGACGGCGTTCCAGGCGACCTGGTCCTGGCTGAAGCCCATCGCCTTGCCCACTGCGTAGGCCACCGCCGCCTCGAAGCCCTGGCCGTTGATCGGGTCGCCGAGCTGCCACTTGGCGTCGGCCGGGGTGCTCGGATCGGGCTGGAAATAGGGCGGATAGGCCGGATTGTCGGCGCCCACCGTCAGCTTGCCGCTGGCCACCGTTGCGATCCCCGCGCAGGCGTTGGCGGTCGGGCTGGGCGTCGCCGGGGCGGCCGACGCCGACGGTGCGACGGACGGGACGACCGCCGAGGGAGCGGTCGACGGAGCGGTCGGGGCGGTCGTGGCGCTGCCCGTACACGCCGCCAGCAGCACGGCCGCGAGGGTGGCGACGCTGAACAAGGCTCTGCGCATGACGGGCTCCCTGATGAAACTCTGAACGCGGCGGAGTGTAGCCGACGGGCCCCTCCCCCGTCCCGCGGTGCCCCGGGCGGAGTCGCGAGCGGCCACGAACGAACTTCGTCGAACCCGGCTCAGGAATCGCCGAAGCGGCGTCGGGAGGAGGCTCGACGCCGCTTCGGACTTCGACCAACCAGGCGGGAGGAGGAGAACGCCTGTCGGTCCTGGTCATTGCCGGGCGGTGGTCCGCCCATCTTCAGTTCGGACGGCGGGTTAGTCCGTCATCGAGGCCCCAGCGACCGCTCCGTCCGAGCTCGCGCAGGAAGAGCAGCTGGTTGATCTCGCCCAGCGTCCAGCGCGCCTGGCTGACCGGCAGCCCGCACAGGTAGGCGGTCAGGTTGGCCGCCTCGTCAGGTGCCAGGCCCCTCAGCAGGAGGAGTCGATACGTCGCCCGGGTCGCCGGATCCTGGCTGGCCGGTGGCCGGCCCGGATCCGTCCGCTTCGGCCTCGAAGCCGTGGAGGTGGTGGACCCAGACCCGGCCGCGAAGCCCGCCCCGGCCGCCGGCCACGAGCCCGCGGCCCGGGATCGAGCCCCGGCTGCGCGCTCCCCGCTGCGACGACGATCGGCCATGGTCCACGTTCCGCCTGTAGCTCCCGGACCTGCGATGGTTGGTGATCGGGATCAGCTCCCGTTGCCGGTACTCTCGCGATCCGGCTCGCCGGCTTCGATCGGCCATCAGTACTACTGGTGGTAGTACTTGCGACGACGGCGCCTGCCCGACGAACTGGACCAGTACCTCCCGGACCGCCCCCGATCGCTCGCGACCGCCACGACCATCGTCCGGTTGGCAGCCCTGACGGATGGGCGCTGCGCGGCGTGACGCGACTGCCGATGGCCCCGCCGATATCCCGGCTGAGGAAGTCCATCTAGACTCGGGCCTGTGCGTACCAGGACGATCGAGCTCCGCCTGACCGCCGCCGTCCTGACGGCCCTGTGGGGGCTCGGCGCGGTCTACATCCTGATCGGCTACCGTCCCGGTGGCCCGATCGACATCGTCGTCGGCCTGGTCGCGATCGCCCCCACCGCGGTCGGCCTGGCCGGCATCGCCTGGCCGCCGGTCGTCCGCGGCGAGCGCGCCTTCGTCGGGGTGATGAGCCTTGGGATCGGCGCGATCCTGCTGCTCATCCCGTCGACGGGCAGCGTCCTCAACCAGCTGATCAACGGCGGCGCGCAGACCCTCCTGCCCTCGATCGAGGTGGCCTATCCGTGGCTCCTGGCGCTGCTCGCCACGAGCGTGTTCACGGGCCTCGGGGTCGCCCGGCGAACCCTCGGCAGCCGTTCGTCGCGACGGACGCGGTTCGCCCGGGGGATCGGGCTGGGGGTGGCCGCCACGGTCATCGTGGGCACGACGTTCGCCGGCGTGGCGATCGCCAACGACCTCGCCCTGCGCGACCGGCCGGCCGCCTCGTCGCCGTTCGGGCCGACCGATCCGAACCTCCAGCCGCCGGAGTGCTCGGAGCCGATCCAGGTCGGCACGACTGCCCTGCTCACCCTCCAGATGACGGCCGACATCGACGGCCGGCCGGTCGGCCAGGTCCAGATCTCGGGCGAGCGCAGCGGCGAGGACCTGCGCTGGACGGCCGACGTGGCCACCGATCGCAGCCTGGGCCGCTTCGGCGTCGCCCGGGTCGGCTCACAGGCCTGGCTCCAGTCACCGGGTGGCGCCTGGACGCCGGTCGGCCTGGCCCATACCAGCCCCGACGAGCTCGACCTCCTGGTGCTGACCACGGCCCTCACGAGCAACCTGCGGGCGACCGCCGAGAACCGCGGCTTCGAGTTCGTCGCCGGCGCCCGCGCCCGCCACTGCCGGATCGAGGTCGACGGGGCGACATTCGTGGCCGCCTTCCCCGAGGTGAGCTGGTTCGTCGGCAGCGACCCGCTCGGCCACTGGCGCGGAGCGCTCGACTACTGGCTGTTCGCCGACGGCGAGGTCGGCCAGGTCCAGGGTTCGGTCAGCGGCGAGGCGGCGCCCCTCGGGCGGAGCGGCATCGTGGGTACGATCGACGTCACGCTCGACGCGACGGAGCGGGATCGCGCCCGGTCGATCTCGGCGCCGTCGAACTGATGGAGAGGACACCGCGGTGATTGGCGACGAACGCGATCGATTGAGCGCCAAGCGGGACCGGACCGCCCGCTTCTATCGCGTCGTCCGGTTCCTGGAGGGACGCGGCGATCGAGGTGCCGCGCCCGAGGAGATCGCGGCGGCCGTCGGGATGTCCAAGCGGACGGTCTACCGCGACCTCAAGGCGATCGAGGAGGAGCTGCTCCTCCCGATCTGGTCCGCGGATGGCCGCTTCGGGCTGGCCGACGGTGGGCTGCTGCCGGCCCTCAGCCTGACCCGCGAGGAGGCGATGGCCGTATTCCTGTCGGCCCGCCTGATGGCCCGCTACTCGGATGAATACGACCCCGACCTGGGCGCCGCGTTCCAGAAGCTGGCCGAAGGCCTGCCGCCCGTCCTCGCCCGGCACATCGTCGACTCGGTCGACCTGCTCTCGCGCCTCCGGCCGGCCGACCCCAACCGGCGCTCGATCATCCGCAGCCTGACCGGGGCGTGGGCCGACCGACGGGTGGTGGAGCTGCGCTACCGGTCGGGGACCTATGACGCCTCGAAGGGCACCCGCCGGGCGCGCGTCCGGCCGTACCTGATCGAGCCCTCGCTGACGACCCGGGCGCTCTACCTGATCGGGCTGGACGAGACGATCGGGGCGGTCCGGACGTTCAAGATCGACCGGATCGAGGCGGTCGCGCCGACGACCGACCACTTCGAGCCGCCGCCGGAAGGGGCGATGGAGGGATCGCTGGCTGCGGCCTGGGACATCATCTCCGACCAGCCCCAGGTCGAGGTCCGGCTGCGCTTCTCGGCCGCCGTCGCGGGCCGGGTCCAGGAGACGCGCTGGCACCCGACCCAGGCCGTCGAACCCGGCGAGGATGGCAGCCTGGCCTGGCGGGCGACGGTCTCGGGCACGGTCGAGATTCGCTCGTGGATCCTGGGCTGGGGTGCCGAGGTCGAGGTCCTCGGGCCACCCGAGCTGAGGGCCGAGATCGGGGCGATCACCGGAGCTGCGGCGAGGCACTACCGATCGAGCTGAGTCGGGTACCCTATGCGTCCAGTGCCCGCCAGCCCGATCCCCCTCCGGACCCGCGCGACACGCCCCGGCCTCGTGGCCGTCCTGGTGCTCCTGCTTCTTGGTGCCTTCCTGGGCACCGCCTCGCCGGTGGCCGCCACGTCCGTCCACGCGCAGATGGATGCCCAGATCCTTGCCTCGATCAACAAGGACCGGGCCGGCCTGGGCCTGGCGGCGCTCCGCCTCGACGCCCGGCTGATCACCTGGTCGGCCGACCGGAGCGCCTGGATGGCGAGCCATGCGGTCCTCACCCATACGAGCTATGACGGCGGGCCGTGCAATCTCTACAACCTGATGCGGATCACCTGGTACCAGTGCGGCGAGGCGATCGCCGACACCACCGTGACCCCCGGAGCGGCCGGCGCGACCGCGCTCTACGCCCTGTGGAAGGGCAGCCCGGAGCACTGGGCCCTGATCACGAGCACCTCGTTCAACTACATCGGGATCGGGGTGACCTACCGCCCGGCCAACCACACGACCTACGCCTCGATCCTGTTCCTCGAGGGGCCCGATCGATCGCCGCCGATCCCGCATTGGACGGACGTCTCGCTCAGCGGCCGGTCGATCCACTGGGGCTGGACCGCCTACGACCCGGGCCTCCAGTCGCACACGGCCGGCCTGCGCAACTTCGATGTCGAGCTGCGGGTCAACAACGGCACCTGGTTCATGCTCCGCTCGGCATCGGTCGGCGGCTCGTGCTCGATGCCGAACCGGAGCCCGGGCTCGACCTGGGCCCTGCGCGTCCGTGCCCGGGACAACGTGGGCAACCTGTCCGGGTGGCTCACCTCGGCCACCATCGTGGTTCGCTGACCGCCGACGATGGGCCGCCACGCGTTCGCGGCAACCAACCTGATCAGTGACCCGATCCACGGCTACATCGAGCTGACCAAGCGGCTCGAACCGGCCGAATCCGCGGCCCTCGGCCTGCCGGCCGAGGCGAGCGCCGAGGACGACCTGCTCGACACGGCCTGGCTCCAGCGCCTGCGCCGGATCAGCCAGCTCCAGAGCGCCCGGTGGGTCTTCCCGACTGCCGAGCACAGCCGGTTCACCCACGGCCTGGGCGTGATGCACGAGGCGGGGTTGTGGGCGCGCAGCCTGTACCCCAGCCTGAGCGCGACGCTGGCCGAGGCGGGCGACGACGTCCCGTCCGAGGGCCTGGTCGTCGAGACGCTGCGGGTCGCCGGCCTGCTCCACGACGTCGGCCACGGGCCGTTTGCCCATTTCTTCGACGAGCATGTCCTGCTCGCGTTCGAGGCCCCGCCCGACCCGCGTCGGCCGGGGCGCAAGACGCTCAGCCACGAGGACCTCAGCCAGCTGATCATCGAGCGCGAGCTGGCGACCCTGATCCGCGGGCTGCGCCGGGCTCCGGGCGCTGTGCCCGGGCGCGACGGTTTCGCCCCGGGCGAGGAGATCGAACCGGCCTGGGTCGCCTTCCTCGTCTCCAAGCCGGCCCTCGCCGACCCGACGATGCCCCGCTGGGTGCGCTGGCTCCAGCCGCTCCTGTCGGGCGTGTTCACCGTCGACAACCTCGACTACGTGCGGCGCGATGCCTACCTGACCGGGGTGGCCGTCGGGCCGGTCGACGTCGAGCGCCTGCGCCGCTACGCCTTCATCAGCGAGCGCGGGCTGACCCTCTACGAATCGGGCCTCGGGGCGCTCGAGATGTTCCTGTCGGCCCGGCTGTTCATGTACGAGCAGGTCTACTTCCACCGGACGGTCCGGGCGATCGACCTCGACCTGGCCGAGGCCTTCGGGCCGTCGATCCGGGCGCTGGCCGGCGACGGCTCGCCGGTCGATTCCCTGCCGGCCTACGCCGACCTCGACGAGTACGCCCTACTCCACCAGGCCGCCCGCTGGGCCCGCGGCGAATCAGTCGTCGATGACCCGCAGCCGGGCGACGGACGGGTGCGGCCGGCGATCGGCCTGGCCTGGCGGGGGATCCTGCTCCGGCGGCCGACCTGGCGCGCCGTGGCCGAGGTCCGCGCCTCGTACGAGGGTGACGCGTTTCCCCAGGCGCTCGTCGATCAGCTCGGGACGAGCGAACCGGGCCGGGTGGTCGTCGACCTGGCGATCGTCGATGCCCGGCCGGCCGAGGCGACCGCGACGGACTCCCTGCTGGCGATCGAGGGCCGCGACGGGCGGCCGGCCGCACCGGTCAGCAAATCGCTCCGCCGCCTGCCGGCCTGGTCATTGATCGGGCGGCGCTACGAGCGGGTCGGCCAGCGAGCCTGAGGGTGGGTTGCCCGACGGGCTCGCGCTCGGGCTCGGCTTCGTCGATCCGGGCTGGGCCGGGGCCGGCCGGGGCGGCAGGACCAGGAGCGGATCGATCCGGGCGATCTCCCAGGCCGGCAGCTTCGTCCGCTTGACAACGTCGGCGCGCAGGCCGAAGCGGTCCGTGGTGTACGGGCTGAACAGCCCGTAGTGGAGGTGGCAGCCCGTGGCGAAGCCGGTCCGGCCCTCCCAGCCGATGAACTGGCCGGCCTTGATCACCTGGCCGACCTTCACCGCGATCTTGCTGAAGTGGGCATAGATGCTGCGGTAGCCGTTGCCGTCGTCGACGACGATGACGATCGGCAGCTCGCCCCACAGGTTGTACCTGTCGCGCCGGGCGACCGACGGGGCAAGCGAGCCGATCCAACCCATGAACGGATCGACCTTGCGCCCCGCTGCCAGGACGACCCCGTCGTGGGCCGCCACGATCCGGTCGCCACAGAACGTGGCGAGGTCGAGCCCGTCGTGGAAGCGCGCGCCGTTAACCGTGTTGTCGCTGTACCAGTCCGGGCCGAACGGGTTCGTGATCCGGCCGTTGGGCAGCGGCCAGATGTAGCCGGTCAGGGTGGACGGGCTGGGAGCGACCGGCAGCGGCTGGCGACCGTGACCGGGTGGGTCCACCGCCACCTGGCGGGGGACGGCGCCGGGCGTCGGCGGGGCGGATTGCTGGTCGAGCGCGGCGGCCGGAGTGGCGGTGGCCTGGGCCACGGCGCCGGCGGCCGTCGGCGCGGATGAGGCCAGCAGCGACGGGGTCGCCGCGACCGTCCCGCCGGCGATCAGGACGCCGAGGGCGGTCAGGACGAGATGGCGTCGCACGCCTGCCGTTATACCCGAACCGGAGGCGGCCCGCTGCCGCTGCCTGTGCTTAACTCGGCGGGTGCCTCGCGACCCGCTCGATGACCTGCTCCGGGAGCCGGGCGTCGTCGTCCTGGACGGCGGATTGGGCACCGAGCTCGAGCGGCGTGGCGCGGATCTCGCCGATCGCCTCTGGTCGGCCCGCCTGCTGGCCGACGACCCCGAGGCGATCATCGCGGTCCACCTGGCCTACTTCCGGGCCGGCGCCCAGGTCGCCACCACGGCCAGCTACCAGGCCACGTTCGAGGGCTTCGCCGCGGGCGGCATCGCCGAGGCCGACGCGGCCGGGCTGATGCGCCGAAGCGTCGAGCTCGCGCTCGAGGCCCGTCGGCGCTACCGGCTTGAATCGGGCACTGAGCGTGCACTGCTCGTCGCGGCATCGATCGGGCCCTACGGCGCGATGCTGGCCGACGGCTCGGAGTACCGCGGGAACTACCCCTTGGACCTCGGCGAGCTGCGCGACTTCCATCGCCGCCGGCTCCGCGTCCTGGCCGGGGCGGGGGCCGACCTGCTGGCGCTCGAGACGATTCCGTCGCTCCTCGAGGCGCAGGCCCTGGTCGAGCTGCTGGCCGAGCTGCCCGGCACCCGCGCCTGGCTGAGCTTCACCTGCGCCGACGATCGCCACCTTCGACGCGGCGATCCGATCGAGGCGGCGGTCGACCTGGCCAACGCCGGCCCAGGTGTCGTCGCGGTCGGGATCAACTGCACCGAGCCGCCCCACGTCGCCGCGCTGATCGGGCGGATCGCCCGCCGGACCGTCAAGCCGATCGTCGTCTACCCGAACGGCGGCGAGCGCTGGAATGCCGGCCGACGGGCGTGGACGGGCCCGATCGCGGAGCTGGTCCCGGCCGACATCGCCGCCTGGATCGCCGCCGGGGCGCGACTCGTCGGCGGCTGCTGCCGGGTCGGGCCGGACACGATCGGGGCGATCGCCGCCATCGCCGCGGCCGGGCAGCGTTCCGGAGCATAGGCGGCTGCGGCCCGCCCGGGCGCTTACATTCCCCTTACGTCTCGTTACGGCCCGTGCCTTGAGCAGGACAAGGTGGCGGGCGATGCTGTCGAGCAGTTGATCCACGCCTTGTTCCGCACCTTCATCCGACCTACGGGAGCGCACGCACGATGGTTACCTCGCTTCGCCGGTTCGGGGCCCGCCGGGCCCTGACCGCCATCCTCGCCCTCGGGCTCGTCGGGGTCGTGGCCGTCCCGGCGATCTACGCCACGTCGGGCGGCGGCTCACCGAGCGCGACCGCCCCGCTCACGGCCGCAGTCGACGCCACCGGCAACGGGCAGGTCGACGAGGCGGCCCTGACGCCCGCCGCCCTGCGCCTCGGCGCCCGCCTCCTGAACCGGGTCGTGCGCGGCGACCTGACGGTCCGGGCCAAGGGCGGCAGCTACGTCCAGGTCCATTACGAACGCGGCCAGGTCAGCGCGCTGAGCTCGACCTCGATCACGATCAAGGGCCCGGATGGCAAGGGTGCCTCGTTCGCGGTCACGGCCGCGACCCGGGTCCGTTCCGCCGGTAAGCTCGAGGCGATCGGCGACCTGAGCGTTGGCCAGAACGCGATCGTGTTCGGGACCGGCAGCGACGGGAGCTGGTCGGCCGTCCTGATCCGCGGGATTGCGGCCCGGCCGGCGACCCGCAACGCGAGCCCCGCACCGGGCAGCTCGACGGCGCCCTGAGCAGGGCCGAGACAGCGGATACACAATCGGCCCGGTCAATGACGACCGGGCCGATTGCCGTGGTTCGGGTTCGAGGCGGGCTCAGTAGCCGGGCTTGCCCGTGCTGCTGGGGACGGGCTGAGGGCCGCTCACCGTGGCCAGCAGGAAGCCGTTGACGCCCTCGCCGGTCGTGTCACCGGCCTGCACGTCGCCCTTCCAGTAGTAGAGCGGCAGGCCCATGTAGGTGACCTGGACCGTGCCGTCCGCCCGGGTCAGTGTCGCCAAGGGTCCGGTCACGCCGGCTCCGGCGGTCGCCTGCATCCCGGCCCCGACGGTCAGCGGCGGCCAGGCGACAGCGCATTGCCCGGTGCAGGTCGAGGAGGTGGCGGTGTCCCCGGTGTGGGTGTAGAGGGCCAGCCCGTTCGGCCCGACGAGGTACGACCCGAGCGTCCCCGAGTTGGCGCTGCCGACCGTGACCGGCCCGGCCGCAGCTGAGCCCGGTGCCTGGCTGGCGGGCGCCTGGCTGGCCGCGGGCTGGCTGGCCGGGGCCGTGGTTGCGCCGCTTCCGGTGCAGCCGGCGACGAACGCTGCGGCGAGGACGATGACCGATATGATCCGGCGAATGGGCACAGTTGGACCCTCCTGCGGGTTCGATTCGGGTGAGTTTGCGCCCGTTGATACGCGGCGTCGAGACGTCTGGTTTCGCCGCTCGACTATCATCGGCCGGTCCGCCCGTAGCTCAGTGGATCAGAGCAGCTGACTTCGGATCAGCAGGTCGGGGGTTCGAATCCCTCCGGGCGGGCCACGTGCTGTACCCGGGGCGGCGGGCTGAGTACGCTGTCGCTGTGACAACGATCGCCAGCCTGCGCGACTTCGAGGCGCTCGCCCGGGCCCGGCTCAGCCCGGCGGCCTACGCCTACTACGCGGGCGGATCGTGGGACGAGCTCACCCTCCGCGAGAACGAGGCGGCCTTCGGCCGCCGGCGCCTGCTGCCGCGGGCCCTGGTCGACGTCACCAGCATCGACCCGTCGACGACCCTTCTGGGCCAGCCGGTGGCCCTGCCCGTCGGCTTTGCCCCGGCCGCCCTGCAGGGCCTGGCCCACGGCGAGGGCGAGGTGATCGCAGCCCGGGTTGCGGCCCGCTCGGGCCTCCTCTATGTCCTCTCGACCCTGGCCAACCGGGCGGTGGAGGACGTCGCCGCGGTCGGCCGCGGGCCGCGCTGGTTCCAGCTCTATATCCAGAAGGATCGCGGTCGCTCGAAGGAGATGGTCGAACGAGCCCGGGCGGCCGGCTACACGGCGATCGTGCTGACGGTCGATGCGCCGAACCCCGGCTATCGCGAGCGGGAGCTGCGCGACCCGATCCTGGGCGACAGCCTGCTGCCCAACATCGGCAGTGGCAAGGCGCACCGGGGGCCGATCGGCGAGCTGCTCGACGGTTCGCTGACCTGGGCCGACCTCGACTGGCTGCGTGGCCTGTCCGACCTGCCCCTCGTGATCAAGGGGATCCTCGACCCGGCCGATGCCGTCCGGGCCGTGGAGCACGGCGCGGCCGGGATCGTCGTCTCGAACCACGGTGGCCGGCAGCTGGATCGAGCGCCGGCCAGCATCGACGCTCTCGAGCCGATCGTCGACGTCGTCGCCGGCCGGGCAGAGGTCTACCTCGACAGCGGGGTCCGGCGCGGGACCGATATCGTCATCGCGCTCGCCCTCGGCGCCCGGGCCGTGTTCATCGGCCGGCCGTTCCTGTATGCCCTGGCCGCGGGCGGCGAGGCCGGCGTCGCCCGCTGCGTCGAGATCCTCGAGGCTGAGCTGCGAGTCGCGTTGAAGCTGCTCGGTGCGCCGACGCTCGCCGGCGTGACCCGCGACCGGGTCGTGAGCTAGCCGCCTGCTCCTCCGAACCAACCGCAGCCACCGCCGCAAACAGAAGCGGGGCACGTCCCTGGCAGACGTGCCCCGCCTCGTACGGTCTCGGGGACCGCGAACGATGGAGTCGATCAGCGGCGGCGTCGCGCGTTGCGGCCCGTCGGCAGCTGGCTCGTCGCGACCGGGGCGAACCCGACGAAGAGCGCAACTGCGGCGAACAGGATCATCAGGAACCCGAGGCCCGACGACGGACCGGCCGGCGAGGCTGGCGAGGCCACGCTCGTCGACGGGGGCGTCGCGCGGGGGGTGGCGGTGGCCGCCAGGACGCCACCGGACGGGGACGAGCTGGCTTCGTCGGTCGCCTGAGCCGTCCCGGTCGGCGTGGGCGTCGGGGTCGGCGTCGGCGTGGGCGTCGGCGTCGGGCGTCGGCGTCGGCGTCGGCGTCGGCGTGGGCGTCGGCGTCGGCGTCGGCGTGGGCGTCGGCGTGGGCGTCGGCGTCGGCGTGGGCGTCGGAGTCGGCGTCGGCGTCGGCGTCGGCGTGGGCGTCGGCGTCGGGGTTGGCGTCGGGGTTGGCGTCGGGGTTGCCTCGGCCACGGTGACCGTCGCCGAGTCGGTGTCCGACACCTTGGTCGTGCCGTCCGTGCCCTCGGCGGTGCCGATGTTCGTCGTCGTCGCGGTCAGGGTGGTGGCGCAGGTGTACGTCCAGGTCTCGGTCAGGTCGAGGGCGTGGTCAGCGTTCGCGTCCCCGGACACATAGGTGACCGTGGCGCAATGGTCGTCGCTGACGGTGATGTCGGTCAGGGCGACGTTGCCCGGGTTCGTGACGGTGTAGGTGTAGGTCACCGGCCCGCCGCCGATCGGCAGGTTGGAGACGCTGGCGGCCTTCTTGATCGCGATGACCGGCCGGCAGGTGATCTCGGAGGTGATCTGGCTGAAGACGTTGGTCAGGTCGCTGCCCTGGGTGACGTGGTAGTAGTTCGCGGCCGGCTTGGCCAGCGACTGCATCAGGGCCAGGTCGACCTGGCTGGAGCCCGTCCCGCCCTGGCCGATCGCGATCGAGTAGACGGCGTCGGCCGAGGCCAGGAAGTTGGTGATGTTCGTGGCGGTCGGGCGGGCGCCGCCGGGACCGGTGTTGTCCGGGTTCGGCCGGCCGTCGGAGACGAAGATGATCACGTGCTGGACGGTCAGGCCGAAGGCCGTCGTCCGGCCGTGGGTGGTCATGTCGGCCGCGCCGGCCGCCATGCCCTGCCTGAGGGGGGTATCGCCGTTGGCCACGAGCCCATCGATCGCGCTGCCGACGGTGCTCGCGCTCGAGCTGCCGAGGGCCAGGTTCGTCGTCGCCGAGCCGTTGCCGAACGACGAGAGCCCGACACGATGGCGGCCCGAGCCGCCGACCCCGCCGAGCCCATCGAGGGTGGTGACGAGGGCGTGGGCGGCAGCCTTGGCGTAGTACATCCGGACCTCGGGCGGCGTGCCCGAGGCGTTCTGGCCCATGCTGCCGGAGCGGTCGATGACCAGCTCGACATCAAGCGGGACGACTCCGCAGCCACCGGAGACAGCGGCGTTCGGGCTGAGGGTCACGGGGCTGCTGGCCGCCGCCGCACCCGACGACAGCGGGATCGCGGCGACGGCGAAGAGGAAGGCGGCGACCGAGCCGGCGACCTGGCGGACCCGGGTCGCGTCACGGAACGTGCGGCGCGTGGTTGACATGGTGCTCCTGGCTTGGCCGGCAGGACGAAGGGAGAGGCCGAATGATCAGATGGGCGGGATCGAGCCGGTCGATGACCTCGTACCAGTACCTTAGTTCCGAGGATTCGACCGTCAACGACACGGACCGCAGCCAACCGCACAGGGGCTGATGACCGGTGCCGGACGGCACCGGGACGGCGCTGGGACTTTCGGGCCCGGCTCGTCAGCCGAGATCAGGGGCTGGTCAGGGAACGATCAGGTGGACGGGGTTCCCGAGGATCTGCGCGGTCCAGGTCGTGACGTCGTTCGATGTGCCCTGCCCGGACTGGGTGTTGATCATCGAGTACTGGATCTTCCACCACCCGGCTGACCCGACCGATGGGTCGTACGTCGGCGGGATGGGGACGTCCATCGTCAGCCAGCATCCGTTGAACTGCCCGAGCGACGCTCCGGTCGACGTGGTGACCGAGGAGACGTTGTTCTGGGCATTCGAGTTGCAGGCGTTGTTTCGGGACCCGTTCGTCGTGCCGGTGGCGGCCCGGTAGTTGAACGGGGTCGAGGCATAGTTCCCGGCAGCGTTCGGGATGAGGACCGACAGCGATGCCCGGAGGGGCGAGGTATCGCCCGGGTCCCAGAGGTTGAGCTCGAGCGTCTTGCCGGCGTAGTACTTCGGCACCTGGGCGAGGTAGAAGATCGAGTTGACCGTGCTGTTGCCGGCCGTCAGCGGCGTGAACATCTGCATCGCGCCGAGGCCGTAGACATCGGGCAGCAGGCCGTTGCCCACCGTGCCCTGGGTGTCATTGGCGAAGATCGCGAAGCTCTGCTCGGCGTTGGTGTTCTTCTGGTTGACCGCGTCGGTCAGGCCGGCGGGTACCGTCGTCGTGGTGTGGAGGCGGTAGATCGTGCCGTTCGGGCCGCCGGTCAGGCCGGCGCCGGGGTTGAGCAGGTACCACGAGTCGTGGTAGTCGCGCGCGTCGTTGTACTTGGTATTCGTCTGGCGGCACTCGTTATTGCCGTTATTGCCGCCCATCGTCGAGTCGGAGGCATTCTGATCCTTGAACAGGTTCCCCGAACTGGCAATCGCGAGGCCGTCGTCCTGGAGGTCATACGGCGTGTTGTTCGTGCCGAACAACTCATACCAGGAGCTGACGCTGCCATTGCCGAACCAGCGGTCGCCGGTGCCGCTACCGGGATTCGTCTCGCAGAACGTCGGATCGAAGATGTAGACATGGCCGCCGGTCGTGTTGGGCGGCATCGAGATGGCGTAGTTGTAGTAGCTCAGCGGGTCGTAGCAGGCGAGCCGACCCGTCACGTTCTTGCACGACTTGGCCGGCGTGCCCGTGGCACTGTCGTAGAACGGCTGGTAGGCATCGCCGTTGACGTTCTCGGCGCCCTCCGTGTTCATCGTCGCCCAGAAGCCATTGACCGGAGTCAGGGCCTGCCCGCCGGTGTCCTGGAAGCAGTTCGCGGCGCCGCTCAGGCAGGCCGCACCGGGACCCGTCAGGGTCACGTCCGACTGGGTCGTGCGGCCGCTCGTCGTGAACGACTGGCCGCGGACGGTGCCGAAGTCGCCGTAGAAGTTCTGTGGGGAGCCCATGGGCACGGGCAGCGTGAAGAGAGCCTTCGAGCTGCGGTTCGCCTGGATCGTGGTGATCCCGAAGATCCGCATGAAGAAGGTCTGGACCGGCGCGGTGATCGTCACGTCCATCTGGTTCGGATTGCCGCCACTGACTGCAGCCGAGTCCTGCTGGGCGAGGATCGTCACGCCGCCACCCGCCGCGTAGCCGTTCTTGCTCGCCTCGGTCAGGGCATCGCCGATCCCGGTCCCGGCCGGGTGGCTGGCCTGCGTGCCCGGGTTGCCGGGCAGGTCGACCGCGCCGGCGAGGGCGGCGGCGTCGGCCGCCCGCTGGACCCGGAGCGAGCTGCTCCAGTACCAGCTGACATCGATGACCAGGGCGATGAAGCCCATCAGGACGAAGATCGCGAGCACGAACACGACCAGCAGCTGGCCGCGCTGGCCGAAGCTCTTCGACGTCTTGGACGGGCGGGGCGATGGCATCGTGCTTCTCACTGTTGGGCGGTTGGGCTAGTTGGACGTCGGGTTGAACTGCATGACCGTGTCATCGGTCATGGCGATCGACGAGGCCTGGCTGCCGCCGATGAGCTTCAGGGCACCGGCCAGGGGCGTGGTCAGCTTGTACGTGTAGGAGATCGAGATCCCGAGCGAGTCGACGACGTTCGGGCTGGTGTTGCCGACCTGGTTCGAGCGATTGCATGCGCCGTACGACTGCGTCGGGCCCGGCTTGAAGTTGAGCGGCGTGCCGTTGACGTCGGCCACGGGGGTGGCCGTGTAGACCCAGTCGTTGTCGAGGCCGCTGTCGGCGCCGGTCGAGGTCGCCTTGAAGATCCGGATCCGGGAGACCTGCGAGAGCGGGATCGGCGAGCCGGTCGACGTCAGGATCCGGTCGACGGCCTCGACGATCGTTGCGTCGACGGTCGCCGCGATGGCCGGCGTGCAGCTGCCGGTCGTGCCGTCGACCAGGTCGGCCCCGATCCGGGCGCCCTCGCGGGTGGCGTACTGGAGGGTCAGCTGATGGTTGAAGGCGAAGCCCAGCTCGATCATCCCCAGCAACATGATCAGGAAGAGCGGCACGAGCAGGGTGAACTCGACCATCCCCTGACCACGGCTGGCCGGCCGGCGGCGGAGCCCGCCGAGGGGTCCGCGAGGGCGCGGGAGGCCGGTCACAGGATCGGCTCCATCCGCATCTCATTCGCCCGGGTGATCGTGAACGACCCGGTGGCGAGGGGCACGAAGTTGGGCAGCGGGGTGTGCCAGGTGTAGGTGTAGGAGACCTGGACGCCGATCGTGTCGCGCGTTCGATGGGTATTGTCGGGGCAACCGTTGAGGAAGTCGCAGCGCCCACCCACGCCGGTGACCGAGTCGGGCAGGCCCTCGGGGTAGTTCGTGGTCGTCAGCTTGAACGGGAGCGTCGCCGAGCCGCCGAACGCGCTGCAGTTCGTCGTCGGCGCCGTGCTGTGGACCCAGACGTTGCCCGACCCGCTGAAGCTGCCGCTGACCGGCCCGCCGGTGGAGTTCGCCCGATAGATGATGATCTGGGTGATCTTCGAGGCATCGACCGGCGGGGTCATGTCGGCCAGGACCTGCTTGATGATCTGGCAGTCCGCGCCCGCATTGGAGCCGGCCTCGGCGCCGATCAGCGAGGCATCCCGGGTCGAGTAGTTGGAGCTCAGGACGGCGTTGAACGCGAACGCGAACTCGATCGTCGCGAGCAGGAGCATCAGGAAGATCGGGAAGACCAGGGCGAACTCGACCAGGGCCTGGCCGGGCGCGTTACGCGCCTGCCTGGTCCGGCGAATCCGGCGGAGGTTCGAGCGATCCATGGTCTCCGAGTCTCGACGGCCGGATGAAAGGATGAAAGCCGTCGGTGGTCGATGGTCCTGGGCGTTGGCACCCGCCCGATAGGACGAACGTCCTGGTCGGATGGGCAGCCTACGATGCCCACCGGCCGCTGAAAAGGGCCTGCCCGCCGGGCTCGTGCGTAACGCCCGGACCATCTGGTGCGCGTCTGCACCAGAAGCCTCACATGGAAGAGCCGCCGGCAGCGCCGACGGCTCTCATCTGGTCCGGATGGCGGCCGGCGCGCCGCCCAGGTCTAGCCGGCGGCTACGGCACGACGAGGTGGACGGGATTGCCCAGGACGTTCACTTCCCAGGTCGTCAGGTCGCTCCCGCCGCCGACCGTGTACTCGATCTTCCACCAGCCGGCCTGCGACTCGCTGGGCGGGGTCAGGCCGCCCGACCCGTAGGTGGTCGGCAGCGGGATCAGGATCTTGATCCACGAGTTCTGGAAGAAGCTGCCGCCCGACGTGGCGTTGGGGCAGCCGGCCGGCGGGGTGAGGCCGCTCGTGCTGCCGCCGTTCGTCTGGATGCAGGTGACCGAGGAGCCGCTGGTGTGGCCGGACGACGCGTTGGCGTCGGCCGTGAAGTTGAACGTGGCCGGGTTGTAGACGTTGCCGTCCGGGCTGAGGACCCGCAGCCAGGCCCCGCCGTTCACGTCGCCCGGGTCGAACAGGTCAATCTCGAGGGTCTTGCCGGCGGCCGTCTGGTCGATCTGGGCGAGGTAGAACTTCTGGGTGCCCATCGCCAGGTTGTTGTAGGCGGCCATCCGGCCCGAGCCGTGGACGGCGGCCGTGCCGCCACCGGTGGCCATGATCGAGAACATGTTCTCGGCGTTCGTGCTGGCGTTGATCGACGCGTTCGACTGGTTCGTGGTGTTCACCTGGACGAGGTACGTCCCGGCGGCCAGGCTCGAGGCGGTCGAGCCGACGCCCTGGCCGACCAGCCACCACTTGTCGTGGTAGGCGCTGGCGCCGCAGTCGGTCACCCCGCCGCCCACCGCCGGGCCGCCGTTCGTGACGTCCGAGCCCTGCTGGTTCTCGAACAGGGTGCCGGAGCTGGCGACCTGGGTGTCGTCGGAGGTCCAGGGAGTGCCCTGGGTGTTCCAGACCGTGTAGTAGGTGGATACCGCGTTCGTGCCGCTCAGCCAGTGGTCACCGGTGCCCTGGGGGATCCCGGCGGCGTTGTTGCCCATCGCGCAGAAGGCGGGGTCGAAGACGATAGACGGCCCCGCCGCTGCCCGAGAAGGTCACGGAATAGGAGTAGCCGTTCGGGTCGTAGTTGACGTTGGCCCCGCAGGACGAGCCGCAGCTCGTGTTGTTGTTCGCGGGCGAGAAGGCATCGCCGTTGGACTGGTTGCCGCCCCGGGTCTGGACCGAGCCCCAGAAGCCCTGGCTGTTGAGCTGCGAGCCGGTGAACACCGTGCCGCCGGGCAGGACGGGCACGCCGCTGGCGCCGTTGCTGTTGCCGGCCGTGCTGCACGTCGCGTGGGTCGCGGTCAGGTCGAAGCAGCCGACGCCGTAGTAGGCCTGCGGGCTACCCATCGGCACCGGCTGGACGTAGATCGCCTTGGCGCTCCGGGTGGCCTGGATCGAGGTCAGCCCGAAGACCCGCATGAAGAACGTCTGGACCGGCGCCGATACGGTCACGTCGAGCTGGCGTGGGTCGGTCCCGCCGTTGAGCGTGTCCTGGATCGGGGTGACCGTCGTCCCGCTGCCGGTCGTGTAGCCGTTCTTGGTCGCCTCGGTCCTGGCGTAGAGGTAGGCGTTCGTCGTGCTGCCCGGCAGGTAGACGGCGCCGGCCAGGGCGGCCGCATCGGCGGTGCGCTGCACACGCAAGCTGTTGGCCCAGTACCAGGAGACGTCGACGACGACCGCGACGATCCCGATCAGGGCGATCAGCGCCCCGGCAAAGATGACCAGGACCTGGCCATTCTGGGCCTTCGTCCGGCGCCTGCCCGTGCTCGTGACCGCAGCCGGCGAGGTGGTACCGGACGCGGCCCGAGGGCCGACCTCAAGTTGGGGTTCCGCGCGCATCAGTTGTCTCAATTCAGGTTGGGCGGGCAGTGGGCACGTCCCGCCGGATCAGGCCTGGATCAGGGCACAACCAGGTGGACCGGGTTGCCCAGGACGTTGACCTCCCAGGTCGTCGTGTCGTTGCCGCCAGCGACCTGGTATTCGATCTTCCACCAACCGGGCTGCGATTCACCCGGGGGCAATAGTCCGGTCGACCCGTAGGTCGATGGGAGGGGGATCAGGATCTTGAGCCAGCTGTCGTTGAACGAGCTGGCGCCGCCCTTGGCCGTCTGGACGACGTTCGTGACGCCGCCCGGATCCCCCGCACTCGAGCACGCATCGCTGCTGCCGTTGACGCAGTTGGCATCCGAGGAATAGCTGAACGTGGCGTAGTTGTAGGCGTTGCCGTCCGGGCTCTGGACCCGCAGGAACGCGTTGCCCGAGACATCGCCGGGGTCGAAGAGGTCGATCTCGATCGTCTTGCCGGCCGCGGTCTGGTCGATCTGGGCGAGGTACATCTGCTGCAGGCCGTTGCCCAGGATGTTGTAGCCGGCCATCCGGCCCAGGCCGTGGACCTGGGGCGAATTGCCGGCGGCATCCTTCGGGCCGGTCACTTCGATCGACCAGGCGTTCTCGGCCTGGGCCTTGAAGTTCGCGTCACCGATCGCGGCCGACTGGACCTGGACCCGGTACACGCCGGCGCTCAGGCCGGTCGCCAGCGGCCACCACTTGTTGTGCCAGAAGCCGCTCGTCCCGGCGGCCGCCTTGCCGGCGGCGCAGTCGACCGCCGTCTTGGCGCCGTCGGAGCTCTTGGCACCAAGCGCCGGGCCGTTGCCGCCGACCGATCCATAGGTCCCGCTGGCATCGATCTGGAAATCGTTCTTGAACAGCGTCCCCGAGTCGGCGACCTTCGTGTCGTCCTGCTGGCTGAAGGCCGTGTTGTTGGTGTTCCAGAGGCTGAACTCGGACGAGACCGAGGTCCACACGCCTTTGCTCCCGCCCCATTGGCGGCTGTTGTCGGCGTCCCAGTGGTCGCCGGTGCCGTAGCCGCCACCGACGGCGCAGAACGTCGGGTCGAAGATGTAGACGCTGCCGCCGTTGGCCGGGACGATGACCGCATAGTTGTAGGGCACCGGATCGTAGTCCGGGTTGGTCCCGCCCTTCGTATTCGAGCCCGGATGGAGGGTGTCGTTCAACGGGGTGAACGCGTCACCTTCGTTGTGGACGTCACCCGACGTCTGGAAAGCACCCCAAAAGCCCTTCGTTGCGAGGGTGCCGGCGCCACTCGCATCCGGAACCTCGGTCGTGGAGTCGCAGTTCGTGTCGGTCGGCTTGGTCAGGCAGTAGACCCCGTAGTAGTTCTCGGGGCTGCCCATCGGCACCGGCTGGACGTAGATTGCCTTGGCGGTCCGGGTCGCGTTGAACGAGTTGAGCCCCAGGACCCGGGCAAAGAATGTCTGGACCGGGGTGCTGATCGTGACGTCGAGCTGGCGCGGGTCGGTGCCACCGGCAGCGGTGTCCTGGAGCGGCGTGATCACCGTGCCGCCGCCCGGCACGTAGCCGTTCTTCTTGGCCTCGATCAGCGCGTACGAATAGGCATTGGCCGTGCTGCCGGGCAGGTAGATCGCACCGGCCAGGGCGGCGGCATCGGCCGCCCGCTGGACGCGCAGGCTGCTCGCCCAGTACCACGACACGTCGACGACGACGGCCATGATCCCGATCAGGGCGATCAGCGCCCCGGCGAAGATGACCAGGACCTGCCCGTTGCGGCGTCGGTTCGAGCGGTGAGCGTCAGTGGCCGGAGCAGGGCGCGTCGAAACGGGCATGGTGACTCGGTCAGTTCGTCGGGTTGAGGGACATGACCGTCTTGTCGGTCATTTGCAGGGTGGCCGGACCGGACGGGCCGAAGAACTTCTCGATCGCGCCGAGCGGGGTGACCATCGTGTAGGTGTACGACAGGCTCACCCCGATCGAGTCCGGCGGGCAGATCGAGCCGCTGCAGTACGACAGGCAGGCCGGGTTGGCGCCACCGCACAGCCAGGTGACGCTATGCCGGTTGCAGGGGTTGGCCCAGGTCGAATCGGTCGAGGGCGTGGTGACCGTGAAGCCGAGCGACCCGTCGTTCTTGTTCGACCACGTCTCGGTGGCGGCGGCGTTGTATGGGTTGCCATTCAGGTCCGCCCGCCAGATCTTGATCGTCGCGACGGCATTGGGGTAGCCGAGGATCGGCGAGCCGGGGCTCTTGAGGACCTTGGTCACGGCGTTGATGACGTTCTGGTCGATGCCCGCGGTGGTGCATGTCGTCCCGCTCGCCGACGATCCGCCGTCGGACAGGGTGGCTCCGGCCCGGGCGCCCTCGCGGGTCGCGTATTCGAGGCTCAGGTTGTGGGTGAACACGAAGCCGAACTCGAGCATGCCCATCAGCAGGAGCAGGAAGACCGGGACGATGATCGCGAACTCGACCATGCCCTGACCTCGCTGGCCATCACGGGAGCGGCGAACGTACGGCCGGGCGGCCAGTCGGCTGGGGCTCACAGGACCGGCTCCATCTCCATCGCGTTGGACTTGACGATCGTCCAGCCGGAGCCGGCGAAGCCGAGCAGGCCCTTGAGCGGGGTGTGCCACTGGTAGTTGTAGGTGATCTGGACGCCGATCGTGTCCAGGCCGGTGTGGCCGACCGCGCACGAGGCACCGTTGATCACGTTGCAGCGGTTCGCCTCGGGATAGCCGATCGTCGGCGTGTTGCTGTACTTCAGGTTGAACGAGACGCCGCCGACGGTGCAGGGCAGGTCCGGGGTGGCGACCCGGGTGTACGTGTTGACGTTGCTGCCCTTGATCGCGCCGGTCACCGGGTCGGCCCAGTAGATCTGGACGGTCGTGATGTTGCGCGGGTCGGACGGCCCGTTGATGTCGTCCTCGATCTTCTTGAGGATCGCGCAGTCGGCGCCGGTGTTGTTGCCCGCTTCGGCCGCGACCAGCGACGCGTCGCGGGTGGCGTAGCTCGAAGCCAGGTTGGCATTCATCAGGAAGCCGTATTCGATGACGGCCACCAGCAGGACCATGAACAGCGGGAAGACGAACGCAAACTCGACCAAGGCCTGGCCCTTGCTGTTCGGCTTGCGGAGGACGGAGCGACGGACGAAAAGGGTCATGTTCTCCGGGTTCCCTGGCTGACGGTGGACCGCTACTGGTTCGCCGTCTATCACGATGCTGTTCGCGGCACCCCGGGTTCCATAGGATGAATGTCCTAGTCGCGGAACCCGGAACTGTGTCAGGGCCGGAACACTAGGGTCCGAACCTTTCGGTGGACCTTGACGAAGCGCGCGATTCGGCCCTCACCTGAGCGTGGATGCCAGCGATCTGGTGCACGCGCGCCACGGCCGGCGAGGTTCGTGCACGAAATTGCGCGCAACTGCATCGAACGGCTGCCGCAGGTATCCTGTGTTCATTCAGATCCCAAGTCGGCGACCCCTCACGGACAGGTGGTGCTCATGAAGGTCGGTGTCGCCAGGGAAACCGCGGCCGGCGAACGGCGCGTTGCCCTGGTACCCGAGGTGCTCGGCAAGCTGACTGCTGCCGGGCTCGAGATCCTCGTCGAGGCCGGCGCAGGCGCCGGCGCGGCGATCCCCGACTCGGCCTTCGCCGAGGCGGGTGCCCGGATCGTTTCCACGGCCGACCTCTACGGCCAGGCCGACGTCGTGCTCAAGCGTCCAGAAGCCGTCGGCGGCTGAAGTCGCCTTGCTGCGCCAGGGCCAGGCCGTCGTCGGGTTCCTGCAGCCGCTGATCGACCCGCAGCTCGCCGCCGCACTGGCGGCCCGGGGCGTGACGGCGATCAGCCTCGACGCGTTGCCGCGCACGCTGTCCCGGGCCCAGACGATGGACGCCCTCAGCTCGCAGGCCAACGTCGGCGGCTACAAGGCCGTGCTGATCGCGGCCAACGCCTTCGGCCGCTACTTCCCGCTGCTGACGACCGCCGCGGGCACGGCCAAGCCGGCCAACGTCCTGATCCTGGGGATCGGCGTCGCCGGGCTCCAGGCGATCGGCACGGCGCGCCGGCTGGGCGCCGTGGTCAAGGCCTACGACGTGCGCTCCGAGACGAAGGAGCAGGCCCAGTCCCTGGGCGCCCAGTTCCTCGTCCTGAAGTCGGTCGGCGACGCCTCGGGCAGCGGCGGCTACGCCCGCGAGCTGACCGCCGAGGAGCGGGCGGCCCAGCAGGCCGAGCTCAACGGCTACATCGGCGGGATGGACGTGGTGATCACCACCGCCCAGGTACCCGGCCGCCGGCCGCCGGTCCTGGTGACCGCCGAGGCCGTCGGCCTGATGAAGTCCGGCTCGGTGATCGTCGACATGGCCGCGTCGGCCCTGGGCGGCAACTGCGAGCTGTCGAAGGTGGGCGAGACGGTCGTCAGCGCCAACGGCGTGACGATCATCGCCCCCGACAACCTGCCGGCCACGATGCCCGCCGGGTCCTCGGCGTTCTACGCCCGGAACATCTCGGCACTCCTCCTCCACTTCGTCAAGGATGGCGCGATGAACTACGACTTCGACGAGGAGATCACGGCCGGCACGGTGATCACCCACGGCGGCGCCGTCGTCCAGGCCGCGACGAAGACAGCTCCTCGAGCCGGCAGCTCCGGCCGCGGCAGGCGGGAGTGCCGGGGCATGAGCACCGACCTGCTCAACGCGCTGGCGCTCTTCGTGCTGGCGATCCTCGTCGGCTTCGAGGTCATCAGCAAGGTCCCGGCGACCCTCCACACGCCGCTGATGTCCGGGGCGAACTCGATCCACGGGATCGTCCTCGTCGGCGCGATGCTGATCGCGGCCGAGGCCGACAACCCGCTCAGCTACGTGCTGGCCTTCGTGGCCATGGCCTTCGGAGCGATGAACGTCGTCGGTGGCTACGTCGTGACCGATCGGATGCTCCAGATGTTCCGCAAGCGGACGCCGGCCAAGGCCAGCACCGACACCACGGCCGAGCCGGCCGAGGGCCAGGCCTGATGTCCCAGGCCTGGATCTACACGCTCGTCTACCTTGCCTGGCTGATCGGAGCCGCCTGCTTCGTTCTCGGCCTCCATCTGATGAACTCGCCGGCAACCGGCCGGAACGGCAACCGGCTCAGCGCGTCGGGCATGGTCCTGGCCGTCGGGGCCACGTTCATCGACCTGCTCGTCCAGCCGGGCGGCATGTCCGGGATCGTCACTGGCGATCATCGTCGTCGGCTTCCTGCTCGGCGGTGGTGCCGGCCTGTACACCGCCCGCACGGTGAAGATGACGGCGATGCCCCAGCTGGTGTCGCTGTTCAACGCGGTCGGCGGCGGCGCGGCGGCCCTGGTCGCGATCGACGACTTCATCAGGCTCGCCACGGGCAGCAACCCGGCGGACCTGTCGACCACGATCTTCGTGGTCCTCGGGGTGCTCTTCGGCTCGGTCACCTTCAGTGGCTCGCTGATCGCCGGCGGCAAGCTCCAGGGCCTGATCGCCGGCCAGCCGATCGTCCTCCCCGGCGGCCAGATCCTGACGATCGCGATGGCCGCGATGGCGGCGATCGGGACGATCGCTCCTGGTCCTCGGCGCGGCGGGCGCCATTACCCTCAGCTCGACGGTCACCCTGATCGTGCTGGCCCTGATCCTGGCCGCCGGCCTCGATCTTCGGGATCACGATGGTCCTGCCCATCGGCGGCGCGGACATGCCGGTCGTGATCAGCCTGTTGAACGCCTTGACCGGGACCGCGGCCGCCATGGCCGGCTTCGTCATCGGCAACCCGGTCCTGATCATCGCCGGTGCCCTGGTCGGCGCCTCGGGCACGATCCTGACCAACCTGATGGCGACCGCCATGAACCGCTCGGTCCTGAACATCATGGCCGGCGGCTTCGGGACGGGCGACGCGACGGCCGGAACGGCCGTCAGGGGACCCGGTGCCTCCGTCCGCGAGGTCTCGCCCGACGATGCGGCGATCCAGCTGGCCTACGCCCAGAACGTGATCATCGTCCCGGGCTACGGCCTCGCCGTGGCCCAGGCCCAGCACCAGGTCCGCGAGCTGGCCGAGCTCCTCGAGGCGAAGGGTGTCGACGTGAAGTACGCGATCCACCCGGTGGCCGGCCGCATGCCGGGGCACATGAACGTGCTCCTGGCCGAGGCCAACGTGCCCTACCCGCAGCTCAAGGAGATGGACGAGATCAACCCCGAGTTCGACCGCTGCGATGTCGCCCTGGTCGTCGGCGCGAACGACGTCACGAACCCGGCGGCGCGCAACCCGGGCTCGCCGATCTCGGGCATGCCGATCCTCGACGTCGACCACGCCAAGTCGATCATCGTGATCAAGCGCTCGATGGGCCACGGCTACGCGGGCATCGACAACGAGCTCTACTCGAACCCCAAGACGGGGATGCTCTTCGCCGACGCCAAGGAAGGCCTGGCCTCGCTCGTGGCGGCGGTCAAGGCGGTCTAGCCCCGGAGAGCCCCAAAGACCCTGGTTCGAGCCGGCTCGGCGGACGAGCCGGCTCGTTGATTCGTGGCTTCGCTGCCGATCCAGTCTCGGCTTGTTGGGTCGTGGCGCGAGCCGCCGGCCGCCGCCCCGCGCCCCCGCGGCCCGAAGCGGCCGGATACCACGCCCTGCGCCCCCGCGGCCCCGCGGCCCGAAGCGGCCGGATACCACGACTATTCGTAGGCGACACGTTCGGCCGGCGGGTGGGGTCGGAGTCGGCGTTCCTGATGGCTCGGATATGGCGACTATCCATATATCGCGCATTTCGGTGGCTCGATCGGACCCGGACGGCGCCGAATCCAGCTGATTGCCTGCCGGCTAAGGATAGTCGTGGTATCGGGCCGCGCCGGCGATGGAGCCCTGACAATTCGAGGCCGAAGCCGGTCGCGCCGGCGCTACGACCCGAGGTCGGCGTACAGGTCCCAGATCGGGGCCTGGCCTTCCTGGACCGAGACCGCGGACACGAGCAGGATCTCCTGCGTGCGGGACAGGGGCGGCAGGCAGCCCGCGCAGGTCCAGGCCACGCCGCTCGACGATCCGGCCGAGGCATCGACCAGCCCCGTGGTCCGGCCGCAGACCGTGGCCGGGATCTTGGCGAATGGGCCGTCGAGGAGGATATCGGTGTCCTGGCACGGTCCGTCGAACGTATCGACACCGGGCCAGTCAGCCAGGCCCTGGACCGGAGCGCTGGCGGAATCGAGCCTGGCTCGGACCACGGCCCAGCGCAAGCCCGACGGGAAGGGATTGCCGCTCAGCGTTCCCTTCACCTGGAGCACGTAGTAGTCCTGCGCCGGGTCGGCCTCGGCCGTCATTCGGCTCACGCCCCAGCACAGGTCGAGCCAGCCGCCCGGGCGGCTGATCCGATCGAGGCAGGCAGAAGCCAGGATCGGGTCGGACGGGTCAGGTGCATCGGCCGGTGGATCGGGCACCTTCGCCGCGTCGGTGTCCTGGACCACGGCGATCCGGGTCGCCGCGGCCCCGGCCGGGATCGACGGCCAGCCGATCGACACGTAGGCGAACCCGCCGGCGACCAGCGCAATCGCGACCAGGACGACCAGCGCCACGGCCCGCGGACGATGTTGGAGGCCCACCGATCACTCCCCGTCGGTCCCACCGGCCGCTCAGATCCGAGCCCGCCGAGGATACCGCTCACCAGCCCCGCCGCGGCGGCGCCCGGACCTGTCCCGAGCCAGCCGCTACGACCCCGTGCCGGAGCGGCCGAAGGCGACGCCGCGCTCGCGGAGCGAGACGAAGGCGTCGTGGCCGATCACGAGGTGGTCGAGCAGCTCGATGTCGAGCAGGCGCCCGGCCGCCAGTGCTTCGGCCGTCAGGTGGAGGTCGTCTGGCGATGGCGTGGGGTCGCCCGACGGGTGGTTGTGGACGAGGATGATCCCCGAGGCGTTCAACCGGACGGCGTCGCGATACAGCTCGCCGACCCGGACGAGGCTCGAGCTGACGTTGCCCTGGTAGACGGTGGCGACGCGCAGGACCGTGTTCTTCGTGTTGAGCAGGACGACCCGCAGCTCCTCTCGTTCAAGGCGACCCATCTGGAGCACGAGCCGCTCGGCCACGTCGCGTGGCGCGCGGATCGTCCAGCGGCCGGTCGGCCAGTCGGCCAGGAGGCGGCGGCCGAGCTCGAACGCCGCGCTCAGCTGGGCGGCCCGGGCCGGGCCGATCCCGGGGATCGCCGCCAGCTCGGCGTCCGATGCGCGCGCCAGGCCGGTCAGGCCGTCGTGGCGGACCAGCGCCTCCGCGGCCAGGTCGAGCGCGTTCATGCCCCGAGCCCCGGTCCCCCAGACGAGGGCGATCAGCTCGGCGGCGCTCAGGCCACCAGGCCCGCGCAAGGCGAGGCGCTCGCGCGGACGCTCGGCCTCGGGAACCTCGCGCAGGGCACGCCCGGACCGACTCGAACCGGCGGGGTCGAACACGAGCGGGGTGAATGGGTTGGTCATCGGGAGCCTCGGTTGGATCGGGCGGGCTGGTGTCCCCGACTCCGAACGACGGAGCCCGCCGATTCCTCCGCCATCCGGAGCCGGGAACAGGACGAACCCTAGCCGCCGGCCCTCACCCGACGATCACCGCCGGCTGCACGCCGCCTCTGCCGCGATTCAGCCCTGGAGCGACAGCCCGACGAGCACCAGCGGGATCGCGTTGAACATCGCGTGCATCCCGAAGGAGGACACGACCGAGCCGCGGCGAACGAAGATCCAGCCCAGGGCCAGGGCGATCGGCAGGCGGGTCACGAACGCGATCAGCGCGGTCGCCGGGGTGCCGCTCAGGGTCAGGACGTGGGCCACGGCAAAGAGCAACGCGCCGCGCGCGATCCCCGCCCGGGGCCCCATCCCCCGGACCCAGGCCGTGGTGGCGAAGCCGCGATAGAAGAGCTCCTCGCCAAACGGCGCGACCAGGGCGCCCGACACGAGATTGAGCAGGGCGTCGCCCGGTGAAACGGCCTCGGGCAAGGGCCCTGGCGGGGCCGCTCCCACGATCCGGATCAGCACCGCGCCCAGGCCGACCGTGAGGAACAGGACCGGGACCGCCAGGACCATGCCCTCGATCAGGTCGCGGGCGAGTCCCGCCAGGGGCAGGATCCGGGTCGTCCGGACCGGCCAGCCCATCTCCCGCCAGCTGAGCGAGCCGGAGCCGACGACCAGGCTCGCCACCAGGACGATGGCGCTCCCGTTGAGGATCAGCAGCCCGACCAGGGCTTCGACGGCGGTCCCGCTCCGGACGCCGGCGGCCTGGAGCAACGGGATCGCGAGGAGGTCGAAGAACAGGGTCAGCGCGACGTCCGCCCCGAACAGGATGAACGGCGACGGGCCACGGTAGCGCAGCCGGCCGGCGGCCTGCCGTTCGACCGCTTGCGAGCCCGCCCCGGCGACAAGGCCGACGGTCAGGAGGAGCGTGCCGACCCCGAGCAGGACCGCGCCAGACAGGTCGGACGGCTGGGCGAGCAGGACGACGAACATCGTCGCGGCGCCCAGCAGGCTGGCCAGCCAGCCGACGAGGTACAGGCCGGCCGCCCGGCGACCTTCGAGCGAGAACGTACGCAGGCCGGGCCGGGTCAGCGCGACGGCAGGCTCGCCACCGGCTGAAGCGTCAGTGGCGGCCGGAACGACTGTGCTCGCCTGGGCGTCGTCGGCGGCCGGGACGTTGTCGCCGGCCGGATCAGGTCGAGGACGTTCGGGCAGGCCGAGGTCGCCCGGCCCGGTCAACGCTCCGGGAGCGGGTCGACTGCGGGTCGGGCCGGACGCGGGTTCGTCGCCCGGGGCGATCGACGCGCGCGCGGGCCCTCACCGTCGACATCCGTCGTGATTACCGGCGCCTCGACCGCGCTGGCCGCCGCCGAAGCGGCAGCCGCGGCGGCGACCGGGTAGGGCGCCGGAGTGGCGCCGACCAGCGCGGCCACCGGGTCCCGCCGCTCGAAGTCCTTGCCGCACCAGGCGCACAGCGACCAGTCGAGGCCGACCAGGCGGTTGCAGTTCGGGCAGACCCGGTTGAGGCGGGTGCGGCAGGTCGGGCAGATGAGCCATTGCTCGCCGACGCGCCGGGCGCAGGTCGGGCAGTGGGGCACGCCGTCGACCTCGTTGAGGAGGGCCTCCTCGGCCAGCGAGCGCTCGGCGGCCTCGGCGACCTTCTCGTGGGGCCGGATCAGCCGGTAGATCAGGGCCGCGAACAGGAACAGGACCGGCGTGAACAGGATGATCAGGCTGGCGGCGATGTAGGGCAGGATCGGGTTGTCCGAGCGGGTCTGCATGTCGCGGAAGGCCCAATAGGCCGTGGCGATCCAGATGACGACGATGTAGGCCGCGAGCGCACGCAGGCCGAACTGGATGATCGGGGTATCGAAGAAGCCGCCCAGGGCGCTCCCAATCGTGCTGATCACCTGGTCCATCGGCCGGGCCCCATGCCTCCTGAAGCTGGAGACGACCTGCGTCTGCCGTGGGGCAGTGTATCAGGGGTCTCGCCGGGCCTAGACGAGCGGCGTTGCCTGCGGGTGACGTCCGGCACGGACGCCGAGGATGCCGCCGGCCATCAGGACGAGCGAGGCGACGAGGAGCAGGGTGACCCCCAGACCGTCGCTGTAGGGCCGGGTCTGGTACGCCCAGTCCAGTCCGAACAGGATCCCGCCGATCGCCAGCGGCGCGAGCCCGGCCCGAACCCAGCTCGCGACCGGGTTGGGAATGCCGTTCAGGGCAAGCAGCCCGAGGGCGGCCAGGACGAGGGGCAGGTAGCCGGCGTTGGCCAGGCCCCAGCGATCGAAGTACGAGCTGCCTACGGCACCGATCACACCGTCGCGCGACCAGGGCATCAGGAAGCTGACGGCGGCGATGGCCGAGCCGGCGATCGCCAGCCAGCCGGGCAGCTCGGCCGGGGCGTGCACCGAGACGGCGGCCCGCTGGGTCGAGGCGGTCGAGCCGCGCGCGTCGGCCGGCGCGGCGAAGGTCGGCGCGAAGGCGACGGGCGCGACCGCACCAGTCGCACTGGTGAGGTAGGCCGGCGAGCCGGACCGGACGCTCGGCGCCGGCTCGCCGGGCCGGGCCGGACGGGGCCGAGTGAGCGGAGCGCTGAACGCGGCCGACGGGGCCAGGTAGGCTCCCGGGATCGCCGCCGGCGGCCCGTCGGGCGTCGCTCCCGGTTCAGCCGGGGCGAGCGGGCCGGGCCAGGCCGGGATCGGACGGGTCTCGAGCTGTTGGAGGATCGAACCGGGGCGGGCCGGCGGACGGGCCGGCGGGTCGAATGGAGCGGGCGGCGGGGCCGCGAACGCAGCGAGCTGTCGGCTCGATGGGGTCAGCGTGGGACTCGGCCGGGCCGGCGCGGCCGGCGTGACGGCCTTGGCCGGCGCCGCGGGGCGCCGGGCGGCGGGACGTGCGCGAGCGGGAACGGCGACATCCGGCGCGGGCTGGGCGCCGGACGGGGCGAGGGTCGTCGAGGGCGCCTTGGCGCCACCGGAGACGGATGCGACGAGCGTGCCGCAGGCCGGGCAGGACAGCCGCCCGCTGGAGACCAGCGCTCCGCACGAAGGGCAGGCGATCGGCTTCCTGGGCAAGGGTGGCACCTCTGGAACCGACGACCGGCGGATCCCGGCGGCTCGGCGGTTACAGGGTGGCACGCTCGGCGGCCACTCCACCACTCCCCCGATGGTCCTCCCCCAGGACCAGCGTCCAGGCCACTGCTCGCCACGCCGCCAGGGCCCCGGTGGCGGTCAGGCCGGCCAGCCAGCAGGCAACGAAGAGCAGCGTAGAGCCGACCATCGCCAGGACGCCTGCCGGTCCGCTGCCGCCCAGGAGCGCGTCCCGGACGAAATCCCACGACCAGCCGATCAGGGCCACGACCGCGCCGAGGACGATCACGGCAACGACCAGCGACAGGATCAGGAGCAGTGCGATCGCGACGACTCGGCGCACGAGCAGGCGAAGGCCGCCGGCCAGCGAGCGCAGCACGCCCGCACCGCGAACCACGGCCAGCCGGGTGGCGATCCCGGCCCATGTCTCGCCGAACAGCCAGGCCACCAGGATCAGGCCGACGGCGTCGGGAGCCCGGGCCGCGACCCGGACGGCGAACGGGGTCACGAGGTCGGTCGGCAGGGTCAGCTCGAGGTAGACGATCTCGCCCAGGCGCTCGAGGCCGGCGGCGAGGGCGAGGGCCACCGGGACCAGCCCGACGAACCGGATCAGCACGATCCGGCGGAGGACGATCGGGCCGGGCGATTCGGTCGGCTGGCGTCCGGCCCGGATCAGGCTGACCTCCGCGACCGCGCCGACGATCGTGCCGGCCACCACCAGCGTGGCGAAGATCAGCGCTCCGATCACGATCCGGATGATCAGGCCGGCGGTCGGACCGGTCGGGGTGATCGAGGCCGGGCCGATGAACGTGGCGAGGCCGACGAGGCTGGGCGGAATGACGGTCGGCACGACGAGCAGGACGATCCCACCGCGGGCCAGGAAGCCGGCCAGGGCGACCGGCCAGAGGCCCGGCCGGCCCAGCACCCCGCGGGCCGCGAACCGCGCCGATCGCCAGCCGCCCATCGACCTACGGGTTGGGGCTCGCCGAGGGTGCGACCAGCTGGCTCAGCTCACGGAGCGCCTCCTGGACCTTGGCGATCTCGGCTCCGTACGTCGCGAAGTCGCCGTTGCGCAGTGCGGCCTGGGCCAGCTCGAAGTGCTGGTTCGCGTAGGCGACCAGGGCGCTCACGTTGCCGGCCGGGGGGCTCCCGCCGGGGCTGGTCGTGGGCGAGGCCGTCGGGCCCGAGCTGGGGGTCGGCGACGGGCCGCTGCTGGGCGGCGGCGAGGTGCCCGGCCCGCTGGCCAGGAGCAGGTTCAGGGCACCGGCCAGGCTCGTGTCCCAGACGACCTGGCTGGGCGTCGCGACGATGATCCGCTGGAAGGCCGGGAAAGCGCTGTTGGCCGACTGGAGATAGACCGGCTGGAGGTAGATCAGCGAGTTCTGGACCGGGACCACGATCAGGTTGCCCTTGATGACGTGGCTGCCGGCCTGGTCCCACAGCGTGACCTGGGCGCTGATCGTCGGGTCCGCGTCGATCTTGGCCGAGATCTGGTTCGGGCCGAGGACCGACGTGTTCTGGGGGAACTTGTAGACCCGGACCTGGCCGTAGTTGGCCTGGTCGTTGCGGGCCGCGACCCAGGCGATCATGTTCGGCCGGCTGGCCGGGACCATCGGCTGGAGGAGGAGGAACTCGGTCGCCGACTCGTCGGGCAGGCGCATCTCGACGTAGTAGGCGACGTTCGGCAGGTTCTGGCTGCCGCCCAGGTCGGGCGGCACGGTCCACAGGTCCTCGTTGTTGTAGAACGTCGAGGGATCCGTCTGGTGGTAGCGGGCATACATCCGGGTGTCGACGTTGAACAGGTCCTCGGGCACCCGGAGGTGCGCCTTGAGGTCGGCCGGCATCGCGCTCATCGACGTGAAGAGCCCCGGGAAGACGTTCTCGTAGGTCCGGATGATCGGGTCGGTCGAGTCGCTGACGTAGAACGTCATCTGGCCGGTGTAGGCATCGACGACGACCTTGACGCTGTTCCGGATGTAGTCGAAGGCCTGGCCGGACAGCCCCGATTCCGCGGTCAGCGAGCTGGTGTCGAAGGGCTGGGCATTCGGGAAGCGGTCGCTCGTCGTGTAGGCGTCCTGGATGTAGTCGAGCCCGCCGGCGCTGTTGATCACCAGGTACGGGTCGCTGTCGAAGCTCAGGAACGGCGCCACCATCGAGATCCGGTCCGAGATGGTCCGATGGATCAGGAGCTGGCTCTGGTTCGTGATCTGGTCGCTGATCAGCAGGTTCAGGTCCTTGTACTCGAGCGCCCAGAGCAGCCGCGAAAAGAGCGTGTCGAGCTTGATCCCGGTCGTCCCCGTCCAGCGCGTCGAGGCGTTCGCGGTCGGCGCACCGGACGTGTCCTGGCCGACCGGGTAGTCGAACTCGGCCTGCTGGGCATCGGTGATCACCCAGTCGCTGGGCCGTTCGCCGAAGTAGATCCGGGGCTGGCTGATCTGCGGCGCGCCGTTGCTCGAGACCGGCGGCAGGCCCTGGATGAACAGGTCCGGCTGGCCCTCGGGGGTGGCCGCGTTGACCGGGACCATCGCCACGCCGATCCCGTGGGTGAACGTGATCCGCTGGTTGACCCAGGAGTTGGCCAGGGGGTTCTTCTCGGGCGCCAGCTCCCGCCCGGCGAGCATCACCTGGCGGGCCGTGCCGCCGATCTGGTAGCGATCGGTGTCGACGTTCGTGAACTCGTAGTACTGGCGGACCGTCTGGAGCTGGTCAAGCGAATCGCGGAGAGGGGCGGCATCCCACAGCCGGGCGTTCTGGAACGTCCCCTGTTCATTGGTCACCGCGGCCTGGGTCAGCTGGTCCTGGCCCGAGTAGTCGCTCACCGTCCAGCCGTTGAGGCCGTAGGCGATCCTGGTCATTGCGATGTTGTTCTGGATGTAGGTGGTCTCCTTGCCCAGCTGGTCGGGGTCGACCGACAGGCGCTGGATCGCGGCCGGGTAGAGCTGGCCGAGGACGACCGAGGCGCTGAGCCAGAAGATGATCACCGCCCCGAGCGGCCAGAGCATCCGAGTGAACGCGCCGCCGACCAGCAGCGCGCCGGCGATCGCGGCCACGAACGTCAGCACGTCGTAGGCGAAGAAGCGGGCGTTCTGGTCGGTGAAAGCGACGCCCGAGGCGACGCCGTTCGTGCTGTACACCAGCTCGAGCTTGTCGAACTGGTAGCCGATCGCGATCGAGGCCAGGTAGAGGCCCGCGAGGACGGCCAGGTGGACCCGCATCTGGGTCGTGAACACGATCCCGCCGCGCAGCCCGCCGATCAGGTAGCGCCCGGCGCTGACCGCCAGGGCAGCCAGGAACAGGCCGTTGGCCGACGCCTGGATCCAGCGCAGGAAGGGCAGCTCGAAGAGGTAGAAGCTGACGTCCCGGCCGAAGATCGGGTCGACCACCGCCGGCGTCCCGGCCGGGCTGTAGGGCACCTGGTTGCGCCACAGCAGGATCGTCTCCCAGTGGCTGGCGGCGGACCCGGCCACACCCAGGGCGATCAGGACGACGAGGGCGATCAGGCTCCAGCGCGCGATCGGGGCGAAGTCGGGCAGGTCGTCGGCGCTCAGGACGATGCCCTCACCCGGCCGCGAGCCCATCCGGTTGCCGCCCGGGCGCATCGGTGGGCGACCTTCCCACGGGCGGTCGGACCGGCCGCCGCCCGGGTCCTCGCCGGCGATTCGCTCGAACCAGCCGGCGAACGGGCTGGGCTGGTCCGGATCCGGCGGCGGCAGGAGCCGGCCGGCGAGCCACACGTTGAACAGCAGGAAGACCAGGGCCAGCAGCCCGCCTCCGGCGAACAGGCCGACCTGGGTCGTGACCCGGGTCCAGAAGACGCTCTCGAAGCCGACGCTCCGGAACCAGATGGCGTCGGTCAGGAAGTTGACCCCGACCCCGAGCAGGATGATGACGACGAGGATGGCGAGGGCCACAAAGCCGATCCCGAAGCGGCGCATCCGGCGGCCGGTCGACGAACCGTCATTCGGGCCACCCACTACGAGCCTGGGCCGCGGCGGGCGCCGGTCGCCGCCCGAGCCGGCCTGTGGACCGCGCCGGCCGCGTCGGTCGTGCTCGCCCGGTCGTTCGTGGTCTGGGCCGTCGTGACCGCCCGGACCGGCGGTCGACTCCTCGCCGTCGCCGGCCGCGTCCGACTCCCCCGATTCGGACGAACCGTCGGCCGCCTCGTCGCCATCGGCACCCGGTTCGTCCGTCGCGGCGGGCTCCGGCTCGCCCTCGGGCGTCGGTTCGGCTGCCTCCTCGCCCGGTTCGGCGGGTGGCGTTCCCTCGGGATTCGCAGCGGCCGCCTCGGCCTGACGGCGGCGGAGCTCATCAAGGAACTCGTCGAAGAGGTCGCGCACTGTTCCGGGAGTCTACTCCGCGCACCGGGAACGGGCCGCAGCCCCGATTCAGGACCTCGACAGGCCCTCGACGCTGCGCCGGAAGGCCGCCAGGACGGACTCGGCGAGCTCGTTCGGCGCCATGCCCAGCGCGCGCGCCGGCTCCCACTTGAACGCGGCCCGGATGACCAGCGGGGCCAGCCACGGGCTCCGATCGTCGGCCGGCGGGCCGGCCGGGGCGAGCCGGACGCACAGCCTGCCATCTTCCTCGAGGATCAGCCCGGACAGGGCGCCGGACAGTGCGGGCCCCAACCGGGTGACCGGCGGATCGGGCGGCGGGCCGGCGCGCGGGGCCGCGTCCCGGAACGCGACGACGCCGTCATCGTCGGCCACCCACAGGAGCGTCAGCCACCAGCCGTCGGCGAGCGTCGAGGGCCGGCTCATCCCCGCCCGTGCCAGGCGGTCGCTGATCTGGACGGGCTGCTCGCGCAGGAACGATGGGCCGGGCGCGGGCAGGCGGGCCGGCACGGGTCGGCCGGTCAGGCCCCGGGCGTGGCGGGCGGGTCCCCGGAACCGGCCTCGGCTTCGGCCTCTTCGGCGGCCGGCGGCTCGGCGTCATGGGGCAGGGTGATCCCTTCGGCCTCGAGCTCGAGCCGGAGCATCTCCCGGCGGACCGCCAGCGAGGGCGGTTCGACGGCGGCCTGTGGCGCGCCCGACGCGTCGGGCAGCTCCTCGCCATCACCCGAGATCCAGGACAGGATCCGGCTCCGGCGGGGCGGACCGCCCTGCTTCCAGGCGAGGGCCTTGACGTCGATCGAGGTCACTCCCGGCACGTCGGCCTCGGCCGCGCCGTTGAGCTGCGCGCCGCAGCTGGGACAGATGGCCAGGTCGGCGCTCGCCAGGGCCGCCGAGCACCACGGGCAATGCGGCCCGGGCGCCGGCGCCGAGGCATCGGGCCAGACACCGGGGGCGACACCGGCGGCGACCGCCTGGGCGGCCTCGAGCGACGTGGCCACGGCCTGGGCCGCTTCGAGCGAGCCGATGCCGGTGTCGGCCGCGACGGGCTCGGACGGAGCCGGGGCGGGGGTCGGTTCGGTCATCGCGGCGCCGGGCGCCGGCTCGGGCTGGGCGGAGCTGGTCGGGGCTGTCGGGCGAGTCGTCCTCTTGACCATGGCCGAAACTCTAGCGCCTCGCGGGCCGGATCGAATCCCCCGTTCGTACGCCACGGGCGGACAGCCGGGCTATCGCGGGGGTCACTCCCACTCGATCGTGGCGGGCGGCTTCGAGCTGATGTCGTAGACCACCCGGTTCACGCCGGGCACCTCATTGACGATCCGGGAGCTGATCTTGCCCAGCACGTCGTAGGGCAGCTTGGCCCAGTCGGCGGTCATCCCGTCATCCGAGGTGACCGCCCGGATGGCGACGACGTTGGCGTACGTCCGGCCGTCGCCCATCACGCCCACGCTCCGAACCGGGGTCAGGATCGCGAACGACTGCCAGACGCTGCGGTACAGCCCGGCTGCCTTGATCTCGTCGATCACGATCCAGTCGGCCTCGCGCAGGGTCTCGAGTCGCTCTGCGGTGACCTCGCCGATGATCCGGATCGCCAGGCCGGGTCCCGGGAAGGGCTGGCGCTGGACCATCGCGTCGGGCAGCCCAAGCTCGAGCCCGACCGCCCGAACCTCGTCCTTGAACAGGTAGCGCAGCGGCTCGATCAGCTTGAACCGCAGGTCGGCCGGCAGGCCGCCCACGTTGTGGTGGGTCTTGATCTTCTGGGCCGCCTTCGTCTCCGACGTCGCGCTCTCGATCACGTCCGGGTAGAGGGTGCCCTGGGTCAGGAAGTCGATCCGGCCCAGGCGGCTGGCCTCCTCCTCGAAGACCCGGATGAACTCGTCGCCGATGATCCGCCGCTTCTGCTCCGGATCCTCGACGCCGGCCAGCCGGTCGAGGAAGCGCCGGCGGGCATCGACCATGACCAGGCGCATCCCGAGATTCGCCTCGAACGTCGTCCGGAGCAGCTCGGATTCGCGCTTGCGCATCAGGCCATGGTCGACGTAGATGCAGGTCAGGCGGTCGCCGACCGCCCGATGGACGAGGGCCGCGGCAACGGCCGAGTCGACCCCGCCGCTGAGGGCGCAGATCACCAGCCCGTCGGAGTCGGTCGCCCGGGCGTGAGCGTCGACCCGGGTCCGGATGTCGGCCACGGTCTGCTCGATGAAGTTGGCCGGCGTCCAGGTCGGCCGGGCGCCGGCGATCCCGATCACGAAGTTGCGCAGGATGTCCCGGCCGCGCGGCGTGTGGGCGACCTCGGGATGGAACTGGATCGCGTACAGCCCCCGAGCGGGGTCGGCAAAGCCGGCCAGGGGCGAGGCATCCGTCTGGGCCGTCGCCCGGAAACCCTCGGGCAGCCGGGTGATCGAATCCCCATGGCTCATCCAGACCGGCTGCTCGCGATCCATGCCGGCGAACAGCCCGTCCTCGTCGGTGATCGTGACGCTGGCCGGCCCATATTCGCGCCGGCCGGCCGCCAGCACGTCACCGCCCAGCTCCCGGGCCATCAGCTGGGCGCCGTAGCAGATCCCCAGGACCGGGATCCGGCCGCTCCAGACGCCGCTGTCGGGGATCGGCGCCCCGCTGTCGTAGACCGAGTTCGGGCCACCCGACAGGATCACCGCGCGCGGCTTCCGGCGTTCGATCTCGGACCAGGGCGTGTCGTGGGGCAGGAGCTCGGAGTAGACGTTGAGCTCGCGGACCCGACGCGCGATCAGCTGGGCGAACTGGCTGCCGAAGTCGAGGATGACGACCGTGTCCGGGCCTTCGGCCGGGATCCCGGCCGGGTCCCCACCGCTGCTGCCCGGCCGATCGTCCGGCGAGCGGTCCGGGCTGGGCGCCTTGAGGGCGGTCTCGAGATAGGCCTCGACCTCGGCGTCATCGGGGGCGAGGACCCGGTGGCCGGCATTGGCGGCGTCGCCGTGGACGGTCTTGCCGCGCCGGGGTTGATCGGGACGCGAGGCCTGGTCCACGGGCTCACCGGCCACGGTCGGCCCGGCGCCGTCGATCGCCTTCGCGTCGCTCAATCGTGCCCTCCGCTCGCCCTGCTGCCCGCCCGACAAGCATAGCGGGCGGCTGGCCGGCCCTTCACGGACGGTTGCGCATCCCTTCCGCGACGGCCTCGAAGTAGGCAGTCAGGCGCTCCTCGACGGCCGGCGGCGGTTTGCTTGCGGCGACGGCCGCCCGCATGTGGCGAAGCCAGGCGTCGCGCTCGGCGGAGCCGATCGGAAAGGCGTTGTGGCGCATCCGGAGGCGCGGATGGCCACGTTCCGCGTCGTAGGTCGACGGCCCGCCCCAGTACTGGGCCAGGAACAGGCTGAGCCGGTGGCGGGCGCCCGCCAGGTCGTCGGGCTCGGGGTAGATCGCGAGGAGGAGCGGGTCGCTCGCGACGCCGGCGTAGAACCGGTCGACCAGGCCGATGAAGAAGGGCAGCCCGCCCGCCGCGGCGTAGACCGAGCCTGATTCGTCGAGCGGCTGGGAGCCCTCGTCGAGGACCCGCAGGTCGCGTGCCGGCTCCGGCGCCTCGCTGCCCCGGTCGCTCAGCGGGACCGCTGCCAGGACTTGCCCTCGGTCTGGGTCGACGGGGCGTAGACCATCTCGACGGCCTGCATCTCGCGGATCGTGCTCGCTCCGAGGGCGGCCATCGACTGGCGCAACGCCCCGACCAGGTTCTCCGAGCCGTCGGTCAGGCCGGCCGGCCCGAACAGGATTCGCTCGAGCGTGCCGCGCGTCCCGACCTTGATCCGCGTCCCGCGGGGCAGGGTGGCCGACGGCGCGGCCATCCCCCAGTTCGTGCCCCGGCCGGGTGCTTCCTCGGCCCGGGCCAGGGGCGAGCCGATCATCAGGGCATCCGCCCCGGCCGCGATCGCCTTGGCCAGCTCGCCGCCCCGGCGCATCCCGCCGTCGGCGACCACGGGCACGTAGCGGCCGGTCTCGAGGAAGAACGCGTCGCGCGCGGCGGCCACGTCGCTGACCGCGGTGACCTGGGGAATGCCGATGCCGAGGACCTCGCGGGTCGTGCAGGCGGCGCCCGGCCCGACCCCGACGAACACGGCGGCGGCGCCCTGCTCCATCAGCGCGAAGGCCGCTTCGGCGTTCGTCGTGTTGCCGACCGCGACCGGGATCGGCATGAACCGGGTGAACTCCTCGAGCGACAGCGGCTCGTACTCCGAGGCAAGGTGGCGGGCGCTGCTGACCTGGCTCTGGACGAGGAACAGGTCGGCCCCCTGCTCGGCGCACAGCGCCCCGAACCGGCGGGCGGCGGCCGGCGTTGCGGCGACCGCGGCGCGCGAGCCGGCCGCGTGCAGCTCAGCGATCCGGCGGGCGACCAGGTCGTCCCGGATCGGGGCCCCGTACGCCTCGGCCAGCAGGTCGTGGACCGCGTCGTCGGGCGCGGCCGCGATCCGGGCCAGGACGCTGTCGGGGTCGTCGTAGCGGGTCTGGACGCCTTCAAGGTTCAGGATCGCCAGGCCGCCGAGGCGGGCGAGCTCGCCCGCCAGGCGAACGTCAACGACGGCGTCCATCGCCGAGGCGATGATCGGGATGGCCAGCTCGATCCCGCACAGGACCTGGGCCAGGCTGACGTCGTTCGGCTCGATCGTGCTCGTCCCGGGCGCCAGCGAGACGTCCTCGAAGCCATACGTGGGACGGATCGTGTCGACCTTCGAGCGGAAGATCCGGCGCTGGGCCGGATCGCCGGCGGTGGCCAGGCCCAGGGGATCGACAGGTGTCCGCAATCTTGCCTCCGCCAGGCCCAGGCCCGCTCTCGCGCCGACGCGACGCGCTCCGGCAGGTTGCGGCCCAGTCTACCAGCCGGCGGGGCGCCGGCCGTCGAGCTCCAGCCGGAACCAGCGCGACCGGTCCGGGTCGAGCAGGTCGGTCTCGATCCGCCGGATCGACTCCCGGTAGGCCGGCCAGACGGCGATCTCGAGGGCCGTCCCGGGGGCGACCCATTGCAGCCCGTCGTGCTCGTGCGACAGGACCGGCTCGCTGCCCGGCCGGACCCGGACGGCGAAGATCGCGGCGGTCACGATCGCGTCGACGCTCGGCTCGTGGAACTGGTTGACCTGGTCGAGGTCGAACAGTGCCTCGATCGCGGGCGCCTCAAAGCCGGTCTCCTCCCGGAGCTCGCGCAGGGCGCCCTCGACGACCCGTTCGCCCGCCTCGAGCCGGCCCGACACGCACTGCCACAGCCCGGCCAGGATCCGGCCCGGCGAGCGGTGGAGCAGGAGGATCTCGATCCCCTGGCCGGCGCCGGTCGGTCGGAAGATCCAGATGTCGACGAGGTCGGGCCGGATCAGAGCCGTTCGAACCGTTCGACGGGCAGGACGAAGACCGTCGCCCCGCCGACCTCGACCTCGAGCGGGTAGGGCATGAAGAACTCGCCCGGCTCCATGATCGGCGGCATCGGGTTGACGATCTGGGTCCGGGCCGTGCACGTCCGCCGGGTGATCGCCAGGACCTCCTCGATCTGGGCTTCCTCGACCCCGACCAGGATCGTCGCATTGGACTGCTTCAGGAACCCGCCCGACGAGTGGAGCCGGGTCGCCCGGTAGTCCTTCTCGAGCAGGGCCTCGACCAGGGCGCCGGCGTCCTCGTTGTGGACGACGGCAACGATCAACTTCATGCCGCCGAGGATACGAGCCGCGACGGGCGTCCGTCGAGAGCCCGGCCCCGATCGTGGGTCGTACAATGGCCCGGCCGCCCCATCGGGCGCCTTCTCCGGCACCTGGGAGTCCCAGTTCGATGGATCGTTCGACCGAAGCCCTCGCCACGAGCGCCGCGGCGCTCGCCCACGGCGGCGACCTCGACCAGACCCTGTCCGCCCTGCTCGCCGCGGCCGCGGCCGCCACCGGCGTGCCCCTCGCCGTCGCGTTCCTCGAGGATCCCGATCGACCCGGGCTCCAGCTCAGCGCGTCGATCGGCATGACGCCCGAGGCCGACCGCACGTTCGAGGCCGCGGTCAACGGCGAGGACCATCGCGTCGCCGCGGTGGCGCGCGACCTGACCCCGTCGTTCGGCTCGGTCGACCGCAGCGAGAACGGCCCGGAGCTGGTCGACGCGATCCTGCCGCTCGTCGTCCGCCACGAGGGCGTCGACATGGGCGTCGGCGTGCTCGCCTTCGCCTGGCCGGCACCCCATGAGATCGGCGACGACGATCGGACGATCCTCCTGGCGATCGCGGGCCTGGCAGCCGTGGCCGTCGATCGGGCCCGGCTCAGCTCGCTCGCCGCCGAGCGCTCGGAGTGGTTCGAGCGGATGGCTCACACCGACCCGCTGACCGGCCTGGCCAACACCCGCACGCTCGGCCGGGTGCTCGAGCTCGAGCTTGCCCGCGCGGCACGCCAGGGCGGCGAGGTCTCGGTGGCCCTGATCGACGTCGACGGGCTGACCGCCGTCAACGCGGCAGCCGGCCACGAAGCGGGCGACGATGTCCTGCGCGCGGTCGCGACCGTCCTCGCCGAGTCCGTCCGCCTGGTCGACACGGTCGCTCGCTACGGCGGCGATGAGTTCGTCCTGATCGCGCCCGGCGCGGCCGGGATGACGGTCGCCCAGCGGGTCCTCGACGGGGTCGCTGCCCTGGCGGTCCAGGACGGCCACCAGATCAGCGTGTCGGTCGGCCTGGCCCGGTTCCCGACCGATGGGGCGAGCTCGGAAGAGCTCCTGGCGGCGGCGGCAGCCGCCCTGGCATCCGCGCGCGGCGCGGGCCCGGGCACGCTCGCCGGAACGCCGCTCAAGACCGGCTAGCCTGCCAATTCGCCGGCACGCCTCGGCGACGCGAGTCCCCGACGCGAGTCCCCGACGCGAGTCCTCGAGGACCCTGGCTCGGTGGCCGCCTCGCTTTCTTGACAGGTTCCGCCCGCGGCCGCGTTATGGCGCCATTCTCCCGTCCTGCCCTAGGAAATCGGCCGCCCAGTGATCGAATCGTGCGCGCCCGAGGTTGCGGGAGCCGGCCGAGGAGCCGACAGCGGCCGATTTCGGACCATAACGCCGCTGCGGACGGAATCTGGCAAGAGCTGGGCCCGCGATCGGGGCAAGCAGGACGAGATCGGTGCTAGCTGCCTCGGCTAGCTGCCCTGGCCGGTGACCCCGCTCACGACCATCGGCAGGGTGGGCGTGGTCGCGCCGGCAGTGGCTTCGCGGGTCAGGCCGACGGTGAGGCCACTGGCCACCGGCACCCGGCTGGCCGTGAGCGCACCGGTTCCGTCCGAGCCCACCGCGAACGAGCCGATCGGCACGGGGCTGCCCGATGGGGCGATGACCCAGGCCTCGTAGACCTGGCTGCCGCTGGTCGCCGGCAGCCCGTGCATCGCCAGGGCGAATGACCCGTCGGCCGCCACCGCGGCCAGCCCGGCCGGGCCGCCGGACGCGCCAGGGACGAGGATGGCGGCCTGGCCGCCCGGCTGCTGGGCGATCGCCAGCACGCGGTCGACTGCGGCCTGCTGCTGCTGGGCGGTCGACAGCTGGCCCGACAGGCCGATGTTCCAAACTCCGAGGCCGGCGATCACGATGACAGCGGCGACGGCGGCGACCCAGCGCAGCGGCGAGCGGCGCCGGGCTCGCTCGACGGCGAGGTCGACCGGCGCCCGGCCCGGAGCCGGCCCGGGCCCAACCGCGACCTCGGCCAACGGCTGGACCGGCGCGGGGGCCGGCGTCGCGGGCCGGGCTGAACCGGCTCCAAGGGTCGAGATGAGGCGGTCGGCGGCGGCATCCGCCCGGCGACCGGCCCGGAGCTCGGCCTCGATCGCGTCGACGATCCGGCCCTTGAGCGCCGCCGGGGGCTCGACCGGGTCGACCGAATCGGCGAGGTAGGGGACGACCCCGCCGAGCTCGTCCATCTCGGGATGGGGCTCGGGGCAGGTCGCGAGGTGGTCGCGCACGTCATGGAGCTGGACCGGGTCGAGGGCGCCCAGGACGAAGCCCTCGGCCAGGTCGCGAACCTGCTGGCAGGTCAGGCTGCTCATGCCGGCTCCCCGCCTTCGGGTGGCACGCCGATCAGCACCCGGCGCATCTGGAGCAGCCCGAGCCGCATCCGGCTCTTGACGGTGCCCAGCGGGGTGTTCGTCCGGGCCGCGATCTCCTGCTGGGTCAGGCCGCCGAAGTAGCCCAGCTCGAGCGCCTCGCGCTGGACGTCCGAGAGGGTCGCCAGGGCGCCCAGGATCTCGTCGCGGTCGAGCCGACCGGCGACCTCGGCCCAGATGTCGGGCATGGTCAGGCTCGGCGGCGGCGCATCCTCCGGCTCGGGCAGCTCGGTCGTCGGGCGGCGCCGGCGGATCGAGTCGATCGCCCGGTGGTGGACGATCGCCAGCAGCCAGGTCTTGACGCTGCCCCGCTCGGTCGCGTAGCGACCGGCATTGCGCCAGGCACCGACAAAGGCCTCCTGGACGACATCGTCGGCCAGCGAGGCATCACCGGTGATCCGTAGCGCGAGTCCGTAGGCCATCGTCTTGTATCGCTCGTAGAGGCGTTCGATTGCAGCGTGATCGCCGGCGGCGATCGCTTCGAGCACGGCCCGATCGGCGTCGTCGGCGGCGCTGTTGAGGCGCCCGGCGGCGCGCGAGGGTTCCTCGCTCATCGAGGGATGCGCAGGCCCGCGGTCGCCGGTTCACTCGGAGCGGGGCTCCCGGGCACCACCGCGATCGCTTCGAGGCCGGGCAGGCGTCCCACGACCGCCCGGACCTGACGGGCCACCTCGGCTTCGCCGGCCGTGGCATCGACCACGGTGAACCGCTCCGGGTCCTCGGCCGCCAGCTGCCGGAAGCCGGCCCGGACGCGCTCGTGGTAGGCGAGGTCGAAGCCGGCTTCGAAGCGCTGCTGCTCGTCCGACCCCTTGCGGGCGAGGCCGATCTCGACCGGCAGGTCGAGCAGGATCGTCGCGTCGGGCCGGACGCCGGCGGTCGCCAGCCGTTCGAGGTCGCGCAGGGCGGCCAGGTCGAGGCCGCTGCCGTAGCCCTGGTAGGCGAGGGTCGAGTCCGCGTAGCGGGCGCAGATCACCAGCTCGCCCCGGGCAAGCGCCGGCCGGATCACGTCGTCGACGTGCTGGGCGCGGGCAGCATTGAACAACAGGGCGTCGGCGCGCGCGCCGAGCGGGACGGAGTCGTGGCTGGCGTCCATCAGGATCGCCCGGATCAGGTCGCCGACCGGCGTGCCGCCCGGCTCGCGGCTGAGCACGACCGGGATCCCGGCGGCCCGGGCGATGGCGCGCAGGCGGGTCGCCTGGACGGTCTTGCCCGACCCCTCCGGCCCCTCGAACGTGACGAACCAGCCAGGTCCGGATCCGGCGTCCTCGCTCCCCCGCTGGCGGTCTGCGTTCACGCGGTGGAGTGTAGCCGAGCGGATCACGCCGGCCGGCGACGACCGACGGCTACGATGCGGCGATGACCGGCCCCGACCCCCTGCGAACCACCTGCATCCGCCGCCTTGGGTCCGCGCTCGGGCTGGCGGCAGGGCTGGCGACGCTGCTGCTCCTCCTCCTGCCGGCGGTCGCCCTGGCCCACCCGCTCGGCAACTTCACGGTCAACCACTTCGCCGGGATCCGGGTCGAGGCCAGCCGGATCGTGCTCGATGTCGTCATCGACGAGGCCGAGATCCCGACGTTCCAGGACCGGCTCCGGATCGATACCGACGGCGACGGGGTCATCTCCGACGCCGAGGCGAACGCCGAGCGCCTGGCGGCCTGCCCACGCCTGGTGCCCGACCTGGCCCTGACCGCGAACGGCGCCCGGCTCGACCTGGGCCTGTTCGCCGCCGGGCTGAGCTTCCCGCCGGGCACGGCCGGCCTCAGCACGATGCGCCTGGTGTGCGAGTTTTCGGCCGGCTTGCCGCCGTCCGGCTGGCCGCTCCGGATCGGCTTCGACGACACGTCCCACCCCGGCCGGATCGGCTGGCACGAGGTCGTCGTCACGGCCAGCGGCGTGACCCTGACGCGTGGTTCGTTGCCGTCGACCTCGGTCTCGAACCGGTTGCGGGCCTACCCGACCGCGCTGATCGCGCATCCCCTCGACGTGGTCAACGTGTCCTTCACGGCCGGCCTGGGTGGGCCGGCCACGGCCTACGTCCAGCCCGACGATGGCCTGCCCCTGGTGGCGGCGCCGTCACCCGCGACCTCGATCCCGGCGGAGCCGAGCGCCGCGACCCCGCCGGCCGGAGCGGCGGCCGGGGCATCGACCGGCCCCGCGCCGCAGGCGTTGACGGCGGTCGGGGCCGTCCCGGGCGGCGTTGTCGGGCTCGACATCGGCGGCCTGATCGGGACCGACGCGATCACCCCGCTGGTGCTCCTCGGCTCGCTGGCGGCGGCCTTCCTGCTGGGCGCGGGCCATGCCCTGACGCCGGGCCACGGCAAGACCCTGATGGGCGCCTACCTCGTCGGTTCGCGCGGGACGGCGCTTCACGCGATCGCCCTGGGCCTGGCCGTCACCGTCTCCCACACCCTGGGGATCATCGTCCTGGCCGCGCTCATCCTCGAGGCGCGCGACCTGGCGCCCGAGCTGTTCAACACGGTCGCGCCGGTCGTCTCGGGGGTCACCGTCATCGGGATCGGCGCCTGGCTGCTCGTGGGCCAGTTGCGCGCCTACCGGTCGCGGCAGAGCGCCGGCACGCCCGGCTCCGATCATCCTCATCGCCACGACCTCGCCCACGATCACGCGCACGGCGACGGTGGGGCGACCGACGCGCCGATCGGCTGGCGGAGCCTGTTCGTGCTGGGCCTGGCCGGCGGGGTCATCCCCTCGACCAACGCCCTGATCATCCTGTTGGCCGCGATCAACGTCGACCGGCCGGCCTACGGCCTGGTCCTGGTCGTCGCCTTCGGGCTGGGGATGGCGGTGGTCCTGGGCGGGACCGGGCTGGTCCTCGTCGTCGCTCGCGATCGACTCCGTCGCCTGCCGTCGGCCTCCAGCCTCGGTCGCGTCGTGACCTACGCCCCGCTCGGGGCGGCCGGCCTGATCTTCGTCCTCGGGCTGTGGCTGACCAGCCAGGCGATCGGCGTCGGCCCGACGTTCTGACCCGCGCGCCAAGGCCGCCGACGGGCGCCACAGGCAGGCGGCCAAGCCTGCTATCGTCGGATCGATGCGAGACCTGACCGACCGCGCCCTGTCGACCGCGACCGTGCGCGGGGCGAGCTACGCCGACGTACGGATCGTCCACCAGGTCGACGAGGCGATCACCGTCAAGTCGGGCCGGGTCGAGGGCGTCGCCGCGGGCGAGAGCGAGGGCTTCGGGATCCGGGTCCTGGTCGACGGCGCGTGGGGCTTTGCCAGCAGCCATCGGCTCGACGGCCGACGAGGTCGACCGGGTCGCCGCCCAGGCCGTCCGGATCGCCCGGGCGTCGGCCACCGCCCTCCGCCGGCGAGTCCAGCTCGACGATCGGCCGGCCGCCCACGGGACGTACGAGACGCCGGTCGCCGAGGACCCGTTCAAGGTCTCGCTCGAGTCGAAGATCGGCGACCTCCTGGCGGCCGACCGGCTGGCGGCGGGCGTCAAGGGGATCGCGTTCACCGAGTCGACCTACGCCGCCCAACGAGATCGACACGATCTTCGCCGCGAGCGACGGCAGCTACACCGACCAGACGATCACCCACGTCGGGTCGGGCATCGAGGCGAACGCGATCGAAGGCGACGAGCATCAGCGCCGGAGCTACCCCGATGCCGGCGGCGGTTGGCAATCGGCCGGCTACGAGTACATCCGCAGCCTGAGCCTGGCGGACCACGTCGAGGCCCTGGCGGAGGAGGCGGTCGCCCTGTTGAGCGCGCCGCAGTGCCCGTCGGGCCGGCTGACGATCGTCCTCGACCCGTCGCAGCTCTATCTCCAGGTCCACGAGAGCTGCGGCCACCCGACCGAGCTCGACCGCGTCTTCGGGACGGAGGCCTCGTACGCCGGGACCAGCTTCCTGACCACCGACAAGCTCGACGCCGGCTTCCGCTACGGGTCGGACCTGATCGACATCGTCGCCGACGCGACGGCACCGGGTGGCCTCGGAACGTTCGGCTGGGACGACGAAGGCGTCGCGGCGCAGGCCGTGCCGCTGATCAAGGAAGGCATCTTCGTCGGCTACCTGACGCAGCCGCGAGACCGCGCCGCGGATCGGCCGCCGATCGGGCGGGGCGATGCGGGCCGACGGCTGGAACCGGATCCCGCTGATCCGGATGACGAACATCAACCTGCTGCCGAAGCCCGGAATGAGCCTCGACGAGATCGTCGCCGACACCGACGACGGGCTGTACCTGAGCTCGAACCGGCGCTGGTCGATCGACGACCGGCGCCTGAACTTCCAGTTCGCCACCGAGGTCGCCTACGAGATCAAGGGCGGCAAGCTCGGCCGGCTGTACAAGAACCCCACCTACACCGGGATCACCTACGAGTTCTGGCGCTCGTGCGACGCCGTCGGCGACGAGCGGAGCTACGTCATGCTCGGGACGCCGAACTGCGGCAAGGGCGAACCCGGCCAGACCGGCCACGTCGGCCATGCCGTTCCGGGTGCCCGCTTCCGGAACGTCCAGGTCGGGGTCGGCAAGTGGTGAGCGGCGGTCGGCGGCGACGAGCGAGCCGCAGGACGCCGCGGAGTGGCTGGTCCTGGCCGAACAGGTCCTCGACCTGGCGGCGAAGGCCGGTGCCTCGCAGGCCGAGGTCCTGGTCTCGGTCGAGGATGCCGCCCTGACCCGCTTCGCCAACAGCGAGATCCACCAGAACGTCGCCGAGGCGAATGCCCGCCTGAGCCTGCGCTTCATCGACGGCCAGCGAATCGGGGTGGCCGCCACCGGCCGGTTCGACTCGGCCGCCCTCGCCGACCTCGCTCGAGACCGCCGGCCAGATCGCCCGCAACGTCGAGCCCAACGTCGACTTCATCACCCTGCCCGAGCCGGGCCCCGAGCCGATCCCGGCGCTGCCCGCGGCCTGGAGCGCGGCGACCGCCGGGGCGACGCCCGAGATGCGCGCCGAGGGGGTCCGGGCGGTGATCGCCGAAGCCGACGCGGCCGGGGTCACGGCCTACGGCTCGTTCGCCACGACGACGGAGACGATCATCGTGGCCAACTCGCTGGGGGTCCGGGCCAACGGCGGCCGGACGACGTCGCAGCTGATCACTGTCTCGATGGGCCCCTCCGGCGGGTCGGGCTACGCCGAGACGGCCGCCGTCGATGCCACCCGGATCGACGCCGCGGCGATCGGCCGGGAGGCGTCCGAGCGGGCGAAGTCGACGGCCAATGCTGTCGCGATCGAGCCCGGCGACTACCCGGTCGTGCTCGAGCCGTATGCGGTCGTCGACATCCTCGACATGCTCGGCTACCTCGGTTTCTCGGCCCTGGCCGTCCAGGAGGGCCGCTCGTTCGTCGAGCTGGGCAAGCGGGTCGGCAGCGAGCTGGTCACCATCCGCGACGACGGGGCGGACCCGGCCGGCCTGCCGATGGCCTTCGACTACGAGGGCGTCCCGAAGCGGCGCGTCGACCTGCTCATCGAGGGGCGTCTGCACCGGCGTCGTCTATGACAGCCAGACCGCCGCCCGGGACGGGGTCCGCTCGACCGGCCATGGCCTGCCGGCCCCGAACCCGTACGGGCCGTTCCCGCTGAACATGGTGATGGACGCCGGGACGTCGAGCCGCGAGGAGCTGATCGGCGGCCTCGAGCGGGGGCTGCTCGTGACCCGCTTCCACTACACGAACCCGGTTCATCCCAAGCTGGCGATCGTCACCGGGATGACCCGCGACGGGACGTTCCTGGTCGAGCACGGCCGGATCGTGGGCCCGGTCAAGAACCTGCGCTACACCCAGAGCTACCTCGACGCGATCGCCGGGGTCTCGGCGGTCGGCCGCGATCGGCGCTGCCTGCGGGGCTTCCTCGGTGGATCGGTCGTGCCGGCTGTCCGGATCGACGGCTGGACGTTCACGGGGGCCACCGAGCACTAGGTCCGTGGCTGGCCGGCGGTCCGTGGCTGGCCGGCGGTCCGTGGCTGGCCGGCGGTCCGTGGCTGGCCGGCGGTCCGTGGCTGGCCGGCGGTCCGTGGCCGGGCGCCGCCTGGTACTACCGAGCCCTGATTCGGTGCCGGCCCGCGTCGTAGGCTGCAGGCCATGACCGACGTCTGGTTCTGCACCAACTGCCACTCGCTCAACCGCCAGCGCGACCAGCGCTGCTACAAGTGCGGCACGAGCCAGGCCGAGGGAACGAGCCCGATCGCCGGCACCGGGCGCGGCCTGCGCCTCGAAGCGGCGATCGCGAACCGGGAATTCACGCCGTATGTGAGCGCCCTGCCGTTCGCCGTGGTCGCGGCGGTCCTGATCCTGGCCGTGGCCGCGATCGGGATCGTGATCCTCGTCGGCAGCCTCGGCGCCGAGCAGGCCCTGCGCCAGCAGATCACCGACATCCTGAACGGGGCCCCGTACAACTCGGCCTCGCTGGCGGCTGTCGATGCGTCGGGGACGACGATTGCCGTCATCCGGCTCTTCCTCGTCGTGGCCGCCGTCGTCGCCTTCGGGGCCTGGCTCAGCCGGGTGATCGCCAACATCCCGGCGCTCGGCGGCGGAGAGCCGTCGACCACCCCGGTGCGGGCCTTTGTCTACACCCTGATCCCGATCTGGAATCTGATCAAGGTGCCGGGCATGCTCCAGGACGCGCTGTACCGGGTCGAGCCCCGGGCCGGTGGCTTCTTCATGGTCGTCGCGGCCTGGTTCGGCCTGGTCGGCAGCTGGTTCGTGTCGGTCCTGGGCGGCTGGATCATCGGCTTCGGGCTGGTCAAGGCCGTTGTCGATTCAGCCAGCCGGGCCGCCGCCGTCCAGGCCATCCAGGGCTCGCTCGACCAGTCGTTCGTGCTCGACTTCGCGACGTCGGTGATGGTGTCGCTCGGCGCGGTCATCCTGGTCTTCCTGATCATCCGGATCGAACGCCGTTGCGCCGCCCGCGACGCGGAGGTCCGGGCCACGGTCCTGGGCCCAGCCGAGGCCTAGCGACTCCGGTCGTTGGCGCCCGGGCCTGCGTGGGCTCGGTCCACCGGCCATCCACAGGATCCCGTCGCCGGGCCAGTCGGTCCCGTCCTCGAGCGCTCGTCTGATCAGGTCCGAGGGCGTCGGGAACGAGGCCTGGACGTATTCGGCGAACTCGGCTACGAGCGCCCGGTGGTGGCGCGTCGGCGGGAGGCAGAGGACGATGAACACTTGAACTCCGTCGCCCAGGCCGGCCTGGACCCGCTCGCGCTTCTCGAGGCAATGCCGAACAGTCGCCTCCCAACGACGGACGTGCGTCTCGACCTCGATCAGGATGACGGTGTTGGCCGCCGAAAGACGGAGGTCCGTCGAGGCGCGTCCAGGACCGGGTACGCGGGCCTCGACGTCCGGACGCCAGCGGCGATGGCGGATCTCGAGGAGCCGCTCGATGATCCGGGCATGGCCGGTGTCATGGAGCAGTGGGGTGGCCCCGGGGTAGACGCCGATCCGCAGATCCGCGCCGAGGACGATGGCCGCCCGACGGCGCACCTCCAGGCGGACGGTCGGATCGCCATGCTCGAGGTCGCTGATGACCGATTGGCTCACTCCGACCAATCGCGCGACGGCCGACTGCGAAACTCTGAGCCCGAGCCTGAGCTCGCGCAACTCCTCGGCGATTCGAGTTGCGTCGAGCCGGGCCAGCCGCTGGGCCTCACGCTCGACGACCCGACGCGATGCCAGCAGGTCGCCCTTGAGTGGACGTCGTGAAGCGGTCGCGTTGCGATTGGTCGAGGTCATGTCCGTAGGAGATCAAATCGCCCTTATCGGAGTCTCACTCGACCGGACTCGGTCCCGATTCGCCGATTCGATCTCCGTGGGAGATCAAATGCCAGGGAGCCGAGCCCTCGGGCGCCATCGGATACGCCCGTACCGCCGTTTTGATCTCCGGCGGAGATAACTGCGGCGGCTCCGGGCCGAGGCAAGGCTGAGCCAGGCTCAGCCGGGCGCGGACGCGCGCCGCCGGGCCGCACGCCGGCCGCTCGAGGGGCCCGGCCGCTCGAGGGACCGCCGAATGGCCGAAGGAGCGGCCGGCAGACGCCAGGGCCCGGGCCCGCCCGCGAGGTACGGCCGAAGGGGCGACCGTAACGCCCGGCCACCACCCTGGAGCTCAGCGCCAGACGCGGGCCTGGTCGGGGTAGAGGCGGACCCGGCGGTAGGGCTCCCGGCCGCGCGAGCGCGAGACGAGGTTGGCCCGCTCGGCCATCTGGTGCTGAAGCCGGCGGATGTAGGCGCTCTGGGGCGACAGCTCGACTGCCTCCGAACGCTCGATGACCATCCCGATCGCCTCCTCCGTCTCGCGCAGGGCCGCCTCGCGGGGATCGAGGGCGAGCGAGAAGATCGAGGTCAGGCTGGCGTTCATCTGGAGGATCGTGTTGCTCTTCAGCACGTAGACCGGGATGCCCCGGTCTTCCGCGTCGCGCACGGTCGGCGGTTTCGAGCGGTACTCGCTGCGGAGGGTCATCACCACGTCCGCCTCGTCGATGTTGCGGGCCACGATCACCGGCAGCTGCAGCTCGCGGATCGCCTGCTCGAGCCGCTTCCGGCTCACCCCGAAGGGCAGGACGCGGAGCGTCGGCAACAGGCCTTCGGTCACCCGCAGGACGGGCCGGCCCGGCGCGGCGCCGTCCGCGGACTCCTCGGCGACATCGTCCTCGGGCTCGTCGTCCTCGTCGTCGGCGTCGAGCTCCGCCGCCACGGGGCCCAGGCCGGCAACCTGGCTCAGGGCGGCGCCGGCGGGGCGAGGCGGCGGCGCGGCCGGGCTGGAGCCAGCCGCGGCCGGCCGGGCAGCAGGCACGGACGCGAGCGCGGCCACGGAACCTGTGCCCGCATCGGGCAGGTCGCCGGCGTTGATCGGAGCCGTCCCCTCGTCGGCCTTCAGCGCGTTCAACGCTCGGGCGGCCTGGTCCCGCCAGGCGGCCTGGCGCTCGCGCTCGCGCTGCTCGCGGGCGCGCCGGTCGATCGGCGGCGGGGCGCCGCGCTCGAGCGGTCCACGATCGGCGATCTCGCCGGCGATGAACGGATGGTCGGGCGAGGCGAGCGCCGGGCCAGGGCCTGACCCACGGCCGTCGGCGCCAACCGGCTGATTGGCGAAGCGCTCGCCGGGCAGCGTGCCCGAGATCGGCTCACCCGGCCGGCCGGGCCCGTCTAACCGACCGCGAGGGCCGGTCTCCCGCGTCGTCCCGCCCCGCGTCTGGCGCCAGCCGCCGCTGGCCCCCGGCCGATAGCCCGAGCGATAGCCGCCGGGCGCGGCGCCGGGCGCGGCATCGCGATAGCCGCCCGTCCGGTAGTTGCCCTCGCCCCGCCAGCCGGGCTCCATCCGCCACGGGCTGCCGGACCCGATCAGGCCGGCGAACCGCTCGCTGCCGAGGGCCTCGCGGGGCGATGGCCGCGGCCGCGACTGGGAGCGGTGGACGCCTTCCTCGTCGCGCCAGCGAAGCTCGGGCGCGACCGGGTCGCCCCGGAGCATCTCGTCGACCGTCTCGGCGACGTCGGCGTGGACGATCACCCGCTCGCGGTCCTGGATCTCGATGATCACGTCGAACGTGGGCGGCTGCTTGCGCTCCAGGACGCTCTTCTGCGAGCGCCGGCGGCGGGCCTCCTCGTCGCCGAGGGTGACGCTCTGGATCCCGCCGATCAGGTCGGACAGGGTCGGGTTGAGCATCAGGTTGTCGAGGTTGTTGCCGTGGGCCGTGCCGATCAGCATCACCCCGCGCTCGGCAATCGTCCGGGCGGCCTGGGCTTCGAGCTCGGTCCCGATCTCGTCGATGACGATGACCTGGGGCATGTGGTTCTCGACCGCCTCGATCATCACCTCGTGCTGGAGGGACGGCGTCCGGACCTGCATCCGGCGGGCCTTGCCGATCGCCGGGTGGGGGATGTCGCCGTCGCCGGCAATCTCGTTGCTGGTGTCGACGACCACGACCCGCTTGCCGAGGTCGTCGGCCAGCACCCGGGCGGCCTCGCGCAGCATCGTCGTCTTGCCGATCCCCGGCCGGCCCATGATCAGGATCGACTTCCCGCTCTCGACGAAGTCGTTGATGATCTCGATCGTGCCGAAGACGGCCTTGCCGATCCGGCAGGTGAGGCCGACGATCTTGCCGCTCCGGTTGCGGATTGCGCTGATCCGGTGGAGGGTCCGTTCGATCCCCGCCCGGTTGTCGTCGCCGAACGTGCCGATGTGGTCGACGACGTAGGCCAGGTCCGCCTCCTGGATCTCGCGCTCGAGAAGGGTGACCTCGCTGTTCGGGAAGCGCGCCTCGGGCCGGCGGCCCAGGTCGAGGACGACCTCGATCAGGGTCGTCTGGTCGGGCAGGGCATGGACGGCGTCGACCACCTCGGGCGGCAGCGCCGCCAGGAGGAGCTCGAGGTCGTCCATCGCTTCACGTTCGAAGTTGGCTGGAGCTGCAGTCACGGGACCTCCGGGGTCGGCGGGTGCAGGGTGATGGGCCTGGGTCATCGGATGGCGGGCACGAGGGCCGGCTCGGCGACCCGGACGAGCGCTTCCTTGAGCAGCAGGGTGACGCTGGATTCGACCTCGAAACCGGCCTCCTCGAGCCGGCGATCAATCGGCGATTCGTAGGTCCGAACCGACGAGATCACGCCGTGCTGCGCTTCGCGGCGATTGCCAGCCCGGGCGGCGATCACGCCCAGACCGTACTCCACCAGGGGCCCGACGTCCGATTCCGGCCGGGCCAGGATCTTCAGGTAATGGGGCTGGTCCTCCTTGGCAACGGCCACCTGGATGAACGCCGACAGGCCGGTCGGGTCCGGGGCGCCGGCCGGCTGGTCCTGGACGAAGGCCTCGATATCGGCGAAGCGCAGGATCGGGGTGAGGCTCGAGCGGGGCACCCGCCAGCCAGAGCCCTGGCGCTCCCAGTCGGGCAGCCGGTACGCCTCCAGGCGCTGGACGGGCTGGGGCGTCACCGCGGAGTAGAGCCGGGCCAGGGCCAACGCGTCGAGCGGCACGACCGGCCGGATCCCGCAGTCCGCCGCGTGCTCGTCGGACCAGGGCTCGGGCAGGCTGTCGGTCGACTCCCGGAACAGGATCGTCTCCTCGCCATAGCGGACGAAGCCCGCCTGCATGAACAGCTCGACGTTGCCGTCGGCATCGGCACAGGCGACATGGAAGCGCACCGCGCCGCGTTTCGCCCCGTCGCGCAGCAGGTGCTGGACGAGCCGGAACCGGATGTCGCCGGCGTCGGCCTGCCCGATCGCGTCGAGCTCGACGACGGTCCATTCGTCACGATGGCTCTCGCGTTCGACCCGGAGCAGGCCGCTGATCCGCCGGTCGATCTCGTGGACGTACAACAGGTCGTTCGGCTGGAAGGCGCCGAGCGGCAGCCGGAAGAGGCTGAAGACGCCCATCCGGGGCCGGGTGACGGGCAACCCGAGCGAGCGGGCCTCATCGGTCTGGGCCAGGCGCGACAGCTCGCCGAGCGCCGCCAGGTCGGTCAGGCGGGCCATCCTGACCTTGCCCGAGACGGTCACCTGGCGCTCGTCACGTGGCACTCCGCTCGCGGCGCACGGGGTGATGGCGGCGACCCGATCCTTCGCCCGGGTCGTCGTGCTCGGCGGCCATCGTCGCCACCAGCCGGTGGAAGCGGGTCTCGCCGGCCAGCTCGGGGTGGAACGCGGTGGCGATGATGTTCCGCTCGCGGACGGCCACGACCCGGCCATCGTCGAGGGTGGCCATCACCTCGACCCCCGGACCGACCCGCTCGATCACCGGGGCGCGGATGAAGACCCCGTGGACCACCTCGGCGCCGAGCATCGTGACCTGCAGGTCGCCCTCGAAGGAGTCGAGCTGGCGGCCGAAGGCGTTGCGCCGGACGGTCACGTCGAGCAGGCCCAGGACCGGCTCTTCGCCGCCGACGATCTCGCGCGCAAGCAGGATCATCCCGGCACAGGTGCCGAAGATCGGGGCGCCGCTGGCGGCCAGGTCGAGGATCGGCTGGCGAAGTCCCCAGCGGGCGATCAGGCGGCGCATCGCGGTGCTCTCGCCGCCAGGCAGGGCCAGCCCGCTGACGCCGTCGAGGTCGGCAGGCAAGCGGACCTCGACCGCATCGACGCCGATCGACCGGAAGGTCCGGACGTGCTCGATGAAGTCGCCCTGAACGGCCAGGACTCCGATTTTCATGGCCGCGGCCTGGGAGGGACTACCAGCCCCGGATCGCCAGCCGCTCCTGGTCGGGGATCGTCTCCAGGCTGATCCCGCGCATCGCCGCGCCGAGGCCCTTGCTGACTTCGGCCAGCAGGGCCGGGTTGTCGAAATGGGTCGTGGCCTGGACGATCGCGGTCGCCATCCGGGCCGGATCCTCGCTCTTGAAGATGCCCGAGCCGACGAAGACCCCCTCGGCGCCGAGCTGCATGGCGAGAGCGGCGTCGGCCGGAGTCGCAATCCCGCCGGCCACGAAGTTGACGACCGGCAGCTTGCCTTCGGCGGCCACCTGGCGAACGAGCTCGAGCGGAGCCCCGAGCTCCTTGGCGGCGACGAACAATTCGTCCTCGCGCATCCCGTGCAGGCGCCGGAGCTCGGCGTTGACGGTCCGGATATGGCGGACGGCTTCGACGATGTTGCCGGTGCCGGCCTCGCCCTTCGTGCGCATCATCGCGGCCCCCTCGCTGATCCGCCGGAGCGCCTCGCCGAGGTTGCGCGAGCCACACACGAAGGGGACCTTGAAGGCATGCTTATCGATGTGGTTCGCCTCGTCGGCCGGGGTCAGCACCTCGGACTCGTCGATGTAGTCGACGCCGAGCGCCTCGAGGATCTGGGCCTCGACGAAGTGCCCGATCCGGGCCTTGGCCATGACCGGGATCGAGACCGCGTCCATGATCCCCACGATCATCGATGGGTCGCTCATCCGGGCCACGCCGCCGGTCGCCCGGATATCGGACGGGACGCGCTCGAGGGCCATCACGGCCACGGCGCCGGCCTCTTCGGCGATCTTGGCCTGATCGGGCGTGACGACGTCCATGATGACGCCGCCCTTGAGCATCTGGGCGAGCCCCTTCTTGGTGGCCCAGGTGGACGATTCGACGGTCATGTGCTGGCTCCGGTGACTCGAGCGCCGGGCGTGATCGAGCGGCGCCCGACGATTATCGCATGAGCCGTGAAGGCGCCCGGCGCCGTCGCCTCGCGGGAATCAGCGCCCGACGGTCTTGACCACGCCGGCCATCAGCCGGAGCGAGCGGCGGGCGGCCGCCGGCGACAGGTTCGACAGGCCACCGACGAGGGCCAGGACGTCCTCGTCGGGCAGCTGGCCCAGGAGCCGGACGAGGCGCAGGATCGTCTCGTCGGGGATCCGGGCGAGCAGGTCGAGGAGGTGCTCGAGCTCGGTCGGCTCGATCACCGGGACGAGGCCGATCGCCCGGTTGAACAGGCGAACGAACCACAGGAACGTGGCCAGCCAGTCGCGCAGGTCGGCCAGCTCGGTGTCGGCCGGATACTGCGCGGCGGCTGCCGCGGCGTCGGCCGCGGTCCGCTCGAGGACCTCGATGATCGGGTCACCCTCGAGCGCCTTGCGATGCTCGATCACCCGGCTGAACCAGCGGAAATGGTCGCCGACCGAGGCGTAGGCGGTCCCCGCCGGCCCTCGCCGACCGATCCGGCGCGGCTCGTCGACGCGCTCGATCACGCCCCAGCGAATGGCCGCATCGAGGGCCAGGCTGGCCGCCCGGTGGCTGAGGCCGAGCGCCTCGCGGACCTCACGCTCGGTCAGCGGCTCGCCCCGGGCCATCAGGTAGATGTGGACCCGGGCGATTGCCGGCGCGACGCCCCACGAGGCGCCCATTGCTCCCCACGCCTCGGCCAGCCCGCGCCGGATCGACTCGGCCCGGACGGCTGGATCCGAGCTCGGGCCGCGTTCCGTGGCGGGGTTGTCGGTGGTGACCACTTGCCCCGGGACGGTAGCACGTTTATCGGTCCGGCGGCCGTGGCCCCCTCCGCTCCGGATGGCGCGCTGCACCCGCCCGCGGATCGACAGCTCGTGTTTAGCAGGCGTTCGTCCTGGGCCGATGGCCCGGCGCGGAACGCGGGCCTTGGCCGAGCTCCGCTCGGCGCCGGTGCCCGGCTATGATCCGGCCATGTCGATCCTGGCCAGCCGGCTCGACCCGGCGAGCGCCGAGAGCGGCGCGAATCGTGCGGCGATGGAGGCCCTCGTGGCCGACCTGCGCGAGCGCCAGGCGCGAATCGCCGGGAACGGTGCGGGTGGCGATCGTGCCGCGATCGAGAAACACCGGGCGCGGGGCAAGCTGCCCGTCCGCGAGCGAATCGACCGGCTCGTCGATCCCGGCTCGGCCTTCCTCGAGCTGAGCCCGCTGGCGGCCGACGGCGTGTACGGCAGCGACGGCCGGGACGCGCCGAGCGCCGGGATCGTGACCGGGATCGGTACGGTCGAGGGCGTCACTTGCGTGATCGTGGCCAATGACGCCACCGTCAAGGGCGGCACCTACTACCCGCTGACGGTCAAGAAGCACCTCCGGGCCCAGGAGATCGCCCTCGAGAATCGCCTGCCGTGCATCTACCTCGTCGACTCCGGCGGCGCATTCCTGCCGCTCCAGGCCGAAGTCTTCCCGGACCGCGAACACTTCGGCCGGATCTTCTTCAACCAGGCCCGCCTGTCGGCGGCCGCGGTCCCCCAGATCGCGCTGGTCATGGGCAGCAGCACGGCCGGCGGCGCCTACGTTCCGGCGATGAGCGACGAGACGGTGATCGTCCGGGGAACCGGCACGATCTTCCTCGGCGGCCCACCGCTGGTGAAGGCCGCCACCGGCGAGGACGTCAGTGCCGAGGACCTGGGCGGAGCGAGCGTCCACGCCCGGATCAGCGGGGTCGTCGATCATGAGGCGCTCGACGACGAGCACGCCCTGGCCCTCGGTCGCTCGATCGTGGCCAACCTCGGGCGCAAGCCACCGGCACCGCCCTGGGACCGCCGAACGCCCGAGGAGCCGGCTGTCCCCGCCGGCGGCGGCCGGGGCTCGGCCCATCTGTACGCCGCGATCCCGGCCGACCTGCGCCGGCCGCTGGCCGTCCGGGAGGTCATCGCCCGGCTCGTCGACGGCAGCCGGTTCCACGAGTTCAAGGCGCTCTATGGCGAGACGCTGGTCTGCGGCTTTGCCCACCTCGACGGCTACCCGATCGGGATCATCGCCAACGACGGGATCCTGTTCAGCCAGTCGGCCCTCAAGGGCGCCCATTTCATCGAGCTCGCCGCCCAGCGCCGGATCCCGCTCGTGTTCCTCCAGAACATCACCGGGTTCATGGTCGGCCGGGAGTACGAGGCGGGCGGGATCGCCAAGGACGGGGCCAAGATGGTGATGGCCGTGGCCTGTGCCGAGGTGCCCAAGTTCACGGTGATCGTCGGCGGCAGCTTCGGCGCGGGCAACTACGCGATGGCCGGCCGGGCCTACTCCCCGCGCTTCCTGTGGTCGTGGCCGAACAGCCGGATCAGCGTGATGGGCGGACGCCAGGCCGCCCGGGTCCTGTCGACGGTCGGCGGCCCGTTCGCGTCGGACGCCGAGCGGGACGCCTTCGAAGCTCCGATTCTCGATCGCTACGAGTCCGAGGGCAGCCCGTACTACGCCACGGCCCGCCTGTGGGACGACGGGGTGATCGACCCGCTCGAGACCCGCCGGGTCCTTGCCCTCGGCCTGGCGGCGAGCCTCCACGCACCGATCCCGGAGACGCGCTTCGGGGTCTTCCGGATGTGATCGGGCGGGCCCGTCAGCCCGCCCGGATGATCCAGTGGCAGCCGCGCAGCTGGACGTCTCGCAGGACGGTCCCGTCGGCCTCCCCCGTACCGCTGGCCACGAGATGGATCGTCGCGGTCGGCCAGCCCTCGGCATGGCTCGGGACGAACCGGATCGTGTGCGGGCCGAGCGTGGCGTCGCGGGCACCCCGGCCGGCGAGGGACGGCCGGAACGGCCCGATCCCCACGGTCCTCAGGTAGCGCCCCGTCGCTCGGGGAAGATCGGGCGCGGGGAGCTCGAGGGTTTCGAACCTGACGGGCCCGCCAAGCGGATGGCGCTGGGCGCCACGCTCGGCCTGCTCCGCCTCGCTCCATTCCGCCGCCGTCATGTCGTGCTCGATCAGGAAGGGCGGCTCGAGCGGGCCCATCGACGGCGCCTCGGCCAGCGTCCAGCGGACGATCCGGCCGTCCGGCCGGACACGCTCGCCGTCAATCGGATCGCCCAGGTCGGAGCCACGGGCCCGGAGGGCGGCAACCTCCTCGTGGATGCCCCGGGTCGCGGCGGCCCACATCGCGAATCCGCCGCCGGCATCGGCTGCGCGGAGCACCGGCCGGCCGACCCAGCTCGCCTCGGCCAGCTTGCGGGCCTCGACCCCGATCAGCTCGATGAAGCTGTCGCCGAGCCAGATCAGCCGGTTGAAGGTGCCCAGCGCAGTATGCCGGCCGGCGCCGGTCGCTTCCAATCCGAGCTGGGTCTCGAGCTCGTGTGCCGCCTCGTCCGGCTCCTGGCAGGCGATGAGGACGTGGTCGATGGCGTACGGCATGAATTCGAGCGTACCAGCCGGTCGCTACGATGGCGGCGTGAACAGCCAGCCAGGGCCGGGCCTGCGGATCGAGCGGAGCGGACCGAATGGAACGATCGTCCGGATCAGCCTCGCCCGGCCGGACCGGCACAACGCGTTCGATGCCAGCCTGATCGCCGAGTTGCGGGCCGCGTTCAATGCCCTGGCCCCCGAGCCACCCGAGGGTCTGCGGGCCGTGGTCCTGGCCGGCGACGGACCGTCGTTCTGCGCCGGTGCCGATGTCGGCTGGATGCGCGCGGCGCTCGAGCTCGACGTCGAGGCCAACGAACAGGACGCGATGGCGATGGCCGACATGTTCGAGGCGATCGACACCTGTCCGGTCCCGGTGATCGCCCGGGTCCACGGCGTCGCCCTCGGCGGTGGCACCGGGCTGTGCGCGGTGAGCGACCTGGTCATCGCCGAATCGGGCACGAAGTTCGGATTCACCGAGACCCGCCTGGGGATCCTGCCGGCGGTCATCTCGCCGTTCGTCATCGCCAAGATCGGCGAAAGCAATGCCCGGGCGCTGTTCCCCGCCGGGCGTCGCTTCGACGCGGCCCGCGCCCAGCGGATCGGCCTGGTCCACGAGCTCGTCGAAGGCCCGGCGGCGCTCGATGCCGCGGTCGATGCGGCCCTGGCCGACGTGCTGGCCGCCGGGCCCGGCGCCGCCCGCGCGGCGAAATCGATCGTGCGTGAGGTACGCGGCCTGCCCCACGGCTCGTCGAAGTGGCACACGGCCCGGGCAATCGCCCGCCAGCGCCGATCGGCCGAGGCCCAGGAGGGCCTGCGGGCCTTCCTCGAGAAGCGCAGGCCCAGCTGGGTTCCGGACGCCGAAGAGCACGATCACTAGCACAGACAAGGAGAGCACATGCTCGGTGACCATCTCGTGTTCCCGATCCTCCTGTCGAAGGACCTCGCCGCAAGCCGTGCCTTCTATCACGACACGCTCGGGCTCGAGATCGCCCGCGAGGATGACGAGCGGATCATCTTCCGCTGTGGCTCGGGCTCCCAGATCTCGGTCACCCGGAGCACGATCGGGACGGCCGACGCCCAGACCCAGCTGGCCTGGCGGGTGCCGGATCTCCACGCCGAGCTGGCCGACCTGCGGGCGCGCGGGGTGCGGATCGAGCAGTACGAGGCACCCGACCCGGTGACCGATGCCGAGGGCATCGCCGACATGGGCTTCGCCTGGTCGGCCTGGATCATCGACCCGAGCAGCAACGCCCTGGCGATCCTGCAGGTCAAGCCACCGCCCGCGCCATGACCCTGGCCCGCCGCGCGAAAGGGCGGCGCGACAAGGATTGAGTCGCCGGGCCCCTGCTCGCTCCCATACTGGTTGAGCGTCCCGATCAGGGGCGCCATGGTGGGTGGGACATGGATACCGACCTCGTGGTCCGGGCCCAGCACGGCGACGAAGAGGCCTTCGCGAGCCTCGCCGTCGCCGCCGGTGGCCGGCTCCACGCGGTGTCGCAAAGGATCCTGCGTGACATCCATCTCGCCGAGGATGCGACGCAGCAGGCGCTGCTGACCATCTGGCGAGACCTACCCCAACTCCGCGACCCGGCTCACTTTGACGCCTGGTCGTACCGGCTCCTCGTGCGCGCCTGCTACGCCGAGGGTCGCCGGACCCGGTCCTGGGCACCCAACCTCCGTCTCCTGCCGGTCGACGAGCCGCTGGCGGCCGAGGGCCTGAGCGTGGTCGTCGATCGCGACCAGCTCGAGCGCGGGTTCCAGCGCCTGTCCATCGAACATCGCGCGGTGGTGGTCCTCCACCACTACGCCGACCTGCCGCTCGACCAGGTCGCCGAGATTCTCGGCGTCCCGATCGGGACGGTCCGATCCCGACTATTCCATGCGATGCGCGGACTGCGCGCGGCCCTCGAGGCCGACGCCCGACCACCTCTGCGGGAGGTTGCACAGTGAGCACCGATCGTGAGGTCACCCGCATCGTTCGGTCGTGGCTGGACGAGGGCGTGAACGCGCTCCCGGACCGCGTCCTGGATGCCGTGCTCGACCAAATCCCCGCGACCCCACAGCGCCGGGCCTGGCGGCCGGCGTGGAGGTTGCCCTACATGAACACGCAGATCCGGATCGCCATGGCGGCAGCTGCGGTGGTCGTCCTTGCCCTGGTCGTCGTCAATGTCCTGCCCAAGTCCGGCGGCTTCGGCGGCCCGAATGTCGCCTCACCATCACCGACTGCCACCCCGGCACCCTCGTCCGCCACGCCATCACCGACGGTTGCACCGAGCCCGAGCCCCGTGAGTACCGTCGGCTGGCTGGCGTTCTCGTCCAAACGCTACAAGTACGACATCAGGTACCCGAGCTACCTGACCCCGACGCAATCGGTTCGCCAGTGGTCCCTGACGGTCGATCAGAAAGACTGGCTGTCGCCGGCCAATGACATCTTCAGGGGATCGGTCGCATTCACGGCCTTCTCGGTGAACCTCCCGGCGGGGACCACCCGCGATGCCTGGATCGCGTCGTATTACCGGCAGTACGGCATTGCATCTCCCGACCCCTGTACCCACACGCTTGTCGATCTCGGAACAAAGGCGGTCGACGGCCATCCCGTCGTCTTCTATCGCGACTCGGATGTGGGGGCAACCTGCGGGGGGACCACCGCGTTCGTCCTCGTAGGCAGTCGTCTGTACGTCTTCTTCATCGGACTGCCTGGCTGGGAGCCGACGCTCGAGGCGCTGCTATCCACGGTCAAGTTCCAGCCGTAGGGTCCGAGCTTGCGCCGCGGCGCAAGCTGCTGAGGTCCAGGGCGTCCTGGACTCCGTCCAACTCCTTCCTCGACGCCCTACCCTGGCGAACCCGTCGCGGCGAGCGGTGACATCACTGCCACTCGCCGCGTTCGCTTGCCTGCCAGGGGCCAAGACGCGACAATCGCGTCACCATGGCCGAGGAACTGACACCACGACAGGCCGCCGAACGGCTTGGAGCCACCACCAGGTCGGTCCAGCGCTGGATCGCCCGAGGTGAGCTGCCGGCCCGGCGGGTCGGTGGTCGCTGGCGTGTCGCGATTGACGCGATTGACGCGTTGGCCGAACAGCGGCCGTCGTCCGACCCCGGTCGACCCGAGGCAATCCTGCCGATCCGCACCCTGTTCGTGGCCAACCGGGGCGAGATCGCCGCACGCATCCGGCGGACGACCGATCGCCTCGGGATCCGGGTCGTCGTCCCGGGCCAGGACGGCGCACCGTCGGTCGACCTGCTCGACATCAAGGCGGTCGTCTCGGCCGCCCACGCCGCCGGTGCCGATGCCCTCCATCCGGGGTTCGGCTTCCTGTCCGAGAACGCCGACTTTGCCGATGCAGTCGCGGGCGCCGGGATCCGCTGGGTCGGGCCGCCGGGGAGCGCGATCCGGGCGATGGGCGACAAGGCCGCGGCGCGCCGGCTGGCCCAGGCGCTGGGCGTCCCGGTGGTGCCCGGCTACGACGGTGACGACCAGGGCGACGAGGTGCTGCTCGTGGCCGCGCGATCGATCGCCGGCGGCGGATCGGCGGGCCGTCGCCACGCGGTCCTGGTCAAGCCCGCGGCCGGCGGCGGCGGCAAGGGCATGCACGTCGTACGGTCGCTCGAGTCGGCAGACGACTTCCTGGCCACGATCGCCGGGGCTCGGCGGGAGGCACGGGCCTCGTTCGGCGACGATCGGCTGATCCTCGAGCGCTACCTGGTCGGGCCGCGCCACGTCGAGGTCCAGCTCCTGTTCGACGGGTTCGGGTCGGGCATCCACCTCGGCGAGCGCGACTGCTCGCTCCAGCGCCGGCACCAGAAGGTCCTCGAGGAATCGCCGTCGCCGGCCGTCGACGAGCCGCTCCGCGGGCGCCTGGGGGAGGCCGCCCTGCGCCTTGCCTCGGCGGTCGGCTATCGCTCGGCCGGGACCTGCGAGTTCCTGCTCGACGACGACGGCTCGTTCTACTTCCTCGAGATGAACACCCGGCTCCAGGTCGAGCACCCGGTGACCGAGCTCGTCACCGGCCGCGACCTCGTCGCCGACCAGCTCCGGATCGCCGCCGGCGAGCCGCTCGGAGTCAGCCAGGCCGGGGTCGATGCGGCCCGCCGGGCCGGCGGCCACGCGGTCGAGGTGCGCCTCTACGCCGAGGATGCCGAGGCCGGCTTCCTGCCCTCGACCGGACGAGTCGAGGCGCTCGAATGGCCGGCCGGCGAGCAGGTCCGGGTCGACACCGGGATCGCGCCGGGCACGACCGTCGACACCCGGTTCGACCCGATGCTGGCCAAGCTCATCGCCGGCGGCCGCACCCGGTCCGAGGCCCTGGCCACCCTCGCCGGCGCCCTCGACCGGACCCTCGTGCTGGGCGTCGTCGACGAACCTGCGGTTCCTGCGCTGGCTCGTCCGCCAGCCGGTCGTCGGCGCAGGCGAGGCCCGGATCGACACGCTCGAGCGAATCTGGCCGCCCACGCCCGAGGCCGCGACGGAGCCAGGCGAAACGGCCTGGCAGGCGGCCGCCCGGGCCCTGCTCCCGGACACGGCCGGCGGCTGGCGCCTCAACGGCCCTGCCCGGATCCGGCTCGCCTCGGACGGCGTCGAGCACATGGTGGAGATCCACGGCGACGAGCCGGGCCCGCTGCGGACCGTGGTCGACGCGGCCGGCATCGCCTTCGTGGACGTCGACGGTCGGAGCTGCGCGTTCCGCCTTGCCCCGGCTCCGGACGTCGATCGGGCCGCCCGGACCGCCGCCGGTCACGTTGGTGGCGGCACGAGCGACGTCAGCTCGCCGATGCCCGGTTCGGTCCTCGCCGTCCACGTCGCGGCCGGCGCGGCCGTCGAGCCCGGCCAGCCGCTGGTGACCCTCGAGGCGATGAAGATGGAGCACGTCGTGACCGCGCCGCTCGCCGGCCTCGTGGCCGACGTTCTCGTCCAGGCCGGGGACCAGGTGGTCCGCGGCCAGGTCCTGGTCGACCTGACCGCCGCGCCCGGACGCGCTACCGTTGCCGGCGATGCCGCGAGGAGACGTCGTGACCCAGCCCCTGCCCGACACGCGCGCGGCCCTGCTGGTCCTCCATGCCGCCGCCCGCCAGCGGCGCGACCGCTCGCCCCTGGGCGGCGAGGAGTACCGCAAGGCGTGCGAGGAGATCAGCGCGATCGAGGTCCACATCGCCTTGATCGAGCGGCCACCCGACGCCGTCCCAAAGCCTGCGGCCAAGGGCGAGTCCTGACCTGACGTGGCCGACGGGACGCCATCGGAGCGGCACGTCCGGATCTACGAGGTCGGCCCGCGCGACGGCCTCCAGAACGAGGCACGCCCGGTCGCCACGGCCGACAAGCTGCGCTTCATCGAGCTCCTGGCCGCCAGCCGGCCTGACCGAGATCGAGGCGACCAGCTTCGTCCGCCCGTCGGCGATTCCCCAGCTGGCCGATGCCGACGAGCTGGTCCGCTCGCTCTCGGGCTCAGCGGCCCTGGCCGGGATCCGCTTCCCCGTCCTCGTCCCGAACGAGCGCGGCCTGGCCCGGGCCGAGGCCGCCGGGGCCGACGCCCTGGCCGTCTTCACGGCGGCCTCGAACGCCTTCACCGAGCACAACATCGGGATGTCGATCGCCGAATCCCTGGCCGCCTTCCGGCCCGGTCCTCGAGCGGGCCGGCAGCCTGGGCTGGTGGCGGCGGGCCTACGTCTCGACCGCGTTCGGCTGTCCCTACGTCGGGGCGATCGCGCCCGGCCGCGGCGATCGAGGTAGCCCTCCGCCTGCGGGACCTGGGCGCCGACGAGATCTGCTTCGGGGACACGATCGGCGTCGCCGTCCCGGACCAGGTCGAGGAGCTGACCGGCCAGGCACTCGCCGCCGGCCTCGAGCGCGATCGGATCGCCTTCCACTTCCACGACACGCGGGGCACCGCCCTGGCCAACGTGGCCGCCGGGCTGCGGTCGGGGATTCGGACGCTTCGACGCCGCGACCGGCGGGACGGGCGGCTGCCCCTACGCGCCGGGCGCGGCCGGCAACCTGGCCACCGAGGACCTCGTCTACTTCCTCGACGCGTCGGGCTGGAGCCATGGCGTCGCGCTGGCCGGGGTCCTCGCCGCGGCGCGCTTCATCGCCGGGGTCCTGGGCCGGCCGCTCGCCTCGAAGGTCGGCCAGGCCGGCGGCTGGGACCCGGCGACAGGCGCCGCCTCCGCGCGGCCCTGATAGCATCCGCGCCATGGACGGTGCCGTCCTCGTCTTGAACCAGAATTACGAGCCGCTGAACGTCTGCAATCTGCCGCGCGCCTTCCGCCTCGTCTTCGGCGAGAAGGCCGAGGTCGTCGAGTACGACCACCAGATGATCCGGACGCCACGGCAGGAATTCCGCGCCCCGAGCGTGATCCGGCTCCAGCACCACATCCGCCGGCCGCGACCCCGGGTCAAGCTGACCCGGCGCGAGATCTTCGCCCGCGACGGCCATCGCTGCCAGTACTGCGGACGGCAGGTCGGCGACCTGACCCTCGATCACGTGATCCCGCGCCATCGAGGCGGGGCCCACAGCTGGGAGAACCTGGTCGCGGCCTGCAAGCCGTGCAACCACCGCAAGGGTGGCAAGACACTCGACGAGGCGCGCCTGCGGCTCGTCCGCTCGCCGTTCGAGCCGCGCAGCGACATCTATTCGCTGTTCACCCCGTACCTCACCGACGAGCGCAACGAGGCATGGCGGGACTACCTGTTCCTGGGCCGCAACTGACCGCCGACGCGGCCGACGGCCCGATCGCGGCCCGGATTCCGCGGCCCGTCCAGGCGATCCTCGAGACCCTCCGAGCCGACGGCCGGGCGGCCTACGTCGTCGGCGGCTCGCTGCGCGACATCCTGCTCGGCCGGACGCCGGCCGACTGGGACCTGGCCACCGATGCCCGGCCCGAGCAGATCCAGGCCCTCTTCCCGGGGGCGCTCTACCAGAACAGCTTCGGCACGGTCGCGGTCCAGCGCGACGGCGTCTTCTACGAGATCACGACGTTCCGGCGCGACCATGACTACGCCGACTTCCGGCGCCCCCAGCGGGTCGAGTTCGGGACGACGATCGAGGAGGACCTGGCCCGCCGCGACTTCACCGTGAACGCGCTGGCCTGGGGCGGCCTGCCGGGAGCCAGCGACAGCCTGCTCGATCCGTTCGGCGGGCAGGCGGACCTGGACCGTCGCCGGCTCCAGACTGTTGGCCGGGCCGACGACCGGTTCGGCGAGGATGCCCTGCGGATGATCCGGGCGGTCCGCCTGGCGGCCCAGCTCGAGTTCACGGTCGGGGCACCCACCCTGGCCGCGATCAGCCGCCACGCCGAGCTCGTCGGCCACCTGTCCGGAGAGCGGATCGCGGCCGAGCTCCAGAAGCTCCTGCGCGCCGGCACGCCCTCGATCGGGCTGCGACTGATGGAGGCCACCGGCCTCCTGCGCGCGATCTCGGCCGAGCTCGCCGACCAGCGCGGGCTGGCCCAGGCCAAGGTCGCCGGCGAGGATCTCTGGGACCACACGGTGCGGACCGTCGACGCCGTGCCTCACACCGAGCCGATCGTCCGCCTGGCGGCCCTCGTCCACGACATCGGCAAGCCGGCGACCGCGGCCGACGGCCACTTCATCGGCCATGACTCGGTCGGCGGCGACATCGCGACGGCCTTACTCGAGCGGCTTCACTTCCCGCGCCAGGTCGTCGAACGGATCGGCGTCCTCGTGCGCAACCACATGTTCAGCTACGAATCGAGCTGGAGCGACACGGCCGTCCGGCGGCTGATCGGGCGGATCGGTGAGCCCGCGCTGGCTGAGCTGCTCGCCCTCCGGGCGGCGGATAATCTGGGCAGCGGGCTGCCGGCCGACGCCGGCGGGCTGGACGAGCTCCGGGCCCGGATCGACGAGCAGCTCCGGGCGAAGGCCGTCCTCGACCGATTGGGGTTGCTGATCGACGGCGACGACCTGATCAACGAGCTCGGCGCCGTGCCGGGGCCGATCCTCGGCTCGATCCTCGATCGGCTGGTCGATGTCGTCCTCGAGGATCCTGCCCGGAACGACCGGCCGACGCTCCTGCTCCTGGCCCAGGCGATGCTCACGGAGGACCGGTGATCGAGTTGATGCTCCAGGCCGAGCAAACCCTCGGCCTCGGCCTGCTCGACCAGGCCGAGCGGCTCTACGCCCAGGCCGCCGCGGCCGATCCCCACAACGCGATCGCCGTCGTCGGCCTGGCCCGGGTCCGCCTCGAGCGCGGCGACCAGGCCGGCGCCCATGCCCTCGTGCTGCGGGCCCTGGCGATCGATCCCGAGAACACGACGGCCCTCCGGATGGAGACCCGCCTGCGCGAGGTGCTGGCCGGCCAGGGCGTGGCCGTGAGCCCGCCCGGGACCGTCGCCGGCCCGGATCGCCGGGGGCTCGTCGCTCGGCTCCTCGGCCGCGAGCGATGAGGGTCCTGGTCACCGGCGGGGCCGGCTACGTCGGCTCGGTCACGGTCGAGCGGCTGATCGAGGCCGGCCACGACGCCTGGGTCCTCGACGACCTGTCCACCGGCCACGCGGCGGCCGTCCCGGCCGGGGCGACGCTGCTCCGCGCGACGTACGCCGACGAGGAGGCCGTCAGCCGCCTGCTCGTCGACGAGCGAATCGAGGCGATCCTCCATTGCGGGGCCCGCTCGCTCGTCGGCGAGTCGATCCGCGAGCCGGCGGTCTACTACCGGGCCAACGTGGTCGGCGGGCTCGCCCTGCTCGACGCCGCCCGGCGAGCCAGGGTCGAGCGCTTCGTCTTCAGCTCGACGGCCGCGGTCTACGGCGTGCCGGCCCGCACCCCGATCACCGAGTCGGCGCCGCTCGACCCGATCAACCCGTACGGCGAGTCGAAACGGACCTTCGAGGGCGCCCTGCGCTGGTATGGAGCGGCCTACGGGCTGCGGAGCATCGCCCTGCGCTACTTCAACGTGGCCGGGGCGAGCGAGCGCAACGGCGAGGACCACGACCCGGAGACCCACCTCATCCCGAGCATCCTGGCCGCGCTGAGCTCGGGCCGGCCGATGTCCCTGTTCGGCGACGACTACCCCACGCCGGATGGAACCGCCATCCGTGACTACATCCATGTCGAGGACCTGGCCGACGCCCATCTCCTCGCGCTCGAGGCGACCGGCCGACCAACAGCGGCCGGGAGCCAGGCGGCGGTCAGCCTCAACCTGGGCACCGGCACCGGGTTCAGCGTCCGGGCGGTGCTCGGTGCGGCCGAGGCGGTCGTTGGACGGCCGGTCCCTCAGACGAGCGGGCCGCGCCGCGCCGGCGATCCGCCCATCCTCGTCGCGTCCGCCGAGCGGGCCGGCGAGGTCCTCGGCTGGGCCCCGCGGCGGAGCACTCTGCCGGAGATGATCGGCTCGGCCTGGCGCTGGCGCCAGGCAAATCCGCACGGCTACACCGACCAGGCTTGAGCGGGCGGTTCGCCGGCCTGGCGGCGCTCGTGACCGGGGCGGGCGGCCCGGCCGGGATCGGCTTCGCCGCGGCCCGCCTCCTGGGACGCGAGGGTGCCCGGATCGCGATCACCTCGACGACCGCCCGGATCCATGAGCGTGAGGCAGAGCTCGCGGCGGGCGGGATCGCTGCCAGCGGCCACGTCGGCGACCTCACCCGAAGCGGCACGGCCGAGCGGATCCTGGCCGAGGTCCTGGCGGCGCATGGGCGGCTCGACATCCTGGTCGCCAGCGCCGGGATGACCGCGGTCGGCGAGCCCGAGACCGACTTCGACCTGCTCGAGACAACGGACGCCGAGTGGGACCGGGTGATCGCCCTCAACCTGCGGACCGCGTTCAGCACGACCCGGGCCGCCCTGCCGGCCCTCCTTGAATCGCCTTCGGGTGGCCGGATCGTGTTCGTCTCGTCGGTCACCGGGCCGCTCGTCAGCAATCCGCGCTCGAGCGGCTATGCCGCGGCCAAGGCCGGCCTGACCGGGCTTGCCCGGAGCCTCGCCGTGGAGTACGGCCGGCACGGGCTGACCGCCAATTGCGTCCTGCCGGGCTGGATCGCGAGCGGCTCGCAGCTCCCGGAGGAGGTGCTCGCCGGTGCGAACACGCCCGTCGGCCGCAGCGGCACGGTCGAGGAGGTGGCCGAGGCGATCGCCTTCCTGGCCTCGCCCGGGGCGAGCTACGTCAACGGCACCACGCTCGTCGTCGACGGGGGCAACGTCGTCCAGGAGTACAAGGGTCCGCCCCAAAGCTACTACTGAGCCGGCTACTACTGAGCCGGCTGGTGCTGAACCGGCCCCGCTGAAGCCGGGCTGACCGCTTCGGTCAGGTCACGTCGTATCCTTGCGCCAATGACCGACCTCAGCCAGCCGCCCCGCGCCGAGTGGCGACCGCAACGCTTCGGGCGGTCGAACGTGCGCAAGGTCAGCGATCCGCTGATCGAGCCCGTCTGGGTCGGCGAGCGCGTCCTGATCCAGGTCGAGACCGTCGGGCCACCCGCCGGCGAGCAGCCATACGTCGCGATCCTCGACGAGGACGGCGAGCTGATCGAGGCCTTTCCCGAGGTCGCTGCCGGGATCGGGGCGGCCAGCCGGGCGACGTCGCTGGTGGTCGACGGCTACCTGACCGACCGGGTGGAGAAGGGCGTGGAGAACGCCAACCTGACCGGGGTCGCGGTGCCCAAGGCGAGCGACCTGACCCGCCAGCTGCTGATGGGCGGCGGGCGGCGCTACGAGAACCTCGCGCCGCCCGACCGGAACGTGCCGGCCGATCCCGGCGTGCCGACCACGTTCGTGGCCGTCGACCTGCTGATGGTCGACGATCAGGACCTGCTCGAGGTGCCGCTCCTCGAGCGGAAGCGGATCCTGGAGAGCGTCCTGGACGAGAACCAGTTCGTCCGGCGCGGCATCTACGTCCGGCCGCCGCTCGATCCATGGCTGCTGTCGTGGCGTTCGATCGGCTTCCACTCGGTCGCCTTCAAGGCCGCCAACGGGCGCTACAAGCCCGGCCTCGATAACGACGGCTGGGCGATCTCGCGGATCCCCACCCGCTAGTGGCTGACGACGGCCTCAGCGCGCCGATCCGGGAGCTGATCGATCGCCTCGGTCAGGCCGACATCATGGTCGGCATCCCCAGCTTCAAGAACGCGGCCACGATCGGCTACGTGGTCCGTGCCGCGCAGGCCGGGCTGGTCCAGTACTTCCCCGACCTCCGGCCGGTCCTGGTCAACGCCGACGCGGGCTCGCCCGACGACACCCAGCGGGTCGTGGCCGAGACCGAGCCGCCCGACTACATCGAGCGGATCCTCCTCGTCCGGCCCAAGAACCGGCTCGAGAAGGTCAGCCTGACCTATCCCGAAGTCGACGGGGTGGGCGGCAAGGGTGCCGCCCTGCGCACGATCTTCGAGATGGCGGCCGCCCTCAATGTCAGCGCCCTGGTCGTCGTCGACTCCGACCTGCGCTCGATCGTGCCCGAGTGGATCGAGCTCCTGGCCGGCCCGATCCTCAAGGGCGGCTACGACTTCGTGGCTCCGCTGTACGCCCGCTACAAGTACGACGGCACGATCACCAACACGGTCACCTACCCGCTCACCCGGGCGCTCTACGGCCACCGGATCCGGCAGCCGATCGGGGGCGACTTCGGCGTCTCGGGCGACCTCGTCCGGCACTACCTCACGCTCGACAGCTGGGACGCCGACGTCAGCCGCTTCGGGATCGACATCTGGATGACCACCGAGGCCCTGGCCGGCGGCTTCGCCGTCTGCCAGGCACGCCTGGGGGCCAAGGTCCACGACCCCAAGGATCCGGGCGCCGACCTCGGCCCGATGTTCCGCCAGGTCGTGGGCACGATCCTCCGGCTGGCTGCCCGCAGCCCCGAGCGCTGGCTCGACATTCGCGGCTCGCACGATGTGCCGGCCTACGGCTTCGAGCGGATCATCGACCCGCCGCCGCTCGAGGTGAACACGCTGCGCCTCGTCTCGGAGTTCCAGACGGGTTCGATCGGGATGGCCGACACCTGGGCCGAGATGCTCGCCCCGGGCACGCTCGAGACGGTCCTCGAGCTGGCCCGCGAGGCCGGCACCCGGTTCGACCACGCCGCCAGCCGGCTGGGCGTCCACGGCGGCGACACCGGGGCATCGGGCGGGAGCGGCGCGACGAGCTCGGGCCCGGGCACCCACGAGATGGCCGACGCCCTGGCCGGCTTCCATTTCCCCGACGATGTCTGGTCGCGGGTCGTCTACGACCTGGTCGCCGCGGTCGGGCGGGTGGAGCGCGGGACGGAGCTGACCGACGCGCGCAAGTCGGCCACGATCGACCGCTTCGTCGCCGGCCTCGTCCCGATCTACTTCGGCCGGGTCGCCAGCTTCGTGATCGAGAACCGGGACATCACGACCGACGAGGCGGAGGAGCGGGTCGAGGGCCAGGCCCGCGAGTTCGAGCTGCTCAAGCCGTATCTCGTCGAACGCTGGAACGCCGAATGAACCGGACGCCCCTGCCGGTCCGGATCCTGATCCCGGTCGCCAACCCGGGCACCGCCGGCGAGCTCGTCCGGATCGGCGCCGCGCTGCTCGAGCCGCGAGCCGGCGAGCTGCGGGCGCTGGGGATCGTCGAGGTGCCCGAGGGGATGCCGCTCTCCGAGGGCGCCACCCGGGCCCGCCACGCCCGCCGCCTGCTCCAGCGGGTCCTCGACTACGCGCCCGAGGGCATCCCGATCCATCCCCTCGTCCGGATCGCCCGCCACGCCGCCGAGGGGATCATCGAAGCCGCGGCCGACGAGGAGGCGGACCTGCTGATCTTCGGCTGGGGCGGCCGCCACACGATCCACTCGAGCGGCGAGCCCGCCACCGAGGGCCCCCAGCGGCGGCGGCCGTCGCCGGATTCGTCTTCGGTCGTGTCGCCCACGATCGACCAGGTCGTGCGCGCCGCGCCGTGCGACATCGCGGTCGTCAAGCAGCGCGGGGCAACCGAGATCCGGCGGATCCTCGTCCCCGTCCGGGGCGGCCCGCACGCCGAGCTGGCGCTGACCTTCGCCGACGCGATCGGGACCTACCACGGGGCCACGGTCACCGTCCTCCACGTCGTCCCGCCGGGGATCACGAGCGCGGTCCGGGCACAGGCCGAACGGGCCCTGGCGGCGTTCGTCAAACAGCACGTCCACGGCGCCGCCGAGCCGCTCGTGCGCGAGGCGGCCAACGTCCGGACGGCCATCCTGCGCGAGGCCGAGCGGGCCGACCTGGTCGTCGTCGGGGCGTCGGCCTCACCGACCGAGGGCGGGCCGGACGCCCACCTGTTCGGCTCGCTGCCCGAGGCAATCGCCACCCGCGCCCGGCCGACGGTCGTCGTGGTCAAGACGCGCGAGACGATCGGCCGCCAGACGTTCGAGCGGCTGGCCGAGCGGGCCGAGACCCTGGCCGCCGCCGATCGAGCCGCCGAGGAGGCGCGGGCCGTCCCGACCAAGGTCGAGCGCTGGTTCGGCGAGTCGAACTTCCATCATGCCGAGTTCGCCGACCTGCGCCGGCTGGTCCAGCTCAAGGACAAGCAGGGCCTGTCGATCAGCCTCGTCCTGCCGACGCTCAACGAGGAGGAGACGATCGGGCCGATCGTCGCCCGGGCCATGCGCGAGATGATGGGCCGCGTCCCCCTCCTCGACGAGATCCTGGTGATCGACTCGGCCTCGACCGACCGGACCCGCGAGATCGCCGAGGCCGAAGGCGCCCGGGTGGTCGGCCATGCCCAGGTCCTGGAGCGCTACGGCAGCTTCCGGGGCAAGGGCGAGGCGCTCTGGAAGAGCCTCTACGAGACGACCGGCGACCTGATCGTGTGGGCCGATACCGACGTCCGCAACTGGCACCCGCGGATGGTCTACGGGACCCTCGGGCCGCTCCTGAGCGAGCCCCGCCTGCAGTACGTCAAGGGCTACTACCAGCGCCCGATCGTCGAGGCCGGCGTGCTCAAGGAGGGCGGCGGCGGGCGGGTCACCGAGCTCGTCGCCCGGCCCCTGATCAACCTCTTCTACCCCGAGCTGTCGGGCTTCATCCAGCCCCTCGCGGGCGAGTACGCCGGCCGCCGCTCGCTGCTCGAGACGATGCCCTTCTTCACCGGCTACGCGGTCGAGATCGGGCACCTGATCGACGCCGCCGAGCGGGTCGGCCTCGAGGGCCTGGGCCAGGTCGACCTCGAGCGCCGGGTCCACCGCAACCAGGAGCTCGAGGGCCTCAGCCGGATGAGCTTCGTGATCCTCCAGGCGGTGATGAAGCGGCTCGAGGAACGGCGCAAGGCGCGCCTGTTCGCCGAGCTCGGCTCGACGATGAAGCTGCCCCGCTCCGGCCACGGCCGGCTCGGCCTCGAGGTGATCGAGCTGGCCGACCAGGAACGCCCGCCGATGATCCGGATCCCGGAGTACCTCGAGAAGCAGGCGGGCGAGCGCCGCGAGTGACGACGGTCCTCTTTGCCCCGGATTCGTTCAAGGGGTCGCTCAGCTCGGTCGAGGTCGCCCGCGCGCTGGCCGACGGCTGGCGGCGCGCCCGGCCGGATGACGAGCTCCTCCTGACGCCGCTCGCGGACGGCGGCGAGGGCACCCTGGCGGCGATCGCCGCCGCCGGTGGCTGGGTCGCGATGCGCTCGCCGGCGGTCGACCCGATCGGCCGGCCGATCGACGCGCCCTGGCTGCGCTCGACGGACGGCACGCGGGCTGTGGTCGAGCTCGCCGCGGCCTCGGGCCTCTCCCGGCTGACCCTCGGCGAGCGCGACCCGCTGGGAGCGACGACCGTCGGCACGGGGCTCCTCCTGCGGGCGGTCCTCGACGCCGGGCCGCGCCGGATCGTGCTCGGCATCGGCGGCAGCGCGACAACCGACGGTGGGGCGGGGATCCTCGACGCGCTGGGCGGCTGGGTCGAGCCCGACCGGATCGATCTCGCCGGGCTCGACGCCCGGCTGCCGTCGCTCGACCTGCTCGTCGCCTGCGACGTGACGAACCCGCTCCTCGGGCCCGAGGGGGCCGCGGCAACCTACGGACCCCAGAAGGGCGCCAGCCCGGCCGAAGTCGTGGTCCTCGACCAGCGCCTCGGGGCGTACGCCGACCGGCTCGAGGCGGCGACTGGGCGCCAGGAGCGTGAGACGCCCGGGGCCGGGGCGGCGGGCGGGGTGGGCTTCGCCCTGCTCTGCCTCACCGACCGGCTCCACGCGCTGTCGCTCGAGCCGGGCGTCGACCTGGTGGCCGGCGAGGTCGACCTCGACGCGAAGCTCGCCCGGGCCGACCTGGTGATCACCGGCGAGGGCCGGATCGACGCCCAGACGGCCTTCGGCAAGACCGCCCTCGGCGTCGCCCGGCGGGCCGCGGCCGCCGGCGTCCGATGCATCGCCGTGGGCGGCGGCGTCGAGCCGGCCGGGATTGCCGCCCTGGCCCCGTTCGGGGTCGAGGTCGTGCCGGTCAACGCGGCCGGCGTATCCGTGGCCGCGGCGATGGCCGCCGGTGCCGCCCCGCTCGTCGCCTGCGGCGAGCGGCTGGCCCGGGCCGCGACCTGGCTCGCGGCATGACCGAGCCCTCGCCCGGTTCGCCGGCGCCGCCGGTGCCGACGGGTGCCCGCGCCCGGCCGACGAGCCGGCCCCGAGGGGCAACCCGGCCACGGCCGGCGGCGAAGCGCCGCCGCAAGCCGACGGATCCCGCTCGAGCCTGGGCGAAGCGCCTGGCCCGTACCCGGCCGAACCTCGTCGGCGACGTCCTCGACGGGCTGGCGTCGATCTACGGCCACCCGACCTGGGTTCGCCGCCTCGGCCCGACGAGCGAGCTGATCCTGACGATCCTGACCCAGAACAGCGCCGACACGAACGCCGAGCGCGCCTTCGAGTCGCTGCGCGCCGCCTATCCGTCGGCGGAGCCGGTCGAGAGCCACGCCGCCGGGCATGGCTGGGGTGGCATCGGCCTGGACGCCGGCGCGCCGCCCGACTGGCTGGCCGTCGAGCAGGCGCCCGCTGGCCGAGCTCGTCGAGGCGATCCGGCCGGGCGGCCTGGCCCAGCAGAAGGCGCCCCGGATCCAGGCCGCCCTGCGCCTGATCCGCGAGGAGCGCGGCGATCATTCGCTCGAGTTCCTGGGCGAGATGCCCGCCCTCGAGGCCCGCGACTGGCTGACCCGGATCGACGGCGTCGGGCGGAAGACGGCCTCGGTCCTGCTCCTCTTCTCGTTCGGGACGCCGCTGATGCCCGTCGACCGGCACGTCGAGCGGGTCGGCTGGCGGGTCGGGCCTGATCCCGGCCAAGGCGAACGCCGACCAGGCCCACGAGTTTTACCTCGCCCTCCTCGAGCCCGACCAGATGTACGAGGCGCACGTCAACCTGATCACCCACGGCCGCCAGATCTGCCACGCCCGCAAGCCCGAGTGCGGCCGCTGCCCGATCGCCGCCCGCTGCCGCTACCTCGATCGCAAGGCGCCCTGAGCGGCGTGCCCGGCGTGCCGCGGCGTGAGCGGCGTGAGCGGCGTGCCGCGGAGCTCTGCCAAATCGCTAGATGAGTCGCGCGTATGGTCAGCCGACGGCCGATTTCGAGCCGGTTCGCTCATGCGGGGGACGGAATCATGCGTATCCACGCACGACGCGGTTGGCGCAGGCTCGAGATCGACCCGGGTTCCGACCATAGGCGCGACCAGGCTCGCGATTTGTCACCGGCTTCGGGGCAGGGCCGTGCGCCTGCGCCGCGGGACACTTGGGCGAGTCACCGACGACCGGACCCATAGTCCGTTCGGGGCGTATTGAGCGACGAATCGGCGCTGCTATCCTCGGCCGATGATGAGTGGCGGCCCAGGCGGGCTCCCGGTCGCTCCGCGGATCCTGGTCGTCGACGACGATCCGAACCTGCTCGTGATCCTGGCCGACCAGCTCCGCGCCGACGGCTTCGAGGTCTCGACGGCGCGCGACGGCGTGGAGGCCCTGCGCCGGCTCGAGCACGCCTGGCCGGACCTGCTCGTCATCGACATGATGATGCCCCGGATGGACGGTCTGACCCTGGCCCGCGAGGTCAAGGATCGGGCCGACCTGCCGATCATCGTGCTGACCGCGATCGACACCGGCGACAACAAGGCGGACCTGCTCGAGGAGGTCGCCGAGGACTACGTCACGAAGCCGTACCACTACCCGGAGCTGCGGGCCCGGATCAACCGGGTGCTGCGGCGGCTGGGCGACAAGGTCCCCCGCCAGAGCCTCGTCCTCGGGCCCATCGCTCGTCCTGGAGCTCCATCGCCGTGAGGCGGTGGTTCGCGGCCAGGCCGTGGCACTGACCCCGACCGAATCGCGCCTGCTCTACGCCCTGGCGGCAAATCTGGGCAACACCGTCACGACCGAGACGCTCCTCGCCCGCGGCTGGGCCGAGACGGAAGATGCCGACCCGTCCTACGTCTGGGTCACGATGCGCCGCTTGCGCCAGAAGGTCGAGCCCGATCCGAACCGGCCGGTCCACCTGCTGACGGTTCGCGGGGTCGGCTACCGGCTTGTCACGCTCGAGCCGGCCGGAGGGGCGTGACGGCCACGGGCGAGGCGCGGGCCACGGGCGAGGCACGGGCCACGAGCGAGGCACGGGCCACGGGCGGGCCGGCCGAGACGGACCCGACCATGCCCGAGGCGGCCCGGCCCGATGCGACCGGGCCCGAGGCGCCCCAGCCCGCGGCGGATGCCGCCCCAGCCGCCACTGGGGAGCCGCCGCAGCCGTTCCACGACCGGACGATCCCGACACCCACGTTCGGGGCAGGGATCGGGTTCCGGACCCGGCTGACCTTCGCGCTGGTCGCGGCCGCGGTCATCCCACTGGCCGTCTTCGGCGTGCTGCTCGTCGCCGCTGAGCGGCTGCCCGACCCGATCTCGACCCTGCCCCGTCTCCTCCTCCTGTTCGTCGTCCTCGTCGCGTCTGATCGCCGTCCTGGTCGCCTACCTCCTGGCGGCCGACCTCACCGCGCCGCTCCGGGCGATCGCGGCGGCCGTCGACCGGGTCTCGGCCGGCGACCTGTCGACGCCGATCGGCGTCGGCGGCGACGACGAGCTGTCCCGCCTGGCCGAGAGCCACAACCGCCTCGCCGGGGCGCTCGAGCGGCGCAACCGCGAGCTGGTCCGGATCCTCGCCGCGATCGAGCACGCCTCACCACGGGATGGGGTCGCGTTCCTCGTCGGACGGGCCTCGGAAGATGCCCGGGTGGCATTCGGGATGATCGACGCGACGATCATGCTCGGCGACCCGTCGTCGGTCCCCGAGGAGGACGCCGTGCCCGGCGACCCGCGGCCGGTCCGGGCCGAAGTGCGAGCCGGTGACGAGCGCCTCGGCCTGATCGCCGGCCGCCTGCCGGCAACGCGGGCATGGGAGCCGGCCGACCAGGCCCTGCTCGAGCTGTTCGCCGCCGAGATCGGGGTCGCGGTCCGCAACGCGCAGCTCTTCCAGCGGGTCGCCGCCCAGAACAGCCAGCTGCTCGAGCTCGACGCCGCCAAGGATGACTTCCTGCGCGGGGTCAGCCACAACCTCCAGACGCCGCTGACCAGCATCCGGGCCTTCGCCGAGCAGCTCGGCGAGGAGCGCGACGATCGCCGGCTGGGGATCATCACCGAGCAGGCCGAGCGTCTGTCCCGGATGGTCCGCCAGCTGCTGACGGTGACTCGCCTCGAATCGGGCGCGCTCCGACCGCGGGCCGAGGTGCTCGGCCTCGGCGCCGCGCGTCCGACGGGCGTGGGAGGCGCTCGGCGATCCCCGATGTCGCCTTCTCGATCGACGATCGCTCGGGCGGCTGGCTGGCGGTGGCCGACGCGGACCAGCTCGACCAGGTCCTGTGGGCGCTCCTCGACAACGCCGTGAAGTACGGCCGGCGCCAGCCGATCGAGGTCGAGATCGCCGTCGACGAGCCCCGCAGCCAGCTGAAGCTGACGATCATCGACCACGGACCCGGGGTCGCCGAACGCGACCGCGCCCACCTCTTCGAGCGCTTCGCCCGGGGGACCGGCTCGAACGCCGAGGACGGCAGCGGCCTCGGCCTGTACGTCTCGCGCGAGCTGTGCCGGGCGATGGACGGCGACCTCGTCGTCGAGCCACTCCGGCCCGGGACCGGGGCTGTGTTCACTGTCGCCCTGCCCGGCGAGGCCCCGGGCGAAGGCTGACCGCGGCGGCGACGGCTGGCTCCCGCGAGTCGCCGGGGAGCTCCGGCCCGGCCCTCACCTGGCCGGTTGCGCGTGACGAGCACGGCGCTTGGGTCCGGCGCTCGCCAGGTTGCGCGTGACGAGCACAACCGACAATTCTCGATCCAGTGTGGTCGGTTTGGTGCGTGGGCTGCACGTCCGCAACGCGATCCGGGCCGATTCAATCGAAACCGTGCACGTGACGGGCAAACAAGCCGACTCGTAACCTCGATCGGTCAGTTGTGCTCGCGTGACGCAACTCGGGCGCCGCTCCCGCACCGGCGGCCGCTCCCGCACCGGCGGCCGTCTCCTCGCACGGCCGCTCGCGCACCGGCCGCTCCCCCACCGGCGGCCGCTCCCGCACCGACGGCCGCTCCGCGCCCGGCCGCTCCCGCACCGACGGCCGCTCCGCGCCCGGCCGCTCCCGCACCGGTTCTTCCGACCTACCAACCGGTGTGGTGCTAAGCAGGGACTCCAGCCGTTCCGCGCACCGATCGGCCGGAGGGGCCCGTCCGCCACGCACGAACCTGGCGGCGACGCGCCGGCATCAGGGCAGGATCCTTCCTTACCACTCCGGGGGTTGGTAAACCGGAACTTCGGTCCGCCACAGGGCGGTCCGGAGGCGCCCGTACGGCAGCGCACGTCTCGAGGGCGCCCGCCACGAGACGACCGTCAAGCGACGCCCGCCACAGGGCAACGGAGCTCGGCCGGCCCGTGTGGCATGCTCAGGGCATGACCCGCCTGCGCGTTGCGCTCGTCCAGCTCGATGCCGGATCCGACCCCGAGGCGAACATCGAGATGGCCGTCCGCATGGCCGACCAGGCGGCCGCCGATGGCGCCCGCCTCGTGGCGCTGCCCGAATACCTCCAGTACCGCGGCAACGACGAGGGCTACCGGGCGTCCGCCCGGCCGATCCCGGGCCCGTTCACCGACGCCTTCGCGGCCGTCGCCCGGCGGCACAGCGCCTGGATCCTGGCCGGCAGCCTGGCCGAGGCGGGACCCGAGGGGCGGCCGTACAACACGAGCGTCCTGATCGACCCGGACGGGGCGGTTGCGGCCACCTATCGCAAGATCCACCTGTTCGACGTGGCGATCAAGGACGGCCCGGCCGACCGCGAGTCGGACCGGGTGACCGCCGGCGACCGGGTCGTCGTGGCCGACCTCGACGGCATCCGCCTGGGGCTGTCGATCTGCTACGACCTGCGCTTCCCGGAGCTGTACCGGGCGCTGGCCGGCGCCGGCGCCGAGATCCTGGCCGTGCCCGCCAACTTCCTCGAGCGGACCGGCCGCGACCACTGGGAGCCGCTCCTGCGGGCTCGCGCGATCGAGAACGGCGCCTACGTGCTTGCGCCGGCCCAGGTCGGCCGCGCGGCCGGGGTCGCCGCCCACGGCCGCTCGATGATCGTCGATCCGTGGGGCACGGTGATCGCCCAGGCCGCCGACGGGGTCGGGATCATCAGCACCGAGCTGGACCTCGAGCGGGTCGCATCGATCCGCCGCCAGATCCCGGTCCTTGCCAACCGCCGGCCGGCGGCCATCGCCCGGCTCGAGGAGCCGTAGCTCAGGGCAGCGGGCGCCAGGCCCGGCCGAGCAGGAACGCCAGCCCGGCGAAGACGACCCCGAAGGCGACGAAGCCGAAGCCGATCTCGAGGACCTCGTGCTTCGTGATCAGGTTCGTCGGCAGGCCCTGGAAGACGCTCTCGAGCTCCTGCGCGCTCTCGGCCGGGTAGTACGTCCCACCGGTCAGGTCGGCGACCTGCTGGAGTGTCGCCTCGTCGATCCCCCGCCGGAACGCCGGGTGTTCTGGCCGCCGAAGCCGCCGCCGCCGAACTGGCCGCCGCCCGGCTCGCGCCCGATGAGGACTGCGGGGCGCAGGTCGGCGCGAGCTCGCCGCCGTTCGCCGTCCCGAACCCGATCGTGTAGACCCGGACGCCGCGATCGGCCGCCTGCTGGGCCGCGGCCGACGGCAGCGGGCCGGCATTGCTGGAGCCGTCGGTCAGCAGGACGATGATGTCCGGCGCGTAGTCGCCCTTGGGCACCGGCGGCGGCTCGACTCCGGGCGTCGTGTCGGAGGTGCTCCGGGCGACGTTCGGGTCGATCGAGGCGATTGCATCGATCGCGGCCAGGATGCCGCTGCCGATCGCCGTCCGGCGGCCCGTCTGGAGGCTGCGCAGCGCGCCGATACAGCAGGCCGCGATCGGTCGTCGGCGCCTGGACGACCTCGGCGAAGCCCGAGAAGGCGACGATCCCGATCTGGGTCGACGGCGCTCTGGCTGGCGATGAAGTTGGCGGCGGCCGCCTCGGCCGCCTCGAGCCGGCTGGGCGGGACGTCAGCCGAGCACATGCTGCCCGAGACGTCGATCGTGAGGACGATCGTCGTCTCGTTCGTCGGCACGCTGGCGATCACCACCGGCCGGGCGAGCGCCACGGCCAGGCCGGCCAGGGCCAGCGCGAACAGGGCGAAGGGCAGGTGGCGGCGGATGAACGACGAGCCCGGCAGGGCGTCGCGGATCAGCGACAGGCTGGAGTAGCGAACAGCCGCCGGCCGGCGCCGGCGCTGGCCCCAGACGTAGAGCAGGACGAGCAGCGGCACGAGCAGCAGCAGGAGCAGGAAGCCCGGCCACAGGAAGTCCATCAGCGCTGGCCCCCGTGACGCGCGTCGAGCATCGGCCGGCTCACGGCAGGCGGCCCAGCCAGGCCAGCGAGGACAGCGCCGCCGAGCACGAGGAGGGCCACGCCGCCGCCCGCGAACAGCGCCGTGACCTCGATCGCCTGGGGCTTGACGACGAGCCGGGTGCCCACGTCGGCGTAGACCTTGGACAGGCCCGCCGCATCGGCCGCCGCGTAATAGCTGCCGCCGGTCAGCTGGGCAACCTGCTGGAGGGTGGCCTCGTCGAGCTGGGTGTGGACCTTGAAGCCGTCGATCGTGAGGGTCGTGCCGGCGGCGCTGCCGATGCCGACCGTGTCGATCCGGACGCCCCGGTCGGCGGCCGCCTGGGCGGCGGTCAGCGGGTCCGGCGGCTGCGTTGTTCTCGCCGTCGGTCAGCAGGATGATCAGCGGCCGAGCTGTCGGAGCCCGGCGGGACCGGCGCCGGCGACGCGCTCGGGCGCCGGGGACCGGTTGCTGTAGTAGTCGATCGGGCGGCGGATTCTCGGCCGTCGCGATCGTGCTCAGCGACGACGAGGATCCCCTGTCCGAGGGAGGTACCCCGTTCGGGGGTCAGGCGGTCGATCGCGGCGAGGACGGCGCCCTGGTCGGTGGTCGGCGCCTGGACCGACAGGCCGGCATCGCTGAAGGCGACCACGCCGATCAGCGACGCTGGCCGGCTGGTCCTGGACGAAGGCCTTCGTGGCCGCCTTGGCCGCGGCCATCCGGGTCGGCTTGAGGTCGTCGGCGGCCATGCTGCCCGAGACGTCGAAGGCGAGGACGATCGTGCCCTCCGACTGGGGCAGCGAGACCGTGGCCTGCGGGCCGGCCGAGGCCGATCAGGAGGACCGCCAGGCCGGCCACGAACAGGATCCCCGGCAACCGGGCCCGGAGCCGCAACCGGCGCGGCTCGGCCGGCCGGCCGGAAGCGGATCCCGGGCCTTGCCCCAGGCCGACCCCGGCCATCGTCCGGCGGCGGCGGGCTTCGACGGCCCGGTAGGCGATCACGCCGATCGGCAGCAGGACGAGCGCCAGGAGGAGCTCGGCGGCCAGACGAACGACATCCCGGGGTCCTCAGCCGTCGTCGGCGGAGCATCGCCATCCGGACGATCGCCCGAACGAGGTCGTCGTCGGTCGACAGCGAGACCGCCTCGACGCCGGCCCGCCGGAAGGCGGCGCCGATCGCCTGCTCGCGGCGCCGCGGCCGCCTCGCTGAACCGCCGCCGGAACGCCGCGCGTCGCCGGTGTCGACGTAGAGCTGCTCGCCGGTCTCGGCGTCCTCCATGATGATCGGCCCGACGTCCGGCAGCTCCGATCTCGCGCGGGTCGAGCAGGCGGACGGCCAGGACCTCGTGCCGGCGCTGGAGGAGCTCGAGCGGGCGGTCCCAGCCGGGCTCGCTGATGAAGTCGGAGATGATGAACACCAGCGAGCGGCGCTTGATCGCCTGGTCGGCGGCGTCCAGCAGCGGGCGCAGGTCGGTCAGCGGCGCGCCGTCGAGCCGGGCGCTGGCCAAGCAGGTCGTCGATCAGCCGGAGGACCTGGTCGCGGCCGCCCCGGGCGGGGATCGTGCGCTCGACCTGGTTGCCGTAGAAGATCGCCCCGACCCGGTTGCCGCGCCGGGTCAGCAGCCGGGCCAGGGTCGTCACGAAGTCGACCAGGACCGTCCGCTTCTGGCGATCCGTGTCGACCGTCCCGAAGTCGACCGACGGGCTCAGGTCGAGCAGGAACCAGGCCGTGATCTCGCGGTCCTCGTGGTACTCGCGGACGTACGGCGTGTCCATCCGGGCGGTGACGTTCCAGTCGATGTAGCGGACGTCGTCGCCGGGCTGGTACTCGCGCAGGGCGGCCAGGTCGACGCCGTTGCCGTGGAACAGGCTGCGGTAGTCGCCCTGGAGCAGGCCATCCAGCCGGCGGATGACCTGCCAGTCGAGGCGCTGGAGGATGCGCTCAGGCGCTGAGCGCGTACGTTGGACGGCTCCCGCAGCGGGACGACCGGGACCGGCACGCGGCCGAGCACGGTGGTCAGGATCGTCGTCGCCGGTGACGTTGTCGGAGAGGGCCTCGAACGACAGCACGAGCCGGTGGCGGATCACGTCACGGGCCATGTCGATCACGTCCTGGGGCAGGGCGTAGTCGCGGCCGCGGACGAAGGCCAGCGCCCGGGCGGTGAGGATCAGGTTGATCGATGCCCGGGGGCTCGCACCGTACGTGATGTAGCGGGCGATCTCGGGCATCCCGTGGGCGGCCGGGGCGCGGGTCGCGGTGGCCAGCCGGACGGCGTACTCGGTTGAGGGCCGGATCGACGTAGACCTGGTCGACGCGCAGCTGGAGGGCGAGCAGGTCGGCCGTCGAGAGGACTTTCTGGACGGGCTCGGGCGGCGCCGTCTGGCGCTCGACGATCACGAACTCCTCGGTCGGGCTCGGGTAGCCGACCAGGACCTTGAGCATGAACCGGTCGACCTGCGCCTCGGGCAGGGCGTAGGTGCCTTCCGTCTCGATCGGGTTCTGGGTGGCCAGCACGAGGAACGGCGCCGGGACCGGGTGGGTCTCGTGGCCGATCGTGACCTGGCGCTCCTGCATCACCTCGAGCAGGGCGCTCTGGACCTTGGCCGGCGCCCGGTTGATCTCGTCGGCCAGGAGCAGGTTGGTGAAGACCGGCCCGAGCGAGGTGTTGAACTCGCCCGTCTTCTGGTTGTAGATCCGGGTCCCGACGAGGTCGGCCGGGACCAGGTCGGGGGTGAACTGGATCCGCTTGAAGTCGCCGCCGATCGCCTCGGCCAGGGTCTTGATGGCCATCGTCTTGGCCAGCCCCGGCACGCCTTCGACGAGCAGGTGGCCGCGGGCGAGGAGGGCGACGACCATCGCGCTCGAGCAGGTGGTCCTGGCCGACGATGACCTTCTTGACCTCGTACAGGACGCGCTCCATCGGCCTCGTTGGGCCGCGTGGCGTTCGGATCGCGAACCGCTGTCATCCGGTCTCCCTCCTGCTGGTCAGTACTGGGGCAGGCCGGCAGCGCCGCCGGCGACGTCGATCGGCACGGCCAGGCCGATCCCGATGAACACGTCCTGCTTGGTCGGGTTGACCAGCCCGGTCACGATCCCGATCACCTGGCCGTCGCGGTTGACCAGCGGCCCGCCCGAGTTGCCGGGGTTGATCGCGGCGTCGACCTGGATCAGGCCCTCCAGGACCTGGCTGCTGTCCGGCTCCTGGAACGTGCGACCGAGGCCCGAGACGACACCGGCGCTGAGCGAATCGACGAGCCCGAAGGGGTTGCCCACGACGTAGGCCTCGCTGCCCACCTGGATCGCGTTCGGGTTGCCCAGCGTCGCCGGGGCGACGCTCGACGGCAGGAGGCTCGGGGCCAGGACGGCGATGTCGTGGGCCGGCTCGCGCGTCGTCACGGTCGCCGTCGCCGTCGTCCCATCGGCGAAGGTCAGCTTGATCGAGGTCGCCGTCGTTGACGACGTGGAGCGCGGTCAGGATGTCGCCCGCGGCGTCGACCACCACGCCGGTGCCCAGGCCCGTCTCGGCCTTGCCCTGGGCGTCGACGGCCTGGGTCTGGATCGCGACGAGCGAGGGCGCGATGTCCGCGAATACGAGCTGGGAGAAGGCCGGCGGCGGCGTCTGCGAGGCGAGGGCCCGGTCGACGCCCTGCTGGATGTCGTCCTGGGTCAGCGGGCGCGGTGCCGGGACGAGGACGCCGTACACGACGATCGCGGTGAACGCAGCGGCGACGCCGGCGACGAAGAGCCCCGCCCGCCGGGCGCGAGCCGTCAGCCTGGCCCGACGCGAGCGGTCGGGCACTGGACGAGCCGGCTCGTCGATCTGATCGGTCATGACGCGGAACAAGCTCCCGTCCGTCTGGTCAGTCGCGCCGGGGCTCGACCGGCTGGCCTCCGTGGGTTCCCCAGAGTATCGCCCGCTCGGCTGACAGGACCCTGACGAACGCGGTCGCGGCGTTAGGCCGGGCTTGGGTGATAGGTGGTGACGATGATCCCGTTGGGCAGGTTGAGCGTCTCGACGAGGCTGAGCGTCCGGCGCGGGACCGACTCGAAGAGGCGCTTCTGGCCGTCGCCCAGCAGGATCGGGTGGATCATCAGGCGGTACTCGTCGATGAGGTCGTGGGCCGTCAGGTAGTCGACCAGCTGGCCGCTGCCCGCGATGAGCACGTCGCCGCCATCCTCGGCCTTGAGCTGGCGGACGAACTCGGCCGCCTCGCCCTCGATGATCGTGGCGTTCCAGGTCGCGCTGGCCAGCGTCCGGGAGGCGACGTACTTGGGCATCGCGTTCATCTTCTGGCCGAATTCGCCGGTGCCCTCCATCGTCGGCCAGGCCGCGGCGAAGCCCTCGTAGGTGACCCGCCCGAGGAGCAGGGCCTCGCTGGCAGAGAGCTCCCGGGCCTTGAACGCGCCGGCCTCGTCCGACCAGAACGGCCGCGACCAGCGGCCCGGCTCGTCGATGAAGCCGTCGAGGGTGATGTAGGTGCTGGCAACGACTCGTCGAGGCATCGGCTGCTCCTCCCTGTGGCAGTGATGAACCGATTCTGCGCCAACACGCGAGGCCGGGCGATTTTTGAACCATCCTGACGGCATTCCTGCCAATACAGTGATCGCCGGCCTGCACCGGAGGTCAGTGGACGAAGGTGAGGGATCGGTGACGAAGTCGGACCTGGTGCGACTGGCGCGGGATGGGGATCGAGACGCGTTCGACATCCTCATGACCTCGGTCATCGACCACCTGTACCGGATCGCCCGCCTGATCCTGCGGGACTTCGACAGCGCGGAGGACGCCGTACAGGAGGCGCTCGTCCACTGCTGGCGAGATCTCCCCGCGCTCCGGGATCCGGACCGCTTCGACGCCTGGTTGAACCGGCTGCTGCTGCACTCGGTCACCGACGAGGCTCGCAGGCGACGTCGCTCCGGGGCAAGCATCAGGATCCTTCGGATCGAACCCTCCCAGCCGGATGGCGCAGGTGCGCTCGCCGACCGGGACGAGCTGGCTCGCGTCTTTCACCGACTGTCGCTCGAGCATCGAACGATCGTCGTTCTCCATCACTACCTCGGACTGACCGTGGACGAGGCCGCCACGACGATCGGGATCCCGATCGGCACGGCCAAGTCCCGGCTGCATTACGCGACGGAGGCGTTGCGTGCCGCGCTTGATGCGGATGCGCGCAGCGGCTCGGTCGGAAAGGTCCTCGCATGACGACCAGGCCTGATCCCGATCCCGTGATTTCGGCCTGGCTCAATGACGAAGCCGCGGAACGTGCACCGGAGCGTCTGCTCTCGGCGACCCGGGCCCGGATCCAATCGACCAATCAGCGTCGAGCCTGGTGGCCGGCGTGGAGGCCCCAAACCATGAACAACCGCTTCCGCCTGGGCGGCGCCGTGGCGGCGATTGCCGTCGTCGTCGTGCTGGGCTTCCTGCTCATCCCAAGACCCAGCGGCAGCGGTGGCCCGCCCGCGACCGCCATTCCCAGCGCAAGCCCGAGCCCGGCGCCGAGCCCCTCGACCTCGTCGACGCCGGCCCCGTCAACCGCGGTGATCGCGCCCGGCCAGCTCTGCACGGCATCTGGCGACTGCCTCAGTGGCACGCTCGAGGCCGGCACGTACTGGTTCGAGGCCGGAGGCGTTACCCCGGTGAAGCTCACCTTCACGGTTCCGGCCGGGTGGACGACGGACCAGGGGTTCGTCCGCAAGAACTACGACGCGCACGCACCTACCGCGGTCGAGGATTCACCAACCGAGGTGACCTTCGCGACCTTCCCCGTGGACCACGTCTATCCCGACGCGTGCCATTGGCTCGCGAAGATGGTGAGCTCGGGGACAACCGTCGATCAGCTCACGAACCTGCTGGTGACCCAGAAAGGCCGAGATGCATCCGCCCCGACCACGGTCACCATCGGCGGCTTCCCCGCCAAACGGATCCAGCTGACCGTGCCGACCAGCGTCGACATGACCAAGTGCGACGACGGAGTGCTCCATTTCTGGCCAGACCCGGGCGGCAACAGCAGCGGCGGCCTTTGCTGCGCGGCCGCGGGCACGACCGATGACGACTTCGTGGTGAGCATCGCCGGCCACCAATTCGTCATCCTCGCCCGCCACGCAGCGGGTGCCTCGCCGGCCGACCTGGCCGAGCTCAACGCGATCGTGGCCTCGGTCAGGATCGCTGGTGCGCCGGCCAGCGCGGCACCATCCGGGGCGTCGCCCTCCCCCTAGTCGCCGAAAGGCGGGCCGTCGGTTCCTCCCGGCGGCCCGCCACTGGCGGGCGATGCGTCGGCGTGGGCGCGCCTCGAGGCGCGCCCACGTTGCTGACCGGTCAGCCACCCGAAACCGGGAACTTCGTCGAAATTCCGCCACCAGGCGCAGTACGGACAGGATCATGCCGCTGACCGAGCCGGCCGACCCGGAAGCGGCCCATGTCCGTGCGTGGAAGCGCCGCACAACCTGTCGCCATCCACCGCCGAGTCGCTCGATCTTCGCACTACGGTGCCTGGCGGCGGAATCCCGACGAAACTCGGGGCGGCGCGCTGATCCCGGCGGCCCGCCTCGTATCCCCGGCACGAAGTCCATCGCGCTCTTGACATCGACCTCACTATACGTATACTGCCACGTATAGTTACCTCGAGCGACGGGAGTTACGATGTCCAGGTGCCAAACAAGACGATCTACGTTTCCGACGGGGACCTTCCGCTCTATGACCGCGCCCAGGCCATCGCCGGCGGCAACCTTTCCGCTGCGATCGCCAAGGCCCTCCGACGCTATGTCGACGTCGAGGACGGTCGCCGCGAAGGCTTCGACGAAATCACCGTTCGGGTCGGCCCGGGCGGCCGCAAGGTCCGCTTCAGCGGCGTCCTCCTCGGCGAATGGACCAACTCGAGCTCGAGCTCGAGCCGCTGGGAGGTCTTCCGCGTCTACCGCAGCCGGACCGGCAAGTTCGTCCTCCACTCCGACCGGACGGCCGAGTTCACCATGGTCGATGCCGAGGGGAAGCCGGCCGGCTGGCGCGGCTACCTGGGCCTGGGCAACATCAGCTACGGCAGCCGGCCGGCCGAGTCGAGCCTCGAGGTCTTCGACTCCCTCGACCAGCTCCGGGACAGGATCCCGCCCCAGCTATACGACATGGTGGCCGGCTCTGCCGACCGACCGGCCGTCGAGAACCTGGACATCTAGCTCCGACAGCGCCCTGGGGCTCGGGCGATGAGCCGGGACCAGCAGATCGAGCCGGCGATCGAGGTCCGTGGCTTGCGGAAGTCCTAGCAAGGACCTTGACGTGCTCAAGGGCGTGGACCTTCGAGGTGGAGCGCGGCAGCATCTTCGCCCTGCTCGGCTCCAACGGCGCGGGCAAGACCACGATCGTGAGGATCCTGAGCACCCTGCTCAAGCCGGATGGCGGCACGGCGCAGGTCGACGGATTCGATGTCCGGTCACAGGCGGCCCGGGTGCGCGAGTCGATCAGCCTGACCGGTCAGTTCGCGGCGGTGGACGAGATCCTCACCGGGCGCGAGAACCTGGTGATGATCGGCCAATTACGGCATGTGACGGCCCCCAGCAAGGTGGCCGACGAGCTGCTCGAGCGCTTCGGCCTCGCCGAGGCGGGCGGGCGTCGGGTGTCGACCTACTCCGGCGGCATGCGCCGTCGCCTCGATATCGCGATGAGCCTGATCGGCGAGCCGCGGGTCATCTTCCTCGACGAGCCGACCAACGGCCTCGACCCGGAGGGCCGGATCGAGGTCTGGCAGGTGGTCCAGGGCCTCGCCCAGGGCGGCACGACCGTGCTCCTGACGACCCAGTACCTCGACGAGGCCGAGAAGCTCGCCGACCGGATCGCGATCCTGCACGACGGCACGATCATCGTGTCCGGCACGCTCGAGGAGCTGAGGAAGCTGGTCCCGCCCGCGAAGGTCGAATACGTGGAACGGCAACCCACCCTGGAGGAGATCTTCCTGGCGATCGTGGGCAAGGACAAGAAGGAACAACGATGAACAGCCATTTCTTCAGCGACACCGGCGTGATGACCGGGCGGATGCTGCGCCACATCACGCGCAGCATGGACACGATCATCACCGTGACGATCATGCCGATCGCCTTCATGCTCCTGTTCGTCTACGTGTTCGGCGGCGCGATCCAGACCGGCACCGGCAACTACGTGAACTACCTGCTGCCCGGGATCTTGCTGATCGCGATCGCCAGCGGCATCTCGTATACCGCCTACCGCCTGTTCGTCGATCTGCAGAGCGGCATCTTCGAGCGCTTCCACTCGATGCCGATCGCCCGATCGTCCGTGCTGTGGGGCCACGTCCTGACCTCACTGGTGTCCAACGCGATCTCGGTGGTCGTCATCATCCTGGTCGCACTGCTGATGGGCTTCCGCTCATCGGCCGGCCTGCCGGCGTGGCTGGCGGTGGCCGGCATCCTCGCCCTGTTCACGCTGGCGCTGACCTGGCTGGCGGTGATCGCCGGACTGTCGGCGACATCCACCGACGGGGCGGGCGCGTTCTCGTACCCACTCATCTTCCTGCCCTTCGTCAGCTCGGCCTTCGTGCCCACGGCCACGATGCCGGGCCCCGTGCGCGCCTTTGCCGAGAACCAGCCCGTCACGGCGATCGTCAATACGATCCGGGAGCTGCTCGCGCAGCAGCCGGTCGGCAGTGAGATCTGGATCGCCCTCGCCTGGTGCGTCGCGATCCTGGTGATCGCCTATGCGTTCGCGATGCGGGCCTACCGGCGCAAGATCGCCTAGGCCTCCGGCCGGGGGCAGCCTCTATACTCGGCCTCGCGCCGACATAGCTCAGCGGTAGAGCAGCTGTTTCGTAAACAGCAGGTCCTCGGTTCAAATCCGAGTGTCGGCTCCAATTCCAAGCACGGCGGGGATCGCCTCGTCCTGCCAGGTGACGCCCCGGATCGGCGCATAAGTGGTCAGGTTGGGGGTCAGAAAGTCGCCCTTTTTGGCGGAGCTTGACGAGGGGCGCCGACCGGCAAGTCTTGTCCAGCCGAGGGCAACACCGGCATCAGATGGGGAGCCTGCGCGGGGCGTTCACACCCGAATATAGTCAGGGGCGACGACCAGGAGGTCGCCTGACAGTGAAACAGTTGGGGACTGACATCGGTCTCCTGCCCGAAGACAGCGTCTGGCGTCCGTATGGTCGCTTCGCCCGAAGATAAGAGTCGCTCCGATGACCGGAGAGCCGCAGTGCGACGAGCCGCACGGTTGGTCGGGTGCCGAGCTCAAGTCGGGTGAGTCCGGGTTCCGGTCGAATGATCTCCGAATCGTGCCGACTCGCCGTTACTAGAAGGCCCGCTTCGGGTTAGCTCGCCTCGATTGCTGTTCGGCAACGAACGAAGCTGGCTTCGTTTGCTTCGAGTAAGCCCGCTCAGGGCGCCGGTGGGTATGGGACGACTTTACCCGTGGTGCCGTCGACCAGGTTTCGGGAGCGCAGAGGTTCGCTCAGAGCGATCGTGACCCAGCCGCCCGTGTCGTAATAATTGCCGACTCTGGGCAGCGGGCCAGAGGAATTCTCATCGGTACCAAGGATGCGCAGAGTAATAGTGACCGTATTGAATCCATAGTCGATGGTCTGCGTCAGCCACTTGTCGGCTGGAACGGACGAGGTTGGCCATATCTCGACGTGCACCTCGAGGGTCGTCATCGTCGCGGCCTGCGTCGGCTCAAAGGCGTGGTGCTGGCCGAAATCACTATTCATGCCGCCCATCCCGGTCAGGTCCCAGTGCACGGGAATGCCCAACGGAGCGCGGGGACTCATATAGATCCAGCTAGCGCCAGCGACCAGGAGCAACGCCAACCCCGCAACGATGAGCGCAATGGATCGGCGGTCCGTTGTAACCGTTCTCATACCTCTATCGATCACACAGGCCGGTCCGTGGCGCAAGGGCACGAAAGTCAGAGAGGTGCGACCGGGCACCACGCCAGAGCAATTGACGCGACTCGACGCCTACTTCGGCGGCGTGAGTCCGCAGTCAGGCGTCGTGCACATCGTTAGCCCGAGCTCCGTTAGTCCTCCGGCCAAGGGCGTGAACCCCAGGTTTCCGCCAAAGCTGCGACTAGTGACGCCGGCTGGGATACCGCGGTCCAGGACCATCGATGGTCGCGGGCAAGGCACCGCGGGAGCAGAGCGCCGCGGCTTGGCACGGTGCCGCGTCGAGGGCCGCCGGGCCGGCCTACTGGAGCGCCCCAGTCGCGCTGGGAAAGGTCACGAAGGCGATGCAGCTGGGGGAGCTGCCACCGGCGGAGTCAGATCGCAGTTCGGCGTCGTGCACAGCTCCAGGCCAAGCTGGGCCAGCCCTTCGGACAGCGGCGTGAACCCGAGGTTGCCGCCGAAGCTCCGGCTGGTGACCCCAGCCGGAATCCCCCGGACGAGGACGGCGCCGCCGGAATCTCCACTGCCGGTCGGCACGAAGGCGGCGATCATGCACGGGAAGTACGACCCGTCCTCGGCCACCGGGTAGAGGTTCTGGCCCTTCTCGGCCACGGTGCCGGCCCGGTAGATATTGCGGCCGTCGATCTCGACCCGGTCACCGATCGCGATGTCGGCGCAAGCCAGCGGCTTCGTGCCCGGCGCGATGACCCGGTAACCAGCCGTGCCCAGGTCCACGACATTCAGGTGGCCCCAGGGAATCCGGTCGGCGGCCACGATGAGCTCGTTCATGTCCGAGGCGGCGCAGGTGTGCCCCGGGTAGGGGCAGGTCGATGCCTGGGCCGTCGGGCCGAACACGCCCTGGACGCTGGTGCGACCAGGGTCGTAGGCAATGGTCCCCTGGCCGGCGCAATGAGGCGAGGTCGTAAGCACGATCGTCTGGCCGAGCCGGGCATAGAAGCCGCCGGCGCAGTAGCCGGGGATCTGCTGGCCGGCCAGAACGGGCGGCTCGTAGAACGGTGTCGTCCGCCGGGGCGTCGTGATGAAGCTCACAACGGCAAAGGCGGCAATCCCGAGGAGCAGGCCCACCAGGCCCACGATCAGCAGGCGAGTTGCGCGCAGGCGGATGGGGATCGCCGTTGGCGTCTGCCGCGCGTCCGATGAGGTGGTGGTCACCAGACCTTGATCCCACGAACGAGACCGCCCCGCAAGCACACAGAGGTCCGGGGCCAGGTCCGATTGTCGTGAGTCGCCAACGGCGAGGTATCCTCGGCGCCAGGAGGACCGGATGCGGACCCGAGGGCAGCGCCTGCGGCTCGACCGCGAAGAAGCGATGCGGGGCTCGGCCCCGGTGACCGCCCGCCAGCCCGCGCCGGCCGCGGTTCATCCCCTGGCTGCGTCGCTGCTCGAGCTCCAGCGCGTTGCGGGGAACCGGGCAGTGGCCGCCGAGATCGGATCCTGGCGGGACGGGCGAGTGGTCATCGGCGCCTCGAACGTTGACGTGAAGGCGCACCCATCGGCCCCGCCCGACGGCGTCCGCACGATCCGCGAGAGCCGCAACGGCGGCGGGCTGCTCGGGCGGACGGTTGCCTCGATCGACCCTTCGCCGCCGCTCCTGCGGGCCGCCGCGCCGGTCAAAGTCGACGGCGGCTGGACGACCCAGGCGATCCCGGTCCGGGCTCCCGAGCCGTACCTCGAGACATACTGGCCGACGGCCGGCCGGCACGAGATGTATCCCCATGTCTACCTCGAGGTCAGCAAGGAGTGGGAGGACCGGCTCAAGGCCGGCGAGGAGGAGCACGTCAGCGACCACACCCTCGGCTGGAAGCTGACCTGGGGCGCCGTCGCGGAGACGATCGCCGAGCTCGCCAAGGCACCCGGCCCTGCCCAGCCGTCAGAGGACGCGGCGCGCAAGGACCTCTGGGCGCGATTCAAGGCTGCCTTGCCAGCGGACCTCCGGCCGAAGGGCGCCGAGCCCACCGACGACAGCCAGACCGCCGCATGGGGCTTCAGCCCGTCGACGACCCTCTTCCAGCGCCTGTTCGGGGCGACCAAGGTCCGCGATCACCGGGGCTGGCACACGACCACGAGTGAGCTCGACCACCAGGTCGGCGACGACGAGTTCCGGCAGGTCGGCGGCACGACCCGGATCGGCGAGGTCAGCTCGGACGACCTGCTGGCCGAGATCCGGGCGAAGAGCTAGGGGTCGGCCTCAGGGCACGAGTGGCATCTCCGCGGTGCGCAGGCTGAACGGCCTCGGCAACGGATCATCGGGGAACCCCTCGGCCAGCCAGCCGGCGATCCTGGCCGAGACGACGGTCGCCCCCGCGGCCGGCGGCACGTCGAGGGCGATCGCGCCGAAGGCGCCCGGCTCGATCCGCGCCCGCCGGCGGACGCCGCCGAGCTCGACCGCGGCGGGGCTGACGAAGCCCGCCGGCAGGTCGGGCAGCTCGGACCAGGTGACGCTCCGGCCGTCGGCGCCGAACAGGATCGACGAGGCCTGCGGATCGAGCTCGAGCTCGACCGCCCGGGTCCCGGCCGCCACGACCAACAGCGACAGGTGGAGCAGCCCATCGGCACCCGTGCCGAGCGACTGGACGTGGAAGCCCGCCTCGGCGACCGGTGCCGTCCGGACGGCCGCCGCGACGCGATCGGCGACCGCCATCAGCGCGGCCCGCGCCCGGTCGACCGGCGGAACGAGCAGCTCGAGATCGACCGGTCCTGGGCCGGCCAGCAGCAACGCCAGGCGGTCGGCCTCGGCGACGGCGCCGCGATAGGAGCCGATCGTCGGTTCGAGCGAGCGCGAGCCGCACACGACAAGCCAGGCGCTGCCGTCGTCGAAGAGGGCCAGCTCCTCGTCGACATCGGTCGGGCCTGGGGTTCGCCAGCGAAACGTGGCCAGCCTGGGCACTACTTCACTTCCCCGTGGAAGTCCTTCTCGAACAGCTTCGTCAGCTTCTTGTTGAAGTTGTTGACGAGGGGCTTGAACTGGTCGGGCCGCAGGGCCCGGCTGGCGTTCGAGCCCATCATGCCCTGGTAGCTGTAGGTCACGTCCTGGTTCGGGGCGGCGACGCCGGAGCCGAGCGGATCGCGGCCGGTCCCCTTCGTCGCGGCCTTGTCGGCGTCGAGGATCTTCTTCATCGCGGCAACCATTGCGGCCATCGTCGGGTCGGCCGGGCCGAGCGCGGCGACGCCGGACGGCGGGGTTGCCATCAGCCGGCTGACCTCAGCCTTGATCGACGCCTGGAGGTCCGTCACGCCCTGCTGGAGGGCCGGCTTCATCGTCGTCGAGACCATGTCGGCGGCGAGCTGCTGGGACGCGCCGGCAGCGGCGTTCGAGACCAGCGCGTAGGCCCGCTCGAAAAGCGCTCGCTGGCTGGCGAGCTTGGGCGGCGGTGCGACGCCGGGCGGGAGGGGAGCCGCCGCGGCAGCGGCCGCGCTCTTGATGATCGCCAGCATCCTGGCGGCGAAGAGGGCCGGCGTGACGCCGGTCTCGAGCACGGATCCGGCCGCGGCCCAGGTCGCCGGCAGGGCCGAGAGCTTGGCCTCGAGGCTCGCTGCGGGAACGACCGCCGGCAGGCCCGGCGTGCCGGCCGCCGGCCCGATCGCCGCCGTCGCCTCGGCCGCCGCGGCACCGGCGTTCACGCCACCGGAGGCGGTCGTGGCATTGACCGAGGCGGCCTGGTTGATCGAGACCGCCCCGAGACCGGCGACGGTGACCAGCCGATTGGCGTCGGCGGCGCTCAGCGCCTGCCAGTAGGTGTCCCGGATCTGTCGCGCAAGGGCCGTCGCCGAGAACCCGGCCTCGACGCCGGTGCCGGCCTGGGCGCGGTTGAAGTTCTTCGTCGTCTCGAACGCGACGATGGCGGGAATGCCCGGGCTGAGCCGGGCCTCGGACGCAGCGGCGAGCTGCTCCCGGAGCGCCTCGACGACGTCGGCCGAGATGACCCCGTCGCGCGCGGCGGCCGTCATCTTCCGCTTGAGGAGCGGTCGCTCCGCCCGCAGCGCGTCCGTGACCGTGGGCATCGCCGCATCGAGCTGGCGGAGGAGCGGCAGCATCATCGACGACAGGACCATCCGCTCGACGGTGGCCCGGTCGAGGGCGGCCCGGGCGCTGGGCGCCGAGCTGGGCGCCGCCTGGTGGATCAGGGCGTTGAGCTGCTCGTTGCTCTGGCTGTACTCGTCCGGGATGCCGAGGAGATGGCCGTACTCATGGGCGGCGATCACCTTGTCGTCGCCGCTGTAGCTCGTGCCCTTGTTCATGTACCAGTTGCCAGCGTCGATCGGCTGGCCCGGCGTGCCGGCGACCGTCGAGGCGGGATGGATGATCACCTGGTTGTCGGCCTGCTCGCTCGGTCCGAAGACCGCCACCGAGGCGAACGTGACCGGCAGGCGCTTCTTCGTGTTGGCCGAGAAGATGTTGCGCTCCTCGCCGACCAGGGCAAGCCGGCCGTTCCAGTTCTTGACCGCGCCCTCGGCGGTCTGCTTCGCCCACTCGACCCGAGGGTCGTTGGCCGGGATCTCGGCCGGGTAGCCGAGCAGGGTCCCGAGGGCCGGCGTGCCGGGCGGGGCGGTGGGCGAGCTCGGGTCGACCGTGTTCCGGCTCTGGCTGAGGAACTTGATCCGAACGGTGACGGTGACCCCGCTGTCGCCCTGGCGAGTCATCGCGTAGCGCGGGTTGAGGGTGTACTTGTTGGCGGTCGCCTGGCCGGCGGGGCTGGCCTTGTTGTAGAGCGTCTCGGTCAGGGTCGGATCCTTGATCGCCACCCGCTGGGCAACCGGCCGGCCGACCGGCCGGATCATGCCGCTCACGGCGCGATTGCCGGCCGAGCGCTGGAGGGCGAGCGCCTGCCCGGGCGTGATCCGGGTCCGGGGCTGGTTCGGGCGGCGACCGGCCTCCGCCGGATGGGCCGCGGCACCGACGGCTTCGGCCTCGATCCTGGCGCCCACCGGGCTCCAGGCGAGCCCGGGCTCGAACGAGACAGACGGCTCCGGGCGAACTGGAATGTCGTCCGCCGCGGCCCGCCGTACGACCTCGAAGTCGGGCATGCCGGAACCGTAGCAGTGGCCCGATTTCACAAGGGGGCAGAAATGCTGCCCTTGCGGGCAGAACCGCGCCCCGAGTCGGGTCGCGGTCCGTCCTTAACCGCTATCTCCGCAGGAGATCAGATCGGCCGACTTGACGGGCTCCGGATGGTCGATCGGCGTCAATTCCCGCGATTCGATCTCCGTGGGAGATCAAATGGGGGAAAGGGGCGGGCCCAAGGTCGCCCGACCACGGCAATTCAGGCGATTTGATCTCCCCAGGAGATAACGGCGGCGCGGGGCGGGGCGGGGCGGGGCGGGGCGGCGGCGATGGGCGACGCCCGGGCGGCGGGCCCGCGGGGCCAACGGAGGCGACTGCGCCGGCGATCTACGTCGAGGCGATCCCGGTTCCCTCGGCCACGTCGGTCGCCTCGTGGATCTGGCGCGCCGCCCGGATGCCCGACTCGAGCGCGCCCTGGATCCAGGCGTGATACAGCGAGCAGTGCTCGCCGGCGAACAGGACCCGGCCCTCGGGCTGGACGATCGCCGACTGGAGCTCCGTCTGCTGCTCGGGCGCGAACATCGCGAACGCGCCGCGGGCCCAGCGATCGCTGTACCAGGCGTGCGAGGCGCCCACCTCGTACACGTCGCGGATCCCGGGATGGATCCGGGCGACGTCGTCGAGGGCCTCCTCGAGCCGCGTCTCCTCGTCCATCGCGCCCCACTGGAGCGCGTCCTGGCCCCAGGTGTACGAGGCCAGCAGGACGCCCCGGTCGGTCGACGGGTCGGGCGTGGGGTAGTTGAGCCGGCGGACGGGCAGGTCGGTCACCGTCGCCCCGCCGAAGATCCCGTCGTCCTTCTCCCAGATCCGCTGCCGGACCTGGAAGACGATCTTGGTCGAGGCGTGGTAGTTGAGCTGGCGGATCGCCCGGCGCTTCTCGTGCGAGAACGGTTGGACCGTCTCGATCGTGCGCAGCACCGAGAACGGCACGGTGCACACGGCGTAGTCGCCGACGGCGCGGTAGCGACCGGCCTCGGTCCGGTAGTGGACGACGACCGAGCCCGGTTCCTGGTCGATCGCGAAGACCTCGGCGCCCAGGCGGACCTCGCGCTGCAGGTCGGCGAAGAACGCGTTCGGCAGGCGGTCCATCCCGCCGGCGATCTCCTGCATGTCGACGTACGCCTTGCCGATGTCCTCGCGCAGGATCTCGACGACCGCGTTGTGCATGTCGGCTTCGAGGAAGTTCATGACCGCGTAGTACTCGATCGCTCCTTCGCTCCAGCGTTTCTCGCGCAGGAACTCGTAGAGCGAGAACTGGTCGTAGCGGCGGACGATCTCGTCCCAGGCGGCCTGGCCGTCCTGCTCGACCATGGCCCGCAGTTCGCCGATCGCCGATTCCCAGAGCTCATCGGCGGTCCGGCCGCGCTCGTGCTCGGCCAGCGTGAACGGCAGCCGCGACGGCTCGGCGTTCGCCGCCTCGATCGTCATCCGCTGGCCATCGAGGTAGACCAGGCCCTTGGGGTTGTTCATGACGAATGGCCGGAGGGGCAGGTCGAACAGGCGGCAGTACTCGAGGGTCAGGTTGTGGACGCGCGGGATGCGCATCCCGCCGGCCTCGGCATACAGGCCCGGGGCAAAGCCGCGCAGGGTGTGGATCCGGCCCCCGACCCGGTTCTGGGCCTCGAGCACGACCACCTTGTGGCCCTGGCGCTTCAGCTCGTAGGCCGCGACGAGCCCGGCCAGGCCGGCCCCGATCACGACCACCCGGTGCGTCGCCCCGGCCTTGCCTGCCAGCCCCTCGCGGGGAACGGCCAGGGTCGCCGCGGAGGGCGGGGGCGCGTCGTCGGGGGCCGGCTGGGGCGAGGCATCGGGGAGATGCCGGGGCAAGGTCGCTGAGTGCTTGCCGGAAGAGCGCTCGACCATCGCCGGCCACGATACACGGCCCACGCGCCGGCGCGAACCGGCGCCGCGCCCAAGGGGCCATCAATTCCCACCTGCCGGGCCCCGCCCGCGCGACGTACCCTATCGGCCAATCGGTCGGAAGTCGGAGTGAGGCGGCGCACCGTGCGACGTTGGCCCAGGGTCGGCGCGACCCTTCTCCTGGCAGCAATCCTCGCCGCGTGCGGTGGTCCCGCGCCGTCCATTGCGCCGTCCGGCGCGACGTCGTCCGGGCCGGCCGCCAAGGGACCGCTCGAGCCAAGCGTCGCCGCGAGCCTCGCCCAGGTCTCGAGCGGCACGAACGACCAGCTCGGCGCGGCGGCCGCCGCGCTCGGCAGGACCGATCGGGCCGAGGTCAACGCGACCAAGGTGCTGGGACCGGGGCTGGCCGACCTCCAGGCGCTCCAGGACGCGACCGAGCTGAAGGACGCCCAGGTCCTCGCGGCGGATGCTGCCAAGGCGGCCGCGCCCGGGTCGGCGATCAGGCTCGCCTCGGTTCGATCGAGCGGAGCTGCCCCGGCCGGCGGCCCGGCGAGCGCGCTCGTGAGCGTGGCCTGGGGAATCTTCGCCGGGATCACCGCCTCGAGCGTATCGAGCTACGACCCGCGGGCCGAAGCGCCGCCGGTCACCAGCCAGTTCAACTCGCAGGGCAGCTCGGGCAGCGGTTCGAGCTCGGTCAGCGGCTCGGTCACGACCGGCTCGAGTGGCGGCGTGGTGACCGTGGTCGTGAGCATGACCAGTGATACGACCGGCTCGGCAACCGGCCCGGGGGGCGGGCTCCAGGTGACCGGCTCGAGCTCGCTGTCGGTCTCGGTCAACCCCTGCCCGGACCCGGGCGGCCGGGTCACCGGCCACGTCGACATCAGTGACGACGAGACGGATTCGAGCGGGAGCGGAACCTCGGCCGGCAGCCTCGGCTATCACTACCAGGGCTCGGCCGACTTCGTGACGACCGTCGACGACCAGGCCCAGATCAGCACGACCCAGGTGACGGCCCAGATGGACCGGTCGGTGACCTCGACGGACGGCACGGCGGCGATCGACGCCACGGTCACCGCCAGCTACGACGCCACCGGCGGGTACACCGCGCCGCCATCGATGACCGTGACCGACGCCGAGGGCCCGGCGACCCAGGCCGACGTCCAGCAGACCGGCCACGCCATCAACCTCTTCGAGTCGGGCACGGCCGTCGCGGTCGGCCTCGCAGCCCGGACGACGTGGCAGAGCGGACGTTGCCTCCAGGTCCGGCCGACGCCCAATGGGGCCGAGGTCGGGCCGTCGAGCCGGACGCCGGTCAAGGTCACCGTCTACCACTGGGTCGACAAGGCCGACATCGACGTGCCGGTCAAGGCGACCCTGGCCGGCACCAAGTCGGTCGATCCGAGCGGGTCGAACCAGACCTCGCCGGCGACCTTCCAGTACACGGCCGGAGTGCCGGGCTCGACCGGCGACATCACGTTCAAGTCGGTCTCGCGCCGGGGGATCGCCGAGACGACGGCCCACTTCAAGGTCAAGGCCGGCCTCCTGGTCGACATCAGCGGCACGTACACCGAGACGATCCAGGGGCTCTTCAACTACAACCTGCGGGTCACGGCCCACGGCATCTCGGTCAGCGTCACCGACGCCGGTGCGGTCGTCGCCAGCGGCAATGTCACCGTGACGGGGACCGTGTCCTCGCTCGAATGCCACGGCCGGGTCAACGAGGCGATCCCGGTATCGGGCACGGGCACGATCACCGGGCCCGAGGATGCCCCGATCCTGCGCGTCCTGATCGGGCCGGCGTCGTTGAGCAAGCTCGGCGAGACGCTCACCTGCGTCGGCGGCATCTCTGTCCAGCGCAACGACGGCGACTTCTTCGGCCAGTGGTCGGAGGCGCTCGGCCCGATCGACCTGCCCGCGGCCGGCGGCACGGTCACGAAGTCAGGCTCGAACAGCGCCGGACCGGCCGTCCGGCATGCATCGGGAACGTTCAAGGCGACGCCCAAGTAGGGCGCCAGCGCTGGCCGCTGCTCAGCCGCGACCGGTCAGGACGACCTCGGGAGCGGCGAATGCCGGCGGGGCAGCGGGCGCCGCGGGGCTGGCGCGCAGGTCGCCGACTTCGGCTTCGACGGCCCTCAGGATCGAACCGGAGCGGACGAGGGCGGCCATTGCGTTGTGGTCGACGTACAGCGGCCGGTCCACCTCGAGGTGCTCGACCGTGCGCCGAATCACCTCGTGCGCGACCCGCACGCCGGCGCCGTGCTCGAAGGCGCGGAAGTCGAGGGCCTGGGCCGCGGCCATGAGCTCGATCCCGATGACCGCCTGGGCGTTCTCGAGGATCGTCCGGTTCTTGAGGGCCGTGTTCATGCCCATCGACACGAAATCCTCCTGGTCGGCGGCCGCCGGGATCGACTGGACGGAGGCGGGGGCCGACAGGATGCGCTGCTCCACGATCAGGTGGTCGGCGGTGTACTGGCTGAGCATCAGGCCGGAGTAGAAGCCTGGGTCCGCCGACAGGAAGTCGGGCAGCCCGGCGCTCAGGGCAGGATTGGTGAGTCGATTCAGGCGCCGCTCGGAGAGGACCGAGACCATCGTGACGGCCGCACCCACGGCGTCCATCGGCAGGGCCACCGGACTGCCCTGGAAGTTCGCCCCGGTCAGGATCCGATCCTCATCGGGCACGAAGATCGGGTTGTCGCCGACGCCGTTGAGCTCGATCTCCACCTGCCGTCGGGCGTAGGCGACCATGTCGTGGGCCGCGCCGACGACCTGCGGCGTGGAGCGCATCGAGTACGCGTCCTGGACCTTCGTCTTGATCCTGCCGGCCCTGAGGTCGCTGCCTTCGAGGCATAGCCGGATCGATCTCGCCGAGCGGATGGCGCCGGCGAAGCCGCGTAGCCGATGCAGCCGCTCGTCGTACGGCAGGAGGTTGGCCAGGAGGGCCTCGAGTGACATCGCGCAGGCGATCTCGGCCTGGGTAAGGAGCTCGTCGATGTCGTACAGCTGGAGGGCGCTCATCGCCGTCAGCAAATTCGAGCCGTTGATCGTGCCCAGGCCATCCCGGGCGCACAGGCCCGGAACGGGAATTCCGGCCAGGCGCATCGCCTCGCCACCGGGCATGCGCCGGCCGTCGAAGTAGGCCTCGCCCTCGCCGAGCAGGAGCAGGGCCACCTGGGCCATCGGCGCCAGGTCGCCGCTCGCCCCGACGGAGCCTTTCTGGCAGACGACCGGGGTCACCCCGCGGTTCAGCAGCTCGACCAGGGTCAGGGTGATCTCCGGCCGGATGGCCGAGTTGCCGTGGCTGTGGACGTTGATCCGGCCGGCGATCGCGGCGCGGACCTCCTCGATCGGGGCGGGTTCGCCGATCCCGGCGGCATGGTTGTAGATCAGGTAGCGCTGGAACTGCTCAACCTGGTCGTCGCTCAGGACGCGTTCGGAGAACTCCCCGATTCCCGTGTTGACCCCGTACATGATCTCGTGGGCCGCCAGCTTCCGGTCGAGCATCCGGCGACAGAGCCGGATGCGTTCGAGCGCCTGCGGGGCGAGCTCGACCCGCTCGCCGTCGCGGGCGATGCGGACCAGCCGCTCGAGCGTCAGGGAGGACCCATCGATCGTGATCGTCAACTGCGTGGCACTCCAGGCGGCGGCACCGGAATCGATGCGCGTTCACGCCGCGATCCAACCGTGGCCGGGCCGAATCAGGAACGCAAGGGCCGATGGTCACGCCGCCACGCGCCGAGCGACAGGTTGCCCGCCAACGAGGGTGCCAATGGCTCTGGCCACCACGGCCGGGACGGATCATCCTGATGGCCGACACAGGGGGCGTCGAAGCGCGGCCCAACTCACCGGCCGCCTGGACCGCGCCGAGCCACTGGCGGGACCGACCTGCGCCGATGCAGAGGTGCGGCCATGTCGCCGGTGCTGGTGCTCGGGGCGATCATCGTCGCCGTTCTCGTCCTGCGGGCACTCCTCGAAGTGCTCTTCTCCGGGCCGGGACCGTTCGGCCGGTAAGTGCGGCCAGAGGGCCACGGTGCTGAGGGTCGAGGATCGATGAGAGTCAGGGTTGCGGCTCGAACGTTCGGGGAGCTCCCGAACGTGACGGGCGACCACGTCGTCGGCTATGGCCATCCGATCGCCGCGCCCGAGGGGATCGAGGGGTACGTCACCTCGGTTGGCCCTGCCATCAGGTCCGCGGCGACGCCCGACGAGCTGCTGTCGGTCGTCGAGTTCGTGGTCAACTTCACCACGTCGCATGCTGACCGGGCAGCGACCGAGCGCTTCGCGGCCTGGCTCTGGGCGGGGCTCCAGGCGGCGCGCGGCGACGGGCAGCGGCGCCTGACCATCGCCGGCGAGGCCGTCGATCCGGACGACCAGGCGGCGATCGCGCGTGCCGTCAGCGACCACCTGTACGGCGTCCAGGCGGCCACGCCCTAGGTGTGATTCCGCGGTCCAGTCGAGACTGGCTAGCCGCCCCACCGAGGCGGCCCTTGTCAAGCCGGCGCCCAGCTCCCGCAGGCCTTGGCCGGAATGATTCTTGGTGGATGGTCACTGGAAGCAGATCGTCGCTCGACAAGGATCGGCGAGCCTCTCGGACGGCACGGAAGCCGGCACGTCGAGCTGGGGCCACGCTCGCGACACGCTCGGGCGGCAGCGCGACCGAGCGGAGCGGGGGTCGACCGGGTGCTACGGGCAGGCCTTGTGCGCAGAGCGACCATCGACGAAGAACCGGCGAACGTAGCGTCCGACAACGGGGGCCGAAGGGGGCCGCCGCGGCGCCGACCAGGGCCCCAGAGGCCAGGAGCGCGACTCCCCGGCGGACGAGGGAGCCCCTGCCCCGGGAAGATCCCCAAGCTCGCCCGGTCCGCCGGCCGCTATTCTGCCGGCCATGGCGGTGATCGAGGTCAGCTGCAACGGCTGCGGCGAGTTCCCTGGCCCGGATCGCTGTCCTCGTCCTGCCCGACAACTGATGCGGTGATACGGGCATCGACCGGCGGCATCTTTGATTCGCTGCGGATCATTCCGTTCCGCTGGCTGTGGGCGTCCGGGCTCTTGAGCAGCTTCGCGATGTATGCCGTCGTCCTGGTGCTCAGCTGGCTCGCGCTCGCCACGGGCGGCTCGGCATTCAGCGTGGGCATCGTCCTGGCCGCGCGGGTGCTGCCCCAGCTCCTGATCGGGATCCCGGCCGGCGTCCTGGCCGACCGGTTCGCCCGGCCGCGGATCGTGCTCGTCGCGAACGCCGGGTCGAGCGCGACCGTCGGCCTCGTCTGCGTGGCCTGGCTGAGCGGCGTGACCGGCCTGCCGGTCCTGGTCGCCGGGATGCTCCTGGTCGGCACGTTCGACTCCGTCCGGGTGACGGCCGCCTCGGCGCTGGCCTTCGACCTCGTCGGGCGGGGTTCGGCGACGAACGCGATCGCGCTCAGCAACCTGGCCGCCCAGGTTGCCGGGATCGCCTCGGGCGTCGCCGCTGGCTATGCCCTGACTGCCTTCGGTTCGACGCCGACGCTGGCCGTCACCGCCGCCGCCTACCTGGCCGGCTCGGTCCTGGTCGCCCGACTGGCGCAGGCCCGGCAAACGGCGATCGAGGCGCCCGAGGTGATCGCCACTCGGGTCACGCTCCGGCGGGCCGCCACCCTGGTCGCCCGAAACCGGCTGGTTGCCTTGATCGCGTTCGTCGTTGCGGGGGCCGAGATGTTCGGATTCTCGAACATGACCCTGCTGCCCAGCTTCGCCCGGGACGTCTTCGGGATCGGCGCCGCGGGCCTCGGCTGGCTGCTCAGCGCTCGGGCGGTGGGCGGGACGCTGGGCCTGCTGGTCGTTGCCCGGACGGCGAACTACTGGCGGACGGTTGGCGCCCTGTGCCTCCTCGCGGCTGCCTTCGGCATCGCCCTGATCGCCTTCGCCACGATCCCGATCCTCGCCGTCGGCCTGCTCCTGGCCGGCGTGATCGGTGCGATCGGGGCCGCGGTCGATGCCGTTGGCCAGGCCCAGCTCCAACATGCGGTGCCCGAGGCGGAGCGGGGATCCGCCATGGGCCTCTGGATGTTCTGCCTGGGGCTCGGGTTGGCCGGCCTGATCGAGACCGGGACGGTCGGCGGCGTGGCCGGAGCGCCGCTCGCCCAGGGCCTGAACGGCGCGATCCTGATCGCCCTCGCGATCATCGTCGGGGCGGCGCTGCCCGCCATCGCGACCCGCCGGCTGCGGACCGCCGATCCCGCGCCGGATTGAGCGGGCAGATCAGGTCGCGCGTCCGGGTCCCGCCTGCAACCGCCTACGCCTTGGCGACGGTGAAGCCGCCCACGCCCTGGCCGGTCGTGTCGCCCGGCGCCGAATCGCCGGTCCAGCCATACAGCGGCCGCCCGTTGTAGCTGACCTGGAGCGTCCCGTCGGGCCGCTTGAACGTCGCCAGCTTGCCGCGGACGCCGGGTCCGGCGGCAACCTTCGAGCCGGCCTTGACCAGGACCGGCGGCCAGGCCGCGGCGCAGTCACCGGTGCAGGTCGAACGGTTCGTGCCGTCGCCGGCGTGGATGTACAGGGTCAGGCCGTCGGAGGCGACCAGGACCGTGCCCAGGGATGTCTTCAGCGATTTGATCACGAGACCGGGCGCCGGCGTGCTGCTGCCTCCGCCGCCGCCGTAGCGGCCGCCACCGCCCGGGGTTGCCGTCGGGCCGCTCGTCGGAGCGGGTGTGGGCAGATCGGTCGGCGCCACGGACGGCACTGCCGATGGCGCGGACGGCTCGACCGTGGGCACCGGCGAGGGGGCCGACGACGGCAGCGACGGCAACGGGCTGCCCGCCGGGATGGTCGCGCCCGCCGCCGTACAGGCGGAGGCGAACGCGGCGAGGGCGATGATCGCCGCGAGGCGACCGGAACGAAGGCGTGGGGCAGGCATCGAAGCGCTCCTTCGTGGCGACGGTCCGGAGCGGCTCGAGCGAGCCGGCGCCTACCGTGGATCAGTAGGCCGGGCCGTTCCCGTTGTTGCAGGCGGCAAGCACGAGGGACAGGGCCAGGGCGGCGATGAACAGGAGGTCGAACCCGCGCGGGTTCGGCCGGGCAGGTAGCTTCATGCAGCCCGGTACGTCGGTCCGGCGCGGGTCGGTTTCAGTGGGGCGCCAGGGCCGCGTCAGCCTCCGGGCACGATCACCCGCAGGGCCCGCTCGCGCACGGTAACGACGATTGGCGTCCGGCCGACGGCATTGCCGTCCGTCTCGACGAGGCGCTCTGGTTCCGTCTCGACCCTGATCTCGCGGGCCCGGGCCCGGAAGACGTGTCCTCCCCGGCTCTCGCCCAGGTCGTCCTGGCGGATCGCCTCCCAGCTCGCGAGCAAGGCGGGCATCGGCCCCGACGCGCGGACGATGATCACATCGAGCAGGCCGTCGTCGGGCTCGATCGCCTGCTTCGGGGCGACGAAGGGCAGCAGCCGCCCGAAGTTGGCGATGAACACCTGGGCCGCCTCCGTCCGCGTTTCGATGCCGTCGAGGGTGATGAGATGGGGCACGTTCCGGATCGTTCCGGCCTGGCCGATGGCGTTGGCGAGGTAGGCGAGCTTGCCCCAGCGCAGCTTCTGGCCGGTCCCGGTGGCTGCCATCACCTCGGCGTCGAAGCCGATTCCGCAGGCGACCGCGAAGTCGAGGTCCGCGCCGCCGACCGAGATCCGGCCGAGGTCGATCTGCCGGACGTGGCCGGCCAGGATCACCTCGGTCGCCCGCCGGATCGCTGCCGGGATCTTCAGGTTGCCGGCGAGCAGGTTGCCCGTCCCGCGGGGCACGATGCCCAGCGCCGCGCCGGTCTCGGCCACGCCGGACGCAGCGCGCACGACGGCCCCGTCACCCCCGACCGCGACGACGACCCCGCAGCCGGACCTGGCCGCCATGCCCGCGGCCCGCACGAGCTTCGGCTTGCGACTGACGACCTTCGTCCTGACCTTCCAGCCGCCGGCCCGCAGGAGCGCCGCCACCTGGCGGACCTGCCGCCCGATCCGGCGGCCCTTCCGCCGCCGGCCGATGACCAGGGCGCGGGTCATCCGCCGGCCGCCGCGCTCGGACCCTGGGGGCCCGAACGAGCTGTCCGGCGCGACGCGCGCCAGCGCCGCCAGGTCGGCCGTGCCTGGAACGCGGCCCCGACCACGACCAGCCAGGCGAGGCCGGCCAGGATGCCGCCGACGACGTCGGTCAGGTAGTGGTAGCCGAGGTAGATACGGCTGACCCCGACGCTCAGCGCGATCATCGCCGCAGCTAGGGATGCCAGCAGCCCGAGCCGGCGGCCGTAGATCGACCACAGGATCAGCGCGAGCGCTCCGTAGAAGACGACCGCATTCATCGTGTGGCCGCTGGGGAAGCTGTAGTCGGGCAGCACGCTGGCCCACGGCAGTTGCGGGCGGGGTCGCGCGAAGAAGAGCTTCATCGTCCCCTGCAGGACGAGGCTGCCCGCGCTGGCCAGGAGCAGCAGGAGAGCCGACCGATAGCGCCGGCTCCAGGTCAGCAACCCTGCCGACACCACGAACAGGACGGGGATGACCAGGATGGAGCCGAGGTCGGTCGCCAGGTTCATCACGGTATCCAGCCCGGGCGACGCGATCCCGTGGAGGAACGGCGTCGCCCACGTATCGAGGGCGAAGACTTCCTGGTCGCGAACCCCTTCGGCGACCGAGCCGAGGACCACGAGGATGGCCACGAGACTCGCGAAGCCCACCACCACGGTCATCGTCGCCAGTCCGAGCTCGCGAGCCGGGGGAACCGCCGCCGGGGCCGTCGTCACGGCTCCGACCGACGGCAGCGGGCCGCCGTCGTCGGGCTGCATCTCGGCCCGAAGCGCGTCCTTGACCTGGCCCGACCGCGGTCCGCTGCTCGGGGGACGGAGCGGATCGGCCCAGCCCGACGGTCGGGTGAACCAGGCGTACAGGCTCAGGGCGGTCACGCCGCCCAGCACGCCGCCCAGCAGGTCGGTCGGGTAGTGCTCGTTCAACGCCAGTCGGGCAACCCCGACGAGCGCCACCTCGACGACCACGGCCACCGCCAGCAGGACCCGGAGCCGCCGTCGGTGGCCTGTGCGCCAGAAGCGGATCGCGACGGCGCCCAGGATCGTCAGCGCCTCGAGCACGTGCCCGGACGGAAAGCTGTAGACGACGCCCGGGATGCCATCCCCGTTGCCGGCCGGGCGCGGCCGGGCGGTGAGCTGCTTCACCCCTTCGCTGCCGGCCGTCACGAGGACGAGCATCGCGGCCACCAAAACCGCCTCGTGGTAGCGATGCCGCCAGAGCAGCCACAGGACGAATCCGACGCCGATCCCGATCAACGGAAAGTTGGCCGATTGGGAGATCGTGTTCCAGACCGCGGGCACGCCGTCGAGGCTGCGGCCGAGGGCGAGCAGGGGTGCATCGAACGGGAAGACGACCCGGTTCAGCAAGGCCACCGTCAGGCCGACGAAACCGGCCAGGCAGAGCGCCGCGAGGATCAGCAGGGCCGGCGCCGCCGACTGCTCGGTCGCGAGGGCGTCCGGCCGGCTGGCCGCATGGGCCTTCGAGGTGGTCATCGAGCCAGCGCCCCGCGGCCCGGCGGCTCGGACGCCGACTGCAGCTCGAGGACGGCCTCGATCGCCTGCGCCCGTCGCGCCCGGGCGGCCTTCGCCCCGAAGGCCGAGATGATCGTGGTCATCGCCGGTCCGCCCCGAGCCGGCTCGCATTCGTGTGCATCGGCGGAGCGTAGGGACCGGCGCCCCGATTCGGGATGACAGGCGGTGGTGGTGACCTTGCAGGCCCGCAACAGACGGCCGGCCCGCCGGTTACGTCAGCGCCGGGCCCGGCTCCGGAGCAGCGTTCGCCAGAACGCCTCGCTGCGCCAGGCATTGACCAGCAGCGCCGCCAAGCCGACCAGGAGGGCGAAGGCACTCAGGCTGCCCTGCGGCAGCCAGTACACGTCCTTCAGGAACACGGCCAGGGCGAATTCGTCCAGGACGAGCGCAGCGCCGACTCCGAAGAGCGCCGCCCGGGGCAGGCGGAGGACCTCGTCGAGGGACAGCAGACCCGCCACGAGGATGGCCGCGATCCCGAAGACGAGGTGGTGGATGTGCGCTCCGCCGATCACGATGTCGCCCCCGCCGTGGGTGCGGGTCAGGGTCGTGACGGCGCGGACGACGACGAGTGTGGCGAAATAGGCCGCGGTGGCCACGACCGACGCCTCGGTCCGCGTGCCACGTATGTGGCCGCGGTAGGCGTCCCGGAGCTCGCTCAACATGCCAAGCCGGCGAATCGGGCGGGCCGCGTCAGCGACCGAGCGCCTCGGCCGTGCTCTTGAGGCCATCGAGCATTGGGGCCCAGTTGTTGCGGGCCATCTGGTCGGCGTCGGCCTGGGTCGGGTTGTTGTCCTGGGTCAGCGTCAGCTTCGTCCGGTCGCCCTCGTCGCTGAGGTCGACCGTCACCGTGTGGTAGTTCTCGGGGACGTCCGGGCTACCGCCCATCGGGCTCCAGTGGGTGTACTTCAGGCGACGCTGGGGCTCGACCTCGAGGACCGTGCCCTTGTCCTGGTACGCCTTGCCCTGCCACTCGCCCGACCAGGTGATCGGGCCATGGACGCGCCAGTCGGTCGCGAGATGCGTGCCGTGCATGTATTTCGTGACCTGGGCGGGCTCGACCAGGGCGGTCCAGACGCTGGACCTGGGGGCGTCGATCGTCACCGACGTGACGGCTTCATAGCCGCGTGGCATCGCTCATCCTCTCAAGGCGACATCCCGGCCGGGATGGATTCGGGCGATCTTCGAGCCCGGGCAGGCGCAGGCGGACAACACCGGACCGTCCCCGCTTGCAGTCATGTTGCAGAGCGCTCGGACGCTCGAACGATGCCCGGCACGATCTCGAGGTGCTCAGCTTCGAACGACACGAGGCGACTGGCATGCTGGGTGGTGATCGGGCGCCGCAGGTCGGCGCCGGTCGCGGCTTCGATGTCCGACCAGCTGGCCCAGGTCGACAGGGTCAGGAAGCCGGCCGGCGGCTCGGTCGTCAGGAACAGGGCCAGCGGCCCGGCGCCCCGCGCATGATCGGCCTGGACACCGCGGCGAACCTCCTCGACGTAGGCCGGCAGCTCGCCCGGCCTGACCGTCCCGGCGGCCAGCCGGAGGATCGTCGGCTCGCGATCCGCCGGGAACCGGGCCATCGTCGCGATCGAGTGAACCTCGACCGAGCGGTCGGTCGTCTCGCGCAGGTGCTCGGGGTGGAAGAGCGACAATTCGAGGTCAGGACCCATCGACTCGAGCATCGCGCCCTGCGACGCCCAGATCGAGACGACGACCCGATCGCCATCGTCCCCGGGGCCCTTCCGGCCGACATGGACGTCGACCAGGCCAGGACGCGCGAGCAAGTCGGGAATCATCTCGTCGCGCAGGATCTCGTCGAAGGCGGCTCGAACCGGACGGCAGCGGAAGAGCCGCAGGACGGGCAGGTCGGTCACGGAGCTGGGAACCTCGGCTTCGGACGGCGTCGACCGATTGTGGGCTGTGACGTTCTCCCGGACAAGGCGCCCCGCGGCGAACTGCGACGACGCAGGTGCCGGACAGGAAGACGCCCCCGGTCCTGCCCATCAAACAAGGCCGAGGGCGGATATGCAGGGCGGCACCCGCCCGTTGTCCGGGGCCGGAGGCTTCGTCTCCGGCAAAGGAGGAACACCGGGAGTCTCCCGCCGGTGACGCGACGGACGGCCCTCCGTCGACCGCCGAATCGCTTGCAGCGGCGTGACAACCGGTGCCGGAGGCGGGCCGCCGTCTGGGCAGTCCACTGCGATGGATCCGCAACGGCAGGAGCCGGCCCGGAGATGGCCCGGGCGACCAGGGATTCCTATCGTCCGGTCAGTCCCGATCATGGGCAACCCGAATCGAGGTACCTGTCATGTTGTGGACCATCGTTGTCGTCCTCCTCGTCCTGTGGGCGCTCGGCCTCGTCACGGCGGTCGGTGGGGCCTTCATCCACCTTCTGCTCGTGCTCGCCCTGATCGTCCTGGCGGCGCAGCTCCTCAGCGGGCGACGCGTCGCCTGACTGCCCGGACAGGCTCGTGCCGGTATGCTGGCCGCCGGCACCCGCCAACCGGGAGGACCATGACCAGCACATCCGACGCGCTCCGCACGACGTCCGATGCGCTGCTCCGGGACCTGGACGTCCTGGGCACGCTCGAGGAAGAGAAGCGGACGATCCAGCCGGGGGACCCGCGGCTCGTTGACCTCTCGGCCCAGATCGAGGAGATCGCCCGGCGCGTCCTGAGCGGCAGCCGGCGCCAGCGCGAGCTGAGCGAGACCGCCTCGGACCAGGTCCAGGTCGGCGCCGACGATGCGCCGACGACGTCGATCGACGCCACGCCCCGCCACCCCAGTGCGATCCTGGCCGAATGGCGGGAAGCGGAGCGGCGTCTTGCCGCCGCCGATCCCGCCTCGGCCGAATGGACCGAGGCCGACGTCCTTGTCGATCGGCTGCGCGACGAGTACCGACGCGCCTCACGCTGAATCGGAGGTCGCGCCGGACTAGTCCTGGATGTCGCTTCCCCGGCGGCGTTGGGGCTGCCGGCAGGAATCGACGTAGGCGAGCACCTCGCTCCACGTCGCGGTCGCCATGGCGACGCTCGTGTCCGCGGCCCCGTAATAGAGATGGAGGCGATCGGCAGCTTCGTCGACCGTCCAGCCGCAGGGGAAGACGACCTGGTTCACGTCGCCCGCCCGCTCGTAGCTCGTCGCCGGTCCCAGGACCCACTCGTCGCTCCGGCGCAGGACGATCGTCGGATCCTCGAGGTCGAGCAGGGTGAAGCCGACCCGGTAGATCGGGCCGGCGGCCGTGAGGTGGACGCCGTGGTACATGACCAGCCAGCCCGCTGCCGTCTCGATCGGCGGCGGACCGAGGCCGATCTTGCCGGCGTCCCACCAGGCTCCGTCGCGGGCCTCGATCAGCAGCGCATGGTCGCCCCAGTGGCGCAGGTCGGGCGAGTACGAGACCCACACGTGGGCGCCGCCGCGCAGCGGCGTCGGGCGGTGGATCATCGCCCAGCGGCCGTCGATCCGGCGCGGGAAGAGGGCGGCATCCTTGTCCTCGGGTGGCATCGCCGTGCCGAGCCGCTGGACCGTACGGAAGTCGCGGGTGGTCGCCAGCGACACGAGCGGACCGCGACGGGAGTACGCGGTGTAGGCGATCGCCCATTCATCGCGCTCTGCCAGCCAGGTCAGCCGGGGATCCTCACAGCCCCAGACCTCCTCCGGATGGCGCCCGGGATCGGGGCTCATCAGCGGCTCCGGATCGAACTGCCAGCCGTCGATGCCGTTCGCACTGCGCGCAACCTGGAGGTGGGAGATCCCGCGCAGGTCCTCGACCCGGAGCAGGAGGACCGTTTCGCCGTCGACGAGCGCGGCTCCTGGGTTGAACACCGCATTCGCCGCGAAGGGCAGATGGCCGGCGGTGATGATCGGGTTGCCGGCGTGACGGTGGAACAGCGGCCGGGCCGCCGGGCGTAGCTGGAAGGTCATCCGTTCAGGCCGCCCGCACGGCCTTCCGGCTCTTGCACGGCTTCCGATGTCATCGCTGGCCACCACTCCCTGTGCTCGCGCGGTTCGCCCCGTCCTTGACAGTATTGCCCGACACGGGTCCCCGTCCAGCGCTTCGGCGGGTCTGCAAGACCTTTGAAAGTCTCCCATCAGCGGACGTCAGCCGTCCGTCATCCCGATCGGCCGACCATGGTCCGTGCTCCTCAGCGGTGGGTGATTGGGTTACCTGCCGTCGACAACGACCGGGCCGCCTGGGGAAACAGAAGGTCCGGGCTGCATATCCCGCCCCGGCCCCCCGGTGCTTCGGACAGGGCCGGGGCGGTCTTCGGCCCGCTGTGGGCCCGCACCGAGGTATTCGACATCATGATCCGACGTATTGTGGCCACTGCCGGCCTCGCCGCCGCTCTCGCCATCGGGGTAGCGGCGTGCACCACGAGCTCATCTCCAGTGCCGACCGAGCCGGCGATCCCGTCCGCGGCACCGACCGTCCCGGCCCCTAGCTCATCGTCGCCGGCGCCGTCAATGACGACCGAGTCGCCGGCGCCGTCCACGTCGACCGAATCGCCGGCGCCATCGGCCAGCTAGCTGCGGCGCCAGCGTCAAGAGAGCGCAAGTGACAAACGATGCCGGGCCGAGTCCATCTCGGCCCGGCATCGTTCGTGTCGGGCACGGTTGGCTGTCGGTCGACGAACGCCGGCTGATCGCCCTCCTCAACCGGATCTCAGACTGAGCGCCCGGGCTCCCAGCGACCGTCGCGGTAGGCATACCAGACCGCATCCCGGCCGCTCAGCTCGTTGGGCTGGACCCTGGCCCGGGGGTAGCGGGACCGAAGTCGTGCCTCGAGCGCGGCTGCGGCCAGGCTATGGCCACTCGCCTCGAGCACGAATCGGCCGAACTCGTCGTCGTTCGAGGGCACGGCGATCACCCGGATCGGGGTTCGCTGCCTGGGCAGCCCGTCGACGGACTCGTGCATTGGACCAATCTAGGCTGGTGCGCTGGGCCGAGATCATGCCAAGCCCGGCCGCGATCTCCCATCGGCGTTGCAACGGCGAGCCCGACCGAGGCGCGCTAGTCGATCGTTTCGAGATCGATGTAGTGCTGGATCTCGAAGTCGCTCAGGGCGGCGTCCAGGCCATCGAAGTAGATCGGCCGAGCGAGCAGGTCCTTGCCCCCGGCCCAGGAATAGAGCGCATCCATCGACTGCCAACGGCTGATGAAGATGAACTCGTAGCCGGATCCTGCGGCCTGGTTGCCGACGTGGACGTCGATGACGCCAGGAACCAACCGTGCGTCCGCGGCCTTGCGCAGCGCACGAGCACGGAACTCGTGGGCTGATTCGGGCCGGACGCGCGTCCGCAGGATCCGGATGACCATCCGAGCACGATACGACCGGCGATCGGCAAACAGAATGGCCGTGCGAGCGTTGCAACGGATTTGCAAGGGTGCAGCGGTCCGCCCCGAGCAGCCCGGCCTCGGCGCGATCTGTCATGCCGCCGCAATGGGGCTCGCCCTGCGGAACGCATCGCCGTAGCGCCCGCCGCCGCATCGTGACGAGACCGGCGGGTTCACCGCCGCTATTGCCCAGGAGAACTGCCAACTATGGGAATCATCGCCTGGATCGTCCTTGGGGCGATCGCCGGATTCGTCGCCAACCTGATCGCGGGTGGGAACGAGGGGATCCTCGGGACCATCCTGCTGGGGATCGTCGGAGCAGTGGTGGGCGGCTTCGTTGCCGGCTCGCTGCTCGGCATCGCCGACGTCACCGGCCTGAACGGCAGCAGCATCCTCGTGTCGATCTTCGGGGCGGTCATCGTCCTCGTCGTGTGGCACGCGGTTGCCGGCCGTCGCGGGGTCAGCGCCGGTCGCATCTGACCGTCCCGGGGCGCCGGATCGGCGCCCGTCTGCCGTTTCCCCTCGCGGCTCGGATCTGCCTTCCCTCCCAGGCAGGCCGAGCCGCTTCCGTATGCCCTCAGGCCGCGACCTCGACCGCGTCGGGAAAGACCGAGGCGACGATCTCGGCCAGCGGACGGGCATCCGGCGGCAGCCCGACCGGGCTGATGACCGAGGCGTGGATGCCGGGCCGCGGGCAGTTCGCGAGGGCTCGGAACCGGACCCTGACCAGGCCGCCGTCGGCGCGCAGGAGATCGAACTCCCCGCTGGCCCGGCCGTCGGCGAGGAACGCCGCCCACTGTGCGGCGGCATCCGCGCGCTGGCCGGGCGGCGTCAGGTCGGCCAGGGTCTGGCGCAGGATCAGCTCGGCGGGCACGCCGATGACCGCCTCGATCGCGGGCGAGGCATCGACGTAGCGGGCATCGTCATCGGCCAGGAGCACGGCGGGGCCGGCCGAGGGCAGGGCGATCGCCCCCGGCCCGAGGCAGTCGTAGGTCTCGAAGCGCCAGTCGGTCAGCAGCCGCAGGAACGCGGGATCGAGGGTGCCGCTGACCCGGTTCCGGGCGAAGGCGTGGAGCGCCAGCCGGTCGCGCCATGACGCCACGACGAGCAGCTCCGTTCGCCCCGCCAACACCCGCCGGCCGATGTGCAGCCCGGCCACGCCGGCCGCGCCCACCTCCGGCCCGACGTTCCGGATCATCTCGTGGGCGGCCGCTTCGGCATGGGGTGCGACGCTGGCCGTGATCATCCCCAGCGCCCCGCCGGCCAGCTCGCGGACCGGCAGCGGTGGCCCGTCGGCCGCCTCGAACAGGTCAATCGTGACGGCGTCGAGGGTATCCCCGGCCGGCTGGCCCGGGAGGGCGACGTCGGGCGGCCCGGCCGTCGCCTTCGAGATCGCCTCGAATGATTCCCAGCTGGACAGGGCGAGGAAGCCGAGCTCGTCGCCCGAGCGCCGGAAGCCGAACGTCGCTCCGGCAAAGCCGACGCGCGGCCCGGTCTCGTCGAGCCCGCGCACGCGCTCGACGAGGCGACCCTCCTGGCCCTTCGGGACCCGGCCGCGAAGCAGGCGAATGATGATGGCGTGCCCTCCCGCTCATGACCTGGGCGACCCCGGAGGCGCCGATTATCGAAGCGGCCGCGGGTGCTGTCCAGCCATCCGTTGCAACGGAATTGCAGCGCATACGACGGCGGTCGGCGTCGCCCAGGCGGTCGCCGGCCGCGATCGTGGTGGCGCGGGGGCGGAGCGGTGCGGCCGCTTCGGCTGCGCATCCTGAACAGCCCACCGGAGGTGCCTGATGAGCCCCAGTCGAAACGGCAGCAGCCGCCCTGCCCGTCGTTCGCCCGAACCGCGTCTCGGTGCACGCCGACCTGAGGTCCAGGCCTTCGGCACGCTGCGCCAGCTGCCGATCGCCCTGTCGGCCGAGGCCCGGGGCGAGAGTGCCCAGCTCCTGAACGTGATCCTGGCCGACACGATGATCCTGTACAGCATGTACAAGAAGCATCACTGGCTCGTCGCCGGCCCGACGTTCTACCAGCTCCACCTCCTGTTCGACAAGCACGCCGGCGAGCAGCTCGAGCTGATCGACCTGCTGGCCGAGCGAGTCCAGAGCCTGGGTGGGATCGCCGTCGGCGACCCGCGCCAGGCCGCCGAGCTGACGACGATCGAGCGCCCGCCCGACGGTGCCGAAGAGGTCCCGGTGATGATCGATCGGCTGCTCGACGCCCACGAGACGGTGATCGAGAAGGTCCGCACGGCGATCGACAAGCACCGAGGAATCGAAGGACTGGGGCACGAACGACCTCCTGATGAGCGACGTCCTGCGCCGCCACGAGCTCCAGGTGTGGTTCATCGCCGAGCACGTCGTCGACCTGCCCCTGATCGAAGCCAGGCCCTGAGCGAAGCCACAAGTCGAAGGAGAACCGATGGCCAGGAATGGAACCAGCGCAATCGAGGCCGGCGACGCCATCGCCGAGGCAGCCGATGACGGCGTCCGCTCCCTGCTGGATCGGGGTCGGTCCGTGGCCGACCACCTGCCCGTGGCCGTCGACGATGCTCGCTCGGCCCTTGGCGCAGCCCAGGATCAATTCGACCAGCTGTCGGACCGCGGAGTGATCGCCGCGGTGGGCTTCACGGCCGGAATCACCACCGGGCTGTTCCTGGCCGGCGCGTCGCGACTCACCCTTGCGGCGTCGGCGCTGCCCCTGGCCTTCACCCTGCGTTCGGCGCTGACCCGCGGGGTCCGCCTGTCCCGTCTCGTCCAGTAGTTTCGGGGTGGTATGCGGCGCGGTAGAGGGGCGACCGATTGTTCTCGAGGCCGCCCCTCTACCATAAGGTCCAAAACGTCCGATTCGACGCGGTTCCGGCGAAGGCCGGAGGCGGGTCGTCGGGGTGTTCCAGCCAGCGCTCAAGGTAGCGGCGGGGTCCCGCGACGCGGATTGCAGGTCCCGACCCGGCCATTGCGGGCGCCTATCAGGCCGGCTGAATGAGGAGCGTGGCAGTCCCAACCTGGTGGCCGTCGCGGATGATGCCCCGGTCGCAGGCCAGCGCCTACGGCCTGGCAATCGCCGTGCCGCTCGTGGCGACCGCCCTGACCTGGGAGGGCAACCGCGCGTTCGGCGGGGACATCGGCTTCCCGATCGACTTTATCGCCGTCGCCATCGTCGGCTGGCGCGGGGGGCTGGGCCCGGGCCTCGTGGCGACGGCCCTGTGCAGCCTGGCCGAGCCGTTCGTGTTCGTCGACGCGGGCAGCCCGCCACCGCTCCACTTCGTCCGGCTGGCCCTGTTCGCCCTGGCCTGCGTCGTGGCCAGCCTGCTGACCGACCGGCTGCGGGTCGCCCAGCGCCGGGCCGAGGAACGGGGCGAGGCGGTCCGCGAACGGGAGGAGCGCCTGCAGCTGACCCTCGACGCATCCGAAACCGGGATCTGGGACTGGGACGTTCGGGCCGACGCCTTGACCTGGAACCCGCGCTTCGCCGATCTCCACGATGTCGGCCGGGCCGGGGACGGCCGGATCCGGATGATCGACCTGCTCGCCTCGGTCGTCGACGACGACCGGGAGCAGGTTGCCGCTGCGATCCAGCGCAGCGTCGAGAGCGGCAGCCCGTATGACATCGAGTACCGGGCGCTCGACTCGCAGGGTGAGTCCCATTGGTTGAACAGCAGCGGCCGGACGACTGCCTGGGTCCGCGGCCGGTCCTCGCGGATGACCGGCATCGTCCGCGACGTGACCAGCCGGCGGGTGGCCGAGGACGACCGTGACCGGCTGCTGGCCGCCGAGCGCCAGATCCTCCAGATCCGGGATGCGTTCATCGAGGTCCTGTCGCACGAGCTGCGGACGCCGATGACCACGATCGTCGGCGGCGCCGAGCTCCTCGAGCGCGGCCACCTCGCCCCGGAGCGGATCGGCGAGGTCGCCCACGACGTGCGTGAGGAAGCCGAGCGGATGATCCGGATGATCGAGGACCTCCTCGTCCTCAGCCGGGCCGAGCGGGGCAGCCTGGAGATCAGCGACGAGCCCGTCCTCGTCCAGCGGGTCGTCGACCGGGTGACCCACGACATCCGGAGGCGCCAGCCGTCGCTCGTCGTCGAGCTCGCCCTGGCGCCCGACCTGCCGCCCGTCCGGGGCGAGCTGACCTACGTCGAGCAGGTCCTGCGCAACCTCGTCGGTAACGCGGCCAAGTACGGGCCGCCCGCCGGACCGATCCGGATCGCCGGGTCGGTCGTGGGTGATTTCGTCGAGATCCGGGTCCTCGACTCCGGGCCCGGGATCCAGGCCGACGATCTGGAACGGGTCTTCGAGCTGTTCTATCGCTCGCGCGAGACGGCGGCCAAGGTCAGTGGGGCGGGAATTGGACTGTTCGTCAGCCGCCAGCTGGTCGAGCTGATGGGCGGCGTGATCTGGTGCCGCGAGCGCCCCGCCGGCGGGGCCGAGTTCGGCTTCACGCTGCCCCTCGAGGCCGGCGACGACGTCGGCTAGGCCGACATGTCCGACGCTGGGCGGCGGTGCTCGGCCGCGGTTCGGGTGACCCGAACGCACTCGGTTGCCGTCAGCCAGGCCAGGGTCGACTCGGCGCCCTCATTGGCGTTGACGCCGACTGCGGCCAGGCCGTCGCCACAGGCGCCGGTCTCCGGGTCCGACAGGGCAATCCCGACCGTGTTCGCGCCGCAGAACCAGCTGTAGGCACGCTCCATCTCGACCAGCCAGGCCTCGACTCCGGTCACCCGCCAGGCGGCCGCGCACGCTTCGACGATCGCGGCGGCGTCGATCGGCTGCTGGTCGAACTGGGCCGGCTCGCCGCCGGCGGGCCACCAGCCCCGGTTGCCGATCAGCTCGAGATGGCCGGCCTCGGCCACCTGCCGGTCGAGCAGCCAGGCGAGGGTGGCCAGGCCGCGTTCGACCATCACCGGATAGCCCAGGCGGTCACCGGCCTCGATCATGGCCTGGGCCAGGATGGCGTTCTCATAGGTGACCGCGTCCTCGGGCCATGGCCACCCATCGGTCGTGCGCTCGAACGCCGCGAACAGGCGGCCGGCCAACTCCTCCAGCACGATCCGGGCGGAGCCCGGCGGTCGCGGCCCGGCCTGGGCCGCGACACAGCCCAGGATCACGTGGGCCCACGGCCGCAGGCCGTCGAGGCCGAGCGCGACCGGCAGGATCACCTCGAGCGTGTCGGTGGCCGATCGGGCGATCGCGTCATCCGGCCACTCGGCTGAGACGATGCCGAGGGCCTGGACGGTCCGGGCGTGAGCGTCCGCCGAGCCTTCGCGCTCGAGCCAGTTGCCGTCATCGTCCCTGAAGTTGCGTACCCGGCCCGATCGGGTCAGGGCGGCCTCGGCCAGGAACTCGACGCTCAGGCCGAGGGAGTCGGCCACTGCCCCGCCGCCCAGCTCGCGACCGTGGAGGACGTCCACGATCGCGGCCCGGGCGACGTCGTCGCTGCAGTAGCCCTGGCCGGGATTGGGCAGGTGGCCCCGGGCATGCTGGTAGATCCCGAAGCGCCCGGTCAGCTCATCGAGATGGGTCCGGATCGCGCCGGGCAGGGCCGCCCGCTCCGGTGGCGGCCGTTCCCCGGCCACGGCCCGCCGGTCCGTCGCGATCATCCGCGGCCAGCCAGGGGAACGGCCAGGAGATCAGCCAATAGATCAGCCAAGGGAGCTGGCCTCGCGGTCGCGCTCGGCCCGCAGATCCCCGAAGGCCACGGAACGTGCCGCCCGCACCGGCAGCGCCGCCTCGGCGACGACCCGGCCGAAGAGCTCGCGATACTCGGCGCCGACATGCCGCCAGGTCATTCGCCGGCCGTAGGCGTAGGCCAGCCGGCGGACCTCGTTGCGGGCCGTCGGGTCGGTCAGGAGGTCCCCGATCTCGCTGCCCAGCGCCTTGCTGTCGCCGAAGGGCACGAGCCGGCCACGCCCATCGGCGAGCAGCTCCTCGGCGTACGCATAGGGTGTCGAGACCAGCGCCTTGCCCGTACCCAGGGCGTAAGCGAGGGTCCCGGACACGGCCTGCTCGGCGCCGGGGTAAGGCGTGACGAACACATCGGCAGCCTGCAGCCACCGTCCGAGCGTCGGGAGGTCGACGTAGGCATCGACGAAGCGCACGTGCTGTTCGAGGCCGAGGTTGGCGACCAGGCCCTGGAGCGATTCGCGGTACGCCTCGCCCTCATGCCGGCGGAGCTCCGGGTGGGTCGCCCCAAGGATCACGTAGCAGGCATCTCCGGCCCGATCGACCACGCTCGACATCGCCCGGATCGCCAGCTCGTAGCCCTTGCCCGGACCGAGCAGGCCGAAGCTGAGGATTGTCGGCCGGTCGCCCAGCCCGACGAGTGGCTTGACCGTGTCGGGATCGACGAACGGCAGGTCCGGCACCCCGTGCGGAATCATCTGGATCCGGGCGGGATCGACGTCATAGACCGAGGACAGAGTCCGCGCTGATGCGCGCGACAGGACGACCAGGCGGGCCGCCCCGCGGGCGACCTCGCGGATCACCCGGCGCTGGTGATCGGACGGGTGGCGGAGCACGGTGTGCAGGGTCGCCACGACCGGCACGGCCATCTCATCGATCAGGTCCAGGACGCGCTCGCCGTCCGGGCCGCCGTAGATCCCGAACTCGTGCTGGAGCGAGACGACATCATACGCGGCGCGATTGAGTCGGTCGGCAACGCCCAGGTAGTCGGCCGGCCGGTCCGGGTGAAGGCGATAGCGGACCTCGGCTGGAAATGCACGTTCCTCGTAGTCGACCGCCACGATGTCGGCCGTGGCCGGCTGCCGGCCGATCGGGGTGGGCTTCGACCAGGTCGCCGCCCGGTCCGGGCCGGCCGGGCGCTGGGTGACCGCCACGGCGAGATCACGGGTGAACGTGGCGATCCCGCACTGGCGCGGTGGGTAGGTCCCGACGAACGCGGTCCTGAGGGTGGTCCCGGTCGGGGTCCCGCGCATGGCGGGGAGCAGATCTCGTCGAATGGCCAAGGGGTGTGACTCCACGCTGATCGCACGCGTCGTGGCGATCGTGGGGGAAGGTGACCCGCCAACCTTGGCAGGCGGATCGTTACGGACGATCTCGCGGTCCAGCCGCTGGGCTTGCGAATCCATGCCGAAACGGCGGTCGATCCCTCGTGAACCCGGTGGCGACGCTGCGACGAAGCTGAAACCTTCGCCCGGGTTGTGCCGGTCGGACCGCAAGCCCGACGCCGGTACGTTCCTCTCGCCAGCACGCCTGGTGCCCAGTCAAACCGAACGCAACGATCGGAGGTCCTCCAGATGGATGTCAAGGACACCCTGCGCGACGTCAAGACCGACACGAAAGAGGCCGCTCGCGAGGTCGACGGCCATCAGCTCAAGGACGACATCGGCAACGCCGGCGACCGGCTCCGGGATGACCTGGGCAAGGCCGGCGACAAGATGCGCGACGACATGGACGACCTCCATCGCCGCGCCCATGAGACCGCCAACGAGACGCCGAGCGAGCGGCGCTGAATCCCGTTTCCCGCAGGGACGGCCGGCCGACGGGTCCGGCCGTCCCTGCCTGTCCGGCGACGCCGACCAGCGGTGCGCCCGTACTATCAGCCTGGACGGCTGGGCAGGATCGGGTCCGGCGCCGGTCGTCTTGGTTCCGGGTCGCAGCTCAGGAGGATCAGGTGGCCAACCAGCCCCTCGTGCTCGTCGCGGATGACGAACCGCGGATCACCAAGCTCGTTGCCCTCACCCTCCACGATGAAGGCTTCCGGGTCGTGACGGCGTCGGGCGGGGAAGAAGCCCTGCGCAAGGCGGAGGAGATGCGGCCCGACATCGTGCTTCTCGACATCGTCATGCCCGACCTCGACGGCATCGAGGTCATGAAGCAGCTCCGCGAGTGGCGGCCCGTGCCGGTCATCCTGCTGACGGCCAAGGGCGCGACGGCGGACAAGGCCAAGGGCCTCGACCTCGGCGCCGACGACTACATCGCCAAGCCATTCCACCCGGATGAGCTCGCGGCCCGGGTCCGAGCCGTGCTCCGGCGGGCGTCCGGCGTCGCACCCGGCTCGGGGATCGTCCATATCGGCACGGTCGAGATCGATCTCGAGCGCCGGCTCGTGACCCGCGATGGGGAGCTGGTCTCGCTGAGCCGGACGGAGTGGCTGCTCCTCCAGCACCTGGCCGCCAACGCCGGCAAGGTGGTCCTCCACACCGAGCTGCTGACCAAGGTCTGGGGCCCGGAGTATCGCGACGACCTGCAGTACCTGCGGGTGTGGATCAGTCGCGTCCGACGCAAGCTCGGAGCGGCGCCCGGCAGCCCGGGCCCGATCACCACGTTCCAGGGGATTGGCTACGTCCTCAACGCAGATGAGGAATCGGTCGCGCCCGTCGGCCAGGCAGCACCGGCCTGATGACGGCGATCCTGGTCGAGCTGTCCGCCCTGGCCGCAGATTCAGGCGACGACGCCCGGGCGTTCGTCGAGCGGCTGGCCGAGATCGGCCAGGTCATCCTCCTCGTCGACCGAGGGGCCTTGGCGAGGGTCCCTGCTGGTCGCGGCGCGGTCAGGCCCGAGGACCTCGGGCCTGATGTCGTCAGCGTCGACTGGATCGGAGTCGACCCGGATGCCTCAACCGGGGCGCCGCGCTCCGTCGGCGGGCGCCGGCTCAATTCGGCGGCGATCGGCCGGCTCGAGGCGCTCCGGGCGGAGCATCATGCCGACTGGCTGATCGCGACCGAGGCGACCCTCGCCAGCGCGCGTGCCTGCCCCGGCCTCCACGTCGTGTGTGTCGGGCCGGCCGACGATGAGGTCGAGCCGACCCGGCCCGACTACCGGGCGCATGGCCTGCTCGATGCTGCCCGCTTTATCGAGACGGCGGCCGCCTTCGACTGAATTGTTGGCCTGCCCAGCCGCCCGCGGTCAGAGCTCGAGGACCTCAGAACTCGAGGCCCGGACCGATCCCCATCTCGGCCAGCTGGCCGGTCATGGACACGACGGCCGGCAGCTCGATGTCCGGTTCAAGATCGTCGGCGACGTCCACGTCGGTGGGGCTGGCCGGCCCGGGCTGCCGATGAAGGTGACCGGCTGAGCCGGGGGCCAGGAACTGGCTGGTCCACTCGCGCGAGATCGCCATGAGCAGCGCGACGCTGACGGCCGACGCGACCGCGACCAGCAGGCCGATCAGGATCGGGCGACGGCGGCTCGCTTTTCGGCGCGGCGGGTCGGGCAGCTCACGAAGGAGACGGCCGATGACCGTTCGAGCCCGGCGACCGATCCGGGCGTCGTCGATCCGCGCACGGCCACGCTCGATCGCGTCGCCGATCTGGTCCTGGACGGGAAGGGCAATTGCTTGCATGGCGGGATACCTCGGTTCTCGCTGGGGGCCATTCGCGGGGCCGTGCCCACCTTCGCCCACGACCCGGGTCCGGCGCGCATCACCTGAGCCCGGCGGCATTGCAACGGCCTCGCACGGTCGTTGTCGCCTGCTTGCAAGGCTCGACGCGTCCGGGCGATCGCCGCTGGAGCGTGGGCCGGCCTATCGTCATCGGGATGGACCGCGAGACGAGCGCGCGCGCCGAGGTCAACCTGTGGTTCGCCCGCGGGATCGGCCTGGTCGCCGGTGGGCTGCTGACGATCGGCATCACGGCCGGGCTGATCGGAGCCGGCGGCGTGCTGCTGCTCGTCTTCGTGGCACTCCTGATCGCATCGGCCCTGCGCCCGATCGTCGACCGGCTGCGCGGTGCGCTGCCGATCGGCCGAGGCCCGGCGATCCTGCTCGTCTACGTCTCGTTCTTCGTGGCCGTGGCCGGGGTTGGCCTCCTGGTCGTGCCGATCGTGATCAACCAGGCCGGGCAGCTGATCGACCAGCTGCCGGCGGTGGACGATCGCCTCCGAACGTGGAGCAGCGGCCTCCGGCCGACCGAGCTCGCATCGAGCGTCGGGGCCGTGATCTCCGCCGCGAAAGCGGCCCTCAGCCATGGTCCGCTGCCCGGTCCGGGCCAGGTCGTCAGCGCCGGGCTGAGCCTGGCCGAGGCCATCGCCGCGACCGTCACCGTCCTCGCCCTGGTCTACTTCTGGCTGACCGAGCGACAGCGACTCCAGCGTTTTGCCCTGTCGTTCCTGCCGGCCGACCGGCGGGGCACGGTCCGCCAGGCCTGGAACATCGTCGAGCTCCGGCTGGGGGCGTGGGTCCGCGGCCAGCTCGTCCTGATGCTGACTCTCGGCCTGATGACCGGGACGGCCTACACGGTCCTCGGCCTGCCATCAGGTCCCCTGCTGGGCCTCCTGGCTGGCCTGGCCGAGATCATCCCGCTGATCGGGCCGGCCATCGGTGTCGTGCCGGCGCTGCTGATCGCCGCCGCCTTCCGGCCTGACCTCGTGGTCGTTGTCCTGGTCGTGTACATCGTGATCCAGCTCGTCGAGAGCAACGTCCTGGTGCCGCTGGTCATGCGCAACGCGGTCGGCGTCTCGCCCTTCCTGCTGACGGTCAGCCTGCTCATCGGCGGTGCGCTCGGCGGCCTGCTCGGCGCGCTGGTTGCGGTGCCCATCGTGGCGGCCGGGGAAGCCATCCTGGAACGCCTCCAGGACCGGGATGTTCCGGTTGCCCAGGACGCGGCCAGCGCCCTGGCTGGTCCGATTCCGCCAACGGACGACGGCGAACCCGTAACGGCAGGCTGAAACCGGATCCCTTCAGCGCGGCGCGTCGAGAGCATAACGGCCACGTGCATGGATCGGCTGGACTCGGTTGGTCCGATTGCGTACCCTGATGTCAATCAATACAGCCACTGGAGGCACTCGTTTGGCGAAGTTCACGACGATCAAAGTCGGCAAGCCACTGAACCTCGAGGATTTGAAGAAGAAGTCGACGCCGCGCGGCCATCGGGCCAATCCCCGGGATGAAGATCTGACCCGGCTCGTCAATGAGGTGAGTGTCGGAGCTGCGTCCCAGGTGTTGCCGTGGCATTACGACGGGAAGGCCGCAACGGCACGGGCTGCCGCCAACAAGGTGGTCAAGGCCGCCGGCGCCACGGTCTATGTCAGCAGTCGCCCGGACATGCCCGGCGTGCTGCTGTTCAGCCGGGTCCCGCTCACCGGCCGGCAGGGCAAGGGCGCGCCCAAGGCCCGCTGACCGGGCGTCGTCGATCCCGGGCTCTGGTTCGTCGGAGCCCGGCTCAGGACAGGCTGTAGGGCAGGCCGACCACGGCCACGGCGATCAGGGCGATCAGCAGCACGATCCCGATCGCCAGGCCGATTCGGCCGATGATCCTGCGCATCGTCCAATTCTAGGTTGGGCTGCTCCGCGGCGGTCAACGTCGTCTTCGGCAAGCTCGGCGGGCTGAGAACCAGCGGACGACAATCAGCCGTAGATCGAAGTGAACGACAAGCTGGCCAGGCAAGCGAACCGAGCGAGACGATGACCCACGACCACGAACATCTCCACAGCGGGGCCGACCACGACGACGAGGTGGAGTCCAGGCTCACCCCCGATTTCCCGCGGGTCGTCAGTGAGGAGGATCGGCTCCGGTACGAGGGCTACCTCGCCGAGATCCTGACCGTCCTCGGGCTGGACCTCGCCACGCCGGCGACGAGCGCGACGCCGCGCCGTTTCCTGCGGGCCCTGTTCGACACGACCTCCGGCTACGAGGGCGATCCGAAGCTGCTGACCGCGTTCCCGACGGAATGCCGGGGCGGGGCCAACTGCGAGATCGCCCAGGTCGTCGAAGGGCCGATCCCGTTCTTCGCCCTGTGCGAGCACCACGCCCTGCCGTTCTTCGGCAACGTGTGGGTGGGCTACGTCGCCCACGAGGGGATCATCGGGATCAGCAAGCTGACCCGCCTGGTCCGCGTCGTGACCCGTCGGTTCGGGGTCCAGGAGCGGATGACCTACCAGATCTGCGACGAGCTCGACCGGATGATGGCGCCCCACGGCGTGGCGGTCTACGCCGAGGCCCACCACCTGTGCACCCAGATGCGCGGGGTCCGGGAGGACCATCCCAAGACCCGGACGACGTCGTATCGCGGCGTCTACGTCGAGAGCGCCCAGCTGCGGGGCGAGTTCTTCGACGTGAGCGGGCTCCGGGGGGCTGGCTCCTGACAGCCCCGGTCCACATCGACCGCCTGTGGGAGGCCAATTCGGCGGCCGACGAAGCGGCCCGTGGCGGACGCTTCCCCGCCGGCCTCCGGACGGCCTACGACGGCCAGCTCGTCGTGCCGCTCCGGGCGGATCGACCGACGGTGATTGCCAACTTCGTCTCGACGCTCGACGGGGTCGTGGCCTTCGATCGGGACGAGAGCACCGGCGGCGGCGAGGTCAGCGGCTTCTTCGATCCGGACCGGTTCGTCATGGGCCTCCTGCGGGCGATGGCCGACGCCGTCCTCGTCGGCGCCGGGACCGTCCGGGCGGCACCAACCCACGAATGGACCGCGCGCCGGGTCCATCCGGCATCGAGCCGGCTGTACTTCGAATGGCGGGAGCGGCTGGGGATCGCGGCGCCCCAGCCGACGACGATCGTGGCCACCGCCAGCGGCAAGCTCGACCCCGGCCATCCCGGCCTGTCGGCGCCCGACGTGCCGGTGGTCATCGCCTCGACGGAGTCGGGCGCAAAGCGTCTGGGCAAGCTGAGCCTGGCCCCCAATGCCCGGGTCGAGGTGGCCGGCGACGGTGACCAGCTGGCCGCGAACCGGCTGGTCGCGCTGGCCGGATCATTGGGCGCTCGGCTGATCCTGTGCGAAGGCGGGCCGCACCTGATCGGCGAGCTGCTCCGGGCCGGCCTGCTCGATGAGCTGTACCTGACGGTCGCGCCGCAGGTCGCCGGCCGGACCGCGACGCTCGAGCGCCTGGGCTTTGCCGAAGGGATCGCGTTCGGGCCGGCGGATGCGCCGTGGGCGGAGCTGGTCTCCGTCCGCCGGGCCGCGAGCCACCTCTTCCTTCGCTACCGCCTCGACCGGCGGGCGGCGTAGCGCCCTACTGGCGGTAGCGCTCGACGATCTCCGGCGGCCGGACCTCGGCCTCGGCCGGATCGAGTCCGACGGCGCGTCGCGCCTGGCGCTGGTGGAGCAGGTCATAGCCCTGGTCGAGCTCGACCTTGATCTCCTCGAGGCGGTCCAGCTCGGCCTGGGTCAGCCCGCTGCCGTCGCCGGCCCGGGCGAAGAGGATCTCTTCTTCCTGGGAGAGCTCGTTGATGTACTGGAACAGGCGGGCGTCCTTCATGGCCTGAGAGTAGCACCGGCCCGGCTCGCACCGACCCGGCTCGGACCGGCGGGGCGCCCAGGGACCTCTGGCCGGCGTCGACCGGACCATTAACGTTTACGTATACGTGAAGGTCGTGGTAGGCTGCGTCCATGACCCTCAACCCGCCCGCCGCCCCGGTTGGCGGCTTCCTCCGGATCCAGGAGGTCGCGTCCGAGCTGGGCCTGACCACCCGCTCGATCCGCTACTACGAAGAGCTCGGCCTGCTCAGTCCGGCCGCTCGGAGCGACGGTTCCTACCGCCTGTACGACGCCTCCGACATCGAGCGCCTGCAATTCATCAAGGGCCTGCGCGACGACGCCGGCTTCTCCCTGGCCGAGATCAGCCAGCTGCTCGAGGACGAGGCCGCCCGGGTCCGGAGCCGCGAGGCGTACTCGAGCACCGGTGACCCCGCCGAACGGCGCTCGATCGTCATCGGCTCGCTCGAGCGCGTCGAACGCCAGGCGCGGATCCTGCGCGACAAGATCAACCGGCTCGAAGCGATGGTCGCGGCCGTCGAGGCACGCCGCGGTCGTCTCGAGACCCGCCTGCGCGACCTCGAGGCAGGCGGTCCGGGAGAGGTCCGTTGAACCGGCCCTCGATCTCCGCGTCGAGCGGCCTGAGCGCGTTCCGCCACCGCAACTACCGCCTGTTCTTCGGCGGCCAGCTCGTCTCGCTGATCGGGACCTGGATGACGTCGGTCGCCCAGAGCTGGCTGATCCTGCAGCTGACCGGCAACCCCTTCGACCTGGGCCTGCTGACCGTCTTCCAGTTCGGGCCGGTCCTGGTCCTCGGCCTGTTCGGCGGCCTGATCGCCGACGGGCTGCCGAAGCGGCAGACGATGTACGTGACCCAGACCGTCGCGATGGGCGTCAGCTTCCTGCTCTTCCTGCTGGCAGTGACCAACACCGTCCAGGTCTGGCACGTCTTCGTCCTGGCCACGGTCATGGGCGTCCGCAACGCGGTCGACATGCCCACCCGGCAGGCCTTCGCGGTCGAGATGGTCGGCCGTGACGACATCGGCAACGCGGTCGCCCTGAACTCGGCCATGTTCAACGGGGCGCGCGTCGTCGGACCGGCGATCGCCGGTCTGGTGATCGGGGCGTTCGGCGTCTCGATCGCCTTCCTGGTCGACGCCCTGAGCTTCCTGGCAGTCCTCCTGGGGCTGTTCCTGATGACGGCCCAGGAGCTCCATCCCGCGCCGCGCTTCGATCGGCCGACGTCGGTCGGCGAAGTCTTCACCAACCTGGGCGAAGGGCTGCGCTACGTCCGGCGGACGGGGATGGTCCTGCTGGCGATCACGATCGTCGGCGTGGTGGCCACGGCCGGCATCAACTTCACGATCCTGGTCCCGCCCCTGGCGGCCAATACCCTCCACGTGGGGGCGAGCGGCTACGGCTTCCTGATGGCGGCTGGGGGCTGCGGCTCCTTGCTGGCCGCCCTGTTCATCGCCTTCGGCGGGACCCGGGCGACGCGGATCCTGAGCGGGGCGATCGTCCTGGGCGTGGCCGAGATCCTGATCGGCGGCATCTCGAACTACGTGGTCGACCTGGTCCTGATGTTCGCGGCGGGCGCCGGGGCGATCTCGATGATGGCCACGGCCAACACGGTGATCCAGCTCGAGGTCCCCGATGAGCTGCGGGGCCGGGTGATGAGCGTCTACCTGACCGTCTTCGCGGGCACCAGCCCGATCGGCGGCCTCGGCCTGGGCGCCGTCGCGGCCAGCGTCGGGGCGGCCGCGGCGATCGCCTTCGGTGGCGCGATCTCGCTCGTCGCCGCCCTGCTCGGGGTGGTCTGGTATCGCCGCCTTCCGAAGCGCCCGGCGGGCAATCTCGTCCTGCGCCAGCGGCCGGCCGGCCCGGTCTCGGCGATCAAGGTCCTCGACCAGGCCGGTCCTTCCGGCATCGATCGAGCCGGGGCCATCGACTAGCGCCGGCCGGCGCCAGTCGAGCCGCGCCGGGCAACCTGTCACGCAGGACGGGTACTCTCCGGGGGTGAGCGCGAGCATTCTGCTGGAGAAACCGATCGCGGACGGACCGTCGGGGCTGACGCCCGAGCAGGAACGGATCGTCCGGTTCCGCGACGGCCCGTGCGTCGTCATCGCGGGCGCGGGCACGGGCAAGACCCGGGTGATCGTCGAACGGGTGCGCTGGCTGCTCGATACAAAGGGCAGCGGCGGTCGGGACGCGCTCGGGCGACTGGTCCCGGACGAGCCGGGCGAGCCGGTGCCCCAGGCACCGCCGGCGCCGCCAGCCCTGCCCCGGGCGACCACAAAACCGGCTGCCAGGCCGGGCAGCCCGGCCCAGGTCGGCCTGTGGCCGGTCGAGCCCGAACCGTCCCCCGTGGCGGGCCTCGATCGGGCCGAGGCCAACCCGGCAGCCGGGATCGCCGTCGGAGCCACTGCCGGGCCGTTCGCGGGGCCGTTGCTGCCCGAGCAGGTCCTCGTCCTGACCTACAACGTCAAGGCGGCCCGGGAGCTCCAGGATCGCCTCGACCAGGCGGTCGGCCCGACGGTCCGGGCGCGGATGACCGTCTCGAACTTCCATAGCTTCTGTCAGCACGTCCTGTCCGAGGCGGGTCCCGAGGCCGGCCTGCCGGCGCGCCCGGAGGTCCTCGACGGGATCGGCCAGGTCCTCCTGCTGCGCGAGCTCGAGCCGTCCCTCGACCTCCTCTACCACGCCGGCTGGTGGGCCCTCGGGCCGTTCGTCCAGTTCATCAACCGAGCCAAGGACGAGCTGGTCACGCCCGACGACTTCGACGCCTGGGTGGCCGCCGAACGGTCCGTCTTCGAGTCCAGCTTCGGGCCGTTCGACGACGCCGTCCGGCGGCTCGAGGCGCAGGGCAACCTGAGCCTGCCCCGCAAGCTGCGGCCCGAGTACGTGAAGCTGCGCCGGTTCGAGCGGGCCGAGGAGCGCGGCGACGAGCTGACCGCCGACCATCGCCCTGACCCGGGCAAGACGGCCGACCGGGAGGCCCGCCGGACGGTCCTCGGAACCGGCGCGGTCAAGCACAGCAAGCACTTCAACGCCGCCGAACGGCTCGAGATCGACCGCCTCGCCGCGAGCTACGTCAGCGACGGCGCCGCGCTCGAGATCGTCCGCCTCGAGGAGCTCGCCCGCGTCTACCGGGCCTACCAGGTCGAGCTGATCCGGCGGGGGGCGCTCGACTTCGGGGAGCAGATCGCGGCCGTGACCCAGCTCTGGAAGGTCCGCCCGAACATCCTCCGCCGCTGGCAGCGCCAGTTCCGGTACATCCTGGTCGATGAGTTCCAGGACGCCAACGTCGCCCAGATCGAGCTGATCGAGCTGCTCGGCCGGACCCCCGACCGGCCCGACAACGTGATGGTCGTGGGTGACGACGACCAGTCGATCTACCACTTCCGGGGGGCCAGCTTCGCCGCCTTCGGCGAGTTCACCCGGCGTTTCTCGGGCCCGCCGGCCCACGACCCGCGGGGGCGAGCGCCGGGGCCGCCGACCCGCCTGCGGATCGAGCAGAACTTCCGGTCCGTGCCGGAGATCCTCGAGATCGCCAACCGGCTGATCGCGCGCAACGTCCAGCGCCAGGAGCCGGACAAGCGGTTGACGACCAGCCGTCCGCCGGGCCTGCCCGTCGAGGTCATCGCCTGTGCCGGACCGGAGGACGAGGCGGTCGCCATCGTCGACCTGGTTCGGGGCCTGGCGGCCCGCCCCGAGGGCCGGCCGGCGTGGTCCTCGGTCGCGGTCCTGTATCGCAAGCACAAGCACCGCAACGAGATCGTCGCCCGCCTGCGTGAGGAGGAGATCCCCTACACCGTGGTCGGCGGCCTGTCCCTGTTCGAGACGCCCGAGGTTCGGGACCTCGAGCAGAGCCTGCGGGCGGTGGCCAACCCGCACGACGACGTGGCCCTCGTCCGGATGATGTCCGCCGGTCCGTGGCGGCTCGACCCGCTCGAGATCCTGGAGATCAGCCGGATGGCCCGCTTCGACCGGGGCCACCTCGTCGACGCGGCTCGCGAGGTCGTGGCCTCGGGCCAGGTCCGGATCGAACGTCTCGCCGGGCCGGACGAAGAGGGGCCGATCGCGGACGCCGGCGCCGAGGGCGGCGAAATCGAGGCCGGACCGGCCCAGCCGCCGCCGGCAGCGACCCGGACCATCGCTGTCGGGCCCGGGACCCGGGCCAAGCTCCGCCGCCTGCTCGAGACGATCGACGACCTCTCGCCCCAGACCTGGCGGGAGGGCCCGTTCACGATCCTCGAGCGGTTCATCGAGCGGACCGGCCAGATCCTCGACCTGGTCAGCGCCGACACCCGCGAATCGCAACGGATCGCGGTCAACCTGGCCAGCTTCATGCGCTTCGCCACAGACTGGCAGGCCGCCTTCCCGAGCGGCAACCTGAGCCAGTTCGTCGACTACCTCGACGCCTTCCAGGAGGCTGGCGGTGAGCTGCCGACAAGCGTCGAGCTGAGCGAGGACGTCGACGGCGTGCGGCTGATGACCGTCTACCAGGCCAAGGGCCTGGAGTTCCCGATCGTCATCGTGCCGGGCCTGGTCGAGCGGGAATGGCCGAGCCAGATCGGCAGCAACGATCTCTTCCCGGTCGAGCTCCTGCGCGAAGGCCAGCCGCCGCCCGACTTCAACATCGAGGAGGAGCGTCGCCTGCTGTACGTCGCCCTGACCCGGGCCCAGGAGCGCCTGGTCGTGACCTGTCACAACGGACCGGCCGCCCAGAACCTCGGACGATCGGCCTTCATCGCCGACCTGCGCGGGGGCGCCGATGGCGACGAGGACGGGCCAGCGTTGCGCTTCACCGACCGCACGGAGATTGAGCCGGCGGCCTGGGCGGCGGAGGTGACGGCCGATGCCGATCCGGCCGCGATCGACGGGAGCCCGGCCCTGGAGCGAACGGTCGCCCTGGTCCGGCGGGTCATGCCGCTGCCTACCAAGCGCGAGCGACGGCTCGCCTTGCGCCTGCGGGCGACCGAGCTGCTGGGGATGCTCGAGGGCACCGACGAGGCGAGCCCCGAGGCCGATGCGGCCCGGGCCCAATTCACGACCGAGCTGGCGAGCGTCGGCCGGGCCGCCGCCCTGGGTGCCGACGAGGCGCGGGCGGCCGGCCTGGACCCCTTCACGTTCCAGGAGCTTGCCCTCGATTCGGCCGCCGGCGCCAACCTGCTCGAGGTCGCGCCACTGGCGGGGCACTTCAGCTACTCGCAGTTCCACACGTACGAGCGCTGCCCGCTCCAGTACGCGTTCGCCAGCGTCTACCGGATCCCCTCGGCCCGCAAGGCGGGCTACTTCGCGTTCGGCTCGGCCGCCCACGCGGCGTTCGAGCGGTTCACCCGTGAGCGTCGAGAGCGCCTGGCCCGCGGCGAAGCGGCGCCCACCCGGGCAGACCTGGAGCAGATCTTTGCCGCCCAATGGAAGCCCGAGGAGTTCGGCGACCGGACGACCGAGGCCGAGTACCAGCGCAAGTCGGGCAACCTGCTCGAGCGCTTCTGGGCCGGCGAGCTGAGCACGACGAGTGAGGCGATCCACGAGGAGCTGGCGTTCAGCCTGGCGATCGACCCGGAAGACGGCAGCCCGCCGGTGATCGTCAGCGGCACGATCGACCGGATCGACCGGCTGGCCGACGGCGGGATCGAGGTGATCGACTACAAGACGGGCCGAATGACCTCCCAGAAGGATCCCGGGGTCAATCTCCAGCTGTCGATCTACGCTCTCGCCTGCCGCGACGCCCTGGGCCTCGGCCGGCCCGAGAAGGTGACCCTCTACTTCACCGAATCCTCGCTCCGGATGAGCGCGACCCGGTCGGATGCGGAGCTCGACGCGGCGCGCGCCGACATCGTCGCCCGGGCCGCCCGGATTCGCTCCGGGGACTTCGCCGCGACGCCCTCCAAGGCCACCTGCGAGCGCTGCGACTACGCGGCGATCTGCCCCAGCCGGCTGACCTAGCGCGCGTGGTCCAGCCGGCCGGCCCGCCCCCGGCGCTCGCGTCGGACGGGCGTCCGCTCGCCGAGTTGCCCCTGCCCCAGCTCCTTCGACTGTCGCTCTACTGGCTCGGCCTGTCGTCGATCTTCGCCGGCCTGACGAACATCCTGGGCAACCGGCTGCAGTTCACCGGCCTGGTCGCGCCGGGGACGGAGGGCACGACCCTGTTCGGTCTGACGATCGGCGGCTCGATCGTCGCCCTCCTCGTCCAGCCGACCGTCGGCAGCCTGAGCGATTACACGATCACCCGCTGGGGCCGGCGCAAGCCGTACATCCTGATCGGCTCGGTCCTCGATGTGGTCTTCCTGTACGGGATCGCAACCTCGAACGGGCTGCTGGCGATCGCCGGCTTCGTCATCCTCCTCCAGTTCAGCAGCAACTTCGCCCAGGGCCCGTTCCAGGGCTACGTCCCGGATCTCGTGCCGGCTCAACAGGTCGGGCTGGCGAGCTCGCTCGTCGGGCTGATGCAGATCCTGGGCAACGTCGCCGGCTTCACGATCGGCTCGATCGCGGCGGCGACCCACAGCTACTTCGCCGGGACGATGGCCCTCGGCGCGCTCGAGCTGGCCACGATGGCCAGCGTCGTCCTGCGCGTGCACGACGGCCATGCGACGAAGGTCCGTGGCAATCGATCGTGGCTGGCGATCGCCCGCGAGGCATGGGCGACCGACATCCTCAGCGAGCACAGCTTCCTGTGGCTCGTCGGCTCGCGCCTGCTGTTCCTGATGGGCGCGGCGATGCTGGTGATCCTCGGGCCGTTCTACCTCCACCAGACCTTCGGTCTCGACGAAGCTGCCAGCGGCTCGACGTTCCTGATCGTCGTCGCCTTCGTCCTGGTGGCCAACCTGCTGGCCGTCGTACCGGCCGGCCGGCTCTCGGATCGTGGCCACCGGAAGCGATCCCTGTACGTCAGCTTCGGCCTGGGCGCCCTGGGCATGGCGATCGTCGCCGTCGCGCCGGTCCTGCCCGTCGCGTACCTCGGGGTGGTCCTGTTCGGGCTCGCCTCGGGCACATTCCTGGCCGTCGACTGGGCGTTGATGACCGAGATCATCCCGAAGGCATCGTCGGGTCGCTACATGGGGATCAGCAATGTCGCGACGGCGTCGGCGAGCATCTTCGCCCTGGCCCTGGGCGGAACGTTGATGGACGTCGTCGACCGGCAGATCGGGGCCGGTGCGGGACCGCGGGCGGCCTACGGGCTGGCCGTGGTCTTCTTCGTCATCGGCGGCCTGCTGCTGCGACCGGTCAACGAGCACCACCGCTCGAGAAGCGGGAGCTCCCCTGACGCGCTGGCGGAGCGATCGGAGCGGGTCCGCCCGGCGACCCGGACGGACCCACCGACTGGCTAGTTCGCGCCCGTGACCTTGGCCCCGATCGTCACGCTGACCTCGTCGGCCCCGCGCACGAGCAGGATCGGATAGGGCTGCTTCGCGGCGCCGATCGCGTCGAGCAGCTCATCGGCATCGGTCACGGCGTTGCCCGCCACGGCCACGATCAGGTCGCCCCGGGCGATCCCCGCCTTGGCCGCCGGGCTGTCATCTTCGACCCCCCGGACGAGGAGGCCGTCCCGGTCGGGCAGCCCCACCGAGCGGCGCATCCGCCGGGCAACGAAGGCCGGTGCGATCGCGATCCCGAGGCGAGGCCGCTCGACCGACATCCCGGCCGCGAGTGAATCGACCCGCTCGCGGAGGGCGCCATCGGCCGGCAGGGCAAGGTAGAAGCCCTCGCCGATCCGGTTCGTGTTGAGGCCGGCCAGCCGGCCGGAGCCGTCGAGGAGCGGCCCGCCGGACGAGCCCGAGGCGAGCGGGGCGGTGTGCTCGATGCTGCCCGAGATCCGCCGGCCACCGGGCCCGCGAAACGCCCGGCCGACGGCCGACACGGTGCCCAGGGTGATCCGGGTGCCGGCCGAACGCGAGGCGGCCAGGCCGAAGACGATCGCGCCAACGCCGAGCGACGCGTCCGTCGCCCACTCGAGCGGCGGCGTCCCAGCCGTGTCGACGGAAACGACCGCGAGGTCACCGTCATGGTCGGCCCCGACGACGGTCCCAACCGCCGAGCGACCGTCGGCGAAGGTCACCGTGACCTCGTCGCCGCGCAGGTTGTGGGCGTTGGTCAGGACGCGGCCGTCGGCCACGACCACCCCCGAGCCACGCTGGTGGCGGCCGATTCCCACGACCGACGGCCCGGCCTTGGCGAGCGCGCCCTGGATCGCGCCCTGGAGATCCTCGATCAACGTCATCCTGGTCCTGCTCCTTGGTAGTGACTAGCGACTTGCAATCTACTACCATGCCCGGCACGGATGCAAGCCCCGCCCTTCACGAGCCGCCTACCATGGAGCGCGTGACCGGCAAGCCCCCGACCGCATCTGCCAGCTCGCCCCTCGGAGCGGCCCTCGACCGGGTCGGCGACCGCTGGAGCCTGCTCCTCGTCGAGCACCTCCTCGACGGCCCGGCCCGCTTCAACGACCTGCTCGGGGGCGTCGCCGGCATCGCCCCGAACATCCTCTCGGAGCGCCTCCGCCGGCTCGAGCGCGAGCAGGTGATCCACGCCGTCCCGTACTCGGACCGGCCGGTCCGGATGGAATACGCCCTGACCGCCGACGGTCGCGACCTGGCCAGCGCTGTGCGCCTGCTCGCCGACTGGGGCGGTCGACGGCCGGCCGACGGCGACGCCGCCCACGAGGCGCTTCGCCACGACGCCTGCGGCACGCCGCTCGAGGCACGCTGGTTCTGCCCGACCTGCGAACGGACGATCGCCGACGGCGAGAGCGCCGACGACCGCCTGATCTAGGGGTTCGGCCCGGAGCATCCCGGCAAGAACGGAATCGGCCCGGCGTTCGTCTGGAATGGTGTGATGCTAGGCAGGGTCGCACCAACGCTCGAACGACGGGAGGGTGAGCTGGGCGCCATCGGAGCCGGCGAGGCGGGCGAACGATTCCTGCGCCTCGCGAACGGTGAGCTCGATCGGGCCTACCGCCTGGCGGGCATGCTCCTGGCCAACCAGCAGGAGGCCGAGGACGCGACCCAGGATGCCCTGGTCCGGGCCTGGCAATCGGTGGGCTCGCTGCGCGACCCGGCCGGCTTCCAGGCCTGGTTCGACCGGATCCTGGTCAACATCTGCCGCGACCGGCTTCGCCGCCGGCGCCGGATCACGTTCCTGCCGATCGAGACCGACGCCGAAGACGCCGGTCAGCCAGGCCTGATCCAGCCGCGCGATCCCTTCCAGGCCGTCCTCGATCGTGACCAGGCGGTCCGGGCGCTGGCCCGGGTGAGCCCCGACGAACGGGTCGTCCTGATCCTCCACTACTGGGCGGACCTGACCCTCGAGGCCGTCGCCGAGCGGCTCGGCTGGCCGGTCGGCACGGTCAAGTCTCGTCTCCACCATGGCCTGAACGAGATCCGGCGCGTGCTCGACAGCGAGCCGGATGGAGATGTCGGATGAACCGATCGAACGACGACCTGCAGGCGCACGACCTGGAACAGCGCCTCCGCGAGGGGCTCCGCCAGGGGGCCCTGCCCGCCGCGCCGGACGCCCTCCGCGGCCACCTCGCCCGACTTCCGATCGAGGCGCCCGGGTCGCCCCTGTCACGCTTCTTCACCGGCCTCCGGCTGGCGGCCCTCGCCTCGGCCGCGGCGGTGATGATCGCGCTCGTCCTGATCGTGCGGGCCCTGCCCGCCGGAGCGCCGGTCGGCTCGACTGGCCCATCAGCGGTTGCGGTGGCGCCCTCGGCGAGCCCCAGCCCGTCGCCGAGCGTCGCCTCGCCGGCGCCATCGGTCCTTATCCTGCCGACCTCGATCCCGTCGGTCGAGCCGTCGGTCGAGCCCTCGGTCGGTCCGTCCGGGCTGGCCGGCTTTACCTGCGGCACGACGACCGTCCTGCCGCCGACGACCAGCTCGGCCAACCCGGTGGCCCAGGTCAGCGACGTGCGGGTCGGGGCCCATCCCGGCTACGATCGGATCGTGTTCGAGTTCGTGGGCACGGGCCGGCCGCAGCTGACCGTCGCCTTCGCCCAGCCGCCGTTCGTCGGCGACGCGAGCGGCCAGACGATCAACGTGGCGGGCTCGACGTTCCTGTCGCTCAAGCTGTACGACGCCAGCGGCTACCCGACGTACACCGGGCCGAACGCGTTCTCGCCCGGCTACCCGGCCCTCAAGGCCCTGGTCAACACCGGCGACTATGAGGGCTACGTAACCTGGATCGCCGGCCTGAACGGCTCGACCTGCTACCGGATCTCGACGCTGACCGGCCCGACCCGGATCGTCGTTGACATCCAGGCTCCCTGAGGGCGGCGGTCTTCGACGGAATTCCGCCCCCAGCTGCATTACGGTCGGGATTGCCGCCGCTCGCCCCCGGTGAAGACGCGCCTGCCTACCCCTTACGCACGAGTCGCGGGCGACGAACGTCGATCGACGACAGACTCTGCTGTCGAGTTCACCGTAGGGCGGCTGGTGGCGGAATTTCGACGAACTTTCCGGACGCCGCATCGCCCCGACGACTGCAGGGAGCGAGCGCGCACGGCCGCCTAGTTCAGGCCGTCGGCTTCCTCGCCGGCCAGCGCGATGCCCGAGCGCGCCGCGCGGCGAGCGTCGTCGGGGCAGCGCCGGGTGATCGCGTCGAGGACCTCGGCGTCGACGGCCGGGTCGAGGACAACGAGCTCCGCCGCGGCCACGATCGGCGCGGCCGCCCGGAGCGCCTCGAGAACGCTGGCCAGGGTGACGTTGCCGGCGGCAACCGCCGTCGTCGCCCGGAACGCGACCCGGGCCTCGTAGCGTTCGGCCGGCGTCCGGGCGTCGTGCTCGGCGGCGAGATGGCCGGCGAGCTCGATCAGGTCGGCGTCGGTCCGGCGCTCGGCGGCGAGGGCCGCCAGGTCGCCTTCGAGCACGGCGATCGCCTCCGCCACATCGCCCCGTTCGCCGCCCCAGGCGACGAGCCGCCACTCAACGGCCCGCGAGAACGACTCGGGCGTCGACTCGGCCACGTACGTCCCGTCGCCGTGCCGGGATTCGATCAGACCGACGAGGGCCAGCGACTTGAGCGCCTCGCGGACCACGGTCCGGCCCACCCCGAGCTCCTCGGCCAGGCGCCGCTCGGACGGGATCCGGGCCCCGGGCTGGAGGTCGCCGGTCGTCACGTAGGCAGTCAGCCGGCGGGCAATCTCCTCGGGCGTCGCGCCTCGCCGACGGCGCGTCGTGGGACCGGCCGGATTGACCCTCGTCTCGTTGGCAGACGTCACGCGGTCCTCGACTTCAGGATCGCCATCTTACCCGCGATCAGCCGGTGGCCTGGAGGCCGGCGGCGATCGCATTGACCGTCAGTTGCACCAGCTGGCGCACGGGCGTCACCGCCGGGTCGTCGGGCGGCAGGCTGCGCAGCCGCTGGAGCAGGTGGACCTGGATCTGGGCCAGCGGGTCGAGATACGGCGCCCGGACATCGAGCGAGCGCAGGACGCCGGGCAGGCCGTCAAGCAGCCCCAGCCGCCCGGTGATCCGGCCGACGAGCGTCCGGGCAAGCTCGAACTCGGCTTCGATCGCCCGCCAGGCGACCTCGGCCGGCACGCCGTCATCCAGGCCGCGGTAGGCACGCGCCGTCGGCAGGTCGACCCGGGCGAGAGCCAGCTCGGCATTGTCGAGGATCGACTCGAAGAACGGCCAGGACTGGTACAGGCCGGCCAGGGTATCGACGCCGCTGTCGCCGTGGCGGCGACGGAACGCCTCGAGGGCCGTGCCCAGGCCGTACCAGCCGGGCAGCCCGACCCGGACCTGGGACCAGGCGAAGACCCACGGGATCGCCCGCAGCGAGCCGACCGGCGACGCCGCCCCGGCCCCGGGCCGACGAGCCGGCCGGGAGCCGAGGCGCATCCCGGCCAGCTCCTCGATCGGAGTGATCCGTCGGAAGAATTCGGCGAAGCCCGGACTGTCGACCAGCGCCCGGTATGCCGCCACGGAGCTCGCCGCCAGCTCGTCCATGACCGGCCCGCCCTCGGCCTCGGCGGCGGCGTGCCGGCCGGCGTGGCCCTCGGCCGATGCCATGAGGGTGGCCCCGGCCAGCTCCTCAAGATGGCGCCGGGCAATCGTCGGGTTGGCGTAGTTCGCGGCGATCACCTCGCCCTGCTCGGTCAGCTTCAGCCGGCCGCCGATCGAGCCGGCTGCCTGGGCCAGGATCGCCCGGGCTGCGGGACCGCCGCCGCGGCCGATCGCACCGCCCCGGCCATGGAACAGGGTCAGCTCGAGGCCGTGTCGTCGGGCGACTCCGACGAGCTCGCCCTGGGCCCGGTAGAGGAGCCAGTTGGCCGCCACGAAACCCGACTCCTTGTTGGAGTCGGAGTAGCCGAGCATCACCTCCTGCCGGCCATCGCGCTCGGCGAGGTGGGCCCGGTAGACGGGATCCACGGCCAGGGCCTCGAGGATTGCGCCGGCCTGGCCGAGGGCGTCCGACGACTCGAGCAGGGGCACGACATCGAGCCGCGGACTGGCCGGGCCGAAGCCCGCCGTTCGTTCGGCTCCCGGCTCGGCTCGACCGGCCAGGGCGGCCAGGGCCAGGACGTCGAGCACGTCCTGCGGACCATGCGTGAAGCTGACGATCCAGCGGCCGGCGGCCGCCTCACCGAAGCGGCGCTGGATCTCGGCCACGGCCCGGACGGTCGCCAGGAGCTCGAGCGCCTCGGGCCCGGCCTCGTCCGGCGGGCCCTGCCGGAGGGCGCGCAGGGTCCGGGACTGGATCTCGCTGTGCTGGCGGACCTCGAGTCCGGCCAGGTGGAACCCGAACGTCTGCGCCTGCCAGCGCAAGTCCTGGACCTCGCCGTACGCCACCCGCTCGAGGCCGTCGGCCACCAGCGCGGCCGACAGCTCGTCGAGCTCGACCAGGAACGCGGCCGCGTCCGGGTACCGGCCGCCGAGCGGCGCCGCCGCCCCGATCAGGGCGTTCCGGGTCCGGCGCAGGCGTTCGGCCATCGCCCCGAGCCGGCGCCGGTACGGCTCCGAACCGAAGCGCCGGTCGAGCTGGCGCATCAGCTCGGGCAGCTCGTCCTCGTCATCGACCAGGCGGCGTGCAACCCGCCGATCGAGGGCGTCCTCGCTGACCCGCGCTGCGATCGTCTGCGTCAGGCGGGTGACGACGGCTTCCAGCCCGCGCAGGACGTGGTCGGCATGGATCCGGGCCGCCTGGGCGGTCAGCTCGGCCGTCACGTAGGGGTTGCCGTCACGATCGGCGCCGATCCAGCTCTCCCAGCGCAGGAAGGTCGTGATCCGCGGCGGGCGGGTGCCGGTCTCGCCGGAGTCGGAGGCCGGCCGGGCGGCGCTCGAGCGGGCGCCACGACCAGGTCCGGCCGATCGCGGTGCGGCCCGGTCGAGCGCGCCGTCGAGCGCCCGGATCACGGCCGGCGTGACCCGGAACAGCGTCTCGTCGAAGAAGACCATCGCGCTGCGGACCTCGTCCAGCGGGCTCGGGGCGATCGCCCGCAGCTCGGCGGTGCGCCACAGGAGGGTCACCTCCTCGCGCAGGTGGCGGCGCAGGTCGCGATCCTCGCCGGGCGTCAGGCGCGGATCGTCGAGGCGCTCGACCAGCCGGGCCACCCGGCGCAGGGCGAGCAGGAGGGTGCGCCGGCGGGCCTCGGTCGGGTGGGCGGTGAGGACCGGCGACACGACCAGGCCGGCGATCAGCGAGTCGAGCTCCTCCAGGCTCGTGCCGTCGTCGACGAGGCGCTCGACCGCGGCCGCCAGGGAGTTCCGGATCGGTGCCCCGCGAGCGCTCCGTTCGCGTCGCCGGAGGCGGCGAACACGGTCGCGCTCCTCGGCCACGTTGATCACCTGGAAGTAGAGGCCGAAGGCCCGGATGATCGCCTCGATCGTGGCCAGGTCGAGCCGCTCCAGGTCCTCGATCACCGCCAGGGGCTTCGCCCCGGCGGGTGCCCGGCGGTTGGCCTTGGCCCTGGCCCGGATCGCCTCGATCCGCTCGAGGAGCGGCTCGCCGGCCTGCTCGGCGATCACCTGGCCGAGGAGGGCGCCGAGCAGCTTGACCTCGCGGGCCAGTGGATCGCGGGCGCCGGCCGTGCCGATCCCCGCGGGCTCGGCGAGGACGGCCGCATTCGGCCGAGGGCCGCCGCTTTGCCGGGTTCTCGACGTTCGCATGCCCTGCATCGTCGCATGCGGCGAGCGACGCCAGGGTTGCGGCCCGGTGTCAGCCGGGGCGGGCGACCTCGACCAGGCGCCCTTCGAGGAACCGCCGCTCGACCCCATTGCCGACCAGGTCGGCCGCGCGACGGTAGGCGGCCGCCGCCTCGCCCAGCTGGCCGAGCCGCCGGAGCAGGTCGGCCCGCGCCGCATGGAGGTACGGGTAGTCCTGGAGCAGGCCGGTCGCGGCCAGGGCGTCGATCCGGGCCAGGCCGGCCGCCGGACCGTCGACGAAGGCGATCGCGACGGCCAGGTTCAGCTCGACGACCGGCGACGGGGCCAGCCCGGCCAGGAGCCGGTAGAGGGCCACGACCTGCGGCCAGTCGGTCGTCGCCGGATCGGCCGCCTCGTCGTGGATGGCGGCGATCGCCGCCTGGAGCTGGTACGGGCCGGTGCGCTGCATCCGGAGGGCCCGCTCGACGAGCCGGCCACCCTCCTCGATCCGAGCGTGGTCCCAGCGCGAGCGGTCCTGGTCGGCGAGCAGGATCAGGTCGCCGGCGGCATCGACCCGGGCCTCGCGCCGGGCGTCCTGGAGGAGCATCAGGGCGAGCAGGCCGAGCGCCTCGGGCTCGTCGGGCATCAGCTCGGCCAGGAGCCGGGCGAGGCGGATCGCCTCGACCGCCAGGTCGCGCCGGACGAGCGCCTCGCCGGCCGAGGCCGAGTAGCCCTCGTTGAAGATCAGGTAGAGGACGCGCAGGACGGCGTCGAGGCGCTCTGGCAGGAGATGGTCGGGCGGGACGCGGTAGGGGATGCCGGCCTCGCGGATCTTGCGCTTGGCCCGCACGAGTCGCTGGGCGAGGGTCACCTCGGGCACCAGGAAGGCGCGGGCAATCTCGGGCGTGGCCAGGCCGCCGAGCGTGCGCAGGGTGAGCGCGACCTGGGCGTCGAGGGCGAGCGCGGGATGGCAGCAGGTGAAGATCAGCCGGAGCCGATCATCCTGGATCGCCACGTCATCCTCCTCGTCGGGCTCGTCCGGGCGGGTCGCCGCCTCGATTGCGGCCTGCCGGCCGAGCTCGTCGGTCTTCGTCGCCAGGACCCGCGCCCGGCGCAGCCGGTCGATCGCCCGGTTGCGCGCGGTCGCCGTGATCCAGGCCCCCGGATTGGCCGGGATGCCGTCCCGCGGCCAGCGCTCGAGGGCCACGATGAAGGCCTCCTGGACGGCCTCCTCGGCGACGTCGAAGTCGCCGAAGACCCGGATCAGGGTCGCGACCGTCCGGCCCGATTCCTCGCGGAACAGGCGCTCGACGACGGCAGCCGGGTCAGCCGGCTGCGGCAACGGCCCCAGTGCCGTCGGACGGCCGCAGCTCCAGGATCGGCCGGATCTCGATCGATCCGTGTCGCGCGCCCGGGATCCGCGCGGCGGCGTCGATCGCCTCGTCCAGGTCGCGCGCCTCGAGCAGGTAGAAGCCGCCCAGGGCCTCCTTCGTCTCGGCGTACGGGCCGTCGGTCGTGATCGTCCGCCCGTCGCGGACCTTGACGGTCGTGGCGGCGCTCGTCGGATGGAGCGCCTCGCCACCCTTGAACAGGCCGCGCTCGATCGTCCACTGGGTGAACGCGTCGTATTCGCGGGACTGGGCCAGCATCTCGTCCTGGGGCGCAGCCTCGCTCGGCTCGGCCGTGTAGATGAGGAGCAGGTACTGCATCGAGACCTCCTGGGCGCGGTCGGGACGTTCGTGTCCCGTCATCGCTACGACGAACGACGAGGGCCCGAATCGACCGGCCCAAGTATGACTTGCGTGCCGGGTCGGGCGGCGGGGCCGAAGGCTGCGGTTCGGGTCGCGGCTGCCTCACCTTCCTCTCCTGCCGGTCCCGGGCCTCGGCCTCGTGGCTTCCGCGCCGTGGCTTCCGCGCCGTGGCTTCCGCGCCGTGGCTTGCGCCGGGCTTCCGCGCCGTGGCTTTCCGCGCCGTGGCTTCCGCGCCGTGGCTTCCGCGCCGTGGCTTCCGCGCCGTGGCTTCCGCGCCGTGGCTTCCGCGCCGTGGCTTCCGCGCCGTGGCTTCCGCGCCGTGGCTTCCGCGCCGTGGGTATGCGATGCAACAGACGGGGCGATTCGGCCGATCTCGAGGCGAGGCACCGGACCCTGGGTGCAGCTGAGGGCCATCAGGGTCCCGTGCCACGCTCGCGCCGCGGCGCGTCCGAGGCTTCAACCTGGCCCGGAGGCCGGCCGCGCGCCCGAAACTCGCGGTTTGATGCAGGGTGTACCCGCGCGGGGCCGACTCGTGCGTCGGTCGGGCCGCGGGCCGCCTCGGGCCGCGGCTGCGGGCCGCGGGCCGCCTCGGGCCGCGGGCCGCCTCGGGCCGCGGGCCGCCTCGGGCCGCGGGATCGGGCACGACCGGGGACGGCCCGGGTATCGTTTGGTCATGGCAGGCACGTCGGAGGTCCTCCAGGTCGCCGGCCGGGAGGTGACGATCACCAACCCGGACAAGGTCTTCTTCGCCGAGCTGGGCGTGACCAAGATGGAGCTCGTGCGCTACTACCTGGCCGTCGCCGATGGCGCGCTGCGCGGCGCGGGCGGGCGGCCGATGGCCCTCAAGCGCTTCGTCAACGGGGCGGAGGGCCAGTTCTTCTTCCAGAAGCGGGCGCCCGAATCGCGGCCGGACTGGATCGAGACGGTCGAGCTGTCATTCCCGTCCGGGCGGACGGCCTCCGAGGTCGTGATCCGCGACGCGGCCCAGCTGGCCTGGATCGTCAACCTGGGCTGCATCGACCTGAACCCTCATCCGATCCGGGCCGACGACCTCGATCATCCCGACGAGCTGCGGGTCGACCTGGACCCCGTGCCGGGCATCGAATGGGCCCAGATTCGCGACGTTGCGCTGGTCGTCCGCGAATCGCTGACCGCCAACGGGCTGGTCGGCTGGCCCAAGACGTCCGGCTCGCGGGGCATCCACGTCAACGTCCGGATCGAGCGCAAGTGGACGTTTCCCGAGGTCCGCCGGGCGGCCCTCGCCCTGGCCCGCGATGTCGAGCAGCGAGCGCCCGAGCTGGCCACCTCGAAGTGGTGGAAGGAGGAGCGCCACGGCGTCTTCATCGACTACAACCAGAACGCCAAGGACCGGACGGTCGCCTCGGCCTATTCGGTCCGGCCCAAGCCGGACGCACGGGTCTCGGCCCCGCTGACCTGGGACGAGGTGGCGAGCATCGATCCGGCCGCCTTCACGGTCCGGACCGTCCCCCAGCGGTATGCCGAGATCGGCGATCCGGGGGCCGGCATCGACGACGCGGTCGGCTCGCTCGACGGCCTGCTCGAGCTGTCGGCCCGCCATGAAACCGAGGGCCTGGGCGACGCGCCCTGGCCGCCGAACTACGCAAAGCAGACCGGAGAGCCGCCGCGCGTGCAACCGTCCCGAGCACGGCGGGCCGGGTCCGAGTACGAGCCTGGTCGCGGCGAGGGCGGCGGCCCGCCGCCCGATGTCGCGGCCGAGCGCGCAGCCGCGGTCGCTGCGGGCGACGAGAATGCCGGCCTGCCGACCGAGTGGGCCGGGTCGAGGCCGACGCCGACCGGCCGGCGCAAGAGCGCGATCCCGGTCATCGAGATCGCCCGGGCCGAGCACCAGGCCGAGGCCCTCGAGGGGCTCGAGCGCTGGAAAGTGCGTCACCCCGAGGTCGTCCCGTTCCTCCAAGCGCCGGACATCCTGGTGGACTCGATGCGCGGCCGCTCGACGACCTGGACGCGGGTCCGGGTCAACCTCATCCACGTCCCCGAGGCGGACCGGCCCGCACAGGAGGCGTTGGAGTCCGACTTCGACCCGTGGGCGGGAATGGACATCGAGGCCTGGAAGGCCGCGACCGCAGGTCCATGGGCCCGCAGGCCCGGGCGGAAGGCGAAGCCGGAGGCAGCAACGACCAAACCGGTCGCGAAGGGGACGGCCGAGTCGGAGCCCGACGACCTCAGCGTGATGCCTGAGAACTGACCACCGCGGGGGGCCGTCACGACAACCGCGCTGGTGCGTCTGATGAGAGTCGGATCGCCGCTGATCTAGGGGGCCTCGAATGCGTCAATCCCGGTTCGCCCAGGCCGGTCTGGTCGTCCTTCTGGTTGCGGGTTGCGGCCCCGCCGCGACGCCCGCGCCGACCGGTGGCAGTCCCATCCCTCCGTCGGCCGCGCCGAGCCAGGCCGCGGCAACGTCGCCCATCCCGACCGCAACGCCCTCGGTCGAGCCGTCAGCGTCTGGCGCTCCCGGCGACTGGACGCCGGTCCTCGACCAGCCGGCCAGCAGCGAGACCCAGCTGACGGACGTCGTCTGGACCGGCGCCCGCTTCGTCGCCGCCGGCACGCTCGATACGAGTGACCCGGTCTTCGTCGACTCGACCGACGGCCGGACCTGGCACGTCCAGCCGAGCCTGAGCCAGACGGCCCGGGTCCAGGACTTGGCCACCGGTCCGGACGGGATCATCGCCGTCGGCCTCGACGGCTCGAACGCGCGGAGCTGGGTCTCGAAGGATGGCCTCAGCTGGACCGCGGCCCCGGTCACCGCGGCGCTCCGGCCGGCAGCCGGCCGCGGAATCCGGATGAACGGCGTCACCTGGACGGGGGCAGCCTGGCTGGCCGTCGGCGAGGAGGACACCGTCTGCGACTACAACTGCGACAGCGCCTCGTCCGATCGGGCGATCGTCTGGAGCTCGGTCAACGGCCTGGACTGGAGCCGGGCGCCGGCGACAGCCTCCCTCGCGCGCGCCGCGATGAACGACGTGGCGCGGGGCGGGCCCGGGTTCGTGGCCGTCGGTGGAGCGCCGGATCGCGTCGCCACCACCCAGGTCGCCCAGCATGCCGTCGTCTGGACCTCGACTGACGGTCGGACCTGGTCGCGAGTGGTGGACTCGCCCGTCGACCATGCCCCGGCCGGGACGGACCAGACGTTCGGCGTCTCGATGTCGTCGATTGCGACGGATGGCAGCCACCTCGTCGCCGTCGGCAGCGTTGCAACCCAGGGCGATGTCGGCTCCGCGCTGGCCTGGGTGTCGACCGACGGCAAGACCTGGATTCGCGGGACGGCCGGCGACTTCCTGAACGGCCAGCTGTTCAATGTTGCCGCCGTCCCGGGCGGCTTTCTCGGGACCGGCCCGTCGGGGACCGACAGTTGCCTGGGCGGGATCTGGTCCTCAGCCGACGGGACCGCCTGGACGTGCGTCGCGACGGACTCGTCGATCGGTGGATTCGCGGCGGTTGACGGGACAGCTTCGCCGACGACGTTCGTCGTCGTTGGCGAGGCGACGACCGAGGTCTCGCTCCCGGCCGGCATCTGGACTCGCCCGGTGCCCTGATTCGCTCTTGACGGCTCGGCGCGCGGGCGCCATAAACGGCCCAACAACCTGGATCCGCGCCGTGCGCCCACCGGCCGAGCCAAACGGGAGGATTTGCGATGTCCGGCGCACCAGCGGGCCCCTACGCGGCCGACGCCCTGACCGCCAACCAGGCCGGCCAGCTGACCGATCAGCAACGACAAGCTCTGCGGGGCCGGGACAAGGGCTTCCGCAAGACGGAGCTCTACGTGGCGATCGGGGCGGCGGTCATCGGCGTCCTGCTGCTCACCTCGAGCGGACCGAGCCCGGAAGCCTGGCTCCGGCCGATCGCCGCCGTCGGGGCATTCGTGGTCGCCGCCGGCCTGCTTGTCCGGTCATTGTTCGCGGGTGACTCGCTCAGCTCCGACCTGGCCAGCGGCTCGGTCCAGACGCTCGAAGGTGCCGTCCTCAAGGACACTCGCCAGGGGAAGCAGACCGAATGGTTCTACCTGCACGTGGCGGGCAAGACATTCGACGTTCCGCGCAGCGTCTACAACGCGGCGCCCGACGCCGGCTTCATCCGGGTCTATTACCTGCCCCGGAGCAAGACCGTCGTCAACCTCGAGCACCTCGCCGACCGTCCCCTGCCGGCCGGTGCCGCCGCCGACCCGGCGGCGCTCGCCAAGCAGGCACTGGCCTCGTTCGGCACCCATGACCTGAACCAGCGGGCGGAGGCGATGGCCGAGATGGCCTCGTTGCGCTCGTCGCTGGAGGCCGACGCCAAGGCTGCCGCCGTACCGCCGCCGGCCGGCGCGCTCGACCCGCGCCCGCTGTCCGAGGCGATCGTCGGCACCTGGCAGACGGGCCCGATCGGCGTCACCTTCAACGCCGACGGGACGATGGCCACCCACCTCCCGGGCGGCCACAGCCAGGCCGGGCGCTGGTCGGTCGGGGCCGATGGCCAGCTCCACGCCCAGTTCGCCGGCCGCGACCAGAGCGGCAAGGCGTGGGTGGCCGGCGACACGCTGACCCTCAGCGAGGACGGCGAGGGCCGCCAGTTCCAGCGCGTGGCCGGCTGACCGCGGTCACATCCCGAGCGGCCGGAGCCAGCTGATCCCGACCACCACGCTGGCCAGGAAGACGCCATAGCGGACGAGCCACGTGATCGGGCGGCCTTCGGACTCGGCAACCTGGCGCGGGGCGTACACGAGCATCGCGTAGTAGACCGCCGAGAAGACGGCCAGCAGGCCGACGACCAGCCCCGTGCCCTGGAGGTCCAGCCCGGCCGTCGGGCTGCCGATCACGCCCTGGCCGCCGGTGATCGAGTCGAGGATGCTCCAGAAGATCCCGCCGGTGACCAGGATGAACGGCGTGACCAGCGCCCGCCGGACGCTCGTCGTCAGGGCCGCCCAGCGCAGTCGGACGACGACGACGGTCGCCACGATCGCGATGGCCACGATCGTGCCCGGGGTTCCCGCCAACCCGAGCCCGTCCCAGGCGCTGAACGTTACGAGCAGCAGGCCGCCGACGAGCGGGCCGATCACCCCACGACCGAGGATGCCCGAATCCGTGCCGGGTGGGGCGTCGCTGGGGCCCGTCACGAGACAGATCAGGGCGCCGACCACGGCAATCAGCTCGAGCGCGCCCTCGAGCGGACGGCCGCTGTCGAACGGCCCGGCCGAGCCCTCGACGTGGCCGAGGACGGGCGCGGCGACGACGACCCAGGCCACGAGCAGCCAGTCCTCGAGCCGCAGGTGGGCGGCGATCCGGCGCAGCCTCGCCAGCCGGCTCGCCGCGACGCTCGGAGGGACGGCTGGCTCCATGCGACGGAGTATCGCGCGAACCCGGGCCGGCCGAAGGTCCGGCAGAAGGGCTACTCGGGCATGGTGCGAAGCGGTGGTATCGAGGTCAACCGGCCGACCCTAGCCTCGGCCGTGTGAGTAGCCTCGATCGGCTGGAGCCGGGCGGGCTGGTCGGTCCTGCCGCCCTGCCCGCCGTGCGGTCGCGGGCTGCTCGCGGGCCGGGTACCCGGGCCGTCCTGCTGATCGGGCTGCCGATCGTCGCCCTGTTCATCGTCCTGACGGCGATCGACTACGACGCCCGGGCGAGCCTCTGGCAGAACGCCGACTGGACCGCCGCCGGCGTGCTCGCCTTCGCCCTGCCCTCGATCGTCGCCTGGCGGGCGGTCGGGACGGCTCGCCTGGTGGCCACCCTGATCGCCCTGGGGACCGGCGCCTGGCTCATCGGCCAGCTCCTGTGGGACGCCCAGATCGCGCTCGGCTTCTACGCCTTCCCGGCACCCTCCGACGTCGGCTACCTGCTCCTCACGCCGCCGGTCGCGATCGCGATCCTGGTCATGATCCGGGGCCGCCTGCCGCAGGCCGAGGAGCTGTCGGTCTACCTCGACAGCGTGGCCATCTTCCTGGCCATCACGGCGGTCATCCTGGCCGTCTACGGCGCCCAGGTCGCCGGTGTCGGGATGCTCGGCGCGGCCATCGCCGTGACCTACCCGATCGTCCACCTCGCCACGGCCGGGGCTGGGATCGTCGCCCTCCTCGCCCTGCGCGCCTCGCCGCGGGGCGGCGGCTACGTCCTGCTGGCCGGACTCGGGCTGCTCGGCCTGGCCTGGATCGACTGGCTGCGCCAGGCGACGGTTGCCCTGCCGGCGCCCGGCGGCCCCGGGACGTACCTCTTCTCGGCCGGGATCGTGGCCGTGGGCCTGGGCGCCGGCGACTGGCGGGTCGGGGCGGCCCAGGGCCCTCGCCTGCGCCAAGTGGCGGCCGTCGTCCTCGGTGCCCTGCCGGTCGTATCGCTGCTGGTCAGCGCCCTGTTGCTGGTCGGCCGACACCTGCTGGGCACCGAGTTCGGACTGGTCGACGTCGGGGCCCTGATCGTCGTCGTCCTGGCCGGCTTCCGGCAGACGATCCTCGTCCACGAGCGAGGCCGGCTGCTCGACGGCTCCCGCTCGGCCCAGCGCGACCTCGAGGTCGCCCTCCTCCGGCGGGCGGAGGCCGACTCGCGCTACCAGGTCCTCGTCGAACGCGTGCCGGCGGCGGTCTACATCGATGTCGCCGACCCGGGGGTGAGCGACGGCGGCCGGCTGGCCTACATGAGCCCCCAGATCGAGGCGATCCTCGGCTATCCGCCGGCCGCCTTCCTCGACGACCCGGAGCTCTGGCCGGCGCTCATCCACCCGGCCGACCGGACCGTGGCGATGGCCGCCTACGCCGACCACTGGGCGACCGAGCGCCCCCTCCGAATCGACTACCGGATGATCGCCAGCGACGAGTCCGTGGTCTGGGTCCACGACGAGGCGTACGCGATGCGCGAGGACGACGGCGAGGGGATGCGCGTCTCGCAGGGCCTCCTCGTCGACACGACCGAGCAGAAGCGGCTCGAGGCCCAGCTCCTCCACGACACGCTCCACGACCCGTTGACCGGCCTCGCCAACCGGGTCCTGTTCCGCGAGCATGCCGATCGTGCCCTGGCCCGCTCGCGCCGGCGCCGCTCGAGCGTGGCCCTCCTGTTCCTCGACCTCGACGACTTCAAGGTGATCAACGATTCGCTCGGCCACCGGGCCGGCGACCGGCTGCTGATCGAGGTTGCGCGGCGCCTGTCAGGCGCCCTGCGCAGCGAGGACGTCGCGGCCCGCCAGGGTGGCGACGAATTCACGGTCCTGGTCGAACGGGTGGCCGACGTGGCCGAAGCCGAGGCGCTGGCCGAGCGCCTGGCGACCGAGCTCAGCCGGCCGATCGAGCTCGAGGGCCGGCGCCTCGTGGTGCGGGCCAGCATCGGGATCGCCCTCGGCGGCGGATCCGAGACCGGCGCGGATGACCTGCTCGCCCACGCCGATGCCGCGATGTACGCGGCGAAGTCGGGCGGCAAGGCACGCCACGCGGTGTTCGATCCGTCGATGCGCCTCCAGGCCCAGAGCCGGCTGGAGCTCGAGGCCGCCCTCCGGGCTGCGATCGAGAACCAGGAGTTCGACCTCCACTACCAGCCGATCGTGGCGCTGCCCTCGCTCAGGATCGTGGGCTTCGAGGCGCTCGTCCGCTGGCGGCACCCCGTCCGGGGGCTGATCGCGCCCGACGAGTTCATCCCGCTGGCCGAGGCGACCGGCCTGATCGTGCCCCTCGGCCGGCTGGTCACGAGCGAGGCCTGCCGCCGGTTGCAGGCGTGGCGGGCGGGCAGCCCCGACCGGGCCAGCCTGACGATGAGCGTCAACGTGTCGCCCCGCGAGGCGCTCGAGCCGGGTTTCGCCGGCCAGGTCCGGGACATCCTGGCCGAGACGGGCCTAGCGCCTTCGGCCCTCGTCCTCGAGATCACCGAGTCGCTCACCCTCCACGAGTCGGCCACGAGCGACGGCTCGCTCCGCCAGCTGCGCGACCTCGGCGTCAACCTGGCGATCGACGACTTCGGGACGGGCTTCTCGGCGCTCGAGTACTTCAAGCGGTTCACGGTCCAGGCGCTCAAGATCGACCGCTCGTTCATCGACGGTCTCGGCCGGTCGCGGGAGGACACGGCGATCGTCACCGCCACCCTGGCCTTTGCCTCGGCCCTCGACCTGAGCGTGACGGCGGAGGGCGTCGAGACACAGGACCAGCTCGACCGGCTGATCGAGCTCGGCTGCCACCAGGCCCAGGGCTTCCTGTTCTCGCGACCGGTGCCGGCCGAGGCGGCCACCGGCCTGCTCGACGGGCGCCGGACCGAGGTGGATTCTCCGGCGCCGCACGGCCGCTCGAGCGCGCCCGCCGCCTGACCGGCACTGCGTCTCCGGGCCGTTCGTGCCGCGGCGTGGCGGGCCGTCCGCCCAGTCCACGCGTTCGCCTGGGGAGAACAAACGGCCCGATTCGAAGGGTCGGTTGGATCCATCGTTCGATCGGTTCGGGCGACGTGTTCGTCACCGGCGAACAGATCACGGGAATGGGCCGTGGTGGCTGCCGAGGAGGCTGCCCAATCACGTCGTTTGTTCGTCTGTGGCGAACACTGTCATCACCGACGGGTCACCCGGCGCCGGGTTATCTCCGGTGGAGATGAAAACCGCGGAATCGCCGGCATCCTCGGCCAGGTCAAGCCCGGGTACTGCCCATTTGATCGCGGGCCGAGATCAAATGGGCGAAATCGACGCTGTTCAGCGGCAGAAGGCTCGGGCAGTTCGCTCGTTTGATCTCCTGGCGAGATAACCGCATCCGCCTCACCGGGCCGCCTTCGCACGCCGGCCGCCCGAGCACGCCGGCCGCCCGAGCACGCCGGCCGCCCGAGCACGCCGGCCGCCCGAGCACGCCGGCCGCCTGAGCACGCCGGCCGCCCGAGCACGCCGGCCGCCCGAGCACGCCGGCCGCCCGAGCACCACGGCCCGAGGCTTCCGGCGCGGAAGCCAGCCTGCGCGGTCCGGTCCAGACTAGGGCCGTGACGACGTCCCGGCCCACCCTCCTGCCGGTCCTCAGCCGGCGCGCCCTGAACCGCGCGCTGCTCGCTCGCCAGCACCTGCTCGAACGGGTGGAGCTGCCCGCCGTCGAGATGATCGAGCACCTCGTCGGGATGCAATCCCAGGCGCCGCTGGCACCGTATGTCGGCCTCTGGACCCGCCTCTCGGGCTTCGCTCCGGACGAGCTTGCCCGGCTGATGACCGAGCGGACCGCGGTCCGGGCCTCGCTGATGCGCCACACCCTGCATCTCCTGTCGGCCCGCGACTATCTCGGCCTGCGGCCCGTCTTCGAGCCCTTGCTCGCCCAGCGCTTCCGCGGCTCGCCCTTCCAGCGGAACCTGGTCGGCGTCGACCTCGATGAGCTCGCCCGCCTGGCCAGGACGTTGCTCGAGGAGCGGCCCCGGACCGCCGCCGAGCTGGGGCGCCGGCTGGCCGAACGCTGGCCGGGCCGTGACCCGCAATCGCTGTCGGCGGCGATCGCCCACCGGCTGGCCGTCGTCCAGATCCCGCCGCGGGGCGTGTGGGGAGCGGGCGGCGTCCCGACCTGGGCCCTCGCCGAGACCTGGCTGGGCGCGCCGGCCGGGACCGATCCGGACCCCGATGGCCTCGTCCTGCGCTACCTCGCCGCATTCGGGCCGGCATCGATCGGCGACATCCAGAACTGGTCCGGTCTCGCCCGCCTGGCTCCGATTGTCGATCGCCTCGGGGATCGCCTGATCGCCTTCCGCGACGAGCGCCACCGGGAGCTGTTCGACCTGCCCGACGCTCCGCGACCCGATCCGGACACCCCCGCTCCCGCCCGCTTCTTGCCTGAGTACGACAACCTGCTCCTCGGCCACAAGGACCGGACACGGGTCATGGACCTCGAGCACAGCACGCCGCTCTTCCCGGGCAACGGCGCGGTCCTGGGCAGCGTCCTCGTCGACGGCCGCTTCGCCGGCGGCTGGCGGATCAGGCGCGATCGCGATCGGGCGATCCTGGCCATCGATCTCGTCGCGGCGCCCCTCCCGCAGATCCGCCGCGACCTCGAGGAAGAGGGCCGGCGGCTGCTCGCCTTCGCGGTCGCCGACCGCCCGGACCGCGACGTCGAGATCAGCGCTCCGGACTGATCGGCAACCCGGCCTGCACGACGGGCGCTGCTGTGCGATCGTCCGCGGCGTGAACCGAGATCGACGGGTCGGGCTGGTCGCGCTTGGGCTGGGCGTCGTCCTGATCGGGCTGGCCCAGCGCTTCGCGCCCCTGGCCCAGCCGCCCCTCTACGACGGCGTGTACGTCCCCCAGCCGTACGTCTGGCTCGTGCCGCCGGCCGGGACAAAAGGCGGAGCCAAGGGCGCCAAGGGCAGCGTCGGGGTCGAGGGCGGGAAGAACAAGCTGGTGGCGGTCGCCACGCCCGAACAGGATCCCCAGGCCCAGATCCTGGCGACCTCCGGCGCCCTGGTCCTGCCGGCGGGCTCGACCTCGGTCGACTTCTCGATCGAGCCGATCCTGCCCGAGCGCCTGCCGGCCGACGGCCATATCGACGGCAACGTCTACCGGATCGCGATCACCAACCAGGCCGGGACGCCGTTGACCGCCCTGGCCAGCGCCCTGGTCACGATCGTGATGGTCAGCCCCCATACCGACCCGGATCGAACGATCGAGCTCGACACGGGCCAGGGCTGGCAGCCGCTCACGACGCAGAACCAGGGTCCCGGAGTCTGGCTGGCCGTCGTCACCGAGTTCGGCGAGTTCGCCGTGGTGGCGCCCGGCGCGGCGACCTCGCCCTATCCCACCGCGACGCCGTCGGGCGGCGTCCCGGCGAGCGGGCCGGCGTCGAGCGCTCCCGGCGCGAGCGAGGACCAGCCGTCAGCGACCGACGAGGTGCCGAGCATCGGCGTGGTCGCCCCTCCGACCGAGGGCCCGAGCCCGGCGGCGACCGCGACCGACGCGACGGGCGGCCTGCCGATCGCCCCGATCGCGGTCGTCGTTGCCCTCGTCGTGATCGGCGCGGCCGTGATCGCCTGGTCTCGCGGCCGGCGGAAGCCGCCGCCACCGCCCGCCTATCGCGGCGCCCACCGCCGCTAGCGGTCGGGCGGCGGCCCGAGCCGGGGCGGCGGCCCGAGCCGGGGCGGCGGCCTGCGCCGGCGGGTCGGCGTGGGCCGGGGCCGGGTCCCTACCTTGCCTGCGCCTCGGCCTGCCCCGGGTCCCGCCCCTCGCTGGCGCGCTTGGGACAAATGTCGACTATTCCGGTCCTTATGGTCGGTTCCTACCGACCAGGAGCGCGGCCGAGGCCGCTCCACGCACGAATCCGGCCGGTGCGCGTCACGAGCCGGCCGGATTCGGTCTCGAATCGTCCATAGCGATTGCCCAAGTCGACATTTGGCAGAGAGTGCGCGCCCCACGGCCCGATCCCGTATCCGACCGTGGGGCGGCCAACGTCAGGCGCGGGCGCGGCCCCGCCAGCGGATGATCAGGACGACGAACGCGTACAGGTAGAGCAGGAACATGACGAGCAGGAAGATGATCCCGCCGCCGGCTCCGCTCGTGTCGGTCACGTCGGAGGCTCGGGACGCGCCCGACAGCCCGAGGAGCAGGAACAGGCCGAAGACGAGGGAGTAGAGGATCCCGATGATCCGGCCCCAGGTCTTGCCGAGGATCGCCCCGATGCCGCCCAGGACCTCGACGATCGCCAGGACGAGGATGACGATCCCGATCCCGACGAAGATCCCGCCGACGAGGTTGCCGGCCGCGTCGACGCTGTTCGAATCGGTGCTCAACGGGCCGCCCAGCTGGTCGAACAGGGAACGGAACGCCGAGCCACCGATGATCAGGACCACCCCGGCCAGGCCCCAGAACAGGCCGAGCAGGACCAGCACCACGCCCGCCAGCCGGGCCAGGATCGTGACCGGTCCCTGGGCAGCGACGGCGGGCTGGACCCAGCCCTGGGTCGGTTGGGGCTGAGCCCAGCCACCCTGGGCGGGTGCCGGGGCCTGGGGCTGGCCCCAGGCCGGGCCCGGTGCGGCGGGCGGAGTCGGAGCGGCGGGCTGGCCCCAGGCCGGGCCCGGTGCGGCGGCCGGCTGGGCGGCGGGCTGGACCCAGCCCGAGCCCTGGACGGGCGGCGGCGCGGCCGCCGGCGGCGGCTGGACCCAGCCCGAGCCTTCGACCGCGGGGGCGGCCGGCGGCGGGGCGGGTGTGTCGCCGGTAGGCCCGGCGCCGGGGTCGATCGGCGGCTGTTCGTCAGTCATCGCGGAGCCCTCCTGGTCCCTGCCTGCGTGCCATCGCGGCGCTCCGACGATTGTGCCGATTCGCCGCGGGTCGCGTAAGGGGGTCAGGTCGCGAAAATTCGGCTCAGCTCGAAGGCGGGCGTCTCCGCCAGCTGGTCGTAGCGGCAATCCGCGGGCTGTTTGTCGGGTCGCCAGCGGACGAACGTCGTGCCGTGCCGGAAGCGATCGCCCTGGAGGTGGTCGAAGGCGACCTCGACGACGCGCTCCGGGCGGAGCAGCTCCCAGGACAGGTCCTTGCCCCGGTTCCAGCGCGACGTCGCGCCGGGAACGCGCTGGCCGCTGGCGGCCTGCTCCTCGGCCCAGCTCGCCCAGCTCGCCCAGGGGTGACCCTCGGATGCGTTCTCGCGCAGGGGCGCCAGCTCGGCCACCAGCTCAGCCCGGCGGGCCATCGTGAACGATGACGTCACGCCGACATGGTGAAGCGTGCCCTCGGCGTCGAACAGGCCGAGCAGGAGCGAGCCGATCAGCGTGCCCGGGCCATCCTTGTGCCAGCGGAAGCCGGCCACGACGCAATCGGCCGTGCGCTGGTGCTTGAGCTTGAGCATCGCCCGCTTGCCCGGCTGGTAGGTCGCGTCGAGCCGCTTGGCGATCACTCCGTCGAGCCCCGCCCCCTCGAAGCGCTCGAACCAGTCGATTGCCGTCGCCCGGTCGTGGGTCGCCGGGGTGAGGTGGATCGGCGGCCGGGCAGCCGCCAGGACCGCCTCGAGCGTGGTCCGCCGCTCGCCCTGGGGCGTGCCGCGCAGGTCGTCATCGCCGAGGGCCAGGATGTCCCAGGCGACGTAGCTCGCCGGCGACTCGGCCGCCAGCATCCGGACCCGCGATTCGGCCGGATGGATCCGCAGGAGGAGCGCGTCGAAGTCGAGGTGGCCGTTGCGCCCGGCGATCACGACCTCGCCGTCGAGCACGCAGCGCTGGGGCAGCTCGGCGCGCAGCGGAGCGGCGAGCTCGGGGAAGTAGCGGTCGAGCGGCTTGAGGTCGCGGGACTGGATCAGGACCTCGTCACCGTCCCGGAAGACGAGCGCCCGGAAGCCGTCCCATTTCGGTTCGAAGAGCCAGCCCGAATCGGTGGGGAAGGCATCGGCAGGTTTGGCCAGCATCGGCTCGACCGGGGGGCTGACGGGCAGGTCCATCGGACTGAGGATACGGGGGTCGAGGCCCGGGCGTGCGCATGGCACGATACGAACGTGACCACGATCGAGGCCCGCTACGACGCGTCGGCGCTCGCCTACCGGACCTGGTGGGAGCCGGTCCTGGCCCCGACCGCGCGCGACCTGCTCGACCGGCTCGAGCGCGCCGACGGGCCGCCGAACGGCCGGGCCCTCGATGTCGGCACGGGCGCCGGCCTGCTGGCGATCGAGGCCGTGCGACGCTGGCCGGGGATCCGCCTGACCGGCCTGGACGGCTCCACGGAGATGCTCGCCGTGGCCGAGACGACGGCCCGGGCCGAGCTCGCGTCCGGCCCCCGTTCACGCCTCGACTGGCTGCGCGGCAGCGCCGCCCGGCTGCCCTTCGACGACAGCTCGTTCGACCTCGTGATCAGCTCGTTCGTCTACCAGCTCGTCCCGCGCCTGACCGACGCCCTGGCCGAGGCGCTGCGCGTCCTCCGGCCGGGTGGCCGGCTCGGTTTCGTCACCTGGCGGGTCGCCGACGATCGGTTCGCCCCGGACGACGCGTTCGAGGCTGCCCTCGACGAGCTCGACCCGGGCGACGACGAGCCGGGCGAGGTCGAGGAGGATCGGGCCGGCGACCTCGCCTCGGCCCCGGCCGTCGCTGCCCGCCTGCGCCGGATCGGCTTCCGGTCGGTCGTGGCCCGCGAGGCCTGGCTGACCCATGACCACGACCCGGCGACCTACCTCGACTTCCTCGAGCACTACGCCGAGCGGGAGCTGTTCGCCGAGCTGACGGCCGACGAGCGTGAGCGCCTGCGCCGGCACACGGCCAGGCGCCTGGCGCGCCTGGAGCCGGACGCGTTCCGCTGGCGGGTGCCGGTGGTCCACAGCCTCGCCCGCCGGCCGGAATCGATCGAGCGCGGGGGTAGCCCGCGCTCGACGCTGGTGGTGACGAGGCCGTGACGGCCGGGCGTCGGTCCTTGATCAGCCCTCGGTGGACTCGGCGGCCTCGGCCGGCTCGCCGCCCTCGACCGGCTCGACCGGCGTCTCGGCGGCCACCACCGGCTCGACCTCTTCCTGGCGCGGGGCCTGGACGCGAACGACCGGCTCCTCCGGATCGGTCAGCAGGACGACGTCGTCGGGCAGGACCAGGTCGCGGACGTGGAGCGTGATCTCGTAGTCGACGAGCGACTCGATCGCCAGCGAGACCGACTGCGGCAGGCGATCGGGCAGGGCCCGCACGCGGACGGAATCGGCCATGTGGAGCAATGTCCCGCCGTTGAGCTCGACCGCCGGCGAAACGCCGGTGAACACGATCGGCACGTCGACCGTCAGCTCCTCGGTCATCCGCACGGCGAGGAAGTCGACGTGCAGGACGCGCTGGTGGACCGGATCGCGCTGGATCGCATGGATCAGGGCCGGCGCCGCCTTGTGGCCGTCGACCGACACGTCGATCAGGGCGTTCGGGCCGGTCTTGCGGTGGAGCTGCTCGAACTCGTGCGCGTCGAGGGTGATCGACTGCGAGGCGACATCGTGGCCGTAGATCACGGCGGGCAGGCTGCCCGAGCGCCGCAGGCGGGCGACATTCTTGCCGAAGATCTGCCGCTCGGAGGCGGCCAGCTTCGGTCGAGTCGTGGTCATCTGTGGGGGGAACCTCCGTGGGCTGGGGCCCGAGCCTAGCACACCGCGCGGTCGGGCTCTTTCGCCCGGCCGGTGTAGCATGCCGCCGGATGGCCGCCACCATTCTGATCGTCGAGGACGAGTTCGCCGTCGCGCGCGGAATCCAGTACGCCCTGCAGCAGGAGGGCTACGAGGTGACCGTGGCTCGGAGCGGCGAAGAGGGCCTGGACTTCGCGATCCACCAGGCCCCGGATCTGGTCGTCCTCGACATCCGGCTGCCGGGGATCGACGGCTTCGAGGTCCTCCGCCGGCTGCGGGCGACCGGCTCCAAGGCGCCGGTGCTGGTCCTGACCGCGCGCGACGACGAGGTCGACAAGGTGATCGGCCTGGAGCTCGGCGCCGACGACTACCTGACCAAGCCGTTCGGCCTGCGCGAGCTGATGAGCCGGATCAAGGCCCTCCTGCGCCGGGCGTATGGCGACCTGGCCGATGCCGCCGGCGGTCGGGTGATCCGCCATGGCGACCTGCTGATCGATCTCGAACGCCGCCGGGTCCAGCGCGGCCAGCGGCGGATCGCCCTGACCGCCACCGAGTTCGAGATCCTGCGCCACCTCGCCAGCCGGCCGGGCCGGGTCTACTCGCGGCGCGAGCTGCTCGAGCTGCTGCGCGACTACGAGGCGCTCGACCAGGACGAGAAGACGATCAACGTCCACGTCAGCCACCTGCGTGAGAAGATCGAGGACGACCCGTCGCTGCCGGCCTTCGTCCTCACCGTCCGAGGCGCCGGCTACGCCTTCGCCGAGCGCTGACCGCCGGGTGGGCCCCCGCCGCCGGCTCCGGGGCTGGATCCGGCAATTCATGCCCCACACGTTCGCCGCCCGGCTGACGATCGCCTTCTCGGGGGTCGTCGCCCTGACCCTCGTGCTCGTCTTCGTCGGGGTGATCAACCGGGTCGACGACTACTTCTACAACCTGGGGGTGAACGACCTCCAGGTCCGCGCGTTGACCGTTCGCGACGCGATCATCGTGTCGCTCGCCGGGCTGACCGACGGCGAGCCGATCGTCAGCCCCACCGACACGCTCAACCCGGCGGTCGCCGCCTTCCTGTCGAACCCGACCGAGCAGCGGATCCTGGCCGATGACCTGGCCCAGGCCGACCTCCAGGTGAGCGTCGGCCTGATCACCCGCGACGGCAACGGCAAGACCATCCTGGTGCCCGCGCCGAACGGCCAGTTCAGCGCCCCGCTCCAGGTCCAGGCCCGGCCGGGCCAGGCCCGGGACAACATCCCGTACAACGACCAGGGCCCCGATGCGGTCGAGCAGAACAGCCTGTTCGAGTACGGGATCGAGGTCCGCCTGGCGAATCCCTACACGTACCGGGCGAGCACCCTGGCCGCGATCTTCTCGCTGCTGATCGTGATCGCGATTGCCGGCCTGCTCCTGTCACTGATGGTCGCCTCGCTCCTCGCCCGCCGGTTCACGACGCCGCTCCGCCGCCTGACGGAGGCAGCCCGCGACCTGACCGAGGGCGATTTCGCCCGGCGGGTCGCGATCGATCCGCGCAACCCCGGTAGCACCGAGATCATCGAGCTCTCCCGCCAGTTCAACCAGATGGCGGCCCGCCTGGACGAGAGCGTCGCGATCATCCGCCGGGACCGCGACCGCAGCCGGGACTTCCTGGCCGACGTGTCGCACGAGCTGCGGACCCCGATCGCCGCCCTGCGGATGTTCAACGAGCTGCTCCAGGAGGGCGCGGCCGACGATCCCACCACCCGGACCGAGTTCCTCGAGTCGAGCCGCCAGCAGCTGGAGCGGCTCGACTGGCTGGCCCAGAACCTGCTCGAGCTGTCGAAGCTCGACTCGGGCCTCGTGCTGCTCGACCTGCGCCCCGACGACCTGCGGACGGCGGTCGAGTCGGCGGTCGAGCAGGCCGAGCCGACGGCCCGCCGGCGGGGGATCGCGCTCGGCCTCCAGACGGCCAGCCGCCCCCTCCGGATCCGGCACGACCCGCAGCGAATCGGCCAGGTCATCTCGAACCTGATCGGCAACGCGCTCAAGTTCACCGCCCCGGGCGGCCAGGTCAACGTCGACGTCCGGGCGGTGCCCGGCGGTGCCCAGATCGAGGTCAGCGACAACGGGGTCGGGATCGACACGGCCGAGCTGCCCCGGATCTTCGACCGCTTCTACCGCGGCTCGCTGGCGAACGAGGCCCGTGGCAGCGGCAGCGGCCTGGGCCTGGCGATCGTCAAGTCGATCGTCGACATGCACGGCGGACGGGTGACCGTCGACAGCCGGCTCGGCCACGGTTCGTCGTTCATCGTCAGCCTGCCCCGTGACCCGCGCCTGGCCGACGCCGCCGGAGTCGACCGGGCGTCGCTCCCCGTGGCGCCGCCCCAGGACGCAGACGCGGCCGCCGATCGACCAGCGGAAGTAACGGATTCTTCATCGGCTCACCCGCCCCGGCTGAATCCGGAAGCCCCACGCTGAGAGTCGACTCGAACCACGGACGTTGAGCCGCCGCGCGCCCCCCAGCGCCGGCCTCGACCTTCTCGACCCAGGAGCACGATCTCGTAATGGACCCACTGGACCCCCGAACCGACCCAGGTCACGACGCGGGAGCACCGCCCCCCGCTCCGGTCGAGCCTTCGGCCGTCGATCCCGGCGCAGCTGAGGCCGCGCCCGCCAGCATCCCGCCGGCGCCCGTCGTCCCTCCCGCCCAGCCCGGCTTCGCCGCGCCGATGACCTACACGCCGCCCTCCGGCGCGCCAACCGAGTGGCAGCGCCAGACGTGGGGCACGCCGCCCCCGACGACGCCCGAGGCATGGTTCGAGCCGGCGCCCCCGGCGCCGGTCGCGGCCGCTCCGGCCCGCCGCGGGACGGGCGTGGGCCTGATCTTCCTGACGGCGGTCCTCGCCGCCGTCCTGGCGTCGACCGGGACCTACGCCGCGATCCGCGCCTCGGGCGGCCTCGATCGCCCGCCGGCGGCCGCCGTCAGCACGACCGCGCCGGGCACGAACGTGACCCAGCCGGTCACCATCGATGAGCAGTCGGCCACGATCAATGCCGCGGCCAAGGTCGGTCCGGCCGTCGTCCGGATCGTGACCCAGGGCACAGACCCGAACGACGCGACGGCGACGTCGGGGATCGGCTCCGGGGTGATCTTCGACTCGCACGGCTGGATCCTCACGAACCACCACGTCGTGGCCAACACGAACAGCCTGACGGTCCAGCTCAAGGACGGGCGCCAGTTCACCGGTACGGTGTACGGCATCGACACGCTGACCGACCTGGCCGTGGTCAAGATCGAGGCGACCGGGCTGCCGACCGCCCCGCTGGGCGACTCGTCGGCGATCAAGGTGGGCGAGCTGGCGATCGCGATCGGCAGCCCGCTGGGGACCTACTCGAACAGCGTCACGTCCGGGATCATCTCGGCCACCGGCCGGAGCATCGACACGGACACCGGCTCGATCAACAACCTGATCCAGACCGACGCGGCGATCAACCCGGGCAACAGCGGCGGGCCGCTCGTCGACGCGCTGGGCGACGTCGTCGGGATCAACACGGCCGTCGCCTCGAACGCCCAGGGGATCGGCTTCTCGATCCCGATCAACATCGCCAAGCCGATCATGCAGCAGGCGATCGCCGGCCAGCCGCTGGCCCGGCCGTGGATCGGGATCCGCTACGAGACGATCGACCTCCAGCTCCAGCAGCAGCTCAAGCTGGCCGTCGCCCAGGGGGCCTACGTCAGCGGCGGCCAGGATGCCTCGGGCGCCAACCAGCCGGCCGTCGTGGCCGACAGCCCGGCGGCCAAGGCCGGCGTCCAGGAGGGCGACATCGTCACCTCGATCGAGGGCCAGGCGATCGACGGGGACCACCCGCTCGACGCGGTCCTGACCCAGTTCGCACCGGGCCGGACGGTCACCCTGGGGATCAACCGGGCCGGCAAGACCCTCGAGCTCCAGCTCACCCTCGGGACGCGACCGACGAACCCGTAAGTCGACGCGCTCCAGTCATCCGGACCCCGGTGCCCGCCCCCCTGGCGCCGGGGTCCGCGATTCAGGCGGGGCCCCGGCTCAGCGACCGAGCCGCCGCCGCCAGATCTCGACGCCGGCCCAGGCCAGCGTGCCGTCGATCGGCGCGTTCGGCTTGCGGACCCGGATGCCGACCTCGCTGATCGGCGGGAAGGCGGTCAGGACCTCCTGGGCGAGGGCCTCGGCCAGCGCCTCGATCAGCCGGAAGCTGGTCGATTCGACGACCGTCCGGCAGACCTCGAAGACCGCCCCGTAGTCGACGGTCCGGGCCAGGTCGTCCTCGACGGCCGCCGGCTGGAGGTTGAGGACCATCTCGACATCGACATGGAACGGCTGGTCGGTGCGCTGCTCGGCCTCCGAGACGCCGTGCCGGCCCTGGAAGACCATGTCGTGGAGGGTGATCCGATCGCTCACCGCGGCATCATGGCATGGTCGTCGGCACGACCGTCCGCCCGTCCGCCCGGACGACCGCGTCGGTCATCCGGGCAACGCGGACGTTGGGCCGCACGTCGTGGACCCGGACGAGGTCGATGCCCGCGGCAGCGGCCAGGGCGGTCGTCGCCAGGGTCGCCTCGAGCCGCTCGTCGGCCGGCAGGTCGAGGACGCGGCCGAGGGTCGACTTGCGCGACGTGCCGAGCATGATCGGGCGGCCCAGGACGTGGAGCTCGGGCAGCCGCCGGAGGAGCTCGAGGTTGTGATGGGGCGCCTTGCCGAAGCCGAAGCCCGGATCCACGATCAGCGACTCGGCCGGGCAGCCGACGGCCATCGCCCGCTCGATCGCCCGCCACAGGTCGGCGATCACCTCCGCCAGCAGGTTCTGGTAGCGCGCCTCGGCCCGGTTGTGCATCAGGATCAGGGGCACGCCACGTTCCGCGGCGAGGCGGGCCAGGGCCGCATCGGGGGCGACACCCCACACGTCGTTGACGAGACTCGCTCCGGCATCGAGGGCGGCCGCGGCAACCGCCGGCTTGGTCGTGTCGATGCTCAACGGGAGGTCGGGCAGGGCGGCCCGGATCGCCCGCAGGACCGGCACGGTCCGGGCAATCTCCTCGTCCTGGTCGACCTCGACGTGGCCCGGCCGGGTCGACTCGCCGCCCAGGTCGAGCAGGTCGGCGCCGTCGGCGACCATCGCCCGGGCCTGGACCAGCGCCCGCTCGATCAGGGTCGCGGGCCCGTCGCCGGCGGCCAGCAGGCCGTCGCCCGAGAACGAATCGGGGGTCAGGTTGAGGATCCCGACGACGTAGGTCCGCTCGCCCCAGGTGAACGTCCGGCCGCCGATCCGGGTCGGAGCCGGGTGGGTTGCCAGCCCGCTCGAGCGGCCCGTCGGGTCGGCGAACGAGGGCGTCGCCTCGCCGCCGTGGCCGCCACCCGGCTCCACGCCCCGCTCTGGCTCGAGGCGTCGATCACTCATCCTGTCGATCCTGCCACGTCGCTCAGGCGCGGGTCATCAACCAGCCGGGCCCGGATCGCCCCGACGAGATAGAGCGAGCCGGCCACGACGATCGGCCCCCGAGCCGTCTCGAGGGCGGCCGCCAGGGCGGCGGCGGGCGGCCGGACGACCCGCGGCCGGAACGCTGGAGCGGCCGCCTGCCAGAGCCGGGCGAGGTCCTCGGCCGGCAGGGCCCGCTCCTCGTCGACCTGGGTGCAGATCACGTCGGCGCCGGCCAGGGCCGGGCTCCGGGCCAGGGCGGCGACGATGCCCGCCACGTCCTTGTCGGCCATCGCGCCGACGATCAGGGTGAGCGGCGGCGGCCGTCGTTCAGAGCCGCCGACCAGGAACGGCCGAAGGTCGTCGAGGGCCCCGGCCAGGACGGCCGCCCCGGCTGGGTTGTGGGCACCGTCGAGGAGCACCTCGCGTTCGGCCTCGATCAGCTCGAGCCGGCCCGGCCAGCGCGCCGCGGCGTAGCCGCTCCGTCGGGCGGCCGGGCCGACGTCCGCGATCCCCGCCTCGCCGAGGGCATCGATGATCGCGTCGGCGACCGCCACGTTGGCCGCCTGGTGCCGGCCGCGGAGGCCGACCCGGGTCTCACCGAGCCCGGCCAGCTCGACCACGATCCCGTCGCGGTCCCAGCCCAGGAGCTGGGCCGGTGCGACAATTCGCAGCGGGGCGCCGACCCGCGCGGCCCGCCGCCGAATGACCCGCAACCCGTCGCCGGTGGCGCCGGTGACCGCGCGGTCGCCGCGCTCGATGATCGCCGCTTTCTCGCGGCCGATCGCCGTCAGGGTGGAGCCCAGCCGGTCCATGTGGTCGAGGTCGACGTTGGTGACCGCCGCCACGCCGCCATCCCAGGCGTGGGTTGCATCGAGCCGGCCGCCGAGGCCGACCTCGACCACCGCCAGGTCCACCGCCTCGTCGGCGAACCAGCGGAACGCCACGGCGGTCAGCAGCTCGAACTCGGTCGGCGGGCCGTGGCGGCGGGCGACCCGTTCGGCGGCCGGCAGGGCGGTCTCGACCAGCCGGGCGAACGTCGCCGGATCAACCAGCCGGCCACCGATCTGGAGCCGCTCGCGGTACGTGACGAGGTGGGGCTTGGGCGTCTCGCCGGCCCGCAGGCCGGCCGCCCGCAGGGCACCGGCGACGAGGGCCAGGACGCTGCCCTTGCCGTTCGTGCCGCCGACCAGCGCTCCCCGGAATGACGCCTGGGGATTGCCCAGCTCGCGCAGCAGCGCCCGGGTGCGGCCGAGCCCGAGGCGGATCCCGAACCGGCCGCGCTCACGCAGGGCCGCCAGGGCCGCTTCGTAGGTCAGCTCACCCACTCCGGCTGCCCGTCACTCCCGGGAGAGCTCGTCCTCGTAGAACACGCACTGGTTGAAGCGCGGGGTGAGGCATACGTCGTTGATGTAGCCCTGCTCCAGGTGGACGCCGCCCCGGAGCTGGCAGCGCGAGACGTTCTGGTCCTGGCGGATCAGCGCCTTGAGCAGGTGGGGCGCCTGGATCGGGATCGCCCCGCGCACCCCGGTCATGTAGAAGTGGGGACAGACGTTGCGCCGCAGGTTGGGCAGCCCGAACCCCGAGCGGTTCATCTGGGGCAGGGCCGGATAGCCCGCCGGGGCGGGTGGCGCGACGGGGGCGACCCGGGCGATCGGGGGCATACCGAAGCCCGGCCGGCCGGTGGCGCGCGGTTTCTTCGGATCGCGAGCCTGCACCCTCACCTCGATTCGGCGCAGGTCACCAGACGTGCGCGCACCCCGCCAGAGTACAACGGCCCGGGCCGCGCGCATTTGCCCATCCCGATCCGGACGACCCGGCCGGTCGACCGCGGATGATCTGCGACAATGGCTGTTGATGACGAGCCGGCGCGGACGAACCTCCCAGGTGCGGCCCCGAGCCCCGAGCACCGGCCGCGTGCAGCCGAGCCGGGTCAAGTCGCGACCCACCCAGCCAATCCGGGTGACCGGCCGGCGCACTCCGGGGACCAGCGGCCTGCCGCTCGTCACCAAGGCCGGCCTGGCCCTGGCGATCGTCGCCTTCGGCCTCGTCGTCCTGGTCAACGCCCCGGGCGTGGTCGGGGCGTTCATGGGCGGCATCGGCAATGCGGTCGGCGGCGTGGTCGACAAGCTGAGCCAGACCGCCGCCCCGAGCGCAACCGACCTGGTCCTGCCGCCGGCCCCCAGCCTGTCCGTGCCCGACGCAGCCCTACACCAACCAGCCGACCCTCGACCTCACCGGCACGATCCCCAACTCGGTCGCCGGCCAGCCCGGCTACACGATCCGGATCTATCGCAAGGTCGGGACCGGCACCGCCTCGAAGGTGGCCGAGGTGCCGGTCGGCTCCAGCCCATCGTTCACCGTGCCGGCCGTCGCCCTGGCCGCCGGCTCCGACGCGTTCACCGCCACCCTGGTCAGCGCGGCCGGTGAGAGCCCGCCGTCGATCGCGGTGACCTACATCCTCGACCAGTCGAAGCCCAAGATCGTGATCTCCTCGCCGGCCAAGAACGCGGTCGTCAACGGCAGCGCGGTGACGATCACCGGCCAGACCCAGGCCGGCAGCGCCATCTCGGCCCGCAACGAGGCGAACGGCGTGACCGCGGTGGCCACGGCCGGCAACACCGGTGCGTTCAGCGTGGTCGTCGCCCTGGCCGGAGGCGTCAACGGGATCAGCGTCACGGCCACCGATCCAGCCGGCAACAGCTCGGCGGTGGTGGTCAGCGTCCAGCGCGGCTCGGGCAAGCTGACGGTCAAGCTCACCGCGTCGGCCTATCACCTCAACCCGGCCAAGGCCAACACGATCTCGATGACCGTCCTGGTCCTCGATCCGAATGGCGCACCCCTGTCGGGGGCCAACGTCACCCTGACCCTGACCGTGCCGGGCGACGGGATCACCCCGTTCAGCCAGCAGAAGGTGACCGTCACCAACGGCACGGCCGTGTTCAAGACGACGATCCCGGCGACCGTGGCCGGCAAGGGCGAGATCGCGGTGATCGTCGACACGACCGACTACGGCCAGGCGACGACCCAGGTGCCCCTGACGTTCAACTAGGACCCGGGCCGGGTCGAACAGGCGTTCCGCGGCTTCGGGTCATCGGCGCCCCGGCCGCACGAGGCGGGTGGACGGTCGGCCCGGGGCCAGCTACCATCGGGCCGTGCCGACGTGGCGTTGCCCCCATTGCTCGACTCCGCAGGCGGAGGCGGCCCGGTGCTGGGTCTGCCACCAGTCGAGCTCCGGCTGTGGGTCGTGCCGGAACTTCCGGCGATCGATCGCGGCAGGCGTCGGCTACTGCGCCATCGACCGGGGCCGGGCCGCCCTCGACGGCCAGGAGATCCGCCCCTGCTGGGTGCCGGTGATCACCCTGACGAGCACCCTGCCGGTGATCGACCTCGACGGGCTGCCGCCGGCCGGCCTGCTCAGCGTCGAGGCCGTCGCCGGCCCGGAGCTCGAGGCCGGCCGCTTCTGGCACGACGCCGACCTCTGACCGGCGCGCCCGACTCCGACGCGGGCGCTGATCGGCCCGCGGCGTCAGGACGGTGACGGGCTCGGCGGCGGCGGCGTCGGCGTGGGGGTCGGGGTGGGGGTCGGCGTAGGCGTCGGTGTCGGCGTGGGCGTCGGCGTGGGGGTCGGGGTCGGGGTGGGCGTCGGGGTCGGTGTGGGCGTCGGGCTCGGGCTCGGCGATGCGGCCGGCCCGCTCGACACGACGTAGTCGACCGGCGTCCCCGAAGCGATCTGGACCCCGGCGGCGGGCGAGGTCGAGATGATCGAACCGGCCGGGATCAGCGGGTCGGGCGCGGTCGTCTGGACGCCCGGGACGAGGCCGACCGCGGCCAATGCCTGGATCCCGGCGGACAGGGTCAGTCCAGTCAACGTCGGCACCGGCACGAGGGCCTTGCCGGTCGAGACGGTGACGCTGATCGTGGTGCCCGAGCTGACCGTCGAGTTGGCGGCCGGATCCTGGGCGACGATCGTGCCTTCGGGCTGGTCGTTGCTCTTGATGAAGCTGGTCGGCACGATGACGAGGCCGTTGTTCGTGGCCGTCGTCTTGGCGTCGGTCAGCAGTGCGCCCACGAAGTTCGGCACGATCACCTGGGTCGACGGCGCCGAGGTCCCGGTCAGCAGCTTGAAGATCAGGAAGCCGGCCACGACGAGGATGGCCAGGCCGAGCAGGCCGGCGATCCACGCCCATGGGCTGGTGCCCGGGGGTCCGGGCTCGTCGTCGGCCGAGTCGTAGCGGCTGACCGGCGGTCCGGGCGGGACCCGGGATGGGGGCGCCGCGTTGGCATACGCGTCGGGCGGATAGGGGACGGCGCCGGCATTCGAACGGGCCACGCCGGCTGCGATCGTCCCGGACGGCGGGCCTGCGGTGGCGCCGGCCGCGAGCCCGGCTCCTGCGCCGAGCGCTGCCCCACCGGCGAGCCCGGCGGACGACGCGAGCCCGGCTCCCGCGCCGAGGCCGGTGCCCGCGGCGACCACGCCGGCGTTGGGGTTCGACGCCGCCCCGGCAACGCCCGAGGAGCGCCCGCCCAGCCAGCTCTCGAGCGCGTCGGCCATCGCCCCGGCGCTGGCGAACCGCTCCGCCGGGTCGAGTGCGAGGGCCTTCCGGTCGATCGCCTCGAGCTCGAGGGGGATGCCGGCTCGGTAGTTCGAGGGCATCGGTGCCGGTCCGCTCAGGCGGGCCATCGCAATCGCGGCGGCCGAGTCGCCCTCGAATGGACGCCGGCCGGTGAGCAGCTCGAACAGGACGATCCCGAGCGAGTAGATGTCGGAGCGCTCGGTCGACGGCTCGCCCCGGGCCTGCTCGGGCGAGAAGTAGTGGACCGAGCCGAGCGTCGTCCCGGGCAGCGTCATCTGGGCTTCGCTGATCGCCCGGGCGATGCCGAAGTCGGTCATCTCGACCCGCCCGTCCTGGGCCAGCATGATGTTGCCCGGCTTCACGTCGCGGTGGATGATCCCGCGGGCATGGGCCGCGGCCAGGGCGCGGGCCGACTCGGCCACGACCCGGGCGGCCTGGCGGGGCTGGAGCGGGCCGGCGCGCCGGATCAGCGTCGCCAGGTCCTCGCCGTCGACGTACTCCATCACGATGTACGGCCCGATCGGGTCCATCCCGAAGTCGTAGACCTGGACGATGTTGGGGTGGCTCAGCGACGCGACGGCCTGCGCTTCGGCCCGGAAGCGGGCGACGAAATCGGGGTCGCGACCGTATTCCGGGCGCAGGATCTTGACCGCCACGTCCCGGCCGAGCTGCGAATCCGTGGCCCGGTAGATCGTCGCCATGCCGCCCTGCCCGAGCAGCTCGACGAGCCGATACCGCCCGCCCAGGACGCTGCCAATCTCAGCCAAACGTTCGTTCCTTTCGCCAGAACCGGAGACGGGCGCCGCCACCCGGCGGGCATCGTACCCCACACAGGGACGCCCGCTCGGGGCTCAGCGTGACGTTCGGGTCGCCGGGCGACTGCGGCGCGGGGCCCGTCTCGAGCCCGCGCCGGGTGGTCGCGTCGGCCGGCTAGAGCGGGACGCTGCGCAGGTACTCGCGGAACTCGGCCGACAGGTCGGGCCGCTGGAGGGCCAGCTCGACCGAGGCCTTCAGCCAGCCCATCGTGGTACCCGCGTCGTAGCGCGTCCCCTCGAAGGCGTAGGCGTAGACCTCCTGCTCCTGCATCAGCGCCTCGATCGCGTCGGTCAGCTGGATCTCGCCGCCGGCGCCCCGCTGGGTCTGCTCGAGCTTGTCGAAGATCTTGGGGGTCAGGACGTAGCGCCCGACGATCGCCAGGTCGGACGGCGCGACATCCGGATCGGGCTTCTCGATCAGGCCCCGGACCCGGTGCAACCGGCCGTGATCGAAGCCGTCGCCGGCCGGCTCTGGGTCGATCACACCGTAGCGGCTCGTCTCCTCGTGGGGGACCTCCATCACCGCCACGACCGAGGAGTGGGTCTCGTTGTAGGCGTGGATCAGCTGGCCGATGCACGGCCGGTCGCCGACGACGACGTCGTCGGACAGGATCACCGCGAAGGGCTCGTGGCCGACCAGCTCCTTGGCCATCAGGACCGCGTGGCCCAGGCCGAGCTGCTCCTTCTGCCGGACGTAGGCGACCTGGGCGAGGTCGCTGATGTGCCGGATCCGGCGGAGCATCTCGACGTCGCCCCGCTCCTCGAGCAGGTGCTCGAGCTCATAGCTGACGTCGAAGTGGTCCTCGATCGCCCGCTTCTGGCTGGAGGTGACGATGATGATCTGCTCGATCCCGGCCGCCACCGCTTCCTCGACGGCGTACTGGATGACCGGCTTGTCGACGAGCGGCAGCATCTCCTTCGGCTGGGCCTTCGTCGCCGGCAGGAACCGCGTTCCCCAACCGGCCGCCGGCAGGACCGCCTTTCGGACGCGCATCAAACCTCGCAAACGTGGGAGCTGAGCCCGGGCAGTATACCGCCGGGCCCCCCTCAACCCGGCGCCGGAACCTGGTTGGGGAGCGTCGGCGGGCCACCGGCCCGGGCCGGGGCACGCTGGAGGAGGATGCCGGCGGTGATCACCAGCCCGCCCCCGACGACCTGGATCGGACCGAGCACCTCGCCCAGGATCAGGGCCGCCAGGAGCGTCCCGGTCACCGGCTCGAGCATCGCCAGGATGCCGGTCCGGACGGGGCCGATCAGGCGGATCGCAACGAGGAAGAGGAGCGACGGGAAGCCCGCCCCGAGCAGCCCGGCCACCACCAGGTAGGGCCAGGCGGCCGGGTTGCGGAACGGCTCGCCGATCGAGTCCAGCGAGCCCGAGACCAGGGCGATCAACAGGAAGGCCAGGCCGGCGACCCACAACATGATCGTCGCCGCCTGGTCCGTCGGGATCGCCGCATAGCCCCGGCTGACCGTGATGTACACCGTCTGGGCGAGGGCGGCCAGCAGCGCGAGGCCAAGGCCCAGCCCATCCACGACCAGCCCCGCCGCCGGGTCGAGCTGGCCCACGACGACCAGGATCATGCCGCCCAGGGCCAGGCCCAGGGCAATCAGCTCGGTCCGATCGGGCCGGCGACGTTCGATCAGGATCGCCACGGCCGCCACGAACGCCGGGTACGTGTAGAACGCGAGCAGGGCGAGGGCGACGGTGATCCGGCCGAAGGCGATGAACACCGCCAGGTTCAGCACGATCCCGGCCAGCGCGGCGACGCCCAGCGCGGCGGCGGCCCGCCGGGGCACCTCCCTGGGCCGGATCAACGCCCGGCCGCGGAGGCTCATCCCGCCGACGACGACCGTCAGCAGCACGGCCCCGAACAGGGCTCGCCAGGTCGCGAAGCCGAGCGGGGTCATCCCCGCGTCGTAGGCCAGCCGGGACAGTGGTCCGAGCGTCCCGAAGCAGGTCGCCGCGACGACGATCGCCAGCGTTCCGATCAACCTGCGGCGAGGCTCGGCGAGGCCGCCGAGCAGCTGTGGTCCTGCCGTCAGTCGGCCGGCCGCTCGACCCGCTCGGCCCGCGGGCCGCCGATCCGGATCCGGGTGAACGGGATCCGCAGCTCGCCGAAGACCTCGATCGAGACGAGGAAGCCGGCGAACAGCAGGACGACGCCCAGGAACTTGCCGAACTCGAAGAACTCGGTCGAACCGAACCGGTTGAGGCTGTCGGTGATCGCCGGGATGAACGCACCGATCGCGAGCAGGGCGGTGGCCGGCGCCCGGGAATGGATCCGGCCGGTGACCAGGGCGCGCGCCGCGCCGGGCAGCGAGGCCACGAAGTTGACCAGGATCGCGACCGGCGCGATCAGCAGGTTGAACAGGAAGTGGTCGCCGGGCTGGTTGGGGTCGAGGGAGTAGGCCAGGACGCGCTTCTTGGGCATGAACACGTAGGTCGAGAAGATCGCCCCCAGGATCAGGGCGAACGAGCCCGTGATGTTGAGGAACGGGGTCAGCAGGCGGAGGGTGCCCGGGAAGAGGTCGCCGACCGGCACCCGGGTCGCGGGATCGAGGGCGAAGCCGGGCGCCGGCAGGGTCGCCGTGACCATCAGGATGACCGACAGGATCGTCGCCCCGACCACCGCCACGGCCGCCATCATCGGCCAGCGCTCGTTCTGGAAGTAGGTCTCGACCCCGATCGCGATCGCCAGGACGAGGGCGGCAATGAGGTACAGGATCGGCGCCGAGCCGGATCCGGGGTATTGCTCCTTGGCCTGGGTCAGGAAGGTGAACAGGCCGGCCAGGAACAGGCAGACCGCGAACGTGTAGCCGAAGCGGGTCCGGCCGAGCAGGAACGCCGTCCCGAGGCCGAGCCAGCCGGCCGTCCAGACCGCGCCGGCCAGGTACCAGGTCCGGTAGAGCAGCTCGTTCCAGCCCGAGCCGCCGCCGATCGCCTCGCAGCCCGAGGCGATCCCGAAGAAGACCATCCCGATGGCCCAGATCAGCTGGTAGCCGTGCCGCCGCTCACGCCACTGGTCGAGCAGGGCGAGGCTGAACAGGAAGGCCAGGATCGAGGTGGCGGCGGGAATGACGACGCTCATCGGCTGCCGATCCGTCAGGCCGGAACGAACTCGTGCGCGTCGCGGTGGAGGCCATCGCACAGGCCCCAGCGCGGCTCGTCGCCCGGGATCGGGACCGGCCGCATGATCTCGCGGACGGTGCCCCGCCGGCAGAAGAGATGGCCGCGGGCGGCCATCCAGCGCCGGACGTGGGCCGGGTCGCCGTGGAACTGGAACGGGCCGGGATTGAGCGCGGGGCGCTCCGCCCAGTTGGCCGGGACCTCGGTGGCGACGATGTCGAGCAGGTTGATCCGCCAGGGCGTGCCCTCGATCACCTCGCGGCAACCCTCGCAACGGGTCGCCACGTTGTCCTTGACGATCGTCGTGATCCGCACGCCCATGATCTCCATCGGCGCGATCCTAGCACCTCGGACCCGGCCGCCCGAGGTCGGCTAGGATCGGCCCGATGGTCGACTCGCTGATCGCCGGACACGGCCGGTTCAAGGCTGACTACGTGGCCGCCGAGAGCGCCTTCCTGGAGCGGCTGGCCACGGCCGGCCAGCATCCCGCGGCGCTGTTCATCGGCTGCTCCGACTCGCGGGTGATCCCCGAGCTGCTGACCGGCGCCGGGCCGGGCGAGCTGTTCGTGGTCCGCAATATCGCCAACCGGGTGCCGGCCCGCAACGATCCGGATACCAGCGTCGGTGCCGCGCTCGAGTTCGCCGTCGAGCAGCTCCAGGTGCGCGACGTGATCGTCTGCGGCCACGATCAGTGCGGCGGCATCGGCGCGGCGCTCGACGGCCTGGCGGGCATCCGGCCCGGCTCGGAGCTGGCCGGCTGGCTGGCCGGCCTGCGACCGGCCGTCGAACGGGCCCGGACGGTCGACGCGAGCCGGGACGTGCTCCTGCGCCGGGCGGTGGAGGAGAACGTCCTCGAGGGGATCGCCGCGCTGATGACCTTCGAGGCGACCAGCACCGCCGTGGCGGCGGGCCAGCTCCGGCTCCACGGCTGGGTCTATGACCTGGCCAACGCCACGCTCCGGGCGTACGACGCGAGGCGCGATCGCTTCGTCCCGATCGAGGCGCTTGGCCCGGACGCGAGTGACCCGGCCGGCGCCGACAATCCGCCCAGGGGTCAGCCCAGGGGTTGACGCGGGCCACCGCCACGCCGTATAGACGCTGCCATGGATAGACGCCTCGCCCTGACCCTCATTCGCGCGGCCTCCGTGATCATCGTCCTGGCCGCGATCGTCGCTCAGGCGATCACCCTGGCCAACGCCCAGCTGTTCAACCCCACCCGTTTCTTCGCGTTCTTCACGATCCAGAGCAACCTGGTCGGGGTCGTCGTCTTCGCCTGGCTCGTGGCCATGCGCAACGCTGAGCGCACGCGGGCGGTCGAGCTGGCCCGCGGCGCGGCGGCGGTCTACCTCACGGTCACGTTCCTGGTCGTGATCGTCCTGCTCGGCGGGGTCGACGTCCAGCTCCAGCTCGGCTGGGTCGATTTCGTCCTGCACAAGCTCTTTCCGGTGATCATCGTCCTCGACTGGGTCGTCGATCCGCCGGTGGTCCGGCTGACCTACCGCGATGCCCTGATCTGGCTCGCCTACCCGATCGTCTGGACGCTGGCGACGATCCTGCGCGGCGCCTACGACGGCTGGTATCCCTACCCGTTCCTCGATCCGGCGAACGGCGGCTACGGCAAGGTCGCCGTCACGGTCGTCGCGGTCACGATCGGCTTCGTCGTCCTCGCCGCGGCGGCAATCGCCATCGGCAACGCGCGCACCACGCGGGCGACGACCTCCTAGGCCCTCATTGGCTGCGCCACGAGGTGTAGCGCGGCGGCCAGGCATCGGCGCTGTCTCGCTCGCCCAGGACCGCCTGCTCGATCGAGAACTCGAACAGGCGGTAGCCATCGTCGGGCTCGAACGACCAGGCGCGGACGGCCGCGGCCCGGATCTCCGGATCGAGGATCTCGTGGGCACGGCCCCGGACCTGGAACTCGTTGGGTGCGGCCGGATCCTGGTAGAAGTGGAGCGCGTAGCGGCCGTCGGCGGTCAGGTCGGCGAGCTTGGCCGAGCCGACGATCAGGAACGCGATCAGCCGGCCGTCGATGATCTCGGCCGAGATCGGGTTGATCCGCGGCAGCCCGGATCCGCGCACCGTCGCGAGGAATGGGTCGCCCACCCCGGGCTGGGTCAGCAGGCGGCGGCCCGCCGCCGCCAGCTCGGGCGCCGCGAGCTCGAACTGATCCCAGCTGACCATGGCCGGTCCTCCTCGATTGGGTCGATGCCAGCAGATGCTACGGGCCGGATGGCGATCAGTGCAGCGCGAGGAGCTGGCCGGCGAGGGCCGCGGCCGCGACCACCGCGATCGGCGGCAGCCGGCCGAGGGTCAGCGCGAGCAGGCCGGCCGCCGCGACCGCGACCTCGACCGGATCGTGGAGGGCGCCACTGCCGATCGGCGTGACGAGCGCCGCCAGGAGGACGCCGACGACCGCGGCATTGACCCCCCGGATCGCGGCCGCGAACGCCCGGGACCCGCGCAGGCGGTCCCAGAACGGCAGGACGCCCCAGACCAGCAGGAAGGCGGGCAGGAAGATCGAACCAAGGGCAAGCACGGCCCCTGCGACGCCCGACGGCCCTGGCTGGAGCGAGGCGCCGAGGAAGGCGGCGAAGGTGAACAGGGGCCCAGGGACTGCCTGCGCGGCGCCGTAACCGACCAGGAACCGGTCGTCGCCGATCCAGCCCGGGGTCACGACCGCGGAGTGGAGCAGGGGCAGGACGACGTGGCCGCCACCGAAGACGAGCGCCCCGGCCCGATAGAAGGCGTCCGCGACCGCGAGCGCCTGGTCGGCGATGACGGCGTGGGCCAGTGGCAGCAGGACGAGCAGGACTGCAGCCGCAGCGAGGCACGCCACGCCGAAGCGCGGATCGAATGAAACGTGGGCCTGGCCGGGATCGTCCGGCTCGTCACGCCCCAGGAGCCGCCAGCCCAGCGCGCCGCCGGCCAGGATCACGAGCACCTGGAGGGCTGGGAGCGGGGCCAGGAGCATCGCGATCGCGGCCAGCCCGGCAATCGTCCCCCTGATCAGGTCCGGCGCCAGGGTGCGCGCCATGACCAGGACGGCCTGGGCCACGACGGCAACGGCCGCCAGCTTGAGGCCCTCGACCCAGCCGGCGGTTGCGAGGTTCACCGACGAGCTGAGCAGGGCGAACAGCGTCAGCGCCACCGCCGACGGCAAGGTGAAGCCGAGCCAGGCCGCCAGGCCTCCGAGACGGCCGGCCCGGAGCGTGCCGATGGCGATCCCCAGCTCGCTGCTCGCCGGGCCGGGCAGCAGCTGGCAGAGCGACAGCAGGTCCGAGAACGTACGCTCGTCGAGCCACCTGCGTCGGTCGACGTATTCCCGCCGGAAGTAGCCCAGGTGGGCCACCGGGCCGCCGAAGGAGGTGAGCCCGAGCCGGAGCGCGACCAGCAGGACTTCCCAGGCTGAGCCCGGTCGGCGTCCAGGCGCCCGATGCAGATCGTCCATCGAGCCTCCAAGTCTGGCGCGGATTCGGGGCGGCGGCGAGGTCGACCGGCGGATCGAGCCACAGGCGGCCGGCCTGACCGGGCAGCGCCGACGTGAGATCCGGCGCCGGTCCGGTCCGAAACCGCCGCGTGCGGGGAACTCAGGCCGGGTCGGGGGCCGCCAGGGCTGCCAGGGCTTCGCTCGACGGCACGAAGTAATACGCGCCGGTGAGCACGCGGGTGAACGCCGTCAATCGGTCCCGCGGCTCGCCGCTGCTGCCGGCCATGCTCGCGAGCATTGCATCCAGGCGATCCCGATCCTGGCTGAAGCCGACGAAGATCGTGCCGTGGCGGCTCAGTGACCCATAGCCGATGTTGCGCCGGAAGATCTTCCCGAAGCGGTCCTGGTCGGTGCGCGCGACGTGGGACGTCTCGGGCTTGTCGGCGAGCTCCTCGCCGGTCAGCTTGCGCCGCCCCATGACGAGCTCCTGCTGGTCGACCGGCAGGTTCTCCCAGGCAGCGGCCTCGTGCTCCCACTGCTGGAGGAGGAGGACACTGCCGGCCGTCGCCGGGCCGGCCGGCTGCGACGGTCGCCACCTGCGTCGCCTCGGCCAGGGTCGGGTTCTCGATCCCATCCTCGAAGCCGGTCAGGTCCCGGTCGCGGTGGTAGGGCCAGCCGACCATCTCGAGGGCCACGGTCGCCTGCTTCCCGAGCCAGGCGACGATGTCGCGCGAGACGTCGAAGACGATGTCGTAGGCCGCCCCCGAAAGCCAGACGACGACATCGTGCTGGGTCGCCGGCATCACGTAGCCATTCACGCCGACGAGCGGTTCGTTGAAGCCCCGCAGCCCCGCTGGACATGCGTTCGGCGCCACCGACGCCCACAGCTCGGGCCGGAAGCCGGTCACCAGGTTGACGCCGCCGATCGTCGTCCGCGGCTCGCGCAGGCTGGCGACTCGACCGATCAGGTCAGCCGGGTCGATCCCGGCGCGACCGTCGAATTCCAGGTAGGCATGGGACATCGTCCCGAGCGCGAAGATGCCGGTCTGGGGTGTCGCCACTCGTGCAGGATACCGTCGCCCAGGGACCGGCAGGGCTCTCGAATTGGTCTGCGTGCGGAAGCGCCCGCGGCGCTCGAACTGCTCATGGCCGGGCCCCGTGGCAAGGTCGTGCTCCGCGTCGGCTAGAGTGCCCAGACCGGTCAGGAATCGAGAAGCATCGTTCGGCGGCTCGCCCGTAGAGTGAGGTCATGGACATCATCACGACGACGGAAGGAGTCAGGAACATGACCAGTTCATGACCGGCGACCCGGCGCCGCCCGCCCCGCACCTCGCGGACAGCCACGGGCTGATTCGCGTGCGGGGTGCGCGGGTGAACAACCTCAAGGACATCAGCATCGACATCCCGAAGCGTCGGCTGACGGTGTTCACCGGCGTCTCCGGCTCGGGCAAGAGCTCGCTGGTGTTCGGCACGATCGCGGCGGAGTCGCAGCGCCTGATCAACGAGACCTACAGCGCGTTCGTCCAGGGATTCATGCCGACCCTCGACCGGCCGGACGTGGACGTGCTCGATGGGCTGACGACCGCGATCATCGTCGACCAGCAGCGGATGGGCGCCAACATCCGCTCCACCGTCGGGACCGCCACCGACGCGAACGCCATGCTGCGGATCCTGTTCAGCCGGCTGGGGCAGCCGCATATCGGCTCGCCCCAGGCCTACTCGTTCAACACCCCGTCGGTCCATGGGGCCGGTTCGATCACGGTCGACAAGGTGGGGGCGAAGGCCGAGAAGAAGGTCTTTTCGATCACCGGCGGGATGTGCCCACGCTGCGAGGGGACGGGGACCGCCTCCGAGATCGACCTCAGCCAGCTCTTCGACGAGACGAAGTCCCTCGCCCAGGGCGCGATCACCGTCCCGGGCTACATCGCGGGCGGCTGGAACTACCGCCTCTACGCGTCGTCGGGCTTCTTCGACCCGCACAAGCCGATCCGTGACTTCACCGACAAGGAGCGCCACGACTTCCTCTATCGGGAGCCGACCCGGATGAAGATCGAAGGCATCAACATGACCTACGAAGGGCTGCTGCCGCGGATCCAGGGGTCGTTCCTGTCCAAGGACCAGGACGCCATGCAGCCCCATATCCGGGCGTTCGTCGACCGGGCGGTCACCTTCACCGCCTGCCCGGACTGCGGTGGAACCAGACTGGCCGAGGGAGCCCGCTCCTCGCGGATCAAGGGGATCAGCATCGCCGATGCCTGCGCGATGCAGATCAGCGACCTGGCCGCCTGGATGCGCGACTTCGACGACCCATCGGTCGGCCCGCTGCTCGGCTCCCTGCGCCACCTCCTCGATTCGTTCGTCGAGATCGGGCTCGGCTACCTGAGCCTCGATCGCTCATCCGGGACGCTCTCAGGTGGCGAGGCGCAGCGGGTGAAGATGATCCGCCACATCGGGTCGTCGCTGACCGACGTGACCTACGTCTTCGACGAGCCCACCACCGGCCTCCACCCGCACGACGTCGCGCGGATGAACCTGCTCCTGGGCCAGCTGCGGGACAAGGGCAACACGGTGCTGGTGGTCGAGCACGAGCCCGAGGTGATCGTGACGGCCGACCACATCGTCGACCTCGGGCCGGGCGCGGGCACCGCCGGCGGATCCGTGTGCTTCGAGGGCACGGTCGAGGGGCTGCGGGCCAGCGACACGCTGACCGGACGCCACCTTGGCTACCGGGCCGCGCTCAAGCCGAAGGTCCGGAGGCCGTCCGGCAAGCTCGAGATCCGCCACGCGAACCAGCACAACCTGCGCGACGTGAGCGTGGACGTCCCGGTCGGCGTCCTGTGCGTGGTGACCGGGGTGGCGGGCTCCGGCAAGAGCTCGCTGATCCACGGTTCGATGCCCCGGGACGCTGGAGTCGTCGCGATCGACCAGACGCCGATCAAGGGCTCGCGGCGCAGCAATCCGGCAACCTACACCGGGCTCCTGGATCCGATCCGGAACACCTTCGCCAAGGCGAACGGCGTCAAGGCGGCGCTCTTCTCCGCCAACTCCGAGGGCGCCTGCCCGGTGTGCAACGGGAACGGCGTCATCTACACCGAGCTTGGCTTCATGGAGACCGTGGAGTCGGTTTGCGAGGAATGCCAGGGCAAGCGGTTCCAGGCCAGCGTCCTCGAGTACAAGCTCGACGGCCGCGACATCAGCGAGGTGCTCGCGATGTCGGTCGACGAGGCGCTGGCGTTCTTCGCCGGCGGGGCCGCGAAGACGCCCGCCGCCAGGGCGATCCTCGCCCGGATGACCGACGCCGGCCTGGGCTACCTGCGCCTCGGCCAGCCGCTCAACACGCTGTCCGGCGGCGAACGCCAGCGGCTCAAGCTGGCGATCCAGATGGGCACCGAGGGTGGGATCTACGTGCTCGATGAGCCGACCTCGGGCCTCCATCTCGCCGATGTCGACCATCTCCTCGCCCTGCTCGACCGGCTGGTCGAGTCCGGCAAGTCGGTCATCGTAATCGAGCACCACCAGGCGGTCATGGCCCACGCCGACTGGATCATCGACCTCGGTCCCGGCGCCGGCCACGACGGCGGCCGGATCGTCTTCGAGGGCACCCCAGCCGACCTCGTCGCCGCCCGCTCGACCCTCACCGGAGAGCACCTGGCGGCCTACGTCGGCGGCTGACCGGCCCACGGAATCGATGGGAGGAGCGTCCTCATCTGCTTCCAGTCATGGCAGCTGCTCGACCGCCGGGTTCGACCGGAACGAGCCGGCCGGGAGCCCGGCCCGATTCCCGTCGACTGTGGCAGGATCATGGGCATGGGCAGCGCCGCCATGGCCGAACAGCACCTGCGCGATCTCGTCTGGCTGCGCCGCGTCCGCGACCGGATCGACCGGGAGTACGCGGAGCCGCTCGACGTCGAGGCGCTTGCTCGGGGCGTGCACATGTCGGCCGGCCACCTCAGCCGCGAGTTCCGGCTGGCCTTCGGCGAGTCGCCCTACAGCTACCTGATGACGCGCCGGATCGAGCGGGCGATGGCGCTCCTGCGGCGCGGAGATATGAGCGTGACCGAGGTCTGTTTCGCGGTCGGCTGCTCGTCGTTGGGCACGTTCAGCACGCGCTTCACCGAGCTGGTCGGCGTGCCACCCAGCACGTATCGGCGCAATGAGGCGGAGGCCGACGGCCGGGATGCCGTCGTGCGTCGCCAAACAGGTCACCCGACCGATCAGGAATCGAGAAGCGCGGGTCTCAGGGGTCTCCTAGAGTGGCGGCCATGGACATCAGCATCTCCGCCAGCTTCCTGCCCCATGACGACCCGGACGCCGCCCTGGGCTTCTACCGGGACATGCTCGGGTTCGAGGTCCGCAACGACGTCGGCTACGGCGGGCTGCGCTGGATCACGGTTGGCCCGGTCGGCCAGCCCGACACGTCGATCGTCCTGTCGCCGCCCTTCGCGTCGCCGGGCATCACCGACGACGAGCGGCGGACGATCTCCGAGATGATGGCCAAGGGGACCTACGGGATCCTGATCCTCTCGACGCCCGACCTGGATGCGACGTTCTCTCAGCTGGCGGCGAGCGGCGCCGACATCGTCCAGGAGCCGATCGAGCAGCCCTACGGCATCCGCGACTGCGCGATTCGCGATCCCGCGGGCAACCTGATCCGGATCAACGAGCGGCGCTGAGCCGCCCCTCGATCGCGGCCAGGTTCAGTCGGCAGGTTCAGTCGGCAGGCCTAGAAGGGCAGGCCGGCACCACCCGCCGGGTCGGGCACGATCTGGTAGGACGGAACGCCCTGGTGGATGCCGAAGGCCACCGTCAGGACCAGCATCAGCAGGACGACCGCGACCACGAGCACGACCCGGAGCAGGCCCTGGTGGGACGCGACACGCTGCCCAAGCGACGACTGATGGAGCGCCATGATGAGGCACCTCCGCGGGGTCGCCTCTTGGGATCAGCCAGGGGCTCCGCGCGATTCGGCGACCCGATCGGACTCGCGTTTGGGCGAGCCCCTGACAGGGATCCTCTTGTCGCCGGAATCGTGCGCCCGGGGCGGGCCCGATTCAAGTGCCATTCAGCCGTCTTTGTCAGCCGCCTTGGGCGACCGCCGGAGAACCTCGGCCGGGGGCGCCTAGGGACCCGGCGGCGGGCTGCCCGGGTAGCCCAGGGCCCGCTTGGCGGTCTCGAACTCGTCGAGCGTGATCTCGCCGCGAGCGAACCGCTCGCGCAGGATGTCGAGCGGCTCGGGCCGAGCTGGCGGCAACGGCGGGGGCGTGGGTTGGCTGGGCCACGGGCCGTGGGCGGGCGGGTTCGTCCGATTGAGATAGCGGACCGCGAGCATGATCAGGACGACGATCAGGACGACCGACAGGACCGCGCTGACCAGCCACAACAGGCCGAAGGCGCCCATCCCCAATCCAGTGCCGAACCACGTCATCGTCATGTCCCCGTCCCACCTTCACGATCGCCGGCCCAAGGATAGTCGCCTCAGGCCTGGTCCTCGTCGTGACCCTGCCCCGCCAGCGAGTAGGCTCTGGCCGATTGCCACTGTCGGAGGGATCCTGCCTTGCCGGACTCGATCTGCATCATCCGCCACGCTGAGAAGCAGCTCGGCGACGCTCCACCGCGCGGCATCGCCGTCGACGGTTCACCCGATCGCGAATCGCTGATCGTGGCCGGCTGGCAGCGAGCCGGGGCCCTGATCGGCCTGTTCGTGCCACGGCCCGGGGCGAGCGCTCCTCTGCCCACGCCGTCCCGACTGATCGCGTCGGAGATCGGGCCCCACAGCCACAGCCGGCGGCCGATCGAGACGCTCGAGCCCTTGAGCGCCCGACTCGGGGTGACGCTCGACGAGCCGTTCCTGCAGGACGAGCTCGACCAGCTCGTGGCCGTGCTCAAGGCGTCCACCGGGCACGTCCTGGTCGCCTGGGAGCACAAGCGGATCCCGTTGATCGCCAACCAGCTCGTCGGCAGCTCGGCCGGCGTGCCCCAGGTCTGGCCCGACGATCGATTCGACCTCGTTTGGGTGTTCGAGCCGATCGCGAACGGGTCGGCCTATCGGCTCCGCCAGGTCCCACAGCTCCTGCTCGCCGGAGATCGCGCGGCGCCGATCGCCTGAGGTCGGACACTCAGCTCGAGGCGGCCGGCGGCTCGGGTCGCGGGCTGGTGCACGACGCGGGGGGTCGCGATCTGACGCTCGACTTTGCAGGCCGTCAACGCATTGCGATCGGTTTGCGATCGACCGATGTGACCCTGCCCTCGTTCATCCATTCGGAGCGCGGGGGCATAGCGTGTCCAAGGTGAGCAGGTGGGCGGTCGTCCTCGCGATTGGGCTGATGGTCGGAGCCTGTGCGACGAGCCCGGCGACGTCGCCGGCGGCCGCCAACCCGAGCCCGGGGACCGCTCGGTCGGTGGCGGCCCATGTCGCCCCGAGCGGGGCGACGGCGCCGATCGATCCCGCGGCGTGGGACCTGGCCGACCGGCTCACGGCGCCCAACTACACGGCCGACACGACCGCCGCCATCATCGCCGCCCTGGCCCGCTCGGGGATCGGCACGTACAGCGACGGCACGAGCCTGGCGCCCGAGGCGCCCCTGGCCGCCGCGGCCAGCCCCCTGGAGCTGCTCGACTTCCAGGCTCACGCCCTGGCGGTCGGCATCTGGACCGGCGCGACCTGGTCGGGTTCGGAGCTCGACAGCGTGATCGACCTGCCCGCGGGAAGCACGACGACGGCGGCCCCCGCCTCGGTCCTCCTGGCCAGCTACGTCGCCGCCGTCGATTCGCCGGGCGCGGCGCTGTCCCGGGCCCTGATGGCCGGCCAGAACCTGCTCGACCCGCCGACGGTCCGCTTCCCGGGTCTCGTCCTGGTCCTCTTCGCCTCCGACCTCGCGACGGCCGGCGGCCAGGTTGCGGCCCCCGGCGCCTCGCCATCCGCATCCCCGTCGGCGGCGGCGATCGGCTCGTCGCGCCTGATCGCGTCGGTGGCCAATCCGGCGGATGGCCGGGGCCTGCTCCTGCCCGCGGATCCCGTCGGCGGGATCTGCTCCGACGTCGCCAACCGGATCCATCGCGCGATCAATGCCCTGTTCGATGCCCTCAAGCTGGCCGAGCCGAGCAACATCTTCGGCAGGATCTTCGCCACGATCTGGAACTTCGCCGTGAACGTCCTCCAGAAGTTCGTCGAGGGCGTGATCACGACCGTGACCGACGAGGTCTTCGGCTCCATCCGGAGCATCGCCGGGATGATCTCGGGCATCGCCGAGCAGATCGCCTCGCTGCTGCCCTATGGGGTCAAGGTCGACGCAACCGGCGGCACCCCCGGCGCCGACTTCAACCTGACGACCCACGCCCTGGCCGGCACCTATGTCGCGAAGATCACGGCCGCGGACCTGCCCCAGTGGCCGGCGGTCCTCCAGGACTGCGCCAACGTGGCCAAGATCCAGCTGCCGGACTTCAGCTCGAAGAGCGTCCCGATCACCTGGGAGCCGATCGAGGTCGAGCCTGCGACGGCTCCGCTCCTCGCCGGCGACCAGGCCAAGGGCTCGGACACGACCGACGCCAACGGCCAGGCGACCTGGGCCTTCACGGTCAGTCCCGACCCGGGCACGACCGGCGAGGACCTCACCCAGGCCGACGAGATGCCGGTGGCGGCCCACCGGCCCGAGCTGACCCAGCTGCGCAACGCCCTGACCAACGCCCTGCTCGGGTTCGTGCCCGCGCTCCTCCGCGGGTTCGTGGTCAAGGAGCTCCTCGACCCGTCGCTCGACAAGATCCAGGACAAGATGAACGGCATCCTGGATGCCCGCGGAACGGGCTACGCGTTCCTGCACTACCACGACCAGGCATCGCCCAAGCCCTCGGGTGCCATGGCGTCAGCCAACACGTCCCAAGCGACGGGCCAAGCCGAGACCAGCACGGCCGACCCTTGCGCGCTCACGACCGCCGCCGAAGCCCAGGCCGCCATGGGCCTGCCGGTCGCGAAAACGGAGCGATATGACAATGGCATAGCGAACGTCTGCCAATACACGAGCGCCGATGGTGATCACTGGGTAGCGATCAGCCTTTGGGACAACAGCGGGGACCAGGGTCAATTCGACTCCGCCGGGAAGAGCAGTGACGAGAACGCACCGGTCGCCGGAGTCGGCAGCGATGCCTACTTCAACGCAGACACCGAGACGCTGTCGGTCTGGCAGAACGGAACCGCTTTGAGCATTCAGATCGCCGAACACGGTGACGCGACTCCTGCACAGACCCAGGTCGCCGCGACGAAGGTAGCCCTCGCTGCCTTGGCTCGCCTCTGATCACGAATCGACGGCTATCCGAGGCGTGAGACAGGCCCATACTGGGCTCCCAGCCACTCGTCCCAAGGAGCGTCCGCGATGTCGACTGAAGAGAACAAGGCCGTCGTCCGTCGGTTCATGACCGAGGTCCTGGAACGCCACGACATGGCCGCGCTCGACGAGCTGGCGGCGGCTAACTATGTGAACACCGCGATGGGGGGTGCCGACCTCGCCGGCTTCAAGGGGATCCTGGTCGCGATGGGTGCTGCAGTCTCAGGCATGCGCTTCACCATCGATGACCTCGTGGCCGACGGGGATGTGGTCGTCGCTCGGTTCACCAGCGAGATCACCCGTCCCAGCGGGGAGAAGGTCACCGCCCACGGCCTCACCCTCTACCGGCTCGCCGCTGGCAGGATCGTCGAAGACGACCCGTTCACAAGGCCTGACCTCGGGCAGCTCCTCGGCATGACGCCGCCGGCCGGCTGACCCGAGAGGTTCGGCAAGGCGCCAAGGCGGGACCTGTTCGTGCTTCCGTCGTGCTGCCGGTCGTGCTGAACGGAGCGAACGGGTCCACTTCGTCGTGCCGAGTCCTGCCAGCTCGAGGCCATTTCACCGGGCTTGACAACATAGGAGCTCATCATCGTGCCGGCCGTCTCACCGGATGCCCGTGTCGTACTCGAGGTTCACGTGAGTGGAATGACCCGGACTCACTTCAACGGTGACCGGAGTTGGTGGACGGGATAGGCCGGCAACTGGAAGTGCCGAAACAATGACCGTCCCCGAGAACCCGCCTAACAGGTAGGAACCATCCGCTCCCGTCGTCGTTCGCGCGATCTCGGTCCCGTTCGAACTCGACGCGACAATGACGGCGCCAGCGACGGGCCGTGGCGCACAAGTCGATGGCTCGGGCGAGCGTTCGACCGGGCAGGTTGGCCCGGATGTGACGATGCCCGATACGGTGGGTGCGGGACCGATCGTTGGCACGGGTGCGGTGCACGCCGATAGAACCAGGCCGACGAGAGTGGCCAGTCCAAGTCGTCGCAGCGACCACCGCCCTGCGCGCTTCCGCTCATCCCCCGCGCATTCCATGCCGGCAGTGTCCGAGCCGCCCGTCGCGGCGTCAATTGAAAGCGGCCGTGGGCCCCTGAGTCACGGCTGACCCGGGCGATGATTGATTGGTGTGCCAGCAACTCCTACGGACTTGGCACGGGGAATAGCAGCCATCCAGCGGAGTTCGACACCTGGCCCGCGATCGCTCGGATCGCGCCCGTGCTGGAGTCGTAGATCGTGACGGAGGCATCCTGGTCGCTCGGGGTTCCGGCGGCATCCGCCCCGGGCATCCCGGCCGCCAGCAGGAGCGAGCCATCCGCGTTCAGGGCAAGCGAGATGTAGTCGGCTTGCGGTGCCCAGTGGGCCGCTGTGGCGAGCGAAGAAGGATCGATGACCCAAACCCCGGTCGAGCCGGTCTCGGGACTCAAGGGGTCTGTGGCCTGGGTGCCGATCACGAACAGTCGCGAGCCGTCGGGCGCGAGGATGATCGATGGGCTGAGGAAGACTTTTGCCACGGCGGTTGGTGCCAGCCAGCCCGCGAGCAGGCGACCCGCGGCGGTGAGTGGATCCAATGACGCTTGAGCCCCAAGCGTGATCTTGCCCGTGATCAGACCACTCGAAAGGTCGACCCGGATCAGCTGGCGACCGAACGGATCCCACGCGAAGAGCCGACCTCGGGCCCGGTCGAAGACGACCCCCAGACCCCCTCCTCCAGCGGTATTGGGACCGAGGTTCGTATCGCCGAGCGGATGACCTGCCAGATCAGCCCGCCGCAGAATCGATCCGCTCGGCGTGTCGCAGATCTCGAACAGCGTCGTCGCGTTGATGAATCCAGCTTCACCAGCCTGACCGGGACAGACGCCATCATCGAGGCCGTTGGCCCGCGGCGCCAGGACGGAGATCACGCCCAGCCGGTTGGCCAGAACCGCGGCGGTCCCGTGCCAGGAGTCGCGGGCCGACGTGCTCCCATACGAGATGAACCGCTCGATCAGCGCCAAGCGCCCGTCTGGTGCGAAGGTCACCGTCGCCCCACTGACGATCGCCGAATCGGTCGTGACTGGTCGGGGAGATCGGGAAGGGCGTCCGACTGGACGATCTCCCCGATCGCCAGGTCGACGGTATCGATCCCAGCCTGCCACGCGGGCGGACGCTCGACCGCCCAGCCGATATACAGGGTCGTCCCATCTGGGCTCAAGCTCGCTGTGGCCGTGGCGTGGTCGACTTCGGCCGATTACGGCGGGTTCGGCTCGCCCGAGATAGCTCGGCAGGGTGATCGAGTGGGTCGGCTGACCATCGGCATCCAACCAGCGCAACGTGACCGTCACCGTCGAGCGGGCGGCCTGAGTCGCTGGATCGAGGCCGGTCACTGTGCCGATGCACGCACACACGAACCCGCCGTGGGGAAGTGCGAACAACTGGTCGAATCCCGGATTGGTCGGCGCGGCGAGATTCGTCAGGCGGCCGCTTCCGATGCCAAAGAGCGCGGGACCGCTGCCCGCCTGGACGATCACCTGCTCTGCCGCAAGTGGTGGTCCGTGTGACGAGGTATGCGGGCAAGGTCGGGCCGGGGGTCGTGGTCGGTGAGGCCGAATAGAGGGAGCCAGGGTTGACCGTTGGCCGAGGTCGGGACGAAGCGGTCGTCCCGGCGGACGCGCTGACACCGCTTGGCGGCCCTCCACGACCGGGTAGGCCAAGCCAGACGGCCATTGCCGCCCCCGCGATCGTCAGGGCAACGGCAAGCGCCCCTGCACCGAGGACCCGACCGAACCTTGCCCATCCGCGACGAGCTGAGTCGGTCCGTCGAACTCGATCACTCCAAGCACGCGCATCTCGAGCCTCGTCGGGCAGTCGCCAGGTGACCGCAAGCTCACGAACGCGAGCCCCGATCGCCTCGTCACTGAGCGGCTGACCAAGATCAGGCTTGACCATTTGGCTTGCCTCGTCGTCGCGGACCGTTCATTGGGTCACCTCGCTTCGTCGAGCGGTCTCGTGGTCGGGTTGGTGGCGTTTGCATCGGTCGACGGACGGAGCTCGGCGAGCACCTCCCGCAGCTGGGAGTGGGCGCGAGTCAGCAGCGTTCCGACATTGCTCGGGCTCGTGCCAAGGAGCCTGCCGATCTCGGCGTAGTCGTAGCCGTACAGGTGGCGGAGGAGGACCACCGCCCGGGCTATCGGCTTGAGCTCGGCGAGGCCAGCGTCAATGGCTGCGCGTTCGACAACCTCCGTGGCCAGATCCGCGCCAGCCGACCGTGATCGACTCGGGTCCGGGACCGCGGCCGCCGAGATCCAGCGAACTCTGCGCCTCCGGAGTGCGTCGAGGGCTTCGTGCGCAACGATGCCGTGAAGCCATGGCGCGAGGGGCCGGCTCGGGTCGTATTGCGCCCAGCGCTCGTAGGCTCGAGCGAAGGCGACCTGGGTCGCGTCAACCGCCGCGTCGCCGTCGCGCAGAATGCCGAATGCGAGCCGGTAGAGGTCCTGGGCATGCTCGCGGTAGGCGCGGTCAATCGCTGCAGAACGCTCCTGATCTTCGACCATGACTACTTATACGTCTGGCGAAGCCCAATCCTTGCAGCACCCACCTTCCGAAGGTGCCGGCGACGAACGCCTACCCCGAGAGCGGTTCCATCCCAGAACGTAGGACGGGATGGGAGCACACCGAAGACCGCCGCGCGGAGGTTACCCGCCATGATCCGGGTCCTCCATCAGGCGGTCCACAGAGTGCTCACGGGCGGCCCTCAGCACGGCGTGACGGGCATCTCCGCTGGCGCCCAAGCGAACCCGCACCCCCATCCGATCGAGCATCGTCACCATCGCGGGGCCGACATGGTGCGCAACGACCATCTCGACGCCATGGGCCTTCAGGAATCGCGCAACCCGGGCGTGGTGGCCGCCTTCGGTGCCCTGGTCGTGGAGCTCGTTCCAGCCAACATCGAACTCGTGCCAAGCAGTCAGCGTGTCTTCGCTCGCCTCGACGGTCGCGACCCTGGCGGCCCGTCCCCAGCGCGGGTCGACTTGGCCATCGGACTGGATCGGGACGCAGATGAGCATCGGACTGGCTGCTGAGTCAGCGAGGTCGGTCGGGCTCCTCAGCCCAGCCGCTTCTTCGCCTCGTCGAACTGTTCAGCGCTGATCTCGCCCCGAGCGAACCGCTCGCGCAGGATGTCGACCGAGTTCGGGCCGGACGGCGTAGCTGCCCGTGGCCGGTGGACGATCATCCAGACCGAGCCGAGGATTGCGATGGCAAGGATCCCCATCGCCGCGAGCATGAACCAGCCATCGCTGGCGCTGAAGTTATAGCCGTACATCATGAGCGTGAACCTCCGGGCCTCACTCTGGGGATGCTTCGCTGCGAGAGCGCGAGAGCCAATCGGCTCTGGTTTCGCGATCCCTTCGGCCTTGCCATGGCACGGGAGCGCTCAATCGCCACGCTGAGCCCGTCGTGACTGCGCTGGCTCGGCTCGATCCACAGCTTCATCGCGCGAGCCCAGCCAACCCGACGAGGTTCCCTGTGCGGATGACCAGACGGTCCTTCCGGGTCCACTCGTGTTCCGGTCCCTTCAGACGCCGAGCATCCTGTCCAGCGTCACGAGCTGGAAACCAGCGGCCTGGAGACCCTCGACGAGGCGGGGCAGCGCCGCCAGGGTTTCGTAGCCGCCAAGGTGCATCAGGACGATCGAGCCGCCCTGGGCGCGGTCGATGACCTTCGTGACGATCTCGTCGGCAGTCGGACCCGGCGGATCGTTGGCAATCGGCCGCCAGTCGATCGTGTCGATGTCCCAGGTGACCGTCATGGCGTAGCCCGTTGCCCCGACGGCGGCGAGGACCGCCGAGTTGTAGCCACCATACGGCGGTCGGAAAAATGGCCGCGGATCTTGCCTGCAGTCCCGAGCCAGGGCAACCTCGGTTCGGTGAAGCTCACGAGCGATCTCGGCGGCGGTCAGCGTGCGGAAGTCCGGGTGGCCATATGAGTGGTTGCCGAGCGTGAACAGGGCTGGATGGGCATCGATGATCCCGAGGACCGCTCGGCCGGCGTCCGTGTTCAGGTTGTCGGCCATCGCCCCGGTCATGAAGATCGTGGCCTGCACCCGGTGATCGACGAGCCAGCCGACGATCGCGACCGCATCGCCCACACGACCGCCCATGTCCAGGGTCAGGGCGACCTGGCGGAGCGTCCGGGGGCCGTGGCTGACGAGGGTGCTCGGCCGGTTGGTGCCGGCCGGCGGCGTCGCGACCGTCGTCGCGCGCGGACTCGGCCGTGCTGACGGCGGCGGCGCCGTCCGGCGCACGGCGACGGTCGGCTCGGCCGTCAGCGTCGGCCGGCTGGTCGCAGGCGCGGTCGGGATCGGCGTTGCGCTCGGGGCGTTCGCGGCAGAAGGCGAAACGGCGACGATCGAGGCCGAGGCGATCGGCAGCGACGCCTCGCTCATGGCCGGAGCGCTCGAACAGGCGCTCAGGAATAGGCACGCTGCGACGACGATACCGAGGCGAGATGCAGTCGGACTGTTCATCGCGTGGCAGGAGGTTTCGGAACGGCGACCCGCCGAGGGTTGCCTCCCGGCGGGTCGTCCAGGGATCAGCTGACGCTCAGGTCAGACCGACATCGGATGGCCGGTGGTGTAATGGCCACCAGTCACGATGCGGGTCACGACCTCGACGACCAGCCCAACGACCAGGCCGCCGATCAATGCCGGTGCCAGCGCCAGACCGTCCCAGACCGGTCCGACCGCCCGCCAGTCAACGATGAACTCGCTGGCCACGAGCGCGCCGATCGCCGCGGCGACCCCGTCCACGAGCCACTCATAGCCCGTCCGCGTCTCTCCGATGACCTGCGCAATCACCCCGAAGGCGGCGGCTCCAACGACGAGCACGACTGCGCCCCCGATGCCAAGAGCGATGGCCAACTCCATGGCGTCTGCTCCTTCCGTTCTGCGCCGGACGATATGCCTGTCGTCCACGCTCAATCCTCCGCGTCTGGGCACTCCGGCGGAAGTGCTGTTCGGCCCAAACAGATGGCGAACCAGTCGATCGTCCCGGGCGGTGTTGCGATCGAACTGCGATCGGCGCTTCCGAAGCTGACGACGAGCGGCCGTAACCCACGGCTCCACGAGCGATCGGAGACCCCATGTTGATGCGCCGTTCCGTGCCAGCCGGGCTGTCGATGATCGCCCTGGCCATCGCTCTGGTGGCCTGTTCCGGCGGAGGGGCCGGGAGCGCCTCCAACGGCGGCGATGGGGGATCCGGGGCTACGCCGCCGACCGTCGCCAGCGCCACCGCGGCCATGCCATCAGCCACGACGGGCGCCGTCACCGGTCAGGTGGGTGCCACCCTGACCTGGGCGAGCGGCGGCGGCAACACGGTCGACGTGACCTTGGTCAAGATCACCGACCCGGCCACCGCTCCGGATGCCCCACCTGCGGGCGATCGATGGGTCGGGGTCGAGATGACGATCGTCGATCATGCGGGTGACGCGAGCAACTTCGACTCGGTCCGAGCGGATGGCCGGGGATCGGACGGCGTGCGCTACGGTGCCGCAGGTGCCCGCGACGCCGGGTATCACGTCGCGTCGTTTACCGGCTGCACGCCCTCGAGCGGCTACACGCCCGGCCAACCTGAGACGTTCTGCACTGGCTTCGCCGTGCCTGCGGGCGTGACGGTCGCCAGCGTCGGATACAGCGTCGTCGGGGTGGACATCGGTGCGCCCGACGATCTCGTCTGGACGTTGCCTTGACCAATGGCCTCCCTCCGTCCCCTGGCCCTGGGCCCTCATCCGTCGAGCACTCGCTGATCGATGTTGCCGAGCGCCTCAACCGCGCCGGCGTGTCGCGACTCATGACAGGAGTGCCCCCAAGGGGCCTTGGGGACCCGCCCGCTGTCAGATGATGACCCGCTCGCGTGGTACGCAGCGTGACCTCGAGGGCAACGCCTCGGCAGCAGGAGGCACTCGCCGCGTACGTTGCTTCCGGCGGGTCGATCAGCGCCGCGGCGAAGGCGATGGGCATCTCGCGGAGCACTGCTAAGCGCCACCTTGCCGATCTGCGGGCACGGTTCGGGCTGTCGACCGAGCAGCTCATCTACGTCGGGCGGGCGGCCGGCTGGCTCGTCGTCGGAAGCCTCGAGCGGCTCGGCTTCGTCTTACGCCAGCAGGTCATCTGGGTGAAGCCGTTCGGGATCCCCAGCCGCACCCACTACAACAGCCAGCACGAGCCGTGCTGGTATGCCGTGCGCAAAGGGGCAACGGCGGAGTGGCTCGGCGATACCCGCCAGACGACGGTCATCGAGGCGCCCAGCCCGAAGATGATGATGGGCGGCTCGGAGGAGGAGAAGTTCGACCATCCGACCCAGAAGCCCGCCGAGTGCATGGCCCGCCCGATCCGCAACCACCGCGGTGACGTGTACGAGCCGTTCGCCGGATCAGGGACGACGATCGTCGCTGCCGAGACGCTCGGCCGGCGCTGCTATGCCCTCGAGATCGAGCCCCGCTACGTCGAGGTCGCGATCGAGCGTTGGCAGGGCTTCACCGGGCGGGAAGCGGTCCGGCTCGATGGCTGAGGCGTCGGTGCGTCAGGGCACGATCGTGAAGTGGCCGTACGCGAGCACGGTGCCATCGGCCGCGAGGATCCGGGCGTGATAGTCGCCTGGGCCGAGCGTCGCGCACATCTCAGGCACGGACATCGGCTCGTAGATGAACTCATGGAGACCCGACGGCGGCGGTTCGGAGGCGGCGACTTTGATGGGAGCTGGCGATCCGACGGGGCTCTCGTTGCCGTTGGCATCGACCCTCGCAATAGCGAGCTGGACGGGTGAGGCATCCGCCTTCGCGTCAACATCGGCGCGGAACGCGAGATACCCGCCGACAGTGCACGAGATGACGGCGCCACTCGAATACCCCGGATCCGACTCCGTGCCCGCCGATGCCCTCGGGAGGGAACTCGTCGGGAGGATCCCGATCGTCAGCGGCTCCTGAACGGGCATCCCGCCGACGGGTCCGATGGAGGTGGCCTGGCAGCCTACCAAGACCAAGACGGCAGCCAGCGCGAGTGCTCGCATCGATCCCCCTTCGTCGCTGCGGCTGGAACCGCTCTCCGGACGATACGCCCACACGATCGCCTGATCGTAGGCTCAGGCATCGTCGCCGGGCCGTCGGATTACCGCACCAGTCCTTGGATCGAGCTGCCAGTACCTGCGCATTCCGCGACCGGCAAGCGTGGTGTAGCCGGCTTGATACTCGCGCCGCTCGGCTCGAGCAGCCAAGACTGCGGCGCGAAAGCCGATGCCGGCCCAGCAGAGGATCCAAACCAAGCCTGCCACGCCCGACACGGTCCCGACGGCGCCCTGGAGCAGAGCTCCGGCAAGGAACGGCAGTCCCGGCAAGGTCAACAGCAGGCACGCCACCCAACGCCGGGTCCACTCGTTCGCCGTTCGCCCTGGCAGAAGCGTCGGCGGCTCGGACGGGTAGGCTCTGGCCTCGCCAATGCTTGGCCGCTCATTCATTAGCGCAAGCTAATCGATGCTAGCCAAGCGCCGCTGTGCCGCGACCAAGGCCGACGGCCAGCCTTGTGCGATGGCCCCGCTTCACGAGCGCCCATTCTGCTTCGCTCATGACCCCGAGCGAGCCGCCGAAGCGGCGGACGCCGGCCGGATGGGTGGCCTCCGCCGGCGCAAGGAAGGCACGATCGCGGTCGCCTTCGACCTGCCCGGCCTTGACTCGGTCGATGGGATCCGGCGGGTCCTCGACATCGTCGTGGCCGACGGGCTGGGACTCGAGAACGGCGTGGCCCGCCTGCGGATCCTGATCGCCGCCGCAACCGCCGCCACGGGCCTGCTCAAGGTCGGTGAGCTCGAGGATCGTTTGGCCGTCCTGGAGGCGGCGCTCAAGCAGCGCTCACCCGCCGACGAGCCGCTTGGGCTCGGATGACGACCGAGCGCCGGATCGCCGCGGTCGAGGCGGCGCTCTCCCCGACGGAGCTCGTCGTTGCCTGGCTGACCGAGGCCCATGCATTCGGTAGCCTCGAGGACGCGGTCCGCTCGATGCTCGCCGCCCCCGAGCCCGTCCCACCGCTCGACCGGCTCGCCCGAGCCGCCGGGAATGGGGTCCGAACCCGGGCGAAGGGCAGGCCGCCCGGGGAACGAGACAAGGCGATCGACACCGCGGTCGGCGAGACGATCTTCCGGTTCCGCCTCGTCCTGCGGATCATCAGCCGGACCTGCGAGCTACTCGAACGAGCACTCCTCCTCGACGGGCTGTACGGAGCTCGGCTGGGGCTGCTCCTCACGACCGACCAGCTCAGTCCCGCCCGCGACCCGGGCTACCTCGCGGATCTCCTCCAGCTCCGCGACCTGATCATCGGGCAGGTCGATGAGCTTCTCGCTGCCGGCGGGGCGCGGGTGATGGTCGAGCGGCGCTTCCTCGGCGGCCACCCAGCCCTGTTCCCCGACCAGCAAGCCGCGTGGTCCGACCAGCTCGCCCAGACTCAGCGGCTCGGGGCCTTGGCGATCGGGCTCACCGACAAGGAGGGCTTTGCGCCACCGCTGCCACCCGAAGCCGAAGTCGCGGACGCCAGGGTCGAGCGGCTCATCGCCGATCTCGTGGAACCTGCCCGCGTCGAGGCGCTCGAGGACCTTGGCCAGGGGCATCGGGCGTTCCGGGTCGCGGCGAGCTGGGTGCGCGGGAAGCTCGAAACGTTGGCAACCGTCGAGCTCTGAGCCGTCACCCCGGTCGTTGCCGACGAAGGCGGCGTCTAGCAGCGGGAGTCAGTGAGGCGAGCGATCACCCGGTCGAAGAGCCAGACCGAAGAGGGCTCCAGGAACCGGCCAGCTACGACATCGGCCCGGACGTCTTCGACCTCGTCCTTCAACTCGACCAACCTGACGCTCCCAGCTAGGAGCGTCCCCTGCACGGTGAGCAGTTCATCCCGACATTCGAGCCAGTCGCGGACCACGGTGATGAGGCTCGCCCGGTCAGACTCGACGAACCAAGAGGCCCGGCGCGCGAGATCGTCGGCGAGCACGTTCCCGTCCTTATCGCCTGCCGCAGCGGCGAGCGCCCATCCGAACTCGTTGGTGACCTGATCGATGCTCACGCCAGCTGAAGACCTGTCGACAAACGCAGCGATGGCGGTCTTTCGAGGGCCGCTTGGCGGAGTCTAGGCTCTGTCGACATCCGGATCGGCCACGTCTGACCGTTGTAGGCTCGTGCAACCGACCGTTGAGCCTGTAGTACAGCGAGTAGAGGACGAGGGGCCCGTGTCCCCATTCATCATCGGCGTCGCGATCGTCGTTGCTCTGATTGCCTTCGTCGCCACCAGACCACTGCGGGGGTCGAGGAGGTTCCTGCCTGGGCGAGATTGGTATGTCCGCAATGGGGAGAACCTCCCTGGGGCGAGTTGGCCAGGACTAACGGTCATTGCCGGCATCGTGGCAGCCGGGATCCTTCTGATCGTGGTTCAAGAAGTCGTCGGCCAGCTCAGTGACTCGCCGGGCAGGCAGGTCTTCGACCGGATCTCAGCGAGCCATACCGTTGTCGTTGCCAATGTCCGCTTTCGAGCCGGCACGCTGCTGAACTCACCAGGGATCGACATCGATCTCGTGCCAGGCGCATCGAGTGGGCAGGTTCTGGCGATGTGGTGCGACGTTGTCATTCCCGCTGGAGGCACCGAAGCCCCGGGCGAGACGCAGGTCCTTGTCTGGACCTCGGACCAGAACGAGGTCGACACATCCAAGTTCGCGTGCTGATGCCGGGTCGTGCCACCGACAGAGCATCGGCGGGTTCCGCTCGGTGAGTTGAAGGGGGTCTCGCCCGACACGATGACTCAATCGCGGTGCTCCACATGTCTGAGGATCAAAGGAGCTCGAGAGTGATCATCAGCAAGCCCCGAGCGGAGCCGCGATCGGATCGCATCGCACTCGCCACGTGGTCAGCCGGTGTGACGCCTCACGAACGCACCGTGGATCACGAACTCGACGCCACCGCCCAAGAACGAGAGGACGACGACCTCGCCGTCGCTCATCGCCTGTTCTAGGACCCAGCGAAGACCACGCGGCCGAGTCGCTGCAGGAAGCCACCGATGCCGCCAAGCAGCAGACCGAAGGCCGTCGACGCGACCAACGCGTAGACGACGTTCTGGACGCGGATGTCCGTCGTGATCAGCGCTCCTGTGGACGATGGTCCGAACGTTGCTGTCATCACGTAGATGCTGAACAAGACCCCGGCGATCAGGCCGACGATGCCGCCTGACAAGTAGCTCGATCGCTGGGTCAGGATGCCCGCGAGGATCGGCAGGAACAGCGACGGCGGGAAGATGAACAAGTTGAACGCGAGCGCTGGGGCGCCCGTGCTGTCGATGTTGCCGCCCGTGGCCTCGAACAGGACGAACGTCAAGATCATGACCAGCGACGGGATAAGGATCGAGTAGCCCCGGATGAAGAGTCTCGGCAGGTTCCGTACGTCATCCAATAGGTGGATCGGCCGGAACAGGTTCGGTCGGTTCCTCGGTGCGGGCATCACCCATTGGGCCGTTGGCGGCCCGACTGTCCCGATGGTACCGGGGCCCGCGCTCTGGACGGGCTGATCCGACGCAGGCACCGAAGGACTCCTCGATCCGATCGTCGCGAAGTCGTAGCCGCACGATGGACAGAACCGCAGCGTGGCCACTCTGGCTGCTCCGCAGGCAGGGCAGAAGGCCGCGCTCACCGTCTCGCCGTCCCACGCCCCTTGGGTAAGGGCGCCGCCGCGATGGCCGACCCAGCCTCCTGAGGCTGTCCCGTCCGATCAATGACCACCTCGCCGACGGCCTCGACCCACGTGCCGAACCCGTCGTCCGTCAGCCCGCCAATCGGCGTCCTGGACCTCATTGCCCCGCGTGAGACCCATCCCTTCCCAGCCGAGCGCCACCTGTCCGCCGGAGTTGGGATCATCTTGTTCCCCTCCCGTCAAGGCCCGTCTCGGGCCGTGCGGGTCAGAGTAGGCGGTTGGGCGTGACTGGGCCCGAGTCGTTCGCTGTCTAACACGCCTCTACCGCGGTCGCTCAGTCGATCTGCGCGACGCTGCCGAGCCTGTAAGGGCCCTCGTCAAAGGGGATGCTGGCGACTTCGCCGCCGGCCGGTCACCCGACACCATGAGCCGATTGTGCGGTGGTCAGCTTTCGAGAGCACGGTCCCGCCGTCGCGGGAGACGCCTGGGCGACATTCGGGCGGCGAAGCCGCCTAGGGTCGCGACGATAGACTCGGCGCGTGACTGAGCCCAACGCGCCGGCTGCTCGAGAAACGACCGGCTGGGACTACTACATGAAGGCGACGCAAGGCGCCGCCCTTCATTGCGCCCCGCTCGTCCGACGCTGGGTCGACAGTCGGATGCGGGGCTACTGGTTCTACTTCGACGGCTACCTCGAGGCGATCGCCCGGGGCGAGCACCCAGCCTATTGGCATCACGCGATCGGGTCGGTCCTCCAGGCGCTGAGCGAGTTTCGCCTCTACGCGGTCGCCGACCGGATCTACAACGATCTCAATCCCGATCGGCAGAACCTCAACGTGTTCCCGATCGAAACGGTCGAAGCGGCGATGGCCCCGGTTCGCGCCCTGTCGATCGAGACGATCGCCATGGTCGAGGAGCGCCTCGGGCCGGTGCCCCCGCTCGAGGCGGTGCCGCTGCTGGATCTCGACTGGCTCCAGATCGTGGTCCGCGACGGGGACGATGCGAAGACCAGATCGACGCGACGCCCGACGACCATCGGCGAGGCCGAAGACGCCGTTGCCCGACTTTCAACGCTGCTGGAGGCGATGAACCCTCAAGGGCTGGACTCGACCGGCCGACTGCCGAACCGGGTCTGGATGAGCGCCCGGTGGATCCACGCATTCCGGGTGATGGCAGCCGCCCAGGCCCTCGACGAGCCTGCCCTACGAAGGGACCCAACGGCGTTCGATCAGGAGCTCCAGGTGCTGCGACAGACCGTCGTCGAGACCTTATCGACCGTTGGGCCTCTGCTCAGCTCCCGGTGACATCGGTCAGGCAAGGCCTCAGGGGAAGCGGAGCCGCCCGGCCTTCCACTCTCGGAGGGTGATCTGGGCGCTGAACCCGCGGAGGCTTGGATCGGACCTCGCGGCTTCGGCGACGACCGGCTCGCCGCGTGCCGGGTCAAACTCGAGCGCATGGACCGCCGCCCACAGCCGGACTCCAGGATTGGGATCCGTCACGAGGGGCAGGAGTGCGGCTTGCGCGTCCGGCCCTCGCCGCCGGAGCTCACGGTAGACGGCGGCGAGGCAGTCGGCGGCCCGGTTCTGGCGGGTTGCTGGAACGTCCAGCCGGTCGGCGATCGCAGCCGCCGCGGCGTAGACGGTGACCAACTCGAGATCTGCCATCTGGGTGATCTCGTCGGGGCCCGGCCAGCGATCATTGGGGGTCATCGACGGATCCTAGCCCTGGCCGTCGACCCCCAACGCGAAGGCAGGCGGGGATCGGGTGACGTCTGGGCGGCTCCGTTCACGAGAGCGCGGTCCCGCCGCAGCGGGGGCGCCTACACCGGGTTGCCTAGCCTCGGTCTGGGTCGCTACGCGGGCCCGAGGATCGTAACCACGACGCCCCAGCAAACGACGATTGCGATCCCAATCCAGAACAGCCGCGGGAAGTCTGGAGTCCGCCTCCAGACCCACCCGCCCCAGACGATCGCCTCAAGGATGAGCACGGCCGTCCAGACGACGAACCGTGGCCCGTCGATCACGTCCGGCCCATCCGTCGGGAACTGCCGCACGCCGACCAGTGTCGACCACGCAATCGCGATCCCAAGACCGAAGAACGGCCCCAGCTGGGAGGTCATCTGGAAGGCTTTCATTCGCCGATCGTTGACGATCACCCGCGGGTCCTCGTCGACAGCAACGCCGGGCGGCGCGAGGCGACGAAACTCGGAGCGCAGGCTCCGAAACCGCAGGCCCCAGGCGATCACCACTGGCGCGACCACATGCGCGACCCACGCGACTACGAAGAGGCCGATCGGACTGGGTCCGTTGGGCATGCGCTAGCCTCGCCGTTGCCGGGCATCGAACCACGCGACTGCGCGGGTGAGCCGGCGATAGCTGGGCCATCCGGCCAAAACGACCAGGAGCCATGCGAGGCTCGGCAGGCTGAGGACGGACACGAGCCAGGTGGTGCCGAGTCCGCTGACGATGCAGACCGCGCTCAAGACGATCCCGACGCCCGCACTAAGCGTGACACCGAGGATCGCTCGGCGGACGTGCTCGGGCGCCTGAGCGCGCCTGAGCGCCGGAGCGGCGAATCGGTACCAGAAGCCGACCTCGATGAGAAGGAAGACCGCTAGTTCCACGAGCTGGACGTTCACAGCGCGAGTGTCACCCGGCCGACACGCGCCAGGCAAGGGTGGGCGCTAACGCTGGGGGTCGGGGGCATAGTCGGGAGGGGGCGCATGATAGGCAGGTGGACTACCTGTCGCCGGGCTGGCGCTTCGTTTGCTTTGGCCTCGGGTCCGAGCCGGTCATGGTAGCTGGCGTGAACCTTTGGGCGGTGAAGTGGTCGCCAACGCTGGGCACTATCACGGTCGCACATCCGGACCACCCGAAGCAGCGACACACGATGGACATCCATGAAGTCGTCGACGCGGACCCGCCACTCGTGTTCGCCGCGGGCGAGTATTCGAACAACCTCTGGGGCTTCTATCTCCCGACCGGAGAGGTGCCGCTGGTCCTCAGCCGGTGACACGAGCAGGCAGGGGCAAGAACGGTCAGGCGCTGAGTGCACTGCTGATCGCCGTGGCCACCCCGCCGCCCGAGAACCCGGGGCCGTCCTAGGTCGGACGCGGCTCCGAACCGCCGCGACCAGCGGCGTCTCGGCCCCGTGGTCCGTCCGCGACGAAGGAGCAACAGCGCCTCGGCGGGTCAGAATGAAGGGAAGGGGGTGCCGAAATGGCCCGACGGATGAGCGCAGCCGACTATCTCGAGAAGCACAGTCTGGGCGTCTCGATCATCCTCGCTGAGCTGGCCGAGTCGGCGGGAGCGGTCTCGCGGTCATGGAACCTGGCCGTCGCATCCGCCCGAAGCAATCCCGACCAGGCGCTTACGCACCTCGTCGAGGCGGAGATCCGCTTGGACAACCATGTCCGCCTCGAGCTCGCTGACACGCTTCGTCCCATCCGGGCAGCAAGCGCCCGGCTCGATCGCGAGCTGCCTGACGACGACGCGACCACCCTGCCACCGGACGACTCAGCCCACTCCTGACCGATGGCGCACACGATGAGGGCGTCGTGGCGCGTAATCACGCACGTGGCCGGTCGCGGGGATGACCCTAGGCTCTTGCGCAACCAGCCGGCGAAGCGCAGCGTCTACCTGACGATGAAGACGTTCGCGGCCGCGCTGCTGTGTGCCCTACTGGCTGGCTGTGCGTCACCGACGCCATCCGCGACTCCAACCACCACGCAGGGCGCAACTTCGACACCGACGCCTACGTCGACCCTCTCTCCTTCGCCGTCGTTCGCGGTCTCGCCGGCGCCGAGCTTTCGTGCTACCTGCTTGCCTGATCGCGTCCTTCCTTTTGGCAGTAATGGCGGGCCGACGGCCGACGAATGCTCCGCGATCCTGCCGTTCGAGGCGGTCGCCGCCCGCCTGGGTGCGATCACCCGGGTCTTCATCAAGGGCAGCGACTTCTGGTGCGGCGATTTCTGGCTGCCGTGGGGTTCACCACCACCCGCGGATTGTGCCGGGCCGATCAGCCAGCTCGGATCGGCCATGAGCGGCTGGGCGAGCTTCGAGGGTACGGACAAGGTCGCTGCGATCAGCGTCAGACGGAGCCCGATTGGCTCGAAGTCACCCGTCGTCTTTGGCCCATGGCAAGCAAGCCTCGAGGCGTTCACCGTTCCGCCGGCCGGCTGGATCTGGCCCTTCAGCTAGCCCTTTGAGCTGCAGGCTCCGAGCAACGGCTGTAGGTCATCCACGAACTACGCCGGAACACACGCGGCACGACTCGCGCAGTCGGCCGAAAGAACCGTTGCGCAACCAGCGAGGCCCGCGCACCGTCTATCTGACGATGAAGACGTTCGCCACCGCATTGCTCGTTCTGTTGCTCGCCGGCTGCGCGACACCGGTGCCGTCGTTCTTTGGGACCGTTCCGGCGAACCCGAGTTTCCTCGAGCCCGTCGTGACGCCGAGCCCATCGGCGGTAACTTCGAGCCCGGGTCTCCCGTTCACGCTTGCGATCAACTGCGGGTCGTATGCCGCATCGCCGAACTGCCTCCCGATCGTCGCCGCCGCCGCCCAGGCGTTCCCTCCAGTGCCCGCGCCGGGCTGGGACGTGATCGTCCACACCGGCTCCGCTTCGACGAGCTGTCGGGCTGCGGATCCCTGCCCGGTCCTGGCAGCACTCGGGGTCGTCGGTTGGGTGACGTTTGTCTCGCCCAAGGGGCCCCGTTCATCGGTCAGTGTCAGTGTCGACGGACTGAGTGGTCGCTACTTCGTGGCAGCGCCGGTGCCGGCGCCCGCGGCCGAGCCGACGCCCGGCCCGGGCTTCATCGAGCAGGCGACGATCATCGTTGATTGCTTGCCCGGTCATGCCTATCTCCTGGACTGCCTCGAGATCGCGGCGGCCGCCGCACGGGCGGTCGAGCCGGTCCCAGCACCAGGCTCGCGGGTGGTCGTCTTCGATGTCCTCGCCACCCGATGCTTGGGTCCGGGGTTCTGCCGCAGCGTCGGGCCCAACCAACTGGCCGGATCGGTGAGCTTCACAACGACGAGCGGCGAGCGCACCTCGGCCCAGGTATTCGACCTGGGGACCGCCCGGTTCGGGGTCGAGGACTTCCGGGCCAGCCCGTAGCGTCTCAGGATCCAGCGGTGAAGGTTGAACTCTCGCCCTGGGTAAGACAGCTCGAGTGATCTTCCGAAAGTGCGCCTAGGCTTGGTGCGTCTGCGGCGGAAGCTGCTGGTTCGCTGATGGCGCGAACTCGAGCCAGGTCCGCCGAGCCGGCGTCGCCACCCAACCGACCACCGAGGCGACGATGCTCACCAGCGCCACTGCTCCCGCGAGGCTCGCGACGAGGCCGAGCGGGACCGGGACCGCGGCCAGTGGATACACATGCAGCGCGGTCGCTGGCGGGCCAACCATCCAGAAGGCGCCGAGCCCGTTGATGACGCTGATGACGACCCCGATGCCAAACAACAGTCGGCGCCGAGCGGCGACCAGGGCAGCGGCGAAGGCGATGTCGGCAACGAGCAGGATCCCGGCGACTGCGCCTGCCGTCCCCAAGAGCCCTACATCGGGTGTGGCCTCGCCGACGGCACCCAGGTAAGCCGACTCATTCCCGAAGGTGAGAGCGAAGGCGGCGAATGACACGGCGGCAGCGGCCAGTGCGAGCGCAACGAGTGCTGCTGCGGAGCGAGAGACAGGGCTAGTGGAGGCCTTCACGACTCATACGCTGCGCTTCATTATTCGACCCGTCAATGGACCATCCGGATCCCGCGCCCGCACGATGACATCGTCGTGCCGGAGGGACTATCTGGACGCCGGCCTAGTAGATCCCGACGGGACGCTCGATCGCGGCATCGGGCCGGAAGGCCCGGTCCACCAGAACTCGCAAGATGTAGGCGATCTGGAGACCGGCACCGTCGAAGGACGGCGGGGATCCAGCCGGGACGGTCAGCCTGAGCTCGCTTGTGCCGCCGACGAGCACTGCTGGGTCGAACGGGACCGAGGCGATGATCCCCTCCACGCCATTGGGCGCATTGGTCCGCCGATGAAGCTCCAGGCGAGCGCCAACCCCGTGGGGGGCAGATGGCCAGCGGACCTGCACAACGAGGTCCGAGCCGGCCGGAGCTGGCAGCGGCGATGTCACGTTGATCGTCGCGTCACCGACCGAGAGCTCGTCCTCGAGGCTCGCCCCGCCTTGCTCGCCCACGCCGGCTCGGAGCAGGTCCGGACTCTGGGCCACCGGCAGGTAGAGCGCCAGGAAGTGGTCGGACCCAAGGGGGATGTCCCAGCGGATCTCGATCGCCCAGGCGATGATCGACTCGCCGAGATGCGCGGTCGGTGGTCCAAGGCCAGGGGCAGGAATGGCGAACGGTGCCTGCCAGGACGCGCCCGCCGCCAAGGTCGCCGGGATGGCCGGCTCGATGAACGAGTCTTCGGTGAACAGATGGCCGTGACATTCGACCCAGTACGCCGACGACGTGAGGTTGCCCCGCGCGTCGTGCTGCTGGGCGGACTTGCGTTCCTCGTCGAGGCGCAGCCCGATCAGCCGGAGCGCGGCACCGCGGGCACTCACGGGCTCGCTGACCTGGAGTGCGATGGTGCCCGTGATGCTCTGCCCGACGACGACGGGGCCCGCGATCGTGATCTGGCCCGAGATCGGCCCACCGTCGCTGGCCCGCAGGAGCTCCTCCGGGCGAACGTCATGCAGCGGATGGCTCCCCTGACCGCCGGCGAGGCGGCCCCCGTTCAGGGCGTCGAAGGGCTCCGGGGCCGATCCGCTATGGCCAAAGCTGAACGATCCGTGGCCGAGACTGAAGCTCACCAACGGTCCCCAGGATGCTGAGTTCGATCAAGGCATCCTACGCCCCGCCCGCCGCACGCCTGCCCACCCACCATGAGTGATTGGTGATGCGCGAAGGACCTATGGGCAGGGCGGGGTGCGTGCGGCTGAAGTCAGGTCTTTCGCGGTCTTCAGGCCTGCCTGCCAGGCCAGCCCGGACCTGAGATCGGTAGCCCCACTCGGCCCGACATAGAAGAGATTGTGGTTTGCGTCGATCGGCCAGCTCGTCACGACGGCGCAGGCGTCGTCAGCGATGCTGATGGTCCAGCCGGGTGGCGGGACTCCCCGGGTGTCAAACAGCGGAATGAAGGAATGGGGTGGAAGCAGCCAGCTCTCGTTGGCTGCCTCGTGGGCAACGATGACGATCTGACGATCGCTGTCATTGAGCGCCCAGTAACTCCCGCCTGGATCCACGGACCCGAGGCATGCAGAGAGCCCCGCGCTCAGCGAGATCCACAAGACGATCGCGATCGAGACCTCACGAGTCCTGTGCTCGATCTTCATTGGGCGCAGGGTCGCAGTCCATACCTCGCCAGCCCTAGCAGGACTCGTTGTCGCACGATGAGTTGATCGTGGGGAGGCCAACCCAGGCTCTGGCCAGTACTTCGCGCCGCTAGACGGACCCTCCGGCCATCGATAGCCTCACGGGGTATGGGGGCTCATCCATTCCATGGCGTGCGCCGCACCGGCAATCCTGCGGGACTGGCCGCATCGGCTTGCTTGATCACGGCTCTGCTCGGTGCGTGCGCGGCGAGTCCGAGCGATCGGCCTGCGGCCGAACAGCCGACGCCGATCACGACCGATCAAGCGACCGCGACGCCGCAGCCGAGCCCGACGCCAGCGTTGTCTCTCGGAGCAACGTGGACCTCGATCCACTGGACCGAGAGCGATCCTGGGCCCTTCTCGGGTCAGGGCAACCAGTATGTCTTTGGCGGGGTGCCGTGGGCCGGAGGATCCATCCTCGTCGGCGAGGAGGCGCCACTGCCGACCGGCAACGTTGAGGGGGTCGTCTGGACCTCCACGGACAACGTCCACTGGCAGCGGGTCCCGAATACCGGCGGGACGTTCAGTGGCTCAGAGATCGACGCGGTGGCTGCCAGCGGCTCGACGCTCGTCGCCGTCGGCCATTCCCGGCTCGAGGACAACGCCACGACGCTCACGCCACCGGTGGGGATCGCCTGGGTGTCATCGGATGGCAGCCAGTGGCAGCGGATCCCGGACGAGAACGGGGCCCTCGGCAGCATCGCGCTTCACGGCGTGGTGGCGGGGTCGTCGGGCTTCGTCGCCTACGGCAGTGACCTCAGCAGTGGATCCACCGCCCTGGCCATCTCTCCAGACGGCCACCACTGGCAACGCGAAGGTGTCGACGCACTCTTAGCCGACTCGGGCGTGGCGGCCATCACCTGGACCGGCGATGGCTACGCAGCGGTCGGGAGTCACGCCGTGGGCCAACCAGGCGGCGCCGTGAGCAACGTGCCAGGCCAGGCCGCCGCGTGGTGGTCGAGCGATGGCCAGACCTGGCATCAGAGCGACGTGGGCTCCGGGGCCTACGAAATCGAGTCCGTCCAGCCATGGATCCACTCACTGCGCGCCATCGGCGTTCCCCCATGCTTCGGCTGCATCGGCCCACCGCTCGAGTGGCGCTCGACCGACGGTGGGCGATCGTGGCGCCAGTTGCCGCCGCCAGCGACGCCGAACCAGTCCGGGTCGACCGCCGTCCTCCTCGCCGGCGAGCGGGCGGTCAGCCTCCAGGATCAGCCTCAGCAGCTCAGCTGGTCAGCCGATGGCCAGAGGTGGAGCGACCTCTCGATGACCGGGTCTGCGCTACCGAGCGGGACGCAACTGTTGATCGCGAGCGGCACGGCCGTGATCGCCTTTGTCGGCGTGAGTGGCGCATCGGCCAACGACCAGGAAGACATGCGCGTGTACGCGGGCACACTCCGGTAGGAAGCCTTCTGGTTCGTTTCTTGAAGCCAATGGCTCGCTCTGTTCGTCGCCAGCCCAGCTTGAGTACCTGGCAGACACGATGAACCCATCGTGTCCAGGCTGGCATTCCGGGCCAGGCCTTAGCTCCCGGCCACCGTCGCGGCGACGAAGACGACCGACATGACGACCAGGATCGCGGTTAGCGCCCAGCCGAGACTGGCGAGCTTCCAACCGCTCCGAAGCGGTCCCATGAGCGCCGTGTCGCGGGCCAGGAGCATCACGAACACCAGGATGAACGGCAGCAGCAGCCCATTCAGGACCGCGGCCAGGAACATCACCGACAGGAGCGGCAATCCGGGGATCAGCACGAACAGGGCCCCGCCGCCGACGAAGACCGCGAGCAGGCCGTAGAAGGCGGGCGCCTCCCGCCAGCGCCACTCGACCCCTGCTTCCCAGCCGAACGTCTCGCACACGGTGTAGGCGCTCGACAGCGGCACGATCCCAAGCCCCAGCAGCGACGCCGCCAGCAGGCCGAAGGCGAAGATCGCCGTCGCCTGCGGCCCGGCCAGCGGCCCGAGCGCCAGCGCGACCCCAGCGGCGTCGGTCACCGTAGTTTGACCCGTCGACCACAGGGTGGCGGCGCAGGCGACGACGATGAACCCCGCGACGACGTTGGTGATGCCTGAGCCAAGGGCCACATCGAGGCGGGATCCGTGCAGGTCCTCCGGCCGGAGGCCTTTGTCCACGACATAGGCCTGGATGAAGGCCTGGCCCCACGGCGTGATCGTCGTGCCCACCGTGCCCACGACGGCCAGCCAATACGCGGGCGCCGCGCTGAGGTGAGGGATGAACAGGTTGGCCGCCGCGGCGGACCAATCCGGCTTGGCCAGGAACGCCGACACGACGTAGGCCCCCGAGATGACGGCGCCGACCGCGATGAACAGGTACTGCACCTTCGTAAAGCTGCCCTTCGAGATCAGGACAACCATCAGGATCGCCGAAGCGACCGCGCTGACCGGCAGCGGGACGCCGAAGAGCTCGAGCGCCGCCCCGATCCCGGCGTACTCAGCGAGCGTCGTCCCGAAGTTGGCGACGAGCATTGTCACCGCCACGAACGCCGCCCAGCGCACGCCGAAGCGGTCGCGCACGAGCCCGGTCAGCCCCTGCCCCGTGGCGAGCCCGAGACGTGCGCCGACCTCCTGGGTGAAGAACAGCACGACCTGGCTGGCCAGGATCACCCACAGTAGTGTGTAGCCGAAGTGCACCCCGGCGAGGGAGTAGGTCGTAATGCCGCTCGCGTCGTTGTCGGCGAAGCCGCTGACGAGGCCTGGCCCGAGGATCGCCAAAAGTCCGACGAAGCCAAGCCGGGCGATCGCCGCACGCCGGAGTCCGCGCAGAGCGCGGACGTTGATCCGGGGCAGGATGCCCCTAAGCAGCATGCCCCGTAGATTGCCTCAGTCCGAGCAATGAGGCGGCGCGGCGACGCAATCCAGGCTGGAGGCCGGCAAGGCAGCGGGCTTGCTCCTCCGGTGGAAGTCCGGCGATCGCGTCATGGCTCCAGCTGACTCCGGGACACCCCAGGGCCGTCTCGATAGGGTCGACCGAGGCCCACGGGAGGATCCGCTCCGCCCGGGCGAGGGCTCGACTCTGCCCGAGCGCAATGAGGGCCTGCTCCAGTCCGAGTCGACGAAGTAGCCCACGGGTTCCAACGTCGGCCCCAACGAGGATAAGGCCCAATTCATCGTCCTCGAACAGGAGATCGTTGATCCGGACGACGCGCTCTCGCTCGAGGTCGATCGCCGCGCGGTCCAGGAGCTGAGCCTTGACATAGAGGCTGCCAGGCCCCTCCTGACAACCTATTTCGGCACAGCCGTCGCAAGACTGGAGTGCGCCTCGGGTGAGACGTAAGGGTCCGGTCGCTGGCACAACGAGCCGACGGTGCCCGTCGGACTCGACAGCGAGCGCGCAGACGTGCGGTTGATCACCGACAGTGAATCGAACGATGAGGTCGCCCAACTGGCCAAGCAGCCGACCGTCGCTGTCCGTGACAGGCCGACCGAGTATCTGACTGAGGTAGGTGATCGACGTTGCCACAGCAGTAGCCCTATCGGGGGTAGTTGCCCACGAACCGGAGCCTACCGTGGAGCACGAACGGCGTAGCTTCATAGTGCTGAACGTCCCGACCCAACGGTCCCTCAGGCATTGGGCAGTCAGCGGCCCGCCAGGACCAAAGCAACAAGACCGAGCAACGCAAGGAGCACCGCGAGCGCGCCACAGGCCAACACGACGTACCCAAATCGACGGCCCACCCTTGCCTCCATTGCTTGTGGGCCAGCCTACCCTTGGCCGAGCCCGATCCTGACGGGCGCACGAAGGAGGACCGACTGCGTGGCGACGAAGTACCTGCACCCGGTCAATCGGGCACTGATCGAGGAAGCTCCCCTGGGCGCCCGGGTCGCCGACAGGGTCACCGGCTTCATGGGCTCGTGGCGGTTCATCATCGTCCAGACGGTGATCGTCGCGATCTGGCTCGGCCTCAACCTCTATCTGCTCAGTCGTCCGTTCGACCCGTTTCCGTTCATCCTGCTGAACCTCGCCTTCAGTACCCAGGCCGCCTACGCCGCGCCACTGATCCTGCTGGCCGGCAACCGGGCCGCGGTCCACGACCGGATGACGCTCGAGCACGCGGCGTCAGAGGCCGACCTCGCCGAGAAGCAGAACGAGCAGCTCATCACCCGCTCGCGAGAGTCGGTTCAGCATCTGACCGAGCTCGCCGAGCGAACCCTGGCAATCGAGGAAGCAATCAAGGCCCAGGGCGAGCAACTACTTCGGATGGAGCAGGCGATCCTTGCCTTCGAGAGCGACGAGGCCACCGATCGTGCCGAGGTGAAGGCGGCCCGTGATGCGCACAAGGCCGACGGGTGATGTCTCGTACCAATCCCTTTGTCGACCGCGGATTCAGGGACACCATGAACGGATCGTGTAGAAACAGGTCATGACCCGAAGCTACCCATACCGAGCACAAAGCCGCCGACGATCAGCAGACCTAAGGCGGCAAACGCGAACAGGACGAGTACCACGAGGGCCAACCATCCCGATCGCCAGCCGATCAACGTCGAGCCCAGCGTTCCGACACCTTGCCAACGATCTCTGGCGGGATCCCGATCCCGATCAGAAAGTCCGGCTCCTGGACAATAGGGACGCCGTACTCCCTGGCTCGCTGCAGGTTGCTGGTCAGCTCGGCCGGGTCAGCGACCACGAGGGCACCGGTCTTCTTCGTGAGGCGGGGCAGCACCTCGCAGCCCGCCCAGCGAGCGAGCATGAGTTGAGCAAACCGATCGAGCGGAACGCCCCAGATCGTCGTTGCGAGCTGCCCACTGATCGCAACAGTCTTGCCGTTCCAGAGATGGTCCGGCGTTGGGATTCGATCCTCGATGGCGAGTTCGCCGACACACTCGCCGGGCGTGCCGAGGTGGAGCACTACACCGAAGCCACTGCCCTCGCGGACTCGAGCCGCGTCACAGGCAACCGCCGGATCCCCGAGCCCAGACGCCGCCGCATGCGCCGCGAGATGCGCATAAAGCGGCTGATAGTCGAGCGCAGTTGCCCGGGCGAGATAACCACTCAAGGCCCAGGTGCCACCCGCCCACAAGGCGACCGCAATCGCGTTCGGATCGTATTGGTTGCTGGGCTCGCGGAAGACCAGTGCCTTGTAGTAGCCAGCCGGGGGTGCGGGCAGTCCAGGAGGAAGATCGCCGGGATTCGGCGGACGTGCACTCGCGACGTTCTCTTGGCGATAGGCCTCGCCAACGACATCGAGGGCGGCATCGTCGCGCAGCCGTTCGAAGGTCGTCACGGACATGCGGATCTGGCGTGTGTCGGCCTGCCCTGGCCACCCGGCGGGTGCAGCTGAACCGCTGCTTCCGAGGATCCGCCGGAGAAATCCCAATCGAACCCCCCAAATGCCGGCATTGCTCGAGCGAGGCTTGAGCCAAGATGCAAGGTACGCCCTCCAATCTAGCAACACGAGCAAAGGTCAGGAGGACGAGATGGCACGACCACCATCGATGGCCCTGATCGCCTTCATCGGCTCCATCGAGGTCCTCGCATCCGGCGAGCTCGAGCGTTGCGCGGCTTGCGGTCAGTTGACCGGGAGCACCAGGAGGTTCAAGACGGCTTTGGCCGAGGTCATGACGGCCGAGGAAGCCGCTGACCTTGGAGGGCTCTATGACAGACGCTCAAAGACCGCCCATGCCGGCCATCTCTTCGGATTCGAAACCACGTTCAACCTTCAGGATCACCAACGCTTCATCCCACGTCAGGGCCAGCTCGAATTCACGATCCGGCTCATATCAGAGGCACGGCGGGCGAGCGGAACACTCCTCGTTCGTCGTTTCGAAGAAGTAGCCGCCAAGGAGTCAATGGCTTAGTCAACAGGTGTGCTTGACGACGCGACAGGTTGCGCAACCGCGGGCGAGCCGCCCAACGGCGCACGATCCACCCGTCGTGGTGATGTCAACCAGGGGCGCCTACTGCCTAGCATCGGCGGGGGCTTAGCCCGTCCGAACCAAGGCGTTGAGCAACTCTCCTAAGGACGCGGAGTCGGGGTCAATACAGGACGACGGGTTCTGCAGGCTGTTGGACCGTCACCCGGCGCGGTCGCCGTCCGCTTGAGCAAGGGCGACATCGACCCAGATCTCTTTGCCCCATGACCGAGCCGTCGTCGCCGGATCAAGCAGGGGATGGCCCGTTGTGTTGTCCACGATCATGTCGAGCTGGGGACGGACGGTCGGGTCGATCTTGAAACCCTCGATGCCAAGGACCCGGAAGCCTTGTGCCATCACCTCCGCGAGGACGGCCGCGATCCCTGTGGACGCGATCAGCATCGTTCCGGGGCTGTGCCAAACGAATGGCACCCGGTGACGGAGGCAGGCCGAGATCAGAGCCCGGTGTTCGAGGAGGTCACCCATTGACGCGTCGACGGCACTCACGCGTCACACGGTACAACCCGCTCGGTGCGAGCAGTAGACGGGTCGGAAACGACGTTCTCATGGTGATGGCCCCGTCACCTCCAATGACCCCAACTCGTCCTAGGGCGGTGACCCGACACCGCGATCGCACCGCAGGCCGCCAGCTGATCGCGGCTGCCCTGGCCATCGGACTAGCCGCTGGCGCGTGTGCCTCGCCAGTTCCGACTCCAGCGGCATCGGCGACGGAGCAAGCAAGCCCGAGCCCGAGCCCGACATCGACCCTGACCCTACCGTCGGTCTCGCCGACCGCTTCGACACCGGCCCCGCCCGCTGCGCCCTCGGCTGGGCCGGTGGGGGTCGGGCTCGATGCCTCGCCCAGCCCCGCATTCGCCAATGATCCGGTGACCCTCACGGTCAGCGGCTCCGTTCCCAACAGCGCGAGCATCCAGATCGCGACCGCCACCATGGACTTCGGAGACGGCTCCAGGGCAATCGTGGCCGGGTCGTGCGCTGCCTTGGTGGCAACCGTCCACGCCTACCGCCGCGGTGGGAACTACCAGCCCAAGGTCACGGCGGTCACTGACTGTGCCGGCAGCCCCGCGGCCGACCTCGCGGCAGCCACGACGACGCTCCGCGTGTTTCCCTCCGCGCCGGCCGCGAGCTCGAGCTGGCCTGTATGCAGCACGTTCCAGTTGCACCTGGCCGGAGGCTGGAGCGGGGCTGGGCTCGGCAATGTCGCGACGCAGATCACCCTGACGAACGTCAGCGAGCACGCCTGCGCGCTCGTTGGGTATCCGGGGGTCGTGCTGGTCGGGGCGGGTGGCCGGCTGCTCACCACCCACGCAACCCCAGCGACGACTGGAGCCTACATGTTCCCGGCCATCGTCCCGCACCTCGTCGCGCTCACCCCCGGTGGCATCGCCACGTTCATGCTCGGCTATGGCGACAACCCCTCAGGCCCGGGATTGACCGAGCCCTACGCGGTCGCCTGCCCAGTCACTTCGGCGGTCCGGGTGATCCTGCCCGGCACCCACGAGTTCGGGACGGCGAGGGTGTCGATCGCGCCGTGCGAGGGAATGCTCGATGTGTCGCCGATCGTGCCAGGAGCCGACCGGCTCACGTTCTGAGCCCCTTCTGCCTCGCGGAATCAAGCCGGGCCAACGACTCGGTCATCGTGCACTCGCCTGAGGCACGCCAACGTCGACGAGCAGGACGGGACAAGGGCCGTTGAACTGGCTCACCGTGGGCCTGGCCACGGCGGTGCTCAGGGCCCATGCCTTCGTTCCAGACGATCGCCTCGAACTGCCCGGTCAACTGCAGGAGTTCGCCCGGCTCGAGGAACGTCCGCCTCGTCCCCCGGATCTCGATCAGGCTCGCGAGGCCCGCCCTCGAAGGAACCGTTGTTGGGCGAGGTTGCTCGTCCGCATCGCAGCGGCCTCGTAGGCCTTGCGCGCCGCATCCGTTCGGCCGAGCAAGTCGAGCAGGTGCGCACGAACCGCGTACAGGCGGTGATCTTCGGCGAGCCGCCTGTCCCCCTCGACCGCGGCGAGCAGCTCAAGGCCCGCGAGAGGACCGCGAACCATGGCAACGGCGACTGCGCGGTTGAGCGCGATGACCGGGTTGTCCGAGATCGCCGACAGTTGGTCGTACAGTCCCTCAATCCGGGCCCAGTCAGGGCCACTTCCGCCTGCGCTACGACATCGCCGACAGCAAGGGTGCCATCACCCTGCGCCGCGCCGGTCGCCTCCACCATCTCAACACCGGCGCGGTCAATGCCCGGCGGCGAGTCCTGGCCATCGTCGACGAGGGGCAGGTCACGGTCGTCGCCCTCGACACCGGCGAGATCCTCTCGACCCATCGGATCGAGCCTGACCGGCGCTACTGGCGCAACCAACGACGAGACCCCGGCCGATGGCCGGGGTCCCAGGCGACCCGCTGATCACAGATGTCACGCATGACGCGACTCATGTGTCACCGATGTCGCGACTCATAACAGTGGTGCCCCCAAGGGGATTCGAACCCCTGATCTCCACCTTGAAAGGGTGGCGTCCTAGGCCTCTAGACGATGGGGGCGGGCGCCGCCGAGTGTATCAGGGGCCCGTTCGGGATCCACCTTGGGGCGCCGCCGTGGGCACGGGCACCCACAAGATGCCGTCGCCGGTCCAAGGCCGGGATGCATCGGCGAGCGCGGCCTGGACGTCACCGCTGGGCGTCGGAAATGCCGCCCGCATCGTTCCCGGGTGCGCCCGGGCGATCGCCAGGTGGTGCCGCGTCCGGGGCAGGATCAGGACGGCGTGGACGGGTCGCTCGTTGCCGGGTTGGAGGCCTGCCCGGACGGCGTCGCGCTTCGCGTGCAGCTCTCGGATGATCTCCTCGAGGCTGCCAACCCTCGACTCGACCTCGCACACAACGATCCCTGCCGGCCCGACCAGGAGCAGGTCGATCGAACGCCGCTCTCCCGGCAGCGTCGCCTCGACGGTTGGACCCCACCTCCGATCGAGGCCACCGAGTACGGTCTCGACGATCCGCGCCTGGGCCGTGTCCCGGATCAAGGTTCCCGACTGGGGATAGGCGGTCAGGCGCAGGTCCGCACCAAGGACTGCGGCGACCCGAAATCGGACCCCCAGCCCGACCCGCGGATCCCCTCTCTCGAGCCGGGAGATCAGGCTCCGATCCGTCCCGATGGCCCGGGCGACGGCGGCCTGGGTCAGCGATGACCGCCGGCGCAGCTCGCTCAGCTCATCACCGAGCCGGGCGGACTGGCGCCGCGCCTGCCGATCGCCTTCGCGAATCGCGATTCGGTTGACGGGCACGCCGTGGCTCCTTCCGTGGTTCGGCGGTTCGTCCCTGTCGGCGCGGGTACCCAGTACATCAAACGTGGCTCTACCCAGGATTACGCGTCGCGCCGAGCCGGATTCGGGAGCCCTCGAACCGACCGCTCTGCGCCATCCGTGCGTGATCGAGCTCGTGAATGTCCTCCCGTTGGGCCTCCGTCAGGCCGGCGTCGGTCGAAGGGACCGGGCCACCCTCGAAAGCAAGCCATTTGTTGCACCGAGTACCCGCGGACACGGTCCGAGGGTTGGATTGCGAGGCGATGGCACGAGGCGTGGATGTGGGCGCGGCCCGAGACCCGCGGACGCGGTCCGAGGCGAGGATTGCGGGGCGGCGGCACGAGGCGTGGCGCGGCGCAGCCAACGGGGCGGAACGCCTCAGCCTGGGTGGTAGAGCAGACCCAGGATCGTGGCCGCAGCCAGGGCGCCCGCAGCGGCCATCGCGGCCAGCCCGCCGCCAAGGGCGAGCAGCACCGCTCGACCGGCCTGGCCGTCGCGCGCGGCGCGGTACGTCGCGGCGGCGCCGCTGAACGCGACCACGATCAGGACGATGCCCAGGATCGCGGCCGCCGTGGTCAGCAGCGGAATCTGGCTGTTGTCGCGCTTGACGAAGGCATAGGCGACCAGGGCCAGCGAGCCGATCAGGGCGATCCCGATCGACAGCCACAGCGGCGTGATCCGCGGGGCCCGGAAGCGCCCCGTCATCCGCCGCCCTTCGTGCGGTGATAGATCGCCACGTTGTAGGTCAGGCGCGGCCGCTTCAGGCCGGCGCCCAATGCCGCTCCGGCGGCGCCGAACGCGTCGGCCAGGAAGGTCGCGGCGGAGGTCATCGTGTCGAAGGTCCAGAAGGAGTGGACCACGCGGATCCGGAATCCATTCCGCAGGAACCAGCCATTGCGATGACTCCAGCTTGCGTATTCGGGCAGGTCGCCGCGCAGGCGCGAGACGTCGTCCCGGCCGTAGTCATGGACGACCAGCAGCCGGCCGGCGTGGCGCAGGAGGCGGTCGGTCTCCTCCAGCTCGGCCGGATTGTCCGCCCGGAACCCGGACCAGAACGAGACGACGGCATCGGCGCTCGCGTCGGGCCGGTCGATCGGACCGTGCCAGTCATCGATCGAGGTGACCCGGGCACCGACTGCCTCGAGCTGCCCGGCGCGCGTTTGCCCGCCGCCGAGAAGGACCACCTCGCGACCCCCCACCGGGCCGAGTGCCTCGAGTGCGCGGATGATCTTTCCTTCGACGTCCAGGATGCTGAGTAGCCGACCGGCGAGCGCGGCGTCGGCCGGTTCGAACGGTAGATCAGCCACGGGCGCCGAGTATAGGGTGCCCGACGCCGAATCCCGATCCCGGTTCGCTGGCCGGTCCGCGATCAGCCCGGTAGCAGGACCGCCCCGTAACGCGCCGGCAGGACCAGGTCGAGGTGGCCCTCAGCCGAAACCGTCGCGCCACCCGGATCGAGGTCCGAGTCGCGCGTCGCCAGGCTCGTGACCAGCCGCCGGCCGGCCAGCTCGAGCGCGTCGACCGGCAGGGCGACGTTGCCCTCGCCGGCATTGACCACGACGAGCGCCGGCGGCGAGCCGGCCGGCAGGTCGCTCAGCGCGTCCCACGGGCCCGCGCGCAGGATCGCCAGCGAATCGCCCGACGTCCCGACGATCCGCAGCCCGCCGTCGCGAAGCACGGCGACGTCATGCCGGAGGCGCAGCGCGGCGCGCACGAAATCGAGCGTGGCCTGGTCCCAGGCCGTCGGATCCCAGGGGAACGAGCGGCGGCAATCCGGATCGTTGGCACCCTCCAGGCCGATCTCGTCGCCGTAATAGACGCAGGGTGCCCCGGGCAGGGTCGCCTGGAACAGGAACGCCATCCGGACCGACGCCTCGTCGCGGCTGAACAGGGTCCGGATCCGGGGCGTGTCGTGGCTGTCGAGCAGGTTGAGCTGGACCGCGGTCGTCTCCGGGGCGTAGGCACCCAGCACCGACTGGATCCGGTCCGCCATCTGGGCGCCGCTCATCCGCTCGATCCGCGAATACTCGTGATGGCTGCGGACGACGGCGTCGTCGAGGTGATGAGCCCCGGCGAAGCCCAGGATCGCCTCGGCCAGCGGGTAGTTCATCACGGCGTCGAAGCGATCACCGGACAGCCACTCGGGCGCGATCCGCCAGATCTCGCCGACCAGGTAGGCGTCCGGGTTGACCGACCGGACACGAGCCCGGAACTCGCGCCAGAACGGCGGATCGGCGATCTCCTCGGGCACGTCCAGGCGCCAGCCGTCGATCCCGAACCGGATCCAGTGCTCGGCCACGTTGAGCAGGTAGTCGCGGACCGGCTGGTAATCGGTGTTCAGCTTGGGCAGGGCCGGCAGGCCCCACCAGGCCAGGTAGCCGAGGCGATCGAGCGAGCTGGCATCCTCGCCGGGCTGGCCCGGGGCGCTCACGGTTCGGCCGGTATCGGGATAGGCGAGCAGCTGCCGGCCGGCGGCGAGGGCCGCGGCATCGACCCGGTACCAGTCGAGGTACGGCGAGGCGTTGCCGTTCTCGAGGATGTGGTGGAAGGCCCAGAAGCCGCGGCCCGTGTGGTTGAACACCCCGTCGAGGACGATCCGCATCCCCCGCGCGTGGACCGCGTCGATCAGCTCTCGGAGCGCTGCGTCGCCGCCGAGCAGCGGGTCGACTTTGAGGTAGTCGTACGTGTGGTAGCGGTGGTTCGAGGCCGAGGCGAAGATCGGGGTCAGGTACAGGGCGGTCACGCCCATGTCGGCCAGCATCGGCAGGTGCTCGGCGATCCCCAGGAGGTCGCCGCCCTTGAAGCCGTGGAGGGTCGGCGGGTCGGCCCACGGTTCGAGGTGGCCGGGCTTGGGCACCCGCTCGCTCGCCGCGAACCGGTCGGGGAAGATCTGGTAGAAGACGGCGTGGCGAACCCAGCGCGGCGTATCGATCACCGCTGCAGCCTAGCGTCCCGACCGATCCCCGGTCGGCCCAGCCTCAGGAACCTGGCCTCAGGGCTCGTCCAGGTACGCCCGGACCTCGGGCGCCAGCAGTCCTCGGAACAGGAGCACGGCCAGGGCGAGCACGAACAGCGTCGCCGCGATCCGCGGCCCGGTCTGGACGAACGACAGCCAGGCCAGCGGAATCGCCGGCAGGGTCAGGCTGGCCAGCCCGAGGGCCAGCCCGCGGGCCGCTTCCTTGCGCTGGATGACGAGGGTCAGGGTGAAGATCGTGTACGCCAGCAGGACCATGACCACGACGCCGATCGGGCTGACCGGGGCGGAGATCGCCAGGTCGACGACGAAGCGGAGCGACAGCCCGATGACGGCCAGGATGATGAAGCCGTAGACGAGGAAGATCCGGATCCCGGCGGGCATCCGGCGGCGTTCCGCCGGCGCACCGCGTTGGCGCGCCGTCGGCTGCTTCGGGGATCGGGTCATCGGCCCATTCTGGCACGCCTCGACCGCTCCTCCCCTGGCTGCCGTCGCACGAGGTGGCACGGCCGGGCGGCACGAGTCGGCCGGGAACGGTACCCTAGGCCGCCGAGAGCCGGGTCACGGCTCGCGTCCATCCCCCGAAGACCGACTCGACCCATGAGGACACCTTGAGCAAAGCCTCCCGTCGCAGCTCGCGGACCACCCGTGGTTCCGTCGGCCGCCCGATCGGCAGTGGGCCCAGCCGCGGTCCCGCCGTGCCCGGGCCAACCTCCGGCCAGCCCGCGGCTCCGGGCGGCACCACCCCGCCGGCCGCCGAAGCCGCCGGCGCAGGCACCGGCGCAGGCACCGTCGCCCAGGGTGCGGCGCCGAGCGTCGATGCGGCGGCCCTCAGCCGGTCATCCAGCGCGAAGCCGGCCGTGGGCCGCGGGCCGGGTGGCCGGCCGCCCGGCAGCCGGCCGGTCGGCAGTCGGCCGTCTGGCGCGGCGAAGCCCCGTCGCTCGCTCTACCAGCCGTCGTTCTTCGAGCGCCATCGGACCGCGATCCTGGGCAGCGGCCTGGTCGCAGTCGTCGTGGTCATCGGTGCGTTCTTCTTCCTGAGCGCAACCGCCTCGGCCTACTCGTGCGGAACGCTCACCCAGCCGCAGCCGGCGGGGACGCCCCTGCCGAACGGCTCGCCGGCGCCCCTCGGCCAACCGCAGCCGGACATGGGCAACCTCCATATCTCGGTCGGTTCGAACCAGCGCTACTCGTATTGCCCGCCCGCCTCCGGCCCGCACTACAACGCCCAGGACAACGGCCCGATCCCGGCCAAGTACTACGGCCCCGACGACGGCACCCGGCCGGAGGGCTGGATCCACAACCTGGAGCACGGCGCCGTCGTGATCCTCTACAGCTGCAAGCTGGGCGCCTGTACCGACAGCACGTTGGCGGCGCTCCAGGCGATCCCGACCGGCTTCCCGGACAGCCCCGTGTGCGGGGAGAAGGCCGGCGTCCTGGCGCCGGTGATCGCCCGGTTCGACGACATGACCACGCCGTTCGCGGCCCTGGTCTGGGATCGGGTCCTGCTCCTGAACACCCTCGACACGACCAAGATCCTGCAGTTCTATGCGACCGAGGGCGAGCGGACCAACCCGGAACCCCAGTGCACGGCGCCGTCGGCGGCCCCCTCGGGCGCCCCGAGCAGCGCACCGAGCTCGGCGCCGAGCTCATCGGTCACACCGAGCAGCGCACCGTCGACCGAGCCGTCGAGCGCACCGTCGGTGGCCCCGTCGCCCAGCGCGAGCTGAGCCCGGTGCCGCCCCGCAAGGACGACGACGGGACGGCCGACCGGCTGTTCGCCTATCGCTCAGCGGGCGACCTCGGCGGGGTCGGCGTCCCGGTCGAGGGGATGGCCCTCGGCCGGCTCGGATCCGACGGGCTGGTCCGGACCGAGGGCCGGGTCGTGCCGGTGGGTGAGCTGGTCCCGGCGCCGCCGGTGCCCCGGCCCGGCAAGATCGTGTGCGTCGGGCTCAACTACGCCGAGCACGCCGCCGAGGGCGGCCGCTCGGCCGCCGACCGGCCCCTGATCTTCGCCAAGTTCGCCAACGCCGTCGTGGCCGACGGCGAGCCCGTGGTCCGGCCGGCCGGCACCCAGGCCCTCGACCTCGAAGCTGAGCTGGGCGTCGTCATCGGCCGCGCCGGCCGCCGGATCGCGGCCGCCGACGCCTATCGCCACGTCCTGGGCTATGTCGTGGTCAACGACATCAGCGCCCGCAACTGGCAGGGCAGCCCGCCGGCTCTCGGTCCGGGCGAACACGGCGACGGCCAGTGGCTGCGGGCGAAGGGCTCCGACACGTTCCTGCCGATGGGCCCGGTCCTCGCCTTCAAGACCGCGATCCCCGACCCCCATGCCCTCCGGATCCGATCGTGGCGGATCCCGGGCAGCGGACCGGCAGCCGGGACGCGGGTGCTGATGCAGGACGCCAACACCGGCGACATGATCCACCGGATCCCGGACCTGATCGAGTTCATCAGTGCCTCGATCAGCCTCGAACCCGGCGACGTCATCTCCACCGGCACCCCGGCCGGCGTCGGCGTCTTCCGGACGCCGCCGGTCTTCCTCGAGCCGGGCGATCGGGTCCGGATCGAGATCGACGGGATCGGCTCGGTCGAGAACCCGATCGTCGCGGACGACTAGACTCGGGCCAGGAGGCGATGATGCCCGACGGCCCAATTCCCGCGACGATGCGCGCCCTGGTCAAGGCGAGCCCGACGCCCGGCGCCGAGCTGCGCGAGGTTCCGGTTCCGACCCCCGGCGACGGTGAGCTGCTGATCCGCCTCGAGGCCGTCAGCCTGTGCGGCACCGACCTCCACATCTATCGCTGGGACGAGTGGGCCCAGAGCCGGCTGGGCGGCGGCCTGCCCCGGATCTTCGGCCACGAAATGGCCGGCCGGGTGGTGGCCCACGGCCCGAACCTCCACGGCCGGGGCGAGATCCCGATCGGGACCCTCGTGGCGGCCGAGACCCATCTCGTCGACCAGAGCTGCTACCAGTGCCGGACCGGGCGCGAGCACGTCTGCGCCAACCTGCGGATCCTGGGCGTCGACATGGACGGGGCGTTTGCCCAGTACATCGCCCTGCCGGCCCACAACGCCTGGCCGTCGGAGGGCCTGAGCCCCGAGATCGCCGCGATCCAGGAGCCGATGGGCAACGCCGTCCACGCCGCGTTCGTCGAGGAGCTGGCCGGCCAGACGGTCGTGGTGACCGGCTGCGGCCCGATCGGGCTGATGACCGTGGCGATCGCCAAGCTCGCCGGGGCGGCCCGGGTCTTCGCCACCGACATCAACCCGGAGCGGCTCGAGATCGCCCGCCGGATGGGCGCCGACGTCGTGATCGACGGTCACGACGATGTCGTCGCCCGGCTGCGCGAGCTGACCGGCGGGGTGGGCGTCGACGTCGTCCTCGAGATGAGCGGGGCCGAGGTCGCGATCCGGCAGGGCTTCGAGGCGGTCACGAACGGCGGCCGGGTCTCCCTGCTGGGCATCCCCGAGCGGCCGATCACCCTGGACCTGGCCAGCGACGTCATCTTCAAGGGCCTGCGGGTCTACGGGATCACCGGTCGCAAGATGTTCGAGACCTGGTACCGGACCCAGGCCCTCCTGGCCCAGGGCCTGAACCTGCAGCCGATCGTCACCCACCACATCCCGCTGCGCGACTACGACCAGGCGTTCGAGCTCCTTGCCGGCGGCCATGCCGGCAAGGTGGTGCTGCTGCCCCAGGAGGTCTGAGATGGCTGCCGTGACCGGGACCGATCCGCTCGGCTTCGTCGCCGACGAGCTCGCCGACCTGCGCGCCCGCCACCTCTACCGCCCGCTTCGGGTGATGAGCTCGGCCCAGGGTCCCGAGGTGATCGTCGACGGCCGGGCCTGCATCAGCTTCAGCTCGAACGACTACCTCGGCCTGACCCACCATCCTCGCCTCCGGGCGGCGGCCCTGGCGGCCGTCGAATCGTTCGGAGCGGGTTCGGGGGCGGTTCGCACGATCGCCGGCACGCTGTCGCTCCACGAGGAGCTCGAGGCGACCCTGGCCCGCTTCAAGGGCACTGAGGCCGTGCTCAGCTTCCCGTCCGGCTTCAGCGCCAACACCGGCGTCATCCCGGCCCTCGCCGGCGAATTCGACCTGATCGTCAGCGACAGCCTCAACCACGCCTCGATCATCGACGGGATGCGCCTGTCGAAGGCGCCCCGGGTGATCTACCCGCACGCCGACCTGGCGGCCCTGCGGGCGGCCCTGGCCAAGGCGCGAGCCGACGGGCGGGCCGACGGCGGTGGGCCGCACCGCCTGATCCTGATCGTCACCGACGGCGTCTTCAGCATGGACGGCGACATCGCCCCGCTGCCGGGCATCGTCGCCGCGGCCGAAGAGTTCGGGGCAGCAGTGATGGTCGACGACGCTCACGCCTCGGGCGTGCTGGGCAAGGCCGGCCGGGGCAGCGTCGACCATTTCGGCCTCCACGGCCGGGTCGCGATCCAGGTCGGCACGCTGAGCAAGGCCGTCGGGGTGCTGGGTGGCTACGTCGCCGGGTCGCAGGACCTGCGTGACCTCCTCGTCCAGCGGGCCCGACCGATCCTCTTCTCGACATCCGCGCCGCCGGCGGTGGCTGCCGCCTGCCTCGAGGCGATCCACGTGATGGAAGAGGAGCCGGAGCTCCACGAGCGGCTCTGGTCGAACACCCGCCGGTTCAAGGCCGAGCTTGCCCGGCTGGGCTTCGACACGGGCGTGTCCGAGACGCCGATCACGCCGGTGATCGTGGGCGACTCGGCGCTCGCCGGCCGCTTCTCGGACCGGCTGTTCGACGAGGGGATCTTCGCCCAGCCGATCGTCTACCCGACGGTCGCCATCGACCGGGCAAGGATTCGGACGATCGTCACGGCCGCCCACACGGACGCCCATCTCGACCGGGCGCTGGCCGTCTTCGATCGGATCGGTCACGAGCTGGGCCTGATCGCCGGGTGACCGCCGACCTGCGGGGCGCAAACCCGCGAGCGCCGATGGCGGACCCACAGGCCCGCGACCTGCCGCTCGACACGCACCTCCACACCGACCAGTCGTTCGACAGCCGGGTCCCGATCGACGTCTACGGTGCGCTGGCCGCCGAGCGCGGGATCGCCGAGCTGGCGATCACCGACCACATCGACTTCGACCCGGGCTGGTCGAACTACAACCCCGACTTCCGGGCGCGGGAGGCGATCGTCCGGGCCGCCGCCGAGCGCTGGGCGCCGCACGGGGTGGCGATCCGCTTCGGCCTCGAGCTGAGCTACGAGTCGAAGCGCGAGGAGGAGATCCGCGACCACCTCCGGCGGCACGCCTACGACTTCGTCATCGGCTCGGTCCACATCAGCCCCACCTCGCCCTATCACGCCCGGCAGGTCGCCGCCTGGGTCGCCGGCCGGAGCCTGGCCGAGATCGTCGCGCCGTCCTTCGACGAGACGGTCCGGGCGGCGCGCAGCGGCCTGTTCGACACGATCGGCCATCTCGACTCGGTCAAGCGCTACCTCTGGCCGCACGTGACGCCCGCCCAGCTCGCGGCCCAGCCCGAGCTCTATGAGCCGATGCTCCGGGCCCTTGTCGAAAGCGGCACGGGCCTCGAGGTGAACACGAGCGGCCTGCGCCAGGCGCCGATGGAGACCTACCCGTCGGCGGCCATCGTCGCCCGCTTCCGCGAGCTCGGCGGCCGGCGGCTGACCGCGGGCTCGGACGCCCACCGCCCGAGCTGGTTCGCCCACGGCCTCGACGAGGCCTACCGGATCGCCGCCCAGAGCGGCTTCGAGGAGCTGGCGTTCCGGCGCGGCCCGGGCCAGACCGTCAACGTGGGGATCCCCGAACGGTTCCTCGAGCGATGAAGCTGACCGTCGTCGGAGCCGGGCCGGCCTACACGGACCGGCCGGGCGCAGTCGGCTCGGGCTACCTCGTCGAAGAGGGCGGCAGCGCGCTGCTCCTCGACCTGGGCCACGGCACGTTCGCCAACCTGGCCGGGGCGCGCGAGCCGTCGACCCTCACGGCGATCGCGATCAGCCACCTCCACCCCGACCACTTCGTCGACCTCGTCCCGCTCCGCCACTACCTGCGCTACGAGTTCCAGCCTCCGCGCCGGGTGCAGGTGCTGGCTCCCCGGGCGCTGGCCGACCGCCTCGACGGCCTGCTGGGCGAGCCGGGCTTCACGGCCGCCGCCCTCGACGTCGAGCCGCTGGCCAATGGCCTCGTCCGGGCGATCGGCAGCGGCCTCGAGCTCGAGGTGGGCCGGGTCAGCCACACGAACGATTCGTATGCGTTCCGGGTGAGCCTCCTCGGGGAGCCGGCGGCACCGGGGCTGGTCTATTCGGGCGACTGCGCCGAAGCCAACGACCTGCGCCCGCTGATCCGGCCCGGAGACGTCCTGCTGACCGAGGTCTCGTTCGGGCTGGGACCGGTCCCCGCCGGCGCCCAGCACCTCGATGCCGGTGACGTCGGCCGGCTCGCCCGGGAGGCCGGCGCCTCCCGGATCCTGCTGACCCACCTGCTGTCCGGGCGGGATCGCTCGGCGACGACAGCGGCGGTCGAGCGCCTGAGCGGCGGCCTGGCCGCTCAACTCGTCGATCCCGGCGACCGGTTCGAGCTCTGAGCACAGCAGAAGACCCGGAGGCGGGTGCCCCCGGGTCTTCCAGGTCGCTCTTGGGGGGAGCCTAGCGGCGGCGGACGCTCCGCCGGCGATCGCCCGGGGCGAGGAGCAGGACGCCTGCGGTCAGGACGCCGAACCCGACGAGGACGAAGAGGCTGGCGCTGTTGTCCGCCGGACCTGAGCCGGTCAGGCCGGTCGAGGTCGAGGGCGGAGTGACCTTGGGCTTGCCCGTCGCGGCACCGACGGCACCGGTCGGGGTGGGCGTCGGGTCAGTCGGCTGGGCCGTATCGACCGCGCACGAGACGGCGAAGCGGAAGCTGCCCTTGGCGGCCTCCGCCTGGCCCGGGGCGCCTTCGTACGGGAAGTGGGTGTCGAAGACCGTGACGGTGGCGCTCCACGAGAAGACGCCGCTGTGGGCGCTGAACGGATAGGCCGCCTCCCAGCCGTGGCCGTCGGGGCTGACTGCGAACTCGCTCGCGGTCAGGCTCGAGTCGACCTGCTGGAGGGCGCCGTCCTGGATCGTGACCCCGTCCGGCGTCTCGACCATCGCGAACAGCGTGTTGCTGTCGCAGTCGGCGAGGAGGTAGAGCGACGCCTCGACCGGGCCGTCGCCGTCCTTCTGGAGGTCGGCCACCCAGGTCGCGGCCTTGTTCCACTCGGACCGGTTTCCGTCGACGGTGATGCCGCTGCTGGCGAGCACGGAGCCGGCGGCCGGGCCGACGAGGGCCAGGGCCAGGGTCCCGGTGGCTGCGAGCAGGCCGATGCCCCGCATCGGGAGGGCGCTGCGCGAGCGCCCCTGAACGAGCTTCTGCATGTGACGATCCCCGAGTGCGATGAATGGATGAAGCCGGGCCCCCCGGAGCGGCCCTTCGGCCGACTGTCGTTGCCCACGCGACAGGAATAACGATGGAGCACCCACTGGTACCCGTCTAGGACCTTCGGACGGGCGGAACCGCACCGGAGACCACCGTTCCGACAGGGGACCCCGGATAGTGGTGCTGGAGGGCACCGAGTCGGGCCAGGACGGATGTCCGGGGTCGGGTCAAGGGAGAGGGGCGGATGGGACACGCGCAGGCGTGACGTGTCCCATCCGGGTCTCGGGGACCCTGGTCGGGGCCCGAACGCCGGGGTTCGGGCCGGGCGCGGATTGCGCACGCCACCGGAGACCAACGGCTCCGACAGGGTACCGGTTGGGGTGCCGCCAAAGGTACTGCCCCGGGCCGCACCGAACCGCTCCCAACCGTCCCCGGTGGTGCCGCGGGGCACCGAAGTGACGACCGCTTCCGGCGTTCCGCGCCGCCGCCGGGGCCTCGGCTACCATTCCCGGCGTGACCCCGAGCACGCCCGCCGAGCCCACCCTGCGCCGCGCTGCGATCGCCGCGATCGAGCGAGCGGTGGCCGCCGCGACCCGGGCCGGCAGCCTGCCGCCGGTCGAAGGCGGCGAACCGGTGACGATCGAGGTCGAGCGACCGGCGAACCCGGAGCACGGCGACCTGGCCACGAACCTCGCCCTGAAGCTCGCCCGGCCGTACCGCCGAGCGCCGCTCGAGATCGCCCGGGCGATCGCGGCGGAGCTCAGCCGCGAGGTCGAGTCCGATCCCGGCGCCACGCCGATCGCCTCGGCCAGCGTCGCCCCGCCCGGCTTCATCAACCTGCACCTGGCCGATGCCGCGCTCGATGGCGTGGTTGCCGGGATCCTGGCCGAGCCCGCCGGCTGGGGCCGCGTTTCCGCGGCCCGCCCGCGCCGGATCAACGTCGAGTTCGTGTCGGCCAACCCGACCGGACCGCTGACGATCGGCAACGCCCGGGGTGCGTTCGTCGGCGACGTCCTGTGCCGGATCCTCGAGGCCGCCGGCCATTCTGTCGCCCGCGAGTACTACTTCAACGACTCGGGCGCCCAGATCGGCAAGCTGGGGGCCACGGTCCATGCCCTGCGGACCGGGGCGCCGGTGCCCGAGGACGGCTACCACGGCGACTACACCGTGGCCCTGGCGGCCGCCCTGCCCGACTCGGTCCTGGCCGCCGCCCAGGCGCCGCAGGCCGACCCGGCCGACGTCGTTGGGCGTTGGGCGGCCGGTGCGGTCCGAACCGGGATCGAGGCCAGCCTCGATCATCTCGGCGTCCACTTCGACGTCTGGAAGAGCGAGGGCTCGCTCCATGCGGAGGGCTGGGTCGAGCGGGCGGTCGAGCGGCTGCGGGCCGGCGGCCATGTCTACGTCGAGGACGGCGCGACGTGGTTCCGCTCGACGGCGTTCGGCGACGACAAGGACCGGGTGATCCTGCGCTCGAATGGCGAGCCGACGTACTTCGCGTCGGACATCGGCTACGTCACCGAGAAGTTCAGCCGCGGCTTCGACGAGCTGATCTACATCTGGGGCGCCGACCACCACGGAACGGTCGCCCGGGTGCGCAACGCGGCCGAGGCGATGGGCTACGACAAGGACGCGGTCCGGATGCTCCTGATCGCCTGGGTCCGGTTCATCGTCGACGGGGTCGAGGTCTCGATGAGCAAGCGGGCGGGCACCTTCATCACCCTCGACCAGCTCCTCGACGAGGTCGGGGTCGACGCCGCCCGCTGGTTCTTCGCCTCGCGCGGCCCGACATCGGGGATCGACTTCGACATCGAGCTGGCCAAGAAGCAGTCGAACGAGAACCCGGTCTACTACGCCCAGTACGCCCACGCCCGGATCGCCTCGATCCTGCGCCGGGCCGCCGAGGCCGGGCTCGCGCCGGCCCGCTCGGTCGGAGCCTCGATCGGCGGCACCGCCGAGGGCCTCCTGGCCCGCCACGTCGTCCGGCTCCCAGAGGTCGTCGAGGATGCCGCCGCGCTCGAGGAGGCCCAGGGGATCACTGCCTACGCCACCGAGCTGGCGACCGCGTTCCACGCCTTCTACCGCGATGCCAAGGTCGTCGACGCCGCCGAGCCCGAGCGTTCGGCCGCCCGCCTGGCCCTCGTCCTCGCGGCCCAGCACACGCTGGCCAACGCCCTCGCCCTGCTGGGGATCTCCGCCCCGGAGTCGATGTAGCGGTTATCGGTCCCGGGCTACCCGTAGTGGGGCCGTGGTCGATCCACGGCGTTCCAGGCGATCGCCAACCGAACCGGCGACCCGATACGCGAGTAGGAAGATGACGATCAGGGTCGCCCCGACGTACAGCCACCAGGCCCACGGGGTTGCGCTGTCGGTGCCCGCCCCGAGACCATGAGCGGTCGCACCGATGAACGCCAAGAACGTCAGGTAATGGAACAGGCGCCACGCCCGCTGCCCGATCCGCCGCCGCAGGTAGAAGCTGGCCAGCACCGCGGTCATCAGGTAGAACGCGACCTGGCCGACGCCCACCCACAGCGGCGCGTACGGCGCCAGGCCGGGGACGACGACCTGGCCGACGCTGAACGGGACGCTCTTGTCCAGGGTCAGGAGCATGCCGTGGACGGCGGCCAGGCCGACGCCCAGCGAGGCGAGGTCCTGGTGGAGCGTGAAGGTGATCGGCCGGTGGGCGATCGCGTCCAGGATCTTGGTCGACAGCAGGAGGCCGTAGATGACGGAGCCGGCCACGGCGCCGTAGGCGAGGAAGGCGAACAGGCGCTCGAAGATCCAGGGCAGGCTCGAGCGGTTGGCATCCCATAGCCCGGACAGGGCAGCCAGGGTCGACGGGCCGGTCGCCCCGATGACGATGCCCATCGCGACAGCGGCGAGACCCCAGCGCAGGAGCTGGGTCGACGGGTGGAGTCCGCGGAACTTCATGCCAGCCAGCCGATCGTCGACGGCGTGACGAGGACCTCGCCGTTGGTGGTGAGCAGGATTGCGGCGTCGATCTCCGGCCGATCGAGCCGGGCCAGGGCAGCCGCGGAGCCGAGGATCACGGCCGACTTGGCAATCGCTTCTGCCTCGCGGGCGGATCCGGCCAGGATGGTCGCCTGGACGAGGTCCGTGTCAGCCGGCTGACCTGTGCGCGGGTCGATCAGGTGATGCCGCTCACGGCCATTCACGACCCAGCGGTGGATCGATGTCCCGGATGTCGCCAGGCCGAAGGTGCGCTCGGCGTCCGGCCCGGCCCCCAGGACGAGGTCGACCAGGTTCCGGTCCGGCCGTCCCGGATCGGCGACGCCGAAGCGGAACTGGCGGCCGGCCGCGATCCGGATCGCGATGTCGCCGTCGGCGTCGACGATCGCCGAGGGGTACGCCGACAGCCGACGGAGGGCTCGGTCGGCCAGCCAGCCCTTGGCCACGCCGTCGAGGTCGAAGCGCAGGCCGACCGGGCGCACGACATGGGTCAGGCGCCGGCCGCGCTCCATCGACCAGCGGCGGGAGGCCGGACTGGCCGACCCGGGCAGGACGTCCGGAGCATGCGGGTCCGAGGCGGCCAGCCGAGCGTCGAGCAGGGCAATGTCCACGATCCCGTCGCTCAAGCCCTGCGCCTCGCGACCCCAATCGATCGCCGCGGCCAGGGTCGGGCGAACCGGGGCGTGCTCGGTCGGCCAGCCATTGAGCCTGACGAGGTCGGACCCATCCGAGAAGCGGGTCAGACGGGCCGACCAGGCCTCCAGCCGGGCCAGCGTCCGGGCGGCATCTCGGCGCGCCCGGAGGTCGGCTCCGGTTGCTACGCCTGGATCGAGATGGATGCCGACCGTTCCACCGATCATTCCGCGTTCGGTCGAGACGAGCGAGGCAGGCGACGGTGCGTCCATCACGGCTTGCCCGATTGGCGGGTCGTCACGACGACGACCCTCGGAGGCGGAGCCGGGGCCTGCTTCACGACGGCCTGGGGCGGCGCCGTCTGGCCCGGGGCGAGCTGGACGTACTTCGTGACGTGGATGACGGACGGAACCGGCGCCGGAATGCTGATCGTGGTGGTCTGCGCGGCGGCGCCTGCCCCGCCGGCAGGCGGACCGGCGAACGCCGTGATCAGGGCACTGGCCGCCGCCACGGCACCCATCCCGAAGGCGATCCGGAGGGGACGCGCGTCGGGCCGAGCCTTGGTCGGTGGCGTCGGGCGAGGGACGGCCATCAGTCGCCTCCGCCGTCGTTCTCGGACTCCGGGCCGGGTCCGACGACCACCTTGTGGACGGTCACCGTCTTCTGGGCTGGGGGCGTGGCGACGTAGATCGTGTCGACCTGGACGACGGGTTGCGGGCTCGCGTCCGGGCCGCCAGCGGAGCTGTCGGCCGCGGCCGGGCCGGGGCCGAGGTGCGCCGCGCCGCCCGGCGCAAAGCCGGCCAGGGCGAGCGCTCCGGCAAGCCCGAGCGACGCCGCCAGCGAGCCGGCGAACAGGATGAGCTTCTTGAGCATGATCGTGGTCCTCAGCGGGGGCGGTGATATCGGCCACGATCGCGTCCTGCGTTGTGCGAGCCATGTGGCCCAGATGAGAACGCTCAAAGACGGGCCAAACGGGCCTCGACGTCTTCTGCGGGCCGGCGCACGATCTCGAGGTGAAGATCCTGCTCGTCGAGGACGAACCGAAGATGGCGGGCCTGATCGACCGGGTCCTGACCGCCGAGCGGCACGTCGTCGAGACGGCGCCCGACGGAGTCACGGCCGTCGCTCTCGCCCTCGGCGGCGGGCACGACGTGATCGTGCTCGACCGGACGCTCCCGGACATCGATGGCGTGACCCTGCTCGGCCTCCTGCGGGCACGCGGGATCGGCGCGCCGGTGCTGATGCTGACGGCGCTGGGCTCCGTCGAGGACCGAGTGGCGGGCCTGGAGGCGGGCGCCGACGACTACCTTGCCAAGCCCTTCGCCTTCGCCGAGCTGATCGCCCGGATCAAGGCCCTCGGGCGTCGATCGACGATCCAGCCCGACCTCCCGCTCCGGGTCGGCGACCTGAGCCTCGACGAGCTGCGCCACGTCGCTCGCGTCGGGGATCAGGCGATCGACCTGTCGGCGCGCGAGTTCGCCTTGCTCGGCTACTTCATCCGGCATGCCGACCACGTCCTGACCCGCCAGCAGATCCTCGATGCGGTCTGGGGTGCCGAGCCGGACGTCTACTCGAACGTTGTCGACCTGTACGTCCATTACCTCCGCCGGAAGCTGAGCGACCTGGGGCGCGCGGACGCCATCCGCACGGTCCGGGGCGTCGGCTACGTCCTGCGCGCCGACCCCTGATCAGCGGTGTCGAACCCCACGGCCCAGCTCCTGGCAGCGACGCGGCGCCGGCTGTTCCTCCTGACCCTGGCCCTCGTCGCCACGCTGGTGGTCGCGATCGGCGCGGCGACCGCGGTCGTCGGGCTTCGCGCGCTCGATAGCGACGTCGATCGGGCGCTCGCCGCGACGGTCGATGCCGCCGTGGTGCGACTCGACGGGGAGATGCCCAGCGGCTCGGAGTCGGGGGGATCCGAAGACACGGCTCCCGCGGCCGCCGACACCGTCCTGCTCTACCTCGACTCGGCGGGCAAGGAGATCGCCCTTCCCACGCGCGTCGCCCTCGGGGGCCTCCCCGACGAGTCCGCCGTCGCCGCGGCGAAGAGTGCCGGGCGGGACCTCCGAACCGTCAGCGCCGGCGGGGTGGAGGTCCGACTGCTGACCGAAGCCGTGGTCGGATCGGCCGGCCAGGCCCCGGTGGGCTACGTCCAGGGCGGCTTCGTCCTGACCCTCCACGATCAGCAATCGAACAGCCTGGCCGTGGCGATCGCCCTGGTCGGCGCCGTGGGCCTGCTGGGCGCCGCCGTCGTCACGCTTCTCGTGACGGGCGATGCCGTCGCTCCGATCCGTCGTTCCTTCGCTCGCCAGCAGCGGTTCGTTGCCGACGCCAGCCACGAGCTGAAGACACCGCCCGCGATCATCCGAGCCAACGCCGAGGTCCTCGAGCGCGAGCAGCTTGTGAAGCCCAATGGCCAGGCGCTGGTCGCGGACATCGTGAGCGAGACAGATCGCCTCGCCCGGCTCGTCGGCGACCTTCTCCAGCTCGCGTCCTCCGACGCGGCGGGACTGGTCGTCGAGCTCCGGCCGACCGACCTGGGTGCCATCGCCCAGGACACGGTCCGCCGGATGCGTCCGCTGGCCACGGCCCGGGGTGTCGATCTGAGGCTGGTCGCCCATCCTGGCGCGAGCTCGCCGACGCTCATCCTGGGCGACTACGACCGCGTGACCCAGCTGCTCGTCATCCTCGTCGACAACGCGATCGGCCACACCCCGTCCGGATCGGCCGTGACGGTGACCGTGCGGGCGGTGGAGCACAAGCTGGAGCTCGGCGTGGCGGACCACGGCCCGGGCGTTCCCGCCACGGATCGCGAGCGCGTGTTCGAGCCGTTCACCCGCCTGCCCGGGCTGCGCCGAGATCAGACGGCCGGCACCGGGCTCGGCCTGGCGATCGCCCGGCGGATCGTGGACGCCCACCACGGGACGATTCGCGTCGAGGATGCGGACGGAGGCGGCGCCCGCTTCGTCGCCTCGTTTCCGGCGAGCGGCGGCTGAGCAGGCCGCTCCGCCCGCCTGCCCGGATGGGAAGACACACATCTGGGCCACACGACGATCACAGGGCTCGGACCGATCGTCGGTGCAGGCCGCCCCGGACGCGGAGTCCGGGCGGCCGGCCATCCGGCCCGCTGCAGATCGGAGTGACCCATGGCGTACGTCATCGCCGAGCCGTGCATCGACGTCAACGACCAATCCTGCGTCGCCGTCTGTCCGGTCGATTGCATCTCGGCCGATCCGTCGGTCGACCGCAAGTTCTACATCGATCCGGCGGGCTGCATCGACTGCGGCTCGTGCGAGAGTGCCTGTCCCAACCAGGCGATCTTCCGTGCCGACCGGCTTCCGTCGCCGGCGGTCGAGTTCGCCTGGATCGATGCGACCTGGTACCGCGACCCTGATGCGGCCCGGGCGGCCGTCGATCGCCTGGCCCCGCCGTCGTGATCATGGCCGCGAACGCCGCCGACCAGCTGGGCGGCCACGTCGCCCGGCTCGCTCCGGGCACCGAGCTGAATGCGACCCTCGTTGCCCGTCACGACTGGACCGGCAGCCTGGCCACGTTCAGCGTGCGGCCCGATGACCGTGTGGGCCTGTTCGAGGCCGGCCAGTACTTCGCTCTCGGTCTCGTCATCGATGGGCGACTGCTCCAGCGTCCGTACTCCGCCGCAACGGGGCCCGGACCCATCGGCAATCTCGAGTTCCTTGTCCGCCGGGTCGAGCAGGGCATGTTCTCGCCCCGGTTGTGGACGCTCGCACCAGGCGCCAGGCTGCGGATCGGGCGGGCCAAGGGCCTGTTCACGCTCCGCCCGAACGACCCGCGCAGCCACCTGTTCATCGCGACCGGCAGCGGCCTGGCCCCGCTCGTGGCGATGCTCGAGCAGCTGCTTGCCCGCGAGGCAACGGCCGACTCCGAACCGAGCGGTCGTCCACGCGCCGTCCTCGTCCACGGCGTCGCGCACCTGGATGAGCTCGCCTATCGCGGGCGCCTCGAGGCGCTGGTGGCGGGCCCGGCGCGCGTTGCCTACGTGCCGATCGTCTCGCGAGCGGTGGCCCACGGCGGGGCCGCCTGGGCCGGGCGGGCCGGCCGGGTACCGGACCATCTCGACGAGCTGTGCCGGGCCAACGGCCTGGTCCCGGGGAGCTGCGTTGCCTACCTGTGCGGCAATCCGGCGATGATCACGACCGTCGAGCAGCAGCTCACGGCGCGCGGCTTCGGGCGCGAGGCGATCATCAGCGAACAGTACTGGCCGGCGGACGCCGGCCCAGGCTGAGGTACGCCGTCGATCTCGACCAGATGGACGTCATCGCCAAGGCGATCGAGGGCCTGCTACGTCCGCCGGCCACCGGGCCCGGGCGAGACGCTGCGTGGTCGGGCGGGCGCTTCCTGCCTACCCCGCGAGGCCCAGGGCGCCGGCCAGGGCACTGATCGTGGCCTGGTCCGATGCAACGAACAGGACAACCTGGCTCGTGCTGCCGGGATCGATCATCGCCGTGCTCGACGGCAGGAGCTTGAGGGTCGGGCCCGCCGCCGCGGCGAACTCGGTCGCGTCGGCCGGGGTATCCCACTTCGTGATGACCGCCAGGCCGAACGTCGAGCCGTTCTCGACCAGCGCGATCCGATCGCCGCCCCAGCCGGCGGCGGCCGCCTCGGCCTGGGCCGCCGGCAGCTTGCCGACCTGCTCGAGCCAGATTCGGAGCTGGAGCTCGCCGAGGGTGTCGGTCAGGGGCATCGTCCAGCCCGGTCCGAGGCGGGTTGGCAGGCTCGCCGGGATGGTCACCGCGACCGGGACCTCGTGGCTGGCCCATTTGGCGGGATGGAGGATCTGCTCGGTCGAATCCGGCGGCGAGGCGTAGGCGGCGTTCACGGCCGCCCAGTCGCCACCTGCCTGGAGGCCCGAGACCCAGGACAGGCCCTGCTCGTACGGGAAGAGGAGCGTCTCCTTGAGGTCGTCGGGCATCGCGTTGAGGAGGGCCGTCTGGCTCGGATCGTTGGCCTGGGTCGCGACCTGCAGGAGCTGCACGGCGTTGAGGTTCGACTCGGCCCACAGCGACATCAGGAGGGTCGCGTCGCCCTCGGGCAGCGCCAGCCGGGCCAGCGCCCGGTCGGAGTTGCTCGTGTCGTCGAGGCCGAGCTTCTTCAGGCCGAAATTCTGGTCCTGGAGGGCATGGTCGAACTCGTGGGCGTAGGTGATCTCCTCGAGCGGGCCGACCTGGCCACTCTTCGAGACCACGTCCATCGTCCTGGTGTCGGGGTCGTACAAGCCGGCAACCTGGCTCGACAGGAGCTGGACGTCGAGGTCCTTGAGCGAGGCATCGGCCGGCAGCAACCCGAGGGACTTCTCGACCTTCTCGGTGGCCGCGACCAGGGCCGGCGGGTTCGTCTTGTCGAATTCGGCCAGGATCAGCGTCCTGAGCTGGTCCTCGTCGAGGATCTTGCGGGCGACGGGCGAGTGCTGGTCCAGGCCCCGGAGCTGCTCGACCTGGCCCTCGATCGCGGTGAAGACCTGGTCGAGGTTCTGGGTCGGGGCCGGTGTCCGATTGGCGGCCGAGGCGGCCGTCGTCGGCGTCGGGCTGGCCGCCGTGGTCGGGCTGGCTGACGCCGGGCTGGAGCCACAGCCCGCGAGGAGCAGGGCGACGGCGGCCAGGGCACAGATGCGGCGGCGAGGGTCCGGCATCGGTCGATTGTGGCAGGCCCTCCCGGAACCGCCGTCCCCCGGACGTCCCATGACCGGCGTCGTGCAGCCACTCCCTGGGCCGCCGAGCGATTGAGCGTGTCCCTTTCTTAATCAAACGGCGAGTTGTGCCTGAATCACGAGATCCGTACCGTTGATCCCGGAACCGTTAGGACGCGTTCCACCTCCCTCCCTCCGACCGGGAGCGCCGATTGGGCAGGCGCTCCCGGTCTCCCTTTGTCCGGCAGGTGCGTCGGCGAGCCGGCCACTCGGGGCCGCGACGCCTCGGGTGAGGCGCGGGTGAGCGGCATCTGTCAGAATCGCGCCGATGGAACTCACCTGGTACGGGCGGACCTGCGTCCGGCTCAAGGGCCGCGATGCGGTGGTCGTTGCCGACCCCTACCAGTCGGTCGTCGGGCCCACGGGTCGCGGGGTCACGGCCGAGATCGTGACGTACAGCCACCCGGACGACGCGCCACTGCCGCGGGCCAAGGGGATGACCGCGCGGGACGGCAAGACGCTCGTCCCCGGCAGCCTTGAGGACGCGTTCATCCTCGACGGACCGGGCGAGTACGAGATCCGCCACGTCCTGCTGACCGGGGTCCGGACCTACCGCGACGACAAGCGCGGGGCCGACCGCGGCCGCCAGACAGCGTTCGTCGTCGAGCTCGACCAGATGCACACGATCCACCTCGGCGATATCGGCCATCTCCTGACCGAGGAGAAGCTCGGCGACATCGGATCGGTCGACATCGCCCTCGTCCCGATCGGGGGCAACCTGACGGCAACAAAGGCGGCCGAGCTGATCGCCCAGCTCGACCCGAAGATCGTCGTCCCGATGCCGGTCTGCGAAGACGAGCGGGATTGCGACGAGGCCCTGGCCAAGTTCTTCCACGAGATGGGCGGCACCCCCGGACCGGCCCAGGCGAAGCTCCAGATCGCGATGTCGGCTCTGCCCGAGGAGACGACCGTCGTCCTGCTGGAGTCTCGCGGCAAGCAGTAGCCCGGCGATGCTCTTCGCCCTCGACCCGCTGCCACCGGCGAACCTGCTGGCCGCCCGGGACCAGATGGCGGTCACCCTCGGCTTCCACATCATCCTGGCCTGCCTGGGGGTGGCCTTCCCGACGCTGCTCCTGATCGCCAACTGGCGGGCGATCCGCCATCGCGACGCGGACGCCCTGCGCCTCGCCCGGCGCTGGAGCCGGATCATTGCCGTGACGTTCGCGGTCGGGGCCGTGTCGGGCACCGTCCTGTCATTCGAGATGGGCCTGCTGTGGCCCGGCCTCATGGGCCGCTTCGGGGCGGCCTACGGGATCCCGTTCGCGGTCGAGGGGATCTTCTTCTTCCTCGAGGCGATCTTCATCGCGATCTACATCTACGGCTGGGACCGGCTGTCGCCCTGGACCCATTTCATCAGTGGCATCCCGATCGCCCTGTCCGGCCTGGGGGGCACGTTCTCGGTCGTGACCGCCAACGCCTGGATGAACCAGCCGGCCGGCTTCACCCTCGGCCCGGACGGACAGGTGACCGACGTCCAGCCGCTCGGGGTGATCTTCAACAACGCGACCTGGTACGAGGCCGGCCACATGTTCCTGGCGGCCTACATGGTCACCGGCTTCCTGCTCGCGTCGGTCTACGCCTACGGCCGGCTGCGGGGCCGGCTGGATCGCTATACCCGGCTCGGCTTCATCATCCCGTTCACGCTGGCGGCGATCGCGACACCGCTCCAGATCGGGATGGGCGACATCGCGGCGCGGGCGGTGTTCACCGACCAGCCCGCCAAGTTCGCGGCGATGGAGCTGGTCCAGACGACCGGCCCGAACACGCCGGTCGTGCTCGGCGGGATCCTGGTCGACGGCCAGGTCGTCGGCGGCCTGGCCATCCCGTCGCTCGACTCGTTGCTGGCCGGCTTCAGCACGGCCACCGTCGTCCACGGCCTCGATTCGATCGCGCCGAACGATCTGCCGCCGGTCAACATCGTCCACCTGGCCTGGGACACGATGCTGGCGGCCGGCTTCGCCCTCCTCGCCCTGGCCGCGTGGTTCGCGCTGACCTGGCTCCGCCGGCGCGACCTGCCGACGAGCCGCTGGTTCTACCGCTGCGCCGCGCTGGCCGGGCTGGCCGCGGTCGTGGCCCTCGAGGCCGGCTGGATCGTGACCGAGGTCGGCCGCCAGCCGTGGATCGTGTACGGCCTGTTGCGCACCGTCGACGCCGTCACCCGCGCCCCGGGGACGATCGTGTCGTTCGCGATCGTGATGGTGATCTACGTGATCCTGGGCGTGGCGACCTTCGTGGTCCTGCGCTCGATGAGCCGCCGGGGTGGCGACGAGGAGGCCCGCGCGCACGGTCCGTACGGCACATCGGAATGAGCACCGCCGAGCTCGTCGCCGCGATCCTGTGGCTCGGCGTGACGGTCTATGCGGTCCTCGGCGGGGCCGACTTCGGGGCCGGCCTGTGGGACCTGCTGGCCGGCGACGCCGAGCAGGGCGAGGCGCCGCGCGGCCTGATCGACGCCTCGATCGGGCCGGTCTGGGAGGCCAACCACACCTGGCTGATCTTCGACATCGTGGTCCTGTGGAGCGCGTTTCCGCTGGCCTTCGCGTCGCTCATGTCGACCCTGTTCATCCCGATCACCCTGGCCGCCTTCGGGATCGTCCTGCGCGGCGCCGGCTTCGCCTTCCGGGCCTACACCCGGCGGCTGGCCGGCCGACGCGCGTTCGGCGCAACGTTCGCCCTGTCGTCGGTCATCACCCCGTTCTTCCTGGGCACCGCGCTCGGGGCGATCGCCTCGGGCCGGGTCCCGGCGGGCAACGCGGCGGGCGACCCATGGACCAGCTGGCTCAACCCGACCTCGATCCTGGTCGGGGTCCTGGCCGTGGCGGCCGGCGCCTATGTCGCCGCGGTCTTCCTGGTGGCGTCGGCTCGTCGTCGCGACGACCACGCGCTCGAGGCCTACTTCCGGCGCCGGGCAATCGCGATCGGGATCATCGCCGGCGGGCTGTCGATCCTGGGCCTCGTCGTCCTCCGGCTGGACGCGCCGGACCTGTATGCCGGCCTGACCGGCCGGGCCCTGCCGCTCGTGGCGATCTCGGTCGTCCTCGGCAGCACCGGCCTGATCGCCCTGGCCAGGAACGTCAACCGCGGGGTCCGGGCGATCGCGGCCGGGGCCGTGGCGGCGATCGTGTGGGGCTGGGGCGTCGCCCAGCTGCCGGCGATCCTGCCCGGCTCGCTGACGATCGACGCTGCTGCGGCGCCGGCGGGCACGCTCGACGCCCTGCTCGTCATCGCGATCGCCGCGGCCCTCACGATCGGGCCGTCACTGGCCGTCCTGTTCATCCTCGAGGACCGCAGCCGGCTCGAAGCCCGCCACTGAGGCGTCAGCCGTGCTGGTAGACCGGCCGGCCGCGCTTGATCACGGTCCGGACCAGGGTCGCCGCCGGCCAGTACGGAATCTGGGCGTGGCTGGGGACCCGCCAGATCGCCAGGTCGGCCTGCTTGCCGACCTCGATCGAGCCGATGTCGTCGCCGAGGCCGAGGGCATGGGCGGCGTTGATCGTGACCGCGGCCAGCGCCTCGGCCGGGGTCAGCTTGAGCTCGAGGCAGGCAACCGTCATGACCAGGGGCAGGTTGGCGGTGGGCGAGGTGCCCGGGTTGAAGTCGGAGGCGATCGCCACCGGGACGCCGCGCTCGATCAGCGTTCGGGCGGGGGCGTAGTGATCGGCCATCAGGAACCAGGTCGTCGCCGGCAGGAGGGTGGCCACCACCGGGCGTTCGGTCGTGGCGGCGGCTGCCAGGGCGTCGATCCCGGCCGGCGATGGTGCGGCGAGGTGGTCCGCCGACAGGGCCCCGATCTCGGCGGCGAGCTCGGCCCCGCCCGAGGCCGCCAGCTCGTCGGCATGGAGCCGGGGGCGCATCCCGAGGGCATCGGCGGCGAGCAGGATCCGGCGGGCCTGGTCGGCGCTGAAGACACCCTGCTCGCAGAACACGTCGGCGAACCTGGCCCGGCCCTGGGCGGCGACACCGGGCAGCTGCTCGGCGAGGAGATGCCGGGTGTAGGCCTCGGCCGGATCACGCCGATGGCGGAACTCGATCGGCACCGCATGGGCCCCGAGCCAGGTCGGCAGGACCTCGATCGGACCCTCCCGGCCGAGCGCGTGGGCGACCTCGAGCAGGCGCAGCTCGGTTGGCAGGTCGAGGCCGTAGCCCGACTTCGCCTCGATCGTCGTCACGCCGTGGCTGAGCATCTCCTCGAGCCAGCGCCGGCCATGGGCCAGCAACTCCTCGCTCGAGCTGGCCCGGGTCGCCTCCACCGTCGACAGGATCCCGCCGCCCTCGGCCAGGATCTCGAGGTAGCCGGCACCGGCCTGGCGGAGGCGCAGCTCGCCTTCCCGGCTGCCGCCGAAGAGGAGGTGGGTGTGAGCATCGATCAGGCCGGGGGTGACCGTGCCGCCCTCGGCGTCGAGCCGGGCGAAGCGGGCCAGCGGCAGCTCCTGCGCTTCGAGGCTGCGCTCGACCAGGGCCCGCGGCCCAACGGCCACGATCCGGTCCTCCCAGGTCGCGACGATCGGCGCGCCCTCGCCGTTCGGGTCGCCGTCCTCGGCGCGCAGGACGTCCGGGCGATCCTGCCCGGACCCCGTCCGCAGGCCGCCGGCCAGGGTGGCGACCTCGCTCGCGTTGAGGATCAGGAGGCCCATCGGACGGCCGTCCGTCAACCCCCCGTCGATGACCCGGAACGTCATCCTTCGCCGCGCTGGGCCGCCGCCAGGCGGAGCTCGAGGACCTGCATCGGGCTGAAGTCGCGCAGCCGGAGGTAGCCCGCCGCGGCAGCGCAGCGCTCCTCGAGCGGGGCGTCGGCCGCGAACCCGGCGTGGTCGGCCACGGCCAGGAAGGCAGCCAGCGGGCAGAGGCCGATCAGCTCCGACTCGCGCAGCTCGACGCCGTCGGCGGCCGCTTCGGCGCGGACCGTGTCCCACACGAGCCAGAGCGGCGTCACCGCGAAGTCGAGCAGGTTCATCGACACCTGGGCGCAGGAGGGATGGTCGAGCGCCACCCCCATCGCCTGGACGCGGGGCAGGCCGCCACCCGATTCGCGCACCCGGCGGGCGATCCGCCGGGCCAGCTCGATGTCGGTCGAGGCCAGGTTGATGTTGTAGGCGATCAGGAACGGCCGGGCCCCGACCGCGACCGCGCCGGCCGACGGATGCATCCGGGCCGGCCCGAAGTCGGGTTGGCGGCCGTCGTTGCCGATCTCGAGCTTGAGACCCTCGTACTGGCCGCGCCGGACGTCGGCCAGCTTGACCCGGTCGGCCCGGCTGGCGGCCGCGGCATACAGGAAGACCGGCAGGTCGAACCGGGCGGCCAGGCGGGCCCCGAACGAGCGGGCCAGCTCGACGCATTCCTCGAGGGTCGTGTCGCCCAGGGGCACGAACGGGATGACGTCGACGGCGCCGATCCTCGGGTGCTCGCCGGTCTGGCGCTCCATGTCGATCTCACCCACGGCGACCTCGACCACCTGCTCCATCGCCTTGACGACCGCCTCGGACTCGCCGGCCAGGGTCAGGACACTGCGGTTGTGGCTGGCGTCGCTCGTCCGATCGAGGAGCAGGGCTCCCGGGGTTCGGGTCACGGCCGCCGCGAGCCGATCGATCACCTCGGGCCGGCGGCCCTCGGAGAAGTTGGGAACGCACTCCACGAGCCTGGCCACGTGCTCCATCGTGCCACGTCTGCCACGGTCCCGGCGGCCTCGCGCGCAGCGTCCGGACGAGCGCGGAGCAGCATGCGTGTTCGCTATTGGACTGCCGCGCGTTAGATGCTAGCCTAACGCGATGCCCGAGCAGCCGCCCCCTCGCCCGAGCCTGTTCCACCACCCCAACTTCCGCAAATTGTGGGTGGGCGACACGATCAGCCAGTTCGGCACCCAGGTCAGCCAGCTGGCGATCCCGCTCGTCGCACTCAACGTCCTCAACGCGAGCGCGTTCGAGGTCGCCTTGCTGGGGACCATCGAATTCCTGCCGTTCCTGCTCTTCACCCTGCCGGCCGGGGCGTGGGTCGATCGCCTCCAGCGGCGGCCGATCCTGATCACCGGCGACGTCGGCCGGGCGATCGCCCTGCTGTCGATCCCGATCGCCTACAAGCTCGGGATCCTGACGATCCTCCAGCTCTATGTCGTCGGCTTTGCGATGGGCGTCCTGACCGTCTTCTTCGACGTCAGCTACCAGTCGTACCTGCCGTCGCTCGTCGACCGCGACCAGCTTGTCGAGGGCAACGCCAAGCTCCAGGCCAGCCAGTCCGCCGCGCAGGTCCTGGGCCCGGGCAGTGGCGGCTACCTGATCGGGATCCTGACCGCGCCGATCGCGGTGATCGTCGACGCCCTGAGCTACCTCGCGTCAGCGCTGTTCGTGTTCGCGATCCATGGCAGCGAGGCACCGATCCCGCCCTCGAACCGGAAGGGCGGCAGCCGGCGCGAGCGCCTGCGCGGCTTCGGCGGGGAGATCCACGAGGGGCTGATGTACGTCGTCGGCCATCCCTACCTGCGGATGGTGGCCGGCGCGACGAGCACGAGCAATCTCTTCTCGAACATCGCGATGGGGATCTACTTCGTCTACGTCGTCCGGGTCCTGGGGCTCGATCCGCTCCGGATCGGGCTGATCTTCTCGCTCGGCAGCATCGGCACGCTCATCGGCGCCCTGGTCGCCAACCGGGTGGCGGCCCGGATCGGGGTCGGGCGGGCGATCGTCGTGTCGATGGCCCTCAACGGTCCGTCCGTCCTGCTCATCGCGATCGCCCCGGTCGGCGCCGCCGAGCCGTTCCTGATCGCCTCGGCCGCCCTGGGCGGCTTCAGTGCCCTGATCTACAACATCAACCAGGTCAGCTTCCGGCAGGCGATCACCCCCGAACGGACGCAGGGCCGGATGAATGCCACGATGCGCTTCCTGGTGTGGGGCACGATCCCGATCGGCACCGTCACGAGCGGCGTGCTGGCCACGGTCTTCGGCCTGTCGACCACGATCTGGATCGGCGCGATCCTGTCGTTCACGCCGGTCCTGTTCCTGGTCTTCTCGCCGATCCGGAGCATCAAGACGATGCCCAGCAGCCCCGAGGATTGGGCGGCCCGCAACGCATCCCTCGAGGCCGCGGCGGCCGAGCCCGGACCGCCACCCAGGATGTAGCTCAGCCTGCCGGCCTCATCTCCTGCGCGCCCTCTGCCCGGTCTCGGGCCCGGCGAGGTTCTGCCAAAACGCGCCTGAAGTCGCGCTTATGGTCGAAGACGGGTCCACGCGGGCGCGCTTCGGGCCCGCGGGGGCTGCATCGTGCACGAAACCGGGCCACCCGGCCGGGCGACGGGTCGATTCGGGCCTTCATCCGCCCATAAGCGCGACGTTACCAGCGTTTTGGCAGCAACCGGGGCCGACCCGGACGTCACGCCCCGCAGCGAGGGTCAGCCGGCCGGTTCGCGCATCGGGATCCGGATGCCGCGCTCGGCGGCCACCTCGATCGCCCGCTCGTAGCCGGCATCGACGTGGCGCACGACGCCCATCCCGGGGTCGGTCGTCAGGACCCGCTCGAGCTTCCGGGCGGCGAGCGGCGTGCCGTCGGCGACGATCACCATCCCGGCGTGCTGGCTGTAGCCGATCCCGACCCCGCCCCCATGGTGGATGCTGACCCAGGTCGCGCCGGCGGCCGTGTTGACCAGGGCGTTGAGCAGCGGCCAATCGGCGATCGCGTCGGAGCCGTCGCGCATCGCCTCGGTCTCGCGGTTGGGTGAGGCGACCGAGCCCGAGTCCAGGTGGTCACGGCCGATCACGATCGGGGCACTCACGGCGCCGGTCCGGACCAGCTCGTTGAAGGCCAGGCCGGCCTTCGCCCGTTCGCCGTAGCCGAGCCAGCAGATCCGGGCCGGCAGGCCCTGGAACGGGACCTTGGCCTGCGCCATCCGCAGCCAGCGGTGGAGCGCCGCCTTCTCCGGGAAGAGCTCGATCAGCGCGTCGTCGGTCCGCCGGATGTCGGCCGGATCGCCGGACAGGGCGACCCAGCGGAACGGACCGTTGCCCTCGCAGAAGAGCGGCCGGATGAACGCCGGCACGAACCCCGGGTAGTCGAAGGCGTCGGCGACACCGGCGTCGAAGGCCATCGCCCGCAGGTTGTTGCCGTAGTCGAAGACGATCGAGCCGGCTTTCTGGAAGTCGAGCATCGCCCGGCAGTGGGCGGCCATCGAGCGCATGGCGTGGGCGATGTAGACGTCGGGCTGGCTGATCCGCAACGCGCCGGCGTCGTCGAACGTGATCTCGGCCGGGATGTAGCCGCCGAGCGCGTCGTGGGCCGAGGTCTGGTCGGTGACCACGTCGAACCGCTCGCCGGCGGCCGCCCAGGCCGGCTCGACCTCGGCGGCATTGCCGACCAGGGCGATCGACAGCGCCTGTCCGGCGGCCGCCGCGGCGCGGGCCATCCCGAGCGCCTCGTCCGGATCGTGGCTCAGGCGGTCGACGTAGCCGATCTCGAGGCGCCGCCTCGCCCGCGCCTCGTCGACCTCGATGCACAGGGCCACGCCGTCGTTCATCGTCACGGCCAGGGGTTGGGCGCCGCCCATCCCGCCCAGCCCGGCGGTCAGCGTCACCCGCCCCTTCAGCGTCCCGCCGAAGTGCTGCCGGGCGAGCTCGGCGAACGTCTCGAACGTACCCTGGAGGATGCCCTGGGTTCCGATGTAGATCCACGAGCCGGCCGTCATCTGGCCGTACATCGTCAGGCCCTCGCGCTCGAGCTCGCGGAACACCTCCCAGGTGGCCCACTTGCCGACCAGGTTCGAGTTGGCGATGAGGACCCGCGGAGCCCACTCGTGGGTGCGGAACACGGCGACAGGCTTGCCCGACTGGACGAGGAGCGTCTCGTCGTCGGCCAGCCGGCGCAGCTCGCGGACGATCGCGTCGAAGGCGGCCCAGGAACGGGCCGCCCGACCGGTGCCGCCATAGACGACGAGCGCGTCGGGGTTCTCGGCGACCTCCGGATCGAGGTTGTTCATCAGCATCCGGAGGGCCGCTTCCTGGGCCCAGCCGCGACAGGTCAGGTCGACGCCCCGTGGCGCGCGAACGGGACGGGCGCCGGGCAGTGGCTGTCGGGCGGCGAGAGTCATCCCGGCGATTCTAGCCGTCGGCCGGCCGGGCGGGCCGAACGTGGGAGACCTCGGGTACCCTCCCCCTCGTGAGCATCCTCGCCGTTCGTCGCTGGTCCAGCCTCGAGCCGGCCGAGCGCGAGCGCCTGCTGGCACGATCGACGGCGGCGATCTTCGCGCCCGAGCTGATGGCCGCGATCGAGGCGATCTTCCGGGACGTCGCCGAGCGCGGCGACCTCGCCGTACTGGAGGCGACCCGGACGTTCGACGGTGTCGCGTTCGGATCGCCCGCCGACCTTCGGGTGCCGCCCGCCGCGCTGGCTGCCGCGCACGCGAGCCTGGCGCCAGGGCTGCTGGCGGGGATCCGCGAGGCGATCGCCAACAGCCGCCGGTTCAACGAGGCGCAGGTTGCCGAGACCGCGAGCGGCTGGCGCCAGGAGGTCCGGCCGGGGTTCCTCGTCGGCGAGCAGTTCGCGCCGATTCCGAGCGTCGGGCTGTTCGTGCCGACCGGCAAGGCCTCCTATCCGTCCGTCCTGTGCCAGGTCGGGACGCCGGCCGTGGTCGCCGGCGTGGAGCGGATCGTGGTGCTGGTGCCGCCGGCGCCGGGCGGTGACGGCCGCGTCGACCCGGCCACCCTGGCGGTTGCCCATGAGCTCGGGATCAGCGAGGTCTACCGGGCCAACGGCCCGGCCGGGATCGCGGCCCTGACGTTCGGCACCGGGACGATCCAGCGGGTCCGCAAGATCGTCGGACCGGGCAGCCCGCCGGTGACCGCGGCCCAGGTCCTGGCCCAGCGCTACGGGGTCGCGACCCAGATGCTGTGCGGGCCGTCGGAGAGCCTGATCATCGCCGACGAGACGGCCGATCCGTGGCGGCTGGCGATCGACCTGCTCAACGAGGCCGAGCACGGTGCGGATTCGGCAGCGACGCTGGTCACGACGTCCGAGGCGCTCGTCGCCGCGGTGGAGACCGCGGTTGCCGACCAGCTCCCGGGCCTGACGGCGATCCGGGCGGCGGCCGCACGGGCGGTGCTGTCGGACCTCGGCGGCGCGATCCTGGTCGACACGCTCGGCGAGGCGCTCGAGGTCGCGAACGCCTACGCCGCCGAGCATGTCCAGCTGGCCACCGCCGACCCGGAGCGGACGCTGGCCGCGTTGCGCTACGCCGGCGAGGCGCTCCTCGGCCAGGACACGCCGATCGGCGCCTCGAGCTACACCATCGGCATCCCGGCCACGCTGCCGACCGGCGGCTACGCCCAGCTCAACGGCGGGGTCACCGCCCGGACGTTCCTGACCTCGACCTCGATCGCCCGGTTGTCGGCCGATGCCCTCGCCGAGCTGGCCGAGCCGACTCTGGCCCTCGCCGACCACGAAGGCTTCCCCGCCCACGCCGCAGCCTTCAGGTTGCGCGGCCTGGGCTAGGCGCGGGTTGAGCCGCCCGCGGCGCGGGGCGAGGGGCACTCGGCGCCTCGTCGGGCCAGCGCCCAGGTCAGGCCAGCGCCCGAGGGCCGCGGTGCTGGGGCGGCAGTGCGGACGACTTCCAGGCCCCTCTCTCGTGACAGTTCCCCCAGAACGACAAACGGCCGCTCGTTGGTCTGCGTGGAAGGACAAACGACGCGAAACCGGGCCGCGGACGAGGTTCCACGGCCCGTTTCGGTCGTAAGACCGAGCGCGACTGCCGGATTCCATCCCGGCGCGAGCGTGGCCCGGGACAAGTTCGACGGCAAGTGACGCCGCGGGGCTACGAACCTGCCCTGGGTCAGATCATTTGGTGCGTGGAAAGAACCAAGCGCCCGAGGCACGGCGCGGTCAGGCCCCGTTGGCCGTTCTTCCGAATTACCAGCCGCTGTGGTGATAAGGAAGAACCTGGCACTTCCGGGGGCCGAACGAGCCTCCGGGGCGACTCGCTCGTGCGCGCCGATCGCAGTCGGCCGGCAAATCCGGGTGGGGTCGACCGGGATTCCTTCCTTACTACCTCACCGGCTGGTATCTCGGAAGAATCTGGCATCTCGGAAGAAGGCCGAGCCTGGCGCGACGTCGGCTAGCTCGTCCAGCCCTCAGGTCCGGTTCGCGCAGCCTCGCTGGTGTAGGTGGCGTCGATCTGGTGGTGATGGCGCTCGACCGTCTTCGTGTAGGCGTGGTCCTCGAAGATGAGCATCTCGTCTTCGTACTCCTGCTCGCCATCGTCGTCGTCGGCGTACGACCGCTCGACCTGGCCGATCGTCCAGTCGGACGTCAGCCGAGCAAGCTCGATCTCGAGCTGGTCGAGGCGCGCGTCTGCCTCGGCGTCATTCTCGGTTTCGCCGTCGAACGCGCTGGGCGGGATGGTCGCGGGTGTCGTGGGGGCCCTTGACCAGATTGCACCAGCATGGATGCGGCTCGGTGTCCTCGTCGGGCGACGGCTCGCCCGACGGAGTCATCCCCCACGTCGCCAGGTCCGGCGGCAATGCGTCGGCGCCAGTCGGCCCGTCGGACGACGCTTCGAGCGCCGGATCCGCGGCCGGCCGCTCGATCTCGGCCAATGGCTCCCACCCGCCGGCGGCCGCGGGTATACCGGGCGGCGCATCAGGCCGCGCGGCGCCACAGCTGTAGCACTGGTCCCCGAAGGCGTTCAGCGTCTGGCACTTCGGGCATTCCCACGTCTCGTTCACGCCGCCGGCTTGCGGCCGGGGCGGCCGGGCTGGCCGAGGCGCCACCAGACGAACAGGACGACCGCGATCACGACGACCACCAGGATCAGCGCGTCGAACGGCTGGAGCGTGTGCCGGATGTCGACCCAGTTCGTGCCGAGGACCGTGCCCGCATAGACCAGGCCGACCGACCACAGGAAGGCGCCGGCCGCCGAGTAGGCGACGAACCGGCCGAGTGGCATCCGGGCCACGCCCGCCGGGAAGCTGATGAACGTCCGGACGACCGGCAGGAAGCGGCTGAAGAACGCCGTCTGCGAGCCCCACCGCGCGAAGAAGCGCTCGGCCGTGTCGATCTCGTGGGGCCGGATCAGGACGTACTTGCCATAGCGCTCGAGGAGCGGCCGGCCGCCCCAGGCCCCGATGCCATAGGCGATCAGCGATCCGAGGACGTTGCCGATCGTCGCCGCGATCACGACCAGCCAGAAGCCCCACGGACCGTGGGTCATCGGCTCGACGGCGGTCGAGTCGGAGACGAGGAAGCCGGCGAAGGGCAGGATCAGCTCCGAGGGGAGCGGGATCATCGCCGATTCGATCAGGCTGGCGACCAGGACCCCGAGGTAGCCGATCGCGCCGTACAGGTTCGTGAGGAACGGGATGACGATCTGGTCGAGGAAGGCGAGCATCAGGTCTCGTCGATCAGCTGAGTCACGTTCGGCAGGATAGCCGACTACCATCGACGTCGTGACCGAGCCAATCGTCCTGACCGGCGCGAACCTGACGATCGCCGATGTCGAGGCCGTGGCCCGTCACGGCGCCCCGGTCGAGCTCGATGCCGAGGCCCGCGCCCGGGTCCAGGAAGCGCGCGACGTGATCGAGCGCCTGGTGACGGCCGGCGAGGTCGTCTACGGCGTGACGACCGGCTTCGGTGACCTGGCCACGACCTTCATCGCGCCGGCCGACGTGGCCCGGCTCCAGCAGAACCTGCTGATGAGCCACGCCGCAGGCGTCGGGCCGCCGTTCCCGGCGGAGGTCGTCCGGGCGATGCTCCTCCTCCGCGCGAACACCCTCGCCCTCGGCCACAGCGGCTGTCGGCCGGTCGTGATCGATCGCCTGCTCGAGCTCCTCGCGGCCGGCATCCACCCGATCGTGCCCGAACAGGGTTCGCTGGGCGCCTCGGGCGACCTTGCTCCACTCGCCCACCTTGCCCTGCCCCTGATCGGTCGGGGCGAGGTCGAGTTCCACGGCCAGCGGGTGCCGTCGCTCCTCGCCCTGCGCGAGGCCGGCCTGGAGCCGATCACCCTGGAGGCGAAGGAAGGCCTCGCCCTCCTCAACGGGACCCAGATGATGTCGGCGGTCGGAGCCCTCGCGCTGGCCGACGCCGACCGCCTCGCCCGAACGGCGAGCGTCGTGGCCGCGATGTCGGTCGAGGCGCTGCTGGGCACGGACGTGGCCTTCGCCGCCGAGTACCAGCTGGCCCGGCCGCATCCCGGCCAGGTGACGGTCGCGGCCGAGCTGCGCCACCTCCTGCGCGACTCGACGCTCCAGGCGAGCCACCACGACCAAACCCACAAGATCCAGGACCCGTACTCGCTGCGCTGCGTGCCCCAGGTCCATGGCGCCGTCCGGGACGCGCTCGACTACCTCCGGGCCGTGCTGCTGGTCGAGCTGAACAGCGCAACCGATAACCCGCTCGTCTTCCCGCGCGGGGGCGGCGCCGATCCGGCGGCGGTTGCGACCGGCGGCGGCCTGGTGATCAGCGGCGGGAACTTCCATGGCGAGCCGATCGGCCTCGCCCTCGATTTCGCCAAGCTGGCCGTGGCCGAGCTCGGCTCGATCAGCGAGCGGCGGACGGCCCTCCTCGTCGATGCCCGGCTGAACGGCGGGCTGCCGCCGTTCCTGGCGGCCAGCTCGGGCGTCGACTCGGGCCTGATGATCCTCCAGTACACCGCGGCGGCGCTCGTGTCCGAGAACAAGGTCCTGGTCCACCCGGCCACCGCCGACTCGATCCCGACGAGTGCGAACCAGGAGGATCACGTGTCGATGGGCTCGATTGCCGCCCGCCACGCGCGGACGGTCGTCGAGCACGTCGAGCGGGTCCTGTCGATCGAGCTGATCGTCGCGGCCCAGGCGCTCGACTACCGCCTCGAACTCCTGCCCGGGACAGAGGCCGGCGCCGGCGTGCGCCGCGCCCACGAGCTCGTCCGGGCCGTCGTCCCGCGGCTTCACGGCGACCGCGAGCCGGGCCCCGACCTGGCGGCGGCCCTCGCCCTCGTCCGGAGCGGCGACCTGGCTGTGCTCGCCGCGAGCCGCGGCGACGTCGGCGCGGGCTGAGCGACCGGACGCAGCGCGTGGCCGAGATCCGGATCATCGACATCGTCGACGCGGCGGGCTTCGCCCGGATTCCGCCGTGTGCCGACCCCGGCTTCGACCATCGCACCTGCGATTACTGGGAGGATGTCGACCGGGGCTCGAAGGCGGCCCGCCTGGCCTGGCTCCAGCCCGGCGGCAGCGATCCGGCCCGGGCCGCCCGACGTCCCGCGCTGTTCGGCGACGATGACGAAGATCCGTCGATCGAAGCGCCGCCCGCGAACCCGTTCGCGCGACCGGCCGCCAGCGCGCCACGGCTCAACCCGCTGCTCGCCGATGACGACGAGCCCGCCGGGCCCACGTTCGCCCCGCCCAATCCGTTCGCCCCGCCTCCGCGCGTGCGGCCCCTGTCGGGCTCCGACGTCCCGCGCAAGCTCGGCCTCCTCGGCCGGGGCCTGATCGCGTTCGGCAGCTACGCCAAGGTCCTGCTGGTCGACGACGAGCCAGCGGTCTACGCCCAGTTCGGGCCGTTATCGGCCTATCCCCGGGCGCTCCGGCTGCGCGAGCTCTACCCGCAGCTGCCCGACGCCCCGCTGCCGGCGGTGATCACCTGCATCGCGACGACCGCCGCAGCCCGAGGTGCCGGTCATGCGACCCATCTCGTCGGTGCGATCTGCACCGACCTCGGCGAGCGCGGTTTCGCGGCGGTCGAGGCCTATCCGATGGCCGGCGCCCGGCCCGATTCGACGAGCGCCGCGACAGCCGCGTTCTGGGTCGCCTGTGGCTTCCGGGTGGCCGTCGACGACGAGCGCTTCCCGGTCCTCCGCCGAGAGCTGGAGTGACCCGGCGACACGCGGCCGGCCGAGACGGAACCGTGCTCCGGGCCGGCGTCGCAGCCGTGCTGGCCGCCCTCCTGCTGGCCGGCTGCGGCTCGAGCGCGACGCCCGTGCCGAGCCCGAGCAGCCTGCCGGCGAGCCCGTCGCCGGAACCGACCGCAGCCAGCCCGACCCCGGGCACCTCAGCGGCTGCGCTCGGCTCGGCCAGTCCCTCGCCCGGCGGGTCCCCGGCGGTCCCGATCGACGCGAGCCTGCTCGGGATCCTGCCGCCGACCGTCGGCGGCCAGGTCATCAGCGAGATCCCCGAGATCGAGGCCAACCTGGTCACCGATCCCAACCTGGTCCAGAACGCCGCCGCCCTGGCGGTCGCCCTGGGGATCAACGGCAGCTCGGGCGATTTCGCCTACGTCGCGGTGATCCAGCTCAAGCCGATCGTCTTCAGCAACGCGTTCTACCTCTCGTGGCGCCAGAGCTACGACGAGGGCGCCTGCTCCCAGTCGAGCGGCCTGAAGGGCACGAGCTCGACCGAGATCGCCGGGCGCCAGGTCTTCGTCGGGACGTGCATCGGCGGGGCGACCACGTACCACGTCCACCTCGCCTCGCCGGATCGCCTCGTATCGATCACCTCGGTCGGCGCGGCCGACTTCGGCCGGCTCGTCCTGGCCGGCCTCAACCCGTAGGGCGGGCGGCGCCTACTCCCAGGGCGTCTTCGGCGGACGGCGCAGGTGGGCCAGGTCGTTGAGCAGGATCAGGCGGGCGTCGCCCGGGCCCGAGCCGTGCTCGAAGCGGAGCGCCGTCAGGTTCGCCTGGGATTGCTGGAGGCGGAGTCGGAACTCGCGCACGTCGATCCCCAGGGCAACACACACGAGAATCCGGTTGAGCGAGCTGTGGGCGACCGCGAGGATCGGCTGCTCGTCGTCGTTCGGTCCGTCGCCGTGGGGGCGATGGGCCTTGAGCAGGTCGGTCAGGAACGAGCGGACCCGGACCGCGACGTCATTGCCCGACTCGCCGCCCGGGCAGGGGAGGCTGGCCGGATCCGCCTCCCAGGCCGCTCGCTCGGCCCGGTCGCGCGCGTCGATCTGGGGATAGGTCAGGCCCTCCCAGTGGCCGTAGTCCATCTCCCGCAGCCGGGGATCGGCCACGACCGGCGGCTTGCCGGGCGAGCGCTGGGCGACGATCGCGGCCGTCTCGCGGGCGCGGACCAGGGGGCTGGTGTAGATCCGTTCGAAGCGGACATGCTCGAGCCGGACCGCCAGGGCGACCGCCTGGGCCTGGCCCGCCGGCGACAGCTCGATGTCGATCCGCTGGCCGAGGTGCTGCTCGGGATCCGATCGCGGGGTCAGGCCGTGGCGGGTGAGGACCAGGGTCAGCACCCGGCCAGTCTAGGCTCCGGTCGGCAGGGCGAGGGCAGCGCCGGGATGCGAGAATGCCGGTCATGAGCGATTCCCACCCGGCGAGCCCGACGGCGCACGACCCGGCCGGCAGCGCGGCCCCAGCGGATTCAGATCACGGCCATGCCGGCCATGGGCAGGCCTCCGAGGCGCTCGGCCCGATCGACATCGTGATGTGGGGCGTCGGCCTGCTCGGCGTGACGCTTGGCCTGCTCGTCGCCCTGTGCACCGCGTTCGCGGTCGGAGTGCTCTAGCCCTAGAACAGGCCGACGATGTTCCCCTCGGCGTCGATGTCGATCTTCTCGCCGCCGGGGATCGAGGGCAGGCCCGGCATCGTCCGCATCTCGCCGATCAGGGGCGTGATGAACCCCGCCCCGGCCGACAGCCGGACGTCGCGGATCGGCAGCGTGAAGCCGGTTGGACGGTTCTTCAGGTTGGCATCGTGGCTGAGGGAGTACTGGGTCTTGGCCATGCACACCGGCAGGTGGCCGTAGCCGAGCTCCTCGTACAGCTTCAGGGCCTTGGCTGCGGCCGGCTGGTACTCGACCCCGGCCGCGCCGTAGATCTGGGTCGCGATCGTCTCGATCTTCGTCCGCAACGGGGCCTCGTCCGGATACAGCAAGTGGAAGTCGGGCGAGCCGACCTCGGCGGCGTCCCAGACGGCCTGGGCGAGGCTCGCGGCGCCCGCCCCGCCGTCGGTGAAGTTGGTGGTCACGACCGCCGCTCGGGCCCCGGCGGCCAGGGCGACCTCCTCGATTGCGGCAACCTCGCCGGGCGTGTCGGTCGGGAAGGCATTGATCGCGACGACGGCCGGCACGCCGTAGCGCCGGACGATCTCGATGTGAGCGGCCAGGTTCTGGGCGCCCAGCCGGACGGCCTCGACGTTCTCGGCCAGGAGGGCGGGGTCGAGCGGCTTGCCGGCCACGATCCTGCCGACGCCACCGTGCATCTTCAGGGCGCGCACCGTGGCCACGATCACGGCTGCGTCGGGCTTGAGGCCTGAGGCGCGGCACTTGATGTCGAAGAACTTCTCGGCGCCCATGTCGGCGCCGAAGCCTGCCTCGGTGCACACGACCTCGTTCGTGGCCAGGGCCAGCCGGTCGGCCAGGACCGAGTTGTTGCCGTGGGCGATGTTCGCGAACGGACCGCAGTGGACGAAGGCTGGGCCGCCCTCCAGCGTCTGGAGCAGGTTGGGCTTGATCGCGTCGACCAGGAGCACGGTCATCGCCCCGGCGACCTTGAGGTCCTCGAGGGTGATCGGCTGGCCGTCCGTGTTCGACGCGACCACGACCCGTCCCAGGCGGCTGCGCAGGTCCTCGAGGTCGGACGCGAGGGCGAGGATCGCCATCACCTCGCTGGCGACCGTGATCATCGTCTCCGACTCGCGCGGGCTGCCGTTCTCGCGGCCGCCCAGGCCGATGATCGTCCGGCGCAGGGCCCGATCGCTGATGTCCACGACCCGCGGCCAGGTGATCGAGAGCGGATCGATCGCCAGCTTGTTGTGGTGGTAGATCGAGTTGTCGAGGAACGCCGCGGCAAGGTTGTGGGCGGCTCCGATGGCATGCACGTCGCCGGTCAGGTGGAGGTTGAAGTCCTCCATCGGGATGACCTGGCTGTAGCCGCCGCCGGCCGCGCCGCCCTTGATCCCGAAGACCGGCCCGAGCGACGGCTGGCGGATCGCGACGGCCGCCCGATGGCCGATCCGATTCAGGCCCTGGGCCAGGCCGACCGTCGTGGTCGACTTGCCCTCGCCCAGTGGCGTCGGCGTGATGCCGGTGACCAGGACGTACTTGCCGCGCGGGTTGGCCGCCTCCAGCCGCTCGATCGCCGCCAGCGGGACCTTCGCCTTGCGAGGTCCGTACTGCTCGATCTCGTCGTCGTGCAGGCCCAGGTCGTGGGCGACGTCGACGATCGGTCGAGGCGTGACCGAACGGGCGATCTCGAGGTCGGACGGGAAGCTCATCGAGGGACGACTCCAGCTGGAATGGACGGCGTGGAACGAGCGTCTTTCGCCTGGGATCGGGCGGCCTGCAGGACGTGGGTCATCAGCAGCGCGTTCGTGACCGGCCCGACACCGCCCGGCACCGGGGTGATCGCACCGGCCACCGAGCGGACCGACTCGAAGTCAACGTCGCCGACGAGCGTCTCGCCGGCCTCCCCCCGATTGATGACGTTGATCCCGATGTCGACGACCACGGCGCCCGGCTTGAGCATCGCCCCGTCGACCAGGCCGGGCCGGCCGGCAGCGACCACGACCACGTCCGCCCGGGCGAGGTACGAGCCGAGATCCGCCGTGCGGGAATGGCAGACGGTCACGGTCGCATCCTCGCGGGTCAGCAGGACCGCCGCCGGCTTGCCGACCACGTTCGAGCGGCCGACGACGACCACGTCCCGGCCACGCAGCTCGATTCCCGAGCGCTTGAGCAGCTCGACCGCGGCCTGGGCCGTGGTCGGCACGAAGCCGGGATGGCCGAGCAGGAGCCGGCCCGCGTTGAGCGGATGGATCCCGTCGACATCCTTGGCCGGGTCGATCGAGCCGGTCACCACCGACAGCGGGATGTTCGCCGGCAGCGGCATCTGGACGATGATCCCGCTCACCAGCGGGTCCTCGTTGAGCTCGAGGATCCGGCGGCGGAGCTGGGCCCCCGAGACCTCGCCCGACAGCTCGACCAGCCGGCCATCGATCCCGACCGTGCGGCAGGTACGCAGGATCTGCTGGAGGTAGACCGCCGACGGTGCGTCGGCCCCGACCAGGACCACCGCCAGTCCCGGCGCGTAGCCGGACTCGGCAACGAACGACGCGACCTCGTCCTTGACGGCGGCCCGAATCTCCGTCGCGATCGGGCCGCCGAGCAGGAGTCGCGCTTCGCCCGGTTCGGCCACGCCCGTCAGGCGCCCGCCACGAGGGCCGGTCGGAGATCGCCGGTGGCCACGATCGCCCGGGTGGTTGCCGACAGCTCGTCGACCTCGGCCAGCAGCGCCTGCACCTGTGCCCGCATCCGGGCGGCGAACTCCTCGTCGCCGACCGACGGCAGGTTGACGATCACGTTGGCCGCCGCCCCGTGGGCCGCGGCAGCCGCGAGCAGGCAGGCGACGGCGAGATCGCTCGCCGCGTTCATGTTGCAGCGGCCGGCGAGCGACTCTGCCGCCAGGACGACCTCCCGGCAGGCCTCGACGCAGGCCAGGGGCACCGTGGCTGCCGTGCGCGCCGCGGCACGCATGGCCGTGCTGCGAACGGTTCGCTCGGCTTCGGTCTCCTTGGGCAGCTTGAGCGCCGCCGCGAACCCAGCGTAGGCTGCCGCATCTTCGTCGGCGAGCCTGAGAAGGCGATCCGCGAGCTCGTGGCCGGCGGCCGCAGCGGTCGCGTGCGTGTGCTGGTGCTGGAGGTACTTCGGCCGACCGACGGACAGCGCCGCGACCATTGCCACGAGCCCGGCGCCGAGCGACGCCGCAACCGCCGAGGCGCTGCCGCCACCCGGAACCGGCTCGGCCGACGCGAGCGCGTCGACGAACCCGGCCAGGGAAAGATCTCGGAACCGACCCGGTGCGCTGGGCATGCCGCGATTGTAGGGCGAGGCGGGCGATGACCGAGCGAGCCCGGCCCGCCGAGCGAGACGCGCCGGACCGCCGAGCGGAGAGTCCTCGCAGGGCAAGCGCGGTACCGGCGCGCCTGCCCTGCGAGATGCGTCGCCTATCGCGACCGAGGGAGGGCTCGGCCCGGCAGGCTGATGTGATCCTTCAGGCGGCGCGCAGCGACTCCGCGAGCCCGCGTGACTCGACCTTGTCCGCGGCCTCGACCACCCAGCGACCCGGCCGGTGCTGGTAGGTGAGCTGGAAGCGGGCCCGGGGGGTCTGGACCTCGAAGAACGAGCGCGGCCCGGTCTCCACCGGATAGGCCGAGCGCTCCTCGCGAACGAGCACGTGCGAGGTGATCGGCAGGCGCTCATCGGCCCAGGTGATCTCGCGCGGTCGCCCGTCAAACCAGTCTGTCTTGACGTGGACCGGCGTTGGTTCGACGCGAAGCATTGCCATCTGTCCACTCCTTTCGTGGGGCCTTCGGCTCGGCCCAACCATCGTGTTGTCTGCCAGAACGGGTGTTCGGTATGGCCCGAGACTAGATCGAACAAGTGTTCGATGTCAAGAGCGCAACTGCAGGATCGCCCGCCTCTGCGACAGCTTGGCTGTCACGCCCCGTTCGGCTCCGGGCCTTGAGTCTGGTCGGATGTCTCCACCCACGGACGAAGGCCGGCGGCGATGATCCAGGCGTCGCGGACGGAGCCGTCAGCGATCGACATCACGAGGCGGAACGCGTCATCGATCGGGATGCGCAGGTCCTTGCCGTTCAGGCGGTAGAGCAGCCGGACACTCACCCAGCCGAGTCGCTTGTTGCCGTCGACGAGAGCATGACCCGTGACGATCGAGTGCAGCAACGCCGCTGCCTTGGCGTCCAGATCCGGGTACGCGTCCTCGCCGAAGACCGAGGCTCGAGTGCGCGCGACCGCCGCCTCCAGGATCCCGATGTCGCGCACCGTGGGCGGCCCCTGAAGAACCAGTTCTGCTGCGACGAGCAAGTCTTCGAGGTCGAGGTGCTCGGTCACACCCCTCCGAGCCGTCGCAGGAGCTCGGCGTCCTCCTGGACGATCGCCGCCAGGTGAGCATCGCGCCGGGTGGCTCGGCGGGAGACGTACTCGTCGATCGCGGTCCGCGCGACGTCCTGCATCGATCGATGCTCGCGCTTCGCAGTCTCGCGCAGCGCTTCGGTCGCCTCGATGGTCAGGCGCAGGGTCATCGGCATCGCCCGATGATACCGCCCGGTATCAACCTGTCAAACCATGAGCCAGGCTCCACTCGCCGCTGGCCGCTGGTCGCCTCGGAGCCTGGCCCGAACAGCCCTCCGAGCCCGGGCCAGGCAGCCTCCTGGGATCCCGGAGTCCGGGCCTCCGCCATCAGCTCCGGTCCGGAGGGTCGGTGGTCCGGTCCGTCATCCCCGTGCGACGTTCGAGGGGCTTCATCGGGTCGCGTTCGAACGGGGCGGGCAGGCCTGAGCCGAGGAGTCGGGCGCGGGTCACGGCTCGATCGCCGAACCGGCGCCGAACGGCATCGGCCGCCTCCGTTGCGCGTCGGCGCCGACCGTCCTCGCCGGCGGCCTCCTCCGCGAACAGGGTCATCTGCTCGCGCTCGGCGAAACCCGACGTTCCGACGCCCAGGAGCCGGACGTGGATCCCGCGCAACTCGGGGCGAGCGAGCTCGAGGGCCGTCTTCCAGATGGGCTCGGCAAGGTCGGTCGGCTCGGCGAGGGTGCGCTGGCGGGTGATCGTCCGGAACGCCGAGTCGCGAACCTTGACGTGGACCGTGGCGGCCTTGAGGCCCGCCGAGCGCAGCCGCCCGGCCACGCCGTCGGCCATGGCCAGGAGCGTCTTGTCGATCAGGACCGGGTCGTTCGTGTCGACGTCGAAGGTGTGCTCGTGGGAGATCGACTTGACCGCGTCGCCATCGCCGACCGGGTCGTCGTCGATTCCCCGCGCCCGTTCCGACAGCGTGGCGCCGTGCCGCCCGAAGCGCCGGACGAGCAGGTCGCTGGGCAGCTCGGCCAGCTGGCCCATCGTGGTGACCCCCAGCTCGGCCAGGGCCGCCGCCGTTCGCTCGCCGACGCCCCACAGGCGCTGGATCGGGAGCGGGGCCAGGAACGCCGCCTCGGTGCCGGGTTGCACGACCACGAGGGCGTCGGGCTTGCGCAGGTCCGAGGCGATCTTGGCCACCAGCTTCGTTCGGGCCACGCCGACCGAGGCCGTCAGTCGGACCTCGGCCAGGATCGCCGCCCGGATCGCCCGGCCGATCGTCGGCCCGTCGCCGAACAGCGCCCGCGAGGCGGTCACGTCAAGAAACGCCTCGTCGATCGAGATCGGCTCCACCAGCGGCGTGTAGCGCCGCAGGATCGCCATCACCTCGCGGCTGACGGACTGGTACTTGCGCCCGTCGACGGGCAGGAAGACCGCATCGGGGCACAGGGCCCCGGCTGTCCGAAGGGGCATCGCCGAGTGGATCCCGAAGCGGCGCGCCTCGTAGCTCGCGGCCGAGACGACGCCGCGCTGGTCCGGCGTGCCCCCGCCGACGACCACCGGCCGGCCACGCAGCTCGGGATGATCGCGCTGCTCGACCGCCGCGAAGAACGCGTCGAGGTCGACGTGCAGGATCGTCCGATCGGTCACCCGCCGATCATGCGCCCGGCCACCAAGGGCGTCCCCCGGACGCTCGGGTCAGCGGTCGAGCGTCAGCGTTCGAGCGTCAGCCCTTGGGCTCCACGACGACGGTCACCTCGGGGGTCATCCCGGCCAGGACCCGGATCGCGACCTTGTAGGTGCCGAGCGACTTGAGCGGCTCATCGAGGTCGATCTTGTGGCGATCGACCACGATCCCCCGCCGGGCGAGCGCGTCGGCGATGTCCTTGGCCGTGATCGAGCCGTAGAGCTTGCCGCCGTCGCCGACCTTGACGCCCATCGTCAGGGTCGTGCCGGCGATCCGGTTCGCGCTGACCTCGGCCTCTTCGCGCTCGCGCTTGCGCTTGTCCTCGCGGCTGGCGATGTCGTGCTGCCAGGCGCGATAGGCGCCGCCGGCGGCCGGCACCGCGAGCTTCCTGGGAATGAGGAAATTGAGCGCGTAGCCGTCGGCCACTGCCTTCATCTCGCCGCTCTTGCCGAGCGTGGCGACGTCGGCCGTCAGGATGACCTTCACGCGAGCGAACCCTCCTTGGTGATCCAGGCCCGGAGTCGCGGGCCGATCCTGGTCGAACGCAGGGCGCCCGCACCGAGGCCGACGGCCTGGGGCACCCGGCGGATGGCGCGCCGGATTGGTGCCGGCATGAGTCGCCTGATCTGGGCGATGTCGCGCTCGAACGAACCACGCTCGATGCCGAGCTCGTCGAGCTTCTCGTCCAGGACCTCGCTCGGGACTCCGTCGAGGAACAGGTCGACGGCCAGGACGACGACGACGAGGTCGTCGAGCCCGCCGATGACCGGGATCCGTCCGGGATGAGGTCGGCCGGCAGGACGAGGTAGCCGAGGGCGCCGGCGAGGAGCGCCTTGCGGCTCATCGGCGTCCGCTCGTCGCGCAGCAGCGACCAGATCAGGCGAGCGTAGATCGGGGCCCGGCTGGCGACCGGCAGGAAGGCGGGCATGCTCAGGACGCGACCCAGTGCCCGGCCCGATCCGCCGCCCCGCGCCTTGCCGTTCGACCGTCCCATCGTCCCGTCCGCCTCCTCTGAACCGCCCCGGCCGGCAGCCGCGCCGCACGCCCCGGGACAGCGCAGTCTAGCAGTCGTTCCCCGGCGCCGATCCTGGAGCACGCCCGGGTCACCGTGCACGGCGCGGATCGCGGGCGAAGGCCTTCCCACCAGGCTTGACATCGAACGTCCGTTCTGTACCGTGCTCACTGGAACGGAGGTCGGATGACCAAGCACGACGCGGACCGCAAGCTCAAGATCCTCGACTACATCGCCGCCACGCTGCGCGCGCGGGGCTTTCCGCCGTCGGTCCGGGAGATCGCCCTGGCCGTCGGACCTGGCCTCCACCTCGGCCGTCCATCACCATCTCCAGATCCTCGAGCGGGAGGGCTACCTCGAGCGCGGGCGCCGGCCAGGTCGCGCGCGATTCGCCTGACGCCCACCGCGGCGCTCCAGCTCGGCCTCTCGAGCGAGCTCATGCCGCAGAGCGCCGCGACGGAACGCACCTCCTGCCGATCATCGGCGAGATCGCCGCCGGCGGACCGATCGAGGCGTACCAGCGCGCCGAGAGACGATGGCCGTGCCCGAGATGCTCGCCCCGAGCGGCGACGCCTACGTCCTCCGCGTTCGGGGCGATTCGATGATCGATGCCCACATCGCGGATGGCGACTTCGTCGTCATCCGGCCCCAGACCACCGCCCGCAACGGCGACATCGTCGTGGCCCAGGTCGAGGAGAACGCCGTCACCCTCAAGCGCTTCTTCAAGGAGCCGGCCGGATCCGGCTCCAGCCCGCCAACCAGGACTACGCCGCCGATGTTCTACGACGACGTCCGGATCCAGGGCAAGCTCATCGGGGTCATCCGCCGCCTCGACTGAGGCCTCCGCGCGCTCGACGCAGCCACGCCCACGCCCGGGACTCGTCCACAGGACGATCCACAAGTTGTGAACCTTCCCTCCGGATTGGTGGACGCGGACGGCGCCCAGGGGCGGTTTTCGTTGACCGGTACCGCCCCTCGACGGACGACGATTGGGACTTCCTCGCCCCTGGCCGTGACACTTGAGTTGTCACGGCCTCCAGCAGTCTTGGTGTGCCGTGATCGACCGTCTTCCGCCCCAGAGCCTCGAAGCCGAGCAATCCGTCCTCGGCTCGATCCTGATCGATCGCGACGCGATCGTCGAGATCGCCGAGTTCCTCCGCCCGGAAGACTTCTACCGCCAGGCGAACGGGATCATCTACACCGCGATGCTCGACCTGTTCGAGCGGCGCGAGCCGGTCGACATCGTCACGGTCGCCGAGTCGCTCGAGCGCCGCGAGCAGCTCGAGCCGATCGGCGGACGGTCGTACCTCTCGAGCCTCTCCAACCAGACCCCGACCGCCGTCCATGCCGTCCAGTACGCCCGGATCGTCGAGCGCAAGGCGGTCCTGCGCAACCTGATCGCGGCCGCCGGCAAGATCGCCGGCATCGGCTACGAGGATCCGGCCGAGATCCAGGAGGCGATCGACCGGGCCGAGAGCGAGCTGTTCAGCGTCAGCCAGCGCCGGATCGACGACCGGCTTCAGCAAGCTGAACTCGCTCCTCCACGACGCCTACGACCGGCTCGACTACCTCCACGCCCATCGGGGCGAGATCAGCGGCGTCCGGACCGGCTTCACGGATCTCGACACGCTGACCACCGGGCTGCAGAAGAGCGACCTCGTCGTCCTCGCCGCCCGGCCGAGCGTCGGCAAGACGAGCTTCGCCCTCAACATCGCCGAGCACGCGGCCGTCCGCGACGGCCGGAGCGTCGGCGTCTTCAGCCTGGAGATGAGCAAGGAGCAGCTCGTCCTGCGCCTGCTGTCGAGCGTCGCGAACATCGACTCGCAACGCCTCCGGAGCGGTTTCCTCGAGGAGATGGACTTCGCCCGGATCGCCCCGGCGATGAACGCCCTGTCGGAGGCCCCGATCTACATCGACGACACCCCGAACATCACCGCGATGGAGCTGCGGACCAAGGCCCGCCGCCTGCAGGCCGAGGCCGGGCTCGACCTCATCATCGTCGACTACCTCCAGCTGATGCAGGCGACGACCCAGAACCGCGACGCGAACCGGGTCCAGGAGGTCTCCGAGATCTCCCGCGGCCTGAAGGCGCTGGCCCGCGAGCTGTCGGTACCGGTCATCGCCCTGTCCCAGCTCTCGCGCCAGCCCGAGATGCGCGAGTCGCAGGGAGCCCCGCCTGTCGGACCTGCGCGAGTCCGGCGCCATCGAGCAGGACGCGGACCTGGTCATGTTCCTGTGGCGCGAGAAGGAGCGGGCCGGCGAGGAGCAGGACACCGACGGCGAGGTCGTCAACCTCAAGCTCGCCAAGCACCGCAACGGGCCGACCGGCGAGATCAAGCTCTGGTTCAAGAAGAGCCAGACCCGTTTCGTCAGCTACGCGGGCGAGCGCTACGCCGAGGTAGGCGGCTAGCTCCAGGCGGAGCCCGGTCGGTGCGCGCTGGCACCGTTTTACGATTTGCGAGGTCGGCATCCCGGCCCCAGCCACGGAATTCGTGCGTGCGGCGCTCGCGAAGATTCGGATTCCAGGGACTGGTCCGCTCTTGACGGGCCGCGTATTGTCCCGCATCTAGGAGTCCGATCCATCACTGGCCGGACGCGAACCGAGCGCGCAGCAACCGCCCGATCCGTCGTCCGTCCGTTTCCTGGACGGGCTCTGATTCATCCTCGCTCATGGCGCAGGAGGGCCAGGATCAGGGTGCTGCAGGACCGAACGCTCGTCTGTCGCGACTGCGCGGAGGAGTTCGTCTTCTCCGCCGGCGAACAGGCGTTTTTCCAGTCCAAGGGGCTCCAGAACGATCCCCAACGGTGTCTGTCCTGTCGAGCCGCGGCAAAGCGGGCTCGCGTGATCGGAGGACCACGCGAGTTCCACGCGGCGATCTGCGGGACGTGCGGCGGGCAGGCAATCGTGCCGTTCGCGCCACGCAACGACCGGCCGATCTATTGCAGCTCGTGCTTCGACAAGGTCCAGGCCGCCCGCGAGGTGGGCAGCGCCGCGTCGGTCTGACTGGATTTCGGGGGATCGTGGACGGCCGGCCGGTGTGGCCGGCCTCTTCGATTCCTGCGGCTAGACTTCCGAACGTTGGCCAGGCCGCAGGAGAACTACCCATGGGCGTCATCATCATTCGCGAGATGGTCGGAACGAGCCCGCGCTCGTGGAGCGACGCGGCCCGCCAGGCGGTCGCCACCGCCTCGAAGACCGTCCGCAACATCCAGACGGTTGATGTCGTGAAGTCGACGGCCGTCGTCGAGAACGGCGAGATCGTCGAATACCGGGTCGAGGTCAAGATCGGCTTCGAGTACGAAGGCTGAGCCACCGCCCGGGGCACGGTTGGGGGTGCCCCCGCGCAGCTGAATCCGGGGGTGAGACGCGCCGGGCAAACTGCCGGCCATGGCACTCCCGAGGTCCGACACCGACCCTGATTTCAGCGGCACCCGATCGGCGTACGATTTCGACCGCCGCGGCGCACCCGTCCGTTGACACGCACGGGACGCCGTCCCTATCGTTCGCCACTCACCGGGCAGCCCAGCCGCCGTTCGGCGGTCGAATCCCGGTTCCAGTCGGTCCGGGGCGGAGACCCGCTCGTTCCCCCTCGGATCGGACGGGGGAAGGTGTGTCGGATTTCCCGCTTCAGGCGGCGAAAGTCCAGCGTCCAGCCCTGCGCGCCGAGACGCTTCAGCGCGACCGCCTGCTCGGCTGGCTGAATTCGCAGGCCGACGCCCGGGTGATCCTCGTGACGGCCGAGGCGGGCTACGGCAAGACGACGCTCCTGGCCGACTTCTCGCGCCGCACCCGCCGGCGCGTCCTCTGGTACCGGATCGACGAGAACGACCGGAGCTGGGTCAGCGTGGTTCGCTATCTCGTGGCGGCCGGCCAGGAGCTCGAACCGGAGTTCGGCGCCGGCACGCAGGCATTGCTCGACCAGCTCGGGAGGCCGGACGGGCCAGGGCGCGAGGCCGTGGTCGAGATGTTGATCCGCGAGTACACGGACTTCGGGCTGGGCGGCGGCGCGATCCTGATCCTCGACGACTACCACCAGGTCGATGACGTGCCCGAGATCAAGGCCGTCCTCAACCAGTTCGTCAGCCAGGCTCCCGATCGGCTGACGATTGTTCTCGCCGGGCGCCGGACGCCCGGCCTGGCCCTCGCCCGGCTGCGATCGCTGGGCGCCCTGGTTGAGCTCTCCACCGATGACCTGCGATTCGACCTGAGCGAGTCCGAGCAGCTGTTCCGGGAGACCTACAGCCGGCAGCTGGATCCCGATCTGCTCGCTGCCCTCGCTCGCCGACTCGACGGTTGGGCAGCCTGCCTGCAACTGGTCCAGAGCGCCCTTCGCAACCGCTCCGCCGATGCGGTTCGCGAGTTCATCGGAGGCCTGAGCGGAGCGAGCGGCGACCTCCACGACTACCTCGCCGAGGAGGTCGTCGGCAATCTCGAGCCGGAGACCCAGACGTTCCTCATGCGCCTCGCACTGCTCCAGTCGGTCTATCCCCGCCTGGCTGCGGTCATCGGCGAGGTCGACGACCTCGAGGCCAGCCGCCTCGTGGCGGACGCCGAACGGGCGGGCCTTCTCGCCCGGCGTTCAGATGCCCACGGCGGCGGCCGCCGGTACCACCCGCTGGTCCGGGAGTTCCTCGAGGCGCGTCTGCGTCGCGAGTTCGGCGACGGTGAGCTCATTCGGCTCCACCGGCTGGTCGCCAACCACGCGTCGGATACGGATTGGCGCCTGGCCGCGCATCACTTCGCCGCGGCCGGCGACATCGACGACCTCCACCGGCTGGTCGAAAATGCCGTGCCCCGGATCATGGCCGGCGGCGAGTTCGCGATCGCCGAGTCGTTCATCGACCGCCTCCCCGACGGCCGGACGTGGCCGATCTTCGACGTCGTCCTGTCGCGGATGGAGCTGGCCCGCGACCGGCCCGACGATGCCGTGCGGCTCGCCGAGTCAGCCGTCGCGGCCCTCCGTGCAAACGGTCCGAGCCTCATGCTCGACCAGGCCCTGGCCAACCTGATGTCGATGTACTACCAGGCGGGGCGACTACAAGATTCTGTAGCGACAGGCTCGGCGCTGATCCAGGAAGGCGGATCGGAGCCTTTAGTTGCGATCGCCGACGCGTTGGTCCAACTCATCGACGCGTCTATCGATCGGCCCCTTCCACCAATCCTCAACCTCTTGCGACGGATCGCGGAGTTGCACCTGGCGAATGAGAATCTCCACTACTACGGGATCACACAGATCAACATCGGAGAGGTTCAGCGTGCGCTAGGGAAAGCTGAAGCGACTCTGCATGCGGCGGATGCCGCAGTGGCGGCACTGATGGCGAGCTCCGCCGGGTATGAGATCGCGTCCGCGCGCCTGCTGAGAGCCTGGGCCCTTGCCCACGCAGGCGACATCGCCGCCGCCAAGCTCGAGATCGACCTAGCGCTCGAAATCGGCCTCCGACCTCATTCGAGATGAAGCGCGCTTTGAAGCAGCCTTCGTTCTGCTGTCATACGGCAACGCCGACACCGCCCGCGCGGTGCTAGCGGAAATTGGACCCCTAGCATCGATGGCGCCGGACCTTCTCGATCGCTATGCGATCTCGCTGGCCATGGTTGATATTCAGTCCGGAAGGTATGCGGATGCCCGCCAGCGCCTGGCGGGTCTGGACCTGGAGCGACCACACCGCGAACTCGGCTTCAAAGCACATGCAATGACCCTCGCCGCAATCGCCGCGGCCCTTGCTGAGGATCTCGACGCGGTGGACTTGGCTAGGGCGGCAATCGCGCAATCCCGGCTCCAGGGCCTGGAGTCGATGGCGATGCAGGCCGAGCTCGTATTGGCGCGACTGTCCGGACCCGACGCCTCGGAGGCTAGCGTGCGTCGCCTAGCCGGTGCTGGCGGCGGTTGGATCAGCACTGTGGCAGAACTCCTCATCACGAGTCCGTCCGTCGGAGGTGCCTTCGTGCGCGCCGTCATCCACGAGGAGGCGGGCGCTCGGCCAGACAGATGGCTCGCCCTCCTAAGGAGGGCGCTGGTAGACGGCGATCGCGCCTCGAAGGCCTTCGCGGCTGACTTAGTTGACTCCATTGGCGAAGCCTCGGACGTTCGAGCGCTGCGTGACTACTCGAGGCAGTCCAAGTCCACGGTCCATGTCGGCAGGATGCTCGCGCGTCGCGTGGCTGAGCGGGTGACGGTGCTCGATCTCGGCAGAGTCAACGTCAAGATTGGACAACGGCTGGTACAAGGCGGAAGCACGCGTCGGAAGGTTCTCGCGCTCCTGTGCTTCCTCATTACTCGGCCGGGGATGTCAGCTGCTCGCGATCAAGTCGTAGATGCTCTCTGGCCGGAACAGGATCCCGGAGCTGCCGCCAATTCGCTCAACCAAACGGTCTATTTCCTTCGTCGGGTGTTCGAGCCTAAGTACCACGACGATCTCTCTCCTGGATACCTTCGCCATGAATCGGACCTTCTCTGGCTAGATCAGGATCTCGTCGGCGCGGAATCGGCAACATGCCGGCAGGCGATTGCCGAGGCACGGAGGTCATCCGATTGGGAGGCGGTTGACCTCGTTAGCCACACCTACCGCGCTCGCTTCGCGCTCGACTTCGAGTACGAGGAGTGGGCCGAGGACTACCGCGACAACCTTCACGCTGCCTATCTCGAGGTTATCGAAGCGGCGGTGGGTGACGAGGTACGGGCCGCTCGATTCGATCGGGCTATCGACCTTTGCCGACGAGCACTCGACGTCGACCCAGGATCCGAACCGATAGAACGACAGCTCCTTCGCCTGTACCGGGCAACCGGATCGCATGCCGCGGCTGAAGAGCAGTACCGCCACTACGCGTCCGTGATGCGTGAGGACTTCGGCGTGAATCCGCCTCCATTGAGCGAGGTCTGACCGCCAGTCGCCGAGCGGCGATCCAAGACGGGCGGATAGGTAACGTGCCGTATTGACCGGTTTAGAACGGCCTACCTATAGTCATGCCACTTCCCAGTACGTGAGTACTAGAAGGCTTTGTTAAGTTCGGACGCGCTGAAGCACCACCTGAAATGGGCACTTGGGGTGGGGCCGAGCGAGTAGTGCAACCGACCGACCCATCAGTCCGGTCGGTTTCCGTGCATGACACGGAGGCCACGAAGGAGGAGCTCAGTGAAGCCCGAAGGAAATGCCAAGGGTTGGTAGTCGAGCACCAATGTGGGTAGCTCGATTCGCACGTGTGGTCTTGACCGGCAGCCTTGTCCTGGGGACATTGCTCGCGGGAGGGGCCTCACTGAGGGTGATTTAGGACGTTGGTCCTATTCCGGGGAGGACCCCGGGGGGTTAGAGTCTCCATACTGGCTGCGTAAGCGGAATTGAGATGTCTAGACCCCTAGCCCTGTTCATCGTTGGGCTCGTGGCTGTGAGTGCGGTTGCACTCGTGGCCGCGAGCCTTGTCTATGGTTTCGACAGCCGGATTGGCGTCCCTGCTGGCTCAGACCAGGCACTGGGTATTGCTCTCGGGCTGCTCTTCTGGATCGTGGTCACGTTGGTCACGTCCGCTCTGCCCGTCAAGGTTCCGGGCGGGGTCATGATTGCTGTGGCAGTTGCACCCTGTTTGGCTGCCATGAACCTCGGCGGACCGGCGGCTGGCGGATGGGTCGCCCTGATTGGTTCGACGGAGCTTCGCGAACTGCGTGGAGAGATCCCGTGGTACGGATCCTTGTCGAACCACGCCGGAATTGTTCTCCCCGCGGTCGCCGGCGGAGTAGTGCTCAAAGCGCTCGTCCCCGATCCTTCGAATCCCCTTATTGACCTCGTAGGAACGGCGATTGCGGCCGCCGTCTACTCAGCGTTGAACCTCTCTATCGCATCCTTCATCGCTGCGCTCCGGGCCCACACGCCGATTAGGGATGCAATCCGGTTCGGAGACGGCGGCGTGGCCTTCAGTTTCGTTGCCTTGGCGCCGCTCGCCTGGCTCATGACCCAGACGTACGAGAAGGTAGGCTGGTGGAGCACGATCCTGTACGCACTTCCGCTGTACTCGATCCGTCTCGCCAACGAGCGGTTGGTTGTAATGCGGGAGATGTTCACGCAGACCATCGGCGCGCTGGCTGAGGCCGTCGACAAGCGCGACCCGTTCACCGCGAAGCACAGCCATCGGGTCAAGGAGATCGCCTCGGACATCGGCCGGGTGATGCGCCTGAACTCCGGCGAGATGGAGGCCCTGGAGTGGGGCGGCCTGCTCCATGACGTGGGCAAGATCGGCGTTCCCGACCACGTCCTGCTCAAGCCCGATCGGCTGACCCGCGAAGAGCGCGCGCTGATGAACTCCCACCCGGTGCTCGGCGCGCAGATCATCGCCCCCGTTACCAAGCTCGCCCCCGAGCTCCCGATCATTCGCCACCACCACGAGTGGTACAACGGCTCCGGCTACCCCGACCGGCTGCTCGGCGAGGAGATCCCCAAGCTCGCCCGGGTCCTGCACGTCGCCGATGCGTTCGAGGCGATGACCGCCGCCCGGCCCTACCGGATGAAGCCGCTCAGCCACGAACAGGCGCTCGGTGAGCTGCGCAAGTTCGCCGGGATCCAGTTCGACCCGGAGATCGTCGACGCGTTCGTCAAGACGGGCTGGGTCGACGGCGTCCCGGATCCAGGCCGGCTGGTCGAGCCGCGCCCGGTGCCGATGATCGCGGCCGCCGCCGGGCGGATGGTCCAGGCAAGCTCGCAGGCCGATGGCGGGATCGAGACTCCGGCAGCCCCGATGCCGTTCGCGGTCGTGCCCGAGGCCGGTCCCAGGGCCATCGACGCCGGCTAGGGCGTGCTCCTCGGCGGCATCGTCGTCGGCCTCGTCCTTGGGCTGCTGAACGGCGGCCGCCTCGACAACATCGCGTCCGTCCGGCTGCGCTGGCCGGCCCTCATCTTCCTGGCGGTCCTCATCCGCTACGGTGCCGAAGCGCTCCTGACCAGGGGCTTCGAGCCGGCCCTGGCGGTCCAGCCGATCCTCCTCGTCGGCGCCTCGGCGATCCTGCTCGCCGGCCTGTGGGCCAATCGGCGCCTGCCGGGCATGGCGATTGCCTTCGTCGGAGTCGCGGCGAACGCGATCGTCCTGGCGGTCAACGGCGGCCGGATGCCGATCTGGGAGCCGAGCCTGACCGCGGCCGGCTTCACGGCAGCGGATGCGTCGCCGGCGATCCACACGATCCTGCCGGCGACGCTCGACAGCAGCTTCCTGGTCCACCTCGGCCCGTTCGCCGACGTCATCCCGATCCCGCTGCCGCTCGTCGCCAACGTGGCCTCGATCGGCGACCTGCTGATCGCCTTCGGCCTGGCCTTCTTCCTGTTCGCGATCGTCCAGCGCCTGCCGCGCCCGGAGCCCGGAGCGGAGGCCGGCCCAGACGAGCGGGCCGGCCTGCGACCGACGCTCGGGCTGGCCGGCGCGACCCGCCTGTCATCGGTTGGTGCGCCGCCGACCACCTTGCCGGCGGGCACCGGGCTGATCCCCGGGCTGAGCGAGGCATCTCGCCTCGACCGGCCGATCGTCCTCGGCAGCGGCGGCGTGTCGATGGCCTCGCCGGCCAGCACCACCTTCCCCACCGCCCGCCGGCCGGCCACCCTGGCCGAACGAGCCCGGCTCAACCCATACGGCCGGCTGGCCCTCAACGGCCCGTTCTCGACGCTGTGGACCGGCGGCCTGCTCAGCCTGTTCGGGGACCGGGTCAACCAGGCCGTCCTGGCGATCTTCATCTACCAGCAGACGAACTCGCTGATCGCGACGAGCTTCGTCTTCTTCGCGGCCACGGTGCCCAACCTGATCTTCGGCTCGCTGGCGGGCACGTTCGTCGACCGGGTCAACCAGAAGCGGGTCCTCGTCTCGAGCGACCTGCTCCGGGCCGGGATCGTCTTCCTGCTGCCCTTGGCGGCCTTCACCAACACCCTGCTCGTCTTTCCGGTCGTCTTCCTGGTGACGACGGTCTCGATCTTCTTCCGTCCCGCGCGCGAGGCGGTGATCCCGCGGATCGTGCCGTCCGACGACCTGATGGCCGCCAACTCGGCGACCTGGCTGGCCGAGACCCTGGCCGACATCGTCGGCTACGGCCTGGCCGGCCTGCTCGTCCTGGTCCTGGGCAAGAACTTCGCCCTGGCCTTCTGGTTCGACGCCGCCACCTATGTCGCCTCGGCCGCTCTGATCGCGACGATCGCCATCCCGCTCGTCGTCCAGCGGGTCGACCCGGCCGAGCGCTCGTTCCGCGGCGACTTCCTCGAGGGCTGGCGCTTCCTGCGCAACGACGCGGTGCTGTTCGCCAATACGCTCCAGGGGATCGCCGGCCAGATGGCGATCGGCGTCCTGCTGCCGATGTCGGCGATCTACGCCTTCACGGTGATCCAGGCCGGCACGATCCCGGGCACGACGGTCTACGCCTTCCTCGAGGGGGCGATCGGGGTCGGCAACCTGGTCGGCGGGATCGCCGTCGGCCTGATCGGGCAGCGGATCGGCAAGGGCCGCCTGGTGATCGCCGGCTACGCCGTCACCGGTGCCTGCATCGCCCTCTACAGCCGGACCGCGTTCCTGCCGGCCGCGATCGCGTTCATGGTCGGGATCGGGATCGCCAACCTCGTCTTCGTCATCCCCAGCCAGACGCTCTTCCAGCAACGGGTGCCGCGCGAGATGATGGCCCGGGTCGTCTCGATCCGGTTCTCGCTGGTGCTCGGGGCGATGACCCTGGCGACGGGGGCCAGCGGCATCCTCGCCTCGTTCTTCGGGGTCGCCAACGTGATCGGCGGGTTCGGCCTGCTCGCCTGCCTGGCCGGCCTGGCCGGCCTGCTCGTCCCGGCCGTCCGCGACGCGTGATCGCCCTTTCGGTACACTGGCGCCCGCGCCGCGACTGCGCGCAAAGGAGTGCGATCCCCGAATGACCGAGCCGATCGACCGCGATCCGACGCTGCCTTCGTCGCTGCCCGAACCGTCGTTCGGGGGCGGGCTCGACCCCGCGGCCCAGCTCCGCGCCGAGGAGTCGGCGTCGGTCGAGACCGAGGAGGGCAACCCCGAGGCCGAGCCGCCCCGCGGTGACGAGGACGGCGAGGACGACGACGCGGACGAGGAAGAGGAAGGCGACGAGGACGACGAGTCCGAGTACGCGGCCGGAGCCGCGACGGTCGGGGCCGCCTCGACTCGAACGACCGACGCGTCCGGGCGACCGACCGCTCTCGGCGAGATGTCGGCGGGCGCCGCGCGCGACCGATCGATTCGGCGCACATTCGCGCCGGCTGGTCCGACGCCATCGGAGACCGCCGTCCATGTCAGCGATCGCGCCTCCGCCGTCTTCGTCATCGCCGTGGTGGCCGTCTTCATCGCGATCTTCGCCTACGGCCTGCTCGGCGGCGTGGGCGGCTTCCTGACCCCGATCCCGACGCCGGCCCCGTTGCCGAGCGAGTCGCCTTCCGCCGCTCCAAGCAGCAGCGCCGGCGCGTCGGTCGCGCCGAGCAGCAGCGCCGCTCCGAGCACTTCGGCGGCACCAAGCAGCTCCGCCGGCCCGAGCGGATCGCCGGTCGCCTCCCCATCGAGCGCCGCGAGCCCGAGCGGGTCGAGCGCGGCGCCCAGCGCAAGCCCGAACCCGAGCCCGTCGAGCTAGGGCGCGGACGAGGCGCCCGGTCGTGCGCTGGATCCCCGGCCGACCGGCGCCCAGCGCGGATCCGTTCGGGCCCGCCCGCCGGGCGATGGTCGAGCGCCAGCTCCGTGGGCGGGGGATCAGCGACGAGCGCGTCCTGTCAGCGATGGGGTCGGTCCCGCGCGAGCGGTTCGTGCCCGACGGCATGACCGACCGCGCCTACGACGACGAGGCGCTGCCGATCGCCGACGGCCAGTCGATCAGCCAGCCGTACATCGTCGCCTGGATGACCGAGCTGCTCGAGGTGGAACCCGGTGCGGTCGTCCTCGAGATCGGCACCGGGTCCGGCTACCAGGCCGCGGTGCTGGCCGCGATGGGCGCCCGGGTGCGGACGATCGAGCGCCTGCCCGACCTGGCCGCCGCCGCCCGCCAGCGCTTCGTGGACCTGGGCCTGGCCGATTCGATCGAGGTGGTGGTGGCCGATGGCAGCCTCGGCGACCCGGCCACGGCGCCCCACGCCCGGGTGATCGTGACGGCCGGCGCGCCGGTCGTGCCCGGCCCGCTCGTCGACCAGCTCGCGGAGGGCGGCCGGCTCGTCGTTCCGGTGGGGGCCGCCGGCGACCAGCAACTGGTCGTGGTCAGCCGAACGGCGGGCCGCCTGGTCGAACGGCCGGCCGGCGCGTGTGCCTTCGTGCCCCTGATCGGCGCGGCCGGCTTCCGATCGGGCGGAAACGGGCCGGTATAATCCGGGCGCCATGACCCACGTCTTCGTCAGCCCCCACCCGGACGATGTCGCGCTGTCGTGCGGCGGCCTGATCGCGTCGCTGCGCGAGCTGGGCCAGAACGTCGCGATCCTGACCGTCTTCTCGGGCAACGGCCAGGCCGATAGCCTGACGCCCTACCAGCGCGAGGCGCTTGGCTTCGGCTCGAAGGCGCTCTGGCCGGTCACCGAGGCGTTCAACCGGGCAAACATCCCGAACGACGTCGGCGCCGACACGTCGCCCCTGCCGGCCTGGGCCGCCACCGCCGACCGGCTCGACGCCACCCAGGCCGATGCCGACGCGGCCGCCAAGCGGTTCTGGCAGCGCTCCTCCTGGTATCGCCGGGCGTCGATCCACAACGAGGCGCTGGCCGGCCAGCCGGTGATCGACCGGCTGCCGACCCAGGGTGCCGTCCTGACGGTCGAGCTGACCGAAGCCGAGGCGGCGGCCGACGCGATGGCCACCCGCCGGCTCGAGGACGAGCGCTATGCCTACTTCGCCGAGGCCGCCCTCGTCCTGCTCGACCTGCCCGACGCCGTCTTCCGGGGCTACGAAGGCGACGCCGAGCTGCTCGGCATGCCCCGCGCCGACGACCCGGCGCCGGTCGAGCTGCTGCGCCGCGAGATCGCCCGGCTCGAGCCCCAGAAGGTCTACTTCCCGCTCGGCGTCGGAGGCCACGTCGACCACCAGCTCGTCCGCAACGTCGGCCTGGCGATGATCGGCGACGCCCGGCGGTGGGTGATGCCCGGTCCGGAATGGGCCGGGATCATCTCGTTCTACGAGGACTTCCCATACGCCTGGTGGAACGACTTCCGCTCGATCGACGACCTGGGCGAGGGCCTCCGGGAGCTGCCCTACGACGTCTCGATCGTGCCCGAATACGCCGACATCAGCGACCAGCTCGAGCGCAAGATCAACGGCCTGACGATCTACGAGAGCCAGCTGCCGCGCCTCTTCGGCGGCACTCGCGAGATGGCCGATGCGGTCCGCGGCTATGGTCGCAAGATCGGCGCGCTGGGTGGCCTGGGCGGCCACGCCGAGCGCTACTGGTCCTCGCTGACCCTGTAATGGCCGCCCGGGCGCTCGCTGCCTGGAAGGTGCTCAGCGCACCGACCACGATCGGCGGCCGGCGCTATCCGGCGATCGGGCTGGTCGTCCTCGCCGCGATCGGGGCGACATTCGTGCTGGTGATCGCCGACCGGAGCTGGTCCGGCGGCCAGGACGAGCATGCCTACTGGCTCGCCGCCCAGCGGCTGCTCAACGGCCAGTCGCTCTACGACCCGACGGCCACCTCGGTCACCCCGTGGGCCTACTGGTATCCGCCGCCGCTCGCCCAGGCGCTCATGCCCATCGCCGCGATCCTGCCGACGCACGTCTTCGACCTGGCCTGGATCGGCGTCCAGATCGCCTGCCTCCTGTGGATCGCCCGCTGGCGGCCACTTGTCGCCCTGGCCCTGGTGGTGTTCCTGCCGCTCGCCGTCGAGCTCTCGTACAGCAACGTCCACCTGATGCTCGCCGCCCTCGTCGTGCTCGGCCTTCGGCGCTGGCCGTGGGCGTTCGCGATCGGCGCCGCGATCAAGCTCGCGCCCGGCCTGGGGATCCTGTACCTGCTCCTCCGGCGGCGGTGGAGCGACGCGGCCGTCGCGATCGGCGTCGGGCTGGTGATCCTGGTCGTCAGCGTCGCCCTCGATCCAGGCGCCTGGTCGGGCTTCATCGCCACGGTCCAGCAACGCGGCGCGGGCGACGTCTCGGGGATCCTGCCGATCCCCTATTTCGTCCGACTGATCGCTGCCGTCGCGGTCACCGTGGCCGCCGGCCTCGTCCGCCCGCGGATCGGCGAGCCGCTCCTCGTGGTGGCGATCACGATCGCCCTGCCGACGCTGTGGCTCGACGCCTTCGCCCTGCTGATCGCCATCATCCCGCTCGTGGCGACGGGCGTGCGGTCTACGGCCGAAGGAAGGCCGGCCGACGACGAAGCCGATAGGCGAAGGCTGCTCGGTACCAGCGCAGATACTCGGGCAGCCAGGCCCTGAGCTTGAAGTTGCTGGCGCCGGAGGTCCGGTCGCGCCAGGTCGTTGGGACCTCGGCCAGGCGGAATCCACCCGCGTAGGCCTTGACCGACAGCTCGAGCGCAATCTCGAAGCCGGCCCGGCTCTGGATGCTCATGTTGGCGAGGAAGGCACGTCGATAGAGCTTGAAGTTGCTCGTCGGGTCGTGGATCGGCAAGCCGGCGAACCAGTGCAGGGACAGGCCCGCTCCCCGGCTCAGGAGGCGCTTGACGCGCGGTCCGCCGATCTGCCGCCCGCCCGCCATGTATCGGCTGGCCGCGACGAGATCGGCGCCGCCGCGGGCCAGGTCCAGCATCGGCTGGATGTCGCCCGGGTCATCCGACCCGTCAGCCATCATGACCAGCACAAACGTGCCGGCGCTGGCCGCAAACCCCGCTTTCAGAGCATTCAGGGCCCCCCTCCCAAGGTCGTTCCTCAGGCCCCGAACGTTCGGGAGCTCAGCCGCGAGCGCACGGAGCGGGGCGACGGTTGTGTCCTCATCGAAGTCATACACGACGAGGATCTCGTTCGACGGAGGTGCGACGGCCGACAGGCGCCGCACGAGCGGCACGATCGCCTCGCCCTCGTTGTAGACCGGGATGACGATCGACAGTTCAGCTCCGCCCGCACCCATCAGACCCGGCCCGCCCGTGCCTCGGCCTGAAGCCAGGGGATGACCTCGGCCAACATCGTCTCGAGCGATGTCGACGCCCGGAAACCAAGGACGGACTGCGCTTTGCTCGTGTCCGGAACCCGGAGTTGGACATCGTGCTCGAACGGCGGGTCCGACACCGTTCGAAACGGCCGATCGCCATTGACCAGGCGCCAGATCAGCTGGGCCAGCTCGAGCACGGTCGTGCTTTGAGCCGTGGATAGGTTGAAGTCGTCGTTCACGGCGGCCGGCGACTCGATCGCCAGGCGGATCCCGTGGGCCAGGTCGCCGCCATACGTGTAATGCCGAACCTGGTGACCGTTGCCGAGGATGTGGAGAGGATCCTGCCCCTTGATGGTCTTCAGCACCAGATCCGGAACGACGTGGCTGAGCGCCAGCTTGACGTTGCCACTCATCACGTCCGAGTCACGGACGGCCCGGCGCTCGCCGATCCCGACGCAATTGAACGGTCGAACGATCGTGTATGGCAGGCCGAATTGCTCCAGCGCGCCGCGAGCAAAGTATTCGCTGGCGAGCTTCTGGAACCCATAGGTCGACCGAGGTGGCGGGCTGGTCAGCTGAGCACCTTCGGGCGTCGGGAAGATGCTCGTCGACTCGTAGACCATTGAGCTGCTGATCACCACGATCCGCTCGAGGTGACCCGACCGTCGGGCAGCCAGCGCAGCGTCGAAGGTCGCGGCCAGGATTCGCTCGTTCTCGGCCAGCAGGTCATAGGCAAATTCGTGGAAGTAGCTGATGCCGCCGATCATGGCTGCGGCAGCCACGACCTGGTCGCAGTCTGCCGCCAGCTCGGTCAGCAATGCCACGTCCTTCGCGTCGCCCTTGACCAGGCGGTAGCGGGAGTGCTGGTCGTAGCTCTTCGCCAAGGGGCCGTACTTGCTGAAGTTGTCCACCCCCACGACTTCGTGGCCGGCCTCGAGCAACTCGGGCACGAGGTAGCCGCAGATGAAACCGGCAGCGCCGGTCACGAGGATTCTCACAAGGCGGATCCCCTCTCCGAGTGCGCCCCAGACATCGACAACGTCTCGACCCGGCAGTCGAAGACCCGAGTATTGGCGGTGAGGCGCCCCCAGGATCAGCACATCGCTCTCGGCGACCACGACTTCGATGGAGACCAATCGCGCGTCGTGGACATAGGGATCTGTGCAGACAACCCGCGCTCCGGCCCACGTGAGCAGCTTGCGAAGCTTGTAGCTGAGGGAAGCGCGCGTGTCGTCCGACTCGGCCTTGAACGCCATCCCTAGGATGCCGACGGTGAGCCCTCGCAGCGATCCCCGGCGCCGCTCGAGAGCCGCGACGATGTAGGCAGGCAGGCCCTCGTTTACCTGCATGGCGGCCTGGCCCATTGGAAAGTGGTCACTCGTGAACGCCGCGAGCTGCATCGTGTCCTTGAATAGGCAGGGTCCGGCCGCGAAACCCGGACCGGGCAGATCGGCCGCTCTTGGATAGTCCTGGCGGATCGCCCGAAGGACATTCGTGTAGTCCACTCCGGCTTGGTCGGCAATCATGAAGAACTGGTTCGCGACGGCGAACTTCATGTACCGCCAGGTGTTGGTCAGGAGCTTGGCAAGCTCGGCCTCGCGCGTCGTCGTCCGCACGACGCGAATGCCAAGACGGACAAAGAGAGCGGTGGCCCCGACGGCAGCCTGCGTCCAAATCGGCTCCGACGATTTGCGGCAGGCTCCGCAGTTCCTCCAAAGCATGGCCCTCGGCAATGGGGGCCCGCGCTCGGCACCGTTAGTCGGGTCGGACCCCTCCGAGCTGCGCTCGAGTCAGCCGGTCGCAGCTCGCCCCTAGCGCCGCACGAAAACGAGGCCGTCGGCGTCCTGGTAGACCTGGGTCCAGGCCGCCGAGGCCTGGAGCAACGGGATCAGGGCGGCCTGTTCCTCGCGGCTGGCGACGACGACCGTCACCTTCCAGCGATCGAGGATCGCCTGCCAGTCGGAGTTGCCGGCTGACAGGGCGAGGTGGTCGTCCCACGCCCCATCAGGGATGACCTCGATCCGCGAGTCGACGGCGACGGGCACGCCGGGCAGGGCGAACTCCAGCCACGAGCCCCAGCGCTGGGCGTTCCAGATCCGGTCGGACGGGCCAACCCGGCCCGCCAGCGCGGCGGTGATCCCCGTCGGCGCATCGCTCAGCAAGCTCGCCGAGCCGGCCGAGCCGGCCGTCCGCCAGTTCGGCAGCAGGGCGATCCCCGCCAGGAGCAGGACGATCACGATTGCGCCGTTCAGCGCCGAGGCGGGTTCGGTCCGACGCCCGGGCTGCTCGACGCCATCGGCGCGACCAGCAGGAGCGACGGCCCCTGTTGGCCCGATCAGCCGGGCAACGGCGACCGGTGCAGCCAACGCCCACCAGGCGATTCCTCGCTCCGCGGCGGCCGCGACGACGCCCAGGAACACGAGCCAGGCCAGGGTCGGCAGCACCGCCCGGAGCGCCGTTCGACGGCCGGCGGGGCCCGCGCTGCGCAGGCGACGCACGATCAGGATCGCGAAGACCAGCATCGAGCCGTAGAGCAGCAGGCCGCTGGCCGACAGCGGCGCCGTCGGCTGCCACTCGATGATCAGCCTCCGGATCGTGGGGTTCGTGGTCAGCCCGATCGCATACGACCAGACGCCGGGGCCGAACGGATTGACCAGGGTGGCAACGGCCGAGGCGAGCGCGACGGCGAGCAGGCGGCGAGCCCCGGGTCGGCCGGCGGCGAGGTCCTCGAGCCAGGCGACTCCGACCGCGGCCGGGGCGAAGATGAAGCTGCCGTGGAGGCTCGCCCAGGGGATGACGAGGAGCGGGATGAGCCAGACCGCCATGGGCTGCCGGTCACGGCCGGCCAGGATCGCCAGCGTTGCCGCGAAGAGGGCCATCCCGAACAGCTGCGGCCGGAGGCCCATCGCCGCGGACGCCAGGATGAAGGCCGCCAGCGCGAGCCAGGCCGCGACCCGCAGGCCGACCCCGGCTCGCCGGCAGGCGACGAAGGTCAGGCCGATGACGACCGCGACGAGCAAGGCCCGCAGGATTGCCAGCAGGTCCCAGCCGCCGGCCCGGTAGCCCAGGGCGAGCAGGACCTGGGCGCCCCACTGCTGGTCGAGCCACGCGCCGCCGGCCGTGGTGAAGGCGAAGGGATCGATCCGCAGGACCGATCCGGAGTCGAGCATCAGCTCCCCGGCCCGGACGTTGTAGGCCAGGTCGACCGCCGACAGCGTGGCGATCAGGGCGGCCAGGACCGGGAGCAGGATCGCCAGGGCGACCCACAGCCGGGGGAACGTCAGGCGCGGGAACGTCAGGCGCAGGAACGCCGGCCGATCGGCGGAAGTCATCCGGGCGATCCTACCCGGCCCCGGGCGGCGGCCGATCCCCCGATCGTCCTACGAGGCGACGGCTCCGCTGATCCGGACCGCGCGAGCGCCCTCGTCGTAGATCCCCTCGACGGCGCGGACCATCAGGCCGATGCAGAACCGCTCGTGGACGACGTCGTGGCCGGCCCGGCCGATCATGTCGGCCAGGGGATGGTCCTTGAGCAGGCGGACGATCGCGGCCGCCAGCGCCTCGGGGTCGTGGGGCGCGACGAGCAGGCCCGACACGCCGTCCTGGATCACCTCCGGGATGCCCCCGACCCGGCTGGCGACGACCGGCCGGCTGAGCGCCATCGCCTCCAGGATCGACAGGCCCTGGGCCTCGCGATAGGAGGGCAGGACGGCCACGTCGAGGGCGGCCGTCACCTCGGGCACGTCGTCCCGCCGCCCGGTGAAGACGACCCGATGGGCGATCCGGAGGGTCGCGGCGAGCTGCTCGAGCTCCGCCTTGCGGCTGCCCTCGCCGACGATCAGGAGCACGGCGTTCGGGACGGCCCGGAGGACCGCCGGCCAGGCCTCGAGCAGCGTCGGGTGGCCCTTCTCGGGCTCGAGCCGGGCGACGACGCCCACGACCACGGCATCGGGCTCGATCCCGTACTGCTCGCGGAACGTGCAGCACGGCATGGTCTCGTCGTAGCGGGCCAGGTCGACCCCGTTGTAGATCAGGCGAACGGGTGCGCCGGCCCGGCCCTCGTCCTGGATCTTGGCCTCGATCGCCCGTGACACGGCGATCAGCTGGTCGATCTGGGGGGTCAGGATCTGGAGGACGCGGCGGTCCTCCTCGGACCGGATCCGGCTCGAGTGGACCGTCGACACGATGTACGGCCGGCGGTGGCCGGCCGCGCCCAGGGCGATCGCCGCCCGGGTGCCGACGAGCTCCGCCCGGTACATGTGGTTGTGGATCACGTCGGGGTTGACGTCGGCCAGGATCGTGGCCACGACCCCGGTCGCGATCGCGTCGTCGGGCTCCTCGACCACCGTCACGGAGAAGCCGGCCCGCTGGAGCTTGCGCACGGCGCTGCCGCCCGACAGGGCGATCACGCTCGCGTCGTAGCGGCCCTGGTCGAGGCGGCTGAGGAGCGCGAAGAGATGCTCCTGGGCGCCGCCGTTGGTGCCCGTCGCCAGGATCTCGACGACCCGCACCCGGCCGCCGGCGACCGCGGGCGTGGCGAGCGGCTCGAGGCAGGGGTCACCGGCCACGGGCGGGGTCACCGGCCGACCCTCCGGCGCACGAGGAGGCGCTGGATCGGCTCGTCCTGCGCGCCCCATTCGTACTTGTACGGCTCGTTGCCGCGCAGGAAGTCCATCCGCCGGAACCCGCCGCTGAGGGCCGCCTGGACGTAGCTGGCGACCATCAGCACGCCCGGGCTGAGCTCCCGCGCGTCCGGATCGAGCCCGGCGTTGTAGTACAGCAGCGAGTCGCCGTCCTCGAGGTGGACGCCCGCCCCGATCCGCCGCCCGCCGACGGCCACGAACGACAGGACGAGCGGGCCGGCCGGGCCGAGCAGCTCGAACAGGCGCCGGAAGAAGGTCCGGCTCATCGCCCCGCCGGCGGTGTCGGGGAAGAGCCCCGCCTCGCCCCAGCGCTTCTGGTGGAGCTCGATGAATGCCGGCAGGTCGGCCAGCGGGTCGGCCGAGCGATCGAGGGTGATCGGGCCGACCGCCTCCGCCCGGCGGAGCTTGCGCCGGATCTCGTGGCGCTCCGTCTTGCCGAGGCCGGCCAGGAATTCATCGAACGAACCACCGACGGGCAGGCTGACGACCGGGCAGACATCCTCCCGCTCGAGGTTCAGGGTCCAGCCGGCCGCCCCTTCGCGCCGGCCGAACGCGGCGGCCAGTGCCTCGCCGGCCGGATCGCCGCAGCGCAGGCGGCGCAGGTCGACCGCGTCCCAGGCGGGCGCCGCCGGCCCGCCGAACCAGCCGGCCAGGGCGTCGGCCACGGCATCGAGATCGTCCGGCGCGGCGAGCAGGGTCGCGTAGTCGGCGTGGTACGAGCCACCGAAGAAGAACGCCGTCGCGCTGCCCGGCACCGGGGTCAGCTCGGCGCCGGCCGCCAGCCGCATCCGGGTCTGGTCGGCCGCGTCGGACGGCTCGACCTCATGGCGGTGCATGAGCGGCACGATCCCGATCGGCTCGGCCCCGGGGACCGGCTGGCCCTCGGGATCGACGGGCAGGACGACGAGCGTCTCGTCGTGCGCATTCGCCCCGTAGGCATCCCACCAGGCCCGCTGGAACGCCCAGCTGGAGAACGGCGTGGCCGCCGGATTCGCGCCGGCGAGGGCATCCCAGGTGGCTTGATCAATGGATTCGAATGGCCGCTGGAACGCCAGGCAGGCCCGTGCCGGGGGTCGGGTTGCTCGCCGGAGCGGTCCGCTCGGAGCCGCTCGCGGCGCCCGGACAGACAGGCTCCGCGTTGAGCGTGGGGGTGGTCACGCGGCCGAGAATAGCATTCCTTCGGCCGAGGTCATTGCGGGAGCAACGGGCCTACAGGTGGTAGGCCCAGTAGACCCCTCCGGCGCCGACGATCACCCCGAAGACGATCGCCAGGCGCCAGATCCAGCCCATCCCGTGGCGGGCCGCCGCGATGCAGCACAGGGCGAACGCGAACGGGATGGCGTCGAGCGCATAGCGGTAGCCGTACTGGAGCCAGCCGCCGCCGTAGTAGAGCAGGTTGGGGATCAGGGTCAGGACCAGGGCGGCCAGCAGGAGCCAGCTCCGGCGGCTGAACCAGTCCGCCCGCGCCGCCCAGAACAGGCCCGGGCTGGTGATCAGGATCGACATGCCCAGGCCGTCCGGCCTGAAGAACGGGAAGTCGGGAATCTGGGTCGGCGTGTGCAGGAACAGGTAGTCGATGTTCATGCCCACGTGGCTGAGCGAGAACAGGCCCTGGTCGCGCAGCGCGATGAGCCAGTCGGGCAGGCTGGCCAGCGAGTAGCCCGAATTCGAGCGGCGAGCCGAAGCGCACGGCGTTGTACCACAGGGCGAAGATGCCCAGCGGCAGGAAGGCCAGGCTGAGCCACAGCCAGTCGACCAGCACCGGCCGCCAGCGATGGACGACCGAGCGGCCGGCAGCGATCGCCGTGTCCACCGGGGCCAGCAGCAGGGCGTAGACCGGCAGCGCGAAGAGGAGCGGCGCGCGGGTCAGGAAGGCGGCCCCGCCGAGCAGCCCGACCAGGATCGGCCGGCGCCGGCCGAACAGCTCGATCAGGGCCATCAGGGTCAGGCCGGCCGCGACGAGGTGACCGGTGTGCCACACGCCACCGCGGGTCGTGACCCACCAGATCTGGGTGCTGAACCCGAACAGGACGACCAGCCAGACCCGGTCGACCAGCGAGCGGACACCGATTCGGGCGGCCAGCCACCAGCACAGGCCGAGGTCGAACGCGGCGAGCGCGGCGTTGATCACCGGCTGGATCCGGTCGGCCGAGTCGGGCCCCAGGAGGGCCACGATCGGCACCAGGATGAACGCCGGGAACGGCCCGAACGGGACATAGACCCGGCCGTCGATCACCACGTTGTCGTACGGTCCGAGCGGGGCCGTCAGCCACGTCCGCCCGTGCAGGAAGGCGTCGGCGAGGTAGAAGAAGTCGCCCCGCCCGGCGTCGAAGGCATGGTTCGACAGCCAGAAGATCCCGAAGCCGACGATCATCAGCACGGCGGCCACGAGCGGTCCGCTCGACGACGGCCGGCTCAGGCTGCTCGGCCGGGCGCCGAAGAAGCCGGGCGCCGCTCCCGGGCTGGTCACGGTTGGCGATTCCGGGCCGCGACGAGCGGCGGCGCCAGCAGCCCGGCGGCGAACAGGACCGGGTAGATCGCCGCCGGCACGATCCCCAGGAGGACGATCGGCGTGGCGGTCGCCAGCGGGATCAGGGCCGCCCACCAGCGCCGGCGATCGAGCAGCCAGGCGACCGGCAGGAGCAGCAGCATCGCGTAATGGTCCCAGAGCAGGGGCGAGAGCAGTTGGCTGGCCGTCGACGGCGGTCAGGTAGCTCACCGCGGCCGGGGACCGGAGCGCGGTCCAGGCGACGACCAGCAGCACGGCAACGGTCGCGATCAGCTGGAGCCCCGAGGCGAGCGCCTCGGACGCGCCGAGCTGGAACGCGATCGCGCCGGGCGTGAAGTTGTGGGGCGTGGTCACCGGCCCGCTGACCCGGCGCAGCAGCTCGACGTAGTCGGACCACGTCGCGAACCCGGTCACGAGCGTCGCCAGGAGCGCCGCGACCAGCAGGACGCCAATGGCCACGCCGATCGCCCGCCAGCGCCGGGTCAGGGCCGCCCAGCCGAGCAGGATCGCCGGCTGGACCTTGACGATCGTGCCCAGGGCGATGATCGTCCCGAGCCGGCCGGGCCGGTCGAGCCAGCGCCAGCCGGCGGCGAACAGCAGGAACAGGAGCGGCCCGACCTGGCCGAGCTTGAGCGAGTAGGCGAGCGGCCAGGACAGCCCGCCGAGCAGGACGATCGACCAGCGGACCTCGCGGCCGGACCGGCAGGAGGGCGGCGCCCGCGAGGAACGCCGCGCCCATCGCGCCGATCCAGGCGATCGCCGCGAACGGAGCCGGCAGGAGGTCGAACGGCAGGGCGAGGAGGACGAACGGGGGCGGGTAGAGATAGATCGCGAAGCCGCCGGCGACGTTGATCGTCGGGTCGTAGAGCGGCTGGCCATGGAGCAGGCGATCCGCCGCGTTGGCGTAGGCGTGGAAGTCGTAGCCGAGCGTCGAGCCGGCGCTCAGGAGGACGGCTCCGACGACGAGGACGAGACTGGCGACCGCGGCGATCGGCAGCCAGGCGGGCGTCGTGCCCCGGTCAGCCACGCCGATGCAGGAGCGGGATCCGGAACAGGTCCCAGCCGACCCGCAGGGCAAGCCCGGGCCGGGCGACCATCCGCGAGCCACGCTTGTCCGACCACTGGATCGGGACCACCGCGATGCGGTACCCGCGCCGCCGGGCCAGGTGGATCAGCTCGACGTCGAAGACGATGCTGGTGACCTTCTGGCGGCCGAAGAGGTCCTGGGCGGCGGCCCGGGTGAAGCCCTTGAAGCCGCACTGGGTGTCCTTGACCGGGCCGATCACCCAGACCGAGGCGAGGACGTGGAAGGCGCGGCCGAGCAACCGGCGGTAGCCCGGCTGGCTTCGGCGCATGTCGCGGCCGTCGGGCTGGATCCGGCTGCCGAGCGCCACGTCATGGTCGGCCAGCGCCTCGACGAGCTTGGGCAGCTGGTCGGGCGGCGTCGCCATGTCGGCGTCGGCAAAGACGACCAGGTCGGTCTCTGCGGCGAGCATCCCGGCGCGGACCGCCGCGCCCTTGCCGCCGTGGGGCACGGCGAGCAGGTCGAGCCGGGCCGGCGCGTTCGGGTCGCCGAACTCCGGCCGGGCCCGGACGAGGGCGGCCGTCCCGTCGGTGCTGCCGTCGTCGACGACGAGGACCCGGACATCCGCGGGCAACGCAGCCGCCCCGATCGACCCTTCGCGCGCGCGCCCGCCTCGCCGGCGGAGGTAGCCGAACAGCTCGTCCAGGGCCGAGCCGAGCCGGTCCTCCTCGTTATACGCGGGGAGGACGACCGTCAGGCTGGAGGCTGCGGCGGCGCTCACGGCGCCGGCGTCATCGAGCGCAGCAGGCCGGGCGAGACGAGCGGCGAGGGCGGCCCGAAGAGGTGGCGGAGCAGGAAGTACTCGGGCAGCGGGTGGTCGTCGGTGATCAGCGGGCCGCTGCCGGCGAACTTCGGGACCTGGTCGCCCTGGATCCAGACCAGCTGTGGGATCTCGGCGGCCCAGCCGGCTAGGTCATGAACGGGCGAGTCGGCCGCGGACGAGAGGTCCTGGACGATCCCCGGCCGGCTGAGGACCGCCTGGATCGCCGCCGGGTCGAGCGAGATCGGCTGGTCCGAGCCGAGCATGTACAGCCCGAAGCCACCCGCCCCGAAGGCGATGATCACGTGCGGGAAGACCGAGGCATACGTCCGGACGTGGGCCTTGAACTCGTCGATCGTCTGGCCGTAGGGGATCCACTGCATCATCACCCCGCCCGGATTCAGGCGGGCCTTGGCGGCCTGGTAGTACTCGAGCGACGAGATGACCGACACGCCGGCCGTCTCGATCGGCGGCGGCGGGTCGGTGACGATCATGTCGTAGTGGTCGTTGGTCAGCTCGACGTGGTTGCGCCCGTCGGCGATCACGATGTTGCCCTTCGGGTTGGCCAGCACCTCGGGCGCGTCCGGATAGAAGACGCCGAACATGTGGGGCACCGACGGCACGAGCTCGACCACCGTGGAGGTCAGCCCGGCGTTCAGCGCGGCGCGCCAGGCCGAGCCCATCCCGAAGGCCACCGTCAGGTTCGTCGTCGAGCTGGGCCGCAGGATCAGGGGCAGGATCGGCATCAGCTTCACGTCGACGGTCAGGATCGTCATCGACGTCCCGGTGACCCACAGCTGCTGGATAGCCCGTAGAGCGAGCCCGGCCTGGACCGAGGCGATGTCGTCCTCGGCCGACGCTGTCGATCGGTGCCGCTGGGCGCCGAGGATCCGGGCGACGTTTGGGTCGACGAACAGGCCGCCGACGGCGAGGGCCACGACCAGGGCAGCGGCCACGATCGCACCCAGCGCTGCCGGTGACCAGCCGCGGCAGGCGGTCCTCGATCCGACCGGCAAGTGCGAGGGCAATGCCCGGTGCCGGCATTGAGGAGGGCGATCAGGCCGAGGGCGACCGGTGAGCCGACCAGCGGGATGACGACGAACGGGATGAGGAACGTGCCGGTGATCGCGCCCAGGGTGTTCGCCGACAGGAGCAGTCCGGCGTTGCTGCCGACATGGCCGTCCGGGTCGGCGATCAGCGCCGACGACGCGGGGAAGGTCAGGCCCATCACGAACGTCGCCGGCAGCACGACGAGCGCGACCGGCAGCGGCGAAGTCGGTGAACAGGCTGCCGAAGTCCGTCGTCAGGCTCAGGATCGCCGGTGTATGCCGCGCCCGATCATCGTTGACCATCCCGACGAGGACCAGGAGGGCGATGACGACCTGGCCGAGCGGCGAGCAGGTTGATCGTCCGGATCCGAGTCGCGGAAGACGTTGAAGGCGACCGCGCCGAGCGCCAGCCCGATCAGGAAGATCGCCAGGATCGTGGTGAAGACGTAGGTCGAGTCGCCCGTTCCCGAGGCGAGCAGGCGGGTCCACAGGACCTGGTAGCCGAGCGAGGTCAGCCCGGAGATGTAGGCGACGATCAGGGCCAGCCGAACGCGCGGCCGGGGCGCTGGCCGCGGGCTTCGACCGTGGCCTCGGCCGACCGGCGCGGCACTCGGGGGCAGCTCGCCCCGCCGCCAGTCGAGGAAGAGGGCGCTGAGGCCCGGCGATCGCCGAGCAGGCGGCGCCGACGAGCAGCGTCCCGGTCAGGCCGAGGAGCTCGATCAGCACGAACCCGGCGGCGATCGTGCCCACGATCGCGCCGACCGTGTTCGCGGCGTACAGCCGGCCGAACGACGTCGACAGGTTGGCCGGGTCCCGCGAGAGGTGGCGGGTCAGGGTCGGCAGGGTGGCGCCCATCAGGATCGTGGCCGGTCCAAGGGCGAGGAGCGACAGCCCGAAGCGGATCAGGGCGAGGATCGTCGGGCTCGCCTCGAGGCTGTCGAACGCGCCCCGGTAGACGTCGTGGAGCAGGCGGAAGGTGACCGGGGTGAGCAGGACGATCACGACCAGGATCAGCTCGAGCAGCCCGTACATCCGGAGCGCCCGGCGGGCCCGGTCGGCGATCCGGCCGCCGATCACGCTGCCGATCGCGATCCCGCCGAAGAAGCCGGTCAGGATCGCGCTGACGGCCTGGGTCGTGTTGCCGAAGACCAGGACCAGCTGGCGGGCCCAGACGACTTCGTAGATCAGCCCGGCCGCGCCGGACAGGATGAAGATCGCGAGAACAGGCCAGCGGCGGCTCACGTGGCGGCTCCGTGCTGCAGGGGGCTCCAGGACGTCCGAGGAATCGCGAGGGTCGTGGCGAGGATCGCCCCGACCCACAACGGCAGGAAGACGATGACCCCGATCGAACCGGTCGCGGCCAGGATGAAGGATGGCGCAGGCGCGGCGCGAGCGAGCGGCCTGGCAGCAAGCAGGAGCAGGACCGCGCCATAGGCCATCGTGTACGGCGCGACGAGCAGGCCGGCGCACAGGCAGGCGATGAAGCCCGGGCGTTTCGCCCCGCCGCAGGGCGACGATCGTCGCCACGATCGTCAGGGCGATGAGCGGCCAGGCCAGGATCGGCGGGAGCATCGCGCCCAGGGCCAGGTTGCCGGTCTGGTTCGTGCCCAGGTAGTACGGGTGGAGGAGCACCTGGAACCAGGCCGAGTAGGTGGGGATCCCCAGCACGAGCAGGCCGACGCCCGACAGGGCCACGGCCGACCCGATCGCTGACACCAGCGCCCGGCGCCGGAAGATGACCATCCAGATCAGGATCGGGATCAGGGCCGGCTTGGGCGCCGTCGCCAGCACGAGGCCGAGGGGCAGCCCGGCGAGGTAGCCGTCGGCCGACCAGGCCACGATCGCGACGGCCGCCGCGATCAGGATCGAGACATTGCCCAGGAGCAGGTCGTGGAGCGTCGGGATGAAGCCGATCGCCGCGACCGCGACGAGGACCCGATCGACGGTCGACAGGTCACCCACCTCGCGTCGAACGCCTTCCAGCAGGACGCCAGCTCGGGCGACGAGCCAGCCGACCACGGCGACGCCGTAGGGCAGCGCGAGGGCGGCGGGCAAGGTCAATGCCGCGGCGAGCGGCGTGTACAGGTAGCCGTGGTCCTGGCCGAACGTGCCGGCCACCAGCGCGTGCGCCGCGGCGAGGTTGCGGTCCCCGTCGACCGACCAGACGATCGGCGCGATCAGGATCCCGATGCCCACGGCCAGGATCGCGTTGATCGCGGCCACGGCGAAGATCCAGGGGTTGATCGCGAGGCTGGCTTGCCCGGTGCGCGCAGTCAACATCGGCGGGAGCATCGCACGCCGGTGGTCCCGACCGCCACTACCCATGGGTACGGCAGGCGATAGAGCGTTCGACGGCCATAGACTGCGGCTGTGAACCAACGCCTCCGCGAGCGACCGCAGCTGTTGCTCGTGGTTGCCTCGGTCGCGATCGGGCTCGAATGCCTGTTCATCATCCAGCCCTGGAACGACATCGCGGTCGACTTTGATCGTGTCGTTGCGGCAGGCCGGATGTGGCAGGCGGGTTCCGATCCCTACAGCCTCCTCGGATACCTCTATTCGCCCGCGATGACGGCCGTTGCGTCGCTTGTCCCGCCAGGCAGGACTGGGCCGCATGGGCGGTAATCGAGCTGACGCTGGTCCTGCTGGCTGCGCCGAAGTCATGGTTGGCCATCCTGGTTGCCGTGACCTGGCCCGGGGTGTGGCTCGACCTGGCGCTGGGCAATGTCACGATTGCCTTGACGGCGGCTGCGATCCTTGCGCTTCGCTCGGATCGGGTCCGATCCGGCATCGTGTTGGGCGTTGCTCTCGCCCTCGCACCAAAGCCCATGTTCGTGCTGGTCCTCGTCTGGATGGTCGTCCATCAACGTCGGACGCTCCTGGGCGTCATCGCCGGAGGGCTGACAACGACGGCGCTCGGCTGCCTCGTGGCCGGGCCGACCGCTTACCTCGACTTCGCTCGGGCGTTGGCGGCCGGCGTTGACAGCCACTTCGTAGGCAACTACGGGCTTTCCTTCGTGTCTCCGGTCCTGGGAGTCGCGGCCTTCGTCGTCGTGGCCATCGTCGCTTTGGCGTGCATCAGGCGACCGGCTGACGGGCTCATGGCAGCCGCGATCGCCGGCACGTTTGCTGGGACCTATGTCGGGCTCTACTCGACCATCCTCCCGCTCGCGATCCTGCCTTCGTTCGCTCGCGATCGTCCCGTCGCCGCGGTCCGGGTTCCATGGCGGGCCTGCTCGCCCCGTTCACCCTGTGGCTGTCCGGGTTCATCGCGATCGCCTGCGTCGCCTGGCGCCCAAGGCGTGAGGCTCCCGCAAACGCTGCACCGAGGTCCAGGCTTCGGAGCCATCAGCCGAGCCTACCCGATGATGCGCTCGGCACCCCACTTGAGCCCGTGGGGCCGGCGAATGCTCGAGCTCACCTGATTGGGGCCGCGGTCGTCCTCGCCCTGGTCGGCGGGTTCGTCTTCATCTTCCACCTGATGACCGACCCGCTGATCGACGTCCACGCCTACTACGAGGCCGCGTCGCGGCTCAACGCCGGGCTGCCGCTCTACGCGGCCCAGGGTGACGTGAACAGCCCCCACTACTACTTCTATCCACCGCTTCTGGCGATCATGTTCCGACCGCTCGCGCTGCTGCCATTCGAGGTGGCCGCAGTGCTCTGGGAGATCGGTATGGTGGCCGCCTTCGGCCTGACCCTGTGGCTGCTCGGCGTTCGGAGCCGTTGGACCTGGATCGCTGTCGGGATCCTCGCTGGTCCGATTGCCTGGTCGATCACCGTTGGCCAGGCGCAGGTCCTGGTCACCCTCCTGCTGACGCTCGGCAATCCGGCGGCCGTGGCCGCGGCCGCCCAGATCAAGCTGCTGCCGGCGCTCGTCGCCCTGTACTGGCTCGGGCGCCGGGATTGGCGGCGGCTGGCCCTGTTCGTCGGGTGGAGCGTCCTCTTCCTCGTCGCGCAGGTGCTCGTCGAGCCGGCAGGCACGGCCGCCTTCGTGAGCCAGACGAATCTCGGCCTGGTCGGGCAGGTTAACAACCTGTCGCCCTATGCGGTCTCGCCGGTCCTCTGGGCCGCCCTCGCGGCGGTTGGCCTGTTCATCACCGTTCGGCTCGCCCCAACTCGAGTCGGCTGGGCGGCGGCCGTCGCCTATTCGGTGCTCGCGACGCCGCGCCTGCTCGAATACGTGCTGATGACGCTGCTGGCCGCGCTTCGTCGGCTCACGCCGGACTCGCAGACCGAACACGGGGGCGCTGCTGGGCGCGGGCCGTGGTCGGGCAAATCCCGCGGAGGCCGAGGGCCCCAATCCAGACCGTCAGGAAGCTCCAGCCATAGTCGGCCGGGATGCACAGTCCGGCCCCGATCGGGACCAGCCAGGCGCGATTCGTTCGAGCCGCAACGGCGATGATCGCCAGCCCAGCTGGGACACGAACGACGAGCGGGACGGCGAGCTCCTGGAGGGCGAGGCGCCATAGTTCCGGCTGATCCAGCCGATCCACTCGAACCACGCTCCTGGGTTGAGCGCGAAGGAGATGCCACAGGGCCGCCGCCGTGACGGCGAGTCCGGTGATGACCGCGCGGCGATCACCCCGGACCAGGTGCCAGAGCAGCGCCGCGCCAGGCCCGACCTTGGCCAGGACCGGGATCGCGATCGCGCCCGGAATACCGAAGCGAGGCAACAAGACCCGCGGTCATCAGCATGCCCACGTTGCCCAGCAGGACGATGCCCAGCGGGGCGCTGATCCCGGGGATGCCGGTCGCAATGCCGAGCAGCCCCAGGCCGATGATCGGCAGGGCCCAGCCGCGCGCGGAATACCAGAGACAGCCGAAGAGGAACGTGATCCACGCGACGAGGGCCAGCTCCAGGGGCAGGGCGTGGAGGACCGTCCAGAGCTGCGCGACCGGCGGCGGGCCGGCGTAGTTGTAGCCGCCCGTCCAGCCCGCGGCATAGAGGTTGTCGAGCCGCCCCGACGCCTGCCAGTAGAGCAGCGCATCGAGCGGGACCCAGGCACGACCGGCGGCCTGGGCGACCGCGATCATCGCGCCAACGACGAGGACCGGGAACGGACCCGTCATGATGGCGAGCGTCGAGCTCTCGCGGGCGCGCACCGTGAGCCCGGAAAGGCTGTTGGGCAGCCACTCGGTCAGGTCTCGGAGCGGCTGGCCGACGCGGATAACACGGGCCGGAGTCATAGCCCGATCGTACTAATGCCGACGGCGGAAGCCAGTACCTCAGACCCCACCGCGCGCCGCTTGACGAGGGCATCCGTGCAGGGGATCGTGAACTGGTGGTGACCCGCGGCAACATCGTCCTCTGGGCTGCGATCGCCGTGGCCATTGGACTGGTGCTGGTCGACCTGGTCGACCTGGTGGCCAACGCCGATGCCATCCGTCGCGAGCTCGGCGTGGACTACCGCCTGTACATGGACGCCGCGACGAGCTGGCTGCACGGCGGCCCGTTCTTCCAGCCCTACCAGCTGGCGGGGCCCTATCCGATCAGTGCCGGCGACATCCTCTACCCGCCGGTCGCCCTGGTCCTGTTCGTACCGTTCACGTTCCTGCCGGCGGTCCTGTGGTGGCTGATCCCGGCGATCGCGGTCGGCTGGAGCCTGTATTTGTTGCGGCCGTCGCGCCAGGGCTGGGCGCTGGTCGCCGTCTGCGCGGCATGGCCGACGACACCCTTGAAGATCCTGACCGGCAACCCGGTGATCTGGGCGGTCGCGGCGATGGCCCTCGGGGTGCTCTACGCCTGGCCCAGCGTCCTGGTCCTGATCAAGCCCAGCCTCTTCCCGTTCGCCCTGTTCGGCGCGCGATCGAGGCGCTGGTGGCTGGCGCTCGGTGTCTTCGCCCTGGTCAGCCTGCCGTTCGGCTCGCTGTGGCTCGACTGGGTCACGTCCGTGCTCAACTCGCAGGGCGGTGGGCTGGCCTACTCGAGCCTCGAGATCCCGATGCTTGCCCTGCCCCTCGTCGCCTGGCTCGGCCGGCACGAGGCAGGTACCATCGTCGGGTCGCGACCTGGAGCGGCCTGCACGATGATCCGGACCCATGCGCACTCCTGAGGCGGCCGGCCCACGGCCCACGACCCGGTGAAGACGTTTGAAGTCGGCAGCCCGCCGAACCGCTTGCTCCGGTTCGGGATCGGCATCCTGGCCCTCCTGCTGTGCCTGGTCGCCCTGCATAACCTGCTGACCCTCTACCCCTGGGGCGTCGACGTCGTCATCCCGCTCAGGGCCGCGACGCGCTGGCTGGCCGGCGACCAGCCGTACCTCGCCTCGAGCTTCCTCAACGGCCCGGGCTACGACCTGCCCTACCTCTATCCGCCGTTCGTCCTGCCGATCGTCGCCCCGTTCACCGCCCTGCCCCAGGTGGTGCCGATCACGGCCTGGTTCCTGGTCAGCCTGGCCGCCGCGACCTTCGCCTGCCGCCGGCTGGCGATGCCCTGGCTGGCGATCCCGTTCCTGCTGGCCTGGCCGCCGTTCACCGAGGGGCTGCTGGGCGGCAACGTCCAGGTCGTGGTCTTCGCCGCGTTCGTCGCCCTCTTCTGGCGGGAGCCGCGGAACGACGAGGAGCGCCGGGACTTCGAACCGCTCGAGCGCGACCTGGGCCGGCAGGACCGGCCCGGCGTGCGCGGGGCGCTGCCGAATGGCCTGCTGGCGACCGCCGTCGGCGCGCTCAAGGCATCCCAGGTCCAGCCCTGGCTGTACCTCGCCCGCCGGAACTGGCGGTCGGCGGCCGCCGGCGCGATCGCTCTCGCCGTCGTGGCCCTCCTGACCCTGCCCCTCGTCGGCGTCCAGACCTGGCTCGACTGGCTGGCCCAGCTCGGCCGGGCCAACGACCCGAAGTGGATCCTGGCCGGCGCGGGGATCGCCCGATCGCTGCCGTGGTGGGTCGGCGATCTCATCGTGCTGGCCTCGATGGCCGCGGTCCTGGTCGTGCCCAACCGGCACGCCGGCGCCTGGATCGGCCTGCTGGCGGTGATCGGCTCGCCCAGCCTGCGCGTCTTCGGGCTGCTCTTCGCCCTGCCCGCGATGCTCGTGATCCGGCGCGAGATCGCCCTCGTCGCCGCGCTCCTGATCGCGAGCTACACGTTCGAGGGCTGGTGGCTGGCGATGGGCCTGATCACCGGCTCGATGCTCCTCGGCCGGCGGCTGCCGTGGCTCCTCGAGCCGACCTCGGCGCCGATCGGCGACGCGTCCGCGCCTTCGGCCCCGGCGAGCGACCCGGTCGGCGTCGCCGCCTGAGTCAGGCCGTGGCGGCCTCGGCCAGGACCACGTCGTCCGAGGTCAGGCCCGGCCGCCGCGCCGAGATCGGCCACAGGGCGGCCAGGATCGCGAAGCCCGTCGGCCACAGGATCGGCAGGCCGAGGGTGGCCGCCACCGGCACGGTCCAGGCGCGATCGGTCCGGCCGCCCCAGGCGACGAGGATGGCGGCCGCCGGCAGGCGCAGCCAGAGCGGGATCGCGATCGAGAACTGGTCGAGCGGGGCGCCTGACGCCGTCTTCAGGATGTCGTCGCTCAGCCACGCCCGCCAGAGCGAGGCGTCGAAGGCGAGCGAGACGACGACGAGCAGGGCGGTGGCACCGAGGGCGATCGCCAGCTTCCGCCACTCGCGCCGCACGGCGAACCAGATCAGGCCGACGCCCGGCGTCACCTTGGTCAGCAGGATGAACGCCCAGGTCGCCGGCCAGCGGAAGCCCAGGACGATCGCGGCGGCAATCAGCAGGTGGACGTTGCCGTGGTACAGCTCGAGGGCGACCGGTGGAAACGCGAGGATCACCAGGCTCGAGCGCCAGCCCAGCCAGGCGAGGGTGGCCACCAGCCCGGCCGTCCAGAGCCACAGGAAGCTGTACCAGGGCAACGCGGCGAACGGGGCGAACAGGCGGGCGATGACCGGGGTGTAGGTGAACGCCCCGAGGCCGCCGGCCGACTGGCTGTAGGGTGCCGCGAGATCGAGGTGCCAGTAGGCGAAGGCGTCGAAACCGAACGTGCGGGTGACCGGGGCGACGACCAGGAACAGGTAGCCGGCGAACAGCAGGCCGGCCACCACGAGGCCGTCGCGCAGGGCGCGGCGCATCGCCCGGCGGGTGGCCGGCGAGCGCGGGATCAGGGGCAGGGCCGCTTCCACCTGCCGATCGTAGTCCCTTCTGCTGCGCCACCAGACCGTACCGGAGTGCCGGGACAGGACCTCTGACGTAGGTCGTTCGTACCGGTCGAAAGAGCCATGACCCGGTGCTACGGTGCACCGGATGCGCATTGCTCTTGGCCTGTTCGCCCTCGCCCTGGGGGTCCGGGTCCTGCTCCTCCTGCTCTACCCGGATCCCGCGTACGTCAATTCGTACTACTACGTCAACGTCGCCCGTTCGCTCAGCTCGGGCCACGGGTTCTCGATCGACTTCATCTGGACGTTCGTCGACGTCGGCGGTCACCTGCCGGCGCAGCCGGTCCTGCCGATCCCCAGCAACGCCCACTGGATGCCCCTGGCGAGCATCGTCCAGGTCCCGTTCCTGGTGATCCTGGGCGCCACCGCGATCGCCTCGGCCCTGCCCTTTGCCCTGATCGGGGCGCTCGCCGCGCCGATGACCTGGGCGTTCGCCCGTGAGGCCGGCTGCCGGCCGGCGGTGGCCCTCGGCGGCGCCATCCTCGTCGCCGTCCCGGCGGCCGCCACGCCGTTCATGGCCCAGCCTGACAACTTCGCCCTGTTCCAGGTCCTCGTCCTGGGCGCCCTGTGGCTGGGAGCGCGCGCCCTGCGGGGCGATTCGCGGGCCTTCGCCGCGACCGGGATCCTGGTCGGGCTGGCGACCCTCGCCCGCAACGACGGCGTCCTCGTGGGCGGGGCCCTGGCCCTGGTCTGGGCCTGGTCACGCCTCCGCGCGCGTCGCGGCCGGGCGGCCGGCATCAGCGTTCCGGCGGCCCTGCCCGTCTGGGCCGCGGTCGTCGCCGCCGGCCTGTTCGTGATCGTGATGGCCCCCTGGGAGGCGCGCCAGCTGGCCCTCTTCGGCAGCCTGTCGCCGTCGTCCTCGACCGGCCGGATCCTGTTCATCCGCTCGATCGACCAGATGAACAGCATCACCGGCACGCCGACCCTGGCCTCGTTCCTGGGCCAGGGGATC